>NZ_LR701544.1:1611782-1734062 GCF_902498815.1 Roseovarius sp. EC-HK134
ATACATAGGTCTTAAAGAGCAAACCCGGAGAACTGAAACATCTAAGTACCCGGAGGAAAGGACAGCAATAGCGACTCCCCTAGTAGCGGCGAGCGAACGGGGACCAGCCGAGCCCAATAAGTGACCAGAATGCGTTGGGAAGCGCAGCCATAGCGGGTGACAGCCCCGTATGGGAAGCTTTGAGGGACGTATCAAGTAGGGCGGAACACGTGAAATTCTGTCTGAAGATCGGAGGACCACCTTCGAAGGCTAAGTACTCCTTACTGACCGATAGCGAACCAGTACCGTGAGGGAAAGGTGAAAAGCACCCCGACGAGGGGAGTGAAACAGTACCTGAAACCGAACGCCTACAATCAGTCGGAGGGGCATAAGCCCTGACGGCGTACCTTTTGTATAATGGGTCATCGACTTGGTCTATCTAGCAAGCTTAAGCCGTTAGGTGTAGGCGCAGCGAAAGCGAGTCTTAATAGGGCGTTGAGTTAGATGGATCAGACCCGAAACCGAGTGATCTAGGCATGACCAGGATGAAGGTTGGGTAACACCAACTGGAGGTCCGAACCCACACCTGTTGAAAAAGGTCGGGATGAGTTGTGCCTAGGGGTGAAAGGCCAATCAAACTCGGAGATAGCTGGTTCTCTGCGAAATCTATTTAGGTAGAGCGTCATCCGAATACCCTCGGGGGTAGAGCACTGGATGGGTAATGGGGCCCCACAGGCTTACTGATCCTAACCAAACTCCGAATACCGAGGAGTACTAGATGGCAGACAGACGGCGGATGCTAACGTCCGTCGTCGAGAGGGAAACAACCCTGACCTCCGGCTAAGGCCCCCAATTCATGGCTAAGTGGGAAAGCAGGTGGGACGACCAAAACAACCAGGAGGTTGGCTTAGAAGCAGCCATCCTTTAAAGATAGCGTAACAGCTCACTGGTCTAAATAAGTTGTCCTGCGGCGAAGATGTAACGGGGCTCAAGCCATGAGCCGAAGCCGAGGATGCCGTAAGGCATGGTAGCAGAGCGTAGTGTGACATGGTTTCTATCCTCTTTAGTGTCCTTCGGGACACCATGGAGGAGAAGAAATCTTCGATGAAGCGGGCCTGTGAGGGATCCCGTGGAGAGATCACTAGTGAGAATGATGACATGAGTAGCGATAAAGGGTGTGAGAGACACCCTCGCCGAAAGTCCAAGGGTTCCTGCTTAAAGCTAATCTGAGCAGGGTAAGCCGACCCCTAAGGCGAGGCCGAAAGGCGTAGTCGATGGGAACCAGGTTAATATTCCTGGGCCAGATGGAAGTGACGGATCTCAAAGGTTGTTCGTTCTTATCGGATTGAACGGGCCGCTCAGAGGTTCCTGGAAATAGCTCCATCGCTAGATCGTACCCGAAACCGACACAGGTGGACTGGTAGAGAATACCAAGGCGCTTGAGAGAACTATGTTGAAGGAACTCGGCAAAATACCTCCGTAAGTTCGCGAGAAGGAGGCCCGGTTTCTAGGCAACTAGAGGCTGGGGGCACAAACCAGGGGGTGGCGACTGTTTACTAAAAACACAGGGCTCTGCGAAGTCGCAAGACGACGTATAGGGTCTGACGCCTGCCCGGTGCCTGAAGGTTAAAAGGAGGGGTGAGAGCTCTGAATTGAAGCCCAGGTAAACGGCGGCCGTAACTATAACGGTCCTAAGGTAGCGAAATTCCTTGTCGGGTAAGTTCCGACCTGCACGAATGGCGTAACGACTTCCCCGCTGTCTCCAACATAGACTCAGCGAAATTGAATTGCCTGTCAAGATGCAGGCTTCCCGCGGTTAGACGGAAAGACCCCGTGCACCTTTACTATAGCTTCGCACTGGCATCAGGATTGTGATGTGCAGGATAGGTGGTAGGCTTTGAAGCAGGGACGCTAGTCCCTGTGGAGCCTCCCTTGAGATACCACCCTTCGCACTCTTGATGTCTAACCGCGGCCCGTTATCCGGGTCCGGGACCCTGCGTGGTGGGTAGTTTGACTGGGGCGGTCGCCTCCTAAAGCGTAACGGAGGCGCGCGAAGGTTGGCTCAGAGCGGTCGGAAATCGCTCGTTGAGTGCAATGGCAGAAGCCAGCCTGACTGCGAGACTGACAAGTCGAGCAGAGTCGAAAGACGGCCATAGTGATCCGGTGGTCCCAAGTGGGAGGGCCATCGCTCAACGGATAAAAGGTACGCCGGGGATAACAGGCTGATACTGCCCAAGAGTCCATATCGACGGCAGTGTTTGGCACCTCGATGTCGGCTCATCTCATCCTGGGGCTGGAGCAGGTCCCAAGGGTACGGCTGTTCGCCGTTTAAAGAGGTACGTGAGCTGGGTTTAGAACGTCGTGAGACAGTTCGGTCCCTATCTGCCGTGGGTGTAGGATACTTGAGAGGAGTTGCCCCTAGTACGAGAGGACCGGGGTGAACGAACCACTGGTGGACCTGTTGTGGCGCCAGCCGCAGTGCAGGGTAGCTATGTTCGGACAGGATAACCGCTGAAGGCATCTAAGCGGGAAGCCCCCCTCAAAACAAGGTATCCCTGAGGGCCGTGGTAGACCACCACGTCGATAGGCCGGAGATGTAAGCGCAGCAATGCGTTCAGTTGACCGGTACTAATGGCCCGATAGGCTTGATTTGATCCAGTAATAGCAAGACTGTTACAGAACAAATCAAAAGCATACACAAAACACAGAGTACTGACTTGGAAACCAATCCCCAACCGGAGCAAGACGGTTGGGGATACCCGTCCTCAACTAGCCGATAGGCGATAGGACAAAAAATGTCCTCAAGTAGCCCTCCGGGCGGTAGGACAAACATAACGAGGCTTTTTCCCGGTTTGGTGGCCATAGCACAAGCGAAACACCCGGTCCCATCCCGAACCCGGCCGTTAAGCGCTGTCGCGCCAATGGTACTGCGTCTCAAGACGTGGGAGAGTAGGTCGCTGCCAAACCTGGTAAAAGCCTCGTAAAACTCATGTATCTCTCAAAAACGATCAAACCCTATTCCCATAAAATAGGCGTCAAAAAACAGCGCACAAACATGCGCCGCAAAATAGTCCGAAAACCAATACCAAATCAGGACTATACACCGTCGCGGGATGGAGCAGCCCGGTAGCTCGTCAGGCTCATAACCTGAAGGTCGTAGGTTCAAATCCTACTCCCGCAACCAACGCCGCAAAATAGTCCGAAAACCAATACCAAATCAGGACTATACACCGTCGCGGGATGGAGCAGCCCGGTAGCTCGTCAGGCTCATAACCTGAAGGTCGTAGGTTCAAATCCTACTCCCGCAACCAACAAGAACGTACCGCCACCCTCAGGGGTGGCGTTCTTGTTTGTACCAAGCGCCAAAATCCCTGCCAATGCCCCTACTAACGTCACGTCTGTCTCACCCCGCTTGATACCAGCGCGCACCTCGATGCGGTCAACGAGACTGCGGATGGATGTCATCGCCTCCTCGCGGGTGTCTTCGCCTGACAGCAGCAGCGCCAGTTCACCGACCTTCTTCCGGTACAGCTCCGCATAATTAGGATGAAAATCCACGACCGGTGAAATTGCGGTCCGTTTCTGTTGGGCGAGAATGTGCGCCTTGCGGTCCTCTAGCTTCGTGAGTTCTGAACGGACGGAGTCTGGTGCCCCATCTCCAGACGTAATGAAGGCGATAAGGCGAGCGATGCCGCGCTCCACGTCCGCCAACTCCTTTGTGAAATCGCTCTGTGTGCTCTGCTGGGCCTTCTTCAGGCGTCCAAGTTCGGCCTTCAGTTCGGTCGTGAACTCAGCGATCAAAGCATCATTGCCCTACAAGGATTCGACGCAAGCCGTCCAGCACGCGGTTCTCGACCTCTGCGGCGGCGATGCCAAAGGCCGCCTCGCAGGTGCCTTTCTCGCGGCGTGCCGCGCAATAGTAGCGATCCTTGCGGGCGATGGTCATATTGCCGCCGCAGCAGCCGCATTTTACCAGTCCAGTGAGCAGGCGTTTCTTTGTTTGACGCTTGTTCCCGGCGTGGCTGGCATACCGTGACTTGAGCGTTTGTGCCTTTTGCCAAGTATCATCGTCAATGATCCGAAGATCAGGCACATCCGTGGTTATCCAGTCTCCGGCTGGGTTCACTCGCGACTGTCTTTTGCCGCTATCGGGGTCTTTTACGAAGCGTTGCCGGTTCCAGACGAGACGTCCGATATACATCTCGTTGTTAAGGATGCCATTGCGCCGCTGTCGGCTACCGTGAATCGTCGAGGCATTCCAGTCCCCTCCGCGTGGGCTCGGAAAACCATCCCGGTTTAACCCGGCTGCGATCTTTCGGGCTGACTGCCCCGAAACATACTCCAAGAAAATACGTGCGATGACTTCGGCTTCTGCGGGTACAATCTCACGTTCCCCAGTAGCGGCAGTGCCATCAGCCAGCAGGCGGCGCACCACACGATAGCCATATGAGGTGCCCCTAGATTTGTAGACGCTTTGCTTGGTAATTTTGGAACCAAGGAGAAGCGCGGATGTCATCGCAGAAACGGTTTACGGACGAGTTCAAAAGGGACGCTGTGGCGCAGGTTGTTGATCGAGCTGCAAGGCAGGACGTTTTCGACTACATCGAGATGTTCTACAACCCAAAGCGCAAGCACACGAACAACGGCATGCTGTCACCCGTTGACTTCGAAACCAGACAGCAGAAACTGAACGAAGCAGGTGTCTAGGAAACTAGGGGCACCTCAGAATATCAATGCTCACTTCCTGCGCACTGCGGCCGTTCGTGATCTTCGCCGCGAACTTCCGCTTCCCGCCCCTTGTGAAGGCGACCTGTGGCTCGACGTGCCCGGCCCTGAGCGGCCGTTCATCGCCGGTAGCATGTCGCATTGCAGCGCCACTGAACTGGCTACTGGCACCCAGGTTTTCCACAGTATCGCGCGTCAATAGCCGACGTTATTCTGACTAACTCCGCTCTTCACCTATGCGGCAGCAGGACAGTTGTTTCACTTCAAGTCAAAACGCGCGCCTTCCATGCTGCAAAGCTCTCTACCGGCCTATTTTTGACAAGCGTATATGCGGCTTGATGCGCTGTTACCCCGGCCGGGGCGAGATCGGTCTCCGGGACTGGCCATCCGAGCTTAGTCCCACAACTGAAAAATGCCTCCACATCAGCTCTTTCCGCTTGGGGTATTGAAAAACGCATGGGGCTGTCGCTTTGCGCTAGAATCCTATCGTGAATTATCTTCATCCAGGCTTGGTTCCGCGCGCAGTTATGTTGTTCATAGGGTTCGCTATCGATCGCATCGAGAACCGCCTTGGCCAGCAGCAAAAGCGCTGACGCGCGGTCAAGGTCGGGTTGTTCCACAAGCCATTCCACAAACGGCACAAGCCCGGCCGCGCCGCTTTCCGACCACGCGACAGTGATGCAGACCTCATGCCACATGTCAGGGCCTTGCACGCGCAGCCAATCCGTCAAAGCGGCATCTGCCACCGGGCTAACGCGCTCTTGCGACCATCTTTGCTTCTGATCCATCATGCTGTCCCGTTCTGTGGCGGCTTGCTCAACCGTCTCGACTCGCCGAGAAAGCCGCCCTCGCCAGTTCGACCGGATTGCATCGGCCGCCTCCCGCTGTTTGCGGATCATGATGCGGCGTGCTTTTTGGAATTCGACGTCCCCGAATTCGGCAGCTGCCACGAAAAACTCCAAGCGACCCAGTTTTTTGATCGTCAGGGACTTCATGTGGTCGCGCAGGAACACATCCAGTGTCAGCCCATCAAGAGCATCGGCACCCAACTCGTTCACGAACAAGAAGAGCGCCACCAGAGGGTCCGCTTCCAGGCTCGTTTCAGATCCGACCCTCGTCTTCAGGCGACCGCCTGTGAATACCGGAATTCTATTTGTTATAACAATCACGCCGTCGGCGTAGATCTGACGCGGCGCCAATTCAAGAGATTTCAGCTCGCGCTTAATCACCGCCTCCGCCTTCGACTGGCGCAGTGTGAGGAAAAGAGCCCATGAAAGAAAGATCGAGATGAATAGCACAAGGCCAGATACAAGGATATGGATCATTTTCGGACACTGCATTCCAACATGAACGGGGAACTTATGTGGTGTTTCTGTCAACAATATGACACCATCGACTTGCGGGTTCTGCCGACTTCGCCTTGGTGCCGCTCTACCCGCGAGCGGCCGCTGTCCGCCCCGATTGCGATTTTTTGGTCAGACCGCACAGGTCAAAACAGGTAGGTTACGGCGGCTGCGCCCTCCCGCAACCAAAATACAATACTTTGCATAATCTCCTGTTCAAGGGAGGTTTTTTGCTGTCCGAGCTTCCCCTCCCCACCAAGGCTCAGCGCCAAGATGCCCGCAAGTGTGACGTGAAGGTGGACAGACATCCGCCCAGTGGTGGGGTCTGGATGCAGCACGCTCTTCTCGATCAGGCCACGGATCGCCTCTTTGGCCTCCAGCATGTGTTCCCAGGCGGCGCAATGGCGGGGGCTCAAGGCGAAGCCATCCGGGCGCAATGTCGATCTGCACGAGAGGTGAATAAGCTGCTTCCGATTGAACGCGTGGTATCGCTCCTCAAATACGCAGGTGCCAGCCTCGGTGCCTCCGGTGGCGCGGTAGGTGGCTTTTTTCAATCGTGTTGAATAAATACCAACTGTATGGTATGTATCAACTATGCCAAGGCCAACCAAGCAATACCCCGAGCGCGGCGATGCGCGTACCCGCCTTCTGGAAGCCGCGCGCGACGTGATCCGCCGTAAGGGCTTTGCCGCAACCTCAGTCGATGACCTGTGCCAGTCGGCCGGTGTCACGAAGGGTGCGTTCTTCCATCACTTCAAGACGAAGGACGCGCTCGGTGTGGCGGCAGCGAATTTCTGGGCCGAGACAACCAGCGCACTATTTGCGAGCGCGCCTTACCATGAGCCGGACGATCCGCTGGACAGGGTTCTGGCCTATCTGGATTTCCGCAGAGCCATCATTGGCGGCGAGACCTTTGAATACACCTGCCTCGTCGGGACCATGACGCAGGAGGTGTATGACAGCGCGCCCTCGATCCGGGATGCCTGCGCCGCCAGCATTTTTGGCCATGCCGCCACGCTGGAGGCCGACATCGAAGCGGCCAGAGCGCAGCGCGGGATTGACGCGGACTGGACTGCCGCGAGCCTTGCCCGCCACACACAGGCGGTCCTTCAAGGCGGCTTCATCCTCGCCAAGGCCACCGGAGACTCGGACCTGGCCCGTGAGAGCGTTGACCACCTGGTCCGCTATGTGCGCGGCCTGTTCGGGCTGGGGCCAAATACATCCGAAATCAGCAAGGGGGAGAGATGATCATGACCCGCCAGCAGATCACCGTGGAAACGACCGTTTCCGTTTCTGTGGAAGAGGCCTGGAGTGCCTATACGACCCCGGATGACATCACACAGTGGAATTTCGCAAACGACGACTGGTGCTGCCCGCGCGTCGAAAGCGATCTGCGCCCAGGCGGCAAGTATATCGCTCGCATGGAGGCGAAGGACGGCAGTATGGGTTTCGACTTCCAGGGAACCTACGAGAAGATCGAGCTACACAAGGAACTCTCACTTGTTCTCGATGACGGCCGAGTGTCCCGCACGACCTTCACCGAAAACAGTGGCAAGACCAATGTCGCTACCACGTTCGACGCCGAGACACGGAACCCAACCGACATGCAGCGCGACGGGTGGCAGGCAATCCTGAACAATTTCAAGGCCCACGTAGACGGAAAGTAGGGCTGAATTGCGTGCGGGGCGGTCCGGCTTTGATGCTGCACCCCAAACCACTACACGGGAGAACAGAACAATGGAACATGCCTCGAAAGTTCGCACCTGCCTCTGGTTCGAGAAGGGCGGACATGATGCCGCGCAGGAATACGTTGCGCTCGTGCCAGATAGTCGGATCGAAGCCGTACGCGAGAACGGCCAGCCGAACGATCCGATGATTGTCGAGTTCACACTGGCCGGTGCGCCCATGATGATTCTGACGGCAGGGCCACACCACAAGTTGACGCCCGCCGTCTCGATCAGCGTGTTGACCGAGGATCAGGACGAGACAGACCGGCTTTGGGATGCCCTGACTGGAAATGGAGGCGAGGCCGGGCCTTGCGGTTGGCTCGTGGATCGCTTTGGTGTGTCCTGGCAGATCGTGCCGAAGCGGATGCCGGACCTGTTGGCCAGTGACGATCCGGGCGTGGTGGTCCGTGTGAGCGAGGCCATGATGCGGATGGGCAAGATCGACATTGCCGCCCTCGATGCTGTTGCCGCGAAGGGGCCAGCTCATGGGTGAGACAACACGCATCGCTTGCAAATGCGGCCAGACCCGCCTTGAAGTCGAGGGCAAGCCCATCAAAAGCGTCGAATGCTGCTGCACATCTTGCCGCGAAGCAGCAGACCGGATGCAGCGCCTTGAGGGCGCGCCCAGAACCGTTACGGATCATGGCACGACGCCCTTCGTCATGTATCGCAAGGATCGCGTGCGGTTTCTTGCGGGGGCCGACACCTTGGCCGGGTTCCGCTTGTCGCCTGAGGCCTCAAGCAGGCGGGTGATCGCTACCTGCTGCAACACGCCAGTCTATTTGGAGTTCAAGGGCGGTCATTGGCTGAGCTTCTACAGTGGACTTTGGCCGGCCGGCACAAAGCCTGCGCCCACGATGCGTACGATGACCTCGGATCTGCCGGAAGGTAGCACTCTGCCAGACGACATCCCCAACGCCAAGAAGCATAGCCTTGGCTTCTTCGCCAAGCTCTTCGGGGCTTGGGTCGCCATGGGGTTCCGTAGCCCGAAAACGCCCAATACGGGAGAGATCAATGTCTGACACCGACGAGAAGATCGAAATCGAGAGCATCACATCGCCGAACCACGTCCAACGGGTGAACAAGGCGAAATTCTTGGCCATGCGCGACGCCTTGCTTCCGGTGCTGCCGTCCGAGGGCCCCGGCATGACTGTCGCCGAGGCGAAAGCCGCCTTGCTGCCAAACCTGTCGCAGGAGTTATTTCCCGGCGGTGAGAAGGCAGGCTGGTGGTTGAAGGCCGTGCAGCTCGATCTTGAAGCCAAGGGCGTGATCGCGCGTGACGGCAAGAGGCCGGTGCGGTTGGTCAGAACGGGGAAATGAGCCAGATGCGATTGGACATCGCGCATGGTCGCCATGCCCAAAGCGACATCGCCAAACCCGACATTGCTGCGACGTGCAGCATCCGTGACGTCGCGCCCATGCCGTCATTCTCTGCTGGGCAGCATCACCGGTTAATGCGAGGTCTTAACTGTCACAAACGTCCCTAAACTGACACGCGCTGTCCTCGTCGGCACTGCGGCGCGGGGTTACCGAGGCGGCCATTCGGGACTCGGCGTGGACTCATCTTGGTTCCAAAACTACCAAGCAAAGCGCCTGCAAATCTCGGGCCCCTCAAACGGCGGATCACCCATCGGGTCATGCAACTGGTCTACATCAAGAAAGAGAGCTTTGCCCTCGAGCCGTACTGCTGCGGCGCTTACTGTCGTCTCTTCCTCTGGTGTCTTTGCAAGTGCGTACCAGGCCGGCAATCGAACAGGCCGAATGCCCAGGTTATCGGGCGGTGCGAAGACGTAGGATGAGACTTCGTAGCGCCTGCGACGAAAATCCGTGCGGCCAGTCCAACGAGCATAGATTCAACTAAATGTTCGTCCGCATCAAGACCTCGACACGGATCCGCTCTTGTGAACCTTTTGCGACGCGCTTGTCGGTGATGGCCTTGAGTTTCCGGACCGCACTTCGCACAAGGTGCCCCGGATCCTGTGCAATAACTGCGTCCAGTTTGCCTTCTCGCAGTGCGGTCTCGGTAAATGGTGTTCTTTCATGGACAATCTTGATGAGGCTCGATGTGCCGCCAATCCCGTTGAGGATCGTCAACGGGATGCGCGCCTCGGATGACAAGATGTAGACGCCCACCAGATCGGGGTTGTTCTTGAGCGCATTCTGGATGACCTGCTCGGCGCGGGCTTCATCCCCGTAGGTCTCTAGCGAGGGGAGAGCGGTGAGATGTGGGAAATACCGGTTGAGTTCTGCGTCAAACCCAATACGCCGCTCGAGGCTGTCCCGCGATCGCATGCTTTCCGAGATTACGAGAACTGCGCCATGGGCACGAGCACTGAACCGACCGATGAGCGTTGCCGCTGTGGCACCTGCGGCGGTGTGGTTGGTGCCGACCCAGTGTTCTTCCATGCTGGACTGGTCGGCGATGAAGGGCAGGGCCGCGACGCCGCGCTGTTGCAGCCGGTAGATCGCATCGCGAACCTGAGGGGATTCCGGCGCCATGATCGCTACGCCGGTTGTCTCGCTTGCATCAAGGGTTGCGAGGAACGCGGAAATGCTATGGGGGTCGTTTTCGTTGATATGCTCGGCATCGCACCAGATGAGGTCGGCGGCGAAGGTTTCGTTGGCTTCGTTGATGTGGCGAATGATCTCTTCTAGGAACAGATCGCCAGAGCGGGGCAGGGCAAATACGAACCGGTAGCGTTGTGATCGCGCGAGATTGGCGGCTTGGATATTCCGGACGAATCCGAGCTCTTCGATCGCCTTGTTTACGCGATCGACGGTGTGCTTTTTGACGCCCTCGCGATTGTTGAGTACCCGATCAACGGTCGCGCGACTAACCCCGGCAGCCTTGGCGAGATCTTTTGTCGTCGGTCTTTGCATGATGTCCTTGGCGTTGATCAGCGCGAATTTCATGAACTTATCAGACCCTTGTTCTGCCACAATAGCGGCTTTCGACGACGCTTCAAAGTACTGCATAGCTCAAAATGAGGCAGGTGTCTCAAAAATATCTTGCAGTGAGGCACGTGTCTCATTTAGCAATATTGCGAGCGAGAGTCGTGGCGGGGAGCCGCGCCCGCCATAACTGGGAGGAGTTACCCGATGAGAAAGACCCTGTTCACCACGGCTGCGGCGGGTGCAATTGTTGCATCCGGTGTGGCGACAACCGCTATGGCCGAGGACCTGACCCTGTGTTGGGCCGCATGGGACCCTGCGAATGCGCTGATCGAGCTGTCCAAGGATTTCGAGGCGCAATCCGGCCACACCATGAGCTTTGAATTCGTGCCATGGACCAGCTTTGCTGATCGTATGTTGAACGAGCTGAACTCGGGCGGGCAGCTGTGTGATCTGATGATCGGTGACAGCCAGTGGATCGGCGGCGGTTCCGAGAACGGCCATTACGTCAAGCTCAACGATTTCTTTGAGGCCAACGGGATCAGCATGGATGATTTTTTGCCGGCCACCGTGACGGGCTATGCCGAATGGCCCAAGGGCACGCCGAACTACTATGCGCTGCCTGCTTATGCAGACGTTGTGGGCTGGACCTATCGCAAGGACTGGTTCGAGCGCCCCGAGCTTCAGGCTGAATTCATGGAAAAACACGGCCGCGCACTGGATGTTCCGGCCTCGCTTGAGGAATTGCGCGACATCGCCGCATTCTTCCAGGGGCGCGAGATTGACGGCACGACCGTTTACGGCGCTGCGATCTACACCGAGCGCGGGTCCGAAGGGATCACGATGGGCGTGACGAATGTGCTCTATAACTACGGGTTCGAATATGAAAACCCAGAAAAGCCCTATGACCTCGAGGGGTTCGTGAACTCGGCAGGGGCGGTCGCCGGTCTGGAGCTTTACAAAGAAATTTACGACACAGGCACCCCTCCGGGATCGTCGAACTGGTATATGGGCGAGAACATCGACGCCTATCGCTCGGGGCAGGTCGCGATGCAGATGAACTTTGCTTTCATCTGGCCGGGTGTTGAAGCGGATGAAAACGTGGGCGGCGGCAAATCAGGCTATTTCCCGAACCCCGCAGGGCCAGCAGGCCAGTTCGCGCAGTTGGGCGGGCAGGGTATTTCGGTGGTGGCGTATTCCCAGAAACAGGACGCGGCGCTGGAATACATCAAGTGGTTCGCACAGCCTGAAATCCAGCAGCGCTGGTGGGATCTGGGCGGCGCACCAGCACTGCGCGCGGTCGTTGAGGCCGAGGACTTTGCGGCCAGCCAGCCCTATGCACAGGCGTTTCTGGACAGCATGGCCATCGTCAAGGATTTCTGGGCCGAACCTGCCTATGCGGACCTGCTGATCCCGATGCAGGAGCGGATGCACAACTACGTCATTGCCGGCGAAGGCACAGCGCAAGAGGCGCTTGACGGCCTGGTGCGTGACTGGACCGAAGTGTTCGAGGACGAAGGCAAGCTGTAATCCTCCTCTCTGTCGGGCGCCCTTCCTGAGGGGGTGGACGACGTATGCTCCAGCCGATCTGCGGATTGGCTGGACCACCCTTCATGGACATTTGCGAGGGGGTTCACCTCGCGAAAAGGACACACACCATGACACTTCCCCCCATGGAAAGAGTGGCGGCAAAAACGCCCGACGGCATCGCGAAACGCATTCGCGGCCTGTCTGACCGGACCATCGCCTGGATCTTCGTGGCGCCTACGATTTTTCTATTGCTGGCCGTCAATATCTTTCCGCTGATCTGGACGATCCGGCTGAGCTTTACCGATTTTCGCGTCAACCGCCCCAATAACGATGTGGAGTGGGTCGGCTTGCGCAATTACGAGCGCATTCTGAGCGACCCTGACGTCTGGAACACGATGCAGGCGACGGCGCATTTCCTGATCTGGACGATCGCGCTACAGGTGCTGATCGGCTTTACCCTCGCTTATCTGATCAACAAGAAGTTCAGGGGTAACGACATGTGGACGACGATCATCGTATTCCCGATGATGCTGTCGCCCGCTGTGGTCGGCAATTTCTGGACGTTCCTTTATCAGCCGCAGATCGGTTTGTTCAATTACGTGGTCGCGTTCTTTACCGGTGCTGATCCGGCCAGTTTTTCGATGATCGGCGATGTCAATCTGGCCCCTTGGGCGATCATTATTGCCGACACATGGATGTGGACACCCTTTGTGATGCTGATCTGTCTGGCGGGGTTGCGATCCATTCCCGACAGTATCTATGAGGCAGCCGAGTGCGACCGCGCGAGCAAATGGCGGCAGTTTTGGACCATTACCCTGCCGATGGCCTTGCCGTTCCTGATGCTGGCCGTTCTGTTCCGCGGGATCGAGAATTTCAAGATGTTCGATCTGGTGGTGCAGCTTACAGGCGGCGGGCCGGGGAATACGACCACGCTGACCTCGATTGATCTGAAACGGGAAGCCTTTGAGAAATGGCGCACGGGCTATTCCTCGGCCTATGCGGTGATCCTGTTCGTGACCGTCTTCGGCCTTGCCAGCATCTATGTCAAAGCCCTGAACAAGGTGAAAGAAAGATGAGCTTTTCCGTCACAGAACCGACAAAGGGCACCAAGTGGTTCGCCGGAATTCTGGTCGTTACCTATGCCTGCATCACCCTCGTTCCGCTGCTTTGGATCATTGCGACGGGTTTCAAATCGCCCACGGATTCAATCGCCTATCCGCCGGTCGTGGTGTTCGAGCCGACGCTGGAAGGATATGTCAACCTGTTCACCGACCGGACCCGCGCTACCGAGGATATGCTTGAAGCCGCTGGTCCTGCCGAGACATGGTATGACCAGATTGCGCGGGATCGTGGCACGGTTATTTCCGGCCCGTCGCGCTATGGTGAGCGGTTTCTGAATTCGGTCATCATCGGGTTCGGCTCGACCGCGCTGTGCATGATCCTTGGCACGATGGCGGCCTATGCATTCAGCCGGTTCAAGGTGCCGCTGAAGGATGATCTGCTTTTCTTTATCCTCTCGACGCGGATGATGCCGCCCATTGCGGTCGCGATCCCGATTTTTCTGATGTTTCGGACGCTGGGGCTGAATGACACGCATCTTGGAATGATCCTGCTTTATACAGCGGTCAACCTTTCGCTGTCGGTCTGGCTGCTCAAGGGCTTCATTGATGAAATTCCTATCGAATACGAAGAAGCAGCCCTGATCGACGGCTACACACGGTTTCAGGCATTCTACAAGGTGGTGTTGCCGCAGGCGGCCACAGGCATCGCATCAACGGCGATCTTCTGTCTGATCTTTGCGTGGAATGAATATGCCTTTGCGGTTCTGCTGACCTCGGGCACTGCGCAAACCGCGCCACCGTTCATTCCGACCATCATCGGGACAAGTGGCAAGGACTGGCCTGCCGTTGCGGCGGGGGCGACGATCTTTCTCGTGCCGGTCATGGTCTTCACCATCCTGTTGCGCAAGCACCTGCTGCGCGGGATCACATTCGGAGCGGTCCGCAAATGATGAACATCATCTACCGCCTGCTGCGGTTTCGCCGTGGCCCCTGGGAAATGCTGGCAACCATTCTGATTGCACTTGGGGTCATCATGCTGATGCAGCCCTTCGCGATTGGCCTTTATAGCTATTCGTTCATTGTCACCCTTGTCGGCACGGTGATGTTCATCATCGTCAGCCATTTCCCGGAGTAATCATGGCACAGATACGAATAGAAAACGTGCGCAAGGACTTCGGAGCGTTCAATGCTGTAAAGTCGTCAACATTCACCATCGAGGACGGCGAGTTCTTTATGCTGCTGGGGCCCTCGGGCTGTGGCAAGACCACGACGCTGCGGATGATGGCGGGACTTGAGCTGCCGACCTCTGGCGAGATTTACATCGACAATGAAGAGGTCGGGATGAAGCCCGCGTCCCAGCGCGATATCGCCTTTGTGTTCCAGATGTTCGCGCTCTATCCGCATATGAACGTCGGTAAGAACATCAGCTATCCGCTAAGGTCCCAAGGGATGCCCAAGGCCCAGATAAAGAAGAAGGTTGACGAGATTGCCGAGATCCTCGGCATTACGGACATTCTGAACAAGCCTGTCGGCGGTTTGTCCGGTGGCGACCGGCAGCGGGTGGCGCTTGGGCGGGCGATCGTCCGCGATCCAAAGGCGTTCTTCATGGACGAACCGTTGGGCGCACTGGATGCAGAGTTTCGCGAGCATATGTCCAAGGAATTGCGCGCCCTACATGACCGGATGAGCGCGACCACGGTTTATGTGACGCATGACCAGCTTGAAGCCATGCAGATGGGTGACAAGATCGTGGTGATGAACCACGGTGTTGTTGAACAGTTCGGCGTACCGCAAGATATCTACGACTGGCCCGCGACAAAGTTCGTGGCAGCGTTTATCGGATCGCCACCGATGAACTTCCTCGAATTCAACGGAATGGTCGGCAAGGGCGGAACCGAGGTTCGGCTGAATGATGTGGCTCTGGCTGTGCCCGCCAGCCTTGACGGTGCCAATGGCGCGCTGACGTTCGGGGTGCGCCCCGAGCATGTGAGACTGGACGATGCAGCCCCTTACCGCGGGCGCGTCAAGGCAACCGAATACCTCGGCACCACCCAGATCGTCACCTTGGAGACCGCCAACGGCGAGGTCAAAGCCCGCGTGGCCAGTTCGGACCGGATCAGTGCGGGCGACCAGACCGGACTGGCGTTCGATGCGCGCACGATCACGCTGTTTAATGCAGACACCGGTGCCGCGCTGCGCTCGCAAGCCAATCAAGGAGTGCTGTTCCGTGGCTGAAGTGACCTTAAAGGGGATTTCCAAATCCTTTGGCGCCCAAATGGCCCTTGATGAAGTGACCATGACCATTCCAGACGGAGCCTTTGTGGTACTGCTCGGGCCAACCGGCGCAGGCAAGACGACGACGCTGCGGATGGTCTCTGGTCTGGACAAGCCTGACAGCGGATCGGTGACCATCGGGGGCCGCGATGTGACCACGCTCACGCCTGCCCAGCGGGATGTGGCGATGGTGTTCCAGCAGTATTCGCTCTATCCGCATCTGACGGTGCGCCAGAACCTTGAGTTTCCTTTGAAATCTCCGATCCTAAAGACCCCTCAGGCAGAGATTGATCGCAAGGTAGGCGCGGTCGCGGAGGTCCTGCAAATCAGTCACAAGCTTGACAACAAGGCCACCGCCTTGTCGGGGGGCGAGATGCAGCGCGTTTCGATTGGGCGGGCGTTGGTTCGGGAACCGTCGGTCTATCTGATGGACGAGCCGCTAAGTTCGCTTGATGCGAAATTGCGTTCTGACCTGCGTATCGAGTTGAAAAGCATTCAGGCCGATTCAGGTGCAACCATGCTTTATGTGACCCATGACCAGACCGAAGCCATGACCATGGCCACGCATGTGGGGGTCCTGGACAGCGGCAAGCTGGTCCAATTTGGTAGCCCGCGCGAGATATATGAAAACCCCGTGAGCGTGTATGCCGCCAGCCGTCTGGGTCAGCCGCGCATCAATGTGTTGCCGTCAGACGTGTTCGGTGGGGCTCCGCGCGGGGCGGCCCAGATCGGTCTGCGCCCCGAGCAGATCGTGCAGGGCGAGGGCGAGGACAGTTTTGTGCAGCGGGTCGAACACCTTGGTGACCAGACGCGCCTGCATCTGAAGTTCAAGTCGCACGACCTGATCACGGTTACGGATGCCCATACGACGCTCAAGGAAGGCGACATCATCCAGATCCGCCCGAACAACCCCTTCTTTTTTGACGCCTCTGGCGCTCGCATATCCTAGGAGATTCACCATGAAACATTTTATCAATGAAAAGCACGACATGGTGACCGAAGCGATCGACGGCACGATTGCGGCTTCGGGGGGCAAGCTGACGCGGTTGGATGGCTATCCGCATATCCGCGTGGTGGTGCGGTCCGATTGGGACAAATCCAAGGTTGCGCTGGTTTCGGGCGGCGGTTCGGGCCACGAACCTGCCCACGCGGGCTTTGTGGGCGAGGGCATGTTGACGGCAGCGGTCTGCGGCGACGTGTTTGCCTCGCCTTCGGTGGATGCTGTTCTGGCGGCGATCCTTGCGGTGACCGGGCCGGCGGGGTGTCTGCTTATCGTCAAGAATTACACGGGCGACCGGCTGAACTTTGGTCTGGCGGCGGAGCGGGCGCGGGCCTTTGGCCACAAGGTCAGCGTGGTGATCGTGGATGATGATGTCGCCTTGCCGAACCTGCCACAGGCGCGCGGCCTTGCGGGGACGTTGTTTGTCCACAAGATCGTGGGGGCGATGGCCGAAGGGGGGGCCAACCTAGAGGCCTGCACGATTGCCGCCAAGCGGGTGATTGCAGGCTCGCGCAGTATCGGGCTTTCGCTTGATACCTGTTCGGTTCCCGGATCGCTGAAAGAAGACCGTATTCCATTTGGCATGGCCGAGCTTGGGCTGGGTATTCATGGCGAAGCTGGTGTGGCGCAAGTCGCCTCCGCGGGCGCAGCGGATGCGATTGCCAAGATGATTGAGGCTCTTGTTGCGGATATGCCAAGGACGCCACATGTGGCGCTGATCAACAACCTTGGCGGGGCGTCCTGCCTTGAAATGGCGATTCTGACCAATAATCTGCTTGGCTCGGAGATTGGCCAGTATATTCGGCTGGTCGTTGGTCCCAGCGCGATGATGACGGCGCTCGATATGCACGGATTTTCGATTTCGCTATGCGAACTCGCGGACGGAGACGAAGGGTTCCTGAAAGCGCCTGCCAAGGTGACGGGCTGGCCGGGGTGTAACAGCGTGACAGCGCCTGCCGTTTTACCGCTGCCGGATGGCTTGACCCCGATCCGCGCGCCGGCGTCAGCACATGCGCCGACACGGGAATTTCTGACCGATTGCTGCAAGGTGCTGATCGCAGCCGAGAACGATCTGAACCTTCTCGATGCGAAATCCGGGGATGGGGATACAGGCTCGACTCTGGCTGGTGCGGCAAGGGCGTTGATTGATGCGATGGACCGGCTGCCCTTGGCCGATCACACGCAGCTTTACCGTGCGATCGGGCTGGAGCTGAGCCAGACCATGGGCGGATCGTCGGGGGTGCTGCTTGCGATTTTCTTTGCGGCAGCGGGGGATGCGTCATCGTCGGGGATGACGATGCGGGATGCGCTGATGGCGGGCCTTGACCGGATGCGCCAGATCGGTGGTGCCAACCCTGGCGACCGGACGATGGTCGATGCCTTGCTGCCCGCGCTGAATGCACTGAGTGCTGGTTTGCCGCAAGCGGCTGCTGCGGCGCGCAAGGGGGCGAAATACACCGCGACGCTGACATCGGCAAAGGCTGGCCGTGCGAGCTATATCAATGCCGAGCAACTGGAGGGCCATATCGATCCGGGTGCCGAGGCTGTCGCCCGTTTGTTCGAGCATCTGGCCAGCTGAAAAGGGCGACATCACGCCGAGCAATTACCTCGCCCGTTTGGGAGCTTGATCGCTATGTGGCGGGGTTTTTGATCGGTAATTGGCGTTTCCGATGACGAGAGTCTGTGCGGCACCCGCAACGACTTCTTCGTTGATTCAGGCGATGCGACGAGCAAACTGCGAGATCAACCGTTACCTCGTCTCCATGCGCGGGATAATCCTGCAGCCGCCGACATCGCCAGCCGTGACGTCGTGGAGACTGCAATTCACAGTCTGGGTAGATGCCGATTGGCGTCAAGCTGCCGGATAGAATCCACCCGCCAGAAACATTTCGCTCACTGGTTTGAACCGAAACTTCACGCCCGGGCGACCAGTGCTTTTCGAATTCACGGCTATCCCTCCTGAATTTTCCTGTCTCAGGATAGTGGCACCACACGGATTGAGGCAGAACCCCAAAAGGTAGCTTGTCTCAAAGCTATGTTAGCGCTAACACTTGCCGCAGATAAGGAGGAAAAAAAGCATGACCACCAGACTCGCAATCAACGGATTTGGGCGGATTGGACGTTGTGTCCTGCGCGCCTTGATACATGGCCGTCCCCTGAAGTTGGCGAGCTGAGGGAATGGTCTCTCGCGTCATCCCAGTATCATCCTTTGATCTGGTCATTTTCGGGGCCACTGGCGATCTGGCACAGCGCAAGATCCTGCCGGGTCTTTTCCGCCGCTTTTCAGTTGGCCAGATGCCGAGAGACGCGCGCATCATTGCCACGGCCCGGTCAGAAATTGATACGGACATGTTCCGGGCTGATCTCAGGACAAGCCTCGCCGAGTTTGCGCCATGCATTTCGGGCGATGCGGAAATGCTGGACCAGTTCCTTGCGACGATTGTTTACATTCATCTTGATGTAATGAGCCAAGAGGGCTGGTCCGAATTGGTCGGATTGCTGCGCGGATCAGCGGTGCGCGCCTTCTATCTGTCGGTCTCCACTTCCCTTTTCGGCACTATCGCATCCAGGCTGAGCAGCTATGGGGCCGTAACACCTGAGAGCCGCATCGTCGTTGAAAAACCCTTCGGAAATGACCTGGCCATTGCACGGGCACTCAACGCGGATTTGCGTCAGGGTTTCGAGGAAAGCCAAATCTATCGCATCGACCACTATCTGGGAAAAGAAACGGTGCAGAACTTGATGGCTCTGCGCTTTGCCAATGCGCTGTGGGAGCCGCTTTGGAATTCGACACACATCGACCATGTTCAGATCACCGTGGCCGAGAGTCTCGGTGTCGAGGGGCGTGGTGAGTATTACAATCGTGCCGGTGCGATGCGGGACATGGTTCAGAACCACCTCATGCAGCTCTTGTGTTTGACGGCAATGGAACCGCCGTCGAGATTTGAGCCGAACGCCGTGCGTGACGAGAAGGTAAAGGTGATCGAGGCGCTCGCACCTGCCAAGCCTCAGGAAATCGTGCGGGGACAGTATCGGGACAAAGAGGGTCAGGGCAGCTACCGCGAGCATGCGGGCGATCCGACCTCGCGAACAGAGAGTTTCGTGGCGATGAAAGTTGCTATCGCCAACTGGCGATGGGCTGGAACGCCTTTCTACCTCCGCACCGGAAAGAGATTGCGCGCGCGGACTTCGGAGATCGCCGTTGTGTTTCGCGAGCCCCCGCACATGATTTTCCCCGAGATGGAAAACCGACGCAGCAATCAAATGATCATACACCTTCAGCCGGACGAGGGCATCACGCTGCACAATACCATCAAGGAGCCGGGTCCTGGTGGTTTCCGCCTTGCGGAGGTAACGTTGGACATGACCTTTGCAAATGCGCTGGGGGGCCAGACCGATTCACAGGACGCCTATGAGCGTTTGATCATGGATGTCATCCGTGGCGACCAGACGCTCTTTATGCGCGGCGACGAGGTCGAGGCGGCGTGGGCCTGGGTCGACCCTATTATCGCGCGCTGGGAAGAGGCGCGTCATGCACCCGAGCCCTATGATGCAGGCGGTTCGGGCCCCGAAGAGGCCCTGATGCTGATGCATCGGGATGGTCGGCGCTGGCGCGAGATTGGCCGAGTGGAGGACAAATGACTCTCAATTCAACTATCGAAGCCGTAACGGACCGGATCATCGCACGCAGTTCCGAGACACGCGACGCCTACCTGAAGCGCATGCGCGCGGCGCAGTCAAAGGGGCCGGCCCGGTCGCACTTGGCTTGCAGCGGTCAGGCTCATGCCTATGCCGCCGCCGAAAGCGACAAGGCGCGCTTGGTCGAGGACGTCTCAGGCAACCTCGGAATCGTAACGGCCTATAACGATATGCTCTCTGCACATCAGCCCTTCGCCACCTACCCGGACATCATCAAGCATGCTGTGCGCGAAATCGGCGGCACGGCGCAAGTTGCGGGCGGCGTACCGGCGATGTGCGATGGTGTCACTCAGGGCGAAGCCGGCATGGAGCTTAGTCTCTTCTCGCGTGACGTGATCGCGCTCGCCGCATCGGTCGCGCTCAGCCACAACACTTATGACGCGGCGGTTTTTCTGGGTGTCTGCGACAAGATCGTACCAGGCCTTTTGATCGCTGCGCAGGCCTTTGGCCATTTACCCGCTGTTTTTCTGCCCGCAGGCCCCATGACAAGTGGCTTACCCAATGACGAGAAGTCCAAGGTGCGCCAACGCTTTGCCGCTGGCGAAGTCGACCGCGCCGCGCTCATGGAAGCCGAGATGGCGGCCTATCACGGCCCAGGAACCTGCACTTTCTACGGCACGGCCAACACCAACCAGATGCTGATGGAGTTCATGGGGCTACATCTGCCGGGTGCCAGCTTTGTGACACCGAACACGCCCCTGCGCGCTGCTCTCACAGCCGAAGGCGCAAAGCGCGCACTCTCGCTCAGCGCGCTGGGTGAGAGCTATACGCCCGTCTGCGATATTCTAAGCGAAAAGGCCTTTGTAAACGGGATCGTCGGGCTTAATGCTACGGGCGGCTCGACCAACCTTCTCATTCACCTGATCGCCATGGCCCGCGCCGGCGGGATCATCCTTGATTGGGAAGATTTCTCCGATCTTTCCGAAGTCACACCGCTTATCGCGCGGGTCTATCCCAACGGGCTGGCTGACGTGAACCATTTTCACGCCGCAGGCGGGCTTGGCTACATGATCGGCGAGCTTCTCGGCGCTGGCCTTCTACATCCCGATACCAAGACAGTGGCAGGCGAGGGCCTTGAGCATTACACGACAGAGCCAAAGCTCGCCGACGGCATATTGAGCTGGCAACCCGGCGCTCGCAAAAGTCTCGATGACAGAATTCTGCGCACCGTGGCCGACCCGTTCCAGCTCACAGGGGGGCTCGCGCGCCTCTCGGGCAATCTTGGCACAGCGGTGATGAAAGTCTCGGCGGTGGCGCCTGAGCACCAGATCGTTCAAGCGCCCGTGCGGGTGTTTCATGACCAGAACGATGTGAAGGCCGCCTTCAAGGCCGGCGAGCTGACGGGCGATCTTGTGGTTGTCATGCGCTTTCAGGGGCCCAAGGCAAACGGCATGCCAGAGCTTCACAGCCTTACCCCGATCCTGTCGATCCTTCAGGGACGCGGCCAGAAGGTGGCGCTGGTCACAGATGGGCGCATGTCGGGTGCCTCAGGAAAGGTCCCCTCGGCAATCCATGTCAGCCCCGAAGCGCTTGATGGTGGCCTGATTGCCAAGCTCAAGGATGGCGATATCCTGCGCGTCGATGCCACGACAGGGGTGCTTCAATGCCTCACCGAAGGGGTGGGGGAACGCCCCGCAGCAGCACCCGATCTGAGCAGCAATCATCACGGACTCGGCCGCGAGCTTTTTGCAGCCTTCCGGCGCAGTGTCGGCACGGCCGATAAGGGCGCATCTATTTTTGGAGAGTAAACCTTGACCCTGTCCCCCAAAGACGCCAGCCGCCAGACCCGCGCGCTCTGCGAACTCGCCCCGATCGTGCCTGTTCTTGTGATCAACGATGCCGCCGCCGCCCGCCCTCTGGCAGAGGCTCTTGTGGCCGGGGGCCTACCTGTTCTTGAGGTGACCCTGCGCACCCCTGCCGCGCTTGATGCGATCCGCGCCATGGCGCAGGTTAGAGGCGGTCATGTCGGCGCGGGCACATTGGTTACCCCCGATGATGTGCGCGCCGCCAAAGCCGCAGGTGCAACCTTCGGTGTCGCCCCGGGCGCTACCGAAAAGCTTCTCGCCGCCTGCGAAGCCGAAGGGCTGCCGCTCCTCCCCGGTGCGGCCACGGCAAGCGAGGCAATGGCCCTTCTAGAGCGTGGCTATGACACGCTCAAGTTCTTCCCCGCCGAGACGTCGGGCGGCGTAGCCGCTCTCAAAGCCATCGGTGCGCCTTTGCCGCAGATTTCGTTTTGCCCTACGGGCGGGATCAACCCCGACAATGCGCCAAGCTATCTGTCGCTTTCCAATGTCGTCTGCGCCGGTGGCAGTTGGGTCGCACCTGAAGCTCTCGTCGCCATGGGCAAATGGGACGAAATCGAAGAGCTCGCCCGTGAAGCTGCCAAATTGAGAGCCGCACTCTGACAGATATCTGGAACAGGCTGAAAGACAACCAGACCGCAAAAGCCGCGCTCTTCAGCGATGTGGTCAATATCGGCATCGGCAGCTCCAAACTTGGCCCCGCCATGGCAACGCTCTCTCTTGCGCCCTATCACGACGGCCCGCGCTGCCATTTTGTCGCCAACATCGACAGCATCGACGTTCCGCAGGGTTTGATGCAAAGCACCCCTGCGGTGACTGGGCAGATTGCGTGCCTCGTTTCCGGGTCCCGAACCGGCTTCAGGATTTGGTGCCTCACGGCCAGCGTCCTGCAAACTCAGGTGAACGACGGCATGCCCGAAATCACATCAAGCCGAAACAACGGTGCTGGCGCACCGCTTACGAAAATGCTCCCCCTTGAACGAGAGCATATTGCGTCCTTCGATGGGCGCTGCGGCAGGGGAGAGCCATCAATCCTTCAGGATACACGGATCAAGAACAGACGTTTGCGATCGACCATTCGGTAGCGATGCGCGTTTTGAGTGCTCAATAACCCGGACGTCGAAAAGGGCGCTTCATAAGTGCTTTTTCACTCTCTGCCAAAGGTCCAGTTGCGGTTGGCGTTGAACGTCAGGAGGAGCATGACGCCGGTGACGGCGACCTGCGCGGCAATGTAGGGAAGGGACAGAAAGGTGATGAGAGCGTGCATCAGGACGAAGTTCAGGATCATGGCGAAAGCCGCGATAGCGAGGAATTTCGGCAGGGTTTTGCGGTGCGGGCTTTGGGCTGCAAACGTGAGACGATAGTTCAGCGCGTAGCTGACAAGAGCCCCAACCGCGGCACCGGCGGCGGAGGCAGGGGCAGGATGCGCGAGGCTGCCCTCAACAAGTGCGAGGAGGGTGAGATAGTGTGCCGCTGTCGCAACTGCGCCGACGCCCGCAAAGCTGAGGAACTGGCGGCTCATGGCGTTCCTTCACCGCCGAGAACGCCGATCAGGGCGGCCTGAAGATTTTCGAGCGCGAGGGGAGAGAATGTAAAGGTCACTTCGTTTTGCCCGACTGAAAGATCGACCGCACGAAAGAGGCCGTCCTGAATCACAAGGGGCACCGGCACACCGTTGGCAGTAGCGGTCCATCCGGGATAAGCGAAATCATGCAGCACCAAGCGGCAAGGAGACGTGCATTTGGCGCTGACCTCTACCACGACATTCGTGTAGCGGTTGATGCGGGGTTGTGGGCCAGGTGTAGCCCCAGCATCGGTTGCGGGCAGGAGAACGGCACGAGGCTTTGCATTGCGATTTTCATATAGGTGGAAATTCTGGTCAAGATAGGGAATGACGGCAACCTCTTGCAGCGCATCTTGTGGAAGGGTGCGGTCAATCTTTTCCACTGGCTTGCCGGTCATGATATACCGCAGTCCCAACTGGTCGGCCATCACACTGTCATATGACGTCATAGCTGTTCCGAACCTGCGGTTGGCCGATGCATTGTTCTGGTGCTTGGGTGCTATAAGGCTGTCAAATGCCCTGAGGCGGATAGGGTTATAGCCGAGCAGCGCCTCTATCCCCGCTGCCTGACCGATGTTCTGGGATGAGGCACCAAGGCCAATCGTTTCTACCCGCCACGGTGCGCCGCTCGGGTCGGTTGCTTTCGAGAGCGCTGCGAGGCGCGCGATGTGATCGTAGGCGGCAGGGGTTTCCAGCTGATCGTAAAATTGCGGAAGACTGGCGTTCAGCCTGATGTTGCTATGGGCCGTGATCAGATCAGCGGCGCTAATCAAAAGGATTGCTGCGAGGAGGGATCGCTGCAAGGGTCCCCGCAGCCGGACCGCCATGATGAGCAATGCGAGGAGAATTGCACTATAGGCAAGGGCGCGTGCGGCGGGCAGACCAAGATCGGCAAGGTGTCCCTGTTTCGCCCCGAGGAGGCCAACAAACACGGCCCCGCTGATGGTCAGGACCAACACCGCGAGACTGCCGACGGTACTCAGGCGCGACGGCGCACGCAGCATGTCGTTCATCAGCGC
Organism: Roseovarius sp. EC-HK134; assembly: GCF_902498815.1. Taxonomy (NCBI): domain Bacteria; kingdom Pseudomonadati; phylum Pseudomonadota; class Alphaproteobacteria; order Rhodobacterales; family Roseobacteraceae; genus Roseovarius; species Roseovarius sp. EC-HK134. The sequence continues at coordinate 1,636,398 of NZ_LR701544.1, forward strand.
CCCTGTCAAAAGCGCCGCCGAGGCCCCGAAGAGGAAGAGCGCATCGGCAGGGCGTCGAAAGAGGTCGATCCCCGGCACGGTGTCATAAAGCCATTCAAAGACGGGCGTGTAATGCCCCAGCGCATAGATCAGGAAGAGAATTGCCAGCAACGTAAAGACCAGCGCCTCACGCCGCCAGATACGCCCTGCACCGATCCCGTGCCAGAGGATCAGCACGAGCGCCAGCGCGCCGACATACCCATGAAGCATGCCGCGATGCACGAAGAACTGCCCGCCCCACGCATGGCTCGCCGGGCCCCAATAGGCCCCGGCGCGGTCAAGCGGGCCGAAGATGTCGACCATGAACAGCGTCGCCAGCGCGGCGGGTTGCAGGGACTGAAGGCTTGCGCCCTCATAATCGAAGCTGGGCCTGTTGCTGATCTCAGCCAGTTGCAGGAGAAGAAGTATCGGGATCGCCGCGAGGCAAAGCGCTGTGATGCCGCCGAGGATCACCGGCGTCTGATGGCGAAGCGGTGCCGTTTGGCCCGATCCCGGCCAGCTTCGGCTGAGCCAGTAGAACCCGAGGAACCACGCCGCAAGATACGCCACGTGATTGCGGTCGATCAGCATCAACCCCAGCGCCACGCCAAAGGCGATGCCTCGCCAGATGCCTCCGTGGGTTAGCACCGCTTCCAGCCTCCAGAGGCAAACTGCGAGCCACATCATGCTGACGGTCATCAGAAGGTGTTCGAGCCGGACGGTTAGCGCGCCTGACAGCATAAAGCAGATGGCGGCAGCAGCGCCCGCCTCAACTCGCCAGCCACGCAGGCGGGCAAAGCCGAGAATGGCGAGGCCCATCACAAGCAGATGCAGAAGGTGAATCGCGTCTACCAGCCGCATTGAGGGGGCAGGACCGGCGAGAATGGCGGGCCAGAAGCTGGGTGTGAAAATTACTGATTGTGGGTCAGCGACCATGGGAAAGCCGCCGAAATGATAGGGGCTCCAGAACGGGCTTTCGCCGCTGTGCCAGGCGAGGGCGAGGAAGCGGACCATGGGGTAGAAATGGTTCTTCGCGTCATGGGGGATGATCTGGCCACCGCCAAGCCACGGCCAGCAAAACACAAGCCATGCCGTTGCGATGAAGACCGCCGCGAGGCGGTAGCCGTCCTGCGGGAACGGGTCAGGACGGATCAAGATACGAACGTGTCCAGCCCGCGCGACGGAGCTTTGGACGGGGCGACGACAGACGGTGGCATCTGGAGGGATGTCTGCGGCATGTAGGGACGCTGATCAAAGCCGATGCGCTCCTGCACGAGAAACATCGGGCGTTGCTTTACCTCTGCGAAAATACGGCTGACATATTCGCCCATGATGCCGAGCCCCAGCAACTGAACACCTGAGAGGAAACAGACCGCAACCATCAGCGAGGCATAGCCGGGCACGTCGATTCCGAAGGCGAGCTTTTGCACGAAGATCACTGCACCGTAGAGCGTGGAGGCGAAGGCGAGCAGGAGGCCGATATAGGTCCAGACTTTAAGCGGAAGGGAGCCGAAGGCCGTCATGGCATCCATTGCGAAGCGGGCCAGTTTTAGCAACGGCCAGCCGGATTGGCCATGAGCGCGCGGTGCGACATCGAAAGGCACCGCCTTACGCCGAAACCCGACCCAAGCATAAAGCCCCTTTGTGAACCTTCCGCGCTCGGGCAATTGCATCAGAGCATCGACAACCTTGCGGTCGAGGAGGATGAAATCGCCCGCTCCCTCCATCAGTTTGACATCGCAGATCAGGCCAAAGACACGATAGAAGCTACGCGCAAGAAAACGGCGCATCCAGCTTTCATCCTGGCGAGAGTTGCGTTTGGCATAGACAATATCGGCACCAAGGCTCCATTCTTTCATCATCGCGTCGATGGTCTCGGGCGGGTGTTGAAGATCGACGTCAATCTGGATCACGAGATCGCCTACGGCATGGGACAGACCTGCATTCAGCGCCGCTTCCTTGCCGAAATTCCGGCTGAGGCGGATCAGCTTGATACGGGCATCCAGTGCACACTGCTCCGCCACGCACACCGGTGTCTTATCGGCGCTGCCATCATCGACGAAAATGATTTCGCATGCAGCGCGCGTTCTGTCGAGACAGGGAAGCAGGCGGTCGAGAAAGGCACGGATATTCCCCGCTTCATTATAGGCTGGCACGACGACAGAGAGTGACGCGGCACTGCGTGCGCTGCCGTTCTGGTTGGCGGGTGTTGTATCGATCAGGGGGATGTCCTGTTCGAATACAAACTCGTTGTCGTTCATAATATTCCCCCCGACATAACCAGACGAAGCCCGATATCAGAACGTTTATATGCATAATGGAGCGAAGGGTTTATAGGGTAACTTCACTTCAGCGGATCACAAGTCAGTGTCCAAAGGTGTTCGGTGTTAAGGCAGGTATCATGGACAAGATTATTGAAACACCGATGACCTGGGGCGGGCGCATTCATCTTTGTGCTGATGATTTCGGGTTGAACGCGGCGGTCGATGAAGGGATTCTGGACCTCGTGCACCTTGGTCGGCTGACGGCAGTCAGCTGCATGGCGGGGGGAGTGGAAATTACGCGCGACATCCCCCGGTTATTGGCTGCGGTCAGCGATGCGCCCTGGCCCGTTCAGATCGGGCTCCACGTGACTTTGACTGAGTATACCACGTTGGGGCCGATCCGCGGCCTTGCGCCTGAGTGCGCCCTGCCGGGGATTGGGACGGTGATGAGGCAGGCATATTTGCGCCGATTGGATGTGCCCGCTATCCGGATGGAGATTGACCGGCAGATGGCCTGCCTTTCTGCGCTGATGGGCCGGGTGCCCGATTTCGTGGATGGCCATCAACATGTGCATCTTCTTCCGGGGATACGCGATGCGGTGGCGGCAAGCTGGAAGGACTGGAGCGTGCGGCCGGGCTGGGTCCGGTATTGCGGCGCGCCGGAGCGAGACCTCGCCCAGCTGCCGTCGGCCCAGTTCAAATCCCGCGTGCTAAGCCTGATGAGCCGTGCCGCCGCGCCCTCGCATGATGAAGCCGGCATGGTGACGAATCCGCGCTTTTTCGGCGTGACGGAGTTCTCGCCAGAGGTGCCTTTCGGCCCCCGGATGCGCCGTTGGCTGTCGCTAGCGAACAGCGGCGAGAGCGGCGCGCTCATCATGTGCCATCCGGGACGGGCATCGGTGCCTGCAGCAGGCGATCCGCCTGACCCGATCCATCTCCATCGCCCACAGGAGCTTGCCTATCTCGCGTCCGAAGCTTTCTTGACGGATCTCGCCGAGACAGGTGTTGCGACGCGATTTGGTCTCTGAGAGGCGGCGCGAAAACTGTGTTTGCCATGTTTGTGGAGTGTCACTGAGCACTGACCCGGCATTTTCATCCAGATCTGAGCCACCCAGTCGTAATGATCTTCTGATTATGATGGCGACAATACTGTTGCCTCCTTTCGCTTTTTCTTTGCTGTTTCGGTGCTGGCCTTGAAACGGTAGCTGCCAATTCCGGTCTCGAAGATGTGGCAGCGATGGGTGAGATGCTCGGAGGGGCCGATATCAGGTTTTTTGTATCCATCCTAGTCTCAGGACCCGTCTACACTGCAATGCTCATTCTGCGTCCGGAGCCTGCGTAACTTTTTGGGCCAAATGGTGCAGTCTTCGGAATGTCGCACGGCGAGGGCGAAAAAGCGTTTTCGCCCGCTGTTCAGGCTGAAGGTTGAGGTCTGGTGAGGTCTTGAAGCAAACGCGCTCGGGTAACGCCCGCCCGAGCGCCAAGCCTGTGGCGGTCTGCAACATCGCCCTTTGCTCTAGGGCTCACTCTCAGTTCGCGGGCGCGCTGGATCATCGCCAAAAACATGATTGAGATCGACAAACACAGACAGGAGTTGCGAGTATGATCATCAAACGACTTCAACAGCGTCTGTCGCAAAGTTTCAGTCAAGTTGAGATCAGGCTTACGCTAGACATAATCATGCTGCGCGATGGACGACCTGCTGGAATGCGATCATGTCTTTGTTCTTGAATTGCCCTTTGCGGGGTATGTCGGCGTCTTTATCCCGGCGAGAGTGGCAGAGGCCGAATAGCCGGCTTTCGCAAGCCTCTTCTTCTATTTAAGCCGCTGAGCGCCTTGAAGTCTGTGACTATCCGACTGCTCAAGGAAATCAACAAAGTGTTGGGTTGGGAGGCGCAGGTTTTCAGATGCCCAGACGGCCTCCGTGACCATGACGTCGTCGATGTCAGAGATCGGCAAGGGCACCAAACCACCAGTGGCGAAGTCGTAGATGCTTTCAGTCAAGATGGTGATGCCCATTCCGCAGGACACAAGACCAAGAATTCCAACCGAGTTGAAAGCCTCCTGCACGATGCGCGGCTGAAAGCCAGCCTTGCGGCAATGCGGAAAGAGATAGTCGTAGAAATGCGCCCAGGCCTCGGTCGGCCCATGCACGAAATCCTCTTCAGCCAGATCGGCCAGCTCAACAGAGGAACGCGATGCCAGGCGATGGCCTTCGGGCACGATGCAGATCGGACGGTCGGTCTGCACGACGCGGCTTCGAAATCCTGGTTGCCGCACCGGCCCGGTAACAAATCCAATATCGAGCTTGTCGTCCCTCAACTGCTGAAGTTGTGCAGCAGTAACCCCGTGATGCGGGCGCACGGTGATGCCGGGGTGCCTTTGATGAAACTGCTTGAGCAATTCGGGCAGCGCATCGGCGATCGCGAAATCAGTATAGCCCACCCGCAGCGCACCGGCCTCGCCGATGCTGACCCGGCGCGTCAGATCGATGGTGGCCTCCACTCCGTTTAGCACGCGCTGACCGCCCTCGCGAAAGGCGCGGCCCGCATCGGTCAGGCGCACGAAGTTCTGTGAACGGTCGAACAACGTAACCTGCAACTCCGCCTCAAGGTGCTGGATCGTGCGGGTGAGGGCAGGTTGCGATATGTGAAGATGTTCCGAGGCGCGTCGGAAATTCAAGTCCTCAGCAAGGACCAGAAAATAGCGGATATGGCGCAGACCGATTTTCATGATACCTTTTATGCATCAGAAACTAATCAATTGATATTATACTTGCAGGCCTAGCCCGGCTACCCTGATTGGATAACAAAAACAAAAATTCCACATGCAACCGGGAGCGATCATGTCACATTCACCCTTTCAGATCTTCGCCGGGCCACTTGCGGCCCTGACCGTTGTCGCGGGCACGGCCTCGGCGCAAGACGTCACCATCAATCTCGGCTACGCGGCCTCCGAGACCAGCACCTATGCCGTGCTCGCCGACAAGTTCGAGGAGCTGGTTGAGGAGTATACCGAAGGCAGCGTTGACGTGAAGGTGCGCTGCTGCGGCCAGCTCATGGGCGAGGACGAGGCATTCAAGGCGATGCAGCTTGGAACCGTGGATATGTTCGTTATCACCGGTAACAACATCTCGCCGCATTTTCCGCTGATGGACGCGTTCGTTCTGCCCTATATCTTTCAAAACAAGGAGCATGCTTACCGCGTGCTCGAAGGTGAGGTGGGGCGCGATTTCGCCGCGCAGCTTCAGGCCGCGACAAACGTGCATCTGCTGACCTACGGTTTTGTTGGGGATCGCGATTTCTACAATTCCAGAAGTCCAATCGCCTCGGTCGAGGACATGGCGGGGCTCAAGGTGCGTGTCCCCAAGAACCAGGTGATGATCGACACCTACGAGGAATTTGGCGCGGCACCCATTCCGCTGCCTTGGGCCGACACGCCAACTGCGCTTCAGACCGGCACGGTGGAAGGGGCGGATAACGGCACCTCATTCATCAAATCGCAGAAGTTCTACGAGATCATGCCCTATTTCACGGTTCTGGAGCATTTCACCTATTTCTCGCCGCTCTTTGCCAGCGACCGCGTGATGAACAAGCTCGATGAGGCGCAGCGCGACGCTGTGATGCGGGCGGCCGCCGAGGCGGGTGTTTATCACCGTACGGAAATGGCAGCGCAGACCGACGAAATCCGCGCCTTCCTGACGGGCGAGGGCGGCATGGAAACAACCAACGTCGACCGCTCTGGCTTTATCGAGGCGGGACTGCGCGTGCAGGATCGCTATGCCGCCGACAAAGGGGATGACTTCATTGCCCTTGTGGATGCTATCCGCGCGGAAGCCGAGTAACTCACTCTGAACCACCGCACGGGGGGCAGCGCTACCCCGTGCCGTTTTACACCTTCAGGGCGGAGGCGGGGCCATGCTGTCCAAGCTAGACAGGTATTTCGAAGAGGTGATTTGCACGATCTGCCTGACGGTTGTGGTGGGGTCTGTCCTGCTTCAGGTCATCTTGCGCTACTTCTTTTCGACCGCCGCCGCCTGGGCCGAGGAAACCGCGGTCTACGGCATGATCTTCGCGGTCTATCTCGGGGCCACGATGGCGGTCCGCGAACGCGCGCATATCCGCATCACCCTGTTGGTTAGCCGCCTGCCGCGCGCCTTGCAGGTAGGGGCCGTGGTACTGGCCGATGCGCTCTGGGCCGGCTTCGTGATTTTCATGATCGTGCAGACGACGATCTACACGCAGCTTTTGTTCAACGTCACCTACATGACCCCCGGTTTGGGGATCCAGCAGCGATGGGTGCAGATGATCATCCCGATGGCGTTCGGCCTCATGCTTTTTCGTATCCTGCAAGTTTATTGGCGGTGGGGGCGTGACGGCTGGAAGGATTTGCCGCTATGAATGGCCCCCTTGTCATGGCTGCGGCCTTCGTCTTTGCGATGGCGATCGGCGTGCCCATTCCCTTCGCCGCCGGGCTGGCCACGGTCGCAGGCCTGCTGATCGCGGACATTCCCCTCACCCTGATGGCGCAGGCGGCCTGGACAGCGTTCGAGCCGTTTCCGCTGGTGACCATCCCGCTCTTCATCCTTGCGGGACAGTTGATGGAACAGGGCGGCATGTCGGAAAAGCTGGTCACCATCGCAAAGCGCCTTGTGGGCGCCTACAATGGTGGCATGGGGCTGGTGACGGTGGTGGCCTGCATGTTTTTCGCCGCGCTCTCGGGCTCGGGCCCCGCGACCACCGCCGCTATCGGCTCGATCACCATCCCCGCCATGCAGAAAGAGGGTTACCGTTCGCGCTTTGCCGGGGCCATCGCCGCCTCGGCGGGTGCGCTTGGCAGCATGATCCCACCCTCCAACCTCCTGATCATCTTTGCGCTGGTCACCGATGTTTCCATTCCGCGCCTCTTTCTGGCGGGGATCCTGCCGGGTCTTATCCTGGGGCTGATGCTGATGGTCGTGGTTTTCGTCATCTCGTGGAAGAATGGCTATGGCGGCACCGAAGAGCGGTTTCGCTGGGGTCCGCTGCTCTGGGCGTTATGGGATGGCAAATGGGCGGTTTTCGCACCGATCCTGATCCTTGGTGGCATCTATGCCGGTATCTTCACCCCGTCCGAGGCGGCGGCAGTGGCAGTCGCCTATGGTCTCTTTGTCGGGCTTTTCGTCTACAAGGGCCTGACATGGGTCAAGCTGCTGCACGCGTTCAAGTTCACCGCCATCGTCATTGGCACGGTGCTGTTTATCCTCGGCTCCACCAAGGCATTCGGCCAGTTGGTGACGATCTTCGACATTCCCAGCGATATCCTCACGCTGTTTCAGGGGCTGATCGCCTATCCGTGGCTGATCATGCTGTTCATCGGGATCTTCTACATCCTCGTCGGCATGTGGCTGGAAAGCATTCCACAGATCATCATCTTCACCGCCGTGTTCTTTCCGCTGGTGACCAGCCTCGGCATTGACCCCGTGGTGTTCGGCATCTTCACTGTGATGACCTGCGAGATCGGCTTTCTGACACCGCCCATTGGCGTCAATCTCTTCGTCGCAGCTCGGATCAGCAAAATCTCGATCGAAGATATATCTGTCGGAGTGCTGCCGCTGCTCATTCCATACATACTTATGATCCTGATACTCGTCTTTTTCTCGGATTGGGTGACCTGGCTTCCCAATCTCGTCTACGGCCCGCAACTGAGGTAAGCGCATGAATGAAGTCCCCCTAACCGGCTATACCGACCGTCTCTCGGCGCGGCCGGGCGAAGAGATCGCTTTCAAGGTCTCGTCGACCAGTGGTGGCCGCTATCGCGCATGGCTGGCCCGGTCGATCTGCGCCGATCCGAACCCAGAGGGCATGGGCATCACCGAAGAGGATGCCAGCGCATGGTTCGCACCGCGCGACCTGCCCGCCCGGCATCAGCCGTTCTTTCCCGGCTCCTACGGCCTTAGCGACGCGGCCATCACGCTGCCCGCTCAGGGCAACGTCACTCTGTCCGCCACGATCCAACCCACGCACCTCAATGGAGGCGATCAGGCGGTTCTGTCCTGCGGTCCACTGACAATGGGGCTCAATGCAGAGGGCTGCGTTTTCGTAGCGGCGGGTGCGGCACGGGTCACGTCACCGGTGCCACTGCCGACGCATCGCTGGGCGCAGATCGAGGTACGGCTGACGGAGGGGCGTGCCACACTTGTCCAGACAGTTCTGGGGCATCACAGCTGCGAGTCGCATGAGGCAAGCGGTGCGCTGCCGCGCGCCGCGATCACGGCCCCTGTCGTTCTTGCCGCAGGTTGGGCTGATACCCGGGCGACGGCTTTTTTCAACGGCAAGATCGAGGCCCCGACCATCACAGGCCCAGACGGGCTGATCGCGGTCTGGGATCTGGCCACGGCGATTCCGTCTGCCCAAGTGCCCGCGCTGACCGGACCGGCCTTGTCGCTTGTCAACTTTCCCACCCGTGCGATGACCGGCTCGCAATGGGACGCCTCCGAGATGTGCTGGCGGCACAAGCCCGAACATTACGGTGCGATCCATTTCCACGAGGACGATATCTATGATTTCGGCTGGCAGACCGATTTCACCCTGACCGTCCCTGAGGGCATGCCCTCGGGCGTCTATATCATGCATATCGAGGGCGATCATGGCAGCGACGCCTTACCGTTCTATATCTGTCCACCTAAGGGCATACGGCGCGCCGATCTCTGCGTGTTGATCCCGACCTTCACCTATGTGGTCTACGGCAACCATGCCCGGCCCGATTACGACCCGGCATGGCAGAGCCGTATGCGCGACTGGGGTGCCTATCCGCATAATCCGGCGGAATATCGCGAGTATGGCCTGTCGACCTACAACACCCATTCCGACGGGTCGGGCATTTGCCACGCCTCGCATCGGCGGCCGCTCTTCAATCTGCGGCCCGGATTTCTGACCTTCGGCGCGACGGGATGCTCTGGACTGCGGCATTTCGCGGCCGACAGCCACCTGATCAGCTGGCTGCATGCCAAGGGCCTAGAGTATGATATCGTTACAGATCACGAGTTGCATGCCGAAGGGGCTGAGGTTCTGGCGGGGTACAAGGCCGTTACCACCACCACCCACCCCGAATACCACACTGCCGAGACGCTGGACGCGCTGCGTGATTACCGCGACTCCGGCGGCAATCTGCTCTATCTGGGGGGCAACGGATTCTACTGGCGCATCGCGCGGCATACAGAGAATGACAGCCTTCTCGAAATCCGCCGGGCCGAGGACGGTATCCGCGCATGGGCCGCGGAACCGGGCGAGTATTACAACGCCTTCGATGGCACCTATGGCGGTCTTTGGCGGCGCAGTGGGCGGGCACCGCAGGCCCTCGTCGGGATCGGCTTTGCCGCGCAAGGCGAGTTTTACGGCGCACCTTATCAGCGGATGTGCTTTGATCCGAAGTTCGACTGGCTCTTCGAGGGGGTAAGCGAGGATCTCTTTGGCGATTACGGGTTCAGTGGCAATGGCGCGGCGGGGTTTGAGCTTGACCATGTCGACCATCGCATCGGCTCGCCGCTGGACCACGTTTTGCTGGCACGCTCGGCAGGCGACAATCAGGCCTTCATGCTGGTCCCCGAAGAGCAGCTTACCCACCTGACCAACCTGACCGGTGGGTCCGAGGAAGACGCCAAACACGCAGATCTGATCTATTTCGACCTGCCAAAAGGTGGATCGGTCTTTTCGGTCGGGTCGATCACCTTTTGCGGCAGCTTGCCATGGAACGGCTTCGACAATGATGTCTCGCGCCTGTTGGACAATTTCCTGCGCTGTAAACTGGGGCAGCAGTAAACCCGAGTTATCCGTGTTCAAGAAGGCCCGGTGATTAAAGCCATTCAAGCGGCGACTAACTCTTGATCATCGGTTTAAGAGCCGCCCCTCCGGGCGGCTTCTTGCGTGATCCCGGCGTGTGAACAATAGGTCATCACCGAATAGTAGACACTATCGGGGCATCATGTCGCTGCCGCGTATGGCCTGAGCGCCAAAGGCGTTCAAGCCGCGCAGCGCGTATTCAGACGAGAGGTTTCAGGACTATCGGCTGTGACGTGGTTGATACCCAGAAGGGCACGCAATGAAGGTGGCATTAGGCGGCGTGCCGTAATGCGCGGCAACGCCATTTCCCGTATCAGCCTGTCGCCGCCGTACATGGCGAGGTACTCTGCGTGGTTGTCAAACGCATCTCGTCCAGTGTAGTCAACGAAGCTCTCTGTCGGAAGACCCTCCGCGAGAATGACATCGTGTTCGACAATCTCAATGTGATAGACGGTATAGCTATTCTCTAACTCGGTGAGGGGAACGGTGACGATAGTCGTACCGTTGACCAAAACGCCTGCATTCACCAACACGCCGTCGATCACCACAGCATGATCAGCCGTCAAAGTTAAGTCTGCGATGGGCAACCCTTCGCCAAGTGCGCCCGCCATGATCCGAACTGGCAGGGCATCGGGACGGCCAAATTTCGTGGACAAGGTCTGTCTGGCCAACCAGACAATTGGAACAATACGACCGGAGGCCGTCATGATCTGATCACCGACGGCGAGCTCTTCTATTGCCTTCATGCCTGACGGTGTCGCGATCCGAGAGCCTGCAAAAAAGCAATTCGGCTCTCCGGGGCTCGGCGTTTGGGTCTCAAAGGTATCTTCACCATCCGTCACGCGCGCAATGCTTTGATCCGCGCCTGCGGCTGTGACGACGTCAATGCCAACCTGATTGGCTGGATTTAATCCTGCAGCGATGATGTCGTCGCCCAGAAATGCATTCCCACCGTTCTCTTGCAAGACGATGAAATCGCCCTCGGGGTTTGCCAGGAACAAATTGACATCGACGCTCTGGTTCATTGCGATGTCGGCAACTGCGCCTTGGCCAGTGATGTTCGACGGCATGGTCGCAGTGAGGCTGCCGTTGTTGGAGACTATCGTGTAGGTCTCTCCGGCTGCGAGGGTGGTTCCTCCCGGCACGGTGTGGGCCAACTGAGACACAAGCCCGTTATTGATATGGAAATATTGATACCCACTGATGTCGATCGAGGACGCGCTGGTGTTCACTAACTCGACATAGGCCTCGACCCCGCCATTCGCTTGACCATCGCCGTTGTAATCCGTCGTGAATGAAATCGAATGCCACTCGTTGAACGCAATACCACCGTCAAGAACATTGCTCGTGATCGCCATAAAGACCTCCAACATCTGTCAATTTAATTTGTGAAACAGCGTGCAGAGTCTTTGACAATAACACAACCGCTTATTGTGATTTCAAATCAAGGTTGAGGATACTTGGATAAAATGATCCCGATCAGCACTGCCTGTTCGATCGGGTCAGAGCACTGTGCAGATTGATTTGGCACCCAGTTTTAGATGATGTTTCAGCGGCTTATGCAAATGGCCACTTTTAGGCGACCCGCCAATCTTACGGCACGGCCAAACAGGCGACGTTGGTGTCTTTGACATTGCTGATGATTTTGGCAAGGCACCAAATATTGAGGAAAATGTCCGTCGCCAAATGAAATGGGACATCAGACGGGTTTGAGCATGTGAGGTTCAGGTTCGTTTGTGTGATTATTATGCGGCTTGTATTTGATGTTCCAAGCGGCGTTGGCGGATGGTCTGGGTTTTGAAATTTTCCCTCTCACGCAGGATGGATTTCTCGCGGACAAAGTCGACGTCGACGGGTGTGACGTTGTTTGGCATCACGTGATTGCGCTGGCCCTCATTCTGTCTCCAAACCATCGTTTTGAGTTGGGTGAAGGTGCCCTTCAAACGCTCTTCCAAGCCGGTGGTACACCAGCCGAACACTCGCTGCCTGTCAGCGGGCTTGAACTGACCCGGCACTGGCAGTTGGCGCGGGCCTATGACGGACAGATTGTGCTGTGGCAATCCTGGCGGCGGCGCACCGGGGCCAAGGCGCTGTGGCGGTCAACACTCCGCTCTCACACGGTCATGCTTTCCCGCTCAAGACGGTCGCCCGGCCTTCAGATTGCGCGCAAGGATCTAAGATCCTCCAAGTGACAGGACGGATTGCCGCATGGCCGGACGTGGTGATACATATCTCTTTATGGTGCAAGGTATCGCTCAGGCCGCACAGATGCGGCGGCATTCGGGTTTTCTGGTCTGGCTGGTGCTTGGCCTGATCATTCTGTGGGGCGGAGGTGCCTTGGTGCATGCACAGGCCACCCGCGTCTTTCTGAACGAGGCCGCAGGTCGCGCCGAGGGAACGCTACAGCTTGCGACGACAGCGTTGGATGGGTATCTGGAGCGGTTCGAGAGGTTGCCGCCATTGCTGGCCCGGCAACAGCCCATTCTTGATCTGGCCGAAGCCCCCGATGATCCGGCTCGGGTCGACGCCGCCAATCGTTTCTTACGCGATGTAACCGGTGTTCTGGGGGCATCGGACATCTATTTCATGGATACCACCGGCCTGACACGCGCCGCCAGCAACTTTGATTTGCCGCGCAGCTTTGTTGGCGGCAATTTCGCATTCCGCCCCTATTTCAGCGATGCCGTGGCCTCTGGCGCTGGCAGTTTTTATGCGCTGGGAACAACGTCGCGCAAGCGGGGCTATTACTTTGGCGCGCCTGTTCGCAACGGTGACACATTGCTGGGGGTGGTTGCCCTCAAGATCGACGTTGAAAGTGTCGAGGCCGCGTGGTCCGGCGCGGATTACCATGTGATTGTGACCGATCCCAAAGGTGTCGTCTTTTTGTCCAGCAACCCGGCCTGGCGTTTTGGCATGACACGGCCCCTGACCTCTGAGGGGCAGGATCTGCTTGAAACCACGCGCCGCTATGCAGATTCACCCCTCTTCGACATCCCGCTGCGCGCGCAGACCACCGCACAGGGCCATGTCCTATGGGAAATATCCCTGTCCACTCTGCCCGGCGCGCAGGGGCAGGGCGAGTATCTTCTGGCCTCTGCCGCGATGCCCGAGGCGGATTGGACACTGACCGTCATGCAAAACACCGCGCCTGCAAGGGCCCAGGCTTTGACCTTCACGGCGGGTGCGGTTCTGGCGCTGGCGCTGATCGGGATGATGGTTGCGGTCGTGCGGCAACGCCGCGCGCGATTGCGCGACCTGCTGGTGATGCAGGCGGCGGCCAAGGTTCAGCTTGAGGCGCGGGTTGCCGAACGCACCCGCGAACTGGCTGATGTGAACGAGGCCCTCGGGGCCGAGGTTGCCGAAAGACGTCTGGTCGAGGTCAATCTGCGCCGCGCGCAGGATGATCTGGTGCAGGCGGCCAAGCTGGCGGCGTTGGGGCAGATGTCTGCAGCCCTTGGCCATGAGGTGAACCAACCTTTGGGCGCGCTGCGCAACTATGCCGAAAACGCCGTGGCGCTGTTGACCCGTGATCGCAAAGCCGAGACGCAGACCGCGCTGGAGCGTATTCTGGACATGGCGGACCGCATCAGCGCCATCGCCCGGCGGCTGCATACTTTTGGCCGCAGGCCGGGGCAGCAATTGGGCGCGGTCGACGTCACCGAAGCGATCGAGGCGGCGCAGGAAATCGCAGGCCCGCGGCTGCGTCAGGTCGGGGCTACGCTGAGCGTGGACATTGCGCCCGGCCTGTCATTGGTGCGGGCGGGGCCGGTGCGGCTGCAACAGGTGCTGGTCAATCTGTTGACCAATGCCGCCGACGCGGTCGCCGACCGCGCCGAGCGGCGCATTCTGCTGACCGCCCGCGACGAGGCCGAAGCCGTCGTTCTGCGGGTCGAAGACAGTGGCACAGGCGTGCCGCCCGATATCGCGCTGCGTATCTTTGATCCTTTCTTCTCGACCAAGGGCGTGGGCAATGGCCTTGGGTTGGGTCTGTCCATCACCTACAACATCATCAAGGATTTTGACGGCGCCATTGCCTTGGTGCCCGGCACGCTTGGCGGCGCGGGCTTTGAGGTGCGGCTGATGTCGGCCCCCAAACAGGACCTTGCTGCAGAATGAGCCTTCCCGTTTTCATCCCGCGCGTGCTTATCGTCGACGATGATGCAGACCTGCGGGCCTCGACCGTGCAGGCGCTGGAAATTGCGGGTGCTGCGGTTCAGGATCTGTCCTCGGCAGAACGTGCGCTGGATTTCATCAGCTTTGGCTTTCCCGGCGTGGTGCTAAGCGACATCCGCATGCCCGGCATGGACGGGCTGACACTGATGAGCCGCATCCACGAGATCGACCGCGAGATTCCGGTGATCCTGATGACCGGGCATGGCGATGTGCAACTGGCTGTGCGCGCGATGCGCGAAGGGGCGCATGACTTCATCGAGAAACCCTTTTCCGCAAGTCAGATGACCGAGTTGGTTGCCCGTGCCCTCAGTTTCCGCCGCTTGGTGCTGGAAAACCGGGTGTTGCGCGCGGCGGTAGGGCAGGCCGACGATCTGGAGCAGCGGCTGATCGGGCGCTCGAACGCGATGATCGACCTGCGCCGCCGCATCCGCACCATTGGCCCCGCGGAAACCGATGTGCTGATCGTGGGTGAAACCGGGGCGGGCAAGGAAGTGGTTGCGCGCGCGCTGCATGATCTGTCGCCACGGGCGCGGCGGCCTTTTGTCGTCATCGACTGCGCAGCGATCCCGGCCCCCCTGATTGAAAGCGAATTGTTCGGCCATGAACAGGGTGCCTTTGCCGGGGCGATGCGGGCCCGGACGGGCAAGTTTGAACACGCATCGGGCGGAACCGTGCTGCTTGACGACATTGCCGCCTTGCCGCCCCCACTTCAGGGTAAACTGCTGCGCGTGGTCGAGGATCGCGTCGTCACCCGCCTTGGCTCGAACGAGGCGTATACGCTCGATATCCGTATCATCGCCACGGCACGCGTGCCCCTGATCGGCGAAGTTGATGCGGGCCGTTTTCGCGCCGACCTTCTCTATCGTCTGAATGTCGTGACGCTGGACGTGCCCCCCTTGGCCGACCGGCGCGAGGATATCGCGCTGTTATTCCTGCGTCTCTTGGCAGAAGCTGCGGCCCGTCACAGGGTTGATACCGTACCAGAGGTTCCGCCCGCCCTTTTGGCCAACATTGCCGCCCGCGAATGGCCCGGTAACGTGCGCGAGCTGCGCAACGCAGCCGATCGCTTCGCGCTGGGTTTGGGCCTGCAAACCGATGACGAGAAAACACCCGCGCCGCAGCGCCTTGCCGACCGCGTCGCAGCCTTCGAACGGCGCGAGATCGAGGCGGTACTGGCAGCCAATGGTGGCTCCCTCAAACCCGTCTACGAGGCTCTTGGGCTTAGTCGGAAGTCGCTTTACGAAAAAATCCAGAAACTTGGAATCGACAAAACAGCCTTCATTCTGGATGCCGAGGGGCGGGATCAGGACGGATAGGCGGATTTCGTAACGCTTTTTTGGTCCAATGTCCCCTTTTACACCCATCACGCCAATTTGAGGCCCGTTATCTGCGCGGCGTCCTTTGAAATAGGTTGATGACTTTCGGAAAACCGCTTTATTGCTGCTAACCCCGCCATGAAGCAACGGCGGCGGTGCAAAAGCAAGACAACGATCACCTTGTTGAACTCTGGGAGGAGTCACATGCCATTACGTACTCTCGCGGCCCTGACGGCCGCGGCAACCATCGCATTCGGTGCAGCAGCAGGCGCACAGGATCGTTCCGATTGGCCCAACAGCATGACCATCGGCACCGCCAGCCAAGGCGGCACCTACTTCGTCTATGGCAACGGCTTTGCCAGCTATATCGCTGAAACGCTTGGCGTTGCTGCGACGGGCGAAGTGACCGGCGGCCCGGTTCAGAACGTGACACTGGTGGAAACCGGCGACCACCTGATGGGTCTGGTGACTATGGGCCCCGCCTATGATGCATGGAACGGCAAATCGGAATTGGCCCCCGGTCTGGAGCATAAGTCGATCCGCGCGCTTTTCCCGATGTATCAGACCCCGTTTCAGGTTATCGCGCTGAAATCCTCGGGGATCAACTCGGTCTCCGATCTGGCAGGCAAGCGCGTGTCGGTTGGTCCGGCAGGCGGCACACCCGGCACCTATTGGCCGTTGTTCATGCAAGCCCTCGACGTGGAAGCGACTGTATCCAATGCTGGTGCATCTGACGCCGCAGGCCAGTTGCAGGATGGTCTTATCGACGCCTTCGCCTTTGCCGCAGGCATGCCGATTTCGGCTTTTGCCGAACTGGCCGCGAGCCAGGATGTGGTGATGTTCGGCCTGAGCGAGGAAGAACTGCCCAAGGTTCTGGCCGCCTATCCGGCGATGGCCCCTCTGACGATCCCGGCGGGCACCTATGCCGGTCATGATTATGACCAGCCCACCGTCGCCCTGTGGAACTTTGCCATCGCGCATCAAGACATGCCCGAAAGCCTGGCCTATGAGATCACCAAGCTCGCCATGGGCAATTCTGACCGCATGGTCCAGATTCACGCCGCAGCAAAAGAAACGCTGAGCGAGAACTGGGACAAGAACACCTTCATGCCCTTCCACCCCGGTGCTGTACGCTATTTCGAGGAGATCGGGATCACCATTCCCGACACCCTGCGCTAAGCCGACAGTTTTAGAACGGGCGGCGGCCCGCAAGGGCCGCCAATTTTCGTCCGGGCCCCCGCTATGGGTTGGACCTCTTGCCAGAGGCAATTTTTCATGACCACGCAAACAGAAAAGGCGCAGCAGGACACGGCTGCTCAGAACCAAGCCAGCATTGCCGATGGGGTGGATGCGGAAATCTACACATCCAATCAACGCAAGCCCGTCGGTCTTGCTGCAAAGATCGCGGTGATTCTCTGTATCGCCTATACCCTGTTCCATGTGGGTGTGATGAACGGCCTGCATGACCGATTAACAGACTTGCTTGGCATCGGTTCGGTCGACCTGACAGAGCCTTGGCGATATCGTCTGATCCATGTCGGTGGCGGGCTTGCGCTTGGCTTCCTGCTGTTTTCGTCGACCCTGTTCTCGGAGGAACGGAGCGGCACCGCAGACCCGCGCCGCCTTCTGGCTGTGTTGCCGGGTGCCGCCCTTGTTGCGCTGGCCTTTGGTCAGGCCGCGCTGTTCTGGACCACCGGCATGGCCGTCGATCAGGCGGCCGCCGCCAATGCCTATTCCATGACTTTTGGCCTGCCCTTGGTTGTTGGCACCTTCTGGCTGATTGTGGTGGGTTGGTTCTGGCCCGACCGCCGACGCGCAACCTTTGATATCGCCGATTTGTTTCTGGCACTGGCCGCCATCACAGTGGCGATGTATCTGATCTATCACGCCCCCTTCTTGCGTCTGCGCGGCGGCACGGCGCTGGCAAAATCGGCCGACATGTATGCAGCCCTTGCGGGAACTGTGCTGATCCTTGAACTGGCGCGGCGTCTGGCAGGCCTAGCCCTTGTCATCATCGCGTCGATCTTCGTGCTCTATGCCTTTGTCGGGCCATGGCTGCCGGGTATTCTGGAGCATCGCGGTTATTCGATGACCCGTTTCTTCAGCTATGTGTATACAGATCAGGGTATCCTAGGGCCAACAACTGCGATTTCCTCGACCTATATCATCCTCTTCGTGGCCTTCGCCGCCTTTCTTCAAGCCAGCCGCGTGGGCGAGTATTTCGTGAACTTCGCCTTTGCCGTGGCTGGTGGTGCGCGTGGTGGTCCGGCCAAGGTGGCAGTCTTCTCTTCGGGTCTGATGGGGATGATCAATGGAACCTCGGCGGGCAACGTGGTGGCCACCGGCTCGCTGACGATCCCCCTGATGAAGCGGGTCGGCTACAAGCCGCAAACCGCCGCCAGCGTCGAGGCTGCCGCCTCTTCGGGTGGGCAGATTCTGCCGCCGATCATGGGCGCAGGGGCCTTTATCATGTCCGAAATCACGGGCATCCCCTATGCAGAGATCGTGACCGCAGCCATCATCCCGGCGATGCTCTACTTCGCCTCGATCTACTTTAACGTCGATCTGGCGGCGCAAAAGTTCGGGATGAAGGGCTTGCCCCGCTCGGAGCTGCCGCGCTTTGACAAGCTGGCCCGCCAAGCCTTTTTGTTCCTGCCGATCTTCATCCTGATCGGGGCGCTGTTCATGGGCTATTCCGTGATCCGGGCAGGGACCTTGGGGATGGCCTCGGCCGCAGTGGTGAGCTGGCTAACCCCCTATCCGATGGGCCCGCGCCAGATCCTCTTTGCCTTCGAGATCGCGGCCAAGATGACGCTGCAACTCGTGGCTGTCTGTGCCGCAGCAGGGGTGATCGTGGGTGTGATCGCCTTGACGGGGATCGGCACGCGCTTTTCTTCGATGCTGCTGGGGCTGGCCGACCAGAACCAAGCAATCGCGCTGTTCTTTGCCATGATCGTGTCGATCATTCTCGGGATGGGCATGCCGACCACTGCGGCCTATGCGGTGGCGGCGAGCGTGATCGGGCCGGGTCTGGTGCAACTGGGCATCCCGCCCCTGACCGCGCATTTCTTCATCTTCTACTATGCGGTCATGTCCGCGATCACCCCGCCCGTGGCCCTTGCCGCTTATGCCGGGGCCGCGATTGCACAGTCTGACCCGATGAAGACCAGCGTGGAAAGCTTCCGCATCGGGCTTGCCGCCTTTGTGGTGCCGTTCATGTTCTTCTCGTCGCCCGCATTGCTCATGGAGGGCAGCTGGTTCGAGATCATCCATGTCGTCATCTCGGCCTTGTTCGGGATCTACCTGCTGTCCTCGGCGGTGCAGGGTTGGTTCTTTGGTCTGCTTTCGATGCCGCTGCGCGCTGTCCTGCTGATCGCCGCGCTGTCGATGATCGCCCAAGGGTGGTTCACCGACGCCATCGGCCTGAGCGTGGCCATCGGTGTCTGGCTGGTGCAAAAACGGTTTGTTGATCCCAACAAGGTGATCCGCGGCGCCGACTGATCACCGCCACATGAATGCAGGGAAAGGCCGGTCCAGATGGACCGGCCTTTTCTGTCGCGCCCCCAAGCTGTTGTGCATTCCCGTCGACACGGTGCCGTAAAACGCTATGTACCTCAAAATCTCTTCACCGAAATGGCGGGCTCAATGCACGATTTCTATTCCGACACACAATCCCGGCCGACGCGTGCCATGCGTGAAGCCGCTCTTGATATCCCGCTGGGCGACGAACGGCACGATGCAGATCCATCAACGTTGGAGCTATGCGCGCGGGTCGCTGACATGCTTGGTATGGAAGCGGCAGTTTTTCTGCC
Source organism: Roseovarius sp. EC-HK134 (assembly GCF_902498815.1). Taxonomy (NCBI): domain Bacteria; kingdom Pseudomonadati; phylum Pseudomonadota; class Alphaproteobacteria; order Rhodobacterales; family Roseobacteraceae; genus Roseovarius; species Roseovarius sp. EC-HK134. The sequence continues at coordinate 1,655,801 of NZ_LR701544.1, forward strand.
TTCGGGTACGATGTGCAACGAGATCGCGATCGCGGTGCATACCAGCCCCGGTGACGAGGTGATTTGCACCCGTGAAAGCCATATCATCTTTGCTGAAAGTGGGGGGCCAGCCGCGCTTTCGGGCGTCATGATGCATCCGATTGATGGCAAGCGCGGAATGTTGACGCAAGAACAGCTGAGCGACGCCATCCGCCCACGCTCCGCCCATGCCCCACGCAGCCGCCTTTTGGTTGCCGAGCAGACCGCAAACCTTGCGGGCGGTGCAATTTGGCCGCTGGACCAGTTGAATACCGTGGCCTCGGCCGCGAAAGCGGCGGGGCTTGCGACACATCTGGATGGGGCACGGCTTTTGAATGCTCAGGTCGCAACCGGCATTCCCGCACGCGATTTTGCGCGCGGATTTGACAGCGCTTGGATCGCCTTCACCAAAGGGCTCGGTTGTCCGGTCGGGGCAGTGCTTGCAGGCTCAAGGGGCTTTGTGGAAGAGGCGTGGCTCCTGAAACGGCGTTGGGGCGGTGCCATGCGCCAGACCGGTGTCTTGACCGCCATGTGTCTTTACGCGCTTGATCACCATGTCGAACGCTTGGCAGAGGATCATAGGCTCGCGCAGTCCATTGCCGCGCGCCTTGCGGATCTTCCGATAATTGCCAGCGTGATGCCGGTCGAGACGAATATCGTGATCGCCGATCTTGACCCACAGGCGCCGGATGCCCGTGAAACATCGCGGCTATTGCGGGAAAAGAACGTGACAGTGACCGTTGTCGGGAATAGACGCATACGTATGGTGACGCATCTCGATGTTGGGCCCATGGACGCGGACGCTCTGATATCGGCATTGGGCGCGATTTCGCGGGGCAGTTGAGTAAACTGACAGTTTCCGTGCCATGAGGGCGTCAACGGGTATCGTCGACTGGCCGCGTTCGAAGAATGCCGCGCATGCATCGTGTCCGACCCAGCCCGTGCACCTCGCGCGGGCTTTGTCGTTTCTGATGACGCCAAGGCCATAACACCCGCAAGCCCGCCAAGGCCTTCACTGTAGCGACCGCCCTGATGCTGCCGCAGGAGGCGTATATTGATGCTGATCTGGCCGTAAACCAGTCTGGCGCTGCTGGGATCACTGGCCTTCGGGCACCGCACGGCGGGGTGCGGCTGCGCTCCTCTGATTGCATCGTGTAATGAGACCATGCTCCGGATGAGCGCCCATAACCTCACTACGCCTAAGCCGTAGAAGGAGGAGACTAGAATGACCTCAGATTATACCGAGTTGTTTTGCTCTGACGGCGGCGCTTGCCCGATTGGTTGCACCCAATATCATGCAGATTTTCCGAACATAGGATTTAACGCTAACCTCTGACACTTGGATCATCCAGGCTATTTCCTTGTTCGTTTTGCCCTCTGCGATTTTACTTAGCACCAGCAAATCACGTTCCGTAAATGACTCCGTGCTTCCTTTGGCACTAGGCTCATTCTGAGATGCGCGAACAAAAACCTCGCCAGTGGACACGAGGCGTATGGCGCTTTCGAGAGATTTGAGCGGTAGGCTTTTAGGGATCAAGCCCATACACCCAAGCTCTAACGCCGCGTTAAGGTCATGGGGATTAGCGGTTCCGGAGAAAAGAACGACGGCTCCCGGCTCATTAAGCTTTATAATCGACGCAATGCTATCCATGCCCTTCATGTCTGGCATGACGAGATCAAGTAGCACGACGTCAATCGGCCCATTTTCTTTGATAAAACTTTCTGCCTCTTGGAAAGAGTTGCATAAGGCGACGTTGAAATCGCTTGAGCTTGATAAGAAGTTTGCGACTGCTTCTGACACTAACTTGTGGTCATCGACCACTAGAATGGACAGCGTCGGCTCTTCCTGATTGTTCATCGTGTTCTCTTCTCGGTTTTCTAAACCTTCAGCTGACATCTTAGTCTGCTAAAGCATTTGGATGTGCCTCAACATCTTTAGGCTCATCTTCGAGCCTTTAAACACACAGCAAAACCTGGAGATCAAACTAACCTCGGTGCCTCGACAAATATCTTTTGGTAAGGCGTCGGGTTCCGGGGGACGATAAATACGGAAACGGCACAGCGAACGCACAAAAGTTCGCGCGCGGGGGCTCTGCGGTCACAATACAACTCGTATTATACAATACATTATAATCCGCAACAGACACCGAACAAGAAAAAATACCCCAAAGATTGAGAGTTTGGGGTGCGTCTCGTCTATATCCAGTTGCCGTTGCCATAGTTGGGGTGGGGTAGCCTTTGATCTTGCCTCTGCGTCATTTGGGCCGCACCGTTTGGATTGCGGCCCGACTTAACTCTCTCCTAAGGTCGCTAACGGCGACCACGGGGACGCTTTTAGGGCCTGCGCCTTACCTTCTCATCCCAACAAAAAGACCACGCCGTTTCCGGCGTGGCCAAGTTGCATGTGGCGAGGCTCATGAGCAATCTTGCTTGAATTGTTGCAGGTACGACAATTCATCTCACACGCAACTTCAGCATGTCTGACTGTCGCGCCACGCCGCAAATCATCCTCCGGTCGCGGGTCTGACTTTTTGTATAGCGTGATATCAAACCGCTGAGGTTCGGAGCGCAGAATGTAACCTGAAGTGTCAAAGGATAGGCCCAGGCAATGGGAGCGTCTGTCTAGGCGGTTTGTTTTCTCAGATGACCTTAACCCATGAGCACGCAGTTTTTGCCGCTCGGCTGGTAAGGTGGGCCCTCGCTCTCTGGGTGCGCCATGATGCATCGCTGCGGAAAAAGGCGCGTAAGCATGGTCATGCCCCGCGCTTTTGCGCCAATGGTGCCGAATTGCACGTCTTTTGATCCTAAAGTTATCTACCTGAAGGCAGCGCCCTGCGTCATCATCCGGGTCGGTGTTACCCACTCCGTGCTTGAGGATGATTGCGATGAATAAGCAAACAGCTGCCCCTTTTTCTCGTGATTTCGGGCGCGCCCGGCATCGGGTCAAGGTTGGCTCTGCCTCTGACGGCGCGCAAATATTTAGTTTCCGAGATGCTTTAGATCAGAAACTTGAGCAGCGGCTCTTTCATGAATGCGAGCTTCGCGAAGGTCACGCAGAGCACGGCACAATACCAAAGGGAGCAAAGGAAATGGCACCTGAGGGCGCTTTTGTTACCCGCCAAGTTCTGTTTTTCGCACAGCCCTGTTTCAACACGCAAAACGTTGAACGCTGGTTAGAAGGCATGTTTGATTTGCGTGTCATGGTCCCAAGGAACACCACATTCTATCATGAGTGGCTGTTTCGTTACGCGACCGAGGCTGGTCTGATTATCATCGATAAAGACAGTTTTGGGGGTGAGCAGTCTTCTTTCCAACGTTTCGCAAAAACTGCGCGCGAGATGTGTGAAGAGGTGCCGATGATTGTCCTGTCTAGGGATTTTCGGGTCAACGATTTCGATTTGTCTTGGAGTGATAACTGGGATGTTTCCCTGCAGAGCCCGGTCTCTCAGCACACGCTGGGCTTGGCGATCGAAGTCGCATCTGACATTGCCATCAATGGTAGGTAGCGTTTGGCTTTTGATCCTTGTTTCCTAGAGATTTGGACGGGGCATCAAAACGTGGACACGGGTGTTGGGGTTCCAGTAGCCAATGCTCGTTATTGCAGCGTCAGATTGCACAATTGCCCCAAGCCGCAAATCTGGCGCTGCAACTTTCTCTTTAGCTGAGTTGGGTTGGTCGACTTATAGCTCCTTTTTGGAGACTGTTATCGACTGCCGAAAGTGCGAGAGTTTAGGCAATTATTCGAAAGCCGAATGTGTGCAAACTGGCATGCCTGCACGCTTGCACTCGGGCCTCATGAATGCTGCCTATCAGCCTTTCAAAGCCTAAAGGATTTTCACCAAACCTATACGAATGAGCATTCGAGATCATGTTACAATGTGATCTACTCAAAATCCAGACTGCGACCTTTTGTACCGTTTGGGCATGTGTTTGGTTTGCCCTCGTCGATAGTAGAGGTCGGTTTTGATCGGAGATACATCAATGAGTGACCACGTTAAATTAAGCTACGATGAGTATCAGAAGTTTTCTCTCGGCTTAGAAAACCTGTTAAAAACCATTATAAAAATAGACGAAATTGTTCTTCCGCGTTCGATAGACGAAACTGCTCTTAACGAAATGGATGGCTTGGTTATTCACCTCAGAGAAGAGGCGAAGATCCTCCTTCAGGACTTTAACGCAAAACGGCATGTCAGATAAGCTAGGGTTGATCCACTGGCAAAACCTGGCTGACTGACGGCAGCGTTTTCCTGCGGTTAGTTCGATGTCTAACGGTCTTTCGCCGGTTGTGGGCGATTGCTTGCTTTGGCATGGCTTGCACCCGCGCGATGTGATCCAGCCCCACCGGCGTGCTCAGGGCCTGGGTGGTGACTCTGCCCTGTGCGTGCACCCGGTTCAGGAATGCGCGCCACGCCCCAGCCTTCCGATCACATCAGCAACTCGCAATCCATTTCATAGATTCTCCTCGGGGCTCAAGCCTCTGGGATCGCGAAGTATCTGAACCCGGTGACAGCCGTTTCACTGATTTGTCTTCCAAATGGTCCGGGGACCACCCCGACGAGCGTTCTAAGATAAACAATGGCGTGGGATGCCGTGATCAATTGGTGCTTTAACGAACTGATAGCCCTCAGCACCAAGGCCCCCAGTCGACCAAACTGAGAAGTACCCCCATCTTGGCGCAAGCCGATTGGCTATCGTAAGGTTCTTTTTCGCTTGAATGGCGGGGCGCGTACCACCTTTTGATGCCAGCTACGGTCCCACGAGGGGTCAAGAATGCCATAACGGTACCAAAGGCCGACATATTGGTAAGGACAGCGGCATAAGATCCGGCTAGCCCTTTCCGAAAGTTCAATAAAAATCATTTTATATTAGTGCCTTAGCTCTCTTTTTGCGGCATCCTGAAAGGGGTGCGGCCGGCGCTGATGCAAAACACTGATGCCAAAATTTCTCCATGGGTATGGAGAAATAAAACTTGTGCGAGGGCTCGATGATCAAGTTGGAACTTTTAAGAACGGGGGCGCTCGCGGGGGTGGCGGCATGTGCGCCTATTCTAGCACTCGCAAATGGCTATCTGGAAAATCGGCCTTGGCAATTTCAGACGACCACGGACCGTGCGAACAAAGCGGTGGTGCTCGATCTGATTGAAAGAAAAAAGGGCGGATTTTACGACGGGTTCACAACGAACATTCACAATGAAACCAACATCGGCTCGCAGATAAACTGCAACAATAATGCCAATGCAACCGGAAATATAGCCGACAACGGGCAGGCAGGACCGAACACCGAGTCGAATGGAACCCCTTCCATATCTGCTGAGGGTATTGGCAATACCGATTCAGGCACTGCAGCAGATGACCCGTCTAGCAGCGGTTCGACAACACAGACGAGTGATCAGACGAACTCTGGTGAAGTTGTCGCAACGATCGGAAACAGCAGCATTGAAAACAGTTTCGGAGACGTGGCGAACGGTGTCACGGATCAGGCATTGAACAACACTCAAGATAACTCCGGTTCGCAGACCGCCGGAGTCGATGGCAGCACCGCCTGCAACATGGAGGGGTCTTCTGTAACCGGCACCGTTAATGCCCCGAGCAGTGGCCCCCTGAACTAACGAAAAAGAGCAGTTTAATGACCCGTAGAATAATGCGCTTCAGTGCAATCGTATCCCTGTGCACGGTGGCGGCCTGTGCGGCAGTACCGAACGATATACGTCGCGAGGCGTTGAATGACGGAGACGTCCCGCTGCTTCTGTCATCGAAGCCAACTTCGAATGTCACTCCTTTCACAAAGCAGCTCGTGTGCTACGGCGAACAGCTCAAATCTGGCAACTCAAAGCCTGTGGCAATCGCGGTTGGAAATATTCGAGACTACACTGGCAAGCAAAGCGATCTTGAGGGATATCTCGTAACTCAGGGCGGTGCGCTTATGGCCTATACAGCCTTGGGGCATCTGGTGCCGGGCATTTCTCTGTATGAGAGATTTGATACTCAGATCGCTGATGCAGAGCTTGCCTATCTTGCCAACCGGCAGCTTGGGAACGGCGGTCAGCACGAGACTGTCGACCAACAAACCGGCGAAACCAATCAAGTCCCTTGGATGCCCTATTACGGTGGCAGCGTTTTGCAGTCTGATTACTTCATCGTGGGGGGGATCACAGAGCTGAATTTCAACATTCAGTCTGGCGGCGCAGAGCTTGGTATAAGCGGCATCGGTGCCAAAGCGCGGATTTACACGATGAATGTTGGTCTCGACCTGCGCATCGTCGGGAGCCAATCGCTACGCGTGCATGACACCGTATCCATCCAGAAGCAGATCACGGGATATGAAGTGGGAGCCGATATCTTTCGCTTCTTCGATGACACGCTATGGGACGTGAATTCTGGCGCAAAGAACCAAGAGCCACTGCACCTTGCAGTAAGAATGGCGATCGAAAGTGCCCTTCTTGAAATCGTGCCGACGGTAACAGGCGTTCCAGCAGAAAATTGCGATCAGTCACCCCCTCCGATTGGGCAGACCATGTGATCGGTTAGTCGCAATAGTTGTGAAGTTAAAGAGTGCGCGGCGCGATCATCGTCTGATTGGGCGACAGGTATGCCGCCGTGTTGATGTCACGAAAATCACCTCAACAGGAGAAAAGTATGAAAACGGCCCAGATAAGGCTTTTTAGTTCGACCGCGACAGCGGCTTTGCTGATCGCATTCAATCCGACCACGGCCCTCGCCCAAGCGAGCGCGGATCTCAATATTGGAGTAAATGAAACAATTGCAGCTTCCGCAACTTTGACCGGCGGGAACGATCAGAGGCTTACGGCGGGCGTCACTGGTTCTTTGATTGGCACGAACGTCAATATCAATCTGACACGCGACGACCTTGTAAACGATATCATAACGGGCGTTGCGCCTGCCACGAATAACCTGTTGTCCGCCTCCGCGTCGGGTAACATTTCGACTGCGGCTGCGGATTTAGAATTTGCGCCCTCCACCGCGGGTGACACTGCCGCAATGGCCACGCTCCAGTCGGTCGAAGCGAGCGTATTCGCCACTTCGACGGGTGACACCAACTCTATTCTGATTGCAAACGAAGATGGTGGAATTCGGACCCTGACGGGGGCCGCTATCCAGGACAACAACGACATCACGGCGACGGCGACCGGAAACAGCGGCACCTCGACCATCGAAGTCGCGAGCGGTCTTGATCTTGTTCAGGCAACAGACGCACAGGCCAATGTGCGAATTGACGCATTGCTTGCCACCAACCCACAGAGCGCGACCGATGCTGACCTGCTGGTCAGTTCTGCGCAAGAAGTTGATTCCGCCACGATCTATGGTTCGGTGCAGGGTGCCTCGACCAATACGGCGGTCGAAGCGCTCGATGGGGCGACCGTGACCATCGCGAACAGTGATCAGGCAGCGTCCGCCACCGGAAATTCTGCTGCGAACAGCATCGTGTCGAGTGACACGACCGCTGAAATCACCGCGTCTACAGCGGTCGCGAACCTACAAGGTTTGCTTGGAGCTAACATTCAGGCTGCTTCAGATACTTCTGATGTTGTCGTCAACACGGGTAACGTGGCAAACAGCACCGTTTCTTTGAACGCAAACTCGCAAACTGCTTCTGCAACCGGCAGCTCGAGCACGCAGTCCCTGTCCTTGAATGCAAGCAGCATCACCGGCGAGGGTCTCGCCGCGACGGTTGGCGACGGAGGTGGGGCACCCAGCGTCCAATTGGCGGCTGATGCCGATGCTGTAGTGGCCAATGTTCAGACCCTTGGCAGCAGCGATGTTAACTCCTTTGTAAACAATGACGAGATTGGGATCAGCGTATCGAATACTGATTCTGTCGTGAACTCCACCCTTGAGGTAGATGGGAATAATCAATCTGCCGCAACGACAGGTCTTCAAACTGCGAACACCCTATCTTTGACATCCGGAGCCGAGATGAGCGCGGCGGGGGCAGTTGCATCCGTGCAGGTTATCAATGGGGAATTGACTGCAGACACCTCTGGCAACCGTATCACCAATCGTGTTAACGATGAGGACTACTCGGTCACGGCAACGTCTGTCCTGACGACCAACAACCAGATCGATGCCAATGTGACGGGTGCGACGGCAACAAACCGCCTTGTGACCACTTCCGGCACCAACAATCTGTCAGTTTCTTCGAACGCAGGTACGGTAGATACCAATCCTGGCGCGTTTCAGCCATTTGTGATTGGAGGGCAGGTTCTAACAAACGACCAGGACGTTTCCGCATCTGTCATCAGCGCAAATTCAGCGAACAACCAGATCTCGACTTTCTTGGCCGAAGACGCGACTTCGTCGACGGTGCGCACGGACTCGAACACAGTTTCGGCCTCTGCAACAGCGAACCGCGCGGATAACGCGATTTCGTTGTCGTTCAATGCTCTGACCGGAACCATCTCGGGCACCGGAACAGGTGTTGTGGCTGCATTGGCGAATGAACAGACGCTTGATGGTGCCACCGATGTGACCGCCCGCAACGTCGGGGCTGGCGGCGTTCCGATTTTAACACAAATTGGGTCTGACTCGTTCGATTCTACGGTTTCGACCTCGAATAACCGCGTTGATGCAACGGCATCCGGAAACGTCGCTGTGGCCAATACTGTTCTGGTTGATGGCACCACAATCACCTCGGGCAGCGAAGCTGCGCCGGTTGCGGGCCAGAACGACATCGCCGCAACGGGTTCATTCATCGCTGCGTCAGAACAGTCGTCTTCGGCGGATATCCTGGCAAGCCAAGTTGACTCTACCGGCGTCACGTCCAACACGATCCTCACGGACTTTGGTGATGATATTGAGCCCAGCTCGACCGTTGTTTCGGATGGCAACGTTCTGAGTGCTGTTGCGACTGCAAACCACGCAACGAATGCTGTTCAGTTGGGCACTGACGAGACTGCACTCATCAGTGCTTCGGGGATTGTTGCGAACACGCAGGACGCTTCGGGCACGGTGTCTGCTGAAATCGGGGTGCTTGGGCAGGATGCAATTCCAGCCTTCACGTCGACAAACACTGCTGGCACGCAAACCACTGCGCTCAATGTTGCGGGTAGCCTTATTACCAACAATGGGTCTACCGTGACGTTCACCTTCGTGGCGCCATTGACCGCTGAAGAGCAGGCAACCTTGGTGACTGCAGGATTCCAGAACATCACCAGCACCACCGCTGACTTTGTCGGTGGCACCACGATCAATACTGCTGGCACGCTGAACGTTACGGCGGCAAACGGGACTGATGCGCTCTTTGGAACTGCTGACGACACTCTCGCATTCAATGGGTTCGTTGGCGCTTCGCAAGCCGGTGAACTCAACAACGCCGGTGTCATCGTGGAAGTCGACGGATTTGGCGGGGGCACCATTGAGGGTTCGACTGTCTCGGTATCCGGCAATGCGATCGTTGGTGAGGTTTCCGGTAACATCGGCACCAGCAGCGCCACGGCCAATGCGACCACTGTGAGCGGCCTGTCCGCTACGGCGAGCGAGGTGACAACAACGTCTGTCGTAACCACAAGTAACTCTGATCTGTCTGCCGTGAATTATCAGGGTGCATCGGCCACGCTTGAATCCGACGTAGCCGGGACATTTGGTATCATCGCAGAAGGGGATGATAACTTTGGCATCGGAGACATCACAAACTCGACACAAACGGTCTCGAACAACCTGCAACAGTCCTTTGCGACCGCAAACCGCGGAACGAACAGTGTCGAGTTGACGGCGACAAGTACTGACGCGGATACCGCCTTGGCAAGCCTTCAGGTCTCGTCTGGCACTGTCTCCACGTCATCGGATCTCGATGTGCTGGCCAACGTGGGCGCGACGAACTCGACGCTTCTTATTGAGGGCAACCGCAACCAGTCGGTTGCAAACGGCAACGTCGTCGCAAACTCCAGCACGTTGGACGTCACGAATGCGACCTCAAGCGGCGCCGTTGATGCGGCTCTTGATACCACGGGCACCCGTAGTGCCGATGGCAACGCCGTTCTGTCGTCAGAGCAAGTCCTGACTGCATCGGTGACCGCTTCGGCAACAACGGATGTTTTCAATCAGGATGCAACACGTTCTGGCGGAAACGATGTCATCGACACGTCGGTTTCGATCAGCCGGAACGCAACCACTGCGCAGGCGACTGGCAACTCTGCTGGTACAATTTCCGGAAACCTGACCGGAAACCGTTTGGTGATGGGCGATGCTGATACTGCCAACATGGATCGGACCGCCGCGTTGCTCAATGAGCAGTCGGTGACCGCGCCTCTGGTATCGGCTACCGTGAACCAAGACGTAGCCATCGCTCTGACGAACACATCCACTGTGCCTTTGCAAACAAGCAGCCTTTCGCTTGACGGCAACAGCACAACAGCTCTGGCGCGCAGCAATGTTATGACCAACACGTTGATCGTGGATGGGGCAAATATTGCGGCAGGTGCCGGGACGGATGCGTCGTTTGAGTTCGACAGTACAGTGGGCCTCATCGAGACCGTGGACGCTGCTTTTGTTCTGGGCTCTGTACAGGACAATGCGGCTGAAGTGGTTGCAACGACGACCCAATCGCGTGTCGAAGTGGACCTGAGCAACGCGTCTGGTGACGTCATCAGCGGTTCTACCTTGTCGCTGACGAACAATGTCTCTTCGGCAACTGCTCTGGCCAACAACGTCGTCAATTCTGTCGCGGTCGGAGAGAATTCGGCGAATGTTGACGGCACTGCTGCGCTTGCGAATTCTCAGGACAACACAGGAGCGGTTACAGCGACTGGGGGATCTGCTATCGCGGTCACCTTCGATGCAACCGGTGGTCTTGATCCGAATGGTGTTGTGTCGTCCAGTATCACGCTGTCAGGCAATGCAAGCGCGTCGAATGCAGTTGGGAACCAAGCCCAGAACAGTCTGACTGCGGCAGGGACCAATGTCGTGTCAGGTGGTGCAGTCAATGCGTCCATTGACTCGGATACTGCAGACGTGTTGACGGCTGACGCAGGCAATCTGCTGCTGAGCCGTCAAACGAACAGTGCGGCGATCGAGTCCATCAACAACGTCAATTCCGTTTCTATTGGTGGTTCCGTTGTTGAGGGCACTGGTCCCGGGCTGCTTGATGGCGCGGTTGCTTCGGGAAGCACGCTGTCAGTTACCGGCAACACGACTGAAGCACGCGCCTCGGCCAATATTGTGCTGAACAGCAGCATCAGTCTCGGAGGAGCCTCGACAACGACTGCAGACGCAACAGGCTTGATTGGCAACTTCCAATTGAATGATGCTGCTGGGGCTGTGACGGCTGAGGCTTCGACGAACACTGCGATCTCGTTGAACGGAGGTAACAGTGCCGACGCTATGAACAGCGGCTCTGCAATGGTCGAGAACAACAGCACGCTTGCCCTCGCTCGTGGTAACGTCGTTGAAAACGTCCTGACGGCGGAAGGCACAAATGTTACGTCTGGCGTGAGCCCTGCATCGCTATCTGCCAATCTGTCGCCTGATGATGGCGTGTTGAACGCATCATTCGGCGTGTTCAACGAGCAGGTTCAGGCTGCGGCGATCAACGCAACGTCTTCCAATGCGTCCTATGCAATCAACGCAACTTCGGGATCGGGCGATGCGCTCAATTCTGCGTCTGCTGCGGTGGCTGGGAACTCTGTTAATGCGACTGCATTTGGCAACGTTGCAACGAACCGCGTCACTCTCGCCTCGCTCAACGGCAGTGGGAACGATGCAAGTGCTGCAATCTTCAATGGCCAGCTTAACTCTGGCAGCGTGACATCGTCTGTTCTCGGAGCAACGATTGGTACGTTTGCTGCTGGCGGCTTTGAGACAGCATCGGTCGGTGTGTCTGGCAACACGATCTCTGCGACTGCTGTTGGTAACTTCGCAAACAGCACGGTTACGCGCGCTACACGCTAACCCAAATCACCTAGAAAGCCCCCGCTAGAGCGGGGGCTTTTTATTGTTCAACAATACACTCAACAGCACAGAAAAGGTCTGGCGAAAAATGAATAAGATCAAAGCCTTGATAGCCGCGTTCACCCTAAGTATGTCTGTGCTACCCAGCTTTGCGGCAACAGACGAGGGAAACTTTGCGGTCTATGGTTGGGGAGCAAGAGATTGCAAAACTATTATAGCTGTTCTCCAAGGAGACGCGGCGGCTCAGGCTCGCGGGCAACTCGCTGAGTGGATTTCAGGTTACATCACTGCTCAAAACCGCAGTTCGGACAGTGTTTACGATATTGTTCCGGTCAAATCTCACTATGCGCTTGTCAGTTTGACTCAAAGCATCTGTGCGAACAATCTTGATCAGTCACTCGAGGGGGTCATCAGCGCAATTGTCCAGAATTTCGCGACACTGAAACTTTCGACGGAAAGCTCGATTGTGACACTGACCTACAACGATCAGTCCGTTGATCTGAACGAGGCGACCTTGCGCATTGTTCAGGACTTTCTCGTCGCGAACGACCATCTGGATGCTGCAGCGGCGGACGGAAAATTTGGTCCTCAAACAGCAATGGCTTTGGAACGCTGGCAAGAGGCGTCTGGACTATCGCCCAATGGGCTGCCCGATATCGTGACGCTATTCTTCTTGGCGCAAAAGCTACAATAATCGGGCAAACACCGCAGATAGCCTTTGGCCACGTCCATCCAAAGAGAGGGGCGTGGCTTTGCGAAAGCGTTTTTAGCGTCGCGTTGAAATGCTGTGCATAGACGTTCGCTTCAGCCTTTTCTGGCGCGATGTTTCTTATCGGGCCATGCAGGCCTCTGTGGTCGAACCAATTGACCCATCCGAGGGGGGCACAAGCGATTAAGATTTGCAGGCGTCTGAGCTACTCCCCATCGGTTGGACAGTATCTGGCGTAAATTAAGCTACTCTTTGCACCTGCTTATCGGGTTGGGTTTTGTCTTTTCTCAGCCAATAGAGCACGGCGGGTGGTCTACCGCCAAGGGCCGAGTGTGGGTGTTGGTGGTTGTAGAAGGTCATCCATTTGCGGATGCCCGCCTTCGCTTCTGATCCGGTCTCCCAGGCGTGAAGGTAAACGCACTCGTATTTCAGGGTTCACCATAGCCAAACGCCAGACCACGTTGCACAACCCGTTCACAGGGGCAAAACTCAAGGTCGGAGTCTCGCTGACGCTGGATAAAAGTTGGGGGCATCGTCACACGGGACAGCCACGGGCGGGACTATTTGATCCAGCCTGAGCTCGACGCAAGCACATGAAAAATAAGGAAGAAAACAACCCCAAACGCCCCGGCCCTCTAGAAATGACCTGTGCCGCTCTCGCTCAGGTGCCGCCTAGATCTGTCTCTGATGCGTCAGGTTCCAGGATCGGAGCCGTCACATGGACAAGCACTCCGCCATCAGTCTCTACAACTCGTAAAATGCCGCCGATCCCCTGCACACGTTTTTGCATTCCGATCATACCCACGCTGTAATACGGGAATTTTCGTATTTCGGGCGCTTCATTCGCTACCTGACAGGCGCTTGGCGTGACGAGGTTGAAAACTTTGATATCGAACTGACGACTGCTGATAGACAGTGTCACCTTGCTGGCCGAACTGGTCCCATGTTTCCAGGCGTTGTTCAACGCCTCGTAGACAACGCGGTAAGCGACCACCAGTTGTGGCAACGGAAGATGACAATCGGTTGGAGATATTTCCAACTCGATCGTCATGTCCCAATCCTGTTTGACAGCTTCGACAGCCTTGCACACGGCTTCGCACAACGATGCATCCTCAAGTTCGGGCAAAATCAGACCGATGGAGATATTGCGCAATTCTTGCAGCGCTTTCTGAAAGAGGTGCTGGGCTTTTTCTTGAAGAGGGTTGTCCTGCCTCTCTATGTCCGCCTGCCCACGATAAAGAGCGGCAATGGACAGAAGCTGAATTGGCCCATCATGCAATTCTGCGCCGATATGGTTGAGGAGATGCTCATTGGCCTCAGAGGACCGGCGGCGAATATCTTCGGATTGCTTTAGCAATTCGCGGTTTCTCTGTGCGAGATTTTCAGTGGCACGCATGCTGGCCAGCAGCTGATTTTCTTGGCGCTGGATATGCTTTTGAGCATAGAAAACCAAAGCGGCCAGAAGCAGCATACCTAAAAACAACACGCCAAACCGCATCTGATCGATTTTCTTGAGTGTCGCCTGAATACGCGACGCCAATAGGTCAGAGCTACAATAGGCCTCGAGAACGGCGATCAGCTTGCCATCCAGAGACAGCAGCGGCATGTATACCTCATAAACAAGGTCGCCACTGACGTTATTCGTGATGTTTTCGTGAAGTTCGGTATCGTTGGAGACAATAACGGTTTCGCCTTCCAGAACGCGCTGAACCGTGGGATCTAGCGTGTCGGCTGCGACATATTCTTGGTCCGAGTCGAACAGGAGCCGACCGTCTACACCCCAAAGCTTGATCTTGTTGATATAGTGCGGATTGAGATGCCTGGTGACGACATTCCGAAGCATCGTCTCCACCTCGTTCTCAAGATCACCGACAAGGGGCTGTTGGCCAAGCACCGGCAAGACAAGGCTTCTTGCCATTGCCTGTTCGACTTCGAGAGAGCTTTCAATGAGGCTTGTGGCTGCGATCTGTTTTATAGCCTTGTTCGAGATCGCCGAGATAAAGAGCACTGTAACCGCTACAAGGATCATGAACTGGGTCAGCAGGGAAAGACCGCTCCAAATATGGCGAAGGAATTGCCAAATTTTTGCAGGAAAGCCCTGACTAGAAAGAATGTCTGTTGTGTTTACCATGGTCCGGAAACTCATTACTCGTTTCTCCTTATCCCGAAGCCTATGGTAATCAACGAATTCCGTCACCAAGTTTCGTGCCGTGTCGTGAGGAGCAAAGAGCCTCCTCTTGGTGTCATTCTTCGGTCATTGCGCGGCGAAAACTGTCACGGATTGGTTGAAGGAAGAAGTCGGCCGGTGTTCGCGAGGCGGTTTTGACGTAGACCTCGACGGGCATCCCCGGCATGAGCGCCGTTCCTTCGGGCAAGGCGTCATTCTTGACGGGCAGGGCCTGAGCGAGAAAGTATTCCGCCCGGCTGTTTGGGTCTAACTGGCTGGCGGCGCCCACATGCGTGACAATGCCGAGAATCTCTGGCGTGGTCCGCTGATTAAAAGACAAGAATTTCAATCGTGCTTCTTGTCCGATGGTGATCTGGTCAATATCGGTTGGGCTGATCTGGAACTCGATCACCAAGTCTGCACCTTCCGGGACCAGTTTTACCACGGTTTCCCCGGGCGCAATGATCTGACCCACGGTGTTGACGGGCACCTCGTTCACGATTCCGGCCTCTGGCGCGCGGATCACACTACGAGACAAGCGCGTTTCCAGCGCGGTTATTTCCTGCCGCAGCTCCATGAGGCGTGGCTCGATCTCGCGCAGGCTGCGATGTGCTTCGAGCGCGGCCGTGCTTTGGATTCGGTCGATTTCTAGCGTGATCTCTTCAACTTGCGCGCTATTCTGCGCAATCAAAGAGGCGATCTCACTCTGTTCGCCCGCTAACCGGAGGGTTTCACTTTCGATCTGCATTAACTGGCTTGGCGCAAAAGAGCCGCGCTCGACCAGAGTGCGGGTACGCTCCAGCTCGACTTGTGCGAGAGAAAGCTGGCTACCAATTGAGGCTTGGCGCGACACCAGACCAGCCGTCTCGTGCTGCAGTCGTTCACGGCGAAGTCCGAGCGCCGCCCGCGTGGTCGCGCGTTCTTGTTGCGATTGCCGCAACAGCAGTGCCTCGCTGGCGAACAGCTCTTGGGTCATGGCGTCTTGCGGTTCTGAACCGCTATCAATCATGATAAGACCATCGCGTTCAGCGGCAAATCGTGCGGCCTGCGCTGACATATCCGCAAGCTGAGCACGCCGTACGGCGATGGCAGTTTCCAATTCAACCGTATCAAGGCGCATCATGATGTCGCCCGCAGCAACGCGGTCCCCGGGCTTTACCAGGATTTCCGCAAGCATCCCACCTTCGAGGTGCTGTGCCAGCCGAAGCTCCCGATCCACCTTGATTGCGCCGCGTCCGATCACGGCCGAATTGAGTTGGGCGTAAACGGCCCAACCGCCAAAACCTCCGATAAGCGCGAGACCAAGAACGCCAGCCATCAGAAGTTGACGCATGACCCCGAATTCGTCTTGGGGGCTGCGACCTGTATCGTGTTCAAATGTCGATGCGAATGTCATGAGCGCAGGCTCCATTGCTGAAATTAGAGGAACAGGTCCGGGCCGCTATCGGCCTGAGCGCTGGTGGTGGATTGGTGTGGATCAAAGTCATCCGAGCGATAGCTTGCGTCCAGCGTGGCATCCTGTGCCAGTCCAGTGCGAACCAGAAAGGCCTCACGCGAAGCGTCGTCGTTCAGGACGTTTATGAGCCGATTAAGAGGCGCGCCAATGTCTTGCGGAAGCTGCCCTAGATTGCTGCGAAACTCATCCAAGGTCAGGTCGCGCATAAGATCCCCGATGGCCAAGTCCGTGACACGGTCTACGGTGATATCGGGCCGGTCTTGCAGGGCAATGCCCAAATCCTGAAATAGCGTTGCAAGATCATAAGACTGCGCTGTGGCGGGTGGAGTTGGATCGTTCGTTGTGTTCGGCGGTGGCGCTGAGGTGTCTTGGTCTGTACCTCTCGGTGCCAGTGGTCCGGTATCAGTTGGCAGACCGGGCCCCGAAAAAGCATCACGTCCGCCGAATGGCGCCTGAGCATTTGGCACAAGGCCAGACATGTCGACAGTGAACGGATCAGCTTCAATGCTTCCGCCGCCTTGACGATCCAGCGATGCGCCACGACCAGTTTGCCCGGAGGCCCCGAATGTGGCCAGCGTGGGCAGATCGCCAGTCGCATCCGACAAAGTATCTGCCGGGTCATTGCCATCGGCGCGCGCTGCGGTCGCGGTTTGTGCGGCTATGTCCGGCGCGCTCTCGGAACCGGGCGGCACACCTGTATCCTCCAAAGCGGTGGCATCTTCGGCAGGCGAGGCTGAGAAAAGGGTCTTGAGATAAACGGCAAAGCCAATGAAAAGAATTGCAAGGCCGCGCACGCCAAACACTTCGGTCTGATCTTTATCCTCAAAACTGGCCCGTGATGGCGCTGCCTCTGCATTCGAGGATGCATGGTGTGTTGTTCTGATGGCATGTGTCATGCGGGCACCGCTCCGGTCTTGCTGGCCTTGTGCTTGGCCAGATCGACCGCCGCTTGCGCTCGCACGTCACCAACGAGATCGGTGGGCGGTACGACCCGGCCCGAATTGTTGCCCAACACCTCTTCCTTGGTGCCAAAGGCCACCAATTTCCCGTTTTGCACGACGGCCAGCATGTCAACAGCGGTCAAGACATTCGGCCTGTGGGCTACGACAATAACGATCCCATTGCGGTCACGGATAGCCTTGATCGTATCGTTCAATGCCTTCTCGCCAGCAGCGTCCAACGAGGCGTTTGGCTCGTCTAGAATGACCACAAACGGATTGCCATAAAGCGCCCGCGCCAGACCGATCCGCTGCCGCTGTCCTGCCGATAGCGCGGTGCCGTGGCTGCCCACTTGCGTGTCATAGCCATCGGGCATGTCCACGATCATGCGATGCACACCACTGGTGGTAGCGGCTTCGTAGACAGCGGTCGTGTTTCTGTCTTCACTGAAGCGGTTGATGTTTTCAAGAATACTGCCGTCGAACAGGCTTACCTCTTGCGGCAGATAGCCGATCAAATCGCCCCGCTTATGGGGTGCAATTTGCGATAGGCTAACCCCGTCAAAGCGGACGTTGCCACGCAATGGCTGCCAAACACCGGATAAGGCGCGCAGCAACGTAGATTTTCCACCCCCGCTGGGCCCAACGATGGCGAGAGCCTGCCCCGCCTTCAACTCAAGGCTGACATCGGCCAAAAGGATGCGCCCGGTCGCGGGCGAGGCGACCGTCAAGCCTTCGATCGTCACGTTGTCAGTGGCGCGGGGAAAATCCATCAACTGCTTCTCTTCTTCGCCCAATGCAGAAAGCGTGTCACGCAGTTGAACATACGCGTGCCGCGCACCTGCGATGCCACGCCAGTTGCCGATGACTTGGTCAATCGGTGCCAAGGCGCGGGCAGAGGCAACAGAGACTGCGATTATTGCGCCAGCAGACAACTGTCCTTGAATTGTGAAATAGGCCCCCAGCCCAAGCAGAGCAGATTGCAATATCATCCGCAGAACCCGCGAAAAGGCGGAAATGGTCGATAAAATCTCGGAGTTGCGGGCCTGAATGGCCAGATGGTCATCATTCAGCCGGTTGAACCGCCCAACGGCACGCTCGACAATCCCCATTGCAATCATGGCATCCGCGTTGCGGGCATTAGATTCTGCCGCCGTGTTTCGCGCGATCATAGACCTCTGTGCCGCCTGTGCCAGATTGCGCGAACGCAGCTCGGCGATCACGGTCAAAAGGGTCAGAACCACAGCGCCACCCAAAGCGACAGAACCCAGAACCGGATGCAGAAGAAAGACAAAGATCAGGAAGATAGGCATCCAAGGCAGGTCGAACATCGCCGCGGGTGCCGGGCTGGCCAGAAAGTTGCGCAGGGTATCCACCTGTCGACCGCGTTCAAGCGCCTCAGTCGTCGAAAACCCGTAGCGTGGCATTTCAATGGCCAACTTGTGGGTCAGCGGCGCAAGGCGACGATCCATCCGCGCGCCCAACCTGACCATGATCTTGGATCGCAAGGCATCGAAAGCCCCATGAAAGAAGAACAGACCGATTGCCAGTACCGACAAGAACGCAAGGGTCTCTATCGAACCACTGGTCAGGGCGCGGTCGTAGACTTGCATCATGTAAACAGAACCGGTTAGGGCCAGAATGTTGATCACTCCAGAGATCATGAATATCCAAAGGCCGTAGGCCTTCAGGTCGCGCCCGATCATGTGCTTGGCCTTGAGCGTCTTGCGGATGTCGGATTGGGAACGTGGTTGTGCCATGGTCTGTCCTGCTCTGTGCGGAGAGAATGGGAAGGAGCCGACCCCCGTCGGTAGAACAGGGGTCGGCGAGCCGGATCAGAGATTGAAATCGTCTGCCGAAAGACTTTGAGAGTTGCGGACTTTGAGCGTGAAGTCGGCGCTGCCGTCATCATCAAGGTGACCCGCGATGTTTGTGACACCGTCTGACAGTTCAGTCAGCACAAGACTTCCTGCGCCAATCGGATCCCCCTCGTTCATCAGCGTGAAGGATTGGTTGCCCAGTTGCCCTGTGACCGCGTCAATCCGAGACAGATCAATCCGATCGCCGGGAGCAAAGTCATGAATGAAGTCGCCATCCGCCGCCGATGCCGTGTCGAAGCGGAAGGTATCATTGCCCGCGCCGCCAGCCAGATTGTTTTCGGACTCGCCTGCGATAATGGTGTCGTTCCCGCTGCCACCGATCACATCCTCTATCGAGGAAATGCGATCAAAGGTGTTTCCGATACGGATAGAACCCAACGAGCTCAGGCTGTCCAGGGTAATCTCGGCCCTGGCGCTCAGGCCGGTGAGGTCGATGATATCCTGCCCCAAGCCCCCGAAAACAAAGTCTGTCGCGCCATCATGGTTGATCAGGAACGTATCGTTCCCATCGCCGCCGAAAAGCACATCAGACCCATTCCCGCCTTCGATGATATCATCCCCGCTTCCCGCGTCGACGACATCGTTTCCGTCACCGGCAAGGATCAGTTCGGCACCATCGGTTCCGGTGAGATCATCCGCTTCCGCCGTGCCGGAGACAAAGCTTGCTACGGATTCTGGTTGGGTGGGGTCTGTCGCTTCGTCATCCACCGTGTCCTGATTGTTTTCATCGTGATGGCTGTCGTGATCGTCGTCGTCATCATCGTCATCATCGCCGTGCTCAACCTCACTTGCCGTCACGACCTGAGGAAGCGAGTCCGGTGCTCCGCTGAAGGTAATTGTCGATCCTTCCGCCGTTAGCGTCACAAGGCCTGTCAACTCGTCGAAACTTGCCGCATAGCTGGCCGGATCGACCCCGGCGGGTGCCTCAATGACGTCTTGCGCCCGCAGCGTGCCGACAACCATGTCATTGCCGCCCGCCGTGCGGAACAGGATGCGATGCGCCGAGTCCAGCCCCGTGATGTCGACAACGTCGTCGCCCGCTCCACCGTTTATCGTGATCGTGTTAAAAGAGAGGTTGGTCGGGCTGAAGTCACCAATGATGAGCACCTGATCATTGTCGCTGAAGATACCACCGCCATTGGTGTTGATAACGATCTCTTCGATTTCTTGCAGTTCGGCAATGACGTTCCCATTAGCTATCCCGTTGCGGGTGATGACGATCTCGGTTCCCGCCGCGAGGGGGCGAGCCCCGCCCAAGGCAACCCAAGCCGCTGCGGAATAGACACGATAGGTTTCCGCAAGATCCGTGCCGTTGACGACAAAAGTGTCGCCAATCAAGCTTTCCGTGCCGCCGTTTACCACATCGCGACCGTCGGTTCCCAAACCGAGAAATCCGCTGCCAGATGCATTCCACACGATCACATCATCGCCAGCCCCTGCATTGACCGTGTCGTTTCCGCCACCCGCGTCGATCAGATCGCCGCCCGAACCGCCGTTCAAGGTATTTGCACCACCCGTGCCGTTGATCACGTCACCCACTACATCCGATGCCGCAGACACAACGATCGACACATTACCGTTCAGGTCTGTCACCGTTGCAGCCACGCGCAGGATAGGTTGCGCCGCCGTCGCTGCCGCAGGTGGGGTGTAGCCAACCCCAGTAGCGCCAGGAATATCGCTCCATGTCGCCCCACCATCCAACGATGATTGCCATTGCACCGCG
Source organism: Roseovarius sp. EC-HK134 (assembly GCF_902498815.1). NCBI lineage: Bacteria > Pseudomonadati > Pseudomonadota > Alphaproteobacteria > Rhodobacterales > Roseobacteraceae > Roseovarius > Roseovarius sp. EC-HK134. Next base: position 1,676,595 of record NZ_LR701544.1, read on the forward strand.
ATACTCGCAATGCCGTCCGGGTCGGCGATGGCGGAAAGATCAACCGTGATCCCCTGAGTTTCGGTCGGGCTCTGATCCGACAGGACCGGCGCACCGGTCACAGGCGCATCGTTCAGCGCCGCCAGTTCAATGGCGATATCGCCATCAGCAAAGCGCAATACTTCGATATTGGTCAGCCGGTCGCTGCCTTCTTGTTCCAGCCGCCGTCCCGTCAGCGGATCAAGGCTCAGGTCGATTCCGGTGACAGGATCAATCAGTTCCGCGCTTGCCTGCAGATGTGTGACCGTATAGCTGCCGTCGCCGTTGTCAGTGACCTCGTAATTTTCGCGCAGGTCCCAATAGACCGCCGTGTCAATATCATCGGCTTGCCCACCATCAATGATCTCGCGGATGATAAACAACTGACCCGGTGTAAGTGTGCGGCTGAACATCAGCGACTCGACCGTCGCCCCCCCGAAAAGCAGGCTACCATCCAGACCAAACACCTGCGCCGTCATGCCCGCCGCCGTGGCGAACTCTGCGCCATTTTCGTCGCGCAAACCGATACGGACATTTAGATACCGATCGCCGTCCAGGATATCGTTGCCCGCCATGCCACGTATCAAGTCGGATCCACCGCCGCCCAGCAGAATGTCCTCGCCTGCCGCAGTGTTCAGAACCCCAACTTCAACTTCCTCGGTCGTTCCGTCGGGATGCCGGATCTCAAAGCGCTCAAGATGCGCCACCAATTCACGAAGCCCGTTGATCAGATCAACGTTCCGCTCCAACAGCGCGTTCGAGAAGCTGGCAATCGGCGCATCTGCATCTACTTGGGTCGCGTTGCCATTGGCGTCATAGGCCCCAACCACGACTTCGCGCCCCGTCAATGTGTCATCATAATTCCAACCCGAGAGCCCCTCGACAAGGTCGTAACGGTCGCGAAGTATGTTGTTCTGCTGATTGACGAAAATCCCGACATTCATATCCGCATCGGCGGCATAGTTGTTGCCTTGGTAGCTGACCCAGTCAAATCCGGCCATGCCATTGTTGCGGTTGATGCCAATACCTTGCACCATGATGTCATCACCAGACTCTGCGTCGAAATCGGTGTCGTTTTCCCCCGAAAGCATAACGTCATGGCCAATCACTCGGCTGTTGAAGAAAAGCTCTGAGTTGTCGCCCGTCAGTGTGGTCATGAAACCTTGGGCTTCCATCCAGTCGTTGCCTTCATTGCCATAGACAACGCCGCCACCACCAGAGGCCGCACGGATGAAGTCGTTGCCCTCGCCGCCGAAGATGTCCTTGGCCTCGGAACCACCCGACAAGAAGTCGGACCCCGACCCGCCGAAGATCAGGTCAATGCCCATGCCGCCATTGATCACGTCATCGCCGCCTTCGCCCTTAAGGACGTCAGCATCACCGATATCAGTCCCACTATCGGTGATGATGTCATTGCCAGCGCCGCCATGAACATGATCCACGCCGAACCCACCTTCGATCCGGTCGTCACCATCGCCGCCCCAAATGCCATCGTCCCCTGCGCCGCCGACGATCGTATCATTCTCGTCAGTGCCGCCCAGAACCACATGCTCGCCCCCATGGAACTGGATAAAGTCGATATCGCCATCCCCGTCTGTATCGCGGCGGGTGACAAGAGATTGCGTGCCGGTGATGGCGGATAGAACATCTGCCTCCCGCGTTGGGTCAGCGTTCTCCAGCCCCTCGTTATACTGGCGGGACTGATCCATCTCGATGACGTAATCCGCTGTCTGAAAGGCTGCGCCGTTCACATGGAAACCCAAATCAGCAGTATTGGTGTTGCGCGCGATAAGGTCGGCGAAACTGTCACTTTCGAGCTGTGTCAGCAGGTTCATACCCTGCGTCCGGCTGAGATAGTAGAAACGATCACCCGCTTGCAGGTTCTCGATCTGCATCTCGAACACAAAGGAGAAGGTAGAGCCAAGCATCCCGCCGAATGGCATCAGGGCCTCGGCCAGACCGCCAATCCAGAAATCCACGCGGTTCAGGCCCGATTCCAGATCCGCCCAATCGCCGGTGCTGTTGAGATAATCCAGACGGTCTTCGGGTGCGCCATCCCCGCCAAACACGATTTCCCATGCGGCTTCGCGCTTTTCTTCTGTTGTTACAGCGGCCAAGACACTGGCATGGGTTCCGTAGGCGGCGATGAAATTCACGACCGATAGCGGGTTCTTTATATTGGCCGCGAAATCGGACCAGCTTTCATAGGGACGCAAGAAAGTGTCATTGGTCGCCTCGAAGAACTGTCGCCGGGCCTCGTTCAGTGAGGGAATTCCGGTTTCCCGTGCCCGTGCGATGTTCAATGCTGCCAAATCCAGCGGCAGGCCGACAAGATTGTTGCGCAGCGCCGAAGTCATGAATTCGTCGATCTCATTGCCTGCCTGCGTGCTAATCCCGCGCAGAATTGCCCCTGCTGCGGCATGGGCATCAACCCCGGCTTCCGCAAACGCAATCGGGTTGAGGAACGCCTCAATCAGGCCCACCTCTTCGGGCGTTGCAACGCCTTCGGGGGACAACTGCATCAGCGGCACAGTTTCGTTCAGCATTGAATGGCCGAAGCGGTAGACGACTTGCGCGAATTCCTCAAATATCGCCCCGTCCACTTCGACTGAATTCGAAAAGACGAAAGGATCGATCTGTGGCGTCACGCTGCGCACGAATTCTTCGAAGACCAGATGCTGATAAACCATCTCTGTTGAAAAGCGTGCCGCCTGAAACAGACGCTCGCCATCCCAGACCAATGATGCCGGATCAAAGCCCGCTTCGACAGGCACCAGCAGCCACTGGTTTAGAAATGCGATGTCGATCTCGCCTGTGGCCCCCTGAGAGAGCAGCGTCTCCTGAATCTCGTCTATCTGACGGTTATGCTCTCCGTGAAAAACCGTGTGGATCGAGGTTAGCGCGATATTCTCGTTCCCGCGTCCATCGCCGACGATGTAATGCGCATCCAGCAACTCGTTGTCATAAGTGGCGTTTTGGCCAAACTCATTCGGGATGATGGGATTTCCGGCAATATCATCGGCATCCGGGGTCTTTTGCGCGGTCTCACCGGTGAAACGGTCCACGACAAAGGTTCCCGGCACTGCGTTATGCGCGATGTCATCCAAAAATGCGCGTCCTGCGGACAGACCGGACATGCCATCAATGGGACTGGCAAGATTGCCTTCGACTGGCCCATCCGCTGTCATCAGCTGGGGCAAGCCGTTTGCGCCACGCTCAAACTCGCCATACAGGTCGGTAACCAAAAGCGGCACGCTCACGGCATTCAGATCGCTCAGTTCGATCCCCAATAGGTCGCGCGCCTGCGATTTGACATCGGCCCATGTGGGCGGCCCGCCTGCCTCGCTCTCAAGCATCCGCCCGGTAGCTTGGGGGCGCCCGTCCACCATGGCGTATTCGCGCAAGAATACCTGATGCGATGGGTTTGACGTATAAAGCTGGTTCAGGTCGATCCAAGGCGTTGTCTGGTTGGCATGATCACGGACATCATCCGCCGTACCGATCAGACCATCAGCGCCCGGGTCATTGGTGGCGCGGGTCAGCACCATGAAATTGGTGGGGCTGCCCTCGACATATAGCGGATCATCTGGGTGCAACTGGATGATGACATTTCCGTTGCCGCCTTTGCTGGTCAGGTCCAGACCGTGATCGAAGAACTGGCCAAAAATCGTCATAAAGCTATTGAAGGACGCAGTATCTCCAAGATCGGCGGCAATGTTGCGGATAAAGACGTTATCGCCGTCCATCTCGATCCCGTGGCTGGCAACCATATCCAGAACGGCCTGATCGGCGGCATCGGCGGCGGCGACAGCAGCAGCGGTCGCATCTGTGCCCGTGGGGATCGCGTCGCGCGCTGCAATGGCTTCGTCAAGTTCAGCCTGCGCCGCAGCGTCGACTGTTTCAGCTTCGGTCACTGCTGCTTGGGCTGCGTCAACATCGGCTTGGGCCGTTGCCAGCGCGTCATCGGCTCCGTCGAGCGTTGCTTGAAGCCCTGAAAGATTGGACAATTCCACGATCAGGGTCTGGTTTGCTGCGGTAAAGGCTGCGCTGGCGGCTGTGGCGGCAGTGACTGCATCCTCATGCGTGTCCTCGGCCTGAAGGAACGCGATGTTTGCATCCGATGCAACTTCTCGCGCATCGAGATAGGCCTGAAGATTCTCGGGGCTTGGATCAGCACCATAGGCGGCCAACGCGGCCGCCTCGGCCTGTTGCGCCAAGGCGCGCTGCACCGTGGCGATATTGAGGGCCGTCAATGCGGTGGCTTCTGCTTCATCTGCGGCCAGGCTATCGGCCATTGCCGCATCAGAGGCTGCCCGCGCAGCGTCGACAACAGCCTGTTGCGCGGTGATCGCTGCTTGCGCGTCTGCCTGAGCAGCCAGTGCCACTGTCAGCAGGCCCTCAGCCGTGTTGAGAGCCTCTTGCGCTGCTGCCAATGCTGATCCCGCGAGTGCCAATTCTGACTCTGCGTCGTCCACCTGTTGTTGGGCCGCATCATAAAGCGCTTGATAGGCCGCCTCGGCATCCTCAACCGCTGCGCGTGCATCTCGTGCCGCTTGTTGTGCGGCCATGATCTCCCGCACGATGTTCAACTGGGCCGCACCGGTGATCCCCAAAGACGCAAGCGCCCCGGCAATCGCGGCTGGGTTGTTCAGCGATTGATCTGCCACAAGGTTCGAAATGACGCGCGGCTGAGAGTCGTAGACCGTGCCATTCGCCTGATCATAGCTGGTTGGGGCCCCGTTGCGCGGGTTCGCTTCGGCTGCATTATAGACCGGGGTCAACAGACGGGTCATGACCTCATCGGATGCACCGAAACGTTCCATGCCCGGCTGGAAATTATTGAAACTCCCATCAACAGTACGCAGGCCATAGGGGATGAGCGGGCTGGATACCAATTGTGACAATGCAGCCCCTGGATCGACACCTTCAGCAATAAGACGGGAATGATCTTCTGCGATACGGATCTGCTCGAGAATATGGGCAAGATCGTTTGTATTTAGATGGACCATGGATAAATCTCCTGATTGAGGCCCTTCGGCCACGACGGTTGGCGCTAAAGCGATTTCCGAAAACGGCGACTTTTCGCCACTTTTTGAACACGAATTTGTGAGTTGATTGTTGTGGAGCGCACGAAGCGTTACGAATCCGTAAGTCGGGCGTTTTGCTGACCAAAGGGCCGAATCGGGGCCACACTAAAGTCTCAGTGAGCCCTATACTTTGGTCGGAAATGCGCTCTTTAGATTGAAATCTTTCGATTTCTTGCAGCTTATAGTTGTTAACCGATTGTTATTTGACCGACCCCCGCCGGGACAGCCCGTTCGGCCGGATTAGATCCGGCCGGGATATCTTTTGTGATTTTCCTATGCTTTCAGGTACTTTAGCCGACCGAAGCGCAATCTGCGGCCTGTTTCCAAAATGGAAACGATGCGTTTTCCCCTAGACCAAACTCACAAAAGATTCGCGCGATACGCGAAATGTGGCAAGAATGTGCCTTGGGGGCCTACCAGCCAGACCCAATGTGGCTCGGGGGAAAATTTATATGAAAAAATTACGTATTGTACTTGTTGATGATCATCCGATTGTTTTGTCGGGACTGGAAGATCTGATTGAGAAAACTGGGAAGTACGAGATTGTTGCAACCGGGCGTTCAGCAGAGGATGCCGTTTCAATTGCTCGCGCTCATGCCCCGGACCTATTGGTCATCGACCTGCAAATGCCGGGAGACGTCCAAGCGTCAATCATTGAAATAACGCGAAGACGAGACGCTCCTAGGTTGCTTGTCTTTACCGCTTCTAATCGGCTTGAGGATTGCAACGAAGCGATGGGCAACGGCGCTATGGGCTATGTCGTAAAGGGCAGCTCGGGGGGCGAACTGTTTCATGCTCTGGATTCGCTTGCTTTGGGCGAAGAGTATATTTCGCCCTGCATTGCGTTGAAGGTCATGCGTGATGCACGCAAACCCAAGCAACGCGCAGAGGCATCAGACAGCATAAGCCTGTCCTATCGCGAGGACCAGATTATCGCGCATCTGATGCAGGGCGCATCGAACAAAGAAATAGCCAATGAACTGCATTTGTCGGAAAAAACGGTGAAGTATTACATGACGCAGATCATGCAGAAATTCAACGTCAGCAACCGACTGTCGGTGGTTATTGAGGCGCAGAAAACCGGCATTTCGCGCAGTGCTTAATTGGGTTCCCCGTAACGTTGTGTAACGGAAAGGTAGTGTCTGCGCGCTGAGTGGCGGCAGACCTGCTTTTCCGTGATTTTCTGCATAAAAGGTTTTCAACTCACCTGACCTGCGCCGTGATTGCAGTGCCAGTGCTTGCACGCCCCACGTCTCGTTGGCCGCCGGGCGCCTGACGGCTTAATGTTTTGCAAGTGGTCTCGTTAATCCATGAAGCAAGCGATGTGACCAGCACCCGCAATAGCAGTTTCGCAAGGAGACACTAACACTACGACTGCGCGCTTCACTCTGTCAGTCGCGGAAACGTTTGGTGCATCATCCAATCTATGCGGGGTCACTGTCAGCAGTCCTGCGACCGCCGAGCCTGCCCCCTTTGCACCGCGCATCTCTACCTACGCGCTGCGATCATCCTGCTATGGCGGCACGGTAGAGGTCTGCGGCATCGTTGTCCGACAGATCGACATCGTCGAGCATCAACACCGCCCCCGCCGGAATGTCGCGCGTCACGCGCACCCCATGGGCCAGACCGATGGGCAACGCCGCGCCCGCCCGGCCAAGCGGCAGCGCCTTGCCCCAGACGGTATAGCCACCCTCGCCATCCAGCACCTCGCCCGCCTTGAGCGCGCGTTTCGCAACCGAAGCCACGGTGCCGCGCATTTCGCGCGCTTGACCCGTTGGCTCATGGCGCAGGGCCGCACTCAGGACCGAGATCGACAATTCCAACCCGATCAAATGAAAGGGTTTATACATCGACGCAAAGCGCCCAGTGGAATCCGTGGGCAGGCCGTATTGCTTGAAACAGGCCGCAGCATAGTCATTGGGGGCCTCAAGCACCACATAGACGCCCCAGCGCAGATCACGGAACACAGGCCGCCCGTCGCGTTCAAGTGACGACACGGTTTCGACCATGCCGCGCCGGTCCAGTTGCCCGCCCACCGCACGCGGGCGCAGCACATGCGCCAAATCGTCCACGCCGCATGGGGGAAAGCTGAGGCCGTTGTCGGGGACATCGAGACCGCAGGCATTGGCAATCGCCACCATTTCGATGGCGCTTTTGGTGCCATCGAGAAACGAGTTGAACATCTGCGGATTCATGCCCGCCGCTGCCGCCTCTTGTACGGTCAGGCCATAATGCGACCACACGTCATCGGGGGTCACGGCGTGATAGGCGGGCAGGTATTTGGTGCCCTTTCCCGCCGCTGTAACGTGAAATCCAGTGGCGCGCGCCCAATCGACCATGTCAGACACGAGCGCGGGTTGATCGCCATAGGCCATGGAATAGACCACACCCGCAGCGCGCGCCTCGGCGGAAAGCGTGGGGCCGGCCAGCACGTCGGCCTCGACATTCACCATCACCACATGCTTGCCGCCTGCAATGGCAGCGCGCGCATGAATAATCCCGGCGCGCGGGTTGCCGGTGGCCTCAATCATCACATCGACATCGTCCCGGGCGGCAAGTGCTGCGCCGTCGTCAATATAGGCGGTGTTGGCGATGCGGGCCTCGTCCCAACCGACTGCGGCGCAGGCTGATTTGGCGCGGTCAGGGTCAAGATCCGCAATCGCCGTCACCTCAAGCCCCGCGATGGTCGGCACTTGGCTAAGGAACATCGAGCCGAACTTGCCCGCGCCAATAAGCCCCACCCGCACGGGATGCCCCCGTTCTGCCGCCTCAGAGGCCAGTCGCGCAAGGTTCATGTCTTGTCTCCGCTTTCATCCCAAGGGTCGCCGCATCGAGGCTGCGACCGGGGTCATTTTCCGAACTTCACTTGATCATATCGGGCAGACCCCCGACAAGCGGATTTGAAAGTGGCCTGTCCGCTATTTGATTTCGCAGACCTCTGCATGAATGCCACGGCCCGTCACGGCACAGCAGTGACGCCTGGAATATCGACGGTGCCAAAGACGCGCCCGGAGGGTCTGCCTGTTGGCGAGCCGCCCGGTGGTTCTTCGGAAATGCCCAAAGTCAGCGTTCCGCGTACCGCCGCAATCTCGGGCGGAAGCGCCAGTGCGATGCTCTCGCCATCCGGCCAAAGGCCCACGGATTGTGCCGGCTCTCCCGGACCATGCGCCCAAACCTGCAGGATGCGTCCCGAAGGTGCGGCCCCTGCGGTGCGGGTCAGAACGACCTCATCCCGCGCCTTGTCTACCAATGCGATGACCCGAAAATCGCCTGCATCCGTGGCGATTTCCGCCGCGTAGAGCGGGCCACCGGTGGGCTGCGTCTGCGGCCCTAAATCGAGCACCGCGAGCGCAACGGCAGCCGCGATAGCCCCGCCGCTCAGCACCTGCCAAAACCCAAGACGCTGCCAGAGCGATACGCGCGCAGGCTCGGGGAAGAGCCGCTGCAAAAGCGCGCCCCGCGCCCTTGCGGGTGGCGCAACCGGATCAAGATCGGCCAATGGTGCAAGCTGCCTCTCCCAGTCCAGCACCCGTGCGGCAAAGACGGGGTCAGTGGCGATGCGCATGCGCGCCGCCTCTTGTGCCTCGTCCGCAAGCAGGCCAATCGCATATTCTGCCGCCAGCATGTCATCATCATCCATGGGATCGGTCATCGGGTCATACACTCCCGCAGGGCCGCGAGCCCGCGTCTGAGCCAGGTGCGCATGGTGTTGAGGGGAATATCCGCACGCGCGGCTAATTCGGTATAGCTGAGACCGTCCAGATAAGCGCCGGTGATGGCCTGCCGCCGCTCTTGTTCCAGCTCTTCAAGGCATCGTTGAATACGTCCCGCTTCTGAGCGCGCGAGAGCCACCTGTTCGGGATTGCCCCCGGGTGCGGCGATCCCCTCGTGATACTCTTCAATATCACGGTGCTGCCGCCGCGCCCTGAGCCGGTCAATTGCGGTGTTACGCGCAATCGTGATGAGCCACGTCATCGGCGAATGCCCGGTGACACGGTAACGCCCGGCATGGGCCCATATCTTGACGTAAGCGTCCTGCATCGCGTCCTCGGCGGCATGATCCTGACCCAAGACACGGGCGCAGACCGCATAAAGTTTCGCACTCGTGGCATCATAAAGCGCCGCAAAGGCAACACGATCCCCGAGCGCGCACCGGGAAATCATGTGCTCGAGATCCTCGGCTGTGTTCCCCGCACCCGTGGAAGAGCGGGGATCAGCACCGCTTGTCGCGGACCCTAGGGGCGTAGTCTTGGGATTCGTGGCGATCGTTCTGACCCAATCTCAAAAAATTTTCCACGCCCTGAAACTTCCGTTCCTGTCGAGTCGTGGCTTTCGCAAGTTGGTCCGCATTGGGCGGCCCAATGCAAGCAGAAAGGACCTATTTCATGTCGTTCAAGACCACTTTTGCCCTGACCGCCGTCGCATTCTCGCTTGGCTCTGCCGCGCAGGCCGATGACCATGCGGGTCTGCGAGGCTACGCGCTGGCTCAGGATGGCGGCACGCTTGTCACAATGGCGGACCTTGCCCAGCCCGGCACGGTCGAGACCTACGCGCTTGAAATGCCGCTGCGTGCGATTGCGTATCGCCCGGTGACCGGCCAGCTTCTGGGCTATGCGGATGGGGCGATTTACGAGGTCGATCCGGCGTCGGGGAAACTCACGGATCTGGGGGCAACCTTTATGGCGGATGCGGTGATCGCTGAGGGTGCCGTGGCATTTGATTTCAACAATCAGATCGACGCGGTGCGCGCGGTTGGGGCCGATGGTTCCAATCTGGTCTACTTTCCGCAAGGCTTTGGCGATAACGACGAGCGCGCCAACTCTGTTCGCCGCTTCACCGATGCTTTCTACGTCGCGGGCGATATGTCTGCGGGGTCTGACCCCGTGATCTTTGCAAATGCCTATACCAATGCAATTGCGGGCACCAAGGCCGGGTCGACAGCACAATACGCGCTGGACGCAGGCGCGAATGCGCTGGTCACATTGGCGAACAATGCCGGTGAACTGGCAAGCGTTGGAAATCTGAGCATCGAGGGTGCAACCGTGGACGTGTCTGATTGGGGCGGCTTTGACATCGTGTCGCCCGAAGAGGGCAAGGACATGGCCTATGCTATCCTGCAAATCGAGGGTGCAGAGACGGCCGGGCTGTATGCCGTCGATCTGGGTACGGGCGCGCTCACCGAAATGGCCGACCTTGGCATGGGTGGCTTTACTGGATTTGCGGTCGCGCAGGCGCAATAGCCCCGGCATACGCCGCCTAGGGCGCGTATCTTGATGTATAGTACCCCCGGTCATCGACCGGGGGTTTTTTGTGCGGCTGCGTCACCGTGTTCGCGGCACCCTGTTCTTGGCAGTGCAGTGTGGCTGCGATGTCGTGCAGGTCTTGTGCGGCACTCTTGGTGCTCTGCGCGTGTCGCGCCTTTGCAGATCTATGCTCAAGTATCTGATATAAATTCAGTTTTGTTTCGGCCTGCCAATCTCAACTAACGTCATAACAGACGCGCCAAGTCGCTCTCAGGGAGCACTGGTGATGTGCGGCGTTTCGCTGTCCGTAGTCTCTGTCGGGAGCACAATAGACGCTTGGAACCCGGATGCCGCCCCCGGACGCGGCGACTCCAGACAAAGCGGGCTTCCGATCCGGTTTGCGATGGCGGCAACGATGGCAAGGCCCAGCCCACTGCCATCCGCGCTTGCATGCGCCCGCTCAAACCGTGCTGTCAGGCGGTTGAGCGTCTCGCGCGGCAAAACTGGCCCCTCGTTGGCCACCACCAGCCGTCCGACTGCTGTCAGGGTCACATCGACCGGGCCGCTTGCCGCCCCGTGGCGGAGCGCATTTTCCACAAGGTTACGGCAAAGGATCGCGAAGGCATCCGGGTCGATATCCGACAGAACGGCAGTGTCTGGCAAGGTGAGCGTGATGCGCCCCGGTGTGGCCATGCGCCCCAGATCGTCTACCACCAGACGCGCGACCTCTCTCAGATCGGTGCGATGGTCCATGCGGAGCTGCCCGCCTTCGGCGCGCGCAAGCTGCATGAGGCGTTCGGAAAACCGCGTCAGGCGCTTGAGCGTCGTCTCAATCTCTGTGGCGCGCGCCTCTGTGGTGGGGTCTGATGTTTCGGCCCTTAGACGTTGCGCCTGCGCGATGGCCCCGGCGAGAGGTGTCCGCAGCTCATGCGCGGCGTTCGCCGCAAAGCTGCGTTCGGCCTCGAACGCGTCGCGCAATCTAGAGAGCAAGCCGTTCAAGGTTGCCGCCAGCGGGGCGATTTCATGCGGCAGGTCGTCCGCTGGAACCTCTGAGAGATCCCGCGCGCCGCGCGCTTCAAGTTTGCTGCGGAACCGGCGCAGAGGCGCAAGGCTGAAACGAACGGCAAGGATGATGGCGGCAAGGGCAATTGGCAGCACGACCAACAGCGGCAGGCCGAGGCCCATCTGGATTTCCCGCGCGACAGAGGCGCGATGCTCCAGCGGTTCGGCCACAGTGATGCGGATCGTGTCCTGAAGTGCGGCGTCACTATAAAAGCGATGGCTGGCCGTTTCGTGAAATCCGGCCCCGGTCCAAGGTGGGAACATGGCCGCATCGGCGGCATGGGATTGCAGCAAGACACGCCCCTCGTCATCACGCACGAGATAGGTAAAGAACTCGTCATGTGCGCGGATCGGGGCCAGACGCTGTGTCACGCCTTGGTCTTCTCGCCCGATGATGTCTGTCACGGCTAGGGGCAGGATGCGTTCTGCGGTTTCGCGCAGGGCACTGTCGAACACTTCATCCATTTCGCCCCGGACGATCAGGGCCGTTACCGAGGCGGCGGCCAGCCATAAGATCGTCAGCACAAGACCAAGCGTGAGACCTAGCCGCGCCTGAAGGCTTGCGGGCCACCTCATGCTTTGCCCAAGCGGTAGCCCATGCCGCGTTCTGTCTCGATAACGGCTGCGCCCAGTTTCTTGCGCAGGCGGCTGACATGGACCTCGATCGTGTTGCTCTCGACCTCGGCGTCGAATGTATAGAGCTTTTCTTCCAACTGCGCTTTGGACAAGAGCTGACCGGGCCGTGCAAGAAAGGCTTCGAACAACGCCCATTCGCGCGCGGTCAAATGGACCGGTTTGCCTTCGCGATGCACGTTGCGCGCCGCAAGGTCGATGTCCAGCAGCCCATGAGTAACGATCGGGTTCGGATTGCCGCTATAGCGCCGCGCAACAGAGCCGATGCGCGCGGATAACTCTGCCAGATCAAAGGGTTTCACCAGATAGTCATCGGCACCCGCGTTGAGCCCTTCGATCCGGTCGGAAATCTGGTCGAGCGCAGTCAGGATGATCACGGGGGTCACGTCGCCCCGCGCGCGCAAGCCTTTGAGAAAGCCGATGCCGCGCCCATCAGGCAGCATGAGGTCAAGCAGGATCAAATCATAGGATGCGCTGCGCTGTGCCTCATGTGCGGCATCTAGGCGCGTGACCCAATCGACCGACTGGCCATCGCCCGCGATCTGGTCGCGGACGGCTGCGCCCAGAACCGTGTCATCCTCGATCAGCAAGATGCGCATGCGTGTTTTTCCTTTCTACCGGGACCCGGTTCTTGGCAGGTCAGGCTGACGCAAAACTGACGTGTACAGCCAAGTCTCTTCAGGCTCCTGTCAGCTTTGTCGCGCATCTTTGCTGTCACATTAGCCGCAAATAGGAGTTTGGCCCATGAAGAAGACCATGACAATTCTGGGATTTCTCGCGGTGTTTCCGGCCGGTGCCGCGCTGGCAGATGATGACTGCTTTGTGCCGATGGCCGATTGGCAACCCCGCGATGCTGTGGCCCGCCTGGCCCAAGAGCAGGGATGGACCGTGCGCCGCATCAAGATCGACGATGGTTGCTACGAGATTGACGGTCGGGATGCGATGGGCCGACGGATCGAAGTAACGGTCCATCCGGCAACACTTGAGGTGATCGAGGTCGAATATGAGGACGAGGACGATGAGTGATGCAAAACCGCAAGCTGCAGGGCAAGCGGGCATCGGCCGTGCCGCCGAGGTCAGGGTCTGGGACCCGGTCGTGCGGCTGTTTCATTGGAGCCTTGTCACTGCGTTCGCCGTGGCATGGCTAAGCGCGGAGGATCTCGACAGGCTGCATGAAATTGTGGGCTATGTCGTCATTGGCTTGATCGTCCTGCGCGTTATCTGGGGCCTTGTCGGGGGGCGCTACGCGCGATTTTCCCAGTTTATAAAGGGCCCGCGCGCGACGATGTCCTATCTTGGCGATATCGCAAAGGGCACCGAGCGGCGCTATCTTGGCCATAACCCAGCCGGTGCGGCCATGGTGGTGGCGCTGCTGGTGACGCTGTCAGGCACGGCTGTAAGCGGTTGGCTTATGGCAGAACCGGGCCGTTTGGCATTGCTGCCCGATATGCCGCAGATTGTGGCACCCGCCTGGGCGGATGACGATGGCGCTTTCGATGGCGGGGCAGAGGACCTGCTGGAAGACGTCCATGAAACGCTGGCCAACCTGATGCTCGTGTTTGCGGCGCTGCATGTGGGAGGGGTCGTTCTGGCCTCTGTCCGGCACCGCGAAAACCTTGTTCGGGCCATGGTCACGGGGGACAAGCGCGCACCTGATACGGGGGATGTCGCGTAAGACACACGAAACGCAATCGCTGGCTGCCGCTGCGTTTGCAGAAGGCCCCGCTGTCACCGGCGGGGCGATTTTCTTGCTGACGCCAAGCTGAAGCGGAAATCTCTGCGCTGTCAGGGTGGCCTCAGGTCGGTGCGCAAGATTGGGCGCAGCAGACAAAAGGAGACCCTGCCATGAAAAAGACCCTGATTTTTCTTGTCGCCTCGACCGCGCTCACTGCCGCGATTGGCGTTCCGGCTTGGAGTGCGGTGCGCACATCCGAGGGCGAGGGCCTTTGGCCGCGCGTCGCGCTTTTTGAGGGGGGATCGCAAGCGCTGCCGCTCCTGCGCGTGAGCGATGATGATGACCGTGATGACGACGAAGATGATGAGGACGAAGACGAAGAGGATGATCGCGGTGGTGCCCGCAATCCTGCCCCCGCCAGCACAGTCGCGCCACCTCAGAACGGTCTCTTTGGCACCGGCACCCTGCCGCAAGTCAAGGTCAATTGATCCCTTCCGCGGCGCGGCGAAGACAGCTGCGCCGCACGTGGAACACCACCCCCCAATACAAGGAATTTACGGATGAAATCGAACCTCGCAACGCTCGCTCTTGCCGCCGCGCTGACACTTCCCGGATTTGCCATGGCCCGTCCCGTGACACTGACGACGACGCTAAGCACCTATGGCGGAGACGGCGCATATCTGGTGCTCTACGTCACCGACGCGTCAGGGGCCTATGCTGGCAGCCTGTGGATGGCAGGTGGAAAATCCAAATATTACGAGCATTTGAGCGATTGGTATCGCGCCACGGGCGGCGACACCGCGCAGGTCAACGGCATAACCGGTGCCAGCGTCGGAGCGGGCCGCACGCTCGAAATCACGCTTGATCTAGCGGATGCGCTTTTTGATGCGGGCTACACGCTTCACGTCGATGCCGCCGTCGAGGACATGCGCGATAGCCCCAATGAGGTGGCCGTGCCCCTGACAACGACAGGCGCGGGCACGCCGGTGCGTGGCCGTCGCTACGTGGCCAGCTTTGCCTACGATATGTGAGGAGAGGGGCCATGATCCGCGCAACCCACCGCTGGCCGGGCATCTTGGCCCTAGCGCTTCTTTGTATCTTGTCCCTGAGCGGCGCGGCGCTGTCAGTCTTTCCTGCGGCAGAGCGCCTGACCGCGCCTCAGGCAGAGATCGGGCTGACAGTCGCCGTTCTGGCGGATCGCATTCAAGCGGCCTATCCGGGTGTCGAGCAAATCCGGCGCGCGCCTTCGGGGCGGATTACGGCCTATTGGTTCGATCAGGGCATACCCGGTGCCGCTGTGATCAACCCTGCAACCGGGCAGGGCGTGGCCTTGGCCGACCCCAACCCGGTGTTGCGGTGGCTGACCAATCTCCATCGCTCGCTCTTTCTTGGGGATGCGGGGCGCATCACCATGGCGATGGGGGCGGTGGCGATGCTGATTTTGGCGCTCTCGGGCGTGGTGTTGGTTGTGCGACGGGTAGGGGGCTGGCGGCGCTGGTTCGCGCGCTTGCACGGGCCGAGCGCCAATCGTCTTCATGTTGAAATCGCGCGCATCGCCGTCACCGGCCTAGTCTTGTCATCCGGCACGGCCCTCTGGATGACGGCCTCGACGTTTGATCTGGTTCCGGACAGCGGCCCCGCACTGGCCATGCCAGCAGAGGTGAGCGGCGAGATGGGGGTTGCATTGGCCCACATTCCGGTCTTGGGCCAGACGCCGGTCACTGCGCTGCGCGAACTGAGCTTTCCCTTTCCGGGTGATGCGACGGATGTCTATACGCTCCGGACGGATCACGGCATGGGCTATCTCGATCAGGGCACTGGCGTGCTTCTCGGGTGGGAGAACCTGACCGGGTGGGCGCGTCTGTCGGAAATAATGATCATGCTGCACACGGGACAGGGTGCAGCCGGGCTGGGCCTGATCCTTGGTCTCTTGGCCCTTGGGGTGCCAGCACTGGGCGTGACGGGGCTGTGGGTCTGGCTTGCAGGGCGTCGCGGGCGGCCTCGTATACGGGGCAATCAGCCCGTGTCGCGCGCCGATACGATCGTCTTGGTTGGCAGCGAGGGGGGCAGCACTTGGGGGTTCGCCGCTACACTTCATGCTGCACTTACAAACGCCGGTCAGCGCGTTCATATCGGCCCGATGTCAGCTTTTGCGCCAGAGCGCTATGCTGCGGCCCAAAGGATCATCCTGCTTGCGGCGACCTATGGCGATGGCGCGGCCCCCGCCTCTGCCACCGGGTTTCTCGCGCGGCTGCGCGCACACAACAGTGCGCCCCGTATCCCGCTCGCCGTGGTTGGCTTTGGCGACCGCAGCTTTCCAGCCTATTGTGCCTTTGCGGAAGAGGTCGCGGCGGTGGCCGATGCACAGGGCTGGCCCCAGTTGGTGCCGTTCGATACGGTCAATCGCCAGTCGCCGCAGGATTTTGCCCGCTGGGGCCGCGCGCTTGGCGAGGCTTTGGCAATTGCGCTCGACCTCTTCCACCAATCCGTGCCGCCTCGAACCGAAACGCTGACTCTCGTTTCGCGTCGGGACTATGGTGCCGAGGTGCAGGCCCCAACTGCGATCCTGCGCTTTGCCCTGCCGCGCGTCTCGCTCTGGCAACGCGTGATCGGTGGGGGCTTTGCCCGGTTCGTGGCGGGTGACCTGATAGGCATCCTGCCCGAGGGCAGCACCCTGCCGCGGCTCTACTCACTCGCCTCTGCGCGGCGCGACGGATTTCTTGAGATTGTTGTCAAGAAACACCCTGGCGGCCTTTGTTCGGGGCAGCTTGCGGCACTGGAGCCGGGCGACAGGGTGCGCGCATTCCTGCGTTCCAATCCGGGCTTCCATGTCGGACAAGACCGCGTGCCGCTCATTCTGATTGGGGCCGGAACTGGCATCGGCCCGCTGGCAGGTTTTGTGCGGGGCAATGCGCGCCACCGGCCCATTCACCTCTTTTTTGGTCTGCGCCATCCCGATAGCGATTTTCTCTATGGCGATGAGATGTCTCTTTGGCTGACGCAGCAGCGTCTGACGCGATTGGTCACGGCGGTCTCGCGCAGGGCGCGGCCCCGCTATGTACAAGACGCACTGCGGGAAGATGCGACCGAGGTTGTGCAGCTCATTCGCGATGGTGCCCGCGTCATGGTCTGCGGCGGGCGCGACATGGCGGCGGGCGTCGCGGATGCGTTGGCCGATATTTTGGCCCCGACCGGGCTTACGCCTGCGGGGCTCAAGGCAGAGGGGCGATATGTCGAAGATGTCTACTGACGGTGCGCGCAGAGCGCTTAATGGGCCGACCATGGGCACGCGGTGGTCAGCGCTTTTCTTTACGGATCCCGGTTTTGACGCGGGCGCAATTCAGATCGCGCTGCAAGCGGCAGTCGATGAGGTGGATGCCCAGATGTCTACCTGGAAGGCGGGCAGTGACCTTATGCGTCTCAACGCAGCACCGGTGGACCAATGGGTGGCGGTTCCCGCGCGGCTGACAGAGGTGTTGCGTCTTGGTCTTGAGATCGGACGCGCCTCAGGTGGTGCCTTTGATATTGGCATGGGCGATGCGGTGAAAGCTTGGGGGTTTGGTCCGGCGGCAGCGGTGCCTGCGGGCATTCGCGCGGCGATGGCCGCTCAACGACACCCGGCGTATGAGCTGCTGGACCTTGACGGGACAAATGCCCGCAAGCGCGCGCCTATCACTCTTGACCTCAACGGGATCGCCAAGGGCTATGGCGTGGACCGTCTGGCCGAGATCTTGCACGATCATGGGATCGCCGATGGTCTTGTCGGGATTGACGGCGAGATGCGCGCGTTTGGCCTGCGGCCCGATGGGCAGGCGTGGACCATCGCCGTCGAAGCACCGGATCGAGCATACCGCACGCCCCATTCCCTCCTCGCGCTTGAGAATGCCGCCGTGGCCACTTCGGGTGACTATCGCCATTGGGTTGAGGTGCGGGGGCGGCGTTTGTCGCACACCATGGACCCAAAGCGCGGCGCGCCTCTGGTCACCTCGCCTGCCTCTGTCACCGTTGTGGCCCAGAGCTGTGCCGCAGCCGATGCCTGGGCGACGGTGTTGATGGTGCTGGGGCCAGAGGCCGGGGCGGAATTTGCGCGACAGCGTGGGCTTGAGGCGTTGTTTCTGTCGCGGGATGCTGCGGAAAACCTAAGAAGCGTCGGGATCGGACGCCTGTTCGCCTAAAGGCCAGTACCTCCCTTAAGAATAGAACCTGTGCAGCCAACCGATCGCCTCTACGGCCGCAGTTTGCGATTGCTAAGGGGGTCCTGTGCCAGAGTCGAAAGCTCTCGCCTTATTATCCCGCTCAAAAAATGGACAGGCTTCCGCAATATTAGGCAAAATTGCATACAAAATGCAATCGTGTGGTGATTTCTGCGTTGTGGAATCTGGTTTCTGGCCTGTGGAACGACATGGTCTGCCCATCTGCCACCGATGGAAAAGGACAGGACTATGGACAGACGCAAGTTTCTGGCGGCTACGGCCGTCGCCCCTCTGGCCGCGCCGAGCATTGCGCGGGCTCAGACCAGTTTTGCTTGGAAAATGACCAACGCTTATGGCCCCGGTTCCCCGTTCTATGTCGAGGGCCCGGGAAGCCCCAAGGATTTCTGCGACAAGGTTGCGGCGATGTCTGGTGGGCGTCTGACAATTCAACATTTTGCCGCCGGTGAACTGATCCCGGCGCTAGAAGGCTTTGACGCCGTGCGTGGCGGCGCGGTCGAAATGAATGCCGCAAACGCCTATTTCTGGGCGGGTAAACTGCCTGCGGCGCAGTATTTCACGACTGTTCCCTTTGGCATGAACTTTCAGGGCATGACGGCGTGGCTCTATCACGGGGGCGGTATGGCGCTTTGGGACGAGCTTTATGAGCCGCTTGGCCTCAAGGCGCTGCCAATGGGCAATACCGGCGTGCAGATGACCGGCTGGTTCCGTGAGCCTATCGAGAGCATTGCTGATTTCAAAGACCTCAAGATGCGTATCCCCGGTCTTGCCGGCAAGGTTTATGCGGCCTTGGGTGTCGATGTGAAACTCTTGCCGGGCGGCGAGATTTTCCCGGCGCTGGAACGCGGCGTGATTGATGCGGCGGAATTTGTCGGGCCCTATCAGGATCGTCGCCTCGGGCTGCATGATGCGGCCAAATACTACTACACGACCGGCTGGCATGAACCTTCGAACGTCACCGAACTTTTGATCAACAAGGCCGCTTGGGACACGCTGCCCGCCGATCTTCAGGCGATTGTCTCTACCGCAGCCATGGCCTGCAACCTTGAAAGCCACACATGGTGCGAGGCGAATAACGCCGCAGCTCTCAAGGACCTGGTCGAGAATGAAGGCGTGATCGCCAATACCCTGCCTCAGGACGTGGTGGACGAGTTGAAGGCGGTGACGCAAAAAGTCCTCGAAGAAGGCGCTGCCGCTGATCCGGCGACCAAAAAGGTGCATGACGCCTTTATGGCGTTCAAGGCCGAGCATGACAGCTGGGCCTCGGTGTCCGAAAAGCCGCTTTACGCTTTGTGATGCAGGCGGGGATCAAACGCGTGACGGACGGGGCCTCTGGCCTCGTCCGTGTGATCGGGCATGTGGCAGCATGGAGCGCGTTGGCGCTGGTGCTTGTCGTCGCGTTCAACGTGCTGGCGCGCTACCTCTTTTCCTATGGCACCGTCGGCTTGCAAGAGGCCGAGTGGCACATCATGGCGGTGAGCGCGCTTTTTGGCATGTCTTACGGTCTCAATCAGGGGGGCGAGGTGCGGGTCGATATTTTCTATGGGTCGATGCGCCCCAAGACGCAAGCACTGGTCGATCTCGTGTCCAACATTGCGCTTTGTGTGGTTGCGCTTCTCATTGCCTGGCTCTGCATTGCGTATGTGCAATCAAGCTACGCGATCAACGAAGGCTCTCCAGATCCCGGCGGCCTTGGCTACCGCTACTTGCTCAAAGCAGCGATGCCCGTGGCCTTTTTGCTCTTGGCTTTGCAGGCGGTCGCGATGACCGGCCACGCCGCGCTCAAGCTGATGACCCCTCTCCCAGAAAGACAGGAATAGGCACGTCCAATGCCCTACACTGAAATTCTCGCGCTCTGCATGATCGGGGCGTTCTTCATCCTGTTGCTGATCGGCATGCCGGTTGCCGTGTGTCTTGGCGTGACGGGGTTTGTATTTGGTTACATGGGCTTTGGCTCCATGCTCTTCACGCTGATGCCCGCGCGCATCTTTGGGGTGATCACCAATTATACACTTCTGGCACTGCCCCTTTTCATCTTCATGGGGATCATGCTTGAAAAATCCCGAATAGCCGAAGACCTGTTGGAGGTCATAGGCTTTGCCATGGGCGGGCTGCGCGGGGGCATGGCGCTGGCCATTATCCTTGTGGGCGTCTTGATGGGCGCGGCCTCTGGCGTGGTTGGCGCGACAGTGGTCACGATGGGGCTGATCGCCCTTGGCCCGGTGATAAAGCGCGGTTACAGCGCCAGCGTGGCCGCAGGCGTGATCTGTGCCTCGGGCACACTGGGGCAGATCATTCCGCCCAGTCTGGTTCTGATCCTGCTGGCCGACATCATGGGGCAATCCGTGGGCACGCTCTTTGCGGCGGCGCTCTTTCCGGGGCTGATGCTGGCGGGGCTGTTTGTGGGCTACGTGCTCATCCTCGGGTTTCTCTCGCCCAAGACCATGCCCGCCATCCCTCTGGAAGAGCGGGCCGCGATGCTGCGCGGTGAACTGGCAGGCAAATTGCTCAAGGTCGTCTTTCCGCCTATCGCGTTGATCGTGCTGGTCTTGGGCTCGATTATCGGCGGTGTCGCAGCCCCGACCGAAGCCGCCTCCATGGGCGCGTTCGGCTCTATCGTGCTGGCGGCACTGGCGGGGCGGCTCAATCTCTCGATCCTGCGCGATGCAGTGCGCGCGGCCTTTATCACCTCGGCCATGGTGTTCCTGATCCTGATTTTCGCACAGCCGTTCGGGTTGGCCTTTCGCGGGCTTGGCGGCGAACATCTGGTGCAATCGGCGTTCTCCAGCGTTCCGGGGGGGCTGGACGGCCAGATCTTTTTCCTGATGCTCTTGCTCTTCGTGCTGGGCTTCTTTCTCGAATGGATCGAGATTTCCTATATCGCCTTGCCGCTCTTTTTGCCGATTTTCATGCAATCTGGCGCGGATTTGACATGGATCGCCATTCTGGTGGCGATGAACCTGCAAACCTCGTTCCTCACGCCACCCTTTGGCTGGGCGCTGTTCTTTCTCAAGGGGGTCGCCCCGCCCGAAGTCACGACGTCGGACATCTACAAAGGCGTTTTGCCCTTTATCGGCCTTCAGCTTGCTGCGCTCAGCCTTGTCTATTTTTCACCGGGGCTGGCCACATGGCTGCCCCAAGCAATCGGATGGTGAACCATGCTTCATGCTGCCTTGGGATATAACGGCGCGGTGTCCGCGCCCCACCGGGCCGCCGCATTGGCGGGACGGGATGTGCTGCGCGACGGTGGCACAGCGATAGAGGCGATGGTCGCCGCTGCGGCGACGATTGCGGTGGTCTATCCGCATATGAACGGCATTGGCGGGGATGGCTTCTGGCTGATCAAGCAACCTGGAAAGCCACCTGTCGGCATCTTTGCGGGCGGGCAGGCGGCGGGGCTGGCGACGCCAGAGTGGTATGCGGCGCGTGGGCATCAGAAGGCAATTCCCACGCGGGGCGGTCTGGCTGCGCTGACGGTTCCCGGCACAATCGGCGGCTGGGAGGCGGCGCTTGACGTGCAGGGCACAAAGCTGCCGCTCTCGCGTCTCTTGGCGCCTGCGATTGCCTATGCCGAGCGCGGCATCGCCGTAACCGGCAATCAATCGCGCACCACGGCCGAAAAGCTGGACGGGTTGCGCGACGTGCCGGGCTTTGCCGAGACCTTTCTGATCGGTGGCAAGGTGCCAGAGGCGGGCGCGCATCTGCGCCAATCGGCCCTTGCCCGAACCCTGCGCCATCTCTCTGACGAGGGGCTGCGCGCCTATTACGATGGCCCGCTGGCCCGCACCCATGCTGCCTATCTTGAGGAGAACGGCAGCCCGCTGCGGGCTGAGGATTTCAGCGCCTATGCCGCAGAGCGGGTGACGCCGCTCAGTTTGGAGACCTCTCAGGGGCGGCTCTACAACATGATCCCACCCACGCAGGGGGTTTCATCCCTGATGATCCTTGGTCTCTTTGACCGACTGGGCGTGACGACGGGTGACGGCTTTGATCACATTCACGGGCTGATCGAATCCACCAAACAGGCGTTCATTCGGCGCAATGCCGAATTGGGTGACCACACCCATATGGCGACACCGGCGCAGGAATGGCTAACAGATGCCGCGCTGGATATGCTGGCGGCACAGATCGACAGAACCAAGGCGCTGCCCTGGCCCTACGAGCCGAAAGAGGGCGATACGATCTGGATGGGGGCCTGCGACGCCGACGGCACGGTCGTCAGCTTTATTCAGTCCGTGTTTTGGGAATTCGGCTCGGGGCTCACCTGCACGGATACAGGCGTCTTCTTTCAGAACCGGGGCGCGGGATTTTCGCTGGCTCCGGGGCCGAACCAGCTCGCCCCCGGCAAGCGCCCGTTCCACACGCTTAATCCCGCCATGGCCGAATTGCACGACGGGCGGGTCATGGCCTATGGCACAATGGGTGGCGAAGGACAGCCCCAGACGCAATCCGCCGTGTTCACCCGCTATGTTCAGTTCGGCATGGGCCTGCAAGAGGCGGTGACAGCGCCCCGTTGGCTCTTGGGCAAGACCTGGGGGCAGGAGACGACATCGCTGAAGCTTGAGGATCGGTTTGATCCGAAGCTGGTTTTAGCGCTGCAAGACGCGGGCCATGAGGTTGAGATGATCCCTGCGTATTCGGATCTTGCGGGCCATGCCGGGGCTGTGGTGCTCCATCCGACCGGGTTGATCGAGGCGGCTGCCGATCCGCGTTCGGATGGGGCCGCGATCACTGATTGAGGTCTGGGGGCAGGGCCGGCCAGTGCGGGTGGGCTCAGGCTGCAGCTTGCGCCGCTTGCTGCGCTCTGCCCATCTGGATGACGGTTACGCCTGTTTTCCCCAGATGAACGGGAAACCTCATCCAGACGCCCGGATCGCTCTCAAGCCCCAGCAAGAGCACTTTGGGGGGCAACAGCCGAATGCGGGCAAGGCCAAGCGCGAAGCGCTCTGTCTGGGTCAGGTTCTTGCCGCCCTCAAGGACTGTTCCGCTCAGCCCTCCAAGACGCTTGAGCAGTGGGCCAAGCCCAACCTCGCGGGCCAGTTGTTCGAGCGTTGCATCCTCTGGGCGATGGTCGCACCCCATCAAAAGGGCGCGGCGCAACGATCCTTGCAGAACCTCTGGCGCAGTGCTGAGACACTGGACGTGGCGGCGCAGGCTGCCCCGGCTCAGATCGCGCAGGTCGATGCCCGACAGCAGGATGCGCCCCGCCGAGGGCGTATCGAGCCCAAGCAGCATATCGCGAACAGCCCGCGCATCCAGCTCGCCAACCGGTAGACAGGTTTTGGTGCCGCCTTTGGCATGCAGACTCAACATCTGCCCCGACGGCAGAGGCACATTCTCGAACGTGACATCGACAGGCCCTTTGGGCAGGCGTTGCCCGGTGCGGTAGAGATCGCGTTTCTGGCGCGAGAGCGCGGCTTGGGCCTTGGTCGCGGCGACACGAAAGGCAGCGCGGTGGTTCCAGACCCCGCCAAGATCGCGCAGGGGCGACAGCAAAAGCCCAAGCACAGCCAGTGCTGCGGCGATGTTTCCCGTGCCCAACCCGGCGCGGTGCCCCGTCAGGATGACCAGTGCCGCTGCAATCCCCGCCGCAAGATCGGGCAGCGCGTTGAGGGTTTCGGCGCTGAGGCGGTGGCGCAGGGCGGCACGGATCATCGCCTCTGTGCGCTTGTCCAGCTGGGCCAGTTCCTTGCGCCGCCGGCCTAGGCGATCAAGCTGCGGCGCCAATGGCATACGCTCGGCCATCTCTGCCGCGATCCGTGCCCGGCGCACCCGCAGGCGGCGATGCAGGGGGATCAATCGCATCCCCCCGAGCGTGATGGCCAGCAGCGTGATCCCAAAGACCGGCACAACTGCCAAGGCAAACACCGGGTCGAGCAGCCAGAGCACGACGAGCATCGTCGGGATCAGCACGGCCCCGGCGATGAGGCGCGGCAGCCCCAGCCCCAACCAGTTCCGAAAGGCGGTCATGTCGCCGACAAAACGGAGCGACACATAGCCTGCGCGCCGCTCTGCCACAGCGCTTGCGGGCATATGCGCCGCGTGCTCGAAGAGAGCGGCCCTGATCTGTCGGGCATAGTCCTGGCCAATGCCTTCGCCCAGATATCGCGCGGCGATGCGTGTCATGGCGATAATCGCCCCAGCCCCTGCAAGGACGCTAAGGCCGACAAACGGTAGCGCGTCGCCGCCATGCATGGTTTCAAAGAGCGCACGGGTGGCAAAGGCAGCGGCCCCGGCCGCCACGCCCTGCATCAGCGTAAGCATGGCAACAAGGGCCAAGCCGCGCCCACGCCCGCGATCCAGAAGCGGGGGCAACGCCATTACGCGGCCCGCCGATCCGTACCAAATGCGCGCAAGGCAAAGACATTCGCCTCAGCCGGATCGGCCAGATCACCTTTGCGCAAGACCGGCACGCCGGTGGCGGTCTCTGCCTCGGCCACAGCCATGGGCGAACAACTGACGATGCCGGTCAATGCATCGGGGCGCAGCCCGTGACGGGCCAGTTCGCTCACCCCGCCCGCAGCCGCAACAGCATCACCGCAGGCAAAGATCACGCTCGACTGACGCGCGCGCAGCCAAGGGTCAGCGATGAGCGCGCCGGTTTCCCGTTGGAAAAGCCCATCGGCGATTTCCATGACAGCGATTTGGCAGCCTCGTTGTGCCGCATGGTCAAGCAGAAGCTCGAGTCCCGCCTTTATCCGCCCCAGGGGTTCGCGGTAGGTGGTGACCATCCCGGCATCTGTGAAATCGGCCACCCAATGTGCGCCTGTGTCGGCATATTCGTTCAAATCGCCAAAGGCGCCGGTGCCTGTGCCTTTGAGTGCGGCCACCTTGTACCCTGCGCGTCGCAGCCCCAACGAGAGCTGAGCCGTGGCCAATGTCTTGCCCGAGTTCATCGCCGTCCCGAGTACGAAGATCACGGGAATATCGCTGGCGGCAGTCGTTGGCGGCAGGGCGTAGCGCCTGAGGTTCACAGGTTTGCCCGTGGCATCGAGCAGTCGGCCAACGGGCAGGAGGCGGGTCGCGGTCTTGATCCGCTCATTCCGAGACACCATCCGGCCGATGCAGCCGCCACCCGCCAGAAGATCGGCCCCGTTCGGGTCAATCTCGGCCAGCCCTTCGAATTGATCGGGGGCATAGCGCGCACCACAGGCCAGCACCACCATATCGCCGGGATAGATCAAGGACGGGCGCCCCGTAGAAAGCTGGACGCGCTGATGTTGTCCAAGGCTTTCGACCTGAGCCAAGATCAGGTCGCCGGGCCGGGCTGCGGCGAATGCGGTATCCAGACCGGCAATATCGGTGTGATTGACCCGCCGGGTCGAGAATGTCCATTTGGCGTCTGTCAGCGAAGAAAGCATCTCATGTGTCATGGGGGTGATCCTCAAGGAAATGAGAGTTATCAGCTTGCCACAGCAAGGGATGGCCATGTGCCGGAGGTGTTGACGCCCCAAGCCACTTTGGTTGCAAGTCCGGCGTCGCGGATCGCTTGGGCCACGTCATGGCCAACGCCGGGCAAATGCGTCAGGCTGATGTCTGGAGTGATCCCAAGGGCCTGCGCAGCCTTGCGGAAATGCGCGACATAGGTCTGCGCCCGCGCAATCCGTGTCAGACCCTGTACGCGGTCCAGTTGGGGTGTCTTGCGCAGGGCGTCGTCGCGCAGGGAATCCTCAAGGCCGATGAACACCCGAACCGACAGGCGGAGATAGGCGCTGAGGGCCTGCTGATGTCGCCGCGCCCAAGGCAGGCTTGTGGGTTCCGCGTCGATCCCAAGGCCATAGGGATAGGCCATGCTGGTGTCAGGCAGGCAATACCATCCCGCAGCCGCAAGATTGAGCTGTCCCACCCGGTGCGGATAGAGCATTGCAAAACGATGGGCGAGTTGTGCCCCACCGGAATGCCCGAACAGATCGACCGGACCGGCAAAGGCATTGTCGATCATCGCCAGATGCGACAGCATCGCCAAAAGCGCCTGATCGGGCCGCGCCGCGCGGCAAGGGCGCTGAAAATGTGGCCAGTCAGGTTCCGAGAAATGCGGCACGACCACGATGCGCCCGCGCTTTTCGGCCACTGGTGCGAACAGATCGACCAATTCATCGGCGTTACGCGAAATCCCGTGCAGAACCACCAATGGAGGAAGGCCAGATAACCCTGCCGGATTGATGACCCGCGCGGGCAAGGTGCCCGACGACGAGGCCACGCGATGCGAGGTGACGATTGTCTTGAATGTGGGGCGATGCATGTGTGCCTCCTGTCTGATGTGCTTCTGGACAAACGGGGCACTGAGGGGATTATTCCACTGACCCGAAAATTTCGTGCAGCGCCGGGTGCAGAGCCCGTGTTGAATTCTGGGCGCGCCGCGTCATCTGTGCAGTCGACTGCAGATTTTTTCGACAGGCTAGAGCCGCGATGACTGAATTGAAGGCGACCCACGCCGAAGGCATGACAAAGCTGGTCGCGTTTGCGCCACGTATGGGGCGGCGCTATGCCAATGGCCGAAACACCGACCATGGGCCGGGGGCGCATAGCGCGGTATCCGGGCTGTCGCCCTATATCCGGCGGCGGCTGGTGCTTGAGTCTGATGTTGTGGCAACTGCGCTTGCGGCGCATGGTCCCGAGCAATCCGAAAAGTTCGTGCAGGAGGTGATCTGGCGCGGCTATTTCAAAGGCTGGTTAGAGCGCAGACCGCAGGTTTGGGTCAGTTATGTGCAGGGGCTTGAAAGGGATCTGGCGGCGCTCGACAATGACCGTCGTCTGCGCCGCGAAGTGGCGCGGGCGACCGACGGGCAAACTGGGCTTGCCTGTTTCGATGCCTGGGCTGCGGAACTGGTTGAGACCGGGTATTTGCACAATCATGCGCGGATGTGGTTCGCCTCGATCTGGATATTCACGCTTGGGCTGCCTTGGCGTCTGGGGGCTGATTTCTTTTACCGGCATTTGATTGATGGGGATGCCGCCGCAAATACGTTGGGTTGGCGTTGGGTCGCGGGTCTGCATACGCGAGGCAGGCCCTATCCGGCGCGCGCTGACAATATCGCCACCTTTACCAATGGTCGCTTCACGCCCCGCGCTGCGGATTTTGCCGAGGTGACCGAGGGCCTAGAGGCGACCGAGCCTGAGGGGCTGCCCCCCGTGCAGCCCCTGCGCCCGGTCTTGGCACCACAAGCCGCACGTCCCACCTTGCTTTTGATCACGGATGAAGACTGCCGGGTTGAGGATTTCGATCATTCCGCGCTTGATATCCGCGCGGTGGTGGCGCTGCGCAGCAGTCATCTTCGCTCATCCTTGCCTGTGTCCGAGGCCGTTCATCAGTTCGAGGCGGGCGCGCTTGCCGATGCCGCTGAACGGCTGGGCGTTGTGGCTGATTTGGCCCGTGCCGATCATCCCAAGGCCTTGGTGGATTGGGCCGTCACATCAGGGGCAACGCAGATCGTTACCCCCTATGTGACGCGGGGGCCGCTTTTTGACTGGCTCGATACGGCGCGTCCCCATCTTTCAGCGCAGGGTATTGCTTTGGCAGAATGGCAGCGGGCCTGGGATCGCGCAATCTGGCCCCATGCCACGGCGGGGTTTTTCAAAGTGAAACATGCCATTCCGCGCATCCTGCAAGACACGGGTGTTACCTGACTATGCGTGCAATTCGGCAGAATGCGACATGCTGTGATCAGGGCTGCGAACAAACAGACTTTAGTCGGAAGACCAAAGCGCAAGGATGACGTAAATCCAACGACAGGCTTGACACATCCTGCGGGAACAGACGGAGTTCCTGAGAGAAGCGAGTTTGTTGATGAGGGCGTGATATCCAAGGCACGAAACCGCGTTCATGGTGGCAGGAGAACCCGTGACAGTTTTGGAAAACGACTATGCTGTTGATGGTGCCGGGCCCGAGGACAAGTCTGGCAAGCCTCGGTTGCCGTTTTTGACTGCGTTTCATGACCTACCCCTGCACCGCCGCTTTGCAGTTGTTGGGGGAATCGTCAGCCTGATCGGAATGGTGCTGATCGGTGCTTTTGTGAACTCACGCATCGAGACCGCCGTTGTGCGCAACTCTGCGATTTCTGCCGCTGTTTACATGGAAAGCCTGATTGCACCGCTTTCGCAGGAACTTGCCGATGGGAACGCCCTGTCCGACGAGCGGCGCGCCAAGCTTGAGGAGCTTCTTGCGCGGCCGGCAACACGCGAAAGGATTCTCTCGGTCAAGATATGGAAGGAAGGCGGGCATGTGGCCTATGCCAGCGATGGCGCGATGATCGGTCAGACATTCAAGGCGCATGACGATCTGTTGCAGGCGTGGAAAGGGGATATCATTGCAGGATTTGACGACCTTGATCACGACGAATCCAGAGGGGAGCGGGCGTTTGGTCTACCGCTACTGGAAGTGTACAATCCTATCCATTCGATCCGGACCGGAGAGATCATTGCCGTCGCCGAATTCTATCAAGATGCCAGCGAACTCCATGAAGACCTGCGCGTTGCCCGCTGGACAGCCTGGGCTGTTGTTGCGGCAGTGGCCGGTCTGACCTTTGTAACCTTGTTCGGCATCGTGCGTGCAGGCAGCCGCACGATCGAGTTTCAGCGGTCGGAATTGCAGCAACGTTTGAGGCAGATCACCAAGGTCGGCCTGCAAAATGATTTGCTGCGCCTGCGCATCCAGAGCGCGTCAGAGCAATTCTCGGCGCTTAACGAACAGTTGCTCAGACGGATCGGGGCGGAACTGCATGATGGGCCCGCGCAGGCGCTCGCCTTTGCGAATATGCGGATCAGCGCATGGCGCAAATCCGGGGGCCCCGAGGAGGCGGACCTCATCTTGCGGGCACTGGAAGAGGCTTTGGCGGATATCCGTGGATTGGCGCGCGGGCTGGTGCTGCCCAAGCTGGAAGGCGCAACCATTCTGGAGACGATCCGGAGAGCCGCCGATGCGCATGCAGAACGCACACAAACCGAAGTCATCCTGGACAGCAATGGCAAGGATGGCGACAACCTGCGTCCCGGCCTGCCACAGCTCATTTGCATCTTTCGTTTCGTACAAGAGGGCCTGATGAATGCGTGGCGCCACGCGGGTGGCGTTGGTCAAAAGGTCGAGTTTGCGATGCAGGGCGGTTGTCTTGTCGTTTCGGTCAGTGACCGGGGTCCGGGTTTTGATCCAAAGGCCAATTTCGACAAAGGTCGCATCGGTCTTGCCGGGTTGCGCGAGCGTGTTCAGAGTGTTGGGGGTATTTTTGATGTCGATACAGGGCCGGGCCGGGGCACGCGGTTGACGATGCGCCTACAGATCGAAAAGAGCGCGCGATGACAGAGCGTATTCGGATCGTCATTGCCGACGATCACCCGTTGTTTCGCGGCGGTGTAATCCGCTCTCTTCAAGAGGATGGCGGGTTTGATGTCTTGGCAGAGTGTACAGGCGCTGATGAAGCGGTCGCGGCGACGGGGCAAGTGCTGCCTGACCTCGCACTGCTTGATATTTCCATGCCGGGTAACGGTCTGACGGCGGCAGAACGGATATCCGAGCAATTTCCGACCGTTCGTATTGTCATGCTGACTGTGTCTGAGCAGGATGACGATCTGCTGAGGGCGCTGAAAGCGGGGGCCTCTGGCTATGTTCTCAAGGGGGTCGCGGTTGAAACTCTGATCGAAGCGTTGCGCAGCGTATACGCAGGTGGAAGTTTCATCTCGCCCGGACTTGCGGGCAAGGTGCTTTCGGCCATGGGGGCGGGAAAGACCCGGGGCACGCGCAGCGCTGATCCAATCTCGGATCTGACGCATCGCGAAGAACAGATCCTCCGTCTTGTGGCGCGCGGGGCCTCCAATCGGGAAATCGGCGACGAGCTTGGTTTGCGCGAGGCCACGGTCAAGCACTACATGAGCTACATTCTACAGAAGCTGCATGTGCGCAACCGGGTCGAAGCGGCCTTGATGGCGCGAGAAAAAGGCCTCTGAGTCCCGGATTTTCCGACTTTAGTTGTGCCGATCACCCTACTTTCGGCCCTATTTAGACGCGGGACCCCGCGCCAATGTTATCCGAAACTCGGATACCGAGAAAAAAAACGACCTTTCCTGCCAGCCACCTGCTCTGCGATCTCTATTCTGCATCACACAGATTTAACGATCCCCGAGCGTCCCCAAGGTACATGGTAACGGCGGTCTTGGCTCCCCAGACCCTGCCGCCGTAGCCCCCGGTCATTTATGCCGGGGGTATTTTTTTGCCCCCTCAGACGAAGGTCTGACGAATTGCCAGACCCTTGGGCGGTTCAAGAGAGGCTGCGGCTCAGTAGGTTGGGTGCATGTTGGAAAACAGGAGTATTCCAAGTGGACATCTTTGCGATTGAACTGAGGCCAGGCAATACAAAGATCGAATATGCTGACGGCTCACGTGAAGAAATTGAGGCGGGGATTTACGAGCGCAAGAATTCGGTTGGCGATACAGTTCAGCAGCGCCGCGCGACGGCTGCCGATATCGCCCGATTGACCACGTTGGCCACAGATTTCGAAGCGGCCAACTCTGCCACTTCCGCTGTCGTGACCCGCGTTGAAGTGCTCGGCACGTCAATTGAAGTTACCTATGATGACGGTACGAAGGAAGAAATTTCCAGTGGGATCTACGAGCGCAAGAACGCCGCGAACAAAACCATAATCGAGCGCGTTGCGACATCGTCGGACACCCAACGTTTGAACAACCTTGCCAATGGCGGAACACCTGCGTCGGGCAGTGACGACGGCACACCGGATCAAGGCTCGGGTGATGCGGGCGTGACCCCGCCGGGCAATGACGATGGCACACCGGATCAAGGCTCGGGTGATGCGGGCGTGACCACGCCGGGCAATGACGATGGCACGCCAGACCAAGGCTCGGGTGATGTGAGCACTGGAACTGGCACCCCTCCCGATATCGCTCTCAATGGCACGAATGCCGCAGAGCGCATGCACGGTCGCTCAAAGGCAGAGCATATCAGCGGCTTTGGCGGCGATGACGATATCCGGGCGCGCGCAGGCAATGACTTGGTCGATGGTGGCTCGGGCGATGACCGCATTCGCGGGGATCGTGGGGATGACACGGTCTTTGGTGGGAGTGGCGATGACACTTTGCGCGGGGATCTCGGGGACGATCTCGTGCAGGGGGGCGATGGCGACGATAATGCGCGCGGCGATGGCGGCAATGATACGGTCTACGGGGGCATTGGCGATGACATCCTGCGGGGCGATGCTGGCCATGATCTTTTGCGTGGTGGCGATGGCAAGGACCGCCTCAAGGGGGGCGGTGGAGATGACACGCTCGAAGGCGGCAACGGCAACGATCGGCTGTTCGGCGGTCGTGGGAACGATACTTTAGAGGGTGGCGAGGGGCGTGATACCTATGACGGTGGCCTCGGCAGCGATGTTTTTGTGTTCTCCCGAGACGGCAGTCTCGACAAGATTGCCGATTTCGTCGCGGGCACGGACATTATCGACCTCAGCGCATATGGGCTTGCCGGATTTGATGCGGTTCTTGATCTTGCGAGCCAGCGCAACGGCGACACGCTCCTGAATTTTGGTGGAGGGGACATCTTGCGGATCGATGATGTCAGGCTTGTCGATCTCGATGCGTCTGATTTCATCCTGTAAACGTGTGGTGGTCCAAGCACGCGTCGCGTGATCCCCACCGCTTACCGTTCTCATGCTCATTCACTCGCCGGGTCAAAGCGCCCGGCGAGATGTTTTACGTTTGGTCTGCCTGTGACGAGGGAGATATCGAGCGCGTTCCATGTGACGCGGAAAACGACGTTTCCTGCTTCACATTCTTTCCTTGCTTCTACCAAGTAGACGTAGGGCACCCCAGCTTATCCCAGTTCATGGCTTGGTCTTAGGGGCCAGCGCAGAGGTCCGGTTTGCGTCACTGAACGCGCCAGACTGAGAGACTGAATAGGACCCGATCCACACGTTCTAAGGGCTGGATTGCCACAATCACGATTGCGTGATACAATCAGAACATTCTTTGTAAATTTATGTTGAATTTCGAAGTTGCGTATTTCTGGGGAAAGTTCGGGGGAGCTGGGGTATAATTATGCCAGATATTTCTGTGGCATTTGCGGATGATCATCCGGTTTTCTTGACCGGAGTGTGTCAACTTTTTTCGGCCCTTGAGGGCTTTACTGTTGTTGCCTCTGGCAAGACAGCGCAGGACATTGTCAAGATTGCGAGATCAGTCAAGCCTGACATCATCGTAATCGACTTGAACATGCCCGGTGTAATAATTGAAGCGATTGCAAAGGTTGCGACGGAACACTCTCACACAAAAATGGTGGCCTTCACAGCATCAAGCAACAAGGACACAGCAATCTCCGCGTTGGAGGCGGGCGTTCTCGGATATGTTTTGAAGGGCAGCACGCTCGAAGAGTTGGCCGATGCCGTCCGACAGGTTCATATGGGGGATACCTACCTATCGCCAAGTGTCTCTGCGAATGTCGTTGCTGGGCTGAGACAACAGGCCCGCTATCGCACCATGGAGCGGGTCCGATTCAGCAAACGAGAGGAAGATGTCCTTCGCTTACTGCTCAGGGGGTCGACAAACCGCGAGATCGCCGATGGGCTGTCGCTGCAAGAGAAGACGGTTAAACATTATATGTCCGTGCTGATTCAAAAGCTTGATGTCCGCAACCGGGTTGAAGTCGTCCTTGCCGCGCAAGAGCTTGCAAGCAGTGGGGCCCTTACGGGCACATCCAAAATGAACTGACAGTCTCTGAGGTTGATTTCAGACGGGACGATTGGCACTGCTGGATCAAATCTGCTGTAGGTCATAGCGCTTGAACGTGGTGGTGCATCTGAAGCGACTGAAACGCTTTAAGATGTGTCGTCCGGCGATTGTATTGGCAATGTGACATGCAGCGTGGATGAATCCTTTGCGATATCGAGGTCAATACTACCTTCGAATGCGTCGAGCCGACGTCGCATACCTTGCAACCCCAAATGCCAAGGCGTGACTGAAGCGGTAGATTTTGCGCCCTGCGATTTGCCACCATAGATCGTGATGTCCAGGATCGAGCCACGCTGACAAACCTTGACCAGAGGAATTCGGCCTTCGCCATGCCGGACGGCATTACTGAGCCCCTCGCACAGCACGCGGTAGAGACAAATCTTGCGGGGAAGATCCAGTTTGGCCAGAGGCTCCACGATCTCTGTCTCTACGTCGCCAAACATCAGGGCTATGTGACGCTCGACGGCCAGCGTAACCACACCCTTGGCATCCAGATTCTCGAGCTCGGGTAGGATTAACCCAGCTGAAATAGACCGCAATTCCGTCATCACCTGATTGATCAGCCCGCTTATCGACGTGCCATCGGGCAGGTCGGCCTGAGTAGTCCTGCCCTGCATCAGGGAAACCAGACTGAGCAACTGGATAGGACCGTCATGCAACTCGGCACCGACGACATTGAGAACCTGTTCGTTGGCCTTTGCGGCGTCAAATCGCGCGCGGTTGGCGGCGCGACGCAACCGATCATTATGTTTGACCATTCTGCGCTCGGCGTCCAACAGCGCTTCCAACCGCGAGCTTTGGCTGAAGGTCAGAGCCAGCATTGCCAGCATGCTCAGGGCCGCGAGGATCACGGCAGCCCAAGTCGTCCGTTCTACGAATGTCCGGTCACGCAAGAGCTCGGACGCGTCTAGATAGACTTCGCCGACCGCGATCAACGAGCCGTTCACTGGATCGTGGATCGGTGCGTACACTTCGAAATACGGGTAGGCGAGTGGAAACTCAGGATCAACTTCGCCGGACATCTCCAGTTTCACGATGAATTGGCCCTGAATCGCCACCTGAAGAGTCTCCGCCTCGTGATGATCAGCGGTATCGTCTTTAAGTGTCGAGTACAGAAGTGCGCCGTCAAGTGCCCAGACTCGCATTACCAGATTTGGATTCTTCTCAGCAACGTAGCTGAAAGCCTGATCGGAACCGCGGCCTGAATTGCCGAGGCTCTCAAAATTGCTCAACGCCAGCGGCGCGAGCAAGTTGTCAATATAGGCGCTTCCAACCCGACCATGCGATTGAACCTGTAGCGAGCGGTATTCGAATATGATGAAGGCCCCGAGCGCACACATGACACCGATAACGATCACGGTGAAAATCGCTGCCAGAGGGCTGGGTGCCACATGGAACCAGCCCAGGATGGCGTTCGATGATTCTCTGGAATGATTCGGCGTTTGTTTCTTGTTTTTGGGCATAATGACTTCTGGGGATGTTCGGGGCCACTTGGTGGCACGCAGCGCCGAATAGTAAAAAATTCATTCAAGTACGCCTATGCGCGCTTCAGGCGATTACCAATGATTAATCTATAGTTAACCAATTCCTACGCTACACGCCGCTGACCATTCAATGGACTTTGAGCCCAGTTTAATAGGGTCTTTGGTCTGAAAATTTCTTGAGCCTTGGTCCCAGTCATCCTGCGGGCTTTCGTGCTGGCGAAGCGAGAGACCTCTGCCCGTGGTGATAATTCGACAACGATGAGACCCTAATCAGGATACTTGGGGCTATTTATGTCATTTTCGTATTTCTGTTTTCCAGGTTCAGAACCTGGCTCCAAGGCATTGAGATAAAACAAAATCTGCTCGCGCAAACACTGCGGCGGGCCACATGGGGAGATGTGTCATGGCTGTCAAACTGAATATCGCGGACCTCGAGTTCTTTCTTCGGCAGGTCAAGATCAGCGAAGCGCATGCGAGCGGAACGCCGCTTACCGAAATCTATGTCGACGCTGACGGCAATGTCGTACCAGAAGGGACACCGGGCGCTGTTCTCGCCATTCCAGAGGCCCTTGTGCCCAACGGTCTGCGCACAGTCGACGGCAGATACAACAATCTGATTGAAGGGCGCGAAACATGGGGCGCAGCGGATACTCCTATGCCGCGGCTTCTCAGCCAAACCTTCCTCAACGATCAGGATGGCGACGAGATGCCGCTTGGTGCGCCTGGCGGGCCGCTTGTCACCAACACGGACTATGGCGTGATCGGCACACCGTCGGGCACCAATGGGGGACATACCGGCAACGTAGCCGATGCCGATCCGCGGATCATCTCTAACCTCGTTGTAGATCAGAGTACGGCGAACCCGGCCGTGGTCGAGGCATGGTTTGCGAATGACGCCGCACTGGCGGCGTTCCACGAACGCTATGGCGAAGATGCAATTCCAATTCGTCCCGGCGAAGGCCCCGAGGCCTTGGAACTCTTGAACACAAGTTTCGAGGATCAACCGCTCCTTGATGGCGCACCCGGAGTTACGT
This sequence comes from Roseovarius sp. EC-HK134, assembly GCF_902498815.1. Classification (NCBI taxonomy): domain Bacteria; kingdom Pseudomonadati; phylum Pseudomonadota; class Alphaproteobacteria; order Rhodobacterales; family Roseobacteraceae; genus Roseovarius; species Roseovarius sp. EC-HK134. The sequence goes on from NZ_LR701544.1 coordinate 1,711,770, forward strand.
CGAACCCGCTGGGCAATTTCACCACGACTGCGCCCAGTGATTGGACGATTACAGGAGGATCAGGCGGTCTATTTGCACCAGTGGACAGCGTAAGTTCAACCGCTGGTCATCCCGGTCCAAACGTTGCGTGGCTGACCGGTGGTGCCACACTGTCTCAGGACAGCGGCACTCTGACCGAGGGTGCGAGCTATCAACTGAGCCTGAGTGTCGGAGATCGCACCGATCAGGTTTGGTCCGGCGGCACCGCCCGCCTTGTTGCCGTAGGCGCTGGCGGCGTGACCACGGTCATTTCCTCTGTTACCCTGCCAGAACCCGCAGATGGGCAGTGGGCCGATCTGACGCTTAATTCAGGTCCGATCTCTGCGGGTCTTGCGGGCCAGACGCTGCGTGTCGAGATTCAGCAAACCGGCGGCTCGCAAGTGCTCGTGGACAATGTTGCGCTGTCGACCTCGAACGGCAACGAGATCGAGATCGATAACATCGACCTTGCAACGATTCCCAATATTGCGCCTGATGACGGCATCTCGGCCCCGTTCAATGCCTGGATGACTTTCTTCGGCCAGTTCTTCGACCATGGCCTTGATCTTATCACCAAGGGCGACAATGGAACGGTCTTTATTCCGCTACAAGCGGACGATCCGCTCGTTCTCGGGGCGGACGGCATTGCTGGAACTGCTGACGATCTTCCGAACCATCTGCGCTTTATGGCGCTCACCCGGTCGACGCCCGTTGACGGGCCCGGTGCGGATGGGGTGCTGGGTACAGCAGATGACACGCAGCATGAGGGGCAGAACACCACCACGCCCTTTGTTGATCAAAACCAGACCTACACGTCGCACGCCTCGCACCAGGTATTCCTGCGCGAGTATGCATTTGATACCAATGGCAACCCGGTCTCAACTGGCAAGCTTTTGGATGGCGCAAATGGCGGAATTCCAACCTGGGCGGAAGTTAAGGCGCAGGCGCGCGATTTTCTCGGGATTGAGCTGACCGATGGCGATGTCCTGAACATCCCGCTTTTGCGGACTGATGACTATGGCGAATTCATTCGCGGTCCCAACGGCCTGCCTCAGATCGTGGTGGGTATTGGCGCGGATGGCATTCCGAATACTGCTGACGATGATGTGGTCGAAGGCAACTTGGCAGCCCCCGTAAACACATTCACGGCAGGCGCGATCCGCATCGGGCATGCGTTCTTGGATGATATCGCACATGCCGCAAATCCGTTCGACTCGCAAAGCGGTATGCTCAAAACTGCAGACGACGACACTGCGGTAGGTCTCTCCGATAGTGTCAGCACAGCCGGAACCTATGACAATGAACTGCTTGACCGCCATTTCGTCACCGGTGATGGCCGAGGTAACGAGAATATCGGCCTGACCGCGGTCCACCACGTCTTCCACTCCGAGCACAACCGTCAGGTTGTGGCCCAAAAGAAAACCATTCTGGAGTCGGGCGATATTGATTTTATCAACGAATGGCTTCTTGTCGATCTCGCGGCAGGCGACCCAATTCCAACCGATCCCACTGCGTTGACCTGGGATGGCGAACGCCTGTTCCAAGCAGGGCGCTTCGCGACCGAAATGCAGTATCAGCATCTTGTCTTCGAAGAGTTCGGGCGCAAGATCCACCCGAATATTGATCCCTTCGTCTTCAACGCGGTCACAGACATCAACCCGTCCATCTTTGCCGAATTTGCCAACGTTGTGTATCGGTTCGGACATTCAATGCTGACCGAGAACATGCCGCGTGTCTTGGTGAACGAGCTGACCGGCGAGGTCACTACTGACAACATGGGCCTGATCGCGGCGTTCCTCAATCCGGTTGCCTATGACAACGATGGCGCGATGAGCGCGGATGCGGCGGCAGCCGCCGTGATCCTTGGCATGACAACGGAACAGGGCAGTCAGATTGACGAATTCATTGTCCCCGCACTGCGCAGCAATCTGCTCGGTCTGCCGCTTGACCTAGCCGCGATCAACATCGCGCGAGGCCGCGACACCGGTATTCCCTCATTCAACGATGCGCGGGCAGAGCTTTTTCAGCAGACCAATTCTGTTTGGCTGAAACCCTATGAAAACTGGGTCGAGTTGGCGGCCAACCTGAAGACTCCAATGACGATTGTGAACCTGCTGGCAGCCTATGGAACCCATTCGACAATCCTCGCGGCAAACACGCTTGAAGAGAAACGTGATGCCGCGTTTGATCTCGTGTTTGGCGGGGGGGGCGTGTCAGATGCCGATCGCTTTGACTTCCTGCTTGGGCGCAACGGTTGGACGTCTGACACCAATGGCCTGAATACGATTGATCTCTGGGTCGGTGGTCTGGCCGAAAGGATCATGCCGTTCGGCGGCATGCTTGGATCGACGTTCACCGCTATTTTCGAGGCGCAGATGGAGGCGCTTCAGGACGGAGACAGGTTCTATTATCTCACACGGACCCAAGGGCAGAACTTCCTCAACGAACTCGAAGAGAACTCGTTCTCGAAGATGCTTCTGGCCAACACCAGCTTGGCTGATCCGGGCGCAGACGGTATCCGCGGAACCGAAGACGACGTTGTGCGCCACCATATTGGTGTGGATTCCTTTGCGCGCTATGACTTTGTTCTAGAAGTCAATCAGGCCAACCAGTTGATTGACGATCCCGTGGGGAACGATCCGGTGCTCGAAGGCCTTGGCATGGGCAAGGTCGTGCGGGATGATCCCACAACGAGCGAAGTCGAAACCAACTACATTCGCGTCACCGGCGGAGAGCATCTCGCGGTGGGCGGCACCAACGGGAATGACACGATCATCACCTCTGACGGTGACGACGGCATCTGGGGGGATGACGGCGACGATTTCATCGAGTCAGGGTTTGGCGTTGACCTTGTGAACGGCGGTGGGGGCAATGACATCATCCTCGACTCTGGGGATGAAGGTGACTTCCTCAAGGGGGAAGGTGGCGACGACGTTATGGCCTCTGCGAACGGGCTTGACGTTCTCATGGGCGGCACAGGCAAGGATGTCATCTTCCTCGGGGTCGACTCGTCAGAGGTGTTCGGGGGATCAGGCGACGATTTCATCATGGGTGGAGCCGGCGCTGACTTCCTGTTGGGCAACGAAGGTGACGACTGGATGGAAGCCGATGGCGGCTTTGACACGACAGCCGGTGATAACTCCGAACTGTTCTTCAATAGTAAGATTATCGGCCATGACGTGATGTTCGCGGGATCTGACGAGCATGATTTCGACGCCGAATCCGGTGACGACATCATGGTCCAAGGCGAGAGCGTGATGCGCAACGAGGGCATGTTCGGGTTTGACTGGGTCTCGTACAAGGGCGTGGCAATCGACGCATATGCCGATATGCGTATCAAGATTTTCACCACCGACGAGGAGGACATCCTGCGCAATCGCTTTGACAAGGTCGAAGGGTTGTCAGGGTGGCAGATGAACGACACGCTGATCGGTGATGATCGCGTTGCCCCCGGAACCGGAGAGGGAGCAGAAGCTGAACTCTTTAACGATGGGCTTGATCAGGCGGGCATTGACCGGATTGATGGCCTTTCGGATCTCGTCTCGCTCTTGAACGGCGAGGAGTTCTGGGAAAATGGTAACATCATCATGGGCGGTGGTGGCTCTGATCTGATCACCGGCAATGGTGGCGACGATATCATCGACGGCGACCGCTGGCTAAATGTGCGCATTCGTATCACTGGCGATCCGACCGACGAGAATACCGCAGCGAACGAAATTGCGACGGTTGATACGCTTCGGCATATCTTTACCGAAGAGGATGGGGTGGACCCTGCCTGGGTAGGACAAAGCCTTTTCGAACTGCTGGTTTCGCGCACCATCGTGCCGGCCCAGATGAACATCGTGCGCGAAATTCTCGACGGTGGACAAGAGGATGACATCGATATCGCCGTGTTCAACGATAACCGAGACCAGTACACGATCACCGACCTTGGCAACGATGTCATTCAGGTGGCACATACCGGGTTTGGCACCAATCCTGCCATCCTGATCGACGACGGTATCGACACGCTTCACAATATAGAGATACTGCGTTTCGCAGATGGCGATCTTGCGACCCCCCGGCCAGCGACAGGAATGCCTGTCATCAATGACCCGACCCCGACCAATGGCCAAGTCTCGCCAGTCGAGGGTCAGCTGCTAACGGTCGATACAAGCGGCATCGCCGATGCGAATGGTCTTGGCGCGTTCAGCTTTCAGTGGCAGTTTCTTGATGGTGCGGTCTGGACCGACATTCCCGGTGCGACTGATGCGACGTTCACGCCGAATGATCCAAACTTCATCCAGCAGCTTTTCGGCGATATCAGCGAGATCGGTCGACAGCTTCGGATCGAGGTGAGCTTTACCGACGGGGGCGGTACGCTTGAGACAGTGTATTCCGAGCCGACCCTTGCGGTGGCCGAGAATACCGGGGTCACGCTGAATGGAACACCTCTCACTAACAATCTCCTGAATGGTGGCGCCGGTAATGATTTCCTCAGCGGTGTCAGCCCGTTCTTGATCGGCGGAAACGACACACTCAACGGCAACGGTGGCGACGATATCCTGAACGGACAGGCTGGTAATGACGTCTTGAACGGTGGAGCAGGCTTTGACCAGTTGGACGGCGGCGGCGGCGCTGATGTTCTCAACGGCGGCGCGGATGACGACATCATCATTGCTGGCGGTGGCACTGACACCATCATTCAGGCATCGACCGATGGGCGCGATGTGGTGGATGGCGGAACTGGCAACGACACCTTCCGCGTTCAAGGCAACGCCGAGGCTGAAACCTTCACTGTCTACGCCATGTCAGGTGGCCAGAACGCTGGCCTTGCTGCCAGCCTCGGGACATCTTTCCTCGCATCGACCGAGATCGTGATCACCCGCACTGTCGGCACGACGACCACCGTGGTCGCCGAGTTGGACAACATCGAGGAGATCGCTATCGACACCCTCGCCGTGTCCGCAAATGACGGCAACGGCGTACCAAACGGCGGCGTTGTCGGCGGAGACACGGTCGCGATTGTTGGAAACTTTGTTCCAACGAGCCTTAACTTCAGCACGATCACCGTCAATGGCACGGCCGCCGACGACACTATCGATATATCTGCTCTGACATCGGCACACCGCATCGTGTTCCGAGGCGAGGGTGGCAACGACACGATCATTGGCACGCTGCGTCCACAAGACGTAATCGAACTGCCCGGAATCGGCGATCCGGTCGTGACTGTCAACGAAGACGGCATGGTCACGGTAAGCCGGGGTGGATCGAGTGTCACCTTTGACGGATCGAGCGGATTGCCCGGTATTGGGGGTGGTACAACGTCAGACGATGACGTCGCCGATGGGTCATTCTCGCTGAGCGCCCGCGATCTGGAAGGTTTGAAGAACCTCGTCAATGGCGAGTTGGCCTTTGACGGCGACGATGACACCGAAGAAGCCACCGGCGTCAGAACGCTGAGTGGTGAGGGCAACAATGAGGCCAATCCAGCGTATGGGGCGGCGGGTGAACCTTTCATCCGGTTGACCGAGGCACGTTACGGTGATGCGGATGAAAATGGGAACCGGCAGATCAACCCAATCTTTGATGGTCTCGATCCGCGTGCAATCTCCAACATTCTCGGCCCGCATGATGATACGACGGCCCCAAATGCAATGAATGCGAGTGCGCTTTTCATGGCCTTCGGTCAGTACTTCGACCACGGGCTTGACTTCATCGCCAAGAACCCCGCCTTCGGCACGATTGAAATCGGGGGGCCAGGTGCGGAACGCAGCCCGACATCTGACAATCCGGCTGACCTGACGCGCGCAGAAGTCGCGGGTTATGACGAAGACGGCGTGCCGCAACACACCAACATGACGTCGCCCTTCGTCGACCAAAACCAAGCCTATGGCAGCCATGAGCTTGTTGGCCAGTTCTTGCGCGAAAGTGATGGGGCACATGGGTTTGGCATGCGGCTTTTGGGGGGCGAGGCCGATCCTTCGGATCCGGCATTCACGCTCTTGCCAACGTTGCGCGATCTGATCCTGCACCATTGGGAGGCGGAAACATACTTTGAGGATCCAGGGCTACCAGGTGGCGCGGCAAGACTTCAGGACGTTTTCCCGGATCTGGTCGATGAGATCACCGGGGAGATTGACCCGGACATGGTGCAGGCGCTCGCTTCGGACTTCCTTGGCTCCGGGCAACCTCTACTGCTCGACGCCAATCCGTTCATCGACCTGCTTGACCACCGGATGGCGGGCGATGGCCGCGCGAACGAGAATTTCGCGCTGACATCGGTGCACACAGTCTGGGCGCGGAATCACAACTTCCACGTCGAGAATCTGCTCGCGCAGGGATTTGAGGGAAGCGACGAGGAGATTTTCCAGGCTGCCAAGATGCTCAACGAGAGCGATTATCAGCGCGTTGTCTTCCAAGAGTTCGCGGACAAGCTTCTTGGCGGTTTGCGCAATGCAGACGGCGACAGAGAAGATCACGGCTGGGATGGGTACAATCCCGATGTGGACGCTCGGATCAGTCACGAGTTCGCGGCCGCAGCCTATCGCTTTGGTCACTCGCTGGTCGGAGAGAACCTACAGGTTCAGGGGCCAAATGGAGAACTTATTCAGGTGCCCCTGTACGACGCCTTCCTCAACCCGAGCAATGATCCGTCAGTTTTCAATGGCCCACTACCACAAGGTTACGTTCCCGCTCCTGGCTACGCACAATACGGCGTTGCAGCCATTATCGGCGGCACGGCGGTGCAAGCGGCGGAAGAGGTCGATCTCAGGATCGTGGAGGCGATCCGGTCGGATCTCGTTCGGATCAATGCCGATCTCTTCTCTTTCAACGTCGCCCGTGGCTGGGATGTTGGACTTGGGACGATGAACCAAGTTCGCACTCAGCTTGCGGCTTCGACTGACCCCTATGTTTCCCAAGCTGTGGACATGGCGGGCGATCTGTCACCTTACAGCAGCTGGGCGGATTTCCAGGCGCGCAATGATGTGAGTGACGAAGATATGGCACGGCTGATGGAGGCCTATCCAGATCTGGTTCTGGAAACGCCGGCTCAGATTGCTGCTTTTGTCGCGGTGAACCCGGACGTCGTGCTCGAAGACGGTGCGAACGGCGCCAAGATCGTCAAGGGTATCGACCGGGTCGATCTTTGGACCGGCGGACTTGCTGAAAAGCACGTCAATGGAGGTATGGTTGGTCAGACTTTCTGGGTCGTGCTCCACGAACAGCTCGACCGCCTGCAAGAGGGCGACCGGTTCTACTACATCGACCGGTTCGACAACTTCGACTTCTATCAGGAGTTCGGAGAGGACACGACCTTTGCCAGCATTGTCGCACGAAACACCAGCCTTACGGATATCGACAACAACCTCTTCGATGCCAACGGTATCGACGACGATGATGACAACGCCACAGAGGATGACAACGCCACAGAGGATGACGACGACACTGCCGGTGGCGATGATGACAACGCCACAGACGGTGACGATGACACTGCCGGTGGCGATGAGGACAACGCCACAGACGGTGACGACGACACTGCCGATGGCGATGAGGATACCGCCAGTGACGACCAAGACGATACTGCCGGTGACAACGACACCGAAGGCGACGAGGACGACGACGAGCCTGAAGACAATGACAGCAACGTCACCCCGCCGCTTGCAGCGTCAGGCAATGTGATTGGAACGGCGGCTGCCGACGCGCTCTTTGGCGGTGCCGAAGGGGACAATATCCTGGCCTTGGCTGGACGTGACATGATCTTTGCTGGCGACGGTGACGACAATGTTCTGGCGGGCAGCGGACGGGACATGATCTTTGGCGATGGCGGCAATGACAGGCTCTTCGGTGAAGGCGGTGACGATTTCATCGAGGGCGGGGCTGGCAATGACTTCGTCGTAGGGGGTGCCGGTGCTGATCTGTTCGTGGCGACAATGAATGACGGTGACGACGTTTATTACGGCGATGACGTAACGGGCGGATCAGGTTCCGATACGCTCGACATGTCGCAGATCACAGCCGATACCAGTGTTGATCTTGGAAGCGGCTCCGGTGGAAGAGGGTATGCGTCAAGTGCCCAATCTGGGAACGACGTGTTGTGGAGTATCGAGAGCTTCATCGGGGGGGCAGGGAACGATACCATCACCGCAGGCAGTGCGCAAAACGAGATGGACGGCGGCGTGGGCAATGATGTCTATCGCTTTCTGTCAGCCTCGGATGCCGATGGTGATACGATCAGCTCCTTTGAACCCGGCGACAAGATCGACCTTTCTCAGATCGACGCGAACGGTTCTGGGCCTGGCAAGGGCACCTTCACACTCGTCTCTGAGGCCTTCTCGGGCGGCGGTCAGATTCTCGTGACCCACGAGACCGGTGCGAATGGTGATGTGACCGTAATTCAGGGCAACATCGAAGGAGATAACGCGCCTGATTTCAGCATTTCGATACGGGGACGCCACGATCTGACTCAGGACGATTTTCAGCTCTGAGTCAGGCTGACAATAGCTCCGGGCGGGTCTTGTCCTGCCCGGAGTGATTGGCTCGGTCATATTTCATTTTTCAGACGCGAGAGCACATCATGGCAAATCAAAAGAACACGTCCGGGAATGCGGCAGCCAAAGCGCTCGGTAGTATCAAGGGATTGATTGTTTTTCTGCTCCTGCTTTCAGGGGTCATCAATATTCTGGCATTGACCGGCGCTTTCTACATGCTCCAGATCTATGACCGAGCGCTGGTCAGCGGGAGCATCCCGACGCTTGTCGCAATTTCTTTTCTGGCTATTGGGCTCTATCTCTTTCAAGGCGTCTTCGACGTCATTCGCACCCAAATTCTCATTCGTGTCGGCGCGCGGCTGGACCGTCGATTGGCACCCGTCGCGCATCAATTGGTCGTCGACATGCCCCGCCTGGGATATTCCACCTCCGAGGCGCTCGAACGCGGTCGAGATGTCGATACACTGCGTGGTTTCTTCGGGTCTCAGGGACCGATTGCATTGTTTGACCTGCCGTGGATGCCGATTTTTCTCGCATTCGTCTACTTCCTGCACCCAATGTTGGGTGCCCTGACAATTGGTGGCGCATTTACTCTGGCTACACTCGCGATAGCGGCAGAATTGCGCACCCGGAGTTGGAGCAGTTCCACCGTTTCAGCGACGATTGAGCGCAATGCAATCGCGGATTCGAACGCACGCAACGCGGAGGTTTTGAAGGCGATGGGCTTTGCGTCGCGCGCCGTTGCGCGTTTCTCAGCTGCCAACGATCGGCATTTGGAACTGCAAACTCGCACCAGTGACATATCAGGCACCTATAGTGCCATTTCGCGGGTGCTTCGGATGTTGTTGCAGTCGTCGATCCTCGGGCTTGCGGCTTATCTCACCATTCGCGGTGAATTGTCGGCTGGGGCTATCATTGCGGCAACCATTGCGTCGGCTCGTGCCATGGCTCCGATAGATCTAGCGATTGGAAATGCAAAGAATATGGAATCTGCGCGCACGTCATGGCGTCGCCTGCGGAACACTGTCGAAGTGCTCGAAAATCAGCCCAAGCCAATGTGGCTGCCGGGACCGAAGTATAACCTGAAAGTGGAGGGCATGACTGTCGCTGCGCCAGCAACCGGAAGAGTTTTGCTCAGCGACATCACCTTTGAGGCTGCGGCAGGACAAGCTGTCGGATTCATTGGGCCGAGTGGTGGCGGAAAGACCACGCTGGCCCGCGCATTGACCGGTATCTGGCCCCCGTTGCGGGGATCAGTGCGACTGGACAGTGCCGAGTTAACGCAATGGAGTGACGACGACCGCGGGGCGCATATCGGATACATGCCTCAGGATGTCGCCCTGCTCGATGCGACGGTAGAAGAGAACATCGCGCGTCTTGCTGAAACGCCTGACCCAGAGGCGATCGTTGCTGCTGCACGCGCCGCAAACGTGCATGAGATGCTTGTGCGGCTTCCAGACGGATACCGGACATACCTAGGACCGATGGGCACGTCGATTTCGGGCGGACAGCGGCAGCGTCTGGGATTGGCGCGTGCGCTCTACAAATCACCGTTCTTGGTCGTGCTGGACGAGCCTAATGCGCATCTTGACCCCGAAGGAGAGGCCGCTCTTACCGCGGCCATTGAGGGGGTCAAAAAGCGCGGCGGCATCGTTGTGCTGATCGCTCACCGACCATCAGCGCTTCAGGCATGTGACCTGATTGGCGTGATCCAGGCTGGAAAGCTGACCGCATTCGGCCCACGAGAGCAAATTCTGAACCCGAAACCTGTTTCGGTTGCCAGCGCAACCAAGCCTTCTGTGGCCTCAGAACGGCATTCGACAGAGACACCTGTCGAAAGTCACATGTTGGATGAGGGACGCAAGGCGAAGAAGGGAGGCTGATCGTGATTGATGTCAAAAGTTTCCGCTCCGCAACGACCGCGCAATCGGACCCTGCCGACCCCTTGGGATTGGAACACCCCGAGCGCAGTCAAACCAAGCTCCTCAGCGGCTGGTTCGCCGGCCTCCTAGGCTTGGGCCTCTATCTTCGCTCTTTTCTATGGTCAGACCAACATGTTGCTGCCGTGGCAGAAGACGAACCGCCGGAAGAAGACAGCAAAGATATCACTGAAAGCCGTAACACTTCGGGGCTGGCGCTACATGAAAATGCCCCTGATGACAGCGTTGGAGGACCCGGGGACTCTTGGGTTGAAGAAGGACCAACGATCGTTTCATTCCGATATCCGGTGGTTTTAGGCCGCTTTGAGAGCATGTTCATCGAACCGCTGCCAGATTTGGTTTTTGGCACCGAGATTACACGCGTCACGGCGAACACCATTCTTCCGCCGTTCAACTTGTTCCCAGGCATAAACAAGTTTCCCCAAGACAACGGTGTGGAACCGGGGTCTCCACCCTTCATCCCCGATCCGAGCAACGACACGGAACCGGACGATCCTCCGACAGTGGCAGAGGAAGAAAACCCTGATCAAAATGAGACCGATCCAGAACAGGATCGCAACCGTGGCCCGCGCAACTCTAGCGCCGTTTACCTTGGGGATCTCGGCAGCGGCGCCGTCCTCGCTATTTCCCTGGCTCATCTTCTGTCTGAGACAAAGGATCACGATGGCGATCTTCTGGGGGTTTCAATCAACGGCAGCACTGTCGGTCATATGGACCCCAAAGGCGATGGCTGGCTCTATTTCGCAGATACAGATGCTTTGGGCGAGGTCCAAATCAAATACTCGATCACTGACGGCGCGCTCAGCATTGATCAGACTGCAATTTTGAACGTAATCGAAAACGTCTTTACGGGGACTGATGGCGAAGACCTGATCGTTGGCACGCGAGGGCGCGATGCAATTTTTGGATTGAACGATGACGATAATCTAGCCGGGTTTGGCGGGCGTGACAGAATTTACGGTGGCGCAGGTGATGACAATATTTCCGGCGGCGACGGCGACGATAGCCTATTTGGCAACGATGGTGATGACCTCATTGCCGGAGGAGATGGCGACGATTGGATCTCAGGCGGTGCGGGCGACGATCGTCTCTTTGGCGAGGGCGGCAACGACGTGATCTACGGAGACGCTGGCCATGACGAAATTTACGGTGGCGACGGCGAGGACAAGATTTTCGGCGGCACCGGCGACGATACCGTCGAGGCGGGTGATGGCGATGACGAGGTGCGCGGCGGAGCAGACGACGACATCCTCCACGGAGACGCTGGCAATGACCATCTCGATGGCGGAAGAGGAAAGGACCAGATCCTTGGCGGCGCTGGCGATGATACCGTCGTTGCGGGGGCCGGTGATGACGACGTGCAGGGAGAGGATGGCGACGACCTGATCCATGGGGATGCAGGCGATGACGCCCTCGACGGCGGATTGGGCGACGACCAAATCTTTGGCGGCACTGGCGATGATACCGTCGTTGCGGGGGCCGGTGATGACGACGTGCAGGGAGAGCATGGCGACGACCTGATCCATGGGGATGCAGGCGATGACGCCCTCGACGGCGGATTGGGCGACGACCAAATCTTTGGCGGCACTGGCGATGATACCGTCGTTGCGGGGGCCGGTGATGACGACGTGCAAGGAGAGGACGGCCACGACCTCATCCATGGCAACGCGGGCGATGATGTCCTCGATGCCGGATTGGGCGACGACCAGATCCTTGGCGGCACCGGTGATGATACCGTCGTTGCGGGGGCCGGTGATGATGAAGCGTGGGGCGAGGATGGCGACGACCTGATCCATGGGGATGCAGGCGATGACGCCCTCGACGGCGGATTGGGCGACGATCAAATCTTTGGTGGCACCGGCGATGATACCGTCGTTGCGGGAGCCGGTGATGATGAAGCATGGGGCGAGGATGGCGACGACTTGATCCATGGCAACGCGGGCGATGACGCCCTTGATGGCGGGGCGGGCGACGACGAGATCCTTGGCGGCATCGGCGATGATACCGTCGTTGCGGGGGCCGGTGATGATGAAGCGTGGGGCGAGGATGGCGACGACCTGATCCATGGGGATGCAGGCGATGACGCCCTCGGCGGCGGGGCGGGCGACGATCAGATTTTTGGTGGCACCGGCGACGATACCGTCGTTGCGGGGGCCGGTGATGACGACGTGCAGGGAGAGGATGGTGACGACCTGATCCATGGGGATGCAGGCGATGATGTCCTGGACGGCGGTGTGGGCGACGATCAGATCCTTGGTGGCACCGGCGATGATACCGTCATGGCGGGGGCCGGTGATGACGAAGCATGGGGTGAGGACGGTGACGACTTGATCCATGGGGATGCAGGCGATGATGTCCTCGACGGCGGAGTGGGCGACGACCAAATCTTTGGCGGCACCGGCGATGATACCGTCGTTGCGGGGGCCGGTGATGACGAAGCGTGGGGGGAGGATGGCGACGACCTGATCCATGGGGATGCAGGCGATGACGCCCTCGATGGCGGGGCGGGCGACGACGAGATCCTTGGCGGCACTGGCGATGATACCGTCGTTGCGGGTGATGGCGATGACGACGTGCAGGGAGAGGACGGCCACGACCTCATCCATGGCAACGCTGGCGATGATGTCCTCGACGGCGGAGTGGGCGACGACGAGATCCTTGGTGGCACCGGCGATGATACCGTCATGGCGGGGGCCGGTGATGATGAAGCGTGGGGCGAGGATGGCGACGACCTGATCCATGGCAACGCAGGCGATGACGCCCTCGACGGCGGGGCGGGCGACGACCAGATTTTTGGTGGCACCGGCGATGACGCCTTGTCAGGGGGCACCGGCGCTGATCAGCTTGCAGGCGACAGTGGCGACGATGTGATTTTCTCAGACGAAGGCGACGACATATCCCACGGCGGAGCTGGCAATGATGTGCTGTTCGGAGGAGACGGATACGACCTTCTGGATGGTGGAGATGACGACGACATTGTATCTGGCGATGCGGGTCAGGATAGCCTCTATGGGGGTGACGGCAACGACATCCTCTCGGGAGGGGCAGACGAAGATACTGTCTTGGGTGGGGCGGGTGATGACATTGTTGTAGCCGATGACGATAGCGCCTCCGATACTTATTCCGGTGACGCGGGCCACGATCAACTGAACTATTCCGGCGCGACAGACGGTGTCGAACTTGATCTGATCACGGGTATGGCCTCTGGCGAGAGCATCGGTGACGATAGTTTCTCGGGGTTCGAGGACTATGTCGGCTCCACAGGCGACGACCATTTCCTCGCAGGGTCTGATCAGGCATCCCTGACAGGCAACGGCGGGTCAGACCTATACAATTTTGTACAGGGCGATACCGTTGATATCATCCGGTCAGTTTATCAGATCAATGATTTCAATAGCGATGACCGGATCTGGATTGGCTCAGGCTCGAGTCATCGGGAAATCCGCAAAGCGCAGAAATCCCTTGAGGAACGTATCGAGGATGACTTGGATGATTATGCCGACGCGCTCGACGTGGATGAACCCCGGCTGACCTATTACCACGATTGGACCGACGATTATCGCCGAACCGTCGTAGAGGTCGATTTCAACCGCGACAGGATCATTGATCTAGAGTTGCGGATCGAGGGTGACCACATCCTCTTGATTGAACACGCCTGACGCGCTGAACAGAAGGATTATTGGAATGACTAAATCTGGTTCTGTCAAAAACGCACCACAATCCCCAGCGGCATTCGACCGGCTCCGCGGGCGCATTATTCTTGGCGTTCTCATGATGTTTGGACTGTTGGGTGGCGTGGGCGCATGGGCGTTCAATGCAAACTTGACCGGAGCTGTCATAGCATTGGGGACGGTCAAGGTTGACCAGAACCTCAAGCAGGTTCAGCACCGCGACGGTGGGATCGTTGAGAAAATTTCCGTGCGCGAGGGCGACGAGGTCGAGGCGGGTCAAGTCATGTTTCGTCTCGATGACGCGCAATCACGGGCAGAGCTATCAATTCTCTCTGCTCAATTGGACGAGGCTGAGGTTCGGCGCGCGCGTCTCGTTGCAGACCGTGAAGGTGCCGCTGAGGTCAGATTTCCCAAGCGTCTCTCGATGTCTGATCCTCAACAAAGCGAGTTGATGTCAGGTGAACTGCGTCTCCATGCTGGGAATATCGTGAACCGCGACAATCAGCGCGAGCAACTTGAACTCGGTATCGCTCAGGTGAACGATGAGATTGTGGCGCTCGTTTCGCAGCGCTCGGCGTTGACAGATGAATTGGCCCTTGTGGAAGAAAGCCACTCGCGTGTTGTAAACCTGTTCGAGAAAGGCTTGATCCAAATGCCTCGGGTGGATGAAGCAAAGCGTGAACTGGTTCAGATGCGTGGCAAACTTGGCGAGCTTGACGCCAATATTGCGCGGTCCCGGTCGCGGATCAGCGAGATCGAGATGCGGATTCTTTCCGTGGACGAAGTTGCAAGAAATGAAGCGCAACGGGAGCTTACGGTGGTCGAAGCACGCATTCAGGAACTGTCCGACCGGTTAACAGCGGTGCAGGACAAACTTTCACGAACGGAAATACGCGCACCGATTTCGGGGCGGATCAACGAACTGTCGGTGTTCACCGAAGGCGGGGTCATCACGCCAGCCGAGATATTGGCAACGATTGTTCCGGCCTCTGCCGAGCTGCGGATAGAGGTTCAATTGCCGACCACAGCAATAGATCAAGTCTATCTTGATCAGACGGCCCGTGTCCGGTTCTCATCCTTCAACCACCGTACAACGCCTGAAATTCTCGGCACGATTTCGCACATTTCACCAGCGACGACCATTTCCGCATCCACCGGGGAGCCATTCTACATCGGCTATGTCGATATATCGCCAGAAGAGTTTGCAAGGCTGAACGGTCTAGCCTTGATGCCGGGAATGCCAACTGAAGTCTATCTCTCCACCCAAGAGCAAACTGCGGCGGCCTATTTCGCACGGCCTCTCATGGATCAATTCGAGAAGGCCTTCCGCGAAGAATGAGTGCCCTGAACCGTACCAAGTGATTTGGACCGAGAGGTCGGTGTACTCGACAGCTTTCCGCACGTCTTCTTCTAACTTTACTCGCTTTTCGGCATCGGGATTTTGTGTGGCCTCAGTCGGCTCTAAGGCGGACATGGCGGGCTTAGGCTCATCGTGCCTCACGCAGGCGTGTTTAGCAACAACATCGGAGATTGAGCCGTTGACCAATTGTGTGAGTTTCGGCGCTGGGTCACGGACAAGATCGGCCTCAGAGTCGCCTTCAGCAATGTATCCGAACCGCAGCGGCTCGCATTGGACCAACCGAATGGCGAATGACTTTCCAGAAGGACCATCGCGTCGAGTGGATATTTCGATCATTCCATCCCTGCGTTTGTCCATTCCGGTAACGAAGTATTTTGCCTTAGCGACACTTGGAGCCGAGAGGCGCTCACCTGGAAGTGGTTTGCCCCCATTAAGTGGTCCAGTTTGCGGGGATCAGATCACGCTCTCTGGTCTATCGGGACGATGCTTTCGGGTACCGGTGGACGGTATCCCAGAGCACTGTGCGGTCTGACAGTGTTGTAGTGGCGCCGCCATTTCTCGATCAGGATCTGGGCCTCGCGGACATGATCTACATGAAACGGTTCAGCCCGCGTGAGCCAATCATTCACAGTTGTCCGGGCCTCTACCTGTCCATGGTACCGCACAGCACCCAGGAAGGAGGCCCGGCACCATCCGTTGGCAGTGGTAGTGAACTGACACGCTTAAATGCTGAAGAAATTGCCCGAATCCAAGTGCAGCATATGGTGGAGCAACTAAGGAAGAATCGAGCCGGATATCTAAGGCAATGCAGGGCGCTATAGCACCCCGCCGGCCCAAAGCCGCCGTCTGTCACCGTGATCGGCGCTGTGGTGCAGCTTACCCAGTGCGGACATTGGCGCGCTGGAGTTAACTGTGTTCAATTCGGGTGCCTCCGGTCCAGTATTGCGACAGTTACGGCAACCTATGTTACGTCCTTCCATGTGTCGGGCGTGATGTAGACGACGCTTTCATCGACGCTGACCATTACATCCCCGTCCTGAATATTGACCTGGAGCTTCATCGCGCGGTTGGCTAGTTTTGCCAATGTGGCCGTATCGGCCTCCAAGAAATTGACGACACGGAGATTGTCGAAACGAGTGGTGCCGTTCTTGACCTTGTCCCACCACATGTCGGCAATTCTGCCGCCATAGGGGTAGACAATCACCTTTGCGGCCTTGTTGCAGGACTGCCGCATGACTTTCTCGCTTGGAAGCCCAAGTGCCACGCATAAATTGATCTCGCCACTCAGGCTCTTCTGCCAGATGTCAGGCTCGTCGTCCGTCGAAAGCCCCTTGGTCATTTCCAGATGCTCGTGGGCATTCAGTGCGAAGGCGACGATGCGCACCATCAGTCGCTCGTCCGTCTCCGAGGGGTGTTTTGCAACGGTCAGTTTATGGGTCTCGTAATAGTGGCGATCCATATCAGAGACCGACAGTTCAATTTTGTAAATGGTGGCATTCTGCGCCATGATCTTTCCCAAACCTTCAAGGATCGGACTGCCTACCCCGTCCGGTGATCCTTGGGAAGCAGATATAGGGCCCGCAATCAGCCAGGCGGCAACGCAGCGTACCCCAAATGGAGGACGTCACCGTTAACATCGTCGGGCCGAGTCCGCGCAGCATCAACGCACTCGGCCCGTTGCTGCCGGTCGCGACATGAAGGCAGCGATCGCGTATCTTCCCCGGACTGGCCATTCATATCGGGCGCGCCAATCTTGACGACGTAAAGTCAGTCGTAAGCACAAAGCCGCCGTATGATGAACGGCGGCTTTCGAGAGGGAAGACAGAAGCGGCGCATATTGTCTTTTAGGATGGGGGTCTTTTGGCTGGCTGCTTCTCGAGGAGCGTCACCGTCGAAAAAGTCCTTGTTACTGGTCAAACACGCGTGGGGACCGTCCACCAGCCGGAAGGTGCCTGATGGTCGGTCGCCCTCAAATCACCTTGGTCCGAGTGCGTGTGGTGAACGCTACAAGAGCGATGGCCAGGCCTGCGCCGGAGAGGGAAAAGACGAAACCAGCCGCACCCCCCAGATCCATTGCTGCGCCTGCAACAAGTGGACCTGTCACTGAACCGAGTTGATACAAGATCAGAAAGGCGGCTGAGGCAGCGGCCAACTGCGCTGGAGAAAAGCGTTCTCCCAGAAGTATCAGGGACAAGCCATACAGGGCCAGGATCAGCCCACCCGTGATGAATGCCGCGACGAAAACCAGACCGCCTGTTGAAAGTTGAAGCAGCGCCCCAATCGCGATCAGGGCTAGTCCAATCAACCCCAGCAACCGTTGGCGGCCAATGCGATCTGCCATGATACCGACTGCAAATTGCAGCACGACGCCCCCGATGATGCAGGTCGTCAGCAACCGCAGCGCGCCGGTTTCATCCAGCCCGGTTTCAAGCCCCCAGAGTGTCAGCAGCGAAAAGATCAGGGCCTCGGTGAAACCAGCCACAAACGCGCCAACGGCCATGACCGGCACGGCGCGCGCAGCCGACAGAACGCCTGACCCCTGTTCGGCCACGATGGTCGGTGCGAGGCGGCCAACGGCGATCAGCGGCAGGACGGCGAGCGCCAGGGCACCGCATCCCATCGCGAAAGGTGCTATCCCGGTGATCCCCGTGTAATCCAGTAGGAGGGGGCCAGCGGAGAAGCCGATAAAGAGACAGGCAACGTAGCCCGCAATGACCCGTCCCCGGCTTTCCTCCTGCGCGACCGCATTGACCCAGATGTCGCCCGCAAGCCAGGGCAGCGCCAGCCCCGCACCAATCACGAACCGCATCGCAACCCAGACGGGCGCGGTTTGCACCAGATACATCACGACCAGGCCCGCGATCCCGATCCCGCAGCCCAGTATCATCGCCCGGACCGCGCCAAGTTGCTGTGCCACAGACGGCAACACTGGCATGAATAGCAAGATCGCCAGCGGGGCCATTGCTCCGGCCAGACCAACCACCCATGCCGCACTCCCCCAAGCTTCAAGCGTCAGGGAGGTAAGGGGAAAAGTCAAGCCGAGCGTCAGCCCGATGCCGAGCATATGGAGCATGACCGCACCGAGGCTAAGGCGGCGCTCCTGTGCGGTCAATTCCATGCGGTGCTCCATGTCTTGGCGAGGGAAGCGGCCTCTGCCTTGGCGGCCTCAAAGGACATGGCGGCGGCGTCCGGCCCTGCGAACATCATGGGCTGTGCAGCCACAAAACTCAGATCGGTAACGCCGAGAAAGCCGAGGATGGCCCGGATGTGTGGTGTCAGGCAGTCAAGGCCGTCGAACACATCGCCAGGACCGTAGGTGCCCCCGGTTGCGCTCAGGACTGCAACGCGCGTGTCGCCCAGCAAACCCCTCATGCCGGTCCCGTCGGCGAGAAAGGTTTTTCCGTTGCGCGAGACATGATCGAAAAATGCCTTCAGGGTTGATGGCATGCCGAAATTGTAGATCGGCGTGCCGATGACGATGCCGTCCGCCGCCAGCACGCGGGCGACCAACGCGTCAGATGGCGCGATTGCTTGCCTCATTTCTGCGGAATGCTCCGTTTCGGGAAGCGTGATCGCGGCGGTTTCCAGCGCCCCGAAATGCCGTAGGGCATGCAGGGCCAGATCAAGCCGATCCACGGTGATGGCCAACCCGTTCTCGTGCAGGCAGTCAATGAAATGCGACGACAGGCGGCGGGAGTAAGAGCCCTCCGTTCGGGCGGAGGCGTCAATGTGTAGGATCTTCATGGATTTTCCCTTGGTCTCTTGATCTCCTTCCCCAATGGCGCCTTTCAACTGACAGACTGTGGCAGTTGAGATGGCGTAATGACAGCGGATCGCCTACAAACCCATCAGGAGAATCCAATGTCGAACGCCATCATCGAAAGCGTCACCTTCAAGCTGAACGAGGGCGTCAGCCACGACGCCTTTGTGGCCGCTGCCAAGGGCATGAATGCCTGGGTCGTGGCGTGTCCCGGTTTCGTGCATCGCCGCTTGTCCTGCACCGAAGACGGCACCTGGATCGAGCACATCCAGTGGCAGGACATGCCCTCGGCCCAGGCGGCGGCTGCCGAGATCGGCAAGGTGCCGGGAAATGCCGATTTTCTGTCCGCGATTGACGGCAAAACCGTCCAGCTCATGCATTCCGAGCTGGCAGTGGCCATCAACTGACCGGATGCTGGAGCGCGGCAGACGACTTGCGGATATTGTAGAGATCGTCCGGGACGGGCGGCTCCACCTTGCCCGTGACATTGCCGATGCGCTCGAGGTCTCTGTGCGCACAGTCTACCGCGACATCGGCGCGCTGGTGGCGGCCGGCGTGCCGATAGATGGCGAGCGGGGCGTCGGCTACATGCTGCGCGAGCCGGTGTTCCTGCCGCCCATGTCACTGTCGCTGGCCGAGCTTGAGGCGCTGAGCCTGGGTATGGCTATTGTCCAAGAGGCCGCAGACGCCGAGTTGCAGGTGGCCGCAGCGGGTGTGATGGCCAAGATCGGCGAACACGCATCCAATCGCCGTCAGGCCCCGAAATCCTGGGGCTTCGGCGTTTACGCCTTTGAAAAAGCGCGGGAAGGCTTTCGTCACATGCCGCTGATCCGGCGCGCAATCCGTGAGGGGCTGAAGCTGCGTATCGACTACCGGTCGCTGGATGATCAGATGACAAGCCGTGTGATCCGGCCGCTGCAGACCGAGTATTGGGGCCGGGTCTGGACATGTTCAGCTTGGTGCGAACTGCGGGACGGGTTTCGGGCCTTCCGCATCGACCGCATGCAGGTCTGCGAGGTCACGGGGCAGGGCTTCAAACCTGAAGTGGGCAAGACGATTGAGGATTACTTGACACATGTCGCAAACCAAATGGATCGAGATCGAGACCGTTCATAGCTTCATCACAAATGAACTGGACGGCGTCGTGCCGAAAGACGCGTGGGGCGAAACTTCTTATTTCTACAACCCGGGCCATGTCTTTCAACGTGGCACCTATTTTGCGACCATCAAGCAAAAGGACGGTGCCAATGATCGCGCGTCACACCTTGATCGCAGTGGTGTCTGGCGTCTGAACTTGGGGGTCAGCAAGGAAGTGTTTTTCGAACTGTTCGGTCCTCCGCCCCCGCGCCCTGGAAAGGGTGGAGTTATCGATGGCGGTTGGGACTTTGCTGCAAGCGACCAGCTGATGCCGCATCCGATCTATGGGTGGATGTCATGGATATCCGTGCTCAACCCGTCCCGACTGACTTGGGGCAAATGCTTGCCGCTCGTCTCAGACGCGCATCTTCGCGCCAAAGGCACTTTTGAGCAGAGGAGAGCAAAACAGAATGGTTTAGCGCGACGAATTGCGGCGGAACCCTGAGGCACAACCTATCCTGTTTCGGCACGTTTTTGGTTTGAGGTGCCCCTAGTTTCCTAGAAACCTGCTTCGTTCAGTTTCTGCTGTCTGGTTTCGAAGTCAACGGGTGACAGCATGCCGTTGTTCGTGTGCTTGCGCTTTGGGTTGTAGAACATCTCGATGTAGTCGAAAACGTCCTGCCTTGCAGCTTCGCGTGTCGGGTAGGTGCGGCGACGGATCCGTTCCCGCTTCAAGAGTTGGAAGAAGCTTTCGGCGACAGCGTTATCGTGGCAATTCCCACGCCGGCTCANACCTGCTTCGTTCAGTTTCTGCTGTCTGGTTTCGAAGTCAACGGGTGACAGCATGCCGTTGTTCGTGTGCTTGCGCTTTGGGTTGTAGAACATCTCGATGTAGTCGAAAACGTCCTGCCTTGCAGCTTCGCGTGTCGGGTAGGTGCGGCGACGGATCCGTTCCCGCTTCAAGAGTTGGAAGAAGCTTTCGGCGATAGCGTTATCGTGGCAATTCCCACGCCGGCTCATACTGGCTTGCAGGTTGTGCTGGCTGAGAAATACTTGCCACTCACGGCTGGTGAACTGCGACCCCTGATCTGAATGAATCATCACCTTCGTCTTGGGTTTGCGTCGCCAGACCGCTGCAAGCAAGGCCTGCAGCGCCAGGTCGGTCGTCATGCGGGGTTGCGCGGACCAGCCTACCACACGCCGTGAGAAGAGGTCGATAACGACAGACAGATACAGCCAGCCCTCGTGGGTCTTGATGTCCGTGACCCAGACCTTGTCGGGCGCATCTACTTCGAACTGCCGATCCAGAGTGTTGAACGCGACGACAGCAGGCTTCCCGCCATATCGTCCCGGGCGGCGCTTGTAGCCAATCTGGGCCAAGATACCCGCAAGGCTGGCCAGCCGGGCGACCCTGTTCTCAGAAACCTGCTCGCCGAGATCGCGCAGATCATCGGCCAGCTTGCGGTAGCCATAGATCTTGCCGCTCTCGCACCAAGCCTGTCGGATCAACTCTGTCTGCCGTTCATCGTCCTGCGCACGCTGGCTTAACGGTTCTTTAAGCCATGCATAAAATCCGCTGACGTGGACCATAAGCACACGGCACATTGACCGAACCGAAAACTCGGATCGATGAGCCCGGATGAAACCATACTTCAACGGGACTCTCGCGCGAAGTATGTGGCGGCCTTTTTTAATATATCGCGCTCCTCGGTCACGCGGGCCAGTTCCTTCTTCACCCGACGGAGCTCGACGGCCAGATCTGACTCCGCCTCTCGACCCTTGGCAGGCCTCGCAAACTGAGCCTTCCATGTGTAGAGCGACTTCGTGCTGACCCCCAGTCGCTCAGCCACTTCGCTGACCGCATAGCCGCGATCAACAACCTGCGCCACAGCGTCCCTTTTGAACTCGTCCGTAAACCGTTTCTGCGATGACATCCGCGCTTCTCCTTGGTTCCAAAATTACCAAGCAAAGCGTCTACAAATCTAGGGGCACCTCA
>NZ_LR701544.1:1734162-2104931 GCF_902498815.1 Roseovarius sp. EC-HK134
TCGTGGGCTCGGAGATGTGTAGAAGAGGCAGGGGGTTGACGGGGGCGGGTGGTCCTTGGTCGGGCATGGCACCTCTCCTTGACGGGGCTGTGGCGCATGGGTAAGCGAGGCGGGCAGAGAAATCCACCACGGAGTTGCGTCATGACCGAGGCGGCCTTTACCCCCCGCGTGTTTTCGGGAATCCAGCCCTCGGGCAACCTGCATCTGGGCAATTACCTGGGTGCATTGAAGCGGTTTGCCGAGGCGCAGAACAAGGGCATCCAGACGCTCTATTGCATGGTGGACCTGCATGCGATCACGGTTTGGCAAAACCCGGCTGATCTGGCCCGTGCAACGCGGGAATTGGCGGCGGGGTTCATTGCCTCTGGTCTTGATCCGGCCAAGTCCATTCTCTTCAATCAGTCTCAGGTGGCCGAGCATACGCAAATGGCGTGGGTCTTTAACTGTGTGGCGCGCATGGGGTGGATGCAGCGCATGACGCAGTTCAAGGACAAGGCTGGCAAGAATGCGCAGAACGCCTCGCTTGGTCTGTTTGCCTATCCGGCGCTGATGGCCGCCGATATCCTGACCTATCACGCCACGCATGTGCCGGTGGGCGAGGATCAAAAGCAGCATCTGGAATTGACGCGCGACATTGCGATCAAGTTCAACCATGATTACGGCGTCGAGTTCTTTCCGATCCCCGAGCCGGTGATCGAAGGGGCGGCGACGCGGGTGATGTCCCTGCGCGACGGATCGAACAAGATGTCGAAATCTGATCCCTCGGACATGAGCCGCATCAATCTGACGGATGACGCCGACACCATCGCCAAGAAAATCCGCAAGGCCAAGACCGACCCCGAGCCGCTGCCCTCTGAGGCGGCGGGGCTGGAGGTGCGGCCAGAGGCGCGCAATCTGGTGAATATCTATGCAGCGCTGGCTGATATGACGGTGGATCAGGTGATGGCCGAGGCAGGCGGCAAGCCCTTTTCCGAGTTCAAGCCGATGCTGGCGGATCTGGCCGTTGACCGCATCGCGCCGATTTCCACGGAAATGGCGCGGCTGATGCAGGATCTGTCCGAGATTGACCGGATTTTGGCGGATGGTGCGGCGCGGGCGCGCACGATTGCCGCGCCGATCCTGCGCCAGACCTATGAGATCATGGGCATGGTCGGCACGCGCGAGGTGTGAGGAGGCTGGCCTCTTGACGCCTACGGCTGCACGCCGCACTCTGCCCGCGACCCAAGCTGAGAGGCCCGACGATGACGCCCGAAGAGATTGCGAAACTGCCCTATCGCCAGTGCGTGGGGTTGATGCTGGTCAATGCGGCGGGGCAGGTGTTTGTGGGCCAGCGGATCGACAATGAGGTTCCCGCCTGGCAGATGCCGCAGGGCGGGATCGACAAGGGCGAGAGCGTGACCGAAGCCGCCCTGCGAGAGTTGTGGGAAGAAACCGGCGTGACAGCGGACAAGGTGCGCGTTGAGGCGGAAACGACCGGCTGGCTGACTTATGATTTGCCGCAGGAGATGGTGCCGCGCATCTGGAAGGGGCGGTATCGGGGGCAAGAACAGAAATGGGTGCTGATGCGGTTTCTGGGCCAAGATACAGATGTGAATATCGCCACCGATCACCCGGAGTTTTCCGAATGGCGCTGGTTGCCGCCCAGTGATCTGGAGGCCAATATCGTGCCCTTCAAGCGCGCGGTTTATTCCCGTGTGCTGGACGAATTCGGGGCGTTGCTGTGATCCGGGCGGCGGTTCTTGCGCTGGGCTTGGTGTTGGCGGGACCGGCGGTTGCGCTGAGTTGCTTTCCACAGGATGTGGCCGAGACCTATCGGCGCGCGGCAGAGGCGGCGGAGACCTATATCGTGGTGCATGGGCGGCTGGCCTTTGATCCGGCGCGTCTGCCCAGCACGGATATGATCCCGCAACAAAAGCCCGCGCATACGTTTATTCCGGCGCGGTTGACGGGGCAGGCGCTGACAAAGGGTGGGTTCGATCAGGCGTTTGATCGTGCCATCACGCTTGATGTGCAATGTTTTGGCCCGTGGTGCGCCTCGGCGGTGCCGGGGACCGAATATCTGGGGTTTCTGGAGCGGCGGGACGGCGGTTATGTGCTGGCGGTGGACCCTTGCGGCGGCATGGGCCATGCAGAGCCGACGCCCGCGATGCTGGACAAGGCGCTGCGCTGTCTGCAAGGGGGCGCTTGCACAGCTGAGCGCCGCTGAGGGCGGCCATAGCAGGGCTGGAAATTGGAACAAAAAGTGAACATACTGCATGGGTCTGGGAATCAGTGCCGCCATGCCCTTTGCCGAGCTTTCTGCCACGTCGAATTTCACCTTTCTCACCGGGGCGTCGCATCCTGAGGAGTATATCCGCCATGCCGCGGCGCTGGGCCTGTCGGGTGTGGCGATTGCCGATGTGAATTCGGTTGCGGGCATCGTGCGCGCCCATGCGGCAGCGCGCGAGATTGCGCGCGAGGTCGCCGCGCGGCAGGCACTGGAGGCACGGCAGGGGCCCATCGGGCCACCTGCGCCGCAGCCTGCAGCACCGCCCGATTGGGCCAATTGCCCGCGCCTCATTCCTGCCGCGCGGCTGGTGCTGCGCGAGGGGATCGAGATCACCGCCCTGCCGCTGGATCGCGGCGGCTGGGCCAGCCTTTGTCGCCTCATCAGCCTTGGGCGGCAGCGGGCGATAAAGGGCGCGTGCGATCTGGGGCTGGCGGATGTGCTGGCGGGGGCGGCGGAGCTGCATCTGTTGGTGCACCCGGCACCGGGGCGCGCGTGGCAGGCGCAGGTGCTGCAATTGGCGGCGCGCTGGGGGGGCTCTGTCGCGCTCTTGCTCAGCCCGCGCTATGACGGGCGCGATCCGGCGCGGTTCGAGCGGTTGGCGGGGCTGGCGGCGCGGCTGGGCCTGCCGACGGTGGCGGCGGCGGCACCGATCCTGCATCGCGGCTATCGCCGCCGTCTGTCCGATGTGCTGAGCGCGATCCGCCTGGGGGTGACGGTGGACCGGCTGGGCCGTCATGCGCTGCGCAATGCCGAACAGCGCCTGCGTTCAGAGGAGGAGATGCGCCGCCTTTTTGCGGGGCATGAGGGGGCGGTCAGCCGTGCGGCGGCACTGGCGGCGCGGCTGGATTTTTCGCTGGATGAATTGCGCTATGAATATCCCAGCGAGGTTGCCGAGAATGAGACCCCCGCGCAGCGGCTGCGGCGGTTGGCGGAGGCGGGGCTTGAGTGGCGTTATCCGGGCGGGGCGCCTGCGCGGGTGCGTGGCATGATGGAGCATGAATTGGCCCTGATCGCCAAGCTGCGCTACGAGCCTTATTTCCTGACCGTGCATGACGTGGTTGCCTTTGCACGCTCACGCGGCATCCTGTGCCAGGGGCGCGGATCGGCGGCCAATTCGGTGGTTTGCTATTGCCTTGGCGTGACCTCTGTCAGCCCCGAGATCGGCACGATGGTGTTCGAGCGCTTTGTCTCTGAGGCGCGCGACGAGCCGCCCGATATCGACGTGGATTTCGAGCATGAGCGCCGCGAGGAGGTGATCCAGTGGATCTATGAGCGTTACGGGCGGCATCGCGCGGGCCTCTGCGCCACGGTGATCCATTACCGCACCAAGCGTGCGATCCGTGAGGTGGGCCGCGCCATGGGCCTGTCAGAGGATTTGCTGGGCGCGATGACCTCGCAGATCTGGGGGCATGGCGGTGAGGGCGCGCTGGAGCCGGCGCGCCTGGCCGAGATCGGGCTTGATCCGCGCGATCCGCGTCTGGCGCGAACGCTGGCGCTGATCCGCGAGATCATCGGCTTTCCCCGGCACCTGAGCCAGCATGTCGGCGGCTTTGTCATCACCGAGGGGCGGCTGGATGAATTGGTGCCCATCGAGAATGCCAGCATGGAGGGGCGCACGGTCATTTGCTGGGACAAGGATGACATCGACGCGCTGGGTATTCTCAAGGTCGATGTGCTGGCGCTGGGGATGCTGACCTGTATCCGCAAAGCCTTTGACCTTTTGGGGCAGCATCGCGGGCAGGTCTATAGCCTGGCCACCCTGCCGCCCGAGGACGCCCAAGTCTACGAAATGCTGAGCCGCGCCGACAGTCTGGGGGTCTTTCAGGTCGAAAGCCGGGCGCAGATGAATTTCCTGCCGCGTATGCGCCCACGCACCTTTTACGATCTGGTGATTCAGGTTGCGATCATCCGGCCCGGCCCCATTCAGGGTGATATGGTGCATCCGTTCATCCGCCGTCGCAATGGCGAAGAGGCGGTCAGCTTTCCCTCGGATGATCTGGGCCGGGTGCTGGGCAAGACGCTGGGCGTGCCGCTGTTTCAGGAACAGGCGATGCAGATCGCCATCATCGGCGCGGGGTTCACCCCCGAAGAGGCGGACCGTTTGCGCCGATCGCTCGCCACTTTCAAGAAGCACGGCAATGTCAGTGAATTTCGCGCGCGGTTTCTGCGTGGCATGCAGGCCAATGGCTATGACAGCGATTTCGCCGAGCGTTGTTTTTCCCAGATCGAGGGCTTTGGCAGCTATGGGTTTCCCGAAAGCCATGCCGCCAGTTTCGCGCATCTGGTCTATGCGAGCGCCTGGCTCAAATGCCATCACCCGGCGATCTTTGCCTGTGCGCTGCTGAATTCGCAGCCGATGGGGTTTTATGCGCCCGCCCAGATCGTGCGGGATGCGCGCGAACATGGCGTGACGCTGCGCCCGGTCTGCATCAACGCCTCCTATTGGGACAATACCATCGAGCCGGACAGCCGGGGACGGCTGGCGCTGCGTCTGGGGTTTCGCCAGATCAAGGGCGTGGCGCAGGACGAGGCGGACTGGATCGCGGCGGCGCGGGGCAATGGCTATGTCGGCCCCGAGGATGTCTGGCGGCGGGCGGGGGTGGCCCCGGCGGTGCTGACACGTCTGGCCGAGGCGGATGTCTTTGCCGCACTTGGGCTTTCGCGGCGCGACGCACTCTGGCAGGCGCGGGCGATTGGGGCAGAGCGGCCCTTGCCATTATTCGCGCGCGATATTGATGGAGAGGGGATTGTCGAGCCTGCGGCGCATCTGCCCGCCATGACGCTGGGCGAGGAGGTGGTCGAGGATTATACCGCCCTGCGCCTCAGCCTGCGGGCGCATCCGCTGGCGCTCTTGCGTCACATCCTGACGCCACCGGGACTGTAGGGTTTGGGCGTGGCTGTTTCTTTATGGCCCAAATACTCCGGGGAGCGCGAGGGGCTGGCCCCTCGCACCCTTGGCCCGCTTTACATCGCCGCGAGCAGCGATTCGCCGGCGGTCACTTCGCAGGTGCCGGGGCTTTCCTCGACATGCAGCACCGTGACGGTGCCATCCTCGACCGCCATTGCATAGCGCTTGGAGCGCGCCAAGAGGCCAGCGGGCGGCGCGTCGAAATCAAGGCCGATGGCCTTGGTAAAGGCGCTTTCGGCGTCGGCCAGCATGGTGATTCCGGCCTCTGTGGCGCCGGTGGCCTCGCCCCAGGCCTTCATCACGAAGGGATCATTGACCGAGACGCAGATGATTTCATCCACGCCCGCGGCGTCGAACTGCGCCTTGGTGCGGATGAAGCTGGGGACATGCGCCGCGGAACAGGTGGGCGTATAGGCACCGGGCACAGCAAAGATCACCACCTTGCGGCCCGCGGTCAGGCTCTTGAGATCGACCGCTTCGGGGCCCTTTTCGCCCAGTTTCAGAAGGGTTGCATCGGGCAGTTTGTCGCCGGAAGAAAGGGTCATGGTCGTTCCTTGTCTGTCGAGGGTTTCGGGATGGATGTAGGTATAGGCCGGTGATAGGCAAGTGACCATGCCAAAGAAGGGGAAAGCAAGATGACGGGTGTCGTGGTGATCGGAGCGGGGCAGGCGGGGGCCTCGCTGGTGGCAAAGCTGCGCAGTGAGGGCTATGATGGACCCATCACGCTGATCGGCGAAGAGCCGGTGCCGCCCTATCAGCGCCCGCCCCTGTCCAAGAAATACCTGCTGGGCGATATGGCGCTGGAGCGGCTCTATCTGCGGCCCGAAAGCTATTATGCCGAAGCGGGTATTGATCTGCGCTTGAATGCGCGCGTCACGGCGATTGACCGCGCGGCGCAAGAGGTTGTGATCGGCACCGAGCGGCTGGGCTATGCGCATCTGGTGCTGGCCACGGGATCGCGCCCCCGCCACCTGCCTGCGGCGATTGGGGGGGAATTGGGGGGCGTGCATGTGGTGCGCACGCTGGCGGATGTGGATGCGATGGCACCCGGTTTCGTGCCGGGGGCGCGCGTGCTCATTGTGGGCGGCGGCTATATCGGGCTTGAGGCGGCGGCGGTCGCGGCCTCGCGCGGGATGCAGGTGGTATTGGTCGAGATGGCCCCGCGTATCTTGCAGCGGGTGGCGGCAAAAGAGACTTCGGATTATTTCCGCGCGCTGCATGGGCGGCACGGGGTGGATATCCGCGAGGGTGTGGGATTGGAGCGTTTGCTGGGTGACGGGCAGGTAAACGGTGCGCGCCTGACCGATGGGACCGAGGTGGCCGTGGATATGGTGATTGTCGGCGTGGGGATCGTGCCCGATACCGCGCTGGCCGAGGCGGCGGGGCTGGCGATTGACAATGGCATTGCGGTAGATGCCCAAGGGCGCACGTCTGATCCCACAATCTGGGCCGTTGGCGATTGCGCGTCTTTTCCCCATGGCGAGGGGCGTTTGCGCCTCGAGAGCGTGCCCAATGCCATCGACATGGCCGATTGTGTGGCGGGCAATATCCTGGGGGCCGCTGTGGCCTATGTGCCCAAGCCGTGGTTCTGGTCGGATCAATATGATGTGAAGTTGCAGATTGCGGGGCTGAGCACCGGCTATGACCGGATCGTGACGCGCGATGGGGCGGCTTCGGTGTCGTTCTGGTATTTCCGGGGGGATCAGTTGCTGGCGGTGGACGCGATGAACGATCCACGCGCCTATATGGTGGGCAAGCGGTTGATTGATGCGGGCAAGACCGCTGATCCGGCGGTGGTCGCGGATGCGGCGGCCGATCTCAAGGTGTTGCTGGGGTGAGGATCATCGGCGGGGCGCATCGCGGGCGGGCTTTGGCCAGTGTCGGCAAGGGCGATGTGGCGGCGCATCTGCGGCCCACGTCGGACCGGGTGCGCGAGGCGCTGTTCAACGTCTTGGCCGGGGGCTATGGCGATCCCGTGACGGGCGCGCGGGTGCTTGATCTTTTTGCGGGTACCGGGGCGCTTGGGCTTGAGGCGCTGTCGCGCGGGGCGGAGGCCGTGAGTTTCATCGAAAGCGGGCGCAAGGCGCAGTCGCTCTTGCGGCAAAACATTGCACTCTGCCGGGCCGAGGAGGAGACGCGCGTATTCCCTCTGGATGCGCGCAAGCCGGGGAATAATCCCATGGTGCCGCATGATCTGGTCTTTCTCGATCCGCCTTATGGCAAGGGGCTGGGCGAAGAGGCGCTGGCAGCGGCGCTGGCAGGGGGATGGATTTCTGACGGGGCGCTGATTGTCTGGGAGGAAAGTGCTGCAATCACCCCGCCTGAAGGGATGCGGATGATCGAAGAGCGGCGCTATGGCGATACGATGATCCGGTTTCTGGAGCGCGGGTAGGGTAGGTTTATGCCGGTTTTTGCCCCATGTGCCCCGCGCGGAATCAAGGCGCGTAGCGCCGCCGCGCGGATCGCTGGGCCGTCCCGCGGACCAGCGATTTGGAGGTGTGGCGCTGCTCTGGCGGGTCACACGGAATTTGCTGGCATAAAGTGGCATCCACTTCCGTTGCTTCGCTAGTCCCCGGCCCAGCGACGGCGCGCCTCAGTGCCAAAATCGGCAGCCCCTCTTACCCTTTCATCAACTCGGGCAAATCCCCTGTCAGCCCTGCGGCCTCGCGGATGAAGCCCCGGCGCAGGCGTGGCATATGGCTGATCGCGCCCATGCCAAGGTCGCGGGCGGTGCGCAGGATCGGGTTGTCGTTGGAGAAGAGCCGGTTGGTGAGGTCGGTGGCCAAGGCCAGCGTCGCGGTATCGAACCGCCGCCATTGTTGATAACGGGCAAGCACATCGGGTGCCGCGATGTCCTCGCCCCGGCGGTTGGCTTCGGTCATAACCTGCGCCAAGGCGGCCACATCACGCAGACCTGCGTTCAGCCCCTGACCGGCAATCGGGTGCATACCGTGGGCGGCGTCGCCGATCAGAGCGAGGCGTTCGGCGACAAAGCTGTTGGCCACCGTCAGGCTGAGCGGGTAGGTATAGCGCGCGCCGCGCAGCTTGATCGCGCCCAGAAAATCGCCGAAGCGGGGCCGCAGCACCTCCATGAAATCTGCATCGGGAAGGGCGGCAAACCGGGCGGCGGTGGCGTCTGTTTCAGACCAGACAATCGAGCTGACATTGCCCGGCAGCGGCAGGATCGCGAGCGGGCCGGGGGGCATGAAGAATTGATGCGCGATGCCGTGATGCGGTAATTCGTGTTCGATGGCGGCGACAAGTGCTGTTTGACCATAGCCCCAGCCGGTGCGCCGGATGCCGGCGCGCGCGGCTGTACCCGAGGCGCGCCCATCGGCCCCGATCAAAAGCCGCCCGGTCAGGGTTTTGCCCGAGGCAAGCGTGAGGGTAACGCCGGTGGCGGCGCTTTCTTGGGCTGTGACCGTGTCGTTGGAAACTTGGGTGATCAGCGGTTGCTCTGCCATGGCCTCGATCAGGGCGCGGCGCAAAAAGCGGTCTTCAAGCATATGGCCCATGGGGCCTTCTTCGATCTCGGCATGGTCGAAATGCAGAAAGAAGGGCGATGGCCCTTCGCCCGCGCGCCCGTCCGAGACCTTGATTTCCAACATCGGTTGGGCATGCTCGGCCACGCGGTCCCATATCCCGAGGTTTTGCAAGAGCCGCACGGAGGCGAGTGCCAAAGCATAGGATCGACCGTCAAAGGCCGCGTTTTTGCGGGTCGGTTCGGGCAGGGCGTCGATCACGGTGCTGGAAAGCCCGGCCTGTGCTGCGGCAAGCGCAAGAGCGGGGCCATTCAGGCCACCGCCGACGATGAGAAGATCGCTGTCATGTGTCATGCCGCCCAATATGTGCGTGCGCGCGGGATTGTCCATGCGCCGCTCTGCCGCTAGCAATGGTTTTTGAACGGATAGGGGAACGCGATGCAGAACTGGCTCAGGATGACGGCGGGCGATCTGGGGCGCGGCATTTCGCGTGGCGAGATTGACCCCGAGGCGCTGTGCGAGACCTATCTGGCGGCGATCACCGCCCATCCGCTGCGCGATCGCATCTACAGCGCTGTGACAGAGAGCCGCGCGCGGGCTGAGGCGGCGGCGGCATCGGCACGGGCCAAGGCGGGGCAACGTCTGGGCCTGCTGGACGGGGTGCCGGTCAGTTGGAAGGACCTCTTTGACAGCGCGGGTGTCGCGACCGAGGCGGGATCGGCGCTGTTGAAAGGCCGGGTGCCGGAACGAGATGCCGAGGTGTTGCGCAATGGCACGGCGGCGGGGCTGGTGTGCCTTGGCAAGACACATATGAGCGAATTGGCGTTTTCCGGTCTGGGGCTGAACCCGGTGACGGCAACGCCGCCTTGCGTGAACAACGCAGATGCTGTGCCTGGCGGATCATCTTCGGGGGCGGCGGCGAGCGTGGCGTTTGATCTGGCCCCCTGCGGGATCGGGTCGGACACTGGCGGGTCGGTGCGCATCCCTGCGGCGTGGAACGATCTGGTCGGGCTCAAGACCACGTCGGGGCGGGTGTCTTTGCAAGGGGTGGTGCCGCTCTGCCTGCGGTTCGACACGGTGGGACCACTGGCGCGCTCGGTCGAGGATTGCGCGCTGATGCTGGCGGCGCTGGAAGGGCGCAAAGCGGCCGATTTGCGTGGGGCTTCGCTCTTGGGGTTGCGGTTTGCGGCGCTGCGCACGGGCGTGATGGAGGATATTCGCCCCGAGCCTGCGCGTGCGCATGCGCTGGCGCTGGAGATGCTGCGCGATGCGGGCGCGGTGATCGACGAGATCGAAGCCCCAGAGGTGGCCGAGGCGCTACCGCTGTCGCCGGTGCTGTTCACGGGCGAGGCCTATGGTCTATGGCGCGAGGTGATCGAGGCGGCCCCGGACAAGATGTTCGCGCCGATTCTGGAGCGGTTCCGCAGTGGCAAAGATATAAGTGCGGCGGATTATGTGGCGGGCTGGCGCAAGTTAGAGGCGCTGCGTGCGGCGTGGACCGCGCGGGTTGCGGGCTATGATGCGGTGCTCATGCCCTCGGCCCCCAACCTGCCGCCGGATCAGGCGCGGCTTTTGGCGGACCCTGACTATTACGTGACCGAAAATCTGCTGACCCTGCGCAATACGCGGGTGGGCAATCTTTTGGGGCTGTGTGCCGTGACGCTGCCCACAGGGGTGCCCAGCTGTGGGCTGATGCTCTGCGGTCAGCCCTATGGCGAAGAGCGGCTGTTGCGGGTGGCGCAGGCCGTTGAGGATATTCTCTGCCCCCGGCGCGAGGACTAAGGCCATGCATCCCAATCCTGCTTTTCGTCAGACACCGAACGAGCGCAATCTGGAATTTGCCCGCGCGCGGGGCTTTGGCATTCTGGCCGTTTGCAGCCCCGAGGGGCCGCTGATGAGCCATATTCCGTTTCTTTTGAATGCCGACGGCACGCGGGCCGAATTTCATCTGGTGCGGTCAAACCCGATTGCGCGGCTTTTGAGTGGGCCGTTGCGCGCGCGGTTGGCGATAGAGGGGCCGCAATCCTATGTCTCGCCCGATTGGTATGGGGTCGAGGATCAGGTGCCCACGTGGAATTACGTGGCTGTGCATCTGGTGGGCGAGGTCACGTTGCAGCCGCAGGAGGGGATGCGCGACCTTTTGGATCGGCAATCGGCGGAGTTCGAGGCGCGGCTTGCGCCCAAGCCGGAATGGCGGGCCGAGAAGATGACACCCGAGGTGCTGGAGCGGATGATGCGGCAGATCGTGCCCTGTGCAATGCGCGTGGACGAGATCGCAGGCACGTGGAAATTGGGGCAGAACAAGCCCGAGGATGTGCGCCTGCGCGCCGCCGATCATCTGGGGCCGGCGGGGCAGGGGCAAGAGAGTGACTTGTTGGCGGAGTGGATGCGCGCGCCGCCTGCGTGAGCGGC
Source organism: Roseovarius sp. EC-HK134 (assembly GCF_902498815.1). Taxonomy (NCBI): domain Bacteria; kingdom Pseudomonadati; phylum Pseudomonadota; class Alphaproteobacteria; order Rhodobacterales; family Roseobacteraceae; genus Roseovarius; species Roseovarius sp. EC-HK134. The sequence goes on from NZ_LR701544.1 coordinate 1,745,234, forward strand.
TTTACAGCGTTGGGGGCTGCGCCTAGGGTCGCGGCGAACATCTAAAGGAGCGCGCCATGAAACTGATTTCCTCGCCATTGTCCCCCTTTGTGCGCAAGGTCCGCGTGCTCTTGCTGGAATCCGGGTTGGACGATCAGGTTGAGGTGGTCGATGTGACCACCACACCGCTTGAGACCGATCCGCAGGCGGCGGCGGCCAATCCGCTGGGCAAGATACCGGCGCTGGTGCGGCTGGACGGCCCGGCGATCCATGACAGCCGGGTGATCACCCGCTATCTGGATGCGCGCGCTGATGGGCGGTTTTATCCCGAGGCGCGGCTCTGGGAGGTGCTGACGCTGGAGGCGATTGCCGAAGGGATCATGGAGGCGGCGCTGGCGATGACCTATGAGGCGCGGTTCCGGCCCGAAGAGATCCGCTATGCCCCTTGGGTCGAGGGGCAATGGGCCAAGGTTGCACGGGCGCTGGAGGCCGTTGAGGGCCGCTGGATGAGCCATCTCGCGGGGCCGCTCGATATGAGCCATATCGCGCTGGGCTGTGCGCTGGGCTATCTTGATTTCCGCCATGATGCGCGCGGCTGGCGGGTTGGGCATCCGGCGCTGGAGGCGTGGTATGCCAAGATGGCCGCGCGCGACAGCATGATGCGAACAGCCCCCGCATAAGCCCCGCCAACAGGCGAGAGAGGGGGGCCATGGCGCTGTCTGATTTCGCGATAGAAGCCGGTCAAGCGCGACAGATGCGCGCTCTGACCAAATCTTGGGGTAATGCAGGCTGGACGGCCCCCCAAAGCCCCGCTAAATAGCCGCACAGACTGGCCATGGGAATCCCGTGGCCTAACATCGTATGAGGCCGATTGCGGCTCTGATATATAGGGAGTAATTCTCGTGTCCCACGCAGAAGATCACGAAGGCACCCGGAGGGATTTCCTCTATTATGCGACCGCAGGCGTCGGTGCCGTGACCGCAGGTGCGGCCATCTGGCCGCTCATCAACCAGATGAACCCTTCGGCGGATGTGCAGGCGCTGTCCTCGATCCGCGTCGATGTTTCGGGTGTGGAGCCCGGCACGCAGATCAGCGTCAAATTCTTGGGCAAGCCGGTTTTCATCCGTCGCCGCACGGAAAAAGAGATCGAAGCTGCCCGTGCCGTTGAGCTGGCGGAACTGCCGGACCAGAATGCACAGAACCGTAATGACCTCGCGCTTGATGCGTCGGACCAGAACCGCACGCTGGATGAGGCGGGCGAATGGCTCGTGATGATCGGCGTGTGCACCCATCTGGGTTGCGTGCCGATTGGCGACGGATCGGGCGATTTTGGCGGCTGGTTCTGCCCTTGCCACGGGTCGCATTACGACACGGCTGGCCGTATCCGCAAAGGTCCGGCGCCTGAGAACCTGTGGATTCCCGTCGCCACATTCCTCGACGAAACCACGATCCAACTGGGATAAGGAAACGCGCAAATGTCCGGAATTCCGCACGATCACTACGAGCCCAAGACGAGTGGCGAGAAATGGCTGCATTCGCGCCTGCCCATCGTCGGCTTGCTCTATGACACCATCATGATCCCCACGCCCAAGAACCTGAACTGGATGTGGATTTGGGGGATCGTTCTGACCTTCTGTCTGGTGCTGCAAATCGTTACCGGCATCATTCTGGTGATGCATTACACGCCGCATGTCGATCTGGCCTTTGCCAGCGTTGAGCATATCATGCGCAACGTGAATGGCGGCCACTTCATCCGCTATCTGCACATGAACGGCGCGTCGCTGTTCTTTGTTGCGGTCTATCTGCATATTTTCCGCGGCCTCTACTATGGGTCTTACAAGGCCCCGCGTGAGGTGACATGGATCATCGGCATGCTCATCTATCTGATGATGATGGGTACGGCGTTCATGGGTTACGTGCTGCCTTGGGGCCAGATGTCGTTCTGGGGGGCCACGGTGATCACCGGTCTCTTTGGTGCGATCCCGTTCATCGGCGACTCGATCCAAACGTGGCTTTTGGGTGGGCCGGCGGTGGACAATGCCACGCTGAACCGCTTCTTCTCGCTGCATTATCTGCTGCCGTTCGTTATTGCCGCACTGGTTGCGCTGCATATCTGGGCGTTCCACACCACCGGCAACAACAACCCAACCGGGGTTGATGTGCGCCGCACGTCCAAGGATGAGGCCGCTCGCGATACTGTGCCGTTCTGGCCCTATTTCGTGATCAAAGACCTGTTCGCGCTTGCCGTGATCATGGTGGTGTTCTTTGCGGTTGTCGGCTTTATGCCCAACTACCTTGGCCACCCCGACAACTACATCGAAGCGAACCCTCTGGTCACGCCTGCGCATATCGTGCCGGAATGGTACTTCCTGCCGTTCTACGCGATCCTGCGCGCCTTTACCGGCGATGTCTGGGTGGTGATGTTCGCCAGCTGGATCACCGGTGGCATCATCGACGCCAAGTTCTTTGGTGTGTTGGCGATGTTCGGGGCGATTGCGGTCATGGCGCTGGCCCCGTGGCTTGATACCTCTTCGGTGCGGTCGGGCCGCTATCGTCCGATGTTCAAGTGGTGGTTCTGGCTGTTGGTGATCGACTTTGTGGTCTTGACCTGGGTTGGCGCAATGCCCGCCGAGCCGCCCTATTCGACCATCTCGTTGATCGCGTCGGCCTATTGGTTCGCCTATTTCCTGGTGATCCTGCCGCTCTTGGGCGTGATCGAGAAACCTGAGGCCCAGCCTGCCACCATCGAGGAAGACTTCGATGCGCATTATGGCAAGGCCCACACGCCCGCCGAATAAGAAAGGACGGATGACAATGTTCAAGACAACAGGCATTGCGGCCCTTGTGGCCCTGTCCCTCTCGACTGGCGGCGCATTGGCCGCCGGGGGCGAGGGGCATATCGAGGACGTCGCCTTTTCCTTTGAAGGTCCGTTCGGCAAGTTTGACCAGAACCAGCTTCAGCGCGGTCTGAAGGTCTATACGCAGGTCTGCGCGGCGTGCCACGGCCTGCAATATGTGCCGCTTCGGACCTTGGGGGACGAGGGGGGGCCGCAGCTGCCTCAGGATCAGGTCTTTGCCTATTCCGAGCAGTTCGAGGTATTCGATCCGGAGCTTGACGATTTCCGGCCCGCCACCCCGACTGACCATTTTCCGGCTGTCACCTCTGCGAGCGCGCCGGACCTGAGCCTTATGGCCAAAAAGCGTGCGGGGTTTCATGGCCCCTACGGCACCGGTCTGAGCCAGCTTTTCAACGGTATGGGCGGGGCGGAATATATCTACTCGCTGATGGTCGGGTATCACGAAGCGCCGGAATGCGCGCCGGAGGATTTCACCGGCACGTATAACGCGGCCTTCACCGCCGGTGGCTATCCGGACGAGTGCAAGGATGAGGATGGTCATCACACGGTGCCCGGTAGCTGGATCGCCATGGGTCAGCCGCTCTGGGGTGACGATGTCGAATATGACGACGGCACCGTTGCCACGCTGGAACAGCAGGCCGAGGATGTTGCGGCCTTCCTGATGTGGACCGCAGAGCCCAAGATGATGGCGCGCAAGCATGCGGGCCTGACCGGGGTGATCTTTCTGACGATCCTGTCGGTATTGCTCTATCTGACCAACAAGCGGATCTGGGCGCCGATCAAGGGCAAGAAGACAAGCTGAGTGAGTCGACCCATTTTATGAACTGCAAAGCCCCGCAAGGTCGTCTTGCGGGGCTTTTGCGTGACGTAGGGTCATAAATTTCTCAAACGTGGTCAAATAGCGCAGGGGTTAGGGTGACGCAACGTTTGCAAACGCTGGTCAATCCTCTATGAGTTTGGCAATCGGTACCAAAAAAAAACAGGCACATGCTCGATCAACCCCACCCCGCCCCGCTGCCACCCGAAACACGTGCTGGCAGGGAATGGGCGCAACTCCTTGCGAAATACCGCGAGCCGAGTTCGCCCCGTGCTGCATTCGAATTGGCCGTGACCGTTGGTCCGTTCCTCGCACTTTGGGGGCTGTCCTGGTGGGCTTTGTCGCTGAGTTATGTGCTGAGTGTCGTGCTGGCGCTTTGTGCCGCGCCGTTCCTCTTGCGCCTCTTTGCGATCCAACATGATTGCGGCCACGGGGCCTTTTTCAAGAGCCGGTCGATGAATGACTGGCTTGGCCGGGTGCTTGGGGTGGTGACGCTGACGCCCTATGACGTGTGGCGGCATTCACATTCGATCCACCACAGTTCCTCGGGCAATCTGGGGCGGCGGGGGATTGGCGATATCGACACGCTGACGGTTGCGGAATATGCCGCGCTGACGCCGTTTCAGCGCCTGAAATACCGGGTTTACCGCAACCCGCTGGTTCTGTTCGGGCTGGGGCCGGGGTATATCTTTTTGCTGGAAAACCGTCTGCCGCTCGGCTTCATGGGCAAAGCGCGCTATTGGGTCAGCGCAATGGCCACCAACGCCGCTTTGTTGCTGGTGCTGGGTTTGGTGGGCTGGTTCGGTGGGCTGATGCCGATCCTCTTGATCTTTTTGCCCTCGACCGTTCTGGCGGCGACGGCGGGGGTGTGGCTGTTCTACGTGCAGCATCAATTCGAGACCACCCATTGGGAGGCCGAGGAAAACTGGCAATTGCATGATGCCGCCCTTGAGGGCAGTTCGCATTACGTGTTGCCCGGCTGGCTGCAATGGCTGAGCGCCAATATCGGGATTCACCACGTGCATCACGTCAACAGCCGTATCCCGTTTTATCGGCTGCCTGAGGCGTTGCGCGATCACGCGCAATTGGCGGAAATCAACCGGATGACCATCCGCGAGAGCCTCGCCAATGCGCGGCTCCACCTGTGGGATGAACAGGGACGCCGGTTGTTGTCTTTTGCCGAGGCACAGGCGGTGATCGAGCGCGCTTGACCTGGCCGGTGCGTTGCCTCTCTGACGTGCAGGAGGGGCCGCCAAGCGCATCCATGCAGTTCTTTCTCAGAGGGCTGCACGATCCTTGTCAAACTCCATCAGTTTGACCCTTTGGATACCGCTTACTTCAGTGTCGATACGCCGCGCGCGGCCTTTGGCCCCGGCCGATGTACGTCTAGCGCGGCATCGGGGTGCTGGCGCGATTATAGGGTCGCCAATTGGTGATCTCGGGGTAATACATCTCGCGCCAGCGGCGCACGCGGGGGTTCATCACCCGCCGCCAAATGGGCGGAACCATGGCGGCCATGGTCATCACCGGATAGCCATAGGGCAATTGCGGCGCGTCCGCCTCGGTATAGTTCTGCAAGAGCGGAAAGCGGCGATCGGGTTTATAGTGATGATCGGAATGGCGTTGCAGGTTGATCAACAGCCAATTTGACGCCTTGTGTGCCGCGTTCCAGCTATGGCGCGGTTGAACATGCTCGTATTTGCCGCCACCAAGATGTTTGCGGGTGAGGCCGTAATGTTCGATGTAATTTACAAGCTCTAGCTGCCAAATCGCGACAAAGGCTTGCCAGAAAAACAGGGCAAGCCCAATCCAGCCGCCGATCAGAACGGCCAGCAGGGCCATGAAGCCTTGGAGTGCCCAGTATTTGAAAAACGGGTTCTTGAGGTCGTGCCAAGGCAAGTTGCGGCGGGCGAGCATGTCGGCCTCGGCCTTGAAGGCTGACTGCCAGCTTTGCCGCAGCACGCGCGGGAAAAAGCGGTGAAACCCCTCGTTATAGCGGGCCGTGACGGGATCGCGGGGGGTGCCGACGTAGCGGTGGTGCACCAAAAGATGCTCTGACCGGAAATGCGAATAGAGCACCATGGCAAGCAGAACATCGCCAAGAAATCGCTCGCTCCGGTTTTTCTGGTGCATGAGTTCATGGCTATAGTTGATGCCCACAGTACCGGTGATCACCCCCACCCCGAAGAACAGAAGGATGGTTTCCAGCGGGCTGAGATGCGCGTCGCCCGGGCCTGTGACATACCAGATCAACCAATAGAGCAGGCCAAATTGGAACGGTGCCCAGATCAGGGTGATCGCGCGATACCAGGTCAGTTGATCGTCGCGCGTCTCAAGATCGGCATTCTCGGTATAGAGCCCGAGAAAGGCGTCGAGGATCGAGAAAAAATACCATGTGGTCAGAGGCAACAAAAGCACGGTCCAGCCGCCTTGCAATGCGCCCAGCACGGCCACAGGGAGCAAGATAAGCGACATCCAGAAGGGCAGGGCGCGGTGCAGTTGGGCAACCTTGTCGGCGGGTATCATGGAACGGTCCTGAGAAGTTTCGCGCTTGCGTTATGGGGCATAGTTTAGCGCAGCCCGCGCGAGGTCAAAGACCTTTCGCATGAGGGTTGGCAGCTCTGTGGGGCGAAACGCTGCGTCAGATAGGAACATGCCACGTTCGGGGGGCACGCCATGGGGCACAAAGGCTATGTGGACGGTGAGGCGGAGGTGGAAATGAGTGAAAGTGTGGCGCGCTTCGGCCTCTAGCTGTTGCCAGTCGGCGGCGATGGGCGGTGTGTGGAGCGGAGATTCGCCCCAGTCGCTGCCGGGCCAGCCCAGCATGCCGCCCAAGAGGCCGCTATCGGGGCGGCGTTCCAAGAGCCATGCGCCATCGGCCCGCCGTGCGACATAGGCGTGACCATGGCGCACCGGCTTGGGCGTTTTGGGCAGTTTGCGGGGGAGATGTTGGGCGGTGCCTGCGGCGCGGGCCGCACAGGGCGCACGCCACGGGCAAAGACCGCAGGCGGGGGATTTGGGCGTGCAAATGGTGGCGCCAAGATCCATCACCGCCTGAGCATAATCGCCGGGCCGCAAGCGGGGGGTAAGGCGCGCTGCCGCCTCGGTCAACGCGCGCTTGGCGGTGGGGAGGGGGGTATGGATATCATAGAGCCGGGCCATCACCCGTTCGACATTGCCGTCTACCACGACATGCGGTTGATCGTGGGCAATCGCTGCAATGGCGGCGGCGGTATAAGGCCCGATGCCGGGCAGGGCGCGCAGGCCGTCAAGCGTGTCGGGAAACCGCCCGCCATGATCGCGCACCACAACGCGCGCGCATTTCAGAAGGTTTCTGGCGCGGGCGTAATAGCCAAGTCCGGCCCATTCCCCCATGACCTGCGCATCCTCGGCCGCGGCAAGATCGGCGACGGTGGGCCAAAGCGTGGTGAAGCGCAGGAAATAGGATTTGACCGCCGCGACGGTGGTCTGTTGGAGCATCACCTCGCTCAGCCAGATACGGTAGGGATCGGGATGGGCACCTGCCGCGCGGGCTGCGGGGCTGATCCGCCAAGGCAGGTCGCGGGCATGGGTATCATACCACGCAAGCAGGCTTTCGGCCTCGGCGAAATAACGCATAGTTTACCCCCTTGCCGCGCAATCGGCTCTGGTATCCCCTGTCACATGCCATAGATTAGCGCCAGTGAGGAGAGCGCCAACCATGACCAGCCGCAAGGCCGCGACATACGGGTTCAAACGCACCTCGGCGTTGCTGCAGACCAGCATACGCCGCGCCTCCGAGAGCCGTGGGTTTGCGCAATCGCGGCTATTGACGCATTGGGCCGAAGTGGTGGGCGACGACATCGCCGCCATCGCGCGGCCCGTCGAAGTGTCCTATGCGCGGCAGGGGATGGGGGCGACGCTCACGCTGCTCACGACCGGCGCGCAGGCCCCGATGCTGGAGATGCAGAAGGAAAAGCTGCGCGAGCGGGTCAATGCCGTCTATGGCTACAATGCCATCGCGCGTATCCGCATCACTCAGACCGCGCCCGTGGGCTTTGCAGAGGGGCAGGTGGAGTTCACCCATCGGCCCAAAGTGGCGGCCCCGCCCGTCGTGGCACCCGAGACGCTGCAAACCGCCACGAGCCTTGCCGCACCTGTGACCGACGATGGATTGCGGGCGGCGCTGGAAAGGCTGGCGCGCAACGTGTTAACAAAGTCACAACACTGACTGACCCATCAGACCAAGGATAATGATATGAAACACTTGATCGCAACCGGGGCGCTGGCCCTTGCCATGCTTACCGGCCCCGCCGTGGCGCAAGAGGCGGCCCCGGGTACATCGCAAATCGTCGAAATGACGATGGGGCCAGAGGATGCCAAGGTGACGATCATCGAATACGCGTCCTTTACCTGTCCGCATTGTGCCAATTTTCACAAGGGGCCGCTCAAACAGTTGAAGGCTGAGTATATCGACACGGACAAGGTGCATTTCATCTATCGCGATGTCTATTTTGACCGGTTCGGCCTATGGGCGTCGATGGTGGCGCGCTGTGGCGGGCCAGAGAAATTCTTTGGCATCTCGGACATGATTTATGAGCAGCAGGGGGAATGGACCCAAGGCGAGCCTGCCGCGATTGCCGACAACCTGCGCCGGATCGGCAAGGTTGCAGGGCTGGAGCCGGATGCGGTTGAAGCCTGTCTCAATGACACCGAAAAGGCCAAGGCGCTGGTCGCGTGGTATCAAGAGAACGCCGAGGCCCATGGCGTCGAGTCGACGCCGACGCTGGTGATCAACGAGCAGAAATATGCCAACATGGCCTATGACGATCTCAAGGCGATCATCGAGGAAAAGCTGGCGGAGTGATCCACCGGGCGGGGTTGGGTCGGGATTGCGTATCCCGGCCCGTTTATCCCTCTGGACAGTTTCGCACGGCAGTGGCAGAATTTGATCAAATTCCCTCTACCTGCCGGAGCACCCCATGAAAGACGACAATTTCCTGCGTGAGATGAACGCGCGCCATCTGTGGCACCCGATGGGGCATCCCGGTGAGCAGCAGGCCAATGCACCGAAAATCATCAAAAGTGCCGCAGGCGTGCGGATCACCGATATCGACGGGCATGATCCGGTGGATGCGGTGGGGGGCCTGTGGTGCGTCAACCTTGGCTATTCCAACGATGTGGTGAAGCAGGCGATTTCCGATCAGCTTTGGCAATTGCCTTATTATTCTGCCTTTGCCGGGAGCACCAACCCCGCGGCCATCGAAGCCTCTTATGCGGTGCAGGAGTTCTTTGCCGAGGATGGGATGACGCGCGTCTTTTTCACCTCGGGCGGGTCGGATAGCGTGGACACGGCGCTGCGCATGGCGCGGCAATATCACCGCCTGCGGGGGGAACCCACGCGCACCAAGTTCCTGAGCCTGAAAAAGGGCTATCACGGCACCCATTGGGGTGGCGCGTCGGTCAATGGCAACAACCGGTTCCGGATCACCTATGAGCCGCTGTTGCCGGGCTGTTTTCATCTGCCCAGCCCCTATACCTATCGCAACCCGTTCGATGAGACCGATGGGGCCAAACTGGCGGAAAAGATCGCCGCCGCCATGGTGGATGAGATCGAGTTTCAGGACCCCAGCACGATTGCCGCCTTTATCATGGAGCCTATTCAAGGGGCTGGCGGTGTGATCGTGCCGGATGCGTCCTTTATGAAGCATATGCGCGACATCTGCGACCGCTACGGCATTCTGATGATCTCGGACGAGGTGATCACCGGATTTGGGCGCACGGGAGATTGGACCGGAGCCCGGCATTGGGGCGTCAAGCCCGACATGATGACCATCGCCAAGGGCATCACAAGCGGATATTTCCCTGTGGGCGGCGTGGTTTTGGGCGACAAGGTCGCCGAGGTGTTTGAAAAGGCGGGGCCAGAGGGCAGCATCTGGACCGGCTACACCTATTCGGCGCATCCGGTGGGGGCGGCGGCGGTGGTGGCCTGCCTGTCAGAAACGCTGCGGCTGGATACCAAGAGCAATGCCGCTGTGCGCGGCACGCAGCTTTATGAAGGGGTCAAGAAGCTGGCCGAAAAATACGACATCATCGGTGATGTGCGTGGCGGTCATGGCTTGATGATGGGTATCGAGCTGGTCAGCGACCGCGCGAAAAAGACGCCCATGGATGCCGCGACTATGAAGCGGGTGCATCAGGCGACGTATGAGGCGGGGGCGATGGTGCGTCTGGGGGCGCATAACATCCTGATGTCGCCGCCTCTGGTGATTTCCGAGGCTGAGGTGAACGTGATCCTGTCGGCGCTTGATGCCGGGTTTGCGGCAGCCTGAGCAGGCCATTCTACCTCTGAAAAAGCACGCAAGCGCCTGTTATGGCGCTTGCGTGGCGGCAGTTGAAAAGGCTTGGCAGACAGTCAGCCAAACCGACCCCATGCTGATTTCATGGCTTTGGACATGTTGTCCCAAGCCTCGTCTGCGCCGGTCTTGAAATCTTTCCACGCTTCGATGCTGGCGGCCTCAATCTTGTCATACTGGGCTGCCATCTCGGCGCGTTTTTCGCGCAGCTCTTTGATCTGCTCCTGATACTTGATCTGCATGTCGGCAGACGCCTCGCGCGACTGGGCTTGCAGCTTGTCGATTTCGGCTTTCCATTGATCGAGTTGGGCTTGCAGCTTTTTCTGGTATGTCTCTTTGTCCATAACGGGTCCTCCTTGAGGGAAAATCGTCGTGTCGTTCTGACGTCTACCTATGCATGATCTGCGCGAATCCAAAGGGGCCAGCGGATGTCCGCTGGCCCCCATGATTGTCAAATCGGGTGAAAACTTACTCGAACTTCTTGATTTCGCCTGATTTAAGCCGGCTGAGGTAGCTGTCCAACTCGCGTTTGACGATGGGCATCAGGATGTAGAGCCCGATGATATTGACCACTGCCATGGCAAAGATCGCCGCATCCGAGAAGTCGATCACCGGGCCAAGATTGGCGGCGGCACCGATCACCACGAAGATGCAGAAGATCACCTTGAACACCAGTTCCTTGGTCTCGCCTTCGCCAAAGAGATAGGTCCAGGCCTTGAGGCCGTAATAGGACCAGCTGATCATGGTGGAAAAGGCAAAGAGCACGACGGCGATTGCCAGAACATAAGGAAACCAACTGATCGCACTGCCAAAGGCAGCGGAGGTCAGACCAACGCCCGAAGTGCCGCCGACGGTTTGGATCGCGGTGCCCGCTTCGTTGAGCAGGTAATTGCCATCCGGTCCTGCAACAAGCTGCCCGGTGATGATGATCACAAGAGCGGTCATGGTGCAGATCACCACGGTGTCGATGAAAGGCTCAAGCAGCGATACGAACCCTTCGGTGATTGGTTCCTTGGTGCGCACGGCCGAATGGGCGATGGCCGCTGAACCGACGCCAGCCTCGTTCGAGAAGGCGGCGCGTTTGAAGCCCTGAATGAGCGCGCCGACCATGCCGCCCGCAACGCCAAGCCCGGTAAAGGCCCCTTCGAAAATCTGGCCAAAAGCCCAGCCGATCTGATCCGCGTTCATCACGATGATGATAAGCGCTGTGCCGACATAGAGGATACCCATGAACGGCACGACCTTTTCTGTGACCCGCGCGATGGATTTCAGGCCGCCCACGATCACCGCAAAGACCACACCGGCAAAGATCACGCCGGTGATCCAGCCCGGATATGCGCCGACGATGCCCGCAATCTGCTGATGCGCCTGATTGGCCTGAAACATATTGCCGCCGCCAAGCGCGCCAAGGATACAAAAGATCGAGAAGAGCACGGCGAGGATTTTGCCACCCGGCACGCCGCGTTCGGCAAAGCCCTTGGTCAGGTAATACATCGGGCCGCCGGAAACGCGCCCATCGGGGTATTCGTTGCGGTATTTCACGCCCAAGGTGCATTCGGTGAATTTAGACGCCATGCCCATGAGGCCCGCAAGGATCATCCAGAAGGTGGCCCCGGGGCCACCGATGCTGACCGCAACGGCGACGCCTGCGATATTGCCAAGGCCGACAGTGCCCGAGAGGGCCGTCGCGAGCGCCTGAAAATGGCTGACCTCACCGGCATCGTTGGGGTCGGAGTAGTCGCCTTTGACCAATGCAATGGAATGGCCGATCGCGCGAAACTGGATAAAGCCGAAATAGAGCGTGAACACGGTGGCACCAATCACCAACCAAGCCACGATCCACGGAAAGGAGGTGCCCGGAAAGTTGGAAAAGATCAGATTGACGAACCAGCCGGTTGAACTTGCGAAGATCTGATTGACCTTTTCATCAACAGATTGTGCATAGGCGGGCATGGCAAGCAATGCCGCCCCAACCGCAGCCGCCGCAGGAAATGCGTATCGTTTCATTTTTATCATCCCTGTTGTTTCTATATTTTATGGAACAATGGTGCAGGGCACCGGCGCTGTCTGCACGAGCGCACCGGCGACCGATCCGAACACCCGCGCGCCAATCGCCGACTGGCCATCACGCCCGATCACGATTTGAACGGCGTTCACCTCTTTGGCGATACGGCAGAGCAGATCGGCGGTATTGCCGTAGCGGATCATGGTCTCAACCGGCATCCCGCTGTCCTGCAATTCGGCCACGACGGTAGAGGTGATCGCCTTTTCGGCGCGTTCCATTTCTTCGCGGCGGCGTTTGTGGCGCTCTTCCAGTTCGCTTGCGGTCAGGAAGGAATAGGGCGACCATTCAAGCACATGCGCCAGAACGATGGTGCCGCCCTGAGCGCGTGCGCGGTCTACCGCGAATTCCAAGGCGCGTCGCGATGACACGCTGCCGTCGTAGCCGACGACGAACTTTCCAGACATGACAGGATCTCCCTCGTTGTTGTTGCTTGTCCGGGCATCCTGACGGCGCCCGGTAGGTTACTCTACCAGAGGTTACGTCTGCGGTTTTCCCGGATTTCCCGGTTTTGCAGGCCGAACGCTGTAAATTTCGGCAAAATTCGGGATGTCCTGCAAGAATCTTCGGCTTTGATGCAGAGTTGCGTGCGTGGCGTATCGCCGCGCGCCGCTCTGTCACGGTGACGTCTGTCCCATTGAATCCGGCGGGGGATTTGCGCATAGATGGGGCAAACCCTGCTGGAGAGCCTCATGGACTTGCGCCTGATTACCCAAGATTTCACTGTGTCCCCGCAGATCGAGGTGGCGGATGTGGCCGCGCTCGTCGATGCCGGATATCGCTCGATCCTGTGCAACCGACCGGATGGCGAGGATTACGGGCAGCCTGCGTTTGATGCCGTTGCGGCGGCGGCAGAAGCGGCGGGGCTGGCGGTGCGGTGGGTGCCCATCCATTCTGGGCAGATGACGCAGGCTGCGCTGGACGAGTTTCGCGTGGCGCTAGAGGAAATGCCCAAGCCGATCCTTGCCTATTGCCGCTCTGGCACGCGCTGCACGATGCTGTGGAGCATCACGCGGTTCGAAGACTTGGGTGCGGACGAGATCCTGCGCGCGACCGCGAAGGCGGGCTATGACATGTCCGGTCTTGTGGCGCAGCTTGAACGCCGACAATGACCGATTGGGCCGCCATCGGCCATGACGGAGCGTGCGCGCGCGCCTTTGTGATGCAGGGCGCCCGGATCGTCGAGCAGGCCGCAGCCCCGGATCAAGCAGCTGCGCGGGCGCAGCTGCTGTCGATGCCGCAGCGGGTGTTTCGCATCGGTGAGGGGCAGGGGGATCACCTGCCCACGCAGGTATTGCCCCAAGGTGGGCGGGGTCTGGCCCCGCTGGTTCAGGACACCCCGCCCGATGTGATTGACGCCTGGGTGCGCCTTTTGCTGATCGGTCTTTTGCAGGCGCGGGCGCAATGGGATGGGGTGGCTTGGGTGGTCGGGCGCGACCTGAGCCATTGGGTGCATCTGAGCGCGGGCGAGGCGGTGAGTTGCCAGAGCTTTGTGACGCCCCGGCTGGTGCGTCTTTTGGGCGGTGCGGTGCTGCCCTGCGCCGAGGCCATGGCTGATACGCTCAGCCGTCCGGAACGATTGGCGGCGCATCTGCGGGGGGCGGAGGTGCGCGGGGATTCGGCAGCGATCACCGGGCATCTTCTGGCGGCGGAATTGGCGGCGGCGCGGCCCTATTGGCTGGGGCAAAGCGTGGTGCTGATTGCGGATGGATCACAGGCAGCGGGCCTTGCCGGGGCGCTGCGAGAGCATGGGGCGCCGGTCGAGCATGTCGCGCCTGAAAGTCTGATTGCATCGGCCTTGGCGGCGCTTGCCGGGGTGCTGGCATGAGCCGGTCGCTTAGCCTATCGGCCTATCTGGCCTATGCGCGCCGCGCCGGGCGCGCGGGCCCTGTGCCGGATCAGGTGCGCCCGCCCGGGCCCTTGATTTGGGCGCATGCGGTCGATGCGGCGCGCGCGGACACGCTGGTGCATCTTGCGGAGCGGTTGGCGGCGCAGCGGCGCGGCTTGCATCTTTTGTTGACCACATCAAGCACGACCCCGGCCCGGACCGACATGGCGGCATCGGTCATCTGGCAGACAGTGCCCGAGGATAACCTACCCGCCGCTGAGGCATTTTTGGCCCATTGGCGGCCTGACATCTGCGTGTGGACGGGCGGTGATTTGCGGCCTGCGCTGCTGATCTGTGCCTCGCGGATGGCGACCCCGCTTTATCTGGTTGATGCCGACGAGGAAAATCTGGACCGGGCAAGCTGGCGTTGGTTTCCCGACATGCCGCGCGCAGTGCTGGGGCTATTTACGGAAATCCTGACGCGGACCGAAGCGGCGGCACGGCTGGTGCGCCGCTTTGGGGCACCCGAACGGATCGTGACCGTCACGGGCGCGTTCCAAGAAGGCGCGATGACGCTGCCGTTTAATGCCGCCGAGCGCGAAGAGATGGCGGGCCTTTTGCGCAGTCGCCCGATCTGGTTGGCCTCGCGCATCCACCGCGATGAATTGGCAACCGTGCTGGAAACCCACCGTGAAGTCAGCCGTCTGGCGCATCGCAGCGTACTGATCCTTGTGCCGGACGATTTGCAGGACTGCGCCGAGATGCGCGCCACGCTGGAGGCGCAGGGTTGGCGGGTGGCGGTCTGGTCCGAGGGCGAGATCCCAAGCGAGACAACGCAGGTGATTCTGGCCGATACGCGGGGCGAGATGGGGCTGTGGTATCGTCTGGCCCCGGTGACGTTCATGGGCTCGTCGCTGGTGTCTGGACAACATGGGCGCGATCCCAATGAGCCTGCCGCGCATGGCTCGGCAATCCTTTACGGCCCCAATGTGGGCCGCTATCTCAATCGCTATTCGCGCTATGCCGAGGCGGGGGCGGCGCGGATTGTGCGCGACAGCCCGACGCTGACAGCGGCGGTGCAGCGGTTGATTGCGCCGGATCAGGCGGCGGTGATGGCGCATGCGGCGTGGGATGTGGCCTCGCGTGGGGCGGCTGTGACTGACCGCATTCAAGATATGCTGCTGGATCGGCTGGATAGGCTGGACGCCGCGCGATGAGCCTGCCCGCCTATTGGTTCACGCCACCGGATCGGCCCGGTTTGCGCGCGCGGCTTTTGACCCCTTGGGCGCTCTGGCGTGCGCGGCGCGCGGGGGAAGATCAGGTTGGCTGGCGTGCGCCGATGCCGGTGATCTCGGTCGATATGTTGGCGGCGGGGAGCGTGGGCAATTTGCCTGCGGTGCTGGCGGTGATCGGGCAGGTGCAGCGGCTTGGGTTTGCGCCCGTGGTCCTTGCGCGCGGGGCGGCGGGGCCGGTTCGGATTGATCCGCGCCGCCATGGTGCGGAGGAGGTTGGGGGCGCTGCGCTGCTTGCGGCCGATTTTGCGCCGACTTGGGTTGCGCCCGACTGGGCTGAGGGCGCGCGGGCGGCCTTGGCGGAGGGGTCTGCCGATTGTCTGGTGATGATGGGCGGGCTGCGCGATCCCGCGTTGATCAAGGACCTGTCCATTGGGGTGGTCGATGCCGTGCGCGGCTTTGGCAATGGGCGGTGTCGTCCGGCTGGGCCACTTGCCGAGCCGTTGGAGGCTGGGTTGGCGCGGGTTCACCTGATGCTGACGGTGGGGCCGCATGCCGCGCAGGCGCGGTTTGCAGCGCTATGGGGCGCGCGGATTTCATCGCCGGTGATGGCGGGCGAATTGCACCCGCTGGAAACGGGCATGGATTGGGCGGGCGCGCGGGTCTTGGCCTTTGCGGGGGGCGAAGATCCGGCGCTTTTCTTTGCCATGTTGCGGGGGCTTGGGGCAGAGCCTGTGCGCTTTGAGGCGTTGGCCACCGAGGAAGCCTATGGTCCGGGCCTATTGGCGCGGTTGGAGCGAGAGGCGTCTTTGCGCCGCGCCCAACTGGTGACGACAGAAGAGGATGCCGTGCGGTTACCACTGGCGTTCCGGCGCAAGGTGCTAAGCCTGCCGATGCGCTTGCAGGTGTCAGACCTTGCGCCGTTGGATGCGGCCCTGACGCAGGTGGGGCTGCGTCAGGACAAATGATCCGTCAGTTGAGGGTGCTGTCCAATCCAACAGGCTGACCCACCACCACAAAGGTCAGCGTTTCCGGATCGAGCAATTCCCGCGCGACACGGTTGATATCGTCGAGCGTGACTGCATTCACCTTGTCATTGCGCGTTACGATGTAATCGGTCGGCAACCCCTCCATCTGCATGCCGACGGCGATGTCGGCGATGGGGCCATTCCCCTCGAACTGCAAAGGGTAGGCGCCGGTCAGATAGGTTTTGGCGTTTTCCAGCTCTTCAGGTGTGACACCCTCTGTGTGGATACGGTCCCACTCGTCACGAATGACAGTGATCGCCTCGGCGACGCGGTCGTTGGCAGAGGCGACAGACCCCATCCAGAGTTGGGCCGCGTCCTTGTCCGCGAGGTAGGAATAGACGCCATAGGTCAGGCCGCGCTTTTCACGCACCTCGCTCATCAACCGACTTTCAAAGCCGCCACCGCCAAGGATGTGGTTGAGGATATAGGCGGCAAAGAAATCGGGATCGTCGCGGTCGATGCCCGGTTGGGCAAAGGCCACAATGGATTGCGGTGTCGCAAAGTCCGTGACCTTCACACCGCCCGGCAGATTGGGCGCAACATTGCCCGGCAGCGGTGCGCCGCTTTCGGGCAGGTCGCCAAGCAGGCTATCGAGAAGGGCGGCAAGCTCTGCCTCGGTGATGTCGCCCACGGCAGAGACATAAAGCCTGTCACGGGCCAGAGCGCCCTGATGTGCGGCCAAAATATCGTCGCGGGTAAGGGCCGTGACACTCTCGATGGTGCCGTCAAGCGATGAGCCATAGGGATGATCGCCGAACACGAGGCTGTCAAACGCTTGTCCGACGATATCGCGCGGATCGGTTTGCGACGCGTTGATGATCGACAGGATCTGGGCGCGCACACGCTCGATGGCGTCGGGATCAAAGCGCGGCTCTACGAGGCTTGACCGCAGGAGATCAACCGCTTGATCGCGGTTTTCGGTCAGAAACCGGGCTGAGACGCTGACGCGGTCGTCATTGACGGAATAGCGGAAATCGGCGGCGAGGGATTCAGAGGCGCGCGCAAAGCCCTGCGCGTCCATCTCGGCGGCGCCTTCCTCAAGCAGGCCGACCATGAGATTGGTCACGCCGCGCTTGCCCTCCGGATCAAGAGTGCCGCCGCCGCGAAAGCGCAATTCAAGCGCCACGAAGGGGATCGAGTGATCCTCGACCAGCCAAGCCTCAAGCCCGCCGGGCGTGGTGATTTCCCTGACCTCGATTTCAGCGCGCGCGGGCAGCGCAGCCAGCAAAAGAACGAAACTCAGAACGAAACGGATCATTGCGTGACCTCCGGTGCCATAAGCCAGCCTGTGACAGATTGCGTGCGATCCAGCACGTCGCGTGCGGCCTGCAGGATGTCTTCTTCGGTTGTGGCCTGAAGGATCGCGGGCCACGCCTGCACATCGGCCACGGTCAGCCCCTGTGTCAGCGCCTGACCATAGCGATTGGCCAAGCCGCCGGCATCGTCACGGGCATAGGTTTCCGAGGCGCGGAATTGCGTCTTGATACGCTCAAGCTGTTCGGCATCCACGCCTGTTTCCAGGAATGTCAGAAGCGCCTCGTCCATCGCCGCCTCGGCCTGTTCCAGTGTGACACCGGGGGCGGGCACGACAAAGAGGTCAAAGGTGGTGTCATCCAGCGACAGGCCCGAATAAGACGCGCCAACCTGCACCGCTGTCTGGTTCTGGAATTGCAGTTTCTCGGCCAGAAGGGATGTTTGACCGCCACCCAGAATATCGGCCAGCAGGGTCAGCGCTGCGGCCTTTCCCTGTGCGCCGCTGTCACGCTCGGGGGCGAGATAGGAGCGGGTCACATAGGGTTGCGACACGCGCGCGTCGCGCATCGTGATCCGCCGCTCGGCAAGTTGCGGCGGTTCTTGCGGGCGGGCGCGCTCGGGCAGGGCAGGGTTGGCAGGGATGGGGCCGTAATAGGTGTCGGCCAGAGCGCGCACCGCGTCAGGCGTGACATCGCCCGCGATGATCAGGATGGCGTTATTGGGGGCGTAGAATGTTCGATAGAACTCTAGCGCCGCGTCAAGATCGAGGGCCTCCATCTCGTGCCGCCAGCCGATGATCGGCACACCGTAGCGGTGATTGAGATATTGCGTCGCGTTCTTTTGCTCACGGAACAGCGCGCCGGGGCTGTTTTCGACGCGTTGATTGCGTTCTTCGATGATCACATCGCGCTCGGTCAGGATATCGGCCTCGTCGAGCTGCAGATTGGTCATACGGTCCGATTCCATCCGCATGACCAACTCCAGCCGGTCGGCGGCGATGCGCTGGAAATAGGCGGTGTAATCATAGCTGGTAAATGCATTGTCCGAGCCGCCATTGCGCGCCACGGTGGCGGAAAATTCGCCTGGTTCCATGGTCTTGGTGCCCTTGAAGAGCAAATGTTCAAGAAAATGTGCAACGCCCGAGACGCCCGGCGTTTCGTCGGCGGACCCGGCGCGATACCACAGCATTTGCGTGACAACTGGCGCGCGGTGATCCTCGATCACCACCACATCAAGCCCGTTGTCGAGCGTGAAATGCGTCACCTGATCGGTGGTCGCTGCTGATACTGGGGCCGCGAGCGGTAAGA
Source organism: Roseovarius sp. EC-HK134 (assembly GCF_902498815.1). Lineage (NCBI taxonomy): Bacteria > Pseudomonadati > Pseudomonadota > Alphaproteobacteria > Rhodobacterales > Roseobacteraceae > Roseovarius > Roseovarius sp. EC-HK134. Next base: position 1,763,934 of record NZ_LR701544.1, read on the forward strand.
GGGCCAGCGTCAGCCCGGCAAGGAAATGTCGCATTTACGGTCTCCGGTCTAAGTCGCATTTGATCAAGTAGATACGCCTTGGCCGCGCCGTTTCAAGCGGTTGGGTTTTCACTCTGGCGGGGGCGGGCTTGCCGGGGTGAGAACGCCGCGGTTGCGCAGACGTTGTTCCTCTGAATAGGCATCCAGCCATTCGCGGCGGTAGGCCTGAACATAATCGTCGCCCGGCAGGAAGCGCAGCACGTCGACGCGGCCATGCGCCTGACGCAGGGCCTTGTCCTCGGCGGCGAGGGTCTGGCGGATGGCGGGGGTGGCCCCGTAGCGGTTCGCGTGATTGACGAGCGCGCCATTGCCTGCGACCCCACCTGCCGAATTGCCCCCCAAGGCGGCCAAACCATCGGCCAGCGGGTTTTGATCCGTCAGATTGGCACCACCGGGGTTCGGGGCAGGCAGGCTGGCCAAATCCTCGGGTGTTTGCAAGGGCTTGCCGGGAATAATGGAAAACTCGTCAGGCCCGTTTCCGGTATGACGAATCTTGCTGAGCGTGACGTCGTCGCGCCCGCCGCACCCGGCCACGAAAGTGGCCACAAGAAGGGTCAGAACTGTTTTTCGCGGCATCGCCATCGCCACTCTCCTGCAAGGTCATGGGAGCCTTATCGCATTCAAAGCCCGAGGTCACGAGGGCTTTTTGCCAGACGGCAGCAGAACCATACCAAAGGCCCCGACGAAAACCGCAATGTCGGCCACGTTGAACGCATAAGGATTGGTAAAGCCGCAGCAAGACATATTAAGGAAATCCGCCACCGCGCCATAGATCAGCCGGTCGATCACATTACCGAGAGCGCCGCCCACCAGCAGCCCCGCCGCCAAGCGGTGCCAGCGGCCCAGGGGTTCGGTATGCACCCACCAGAGCACTGCGCCTGCGATGACCAGCGCCACCGCGATCAGCACCCAGCGTGTGACCGGATCATCACCGGCGAGAATCCCGAAATTGATGCCGTAGTTCCACGCCATGCGGAGGTTGATAAACGGCGGCCACAGGTCAATCGCCCCGAGACTGCGCAGGTCCATCGCATGTACCACAAGATATTTCGTGGCCTGATCCAGCAGGAAGATCCAGAATGCTGTCCAGAAAACAATCCGCATCGGCGCGTCAGTGCCGGAAATGGCGCATGCCGGTGAAGACCATCGCCAACCCCGCCGCATCCGCCGCTGCAATCACCTCGTCGTCGCGCATCGAGCCGCCGGGCTGAATGATCGCGGTGGCACCCGCCTCTGCGGCGGTCATCAGGCCATCTGCAAAGGGAAAGAACGCATCCGAGGCCACGACGCTGCCTTGGGTCAGGGGGGACGCCAGACCAAGGGTTTCGGCCATGTCCACCGCCTTGCGCGCAGCGATGCGGCAGCTATCGACCCGGCTCATCTGGCCTGCGCCCACGCCCACGGTGGCCCCATCCTTGACGTAGACAATGGCGTTGGATTTGACGTGTTTCGCCACTTTCCACGCAAAGAGCAGATCCGCCAATTCGCGCGGGTCGGGCGCGCGTTTGGTCACGACCTTGAGGTCGCTTGCGGCGATATGGCCGGTATCCTTGTCCTGTACCAGATAGCCGCCGGACACCTGCTTGATCATCCGCCCCGCCGTGGCGGGATCAGCCAGCCCGTCTGTCAAAAGGAGGCGCAGGTTTTTCTTCTTGGCGAAAATACTCATGGCACCGGCGTCGGCACCGGGGGCAATCACCACCTCGGTGAAAATTTCTGCAATCTCTTCTGCGGTGACGGCATCCAGCGGCTGATTGAGCGCGATGATGCCGCCAAAGGCCGAGGTGCGATCGCAATCAAAGGCGTGTTTATAGGCCTCAAGCAGGGTCGCGCCACGCGCCACGCCGCAGGGGTTGGCGTGTTTGATAATGGCGCAGGCAGGGCCATCGGCCGGGGCGAATTCGCTCACCAGTTCAAAGGCCGCGTCTGTGTCGTTGATGTTGTTATAGCTCAGTTCCTTGCCCTGCACCTGCCGGGCGGTGGCCACGCCGGGCCGGTCCGAGCCATCGGTGTAAAAGGCTGCTGCCTGATGCGGGTTCTCGCCATAGCGCAGGGTTTGCGCCAGCGTGCCAGCAAAGGCGCGGCGGCGCGGCGTGGCATCGTCGATGGCCCCGGCCAGCCATGTGCTGACCGCTGCGTCATAGGCGGCGGTGCGGGCATAGGCGATTTGCGCCAGTCGTTGACGGAAGGCACGTGTGGTCTGGCCGTTATGCGCGTCCAGCTCTGCCAGAAGCGGCGCGTAATCGGCCACATCCACGACCACGGTGACAAAGCCGTGGTTCTTGGACGCGGCGCGGATCATCGCTGGGCCGCCGATGTCGATATTCTCGACGCAGTCCTCATAGTCGCCACCGCGGGCGACGGTTTCCTCGAACGGGTAGAGGTTGACGACCAAAAGGTCGATCGGACCAATCCCATGCGCCTGCATCGCCGCCTGATGCTCGGGATTGTCGCGCAGCGCCAAAAGGCCGCCATGCACCATCGGGTGCAGGGTTTTCACGCGCCCGTCCATCATTTCAGGAAAGCCGGTCACCTCGGCCACGTCACGCACCGCAAGACCGGCCTCGCGCAGCGCCTTGGCGGTGCCGCCGGTGGACAAAAGCTCGACCCCGCGCGCGGCCAGCGCTTGGCCAAGCTCGAGAAGCCCGGTCTTGTCGGAAACAGAAAGAAGGGCGCGGGTGATGGGCGCGTGATCGGTCATGTCGGGCGGTCCTGCCTTGTCGGTTCACTCATCGGCCACGGGATCAAGCGCCTCCTCCTCGACATCGCGGATGCCGACCGGGGTATCTTGCGCCTTGGCCAGTGACCATCTCAGATGGGTCGCATAGTCCATCGCGCGACCGGATAAAACGATCTGTTTGGTCGCACGCGGTTTGAGGCGCGTTTTTTCAAGATACACACTCGGTTGCAAGGACAAAGCGGCGCGCGCGTCGCTGCGGAACACCCAAATTTCGCCGCTGCGCAGCGCCAGAGAGATGGCGGCCCCCCCCATATCGACCGAGGCATCTACATCCGGGTGCAAATGAAAGCGGATATCATAGGCAATGCCCTTCATGCGGGTCTCGTCTAGGGCGCGGTCAAAGCGGCGTTTGTCCGTCTCTTCGATGGCGAGCAGCATATCCTCACCCACCAGCGCGCGCCCGTCCAAGGTAAGGTCGAGTTGGCGCACATGGGTAAGGCCATGACCGCGCAGATAGCCGTCCTGCGCCCCTTCAAAGCGCAGCCCGTCGGGGGCCTTGGTCAGGTTGACCGGCACATGGCGCGGCGCTTCGCTCAGCCAGTCGGGGTGGCGTTTGTCATTGCTCAATCGCGCGCTGGAGCCATTGGCCAGCACCAGCGTCGAATGCGAGGGCGTGGCCCGGCCCGCCCGTCGCCATTCTGGCCCAAAACTATGGCCTGAGCCGCAATTGACGATCAGCGGGCGTCGGCCCGAGGTCAGTTCCAACGCAAGGGTCGAGGCATGCGCCCCCGAGGACGCCGCGCCGGTGGGGGGCGCGGCCGCGTCGATGATCACGCTGGTGCGGCCCGCGCCAAGCCGGGCAAAGCCCATGGCGAACCCATCCGTGCGCCGGGTCTTGACCCCGCTGGTGGCAAGCGCGCTGTCAAGCCGCCCTTCCAGCCCGCGCCCGCCGCCGTGAAATCGGGCCAGCCCGCCATCGGCATGGCGCAGGCTGCGCAGGGTTGGGGCAATCCGCTCGATCGCGCGCCAATGCGCCTCGCCTGCGGTCCTGCCGGATTCGCTGAGCGCCATGGCGGCCCATGTGAGCAGGGTAAAGACCTCTAGCAGCTCTTCTGGGTTGCGGGTGGGCACGCCGCCCTGCGCGTCGATCTGCGTCTCGCATTCTCGCGCCAGCGCCGTCAGCGCCGGATCGAGATGCGGGTGCATCCCCTCAAGCGACAATCCGGCATAGATCAACCCGGTCAGCGCCTCGAACCGGGGCAGACCGGGGCGGGCGGCCTGCCATCGGCGGGCAAGAAAGGCGGTCTGCTGCGCCAAAGAGCGGTAAAAGGGGCCAGACGCCTGTGACGGCTGGCCGCTGAGCACGAAAAGCGCCTGACTGATCCAGCGAATCAGGCGGCGGCCAGTCAGATCCGGGGTCCAGCCCGGTCCGGTGCCGTTGCCGTAAAGGTCGATCCAAGCCCAGAGCCATTCTTGCGCGCGCGCCCGTGCCGCCGCATCGCCCGCCGCCGCCAGATCGTCGAGCCAGCCAAAGCCGTGCAGTTGCGCGGCAAAACCCGCGTCGGGCGGGTCAAGTTTCCAGATGAGCGTATCCGGGGCCTCTATGAGGTGCCCCGCAAAGACGAAATTTCCTGCGCACAGCTGACGGCCCCGCGCGAGATAGCCGATGCTGCGCGGTTCCGGCTGCGACAGAAAGGCGGTGGCAGGGCGGCTGAGCGCGGCGCGGCGTGCCGCCAGCCGGTTCAGCAGGCGCGACCAGCGCTCTGGCCAGCGTTCTGGCAAGGGATCGGATGTGGACATATGCCGTGCCTCTGGACGCTTCTCGCGGCGTTGATGAGCACACTATAGCGGTGGGGGGGAATCAAGTCACCGTTTCTTTGTTGGCTTTTCTGGCCTTAAAACCGCAGGCAGGCGATATAGAATCCATCCATTCCACCCAAGTCTGCCCAGTAATCGGGCCGCAGACGTAGGCCGCCTTCTTCGGTGATCCACGCGGGATCAATCCCCGGCTGCGCAAGGGCCGCGCGGTCAACTGTGAGGCCGGGATGACGCGCCAGCGCTTCCTCTACCTGACATTCGCCCTCGTCTGGCAAAAGCGAACAGGTGCAAAAGACAAGCCGCCCGCCAGGTTTCAGGAGGGTCAGCGCATGATCCAGCATCTCGGCCTGAAGGGTGATGAGCGCGCCAAAGTCTGAGCCGTCCTTGGCATGGGGCAGGTCGGGATGCCGCCGAATGGTGCCTGTCGCCGAACAGGGCGCGTCGAGCAGAATTGCGTCATAGGGTCCCCCCTGATGGGCGCGGGCATCCTCGACACGGCAGGTGGCCTCAAGCCCGGTGCGCGCAAGGTTTTCGGCAACACGTGCCATGCGGCGCTCTGACAGGTCCAGCGCTGTCACCTCGGCCCCTGCCGCGGCCAGTTGCAGCGTCTTGCCCCCCGGTGCGGCGCAGAGATCCAGCACTGTCTCGCCGGGCTGCGGGGCCAGAACCTGCACCGGCAAAGCGGCGGCAGCGTCCTGCACCCACCATGCGCCCTCGGCATAGCCGGGCAGGGCCGAGACCTGCCCCGGATCACTGCGCCGCAGCGAACCCGTAGGCAAAAGCGTGGCACCCAGACGGTCTGCCCAGCCTTGCGGATCGGATTTCACGGTGATGTCGAGCGCTGCCCCGGCGAAATGTGCGCGTTCCATCGCGGTGACAGCCCCCTTGCCCCAAGCCTCGACCAATGGGCCACGCAGCCAATCGGGCAGGCCGGGCTGGCGCAGGTCGTTCCAACTGCGCGGGGCCTCTTCGGCCACTTTGCGCAGCACGGCGTTGACCAGCCCCTTGAGATTGGCATGACGCGGGCTCTGGCCGATAATGTCTACGGCGTCATTGACCACGCCATGCGACTCGCCGCCCTGTGCCAGCTCTACGGTTGCCAGACGCAGCACGTTCTGCACGGGCAGGGGCGGCCCCTTGCGCAGGTGGCGCGACAAGAGGCGGTCGGCGCGCGCCAGCCCGCGCAATGTTTCGGAGGCCAGCCGTTGCGCGCGGGCGCGGTCGGCGGGGGCAAGCGGATCAAGCGCGCCGCCCGCGATGAGATCGGACATAAGCCGCCCCTCGCCCAACACGCGGTCGAGCAGATGCGCCGCGGCGGAGCGGGCGGTGAGCTTGGGCTTTTTCATGGGCCATGTCCTTGGCGAAGGGTTGGCTGTGCGATATATCAGGGGGGTCTTGCCAAGGAAAGCCCGTCCATGACCGATGATATACAGATGCCGTCCCGTGATTTGCCCCCCGCAGCACAGCGCGCGCTTGCCGAAGCCGAGGCGCGGCGCAAAGCGGCCGAAGCACTGGACCTGCCGCGCGAATTGGGCGGCCGACGTGAAGGTTTGGAACCCGTGCGCTACGGCGATTGGGAGAAGAAGGGCCTTGCCATCGACTTTTGAGGGGGCTGGCGCGCGGCGTTATCTCAGGCTGAGATCGGCAAATTGTCCAGCGCCCTGATCCGAGATGAAGCGCAGCGTGTTGCCCTGCACCCGCACGGCCTGACAGTTGGGGCCAAGATCCATGCTGCCCCAATAAAGATCACGGCAGAAGTAATCTCCGTTCCAGCGCCATGCGCCGGTCACATCGCGACCAAAGGCACGGCCTTTGATCTGGCCATCAGAGGTCACGTTCAAGGTGATGCCGAACCGCGTCAGATCACGCCCCTCGATCAGAGAAACGAAGCGGTCGCGTTTTGTCACCGGGGCAAAGCCCTCTGCCATGGCAGGGGCGGCAAGGCCGAGGATCAAAATAACAGCAAGGGCAACACGCATCGGGACACCATAGCCAAGTTGGTTTCTAAGGTGGTTACGCAGGAGTGCCGGGATCGGATCAGTTATCGCCGAGGCCCAGAACGTCGATCATGTCATAGTTGCCCGGTTTGCGCCCCAGCCCCCAGAGTGCGGCCTTGAGCGCGCCACGCGCAAATATCGCGCGATCGGTGGCGATGTGGCGCAGGACGATCCGCTCGCCCGCCGCTGCAAAGATCACGTCATGCTCGCCCACGATGTCGCCGCCGCGAATGGCGGAAAATCCGATATGCCCACGCGTGCGTTTGCCGGTGATGCCGTCGCGGGCGCGGTCGCTGGCCCGCTCGAGCGCCACCCCGCGCCCCTCTGCCGCCGCTTCGCCCAGCATGAGCGCCGTGCCCGAGGGTGCATCGACCTTTTGATTGTGATGCGCCTCGACGATCTCGATATCGAAATCCTCGTCCAAGGCCGCTGCCACGCGCTTGGTCAGTTGGGTAAGCAGGTTGACACCAAGGCTCATGTTGCCCGCGCGAATGATGACCGCATGGCGCGCGGCGGCGTCCAGCTTCGTCAAGTGCTCTGCCTCAAACCCGGTTGTGCCGATCACGTGCACGACCCGCGCCTGAGCTGCCAGAATGGCGAATTCCAGTGTGGCGGCAGGCGCGGTAAAGTCGATCACTGCATGGGCGCGCGCGATTGCCTCAAGCGGGTCATCGGTCACTGTGACACCGATCTCGGCCCCGCCCATCGCGCGGCCCACATCCTGCCCGATCCAATCGTGTCCGGGTCGCTCCAACGCGCCGATCAGCTGCGCGCGGGGGCTCTCAGCCAGCGTGCGGATCAGCATCTGGCCCATACGGCCCGAGGCCCCTGTGATCACGATGCCCGGCAGGTCGGTCATTGGTGGCTCCTTGGTGGTGATTGCGGGCCTGCATAGCGCGCCGGGCTTGAAGCGGCAAGGGCGCGGGTGACGGCACGGTCTGGGCAGGAGTATTTCAGCCAAGAAGAAGCTGGGCCGATTTCTCTGCTTGGAAATGCTGGTCCAAGCGATTAGATGCGGGGCATGGCAAAGAACAAGTTTCATGATGGGCCCGGCCCTTCGCAACGGCAGCTTCGCGTGGGCGAGTTGATCCGCAGGACGCTGTCCGAGGTGCTGATGCGCGGCGACATCCACGATCCCGACCTCAACCGTATTTCGGTGACGGTGGGCGAGGTGCGCACCTCGTCTGATCTGAAGATCGCGACGGCCTATGTGATGCCGTTGGGGGGCGAGGGGCAAGACGATCTGATCGCGCTCCTTGCGCGCAACAAGAACGAGTTGCGGCGCATGATCGGCAAGAAGGTGGGGCTGAAATACGCGCCCGATCTGCGGTTTCGGCTGGACGAGACCTTTGACCAGATGGATGAGACGCGACGCCTCTTTGATCAAGATACGGTGCGTCGGGATGTTGAAGGCTAGGCTCGGTCTTTTGCTTGTGGCGGTGTTCAGCTCTGGCGCGGGGCAGGCCGCAGAGTGCCGTGCCGAACGGTTCGAAGGCGAAAGCTATACCGTTTGCGCAGTGGACATGGTGCGCGATGACCTTCGGCTTTTTCTAAACAGCGTCGAGACCGGCACGCCGCTGGGCAGCTTTGGGGCAATTGAAGGCAAGCTGAAGGCCGAGGGCAAAACGCTGGTCTTTGCGATGAATGCAGGGATGTATCATGCAGATCGCAGCCCGGTGGGGCTTTATGTGGAGGCGGGCCAAGAGATGCGCGGCCTTGTCACCCGCGATGGCCCCGGCAATTTCGGCCTCTTGCCCAACGGGGTGTTTTGCATCCGAGAGGGCCGCGCCGATGTGATCGAGACCCTGCGGTTTGCGCGCGAGCGCCCGCGCTGTCGTGATGCCAGCCAATCGGGTCCGATGCTGGTGATTGATGGCGCGCTGCATCCGCGGTTTCTGGTGGAAAGCGACAGCCGCTATATCCGCAACGGGGTAGGCACGTCGGAAGACGGGCGGCGGGCCTGGTTCGTGATCTCTGACCGGGCGGTGAATTTTCACACATTCGGGCGATTTTTTCGCGATCACCTGAGAGTGCGCCAAGCGCTTTACTTTGATGGCAAGATATCGCGTCTGTTCGCGCCGGGGTTGGGGCGCTCTGACATCGGCTTTCCTCTGGGGCCGATGGTGGGCGCGGTGATTGACGCGGATGCTGCGGTGGATTAGGCGCTGCTGGCTTAGGCAACAGGCAAAGGGCCGGGCATGGCACGCAAACGCAAAGGGCGCGAGATTTCGGGGTGGCTGGTTGTGGACAAGCCCGCTGGCATGACCTCGACCGCCGTGGTCAACAAGGTGAAATGGGCGTTGCAGGCGCAAAAGGCGGGCCATGCCGGCACGCTCGACCCTGAGGCGACGGGGGTTCTGGCCGTAGCGCTTGGCGAGGCGACCAAGACGGTGCCCTATATCACCGACGCGCTCAAGGCCTATACGTTTTGCGTGCGATTGGGGCAGGCGACCAACACCGATGACACGGAGGGCGAGGTGATCGCCGAGAGCGACCGCCGTCCCACGGATGAGGACATCAAGGCGCTGCTTGGTAGCTTTGTCGGGGATGTGATGCAGGTGCCGCCGAAATATTCCGCCGTCAAGATTGACGGGCAACGCGCCTATAAGCTGGCACGTGAGGGCGAAGAGTTCGAAGTGGCAGCGCGGCCTCTGTGGGTTGAGGAATTGCTGCTCGTGGACCGGCCTGATGCGGATCATGCGGTGTTGGAAATGACCTGTGGCAAGGGCGGTTATGTGCGCTCGGTCGCACGGGATCTGGGCGAGAAGCTGGGTTGTTTCGGCCATGTGGCGTGGTTGCGGCGCGTTTGGTCGGGCCCGTTCGAGGCCGAGGATGGGTTGAGCATCGAGGACATCGACAAGCTGGCGCACACGCCGGAATTGGAGGCGCATGTACGCCCGCTTGAAGAGGGGCTCGCGGATGTGCCCATGGTTACGGCCACGCCCGAGGGCGCGGCGCGCCTGCGCAATGGCAACCCCGGCATGGTGATCGCGCAGGGCATTGAATATGGCGACGAATGCTGGGCCGCGATTGACGGCAAGGCTGTGGCTGTCGGGCGCTACAAGGCGGGGGAACTGCATCCTAGCCGGGTGTTTAATCAATGAGTGGGGCTGCCCCCGATCATCTGCATGATCCGGGCGGCAAGGTGCGCTTGCGCCTGCCTGACGGGGTGGTCGGCGGGGCGGAATACTCGGCCTGCGGGCGGTATCGGCAGGTTTTGAGCCGCGATTGGACGGCTGACGGGGTGGCCCCGCGACGGGTGCTATTCGTGGGGATGAACCCGTCAGTCGCGAGCGCCGAGGTCTCTGATCCGACCTGTCATCGAGAAGTGATGTTCGCCAAGGATTGGGGATACTCGTTTTATTTCAAGGGCAACATGCTGGATTGGCGGGCGACCTCGCCCAAAGACCTGCCGCGTGATCCCAATGAGGCGTGCAGCGAAGCGAATATCCCGGCACTGGTGGCAATGGCGGAGCAATGCGAAGTGGTTGTGCTGGCGTTTGGGAAACTTCACGCGCGGTATCAAGGGGTTGTGCGGCAGGCCCTGTGCGAGATTGCCGCGACGGGCAAGCCGCTGATGTGTCTTGGGTTGAACAAGGACGGATCGGCCAAACATCCGCTTTACCTGCGCAAGGATACACGGCTCAGGCCATTTCCTATGCCTGTGGTCGGGTGATCAGACCATCACGCGACACATCGCCTTGAGGGTGGTTGCATGGGCGGCTGAGGCGGAGAGGGCTGGTGCAGCCAATTCCTGCGCGGCTGCCAATACGCCGTCGCGCGGGACCACGCGGTCGAAAAGACCCCAGCCGAGCGCCTCTTCCGTGCTGAGCCGCGCCCCGGCCAAAAGGATCATCCGGGCGCGCACCGGACCGATCAGGGCGGCAAGGCGGGCCGGGTCGCTGGGTTGCGGCAGAAATCCAAGCTTCATCACCGGATAGAATGCGCCCGCGCCTTCGGCGGCGATGCGGATGTCACAGGCGAGCGCCATGCCCATGGCCCCGCCTGCGACCGTACCGTTGAGTGCGGCGATGCTGAGGCCGGGCAGGGCCGCTATAGCGCATGAGAGGCGTTCCCAAACCGGGCTGGTGGCAAGGCCGCCATGCACGGCCTCAAGATCGGCCCCGGCGGAAAACACGCGGCCTGCGCCGGTCAGGATGAATGCGCGGGCCGCTTGCGCGGCTTCGGCGATTTCGGCCAAGTCGGTCAGCATCGCTTCGGTCAGGGCATTGGCCTTGTCCGGGCGGTTGAGGGTGGCAATCCAAAGCCCGCCGTCGCGTTCGAGCGTGACCAGAGGGGCCGTGGTCATACCAGCCCGACCCGGCGGCGGATGGCCTCGTCACGCAAGGAAATTTCTTGTCCTGCAAACTCAGCGGCATCAGGGCTGCACATCCACAAAAGGGCACGGGCGGGCCAGTCGGCGGGGATATGTATGGACCAGTCCAATTGACTGACGGGATTCACGCCGCTGGCCTTGATCTCGCGCTGCATGTCGGTGGCGACGGTGCCGGGCGAGAGACCCATGATGCGCACACCGGCGGATGCGGCCTCAAGATCCGCGCAGCGGGTGAGCATCGCGGCCCCGGCCTTGGAGGTGCAATAGGCGCTCCATCCCTCGAGCGGGCTATGGGCTGCCCCAGAGCTGACGGTCAGGATGCTGCCCGAGCCGCGCGTGATCATGCCGGGCAGGGCCGCGCGCATGCCGTTGAACACGCCCTTGAGGTTGATGTCGATGGCGCGCGCCCATGCTTCTGGGTCGGCCTCTGACAGGCTGGTGATCGGCTCGATCACGCCTGCATTGTTGATGAGCACATCCAACTGACCAAAGGCCGTGTGGCAGGCGGCGACGGCGGCCTCCATTTCCCAGTAGCGGCTGACATCGCAGGGGATGGCGATGGCCGAAGGGCCAATTTCGCCGGCCAGTTCGGCAATCGCCTCGGCGTTGCGCGCGACCAGTGCCACCTGCGCGCCCGCAGCGGCAAAAACCCGCGCAGCGGCGGCACCGATCCCTTTGCTGGCGCCGGTGATGAGAACGCATTTGCCTTGCATATCCATAGTATTCCCCTTCATCAGTGCCCCCGTCCTAACGCCGGGGTGGGCCAAGTTCCAGTCAGATCATCCCTTGACCATGATGCCGGGACAACCGAAGTTGTCGGTAACTCCGATTTTCAAAAAGGTGCTCTCGATGTCCTATATGCGCACGCTTGCCGCTTCTACCTCTGTTCTTTGCCTGTCGGCGACAGCTGGATTTGCTGATCTAACCGCCGCCGAAGTCTGGCAGGATTGGCAGAGCTATCTGGAAAGCAATGGCTATACCGTGACGGCCCAGACCGCGCAGGCGGGCGACACGCTTACGATCCGCGATATGGCGATGCGGTTGGCCGTCCCCGAAGAGGGCGGCACGGTCGAGCTGCGCATGGGAGAGATGCAACTGGTCGAGCAAGGCGACGGATCGGTGGCCGTGATCCTGCCCGAGGTCATGCCGATTGCGATGGACCTCAAGGACGAGACCGGCGAGCAGGTGGCGATCACGATGCAGGTTGCGCAAAAAGGCATGGAAATGGTCGTGACGGGGGACCCAAGCGCCATGACCTATGACTATGCGGCGCAAGAGGTGGCGATGACGCTGAACGATATTGTCACGAGCGAGAACACAGTTGAAATTGGTTTGGCCGAAATTCGCATGACCGATATGGAAGGTCAGCATCAGAGCGCGCTTGATGGTGGCATGCGCGCCGTCACACAAGAGCTGACGGCTGGTCCGGTGGTCTATGAGATTGATTTCACCGACACCGAGGAAGGTGGGCGCGCCGAAATTCAAGGCACGATGGCGCGGCTGAGCATGACCGGGGATGGCGATATGGTCGATGGCGTTGACACCACCGACATGGCGGCGGCCTTGCGCGCCGGGTTTCGGGTGGACAGCCTAATCGACTATGAAGAGGGGAACACGACCTACACGTTGACCAGTGAGGATGGGGTCGTCGAGGGAACGCAAAGTTCGCAAGGCGGTCAGCTGCGCGTGGGTATGGGGCCGGATGGCTTGCTCTATGGCGGCGAGGGGCGCGACGTGCGCATGGCCTTGGAGGGCAGCGCGATGCCATTTCCGGTGACGGCCGAAATGGCGCGGATGGGGTTCAACCTATTGATGCCTGTGTCCAAGAGCGACGAAACGCAGGATTTCGCCTTGGGGTTGGAATTCGGCGGGTTTACCATGGCCGACTCGCTTTGGGCGATGTTCGATCCGGCTGCGCAACTGCCGCGCGATCCCGCGACGATCAATGTCGACCTGTCGGGTAAGGGCCGGCTCTTTTTCGATCTGCTGGACCCGGAACAGATGACCAAACTTGAGGAAAGCGACGAGGTGCCGGGCGAGGTTGAAAGCCTTGTTCTGAATGACCTGACGGTGGAGCTTGCGGGTGCCAAGCTGACCGGGGCAGGGGCGTTTACCTTTGATCAGTCGGACTTGACCAGCTTTGATGGGGTGCCCGCACCGGAAGGCGCGATTGATCTGCGTCTGGTCGGGGGCAATGGTCTGCTGGATACGCTGATCGGCATGGGTTTTGTGGCCGAGGATCAGGCGATGATGGTGCGGATGATGGCCGGCATGTTTGCGCGCACGGGGGCGGGCGAGGATGAGCTGACCTCGCGCATCGAAGTGACCGAGGACGGGCAGGTTCTGGCCAACGGTCAGCGTCTGAAATAACGCGAAAATTATCGCACAGAGGGGCCACGGGCGCAGGCGCGTGGCCCTTTTGCTTGGGCGCGGGCTTGCGCGTGGGGGGGCGGCGGTCTACCTCAGGGCGGCAACAAGGAGATGTCCATGGCGAAAGCGCTCGATGAATTGACCCACGCGCTGATTGATGCGGCGCTGAAGGCGGGGGCAGAGTCTGCGGATGCGATAGCCCTGCGCGGGCAGTCGATCACAATCGACATGCGCGGTGGCACGCTGGAGCAGGCAGAGCGGGCCGAGGGCGTGGACATCGGTTTGCGGGTCTTGATCGGGGGCCGGCAGGCGACGGTTTCAGCCTCGGATACCGGGGCCATGACGATTGCGGCCTTGGCCGAACGGGCGGTGGCGATGGCACGGGAAGCCCCGGTTGATCCCTATGCCGGGCTGGCCGATGCGGGGCAGCTGGCGAAAGATTGGGATGTGGCGGCGCTGGAACTGTGTGATCCGGCACCCGAGCCTGCGCCCGATGCCTTGGCGCGGATGGCACAGGAGGCTGAGGCGGCGGCCTTGGCGGTTGATGGTGTGACGCAGGTGCAATCCGCGACGGCAGGTTACAGCCACCGCGCGGTGCATATTGCGGCAAGCAACGGGTTTTCGGGTGGCTATGCCCGCAGCGATACCGGCCTGTCTTGCGTGGCGATAGCAGGGACAGGCACCGGTATGGAGCGCGATTATGATGGCGATAGCCGGATTTTCGCCAGCGATTTACGGGATGCGGCGGAGATCGGGCAAAGGGCTGGTCTGCGTGCGGTGGAGCGTCTGGGCGCGCGCCGTCCGCGCACCGGGGCCTATCCGGTGCTGTTTGACGAGCGCATTTCTGGCACGTTGATCGGGCATCTCTTGGCTGCGGCGAATGGCGCGTCGGTGGCGCGGGGGTCGTCTTGGCTGCGGGGGCGGTTGGGCGAGCAGGTGCTGCCCAAGGCGCTCTCGGTGATGGAAGACCCGCACCGTCCGCGCGTGAGCGGGTCGCGCCCGTTTGATGCCGAGGGGTTGCCGACCGCCAAGCGGGCGATTGTGCAGGACGGCATGCTGATGGGCTGGACGCTTGATCTGGCCAATGCGCGCAAGCTGGGGATGCAGAGCACCGCCAATGCCACGCGCGGCACATCCTCTGCGCCCTCGCCGGGGACGTGGAATATCGCGCTCACGCAGGGCGCGCAGAGCCGCGATGATCTGATCCGCGAGATGGGAACGGGCCTGTTGGTCACGTCGATGATCGGCTCGACGATCAATCCCAACACCGGCGATTATTCGCGGGGGGCGGCGGGGTTTTGGGTTGAGAATGGCGAGATTGCCTATTCGGTCAATGAATGCACGATCGCGGGCAGTCTGCCAGAGATGTTGCGCCGCCTGATTCCGGCCAATGACGCGCGCACGCATTTGGGGCGGGTTGTGCCATCGCTGTTGATCGAGGGGCTGACGCTTGCCGGGGAATGACCTCGCACTCTTGATCGAGGCTGCGCGTGAAGCGGGCCGGATTGCGACCGCCTATGTCGGTGGGCCATTAGAGGTGCAGGACAAGGCCGGGGGGGCAGGCCCGGTGACGGCGGCGGATCTCGCGGTCAATGCGATGCTGGCGAAGCAATTGCGCAGCGCACGGCCGGGCTATGGTTGGTTGTCGGAAGAGAGCGAGGATACGACCGCACGATTGGCGGCGGATCGGGTGTTCATTGTCGATCCCATCGACGGCACGCGCAGTTTCATTGAAGGCAATCACAATTGGGCGCATTCGCTCGCTGTGGCGCAGGGCGGTGTGGTGGTGGCCGCCGCGATCTATTTGCCGATGCGCGACAAACTCTATGCCGCGGCTGCGGGTGAGGGGGCCACGTTGAATGGTCTGCCGATCCGGGCCACGGGCCGGGCCGATCTGGTGGGGGCGTCCATCCTGGCCTCCAAGCCGAATTATGCGCCCGAGCATTGGCGGGGCGGCCACGTGCCCGAGGTGGCGCGCGCCTTTCGCCCGTCTTTGGCCTATCGCCTCAGTCTTGTGGCGGAAGGGCGCTATGATGCGATGATGACGCTGCGCCCGTCCTGGGAATGGGATATCGCGGCGGGCGATCTGATTTTGCGCGAGGCAGGCGCGATGACCTCCGACCGCCGCGCCGCACCGCTGCGGTTCAACAATCCGGTGCCGATGGTGGATGGTGTTTTGGCCGCGAACCCGGTGCTGCACGGAGCTTTGCACGCCGCATTGGCGGGGTGATGCCCCTTGCACCCAGCGGCGATCCACGTCTAATGCGCAGGCGACAGGATCAAAAAACAGGCACATCATGCCCCGCTCCGACAATCTGACCGGCGCCCTCTTGATGATGGGTTCTATGGCGGCGTTTACGCTGAACGACGCCATGATCAAGGCGTTGGCCGGGCAGGTGCCGCTGTTTCAGGTGATGTTCCTGCGCGGATTGGTGACGACGATCCTGGTCGCGTTGATTGCCTGGAAGATGGGCGCGCTCAAGCGGCATTTGCCGCGCGAGGACTGGGGGCCGGTGTTCTGGCGCATGGTGGGCGAGATCGGATCGGCCTATTTCTTTGTCACAGCGCTCTATCACATGCCGTTGGCCAATATCAGCGCGATCATGCAGGCCCTGCCGCTGACGCTGACGCTGGCTGCCGCGCTCTTTTTCCGCGAGCCGGTGGGTTGGCGGCGGATGGCCGCGATCATGGCGGGGTTCATCGGCGTCATGCTGATCGTGCGGCCGGGAACCGAAGGGTTCAACATCTATTCGGTTTATGGATTGGCGGCGGTGGCCTTTGTCACGCTGCGCGATCTGGCAACGCGGCGGCTATCGCGTGATGTGCCCTCTATGCTGGTGACGCTGTTCAATTCGTTCTTCATCATGGCCTTTTTCGGTCTGGGAAGCCTGACCGGAGAATGGGTGGCGTTGGATGGTCGGGCCGCTCTTTTGATTTGCGGTGCCGCGGTGATGATCATTGGCGGCTATCTGTTTTCGATCATGGTGATGCGCGTGGGCGAGATCAGTTTTGTGGCCCCGTTCCGCTATACCAGCCTGATCTGGGCGCTGATCCTCGGCTGGCTGGCCTTTGGAGACTGGCCGCAGACCTTGACCTTGGTCGGGGCCGGAATCGTGGTGGCGAGTGGTCTTTTCACCCTCTACCGCGAGGCGCAGATCAGCCGACGGGCCAAGGCGGATTTGAAAAGACAGCTTTCACTTGGTCCTCGTCCACGTTGAACTGAGACTTGAAGAACGCCGCCTCGCGTGCGTCGATCGGATGCATCGGGCCGGTCTGGTATTTGGCATGCGAGTCGTTGTCGCTATGTTTGGCCCGCAAATACATATGCGGGCCGGGCTGGATCAGTGTGGGCATATCAAAATGCAGCTTGTGATGGCCGAAGTTCATAACGGTCAGCGGATCACCGGGGCGAAACAATACCGCAAGGCCACAGGCCCAAAAGGGCGCCTGAAGCTCTTCGGCGATGATCCCGCGGTCTGAGAGGGTGACCGAATAGCCCCGGTTATAGTCAATGGCCAAATGCCGCCAGCTCTTGCGCATGGTGCGGGTGTGTTTCTCGAACCAGCGCAGGCTGCGCACAAAGCTGAGGCCGACCGCGTCGTCATCATCCAGGCGGAATTGCATGGAAAGGTCTGTATCCTCGCCCAGTTCTTCCTTGATCGCCAGCTGCATGGCAAGGCGATGTTTCATCGGCTCGCTCTGGATGATTTTGATCTGGGGCACCGGGGCGGTCAGGTCATGCAGCCGGTCCAGGTAGGGTTTCGGCATGTTCTGCCCGATCATCACCAGGAAGGTGAAATCGGGGTTCTGTTGGGCGGCAATCGAGGGCAGGGTGAGGCATTCGAAATGGCGAAAGCGCAGCTCCATCCGGGCGGGGGCATAGAGATATGCCTCGCGCTCTTTGACAGTGTCATGCATGCGTTTGAACCCGCCCAAGGCGGGATAGGAAAACCGGCAGATTCCGATCACGCGCATGCCCTGTCCTGACCTCTAGCGAAAGCTGGCGCGGACGTTGTCCGCATCAATATGAAACTGTGCGCGAAAGAGTGCTTCGCCCTCGGCATCCAACAGCGACAGTTTGGGCATTCTGACCCCCTCTTTCTGGCGCGAGTCGTTATAGCCGTTATGCCCGCGCACGAACATCGGTTCCTCTGGCCAAGAAAGCGTGGGCACATTCTGCCAGAGACGGGCGTGGGAATAGTTCATGATCGTATGACGCACACCGGTGCGCACCGAAAGGGCAAGGGCCGGTGTCCACATGTGCTGAAACGTGGCCGAGGCCAGAATTCCATCGGGCGTGGGTGTTGCGACAAATCCATTGACGAAATCAATCGCGACGTGGCGATTGCTGCGCAAAAGCCCACGTGCGTTGGTGGCCAGTTTGCGCAGCCGTTCGACAAAATGCACCGAGACCGCATCGTCATCATCCATGCGGAATTGCAGCGATGGCAAATCGCTGTCGATAAGGGCCTCGTTGATGACCTCGCGCATCACGTCGCGGTGGCGCCCCGGGGCACGGATGATGACGCGCGCCTGTGGCAGGCCGCTGAGATTGTCCATCAGGCGGGCGTGGTCCTGGCGCGGCATATTGGGGCCGATGACCACCAGTAGGGTGAATTCCGGATCGCTCTGTGCGCGCAGGGGCGGCAGGGTGAATTGCTCAAACAGGCGAAAGCGTTCCTGCATCCGTTCGGGGGCGTAAAGATAGGCCTCACGCTCGGCGGTTTCAGTATGTTCGACCTGAAATCCGCCAAGGGCTGGATAGGAAAACCGGCACAGGCCGATCACCTGCGAATTTGCATTTTCCATCCTGCCCTGCATGCTTTAGACTGCCGCTATCGACTGTGGCATTGGCCTGCTGTGAACGCAAGTCCGGACCTGTTGACAACCCCCGCGACTCCCCCTATACGCGCCCCATCCATGGCTGAGGGGGTCGCCCCGTCGCCTGTATCAGAACTGTAGTGGTCAAGATCCGGGCGAATGCGCCCCGATCCTCTGGAAACCCACCGCGTCGGACCCGATTGATAGGGTGCGATTGCGGTCTTTGCGTATTGCGGACGCGTGATTCGCTTTTGATTAACCGCATGGGGCTGGTCCTTGTGCAGACACATGTGTTGAGAGACGGGGAAATAACCGGAATGCCAACGATCCAACAGCTGATCCGCAAGCCGCGGCAGCCGAAAGTCAGAACCACCAAGTCACAGCATCTTCAGGGCTGCCCGCAAAAGCGTGGCGTCTGTACGCGCGTCTATACGACGACGCCGAAGAAGCCGAACTCGGCCATGCGTAAGGTTGCCAAGGTGCGCCTGACCAACGGCTTTGAGGTCATCAGCTATATTCCCGGCGAGAGCCACAACCTTCAGGAGCACTCTGTGGTTCTGATCCGTGGCGGCCGTGTAAAAGACCTTCCCGGTGTGCGTTACCACATCCTGCGCGGCGTTCTCGATACGCAAGGCGTCAAGGATCGTAAGCAGCGCCGTTCGAAATATGGCGCGAAGCGTCCGAAGTAAGAGGAATCACAGATGTCTCGTCGTCACGCCGCAGAAAAACGCGAAGTCCTTCCCGATGCCAAGTATGGTGATCGGGTTCTGACCAAGTTCATGAACAACCTGATGATCGACGGTAAGAAATCCGTCGCCGAAACGATCGTCTACAACGCGCTCGAGCGCGTCGAAGGCAAGATCAAGCGCGCCCCCGTGGAAGTGTTCCACGAAGCGCTCGACAACATCAAACCGTCGGTCGAAGTGCGCTCGCGCCGCGTCGGTGGTGCCACCTATCAGGTGCCCGTCGAAGTTCGCCCCGAGCGTCGTGAAGCACTGGCGATCCGCTGGCTGATCAACGCGTCGCGCTCGCGCAACGAGAACACGATGGAAGAGCGTCTGGCAGGCGAACTGCTTGATGCAGTCCAGAGCCGCGGTTCGGCCGTGAAAAAGCGCGAAGACACCCACAAGATGGCAGACGCAAACAAAGCGTTCAGCCACTACCGCTGGTAAACCTCAGAGGCATTTGAATCATGGCACGCGACTATCCCCTCCAGCGTTACCGGAATTTCGGGATCATGGCCCACATCGATGCGGGCAAGACCACGACCACCGAGCGCATTCTGTTCTACACCGGCAAGTCCCACAAAATCGGCGAAGTCCACGACGGCGCCGCAACGATGGACTGGATGGAGCAGGAGCAGGAACGCGGTATCACCATTACTTCGGCCGCGACCACGACCTTCTGGCAGCGTCAGGAAGATCCGGGCGCAGAGGGTGCGTCGGATACCAAGTACCGCTTCAACATCATCGACACCCCCGGCCACGTCGACTTTACCATTGAAGTCGAGCGTTCGCTGGCGGTTCTCGATGGCGCGATCTGTCTTTTGGACGGGAACGCCGGTGTCGAGCCGCAGACCGAAACCGTGTGGCGTCAGGCTGACCGCTACAAGGTGCCGCGTCTCGTGTTCGTCAACAAGATGGACAAGATCGGCGCTGACTTCTTCAACTGCGTCAAGATGATCAAGGACCGCACCGGGGCTATCCCCGCGCCTGTGGCTCTGCCGATCGGTGCCGAAGATCAACTCGAAGGCATCATCGACCTGATCAAGATGGAAGAATGGGTCTGGAAGGGCGAAGATCTGGGCGCGTCCTGGGTTCGCCAGCCGATCCGTGACGACCTCAAGGATATGGCCGACGAATGGCGTGCCAACCTGATTGAAGTCGCCGTCGAAATGGACGACGACGCGATGGAAGGGTATCTCGAAGGCAAAGAGCCCGATGAGGCAACTCTGCGTTCGCTGATCCGCAAGGGCACGCTGTCTCTCAGCTTTGTTCCCGTTCTGGTTGGCTCTGCCTTCAAGAACAAGGGCGTGCAGCCGCTTCTGAATGCCGTGATCGACTTCTTGCCGTCGCCGCTCGACGTTCCTCCGTACATGGGCTTTAGCCCGGATGACGAGACCGAGACCCGTAACATCGCGCGCCATGCTGATGATGCAGAGCCGTTCTCGGCACTCGCGTTCAAGATCATGAACGACCCGTTCGTGGGATCGCTGACCTTTACCCGGATTTACTCGGGTCAAATGAAAAAAGGTGACGCGATGCTCAATTCGACCAAGGGCAAGAAAGAGCGCGTTGGCCGGATGATGATGATGCATGCCATCAACCGCGAAGAGATCGAAGAGGCGTTTGCAGGCGACATTATCGCTCTGGCCGGTCTGAAAGAGACCACCACGGGTGACACGCTCTGCGATCCGACCAAGCCGGTTGTTCTGGAAACCATGACCTTCCCCGATCCGGTTATCGAGATCGCGGTTGAACCCAAGACCAAAGGCGACCAGGAGAAAATGTCGGCGGGTCTGGCCCGTCTGGCGGCAGAAGACCCCTCTTTCCGCGTCGAGACCGATATTGAATCCGGTCAGACGATCATGAAGGGCATGGGCGAACTGCATCTCGACATTCTGGTTGACCGTCTGCGTCGCGAGTTCAAGGTTGAGGCCAATATCGGTGCGCCGCAAGTGGCTTACCGTGAGACCATCAGCCATATGGTCGAGCATACCTACACCCACAAGAAACAGTCGGGTGGTTCGGGTCAGTTCGCCGAGGTCAAGCTGGTCATCACGCCGACAGAACCGGGCGAAGGCTTCAGCTTTGAAAGCAAGATCGTTGGCGGTGCCGTGCCCAAGGAATATATCCCGGGTGTCGAAAAGGGTATCCGTTCGGTGATGGACAGCGGCCCGCTCGCTGGCTTTCCGGTGATCGACTTCAAGGTCGCGCTGATCGACGGCAAGTATCACGACGTGGACTCTTCGGTCATGGCGTTCGAGATTGCTGGCCGGATGGGCATGCGCGAAGGTCTCAAGAAGGCCGGTGCCAAGCTGCTCGAGCCGGTTATGAAGGTCGAAGTCGTGACGCCCGAGGAATATACCGGCAACGTCATCGGCGATCTTACGTCGCGGCGTGGGCAGGTTTCGGGTCAGGAGCAGCGCGGCAACGCGATTGCGATCAATGCAAACGTGCCGCTGGCCAATATGTTCGGCTATATCAACACGCTGCGCTCGATGTCTTCGGGACGCGCCCAGTTCACCATGCAATTCTCGCATTATGAGCCGGTTCCGCACAACATCTCTGAAGAGATCCAGAAGAAATACGCATAACGGCGGTGGGCAATTTGCCCACCCTACCACCCCTGTAGGGTGCGCCATCGCGCACCGCATTCGAACCAAGAAGGAGCCAGAACAATGGCAAAGGAAAAGTTTGCACGTAACAAGCCGCATGTGAACATCGGCACGATTGGTCACGTTGACCATGGCAAGACGACGTTGACGGCGGCGATCACCAAGTATTTCGGCGAGTTCCGGGCCTATGACCAGATTGACGGGGCGCCTGAAGAGAAGGCGCGCGGGATCACGATCTCGACCGCGCATGTGGAATATGAGACCGAGGCGCGTCACTATGCGCATGTCGACTGCCCCGGCCACGCCGACTATGTGAAGAACATGATCACCGGTGCCGCCCAGATGGATGGCGCGATCCTGGTTGTGAACGCGGCTGACGGCCCGATGCCGCAGACGCGCGAGCACATCCTGCTTGGTCGTCAGGTGGGCATCCCCTTCATGGTCGTCTACATGAACAAGGTCGATCAGGTGGATGGGCGACAACCTGAAGTTCACGGTTGAGCTGATCGCGCCCATCGCCATGGAAGACGGCCTGCGCTTCGCCATCCGCGAAGGCGGCCGCACCGTCGGCGCCGGCGTCGTGTCGAAGATCATCGAGTAACAACCTTTAAGGGTTCGACGAGGGAGGCCGGATGGTCCGGCCTTCCTCCTATCAACTCCAATGCCGCGAAAGGCTAAGACAAATGCAAAGCCAAAATATTCGCATTCGGCTCAAGGCGTTTGATTACCGTGTGCTGGATGCCAGCACGCAGGAAATCGTCAATACCGCCAAACGGACCGGTGCCCAGGTGCGTGGGCCGATCCCGCTGCCGAACAAGATCGAGAAATTCACGGTTCTGCGTAGTCCGCACGTGAACAAGAAATCCCGCGACCAGTTCGAGATCCGGACGCATAAGCGTCTCTTGGACATCGTCGATCCCACGCCGCAGACGGTGGACGCGCTGATGAAGCTCGACCTCGCCGCTGGCGTGGACGTGCAGATTTCGGTTTAAGGAGAGCAAGAGATGTTGCGCTCTGGTGTGATCGCGAAAAAAGTCGGCATGACCCGGCTTTTCCTCGAAGACGGCAAACAGGTTCCTGTGACCGTTCTTCAATTGGACAAACTTCAGGTGGTGGCACAGCGCACCCCTGAGAAAGACGGCTACACGGCCGTGCAACTCGGTGCTGGAACCGCCAAGGCCAAGCGGACGACGCAGGCCATGCGTGGCCACTTCGCCGCAGCCAAGGTTGAACCCAAGCGCAAGATCGCGGAATTCCGCGTAGCGCCTGAGGCCCTGATCAATGTGGGCGAGGAAATCACTGCTGACCATTACTTTGAAGGTCAGTTTGTGGATGTCTCGGGCACCTCGATCGGTAAAGGCTTTGCCGGTGCGATGAAGCGTCACAACTTTGGCGGTCTGCGGGCCAGCCACGGTGTGTCGATCAGCCACCGTTCGCACGGCTCGACGGGTCAGTGTCAGGACCCGGGCAAGGTGTTCAAGGGCAAGAAAATGGCCGGGCATATGGGGGCTGTGCGTGTCACCACGCAGAACCTTCAGGTCGTCAAGACCGACGCCGACCGTGGCCTTATCATGATCAAGGGCGCTGTTCCGGGGTCCAAAGGTGGTTGGGTGACGATCAAGGATGCGGTGAAAAAGCCGTTCCCCGAGAACGCCATTCTGCCCGCTGCTCTGCGCTCTGCTGCTGAAGAGGCTGCCAAAGCTGCTGAGGCTGCGGCCGCTGCTGCTGCGGCGGAAGCAGAAGCTGAAGCCAAGCGTCTGGCCGAAGAGGCCGCCGCCGCTGAGGAGGCTGCACTGAAAGAGGCTGAGGCCAGCATTCAGGCTGAGAAGAAGGAAGGCGAAGAATGAAACTCGACGTGATCAAACTGGACGGCGGGACGGCCGGCTCGGTCGATCTGGGCGAAGACATCTTCGGCCTGGAGCCGCGCGCAGACATCCTGCACCGCGTCGTTCGTTGGCAGCGCAACAAGGCGCAGGCCGGCACGCACAAGGTCAAGACCCGGTCGGAAACCAGCTATTCCACCAAGAAGATCTATCGCCAAAAGGGCACCGGCGGCGCACGCCACGGTGACAAGAACGCGCCGATCTTCCGCCATGGTGGTATCTACAAGGGTCCGACCCCGCGTAGCCACGCCCATGACCTTCCCAAGAAGGTTCGCGCGCTTGGTCTCAAGCACGCTCTCTCGGCCAAGGCCAAGGCAGGCGCGCTTGTCATCCTTGACGAGGCATCTTCGAACGGCAAGACGGGGGAATTGGCCAAGCAGGTCAAGAACCTCGGCTGGAAGCGCGTGCTGGTGATCGACGGCGCACAGGTGAATGCAGAATTCGCCCGTGCCGCAGCCAATATCGAGGGTCTCGATGTGCTGCCGTCGATGGGCGCAAACGTCTATGACATCCTCAAGCGTGACACGCTCGTGATCACCAAAGCGGGTGTCGAAGCACTGGAGGCTCGTCTGAAATGAGCGCGAAACCTGAACATTACGATGTGATCCGCAAGCCGATCATCACCGAAAAGGCCACTATGGTCTCGGAAAATGGGGCTGTGGTGTTCGAAGTCCACATGGACGCCAACAAGCCTGCCATCAAGGAGGCCGTTGAGGCGCTCTTTGGAGTTAAGGTGACGGCTGTGAACACCACGATCACCAAGGGCAAGCAAAAGCGCTTCCGGGGTCAGCTTGGCCGTCGGAATGACGTCAAGAAAGCCTATGTGACGCTTGCCGAAGGCAACACGATCGACGTGACCACCGGTCTCTGATCGTGATGGGGTAACACCCACGCTACGAATTAAGCGTGAACCCCGGCTGCCGAGAGGTGGCCGGGGTTTCGCTTTTCACGGTCTTGTATGACCCTTGTGATCGCTTTTCGCTTGTCGAAAAGGGGCGACTTTCCTCTGGAATACTGGCATTTATCTGCAAGTTGGCGGCGTTGCAGAGAGTAGGATCGACATGCAGCTTGAAATAGACATTGCCGCCGAGGCAATGGAGGATCGGATCGCGTCACTTGACCTTACCTGCTTTGATCGCGGCGATTATGTGAACCTGATCTTGCAGCGTTCTGAGGTGATGTTTGACCGGCCCAAATCGGGGCGGATCATCAAAGCCTGGCAGGAGGGCGACGATGCCCCGATCCAAGCCGTGGTGGATGAGATGGGAGACACGATAGCGCGTCGTGCGGCAGGCGTCATTCACGCCGAATACAAGTTAATCAAGAGCCTCCTACAGGATCTCAATCCCAAGCGGATCGCGGATATTGGCTGTGGCTATGGGTTTTTCGATCTCTTTGCGGCGCAGGATCTGGGGTGCAAGGTGCTCTTGATCGACTTAGAGGAGAACACGCATCGTCATTTCGGGTTCAACACCGAAGGTGCCGCCTATTCCTCGCTGAGCCGCGCCAAAGGGTTGCTCAAGGCGAACGGGATCAAGGCTGACAGAATTGAAACGCTCAATCCAATGACAAAGCCCGCTGAGACGGCCAAGCCCGTCGATCTGGTTGTCAGCTTTCTCTCCTGCGGGTTCCACTATCCTGTGGATATGTATCTGCCATTTCTCGACAAGGTTTTGCGTCCCGGTGGGGCTGCGATATTCGATCTGCGCCGGAGCACGGCGAAGGTGCAGGCCGAAAAGCTGGAGACGTTCGGCACCCTGACAGATCTCGACTCGCCCCCGAAAACACGCCGTGTGATGCTGCACAAGGCTGATGCGTAAAATGCCAGAGGCACTGGACGAGGTGATGATCGGTCTGGGCCTTTGATCACTGGTGGTTTCCGCCTGTAAATCTTGGGCAAACCCCTTGACCGCGCATGTGGCCTCCCTTATCAGACCCCATCCGCAAGGCCCCGGATTCGTCCGGGGCTTCGCTGTTGTTCGCAAGGGCAACTCTAACCGGGGACCTACGGGGCCTCATACCTTGGCCACCCTCGGGGGGCTATAACATAGGCGGGTTTACCTGCCGTAAGCAAACGGAAGACAGAAAGCATGGCACTCAAGTCGTATAAGCCGACGACGCCGGGCCAGCGTGGGCTGGTGCTGATCGACCGTTCGGAGCTGTGGAAAGGACGTCCGGTCAAATCTCTCACTGAGGGTTTGACCAAGAATGGCGGCCGGAACAATACCGGACGGATCACGATGCGTCGCAAAGGCGGCGGGGCTAAACGCCTCTATCGTATCGTCGATTTCAAGCGGACGAAATTTGATATCTCGGCAACCGTGGAACGGATCGAATATGACCCGAACCGGACCGCATTTATCGCGCTGATCAAATATGAAGATGGCGAGCAAGCCTATATCCTTGCACCGCAGCGTCTGGCGATTGGTGACAAGGTCATCGCGTCGGCCAAGGCCGACATCAAGCCGGGCAATGCAATGCCGTTCTCAGGCATGCCCATCGGCACGATCATTCACAACATCGAGCTTAAGGCCGGCAAGGGCGGGCAGATTGCACGCGCCGCTGGCACCTATGCACAATTCGTGGGCCGCGACGGTGGCTATGCTCAGATCCGTCTGAGCTCGGGCGAGCTGCGTCTGGTGCGCCAGGAATGCATGGCCACTGTTGGGGCCGTCAGCAACCCCGATAACTCGAACCAGAATTACGGCAAAGCGGGCCGTATGCGCCACAAGGGCATCCGCCCGTCTGTGCGTGGTGTGGTTATGAACCCGATCGACCACCCCCATGGTGGTGGTGAGGGTCGGACCTCGGGTGGTCGTCACCCGGTTACGCCTTGGGGCAAGCCCACCAAAGGCGCGCGCACCCGCAACAAGAACAAGGCGTCGCAGGATCTCATCGTGCGCTCGCGTCACGCCAAGAAGAAGGGCCGCTAACACATGGCACGTTCTGTATGGAAAGGCCCCTTTGTCGATGCCTATGTCTTGAAAAAGGCCGAGGCAGCGCGCGAGTCGGGGCGTAATGAAGTTATCAAGATCTGGTCGCGTCGTTCGACGATCCTGCCGCAATTCGTGGGTCTCACGTTTGGCGTCTACAACGGCCACAAGCATATCCCTGTCAACGTCAGCGAAGACATGATCGGTCAGAAGTTCGGTGAATATTCACCGACCCGGACCTATTACGGTCATGCCGCAGACAAAAAAGCGAAGCGGAAGTAAGTCATGGGCAAGGAAAAGAACCCCCGCCGCGTGGCAGACAACGAAGCAATGGCCAAGTTGCGCATGCTTCGTACCAGCCCGCAGAAGCTGAACCTCGTTGCCGCGATGATCCGTGGCAAGAAGGTCGACAAGGCGCTGACCGATCTCACTTTCTCGAACAAGCGCATCGCGCAGGATGTCAAGAAGTGTCTTCAGTCCGCAATTGCCAATGCTGAGAACAACCACAATCTCGATGTGGATGGTCTGATCGTGGCAGAGGCCTATGTCGGCAAGAACCTTGTGATGAAGCGGGGCCGTCCGCGTGCCCGTGGTCGCTTTGGCGCGCTGAAAAAGCCGTTTTCGGAGCTGACGATCAAGGTTCGTGAAATTGAGGAGCAAGCCTAATGGGTAACAAAGTCAATCCGATTGGCATGCGCCTTCAGGTGAACCGTACCTGGGATAGCCGCTGGTATGCCGACACCAAGGACTATGGCAATCTGCTGCTCGAAGATCTTGCGATGCGCAAGTTCATCGGCGAAGAGTGCAAACAGGCCGGGATCAGCCGTGTGATCATCGAACGTCCGCACAAGAAGTGCCGCGTCACGATCCACACCGCACGTCCGGGCGTGATCATCGGCAAGAAAGGCGCCGATATCGAGGGTCTGCGCAAGAAGCTGGCGGCAATGACCGCGAGCGAATTGCACCTCAATATCGTCGAGGTGCGCAAGCCCGAGCTGGATGCGGCCCTTGTGGGCGAGAGCATCGCACAGCAGCTTGAGCGTCGTGTGTCCTTCCGTCGCGCCATGAAGCGCGCCGTGCAGAACGCAATGCGCATGGGTGCTCTTGGTATCCGGGTCAACGTTTCGGGTCGTCTTGGCGGTGCCGAGATTGCGCGGACCGAATGGTATCGCGAGGGCCGCGTGCCGCTGCACACGCTGCGTGCGGACATCGACTATGCTCCCGTCGAAGCCACCACGGCCTATGGGATCATTGGTATCAAGGTCTGGATCTTCAAGGGTGAAATCATGGAGCACGATCCCGGTGCCCGTGACCGCAAGGCCCAGGAACTCCAGGATGGTCCCGCGCCCCGTGGCGCCGGCGGCCGCCGTTAAGGAGGAATGAAAGATGCTTCAACCAAAGCGCACTAAATTCCGCAAGCAGTTCAAGGGCCGGATCAAAGGCGAAGCCAAAGGCGGCTCTGATCTGAACTTTGGCACTTTCGGTCTCAAGGCCACCCAGCCCGAGCGTATCACCGCCCGTCAGATCGAGGCCGCTCGTCGTGCCATGACGCGCCACATGAAACGTCAGGGCCGTGTCTGGATCCGGATTTTCCCGGATGTGCCGGTCTCGTCCAAGCCCACCGAGGTTCGGATGGGTAAAGGTAAGGGTTCGGTCGATTACTGGGCCTGCAAGGTCAAGCCGGGCCGGGTCATGTTCGAGATCGACGGTGTGAGCGAAGAGATCGCATTTGAAGCGCTGCGTCTGGCGGCGATGAAATTGCCGATCAAAACCCGCGTCGTGGTCCGCGAAGACTGGTAAAGGCCGCGGGGTAGAACCCAGCCTAAGAGATACCCCCGCGCGAGAGATCGCGCGGGGGTTTTTTCTGGTGCTACTCTTGTTCTGGCGGGATAACGTCTGGTGTGTTCACTTGCGGCGGGTTGGTTTCAACCGCGTTGGTTTCCGGTGCCGCACTGTCCGGGGCAGTAACGACCTCTAGACCGATATTGCCGAGGTGCGTGTTGCGCCCCCATTTCCGATGGATCAAAGCCCCGTTGACGATGTAGAGGTCCTTTACTCGATACATCTGGCGCACCCCGTCGTCGCCGCGAATAAAGATCGCGGCTGTTTCAAGGGTGTCATCGGTGGGTTTGTCGATCTCGAAGTACCGCGGATCGGCGTTCTGCGCCAAGCCGTCCATGATCAAGAGAACCTCGGCGTAGTCCGTCACCTTTTCATCCTGAAAGAAGTAGCAGTAGCCCTCGGTGCCAGCGACACCGACGCCGACGATGGTGCCTACGACAATTCCGGTGGGAGACATCAGAGCGGCCCCAAGCGCCCCCGCGCTGCCACCCGACCCGGCGATCATGCCTATGGTGCTGGCGGCAGAGCTTCCTGCCATGGTTGTGCCAAGCAAGGTTGCGCCGGTCACGGAATGGCTGAGCGTGTAGAATCCAAGCGCCTTTTCGGCGAGTGTCGTTGGGCTTGTTACAGGCTCGATCAGCGCGGCGACATTCGCTCTTGCGGTTCCGAGCAATTTGCTGAGACGCCAGTTGCAGACATCGGCCGAAGCAGGCGTGCCAAGCAGCAAGAACGCTGTGACCGCCCTCAGGGCGATACGGGTGTGCATGGGGCTCTCCTTTGAAAACCGGGTCTAGGTTGAAAGGGTGGTATCAAAAAACAGCGGGAGGGCCACGTCCAATCCTTCGATTTGAAAGCGGGCTCTTCTCTTTTCCTGACTGTCTGGTTATTGCGAGCCATGCCCAATATCGATTCCCTCTTCGTGACCCGCCTCTATCGTGCCGCCCTGAGCGAGCACGCCCCCGCCATTGATGCCAAGGAACTGGAGGCGTCCTGCTATTCCATCGCCGAGGATGACGAGGCGGGGCAGGAGTGGTGCGACGAGAATGGCTATCCCGGCTATACCTCTTATGCCTCGCTCAGCGACCTGCCGTGGCGGTTCCCGATCTTTGCCGATCTGGTCAAGGTGCTGGATGCCCATGTGGCGGCCTTCGCCCAGGATCTGGAGTTCGATCTCGACGGCAAGGAATTGAAGCTAGAGGACATATGGATCAACATCCTGCCCGAAGGAGGGATGCACGCCAGCCATATCCATCCGCATTCCGTGATTTCCGGCACAACCTACGTGGCGATGCCTGACGGCGCCAGCGCGCTCAAGCTGGAAGACCCAAGGTCGGCCCGGATGATGGCGGCCCCTGTCCGCCGCAAGGACGCGAGACAGGAATTGCGCACCTTTATCTACGCCAAGCCGGTGGTAGGGGATGTGCTGTTGTGGGAATCATGGCTGCGTCATGAGGTTCCGATGAACATGTCGGAAGACGACCGGATCAGCGTCAGCTTCAATTATTCTTGGAATTGAGGGTGCAAAAACACCCGTTTTCCGCCGAATCTACGGTCTTTTGGGATTTCCCCTTGTAAAACGCGGCAAACTCCCCCATGTGCAGGGTGCTAACGTTATTCTATTTCGATCATCTGCTCCTCTAAACCGGCTGTCAGTATCTCGATCCAGACCGACCACGCCGCGACTGCCGCATTCCCGCGGGCAGCACTACCAGAGGAGACATCACGATGGCCAACGGCACCGTGAAATGGTTCAATTCAACCAAAGGCTTCGGCTTTATCGCGCCCGACAATGGCGGCAAGGACGTTTTCGTCCACATCAGCGCTGTTGAGCGCGCAGGCCTGACCGGCCTCGCCGACAATCAGAAAGTGACCTTCGACATCGAATCCGGCCGTGACGGCCGTGAGAGCGCGTCGAACCTCCAGCTCGCATAAGCGATCTGAACTGATGGGAACGGCCTCGGGGAAACCCGGGGCCGTTTCTTTATGTGGAAACGGATTTGAGTGTTTTGCGATTGTCGGATGTTTCGCTTGCCCTCTGCCACCGCCTCCCGTATAGAGCCCCAATCCGCACACCCCGGCCAGTCCGGGGATTCGGGTATTTGCAATTCATCCACCGGGTTTCGAGTTACCCTGAGCAAACCGTCAGGGGCTGGCCGGTGTTTTGAGAAAGGAAAAGGCGATGAACGCCAAGGAACTGCGTGACAAGACCCCGGATCAGCTCCGGGAAGAACTCACCAACCTGAAGAAGCAGCAGTTCAATCTGCGTTTTCGGGCGGCTACCGGCCAGTTGGAAAATCCCGCTCAAATGCGTATTGCCCGCCGCGACGCCGCGCGCGTGCTGACCATTCTGAACGAAAAAGCCAACGCGGCAGCAGAGTAAGGAGCCCGAGATATGCCCAAACGTATTCTTCAAGGGGTTGTGACCTCTGACGCAAACGCCCAGACCGTAACCGTATCGGTCGAGCGTCGTTTCAAGCACCCCGTGCTTCAGAAAACAATTCGTAAGTCCAAGAAATACCGGGCTCACGATGAGAACAACACGTTCAAAGTGGGCGATGCCGTTCGGATCATCGAATGCGCGCCCAAGTCCAAGACGAAACGCTGGGAGGTGCTGGAGGCATAAGCCTTTAGCGCCTTTTGGCATTAATCGAAACCCTGGGGACAAGGCAGTGCATCGCCCCCCATAGGTCGGGAGAAACCAAATGATCCAGATGCAGACCAACCTGGATGTTGCTGACAACTCCGGCGCTCGCCGAGTTCAGTGCATCAAGGTTCTGGGTGGTTCCAAGCGTCGATACGCATCCGTGGGCGACATCATTGTCGTCTCGGTCAAGGAAGCCATCCCGCGCGGTCGCGTGAAGAAGGGCGACGTCCGTAAGGCCGTCGTCGTGCGCACCGCCAAGGAAGTCCGTCGTGAAGATGGCACCGCCATTCGCTTTGACCGCAACGCCGCCGTGATCCTGAACAACGCAGGTGAGCCGGTTGGTACCCGTATTTTCGGGCCGGTCGTTCGCGAGCTGCGCGCCAAGAACTTCATGAAAATCATCTCGCTCGCCCCGGAGGTGCTGTAAGATGGCTGCTAAACTGAAAAAAGGTGACACCGTGGTCGTTCTGTCCGGCAAGGACAAGGGCCAAAAAGGTACGATCACCAATGTTGACCCGAAATCCGGCAAGGCCGTGGTTGAAGGCGTGAATATGGCGATCCGCCACACCCGTCAGAGCCAGACCAGCCAAGGTGGCCGCATCCCCAAGGCGATGCCCATCGACCTGAGCAATCTGGCGATTGTTGACAAGAACGGCAAACCGACCCGCGTTGGCTTCAAGATCGAAGGCGACAAGAAAGTCCGTTACGCCAAGACCACGGGGGACGTGATCGATGCTTGATACCGCAACCTATACCCCGCGCCTGAAAGCCCACTTCCGTGAGGCCATCAAGCCTGCTCTGAAAGAAGAGTTTGGCTACAAGAACGACATGCAGATCCCGCGTCTGGAAAAGATCGTGCTCAACATCGGCTGCGGTGCCGAGGCTGTGCGCGACTCGAAAAAGGCGAAGTCGGCTCAGGAAGACCTGACCACGATCGCTGGTCAGCGCGCTGTCGTCACTAAGGCCCGCAACTCCATCGCCGGTTTCCGCGTTCGCGAAGACATGCCGCTTGGGGCAAAGGTCACGCTGCGTGGCGACCGTATGTATGATTTCCTTGACCGTCTGATCACCATTGCGATGCCGCGTATCCGCGACTTCCGCGGGGTTTCGGGCAAGTCGTTCGATGGTCGTGGCAACTATGCCATGGGCATCAAGGAACATATCATCTTCCCCGAGATCAACTTCGACAAGGTCGACGAAGTTTGGGGGATGGACATTGTCATCGCAACCACGGCGAAGACCGACGCTGAAGCCAAGGCGCTGTTGAAGCATTTCAACATGCCCTTCAACAGCTGAGCCGGGGGAGGATAGATCTATGGCTAAGAAATCAATGATCGAGCGCGAGAAGAAGCGCCAGGTGCTGGTTGACCGTTTCGCCAAGAAGCGCGCCGCTCTGAAAGTGATCATCAATGACCAGAGCAAGCCGATGGAAGAGCGTTTCCGCGCCTCTCTCAAGCTTGCGGAACTGCCGCGCAACAGCTCGGCCACACGGCTGCACAACCGGTGCCAGCTTACGGGCCGTCCGCATGCGTATTACCGCAAACTTAAAGTGTCCCGGATCATGCTGCGCGAGCTCGGCTCGAGCGGGCAGCTGCCCGGCGTCGTGAAATCGAGCTGGTGAGGAGGTCAGAGATATGAACGATCCTATCGGCGATATGCTCACCCGTATCCGCAACTCGCAGATGCGTGGCAAGTCCACGGTGTTGACCCCCGCCTCGAAAATGCGCGTGCGCGTTCTCGATGTGTTGGCCTCCGAGGGCTACATTCGTGGCTATGAGATGACACAGGATGCCAATGGCCATCCTGCCATCGAGATCAGCCTGAAATACTATGAAGGCACGCCTGTCATTCGCGAAATGAAGCGGGTTTCCAAGCCCGGTCGTCGCGTCTATCTGGGCGTCGATGACATTCCGCAGGTCCGTCAGGGTCTGGGTGTGTCGATTGTCTCCACCTCCAAGGGTGTGATGTCGGATGCAGCCGCGCGCGCAGCCAATGTTGGCGGCGAAGTGCTCTGCACTGTCTTCTAAGGAGACCAGACATGTCACGTATCGGCAAGAAACCCGTACCCCTGCCCTCCGACGTCACTGTGACGCTCTCGGGACAGAAGATCGAAGTCAAAGGCCCCAAGGCAACCAAGACCTTTACCGCGACGGATGATGTCACCATCACCATCGAGGAAAATGCGATCTCGGTAATGCCGCGCGGCAAATCCAAGCGCGCGCGCCAGCAGTGGGGGATGACCCGTACGGTCATCGCCAACATGGTGCACGGCGCTCGGGATGTCTTCAAGAAAGAGCTGGAAATCCGTGGTGTGGGCTATCGTGCCCAGATGGCGGGCAACGTGCTCAAGCTGAACCTCGGCCTCAGCCATGATGTCGATTTCCCCATTCCGGACGGTGTAACCGTGACCGCACCCAAGCAGACTGAGCTTGTGGTTGAAGGCACGGACAAGCAGCTCGTTGGTCAGGTCGCGGCAAACATCCGCGACTGGCGGCGTCCCGAACCCTACAAGGGTAAGGGCATCCGCTACAAAGGCGAGTACATCTTCCAGAAGGAAGGCAAGAAGAAGTAAGGACGCGACAGATGGCAAACAGCAAAAGAAAACTGTTCCTCAAACGCCGCCTGCGCGTTCGGAACAAACTCCGCAAGGTCAATGCAGGGCGCGTGCGCCTGAGCGTTTTCCGCTCCAACAAGAACATCAGCGTGCAGCTGATCGACGACGTCAACGGTGTGACGCTCGCGGCGGCCTCGACCCTCGAAAAGGATCTGGGCCTGGTGGGCAAGTGCAATGTCGAGGCGGCCACCAAGATTGGCACCGCGATTGCCGAGCGGGCCCAAAAGGCCGGCATCACCGAGGCCTATTTCGATCGGGGCGGCTTTCTGTTTCACGGGCGTGTCAAGGCAGTTGCCGACGCCGCGCGTGAAGCTGGCCTGAAGATTTAAGGAGACGAGAGAATGGCAAGAGAAGACAACCGCCGCGACCGTCGCGAACGCGAGGAAGCCCCGGAGTTCGCCGATCGTCTCGTCGCGATCAACCGTGTGTCCAAGACAGTCAAGGGCGGTAAGCGCTTTGGCTTCGCGGCGCTGGTGGTCGTGGGCGATCAAAAGGGCCGCGTCGGCTTTGGCAAAGGTAAAGCCAAGGAAGTTCCCGAGGCGATCCGCAAGGCCACCGAAGCTGCCAAGCGCGCAATGATCCGCGTGCCGCTGCGCGAGGGCCGCACCCTGCACCACGACATGGAAGGTCGCCATGGCGCCGGCAAAGTCGTGATGCGCACAGCTCCGCATGGTACCGGCATCATCGCCGGTGGTCCGATGCGCGCCGTGTTCGAGATGTTGGGCGTTCAGGACGTGGTCGCGAAATCGACCGGGTCGCAAAACCCCTATAACATGATCCGCGCCACGCTCGATGGTCTCCGCAAAGAGACCAGCCCGCGTATGGTGGCGCAGCGCCGTGGCAAGAAGGTGGCTGACATCCTGAAAAAGGGTGACGAAGCGCCGGTTGCTGAAGCGGCAGAAGCGTAAGGAACCGGACAAATGGCAAAAACCATCGTCGTCAAGCAGATCGGCAGCCCGATCCGCCGCCCTCAAGATCAGCGTCAGACCCTCATCGGTCTGGGCCTCAACAAGATGCACAAGACCCGCGAGCTCGAGGATACCCCCTCGGTGCGTGGCATGGTCAACAAGCTGCCGCATCTGGTTAAGATCATCGAAGAGCGCGGCTAAATCCGCTCCGGCTGGAGTAGCCCAGCCCATCGCACAAAAGCGCCCCGGTCCAAAAGGATCGGGGCGTTTTGCATTTTGCGCCGCTGTCATCCTTTAGTCGCGTCCGACCAGAATCAGCGCCGGGCTCGGACGTGGAGCGTGATAGGTTCAGAGCCGGGGTTGAGCCGAGGGCTTTCGCCTTGGATCACCCATCCGCATCGCTTTGAGGAGGAAGGCCGATGTCTGACCAATGTTCTGGTGGTTGCGACCACATTCACACCCATACCAAACACGCGCCGATCGACAATCACAACTGCCACTGTTCCGTCTGCAAGAACGTGACAGGTCAAGACACCACGCATGTGGTGTTTTACAACCATGGTGATGTTGTTGCGGACAATGAGGCGGGGATGAACCGCCAGCCGTTCAATGCTAACAATCCCGATGGTCCGCTCGAGCTTTGCACTTGCGGGACGTGCGGCGCGCCCATCATGCTGGATGACAAGCAGCATCGCATCCGGGTGATCGTGCCCAACCTGATGGGCTATGGTGACCAGATCGGTGCCGCAAGCTATCATGCGTTCTATGATCCGGCCACAGGCGTACCCAAGCCCAGCGATGGCCGCCCGGTCTATGCCGCGCTGCGCCCTGATTTTCTCTGGCCGCCGTCATCCTGAGCCTTTTGACCTTGGTCGGGGCGGTGCTCAGCCCCGACCATGTGGCGCATCGAAATCCAGCACCGGATTGATCGGGATGATCCGATTGGGATTAATGGTGTCATGGCTATAGTGATAGTGGCGTACGATATGCTCGAAATTGACCGTCCCCGCCACGCCCGGCCATTGGTAAAGGTCGCGCAGATAGCCCCATAGGTTCGGATAGTCGACGATACGCGCCCGGTTGCATTTGAAATGCAAATGATAGACCGGATCAAACCGGATGAGCGTGGTAAAGAGCCGCCAGTCGACCTCGGTCGCGTTGTCGCCCATCACGTAGCGGTGTTGGCCAAGACGGCCTTCGAGCCAGTCGAGACTGTCGAAAAGCGGGTGCACGGCGCTCTCATAGGCCTCTTGGCTGGTGGCAAAACCGGCCTTGTAAACGCCGTTATTCACGGTGTCGTAGGTACGCGCGTTCACAGGCTCGATGGCGGCGCGCAGATCTTTTGGCCAGAAATCGAGTGTGTTGCCGGTGATGTCGTCAAAGGCAGAATTGAACATCCGGATGATTTCGGCGCTCTCGTTCGAGACGATGGTTTCGCGCTCTGTGTCCCACAGGATGGGCACGGTGACACGACCGGAAATGTCGGGGTCGGCCTTGAGGTAGATGTCACGTGCGTAAGGCAGACCATAAAGACGGTCGCCGGTTGCACCGGGGAAATCCGTGCGAAATTCCCAGCCCTCTGACAGCATATCGGGATGCACGATTGAGACGTCGATGTGATCTTCCAACCCTTTGAGCGCGCGAAAGATCAACGTGCGATGCGCCCAAGGGCAGGCCAGCGAGACATAGAGGTGATAACGCCCGCTGTCCGCCTTGAAGCCGCCGTCGCCCGAGGGCCCAGCCGTGCCGTCGGCGGTGATCCAGTTCCGGAATTTCGCGGTCGAGCGCACGAATTTTCCGCCCGTTGATTCGGTGTCATACCAAGTGTCTTGCCATTTACCGTTGACCAGTTGACCCATGTGATTACTCCTCTTTGGCATCAATCTAGGCGCATGGGCTGGCCCCAGTAATCCGCAGCACCGCGCAGCGCCCGTGCAGGGCTGCACATGTCGCGAACGGGGCCGGGGGCTTCGTTTCTTCGTTTGCAGCCTTGGGGCGCTGCGCCTATACACAGCCTATGACGAAGCCCGCAACCGGGCCGGAAAGGTGTGCACGGATCGCTGACCCATGTCGGGGGCAGATCGCGCGTCGTCGGGGCCGTTTGGCCCGATCGCCCCTTTTCGCCCTGTTGCGCGACCGAGGATAAGGGGACTGCCATGCGACTTGCCACCATTCTGACCGCGCTCTTGAGCGGAACTGCCGCCTATGCCCATCCGGGCCATCTGGCAGAGGTTGCGGGGCATGGCCACTGGTTGGGGGCAGCCGCACTTGGGGCCGCGATTGCCATTGGCCTCTGGTCCGGTCTGCGCGCGCGCAAAGAGCGGGCAGAGACGCAAGAGAACGAAGAAGAGGCCGCCGACGAGGCGCCGCAGGAGGCATGAGCATGGTCAAGACGGGTGTGATGATCTGCGGACACGGGTCGCGCAGTCAATCGGCGGTGGATGAATTCAGCGTATTGGCGGATAAACTGCCGGGCTATCTGCCGGATGACTGGCTGATGGAATATGGCTATCTCGAATTTGCCAATCCGGTGATCCGTGACGGTCTTGACCGGCTGCGCGCGGCTGGCTGCGAGCGAATTCTGGCTGTGCCGGGGATGCTCTTTGCGGCGATGCATTCCAAAAACGATATTCCCACCGTGCTTAATACCTATGCCGCAACGCATGGTATCGAGGTGCGCTATGGTCGCGAATTGGGGGTGGACCCCAAGATGATCGCCGCCGCAGGGGCACGGATACGCGAAGCGATTGACCGCGCCAATGTGAAATACGGCGAGGTCGGGGTGCATGACACGTGCCTTGTGGTGATTGGGCGCGGCGCGTCTGACCCCGATGCCAATGCCAATGTCGCCAAGATTGCGCGCCTTTTGCATGAGGGTATCGGCTTTGGCTGGTGCGAAGTGGGCTATTCCGGTGTCACCTTCCCACTGGTCGAGCCATGCCTGCAACATGTGGTTAAACTGGGCTACAAGCGTGTTGTGGTGTTCCCCTACTTCCTCTTTTCCGGCATCTTGATAGACCGCATTTATGGCTTTACCGACCGCGTCGCCGATGAACATCCGGGCATGCAATTTGTCAAAGCAGGGTATTTGGGCGACCATCCCAAGGTGCTGGAAACCTTTGCCGAGCGTGTGACAGAGCAATTGAGCGCCGTGCCGCCCCCCAATTGTGGCACCTGTCAGTATCGCACGCAGATCCTCGCCATCGAGGGCGGCGCGGTGCAGCGGATCACGCCCGAACAGCGCGCCGCCTTGGCCGAGGCACGGGGCACCGGGCATCCGGCCTTTGGCGATGTGCCGCCGCCCACATGCGTCATGTGTAAATATCGCACGCAAATTCTGGGCTTTGAGGCCGAGGTTGGCGCCGTGCAAGAAAGCCATCACCACCATGTCGAAGGGCAGGGGGCCTCTGCGCCTGGCTCGAACGTGGCGGATTGCACGCTGTGCGACACCTTCTGCACCGGTCTGTGTCGGTTGGAGGCGCAGGCGAAGCATCACCACCATGACCATGATCACGGGCATCACCACCACCATGATCATGATCATCCCCATGACCACCATGACCATGATCACGACCATCACCACGCGCCCTATCCCCATGCCCGCCATCCGCATGGGCCCGAAAGCGCGCGGCGGACCAAGGCCTGAGTGCGTTTCTTCTTGGTGACAATACTCCCGCCGGAGGCTCCGACACCGGCCGCAATCGCAAAGGGTTGATTTTGCGCCCCTACGAAAAGAACCCCTCGGCCATCTATGAGATGAGCTTTGCCACGGTACGCCAAGAGGCGCGGCTGGATCGGTTTGGCCCAGGGATGGAGAGCCTTGCGATACGGCTCATTCATGCCTGTGGAATGGTCGAGGTGGCGGATCGGCTGGCGTTTTCCAGCGGGGCCTATGCCGCGGGCCATGCCGCCTTGCAGGCCGGTGCGCCCGTGTTTTGTGATTGCGAGATGGTTGGCGCCGGGATCATCCGCCGCTATCTGCCCTGCAACAATGAGGTGATTGTCACGCTGAACGATCCGCGGGTGCCGGGAATCGCGGCGGAGATCGGCAATACACGTTCAGCAGCGGCAGTTGAGTTGTGGGCAGAGCGGCTAGAGGGGGCCGTGGTCGCGATTGGCAATGCGCCCACGGCGCTTTTCCACCTTTTGGAACTGCTCGATCAGGGGGCACCGCGTCCGGCGCTGATCCTTGGCTTTCCTGTGGGATTTGTTGGGGCGGCAGAGAGCAAGGCCGAACTGGCAGACAATCCACGCGGCTGCGAATTTGTCGCTCTGCGCGGGCGGCGCGGCGGATCGGCGATGGCAAGTGCGGCGGTCAATGCGCTGTCTGCCGGTTTGCCGGAGGTGGGCGCATGACGGCCACTGCGGATCCTTGGCTGCATATTGTGGGCATTGGCGAGGATGGGATGGCCGGACTTTTGCCCGCAACCCGCGCCATTCTAGAGGCCGCAGAGGTGATCGTCGGCGGTGAGCGGCATCACCTTTTGTCCGAGGCTGTGACGGCAGAGCGGATCGCTTGGCCCTCGCCTTTTGACGCGCTGACAGGCCTATTGGCGGGATTGCGGGGGCGGCGCGTCGTGGTGCTGGCCACGGGCGACCCGCTCTGGTTCTCGGTCGGCGCGCGCATCGGGCGGTCTTTGCCACCCTCCGAGATCGTGTATCACCCGCAACTTTCGGCCTTTCAACTGGCGGCCGCGCGCATGGGCTGGAGCATGGCGGACCTTGAGACATTGACGGTGCATGGGCGCCCCGTCGAGCAGATGATCGCGTTTATCCAACCCGATGCCCGGCTTTTGATCCTGACGACGGGGGCCGAAACGCCCGCACAGATTGCGCAGTTTCTGACCGAGCGGGGGTTTGGACAATCGCGGATGACAGTGCTGGCCAATATGGGCGGGGCTGAGGAGGCGCGGTTTGACGGGCTGGCCGAAAGTTGGGCGCATGTGGTGCCGCCTTTCAACACGCTGGCCGTCGACTGTGTGGCCGCCCCTGATGCCGCGCTGATGCCACGGGTGCCGGGGCTGGCGGATGACCTCTTTCAGCATGATGGCACGATGACCAAGCGTGAGGTGCGGGCCGCCACGCTGGCCAAGCTGATGCCGATGCGCGGCGCGCTACTGTGGGACATCGGCACCGGCTGTGGTTCGGTTGCGGTGGAATGGATGCGCGGCGCGCGCTATGCCCGCGCGATCGGGATCGAGCCGCGCGCGGATCGGCGCGCGATGGCGGCGGCGAATGCCTTGGCACTTGGTGTGCCACGGTTGGAACTGATCGAAGGCCGCGTGCCCGAGGCATTGGACGGTCTCGAGGCACCTGATGCAGTTTTCATCGGTGGCGGGCTGACCGAGGCGGTGTTTGACGCCGCTTGGGCCGCGTTGCGCCCCTTGGGGCGGCTGGTGTGCAATGCCGTGACGCTCGAGAGCGAGGCGGTGCTGGTGGCGCTCTACAAGCGACACGGTGGCGAATTGGTCAAGTTGCAAATCAGCCGGGCCGAACCGGTGGGGGGCTTGACCGGCTGGCGACCCCTTATGCCGGTCACGCAATGGAGCCTGGTGAAGCGATGAACGGTGGGCGTCGGATTTGAGTAGTTCTGGAACGATGAAAGGCAGGGTCTCGCATGGCCGGTAAGCTTTATGGCGTGGGCCTTGGGCCGGGGGACCCCGAGTTGATGACGCTACGGGCGCATCGGCTGATCGCTGGCGCGACAGTGGTGGCCTATCCGGCATTGGCGGGCGGCGAGAGTTTCGCGCGGGCGATTGCCGCGGGCGCAATTGCGCCGGGCGCACGCGAGATCGTGATGGATGTGCCGATGAGTGTCGAGCGCGCCCCGGCGCAGGCGGCGTATGATCGGGGAGCTGCGGAAATAGCTGACGCGCTTGACGGGGGCGACAATGTGGTGTGCCTCTGTGAAGGCGACCCCTTCTTTTATGGCTCATTCATGTATCTCTTTGCTCGGCTGAGCGGGCGCTACGAGGTCGAAGTCGTGCCCGGTGTCACTTCGATCGCCGCTTGTGCGGCGCGGGCGGGGCGACCATTGGTGGCGCGCAACGAGCGCTTGACGGTGTTGCCCGGCCCCTTGCCCGAGGCCGAGTTGCGGGCGCGGATCGAAGGGGCCGAGAGTGTCGCCATCATGAAGGTGGGGAGGCATCTGGCCAAGATCCGGGGGGTGATCGAAAGTTTGGGCCTGACTGCCGAGGCGGTCTATGTCGAACGCGCGAGCCTTGCCGAGGAAATTGTCTGTCCCTTGGCGCAAGCACCGGAAAAAGCACCATATTTTTCAATGATTCTGCTTTCGAAAGGGGCCGATCCATGGCTGTGAGACCTGTTGTTCTGGCGCTGAGCCGGTCGGGTGAAGCCGTCGCGCACCGTGTAGCCGCGTTGATTGACGGCGATGTGCATGGGCGCGACGGGCGAGTAGACCACGCCGCGGCGTGGTTTCCCAATGCGCTGGATCACGCGCGCGATCTATTTGCCGCCGGGGTGCCGGTGGTGGGGGTTTGTGCCAGTGGCATCTTGATCCGGGCGGTGGCACCGCTCTTGAGCGACAAACGCGGCGAGCCGCCGGTGGTGTCGGTCAGTGACGACGGGGCGGTTGTGGTGCCGCTCTTGGGCGGGCACCGGGGGGCCAATCGGTTGGCAGCGATGATCGCCGAAGGGTTGGGGGCCGTGGCGGCGGTGACGACGGCGGGCGATGTGGCGATGGGCGTGGCGCTCGATGCGCCCCCTCTGGGTTACCGGCTGGCCAATCCCGGCGACGCCAAGGCGGCGATGGCGGCGATGTTGGCGGGTGAGGGCGTCAGCGTCACAGGAGAGAATATATTTGATATCAATGATGTAGGGGGCGCTGTCGCATTGGCGGTGACCGAAGCGCCGGTGGCGGGCAATGATCGGCGGCTGGTCTATCATCCGCAGCGCTATGCGCTTGGCCTTGGCTGCGCGCGGGGATGTGCGACCGAGGAACTGTGGGATTTGGTCTGTCGGACGCTGGAGGAGAGCGGGATTGCACCGGGGGCGATTGCTTGTGTGGCGTCAATTGATCTCAAGGCTGATGAGGCGGCGATGAATGCGGTGGCGCGGCGCTTGGGTGTGCCGTTTCGCCTGTTCTCGGCGGCAGAGCTGGAGGCCTATGCCGGGCAGTTGGCGAACCCATCCGAGGTGGTCTTTGCCGAGGTCGGATGCCATGGCGTGTCCGAGGGGGCGGCGCTGGCGTGTGGTGGGCAACTGATTGTAGAAAAAAGGAAAACTGCCAATGCAACCTGTGCGCTGAGCCGCTCTGAGGCGGTCATTACAGAGATGCCGGGGCGGGCGCGGGGACGGTTGAGCGTGCTGGGTATAGGCCCCGGTCAGGCAAGCTGGCGGACACCGGAGGTGTCGCGGCTTGTGGCTGAGGCGGATGAGTTGGTGGGCTATGGCCTTTATATCGACCTGCTAGGACCCTTGGCGGCGGGTAAGAGTCGCAGTGATTTTCCGCTGGGAGGCGAGGAGGCGCGGTGCCGATATGCGTTGGAACAGGCGGGGCAGGGAAAGAGTGTTGCGCTAATTTGTTCAGGAGATGCAGGTATTTACGCGATGGGGGCGCTGGTTTTCGAGTTGCTTGACCGAGGGCCGGAGGCGCAAGGCGTGAGTGACGCGGCGCGGCGGGTGGAGGTTGTGTGCTCGCCCGGTGTGTCGGCGCTTCAGGCGGCGGCGGCGCGGGCGGGGGCCCCACTTGGGCATGATTTCTGCACGATTTCGTTAAGTGACCTATTAACGCCGCGCGAAGATATCATTCGGCGGTTGAATTCTGCGGCGGAGGGCGATTTTGTGATCGCTTTCTATAATCCGGTATCCAAAACGCGGCGCACTTTATTGTCGGAGGCGCGGGATATTTTGCTCAAACACCGCCCGGCGGATACACCTGTGCTGTTGGCAAGCTCGCTGGGGCGACCGGAAGAATCCTTGCGTTACAGGCGTTTGGCCGATTTGCAGGTGGATGAGGTGGATATGTTAACGGTGGTGCTGGTGGGGTCGTCCAACAGCCGTTTGGCGCAGTTGGGCGAAGGGCCGCGCATGTTCACGCCGCGCGGCTATGCGCGCAAGATTGATGGTGATCTGGCTGAGGTCAGAACAGGGAAGGCATTGAAATGACTGTCTATTTCATCGGCGCAGGGCCGGGTGATCCGGAGCTTTTGACCAAGAAGGCAGAGCGCATCATCGGGCAATGCCCCGTGTGCCTTTATGCCGGGAGTCTTGTGCCAGCCGAGGTTGTGGCCGGTGCGCCCGAGGGCGCGCTGGTGATGGACACCGCGCCGATGACGCTGGAGGATACCCATGCGGTCATTTTAGACAGCCATACCAAGGGCTTGGACGTGGCGCGGGTGCATTCAGGCG
Organism: Roseovarius sp. EC-HK134; assembly: GCF_902498815.1. Lineage (NCBI taxonomy): Bacteria > Pseudomonadati > Pseudomonadota > Alphaproteobacteria > Rhodobacterales > Roseobacteraceae > Roseovarius > Roseovarius sp. EC-HK134. The sequence goes on from NZ_LR701544.1 coordinate 1,806,526, forward strand.
ATCCGTCACTCTATGGTGCGATTGCGGAACAAATTCGTAAACTTCGGGCGGATGGGATTGATTATCAGATCATTCCGGGGGTTCCGGCCTATGCGGCGGCGGCGGCGGCACTGGGGCAGGAATTGACCGTGCCGGAAATCGCGCAAAGCATTGTTTTGACACGGGTTTCTATGAAATCCACGTCGATGCCAGAGGGCGAGACGCTGGAGAATTTCGCGCGCACCGGGGCGACGCTGGCGATCCACCTTGGTATCCGTAACCTACGGGAAATACACAGAATTTTGGCACCTTACTATGGTGATGACTGCCCCGTTGTGGTGGCCTATCGCGTGGGGTGGCCGGATCAGATGTTTATCCGGGGCACGCTTGCGGATATTCACGCCAAGGTTCGCGCCGAGAAAATCACCCGTACTGCCTTGATTATGGTAGGAAAAGTTCTGGGCGAGATCACGGATTTCAAGGATAGCGCGCTCTATGATCCGGTCATGCCGCATGTGTTGCGGCCTAAGGTGGCGGCGAAGGCCTAGACCTTACGATTCGTAAGGTTTGTAAGGGGATTTTGTAAGGTCGGCGTTTTTCTTCGCGCGGAACAAGGCCGAAGGCCGCCGCGCGATCGCCGACCCGCCCCCCGGGGCGGCGATTGGCTGAGGTTTTGGCACCCACGGACTTAGGGCAGGCTTTGCCTAGATAAACTGCCCCTCACACGCGTCGGATCGCCACCCCGCGGGTCGGCGACCGCGCGGCTGAAGGCAAGCCGATGCGCCCGTGAAATTTCATTTGATTTTTTCACGGAATCGGCGCAGCGTGAAAATTGAGCGGAAATTTTCACGAGACCCTCCATGCAGCAGACTGAGATCAACGCGATGCGAAGCCTTGGCGCGGACCTGCGCGCCTTGCGCAAGGCGCGCGGGCTGACGCTGGCGGCACTGGCCGAAATGCTGGGGCGGTCGGTCGGGTGGCTGTCTCAGGTCGAGCGCGATCTGTCGGAGCCGTCGATCAGCGATCTGCGGCAGGTGGCGGAGGTGCTGGGCGTGCCAATGTCGCTGCTCTTTGGTCATGCGAGCGCGCCGGCCGAGGAACAGGGATATGTCGTGCGCGCGGGCGCGCGACGGCCGATGGGATCGGGCGAGGAAGGGTTGATCGAGGAGTTGCTCTCGCCGGACCTGACCGATGATTTCGAGGTGATCCATTCGACATTCCGCCCCCGCTCCAAGATGCAGCGCCCGGCGCAGCGCCCGACGCAGGAGGTGGGCTATATCCTGTCCGGGCGGCTGGACCTGAGTATTGGGGAGCGGAAATTCACCGTTGGCCCCGGCGACAGTTTCCGGTTTCGCGGTGAGCCCTATGGCTGGGCCAATCCCTATGACATCCCTTGCGTGGCGATCTGGGTGATCGCCCCGCCGGTGTATTGAGGGGGATGGCATGAGCTATCAAGCCTGGACTGTCTTTGCGCTCTTCTGGGTGGTTTTTGTCACCACGCCGGGGCCGAATGCGGTCAATTGCGTCACCAACGGCATGACGCTCGGGTTTCGGCGCAGCCTGTGGGGGGTGTTGGCGATACTGACGCAGGCGACGCTGTTTTTGTGCCTGTCGGCGGCGGGGGTGACGGCGCTGATCGCGGCCTCGCCGGTGGCGTTTCAGGTGGCCAAGCTGATCGGGGCGGGGTTTTTGATTTACCTTGGCGTGCGCGGCTGGATCATGGCGCGGCGGCCTGTTGAGGCGGGGGAGGCCCCGAAAGGCTCGGTCTATTGGCGGGCCTTGGCGATTGCCACGATCAACCCCAAGAGCGTGGCGGGCTATCTCGCGGCATTTAGCCAATTCGTGCAGCCCGATGTGCCGATTGGCGCGCAGATGTGGGTGATTTTCCCCACCGCGCTGAGCCTGACGACGCTGAGTTATATGGGCTACACCGCGCTTGGGGCGGGGCTTGGCCGGGCGGCGCTGGGCGCTGTGTTCAATGTCTGGCTGCGGCGGGGGATGGCCGCCTGTTTCGTGATCTATGGCGTGGCCTTGGGCAGCGCCGCAACACCGGGGAGAGGATGATGCACAAGGGATCGTGTCTGTGTGGAGATGTGACATTTGTTGTGACCGCGCCCCCGGAAGGGGCAAGTGCCTGTCATTGCGGGCAATGCCGCAAGCAATCGGGGCATGTCTGGGCCTCGGCCTATGTGGCAAGGGCGGAGTTGAGCATTTCCGGACCGGTGAGCTGGTATGCGGCGAGTGACATCGCCAAGCGCGGGTTTTGCCCCAAGTGCGGCGCGTTCCTGTTCTGGGCCGCGCACGCGGAGGACACCATCAGTTTCGCGCTAGGGGCGCTGGAGGCGCCGACCGGGCTGCGGTTGGAGAAGCACATCTTTGTCAAGGACAAGGGTGATTATTACGACATCGCGGACGGCGTGCCGCAAACGGATTGAGGGAGAGGGACATGGCGGAATTTCCGGGCACGGCACGGGTTGTGATCATCGGCGGGGGGGTGGTGGGCGCGTCTTGCCTCTATCATCTGGCCAAGGCGGGGTGGGCGGATTGTGTTCTCTTGGAAAAGAACGAATTGACCGCTGGCAGCACATGGCATGCGGCGGGCAATGTGCCGACGTTCTCGACAAGCTGGTCGGTGATGAACATGCAGCGCTATTCCACCGAGCTATACGCCCGTTTGGGGTCGGAGGTGGAGTATCCGATGAATTATCACCAGACGGGGTCAATCCGGTTGGCGCATAGCCGCGAGCGGATGCAGGAATTTCAGCGCGCGCGGGGGATGGGCAAGTATCAGGGGATGAACCTTGATATTCTGGGCGTGGATGAGATCACGGCGCGCTATCCGTTTCTGGAAACGCATGATCTGCAAGGCGCGCTCTATGATCCCAATGACGGCGATATTGATCCCGCACAGGTGACGCAGGCGCTGGCCAAGGGGGCGCGCGACATGGGGGCGACGATCCTGCGGTTCACGCCCGCGACCGGGGTGCGGCGCGAAAACGGGGAGTGGATTGTTGCGACTGAAAAGGGCGAGATCCGGTGTGAGTATGTGGTCAACGCCGCCGGATATTATGCGCAGCGGGTTGGCGAATGGTTCAAGCCCTATGGCGGGCGCACCGTGCCGATGATGGTGATGAGCCATCAGTATCTCTTGACCGATGAAATCCCGGAATTAGAGGCGTGGAGCCGGGAGCAGGGGCATAAATTGCCGCTTTTGCGCGATGTCGACAGTTCTTATTACCTGCGGCAGGAAAAGCACGGGCTGAACCTTGGGCCCTATGAGCGCAATTGCAAGGCGCATTGGGTGAAGCCCGAGGATCCGATGCCGGAGGATTTCAGCTTTCAGCTTTACCCCGACGATCTGGAGCGGCTGGAGTGGTATATCGAGGATGCGATGGCGCGGGTGCCGTTGCTGGGACAGGCGGGGATTGCCAAGGTCATCAACGGGCCGATCCCCTATGCGCCCGATGGTCTGCCGCTGATTGGCCCGATGCCGGGGGTTCCGAATGCGTTCGAGGCCTGTGTCTTTACCTTTGGCATCGCGCAGGGCGGGGGGGCCGGCAAGGTGCTGGCGGAATGGGTGACGGAAGGCGCGACGGAATGGGATATGTGGGCCTGTGATCCGCGCCGCTACACTGATTACACCGACCCGGAATATTGTGTGGCCAAGGGGATGGAGGTGTATGGGCATGAATATGCGATGCATTTCCCGTGGCATCGCTGGCCTGCGGCACCGGATCGCAAGGTGTCGCCGGTGCATGACAAGGTTAAGGCCTTGGGCGGCGTGATGGGCGTCTATAACGGCTGGGAGCGGGCCAATTGGTTTGTGCAACCGGGCGATGATACATCTGAGGCGGCGACGCAGACCTGGGACCGCGCGGGGCCGTGGGAGGCGCGCATCCGCGAGGAATGCGAGGCGGTGCGCGATGCCTGCGGCGTGCTTGATTTGCCGGGGTTCACCCGGCTCTGGATCGAGGGCGCGGGGGCCGATGACTGGCTGCGCGGGTTTGTGACCGGCGGGCTGCCTAAGGTCGGGCGGATGAACCTTGTTTATGTGGCCGATAAACGCGGTCGCATCGTGACGGAGTTTTCTTGCATCCGTCTGCAAGAGGATAGTTTCGTGCTGATCACGGCCTCGACCGCGCAATGGCATGACGGCGAATTGGTACGCCGCGCCTTGCCCGAGGGGCTGAGCCTGCGCGAGACAACGGCGGAGCGCGATGCGCTCTTGGTGGCGGGGCCCAAGAGCCGCGAGATATTGGCAGGGCTGAGCGATGCCGATCTGAGCCTGCCGTGGCTGAGCCATCAGCATGCGAGTGTTGCGGGGCAAAAGGCGTTTCTGGCGCGGGTCAGCTTTACCGGCGAGTTGGGCTGGGAAATCCATGCCGAAAACGCGGCGATCCCTGCGATCTATGACGCGTTGATTGGCGCAGGTGTGAAACCCTTTGGCATGTTCGCGCTGAATTCCTTGCGCATCGAGAAGGGCTATCGCGCGTGGAAAGGCGATCTGAGCACCGATTATTCGATGTTGGAAGGCGGGCTGGAGCGGTTCGTCAAATTCGACAAGCCGCAGGAATTTACCGGCAAAGCAGCACTTTTGGCCGAGAAACAGGCGGGCGTGAAGAAGCGTTTTGTCACGCTGATCGTCGAGGCCAAGGCGGCGGATGCGCCCTATATGTCGACGCTCTGGCATGAGGGGCAGATCGTGGGCGAGACCACGAGTGGCGCTTGGGGCTACCGGGTGAATGCCAGCGTGGCCTTGGGCATGCTGCGCGCCGATCTGGCGGTGCCGGGGACCGAAATCGAGGTGGAGATTTACGGAGAACGCTGCCGCGCGGTGGTGCAGGCGGATGCGCCGCTCTGGGACCCTGAGAATGAACGGTTGCGCGCATGACCCTGCCCGCGACCATGCGCGGTGTGATCCTCACCCGTCATGGAGGACCCGAGGCATTGGAGTGGCGCGAGGATATCCCGCTGCCACGGCCCGGCCCCGGTGAGGTTTTGGTGCGGGTACGGGCGGTGGGCGTCAACAACACCGATATCAACACCCGCGAGGGGTGGTATGCGGCAGAGGTGACAGGGGCCACGGGCGAAACGGCGGATGGTGTGGCGCGTGGCGGCTGGGCGGGCGCGCTGGGATTTCCGCGTATCCAAGGGGGTGACCTGTGCGGCGTTGTGGTGGCGCGGGGGCCGGGGGTTGAGACCCCGGCGCTGGGCGCGCGTGTGACCTGCCCCATCAACATCCCGCGCCCGACCGAGGAAAACCCGGTGGGCTTTGTTGCGCTCGGGTCCGAGATTGACGGGGCCTTTGCCGAATATTGCCTGATGGCGGCGGCTGATCTTTATGACGTGAGCGATGTGCCGCTTTCGGATATCGAGATTGCGGCCTTGCCCTGTGGGTTTGGCACGGCGCTGGGCCTCTTGGAGCGGGCGGGCGTTGGGCCGGGTCAAGAGGTGCTGATCACCGGGGCCTCGGGCAATGTCGGCCTTGCGGCGGTGCAGCTTGCGGCGGCGATGGGCGCGCGCGTCACCGGCATCGCCGCGCCTGCCAAGGCGGCGATAGTGCGCGCGGACGGTGCAGCGGCGGTGATCGCGCGCGACGCGCCGTTGCCGCAGAACCATTTTCACGCGGTGATTGACCTAGTGGGAGGGGCGGGGGTTATCGCGCTGATTGATGCGCTCCGTCCCGGCGGGCATTATGCCGTGGCGGGGGCGATTGCCGGGCCAATGATCACGGTTGATCTGCGGCGGATTTACCTGCGTGATATCACGCTGCATGGCTGCACCTATCAGGCACCGCAGGTCTTTGCCCGGCTGATCGAGATGGCGCGCGCGGGGCGCGTGCGCCCCCGGATCGCCGCCACCTACCCGTTGCGCGACATCGCCCGTGCGCAGGCGGATTTTCAGGCCAAGACCCATGCTGGGAAATTGGTGCTTTTACCCCCGGAGGACAAAGAATGACCGAAATCACGCTGCTCGATGGCTCTATCGGGCAGGAATTGGTGAAACGCTCGGGCGACCGGGCGACGCCGCTCTGGTCGACGCAGGTGATGATCGACCATCCCGGGATCGTGCGCCTGGTGCATGACGATTATTTTGCGGTGGGGGCCACGGTGGCCTCGACCAATACCTATGCGGTTCTGCGGGATCGTTTGGCGCGCGTGGGATTGCAGGATGAGGTGGCGCGGCTCACGGATGTTGCGGTGGGGGCGGCAGTGGCTGCACGCGATGCGCATGGGTCGGGCCGGGTGGCGGGGGCCATCGGGCCGCTGGTGCAATCCTATCGGCCCGATCTCTGCCCACCTGCGTCCGAAGCGGCGGCGCTTTATGCCGAGAATGTCGCGCTGCTCAAGGATCGGGTGGACCTGATCCTGTTGGAAACCATGTCCTCGGTCGATCAGGCGCGGGGCGGGTTGATGGCAGCGGGGCTGAGTGGCCTGCCGGTCTGGCTGGGGGTGACGGTCATGGATGATGACGGCACGCGGCTGCGTTCGGGCGAGGCGTTGGGGGATCTGGCGGCGCTGGTGGCCGAGTTTGGCCCCGAGGCGGTGTTGATCAACTGCACACGGCCTGAATCCGTGGCGGCGGGGTTGGAGATCGTGAAGGGGTTTGGCCTGCCCTTTGGGGCCTATGCCAATGGGTTCACCTGTATCAGCGCGGGCTTTCTTGGGGCGGCACCCACGGTCGACGCGCTGGAGCAGCGGCATGATCTGACCCCGGCTGCCTATGCCGAGTTTGCCATGGGGTGGGTGGATCAAGGGGCCAGTATCGTGGGCGGCTGTTGCGAAGTGGGGCCTGCGCATATCGAGGAACTGGCGCGGCGGTTGCGGGCGGCTGGGCATGACATCGTCTGAGGCGTTCATCTGGCCGAAAATACCTCGGGGGTGTGGGGGCAGCGCCCCCACCCTCGTACCTTTCATCATCGTTTCATGGGGTTATGAATGACCGATCTTCCAACTCAGGCCCGTGTGGTCATCATCGGCGGCGGCGTCGTGGGCTGTTCTGTGGCCTATCATCTCACCAAGCTGGGCTGGCGCGATGTGGTTCTTTTGGAGCGTAAGCAGCTCACGTCGGGGACCACTTGGCATGCGGCGGGGCTGATCGGGCAGTTGCGCGCGACGGCCAATATGACGCGGCTCGCGCGCTATTCAGCAGAGCTTTATACCGGGCTTGAGGCCGAGACGGGCGTTGCCACCGGGTTCCGGCAGGTGGGATCGGTGTCGGTCGCGCTGACGGGCGAGCGGCTGGAGGAACTCAAGCGCAATGCCGCGATGGCGCGGGCCTTTGGCGTGCCGGTCGAGGAAATGAGCCCGGCCGAGATCAACGCGCGCTATCCGCATCTCAACCTTGACGGGGTCACGGGCGGTGTCTGGCTGCCCACCGATGGGCAGGCGGACCCGGCCAATATCGCGCTGGCGCTGGCCAAAGGCGCGCGCAACCGGGGCGCACGGGTGCAGGAGCGCGTGAAGGTCACGCGGATTGCCCGTGCGGGCCGCCGGGTGACAGGCGTGGATTGGCAGGGCGAGGATGGCAGTGCCGGCCATATCGCCTGTGAGATGATCGTCAATTGCGCGGGCATGTGGGGGCATGAGGTGGGCCGGATGGCGGGCACCAATGTGCCGCTGCATGCCTGCGAGCATTTCTATATCGTGTCCGAGCCGATTGCGGGCCTTCGCCAATTGCCGGTGCTGCGGGTGCCGGATGAATGCGCCTATTACAAGGAAGATGCGGGCAAGATCATGCTGGGCGCGTTCGAGCCCGTCTCGAAACCCTGGGGAATGAAGGGCATCCCGGAGAGTTTTGAGTTTGACCAGCTGCCCGAGGATTTCGACCATTTCGAGCCGATTTTGGAGGCGGCGGTGAACCGGATGCCGATGCTGGCGGAAGCGGGAATTCACACGTTCTTTAACGGTCCGGAAAGTTTTACCCCCGATGATGCCTATCATCTGGGGCTTTGCCCCGAGATGGACAATGTCTGGGTGGCGGCCGGGTTCAACTCGATCGGTATTCAGTCGGCCGGGGGGGCAGGGCATGCGCTGTCGCTCTGGATGGATGCGGGGGAGCGACCGTTTGATCTGGGCGATGTGGATGTGGCACGGATGCAGCCCTTTCAGGGCAATAAGACGTATCTTTTCGAGCGCTCCAAGGAGACGCTGGGCCTGCTTTATGCCGATCACTACCCCTACCGGCAAAAGGCCACGGCGCGCGGTGTGCGGCGCACGCCGTTTCATGCGCAACTCTTGGCCCAAGGTGCTGTCATGGGCGAATTGGCAGGCTGGGAGCGGGCCAATTGGTATGCCGAGGCCGGGCAGGAGCGGGAGTATCGCTATAGCTGGAAGCGGCAGAATTGGTTTGAGAACACGGCAGCCGAGGTGCGCGCCCTTCGCGAGGCTGTCGGTCTCTATGATATGTCGAGTTTCGGCAAGCTGCGGGTTGAGGGAGCCGGTGCCGAAGCCTTTCTCAACCATGTCTGCGGGGCGGATATGTCTGTGGCCCCGGGGCGGATTGTCTATACGCAGTTCCTGAATGCCAAGGGCGGCATCGAGGCGGATGTGACGGTGACGCGGCTGAGCGAGACGGCCTATTTGGTGGTGACACCGGCCGCAACGCGGCTGGCGGATGAAACATGGCTGCGGCGGCATGTCGGGGCTCACCCGGTGGTGATCACCGATGTAACGGCGGGCGAGGGCGTGTTGGCGGTGATGGGCCCGAAGGCGCGCGATCTTTTGCGCGCGGTCTCGCCTGATGATTTCTCGAACGACGCGCATCCCTTTGGGCAGGCGCGGCAGATCGAGATTGGCATGGGTGTCGCGCGGGCGCACCGCGTCTCTTATGTGGGAGAGTTGGGTTGGGAGATCTATGTAAGTGCCGATATGTGCGGCCATGTGTTCGAGGTGCTGCACGCGGCGGGCGCGGATCATGGCCTGCGCCTGTGCGGGATGCACGCGATGGACAGTTGCCGGATCGAGAAGGCATTTCGGCATTTCGGCCATGATATCACCTGCGAGGATCATGTGCTGGAGGCCGGGCTTGGCTTTGCCGTGGCGACAGGAAAGGCCGATTTCATCGGGCGCGAGGCGGTGCTGGCCAAGCGCGCGGCGGGGTTGGAGCGGCGCTTGGTTCAGTTTCGCCTGACGGACCCTGAGCCGATGCTATATCACAATGAGCCTTTGCTGCGGGATGGCGAGATCGTGGGCTATCTGAGTTCCGGGGCTTACGGCCATCATCTGGGGGGCGCGATGGGCCTTGGCTATGTGCCCTGCGCGGGCGAGAGCGCGGAGCAGGTTTTGGCCTCGAACTATGAGGTCGATGTGGCCGGGGTGCGGGTAAAGGCGGAGGCGTCACTGAAACCGATGTATGATCCCAAATCCGAGCGCGTGAAGGCGTGAGCAGGGTGGGGGGCCAGCCCCCCACGCCCCCCGAGGTATTTCGGGCCAGATGAATGTGGGAGTGGTCATGGCGGGGCGGGTCGTGTAAGGCGCGGCCATGAGTGACTATGATCCGCCAACCGATCCGCTCGAGGTGCTGCATGACGATCATGAGATCGTCGTGGTGAACAAGCCTGCGGGCCTCTTGAGTGTGCCGGGCAAGGGCGAGCATTTGGCCGATTGTCTGATGGCGCGGGTGCGGGATGTGTTTCCCACCGCGCTTTTGGTGCATCGGTTGGACCGCGATACATCGGGCGTGATGATTTTTGCGCTGACGCCGCATGCGCAGCGGCATCTGGGCCTGCAATTCGAAAAGCGGCAGACGCGCAAGACCTATGTGGCGCGGGTCTGGGGGCGACTGGAGCCGGAGGTGGGCGTGGTTGATCTGCCCTTGATCGTGGATTGGCCCAACCGCCCGTTGCAGAAGGTGTGCCATGAGACCGGGCGCGCGGCGCTGACGGAATGGCGGGTGCTGCGCGCGAGCGACGAAGAAAGCCGGGTGCGGCTGAGCCCCAAGACCGGGCGCAGCCATCAGTTGCGGGTGCATATGCTGGCGCTGGGCCATGTGATTTTGGGTGACCCTCTTTATGCGAGCGGCGCGGCGCGGGAGCATCCGCGCCTGATGCTGCATTCCGAGGAATTGCGTCTGCGCCATCCGGATGGCGGTGCCGGCGTCAAGTTTCGGGCTGCGGTGCCGTTTTGAGGCCAATGTGGGTCACGGTTTAGCAAAGCCGCCGCGTCAAGAAAAAGGGCCGGGCAAAGATGCCCGGCCCGACCAAGAGAGGATGTGGCGAGGGGGTTAGCCTTGCCATTCTTGCATGGTCTCGAAGTCCTCGACCGTGAGGCTGGTCGTGGCCTGGATCGAAGACGTCACGCTGTCCGCGTCATGGGTCAGGGTGATGTCGTCAAAGTCTACGGCGACCGGCTTTTCGCCCAGCCCGAGAAAGCCGCCAACATCGACGATGACATGCTCGACCTGACCATCATCGGTCACGACAATGTCCGAGATTTCGCCGACATGCTCGTCTGCGCTGTCATAGAGCGCCACGCCTTGCAGATCCTCGGCGGTGAGGGCCGCGCGTTCCTCGCCGGACAGTTCCGGCATGGTTGCTGCGTCGGCATTGGTGGTTGTGTCCGCCGTGGTGCCAGCATCGGCCTCTGGGGTCGAGTTGGCCCCCGATTGGCCAGTGGTCATGTCAGAGGATTCGGTCGCGCTTGGGGCGGTTTGATCGGTGGTGTCCGACTGCGCCAGAACCGGCATTGCGCTGAGTGCGACGATTGCGGTGGTTGCGAGAATGCGTTTCATGGAGGAACTCCTTTGTCCTGCTGTGATGAGAGGCCGCTGAGAGGCGGCACCCTGTCAATCCAACCGTCAGAGGCGCAGAAGGTTTCAAAAATCGGTCAAAATATACTTGTGATCCTGAGGGAACTTTGAGGGCTTTTGTGCGTTCCTCGGGGACGTGCCCCCGCCTGTTGCGGGCTGGCCTTTGCGGGTTCCAGATGTGGCGCGCCCTGCAAGATTGGAGTTTTGAACATGCTTGAGATTACCGGCATTGGCGGGATCATTCTGTTGATCCTCGATATTTGGGCTATCATTTCGGTTGTTGGGTCGGGGGCGACGACAGGCAAGAAGGTGCTTTGGGTTGTGTTGATCCTGTTGCTGCCGCTCTTGGGCTTTATTCTGTGGTTGTTGTTCGGGCCGCGGTCTGGGCGGGTGTGACGCCGTCTTTGTGCCAAGGCCGAGGGACGCTTGTCTTTGGTGTCGCCGAATTTTTCAGGGAACCGAACGGGGGGAGGCGCGTTACAAGAGCATGGTCAGCGTGAGGCGCTGACTGTCCGGAGCCTGACTGTCATCCCCCAGATGCAAGCCAAGCTCTGCTGCACCCGGCCCGTGTCCCTAGGGTGCTTGCCCCCGCCTGTCCCGGCGGGGGCATTTACGACAGATCGTCCGGGAAACCGGCCTTGGATTCAACCTCTGATCGGCAGGACCATGACCCAGAGCAGGCCCGCGCAGGGTGATACAGCGGCAGATGCGATTACAGACCTCAAGGTTCTGATTACCGCAGAAGAGGCGTATCCGGCTTTGGAGCGTGCTTTTTTGGAGGCGCAGACAGAGATTTCGGCCTGTTTTCGGGTGTTTGATTTGCGGACGCGGCTGCGCTCGGACGAGGCGCGCGCGATTGGCGCGACGTGGTTTGATCTGGTTGTTCACACGCTTGATCGCGGGGTGTCGATCCGTCTGCTGGTATCCGATTTCGATCCGATTGCGGCGGTGCATCTGCATCGGTTGGCGTCGCAAACATTGCGCCAGATCGCGGCGGTGCGGGAAATGGCGCAGCCAGAGGCGCGGCTCGACTTTACCGTGGCATTGCATGAGGCCAAGAGCGGGATATTCCCCCGCGTGCTGTTCTATCCGCTGGTGCGGATGAAAATCCGCGAGATGGTGGACCGCTGGTGCCACATGACCAAGCCGGAACGCGAGCGGTTCCGGGTTGAGACGCCGCGCTTGCGCAGCCTTTGCCGGGTGGATGACCGGGATCAACTGTGTTTTCCGGCGCGGTTGATGGACCTGCATCCGGCGACACATCATCAGAAGCTGGCGGTGTTCGACCGCCGTCTGGTTTATATCGGGGGTCTCGATCTTAATGAGCGGCGGTATGATACCAAGCAACATCGCCAAGAGCCGAACCAGACCTGGCATGATGTGCAGGTTCTGGCGACGGGCCCGGTTGCCAAGGCAGCCCAGGCACATCTGGAGGGGTTTCTGGCGGCGGTTGCGCGTAAATCCGCGCCGCCGCCCTCGGTGCCGGGATTTTTGCGCACGCTGTCGCGTCGCCGGTTGAGCGCGCCGATGCGGTTGTCACCGCATACGGTGCTGCGCGAGATCGAGAGCGCGCATTTGGCGGCCATCGCCAAGGCGGAGCGGCTGATTTATCTGGAAACGCAGTATTTTCGGTATGTGCCGCTGGCGCGGGCCTTGGCGCGGCGGGCGCGGCAATGCCCGGAGCTGCGCCTGATCCTTGTGCTGCCAGCGGCCCCCGAGGAGGTGGCGTTTTCGAGTGATCCGGGGCTGGATGGGCGGTTTGGGGAGCATCAGCAGGCGCGCGCGCTGGCCTATCTCAAGGCGGCGTTCGGGCCGGAGCGTTTGGTGATCGCGTCGCCGGTGCAGCCGCGCGCCAGCGACAGCGCCGCGCGGGATGCGCTGGAGGGCGCGCCCCTGATCTATGTGCATTCCAAGGTTTCGATCTTTGATGAGGCGGAGGCAATTGTGTCTTCGGCCAATCTCAATGGGCGCAGCATGAGATGGGACACTGAAGCGGGGCTGCATGTGACCCGGCGCGATCAGGTGGCCGAGATTCGGGCAAAGGTCATGGGCTGTTGGTTGCCAAAAGAGGCGGATTCCTCGTTTCTGGATCTCGAAACCGCCTTTGGCGCGTGGCAGGGCATGGTTGGCAGCAATAGCGTGTTGCCGCCCCGGCATCGTGAGGGATTTCTGGTGGATTACGATTCCGATGTTGCCAAGGCGATTGCCATGCCCCTGCCGGGCATGCCCGAAGAGGTGGTTTAAGGCCCGCTCTTGTCTGGTTCCCCGTCGACTGCGAAGATGTCGAGCAGGGCCAGGGCGATAACCAGAACCGGAATGGCGATGATGCCGCCGATGGGCCCCCATAGCCAGAGCCAGAACACCAGCGACACGAAGATCAGGAGCGGGTTTACAGAAATGTGGCGTCCGACAAGGGCGGGCGTTGCAAACTGGGCCTCAAGCATGTTGAGCGCGAGAAAGATCGCCGGGGGGGCCAGAACCATCAGATCGTCAAAGGCCACGATGCCTGCCACGAGCAGCCCCGCAGTTACGGTCATCGGCCCGACGTAGAGCACGAAGTTAAGCAAGGCCGCGACCATGGCCCAGACGAAAGGCCCCGGCAGGTTGATCAACAAGAGCGCCCCGCCCAAGGCCGCGCCAAGGCCGGCGTTTATGCTGGAAATTGCAAGGAAATAGCGGGCCACCAGCCGTTCGGCATTGGTAAAGCGGCGTAGAATATCGGCGGTATCGTCCGGGGTGCCGATCCAGAGCGACAGCCATGCGTACATGCCCTTGCGGGTCAGCAAAAAGAAGAAAAGCGTACCGCAAAAGACCAGCGCCTGCGCCAGAACCAGAGGGGCCATGAAGAGCGCGCTTGTGATGCTTGGGAGGCTGCCGCCTTCCCCGGCGTCCTTTGCGGGGGTTGGAGCGGCACCAAGTGCGGCTTCGACCTCTCGGTTGATTTCTTGCAGACCGCGAATGAGGTTGCTGAATTCCGCGATGATCGAGCGGAGTTCGTATTGGATGCGCGGCAATTCTTCGGCGATCTGCCAGATCACGGGTTCGGCCAAGATGGCCAAGATGCCAATGGCCGAGACCCCGAGGATCAGCACGGTTGAGGCGGCGAGACCTGTGGAAAAGCCGATCCTCTCGAAGACATCCGTGACAGGGGCGAGCATGACCCCGGTGACGATGGCCAAGGTCATCGGTGCGAAAATATCCCCGCCGATCTTGAGCGCGGCAAAGCTGAGGATGAGGGCGATCACGATCACCGCCATGCGAAGAGTCGGATCATCGTTGACGAATAATCTGTGCATGACGATGAGAACGCATGAGCGTGCGATTGGTTCCGTGGTGCAGGAAAATGAACCTATGACGGTTTTAGATCAGCGGGCGGGTCATCGGGGTACGGTCGCGGTTAAGTTGGGCAATATCACAAAGACGGTCACGATCATGCAGCGTCAGTCGACCGTTCTGCCATGTGGCGGCCCCCTGTTCGCGCAGGCGTTTGAGCATCTTGTTGACATGCACCACCGAGAGGCCAAGCGCATCGGCGAGATCCTGTTGCCGGTAGGGCAGGGGCATGTCTGCGCCACGGGTCAGGCCAATCGCCGCGCCGCGATCAAAAAGGCGCACAAAGGCGCGCGCGATGCGCTCGATCCCGCTCATATGACCGAGGATCGCAAGGCTCTCGCCTAGAAGGTGTTCTTCGACGGCGGCAATCCAGGTCAGGTCATAGGCGCGGTCGGGATGGTCGCGAAACAAGGCCCAAAGGCGTTTGCGGTCAAAGACGCAGAGTTTCATATCTGTTGTCGCCTCGACGGAATGTTGCATTTCCTGCATCACCCCCGCCTGTAGCCCGATGAAATCGCCGGGCATCACAAAGTTGATGACCTGTCGTTCGCCCGAGAGCAGGGTCTTGTAACGCAGGCCCATGCCGCGCAGGGCGGTGTAGAGTTGCGGGCTGTTGGAGGCCTCCATCATCAGGGTGGCGCCGCCTTCAACCTCAAGCTCGCCGGTTTTGAAGCTTTGCATGAAGGCCACCTCTGCGTCCGTCATTGGCGCAAAGATGGCGCGGCTGCGCAGCGGGCAATTCTGACAATCTGTAACCATGGGAAAACTCCGTCGAGATGTCATAGTTTAATGCAGAAGGTCGGAATATGTTCCAGAATGAGGGATGTTTGGACCTGATACGATGAAAGAGCCCCTTATGCCCTATGATGAGACGACGCCGCCGGAGCCGCCGGTTTATATCGTCATGGACAGCAACATATTGATTGCAGAGGATCTTTGCGGGTCGTTGCAGGCGGCGGGCCCCTGTCGTGTTCTCAATGTGCCGCACCCGGATGAGTTGATTCGCGTGCTGGACGGAGAGGCGCGTATTTCGGCGGCGTTTCTGGAAATGCGCTATGATCAGGTGCTGGAGGCGGAGCTGGACCGCGCGCTCGCCCTGCGGGGCGCGCGGATCGTGCTGACCATGGGCGAAGACGACGAGATCAAGGTTGTCAAGCAAGGCTGGGCCATGCTTGTGCGCCCGTTTACCGATGACATGGTGCGCGGTGTGTTGCAGCCCTTGGTCAAGGGTGCGTGACGCGCCTAGGAGCGTGGGCCGCGCGCGGCGCGACCGGCGTTCAAACCCACGGCAAAGGCCTCGGCGACCTGGAGCAGCGGTTCTTTGGGGGCGGCGGGCTGCGGGGCGGTCTCTGCGCCGGTGGACTGACCGCCAAAGGCCAGAAAGCAGATGCCAAGGAGCAGATAGAGAGCCCCGATCACGGCATGGGCGACAAGCGCGCTCTCATAGGTGGCGATCAGAATCCAGAGCGCCACGGTCAGAAAGGCCAAGCCCGCCATCCCAAAAATCACGCCTGCGACGGTAAAGGCCGCCGCGCGCGCCGCATGGCGCGCCCGACGGCGGAAGTGAGAGACAAGGCCGCTCATCGGTTATTTCCGGCCTGTGAGGAACCCGAGCAAAAAGCCCACCCCGACCGCAAGGCCAACCGCGGCTGCGGGTTGGTTGCGCACGGCGTCGGCTGCCTGTTGGCCCATGTCTTCGGCGTGGTGCTGTGCGGCGTGCAGCTGTTCGGAACTGGCGTCGCGCAGCTGTGACACCTTGCGGCGTGCGCCATCTACCGCTGCATCGCGGGTGGTGCCACCAAGGCCTGCGAGGGTTTTGGAAATGGCCGAAATATCCTCTCTCAAGGTCGAAATCTGCTGGGAGAGGTGATCCATCTCGTCTTGCGGCGATGTGTCGGCGGATTTTGCCTGTGCCATTGGGGCGTCCTTTCATGTTGTTACGATGGGTCAACGCGGAGGGGCGCGCGAGGTTCCGGGAATTCTGGAAAAAAGCGGTTTCTGAGGGAAAAGACGAGGCGGCGGGAACCAAACAGGGCTGTGACCGTTGGGTTAGCAATCGAAACCATGTTGCTTTGAAAGGAGATTCCAATGCTTTATTGGGCGCTTGTCTTTTTGGTGGTCGCGCTGATTGCCGGTGTTTTGGGGTTTGGTGGCGTTGCCTCGGCTTCGGCGGGGATTGCGCAGATCCTGTTCGTGGTCTTTCTTGTGTTGTTTGTCGTGGCGATGATCGCACGGGCCTTGCGTGGCCGCGCGCCGTGAGTGAGACGGCATAAGACCCCGCGCCCGTTGCGCGGGGTCTTTTTCTGGCCAGATCAGCCCTGAAGGGTTTCGGTACTGGCAAAGAACATGGCTTGGCTCACGGCGGATTGCACCTGTTCCTCGCTATAGGGTTTGGTGATCAGAAAGGCCGGTTCTGGCCGTTCGCCGGTCAAGAGCCGTTCGGGGAAGGCGGTGATGAAGACAATGGGCCGCTCTCCCAGTTCGGTGAGGATGTGATTGACCGCGTCGATGCCAGAGGATTTATCGGCCAGTTGGATATCGGCGAGGATCATATCGGGCGGGTCGCGACGGGCGAGTTTCACGGCCTCATCGCGGGTGCGGGCAATGCCGGTGACGTCATGGCCCATATCTTCGACAATGGCGCGAATATCCATGGCGATGATCGCCTCATCCTCGATGATCATGATCCGCCCGCTGATCGCATTGGTCATTTCGGTGCGGGCGATGCTCAAAAGCGTGCTGACCTCGTCTGCGGTGCCGCCGATGATCTGGGCGATATCGGAGACGCGAAACCCCTCGATGCTGTGCAGCAACAGCGCCTCGCGGGTGTTCGGGGTGAGGGTGGACAGCCGCCATTGCGCCCGTGCCTCGGGGGAAGAGGCGCTGTCAGCCTCGGCGATGGGGGCACCGGAGGACATCCATATCTTATGAAAGGCATGGAAGAGCGCAGGTTTCGGCGCAAGACCGGCATTGAAGACAGTGCGATCCTCGAGCAGGGCCTCGAGCGTGGCGAGCGCGTAGTGATCGCCCGTCTGCTGATTGCCGGTCAGGGCGCGTGCATAGCGGCGCAGATAGGGGAGGTGTTCGGCGATCTGAGTGCTCAGGTCTGGCTGGCGCGGTGTGTCCGTCATGTCTGTCCTCAAAAATGTATCCTTTGAGGGAACCAAACGCCGAGCTGCGTGTTATGTTCCCGACCGGGTGCAGAAAAGTGCCGTTCTCTTAGTGGCAGATGAATAGGCGAAATGGAAAAGAATCGCAGGACCAAGAAATTGACGCAAACGATCGACGAGAATCTCCGGCGTGCCTATGCGGACACGGCCAAGGAGCCCGTACCGGACCGCTTTATCAAGCTGCTGGAGCAGTTGCGCGAGCAGTCGGGCGAGAAGCAAAAGCCGTCTGGTGACGACTCGTGATGGATTCTCGGACGCCCCAAATGGACCCGCGCGACGAATTGATCGGGCATTTGCCTGCGATGCGCGCCTTTGCGTTGAACCTGACGCGCAATTCCGCGACGGCGGATGATCTGGTGCAGGATGCAGTGGTCAAGGCGTGGGGCAATTTTGACAAGTTCAAGCCCGGCACCAATCTGCGCGCGTGGTTGTTCACCATTCTGCGCAACACCTATTATTCCCTGTATCGCAAGCGTCGCCGCGAGGTTGAAGACCCCGATGGCAAGATGGCTGGGCAATTGTCGGAAAAGCCCGCGCATGACGGGCATCTGGCGATGACGGATTTCCACGCGGCCTTTGCGCAATTGACCGATGAGCAGCGCGAGGTTCTGGTTCTGGTGGGCGCAGAAGGGTTTTCCTATGAGGAGGCCGCCGAAATGTGCGGCTGTGCGGTGGGCACGATCAAGAGCCGCACCAACCGCGCGCGCAAGCGGCTGGCGGAGTTGATGCATCTGGACGATGAGGATGAGTTGGCGATGACCGATGCCGCGACGATGGCCGTCGTAACTGGAACCTCTGTTGCATGAGGTTGCGTCTGGCCGCGCTGAGCGGGCTCTGGACGCCTAATCTGGCGCTGCAATTGGGCATTGGGTTGAGCCTTGCCATTCTGCCGCTTGGTTTTGTGTCGGTCTATCAGACCTATAAGGTTCTGGAAGAACGGCAGGCCCTGTCGGAAACCGCGCTTTTGGAGCAGACCCAGCAGGCCGTGTCAGAGAGCCGCGACATCATCCAATCCGCGCTGAGCACAGCCGAGACGCTGGCGATCACGGTATCGGTCTTTGATACCGCTGAGGCGACCTGCGATGCGGTGATGGCGCGGGTTGTGGAAGAGAGCCCGATCTATAGTTTTGCGGGGTTTGTCGATGACGCGCTGTCGCTGGTCTGTGCATCGAACGGCGGGCGGCAGGACCTGAGCAATCTTGCGTCCATCCGCTCTGAGCTTACGGGGCGGCGGACCGAGATTTTGATGCATCCGCTGGAGTTCATTGGGGGGATTGCCACGGTCAGCGTGGCGGTTCCGGTGTTCGCGGCGGGGCAATTTCGGGGAACGGTCTGGATCGCGGTGCCGATCAGCGCCTTGAATGACCAGCTGTCGACGGTGGTGCCCGATGTTGATCTGGTGCTGTTTCAATCCGAGGGCGAGATTGTCGCCACGGCGGAGTTTTCGGATTTTCGGCGCTCGGTTTTGCCGGCCTCGCATGGGTTGCAGGATCTGGCCGATACCGGGCGGCAGACGTTTCGCGATGTGAATCAGGATGGCAATACCCGCGATTTTGCGGTGGTGCCGATTGTGGGCGACCGGGTATTGGCGCTGGGCAGTTGGGAGCCGCGACACAGGAGCGGATTGCTGCCGGGGTATGAGGGCACCTTTGCGCTTTATCTGCCGCTGGCGATGTGGGTGATCACGATCATCGTGGCCTATATCGGGGTCAATCATCTGGTGATCCGGCATGTGCGCCGGCTGCGATCCTGGATGCGGCTATACGCGGCGGGGCGTGGCGATCTGGACAAGGCCCGGCTGGACAATGCGCCCGAAGAGTTGGAGGTGGTGGCTGAGGCATTTCGGGCGATGACGCGGCGGCTGTCAGAGCAGGAACGGCGGCTGGAAGAAGACCTGAACGAGAAGACCGTGCTATTGCGCGAGGTGCATCACCGGGTCAAAAACAATCTTCAGCTTATCTCAAGCATGCTCAACATGCAGATCCGCGCGACGGGCAGTCTTGAGGCCAAGCATCTTTTGCGGCGGGTGCAGGATCGGGTGATGGCGCTGTCGGCGATCCACCGATACCTTTATCTGGCGCGCAAACTGTCGCTGGTGCGGGCCGACAAGCTGCTTGAAGATATCATTCAGCAATTGGTTATCGTCGGAACCTTGGACGATAGGGGGCGGCAGATCGCGGTGACAACCGCGCTGGAGCCTGTGGAAATCAGCCCGGATCAATCGGTGCCCCTGTCTCTTTTGACGACAGAAGCCGCGATCAATGCCGTGAAATATTGCGGCATGACCAGTGGCACCGATGCCTGGATCAACATCGCGTTGAAAGCGGTGTCGGAGGATCGTTTTTGCCTGAGCGTTGTGAACTCGCGCGCGCCAGATGGGCAGGCTGCGGAGGGGGCTGAGGTCACGCCGATTGATGGGTCGGGGCTGGGATCGAAGCTGATTGAATCCTTTGTGGCCCAGTTGAACGGCACGCTTGAGATTTCGCCGCAACCGGACCGGTATGAGCTGCATGTTGTCTTTCCGATGACATGGCCCACCCAAGACGAGGACGACGCCTGAGTTTGCCGGAAATATGCGGAGCGGAGGGAACCGAATAGGCCGCGCTGCGTTGTCATTGCACAAGAAATCAAACGGAGAACGCAATGACACGTGCAAAACTTTCCCTCATTTCGCTGCTCTTTATGGGTGTTCTGGCAGGCTGCGAGACGGTCGAGGGTGCCGGTCGCGACATCGAGGATGCCGGACAGGCGGTGACGGGTGCATCGCAGGATGTGCAGAGCTGACCGTTTGATCCGACCCTGCAAGACATATGAGGCGCGCATCTGGTGGATGGGCGCCTCAGGTGCATTCAGGGGCGGGCCACGGTCACGACATCACGAGGGTTGCGACGCCGGTCGCGACCCCTATAGCCAAGAGCATTCCAAGCAAGACCAAGAGACCGTCGCCGACAAACATGCCAACGGCGAGCGCGGTAATCACCACGCCCAAGATCGACGAGGTGAAGGGGATCAGTTCGAGGAATGGCATCACCGCGCCCAAGATCAGGCAGAACAGCTGTGGCAGGATCACCAGCGGCTCTGTCACCAGAATGTGCAGCCGTCGGCGCGTGACCCGGTCAAGCCAGCGCGCGGGGATGCGAAACCAGCGATAGACCTCTCGCACCCGGCTTGTGCGCAGGCGGGCAGCGCGGCTCCAGCGTGGTAGCCAGAGCGATGAGCGGTGGACCATCTGCTGCAAAGAGACCGCCGCGATGATCAGCCCGCACAGGGTGGTAAAGCCGGGCACCCCGCTGAGCGGCGAGACCAGCGCCAAGCCGGGCAGAATCAGCAGAGGTGCGAAATTGGCGCGGCCGAGCGTATCCACGATATCCCCCACGCTGGTGTAGTCCCCGTTCAGCGCATCCCATCCCTGCTCGACCAGATCGGCCGCTGTTTCATGATCCGGTGCTGCATCCTTTGGCATGTCTGGCGCTGTGCTCCTGCTCTGGCCTGTATCTGGTTTGTATCCGGCCTGTAGTCGTTGTCTGGAAGAATAACGCCGTGGTGGCCCTGTGGTTCCGGCGTTGGCTGGGTCCGGCATGCATCGGTTTTGGCGGAGTATTCAGGTTTTTGGGAACCATACCAGAGGGCGCGCGTTCTTTGATCACATCACGCCACACAGGCGTGCGTGTCACCTGCCCGCCGCATCTGATGCATTGCGGGTTTGATACGACCCATAGAAGGAGACTTTGCAATGAAACGGCTTCTTACGACAGCACTTTTCACCGGGATGACTTTGGCCAGCGTTGGCCCAGTTCTGGCCATGGACAAGACCCTCTCGGGCCTTGACGTCAAGGTGGACCTCAGCGCTTACGCGGACAACAATGTCCTGAAATATTGGCCGACCCTTGAGGCGGACCTTGCCACGGCGATTGCGTCGAAAGTGACGCTGAATGATACCGCTGACGCGCCAAGAATCGCAGTTGAGATCAACAAAGTGGCGATTGATGGCGATACCATCCTGCCGGATACCGGCGAGTTCAACCAGCTGGAAGGGACGGTTTCGACCTTTGAGGGGCTTAACGATGCCGTTGCCACCAATGCCGATAGTCTGGAGAATCCCGATGAACAGATCGGCAGCTATGCGTTGCAAATGACCGCTGTCAGCGGCGATACCCCGGCCCCCGAAGGTTGGGTCACGATCGAGCCGTCGCAAGACGATTTTTACGCGGCTCTGGTCGATGCCTATGCAACAACCGTGGTCGAGCGTCTGGACGATTGATCTGGCTTAGGGCGGCGATATGGGGCGTGGCGCAGATCTGCGCCCCAGATTGAGCCGATAGGCCCAAAAACCACGAGAGGGCGGCGACTTAACGGTCGCCGCTCTTGGCCATTCAGCGCTATTGCACGCGCGCTGAACGGCACATCGCATCGGGTTTCTTACGCCCATTTTTTGAGTAGTGGTGAGCCGTGCAGGATTCGAACCTGCGACCCACTGATTAAAAGTCAGTTGCTCTACCAACTGAGCTAACGGCCCACTAGACGCGCTATCTAGAAAGAGCGGGGCGGGGGGTCAACCCCGAAAGTGCAAGATTATTCCGCGATCTGCTGGATTCGTCGCGAGGCGCGGTTTATATGCGCGAGCATGGACCAAGTTGATCATACCGGACTGCCCTTTTTCAAAATGCATGGGCTGGGAAACGATTTTGTCGTGCTGGATGGGCGTGGCCGCGATCTGGGGCTGACGCCTGCGTTGATCATGGCCATCGCCGACCGGCATCGGGGCATTGGATTCGATCAATTGGCGGTGATCTCTCAAGGCATGGGTGATGCACATTTGACCTTTTACAACGCCGACGGTTCGACCTCTGCGGCGTGCGGCAATGCCACGCGCTGTATCGCGCGGCACCTGATGGACGAAAGCGGCAAGGCGCGGCTGGAGCTGAGCACGGCGCGCGGCGCGCTGGTGGCCGTGGATGCCGGTGGCGGGCTGACATCGGTGAACATGGGACAGCCGCAGCTTGACTGGGCCGAGATCCCGCTGGCTGAGGCGATGGATACGCTGGAATTGCCCATCGAGGGCGGGCCGGTGGCCACGGGCATGGGCAATCCGCATTGCACGTTTTTCGTGGCCGATGCCGAGGCGGTGCCGCTGGCGCAATTCGGGCCGCGTTATGAGCATCACCCGCTTTACCCTGAGCGGACCAATGTGCAAGTAGCCACAGTGATTGGCCCCGACCATATCCGCATGCGGGTCTGGGAGCGGGGGGTTGGGGTGACGCTGGCCTCTGGCTCGTCGTCCTGTGCGACGGCGGTGGCGGCGGCGCGGCGGGGCCTAACGGGGCGCGCGGTGCGGGTTGATCTGGATGGTGGCACGATCCATGTCGATTGGCGCGAGGATGGCGTCTGGATGACCGGCGAGACCGCGCATGTGGCAAGCGGCGTGTTCACGCCCGCGTTTCTGGCGGCGCAGAGATGAGCCAAGCGCCGAAATTCACCACGCTGGGCTGTCGCCTGAACGCTTATGAGACCGAGGCGATGAAGGAGTTGGCGGGCCAAGCGGGGCTGGGCAATGCCGTCATCGTCAACACCTGTGCTGTGACATCCGAGGCGGTGCGCAAGGCGCGGCAGGAAATCCGGCGCTTGCGGCGCGAGAACCCGGAGGCGCGGTTGATCGTGACCGGATGTGCCGCGCAGACCGAGCCGGAAACCTTTGCGGCAATGCCTGAGGTGGATGCGGTCATCGGCAATACCGAAAAGATGGCGGCGGACACATGGGCGCGGCTGGCGGGCGATTTTATCGGCGAGACCGAGCGCGTGCTGGTTGATGACATCATGTCGGTGCGCGAAACGGCGGGGCATCTGATTGACGGATTCGGCAGCCGCAGCCGCGCCTATGTGCAGGTGCAAAACGGCTGCGATCATCGCTGCACATTCTGTATCATCCCCTATGGCCGGGGCAATTCGCGCTCTGTGCCTGCGGGCGTCGTGGTCGAGCAGATCAAGCGCTTGGTGGGGGCGGGGTATAACGAGGTTGTGCTGACCGGCGTGGACCTGACAAGCTGGGGGGCGGATTTGCCCGCAGCACCCAAACTGGGTGATCTGGTGATGCGGATTTTGCGGCTGGTGCCAGATTTGCCGCGTCTGCGGATTTCGTCGATTGATTCCATCGAGGTGGATGAAAACCTGATGCAGGCGATTGCCACAGAGCCGCGCCTGATGCCGCATCTGCACCTGAGCCTGCAACATGGCGATGATCTGATCCTCAAGCGGATGAAGCGGCGGCATTTGCGTGACGATGCCATCCGCTTTGCCGAAGAGGCGCGGCGCTTGCGGCCCGAGATGACCTTTGGCGCGGATATTATCGCAGGCTTTCCGACTGAGACCGAGGCGCAGTTTGAAAACTCGCTGCGGCTGGTTGAGGAGTGTCACCTGACATGGCTGCATGTGTTTCCCTATTCGCCCCGCCCCGGCACGCCAGCCGCCCGGATGCCGCAGGTCAAAGGCCCGGCGATCAAGGCACGCGCCGCGCGGTTGCGGGCCGCCGGTGAGGGGCGGGTTGCCGCCCATCTGGCCGCACAGCAGGGGCGCGAGCATGCCGTGCTGATGGAGGCCCCGCGCATGGGCCGGACCGAGCAATTCACCGAGGTGGTTTTCGACCGCGATCACCCCGAAGGCCAGATTGTGCGGGCGCGTGTGACGGGCTGGCAGGGCGGGCAATTAACGGCGGCCTAAACGCTCATACCTTGGCCAGAGCGCATGAGGCCGGGTCGCAAGACGGTTTTTCAGAACGATGAAAGCTGAGCGCCTTGCCAAAAATGCCACAATTCGGGGGCTAGGCCCTTGGTTTTGCTGGACCTGAGGGCAGGGCTTGGGTAGATTCACGGAAACGGGACGCGAATGATCCCGAACCTTGAGGCAGTATCAGATGTTTCCCGAGCGGTTTGCGAACCTACCGGCCTATGCGTTTCCGCGTCTGCGGACCCTGCTTGACGCTCATGCGCCCGGCGGCGAGGTCGTGCATATGACGATTGGCGAGCCCAAGCATGCGTTCCCGCGCTGGATCGTTGATGTCATTGCAGAAAATGCCGATGGCTTTAACTCTTATCCCGTCAATGAGGGCATGCCTGAGTTGTTGCAGGCGGCCAGCGATTGGGTGGGGCGGCGCTATGGCGTGACGCTTGATCCGGCAAGCCGGATCATGGCGCTGAACGGCACGCGCGAGGGGCTTTATAATGCGATGATGGCGCTCAGCCCCGAAGTGAAGGGCGGCAAGCGCCCGGTCGTGCTGGCACCGAACCCGTTTTATCAGGTCTATATGGTGGCGGCGCTGAGCGTGGGGGCGGAGCCGATTTTCCTGAACGCCACCCATGAAACCGGGCATTTGCCGGATTTCGCGGCGCTGTCCGAAGAGGTGTTGAACCGCGTCACGGTGGCCTATCTGTGTTCGCCCGCCAATCCGCAGGGCACAGTGGCGAGCCGCGCCTATTGGGCCGAGTTGATCGGGCTGGCGGAGCGCTATGATTTCCGCATTTTCGCCGATGAATGCTATGCCGAGATTTACCGCGATACGCCGCCGGTGGGTATTCTGGAGGTCGCGCAGGAGATGGGGGCTGATCCTGAGCGTATCGTGGCGTTTCACAGCCTGTCGAAGCGGTCGAACCTGCCGGGGCTGCGCTCGGGCTTTGTTGCCTCTGGCCCCAAGAATATCGCGCAGATGAAGCAGTTGCGCAATTATGCCGGATCACCCTTGCCGATGCCGTTGCAGCATGCGGCCGCGCGGCTCTGGGCGGATGAGGCGCATGTGATCGAAAATCGCCGTCTTTATGGCGAGAAATATGAGATTGCCGATGAGATTCTGGGCAATCTGCCCGGCTATCGCAGCCCGGAGGCAGGATTTTTCCTGTGGTTGCCGGTCGAGGATGGCGAGGCGGCGACGCTGCGGCTTTGGCAGGAAACCGGCGTGCGGGTGTTGCCGGGGGCCTATCTGAGCCAAGAGGCAGGCGGCGTGAACCCCGGTCAGGGGTATATTCGGGTTGCGATGGTGGCCCCCAAGGATGAGATGGCAGATGGTTTGAGACGGCTGCGCGCCTGTCTCTATGGATGATTGAGGACGAGGGACGAGATGGCATATCAGACGCGCGGGCGCGACCCCTTGCTGGACAGCAACATGGCTGAGGCAATCGAGAAACGCGGCAAGGAATTGCTGGGTCTTGTGCTGATGGCGGTGGCGCTTATGGCGGCGGCGATGGTGGTCTCTTACACTCCGGACGATCCAAGCTGGATGTCGGCCACGGATGCGCCGGTGCAGAACTGGATGGGCCGTTTGGGCGCGTCGGTGGCGGCGCCGCTGTTCATGATCATCGGTTGGGGATCCTGGGGATTTGCCATTGTTCTGGGGGTCTGGGGCGCGCGCATGGCGCTGCACCGGGGCGAGGACCGGGCGATGGGGCGGCTTATTTTCGCGCCGATCTGGCTTGCGATATTGGCGCTCTATGCCGCGTCGTTGACGCCGGGGGCGGAGTGGGCGCAGACCCATAGTTTCGGTTTGGGCGGGCTTTTTGGTGACACGGTTTTGGGGGCCTTGCTGGGTATTCTGCCGGTCGGGGCGAGTGTGGGGCTCAAGCTTTTGTCGTTGGTGCTGGGGGTTGGCGTGCTTGGGATGGGGGCGTTTGTGCTGGGCTTTACACGGGTAGAGTTGCAGCGCATGGGCCGCTTTCTGCTGGTGGGGGTGATCCTGTGCTATGCCGCGCTGATGAAAGCGATGGGTCGTGGCGCGGGTGGTGCAGCCCAAGCGGGGCAGGCGATGCAGGCCATGATGGCGGAACGACGCGCACGCCGGGGTGAGGCGGCTGTTGCGCGCGCGGCGGTGCCGCTGCGGGCAGAGCCTGCGCTGGACGGCGCGCGGGTGCGCCGCGCAGATCCCGTTCCGTTGACAGCCCAGCGGCACGCGCCGGTCGCACCCAAGCCTGCGCAGCCGGTGGACAAGCCCGGTGGGCTGTTGGCGCGGATGCCGATGCTGATGCGCAAGCCCGAGGTCATGCCCGAGCCGGAATTGGTAGAGGCCGCGACCTATGAGGGCGAGGCCGAGATGCCTGGCGATGACCGGATCCGGGCCAAGATTTCCGATGTGATCAAGGCGCGGGTGCGTCAAAGCCCGGCGGAGCAGATCGCATCTGTGGCCCCCCTGACCAAGGGTCGGGGGCGTGGGCCTGATCCTTTGATCCTGAACACTGCGCCGCGTGGTGTTTTGCCGCCCGAGCCGCCGCTGACGGCGCGTCATGTGGTGCAAACGCCGCTGAGGGCCGAGCCGTTACTGCGCGCCGCCGCCGCACCGGTGAGCATGGCCGCCCCCATGTTGGAGGTGACGGAGGACGACGATTTCGACGCGATGATCGAGGCGTTTGGGCAAGATGATGCGCCCGAGATGGCGGCACCTGCGCCGCGCATTCCGATGCCTGAGCCGCGCAAGGTTGTGCAACATGCACCGCGCAAGCCCTTGCAGCCGTCGTCGCGGGCCATGGCCGAAGCGCAGCCAGCGCTGCGTTTTGAGGCCCCCGCGCAGCCGGTTTATGAGTTGCCGCCGCTCAGCCTATTGGCGGACCCCGAGCATATTCAGCGCCATCATCTGAGCGACGAGTCGCTGGAAGAAAACGCACGGATGCTGGAGAATGTGCTGGATGATTACGGCGTGAAGGGCGAGATCGTCAGCGTGCGCCCCGGCCCCGTGGTTACGATGTATGAGCTGGAACCGGCGCCGGGCCTAAAGGCGAGCCGGGTGATTGGTCTGGCGGATGATATCGCGCGGTCGATGTCGGCGCTGTCAGCGCGGGTATCCACCGTGCCGGGGCGGTCGGTGATCGGGATCGAATTGCCCAATGACAACCGCGAGATGGTTGGATTTCGGGAAATCCTGTCAAGCCGGGCCTATGGCGATGGCAATCAAAAGCTGCCTTTGGCCTTGGGCAAGGATATTGGCGGTGATCCCATTGTGGCCAACCTTGCCAAGATGCCGCATTTGCTGATTGCGGGGACCACGGGATCGGGCAAATCGGTGGCGATCAACACGATGATCCTGAGCCTGCTCTACAAGCTGACGCCCGAAGAATGCCGGTTGATCATGATTGACCCCAAGATGCTGGAACTGAGCGTCTATGATGGCATTCCGCATCTGCTATCCCCTGTTGTGACCGATCCGAAAAAGGCGGTGGTTGCGCTCAAATGGGTGGTGGCCGAGATGGAGGACCGCTATCGCAAGATGTCCAAGATGGGCGTGCGCAATATCGACGGCTATAATGGCCGGGTCGAGGAGGCGCTGAAAAAGGGCGAGATGTTCAGCCGCACGGTGCAGACCGGGTTTGACGATGACACCGGCGAGCCGGTGTTTGAAACCGAAGAATTCGCACCCGAGAAGATGCCCTATATCGTCGTCATCGTCGATGAGATGGCCGATCTGATGATGGTGGCGGGCAAAGAGATCGAGGCCTGCATTCAGCGGTTGGCGCAGATGGCGCGCGCAAGCGGTATTCACCTTATCATGGCGACACAGCGCCCGTCGGTTGATGTGATCACCGGCACGATCAAGGCGAATTTCCCGACGCGGATTTCGTTTCAGGTGACATCGAAAATCGACAGCCGCACCATTCTGGGCGAGATGGGCGCCGAGCAGCTTCTTGGCATGGGCGACATGCTCTATATGGCGGGGGGCGGCAAGATCACGCGCTGCCATGGCCCCTTTGTGAGCGATGAAGAGGTGGAGGAGGTGGTTAATCACCTCAAGGCTTATGGCCCGCCGACCTATGTGGGATCGGTGCTGCAAGGGCCGGATGAGGACAAGGCCGAGAGCATTGATGCGGTGCTGGGTCTCTCGTCAGGCAGCGGGGCCGAGGGTGATGACCTGCTCTATGATCAGGCGGTGGCGATTGTGATCAAGGATCGCAAATGCTCGACCTCTTATATCCAGCGGAAACTGGCGATTGGCTATAACAAGGCCGCGCGTCTGGTCGAGCAGATGGAAGATGAGGGCGTGGTCAGTTCCTCGAACCATGTGGGCAAGCGCGAAGTGCTGGTGCCGGAGCCGCAGTAGGACCGGCGGTGCCTCGCTCAGCTGCGAAAAATTTACGCCCCGCGCTGGTGCAATCCCGCGCGGGGTGTCTTATCTTTGGGGTATGAACAAGATGCGTTTTCTTATGGTTCCCGTCCTCTGGGCGGCGATGGCCCTCCCGGCGGCGGCGGAAAAGCTGTCTTTGCCGGAAATCTCAAACTATCTGAACGGTTTGCGGACCGCCCAAGGTGCGTTTACCCAGATCAACGAGGATGGCACGATCAGCACGGGCCGGATTTTGATCAAGCGCCCCGGTCGGGTGCGGTTTGAATACGATCCGCCCGAACAGGCGCTGGTGGTGGCCGATGGCGATACGGTGGGGATCATCGACCCGCGCTCGAATGATGGGCCGGTGGGCTATCCACTTCACCGCACGCCGCTGAAAATCATCCTGGCGCGCAATGTGGACCTGACGCGCGAGCGGATGGTGGTGGGACATGCGAGCGACGGCACCTCGACCACGGTGCGCGCGCAAGACCCGGCGAATCCTGAGTATGGCAGTATTGATCTGGTCTTTACCGGCAGCCCCGTGGAATTGCGTCAATGGGTGATCCATGACGGCAGCGGCAGCCAGACCACGGTGGTTCTGGGCGATATGCAGCGCGATGTGCGGCTGAATGACGAGAGTTTCGTCATTCCGGGCAAAGAGCGGATGCGGGTGGATCGCTGAGCCCGCGCCGCAGGCCCAGCAAGGATCAGATCAGACCGCGCCCAAGAGCACAGGTGCCAAGCTGCGCGCGGTAATTTTGTGACCGGGTTTCGACACTGTCGGCGACGCGCAGCAGCCACGGCTTGCTGTTGAAACTGCCGCGGGCATAGCCGGTGCGCCCGTCGTGATAGGCGAGATACTGGTTGCGCGCGTCCGTGAGCGGGATGCCAAGGCTCTGGTTGGATTTGGCCATGTACCAGCCCATGAAATCGGTGGCATCCGCAATATTGGTGCGCTGAGACGCGAACCGGCCTGTTTCGCGCTGGTATTCCTCCCATGTGCCGTCCAGCGCCTGGCTATAGCCATAGGCCGAACTGACCCGGCCCGTGGGAATCACCCCAAGGGTCCAGCGAAACGGGGTGCGCGCATCGCTGATGAATTTGCTTTCCTGATAGATCGTGGCCATCTGCACATGGGCGGGCACGCCCCATTTCCGCTCTGTCGCGCGGAAGGCGCGGGCGTATTCGGGGCGCTCGTCCAGAATGGCGCATGCGTGGTCTAGATTGCGCGGGGCGGTGCCATAGCCCGTGCCGCCACCGCCGCAGGAAGCCAGCACAAACAACACCATCAACGCGCGAAGAGTTCTGCTCATTTGCCTCTCGCTCTCTTTTTTTATGCAGTTTACTGGAAATTCTGGCCGGGGGAAATCACGAATTCGCCGCGGTTGCGCGCTGCGGCGCTGTAACGCCTACGTTCACAGACTGTTTCTCGCATGATTCAGCCGACTGTTGGACAAACCACCCTTGAAAGGTTTACACTCTGGTATTAGGGGCAAACGCGATATGATTAAAACACGTGCAAAATACCATCTGGGCCAAGTGGTCCGTCACAAGAAACACCCGTTCCGCGGGGTGATCTTTGATGTCGATCCGCAATTCTCGAATACCGAGGAATGGTATGCCTCGATTCCTGAGGATAGCCGCCCATCCAAGGAACAGCCGTTCTATCACCTGCTCGCGGAAAACGAGCAAAGCTACTATGTGGCCTATGTGAGTGAACAGAATCTTGTCGCCGATTATTCCGGCGAGCCGGTGGGGCATCCCGATATTCCGGACCTGTTTGGTCCGTTCGAGGATGGGCATTATCCGCTGCATTTTCAGTTGAATTGAGTGGGCTAGGGTGGGTTTGCACCCACCCTAGCCCATGCTCAATAGCCAAGTGCGCAGCCATCCTTGCGCGGGTCGCTGCCGCCCTCAAGCACGCCATCGTCATGGATATAGATCGCCTGCGCGCCGCCAATGGGGCCGGGCATACGCAGGATCTCGTGCCCCATATCGGCGAGGGTCTGCGCCACAGCGTCGCCATAGCCCCGCTCAAGGTTGAGGCCCAGAGGATCGGCAAAGGCGCGCGGCGCGTCGATGGCGGATTGCGGGTCCATCCCGAAATCGCGCAGGTTCGACACTAGACGTGCATGGCCCGTTGATTGATACGAGCCGCCCATCACGCCGAAGGGCATGGTCACGCGGCCATTTTCCACCAACATACCGGGAATGATCGTGTGCATCGGGCGTTTGCCGCCGCCGAGTTCGTTGGGATGCCCCTCTTCCAGCGTAAAGCCTGCGCCACGGTTTTGCAGCAGAACGCCGAATTTTTCAGACGCGATGCCAGAGCCGAAACCGTGGAAGATGGAATAGATCAATGACACCGCCATGCGGTCACGGTCCACCACGGTGATATAGATCGTGTCGCGATGCACGGCCTCGGTCAGGGGTTTGGCGGCGGCCATGGCGCGTTTGGGATCAATCAGCGCGGCGAGTTTTGCGGCGGTCTCGTCTGAGAGCATATAGTCGAGTTTGCGCATGTGATCGGGGTCGGCGATAAAGCGGTTGCGCGCGTCATAGGCCAGTTTGGTCGCTTCGGCCTCGATATGGGTGCGTTCGACGCCAAACGGGTCCATTCCGGCAATGTCGAAATGTTTCAGGATGTTGAGCAGCAGAATCGCGGTGGCACCTTGGCCGTTTGGTGGATGCTCGACCAGATTGGCACCTTTGTATTCGCCACTGACCGGGGTGGTATAGTCACTGTGTTGGTTGGCGAAATCGGCCGCTGTGTGGGTGCCGCCCAAGGCGTTGAGCGTGGTGATGATGTCCTCGGCCACTTCGCCTTCGTAATAGGCGGCACGCCCGTCGCGGGCGATGCGGCGCAGCACCTCGGCCTGACCGGGGGCGCGGAACATCTGGCCTGCTGTGGGCGGCGTGCCTGAGGGCATGTAATGGGTGAGGCCATGACCCTGAAGCGCGGCACCCGCCGTGGGCCAGTCAAAGGCGACACGGGAGGCCACTGGCACGCCCTCTTCGGCATAGCGGATCGTGGGGGCGAGGAGGGTATCGAGGCCAAGCCGGCCGTGATCGGCGCTGAGGCGGCAAAAGGCGTCAATTGCACCGGGGACGGTGACGGCATGTGCGCTTTGAAGTGGTACGGTGTCATGGCCTGCGGCGCGCAGGGCGGCGGCAGAGGCCCCGGCGGGCGCGCGGCCAGAGCCATTGAGCGCGTGGATGGTGGGATCGCCCGGTTTGGTGAAGAGGACGAAGCAATCGCCGCCGATGCCGGTCATTTGCGGTTCGCAAATGCCCAAGAGGACCGCGCCTGCAATCGCGGCGTCCATGGCGTTGCCGCCGCGTTCGAGAATGTCGATGGCGGTTTTGGCCGCAAGCGGGTGCGAGGTCGCGCACATTCCGTTGGTGGAAAAGGTGGCCGAGCGGCCGGGCTTGTGAAAGTCGCGCATGTCTTGTCCTTGTGTCCGTGATGGGGGGACACTAGGCGCAGTTTGCGGCTTTGCCAATCGGGGGAGAAGAGTAAGCCTCGACGCCGCGCGCTGGGTGGGGGCAATTACACGCGACGCCGAGGGAAGCCATATGCAGCTACAGGTTTCGGTATGACGGGGTTCTGCGGCGCGAGTTGGCCGGGATTAAGGTAAGATTGCGGCGGTCTAACCCTAGGGTTGTGTCAGAGCGGGGCGCGGTGGAATTCGAGGGTCAAATGGTTGCATCCGGCGGCGCGGCGATAGTCGATCCGCTCGGTAAGATCGCGAATCAGAAACCAGCCAAACCCGCCCTCGGGCAAGGCACCGCGCGCGACGTCATGCTCGGGCAAGAGGCCGTCGGGGGGGCAAAGGCCGGGCAGGGCCGCGCCCTGATCGCTGAGTATGGCGACAAGCCGGGCCGGATGAAGCGCAAGCGCGATCTGGATGTCGCCGGGGGTCTCGGGCGGGTAGGCATGTTCCACGATATTGTTCAGCGCCTCGGCCAGCACGAGTTCGACGGTGCCACATGCCTCATCGGGCATGGCGCAGGCGTGCAGCCAGTCGCGGGTGCGCGCCAGCACCTCGCGCACGGCGAGGTTTGAGGCACGGGTGTGAAGCGTGAGGTGCTGACCCGCAGGATCGGGGATCACGGCGCGCGACCTCTGGCAAGGGTCATCATGGGGCCGCCCATCCTGCCCGATCACCCTGTTGCGCGGGATTGGAGGCTGCGCAGATCGTCATGGATGGTGAACACCGTATCCATCCGTGTGAGGCGAAACACCTTGGCCACATCGGGGGTAAGACAGGCGAGGTCGAGCCGCCGCTCGCCGCCCATCTGTTTCATCGCGGCGACGATGGCGCCCAGCCCGCTGGAATCCACAAAAGTGACATTGCCCAGATCGAGCACGACTGGCCCCACCCCGCTGGCCGTAGCGGCGCGCATGGCGTCCTTGAAGCGGATGGCGGCGGCGGCGTCGATACGCGCCTCGCCGACGGTGATGATGGTCATGTCAGGATGATGCGTGGTGTTGAGATCCATGGTGCCTCCGGCAGGATACGTAGTAATACAGGGCACGCTAGACCCAATTCCTTACCATTCGGTATGCAGGATCAGGATTTGCGAGGAGGCAAAG
Source organism: Roseovarius sp. EC-HK134 (assembly GCF_902498815.1). Lineage (NCBI taxonomy): Bacteria > Pseudomonadati > Pseudomonadota > Alphaproteobacteria > Rhodobacterales > Roseobacteraceae > Roseovarius > Roseovarius sp. EC-HK134. The sequence continues at coordinate 1,839,425 of NZ_LR701544.1, forward strand.
ATGCAAGAGGTGGTGATTGCCGGGGCGTCGCGCACGCCCATGGGTGGATTTCAGGGCGATTTCGATGGTGTGCCGGCGGCAGAACTGGGCGGCGCTGCGATTCGCGCGGCACTGCTGGATGCCGGGGCTGAGACCGTGGACGAGGTCTTGATGGGCTGTGTGCTGCCTGCGGGGCAGGGGCAGGCCCCGGCGCGGCAGGCCGGTTTTCTGGGGGGGCTTGGCGAGGAGGTGCCTGCCACGACGCTCAACAAGATGTGCGGGTCGGGGATGAAGGCGGCGATGATGGCCTTTGACCAGATTGCCTTGGGTCATGCCGAGGTGATGATCGCGGGCGGCATGGAATCGATGTCGGGCGCGCCCTATCTTTTGCCCAAGATGCGGGGCGGCGCGCGGCTCGGTCATGCGCAGGTGGTCGATCATATGTTCCTTGATGGGCTAGAGGATGCCTATGACAAGGGCCGCCTGATGGGCACCTTTGCCGAGGATTGCGCCGAGGCGTTTCAATTCACCCGTGAGGCGCAGGATGCCTATGCGCTGGCCTCGTTGCAAGGCGCGCTGGACGCGCAAGCCTCGGGGGCGTTCGCGCGTGAGATTGCGCCGGTGACGGTGCGGGGGCGCAAGGGCGAGGTGGTGATCTCTGCGGATGAGCAACCCGCCAAGGCGCGGCCCGAAAAAATCCCGACGCTGAAACCAGCGTTTCGGCCGGGGGGCACGGTGACGGCGGCCAATTCCAGCTCGATCAGCGATGGTGCTGCGGCACTGGTGCTGGCGTCGCGCGCGGCGGCCGAGGCGCGGGGCCTTCAGGTGCGCGCGCGGATCATGGGGCACGCGAGCCATGCGCAGGCCCCCGGCCTTTTTACCACCGCCCCGGTGCCTGCGGCGCGCAAGCTCTTGGACCGGCTGGGCTGGAGCGTGGCGGATGTCGATCTCTGGGAGGTGAATGAGGCCTTTGCGGTGGTGCCCATGGCGTTCATGCACGAGATGGGCGTGGCGCGAGAGCGGCTTAACGTCAATGGTGGGGCCTGTGCGCTGGGTCATCCGATTGGGGCGTCCGGCGCGCGGATCATGGTGACGCTGCTCAATGCGTTGGAAACACGCGGGCTGCGCCGTGGTGTGGCCGCCATCTGCATCGGTGGCGGTGAAGGCACGGCGATTGCGATTGAGCGGGTCTGACGCCCCTCAGGCCGCCTCGAGATCGCGCCGCATGGTGGCCATGCCCCGGCGGCGCGACAGTTCTTCGTATCCCGCCTTGCGGTAGAGGTTAAGCGCGGGCGCGTTGTCGAGTTCGACCTTGAGGGTGATGGTCAGCGCCTTGAGTTGGCGGGCGGCCTCTTCGGCGAGGGACAAGAGCACCTCGCCGGTGCCGCCGCGCATGCGTTCTTCGACAAAGACATAGGTGAGGTGGCGCACCTCGGGGCCGACGCCCACGCGCAGGGCGAAAAAGCCCACTTCTTGCCCGTTCTCATCACAGAGATAAAAGGTTTCGTCCTCAAGGTCGCCCACCCATTTCAGCGCCCATTCGCGTGCGTCAAACGGATGGCTGGCCTGTGGATTGACCAGCGCAAGATCATCCTTGTCGGTCAAAAGGCGTGCCAGAGGTTCAAGATCACGGGTCTGGTTGCGGTGCAGGGTCAGCCGGGACATCTGTCGTATTCCTTATAGTCCATGTCGTAATTTTATCGCGGGCGCGTCTCTGCCATGGGTGGACACAGGATGCAACCCAAAGGCTGCATGCGGGCTCTGGCCTTGGCGCTTGGGCCGTGGCATAGGGCTGTCATGCGTATTGATTATGACCATATCGCCCGCACCATCGCCGCGCTTACCGAAGGGGAGAGCGACGCCGTTGCGCTCATGGCTACGGTGGTGTGCGAGGTGCACCATGCGGATGATCGGTTCGACTGGACCGGGTTTTACCGTGTGACCGCGCCTGAGATGCTCAAGATCGGGCCTTATCAGGGCGGGCATGGCTGCCTGAGCATCCCGTTTTCGCGCGGTGTCTGCGGTGCGGCGGCGCGCACGGGCACGGTGCAATTGGTGCCGGATGTCGAGGCATTTCCAGATCATATCGCCTGTGCGAGTTCCACGCGCTCAGAGATTGTGCTGCCGGTGCGCGACGGGGCGGGGCGGCTGATTGCGGTGTTCGACATCGACAGCGATCAACCGGCGGCCTTTACCGAAGAGGATGCGGCGCGGCTGAGCGAGATTCTGGCGGCTGTGTTCGGGCGGATTTGAAGCGGCTGTGAGGAGGCAGGACGGGTTTTGGCCTGAAGCGGACATTGGCCCCAAGCGCTTACGCGCGGAATCAAGCCCGAAGGGCGCCGCGCGATCGCTGGGCCGTCCCGCGGCCTAGCGATTTTGAGATGTAGCGCATCTCTTTCAAGTCATACGGACTTTGCTTGCATTAAGTGGCAGTCACTGCCGTTGCATCGCTAGTCCCCGGCCCAGCGACCGCGCGGCTCATCGCACAGGTCCAATGTCGCCTTCAGGCCATTCCCCGCTCTGGCCAATCGAAACCTCGTCAGCGCCCTTTCCACACAGGATCGCGTTTTTCGGCAAAGGCGCGCGCGCCCTCTTTCTGATCGTCCGAGGCGTAGAGGGTATCCACAGTCTCGAACTGTCGCCGGGTGATGCGGTTCATCGCATCCTGAAAGCGCATGGCCTCGGCCTCGCGCACGATGTCCTTGATTGCGGCATAGACCAGCGGTGGGCCGGCGGCGATGGTCTGGGCCATGGCGCGCGCCTCGTCCATCAGCCGGTCGGCGGGGTGGATGTGGTTGACCAGCCCCCAGTGCGCGGCCTCTTTTGCATCGAACCAGCGGCCCGTGATCAAAAGCTCCATGGCGATGTGATAGGGGATACGCTTGGGCAGTTTGACACTGGCCGCATCGGCCACGGTGCCCGAGCGGATTTCGGGCAGGGCGAAGGTGGCGTGATCTGCGGCCAGAATGATATCTGCTGAGAGCGCCAGTTCCAGCCCGCCGCCACAGGCGATGCCATTGATCGCGGCGATCACCGGCTTGTTCAGCCCGCGCAATTCCTGCAATCCGCCAAAGCCGCCAACGCCATAATCGCTGTCGGGGGCCTCGCCCTCGGCGGCGGATTTGAGATCCCAGCCGGGGCAAAAGAATTTTCCGCCCGCGCCGGTCAGGATGGCAACGCGCAGGTCGGGATCGTCGCGGAAGTCGCGGAACACCTCGCCCATGATCCGGCTGGTGGCGGCGTCTATGGCGTTGGCGCGTGGGCGATCCAATGTCACCTCAAGCACGGCCCCGTTGCGTTCGGTGCGAATGGGCGTGTCGGTCATGGTCTCTCTCCCTTGGTGATGAGCGCATCCACGGCGACCGCATCCGATGCGGTGCAGAGGAGCGGGTTGATTTCCACCTCTTCGAGGGTCGCGGCATGGGCGATCACATAGTCCTGAACGGCCATGACCGCCCGCAGAATGGCGGCGTGGTTGGCGGCGGGCTGGCCACGATAGCCGCCCAGCAGGGGTGCTGTGCGCAGGTGGCTGAGGGCTTGGGTGAGGTCGGCCTCTGTGACCGGCAAGAGCAGGCTGGTTGTATCGCGCAGGATTTCGGTCAGCGTGCCGCCTGCGCCCAAGGTCAGCACAAACCCATGCGCCGGATCGCGCAGCACTCCGATCAGCAGTTCCGCGATAGGGGCCGCGATCATCTCTTCGATGAGCCAGCTTTGGCAGGGCATGGCGCGGGCCTTGGCCTGAGCCTCGGCAAGGTCGTCCGCGTGGTGGACAAAGATCACGCCGCCTGCCTCGGTCTTATGCGCCAGCCCTTCGGCTTTGATGACCAGTGGCAAGGGCATGTCGCTAAGGGTTGCGGTAAGCTCGGCGGGTGTTGCGGCACGGCGCGCCTGTGGGATGCGCAGCCCGTGGGCGGCGAGCGCCACCTTGGCCTCGGCCTCGGTCAGGGTGCGGGGCTGCGTCGGCGTGCCGGGCAAGAGGAGCGGCAAAGGCGTGCTGCGCCCCTGTCCCAGCCACGCGGCGCGGGCGATGGCGGCGAGCCCATCATCCAGCCCGGCAAGCGGGATCAATCCGCTTGCAATGGCGCGCTCGGCCACACTCTCTGACAGGCAATCGGGCAGGGTCGCGATGAGCGCGAGCGGTTTGCCCACCCGGCGCTGCGCCTCTGCGCCTGCCTCGAATATACAGTCCCAAGCGGAGGGATCACAGCGGTCGGGGCGTGGAAAATCAGCGATCATCACGCCGATATCGGCAGGGCCATCAAGAGCGGCGGCAAAGGTGGCGGCCATGGCGGGCACGTCGCCCCAAATGAATGTGTGGTAATCCAAGGGGTTGGCCAGCGCCACCCGTGGCCCAAGTGCGGCGCGCAGCGCGCGGGATTGTGTTGGCGTGAGCGGTGGCAGGGTGAGGGCGTGATCAAGGGCGGTGTCGGCCATCAGGCTTGCCTCGCCGCCCGAGCAAGAGATCGAGACCACGGCATTGCCGGGCAGCGGGCCTGCAAAATGCAAGAGCTTCAGGGTCTCCAGCATCTGCGGCAGGGACGTGACCTGCGCAATTCCCAATCGCGCCAAGAGGGATGCCGCGCCGGCCCCGCTCCCGGCCAAAGAGGCGGTGTGCGATTGCGTGGCGGCGCGCGCCTGATCCGAGCGCCCGGATTTCAGTGCGACGATGGGCTTGCCTGCCCGGCGCGCCGCCTCTGCCAGCGCCTCGAAGGCGCGCAGATCGCCCACCCCCTCGATATGCAGGCCAAGGGCGGTGACGCGGGGATCCTCTAACAGCGCGCGGCCAAGCGCCGACAGGCCCAGCTGTGCCTGATTGCCCACGGTCATCAGATAGGCAATGGGCAGGCCGCGCGCCTGCATGCTGAGATTGATCGCGATGTTCGAGCTTTGCGTGAGGATTGCCACGCCGCTCTTGCAGCGTTGCCCACCATGCTGATCGGGCCAGAGGAGCGCGCCATCGAGATAGTTGACGAAGCCATAGCAATTCGGGCCGATGATCGGCATGTCGCCCGCGGCGTGCAACAGGCGCGCCTGCATCTCAGCGCCGTCGCCCAGCTCGGCCTCGGCCTCGAGAAAACCTGCGGCAAAGCAGACAGCGCCGCCCGCGCCCATCTCCCGAAGCTGCGCGATGGTGGCAATGGTGGCGTCGCGGTTGACGCCGACAAAGACCGCATCGGGCACGCCGGGCAGGGCGGATAGCGCGGGATAGGCGCGCGCGCCGCCGATCTCTGCCTTGGTCGGATGCACCGGCCAGACCGGCCCGGCAAAGCCCATGGCCACAGATTGTCGGATAAGATTGGCGCACCATGTGCCGCCGCCGATCACGGCGATGGAGGCGGGGCTCAGCAGGCGGGAAAGATCACGGGTCATCGTGTGGCACTTTGGACAAGAGAAGAGCAGGGGCGCTGCCCCTCTGGCCCTGCGGGCCATTCACCCCGAGGTATTTTGGGCCAGATGAAAGGGTTGGTTAACCATTTTGCGGCAGTTTGACAGGGCGGTACAGGCTGAGGAGCCGATGACCGCGCCAGGTGAAGCCCCCTGTCCGTAACGGGCAGGGGGTGCGCCTGTTTCATCTGGCCCAAAATACCTCGGGGGGTCCGGGGGGCGGCGCCCCCCGGCGTGTCGGCGCCGCAGGCGGCGATCCGTCTCATGCGCCGAGGGGCCGCAGCATTTCGCGGCTGATGATGTGGCGCTGAATCTCGGATGTGCCGTCCCAGATGCGTTCGACCCGTGCATCGCGCCAGAAGCGTTCGATGGGCAGGTCATCCATCAGCCCCATGCCGCCGTGGATTTGCAGCGTGGCATCGGTGACGCGGGCCAGCATTTCGGAGGCGTAGAGCTTGGCGCTGGCGATCTCGCGGTTGGCGGGCAGGCCCTGATCCAGACGCCACGCGGCGTTGAGGGTCAGAAGATCGGCCGCGTCGATTTCGGTGATCATATCGGCCAGCTGAAAGCTGACGCCTTGGAATTTGCCAATGGCCTGCCCGAATTGTTCCCGCTCTGCCGCGTAGCGCAGCGCGTGGTCAAAGCAGCGGCGTGCGCGCCCGACCGCCATCGTGGCCACGGTGATCCGGGTGGCGTAGAGCCATTCGTTCATCACGGCAAAGCCGCCATCCACCTCGCCCAGAACCTGGGCATCGGGCAGGCGGCAATCGTCGAATTCGAGCACCATGTTCTTGTAGCCGCGATGGCTGACGGATTTATAGCCGTCGCGGATGGTGAAGCCCGGCGTGCCGCGATCCACGAGGAAGGTGGTGATGCGTTTCTTGGGCCCCTTGTCGGTCTGATCCTCGCCGGTGGCGACAAAGACGATGACGAAATCGGCGTGATCCGCGCCCGAGATGAAATGTTTGGTGCCGTTGAGCACCCAGTCACCCCCGTCGCGTCGGGCGGCGCATTTCATGCCGCGCACGTCTGATCCGGCGCCCGGTTCGGTCATCGCAAGGGCATCCATCCGCTCGCCGCGCACCGCTGGCAAGAGGTAACGCTCGATCTGTTCGCCCGTGCAGGCCATCAGGATATTCTGCGGTCGCCCAAAGAAATGCGTGAGCGCCATGGAACCGCGCCCGAGTTCGCGCTCGACAAGGGCAAACTCGAGATGGCTCAGCCCTGCGCCGCCGACGGCCTCGGGGAAATTGCAGGCGTAGAACCCAAGGTCGATGGTTTTTTGCTTGATGGCTTGGGCCACTTCGGGGGGCACTTCGCCGGTGCGCTCAACAAGGGGCTCATGGGGGTATATCTCATTCTCGACAAAGCGGCGCACCGCTCCGACGATCATCTCTTGCTCGTCGGTCAGTCCGAAATGCATCTTAGGCCTCCTTGTGCTGTTTGGCCAATGCCACGACCCGCGCCAGCACATCGGCGCGCGGATCGCAGGATTTGCGGGACTTGAGATCCACATGCAGCATGAACTGGTCCGAGGTGGCCAAGAGCGCGCCATCGCTCTCGCGTTTCATTTCGTGGAAGCAGCGGAGTTTCTTGCCCTCGCCTTGGGTGACGCGCGTCTCGACGCGGATATGCTCGCCGGCATGGGCCTCGGCGAGAAAGCTGATGGTGTTCTCGACAGTGAAATAGCTCAGCCCGCCCGCGATATAGGCGGTATCGGCCCCGACATGGGTCATCACCGCATCGGCGGCATCGCTGAAAAGCTGGCCAAAGCGCCCTTCGTTCATATGGCCGTTGTAATCGGTCCAGTCGGCGGGAATGACGCGGCGGGCGCTGGTGATGGGCGGGCCGTCGGTGAGGGTGGTCTTGATCGTCTGCTGGTGTTGGTTGATCAGCCGCCCCGCTGCATTGCCCTGTTGGCGCAGCGCGCGCAGCATGGCGACAAGGTTATTGTCGCGTTTGCGTTCGAGTTCGCGAATGCTGAGGTGGCCGGATTGCGCGTCGGACTGATCGGCGATCATCTGGGCCAGTTCATCCGTCAGTTCCGGCACATCCATGAGTTTGGTCCAGGGCCACGACAGGCAGGGGCCGAACTGGTCGATGAAATGTTTCATGCCCGCCTCGCCGCCCGCGATGCGGTAGGTTTCAAAGAGGCCCATTTGCCCCCAGCGCAGGCCAAAGCCGTAGCGGATGGCGTTGTCGATTTCCTCGGTGGTGGCGATGCCGTCCTTGACGAGCCAGAGCGCCTCGCGCCACACCGCCTCGAGGAAGCGGTCGGCGATATGGGCGTCGATTTCCCGGCGCACATGCAGCGGGAAATGACCGAGCGAGGTGAGGATATCCTTGGCACGGGTGATGAGGGCGGGGGGATTTTTCTCGGTCGTGACCAGTTCGATGAGGGGCAAGAGATAGACCGGGTTGAACGGATGTGTGACGACGATCTGTTCGGGGCGCGCGGCACCGTCTTGCAATTCCGAGGGTTTGAAGCCTGAGGTGGAGGAGCCGATGATCGCCCCAGCGTCGCAATGCTCTTGCAGCGCTTGGAAGACCTTGTGTTTCAGGTCCAGCCGTTCGGGCACGCTTTCTTGTATCCAGTCCGCGCCCATGACGGTTTCGGATAGGGTTGTATGAAAGGTCAGGTGCCCCTCGGCGGGCAGGGCCACGTCATAAAGCATGGGCAGGGCGTGGCGGGCATTGGCCAGCACGGCGTCGATCTTGCGGGCGGCCTCGGGATCTGGGTCGAACACCCGCACATTCCAGCCATTGAGAAGGAAACGCGCAGCCCAGCCGCCGCCGATCACACCGCCACCGATGATTGCTGCTGTTTTCGTCATCACACCATCCTTCATCACACCATGCTCTCCGTATGTCCGTCCACGGCCAGGATCTGGCCCGTTACCTTGCTTGCGGCGGGGGAGGCGAGGAATAGCGCCATATCCGCCAGATCATCCGCCGTGACCCATGTGCGCAGGCTGGTGCCCCGCGCATAGAGCGCGCGGACCTCATCCTCGGTCCGGCCCGAGGCGCGGGCCTCCATTTCCACCACACGCTCCATCCGGGGGCCTTCGACCGCGCCGGGGGCGATGGCGTTGACGCGCACACCGGCGGGGCCAAGCTCCATCGCCAGTGTCTTGGTCAGCCCCACCAGCCCCCATTTGGCGGCCACATAGGGGGTGCGGTAGGGCACGCCGTGCAGGCCAGAGGTGGAGGTGGTGATCAGGATCAGCCCCGCGCCTTGCGCCCGCATCACCCGCGCCGCCCAGCGACAGGCGAGAAAGGTGCCAAAGAGATTGACGCCAACACAGGCCTGCCATGCGGCATAATCGAGATCCTCGATCCGGCCTGCGGGGCCGCCGGTGCCAGCATTGGCGCAGAGCACATCGGCCCCGCCCCATGCGGCCTCGACATGCCCCAGAAAGGCGGTCATCTGCGCCTCGTTGGTCACATCCGCCTGACGGGCGATCATCAAAGGGTGGTCAGCCTGCATAAGGGCCACCGCATCGCCATCGGCATCGCAAATCGCCACCCGGTCGCCGCGCGCGGCAAAGCGTTCGGCCAAGCGCCGCCCGATCCCCGACGCGCCGCCGGTGATCACGACGCGCTGGCTCATCCGCGCGGGGCCCGTTTGGTGAGGCGCAGTTTCTGGCGCACCTCGGCGGGGGTCATGAGGCGTGCGCCAAGCCCTTCGATGATGCCCTTTGCCTTTTCCACGAGTTGCGCATTGGTGGCCAGCACGCCACGGTCGAGCATGAGGTTATCCTCGAGCCCGACGCGCACATGCCCGCCTGCCAGCACCGACGCCGCGACATAGGGCATCTGGTGGCGACCCAGCGAAAAGGCGGAAAAGGTCCAAGTGTCTGGCACGTTGTTGACCATCGCCATGAAGGTGTTGAGATCATCCGGCGCGCCCCATGGCACGCCCATGCAAAGCTGCACCAGCGCATCGGGTTCCAGAATGCCATCCTTGACCAATTGCTTGGCATACCAGAGGTGGCCGGTGTCAAACGCCTCAATCTCGGGTTTTACGCCCAATTCGGTCATCATCCGGCCCATGGCCTGCAACATGCCGGGGGTGTTGGTCATCACATAATCGGCCTCGGCGAAATTCATCGTGCCGCAGTCGAGCGTACAAATCTCGGGCAGGCATTCGGCGACATGGGCGACACGTTCGGTTGCCCCTGCCATATCGGTGCCCTTGGGCGAGAGGGGCAGGGGGGATTCCACCCCGCCAAAGATCATGTCGCCGCCCATGCCCGCCGTCAGGTTCAGCACAACATCGGTGTCGCTGTCGCGGATGCGGTCGGTCAATTCGCGAAAGAGTTTGAGATCGCGCGAGGGCGCGCCGGTTTCGGGGTCGCGCACATGGCAATGCACCACGGCGGCCCCTGCCTTGGCGGCGGCAATGGCGCTTTCGGCGATGTCTTTGGGCGAGCGGGGGACATGCGGGCTTTTGTCTTGGGTGGCGCCCGATCCGGTGACGGCACAGGTAATGAAAACCTCGCGGTTCATGGTGAGCGGCATGGCATCCTCCGGTTTGTGTGTTGGGGCCAGCCTAGCGTGCTGGTATGGCTTTTGATTTTGCGGTATCAGACAATAATCATGCTGGAATGGACAAAATCACCAAACGCCCCGGTGCGTATCGCGCTGTTGCTCTTTGACAGGTTTTCAAACCTGTGCCTTGCCAATTGTCTGGAGCCGCTGCGCGCCGCCAATACGCTGGGGCCGCGCCGTGGCTTTGACTGGCAGATCCTGACGTTGGACGGCGCGCCTGCGCGCTCGTCCAGTGGGATCGAGGTGCTGGCGCATGGCGGGTTGGGGGCGCTGACGGCCTGCGATTACCTTTTTGTGCTGGCGAGTTATGATCACGACCGGCACGACACTGCCGCCGCGCGGCGCGCGTTGCAAGCGGCGGCGCGGCGGGCGGGGGTGACGGTGGGGCTGGATAGCGGGCCGTGGCTTTTGGCCTCGGCGGGGCTATTGGATGGGCGGCGGGCGACGGTGCATTGGGATTTGCTGGATGCCTTTACCGAGCGGTTTCTGACGGTCACGCCAGAGCGCGCGCGGGTGCTGCGCGATGGCACGCGGATGACCTGTGCGGGGGCGATGTCGGCGCTTGATCTGACGCTGGGGCTGATCAGCGATCACTTGGGCATGGCGGTGCGGCTGGATGTCGAGGCGCTGTTTCTGCATGGCGATCCGCCAGTGACCCCGACGCGCGAGGATGTGGCCGTGGGCGATCCGCTGGTGCGCCGGGCGCTGGGATTGATGCGCGATCATGTCGAGCGGCCCTTGTCGCTGAGCGATCTGGCGCGGCGGTTATCGTGCCAGCCGCGCACGCTGGATCGACGGTTTCGGGCGGGCCTTGGGGCACCGCCGGGGGCGGTGTACCGGCATCTGCGCTTGGCGGCGGCGCGCAAGCTGGTCGAGAACACGCGTCTGGGTATGGCGGAGATTGCGCTGCGCTCGGGCTACGAATCGCCTGCGGCGCTGACCCGCGCGCTGCGGCGGCAGTATGGCACCACGCCGCGTGCTTTGCGGCACGGCTGAGCGCTGTCAGTCCTTTCGATGTTTTTCGCGTTTGGCGCGGTATTCGGCGATCTGCGCCTCGAGCCGGTCGGCATAGGCGGCGCGGTCGGCGTCGGACATGGCGGCGAGATGTGTCAAAAGCACCTCCTGTCCCATCTCAAAGCGCGCGGCGAACCCATCGCGCTGGGTGCGCATCTGGGCCGCGACCCGGTCAGCGTTAAACGGCACGGCGCGCAGGTCGATCACAAGCGCGTCGAAACTCTCGCCGATGTTTGGGCCGTTGTTCGTGCGGCTGCGCCATGCGTCCCGCATCGCGCGGCCTATGGCGCGGCGGTCGGCATCCGAGAGCGCGCGCGTGAGCGGCCCACCGGCCATATCGAGCCGCGAGGGGTGATGACCGGCGTGATCGCCGCCATGGCGCAGCGCCCAGCCCGCTGCCAACCCCGCCACCGCAAGGTTCAGGGCCAGAGAGGCCACCAAAAGCGCCCGCACCCAAGGCTTGGTCCGGCCAGTGCCCTGCTGCTCTGTCATCAGAAATCTCCTGCCAGTTCAAACACCGCTTCGGGTGTGATATCGACCAGATAGGCCGCCTCGTTGCTGCCAGATAGCCCCTCGGGCAGGGTGGTGCCGATCCAGACGCCCGCCACAACGGCCGTTGTCAGCCCGGCCATAGCGGGCCAACCGCCCAAGAGGCGATAGAGTTGTTCCAGAAGACCAGAGCGCGGCGCGGCGCGGGCGGCCTCAGTCCGGCGGGTGATCCAGACCTGTTCGGCCTCGGCATCGCTGAGCACGCGCGCCAGCAACTCTGCCGACGGTGCGGGCGGATGGGCGCGGGCGGCGTCAAAAAACGCGCCAAGCCCGCCAATATCCTGATCCTTATCGCTCATCGACATATCCCAACTCCTCTTGTCGCCCCGCCAGAAGCGCGCTGAGTGCGCGCTTGCCGCGTGAGGTCAGACTTTCGACCGCCTCGACGGTCACGTCCATGATTTCGGCAATCTCGGGGTTCGCCAACCCGTCGATATGGCGCAGAACCACCGCTTGGCGTTGCCGTTCGGGCAACTGATCGAGCGCGGATTGCAGCGCGTCGGCGCGGGCGCGGTCCTGCATCCGTTCGGCGGCGCTGGCCTGTTCATCCTCGGGCTCTGGTATCGCATCAAGCGGCAGATTGCCGCCGCGCGCCCGCCTGCGCCGGTCGATGCAAAGATTGGCCACCACGCGGTAAAGCCAAGTGCTGACCTTGGCCTCGCCGGGTCGCCAATCGGGGGCCTGACGCCAGAGCCGCAAGAGCGCCTCTTGCGCTACATCCTCGGCCTCGGTGCGGTTGCCCAAGAGGCGGTAGGCATGCGCCATGATGCGCGGTGTCAGGCGCAGCGTGAGGAGGCGCGCGGCCATGCCGTCACCGTCCGCGAACCGCGCCAAGAGCGCGTCATCGGGCAGATCCTCCATGGCGTCGAATGGCATGCGCATCACCCTTTAGCGTATCCTTCGGATCGGCCCCTGACCAGAGGCCCGGCGCGGGGGTATCCCCGCGCCGCAAGATGTTACTCGCTGGCCTTCTTGTCTTTCATCATGCCGTGATGCTTGCCGTGCTGGGCGCGCATCTGGGAAAACTCTTCCTCGGAAATCGCGCCATCGCCATCGGCGTCCATCTTTTCGAACATTTTGCCCTTGTTGCGGGCCTGCATCTCGTCGGGGCTGAGCATGCCATCGCTGTTGGCATCGTGCCGCTCAATCATGTGATCGGCATAGGCGGCCATGCGCTCGGCCTGACGTTCAGTCATGCGGGCGACCAGCTCGTCTTTGGACAGGGCCCCGTCGCCATCGCTATCGGCACCTTCGAACCGCGCCTGCATGTGGTTGGCCATCTCTTCTGGCGTGATCTTGCCATCGGCATCGGCGTCCAGCTCTTCAAAGCTGTGCTGCATGCCCATGCCTTTGCCCATCTTGCCCTTGTGGCTGTCGGCCTGTGCCACGCTGAGCCCACCGGCCAGAATCGCCGCTGTCAGGCCCACCATCAGAACTGTCTTTTGCATTATCGTCTCTCCCTCAGGGATTTGATGCCTTGTCGTGAAGCGCCCGGATCGTTGGGGCGTTTCTAAGGTCTCTTACGCGGGGCGCGGGCCGCTCCGTCGCAAGGGATGAAATTTTTTGCAGATGCGGTGCAGGCTTTGCGACATCGCGCCGCAAGGACGGTCTGTCATCTTTCCTCTATGTCCCGCGTGCGCCATGTTTGCGCAAACGCAAAGCGAGGCTTCTCATGGGCGATACGACGATGACACAGACTGACCGCGCCCTTTGGCCTGCGGTGCGCCGGGGGTTTTCCCGGAAATGCCCGAACTGTGGCAGTGGCCCGCTTCTGAGCAGCTATCTCAAGCTGCGCGATACCTGCCCTGTGTGCCGCGAGGATCTGAGCCATGCGCGCGCTGATGATGGCCCGGCCTATCTGACGATTCTGATCGTGGGGCATCTGATGGCACCGCTGCTGCATATTGCCTTTGTCCAGTTCCGGCCCGAGCCTTTGGTGCTGTTCACGATATTCGCTATTGGCACCATCGCGCTGTCGCTCTACCTTTTGCCCCGATTGAAGGGGGCCATTGTGGCCTTTCAATGGGCGCGGCTGATGCATGGGTTCAAAGAGAGCCACTAGCCCCGCCGCAAAGGGGCAGGCATGAGCGCAATCGACAAGACCGCTATTCGAGACGCCGCAACCGTCATTGTGCTGCGTGATCCAGAGCGGCCGCATGTTCTGATGGGGCAGCGCGGGGCCGAAGCGGCGTTTATGCCCAACAAATTCGTCTTTCCCGGAGGGGCCGTGGATGCGGGCGATGCCGAAATTCCGCTTGTGCGCCCCCTGCCGCCGCTTTGCGCTGCGCGCCTGACCGAGGATTGTGAGCGCGATCTGAGCCATGCGATTGCCGCCGCCGCCATCCGCGAGTTGTGGGAAGAAACTGGTTTGGCGCTTGGAATGCCCGGCGCATGGCCGGGTGATGTGCCCGGTGATTGGCAAGGCTTTGCCGCGCGCGGTCTGGTGCCGGTGGCCGATCCGCTGCAATTCGTGTTTCGCGCGATTACCCCGCCGGGGCGTCCGCGCCGGTTCGATGCGCGGTTCTTTTTGGTGCATGCCGAGGCGTTGGCGGGGGACCCGGATGATTTTTCCGCCGCCTGCGAAGAATTAAGCCATCTGCAGTGGATCCCGCTGGAAGAGGCGCGCCGGTTTGATCTGCCGTTCATCACCGAGGTGGTGCTGGCAGAGGTCACGGCGCGGGCGCATGACCGCAATCCGCCTGTATCTGTGCCGTTCTTTCGCAATGATGACGAAGAGAGCCTGTTCTTGCGGCTGAAGGGCGCGGCGTCTGGGTGACGGGGGACCTCCCCGAGTTTCCTCTTGCGCGGAATCAAGGTGCCGCAGGCACCGCCGCGCGGCGCCCGACCGCCCCCCGGGCGGGCGCCTTTGCAGCGGCTCATCTCATTGAACCCGCGGAAGACTTGGCAGGCATAAACTGCCCATCACTTCTGTTGCAGCGCCCTCCCGCGGTCAGGCACCGCGCGGCTCAACGCTAGGGGCCAAACGCACCTTACCTAAGCGCCACCACCGCGATCACCGAGAGCGTGATCAGCGCAATGCCCCAGCCTTCGCGCCGGGTGATGCGCTCGCCAAAGAAAAGCACCGAGGCGAAGAGCGAAAAGATCACCTCGACCTGTCCGACCGCAAAGACCATCGCCGCGTTTTGGAGCGTGAAGGCGGTGAACCAGCAGAGGCTGCCCGCCATGCCGGTCAGCCCCATCCAGACTGCCGTGCGCCGCGCTGCGATGACGCGCCCCACCTGGCCCGGTTCGCGCCACATCAGCCAAAGCGTGAGGGCCACGGCCTGCATCACCGTCACCATCATCAGCGACAGACCGGCCCGCAATAGCGGGTCTGCGCTGGCAATCTCTAGCGTGGCGCCGCGATAGCCCACGGCAGAGACCGCAAAGAACGCGCCTGAGGCCAGCCCAAGCGCTGCGGCACGATTGCCAAAGCGCCGCCACCAACGCCCTTCAAATCCCGGCGTTTCCGACAGGATCAGCACACCAATCAGCCCCAAGAGGATCGCGCCAAGGCCCAGCCACGTGATTCGATCGCCCAGAATCACAAGGCCGACAAGCGCCGTCTGCACCACTTCGGTTTTCTTGAAGGTGATGCCCACGGCGAAATTACGCTCTGCAAAGAGCGCCACCACGCACCATGTTGCGAGAATCTGCGCCAGCCCGCCCGAAATCGCATAGGCCCAGAACAGCGGGGTGTAGCCCGGCCAAGTGGCACCGGTTGCAGCCAGATAGACCAACGAGAGCGCCACCACGAAAGGTGCGGAGTAGAAAAACCGCGACAGCGTTGCGCCGCCTGCGCTGAGCGCGCCCATGCTCAGGTGTTTTTGCAGCATGAAACGCAGCGTCTGGAACGCTGCCGCTGCAATCGAGAGAAAGATCCACGGCTCCATGCCCGTCACGCGCCGCGTTCGGGCGCGGCTCGCTTAGCCGCCAAACTGGCCCTCATAGACCGGCTCGAGCGTCGGCGTGTCAAAGAGCGACGACACGCTCGTGCCATTCCAGATGTTCAGGATGGCTTGGGCAAAGACGGGGGCTGTCGGGATGATGCGGATGTTGGGCGTGGCACGCACTGCCTCGGTGGGCAGGATCGTGTCGGTGATGACCATGGATTTCAGAACGGATTTGGTGATCCGCTCGACCGCCGGTCCAGACATGACGCCATGGGTGGTATAGGCATGCACCTCGGATGCGCCGTTTTCCATCAGCACTTCGGCCGCTTTGCACATCGTGCCAGCGGTGTCGCACATGTCGTCAACAATGATGCAGATTTTGTCTGTCACATCGCCGATCACGGTCATTTCCGCCACCTCGCCCGCCTTTTCGCGGCGCTTGTCCACGATCGAGAGAGGGGCGGTGATCCGTTTGGCCAGCTCGCGCGCGCGCGCCACACCGCCCACGTCGGGCGAGACCACCATCACATCCTGCATCCGGCCCTTGAACTGGGTCATGATGTCGAGCGCAAAGATCGGCGAGGCGTAGAGGTTATCCACCGGAATATCGAAAAAGCCCTGAATCTGCGCGGCGTGCAGGTCCATGGTCAGCACGCGTTCTACCCCGGCCTCGACGATCATATTGGCGACAAGTTTCGCCGAAATCGGCGTACGCGCCTTGGAGCGGCGATCCTGACGGGCGTAGCCGAAATAGGGGATTACGGCGGTGATCCGCGCCGCCGACGACCGGCGCAGCGCGTCGGCCATGATCAGAAGCTCCATCAGGTTGTCATTGGCCGGGTTCGAGGTGGGCTGGATGATGAACATATCCTCGCCGCGCACATTCTCGTAGACCTCGACAAAGATTTCCTGATCGTTGAAGCGTTCGACACGGGCGTCGACCAAGCCCACATTGACCCCGCGATGCATCGACATCCGCCGGGCAATCGCCGTGGCAAGCGGCAGGTTGGCATTGCCCGAAATGAGCTTCGGTTGCGATGTGGCTGGCATGATGGGGTCCCCGGCTGTGCAATATGACAGATTCGTGATGTTGACACCGCTTAGCATGTGGTCATGCTCAGGCAAAGCGATGCAGCAAAGGAACGTGCCGAAATGGCCCATATCGACTATTATTTTTCAACCCTCTCGCCCTATGCCTATCTGGCGGGCGCGGGGCTAGAAGAGATTGCCGCGCGGCACGGGGCCAGCCTCAGCTATAAACCGCTCGATATCATGGCGCTGTTTGCGCGCACGGGCGGTGCCGCACCTGCGGACCGGCATCCCATCCGCACCGCCTATCGCAATCAGGAATTGCCGCGTCAGGCCAAGAAACGCGGTATGGCGCTGACGCTCAAACCTGCGTTCTGGCCCACCAATCCTGCGCCGTCCTCCTATGCCATTATCGCCGCGCAGGCGGCGGGGGGTGGTGATCTGGGGGGGCTGGTGCAGTCCATTCTGCGGGCCTGCTGGGCGGAAGAGCGCAACATCGCCGAGGATGAGGTGATCCGCGATTGCCTTGAACGCGCCGGTTTCGATCCGGCCTTGGCGGACAAGGGATTGCTCAGCGGGGCGGAAACCTATGCCGCCAACCTCGAAGAGGCGGTGGCGGCTGGCGTGTTTGGTGCGCCCTTCTATGTGGTGGATAGCGGTCAGAGCTTCTGGGGTCAGGACCGGCTTGAGGATCTTGATCTGCATCTGGCGGGCAAGCTCTGATCCCATGCCGCAGGGGGTAAGGGGCGGGTTTCCGACCCATTGGACAGAGCTGGGCCATGGGCCTCGGCATGCCTTGGCGATCCACTGCTCGCTGTCGCATAGCGGCAGTTGGGGGCCGCTGGCGCGTGAGTTGGGCGGCGCGCTGCGCCTTGCCGCGTTCGATCTGCCGGGGCATGGGCAAAGCGCGGCCTGGACCGGCGACGGTGAGATTCAGGCGGTCAGCACCGCGATGGCGGCGGGCCTGCTGGAGGCGCCCACGGATATCATCGGGCATTCGTTCGGCGCGACGGTGGCGTTGCGGCTGGCGGTCGAGCGTCCGGATTTGGTGCGCACGCTGATCCTTTATGAGCCGGTGTTTTTTGCCGTGGGTCTGCACGATCAGCCCGGTTTGCGCGCAGGCCACGAGGCCGAAATGGCCGAGTATGCGGCGGGCATGGCGGCGGGGGATTTTCTGCGCGCCGCCGAAGGGTTTACCCGCGTTTGGGGCGACCGGCGCGGCTGGACCGCACTGCCTGAGGGCGCGCGCGCGGCGATGGCGGCGCAGGTGCCGCTGATCGAGGCCGCGACCGATGCGCTATATGGCGATGCGGGCGGGATGCTGTCGAGCGGCGCGTTGACGCGGATCAGCGTGCCGGTTTTGTTGATGGAAGGCAGCGCCTCGCCGGCGATCATTGCCGCGATCAATGCGGGGCTGATGGCGCGCATACCAGAGGCGCTGCGCGTGGTGGTGCAGGGCGCGGGGCATATGGGCCCGATCAGCCATGCGAGGGGCGTTGCGGAAGAGATCAAGGGGTTTCTTGGGGGGGTGCAGGGGTATTTGGGTTGAGCGTGTCCTCCGCAATGAACTGCGCTGTGCCTGACCGCCGGGTGGGCGCTGCAACAGACGTGATGGGCAGTTTATGCCTGCCAAGTCTTCCGCGTTCCAAATGAGGTGATACGTTGCAAAAGCGCCCGCCCGAGGGGGCGGTCGGGCGCTGCGCGGCGGTGCCTGCGGCACCTTGATTCCGCGCTTTGGTGATCGGGACCGATGTCGGATACCTACTGAAGTGCCGGTTTTTTGCTGCGACCCAGGCCAGCGCCCGCGCGCGGCCCTACATCAAATCACTGAGCGCCACCGCTTGACCGGGTGTGTCGGCGAATTCTACCGTTTCGACATCGACCAGCACGACCGCCCCTTGCGGTCCTTCAAGGATCACCCGCGCGCCGTCGCGCCCGATGCCATAGGTTTCGCGGTTTCCGGGCAGGATCGCCAGATCACGGCCCGCGCCGCCGTGGATGCGGTCATGGCCGCCATTGCCCACAAACACATCATCCCCAGCCGCGCCGAGCAGGATATCGGCCTTGGCCGTGCCCTCTAGCCGTGCGCCCTCTGGCCCGGCGACCTCGGTTCGGCCGTGCAGGAATGTGCCCGTCGCGCGGTCCGCATCCCATTCCGGTGCCTGCGCATTGGCGCGCATCAACGCGTCCCAGCGAGGGGTCGTATCGTCGAGATGCCGGAGCGCGCCCCAACTGCCCCATTTCGAAGGGGCGGCGACATCGACGAACGCGTTGAAAAGCGTGCCGCCTGCCGCTGTCCAGCCGCTTAGCAATTCGTCATAAAGCACGCCCATCTGTGGGCTGTAATTGAAGCCGATGAAGAACTCGGTGAGCGCGTCATTCTCGACCACGGCCCCGTGCCCCACCACATGCGTGCCGCCCTCATACATCACAAGTCGCAGGCCGTGCTGGGCGGCGATCCCGGCGTGATAGGGCAGGATATCGCGCAGCAATTCCCCCAATGAGCCCCGGCGCAGCGCCTCGGCGGCCAGATCATAGGCGAGATCATAGCGATGTGCGGCCAGATACGCCTCGGGGTCCGCGCCGAGTTCGACCGCCTTGGCGCGGGCGATGGCCGCGCTGGTGGCGATCCATCCCTGAATGGTGCCAAGCTGATCCTCGCCGCCCAAGTCAAAGCCGAAATAGCCGGTGACGGCATAGGCGTCAAAGCGGGTGACAGGTGGCGCGGTCAACTGCCCTTGCGCAAGGGCCAGAGGGGCCATCAAGAGCGGCTCTTCCAGCCCCGGCCAGCCAGTATGGGTGCCCACGACGATCGTTAGCCGGTTTTCTTGGCCGCTGAATTCCGCGCGCCAGATATCGGCCATCTGCGCCGCGCGCAGGCCTGCGAATTGCATCCAGGCATCGTCCCCCGCCGCGTCGCCCCAGAGCGCCAGCGCTTGATCACGGGCCCAGACCGTTTGAGGAAACATGAAAT
Organism: Roseovarius sp. EC-HK134; assembly: GCF_902498815.1. Classification (NCBI taxonomy): domain Bacteria; kingdom Pseudomonadati; phylum Pseudomonadota; class Alphaproteobacteria; order Rhodobacterales; family Roseobacteraceae; genus Roseovarius; species Roseovarius sp. EC-HK134. Next base: position 1,858,799 of record NZ_LR701544.1, read on the forward strand.
TCCAGACCTCGTTGGAATATTCCACATGCGCCTTGAGGTCGGGGGCGAGATGGTCGCGCAGATAGGCGGCAGAGCCCCGGATATAGCCATCATCAGCCATATGCGGCATGTTCACCCAAGGGTCAGCACCGATCTGATTGGCGAGCGCGACCATCACCTCGAGCGGCGCGCCGCGCCAGACATAGGTGGCGTCTTGGGGCAGGGGGCGATCTTCCCATGTGACCTGTGGCGCGCCATTGGTGAACATCCAGTCCATGAAGCGGATCACGCGCAGATCGGCCACTTTCTCGATCCAGAGCGGGTTGAAGATCACGCCCAAGTCATGCAGTGCCAATTGATCCTCGCGCACCACGGTGATGTCGCGCAGGGGGTCGGCCGCATCTGTCTCAAGCAGGCTGAGCGCCACCGGGCCATCGCCGGGTGTCACATCGAAGCGCACCTCACGTTTGCCATAGTCATACCGGACATTATCGGCGCGGCCCACGACCCGGATCACCCCGGTGCCCGTATAGCGCAGCACATAGCGCCCTTTCAGATGCGTGGCGGCGGCGGGCTGATCGGTCAGGATGAAGGCCTCGAGCGCCTTGGCCCCGTCGGGCAGGGCCAAGGGCCAGCCGAAGGCGTCGAGATAGCCCCCCGCCAATAACGCCTCGGTGGTGAAGGCGCCCCATTGGTCGGCGCTATGGCCGACCCAAGGGCGCGCGGTTTTCATCACATCGACGAAAGGATGCTGGCTTGACCAATCCGCGATGCCGTTCAGGCCCATGCCCAGGCTTGGGTTGGCGAGGCCTGCGCCGGATGAGATGCCTGCTGTGGCCACCGCTTGCGCCGGGGGGCTCGCTTGGGTGGTGTCGCGCAGGCCGAGCGCTTGGGCCACTTCTTCGGTCAGGCGGGGATAGGTGTCGCGCACCAGCGGATGCAAGATGTCGGGGAGTGCAAACCCGGTCGGTGCCGGCGTTTCATAGAGCGCGCTATACGCCACGAGCGCGGCCAGAAAATATTGCGTGGCGGTGCCGTGCGGGGCGTCATCGGAATAGAGCGCTTCAACGGGCATCTCCTCTAACAGGCCGGTTTGCAGGCCGGAGAGCACGGATGAGACCGGCAGAAGCGTGATCTCGATGCCGGGGCGTGCCGCTTGCAAAGCGGCCACATAATCACGAAACCAGTCGTGATAATCGCTGAGCGCGTAGCCGTGCCAGCGCCGCAGATTGCGATCCGAAGGCGGAAAGCCACGGGTAAAGCCGCCCATGTCGGGCCAGCCTTCGTAGATCACGATGCGCGCGCCGGGCCAGTCGGCGGTGGCGCGGTCGATGACCTCAAGGGTTACCGAAACCGGGCTGGCATTGTCAGGGTTGTCCCCCTCAAACGCGGCATCAGGTGATTGATATTGAATGAAATTAGCCGGCGTAATGAGCACGGTATCAGCGGCAGCGCGCCGGGCTGTCACACCGTCAAAGGACCAGTTGGGGGCGATGCCCTGCGTGGCAAAGTCGCGCAGAAATCCCCATTGCCCCGACAGGGTCAGATCGCGCCCTTCTGCCTGCGCCAGTCGCGCCAGCCAGTAGGGCACATTGGTGGCCGGGTCGTCGCTGAGGTGATGCACCAGAGAATTGCCAAACACATGCGCGCTGAGCGCTCCACGCTCGGCCTGCGCCGGGATGGTGCCCAGCATGAGAAGCGCCCCGATGAGGCCTATCAGATGTCGCATGGTCCGGTTCCCCCTGTCTTTGCCCCAATATAGAGGCGGCGCGCGCGTCTTGCCACCATCTGCGGTGGCCTGGGGGAGAGGCGGAGTTTTGAGTATTTGCACCAAGAAGAAAGCAGGGCCTGCACTTCGCGCTTGGCCCGCCCTGAGGGATCAGGCAGAAAGGGGCCATGACGCCTGATGATCTGGTTCTGACCCCACTTGGCCTGCGGTTTCGTGGGCGGCGCTATCCCTGCACCATCGGGCGTGGCGGGGTATCGGCGCGCAAGCGCGAAGGGGATGGGGCGACGCCGGTGGGCGCGCATCGCATCGTGGGGCTGCTCTATCGCCCTGACCGCATGGCGCGGCCCACCGATTGGGCGGTGCCGATCCGGCCCGGTGATCTGTGGTCGGACGATCCTGGCGACGCGGATTACAACCTTATGGTGCGCACGCCCTATCCGCATAGCCATGAGGTGCTACGCCGCGCCGATCCGCTTTATGATCTGGTGTTGATCACCGATTGGAATTGGCCGCAGGCGGTGCGGGGGCGGGGATCGTGCATCTTTATTCATCGTTGGCGGCGACCGGGCTATCCCACCGCGGGCTGTATCGGGCTGCGCCCCGATCACCTGCTCCATATCGCGCAGCAGATTACCTTTGGCGCGCGATTGATCGTGCCGCCGCGCTGATACCTATTCGGGATATTTTCGGCTTGCCGTGGCGCGGGCCAGAACCTTTTTGTCGGCGCGCGCTGTGGCGGTCCAGACATAGGTATGCACACCGCCCGGCGGACAGGGGCTTTTGTATTTGAAGGCTCCGAAGGGCAATTGCCCGTCGCTTCCTACCTTCAGGCGCCCGCCGCCGTGGTTGTAGTTGGGCGCATCGCGATCCTTGAGGGAGAATTCGATGGATGTGGTGCCAGCCGGAACCCCGCGCAGCACAAAGGCGGGGCTGCCGACCGTATTGGGCTTGCCGGTGCGGCAGGCGGGGATATTGCCCCAGTCAAAGGATATCGTGAATTCGGCCGCAGCCGTGGTGGCAGACAAGGCAAGAGCGGCAAGCGATAGAGATAAAAGGCGCATTGGTGTCTCCGATGCAATCCGTTTCTACCTGGAAAACACTACACCAGCGCGCCCGACCTGACAACAAATGCGCGTGTCGGCCTAGCCGTAGTCGCGTTCTCCGAAGATCGCAGAGCCAACGCGGACATGCGTGGCCCCCTGCGCAATCGCGCTCTCGAAATCGCCGCTCATGCCCATCGAAAGGCCCGAAAGCCCGTTGCGCGCCGCCATTTTCGCCAGCAGGGCGAAATGCAGGCTGGGTTCTTCTTCGACCGGGGGGATGCACATCAGCCCCTTGACCGGCAGATCGAGCGCGCGGCACTCGGCCACAAACCCATCAATCTCTTGTGGCAGAACGCCCGCCTTTTGCGGCTCTTCGCCGGTGTTGACCTGAAGGAAAAGGTCCGGGCAGCGCCCCATTTCCTGCGCCAGCCGCGCGATACCCTGTGCGATTTTGGGGCGGTCGACGGAATGGATGGCCTGAAACATCTCCATCGCCTGCCGTGCCTTGTTGCTCTGCAAGGGGCCGATGAGATGCAAGACTATGTCGGTGTAGCGGTCCTGAAAGGCTGGCCATCGCCCGGCTGCCTCTTGCACCCGGTTTTCGCCGAACACGCGGTGTCCTTGATCCAGCACAGCGGCGACGCGCTCTGCGGGCTGCACCTTGGAGACGGCGATCAATTCCACATCCTGCGGCGCACGCCCTGCTGCGGTGCAGGCCTTGTCCATCCGTGCCCTGATTTCGCTCAGACCCATAATCGTCCTCATTCATTGCGTTGTTCTTGCATGCCACAGGGGCCACCCCCCGCACAAGTGCGCGACAGACCGTCAAACGGCTTGCCCCTTAGCCCCGGCTTGGATAGTAGGGATGGAAACAATCCCGGACGGTGCCATGACCCATTCGCGTTTCAAGATCTTCGGCCTGACGCTGGCCAGTCTCGTGCTTCTGAGCGGCTGCGGCGCGTTCCAGAATGCGACGTTGGACCCGGAGGCCATGCGCGTTAAAGGCGGCAGAGAAAGACAGGCGGCCGCGAATGAAGGCTCTCTGCTGGATTCGTTTCGTGGGGCGAGGGACACCGTCAAGGTCAACCGCTTTCTCTGGACGGCGTCTCTGCAAGTTCTGGATTTCCTGCCGATCGAGGCCGCCGATCCCTTTACCGGCGTGATTTCAACGGGCTATGGCACCCCACCGGGGGGCGGGCAGGCCTATCGCGCCACCATCCTGATCAGCGACCCGGCGCTTGACGCGCGGTCCCTCAACGTTGCGCTGCAAACGCGGGGCGGTTCGGTGGATGCCGCAACCGAGCGCGCGGTCGAGGATGCGATTCTCAACCGCGCCCGGCAATTGCGGATCAATGCGGCGCGGTTCTGAGCACCGCCTTGGCATGGCGGCGCTCTGTTAGCGCCTGTCGGATGATCTGTTGCGACGAGTTGACAAAAAGGCCCGCCATGAGCCCGGCCACGATCAGGTCGGGCCATCCGGTCTCGGTGCCCCAAACCGCAAGGGCTGCGACCATCACCGCCACATTGCCGATGGCATCGTTGCGCGAACAGAGCCAGACTGAGCGGACATTGGCATCGCCATCCTTGTAGGCCCGGAGCAAGAGCACGCTTGCAACATTCGCCATGAGGGCAAGAAACCCGATGCTGCCCATAATCTCGGCTTGTGGCACGCCCAGATAGATCACGCGATAGACGGTGCTGCCCAGCACCCACAGCCCCATCGCCATGAGGCTGAGACCCTTGAACAGCGCCGCCGTAGCCCGCACCCGGAGGCTGGCACCGATCACGGCCAAAGACAGCCCATAGGTCAGCGCATCGCCCAGAAAATCCAGCGCATCGGCCTTGAGCGCCTGCGATTGTGCGGCTTGGCCTGCGGCCATTTCCACCCCGAACATCGCGGCATTGAGGGCGATCACGATCCAGAGCCGTTGCTTGTAGGCGGCTGAGAGCCCATCGAACTGGGCCTCATGGCCACAACATCCCGCCATGCTGCACCTCCTTTGCATTTGCGTCAGGGGCAATGTAATCTCTCTAGTGACTAGAGCTTCAAGGGGGTTTCGGGATGTTTTTGTCGATTGGCGAGCTGTCGGCGCGCACGGGCGTCAAGGTGCCCACCATCCGCTATTACGAATCCCGTGGCCTGATTGCTGTGCCACTGCGCAGTGCGGGCAATCAACGCCGCTACGGGCGGGCAGAGCTGGAGCGGTTGGGGTTCATCCGCCATGCCCGCGATCTGGGGTTCTCGCTCGAGGCGATTGCGGCGCTGATCGAGTTGCAGGATCACCCCGACCGCGGGTGCGGGTCGGCCACCCGAATCGCGCAAGGTCAGCTTGGGGCAGTGCGGGAGAAAATCCGGCGATTGCGCGCACTTGAGACCGAGTTGGCGCGCATTGCAGAGGGATGCACGGGCGAGGGGGCCGCACGCGATTGTTATGTGCTGGCGTCTTTAGCAGACCACGACCTGTGCCGCCGGGATCACCCGGCGGAGGCCAGATCCTCGACCCAGCGAAGCTGACGCGGCAGGCAGATGCCGCGCAGATCATAGCGCGCGCGGATCAGCTCGCGCGCGGTCTTGCCCAACTGCGCCCGTGCTCCGGCATCCTCCAACAAGGCGCAAATCTCATCCACCAGCGCCTCGCGGTCAAAGAAATCCACGAGTCGCCCGGTCTCGCCATGGGTGATGACCTCGCGCACCGGGGCGGTATCGCCTGCGACTATCGCGGCGGAACAGGACATCGCTTCCATCAGGGACCAACTGAGGACAAAGGGATAGGTAAGGTAGACATGTACCCGGCTGACCTGCAAAAGCCGCAGGAACTGATCATAAGGGATGCGCCCAAGAAACCGCACCCGCGCCCAATCTTCATCTGAAATCTGCGCGCGCACCTCATCAATGAAAATCTGCTTCCATGTCTGCCCCTTGGGGGGGCGGGCCCCATAGCTCACCTCGTCCCCGCCGACAATCAGCACCGTTGCATTGGGCCGCTCGCGCAAGAGGCGGGGCAGGGCGCGCATGAAGACATGATAGCCGCGATAGGGCTCTAGATTGCGGTTTACAAAGGTGATCACCTCATCTGCGCGGGTCACGTCGCACTGCCCTTCGATGGTCAGGCGGACATCAGGCAGGGGGGCGGCCTGAACCGTGTCGATGCCATCATGGCTGACCGTGATCCTCTCGCGGAAGGGGCTGGGAAAGGTATCGGCCTGAAACTGGGTCGGGCTGATTCCGGCGTGCCCGGTCTCGAAATGCAGGTGATTGTTGATGTTCTTCATCCGGATGCGCAGGGCTTCGGCCTCGATGTTTTTTGAGGCGAATTCGGGATCGAAGTTGAGATGCGGATAGCCCGCGAGGTGATAGAGCTCGCAATACAGGCCCAGCTTGGCCGTGGGCCAGACATCGCGCAGGAAAAGCGACTCTCCCCAGCCGGGATGGGCCAGAATGAGATCGGGCGTATAACCCTTTGTGCGTAGGTCTACCGCCGCCTGCCAGCAGGCCTCGGCGCGCGTGACCTTGGTATCGAGATCGACCAGCCAAGGATGCAGGCTTTGCCCGTTACGCTTGGGCAGGGCATAGGGGATCACCTGCACGCCCTGCCATTTCATGGCTTCTTTGACCCGCAGGGTCAGCGCCACGCAGTTATGCCCCTGCTGGGCCAGAAGCGGGGCCAGATGTTTGTATTGGCCGGGAAAATTCTGATGGATAAAAAGGATTTTCATAGGTGTCCGCACTTCAAAGGTTGTTCGTGGTTATAATCAGGCGATCGGCCCGCGCAAACCCCTTGCATTTTTACGCGCCCCCACTGGACCCGCGCGCGCCAACCGCCTATCACCCCCTGCAACAACCCTATCAGTAAGAGGTGCGCCCCATGTCGCGCTATGCCGCCAGTGACGTCGAAGCGAAATGGCAATCCGCCTGGGAGGCGGGCGATGTGTTTCGTGCGCGCCGCGATGAGACACGGCCGAAATATTACGTGCTGGAAATGTTCCCCTATCCGTCGGGGCGTATCCACATGGGCCATGTGCGCAATTACACCATGGGCGATGTGGTGGCGCGCTATAAGATTGCCACCGGGCATAACGTCTTGCATCCGATGGGCTGGGATGCCTTTGGCATGCCCGCAGAGAATGCGGCCATGGCGAGCGGTGGCCATCCCAAGGACTGGACCTACGCCAATATCGCCGACATGCGCGCCCAGATGAAGCCCTTGGGCCTGAGCATCGACTGGTCCCGCGAATTCGCCACCTGCGATCCGGAGTACTATGGCCAGCAACAGGCGCTGTTTCTGGATTTTCTCGAACATGGGCTGGTCTATCGCAAGAATGCGGTGGTGAACTGGGACCCGGTCGATATGACCGTTCTGGCCAATGAGCAGGTGATTGACGGCAAGGGCTGGCGCTCGGGCGCGGATGTGGAGCGGCGCGAACTGACGCAATGGTTCTTCCGCATTTCGGACCACGCCGAGGACCTGCTTGAGGCGCTCGATACCCTCGACAATTGGCCCGCCAAGGTGCGACTGATGCAGGAGAACTGGATCGGTAAATCGCGCGGGCTGCAATTTGCCTTTGGCCTGATTGACGGGCCAGAGGGGCATGACCGGGTCGAGGTGTACACCACCCGGCCCGATACGCTGATGGGGGCATCCTTTGTGGGGATTTCGCCGGATCACCCGCTGGCCAAGCGGCTTGAGGCCGAGCGCGAAGATGTGGCGGCGTTCTGCGCCGAGGCGCGCAAGGGCGGCACCACCGCCGAGGCGATCGAGAAGGCCGAGAAGCTGGGGTTCGACACCGAGCTGCGTGTGCGCCATCCCTTTGATACCGCATGGGAATTGCCGGTCTATATCGCCAATTTCATCCTGATGGACTATGGCACGGGCGCTATTTTCGGCTGTCCGGGGCATGATCTGCGCGACCATGATTTTGCGCGCAAATATGATTTGCCCATTGTCGATACCTTCCTGCCGGTCGAGGGCGACTATGACATTCAGGCGGCGCCCTATGTGCCGCTCAAATCGGAAGCTGTGCGGTATACGCGCCTGGTGGCGGGGGATGAAATTCAGACCGGCGAGACGGGTGTCAACGCCGCGATTGATTTTTGTGAGGCCAATGGCGTGGGCCAAGGTGTCACGAAATTCCGCTTGCGCGATTGGGGTCTGAGCCGCCAACGCTATTGGGGATGCCCCATTCCGGTGGTGCATTGCGACACCTGCGGCGTGGTGCCGGAAGCCAAGGAAAACCTGCCCATCCGCCTGCCCGATGATGTCACCTTTGACGCCCCCGGCAATCCGCTGGATCGGCATCCGACATGGCGCGACTGTGCTTGCCCCCGCTGTGGCGCGCCCGCGCGGCGCGAGACGGACACGATGGATACATTCGTGGATTCAAGCTGGTATTACGCCCGCTTTACCGCGCCCCATGCCGCGACGCCCACGGATATGGCCGAGGCTGAGTATTGGATGAATGTGGACCAGTATATCGGCGGCATCGAGCATGCGATCCTGCACCTCTTGTATTCGCGGTTCTTTGCCCGCGCGATGCAGATCACCGGCCATTTGCCGCAGAAGGCGATTGAGCCCTTTGATGCGTTGTTCACCCAAGGGATGGTGACGCACTCCATATATCAGTATTTAGACAATAGTGATCTAGGTTCTCAGGGAGATGAGCCTCTTTCGGCTCAGCCGTTGAGAACTGAATTCCTTTTCCCAGAAGATGTAATTGAATTTACAGACTCTTTTGGAGAGAAGAAAGCCATCAAGCGCTCGGTTGCCGTCGCCAACGGTGAAGAGGCAGTAGATGTGAGGCAGTTGGAAAATATCTGGTTGATTGAGGGCGAGGCTGGTAGGCGCGTCCAAATCATCCCCTCTGCCAAGATGTCGAAATCCAAGAAGAATGTGGTCGATCCCTCGACCATTATCGCGCAATACGGGGCCGATACGGCGCGCTGGTTTGTCCTGTCTGACAGCCCGCCCGAGCGCGATGTGGAATGGACCGCCTCGGGCGCTGAGGCGGCGCATCGGCACCTGAGCCGCGTTTGGCGCATTGCCGCCGAGATCGCGGCGAGCGACGCGCCCGCCACGCCGGAGGATGACACGCTTTTGCGTGAGATGCACAAATGCATCGACGAGGTGACCAAGGGCATCGACAGTTTCGGCTTTAACGCGGCGATTGCGCGGCTTTATGCCTTTACCAACACGCTGGCGAAATCGCAGGCAGGGACGGGGGCGAAAACCACCGCCGCCCGCACGCTGGCGCAGCTTATGTCGCCCATGACCCCGCATCTGGCCGAGGATATCTGGGCGATGCTGGGCGGTGAGGGTCTGATTGCCACAGCACCTTGGCCGGTCGCCGACCCGGCCATGCTGATCGACGAGACGGTCATATTGCCCATTCAGATTAACGGCAAACGGCGGGGCGAAATCACCGTGCCCGCCGATATGCCGAAATCCGAGGTTGAAAAACTGGCGCTGGCCCACAATGCTGTGGTCAAGGCGCTGGACGGGGCCCAGCCCAAGAAGATTATCGTCGTCCCCGGACGGATCGTCAATGTCGTGGTGTAATCGCCGCTTTTTCCTGATGTCCGGCCTCGCCCTGCTGGCGGGATGCGGCTTTGCGCCCGCCTATGGGCCGGGCGGGGCGGGATCGGCGCTGATGGGGCGGGTGGCGGTCGAGGCCCCCGATACCCGCGCCAGCTATCTCTTGACGCAAGAGATCGAGACGCGGTTGGGGCGGCCCGCCAATCCACGTTACGCGCTGATTCCGGCTGTTCGAGTGAACACGCAGGCCATGGCGATCAACCGCAATAACGTGGCATCCCGCTTTAACCTATTGGGAACAGTGGCTTATAGCTTGCGTGATCTTGAGACGGGGGTGATTGTCACCTCGAGCGAAGTCACCAGCTTTACCGGCTATTCCGCGACCGGCACGACCGTGGCGGTGCAGGCGGCGGAGCGCGACGCCGAGGCGCGGTTGATGGCGATTCTGGCGGATCAAGTGTTGACCCGCCTCTTGGCCGCAGACCTGCCCCAGCCGGAATGAAGCTCTCGCCGCGCGATGCTATCCGCTATTTCGCCAAGCCGGAGGCGCAGCGCACCGGCATACTGATCTATGGCGCGGATGCGATGCGTGTGGCGCTCAGGCGGCAAGAGATGCTCGCGGCGCTGCTCGGCCCTACTGCGGATGCCGAAATGCGCCTGACACGTCTGCCTGCGGGCGACTTGCGCAAAGACCCGGCCGCGCTCTTGGATGCGGTCAAGGCGCAGGGGTTCTTTCCCGGCCCGCGCGCGGCCTTTGTCGAGGATGCCAATGACACCGCCGCCGATGCCATTCTGGCGGCGCTCAGCGACTGGCAGGCGGGGGATGCCCAGATCATCGTGACCGCAGGCGCGCTCAAGGCGACATCGAAAATTCGCAAAGCGTTTGAGAGCCATCCCAATGCCTATGCGGTTGGAATCTATGACGATCCCCCCAGCCGAGAGGAGATTGAGGCCACATTGGCCCGCGCCGGTTTGCGCGATGTGCCGGGGCCGGTCATGGCCGATCTGACAGCGCTGGCGCGCGATCTTGATCCGGGCGATTTTCGTCAGACCATTGAGAAGCTGGCGCTTTATAAGTTGGGGGACGCCACGCCGCTGAATGCGGCGGATATCGCCGCCTGCGCCCCTGCCTCGACCGAGGCGGATTTGGACGACATCCTCAATATCGTGGCAGAGGGGCGGTCAGCAGAGATTGGCCCGGTGATGCGGCGGTTGAAGGCGCAGGGCACCCAGCCTGTTGGCCTCTGCATCGGGGCCACGCGGCATTTTCGGGCGCTCTATACCGCTGCGTCGGACCCCGGAGGCGCGGCGCAGGGCATTGCCCGGATGCGCCCGCCCATTTTCGGGCCCCGTCGCGACCGGATGCTGCGGCAGGCGCAAGGCTGGGGCGCGGAGCGCTTGCAACAGGCACTGACGATCCTGACGGATACCGACCTCACCCTGCGCTCCGCCGGACAGCGCGCGCCCGACATGGCACTGGTCGAGCGGGCACTGATCCGGCTGGCGATGCTGGCCACGGCGCGGTGATCCGGGCGAATCTGGGTTAACAGACGGAAATTTAAGAAAATTACGGAGCGGTATTGGGGCTGTATTGCGTCGGTATTGCGTCGGTGCGGGTTTGGGGGAAGTGTAGGGTTAATTCAGCGGGCGCTGGACAGAGGGAAATGGGCGGGGCAAGGTCGGCGAGATGAGTGAAATTTTGGGTATCAGAGATCAAGCGAGCCTCAAGGAGTGGCTGGAGGATCAGCCGCGAGAAGTGGCGGTCTGGATCGCATCACGTGCGGCGGCGCGGGTGCTGCCGATATGGTGGGAGGCGGTGCTTAGCGAGGACTGGGCAAACGAGGCTAATTTAACCGTCCTCCCAGCTTTGCGACGTTTGCTAACATCATCTGTTGCATTCAATAAGCCCTCAGATTCATTGAAGATAGCCGCTAAAACAACTCTTGAAGGCGGTATCGTAGGTATTCCATTCAAACCTGCGCTCGAAGCGGATGGTGCGGCCCGCAGAGCTGCACTCGCTGCCTCAGCCGCTCCTTTTGCACATAATGCAGCTTTGGCAGTTTTCACGGCATCTCGCGCCCATGGCGAAGCGCAAATTGGTCTGAGAACGGATGCAGAATTTGTGACGCGCGGTGAATATCTCGAGGCCCTTCCCCTCTGGCCAGAGGGGCAGGGGCCGCTAGCGGAGCGTTGGCGCGCGATCAAGTGGGAGGTAGACAATTCCGAAGGAGCTGAGGACTGGCGATTCTGGATAGAGTGGTACGACACCCTGCTCGCTGGCCGCCCGATGCTGGGCGACACTGCCCGCACGTGGGAGATGCTGGAACTGATCGCCCTCATCGACCCCGAGACATGGGATAAGGGGCCGGAAGAAGTGAACCCGGTGATCCGGGGGATTTGGGAACTACACCGCTTGCGCGCGGAGGTGGCGGCACTTCAAGCCGAAAAGGAGGCGTTTCTGGCTGTGCAGGCATCTGCAGCGCATCGTGGGCACAATCAACCACCCGAGGGGTTGGTCGATGATGCGTCAGCGGTGGCGCAGCAGATCACGATCATCTGGGTTGGCTTGGATGAGGCCGGTGAAGAGTTGGACCAGGTCGCGCCCGACAAGGGTGTGTTGCGCGCTATCGCGGAGCGGATGTTTTCGGCGCTGAACGAAGTTGTCGCCTATTGCGGCAAAGTTGGCGACAAGGTGATCATGGCCGGTGCTGCCACAATCGGCACTACGGGCGGAGCGGTCTTGATTGATCACTTCGCTATCAATGGCCGACTGTACCAATTCGTCAAGAATTTGCTATCATTTGGGATCGGCGGATAATTGATGCCAGGCGGCAATCCGGTCTAACAGACTGGAAGCGTGGTGAATTGTGGAAACTTCCCCAATCGACGAGACGTTGCAAGCGCGCCCGCCCGACGGGGGGGCATGCCTTAGGCATGGCCGCTGCGCGGCGGTGCCTGCGGTATGATCGCTTTGTGGGGTGTTCGGGGCGACTGTCTGCCCAGGCCCCCCGAACACGAGTGCGTGATATCCAACCTGTTGCCTGAGCTGCCCCCGTTGCCTTGGGTCAGCCTTTGGGCAATGGTGCCGCACCAACACTCAATAGGGAAATCGCCATGTATGATGTTATCGGCTCTCGGGCCAGTCGCGCCTTTCGCGTGCTGTGGTTGCTGGAGGAAATGGGGGTCGGCTATAATCACATGGCTGTTGCGCCCCGGTCGCCCGAGGCGCTGGCCGCAAACCCTTCGGGCAAGATCCCGGCGCTGCGGGATGGTGATGCGGTGCTGACCGATTCCGCCGCGATCATGACCTATCTGGCCGATAAGCATGGGCAATTCACCCATGCCCCCGGCACGGTTGCGCGGGCGCGGCAGGATGCGCTGACGCATCAGATTCTTGACGAGATTGACGGCACGCTCTGGACTGCGGCGCGGCATAGTTTCGTGCTGCCCGAAGAGCATCGGGTGCCGGCGGTGAAAGACTCGCTCAAATGGGAATATGAGCGCAATCTTGCGCGCCTGTCCGATGCGCTGACCGGTCCGTTTCTGCAAGGCGAGACGATGACCATTGCGGATATCCTCCTGGTGCATTGTCTGATGTGGGCGGGCAAGGCCGGGTTTGCCGATCCGGACGACAAGCTCAAGGATTACATGGCGATGATGGTCGAGCGCCCGGCCTGTCAGCGGGCGGCGGCGCTGCCCTGAGCGAAAGCTGCGGCGTGCTGCCCGGCCCAAAGGCCGGTGGCAAGGCAGGCGGTGAGCAGGTAGCCACCTGTTGGGGCCTCCCAATCCAGCATTTCCCCGGCGGCGAACACGCCGGGGTGATCCCGCAGCATGAGGCCCGCATCGAGGGCGCTCAGTTGCAGCCCACCTGCGGTTGAGATGGCCTGATCCATCGGACGCGGCCCCGAGAGCGGCACCGGCAGGCCTTTGAGCAAGACAGGCAGATCGCTGGCCCCCCGGCCAAATTCCATCACCAGCGCGAGTTTCACCGGATCGAGGCGAAACGCCTTGCGCAGGCGGTTCTTGAGGCTGTCGCTGGTCTTGGTGCGGGCCAAGCGCTGCGCGACCTCTGATGGGGTGAGATCGGGCAAAAGATCGAGCGTGAGCGGCGCGCCATCGCGCAGGGCGGCGCTGACCTCATAGATCCCGCCGCCCTCAAGCCCTTGGTTGGAAATGATGAACTCTCCGCGCGAGCGCAGCGCCCCGGCGCGCAATTCCACGCCTTTGACCGGCTGGCCGAATTGCGCCGCCATATGGGGCGACCATGCGACGAGAAAGCCCATATTGGCGGGGCGAAACGGGGCCAATGTGGCGGCGTCGAAATGCGCCGCCCATGCCCCGTCCGAGCCAAGCCGCGCCCAGCTTGCGCCGCCGCAGGCCAGCACGGTCACGGTGGGGTGCAGGCGTTGCGCGCCCTCGGGCGTGTCGAAAATCGCGCCATTGTCCCATCCGCACCAGCGCCAGCGGGTGCGGATTTCAACCCCAAGCCCCTTTAATTCCGAAAGGAAACTGCGCAGAAGCGGCGAGGCCTTCATCACCTTTGGAAAGACCCGGCCCGTAGAGCCGGTGAACACCTCTTGCCCCAAGGTGCGTGCCCACTCCTGCACCGCGTCGGGGCCAAAGGCGGCAAGCATCGGGCGCAGCGCGTCGGCACCGGGGCCGTAGGCGGCGAGAAAATTCTCAAACGGCTCCACCTTGGTCAGGTTCAGCCCGGATTTGCCCGCCATCAGGAATTTGCGACCCACCGAGGGTTTCGCCTCGGTCACCACCACGCGCAGCCCGGCCCGCGCCAGTTCGCGCGCCGCCATCAGGCCCGCAGGCCCGGCCCCGATGACCAGCGCGTCGGTCATGCGGCGGGGATCGCAGGGGTGGGCAGGCCCCGGTGATGCACCACACGCTGCGGATAGGGCATTTCGACCCCTTCGGCGCGCAGGACGTTCCAGATCGCAAAAAGCACGTCGGATTGGTATTTCCCGGTCACGTCCTCGATCCCATCGACCCAGTATTCGACCGAGAAATCCACACCGCTTTCGCCAAAGGCTTTGAGTTCGCATTCGGGGGCGTGTTTGCCATCTTTCAGCACCTCGGGCACGGCGGCGACAGCGGGTTCGATGAGCGCGGGGATGCGTGTGATATCGGTGTCGTAGCTGACGGAAAAGGCGGCCTCATAGCGGTGCCGCTTGCCGGCGTCGGAATAGTTGACCACGCGGGAGGTGATGAAATCCTCATTGGGCACCACAATCCAGCGCCCATCGACGGTTTCCAGAATGGCGGCGCGGGCGGTCATTTTGACGATGGTGCCCTCTGATTCGTCATCGAGCACGACGTAATCGCCCACGGTCGTCTGCCCCTCCAACAGCAGGATCACGCCCGAGACGAAATTGGCCGCGATCTGTTGCAGGCCAAGGCCGATGCCCACGCCAAGCGCACCGCCCAAAACGGCAATTGCCGTAAGGTCGATGCCCATGATCGACATCAGCAGCAGGAAGGCCGCGCCAAAGATCACGATCTGGCTGGCCTTCATCGCCAGTTCGCGGGTGGCTGGGCGGAGCTCCTGCTGGCGCTTGATGAAATCCTCGGATTGGCTATTGGACCAGCGCCCAAGCCAGAAAAGCAGCGCGCCAGAGACCGCACCACGAATGAGCGCGAGGGCCGAAAAGCTGATATTGCCCAGATCGACCGATATCGCGGCAAGTTTTTCATTGGCCAGACCGAGCAGGTCAAAGAGATAGAGCAGCGCCACCGGCATCAGCACGAAGCGACCAAGCGCCCGCAGAAACGGATCGGTCAGGATTTCGCGCACAAAGAGGCGGGCGGCGAGGACGAGAAACAGCCGCTTGCCAAAGGCGATGACATCGCCCGTGCCAAAGATCGAGCGGGTGACGCCTTCGCCAATGCCGGTGAGGCCATAGGCGAGCAGCGGCATCAGGAGCGGCAGGAACATAAGGATGAACCGCCGCGCCGAGGCGATGATGTTTTCTTGCTCTGCAGGGGGGGTCAGAAACCGGGCGAGTGCGGGCCGTATCCGGCGGGTGATCAGCACGGCCAAGAGCCACGCCACCACCAGCAGGCCAAACTGCGACCAGGCGGCGGGGCTGAGAAGCCAGCCCTTGGCCAGATCCCAGCCCTGCATCGCGTAGCCCAGTGCCTGCCCGATGATCTCTGGCTGCCCGTCCATCACACACCCCTTGCCTTTTGTCTCGCACACGCCATCCTCTTGCCCGCAGGCTGCGAAAGGATCAAGTTAAACTGTCGGAATGGCCCATTTGCCCGCTTTGCTTGCGCCCAATCCCGCCCGAGGCGCGCCAGAGCCTGCATCACCTTGTGCCCAAATTGAAGGGCGGCAAAGGGGGCCCGGTGGTGCGCCTGCATCAGATTTGCGGTGTTGTGTATCAAACGCACCACGACGTAAGCCCGCAATACCTTTACTAGTATGCGAACCATGCCGCATGGCTGGAAGATAACCGCCGCTCTGACAATAGCGAACTGGCGAACCGCCTTGTGTCTAACGCGATGGACGCGCCGGTTAGCCGGAACTGGAAGGGATATTGGCAGCGCGCGGCGTGAATTGGCTTGACTTTTGTGCGTCAATGACTTAGTAATGAATTGAGCACAAAATAAGAAGGCCGATAAATGTCGACCCACAAAGTTACCCGATTACGATTGCCGAAATGGCGCAAGCCAAAAGGGATTTGGATTCGGTCTTGAGTGAATCTGAACACGATCAGCTTATTGATTGGCTCGCCTTGAACCCTGATGCAGGGGATATAATTCCGGGCACGAAAGGAGTGCGAAAATCTAGATGGGGTTATGATGGGCAAGGGAAAAGGGGGGGTCTAAGGATCATCTACTATTTCCGAGACCTAAATATGCCGATCTATTTGATCGCTGTGTATAAAAAAAATGAAAAGCTGAACTTAACAGCAAGAGAGAAAAGGGTGATCAGCCAAATGGTTGATGAGATCGTAGAAAAATGGGCGCGCAGAAGAGAGCAAAATCTGTCTCAGGTCGCCGGATGAAATATTGCTCAAAAGATGGAGACGTAACAGGAGAAATAAATGTCTGGTAGCAAAATTATAAATGGCCTTCATGAGGCTTTGGACCATGCAAGCGGGTTTAATAGCCCTGCAGTTGATCACACTGTTCTAGTGCATAAGATTGACGTTCGCGCGGTTCGCGAAAGTCTGCGCCTGACACAGGAAGAGTTCGCCCTTCGCTTTGGGTTTAATCTTGGGACACTTCGTGGTTGGGAGCAAGGACGTCGGCAACCTGATGGCACGGCCCGTGTTCTTCTGAAGGTTATTCAGAATGCGCCTGATGCGGTGGAAAGAGCGCTTTCCGCATAAAACAGCATGCGCTCAATTGGCTGCCAGAAGCGCAAAGAATTCAGATATTTAAAGGAGCGGGGAGACCGCTCCTTTAATTTTTATTCGCAATCCACAACCGCCCCTCACGCCTCACCAGCCCCGCCGCTTTCATCTGGTCAAGCGCTCCGTATACGCGCCTGTAGACGTCAGCATAGGCCATATCGCCCCTGACCTTTTCGGTAATCTCTGGGCCGGTTAATGGGCTGTCTCTGAGTGCCGTGTAGATCGCCCGGCGCAACTCGCCCCGCTTGAACCGCTTGTCTACCTTTTTGGGCATTGGCAGCGTATCAGGATCAACGCCAAGTTGGCGCAAGAGCGCATCCACATGCTCTAGCTCTAGATCATCATCCCGCACGGCACGGCAGCGCATAAAGTGCAGCGCCGATACTAGGCTTTCGTCTTTCCATGGGCGGTAATAATATCTGCGTGTCATGGCGATAGATTAACGCTATATTTTGCGGAAATCTTGGTGCGCTTGATACATAAGGCCGCAGATTTGCCACAACGAGATTCACGCGACGTTGACGGAAGGTGAATTGGCGCGCAGCTATGCCACTGTCGAGGCCCTGCGCGCGCATCCGCGTTTGGCGAAATTCATCGCCTGGGTGGCGCAGCGGCCGCCGAGGTTTCATTCCAAGACCCCCGGCGCGCGGCGCAAGCGGTAGGGGGGTCAGAAGGGCATCGGATGCGCCTTGTGGGTGGCGTCGAGATCGCTCAGCACCTCTGGGGCGAGCGTGATGTCCGCCGCGCCAAGCGCCAGATCAAGTTGAGCCATGTCGGTGGCCCCAAAGATGGCGGATGCAAGGAAGGGGCGCGTGAGGCACCAGGCAAGCGCCAGTTGCACGGGGTCGAGGCCGTGTTTCTGCGCGACCGCGTGATAGGCCGCGACGGCCTCAAACGCGCGCGGGGTCTTGCGCCCGCCCAGATCGCCGTTGATCGCCATGCGCGAGCCGGTGGGCAGCGCGCCGTGCTGGTATTTGCCACTGAGCAGCCCCGCCGCGAGGGGGGAAAAGGCCAGAAGGCCTACATCCTCGTCGACGCTGAGTTCGGCAAGGTCGGTATCATAGAGGCGGCATAGGAGGGAGTATTCATTCTGGAGCGTGGCGGCGCGGGGGCCGTGGCCCGCCTCGGCCAGCCGAAGCCATTGCGCCATGCCCCAGGCGCTCTCGTTCGAGAGGCCGAAGGCGCGGATGGTGCCGCGCGCGACCTCGCGTTGCAGGGCCTCAAGCGTCTCCTCCATATGGGCGATTGTCTCGGCGCGGTTCTGGCTTGAGGGGTCAAAGGCCCAGTTCTGGCGAAACATATAGCTGCCCCGGTTGGGCCAGTGGAATTGGTAGAGGTCGATGTGATCGGTCTTGAGGCGGCGCAGCGATCCCTCAATGGCCTGCGGTATGGACCCCGCCGTGATCGGCGCGCCGTCGCGGGCGTGTTGGAAGCCCTTGCCGGAATGTTTGGTGGCGAGGATCACATCCGCGCGCCGACCGGAGGCTTTGATCCAGTCGCCGATGATTTCCTCGGTGCGGCCGGTGGTTTCCGCGCTGATGGGGGTGGTGGGATACATCTCGGCGGTGTCGATGAAGTTCACGCCGCGCTCCAGCGCGCGGTCAATCTGCGCATGGCCCTCTGCCGGGGTGTTCTGAGAGCCCCATGTCATCGAGCCAAGGCAGAGCGCGCTCACCTCGATCCCGGTCCGGCCCAAGGGTCTTTTCTGCATGGTGTCTCCTGCGGTCTGGGTTTTGGGATGGGATAGGGGAGGAGGGGCGTGTAGGGAAGGGGGATGTTGAGCCATCCGGTCGCAAGGCAAGGCTGTTACGGGTCGCGGTAATGCGAGTGGCCTTTAGGCGACATTTGTGCCTGATACAGCGAACTGCAGGTACGAGCCCGTTGCGCCGAATGCTGCGACTTGCATGAGTGACCGCTTCCCGAAAGGGCGAAATGCGTCAGTTGCTTGGAAGGCCGGGTTCAGTGGCGTGGAGACTTTCCCGTTGCGACACGGCTGCCCACCAATCTGCAAGCTTTGAGTAAGCCTTCAATGCATTAGCACCTTCTCGTGCTTGAACAAAGTAAGCGATCATCGGTGCAAGGTGGCAGTCTGCAAGGGTGAAACTCTGACCATCCAAGATGCCCCCCTCTTTTGCGATACTATTCAGTGCACTTAGTACGACGTGAGACGCATCGATTCCCGCCCGGATCTCAGCTTCATCTGCCCATTCACCTGCAGCAGGCCGAAAAACTCGATGGGCAAAAACCTGTCGGACCATAGGGCGATAGCCGTAACTATCGACAATTGAGACCACCTGCGTGACGCGTGCCAATGTCTTAGCTTTGGCTGGCATCAACTCCGGTCCCCCGAAGGCCGCATTTACGTACCGAGAGATTGCGGAAGTTTCGAATACATCAAACTCACCATGGCTCAGAACAGGCACCCGACCAAAAGGATGGCGCTTGAGATAGTCTTCCGAGACATCCGGTGCGAAAGGATCAATCTCGTCAGTTTCGTACGCGACGCCCTTTTCGTGCAGCACGACGCGCGCAATGCGGTTGTAAACACTGTAGCGATAGCCGCGAAGAATAACTGAATGTTCCATCTACGCCTCCTACCATAACAAGTATCCGTGCAAAAAGCCGCCATCGAAAGCATGAGGTCCAGTGGCTGCAAGGTCCGCATAGCAGACCTTGCTGTATATGGCGGCAAATGTCCGCTTGGTCCCTCACCTCGGTCCCTATTGCCGGACCGCCCGAGCCCTTGCACGCCTGTTGTCGGGGGAAACGTCTCGGGCCGTGTTCCCGCGCGACCTCAAACCCAAAAGCCAATCAGCCTTTTCTCAACGTGCCTCAGTGATTGTGCCCATGCCCATGCCCGTGCCCATGCCCATGGTCGTGATCGTGCCCGTGGTCGTCATCCAAGCTGCCGTGCAACGCGAATTGTTCTAAGCCAGCGTCTTGGGCTTCGATCACGCTGAAGGTTTCGCGCACGCCCGCCTCGGTCAGTTCGCGGATCACGGTGAGGAGGGTGTTGGGGGTGTGATCTTCGCAGAGGTCGGCCATTTGTGCCACTTCCTCGCGTGCGACGGGGAGGGCTGCGGCGAGGTCCGGCGCGCCGTAGATGTCGACGAAATGTTGGGCCAGCGCCTGAGTCAGGGTGGCAATCTCGACCTCTTCGACTTGGGTCACGGCGACAAAGGTCACGCGGCCAAAGGTTTCGACCCCGAGCCAGCCGTTGGAAAACGCCTGACGGGATTTGCCGGTCAGGTCCGCCTCGGACCAGTTGGAAAACTCGAACCCGCCCGAGATGCACCATTCGCCGGTGCGCGCGGGGCTGTGGTAGACGCGCTGATCGCTTTCGTCGAAATGGATGGCGCGGGCGAGTTTCATGATTGGGTCTCCAACAGGGTGGTGAGCGGGATGAGATGGGTGGTGTCGCCCTCGCGCAAGAGCATGCCAAAGCGGTCGTCCACGCCCTGAAATGTGCCGGTGCGGCCGTTTTGCGTGATCTCTTCGCCCATGCGCCAGGCAAGGCCGCGCCATTCGGCATGGAGCGCGCGGGGGCCTGCGTCTTCCCATGTGTTGATCCACACGAGGCTGTGGCGCGCCCAAGCCTCTAGCAATTCCACGGGGTCGAGTTCGGCGCAGCCTTCGTCATAGAGCGAGGTCTGGTCGGGCTGGTCGCCGGGGCGCTCTGCGATTTGCATCAGCGGCAGATCAAGGCCGATCACCAGCCAGTCGGGTTCGACCTCGGGGTTGGTGCCGCCTGCGGCCACGCGCAGCCGCCCGCAAGAGGCCCCGTTGAGGCGGAGGCCGCCCGACCATTCGAGATGCACGGCCACCTCGGGTGGGGCGAGCGCGCCAAAGGCATTCTGAAAGCCGACGCCGCAGGTGGGCAGCATTAGCATTGCGTCGGCCAGAGGCACCTCGGGGGCGAGGACAATGGCGGCCATCAGGTGATTGGCCGTGAGGTTATGCACGATGAGGCCTGCATCGCAGCCCTCTGCGGCAAGGGTGCAGGCCATATCAAAAGGGTGGGTCGCGCCGGTGACGGCGCGCCCTGACATCAAAGGTGGAAAGCTGGGCGTGGTCATGCCAGCCCTTCTGTGATGAGGTAGCGGGCCACCTCGCGGAAGGCCTGCGCCTGCGGGCTGTCGGGTTTCGAGACCACGATGGGCGCGCCGCCGTCCGAGGCCACGCGAATGTCGAGATGCAGGGGAATTTCCGCCAAGAGCGGCACGCCCAGTTTCTCGGCCTCTGCCCGCACGCCGCCATGGCCGAACACATGCTCTTCATGGCCGCAGTTGGTGCAGATATGCGTGCTCATGTTCTCGATCATGCCCAACACCGGCACATGCAGCTGGTTGAACATGTCGATCCCTTTGCGGGCATCCAGAAGTGCCACATCCTGCGGTGTCGAGACGATGATCGCGCCATCCACCTGCGCCTTTTGCGCCAGTGTCATTTGCACATCGCCGGTGCCGGGCGGCAGATCCACCAAGAGCACATCCAAAGCGCCCCATTGCACCTGCATCAGCATCTGTTGCAACGCGCCCATCAGCATCGGGCCGCGCCAGACCACAGCCTGACCTTCGTTGGTCATGAGGCCGATGGACATCATCGTCACGCCGTGATTGCGCATCGGCAGGATGGTCTTGCCATCGGGGCTGGCGGGGCGACCAGAGACGCCCAGCATGCGCGGCTGGCTGGGGCCGTAAACATCGGCATCCAAGAGGCCGACGCGCCGCCCTTCGGCGGCCAGCGCACAGGCGAGGTTGGCGGAAACGGTAGATTTGCCCACGCCGCCCTTGCCGCTCGCGATGGCGATCAGATGATTGACGCCGGGAACTTTTTCGGGGCCTTTCGGCTCTGCCTTGCGGGACGGTTTGAGATCGGGCGGAGCCTTGGTCGAATGGCCCGTGAGCACGACCGACACGCTTTCGGCCCCGGCAAGTGCCGTGACTGCCGCCTCGGCGGCGTCGCGCACCGGGGTATAGGCCTGCGCCTTGGCCGGGTCGATTTCCAGCACGAAGCGCACGGTGCCGCCGTCGATGGTGAGGGCGCGCATCACGCCTGCGGCCACGATGTCCGAGCCGCTGACCGGATCGGTGATCTTCTTGAGCGCCTCAAGGACGCTCTCTCTGGTCAATGCCACGTCAGTCCTGCCCTTTGATAATGCCGGTCACGGTGTGTTCGATATCGAGCCCATCGACAGTCAGCACCACCTTGGCGGTGAATTCCTGTCCGGCGGTCGCGCCCTTTTTGCGCAGGCCGTCTTCGATGGCCTGTTGCGAGGTGACGCCCACTTGTTTGAGGAATTTGCGCATCGACATGTTGAAATCGTCGCTCATTGGTCTCTCCCTTTGCTGATCTGAATGCTTGACGCCGATATAGGCGGTTTTCTAGGCTTGGGTATGTGCCTGTTGGTGACCCCTTACACGCGACTGTCCCGGATTGCGATGCTGTGGCTCGCAGCGCTGCTGTGGCTTTTGCCTGATCTGGCGCAGGCCGATGACAAGCGCTTTCGGCTGAGCGCGCCTGTGGTTCTGGTCGAGTCCGGGTTGCTGGGCTATCTCGTGCCGCGCTTTGCGCTCAAGACCGGGGTGCGGGTCGAGGTGGTGGCAGAGGCAAGCGAGGCCGAGATCATCTTGGGTCAAGAAGAGGGCCGCGCGGTGTTCGAGGGCGCGGGCGCGGTCTGGCGCATGGGCGTTTCGGGCACGCATCCGGGGGCGGCCCTGTTTGCCGATTGGCTGACATCCGAGATCGGTCAGCGCACGGTGACAAGCTATGAGGTGGCCGGTGTGGCCCCCTTTGGCCTGCCGCAGGTTGTGGAAAAGCCCGAGGCGGCGGCGGTGTTCGACGGCGATCCCGCCCTTGGCAAGGAGGTGTCCTTGCTGCAATGCGGGCGCTGTCACGTTGTGGCGCCCGAGAACCGGATGGGGGCGATCGGCTCGACCCCGTCGTTTTCCGTGCTGCGCACCTTTGCCGATTGGGATGCCCGGTTTCAGAGCTTTTTTGCGTTGAAGCCGCATCCCGCCTTTACCCAAGTGGCCGGTGTCACCCAGCCCTTTGCCAGCCATCTGCCCTCGCCGATTTCGCCCATCGAGGTCACGCTCGATGAGTTGGAGGCGATCATCGCCTATGTGGCGGGGCTGGCCCCCGCCGATCTGGGCGCGCCGATCCAAGTTCAGTGATCCTTGCGTTTGGTCAGGTAATCTTCGGTGCGGCGGACGCGCGGACGATCCCCCATGGCAAAGGGGTTGTTCGCAGAGTTGAACTGCGCGTTGATGCGGCAGCCTTCGCACATCTGGATCATGCGCGCGGCATCCGAGGTGGCGAACATCGCGTGCTTGCCCGCGAGTTTCTCGGTGATGCGGTTGATTGTGGCCTTGGAGCCAAAAAGCGTGCCGCATTCGACGCAGGCAAATGGCTCTTCTTCGTTCAGCACCACTTGGGTTAGGGCGGTGTCGTCAAGGTTCATGCGCGGTTCAAGCGTGATGGCCTTTTCCGGGCAGATCGTGGCGCAGATGCCGCATTGCAGGCAGGCATCCTCTTGAAAGCGCAATTGCGGTTTGTCCTCATTGTCCATCAGCGCGCCCGAGGGGCACAGCGAGACGCAGGAGAGACACAGCGTACAGGACTCGGTATTGACCAGCACCGCGCCGTATGGGGCGGAGGTGGGCAAAGGCAGGGTGCCACCCGATGGGTTGAGGGATTTGGCGGCAAGGCGCGCGACCTGACGGCGGCTGCCCATCGGCAGGACCGGGCTGGCAAGGGGCGCGGGCGGGGCCGCGCCATAGAGCGCGTCGCAGAGCGCGTCCGGGTCGGTGAGGTCAAGCAGGTGGACGGTGCCTGCGCCGGCCATGGCCTGCGCCAGCGGCACCTCTTGATCCAGCGCGTCGCGTTCGGTTGTGGGGGCGAGCAGGATCGCCACCTCGGCAAAGCCCGAGGCAAGGGCAGCGAGGATCTCAGCATGGCCAAAGCCTGCAAGCGCCGAAACCTCTAGCGGGATCACATCGGCGGGCAGCCCGCGCCCGTGGCGGGCGGCAAGGCGGATCATCTCGGCCCCATGGGGGGTGTCATGGACAAGCAGGCGCGGAGCGGTGCCGCCAGCCTTGCGATAGGCCTGCGCCAGCGTCTGAATGCGGCGGAAGGTCATGTCAGGGGGGGGCGCATCATAGGTAATGGCCCCCGAGGGGCAGCGCGCGGCGCAGGCCCCGCAGCCCGCACAGATCATCGGATCAATGCTGACGTGGTCGCCATCCGGGCTGATCGCGCCGGTGGGGCAGATATCAAGGCATTTGCTGCATCCGGTCTGTTCGGCCCGGGAATGGGCGCAGATGAGTGGCTCAAGCGCCACGTAAAGCGGCTTTTCAAAGGTGCCGATCATCTGGGCGGCCTGAAACACCGCATCCGAGACGGCATGCAGGCTGCCGGGATCAGCGCGCAGATAGCCTTCGCGTTTCTGGGGGGCGGGAAAGAGGGGCGTGCCGCCGCGCAGGTCCAAGAGCACATCGCAGTGCGTCTGCCCGCCGTCGCGCGGTGCGGTCCAGCGCAGGGCACCGCGTCCGGCGGGGTTGATCTGTTGCAGCGCGTCGATGCGCAGCTCGAACTGGCCAAGCGCACCGCTGGCTTGTGTGATCCGGCCCCGAATGGCATCGAAATCGCGGTTCTCGGGCGGGTCCGTCTCGTCGGTCAAGAGCACGGTGACGCCAAGGAGGGGGGCGAGTTTTTCAGCGGCGGGCAGGGCCACATCCGAGGCACCAAGGATAAGGCACAGCCCCTCGGATATGACATCTACGGTCTTTTGTGGTGGGGTTGGCAGGCTGGCTTCGGCCAGAAGGGCGGCCATTTTGGGTAGTTTTGAGGCTGGATCATCCGACCAACCGGCCCGGTCGCGCAGGTCGATCAGGGGGGGGCTGTCGACCTCGAGATCGGCTGCCAGATCCTCGAACAAGCGGGCCTCTTGGGCGCAACAAATAATTGCCTCGCCGGTGGTGATGGCCTTGGTCGCGGCCTCGATTTCATCGGTGCAGAGCGCACTGTGTAGGCGTGAACAGCTCAGGCCGGTGGCCTTGGAGAGCCCCTCGGGGTCGAGCGTCTGGCTGGCGGAACAATCGCATAAAATCAGGTGTTTAGGCATGTTTACCCCGGTGTTTGACACGTCTGGGAAGCGGACCGGATCGGTCACTTTGCGCAGAGATTAGGCATGATTCGAAGCCCTCGTAAACCGCTTTTCGAATCGTTCGGCCTTGGGAGAGGGCCGGTTCAGGCGCTGTTTTAAACCCGATTGATTCTGTTTGTTTTCAATATCTTGTCATGCGGCAGTGCAGCATTGAAAAGGGCCAACTGGACATTCTGTCCTTTGAGGCCGCTGACGTGCCGATGGGTGGTTCAAAATGTCCGGATCGGACTCGATGTGGACGGTTGCACACAAAAAGGGCTTTGCGTGGTCCGGAAACCAAACCAATCTGGAACCACGCAGCAAAGGATGCACGACCGCGTGACCTATCGCCACGAAACACAGATGCTTGAGAAACAGATGATGGTGCCCTTGGGCATTGTCATGCGGCGCACGCCGGGTGTTACCCGGTGGGCGGCGTGGGCATGGCGGGCGGTGTCGGTTCTGCCGGGGGCACCGCAGGCGGATTGGCGCGAGTTGCGGCGCGAGGGCGAGGCGGTGGATTTCCACGCCGCGACCGTGCTGCTTGATCTGCATCACACCCAGACCGAGGCCTATTTGCAGGGCCTGTCCGCACGGGTGCCGTCGGTCTTTGTAATCATGCGAAACCGGCCCAATGCTGATCTAGAGCGCGCGCCCTATGAGGTTGTGCTGGTTACAGCCTCGCCCTTTGAGGCGCAGGATTATGCCGACAATGGCGATGATATTGTGGAAAAGGTGCCGATGCCCGAGGGGCTGGTTGCGTTGGTCCGCGATTTTGTCGAAGCACATCATCAGGAAGAGGCGTTTCAGAAGCGTCGCCGTGACAAGCAGGCCGATGGTCGCGCGCAGGACGGGATCGGGGATGCGCGGATCGTGCAGCCGCGCGATGTCTTTGCCACGCCAGAGCGGATGCGCCGGGGGAGGCTGAATTGAGCCGCGCGTCTGATTTCTGGTCCCGGCGCAAGGCGCGGGTTGAAGCTGAGGCGCAAGACGAGGCGCGTGCAGCAGAGCAGCTTGCGGCAGCCGCCCGCGAGGCAGAGCTTGAGGAAAAGACCGACGCAGAGCTGTGCGAGGAATTGGGTCTGCCCGATCCTGACGCATTGAAAATGGGCGACGATTTCCGCGTCTTTATGGATAAGGCGGTGCCAGAGCGGCTTCGGCGGCGGGCGCTGCGGCGGCTATGGGTCAGCAATCCGGTGCTGGCCAACCTGGACGGTCTGAACGACTATGCCGACGATTACACCGATGCCGCGATGGTGGTGCCGGGTATGAAGACCACCTATCAGGTGGGTAAGGGCATGCTGGCGCATGTTCAGGAAATGGCACGCCAAGCCGAGGCATTGGCCCGAGGGCCAGAAGAGGCTGAGGTTGTGGCCCTAGCCGATGAGCCCGAACTGGTAGAAGTCGCAGAGGTCGAGGCCGCGCCCGACCCGGATGCAGGTTCTGAGACAAGCGGTGCATTTGCTGAGGCCGAGACAGTGACGGCACAGGATGACACCCCCCTGCCGCCGCGCCGCAGGATGCGATTTCAATTTGATGAACAGGCTGGAGTATCCGCATGAGCCAAGCCGAGGCGCTGAAAGCCCAAGAGCCCGAGATCGCCGCAGAGGATGCGCTGCGTGCCGATCTTTATGATTTTCTGGCCGCCATTCTGGCCCGCCCGCCGGGTGAGGCGCTGTTGGCACAGACCGCCGCGCTGAACGGGGATGCAACGCCAATGGGCCAAGCCGTGAGCGCGTTGGCGCGTGTGGCTGGGGTGAGCAAGCCTGCCGGGGTCGAGCGCGAGTTCAACGCGCTCTTTATCGGGCTGGGACGGGGCGAATTGCTGCCCTATGCCAGCTATTATCTAACCGGCTTTCTCAATGAGAAGCCGCTGGCGGGGCTGCGCCGCGACATGGCCGCGCGCGGCATGACCCGTGCGCAAAATGTCTATGAGCCGGAGGACAATATCGCCTCGCTCATGGAGATGATGGCGGGACTTATCAGAGGGCGCTTTGGCAAGCCTGCGACGCTGGCCGATCAACAGGCGTTCTTTGCCAAGCATATCGGCCCTTGGGCCGGGCATTTTTTCACAGATTTGGAGGCTGCGCAGAGTTCGGTTCTCTATGCCTCGGTCGGCGCGGTCGGTCGGGTGTTCATGGAGATCGAGGCGCAGGGCTTTCGAATGAGCGGGGCGTAAGCCCGTATCGCAACCGGCGGAGCGATCCGTCACAACGAGGGGAGGGAGACCTTCATGACCCGGAAGACCGAGGCTGGCAGCAGCCGCCGTGATTTCCTGAAACTGGCCGCCACCGGCGCGCCCGCTGTCGCGGTCGCAACGATGGTCACGACGGGCGAGGCCCAAGCCGCAGAGCCAGACCTGACATCGGATCGGATGCAGGACACCGCGCATACCCGCGCCTATTTCGAGAGCGCCCGCTTCTAGGATCGGACGCCCGTCAACGCTGGTGCGCGGTCAAGTGGCCAGAGCGTCAGGGACAATCGCAGTACCCAGCCCAAGAGGGCCCAGGGAGGAGAGAGAAACATGTTGAGGAAAAAGACCAACGGGGTTGCACGCCGCCCCCAGCGGACCAGTATCCTGTCAGAGGTCGCCGGAACATCGGTGGACCGCCGCGCATTCCTGCGTGGCAGCGGTTTGGCCATCGGTGGCCTTGCCGCAATCGGTGCCATGGGGGGCACCGTGACCCGCGCCAATGCGCAGAGCGCTGCGACGGCGGCGGTGCAGACGGTCAAATCGGTTTGCACCCATTGCTCGGTCGGTTGCACGGTTGTGGCCGAGGTGCAAAATGGTGTCTGGACGGGGCAGGAACCCGGCTGGGATAGCCCGTTCAATCTGGGCGCGCATTGCGCCAAGGGTGCCGCCGTGCGCGAGCATGCCCATGGCGAGCGCCGCCTGAAATACCCGATGAAGAAAGAGGGTGGAGAGTGGAAGCGCATCAGCTGGGAGCAGGCGATCAACGAGATCGGCGACGGCATGATGAAGATCCGCGAAGAAAGCGGCCCGGATTCCGTCTATTGGCTGGGCTCTGCCAAGCACAATAACGAACAGGCCTATCTCTTCCGCAAATTCGCCGCCTATTGGGGCACGAACAACGTCGACCATCAGGCGCGGATCTGTCACTCGACCACCGTTGCGGGCGTTGCGAATACATGGGGCTACGGCGCCATGACCAACAGCTACAACGACATCCACAATTCCAAGGCGATTTTCATCATCGGTGGCAACCCCGCCGAGGCGCATCCTGTCAGCCTGTTGCACGTGCTCAAGGCCAAGGAAGAAAACAACGCGCCGCTCATCGTCTGCGACCCGCGCTTTACCCGCACAGCGGCGCATGCTGATGAATATGTGCGTTTCCGTCCCGGTTCGGACGTGGCGCTGGTCTGGGGTATCCTGTGGCACATCTTTGAGAATGGCTGGGAAGACAAGGAATTCATCCGCACCCGCGTCTGGGGCATGGACCAGATCAAGGACGAGGTGAACAAGTGGACCCCCGAAGAAACCGAGCGCGTCACTGGCGTGCCGGGCGAGCAGCTGCGCCGCGTGGCGCGGACGCTGGCCAATAGCCGCCCCGGTACTGTCATCTGGTGTATGGGTGGCACGCAGCACACCAACGGCAACAACAACACCCGCGCATACTGCATCCTGCAGCTGGCGCTGGGCAACATGGGTGTGGCCGGTGGCGGCACCAACATCTTCCGCGGACATGACAACGTGCAGGGAGCCACGGACCTTGGTGTTCTGGCCGACACGCTGCCCGGCTATTACGGCCTGGCAGAAGGATCTTGGGCGCATTGGGCGCGTGTCTGGGGCGAGGATATGGATTGGCTCAAGAGCCGGTTCTCGGATGCCACCTATGCGGACACCAAGATGATGAACCTCAGCGGCATCACCGTGTCGCGGTGGATCGACGGTGTTCTCGAAGACAAGGAGAATATGGATCAGCCCAACAATGTCCGGGCCATGGTTCTCTGGGGTCATGCGCCCAACAGCCAGACACGCGGTAAGGAAATGAAAACCGCGATGGAAAAGCTGGACATGCTGGTTGTGGTCGATCCGTTCCCGACAGTCTCTGCTGTCATGAACGACCGTACCGATGGCGTGTATCTGCTGCCGGCTACCACGCAATTCGAGACGCGCGGCTCTGTCACCGCCTCGAACCGGTCGTTGCAGTGGCGTGACAAGATCATGGACCCGCTGTTTGAGTCCAAGGTTGACCACGAAATCCTCGCGCTGTTCGCCCAAAAGTTTGGTTTCCATGACCGGATGTTCCGCAACATCGCGATTGACGAAGCCGGAGAGCCCAACGTCGAAGACATCACCCGCGAGTTCAACAAGGGTATGTGGACGATCGGCTATACCGGCCAGAGCCCAGAGCGGCTTAAGCTGCATATGGCCAACCAGCACACCTTTGACCGCACCACGTTGCGCGCCAAGGGCGGCCCGGCCGATGGCGATTACTACGGCCTGCCCTGGCCCTGCTGGGGAACGGCCGAGATGAACCATCCCGGCACAGCCAATCTCTATGATATGTCGATACCGGTTTCCAAAGGTGGCTTGACCTTCCGTGCCCGGTTTGGCGTAGAACGGGATGGCGACAACCTCTTGGCCGAGGGTGTCTATTCGGCAGGGTCTGAGATTCAGGATGGGTATCCGGAATTCACCATGCAGATGCTGATGGATCTGGGCTGGGACGGCGATCTGACCGCAGACGAGCGCGCCGCAATCGACGCAGTGGGCGGACCTACGGCCAACTGGAAGACCGACCTGTCGGGCGGTATCCAGCGGGTGGCGATCAAGCACGAATGCGCGCCCTTCGGCAATGCCAAGGCGCGGGCGGTCGTGTGGACCTTCCCCGACCCGGTGCCGTTGCATCGTGAACCGCTCTACACCAACCGTCGTGATCTGGTGGCGGATTATCCGACCTATGAGGACCGCAAGGCTTGGCGTTTGCCGACCATGTATGCCTCGATCCAGCAAAAGGATTTCTCGCAAGAGTATCCGATCATCCTCACCTCTGGCCGTCTGGTCGAATATGAGGGCGGCGGCGACGAGACACGGTCAAACCCGTGGCTGGCCGAGCTTCAGCAGGATATGTTCGTCGAGATCAACCCGCGCGATGCCAATAACATCGGCGTGCGGGACGGCGCACAGGTCTGGGTTGAAGGGGCTGAAGGCGCCAAGGTCAAGGTCATGGCAATGGTGACAGAGCGGGTGGCGGAAGGCGTTGTCTTTATGCCGTTCCACTTTGGAGGCCATTTCGAGGGCAAGGACCTGAGGGGGAATTACCCCGCCGGTGCCGATCCCTATGTCTTGGGCGAGAGCACGAACACGGCTCAGACCTATGGCTATGACTCGGTCACGCAGATGCAGGAGACCAAGGCGACTCTCTGCAAAATCATGCCAGCGTAAGGAGGAAAGAGAATGGCAAGAGCAAAGTTTCTCTGCGACGCCGAGCGCTGCATCGAATGCAACGCCTGTGTCACGGCCTGTAAGAACGAGCACGAGGTGCCGTGGGGGATCAACCGCCGCAAGGTGGTGACGATCAACGACGGCAGCCCCGGCGAACGCTCGATCTCGGTGGCTTGTATGCACTGTTCGGATGCGCCCTGTATGGCGGTCTGCCCGGTGGATTGCTTCTATCAGAACGAGGAGGGCATCGTGTTGCACTCCAAGGATCTGTGCATCGGCTGCGGCTATTGTTTCTATGCGTGCCCGTTCGGTGCGCCGCAATTCCCGCAGGCGGGCAATTTCGGCAGCCGGGGCAAGATGGACAAGTGCACCTTCTGCGCCGGTGGCCCGGAAGAGAACCACTCCGAGGCTGAGTTCCAGAAGTATGGGCGCAACCGGATCGCCGAGGGCAAATTGCCCATCTGCGCCGAGATGTGCTCGACCAAGGCGCTCTTGGCGGGGGATGGCGACGTCGTGTCGGCCATTTACCGCGAACGCGTTGTGGCCCGTGGTTTCGGCTCGGGCGCTTGGGGCTGGGGTTCTGCCTACGGCCAGCAAAGCGGCGGCTGAAGGCGCTGATGCCAATGCCGGAGGTCACCGAGACCTCCGGCATTGGTGCGAAAGCAATCGGAAACCTTAAAGGTTTCCGGTTCGATTTCTTTTGAAGAAATCGTAACATCAAGACTTGGATCGAGGACATCATGCGCGCAATTCTCAGCTTGGCTTTGTGTTTTCTGCTCGCACTGCCTGCCATGGCGCAGGACACGCCAACGGCCACTGGGCCTGACCGGTCCGCCACAGGCGGGGCACAGACGCTAGACGATATTCTGGCCCGGCAGCGCGGCGAGCAGATTGACGACAGTTTCCGCCGCAACGCCACAGGCAACGCGGATGACGCGGCCGGTATGGCGGGGCAGTTAGGCACCTTGGGCGGGGCATCAGATGCCGAAGTGTGGCGTGCGCTGCGCTATGGGTTGGATGATGTGAAGGTGTCCGCAGGCGGACCCGAAGCGCGCGT
The DNA here is from genome assembly GCF_902498815.1 of Roseovarius sp. EC-HK134. Lineage (NCBI taxonomy): Bacteria > Pseudomonadati > Pseudomonadota > Alphaproteobacteria > Rhodobacterales > Roseobacteraceae > Roseovarius > Roseovarius sp. EC-HK134. The sequence goes on from NZ_LR701544.1 coordinate 1,890,063, forward strand.
TCTCATTCAGGACGGCGGCATGACCTGGCTTGAATTCCGCAAGGGGCCGCTGGCCACCTATGGCGCCTATCTGCTGGGGGGTACGCTGGTCCTTTTGGCGCTTTTCTATCTTGTCCGGGGCAAAATCCGGATCGACGGGGCCAAGACGGGCCGCACGGTTACCCGCTTTCAGGCGGTCGAACGCTTTGGCCATTGGTTGATGGCGGGCTCTTTCGTGGTGCTGGCGATCACCGGTCTGGTGGTTCTGTTTGGCCGAACGGTGGTGATCCCGCTGTTGGGGCATGAGGCGTTCGCGACCATCGCGGTGGCGTCAAAATGGGTGCATAACAACATCTCCTGGGCCTTTATGCTGGGTCTGGTGATGGTGTTCTTTATGTGGGTTCTGCACAATATTCCCAACCGGACGGACCTGAAATGGCTGGCCGTGGGCGGCGGGATTTTCAGCAAGGGTGTGCATCCGCCCGCCAAGAAATTCAACGCCGGGCAAAAGATGATCTTTTGGGCGGTGATCGTGTTCGGCGCGTCGATTTCGGCCACGGGCCTGTCACTGCTCTTTCCGTTCGAGATGCCGATGTTTGCCAAGACCTTTGTCATGCTCAACCAGACCGGATTGCCACAAGCGGTCGGCTTTGGCGAATTGCCGGTGATGCTGGCACCGCATGAGGAAATGCAACTGGCGACGCTCTGGCATTCGATCATGGCCTTTGTTCTGACCGCGATCATTCTGGCCCATATCTACATTGGGTCGGTCGGCATGGAGGGCGCGTTTGACGCCATGGGGTCGGGCGAGGTCGAAGAGCAATGGGCGCGCGAGCATCATGGCCTGTGGCTTAAGGAGTTGCAGGAAAAGGGCCATGCGCCTGATCCCGGCAAGGCCGCGCATCCTGCGGAATAACCATGGGGGCGCGTGCCTTTGGTCTCTGGCTGTGGGCGCTGGCGGGGGCAAGCCCTCTGGCAGCGCAAGAGTTCACCACGCTCAAAGGGCATGGCGGGCCGGTCATGGGGCTGAGCGTGCTGCCTGAGAGTGGCGAGGTCGTGTCGGTTAGTTTCGACAATTCCGTGGGCCTCTGGGAGGGACGCACCCCGCGCTGGTTCGAAGGTCACGCGGCGGCGGTGGTTGCGGTTGCGGCACTGGAGGACGGGCGGCTTGTGTCGGGGGGCGATGACTTTACGCTGATCGTCTGGGATAGGGAAACCGGCGAAGGCACCCGGCACGTTGGCCACAAAGGCAAGGTTGCGGCGCTCGATGTGTCGCCGGATGGAGCGTGGATTGCCTCGGCGAGTTGGGACGGCTTGATCGGGATTTGGCCGGTGGCGGGGGGGGCTGCGCGCTTTCTGACGGGGCATGATGCGGCGGTCAGCGATGTGGCATTCAGCAGCGATGGGTCGCTTTTGTATTCCTCGTCTGCGGATGGGTCATTGCAGGAATGGCGCTGGCAAGAGGTGGATGCCCCGCCGCGCGAAGTGCTGAATCAGGGGTTTGGGATCAACAAGATCGTGTTGGGGCCTCAGGATGCGTGGCTGGCCTATGGCGCGGTTGATGGGGCCACGCGGGTGATCGACCCGGCAAGCGGTCAGCAGATCGCGGATTTCACGCTGGAGCGTCGCCCGGTGCTGTCGATGGCCTATCACGCCGCGACAGCGCAATTGGCGGCGGGGGATGGGCAGGGCTATATCATGGTGATCGACACGAATGCCTGGCAGATCGCCCGTGATTTTCAGGCCATGGCGCGCGGTCCGGTCTGGGCGTTGGATTTTTCGCCCGACGGGCGTATGATCTATGCGGGTGGGCTGAGCGAGGTCGTCTATGGCTGGCCGGTCGAGATGCTGGGCGCGTATGATCCGGCGGGCGAGACGGATCACAGCTTTTTGCGCGCGCCTGAGGAGATGGAAAATGGCGAGCGGCAATTCATGCGCAAATGCTCCATCTGCCATGCACTGACGCCGCCGCCTTCGCGCAAGGCGGGGCCGACGCTCTATGGTCTTTTTGGGCGTCAGGCGGGGACAGTGCCGGGCTATGCCTATTCCGATATCCTCGATGGGTCTGGGATCGTCTGGAATGACACAACGATTGACGCGCTCTTCGACCTTGGACCGGATCACTATATCCCCGGCTCCAAGATGCCAATGCAACGGATCACAGCGGCTGAGGACCGGCAGGATATGATTGACTATCTTCGCCGTGCCACCGCAACAGAAGGGAACTGAGAGAATGAAAGCGATGATTGCGGCCTTTATCGCCTGCGCGGTGATTTCCGCCGCCGCCCCCACCGTGCTGCACGAGTTGGGCTATACGTCTGAGGCCAAGCGCGCGGGTGATGCTGTCCGGTTGGGTGACGCGGCCGAATGACGCCGCATCCCGCGCCCGAAGAAACAGCGGAGGATTATGGCCAGAACCTTGCGCATGCGTCGGTATTGATTATCGACGATGAGCCGGGAATGCGCAATTTCCTTATCAAGACGCTGGGGGCGCGGTGCCGTCACGTGGAGCAGGCGCGCACCTGTGCCGAGGGGGCGATGATCCTTGATCAGATGCATTTCGATCTGGTCATTCTCGACAATATCATGCCCGGCAAGACCGGCCTTGACTGGCTGGAGGAGCAGCGGCGGGTCGGGTTATTTGCCGATACGATCCTGATCACCGCCTACGCGGATCTTGATACGGCGATCAAGGCGCTGCGGGCAGGGGTGACGGATTTCGTGCTCAAGCCGTTTCGCGCCAACCAGATCCTGAATTCGGTCGCGCGCGCGCTGGACCGCAAATATCTGGCGCGTGAGAATTACCTGTTGCGGCACGAATTGTCGGCGGGCGGGCAGGCGGCGCGCGGTCGGCTGCTGGGGCATTCGCCCGCGATTCAAAGCGTGCGGGCGATGCTGGGCAAGCTGGCCCCTGCGCCCACCTCGGTTCTTTTCACCGGGGCAAGCGGGACCGGCAAAGAGATTGCGGCGCGTACCTTGCACGGGCTATCGAACAGGGCGGAGAAGCCCTTTGTCGCGGTTAATTGTGCCGCGATTTCGGCGGATCGGATCGCCGAGGAATTGTTTGGCGTGGTCGAGGATGGCCGCGCGCGCAAGGATGGTTTGCTGCTGCATGCGGATGGCGGCACGCTCTTGCTGGATGAAGTGGCGCAATTGCCCGAACATGTGCAGGCGGCGCTGCTGCGCGTGCTGGAGGACAAGCGTATTCGACCCATCGGGTCTGAACGGGAAATCCCGCTTAATCTGCGGTTCCTGTTTGCCACCAATGCCGATTTGAAGGCGGCGGTGAATGCGGGGCGGTTCCGGGCGGATCTGTTTCACCGGATCAATATCGTCAACGTGGAAATGCCCAGCCTCAAGGAGCGTCAGGAGGATATCGTTGAACTGGCGGCGCTCTTTATGAGCGAATTTTCGGGGGCGTTGGGGATGCCCGCGCTTGATCTCGATGCGGATGTCCTGCTCAAGCTGAGCCGCTATGACTGGCCCGGCAATGTGCGGGAATTGAGAAATCTGATCGAACGGTCAGTGATCCTTGGGGCCTTTCCCGAGGAATTCGCGGGCTCTGGCCGGGGCGGCGGCGAGCAGGCCCTTGAGACGCTGGAATATGTCGAGCAGCGTCACATCATGGCGGTGCTCGATGCTTGCGGCGGCAACCGGGCCGAGGCGGCGCGCCGTTTGGGCGTAGCGCGCAAGACGATTGACCGCAAATGCGCGGCTTGGGGTGTCTGAGGGGCTATTTTGGCGCGCGCGCGGCCATGACATCGCGGCCAAGGGTCAGCGTATAGGCCTCTAGCTCGGTCAGGGCGGTTTGCGCGGCCTCGGCGTCTGAACAGGCCAGCGCATCGGCGATGCGGGTGTGAAGGCCCACGATGGCCTCGCGCGAGCGGGCGGTAAAGGTGATCATATTCATCAGGGGCTGCATCGCCTCGACCGCGCCGGCGAGTTGATAGCTGAGCACCGGGTTGCCCGCACTGTCCACAAGCGCGCGGTGAAACGCCACGTCAGAGGCGCAAAAGCTTTCATCGGTCAGCCCCGGCTGTCCCTGCCGGTGAATCTCGGCGCGCATGGTGGCGAGCGTGTCGGGCGTGCGGCGCTGGGCCGCCAAGGGCGTGCAGGCGCGTTCCAAAGCATAGCGCGCCTCGCAGGCGGTATCAAAGCTGATACTGTTCATGCTGAGGAGCAGCGTGGCGGTGGTGATCTGCTGGCCATAGGCCTCGGGATAGCTGAGGCGGTTGACGAAGGCGCCGCCAAAGGCCCCGCGCTGGGTGCGAATGAGCGATTGCGCGGCCAGCCGTTTCAGCGCCTCGCGCACGGTGGGGCGCGACACGGCGAAGTGATCGGCAAGCTCTGCCTCGGAGGGCAGGCGTTCATCAACGATGAGTTGACCAGAGACGATCGCATCGCGGATCGCCTCGGCTATCTGGGCCGAAAGGTCGGCTTTGTTATCCGGATCAATTTTCATTTGTCATACATTTAAATGTCTGACAATTTAAACGCAAGAGGTGAGTCGTGGGGATGAGGCGATGATTGCAGCACAGGTCAGGCGAATGGGTGGGGGGCACTGGCTGGTGCTGTTCGCGCTTATTCTGGGGGCCTGGGCGCTGCTTTATGCGATGGCGTTGCCCGCAGATTTGCGCGATGGGGCGGTGATTTACGGCGCTGATTTCTTGCAAAGCCTGTGCATTGTCACGCCCGATGCCGCCGGATTTGGCCGCATCATCCTGATGTGGGCGCTGATGTCGGCGGCAATGATGGCCCCCACAGCACTGCCTGCCTTTGCGACTTATGAAGAGCTGAGCCATACCGGCGAGACACAGTTCGGCACGCTGGTGGTGGGGTATCTGGGCGTTTGGCTTGGGTTTTCGGTGATCGCGGCAGGGGCGCAAATGGCGCTGTTTCAGGCCGGATTGCTGACGGCGTTTGGCGATAGCCGCTCTGGCGTCTTGTCGGCGGTTTTGCTGGCCGTGGCCGGGGCCTATCAGTTCAGCCCGGTCAAGGAGGCCTGCCTGTCGAAATGCCGCCGCCCGCTGTCGTTCTTCATGCAGCATTGGGATGAAGGTGCGCTGCGCAACGGCGTGCGGCTGGGGTTGGTGTGCCTTGGATGTTGCTGGGCGCTGATGGCGCTGGCCTTTGTCGGGGGGGTCATGAACCTCGCCTTCATGGGCCTCGCGACGGTGATCATGGTTCTGGAAAAACTGCCCCAAGTTGGGCGCTATCTGACCCGGCCCTTGGGCGCGGTGCTGATCGCCGCGTCGGTTTGGGTTCTGTTCACGTCAATCTAAGAGAGGAGGCCAAAAATGGCTCTGGATACTTTGGGCACAGTGCCCTGGGCGATCAAGGGGGAGTTGATCCTCAACTGCAACTGCACGGTATTCTGCCCCTGCGTGGTCTCTTTGGGCAAGCATGCGCCCACCGAGGGATATTGTCAGGCGTGGTCGGGCGTGCGCATCGACGAGGGCCATTATGGCGATGAGGACCTGAGCGGGCTCAACGTCGGTCTTATGCTGGAAATTCCCGGTCTGATGGCACGCGGCAACTGGAAGGCCGCGGCCTTTATCGACGAGCGTGCAAGCGAGGCCGCTTATGACGCTTTGGTCAATATCTTCAGCGGCAAGGCGCGCGGCACGACCGGCCTCTTTGGGGTGCTGGTCAGCGAGTTTATCGGGGCCGAACGCGCGCCGGTCATTTTCGAGACCGAAGGCAATGCGCGCCGCCTGATGGTGGGCAAGATGATCCAAGGCGAAGTGGTGCCGGTGCCGGGCCACAAGGGCGAGGATATTGTTGTCACCAACACCGAATACTGGATGGGGCCCGATATCACCGTTGCCACCGCCACCAAGGGGCGCGTGCGCGCCTTTGGCCGGGTGTGGGATTTTGACGGGCGCAGTGCGGAAATCTGCCAGATTGATTGGAAAGGCCCGCGCTGATGCTGCTGGCGGCGGATCATGTGCGCCTGATGGCGCGCTATAATGCGTGGCAAAACGCGCAGGTGATGCGTGCGATAGACGGGGTGAGCCGCAAGGTGCTGACCGAGGATCACGGGGCCTTCTTTGGCTCGATCCTCGGCACGCTCAACCATATTCTCTGGGCGGATCAGATGTGGCTTAGCCGGTTTGATGCCACCGCCGCACCGCCCGAGACCCGCTTTGAGCAGAGCACAACGCTGACCCCGACAGGGGCCGCATGGAGTGCGGAACGGTTCACCACCGATGGGCGGATCAAGGCGTGGGCGGGGCGGGTGCACAGTATCGACCTTACCGGCAACCTGACGTTTTACTCAGGGTCCGTGGGCGGCGAGATCACCCGACCGGTGGCCACCTGCGTCACCCATTTTTTCAACCACCAAACCCACCACCGGGGGCAGGTGCATGCGATGCTGACGCGCGCGGGCCTGTCCGCGCCGATTACCGATCTTGTTTTCATGCCTGAGGAGGCCCAATGAACGCTCCGCTTCTGTCCCCGTCGCGCCGGTTGCGCCGCACGCCCTTTTCCCAAGGGGTCGAGGCGGCGGGGGTCAAGGCCTATACGGTCTATAACCATATGCTGTTGCCCACGGTCTTTCGCTCGATCGAAGAGGATTATCGCCACCTCAAAGAGGCGGTGCAGGTCTGGGACGTGGCCTGCGAACGGCAGGTGGAATTGCGGGGGCCGGATGCGGGCCGCCTGATGCAGATGCTGACCCCGCGCGATTTGCGCGGCATGACGCCGGGGCAGTGTTTCTATGTGCCCATCGTGGATGAGACCGGCGGCATGCTCAACGATCCGGTGGCGGTCAAGCTGGCCGAGGACCGTTGGTGGATTTCGATTGCCGATAGTGACCTGCTCTATTGGGTCAAGGGGATCGCGCAGGGCTGGCGGCTGGATGTGCTGGTGGATGAGCCGGACGTGAGCCCGCTGGCCATTCAAGGCCCGCGCGCCGATGATCTGATGGCGGCGGTGTTTGGCGACGCGGTGCGCGATGTGCGGTTCTTCCGCTTTGGGCATTTTGATTTTCAAGGCCGGGATATGGTGATCGCGCGCTCGGGCTATTCCAAGCAGGGCGGGTTTGAAATCTATGTCGAAGGCGGCGATATTGGCATGCCGCTCTGGAATGCGCTGATGGAGGCGGGCAAGGGCATGGATGTGCACGCCGGCTGCCCCAACCTGATCGAGCGGATCGAGGGCGGATTGCTGAGCTATGGCAATGACATGACCGATGACAACACGCCACATGAATGCGGGCTGGGCAAGTTTTGCAACACCCATACGGCGATTGGGTGTATCGGGCGGGATGCGCTGCTCCGCGTGGCCAAGGAAGGGCCGGTGCAGCAGATCCGCGCCATTGCTATCGAGGGGGCGGCGGTGCCGCCCTGCCGCGAGTGGTGGCCGGTCCTGTCAGAGAAGGGGGCGCGTGTGGGCCGGGTGAGTTCGGCCACGTGGTCGCCGGATTTCGCCACCAGCGTGGCCATCGGCATGGTGCGGATGACCCATTGGGAGGCGGGCACGGAGTTGCGAGTGGTGACGCCTGATGGGGAACGCCGCGCCTCTGTGCAGGCGGGGTTCTGGGCCTGAGAGGGGGCATGGGGGCGCTGCCCCCGCCGCCCGTTCCGGGCGTCGCCCCCGAGGTATTTTTTGCCAGATGAAGCGAGGCGCGCGCGCCTTGCAGAAAGAAGGAGAGAGAGATGTTCAAGGCATTGGTCGTCGAGAAAGACGCGGAGAGCGGCAAGACATCGGCAGGCGTCAAAGAGTTGACGCTTGCGGATCTGCCCGAGGCCGAGGTGACGGTTGCGGTCGAATATTCCACGGTGAACTACAAGGACGGGCTCTGCATCGGGCCGGGCGGCGGTTTGGTGCGGTCCTATCCGCATGTGCCGGGGATTGATTTTGCCGGCACGGTCGAGGCGAGTGATGATGCGCGCTACAAGCCCGGTGACCGTGTGGTTTTAACCGGCTGGCGCGTGGGCGAGGCGCATTGGGGCGGATATGCGCAGAAGGCGCGGGTGCGCGCCGATTGGCTGGTGCCGCTGCCCGAGGGGTTGGATACCCGCGCGGCGATGGCGGTGGGCACCGCAGGCTTTACCGCCATGTTGGCGGTGATGGCGCTTGAGGATCACGGGCTGAAACCGGGGCATGGCGAAGTGCTGGTCACAGGTGCCGCAGGTGGTGTGGGATCTGTGGCCACGGCCATTCTGGCGCATCTCGGGCATGAGGTGGCTGCCGTGACCGGACGCCCTGAGCAAGAAGGCTACCTGCGTGGGCTCGGGGCCAGCCGCATCGTGCCGCGTGAGGACCTGGCGGAGACCGTCAAGCGACCGTTGGAGAGCGAGAACTGGACCGGCTGCGTCGATGCCGTGGGCGGGGCCATGCTGGCGCGGGTGTTGGGCCAGATGAAATACGGCGCAAGCGTTGCAGCCGTGGGTTTGGCGGGGGGCGCGGGCCTGCCAGCGACGGTCATTCCGTTTCTGTTGCGCGGCGTCAACCTGTTGGGCATCGACAGCGTGATGCAGCCCTATGCCAACCGGGTCCGCGCCTGGGAGCGGATCGCGCGGGATTTGCCGATGGACAAGCTGGAGGCGATGATCACGCCCGCCACGCTGGAGGATTTGCCGCGTCTGGGAGCAGATATCCTGAAAGGGCAAGTCAAGGGCCGGGTTGTGGTTGATCTGAACGGCTGAGGCTTGCCAAACCCTGCGCCCGCCGCTAGCCATGGCGGGCGGGGGAGTATGGTATGACAGATCAGGCGGGTATCATCATCAGGCTGGCGCGCGAGGCGGATTTCGCAGCGCTCTGGCCCATCCTGCGGGATGTGATCCGGGCAGGCGATACCTATGCCATCGAACCGGGGCTGACCCGCGAGGCGGTGCGTTCTCTCTGGATGGAGGTGCCGCGCGCCACCTATGTGGCTGAGCGCGGTGGCGAGGTGCTGGGCACCTATTATCTCAAGACAAATCAGGCCGGTGGCGGGGCGCATGTGTGCAACGCAGGCTATATGGTTTCTGAGGCCGCGCGCGGGCAGGGTATTGCGCGGGCCATGTGTGTGCATTCGCAGGACGAGGCCCGCGAATTGGGCTATCTGGCGATGCAGTTCAATTTCGTGGTCGAAACCAACCGGGGCGCGATTGCGCTTTGGCAGAGCCTTGGGTTTGACACAGTCGGCCATTTGCCACGGGCCTTTCGCCATCCTGAGGCCGGTCTGGTGGATGCGCGCGTCATGTATAAATGGCTGGGCGACGCGGCTGACTAAGCTCAGGCATGTCGGCTTAGGAATTGCGTGAGCCTGCCCGCGAAAGCCTGTGGCGCCTCAATCAGTCCGAGGTGGCGCAGGGCGGGGTGGATATGGCTCTGGCTGCCTGCGATCTCTGACGCGATCGCCTCGGCCATGGCAGGTGTCGAGCCACTGTCATTCTCGCAAGTCATGACAAGCGCGGGCGGTGTCAGAGGTGGCTGGGGCCGGATCAATTCGGTCACGCCCTCTGCCAGCACCAACCGATGCGCCGCATAGCTGGCGGGATCGGTGGCGAGCACGGTCTGGCGGATGGCGTCTACCTTGGCGGGGGTTTCCGCGCGAAACTCTGGGGTGAACCAGCGGTCCAACGCGGCGTCGATCGTGGCCGCCGGACCGCCCGCAGCGGCATCCCGCGCCTGCGCCGCGACCCGCGCCTGAAGATCGGGGGCGCGTTCGTGGGGGGAATTGAGAATCGCGAGGGCGGTCACGCGGGCAGGATGATCAAGCGCTGCGCGCCGGTTGATCATGCCCCCCAGCGAAAACCCCACGAGGGCCGCGCGCGGAATGTCGAGCCGGTCCATCAAGGAGATGAGTTGGGTTGAGAGCGCGGTGAGGGTAAGCGGGCCAGGGTGCGGCGTGCTTTGACCGTGGCCGGGCAGATCGTAGCAAAGCACGCGAAAGTGTCGGGCAAGCAGAGGGGCGATCACCCCCCATGTGCTGTTCCGCGAGAGGCCGAGGCCGTGGATCAGCACCACGTGAGGTGCATCCAAAGGCCCGGTCAGGTCATAGGCCGTGCCCTCGGGTGTCATGGTCATTCAGACCCCCGCCGGATTGTCGACATCATGGCCCATCTCGCGCAGATCTTCGTAGCGGTTGCCGATGCGGTGATGCGGATGACCGCCCACCGAGGCGCCAAGGGCGAGGATGATTTCATCCTCGGCGGGCGCGTCCGGCACAACGGTGTGGATGGTCTGGTAATGCGAACGCCGCCCGGCGTCGTCCTTGTCCATCAGCGGGATCATCAGCGCTGCGCCTGCGGCACCGCGCGTGTTTGTAAACGCGAGATAGGTCTTGGCCTTGACCGCATCGCGGAACTGGTTGCCGAACCAAAGCGTATGGGTGAGGGCCATGGCATGTTCCAATTCGCCACCCATACCCACGACGCTGGCCTTGCCATATCCCTCAAGCCGGTCGCCGGTGACATCAAGGATCATGTCGGTCAGCAGGCGGCCAAGAACCGGGCCTTGATCGCGGATTTCGGGGCCGAGATCCTCGACATGGCCGCGCCCGAACCACGGGTTGCGAATGATCGCCAGGGCGGCGACCAGCAGCGTGGGGTCGGCGACGTCCTTGCCGCCTTCGCGGTGGGTGCGTTGCACGAGGGTAAGGCTGCGGCGAAGCTCTAGGGTCATGGTCTGTCCTGCGTGTTCTGGGGTGCCGAGGCGGCGGGTCGGGGGAAATTCGCACAAAAGCAGCATTCTTGAAAACGAATTGTTTTGCTGCAAATATGCGGGAAATTCGAATTGAGAGCGCACCCCTATGAACATCACCGCCCTGCAGACGTTTCTGGCCATTGTCGAGACCGGCAATCTGGTGCGGGCGTCGCAAAAGCTGAACGTGACGCAATCAACGGTGACGGCGCGGCTCAAATCGCTGGAGGAGGAGTTGGGCCAACAGCTTCTCAATCGGCAGAAATCGGGCACGACGCTGACGCCTGCAGGCACCAAGCTGTTGCGCTATGCGCGGATCATGACCGGGCTTTGGCGGCAGGCGCGCTATGAAACGGGCCTGCCTGCGGGGTTGAGTTCGGTCTGCACCTTTGGCTGTGACCGCGAGTTGTGGCACGGGCCGGGGCGGGCGTTTTTTGACGGGGTGGTGCAGGGCCATCCTGATATGGCGGTGTCGGTGCAGCAGGGCGGCGGGCGTGAGTTGGAGGATTGGCTGGCGGCGGGGCTGGTGGATGTGATCCTGACCTATGGGGCCTCGGCGCGGGGCAATCAGACCGCGCATGCGTTGCCGCCCGAGGAATTGGTGCTCTATTCTGACCGCGAAGTGACCTCGATCCGGGCTGATCCCAAGTATATTTTCGTGGATCATGGCGAAGAGTATCGCCGCGCCCATGGCGAGACGTATCACGATGCCGGAATCGCGCGGGTGAGTTTTGACAGTTCGTTTTGGGCGCTGCAATTCCTGCTGGAGCGGGGGGGCTCGGCCTATCTGCCGCGTGCGCTGGCGGCACCACTGGTGTCGGAGGGGCGGCTTTTTGAGTTGCGCGAGGCCCCGATCTATAGCCGCAAGAAGATGCTGGTGGTGAATGACAGTGCGGCGGCCAATTGGGATTGGTTCGCGCCCTTGGTGGGCGCGCTGAGGGCGCGATCTGCGGATTGGCTGGAGCATCCGGACCGGCGGTTTGTCATTCCGGGTTAGGGTGCCTTGCGCCCCGCAGCCCCCTTACCGCAGAAAGCCGCGCTCTTGGTCCGGGGTCATCGGCTGGCCTGCGCCGGTGGCGGTGAAATAGGCATCAAGCGTTTCGAGCGCGGAGGCGGGGGCATATCCGGCCTCGGCCCCTGCGTTACCGGCTTGCGCCATGGCAAATTGCAGCTGCCATCCGGCATCCTCGCGGCAGGCGACGGCGACAAAGCCACCGCGTCCGGGCGTTGCCGCCTCATATTCCCGGCAGAACTGGCCTGCGGCATCGGTGAAGGAGGCGACCACCGTCAGGGCGGTGCCATCGGGCAGTTGCGCGGCATTGCCCGAAGGCAGGCTGTCCAAATGTTCGGTCAGGGCGGTGCTGAAGGGCGCACCAACCGGCGTTTCAGCCCCGTTTGACAGCATCAGCCCCGCGCCCAGACCCACGGCAAGCGCAAGACTGGCGGCGAGTGCCATCGGCTGCCAGCGGGTTGGCGCGGCGGGCGCTGGCGCGGTGCGAAGGGGCACCACGTTAGAGGCCTCTGGTGGGGCGCTGGCCGCGCCCATCGCGCGGATGCGTGCGACGAGCGCGTCGGAAACCTGCGCCTCGGGCAGGTCCTGCATCGCTTGGCGTGCCAATTCCGCGGTCTCGACAAAGAGCGCATAGCGCTCGGCCAAGTCCGGGTCTGCGGCGATGCGGTCGTGCAACGCCTCGGCTTCGCTGCCGGTGATCTCGCCATCGGCGAGGGCCATCAATCTGTCGTCATCCATCTGCATCGGTGTGATCCTTCCCCTGACACGGGGTTAACGGCTGGGGTCTCGATCTATTCCCACGGATTTTGCAAGCGCTAAGCGCGCCCGACTGAGGCGGCTCATCACGGTGCCTTGGGGAATCTCGAGAGTGGCGGCGGTTTCGGCATAGCTGAGCCCTTCGATGCAGACGAGGTGCAAGACCTGCCGCTGGTCGTTGGGCAAATCCTCCATCGCGCGACGCACGGCGTTCAGGGTCAGGCGATCATCGGTTTGGGCGGCGCTGTCCACGGGATCGGGCTGGGGGCTTTCGTGGATGTCCACTACCTCGCCACGGGTGGCATCGCGGCGCAGCGTGTCGATCCAGGCATTGCGCAGGATGCGAAAGAGCCAGGGTTGCAATTGGGTCGCGGGGTCAAACCGGTCGCGGGCGCGAAACGCCCGTTCGGCGGTGATCTGCACCAGATCATCGGCCAGATCGCCCCGACGGCAGAGCGAGAGGGCAAAGCGTTTGAGGGCAGGCAGCAAGGCCACGACATCCTCGGTAAACTTGTCTGGCATTGCGGCGCGGCCTTTGAAACGGGGGCGGGAATAAAACCGGGGTTACAGCGTTTTGTGTAACATGGCATGTTGAGGCAAGGCGACAAGAGGGGAAATTCCGTGCGCGTGTTACGAGCGATACTGGTCTGGGTTCTGATCCTTGGGCTTGTGCCTCTTGGACCTTGGCCTGAGGGGGGCTTTTCTGCTTCGATGGCTTGGGCCGATGACGGCGACGGCGGTGATGGTGACGGCGACGGCGACGGGGATGATGGGGATGACGGGAGCAGCAGCAGTAGCAGCAGCAGTGGCAGCCGAAGCGGTGGCAAGTCTGGCGGGATTGGAACGGGTGAGACCACGCTTCGCGACTATCGCCGCAATCTGCGTGCGCTCTTTCGGGGCGCGTTGCCAGAACCTGCGCTGCAGGCCGCCCGCGCCCAAGCCCCCCGTGCAGCGCCACGCCCAACCGAAGCCCCCAACGAAATCATCGCGCGCGGGCTGAATGATGCGGATGCCGCCGCTTTGGTGGCGCAGGGCTATGGCATTATTGACCGCATTGACCTGGTTAGCCTTGGTGTGAACATCCAACGCCTTTCGGTGCCAGAGGGCACCACGCTGGACGAGGCGCGGGCGGCGGTGCAGGCGCTGCCCACCGGCGAGACGGCGGATTTCAACCATTATTACCGGGTCGAAGCCGAGGAAAGCCGCGCGCCGGATGAGGAGACCAGTGATCCCCTGCCTTGTGAGGGGCTGCATTGTCCGGCGCGGGCCCTGATTGACTGGCCCAACCCTCTGGGGCCGCAGGGATGCGGTGCGCCGGTGACGATCGGGATGATCGACACTGGAATCAACACCGATCACAGCGCGCTTGCGGGGGCGCAGGTGGCACTGACGCGGGTGGCACCTGAGGATTACAATGCCTCGAGTGCCATTCATGGCACGGCGGTGGCGGCGCTGCTGGTGGGCGATCCGGCCTCCCGTGCGCCGGGGCTCTTGCCGGGGGTGCCGCTGGTGGCGGTGGATGCGTTTCACAAGGAGTCTGGGGATGAGCGCGCCGATGCCTTTACGCTGGTACGGGGCCTTGATCAGCTGGTCGGGGCCGGGGCTACGGTGATTAACCTCAGCCTTGCGGGGCCGCCCAACAGCGTTTTGCAAGAGACTTTGGCAGCGCTTGAGGCGGCGCAGACTGTCGTTGTGGTGGCAGCGGCGGGGAATGGCGGGCCAAACGCGCCGCCCGCCTATCCCGCCGCCTATGACAGCGTGATTGCCGTGACAGCGGTGGACAAGGCCGGGGGGATCTATCGCCGCGCCGGGCGGGGGCCGCATGTGGATCTGGCGGCACCGGGGGTCGAGGTCTGGACTGCGGCGTCGGTTCAGGGGGCGCGGTGGAAAACCGGCACCTCTTTTGCGGTGCCCTACGTGACGGCGGCGGTGGCGCTCTGGCAACAGGGCAATCCGGGGATGACCCCGGCAGAGCTGCGCGCGGCGCTTAGCCAGAGCGCCGCCGATCTGGGCGCGCCGGGCGTGGATGACATCTTTGGCCATGGGTTGCTGGATCTGGGTGGGCGTTGCCCGGTGCTGGGAGACGCGGCAATCTTGCCGGTTCTGGCCGACTAGGCACCGTTCTCAGCGGTGGCGCTCAAGCAGTGGGCGCAGTGCGACGCGGGCACGCAATTTGCTGGCCAAAAGGTAAATGCCGCCGATCTTGCGATGCAGGAACATCGTGGCGGGGGGCGGCACATGCGTCAACTCACGCTCTGAGCCCATGGCCATCCCCATGTCGCGCAGGGTGCGAACCAGATCGGAGGCCCCGAAATCAAACGCTGTGCTTTGGCGCAGCGGGGCCATGGCGGTGTTGAACATCTCGAGGATCAGGGCCTGATGCCGGGGGGCGGTGGCGGCGCTGAAATAGCCGATACGCAGCATGGCCGCGCGGGTGCGTGCGGCATCCTCGTCCAGTGCCGCGTTGAGCAGGGTGCGAAACTCCTCGGTGAGGGCCGGATCAATCGCCATCACCGCCCCGAAATCCAAAAGCACGATCCGCCCGGTGGCGGGATCAAAGCGGTAATTGGCCAGATTGGGATCGGTCTGCATCAGGCCAAACTCGAACAGTTCACGCAAGGTCAGGTCGATCAACTGTTGCGCCACGTGATCGCGCAGATCTTGGGGCGCATCGGTCAGTGCGTCTATGGGTTGGCTGTCGATATAGGTCATGGCCAGCACCTCGGGCGTGCTGAGGTCGGGGTGCAGCTCGGGCAGGCGGAATGCATCTGAGCCAGACAGAAGCGTCTGAAACGCCGTCAGATGGCGGGCCTCTGCGATATAATCCGCCTCTTGATGCAGTTGCGCCTTGGCCTCGTGCAGCATCGGGGCAAGGTCCATCTCGCGCGGGATAAGGCCCGGAACGCGCAGGAGCGTTGCCAGATTGTCGATATCGCTGTCGATGCTGGCGCGCACGCCGGGATATTGCACCTTGATGGCCAGATCGCGACCATCGGGCGTTTGGGCGCGGTGGACCTGTCCGATAGAGGCGGCGGCGAAGGGGCGCAAATCAAAGCGCTTGAACCGGCCATACCAGCCTGTGCCCCATGCGGTGTTGAGCACGGATTGCAACTGCTTGGGTGGCATATGCGGGGCCTCGGCCCGCAATGCCGCCATGATTGCGGTCATCTCGGGCGGCAGCACAAGGCCTGTATCCATCGAGAGCATCTGCCCCAGTTTCATCGCAGCGCCCCGCATCTGACCCAGATCGCGGGTGACGCGGCGGGCCGTGGCGGGGCTGAGCAAGAGGCCGGGCAGATGCGGGCGCTGGCCCTGCGCCATCTGGCGCAGGCCACCGGCCAGCATATCCCCCATGATGCCGGTGGTCATGCCACCCAGCCGCAGCATGCGCCCAATGCGGTGGCCGGGCACGGGGGCGGTGCGGGTCTGATTGTTCTGTTCGGTCATGCCGCCTGCCTCTGCTCAGCCTTGGTGAGGGGCTAGATGGGGCGGGCGCGCGCGATTGCCAGCCTTAGGCCGTGGCACCGGGTACAAGGCGAAAGTCAATTTGCGTGATCCGGGGCGGGGCCTCGCCCTTGAGGCGGCGCAGGATGTGGTCGGCGGCGACATAGCCGATATGTTCGCGGTTCGAGGCGATGGTGGTCAGCGGCGTGGGCAATGCCTGCCCGATGCTCAGCCCGTTGAAACCGGCCAAGGCGATGTCATGGGGCAGCGCGAGGCTTGCGGTTTGACAATGAAAGACCCCACCGACAGCCATGTCGTCATTGGAGAAAAAGACCGCATCGGGGGCTGCCTTACTCTGGCTGAGCAACCGGGCCAGCCCTTCTCGCCCCAAAGGCACAGAGGAGGGACCATCGAGGATAAGCGTGTCGGATAGGGTGAGGCCCGCGTCGCTTAGCGCATCCTTGAAGCCGTCCAGCCGGGCAAGGGCGCGGAAATCTGTGGCGATGTCATGGCCGATATAGGCCATCCGGCGATACCCGCGCCCGATCAGGTAATGCGCCATGGTGCGGCCTGCGGCGCGGTGCGAAAAGCCCACGGCCAGATCGGCGGGGTCTGGGTCTGTATCCATCACCTCGACCACGGGCAGTTCGGCGGCACGCAAGAGTGCGCGCGTGGCCGCGTTGCCAGAGGTGGGCGCAAGAACGAGGCCTGCTGGCCTCCATGACAAAAGATCGCGCAGCAGGTGTTCTTCGCGGCTGGCGTCGTAATGCGAAATGCCCAAGATCGGATGATAGCCATCATCCTCAAGCCGACGCTCCAGCCCTTTGAGCACATCGGCAAAGACGATGTTGGAGAGCGAGGGCAGGACCACCGCGATCTGGCGCGACGCCCCGCCCGCGAGCGTTCCGGCAAGGCGGTTTGGCATGTAGTTTAGGGCCTGTGCGGCGCGCTCGACCTTTTGGCGGGTGGATTTGGCCACGGCGCTGCCGCCCCGCAAGGCGCGGCTGGCGGTGATCTCGCTGACGCCTGCGGCCTTGGCCACCTGAGAGAGGGTGGGCCGACGGACAGGGGGTTCGGGCGCGTTCGGGTCCATATCCCCAGATTGCGCAAAATGACGGCGCTGTCATTGAGAATCTGTAGCAGAGGAATGATTTTTGGGGCTGGTGGCACCTAATGTTTGAGACTGAGAGGAATGGCGGGGCAGGTTCTGTTCGGGCAGAAATAGACCTTGACCCCAAGCGATGAACCGCGCGGTGATCGTCCGTTGCATAGGCGCTGTGATTTGGTGGGCGGGCATTTCGTTTCTGAAAATATATGATAATTATCAGTGTTTTGATTTGAAGTTACAGCGCCCGTCCGAGGGGCAGGCGGGTGCTGCGCGGCGGTGCCTGTGGCGCTTTGAGGCCGCACCTTGGGGATAGGGGCCAAGGTGCCTGTCAGGCCAGATCGCTATCGTTTGCAAATTGGCGCGCGCCCCGATCTTGCGGCAATGAGGCGGTGGGTTAGAACCATGTTGACAGCGCTGTCATAACTTGGTTCAGTCTGGGTCGAGGGGGATTTGGCGTGCGTATTCTGATTACCGGAGCGGCGGGATTTATCGGTCAGCGCGTTGTTCGCGCGCTTTCTGAGCGTGACAGCCTGATCGTGGACGGACAGGACCGCCGGATCGCGGCCATCCTGGCTACCGATATTGCCGAGGCCCCGTTGGCTGATCTGGCGCAGTCCTGCCGACGGGTGCATGCGGTGCCCGGCCCCTTGGACAGTGCCGACGTGCTTGCGCGGATTGTCGAGGATGCGCCCGAACTGGTGATCCATCTGGCCGGTGTCGTCTCGGGGCAGGCAGAAGAGGATTACGCGCTGGGCATGGCCGTTAACCTGCAATCCACGATTGCCCTGATCGACGCCTGCCGTAGCCTGCGCAAGTCGCCGGTCTTTGTCTTTTCCTCGTCGGTCGCGGTGTTTTCCTGCGCCGACAATGATACGATTTCAGAAGAGACCTTGCCTGCGCCGCTGTCTTCTTATGGCACGCAAAAGCTGATGGGCGAGTTGCTGGTGCGTGATGCCAGCCGCAAGGGATTTATCAAGGGCCGCGCGCTGCGCTATCCGACCATAGCGGTGCGGGCGGGCAAGCCCAACCGCGCCGCATCAGGCTTTGCCAGCGGGATCATCCGCGAGCCGTTGGCCGGTGTTGCGGCCGAGTTGCCGGTGGGGCGCGGATTGCGGATGCATCTGGCCTCGCCTGCCAAGGCGCTTGACTATACGCTGACCGCCATTGGGCTGGCGCAAGCCGATCTGGGGCTGGAGACTACGGTCACCTTGCCGGGGATTTCGGTGACAGTGGGCGCGATGCTCGACACGCTAGAGGCCGTGGCGGGCGCAGAGGTGGCGGCGCGGGTGACAGAGCGGCCCGATGCCGCGATCGAGCGGATCGTGACCACATGGCCGGGGCAGATCATAACGCCACGCGCCGAGGCGCTGGGATTTGCACCCAACCGGGATTTTGCCGAGATTGTTCGCGAGTATATGGAGAGTCTGACAACAGGCTAACGGGGTGCGGGAGGCCCCGGTGGACTGAACCAACGAAAACAAAGGAGGAGGATCACATGAAACATTTTGCACTCGGAGCGTTTGCCGCGCTGGGTTTGGCCACGGCGGCAGAGGCGCAACAGAATATCGTGGTGGGGCATGCGCTGTCGCCCACGTCGCATTACGGGGTGGGGGCGCAGGCCTTTATCGACACGCTGACCGAATTGTCGGGTGGTGCCTTTACCGGCGAGCAGGCCCCCGCCGGGCAGTTGGGCGGC
This sequence comes from Roseovarius sp. EC-HK134, assembly GCF_902498815.1. Classification (NCBI taxonomy): domain Bacteria; kingdom Pseudomonadati; phylum Pseudomonadota; class Alphaproteobacteria; order Rhodobacterales; family Roseobacteraceae; genus Roseovarius; species Roseovarius sp. EC-HK134. The sequence goes on from NZ_LR701544.1 coordinate 1,908,693, forward strand.
GAGCGGGATATGATCGAAGGCTTGCAGATCGGCTCGCTGGATGTGGTCATCACGTCGACCGGCCCTTTGGGGAATTTCGTGCCGCAGGTCTATGCGCTCGATCTGCCGTTCCTGTTTCGCGACTATGACCATGCCCGCACTGTGCTGGATGGCGAGATCGGGCAGGAATTGCTGGATGAGATCAGCAAGAATAATCTGGTGGCGCTGGCCTGGTCCGAGAACGGGTTTCGCCATGTGACCAACTCGCAGCGCGCCGTGCGCACGCCCGAGGATCTGGCGGGGCTCAAGCTGCGCACGATGGAGAACAAGGTGCATATGGCGGCGTTCGAAGGTATGGGCGCGGCCCCCACGCCGATGGCCTTCCCCGAGCTGTTTTCGGCCCTGCAACAAGGTGTGGTCGACGGGCAGGAAAACCCGGTCACGGTGATCACGGCGTCGAAATTCTGGGAGGTGCAGAAATATGTCTCGCTCACCGGGCATGTCTATTCGCCTGCCGCTGTTCTGGCCTCGCCGGTTCTGCTGGACGGTCTGACCGAAGAGCAGCGCGGCTGGTTCGATGAGGCGGCCAAGGCCTCGGCAGCGGCGACGCGCGCCGAGGTCAACCGGCTGGAAGAGGCGGGTGTTGCGCTTTTGCGGGAAAACGGCATGGAGGTGATCACCGATATCGACAAGGCCCCCTTTGCCGCGCTGGCGGAACAGGCCTCGTATTCCGTCTACACGGATCAATACGGTGGCGAGATGATCGAACGGATCAAGGCCGTCGAGTGATCCAAGGCACGAAGCTGATCCCGGTGCGTCCCACGCACCGGGGCGGACGGAAGGGCGCGCATGACGTTGTTTCTGAGATTTGAGGCCATCACCACGCAACTGGCCCTGCGGTTGGCGATTGGCTTTTTGCTGATTGCGGTCGGTCTTGCGCTGTATCAGGTGACGACGCGGTTTGTGTTCGGGCACCCGTCGACATGGTCCGAGGTGATCACGCGCTCGGCGATGATCTGGTGCGTGTTTCTGGCCGTGGCCCCGGCGTTCCGTGAGGGGGCGATGATCGCGGTTGAAATCGTGCAAAAGATCTTGCCGCCCCGTCTGGGCTTTGCGCTTTACCTAGTGTCGATGAGCTTGTCGGTGGTGTTTTTCTGCATTCTCTTTTGGCAAGGCTGGGCGATGACCGAACGGGTCATGTCGCAAAAGCTGGCGGCGTTGGAAATCTCGATTGCTTGGGTCTATGCGGCGCTGCCGGTGGGGTCGGTGTTTATTCTCTTGGCCATTCTGGGTTGCATGTTGCGGGCGGTTCAAAAGGGCGCGGTTGCGTTCTCGGCGGATTTGCAATGAACGCGGCACTGGCGCTATCCCTTGCGATATTCTTTTTGGCTGGCGTGCCGATTGCGGTGGCGATTGGTCTGGCTTCGGTCATCGGGATCGAGGCCAATGGGCGCTTGCCGCTGCTGTTGGTGGCGCAGCGCATGTTCACGGGCATCGACAGCTTTCCGCTGATGGCGATCCCGCTTTTTATTCTGGCGGGCAATCTCATGTCGGCGGGGGGGATTTCGCATCGTTTGGTGGAACTGGCGAAATCCATCGTGGGCGGTATCCAAGGCGGGCTTGCGGCCTCTTGCGTGCTGACGTGCATGATGTTCGCCTCGGTCTCTGGCTCGTCGGTGGCAACGACCTTTGCGATTGGTGCGATCCTGATACCGGCGATGGTGAAACATGGATACCCCGCGCCGATGGCGGCCTCGGTTCAGGCGAGTTCCGCCGAACTGGGCGTGCTTATTCCGCCGTCGATTCCATTGATCCTTTATGGCGTGTCGACGGATACCTCGATTGGGCAGTTGTTCCTTGCAGGCATAGGACCGGGGTTTCTGGTGGCGGGGTCGCTGATGGCCCTGGTCCTGATCCTGTGCCGCGTGCGGGGTATCGGGCTTGAGGATGGGCGCGACCGGCCAAGGGTTGGCCCGGCGCTCTGGTCTGCCTTGCCCGCGTTGATCGTGCCGGTGGTCATCTTGGGCGGCATTTATTCGGGCGTTTTCACGCCGACCGAGGCGAGCGCCGCCGCGGTGGCCGCCGCCGTGATCGTGGGCATGGTGTTCTACCGCGAGTTGCGGTTTGCGGACCTGCCCGAGATCCTGAAAAAGACAGTGTTGGCGACGGCAGCGATCATGCTCATCATTTCGGCGGCGGCGCTCTTCTCGTTTCTCATCACGCGTTCGGGCTTGCCCAATGAAATCGCGGCTTGGTTCAAGGATATTTTCGAGAGCCGCTTTGCGTTTCTCTTGGTGGTGAACCTGATGCTGCTGGTGGTGGGCATGTTCATCGAGACCTCGGCGGCGATCCTTGTGCTGGCGCCAATTCTGGCCCCGATTGCCGTGTCTTACGGGGTTGATCCCGTGCATTTCGGGCTGATCCTTGTGGTCAATCTGGCGCTGGGGATGATCACGCCGCCGCTGGGCGTCAATCTATTCGCGGCCTGTGCAGTGGCCAATCTCTCGATTGAAAAGGTCATTCCGCATCTTTTCTGGTTTGTGCTGACCGTGTTCGGGGCCTTGATGCTGATCACCTATATTCCGGCCATTACGCTCTGGCCGATGCAGACCATTCTTTCGGTGGGACAATGACAGAGATCGTGCATTTTGTTGGGCTGGGGTCGATGGGCCTTGGCATGGCGCAATCGGCGCTGCGGGCGGGGTTCGAGGTTTATGGCCATGATCCGGACGCGGGGCGTCGCGATTTGCTGGTTGCTGCGGGGGGGTGCGCGCTGAACCGAGGTGCGCCCAAGGCGGCGGTGCTGGTTTGTGTTGTGCTCAATGCCGCGCAGACGCGCGATGCACTCTTTGGGGCGCAAGGCTGGGCCGGAGGGGCGCAGGCGGGCGGTGTGATCCTTGGCTGTGCCACGGTCGCGCCGGAGTTTGCCCGCGAGATGGAAGAAGAGGCCTCGCGCCGGGGGCTGCTCTATCTGGATGCGCCGATTTCCGGTGGGGCGGTCAAGGCGGCCGAGGGGCGGCTCTCGATCATGGCGTCAGGCCGGGCCGAGGCGTTTGACCGGGCCGATGCGGTTTTGGCGGCATTGGCCGAAACGGTGCATCGCTTGGGCGATTGCGCCGGGCCGGGATCGGCGATGAAGGCGGTCAATCAATTGCTTGCGGGCGTGCATATCGCGGCCATGGGCGAGGCGCTAAGCCTTGCCACCTCGCAGGGGCTGGATCTGGCCCGTGTGCTGGAGGTGATCAAGGTTTCAGCGGGTAATTCGTGGATGTTCGAAAACCGCGCGCCGCATGTGATCGAGGCGGATTATGCCCCGCGTTCGGCCATCGACATCTGGCCCAAGGATCTGGGTATCGTGGCAGAGATGGCCGCGCGCGTGGCCCTGCCTTTGCCGCTGGTTGCGGCGGCGCTGGCGGAATATCGCGCGGCGTCGGGCGCGGGATTGGGGCGCGAGGATGATGCGGCCATCACCAAACACATCGCGGCCCGCGCCGGATTGCGCTTGCCGGGGGACGCCTGATGCTGCTGGGCTGTATCGGCGATGATTTCACCGGATCAAGTGATCTGGCCAATACGCTGACCAAGGCGGGCATGCGCACGGTGCAATATGTGGGTGTGCCGGATGCGCCTGCCGATACGGGGGTTGAGGCGGGGGTGGTCGCGCTCAAATCCCGATCTATCCCTGTGGCCGAGGCGGTGGCGCACGCGCTGGCGGCGCTAGAGTGGTTGCGCGCGCAGGGCTGCCAGCAAATCCTGTTCAAATATTGCTCGACGTTTGATTCAACGCCCGAGGGCAATATCGGCCCGGTGGCCGAGGCCTTGGCCGATGCCTTGGGCGCGCGGCAGGTGATCTTTTGCCCGGCCTTTCCGGGGGCGGGGCGGACGGTTTATCAAGGGCATCTCTTTGTGAAGGATCGCCTGCTGAGCGAAAGCGGGATGCAGCATCATCCGCTGACGCCGATGACCGATCCTGATATTCGCCGCTGGCTGGGCGCACAGGTGCGCGGCACGGTCGGGCATCTGGACGCTCAGATCGTGCGGCAGGGGCCAGAGGCGATCAAGGCGGCCCTTGCGGCACAGGAGCATCGGTTGATTGTCGCGGATGCGGTCAGCGATGCGGATTTGGTGGCCTTGGGCCACGTGGCGGCAGAGTTGCCGCTGATCACAGGGGGATCAGGGATCGCCATGGGCCTGCCTGACAATTTTCGGGCGCGGGGGCAGTTGGCGGGCAAGGTTGGTGCGTGGCACGGGCAGTCTGGTCCGGTGGTTGTTCTGTCCGGGTCCTGTTCCGAGGCCACGCGCGGGCAGGTGGCGCGGCATGCAACCGCGCATCCGGCGCGGGAAATCTCTGCGGCTGACGTCATGGCGGGCCGGATTGCGGCGGAGGATCTGGCGGATTGGGCCGCTGCGCAGGAAGGGATTGCGATGATCTATTCCTCTGCCGATCCGGCACGGGTGGCGCAGGATCAGGCGCAGTTCGGCGCTGTGGCAGTGGCGGGGGCCATTGAGGCGCTCTTTGCGGCACTGGCGCGCGCATTGGTGGCGCGTGGTGTGACACGGCTTGTGACTGCAGGCGGCGAGACTTCGGGCGCGGTGGTCGAAGCGTTGGGATTGAAAGAGCTTGAGATCGGACCCGAGATTGCCCCCGGCGTGCCGGTGATACGGGCGGGGCATGACCTTGTGCTGGCGCTCAAATCGGGGAATTTCGGCGGGCCGGATTTCTTTATCGAAGCGGCGCAGAGGATGGAGACCTCGACATGAGCGAAAACCGCCTGCGCGAAGACCTGTGTTTCTGGGCCAAGTCGCTGTTTGACCGGGGGCTGACCGGCGGGGCCTCGGGCAATATCTCGGTGCGGACCGAGGATGGCGGGCTGTTGGTCACGCCGACGGGGGTCAGCATGGGGCGGCTCGATCCGGCACGGCTGAGCCGGTTTGACGCGGGCGGGCGGCTGATTTCGGGCGATCCGCCGACCAAGGAAATGCCGCTGCACGCGGCGTTCTATGAGACGCGGCAGAGTGCGGGGGCAGTGGTGCATCTGCATTCCACGCATTCCGTCGCCCTCTCGATCCTGCCCGATACGGATCCTGACAATGCCATTCCGCCGCTTACCGCCTATGCGGTGATGCGGGTGGGTAAGGTGGCGCTTTTGCCCTTCTATGTGCCCGGCGACGCCGCGATGGCCGAGGCGATCCGGGGGTTGGCGGGGCGGCGTGCCTCGGTGCTTTTGGCCAATCACGGCCCGGTGGTGGCGGCCAAGGATCTGGAGGCGGCGGTGTTCGCGATGGAAGAGTTAGAGGAAACCGCGAAGCTGGCGCTGATTTTGCGGGGCACCGGGGCGCGTCCGCTTGATGCCGGGCAGATCGCGCAGGTGGTGCGCAAATTCGAGGTGGATTGGGACTGATGCGGTTTTCGGCCAATCTGGGGTTTCTATTCACCGACCGGCCTTTGCCCGAGGCGATTCATGCCGCGGCGCGGGCGGGATTTGCGGCGGTGGAATGCCATTTTCCTTATGACTTTGCCGCAGATGAGGTGCGCGCGGCATTGGAGGAAACCGGGCTGCCGATGCTGGGGCTGAACACATGGCCGGGCGACCGCGCGGCGGGCGATTTCGGGCTGGCTGCTGTTGCAGGCCGCGAGGACGAGGCCCGCGCAGCGATCCGGCAGGCGGTGGACTATGCGCAGGCCATTGGCGCAGGGGCTGTGCATGTCATGGCCGGATGCACCGATGGCGGAGCAGAGGCAGAGGCGGTATTTCGGAGCAATCTGGCCTATGCCTGTGATCTGGCCGCGCCTGTGGGGCTGATGATCCTGATCGAGCCCATCAATCAGCGCGATGTGCCGGGGTATCACCTGTCGTCGACGGCTCATGCTGCCTCTGTCATCGCAGCGCTGAGGCGGGACAATTTGCGGATGATGTTCGACTGCTATCATTTGCAGATCATGGGGGGGGATTTGCTGCGCCGCTTCGCCCGCTATCAGCCTATCATCGGTCATGTGCAGTTTGCCGGCGTGCCGGACCGTGGCGCGCCGGACCAAGGCGAGGTGGATTATGGCTGGCTTTTGCCGCAGATTGCGGCGCTCGGCTGGCCAGGGCCGTTCGGGGCGGAGTACCGGCCCGGTGAGGCGGGCACAGAGGCAAGTTTGGGATGGTTGACGCGGTTCGCCTGAAACTGCACGCAGCAGCACCTCTCAGCCCTGATGCTCGGCCCCGATGCCCTGAAACATGGCGCGCAGGTCCACCGTGCTTTTGACGCCGACATGGTCGTAATTCGCATCAAGCCATGCCGCTGCCGTCTCGCGCCCGATGTCGCGCAGGCGGGTCAGAAACGCCCATTCGACATTCATCTTGGACGAGGCCCCCATCGGTTTCAGCGCTGCTTCATTCTCGATCAGATGCACCTTGACCGGGCGATAGTGATCGGTCGAGAGCTTGTCCTGAGCAATCAGGCGGTCCACGAAATCAATGGCCCGCAGCTCCTTGAGCAGGCTCGCGTTAAAGCTGATCTCGTTCAGGCGGTTCTGGATTTCCTGCGCCGAGCGCGGTGCGCCTTTGCGCTCGATCGGGTTGATCTGGATGACCACGATGTCATCGGTGCCAGTCTTGCCATAGAGCGGGAAAAGCGACGGGTTGCCCATATAGCCGCCATCCCAATAGGGCACGCCGTCGATCTCGACCGCCTGATACATCTGCGGCAGGCAGGCCGAAGCCATCACCATATCGGCGGTCAATTCTTCGCGGGCAAAGACCTTGACCCGGCCCGTTTCAACATTGGTGGCCGAGACAAAGAGCTCGAACGCCGTGCATTTGCGCACCATCTCGAAATCAATGCTTTCTTCTACCAGATCGCGCAGCGGGTTGATGTTCATCGGGTTGAGTTGATAGGGCGAGGCAACGCCAGTGAGCGCGTTCATGAAATGGTAAAACGGGTTGTTTTCCAGCCCCCAGTTGCCGGTCAGACGGTCCAGCGGCGTGCGTTGCATCGGTGAATGTTTGACGCTGCCACTCATGCTGCGCCAAAAGTGGTCAAGCGCCGCGCGTGCGCCGTCGGGCCCGGCGCGGGTAAAGCCATCTGCCAAAGCCACGGCGTTCATGGCCCCGGCTGATGTGCCAGAGACCCCCGCGATATGCAGGCGCCCATCCTCGAGCAGGTAGTCCAGCACGCCCCAGCTAAAGGCCCCATGCGCGCCACCGCCCTGAAGCGCCAGATTGATCGGTTTGCCGGTCTTGCTCATGGGCGGGCTGTCTCCGTCATTGGGGGGCTGAGTTCAGGCGCACGCTAGCAGCGCCGGTCGCGCGACGCCATGGCCCTTGCCGCCCTCTGCCCTTAGATTCCCGCTCAGACCTGATAATAGCTGCGATACCAGCGCACGAATTGGGCAATCCCGTCGCGCACGCTGGTTTGCGGGCGGTATCCGGTCAGTGTTTCGAGCAGGCGGGCATCCGCCCAAGTGGCGGGCACATCGCCCTTTTGCATCTCCATCATGTTGCGGATGGCGGGCCGTTCTAGCGCGTCTTCGATGGCGGCGACGAAATCCAAGAGGCGCACCTTTTCGGAATTGCCGATATTGACGATCCGGTAGGGGGCGACGGGCGAGAGGCTGTCACCGGGGGCGATATCCTCGGGCGTCATGGGGCGCACGGGGGCGGCATCCATCAGCAGACGGATACCGCGCACCAGATCACCCACATAGGTGAAATCGCGATACATCTCGCCGTGATTGTAGATGTCGATGGGGCGACCCGCCAGAATGGCCTCGACGAATTTGAAATAGGCCATGTCGGGGCGGCCCCATGGGCCATAGACGGTAAAGAACCGAAACATCGTGGTGGGCAGGTTCCACAGATGGGCATGGGCATGGCCCATGGCCTCGGTCGCCTTTTTGGTGGCGGCGTAGATTGTCATCGGGCTGTCGGCCTTCATCGTCTCGGCATAGGGCATGTCGGTATTCGCGCCGTAAACCGAAGAAGTGGAGGCCATCAGGAGATGGCGCACCGCATGGCGCTTGGCCGCTTCCATGATGTTGAAGGTGCCGACGATATTGGCGTCGATATAGGCGCGCGGATTTTCAAGGCTGTAGCGCACGCCTGCCTGCGCCGCGAGATGCACGATGATGTCAGGGGCGCAGGCGTCAATCGCGGCGTCCACCGCTGTCTGATCCTCTAGCATGGCCTCGGTCGCGACAAACCCCGGCTTTTGCATCAGCATCTGGTGGCGGCGCTGTTTCAGGCGGACGTCGTAATAGTCGGTCATGCCGTCGAGGCCATGCACCACCATGCCCTCATCTAGCAGCAGGTTTGCCAGATGATAGCCGATAAACCCGGCGGTGCCGGTGATAAAAACCCGCTTCATCGGCCCGCGCCCCGGACGCTCATTGCAGATCGGCAAAGGCGGTCTGAATACGCGCGACCGCCTCTGCGACGCGGGCGCGCGGTGTGGCGATGTTGAATCGAAGGAAGCTCTCGCCGCCGGTGCCAAAGGTCGGGCCGTGGTTGGCCACAACGCGCGCGTCCCGTTCGACCCGGCCGGTATACTCTGCCGCCGTCATGCCGGTGCCGGCAAAGTCGATCCACGTCAGATAGGTGGCCTCGAGCGGCATGGCGCGCACGCCGGGAATGGCCTGCATTCCAGCCTCAAAAAGTTGCCGGTTGCCATCGAGATAGAGGCAGAGCGCATCAACCCATTCTGCGCCCTCGGGGCTATAGGCGGCCTCGGCCATGAAGAGACCAAAGGAATTGGGCGACATCCCCATCGCCCCCATGCGGGCGGCAAACTGCGCGCGCAGCTTTGCATCGGGCACGATCACATTGCCCAGATGCGCGCCTGCAATGTTGAAGGTCTTGGTGGTGGCGGTCATCATCACCAGCCGGTCAGCGATACCCTCGATATGGGGCATGGCGGTATGGCGCTGACCGGGCATCACAAGATCATGGTGAATTTCATCCGACACGAGGATGAGGTCATGGCGGCGGGCGAAATCGGCCACGCCTTCAAGTTCTGCCTTGGTCCAGACCCGGCCACCGGGATTATGCGGCGAGCAGAGGATGAGCATTTTTTCATTGCCCGTCATCAGCGCATCATAGGCGTCGAAATCCATCTCGTAGCGGCCTGCGGTGTTGACGAGCGGACATTCGCGCACCTCGCGCCCCGCAGCACGGATCACACGGGCAAAGGCGTGGTAGACGGGGGTGAAGACCACCACCGCATCCCCCGGTGCTGTCCATGTGTCGATGCACATCGAGGTGCCATTCACAAGGCCATGGGTGGTAAAGATCGCATCCGCCTCGACCGTCCAGCCGTGGCGTGTCTGCATCCACCACTGGATCGCGGCGCGGTAGGCGGCATCGTCGCCATAATAGCCGTAGACGCCATGCTGCGTCATGCCGATCAGCGCCTCTGTAACACAGGCGGGCGGGCGGAAATCCATATCCGCCACCCACATCGGAATCCCATCCTCGGGCGAGACGCCATATTTGGCCTGCATCATGTCCCATTTGTCGGAATGGGTGCCGCGGCGGTCGATGATCTCGTCGAAATTCATAGGGGTCTCCGGCTCTGAGTTTGGCGCGCAGGCTAACCGATCACGGCCCGAGCGCAAGGGGCGTTGCAGAACGCCCGGTCATCGCCTAAATAGCCGCCATGAAACGGTCCATTCTGATCCATCCCGACCCGCGCCTGAGAAAGGTCTGCACGCCCGTGAAGGACGTGACCGATGCGTTGCGCAAACTCTCGCAGGATATGCTTGAGACCATGTATGACGCGCCGGGCATCGGCCTTGCTGCGCCGCAGGTGGGCGTCATGGATCGTCTGATCGTGCTGGATTGCGTCAAGGATGAGGGGGCGACCCCGCGCCCGATCGTGATGTTGAACCCCGAAATCACCGCCTTTTCCGAGGAAAAGAGCGTGTATGAGGAAGGCTGCCTGTCGATTCCGGATCAATTCGCCGATGTCACGCGCCCTGCAGAGGTCGAGATGCGGTGGATGGATCTGGATGGGGTTGAGCATCAGGAAGGGTTTGGCGGTCTCTGGGCCACCTGCGTGCAGCATGAGATCGACCATCTCGATGGCAAGCTCTTTATTGATTACCTCAGCGCCATGAAGCGGCAACTCATCACCCGGCGCATGCAAAAGCTCAAGCGCGAACTGGCGCGGGGCTAAGCCGTGGCGCCGCGCCCCTGCCTGCGCTGGCCTGACAAGCGGCTGCGGATGCCAGCGGCACCGGTTCCGGAGATCACCGACCAAACGCGCGCCCTCTGGAATGAGATGATCGCGGTGATGGAGGCAATGCCGGGCGTGGGGTTGGCCGCCACGCAATTGGGCGAGATGCAAGCGCTGGCCGTGGTCGATGCCAGCACGGCGCGGGGCCAAGCGGTGCGTATGGCCAACCCCGAAATCCTGCACGCGAGCGTGCAATTGCGCCCCCATGAAGAGGCCAGCCCCTGTCTTCCCGGTGTCTCGGCGATGATCGAGCGGCCACGTGCGGTGACGGTGCGGTTCCTGAATGCCGACGCAGAGGTTGAGGAGCGCGATTTCGTGGGTCTCTGGGCCACGTCCGTGCAGCATCAGATCGACCATTTGCAGGGGCGGATGTATTTTGACCGTCTGGGCCGGGTCAAGCGGGATATGCTGCTCAGGCGGGCGCGCAAGATCGGCTGAGGCAGCGTTTGGGGCGGCGGCGGATTTGAGTATTCTGGGAACAGGGACAGGGGGCGGCATGCGTGTGATCTTCATGGGAACGCCGGATTTCTCTGTGCCGGTGCTTGAGGCTTTGGTTGCCGCAGGCCATGAGGTGGCGGCGGTTTATTGCCAGCCGCCGCGCCCGGCGGGACGCGGCAAAAAAGACCGCCCCAGCCCGGTGCAGGCGCGCGCCGAGGCGCTTGGCCTGCCGGTCCACCATCCGGTGAGTTTGAAAGAGGCCACGGCGCAGGCAGAGTTTGCAGCACTCAAGGCCGATGTGGCGGTGGTGGTGGCCTATGGCCTTATCCTGCCGCAAGCCGTGCTCGATGCGCCCACGCGCGGGTGTTTGAACATTCACGCCAGCCTTTTGCCCCGCTGGCGGGGGGCCGCGCCCATTCACCGCGCCATCATGGCGGGGGATACCGAGACAGGCGTATGCATCATGCAGATGGAGGCGGGGCTCGACACCGGGCCGGTTCTGCTGCGCGAGGCTGTGGCGATTGGCCCCCAAGAAACCACAGGGGAATTGCATGACCGATTGTCTGCCCTTGGCGCGCGGTTGATCGTCGCGGCATTGGAGCGGCTCGACGCCTTGACGCCAGAGCCACAACCCGAGGCGGGCGTGACCTATGCCGCCAAGATCGACAAATCCGAGGCGCGGGTGGATTGGACGCGCCCTGCCACAGAGGTGGACCGGCTGATCCGGGGCCTCTCGCCCTTTCCGGGGGCTTGGTGCGAGGTGGGGGGCGAGCGGATCAAGCTGCTTTGTTCTGCCATGGCAGAGGCGCACGGCGCGCCGGGTGTCGTTTTGGCGGACGGGTTGACCGTAGCCTGCGGCACGGGATCTGTGCGGCTTTTGCGCTTGCAACGGGCCGGGCGCGCGGCGCAGGATGCTGACGAGTTCTTGCGCGGCATGCCCTTGCCGCGTGGCACGCAATTGGGGTGACGCGATGTTCATGCAGCTATTCGGTACGGTAGTAATCGCGGGCATCGTGGGTTACGCCAGCGAAAAGAGCGGGTTCACCCGCAATGGCTATTTGCCCTCGATCATCATCTGCATCGGCGGCGCGTTTCTGTTTTACTTTGTCCGGATCATGTTCGGTATCCGCTTTGGCGCGCCGGGGATTGATGCGATCCTATCCTCAATCGGGGCGCTGATCATCGTGCCGACCCATTGGCGCAATCGGAGGTAGGACATGGGCATCATCGGGCTTTTGATCGTGGGGATTGCGGCCGGGTTTCTGGCGACGCGGTTGATGCGGGTTGAGGTCGGCGTGGTGCCGACAATCCTCATTGGCATTGCCGGAACGCTGATCGGGGCGGTGGTCATTCGCATGGTGCTGATGATCACCGGCTTTCTTGGCGGGCTGATCGGTGCGGTTCTGGGCGCGATGCTGCTGGTCTGGCTGTGGAAGATGATCGGTCAGCGGCGCTGAGGTTTATTGCCGTGGCGGGCGCGCCCGGTAGACCGGCAGCCGCCAGCCAAGCGTAAGAGAGCCCACGCGCAGCGCCCACGTCAGGGCGGCGCAGGTGCCCAAGATCACAAGCGGATCGTTGGTGAGCGTTGCGGCAATCACCGCGCCCAAGGCTCCGGCAAAGGCGGCGGTCACGTAAAGCTCGCCTTGTTTGAGCACAAGTGGCACCTCGTTGCAGACCACATCGCGCATCAGCCCGCCCATACAGCCCGTGACCATGCCCATCAGCACCACGATCACCGGGCTTTGCCCCATCACCATCGCCGCACTTACGCCCGCAGGCACCGCGACGGCCAGCGCGAAACTGTCGAGCCAGAGCAAGAGACGATAGCGGCTTTCGACCAGATGAGCGGTGAAAAACACAAAAAGGGCGGCGACGCAGGCAATGAGGATATAGTTGGGATTGCCCAGCCAGAAGACCGGGTTGCGATCCAAAAGCACATCCCGCAGCGTGCCACCGCCGACCGCCGTCAGGCAGGCGATAAAGGCAAAGCCCACGATGTCGAGTTGTTGGCGCGAGGCCACAAGCGCGCCGGTCAGCGCAAAGATCAGCACTGAGGCGTAATCAAGCAGGATGAGCGCGCTCATCCTTTGGCCTTGCTTGGCTTGTAGGGGGCCATCCCGGCGCGGGCCAGTTCATCGGCGCGCTCGTTCTCGGGGTGGCCTGCATGGCCCTTGACCCATTCCCACGTGACGGTGTGGCGTTTCTGCGCCTCGTCCAGCCGTTGCCAAAGCTCGACATTCTTGACCGGCTTTTTGTCGGCGGTGCGCCAGCCGTTGCGCTTCCAGCCATGCATCCAGCCGGTCACACCATTTTTGACATAGGCGCTGTCGGTGACGATGGTGATGGTTGAAGGGCGCGACAGCGCCTCAAGCGCGGCAATGGCGGCCCAAAGCTCCATCCGGTTGTTGGTGGTATCGGCCTCGCCCCCCGAGAGTTCGCGCTCCTTGAGAATGGCATCGCCGTCCATGGCGCGCATCAGCACCCCCCAGCCACCGGGGCCGGGATTGCCGGAACAGGCCCCGTCAGTATAGGCGAAAAGCGCGGGCATCAGAGCAGCACCCCCACCGCAAGGCAGCCGATCACCACCGCCGTCAGCAGCATCCGCAACGCCATCCACCAAGGTGGGGTGAGGCCCCATCGCCAGAATTGCCAATCCAGCGCCAAAAGGCCTGCAAAACCGAAGATGAGGCTTGTTCCCGCCGAGGTTGGCCCGCCGCCGGTCATGAAAAACGCCCAAAGGGCCGGAATGACCGAAAGGCCATAGCAGATGCCTGCCATCGTGCCTGTCGCCCGCGTGGCGAACCCCCAGAGCACGCCCGACATGAACGACAGGATCACCGCGCCGTAAAAAAGCATCACATAGGGTCCGGCAAAGCGCGGCCCGATGGTCTGCGCGGTCCAGAGGCCGAGGTCGGGCAGGACCACGGTCAGTGCCCCCCAGAGAAAGGGCAAGAGGCCGGCAAGGCCAAGAAAGAGCGGGGCGCGGGGTATCATCTGCATGGCGCGCAAAATGACCCGAGGGGCGCGCAGAGACAAGGGGGAAAGCCGTGCATTCGCGTTCCATGCGCCGCTTCTTAGCCTCTCACGAAGGGCTGGACCGATGCGGGCAACGTGATAGGTACAGCGCATGACCCAGACTCCCACCTTGGCCCCAGCCACCCCCGCTTTTATCGACGCGCTGCGCGCGCGCCTGCCCGCGCCCGCGTTCCGCGAGGCCACGCCCGGCTATTTTGAGGAGCCGCGCGGCCGCTGGCAGGGGCAGGGCGTGGTTCTGGCCCCCGGCAATACCGAAGACGTGGCCGAGATTGTCCGTGCCTGTGCCGCTGCGCGCGTGCCGGTGGTGCCCTATGGCGGCGGCACCGGCCTTGTGGGGGGGCAGATCGCCCCCGGTGGCCCGACCCCGGTGATCCTGAGCCTTGAGCGGATGCGCGCGGTGCGCGGCATTTATCCGGCGGAAAACGTGATCGTGGTCGAGGCGGGGGCGATCCTGCAAGATATCCATACCGCCGCCGCCGAAGTGGACCGGCTCTTCCCGCTCAGCATCGCCGCTAAGGGATCGGCGCGGATCGGCGGCAACCTTGCCACCAATGCGGGCGGCGTCAATGTGCTGCGCTATGGCAATGCGCGCGATTTGTGTCTGGGGCTAGAGGCGGTGATGCCCGATGGGCGCATCTGGCACGGTCTGAAACGCCTCCGCAAGGACAACACAGGCTATGATCTGCGCAACCTTCTGATCGGGTCCGAGGGGACCTTGGGGGTGATCACTGCTGCGGCGCTCAAGCTTTCTCCGCGCCCCATGGGCGAGGGCACGGCGCTGATGGTGGTCGAGGGACCACGCGCCGCGCTTGACCTTTTGGCGCTGGCGCGTGCGCGCATCGGCGAGGGGGTCAGCGCGTTCGAGATCATGCACCGGGCCGGGCTCGAGTTTCTGGCCGAGACCTTGCCCGATATCCGCCAGCCTTTTGCCAAGATGCCTGAATGGTTCGTGCTGATCGACGTTGGGCTGGCCAGTGGGCTTGATCCGGCGGCGGTGTTGGAGGGGCTATTCGCCGAGGCGTTCGAGGCGGGGCTGGTCAGCGACGGCATGATCGCGCAATCCGAAACCCAGCGGCATCAGTTCTGGGAGGTGCGTGAGCAAATTCCAGAGGCCAATCGGCGCATCGGATCCATCAGTTCGCATGACATTTCACTGCCGATGTCGCTGATCCCCGATTTTATCGTGCAGGCGAATGCGGTCATCGCCGGGATCGGCGCGTTCCGGATCAACTGTTTTGGGCATCTGGGCGATGGCAACCTGCATTACAACGTCTTTCCCATGCCGGGGCGGGGACGTGCGGATCATGTGGCGGAGCGCGACGAGATCAAGCGCGCGGTGCATGATCTGGTGCATGAGATGGGCGGATCGGTAAGCGCCGAACATGGCATCGGGCGGCTCAAGGTCGAGGATCTGGAACGCTATGGTGATCCGGTGAAATTGGACGCGATGCGCGCGATCAAGACGGCGCTCGATCCTCTGGGGATCATGAATCCGGGGGCGGTGCTGCGGGGTTAACCCGTGCTGCTGCTTATGCGTCGCCGTCAGAGCGCCCGGGCCAGAGCGGATGCGCCACCGGGTCCTTGGCCTGCCAGAAATACGCAGCGAAAATCTGGGCGTAGGAGCGATAGACATAGCCATCGTTGCGCCGCAGGTAATGGTCGCGCCGCGCCGCATAGAGCGCGGGCAGGCGATACCATGCCACCTCGGGGTGCATATGATGCACCACATGCAGATTGTTATTGAGGAAAATCCACGCCAAGGGGCCGCGATCCTCGATCAGTACGGTACGGCCGCTGGCGCGCAGATGGGCGCGATGCTCTAGAAAGGTGCGGATTTTCAGGATCGCCAAGCCCAGCCAGACCGCCAGCAGATAGGCCCAGACCGGCATCGGCACAAACCACAGCCAAGCCAGCACCAGCGCCACTGCCGGGATATGCCAGAGCCAAGCATCGCGCACGGCACGGTCGCCTGTCTTGATCGCCCGCCAGTCGCTGCGCAGAAAAGAGATCTGCGCCACCATTGGCCCGATCAGCATCCGCCCCGCCAGCGTGTTGTTGAACCGCAGCACCGCCCGCACCCAACCCGGCAGCCGCACCCAGACAGTCGGATCAAGGTAATTCGCCTCGGGGTCATCATAGGGGTCGGTGAGAAATTCGTCGCGGTGATGCGCAAGATGGGTGTCGCGGAACCTTGCATAGGGGATAGCAAGGCAGAGGGCGGGAAAGACCAGCGTTTCATTCAGGCGCTGAGAGCGGAACGGGTGCCCGTGCAGCGCCTCATGGCAGAGCGAGGAATGAAGGGCGATGGCGAGGCCGGTGACGACAATGCCAAGCGGCAACGCGAGGGCCGACGCCGCAGTGGTGCCAAAGATCCACATCGCGTAGCAGAGCGCCAGCAGGCCAAGCGTGGGCCATTCAACGCGAGCCGCCTGCCGCGTCTTGGGCGGCTGTCTGCCTGCTTCGGGGCGCGCGTTCAGCTGCGATGGGGCGTGCATTCTGGGTCCTTTTGATGTGCATCTTCCCCTGACAGTCGTTTTAATCTTCTGAGTGCGCCATTTCGGAAATGGTTAACATTTCTCCGCAACTGTGATTATAGTCACCGCATGTCCAAAAAAATCGACAAACGCCTGCGGGCCACCCTGTTTCGAAACCGGCTGACCGAGGCGATGCGCCGTCGGGGCAGCAATCAGAGCATTTTGGCGCGGGCGATTGAGGTGGATCGCTCGACCGTGTCGCAATTGCTCAAGGGCGATGCCGCGCGGCTGCCCAATGCGCAGGTGGTGGGGGAATGCGCCTCGGCGCTAGGGGTCTCTGCCGATTGGCTGTTGGGCTTGACCGACCGACCCGAAACCGCTGCCGACATGCTGGCCAACACGCTGTCGTTGACCGAGGCCCCACGCGCCCTTGTCGATGAACAGATTTTCGCGTGGCACAAGGAGGCGGCGGGATACAAGATCCGCCATGTGCCGGCCGCGCTGCCCGATATGCTCAAGACCCGCGCGATGCTGGAATGGGAATATGCGCCGCATCTGGGCCGTTCCACTGATCAGGCGATTGGCGCATCAGAGGATCGCATGGCCTGGATGCGGGCGGCGCGGTCGGATTACGAGATTGCTCTGCCGCTGTATGAGATCGAGAGTTTCGCGCGCGGCGAGGGCTATTATCGCGGGTTGCCTGCAGATCTGCGCCGCGCGCAGCTTGATCACCTGATTGCCACGACGACGCAGCTTTATCCGCGCCTGCGGCTTTATCTCTTTGATGCGCGGCGGGTTTATTCCGCGCCGATCACGCTTTTTGGGCCGCTGCTGGCGGTGCTCTATCTGGGGCGCAACTATATGGTGTTTCGCGACACCGAACGTATCGAGGCGATCACATTGCATTTCGACGGGCTGGTGCGCGAGGCAGGGGTGACGGCGCGGGAGATCCCCGCGCATCTGCGTGCGCTGCGTGACGGGCTGGTGCGATAGCGGCGCTATCGCGTTACCGCGTGCGGCGGGGCAGGGTGGCGTTATCTTCGGCCTCGGCGCGGGCCGCGTGCAGGGCGCGGCGGCTAAGGTCCGCGCGCTCTTGCAGGATCTGCTGGCGGCGTTGGTGCTGCGAGAGGTCCTGTTCCACGGCGGCGCGCTCTTGCCGCGTGCGGGCCATCTGACTGCGCGTCGCCTCAAGCTGCTGCACAAGGGTGCGCCCCATGAAATGCGCCGTGCTCAGTTGGCCGGGGGTCATCGGCTCGGCCGGGGCCTGTGCGCTCTGGTCGAGCATTTGACCCAGACGGTCGGCCATGTCGAATTGCTGCATTTCCTGCCGCCGCAAATGGCCAAGCTGCATGGAGAGGTGCCCCAACTCGCGGTTTTCCTGCCGGGCCATCAGGGTCAGGATCCGGTGTTGGCGCGCGCTCATGCGGCACCGCCTGTCAGCGCGCAAAGGGCGCTGATGCTATCCTCAAGGCTGGCGGGTTCATGGATATCCTGCCGGATAAAGGCCTCGATCCGGGGCCAGAGGGTGACGGCCTCGTCAAGCGTGGCGTCTTGGCCGGGGGAATAGGCACCCATGAGCATCATGTCGCGGTTCTCCATATACAGGGCAATGAGGCGGCGCAGGCGCATGGCGGCTGCGTGGTGGGGTTTCTCGGCGATGTCCTTCATCACACGGCTCACCGATTGGGTGAGGTCGATGGCGGGATAGATGCCCATCTGCGCCTGATTGCGCGAAAGCACGAAATGCCCGTCGAGAATGGCGCGGGCCGTGTCCACAACGGGATCGTTGGTGGTGTCGTCGCCATCGGCCAGAATGGTATAGAACGCGGTGATGCTGCCCTGACCGGGCAGGCCCGGACCGGCGCGCTCGATCAGGCCGGGGATCATAGAGATGACAGAGGGCGTATAGCCCTTGGCGGTGGGTTGCTCGCCCAATGCCAGACCGATTTCGCGGCGGGCATGCGCCACGCGCGTGAGGCTGTCCATGATCAGCATGACCTGCTTGCCCTGATCGCGGAAATATTCGGCAATCGCGGTGGCGCGATGTGCCGCGCGCAGCCGCAGAAGCGGCGAGCGGTCGGCGGGCACGGCGACGACACAGGTCTTGGCGCGGTTCTCGCCGGTCATGACCTTGGAGACGAAATCGCCCACTTCGCGGGCGCGTTCGCCGATCAACCCAACGACAATCACATCGGCTGAGGTGTAGCGGGTCATCATTTCGATGAGCACGGATTTACCGACGCCCGAGCCTGCGATGATGCCCACGCGCTGACCGCGCCCGACGGTGAGCGCGGCGTTGATCACGCGCACGCCAACATCAAGCGGGGCATCGACGGGCTGGCGCGCAAGCGGGTTTTGTTCGCGGCCCGAGAGCGGGCGGGTTTCCGGGCAATCGGGCGGACCATAGCCGTCAAGCGGCGCGCCTTCCGCATCAAGCACGCGGCCCAAGAGGGCGTCGCCCATGGCGGCGTTGTGACCGCCGCGCATCTTGTGCACCTGACAGCCATGGGTAATGCGCGCACCGGGTTGATCGAGAAAGAGCAGGTTGCGGCCATTGGCAAAGCCCACGATTTCGCCGGTGGCGCCCTTGCCATCCTCGGTGTCTATGCGGCAGCGCGTGCCGGGGCTGGCAGGAAAGCCCGCACATTCGAGGATGAGACCATCATAGCGCAGCACCTGACCTGAATAGCCGGGGGGTGGCACCTCGGTCATGGCCTCGGTGGCCTGTGCGAGACGCGCCAGAAGATCGGTCATGCCAGCCCCCCGTCGCGTTCGGCGATCACATCGGAGAAGGTGATATCTTCCATGCGAATGCGCAGATCCCCGCGCCCCAAGGTGGTGTCGGGCGACAGCCGCCCCTTGGCCAATGGGCTAAAATCCTTGATATGCGGTTTGATCGCCATAAGGTCGGCGGGGTTCATCAACACGACGGTATTCTCGGCCCCGGCGGCGATTTGATGGGTGATTTTTTCGATGCGGCGCAGAAAGGGGCGGGGGGCCTCGTCGATTTTCTGCCCGGCCCGTTGGGTGGCCAATTGGCGCACGGCCAGCTCCAGCTTGGTGCTCAGGTCTGCCAAACGTTCGTTTTCGGCGCTGGTGAGGCGGGTGATCGCGGCGGTGAAAGCATCGCGCGTCTCAGCGATATCCTGCGCGGCGGTGGCGCGCGCCTCTTCCAGTGCTTCGGCGCGGGCGGCGGCGCGGGCGGCCTCGATGTCCTGCAGGGCGGCGGCGTGGCCTTCGGCCCAAGCGACACGGCGCTCGGCCTCGATGTCAAAAGTGGCCGGGGGTGGCGCAGGGGTGAAGCTGGCGGTGGGTTTCTCTTCGGGCGTTGCGGTGACAGGCGCGGGCTCTGCCTCTGGCGCGGGCGCGCGCAGGGGGCGCACCACGGTCTGCGGGGCAAAGCTGCTCTCGGCTTGCGTTTCAGGGATGGCAGGATCGCGGCGCTGGAATTGCTGCGAAGACCGACGCACCAGCGCCAGCAGATCCTCGGGCGTGAGTGCGCCGGGCGCGGGGGGAAGGTCAGGGGCAGGCATGGCGGTCATGGTCTCAGACCATCTTTTCGCCGCCGCGTCCGGCGAGCGTGATCTTGCCCTCGTCCGACAGGCGACGGGCGACGGTGATGACCTGTTTCTGGGCCTCCTGCACCTGGCTCAGGCGTACGGGGCCCATGGCCTCCATCTCGTCCATGATATTGGCGGCGGCGCGGGCCGAAACACAGCCCAAGAGCTTGTCGCGCAGGGTTGGGTTGGACCCTTTGAGGGCGAGGATCAGAATCTCGCTGTCGATCTCGCGCAGCACGGTTTGCAGGGCGCGTTCGTCGGATTTGATGAGGTAATCGAACACGAAAAGATTGTCCTGAATATCCTCGGAGAGCGATTTGTCATCCTTGCGGATGTCTTTCATAATCCGCTCTTCCATGTCCTGACGGGTGAAGTTCATGATCCGTGCGGCGGCCTTGACCCCGCCAATCTGCGAGGCGCGCAGTGTGGTGTTGGCCTTGAACTTGGCGCGCATCACCTCTTCGAGGTCGCGCAGCGCCTCGGGTTGTACGGTGTTGAGCGTGGCGATGCGGCGGATGATTTCGGGCTGTGCCTCGGGGGGCAGCAGCTTGAGCACTTCGGCACCTTGGGCATAGTCGAGCGAGGCGATGACCAGCGCCATGATCTGCGGATGTTCATCCTGAATAAGCTCGGCCACGGCAGAGGGGTCCATCCAGTCGAGGATTTCGATCGGGCGTTCGCTGTTGGAGGGCACGATGCGCGAGAGCACAGATTGCGCCTTATGTGCGCCAAGCGCCTGATCAAGCACTTGCCGCACGTAATTTCCCGCGCCGATTCCGATGCCGGTCTGGTTGCTGACCAGCCCCAGAAACTCGTTGAGCACGGCATCGACCGTATCGTGATCGACGCCCTGCACGGTGAACATGGCCTCGCCCAGAACCTGCACTTCGGAGGGGGAAAGGGCGCGCAGGATTTGTGCGGCGGTTTCCTCACCAAAGATCATCATAAGGATGGCGGCCTTTTGCACCGGGGTCAGGTCCGCGCCGGGGCGCGTGCCAGAGGGGGCAGGGAGCGCGAGGGTCATGGCCGGTCCTCACCAGTGGGGGTGATCATGGATTTGAAGACGCCCGCGATGCGATTGGTCTCGGACCCAGCCATCTGGCGGAGGAGGTCGATCTTTTCCTCGTAGGTGATGGCACCGTTGAGGTCCTCGGCATTCGGGGCGGCGGTTTCAAGGCGCTGGCGCAGGGCTGACAGGCTCTCGCCACGGGGTACTTCGATGGCATCGCCATAGGTCATGCCAGTGGCGGCGGTAGCGCCGACGGGGGGCAGCAGGCGATTGAGGATCGGGCGCACGACACCCAGCACGATGATGCCAAAGAGCGCCAGTTGAGCAAGCGTGCGCCCCAGCGTCGGCAGCCAAGCCGCGTCATACCACCGCTCTGCCGAAATGACGGAGGGGGCCACCACAAACGGGGCGCTGGCCACGGTGACGATATCGCCACGCTCTGCGTTATAGCCGATGGCGGAGCGGGTCAGCGCCTCGATTTCCGCGAGGGGCACGGCCTCGGGGGCGGCAGAGGTGGCTTCACCCTCGGCAGGGGCGGCGGGGGTTGGCAGGCGGTGCAAAAGCACGGCGGCATGCACGCGGTTGATCTGAGCGGTCTGCGGCTGGCGGGTTTCCACCCGGCGGCTGACCTCGTAATTGCGGGTCGAGGAGGTGGCGCTGTTGGTGGTGCCGCTCTTGGCACCTTGGGTGGCGGCCTCGGCCATTTGCGCCTCATTCGGGGGCGTGTTGGCCACGGCACCGGGAATGCCGCCCGCCTGCGCGCCGCTGGTTTGCTGGCTGCTGCTTTGCTCGCTGCGCAGGGCGGTGTCGGGCAGGTATTCTTCGCTGGTGATCTCGGAGCGGGTGAAATCCATATCGAGTGTTACTTCGACGGCGGCATTGCCCGCGCCCACGATGGGGGTCAGGAGCGACAGCACGCGGTCGCGGTAGAGGGTTTCAAGCCGGCGCTGGTGCTGCATCTGGCGGTCGGCTTCGGCCTGCACCGGGTCTTCTTCGGGGCTGGTCAGAAGCGTGCCGGTCTGATCCACGACCGAGACATTGCCGCGCGGCATATCGGGCACGGCGGCGGCAACGAGACTGACAATGGCGCGCACCTGTGCTTGGTCCAGGGCCATGCCCGGGGCGAGTTCGAGAAACACAGAGGCGCGGGGCGGCTGGCTGTCGCGGACAAAGGCGCTGCGCTCGGGCAGGGCAAGGTGCACGCGTGCGGCGCGCACTGGCCGCAATTCCTGGATCGATCGGGCAAGGTCGAGTTCCTGCATCCGGCGCAGGCGCGCGGATTCGATCTGGCGCGAGGTGCCCATGGGCATTTCGTCAATGGCCGACATGCCGTCGGTCGCCCCTTCGGGCAAACCTTGGGTGGCCAAGAGCATGCGGGCGCTGTGAAACTGATCAGCGGCCACGGTAAGCGCGCCGGAAGAGGGATCAAGCCGGGCGTCCATGCCAGCCGCAGTCAGCGCGTCGAGGGCGAGGGATTTTTCCGCCTCGGGCAGACCTGCGTGAAGGGTCACGCGGTTGGCCGGGGCCAAAAGCAGCCACGCGGCCAGACCAAGGGTCACGACCAACAGCACGCCAATCGCGGGCAGGGCACGGCGCAGGGCAGGCTGGGCGATGAACCCATCCATGCCCGAGAGCGCAAGGCGCGCCCGTTGCACAAGCGAGGTGGCGCCAGCCTGTGCCGGGAGGGTGGTTTGCTGTCCGTCCATAGTCTCTACTTCCGTGGTTCTAGTCTGGGCCTCAGACCGGCATATTCATGATGTCGCGATAGGCGGTGAGCGCCTTGTTGCGGACCTGCATCGTCATCTGAAACCCCAGCGATGCGACCTGTTGCTCGACCATGACGGCGGCGAGGTTTTCGGTCCGCCCGGTTTCGAAATCGCGGGCGGCCTGCGAGGCCTTGCTTTGCTGGGTGTTCACGCTCTCGACCGCCTTGCCCAGCCGTTCAGCAAAGCCCGGCCCCTGCGCGTCGGCCATGGCGGTCGGGCGCTGAATAGGGTCAGGGCGTGCTGCCGCCTGTGAGGCGTGCATCATGCTGACGGAAGAGGAGATGCCGGTCAGGCTCATGTCAGGTCAGGATCAGGCGGCAAGAGAGGTGGGAAGGGCTGCGGGACGCGAGCGTGTCAAAGAGGTGGGGCGGGCAACGAGCATGATATGTTCGGGTGCAATCACCATGCCATCGGCGAGCACCAGCGCGCGCTGCATCACGTTTTCCAACTCGCGCACATTGCCGGGCCAGGCGTGACCGGCGAGGATGTCGCAGGCCTCGGGCGACAAAAGCGGCGTGGGCAGGCCCTCGGGTGTGTGGCGGCGCAGCATGGCCTGCGCCAGCACCGGCACATCCTGCGGACGGGCGCAGAGGGCCAGCGTTTCCAAGGGGAACACGTTGAGGCGGTAGTAGAGGTCTTCGCGGAAGGCCCCGCGGGCAATTTCGGCCTCCATATCGCGGTTGGAGGTGGCGAGGATGCGGACATCAACCTGAGCTTCGGTCTGGCTACCGAGCGGGGTCACGACCTTTTCCTGAATAACGCGCAGGAGTTTGGCCTGAAGCGCCATCGGCATTTCGGAAATCTCGTCAAGGAGCAGCGTGCCGCCGTCGGCGGCGCGCAGATAACCTTTGTTGGCGGTGTTGGCCCCGGTGAAGGCCCCTTTTTCATGACCAAAGAGCAGCGCTTCGAGCATGTTCTCGGGGATGGCGGCGCAGTTGATGGCGACAAAGGGTTTGTCGGCGCGCGGCGAGGCCTGATGGATCAGGCGCGAGAGCACCTCTTTGCCGCTGCCGGTGGGGCCGTTGATAAAGACGCTGACGTCAAAGCGAGCGACGCGGCGGGCCATGTCGATCAGCGCGCCAGAGTTCGGGTCGGCGGCGACCATGGTGCCGAACGGAGCAGCCAAGAGATCGGCCACTGCCATCAAGGCGGCATCGCGCAGGGCGGGCAGGCCGCTATCGGGCAGCGATACGGTCAGCATGCGTCCGCCCAGATCCTCGCGCAGAGCAAATTCTGCGGCCTGACCTTCGATCACCACGATCCGTTTCGCCCCCAGCTTGCGGGCCAGTTCCACCAGCGCGCGCTGGTCGGTCACGGGCGCCCCCTGCACCAAGGTGTGACAGGTGGGCTGATAGCCGATGCGAACATTCAGACGACGCCCGTCGAGCAGGGCCTTGAGGGCTTGTGCCTGAGGGAAATTCGCGGCGGTGATGCAGATGTCGGCCATGGGAAACCTCGTTGATTGCGATATGAAAACTGTAAGCAGGGATCGTGCCACGCGGGATTTGGGGGCAATTCACCCCCGGAATTGCCCAAAGTCGCGATTTTGTGGGGAAATTTCGGTCCCAGGACCCTGAAAACGTCGCAACTCCGACGAAAACGCGAGGTGTCGACTGTCACCTGTCGAGGCTTCGTCATTCGGGTAGAGATGTGGCGCTGTCCTTTGGATCATGTTGCGCTTTCAGCGTCGGATCACGCCAAAAGCGAGCGGGCACGCACCAAAGATACTCGCGAGATATGTCGTCTGGGCGCTCACATTTTTGGGCAGGGGTCCGTTTGGGAACTCAGAAGAGCTCAACTGGTAGGCAACAATGTTATCGAAAACGTATCATCTCAAGTTTCCAAGCCTCGATGCGGCACAGATCGCGGCCCCTTTCATCACGGAGATTCTGGGGAATGCGATTCCGGAATGCCGTATCTCAGGCCTGACCGTCATGATCGGCAAGGAGGGGGACATTTCCGTCAACCTGTTCTTCCCGAGTATCGCGGATCTCAAGAACTTCGAAAAGAAACATGGGGGCTTCATCCAGACGATGAAGAAAACATTTCTCTTTCGATCTACCGGGTTCGAGGGGGTCTGTATTTTCAATTTCGATGGGAACGCCGAAGATGCCGCCTGAGCGCGGGATTTAGTCTGGCACGCCGGTTGCATCGGCGCATGCAGATGTCACCGGCTAGCAGGCCGACAGATTGAGAAAGACCTGATCACATGGCGAGTGTGTTCCCAAACAAGCTGTGTCCTGAACGAGGGCCGCAGGCATGACGGCGCGTGCAGAGCAGGTGCCCGAGCAGGCCTCTGGCGGGGCGTTGCTTCGCGTCTCGTCGGACAAGATCGGGCGATTGATGGACCTCGTGGGCGAGTTGTCGCTGTCGGTGTCTGAAACCATCAACGCGCCGGAACTGGCCAATCTCGACCTTGTGGGGTTCGAGGCGGCGGCACATCGGCTGTCGATGATCGTGGGCGAGGTGCAGGATGCCGCAAGCGAATTGCGGCTGGTTCCGGTGGATGAGGTGTTTCGCAGGCTCAAGCGCATGGTGCGCGAATTGCAGCGTGAAACCGGCAAGCAGATCGACCTTGAGATGCGTGGCGAGGATACATCCATCGACAAGCTGGTAGCGGACCGTCTTTATGATCCGTTGCTGCATGTGGTGCGCAATTCCGCCGATCACGGACTAGAGCCGCCGGCCGAGCGCGAGGCGGCGGGCAAATCCCCTGCGGGCCGCATTATCCTGTCTGCCGCTCAGGTGGGCAGCGAGGTGCGTATTCAGGTGATCGACGACGGGCGCGGGCTGAACCGGGGCAAGATCCTGGCCAAGGCGCGCGAGCGGGGTCTCTTTGGCCCGACCGAAGAGCCCGAAGATGCCGCCGTGTGGAAGGTGATCTTTGAGCCCGGTTTTTCGACCGCCGAAGCCGTGACAACCCTATCTGGGCGCGGTGTGGGTATGGATGTGCTCAACACCACCATGAAAGATTTGCGGGGGCGGATCGGGGTCCAGAGCGAAGAAGGCAAGGGCACGACCGTGTCGCTGCATATTCCGGTGTCTTTGGCCTTTCTCGATAGCGTGATCCTGCGGCTGGGCACGCAGCTTTATTGTGTGCCCATCGACGATATTGCCGAGATCGTCAAACCGGGTCTCGGGGATCATCTGGCCCTGTCCGCCGAGGGCGGATGCGAGATGTTGCGACAGCGCGACCGGTTCATTCCGGTGTGCCGCCTTGAGAAGTTCTTTGACGGTATGCGCAGCGAATTGCCGCCGCTGTCAGAGATGGTGTTCATCGTGTTCGAGTCGACCTCTGGGCCGATTGCGGTGCCCGTTGATGAAATCCTTGACCGTCAGCAGGTGGTGATGAAGCCGCTTGAAGGCACGCTGACACGGGTGCGCGCGAGCTGGGGCTTTGCTCTCTTGTCTTCTGGCGAGGTGGCGATGGTGCTCGATTGCGAGCGACTGGCAAACGGGGGCGGGCGCTGATGCAGGTCTATGCGGATCAGGCCGGATTCGAGCAGTTGCGCGATTGGTTGAGCCGCCGCTGCGGAATCACCTTTGGTCCGTCCAAGGCTGATCTGCTGCGGCAGCGTATGGAGCGCGTGTTGCGGCGGTTTGATCTGCCCGATCTGAACCATCTCGCGCGCGAGTTGGACCGCGTTGGCGCGCAGGATCTACAGCTTGCGGTGCTGCACGCGGCCTCGATCAACCACACCTATTTCTTTCGCGAGATCGAGGTGTTGGATCAGTTCATGAACCTTGCCCTGCCCGAACTGAAGGAGCGGCCTGAGTTCCGCTTTTGGTCGGCAGCCTGCTCGAGTGGCGAAGAAGCCTATACCGTCGGCATGATGCTGGCCGACCGGTTGGGGCCCGCGGCGCTGAACCGCACGCATATTCTGGGCACTGACATCAGCGATCCGATGGTCGAGCGGGCCGAGTTGGGCATCTATTCCCACCGCCAGTTTTCGCAGACCGATCCGATGGTGCTCAAGCGTTGGTTCGAACCTGCGGGGCTGGATCAATACAGGGTGGCGCCCGAGTTGCGTCGGGCCTGCACCTTTCGGCGCATGAACCTCAAGGCGACACCCTATCCGTTCAACCTTCCGTTTCAGGCCGTGTTCTGCCGGAACGTGCTCTATTATTTCGACCGGGCCGATCAGGTTGCCACGGTGAATGCCCTCTATGACGTGGTCGAGCCGGGTGGCTGGCTGATCACCTCTGTGACGGAATCCGTGCGCCAATTGGGCACCCTATGGGAGCCTGTCGCCACCGGTCTTTACCGAAGGAGGTCATGATGACCCGCTCTGCTGCACCCGTCACGGTGCTTGTCGTAGACGATTCAAGTTTTTTCCGGCGTTTTCTGACCCGGACGCTTGGTGCTGATCCCGGCATAGAGGTGATCGGCGAGGCCGCGAGTGCCGAAGAGGCGCATGAGTTTGTCATGGCGCGCCGACCGGATGTGATCACGCTTGATCTGGAAATGCCGGGGCTGGGCGGGATGCAATTCCTGCGTCAGACTGTGGCGCGGCTGCGAATTCCCACGATCGTTGTCTCGTCAAGTACTCAGCTTGGGGCGCGCCGCAGTATCGAGGCGCTCGAGGCTGGGGCGGTCGATGTGATGCCCAAGCCGCAAGGCGTGGCACCGGGGATGGTCGACAATATCGCGTTGGCGACCATTGCTGCGCGGGTGCGGGCGGTGGCACAGGTCGATATGCACCGGATGAAGTCGCCGGTTTCGGATCCAGCGCCAGTGCCGTCGCCGACACTGGCCGCTCCTGTTTTATCGCGCGATTGGGTGATCGCGCTTGGCGCGTCGACAGGCGGGGTTCAGGCGCTTGGCTCTTTGTTGCAAGCACTGCCTGCCAATTGTCCGCCTGTCGTGATTGTTCAGCATATGCCTGCAGGTTTTACCGAGGCCTTTGCTCGACGGCTTAACGCGACCTGCGCCATCGAGGTGCGCGAGGCGCAACATGGCGACCGTCTGAGCCCTGGCCTCGCCCTTATTGCGCCGGGGGGCGAGCGGCACATGCGGCTGCGCCGCGCCGCTTCGGGTACTTTGGCGGTCGAGCTGGTGACGGGCGATCCGGTTTGTTTTTCGATGCCTTCCGTCGACGTGCTGCTGACATCAGCCGCGCAAGTGGCTGCGCCGCGCCTGAGTGCTGCTGTGCTGACCGGCATGGGCAGCGACGGGGCCAATGGCCTGCTGGCTGCGCGTCTTGCCGGGGCGCAGACCTATGTGCAGGACGAAGCAACATCGCTGGTCTTTGGCATGCCTGCACGCGCCTGGGAGAGAGGGGCTGCGCTGGCGCAAGTGCCGCTCGACCAGATGGCGGCGCAATTGCTGGCTTCGGTTGGCACGACATCTGCAACCCAGCGGGCACCCGCCGCCCCGGCCCCCCGAATGACCCATAGAGGAGTCTGACCATGACCAAAACCGCGTTTGCCGATACGCAGACACCGCAGACCGAGCTTCAGGCCGAGCCGTCGGATTCCATTGAGACCATGTATCTGACCTTTCCGGTCGGCTCTGAGCTCTACGGGGTTTCGATTGGCGTCGTGACCGAGATTGTCGGATTGCAACGCATCATGAGCGTGCCCGACGTGCCGCATTACATCAAGGGCGTGATCAACCTGCGTGGCAAGGTGATCCCGCTGATGGACGTGCGGCTGCGCTTTGGCATGCCGGACAAGGCCTATGATGACCGCACCGTGGTGATCGTGTTGCAGGTCAATGATGCGCCGGTGGGCCTGATTGTCGATGGTGTCAACGAGGTGCTCGATATTCCGGCGAACCAGATTGACCGGACGCATAGTTTCTCGGGCTCTGAGGGCCGCAGCCTTGTGTTGGGTCTGGGCCGTCTGGAAGAGCGGGTGGCCATCCTGCTCAATGTCAACCTTCTGGTCGAGGATGACGCGCTTGTCCCGCCAATGATGGCCGAGGCCTGATCCATGGTTGCCCCAGAACCCAATCCCCCGGAGACCGATCCGGACCTTGTTTTCACGTCCCGGTCGGCCGCAACGCCGACGACGGAGACATCCTCCCCCCAGCCCGCGCCGGACCAGCCCGCCGGCGACACCGAAAGGAAAGAACAAATGACCTCGCAATCCCCGCGCGACAGCAAACCCAAGGCCAACGACACCATGGACGATATGAAAGAAATGGATTTCTCGAAGCGCGTTGTGGCCACCACGCTGTTGGCCTCGCTTGGCAATCCCATCATGGTTGCGGATGAGGATTACAACATCCTCTACTGCAACGAAACCGGGTTCCAGATGTTTGAGCGGATCGAGAATGACATCCGGCGCGATCTGCCGAATTTCCGGGCGCGCGACATCATCGGCAAGAATGTCGATGTGTTCCACAAGAACCCGCATTACCAGCGGCGTATCATGGACAACATGACAGGTCCGCACGAGGGGGCGTTTACCGTCGGAGGCATCTCTCTGGAGTTCACCGCGACGCCCGTGCCGGGCGTCGAGCGCGGCACGCAATTCGTGCTGGTGGAATGGCGGGATGTGACCGAGATCAAGCGCGTCACGGCCGAGAATGACCGCACGCTGGATCAATTCCGGCTTCTGCTCTCCGAGATGGAGAAAATGGCCGCGGCGCATGATGCGGGCGATATCGATGTCTTCATCGACAGCAACACCTTTGACAAGGCAGAGGTCCGCAAGGCGGCAGAGATGCTCAACGCTATGGTGCTGGCGCATATCGAGACCAAGAAGCTGGCGATGGGTGTGTTTGAAGAGTTCGGCGAAGGTAATTTCGATGCGCCCTTCCCGCAGATGCCGGGCAAGAAGGTGTTTCTCAACACCATCATCGAGAAGGTGCGCGGCAACTTCCGGGGGGTCGTTGCTGAAATCCGCACGCTGTCGGATTCCATTGTTGCAGGCAATCTTGACGTGCAGGCCGACCTGTCCAAGTTCAAGGGTGAATACCGCAGTGTGATCGAGTCTTTCGAGCAGGCGTTTGGCAGCCTCAACAGTGCCTTTGCGGTGATTGCAGAGCAGGTGGATCAGGTGGCGACAACGGTCACTCAGGTGGCCCATTCGAGCCAGACGCTCTCGACCAATTCACAGGTCGCCTCGGCCTCGGTCGAAGAGGTGTCTGCGTCGGTCAACCAGACAGACCAGCAGGTGCGCGCCAACGCCGAGTCGACACAGAAAGCGTCGAAATTCGTGGGCAGCGCCGTGGGTCTGGCCGATCAGGGTGCCGCCAAGATCAAGGACATGGTCACCGCCATGCATGGCATCAAGACCTCGTCTCAGGACATTGCCAAGATCATCAAGGTGATCGACGAGATTGCGTTCCAGACCAACCTTTTGGCGCTCAATGCGGCGGTCGAGGCGGCACGGGCTGGGCAGCACGGGCGCGGCTTTGCGGTGGTGGCACAAGAGGTGCGCAACCTCGCCGGGCGCTCTGCCAAAGCAGCGCGCGAGACCTCGGATCTGATCGAGGATGCGTCGAACCGGGTGAATGCGGGTGTGCGCATTGCGGATGAGACATCCGAAGCCTTCACCGGCATTTCCCAGCAGATCACGCAGGTCAAGGAAATCGTCGAAGAGATTGATCGCTCTGGCGCGGAACAGTCACGCGGCGTGGCGCAGATTTCGATGGCGATGACCGAAATCGCCAAATCCGCGCTCGATTCCAGCCAACAAGCGGATGAGCTTGCTGCCGGAGCCGCCGAGATGAGTGCGGCCACCCAGCAGATGAAAGAGGAAATCGGCCGCTTCAAGCTGCGTCGCACGGCTGCGGCTATGCCGATGGGCGGCTTCAACGGTCTGACGCCCGAGATGATGGCGCAGATTCAGGCGATGATGAGCGGCAAGCCCAACGGACGTCTGAACGGCGGCGGATCGCTTGATCTCGACGCACGCGGCTTTCACGGCTTCTGAGGCAAGCGGGGGGCGGCCCGGTGCCGCCTCATTCCCGCGCAATTCCAGATAATTCGGAGTAATGACGATGGTTTACAATGTAATGGTGGTGGACGATGCCGCAATGATGCGGCTCTACATCTCCAGCTTTCTGAAATCCCGCAAGGATTTCAAACTTGTGGCACAGGCCGCCAATGGGCAAGAGGCGCTGGACAAGTTGCCGGATCTTCCGGACCTTGACCTAATCCTGCTCGATATCGAGATGCCGGTGATGGACGGGTTGGAATTTCTGCGTCACGCCAAGCTCAAGACGCGGGCCAAAATCTGCATGCTGTCCTCGGTGACGGTGCAGGGGTCGCCCTTGGCTGCCAAGGCGCGCGAACTGGGGGCGGATGGGGTGGTTTCCAAGCCCTCTGGCACGGTGTCGCATGACCTTGAGGAAAAGACCGGAGACGAGTTGACGCGCGTAATGCGGGCGCTGGTCGGGGCCTAAGGGCCGGAATGCAACCCACTGGGCGGGTGACACCATGATGGACGAGATGGACGAAATCTGGATGCTGTATGCCGATGACGGCGCGCAGTCCCTTGACGCTATGGAAGCGGCGCTCGATGCCCTTGAAGGGGGCGCAGGCGATATGGGCGCGCATATCGGCGCTCTGTTCCGGGCTGTCCATACCTTCAAGGGCAACTCGCGCGTGCTGGGACTGGCCCAGGTCGAGGGGCTGGCGCATCTGGCCGAGGATCTGATCGGGCTGGTTCGCGATGAAGGCGTGCCGATGAGTGGTGAGATCACCGACATCCTGATGCGCACCGGCGATGCGCTGCGCGGGATGCTGGAAGAAACCGCCGACACCCGCGCCGATGTAGAGCCAGGACCGACGGCGGGGCTGAAACAGGATTTGCGCGCGATGATCGGGCGGCTGACAGGGCGCGAGGCCGAGGCACCCGCGGCCCCGTCTGAGGACAAGGCCGCCGAGCCGCAGAATGAGGCAGCGCCTACGCCCGCTGACGTGCAAGAAGAGCCGGAAGCCGCTCCACCCGCGCCCGCACCCAAACCCAAGGTTCCGGCCTTTGATATGGGTCTGGCGGGGTTGCTGGATCAATTGGATGGCGGCGATGGCGCGGATTTCGACGAATTCGAAGGTGACGATGACGAGCCGGAGTTTGACCAAGACCTAGCCCCCGAGGCAGAGGCCGAGGAAGAGCCTGACGTTGAGCCCGAGCTGGAGCCAGAGCCAGAGCTGGAGGCGGAGCCCGAGCCTGAGCCCGCACCGCAGGTCAAGACCGTAGCCGAGGTTACAGAAGGCAAGCTCTTGGCACCTGACCCGGAGCATCACAAGATTTTCAACGATATGGCCGTCAAGGCGTGCGACGGGCTTGACGCTCTGCTTGCGGATTGGGCCGAGGACAGCAGCCCACGTGCTGCGCGCAAACAAGCGGATAACCTGCACTATGCGGCCGGGCAATTGAACCTTGCCGATTGGCTGGCCCTGTTGGGACCGTTTCTAGATGCAGATGCCCCGGACCTTACCGCAACCCGCGATCTGAGCAAGGCGATGCGTCGCCTGTTGGGCGGAGAGAGCGCCGAGCCTGAAGCGGTGGACATGCCCGCCCCAGAGGCACAGCCAATGCCAGCGCCGGCCCCGGTTGCGGCCCCTGAGCCAGAGCCTGAACCCGAGGTTGCGGCCGCCCCTGAACCCGAGGCTGCGCCGCAAAAGAAAACCAAAGCACGGCCCAAACCCGTTGTCGAAATCACCGAAGGCAAGCTGCGGGCAGACCCGACGTATCATCAGATCTTTGCCGATATGGTGGCCAAGACGCTCGAGAAACTAGACGCGCTTTGCTCGGATTGGTCAGAGGCGACAAGCCCAGCCTCTTTGCGCAAAGAAGCGGATGGCCTGCGCTATGCCGCGCGGCAATTGGATTTGGCGGACTGGGTTGCGCTGCTGGACCCGATAGCCGACGCCACAGGCATGAGCCGCCCCGACGCCGACGGCCATGTCGCCGCGCTGCGGGCCCGTTATGCCAAGGATTTCACGTCCGGTCACATCCCCACGCCCACGCCTGAGCCGGTCGATGCGATCAGCGATGGTCGCGCGTTCTTCAACGCGGTTGCAGAGCTTTATCCGCTGATTTCCGACCAAGGCATACGGATGGCGGGCCAAACGCCCTGCACCATGGACGAGCGGCGCGATTTGGCGGAACGGATTGCCGATCTGGCCGCGCCACGCGGCTATGTGCGGCTGGTCGATAGCGCCCATAGGCTGTCGCAAGAGCCTGCAGGCCAGGCTTACCGCGCGGCGGAACTGGCGCTGTATGAGGAATTGGTCAGCGTCGAGCGCAGCCTGCCCGCCTCGGTCTTCGATGCCGAAAGGATGGCACCAAGCAAGCTTTTGAGCATGTGGTGTGCCGATCATATCTTTGAGACGCTGCAAAGCCTGCGCAAGGGTCTGGAGGCGCGCGGTGGCGAGGCAGAGGCCAATTGGTTCCCGGCCTTCGACACGTTGATGCGGCAGGTTCATTTCGCCTGTTTGAACTATCGGATCGACACCGCGTCGCAACTGACGATGGCGCTGATTGATCTATTCGCGCGGGTGCGCGTTGATCAAAAGGCACCAGATGTGATCCTGCTCCAGATGGGGCGCGGGTTCATCGATACGATGGAACTGGTGTTCGATGCGCTGGATCAGGGCGATACGCCCGATACGTCGCGGATCGAAAAGATGTTTGAAGAGGCGACCAACGCCTGTTTCGTAGCCAGTGGCGTGATGACCGCCAAGAGCATCGAGACGCGGTTGGGCCTGCCACCGGAATTCCACCGCGTGATGTCGCCCGAGAGCGTCAAGACTGCCCATGAGGCGATCAAGGAAGGCTTGCATTTCTACGTTTTGCGCGCCGATCTGAATGATGATGACGCGCTGGCGCAGGGCTTTCTTGAGTGGATTACCACTGGCGTCGTCCGCATGATCACCAACGTGACGGTGTTCTTGGATAAGGCAACCCTGTTTGATTTCCTCGTCGCCTCGACGTTGGAAGAAGATCGGATGGTCGAGCGGCTTGCCATGCTCGACCCAACCGGCGCGCGCCTGATGATGGCGCGGGCGTTGCGGGTAAGTGAGGCATCTGAAAGCGATGCCGTCGAACCGGACACGCTCGACCTGATCCCGATGTCGGATGTTGGCGACAGCCTCGCGTTGCTCGAGGCGGTGGGGGCGATTTCCGCCAGCCATGCGCAGCTTGAGCATGAATTGACGCAGCTGGCCTCGGTTGATCTGGTGCAGGATGTGCTGGAGGCGCTGCGCGTCGCCGGGGTGGGTGAATTGGAGCAGCGTGTGCGCTCTGTCCTGCGCGACCGTTTGGAGCAGCATCATCTGCGGCTTCAGGAAATCAGCGAGTCCGGTGCGCAACTCTCTACAGAGCTGTCACATCTGCAACAAGAAAGCGTGGCGCAGCGGTCGCGCCCGGCCGAGGTGCTGTTGCGTCCGCTGAAGGCCTATGTCGCCACACGCGCGCGCAAGATCGGGGTCGATGCAACTGTCACCTATGTGGGCGGCGATGCAATGCTCGACCAAATGTTGATCGAGGAATTGCGCGGCCCGCTCAAGACCCTGGTCAATCTGCGACTGGCGGGAGAATACCCTGCCTCGCGGTTTCATATCTCGGTCGAGGCCGAAAGCGATCACGTGCGCGTCGAGCTGACCGATAACAGCCCCGAGGCTGCGACAGCCCCCGCCTATGCTGCGCTGGCCGATGAGATGGCGCGCAAAAAGGGTGCGCTGCGCCGCGTCAGCCTGCCCGCTGGGGCCGGGGTGCGGTTCCATCTGCGCGTGCCGCAGCATATGATCGTCCTCGATGGCATGGTCGTCCGAGTGGGGCATGTGCGCTATGTGCTGCCTGTGGACACGATTCACCGCATCCTTCAGACCGACCGGCTTTTGCCTGTGTCGGCCTCTGGGGCAA
Source organism: Roseovarius sp. EC-HK134 (assembly GCF_902498815.1). NCBI lineage: Bacteria > Pseudomonadati > Pseudomonadota > Alphaproteobacteria > Rhodobacterales > Roseobacteraceae > Roseovarius > Roseovarius sp. EC-HK134. Next base: position 1,942,996 of record NZ_LR701544.1, read on the forward strand.
CGCGGATGCTCAATATCGATGAGGGCGCGCTGGTGCCGGTGCATCCGCTGATGCCAGAGGCCCCCGAGGCGGCGCGGGGTGCACGGCTCTATGTGATTTTGAGCAGCAACGAAACGCGCATCGCCATTCCGGTGGACGAACTCTTGGGGCAGCAGCTTGTGATGCTGCGTCCATTGCAGGGCGTTCTGTCGGGGATGCGCGACATGAGCGGTATCGCCGTCCTGTCGGGGGGCGAAGTGGGCATGGTCGTGGCCGTCAGCGCCTTGGTTTCGGGCGATACGCGCACAGCGAGCGTGGCCGCGTGAAACTCTGCCCCGGTGGTCATGCCACCGGGGCTAACATCCTGACGCATTTTGCCGTTTTGAAAAACAGATCTGGCAATCATGTCAAAGGAAGTTTCGATGAGTTTCGCCTTCGCCCGTTCCCGTTACCGTCAGGCCGAGACCCTCGTGCAGGAGGCGGCCACCGACCCCTATGACATCGTTTTTGTCACGCTGCGCGAACTCAACCGCTCGCTTGGTGTCTTGGCGCGCACCCAACAAGAGGCGCGCCCATTGCCCTCTGATCACGTCAATCGGGTGTTGACTGCGATTTACATCCTGCAATCCAGCCTTGATTTCGAGGCGGGTGGCGATCTGGCAGGGGATTTGTTCCAGCTGTACGAATTTGCACGGTTCCACGTGCTCAAAGGTCTTCGGGGCGAGGAGGGCGCGCGCCTGACCGAGGCCGCCGCCGCCATGGGCGATATTCTGGACGCCTGGCAACAGATCGGATCTCAGGTCAAGGCGCAGGCGGTATGACACGTGTGGTACAACAGATGACCTATAGCCTTCTTGGCGATCAGATCCGTAACTTGACGACCGCGCTTGTCGCAGCAGCCGAGACGGGCGATCACGCGGCGGTATCGCGTGCGGATCATGCCCTGCGCTGCGCGGTCATTGCCTTGGTTGGCGGTGCCTCTCTCGCAGAGGATGGCGCGCAGGACCGCATCGCGATCCTGGCCGAGGCGCTGGATGCCGTGCGTCGCACCGCCGATATGTTATCGGCCAAGGCGGCGCGGCGGGCAGGGCAGGGGCGGGCCAATCTGGTCTATCTGAACTGCGACCGCAAGGTGGGGCCGCGCTGATGGCGCCTGCGTCTGAAACGGCCTGCGGCACCTGTCTGCGGCTGCGCATGTTTCTGACGATTGCGGGCGCGTTGATTGCCGGGCTCTACCTGCAACCCGGATGGGCCACGGCGGTAGCGGGGTTGATGCCGGCACCTCTGTTGATCGGCTGGGCAATCTGCGGTTTTGGAACTCTGGGTTTTGCGCTGCGCCTGCGGCATCATCTGCGGCATCAGCGCTAAAGAAAACCCGGCACGCCCTCAGCAGAGGCGACGCAGAAGCCGCACCAAACCCCAGACATGCTGACGCCGGGGTTCGCCATGTTCATCACATAGGACAAGTTCCACGCCCACCTTGTGCGGATCGGTGCCGGGGGCGGGTATGAAGGTCTGGCGCATGGCGATCATGGGATGTCCTTTCTCGGGCTTGGTATTTGTTTTCGGGCTGCAAGAAGCCTGCCAATCAGGGGGCATGAGCCCAGTCGAGGATCAGAACCTCAAGAATGGCGGGCTCTTCGCCCATGGCGATCAACCGGGCGTTCATCGCCTCTTGCAGGGTTTCAGGCAGGCTGCTGCGCAGCGCCGCAAGGCGTGTATCGGCAGGCAGGGTTTCAGCGGCGCGCAGCATGACATCGGCCAATTCGGCCTGCGCCTCTTGCTGGCGATCAGCCAGTCGCGCCATAAGTTCAAGACTGCCTGCCTCGCGCAGGGCAACGCCCAAGCCGATGCTGAGCGTGCCGCCACCCTCGGGCAGCGACACCGTCACAGGCAGGCTGAGCGGCAGATAGCGGCGCGGCTCTGGCCCTGTGGGGGCCTCTGATGCGGGCGCGGGTGCCGCTGTGGGCTGTGGCACCGCAGGCGTCTGGTTCAGGATCCAGAGACTGGCCAAACCAAGCGCGATTGGCCCGAGACTTGCAGTCACGGCAAAGACAATCAGCGGTTGGCGAGGAGAAATCCGGGTCATGTAAGGCAAAGAGCAAGGATCGCGCCAAGCGGTGCTAAACTGGCGGTCTTTTCTGTCGTTGTGATTGCGTGGGGCCGTGTCGCCCGAGCGACACAAAGGAACCAAAAGGAGTGGGCAGAGTGGCGGGCGCCTTGTCGAAATTCAGGATTCTGCGCCGGGCTGCGGGACAGGCCACACCGGGCCAGACACCGGATGCCTTTCCTCTGGTGCGGCGAAGCACCAATCTGCATGACATTTCACTGGTCGAGCGGCATTTGCCGGAAATCCTTGGGCGGGCCTTGGCGCGCAGTTGGATTGATCGTGCGTTCAGCACTGCCCTCTTGGCCGATCCCAAGGCGCTGCTTGCACAGCACGACATTCACTTGCCCGAGGCGGTTAGTATCGAGGTGGAAATGACCCCGACGCAGCGGCATCGTCTGGTGGTCTATGAGCAGCGCCCCGATGGCGAGCGGCGGCGCATGATGTATCTGCAACTCGTGATGATGGCGGGCAAATAGATGCGGCGCGTTCTGCTGGTCTCTGCGCTCTGGCTATGTGGCGCGGCGGCGATGGCCGGGTCCACGCCGGATTTCGGTCGCGCTGTGGCCTTGGCTCAGGATGGGCAGGCGGGCGCTGCCGTGGCGATTTTCGCGGATCTGGCACAGGCCGGGCACCGCGCGGCACAGGTCAATCTGGCGGTGATGCTGGCGCGGGGGCAGGGTGTGCCGCAGGACGATCAGGCGGCGGCCTATTGGGCGTGGCGCGCCCGTCTTGCGGGCGAGATGCGGGCGATGGAGGTCAGCGACCTGTTGCTGGGGCGGCTGACAGAGGCGGCGCGCGCCCGTCTGGCCGACCGGCTGATTGCCGATCTGAGCGCGCGGGCCAAGGACGGCGTGCCGGGGCAATTCGCGGCGATTGGCCGGGTTGAGGCGCAGTTGCGCACGCCTGCGAAAATGGACGAGGCGGCGCTGTGGTTCACGCTTGGGGCCGCGTTTGAAGAGCCGGGTGCCGTGGCGCTGCGCGAGGTGGCGATGGCCGATCTGGAGCCAAAGGCACGGTTGGCGGTGCAGGAACGCGCAGGCGCAGAATTTGTCAAATGGTGTGCAGACATGCCCGCCGAGGCGCGCCCCGAGGCGTGCGGGCGTGTGCCTTGAACGGCCCGAGGCCGCATTTTTCGAACATGGGGCTAAAATTGCCCACGCATTGGTCGTAAGACCTGATTGGGCTGGCACGCGGCTTGCAGACTGAGATCGAACAGAGACCTCAGGAAAGGCAGCGCCGATGTCCTCGAACGTGATGCATGTGGCCAAAACCGGGCTGAACGCCCAGCAGGCCCGCATTCAGGTGATTTCCAACAACCTGGCCAACGTCAACACCACCGGATTCAAGCGCGACCGCGCCAATTTCGAAACGTTGCTCTATCAGACGCTGCGTCCGGCGGGAGCGCAAACCTCGGAAGCCACTGAACAGACCGCGCCCACCACGTTGGGCACGGGTGTGCGCCTTGTCAGCACCGAAAAGATGTATACCCAAGGCAGCCTGACCACGACCGACAACGCGCTTGATCTTGCGATTGACGGCAAGGGGTTCTTTCAGGTGCTGATGCCCGACGGGCGGATCGGCTATACCCGCAACGGCACGTTTTCCCAGAATGCCGATGGCGTGCTGACCACATCGAGCGGTTATGTCGTGCAGCCCGAAATCCAGATCCCCCCCGAGGCCACCAGCATCAGCATTTCCCGCGATGGCATCATCAGCGTGACCCTGCCCGATGCGGTCGAGGCCGAAGAGGTGGGGCAGTTGACCCTTGCGCAATTCGCCAACCCGCGCGGGCTAGAGCCGGTGGGCGAGACCTTTGTGGTCGAGAGCACCGCCAGCGGCGCACCGGTTGTGGGCAATCCGCTTGAGGATGGCATGGGCGATCTGGTTCAGGGCGCGCTTGAAACCTCGAATGTCAATGTGGTGCAAGAGCTGGTCGAAATGATCGAAGCGCAGCGCGCCTATGAAATCAATTCCCGCTCCATCTCGGCCTCGGACGAGATGATGAGCTATCTCGCCAACAACCTCTGAAGGGGACCATGATGCGCCGTTTCACCTGCACCGCCGCCGCGCTGATCGCGCTGGCGGGCTGCTCCACCAAGATCGAGGAAGCGGAATCGGAGCTTTACGCACCGGTTTACCCGGTCGAAGAGGTGCAGCAATCGCGCCTGATGCCCACCGGTTCGATCTATGCCGGATATTCCAACGGTCTTTTCGTGGCCGACCGGCGCGCGCGTGCCGTGGGCGATATCCTGACGGTCGAATTCTCGGAACGGTTCGCCGCCAGCAAATCGCAGGCCGCGGGATCAAGCAAGACCGACAGTTTCGAGCTGGATTTGCCCGACGTTCTGTCCTTTGGCTTTGACGATGGGCGCCTGACCAGCGGCACCACCCGCAGCTATGCCGGGCGGGGCAATGCCACGCAGTCCAATTCGCTGACGGGGCGGGTGTCGGTTTCGGTGGTGCGGGTGCTGCCGGGTGGGAATCTGGAAATCATCGGCCAAAAGCAACTGACGCTGAACAACGGTCAGGAATATATCCGCCTGCGCGGTGTTGTGCGGCCTACCGATATTTCCGCCGATAACGTCGTGCGCTCGGACCGGATCGCCCATGCCGAGATCAAATATGTCGGGGCCGGTGACGTGGCCGATACCGCCAAACAAGGCTGGCTGCGCCGCGCCTTTGAAACCGTGTCGCCGCTATGATGGCCCCCGGTATGCTGCGGTTTCTGCTGTTGCTTGTCTGCCTTGTGCCTGGGGCGGCGCTGGCGGACCGGCTCAAGGATCTTGCCGATGTGGCCGGAGTGCGGTCAAACCCGTTGGTGGGCTATGGCCTGGTCGTGGGCCTCAATGGCTCGGGCGATGGCAATTCGGGGCTGACGCGGCAATCCATGCAATCCATCATCTCGCGCCTCGGGCTTGAGGTGGGGACCAATGATCTGGATGCCAAGAATGCGGCGGCGGTGATGGTGACGGCGGAATTGCCGCCGTTTCTCAAGCCCGGTCAAGTGCTGGATGTGACGGTCTCGACCGCTGGCAAGGCCAAGTCGTTGCAAGGTGGCACCCTCTTGATGACGCCGCTGATGGGGGCCGATGGCGAGGTTTACGCCATCGCCCAAGGCAATATGGTGGTTGGCGGTCTGGGGGTGCAGGGCGGTGACGGCTCGTCTGTCGTGGTCAATGTGCCCACCGTGGGCCGGGTGCCGCGCGGTGCCACGGTTGAGCGTATGGTCGAGACGTCGTTTCTCGAAACCGAATATTTCGTGCTGAATCTTAATCGCCCGGATTTCTCGACCGCGAGCAATGTGGCCGATGCGATCAATGCGCAATTCGGCGACGGCGTGGCCGTGGCCTTTGACGGCAGCTCGGTGCGGGTGCGTGCGCCTGCCGATCCGGCGGCGCGGGTGCCGTTCATGGGGCTTTTGCAGGATATCGAGGTCGATCCCGCTGCGCCGCCTGCCCAAGTCATCGTCAATGCGCGCACTGGCACGGTGGTGATCGGGGGCATGGTGCGGGTGACGCCCGCCGCCGTGTCGCATGGGTCGCTGACCGTACGGGTGAACGAGGATTTCAACGTCGATCAGGCCGCGACGGTGGTCAATGGTCAGGATGGGGGCGTGGTGGTGCCGGGCAATGCCGTGGTGACACCGGACACACAGATTGACGTGGAACAGGAAAACAATCCCGCCTTCGTTTTCGATCCCGGTGTGTCGCTGGCTTCGCTGGTTGATGCGATCAATGCCGTGGGGGCAAGTGCCGCTGATCTGGTGGCCATTCTTGAGGCGCTGCACCGTGCGGGTGCGCTGCGCGCCGAACTGATCGTGATCTGAGGAGCGCGCCGCCATGACCCTGCCCCCGCTTGCCACAGCGTTTGACGCGCGCCAGACCGCCAGCCTCTCGGATGACCGCATTGCCGCCAAGGCCACGCGCGACGAGGATCGGCTGCGTGGCGCGGCAGAGGGGTTCGAGGCGCTTTTTCTCAATCAGATCCTACAATCGGGGCGCGCTGCGTCGTTTGGAGATTCGTTGACGGAAAGTTCTGCGACCCAGACCGCTCAATCCTTGCTTGACAGCACGCTGACCGAAGTCGGGGCCGGGCGTTCGGGTCTGGGCCTATCAGAGGCAATTTATCGCCAGTTTTCCGCCCATCTGGGTGGGGTTCAGGAGTAAACCATGGTCGATCTCATGGACATCGGGCGCGGCGGGGTTCTGGCCTATCGCACAGCGCTTGGCGTGACCGGCGAGAATATCGCCAATGTCGATACGGCCGGGTATCGCCGCCGCGACGCGGTGATGCAGGAGGTTGGCGTTGGTGGCGGCGTGGACGTGGTGGACATCCGCCGCGCCTTTGACGGGTTGGTGGCTGCGCGCAGCCGCGATGCCCAAAGCACGCTTGGCGCGGCAGAGACGCATTTGAGCCATGTGCAGGCGCTGGAAGATCGCCTTTTGCCGGGTGAAGGCGGCTTGCCCGATTTGCTGGATGGATTTTTCGATGCGCTCGACGGGTTGTCGCAGGTGCCTGAGGATCAGGGGCTGCGGCAAGCGGTCTTGAGTGCGGGCACAGCGCTGGCCGGGGGTGTGGCCGATCTGGCCGAAGGGATCGACGTGCTGACGCGCAACGTGCGCGAAGAGACCGCACAGACCGTAGAGCGGGCCAACACCGTCTTGAGCGGTTTGGCCGAGGTTCAGGAACAATTGGCGCAGGTCACCGATGAGCGCGCGCGCAATCCTCTGTTGGATCAGCGCGACCGGCTCTTGGTCAATCTTGCGGAACTTGTGGCGATTGATGTCGAGATGGATGATGCTGGCCGCGCGACCGTGCGGCTTGGCGCGGATGGCAGCGGGCCGATGGTGTTGGAACGCGGTCGTGCCGGGCGGATCGAGGTTGGCACGGCGGGGCGCTACACTGTCACCTCCGCTGACACCAAAGCGGTCGAGGTGCAGACCACGCTGCGCGGCGGAATGCTGGGCGGTCTGGCGAATGCCGCCGGGGCCATGGCGCAAGCGGCCTCTGATCTGGATCTCTGGGCCAGTCGGATGGCCGACGAAATCAACGCGGTGCATGCCCAAGGCCTGACGCCCACGGGCGGGCGTGGTGGCGCGCTCTTCTCCGTATCGGGATGGGAGGCCACGCCGGGCGCGCTGATGCGCGGCACGGGGGCGGCCAGTGTGACAATCACCGATGCAACTGTCATGCCTGCGGGGCCGCTGACCCTGGTGCAGGATGCACCCTCTGGGCTGTGGCAGGCGCGCGATGCGGCTGGGCAGGTTCTGGCGACGGGTGAACAGACCCTCAGCCTGCCGGGTTTGCGGATCGAGATGAGTGGCGTGCCGCTGGATGGCGACCGGATCACGCTGGCACGGCAGGATGCCTCGGCGCGGCATATGACACTTGTGCTAAACGACCCTCAGGGGATTGCGGCAGCAGGCACGTTGACAGTCAGCGCCGTGCCGGGCAATCGCGGCACTGCCACGCTAAGCGCCACGGTGCTCAGCGCACAGGGCACCGGACCGCGGGATCTGTCGGGGGTTCTGGGGGAAAATCCTGTCGAATTTCTGAATGCAGGCGTGATCGGCGTGATCGCGGCGGGTCATGCAGATGCCGCGCTGTCGGTGCAACCGCGCCTTGCGGCGATGGATCTAGGGCCGCTTGCAGGGGCAAACCCGCAAGCGCTAAGCCTGACCACGCCCGAAGGTGTCGCGCAATTCGCACTGCCTGCGGGGCTGACGACCGACGCGCTGGCGGCGGCGCTGAATTCCGGCGCGGTAGAAACCGCTGATGGGCAGCGCCTGGCCGCCTTTGGGCTTTTGGCCGAGGCGCAGGGTGATACGCTGACCCTTATGGCCCGTGACGGGGCCTTGCCGCTTGCGGCGAGCCTTGCGACCAATCTTGGCAGCGTGGCGGGTGTGGTGGTCGCCGATGCGGCCCCGGCGGCGGTGCTGTCGGTTTTTACCCGCGACGGGCGGCAACTTTCTGGTCCGCCTTTGGGTGCCACCGAAGCGGCCGCGCTTTTGACTCAGGAAAACGGGTTTCACGCTGATGCGGCCTATAGCGCCGACTACCTTGACGGGGCCGCTCCCTATGGCGGGCTCAGCCTTGGGCGGCAATCCGTGGGGGGCGATCACGTGGCGCTCTTGGGGCAGGCAGGTGGTATTGCTGCCTGGACCGGCACCATCCCCGCCCCGGCCAATCCCAGCGTTGAGGTCGGCTATGAGGGGGCGACGCAATCTAGCACGCTGCGTCTACCAGAGGGGGCCAATGCGGCCTGGATGGCGCAGGAGCTGACAACCGCCCTGCCGGTGCGCGCCGAGGCGGAAACACGGCTTGCGCTGGCGTTGCCAACAAGCGGTGTGCTGTCCTTTCAGCTGAGCGGGCAGAACCTGACGCCCGTCACGATTTCGGCCGATATGGGCGCGGTCGGGGTGGCAGGGCTGCAAGCGGCGATCAACGCGCAATCGGGGGCCACGGGCATCCGCGCCGAGCGGTCCCCCAATGGCGGCCGGCTGGTGCTGGTCGAGGATCAAGGTGCAGATATTTCCCTATCGCGCCTCACCCACTCCGGAGGCGAGGCCGCCTTGTTGACGCGGTTGGCACCGGATGGGGCGGCGTTGGGCACGGTGAGCCTTGGGGCTGGCGGGCCGGATGCGGCGCGGATTTCCGGCACGGTGCGCCTGAGCGGTAGCGCTGGCTTTGGTGTCACCGAGAACGGTGTTTTGCAGGTGGCCGCACCAGATGGCTTCGAGAATGGCCTTATCACACGGCAGACTGGCGCAGCCGGCGCGCAAGTGACCCTGACCCCGGCAGAGCCGGGACCGGGGGATCTGAGCCTGAGACGGATCGCCGTGACCGGGGCCGATGGCCGCGTGGTGACGGCTGAGGCCGATCCGGCGCTTGGCTCGGGGGCCGCAATGGCGCGGGCGCTGGCCGCTGATCTGCGGGCCACGGCTCCGGCCAGCCGGATCACGGGTGCAGCGCTAACGGCGCTGCCGCCCGACGGCGCGCAAATGCGCGTGAGCCTTGGGGCGCAAGACTATGGCATTCGGATGAGCGGTGGCGCGCCGATGGTGAGCGGCCCCGAAGAGGGCCGCATCACCGCGCGATTTGACGAGAACAACCGCCTCATCCTTGAAACCGAGGGCGGCACGCTTGATGGCTCTGCTCTGCGTCTGCCCAGCGATGCGGGCGAGGCGGCGCGCTTTGGCATGGGGGCTGGCAATGCGCCGGTGACAACGGTCATCGGACAGCCGTTCGATGCCGGGAGCCTGCCGTCCAGCTTTACCATCAAGCTCAATGGGCAGGAGCATTTTGTCAGCGTGTCGGCGGGGGCGGTGGTTCTGCCTGTTACGTTCCCCGGCACAGGCTATATCAACACCGCCTTTGGCCGGGTCGAGATCGAGTTCAGCGCCCTTGACGGCGAAATGATGATTGAGGCGCAGCCGGGGGCGGCAGCGGCCGGGTTCGAGACCTTGGGCCTGCGCGCCGAGGTGACAGAAGACGGCGCGCTGCGTCTGACGGCCACGGATGACCGGGTGCTTGGGGTTGAGAATGTCGCCACTGGCGGGGGCTCTGTGCTGCGCCTCAACTCTATTCCTGATGAGGATCTGATCGTGGTGATGGGCGGCACTGGTGCCCTGCGTCTGGCAGGACAGATCAGCGACACGCCCGCGACAGAGCGCGCCCGCGAAGTGCGGGTGCTTGATGCCACCACAGGTCTTGTCGGGCTTTTCGATCGCGACAGTGGCGCGCATTTGGCGTCGCGCACGCTGGATGCGGCGGGCACGGCACGATTTGGCGATCTGGAGATCACATTGGGCGGTGGGCGCGTGACCGGTGACAGATATTTGATTGCGCCCAACGCAGGCGGGGCCGGGGATGGGCGCAGTGTCGAGGCGATGGCCAATCTGCGGCAGCGCGACGGGCTGACCGGGCGGGGCGGCTATGCCACCGGCTTTGCCAGTCTGCAACAGCGGGCGGGGGCACAGGTTACGGCCAGCGAGAGCCGGGTCGCCACTGCCGAGGCCGAGGCTGAGAGCGCCGCACGCGCCGAGTCAGAGTTGGGCGGCGTCGATCTGGATGCGGAAGCGGCGCAATTGATGCAACAGCAACAGGCCTATCAGGCCAATGCACAGGTCCTTTCAGTGGCGCGGTCCCTGTTCGACACCCTGCTGCAAGCGATATGAGGGTTTGAATGAGTATCGGCACCAGTTTTTTTCACAACGTCACCACACGCAACCTGTCACAGGTCAATGAGCGGATCTCCGATCTGCAGGGGCAGATTTCCTCTGGCGTGAATGATCCCCGCCCCTCTGCCGATCCGGTGCGCGCCTTGCGCCTGTCGGCGGCCAAAGAACAGCAAGAGGCGTTGGATCGTTATTCCAACAATCTTGAACGCGCTGGGGCGCGGCTGGATCAGGCCGACACGGTGCTGAGCGAGGCGGGCAATGTCATGCGCCGGGTGGGCGAGTTGGCGCTGCGTGCGGCATCGGACACGGCGACGGCGACCGAGCGCGACAGTATCGGCACCGAGGTGCGGGCGCTGCGCGACAGCCTCTTGGGCCTTGCTAATGCCCGCGACGAGAGCGGCCGTGCGCTCTTTGGCGGCTATGGCACGCAATCCGATCCGTTTCGCGATGGGCCGGGCGGCGTGGTCTATCAGGGCGATGGCGGGCAATCGCGCTTGCAGGTTTCGGAATCCCTGAGCCTGCCAACAGGGCTGAGCGGGGATGCGGTGTTTGCGATCGGGTCTGAAGGCGGCGATGTCTTTGCCGTGATCGACGACTTTCTGGCCAGCCTTGGCACAGCGAGCAGCGCGCCGCGCGCCAGCGTCACGGGTGCAGGCCAGCTTGACCTTGATCTGACTCTAAGCCGTGCGCCGGCTGCGTGGTCCATGACGCTGGAGGGGCCGTTGGGATCTACGACGATTCCGTTTGTCGCGGCAGAAGGGGCCATGTCAGGGGCGGTTGAGGCGATCAATGCCCAAACCGCAGCCACCGGCATCAGCGCCGCGCTTGATCCCGAGACGGGTGGTCTGATGCTTACGGCTCAGGGCGATGTGAAGGTCTCGAATATCGCGCGCGCGCCCGATACAGGCGGGGTGTTGATGGTGGCACGCGACGCCGAAGGCGGGACGCAAGCGCTGGTGCCCTTTGCGCGTACGCGGGATGCGGTGATTGATCGGTTGCGCGGGGCGTCAGAGCATCTGATCGACCAACGCACGCAATTGGGGGCGCTGTCGGCGGATGCCGCGCGGCAATCGGATGTGATCGACAACCGCAAGCTGGCGATGAGCCAAGCGGTGTCAGGGCTGGAGGATCTTGATCTTGCCAATGCGCTGACGCGGCTTCAGCAATCCATGCTGACGCGGGACGCCACGCAACAGGCCTATGTGCGCATCACCCAGCAAAGCCTGTTCGATTTCCTGCGCTGAGGTTTTCGGGCCTTGTGCCAAACTTGGCCCGACGCTTGCAACGCGAGGGCATGAGACATCTTATCCTTCTGTGTGTGGCGCTATTCTGGGTGCCGTCCCTTTCATCCGCCAGCCCCGCGAATTGCGAGGCGCTGGCGACGCAGGCCGCTGAGCGTCATGGTTTGCCCAAGGGCCTGTTGCGCGCCATCGCGCGCACAGAATCGGGACGGGCACTGGGCGACACCGGGACACGGGCCTGGGCCTGGACCTCGAATGTGCGGGGCAAGGGCTATTACTACTCGGGCAAAGACGAGGCGCTGACCCATCTGCGACAGTTGGTTTCGCGCGGGGTTCGGGGGTTTGATGTGGGCTGTATGCAGCTCAATTATCGCTGGCATGGCGATAACTTCGCCACTCTCGAAGAGATGATCGACCCTGTCCAGAATATAGAATACGCCGCCCGATACCTAAGCGAATTGCGCGCGGAAACCGGCAGTTGGGACGCGGCGACGCGCTATTATCATTCCCGCGATCCACGGCGCGGCGCGGCTTATCTGGGGCGCGTGCAGGCTGTCATGGCGCGGCTAGGCCCGGTCGAGGCGATGCCAGCTGTGGAACGACAGTCCGAGGTTGCGCGCGCCGCGCCGATGGTCACAGGGCCAAGCCTTCCCCCACGCGAAGCGCCGCGCCTTGCAGACCCGGCACCGCGTGAGGACCGGCGTTTTGCCGGGGCCGCGCCGCTTGTCAGCCGGGTGCAGAACGTGCGGTATTGGGAAACCGCTTCTCTTCCCGAAGGCGCAGTGCCGGTGATGCCCATGCGCAAGACCCCGCAAAAGACGCGCCGCTGAACGTGTCGCGCGTATCCTTGCGTCGGAAATCTATCTTTAGAGAGTCTCGAGACTCCTTTTGCCCGCGCAAGGATCGTCAGAGATGCTGCTATAGCGGTGGTATATCCCTCTGTATACCGGAGCGCAGTTCATGACGAGTTATTGGCCCACCTCTTCCATCACGGAACAGTTTCCCATCGACCTGCGTCTAGACGCTGTGCTCGTGGGCGACGCGCCCGTGATGCGGCGGTTGAAACAGGCGATCAGCATCATCGCCCCCAGCGATGTGCCGGTTCTGATCAACGGGCCGACCGGGGCGGGCAAAGAGGTTGTTGCCAATGCGATGCACCTCATGTCGGGGCGCACAGGGCCGATGATCCCGGTCAACTGTGGTGCCATTCCCGCCGATCTGCTGGAATCCGAACTCTTTGGCCATGAAAAGGGATCGTTCACGGGGGCCACAGCCCAACGGATCGGATTGATCGAACAGGCCGAGGGCGGCACGCTCTTTCTTGATGAGATTGGCGAGACGCCGTTGCATGTGCAGGTCAAACTGCTGCGCGCGCTGGAAACCCAGACCATTCAACGGGTTGGGGGTGGCGCGCCGATTCCGGTCAATTTTCGCCTGCTAAGCGCCACGCATCGTGACTTGCAGCAAGACGTCGCCCAAAAGCGGTTCCGCGAGGACCTGTTGTTTCGGATCGAGGTCTTTAGCCTTAGTGTGCCCGCGCTGTGCGAACATGCAGAGGACATCCCACAAATCCTGCGCACCATGGAACAGGGCAGCCGGGGCGGCAGTACATTGCAACTGACGCCCTGCGCGCTGGCGTTGCTGATGTCGCAGGACTGGCCCGGCAATGTGCGTGAATTGCGCAATTTTCACGACCGGGCGCAGATCTTGTTTCGCAACCGGACAATCACCGCGGCTGAGGCGCGTATCGCAATGGCGCCCCGGTTGAGCTTTGCTGGCGGGGCTCCGGCGGCGCCGGAACCGGCGGTCGAGGCGCTGCCGGAAGGGGTGACCGATCTCAAAGGGATGCTGGCCGGCAACGGATCGCTGGACCTGCGCACCATGTTGCAGCGGGTCGAGGTCAAGGTGATCCAATCGGCACTGGAACTGAGCGAAGGACGTGTCACCCGCGCAGCGGAAATGCTGCGGCTCAAGCGGACCACGCTCATCAGCCGTATGCAGAAGCTGGGCCTTGAGTCAGACGGTCTCTGAGGGCCTATCGGAGCTGTTTTGCGCCTGCAACAGCGGCGCAAAATCGCTGCGCGCCTCTTGCAATAGCGCCTTTGCGGCGGGGACAAGTTCGCTGGTGCCCGGGTCTGTGCCCGCCCGTGCGAGGGTTTCCGCCTCTGACAGGGTTTCTGTCAATTCCTCCAATCCGATGATGCCGGTCGATCCGACCGCCTTGTGGATGATCAACGCCTTGTCTTCAAGCGAGAGGTCCGTGTCGATCATCGCTGTAAACGCTGCTTCGGCATCGCTTAGGGTGGTGCGGACCAGACGCAGCGCGGTGTCGTGGCCCACCATTTCGCCCAGATCATGCAGCATCGTCGCGGCATCCCTGCTTTCGGCCAGAAGATCGTCGTCTTTGCCTTCGTCCGGTGGCGTGACGTCTGGGATCACGTCGCGGCGGGTGTCGCGGATCGCACGGGCAAGGTGTTCCTGCCCAACGGGTTTGGTCAGGATATTGTCCATCGCAACCGCCTGTTCGTCGCCGGTATGCGCCCCGATGAGGGCGGTGACGCCGATGATCACAGCCTGCGCGGATGGCCCACCAGAGGCGCGGATCATTTTGGCCGCTGTGGGCCCGTCCATCACCGGCATGGAGAAATCCATCAGGATCACGTCGAACGCTTGCGCCTGCGCCTTGTCCAGCGCCTCTTGACCATTGGTGGCCGTGTCTGGGCTATGGCCCATGCGCCGGACCATTTCGGTCATCAAGGTCAGGTTGATGTCATTGTCATCAACCACGAGGATCCGCTTGGGGGTTTCGTGAATCGCGCGCTTCAAAGTCGAGAGGGCTGGCGCAGGCTGGTTCTGTGGTGCCTGTGACAGGCGCAGGGGGATCGTAAAGAAAAAGCGGCTGCCGACGCCCGGCGTGCTAAAGAGCCCGAGCGCGCCGCCCTGCCGTTCGATCGCAAGTTTGGCGATGGGCAGGCCCAGACCGGTGCCCATGGCAGAATTCACCTCGCTGCGCCCCACAGTCTCGAAGCTCTCGAAAATGCGCTTCTGATCTTCGGGGGCAATGCCGATGCCGGTATCCTCGACCTCGACCGTCAGATCGAGATTGTCGGGGGCATGGCCACCCAGGCTGAGCCGTATGGAAATGACGCCATTTTTGGTAAATTTGGCGGCATTTCCCGCCAGATTGTAAAGCGTGCGGGAAAAAGCATTGGGCAGCCCTTCCAGCCGGTGACTGTCAAAGTCGCCGTGGGTGATCAACTCGATCCTGTTTTGGGCTTTCTTTGCGAGCGGCTGCAATTCATCCACGATATCGGCAGCGATACGCGCGGGGTTGAACGGCACGGGCGTTTCCGTGCTCTCGCCCAGCCGGGTCAGTTCGAGCACATCATCAACTTGGACCAATGCGCGGGCGCTGCAATCGCGCGCAGTTTTGAGCAAGGCGCGATTTTCGGGATACATGTCGGTTTCGTTGATCAACGACAACGAGGCCATCAATCCATGCAAGGGTGTGCGCATTTCGTGGCTCATGGTCGCCAGAAACATGCTTTTGGCGCGGGCGGCCTGTTCGGCCTGAACCAGCGCGGCACGCAGGTTGGTTTCGGCTTCGACCTGTACCGAGATGTCGCGGATGAAGAGAATGACGATAGGATGACCTGAAATATCGTGATCCTCGACCATCGCGAAATCCACCGGGATCTCTCGCCCAACCGCGCTGCGGCAGGCGGCGACAAAAGGAGCCTTTTCGCGCGGCGCGAGGCCCTCAACGGTGTCACGCGGAACGGTGGGATCAAAGATCAGGATGTCTTCGGCGCGCATGGTCTGCAAATCTTCGGCGGTATACCCCAAAAGCCGTTGCGCGCGCGCATTGCTATAGAGGATGCGCGATTGCGGATCGGTCACGATAACCGCGTTCATGGTCGAATTGAACGCGGTCGAGAGCATGGCCGCGATGCGCCCGGTTTCCGCCGTGCGCCGCTCAAGCTCTCGCCAGAGACGCACTGCCAGAACGGCGCCGATGGCCATCAGACAAAAGAGCAACAGGGATTGGATGAAAAAGCGCACAAAGAGGCGCTGCTCCTCAACGCGGGCGCGCGAGGTTTCGATGGTGATCTCTTGGAGCCCTGCGACGGTGATGTCACGCACCATCGGATAGGTCGCATCAACGGCCGTACGAAAGGCCTCGAGTGCCTTTGGGTCATCCTCTTTGATTGCATCGATCCGGTTGGCCAGACGTTCGCGCGCGACCTTGAGCCGTTCAACCCGGTTCAAAAGGTCATCAGACACGGCCATGCGTTGAAGCGTCGCGGTGAAAATGTCCACCCGACTGTAAAAGATGTCAAACTCGCGCTTTACCTTGGTCAGTGTGTCCGATGTGAGGGGGGCGGTGATATCGGGCCGTGTCCCGAGAACCGCGTTGTCCAGGGTTTGCATGAGGCCCAAGTGATCCACCTCGAGCTGGGCCACGACCCAGCCGCCATTGTCGGTGTTGGCGGATCGGATGGCATCAAGGCGCTGCTGAAAGGCCATCGCGCTGACAAGCAGCGCGATGCTTGCAACCAGCATCAGGAACAGCAGAATCTGCGCCGATAGACGCTTGGTCGTATTAAAGACCTTATCGGGTCCAGCGCCTGTTGGTTGAGAGGTCAGCACGGGTCATTCCGCAAGAATGTCAATCTTGTTCAACTGCCAAACACTGAGGGTAAAATACTCTTCGCTCTGGTAGCGGGTGTCGGAATCATACGGGAAGACCAGCCAGAGCGGCCCTTTTTCTCGCACGGAAAAGGCGGCATCATCAATGCGCGCGGCAAGGATCGGCACGTTCTCTTCCAGCCGCGCCTCGGGGAAGGTCACGTTATAGTCGTTGATCGCATAGACGCGCAGAGTGCCCGGCGCGCTGCCCGCGGCATCAAGCACGGCCATAAGCGACGGACCAGAAAAGGTCTTGGGCGTGGTATCTGTCCAGATCGTTGTCGTCTCAAAGCTCTGCTGCGGCAAAGCGAGAAGATCCGCCTCGGTAAATGTCTTGGTCTGGCCACTGCGCAGGTCATTGACGGTCAAGATGACCTCGTCGGCGAAAGCAGGGCTTGCGACGGTCTGAGCAAGGCTAAGGCCAAGGGCTGCGAGGGTCAGAAAAAATCTACGGTTCATTGTGTGTCTCTTTTGGATACCGGAACAGGGCTGGATCGCCTGCTGCGTTTTAACAGAGTTTTTGGATGAGGGGGCGCTATCTAAAGGTATCGAGATATCTAAAGATAGTAACGCCTGACAAAAGTGTAGCGAAATCAACGCATACACTGTTCAGGGGGTGTCTCACATAAACGTGAGTTTTATTCCTATATTTACTTCTGCGCCCAAGACTTGAGCGGTCGACGTAACGTCACATGATCGGCATGACGCGCACACCTTGGGCGATGCGACGTGCCCAGTTGGTGATATGCGGCTCGAATCGTTGGCGGGCATCGGGCAGGGCGGCGATCAGGACCATGATCGCGCGTTCGCGCCCATCCTGAGGGGCCTTAAGACCAAGCCGCGCATGCTGCCATAGGCCATCACTGAAACACACTTCGCCATCGCGGTCTTGCAACAGCCGGGCCGACCATTTGATGCCGAGCGTATCAAAGGCCATGTCATAGGGCGGTTGCTGCGCTGTCTGTGTCCGCACCGCATGGGTCATCAGGAAATCAAAGAGGACATCGGGATCAAGCAAGAGAATATCCGACCCCACCTCGATCCAGCCATCGGCAATGCGCCGGTCGAGTGCGCACCATTCCTGCTGGCCTTGGGCACGAAAGGCGAGGCGTTCGCCCTCGCCATTCGCTTCGGCGATCTCGTAGGTTCGCGCGCCCAGCGTGAGCAATGCAAAGGGGGCACTTGCACTACAGACATGGCCATGGCTCGCGCAGCGAGGGCGGCAATCGGCGCGGGGGGCAACGGTGTCAGTCATGAATGTTTGGCTGTGCATATGCGGCTCTCGATCTTGGGTCCGGGTCTAGCTGTGTCAACGACAGACCTTGGGGGAATGTTAGTGGTTCACTTGGCATGAACCCTGCACGCTAAGGCCAAGGCCGGGCCCCCCGGCAATCCGCAACATCCAAAGGATTCCCGCATGAGCACCCCCCCGACCGAGCTGGAAAACAGCATTCAACTGGCGCTGGAGGCGGCAACCGCCGCCAATGATAGCGCCGAGGACGTGGCGCGCGTATCCACCGAGACATTGGCCGCCGCCGCGCGGCTGGATAAATTCGCCAAGGGCATGAAGCCGCTTTTGTTCGGTGTGGTGGCTGCGGCGGTGCTGTGTGTTGCACTGGCAGGGTTGGTCTATCTGCGGACCCTCTCGGATATGCGCACTGCAACGGCGACGCAGATCGAGGCTTTGACTGTGTTCTCAAAATCCGTGGGGGATTTACAGGCACAGCTTGAGACCTTGGGCGATATGTCGGCGCAGGTTGCGGCGATTGAGGCGGCACAAACCGCAGGGCTTGAGCGGCTGGAGGCGGCTATGACCGCCGAGACCGCACGTCTGGCCGAGGCCATATCTGGCACCGAAGACCCGGCTGCGCCGCAGATGCTGCGCGGCTTGGTGGACCGGATCGAGGCCAGCCATGGCGAAACACGAGATGCCTTTGCCAAGGGTCTGTCGGATCTGCAACTGGCCATGACGCGCATGTTGGCCGAGCGGGCGCAAGTGACCCAACCTGTCACCCAAAGCGCTGCGGCCCCTGCCAAGCCTGTCGCCAAGCCCCCCGCCCGCAAAAAACCACAGGCCCGGGCCGAGCCGAATCCCTTTGGCTTTCCCTAGGAGGCTCGGTGGATGAGCCTTTCTGATCCATCTCCTCGCGCCAGTGCGCTCGCGCTGGCGTCGGTCAATCCGCAAGGAAAGGCGCTGGGCTTGCGGCCCGGTGATATCCTGCTGCGGGTGGACGGGCACGCGGTCGACGGCAAAACCAAGGATATTCAGGCGCTGTTCCGCGAACACCCCGATCGCGCGCGCGCGCTGTGGATCTGGCGGGACGGACAGGTTTGGCCGGTGCTGGGGCGCAGCGCCATTCTGGGACGTTGGCGCGTGATGCCAAAGCCCGAGGTGATCGTCACCCTGCCGGATCACAGCCCGACGGACCGGATGCAAAACTTTGACGTGATGATTGGCCCGGACGAGACCTATGATGCGCAGCCCCGGACGCCGTCGGTTGTCGCGCTCTTTCCGCCGCTTTACATGATCCAGATGCGGCTCTGGACGCCACTCATCCTATGGGCGGCCTTGACGCTGGTCTCTGTGCCCTTGGGATGGATCGCTGGGGCAGCGCTTCAGATGCTTATCTGCGTCTATTTCTGGCGCGCGGCGCCGATGCTGGTGCGCACGGATCGCACGGCGCGGGGCTTTCGCCTATGGCGGGTCATCGCGGCACGCTCAGAGCGTGAATTGCATCGGCAGATGACCACGCTGGCACCAGACTTGCGGTTTGTGCACGCGCCAGTGCGGTCGGTGCCAAAGCCTGTCGAGGCGCGCTGACGCCCCGACCGTTCCTTACATGCCGTTCAGCTTGCCCTGACGCTTGCGCTGAAAAGACGAGGGGATATGCAGCATGTCGCGGTATTTTGCGACCGTGCGGCGGGCAAGAACCGGACCATCAGCGCTGATCATCTGGGCGATGGCATCGTCACTCAGCGGATTGGTGGGGTCTTCACCCGCGACCATCTTTTGAATGCGATAACGCACAGCGGCGGCAGAGGCCCCGCCTTCGCCATCAGCATCCCCAGCGAGAGCGGTGCTGAAGAACCGCTTGAGGCCCATGGTGCCTTGCGGGGTGACCATCAGGATGCCCGTGGTCACGCGGCTGACGGTGCTTTCATGCACGCCAATCGCCTGCGCCACATCGGCCAATGTCATCGGCGCGATCTTGGCGGGGCCATGTTCGAGAAACGCCGCCTGACGGCGCACGATTTCGGCCCCTACGGCAAGGGCGGTCTGATTGCGATGCTCGACCGCGCGGCGCAGCCAGCGGGCGACGCCAAGACGCTCTCCGACATATTCACGGGCGCGTTTGTCTTGGGTTGCGACGGCGGCGCTTTCCTCGTCGACCAGCACAGCGGGCAGGGTCGAGCGGTTGAGTTCAACCTTCCAGCCTGATGCGCCACGGCTGACGATCAGATCGGGCTCGCGCTCGACCAGATTGGCGACGTGGAAATCAGCGCCGGGTTTGGGGTTGAGGCTGCGCAGTTGTTTCAGCGTCGCGCGCAGGTCGTCCATGGTGCAGGCGCAAAGACGGGCCAGACCAGTAAGATCAGCGGCCGCAAGACGCGGCAGATTGTTGAGCACGGCGCGAAAAAGCGGCGTCATCAGCCCCTGATCCTCGGCTTGAAGGGCCAGACATTCGGCGAGGGTGCGGGCAAAGAGGCCAGCAGGCTCGACCGCCTGTACCGCGTGTAGCATATGTTCGGCCTCTGTCATATCGAGGGCGCAGGCAAAGGCGATCTCTTCCAGCGGCTCACCCAACCAGCCATTCTCGTCGAGGGCTTCTAGAAAGCGATCCGCGATCAGACGGTCTTGGGTAGAATTGAACATGAGGTCGAACTGGGCCGCGACATGCGCATAGAGCGAGAGCGGGTGATCGGCGATACGCCCGGTCGCGTCATCGGCATCCGCTCCTTTGCCGCCAACATGCGGCAGGCTGGGCAGGGCGCGTTCAGAGCGGGCCACCTCGATAAAGGGATTTTCCTCGGCTTCTTGCTCGATATAGCGTTGCAAGTCGGTGTTGGACAGTTGCAGCAGGGCAATCGCCTGTTGCATGTGGCCGGTCATCACAAGCCCCTGAGTCTGGGCGGCGCGCTGAGAAATTTGCAGGTTCATCGATTTTTCTCCAATCTCGTGCTTAAATACCTATCTGGCCTGCCGTTAGACTGAAGACTCGGAATTCGACGCTTTGGACGGTGTCGATCCATTGACGGAAAAACCTTCTAACCCCCTTTGATTAAAATCAAAAAACCCCAACGATACCGTTGGGGTTCTTTCGATACTGTCGAGATTTCGACGTTTACCGGAGCAGCGAGAGCATGCCCTGGGCCGACTGGTTGGCCTGTGCGAGCATTGCTGTGCTGGCCTGGGACAGAATCTGCGACCGTGCCATCTCGGACGATTCCTTGGCAAAGTCGGCATCCATGACCCCCGAGCGTGCGGCCTGAACGTTGACCGTGATGTTGGTCAGGTTCGAGATCGTGCTGTCGAGGCGGTTGGACACGGCACCGAGGTCAGAGCGCGATTGGCTAACCTTTTGCAGGGCTACGTCGATCACCTTGAGGGCACTTGCGGCACCTTCCAGCGTTGTCAGGTCGATTTCAGCAACAGAGCTGAGTTCGGATGTCGTGGCAGCCGATTCAAAGAACACTTCCCCGGCGGTGGTCTCGTCTGTGCCCACAGAGAATTGCTTGGTCGAGCTCAGTTCCACCTGACCGCTGACGGCAACATCGTTGTCGGTGTCGTCCAGCGTGGCCGTATGGGTGCCTGCGGTTGCGCCTGCAGCAGTGCCATCCGAGTTCTGGGCGGTCACAGCCATTGTCGAGCCGCCGGTGCCGGTGGTGAAATCGGTGATCAGGATGTCGGCACCGGTGGCGTCCGTCAACTTGATGCTGGAATTGTCATCACCCATGGTCGCGGTCACACCGGTCCGACCCGACTGGTTGTTGATCGCGGTGGCAACGCCGCGCAGATCGGAGGTGTCCGAGATGGCCACGGTGCCGATGTTCACGCCATTGACGTCAAAGGTGACGGTGTCGGCGGCAGAGAAGCTTGACAGTTCGAGGTTGGTCGTGGCCGATGCGG
Organism: Roseovarius sp. EC-HK134; assembly: GCF_902498815.1. Lineage (NCBI taxonomy): Bacteria > Pseudomonadati > Pseudomonadota > Alphaproteobacteria > Rhodobacterales > Roseobacteraceae > Roseovarius > Roseovarius sp. EC-HK134. Next base: position 1,964,323 of record NZ_LR701544.1, read on the forward strand.
TGACGCCGGTCGAGGCGCTGACATTGTTGATCGCGGCGGCCATTTCCTCGGCCGACTGGCCTGCGCTGGTGGTCAGTTCTGCGCTGCCGGCAAAGCCGGTGATGTTGATGGTCGAGGCGGCGGTGATGCCGGTGTCGCTGGTGCCTGCCCCTGCGGCCAGCGATACGTTGGACGTCACAGTATGCGCACCGATGTCGGTGGCAGCGGCGCTGTCCACGCTGATGTTCAGCACCTGGCCCGCGTCAGCACCGATCTGGAACTGCTTGCCTGTGTAAGAACCGTCAAGAATTTTCATACCGTTAAAGGTGGTGTCTTTGGCGACGCGGTTGATTTCGGTCACGAGCTGCTTGGCTTCGGCCCCGAGGTTCGACCGGTCAGACGCGGTGTTGGTGTCGTTCGACGACTGAACGGCCAGTTCCCGCAGACGCTGAAGCATGTTCGAAACTTCGACGTGCGCGCCTTCAGTCGTGTCCAGCAGGTTCTTGCCGTCGGTGGCGTTACGAACGGCTTGGTTGAGGCCGGTGATCTGCGAGGTCATCTTTTCCGCGATGGCCATGCCGGCGGCGTCGTCTTTGGCGGCGTTGATGCGCAGGCCCGACGACAGGCGGCTCATGGCCGCGTTCATGTCATCGTTAACGCGGGTCATGTTGGCCTGCGCTGTGATCGCGCTCATGTTGGTATTGATCGTGGTCATTTTCAGTCTCCTGAGTTGGCTTGTTACGTTTGCCGGCGCTTGCTGGCTGTACGCTGCCCAGCGCTTGACAAGAGCAACGGCGGCGGCGGAAAATGTTTAGTAAGATTTCCAAAAATCGTTTTAAGTTTCTGTAATTAAATGAATTAATACTTTTGCGACTAACCCTGATCGGCTTGGTATGGTTCTTGCCCCTTCTCTTGCGAGACCTGGCAGAGTGCCGGTTGCCACGCTTTTCAGGGAGTCCCGTCAATGGATATTGCGTCGCTCATCGGTTTGATCGGTGCGCTGGGAATGGTGGTCGGCTCGATGCTGGCTGCAGGCGGTCTGGGGCCGTTCATCGACGTGGCGTCGATCCTGATCGTGTTCGGTGGGACGTTCTTTGCCGTCATGTACAAATGCACTATGCCAATTTTCCTGCGCAGCTTTGGCGCGGTGGGCAAGGCGTTCATGCCCAAGGCACCAAGCAAGGAAGAGCTGATCACCAAGATGGTCGAGTTGTCGGATGTCGCGCGCAAGAATGGCCTTATGGCGCTGGAAAATCAGGAAGTGCCCGATAAGTTCTTTTCCAAGGGATTGCAGATGTTGGTGGATGGCGCGGACGAGTCCAAGCTGGTCAAGCAACTTTCTGATGAGATCAAGGCGATGAAGGTGCGCCACGGCGAAGTGCATGAAGCGCTGCGCGGTTGGATCGACATCGCCCCCGCCATGGGTATGATCGGCACGCTGATTGGTCTGGTGCAGATGCTGGGCAACATGGCCGACCCCAAGGCCATTGGCCCCGCGATGGCGGTGGCGCTTTTGACCACGCTTTACGGGGCTTTCATTGCCAATGTGATGGTTGGCCCCGTTCTGTCCAAGCTGGAGGGATATACCGCCAGTGAAACCGCGTATCGGGATATGGTTCTGGCGGGCCTGCGCAATATCGCCAAGGGTGAATCCGGGCGCAACGTTCAAGAGCAGATGGTCGCGGTGTTGCCGCCCAAGCTGCAAACCAAACTGCTCGCGGCCTAGGCAAGGTGGTCTGAGCCATGGCGCGCAAACCCATTCCCCTGCCGGTGCCCGTCGAGGACCCCGAGGACGAGTGCCCGAAATGCCCGCCCAAGGGCGCACCGGCGTGGATGGCGACCTTTGCCGATATCGCCACGCTGCTGATGGCGTTCTTTGTTCTGATCCTGTCCTTTGCCGAGTTCAACCAACCCAAGTTCAAGATGGTGGCAGGCTCGCTTAGCATGGCCTTTGGGGTGCAACGGCAGGTGCCGGTGATGGAACAGCCCAAGGGCACCACGATTCTGGATCTGTCCTTTAGCCCGTCACCCGAGATGTCGGTCACTGAACAGATGACGCAAGACACGACCGAGACAGAGCAGCCCGAAATCCAGCGTCCGGTGACGGAAGAGGATGGCAAGGGCGCTGCCGATGGCGAGGGGGCCGATGCGCCCGGTCAATCCGAGGCGCGCGAAATGGCCGAGGCTTTGCAAGAGGCGTTGCAGTCTGGTCAGGTCAAGGTCGAGACCCGCGACGGTGAAGTGGTGATGACCTTTGATGCCCCCGATGCCCAAAGCCTGCCGGGACAGTTGACCGAGGCCGCCGAGGCCCTGCAACAGGCCGCAGAGGCGACCGGGCAATCCACATCGGATGTGATGATGCAAGGGCTTGCGGACAATATACAAGAGATGGCCGAGGTTATGCAGGGCAAGGCCGAGGCAGAAACCCAAGCCGGCCAATCCGCGCGCAGCGCCGCCATTGCCGATGCGCAACTCCAAGTCGCCTTGCAGCAAGAAATCGGCGAGGGGCTGGTATCGGTCGAACAGCGCGAGGACAAAGTGGTGATTACAGTGGGCGAAGGCGGGGCCTTTCCTTCGGGCGGGGCCGACCTGACGGACGAGGCGCGCGATGTCATGGCACGTCTGGCCTTTGCCGCGATGGGCGAAGCCAGCGAGATTGTCGTGACCGGGCATACAGATTCGGTGCCACTTGGTGGCGCTTCGCCCTATCGCGACAATTGGGGGCTCGCTGCGGCGCGGGCATCGTCGGTCGTGCGTGAATTGTCGGGCTCAGGGCTGATCGAACCCGAGCGTCTGACCGCGACCAGCCGGGGTGAATCCCTGCCCGTGGCTGAGAATGACACTGCAGCGGGCCGGACACAGAACCGCCGGATCGAGATTGAGATTACCTATTGAGGCGTCGGGGCTAACAGCCCGGCGTTGCGCGCCGTTGTCAGGGGCGAAGAGGGCTTATCATGGAAAACGAGATTCTGACCGCGCTCAATCGTGGCGGCACCGGCATCAATATCGCGGAACTGGCTGACTCGCTCACGCAGGCCGAAATCGCGCCCCGGCGGGCGCTGATCGCCGAGCGTATCGACCGGGCCGAGGTGCGCCTGTCGGGCTATGACCGTCTGCGCGGACAGGCCGAACAGATGGGCGATGCGCTGGAATTGATGCGCGGCCTCTCGTCTCGCAGTCTGAGCAGTGACAACAGCGCCGTTTCGGTCACGGTCAGTGATCCGGGCAAGGTAGACCTCCAAAACGCGCGCATTGGCGTCTCGCAACTGGCGCAATCGCAGGTGCTGAGCTTTGTTGGCTTTTCCGAGGCCGAGGCCGAGATTGGCGCAGGTGCGCTGACGGTGGAATTCGGCAACTGGTCGGCGGATGTTCCGCCCGTATTCAGCGCCGGGACGCGGACGGCGCAAACCATCACCTTTCAACCCGGCAGCAGCCTTGCCGACATGGCCGAGGCGCTGAGCAGCCTTGACGGGCTGTCGGCGCGGGTCATTGACCTTGGCGATGGTACGTTTTCGCTGGGCGTCATTTCCGAAACCGGATCGCAGAACGCGCTGCGCCTCAGCGTGGCGGCGGATGCCGACCCGCGCATGGCGCAATTCGACATCAGCGCCGATCCCGGCGCGGTGCAGGTGCAAGGCGCGCAGGATGCCAAGCTTAGCCTCAATGGCATTGCCGTGACCCGCTCCAGCAATCAGATCGACGATCTTTTGCCCGGTGTGACCCTCAATGTGACGGGGCAGACCCTGAGCGATGCCAACCTGTCGGGCCGCGCCAATGTCGAGGGCGCGCTTGAGGTGATGCAAAGCTTTGTCGACATTATCAACGCCACGCAGGGCCTTGTGAAATCGCTGACTGCGCGCGGCTTTGGCGAAGGTGGCGTGGCGGGCGATCTGGCGGGTGACAGCTTGGCCGATGGCGTGCTGCGCGGCATGCAATCGGTGCTTTCCCGTGGCTTTGGCGTGAAGGGCGTGCATCTGTCGGATATTGGTATCCGAACAGAGCGCGACGGAAGCCTGTCGCTTGATGCTGACCGTTTTTCAACGGCGCTGACGGCCAATCCGGCGCTGCTTGATCCGCTGATCCGTGACGATCTGGTGGGTACGACTGTGCAAATCAGTGGAACACCCGGCAGCGGTGCCACGGCGGGCCGCTATGCGTTGACCCGCGATGCCGCCACGGGCGAGGCCACGCTGGCCGGTGTGGCCTTGATCGGTTCGGCGCAGGCCAATGGCGATTGGACTTACCGCGTGCCCTCGGGGCCGATGCGCGGCCTGACGTTGACGGTTGGCACAGGGACAGAGCGGGCTGAAATCAATTTTCAACCCAGCATGGTTGGCAGCCTGCAATCCTATTTGTCGGGTATCCTGGCCGACGGCAACGCGCTGGCACAGCGCGAGGACGCGCTGGGTGCCTCGATTGTCACCGAAACCACTGCACTCGAAGCGCTGAACTTGCGGTCTGAAGAGGTGCGCACCCGCTATCTTGGGCAGTTCACGCAAATGGAAATGATCGTGACCCAGCTCAATTCAACCGGCGACTACCTGACCAATCTGGTGGAAGGCTGGAATGCGGATCGCTGATCCGCAAAACGGCGCGCGGAACGATGGCGCGGCACCAAGGAAAGGCAAGCGGCATGGCTGAATGGCACGTGGTCTATCAGGTCTTTGGCGGTGCGCCTCTTGGGGCGTGCCCGACCTTGTCGCATGCGGCGGTCGGCGTGGAAGAGTTCGCCGAGTTGCGCGAGGCTGCGCTGTCCGTTGACGGGGTGCTGCTGATCCCAGGGGCGCAGGTAACCCTTAGAGGGGCCGCGTGCACTGTGCTTGGCTCAGGTCGCGCGCAGCCGGGAATCCCCTTGCTTGACGTGATCGAGGCCAAGGGCGAGGCCCGCGATCTGGTTCTTTTGCGGCAGGAAGACACGGGTGAGACCCTCTTTCTCTATCCCCAAGCTGTGCCACATGCGCCGGGAATGGTGGCGCTTATTGTCGATCTGACCGCTGCCGCCTATCGTCTTGATGCGGGCATGCCATTGGGATTGGTTGCAGGCACCGGAATCTTGACCCCCACGGGCGAGCGCAATGTGCAGACGCTGGTCGCAGGCGATCGGGTGCTGGATACATCGGGCGCAGAGCGGGTGGTGATCTGGGCGGGAGTGACCGAAGTCGATCTTGATCCGCTGACGTCAAATTCGGTGGCACCGGTCAGGTTCGAGGTTGGGGCGCTGGGGGCCGGGCATCCCATGCGCCCGCTCAAACTGTCGCCGTTCCATCATCTGCCTGTGCCAGAATCGGGTGCCGATGGCGCGCTGTGCCTTGGTCCCGCGTTGGGGTTTGTTGGCTTGCCGGGGGTGCGGGTGGCGCATCTGGCCGGGCGGCTGGCCTATCACCATCTGCTGCTTGATCACCACGCACTGATCCTTGCCAATGGCACCCCGGTCGAGAGCCTTTTTCCCTGTCCTGCGATGATTGCGCGACTGGCACCAGAGCTGCGGGCCGAGGCGCATGCGGCGCTTGCGGTGGCGGGTCATGCTGGGCGGGCCTATGCACCGCTGGCTGAAACCTTGGGCGTCTGGCAAACCCGCGACGCGCTGGCGCTCTGGCCCGAGGCCCTTCCCGAGAACGAAATCCTTTTGGCCGGTTGATCCACCCGCGCGCTCTGGCGGATCACTCTGCTGCGGTGTTGTGCAGCCGCGCCTGCATCAGGTCGCGCAACTGGCCGATGGCCGCTTTCTTGATCTGCGACACGCGCCCGGTTGTGACATCAAGGATCGCCGCGATTTCATAGACGTTAAGCTCTTCGACATAATAGAGTTGCAGCACCAAGGCCGAGCGTTCGGGCAGATCCTGCAGCGCGCTTTGCAGCAGGGCCTTGAGCTGGATATGTTCAACCTCATCCTCGGGGGTAGACCCATGATCGCTAAAAAGCAGCGAGTGATCGGTATAAACCTCGTCGAGCGACTGAAGCTGATTGGTCTGAAAGCGGTTTTCCCAGTCCTGGAATTCCTCGGTCGAAAGTTCGAGTGACTGCGCCAGTTCCGGCACCTCGGGTTCGCGCCCAAGTTTTTGCGACAGCTTGCGGCGGGTGGCCTCGATCTTTTGGCGCATGGTGATGGAGTTGCGGCACAGGTTGGAATTGCGGCGCAGATGGTCGATGATCGAGCCACGAATACGGATGGCCGCATAGGCGGCAAAGCTGACCCCATCACAGACCGAATAGCGTTGCGAGGCGTCGATCAGCCCCAGATAACCCGCCTGCAGCAGGTCGTCGATCTCGATGAAACGACCCACGCGACCGTGGAAATGCCACGCAAGGCGCTGCACAAGCGGCATGTGCTGTTCGACCAGACGGGTCGGATTGGGTTGTTGTTCCGCATAGGCTTGGGGGGCGATCATGACCGGGACTCCGCATCGGGGCCGTGGTGGCGAAAGAGCATGGGCTGAGCCAAAGGCGCAGGATCATCGTTGGTCGCGGGTTCGGTTGCGCTGTCGCCTTCGATCACGCGCAAGCCCTCGACCAGCCGGTCGTTGGAGGCGCACCAGAGCGGCACCAGACCCACAGCCCGCAAGGCCGCCACATCCGTGGTTGCGTCAGGCATGTCCTCGGACCCCGACAGGATCGCAGAGTCTATCCGCTCTGCCCAACGCTGCCGGAGGGCGGCGATGCGCTCGGGGCGCAGGCCGCCGGGCACGACCAGCGCGGCGCGGGCCTCTGGCAACTCCAGTGCGACTTCGGCCAAAGATGTGCCATCGCTGCCCCGCCCTGAGATCACGACGATCTGGACAGTGCCCGCTTGCGGCGCGGCGAGGGTGTCGGGGGTGTGAAACAGGGTTGTCATACCCAACAGATGCGATTTCTGTGCCAAGACGGCGCCATCCCCATGCGATCCTGTGCCACAAAAGCAGAATTCTACGGTCAGACCCGGTGTGCGGGTCAGGCGCATCAGGGCCAGTTGCAAGGCGACCTGCGATTTGCCCGCGCCGACCGGCCCGACAAGGACAATCCGGGGGGCCGAGAGCAGGCGATCGCGCAGGATGAGCGGATCAGGCAGGGCCGGGGCCAGGGGCTCTGGCGTTTTGTGGTCGGGGGTTTGCGCTTCGGGTGTCTCGGGGGCCGTGACAGTGGCAGGCGCGGTGGCAGGCGCAGTGGCCTTGGCCTCGCCCAGCATCCGGTCAAAGGGTTTGGGCGCATGGGCATTCAGAAAGCTGGGCAAGCGTGGTGCAGCTGCTGTGACCGCAGCGGTCATCAGCCCAGACGACGGCGGCGTGATCGGGTCAATCGGCTCATCAATCACCACGTCGACGCGCGGCGACGTAGGCACAGCCCGCAGACGTGGCGCGGGTTTGATCAGGGCCTCGGGATCGTCATCGCTGGCCACGATTACCACTTGCCCGTCGATCAGGTCATTGGACAGGATCAGGGCGTCCGGCCCGAGGCGGCGTTGCACCTGTTCCAGCGCGGTCACGCTGTCGGGGGCGCGAAAGGTCATCGTGCTCATTGGTCACATCCTCAGTTGGACGGTTTTGGCGGGGCGGTTCTGGCACCGCCGATAGAGGCGGCAATCTCGACGCGGCGATTGTCGGGCAGTTCGGAGACGGCCATCACGATGGCATCGACACCATGGGTGCGCAGAAAGGCGGCAAAGGCGCGGCGCAGCGCGGCGGAAACCACCACGACCGCCTGTCGGCCCTGACCGGCCAGCGCTTCCTGCGCCTCGTTCAACTGGCCAAGGATCTGGCGCGTTAACCCCTGCTCGACGATCAGCCCGGCGCTCTCATGCTTGGACCGGGTCAACAAATCTTCGAGTTCGGGGGCCAGCGTGATCAGGTGCAGGCTATCTTTGAGTGGTGCAATCTGTTGCAAGAGTTGCGGGGCAAGCGCAGGGCGCAGCGCCTCGGCCATATCCTGCGGTTCGCTGAGGCGGGCGGACATGCCTGCCAGGTCTTCGAGGATACGTGGCAGGTCGGCAATCGGCATCCGCTCTCGCAAGAGCGCGCGCAGAACGGCGGTCAGCACATGCAGTGGCACCAGTTTCGGCACCACGGATTCGACCAGCGTCGGGGCCGAGCGTTCCAGATTATCCAAGAGCCCCTGCACGTCATCCGCGCCCAAGAGATCGGCGGCATGGGCATAAAGCATCTGGCTGAGATGGGTGGCGACCACAGAGGCGGGTTCAACCACGACGTAATCATCCGCCTCGGCCTCGGTCTGTTGATGCGGCTGAATCCAGACGGCATCCATGCCAAAGGACGGGTCCTTGACCTCGATCCCGCGCAGCTTCCGGGTGGTGCCGCCGCCGGGCAGCGCCAGCTTGCGGTCTGGATAGGCCATATCCTCGGCCACGATGGCCTGACGGATACGGATGCGGTAGCTGTTGGCAGGCAGGCCCATATCGTCGCGGATGCGCACGCCGGGAATGACAAAGCCCATGGCCGTCGACACTTCGCGCCGGATGCCGGTAATGCGCGACACGAGCGCGCCGCCGGCACCCTCTTCGATCAGCGGAATGAGACCGAAACCGATCTGGATGGTGATGGGGGCATAATCCGTCACCTCTTCGGCGGTGATGGCCCCGCTTGTATCTGGGCGCGTGCCCGGCTGTCCGGCGCTTGCGCCGCCCGGGGCGGGAAGTGCTGCGCGACGCGGCGCTTGGCCGGGGGCAGCCGCAGGTGCGGTCTCGCCGGGGGCGAGCTGTTTGCGGGTGGCCCAGGCCACGCCGCCCGCGGCAAGCGCTGCGATGAGAAAGAGCAGGTTCGGCATGCCCGGAATGAGGCCCATGATGGCCATGACCGCCGCCACGGGCAGCCACGCCCGGTGCATGCCGATCTGGCTGCCGATATGGCCCGTCATGTCTTTGGTCGAGGCCACACGTGTCACGATCACCGCCGTGGCGATCGAGAGCAGGAGCGACGGGATTTGCGCCACAAGACCATCGCCGATGGACAAGAGCACGTAGGTTTCCGCCGCTTGGCCCAGCGAGAGCCCGTGTTGTGCGGTGCCAATCACAATACCGCCCAGAATATTGGCGGCGAGGATCAGGATACCGGCAATGGCGTCACCCTTGACGAATTTCGAGGCACCATCCATGGCACCGTAGAAATCCGCCTCTTCGCCCACTTCGGCGCGGCGTGCGCGCGCTTGTTCCGGGGTTAGAATTCCAGCGTTGAGATCGGCGTCAATCGCCATCTGCTTGCCGGGCATGGCATCGAGGGTGAAGCGGGCCGACACCTCGGACACGCGACCGGCACCCTTGGTGATAACCATCAGGTTGATGATCACGAGGATCACAAAAACCACCAGACCCACAGCGAAATTGCCGGCAATCACGAAATTGCCAAAGGCTTCGATCACCTTGCCCGCCGCCCCACTGCCCTCGTGCCCCGAGGTCAGAACGATCCGCGTCGAGGCCACGTTGAGCGCAAGGCGGAACACGGTGGCAATCAGCAGGACCGACGGAAAAGACGAGAAATCAAGCGGACGGTAGCTATAGAGCGCGACCATCAGCACCAAAAGCGACAGAAGGATGTTAAATACAAAGAAAATGTCGAGCAGCGCCAAGGGCAGCGGCAGCACCATCATCGCCACAACGGCGAGGATGCCCACAGGCAGCAGGCCAGCCCCGAGTTGCGGGCGGTAAGAGGCACGGCTCAGCGCGGCCATCGGGTATCCCTTGTGTTGCATCACATCGGGGTAATCGGTGCAAATCGCGTGCCAATTTTCGGGTCTCACGGCGGGGGGGGAAATGGGCTTGGGGCTGGCACGCACCTTGCAGGTCTGGCGCTGAAAACCGCGCCTGTCTGGCCCCGTCAAAAGAGGTTCCCATGTTCTCCAGATTGCTTCGTCCCCTGCTCTTGCCGCTGGCCTTGATGCCGCTTGGTGCCTGCATGTCATCCGGTCGTGCGGTCGATGCCCTGCCTGCCGATGCCAGCCCCCGAACCGAGGCCGTGGCCCAGTTGCGGGATGATCTGTCGGGCCTGCCTGTGCCTGCGGCGGCGCAGGCACCTGAGGTGGTGCAATTCACCGGGCTTGGCCTGTCGCAGGTCTCGACCCAGCCGGGGGCCTCGATCAACGAGCGGCGCCTGATGGCGATCCGCGCTGCGCGGCTTGAGGCGATCCGCGATCTGACCGAGCAAATCCACGGCATCCGCATCAATTCCGAAAGCACGCTGCACGATCAGGTTCTGCGCAGCGACACGGTGCGCGCGGTGGTGGCAGGTGAAATCCGGGGGGCGCGCACCCTGCGGATCACGCCCAAAGGCGACGATTCCTTTGAGGTGGTGCTGGCACTTGATCCCGATACGGTCCGCTACATCCTGCGCGCCGTGCGGCAGCGGGGCTAGGCCATGTGGGGGCATGTGTTTCGGCCGCAATTCTGGTTTCTGGTTCTGCTGAGCAGCCTCTTTTGTGCCGCGGCTGGGGCGAAAGAGGCAACGCTCTGGGTTGAGGCTGAGGGGCGGGCCTATGTCGCCTCTGCCGCCGATCAGGACGCGGCACGCCGTCGCGCGATTGGCGAGGCGCTGGTGACGGCGGCGCTGTCGGGTGGCGCGTCCTTGCGCGGTCATACCGCGATGGACAAGGGGCGTATCACCGCCGATCTGACCATTTTGCGCCCCACGGGGCGTATTCTGACCCACCGTGTCCTGTCTGCCCAGTTGCAGAACGGGGAATGGTTGGTGCGGGTCGCGGCGGAAGTTGGGCCGATGCCGGTGGGTGCCTGTGCGTCGCGCCGGCGGATGACGGTCAGCGCCACGCCGCCGCAAATCCGGGTAACCCCCGAGGCCTCGGCCTGGGCGGAACCCCTAGCGCAGGGGCTGGCACGCGACCTGATGGAGGTACTGCGCGCCCATCCTGATACCGATCTGGAACGGATCGCGCCCGTCTCTGCCGCGCCGGTTGCGGCGGCGCTGGATTACACCGCGCTGACACGGGGGCAATCCCTGCCCGCGCCGGGCGATCACCGCATGAGCCAGAGCATCACCGTGGACCGGCAAGGCAAGCTCTTGCGCCTCACGCTTGACCTTGCGCTGATGGGGCAAGACGGCACCAACGTCACCCGCCGCTTTCAGCGCGAGGCCATGGTGCCGCGTGGCGGCTTTGCGGGCTATGTCGCGGGCCAGAGCCGCAGCCGCGCGGAAACCGATCTAACTGCTGGCCTCTTGCAAGAGGTGCGCGCCATTTTGGACGGCCTGGCCTGCCAACCCGCCGAGGCGCGTCTGGCGTTGGGTGCGGATGGGCTGAGCGTGCCCTTGGGGCGTCGGCATGGGCTGACGCGGGCAAGCCTTGCCTTTGTCGATGATCCCAATGACGGTTTCGGCCTGTTGGAAGTGGTCAGCCTCGACAATCGCCATACCACGTTACGCCCGCTCGATCCCACACGCTCCCCGGCAAGTTTCAATGGCTTGCGGGTCTATTTTGTCGAGGCGGGGCTGTGATCCGGGGCGGAATTGCTGTGGTTTTGGCCTGCCTCTTGCCTCTTGATGCAGCGGCTCTGGACGGACAGGCGGTGCAGGCGGTGATTGCGCAAGCGCTGCGTGATGCAGGGCAGGGGGGCGCGCCGGTGGTCTCGGCCAATCGGCCCTATCCCCCTTGTATGGACCCCCTCAACGTCGCGCCACATCAGGGCGGCTGGCAGGCGGTGCAAGTGACCTGCGCCAGCCCGGGTGGCTGGAGCCGGGTGATCCGCATCGAAGGCGGGGCCGCCGCGCCACGCCTGCCGGGGGTGGCCGACGATGCACCGCAACGCCCCGCTCTGGTGCTGACCGAAAGCCTGCCGCGCGGCACCGTTCTTGAGGCCACGCATCTGCGTGAAGCCCCGATTGGCGCGCGCGCGCGGGGCGATCTGGTGATGTCGCCAGAGACGGCCATCGGTCGCCGCCTCAAAAGCAACTTGGGTGCCGGTCAGCCGCTTTTGGCGCGGCATCTGGAACATGACTGGCAGGTCGATGTGGGTGGTCCGGTGACGATTGCCACCGATCTCGGCGGTATTCGGATCGAGGCAGCAGGCGTCGCGCTGGAGCCCGGCCAGATGGGGCAGGATATCCGCGTGACCAATGCTGGCAGTGGCGAGGTGGTGCATGTCACCGTGACGGGACGCAACAAAGTGACGGTGCGTCCTAACATTCGGTGAAGACCTGCCGTTTTTCACTCCAAGAACAGCGCCCCAATGGCGCCTCACCGGAGAGATCAGATGGTCGATTCAGTCAATTCTTCCCACGCCGCGCGACCGCGGCTCATGCCGGTTTCGACCGAGGCCTCACCGGGCGGTGCCAGCGGTGCCAAGGCACACAAGCCCGTCAGTGCGGTGGATTCCGTGAAACTCAGCTCTTCGGCCTCGGTCGGGGTGATCGAGAAAATGGTCGAGCAAGGCCCGCCCTTTGATGCCGAGCGTGTCTCGCGGATCAAAGAGGCGGTCGCCAACGGCAACTATCCGGTTGATGCCAAGCGCATCGCCGACAGCATTTTTCAGGACTACAGCGCGATGACGCGCTGAGACAAGGCAGAGCATGACCTACTTTGAAATTACCCTCTACGCGCTCGCGGTGCTTTGCATGATCACCCTGCCGCTGCTTGTGGCGGTCTCGGTTCGGATCGCGCGAATGTTGGCGCATCTGAGCGGACAGGTCCTGCGGTTGAGCGATCCGGAGATTGACCATATCGCACGGCGTCTGGGTCACAGACTGGGCCTGAGCGACGAGGCATCGCTGATGAGCATCGCCGACCGCATGGACGAGATGCGCCGCGATTTCGACTGGCTGGTGAGTGACCGCATGATCGAACAGGCCATCGACATGGCCCGATTTGGCCAAAAGCCCGACAGCATCGCCCGCAACACCGGCATTAGCGCCTCGGAGCTGGAAGCAATCCGCAAGCTGCGCAAGCACTAAGCGCAAACAAAGTACGAACCTGCGATAACCACGCCCCGGCCATAGCCCGGGGCGTTTTTTTTGCGCGTCAGCCCACTAGCCCGTCGAACTTGCGCGCGAGTTTCACGTCAAGGCTGCTCAATCCGTCCACATCATGTGTGGTCAGGGTGACCTCGACACGGGAATAGACATTGAACCATTCGGGATGGTGGTTCCATTTCTCGGCCCAGATCGCGGCACGGGTCATGAACCCCATAGCTTCGGGAAAGTCGCTGAATTTATAGGTCTTGGAGATGGCATCACGCCCCTCGACCATGGCCCAGCCATTCTCCAAAAGCGGTGCCAGCGTTGTCTTGCGGGCGGTGTCGCTGAGCTTCTCGGTCATTCGTGATCCTCCTGTGCGGTCTTGCGGAACGGCCCATAGCTGGTGAGGATATCTATATCCTGGTCAACTGCGGCACGCTCGGCCTTGAGATACTGCGCCACCGCCTCGGCAAAGCCGGGATCGCGCAGCCAATGCAGCGAATGTGTGGCCACCGGCAGATAGCCGCGCGCCAATTTATGTTCGCCCTGCGCGCCAGCCTCTACTCTTTGCAGAGCCTGAGCAATCGCAAATTCGATAGCCCGGTAATAACAGAGTTCGAAATGCAGGCAGGGATGATCCTCGATCGCGCCCCAATACCGGCCATAAAGCGCCGATGCGCCGATCAGGTTCAAAGCACCCGCGATAGGTTGCCCGTTTCGCAAGGCGAGGATCAGCAATATATCATCGCGCAGCGTTTCATGCGCACGGGTGAAAAAGGCGCGGGTGAGATAGGGCGTGCCCCATTTGCGCGCGCCAGTGTCCTGATAAAAGGCCCAGACCGCGTCCCAGTGTTCGGGCAGGATCTGATCGCCGGTCAGGGTCACAATCTCGCCGCCGAACTCTGCAGCGCGGGCGCGTTCCTTGCGGATCGCTTTGCGCTTGCGCGAGGATAGATCGGCCAAAAAGGCGTCAAAATCGGCATAGCCGCGATTTATCCAGTGATATTGCTGGCTGCGCCGGGGCAATAGGCCAAGGGCTGCGCCCGCCTCTGACTCTGCTTGCGTGCAAAATGTGATATGCAGCGATGACAGCCCATTGCGCAGCGCCACATCGCGCGCGCCCTCAATCAATGCTGCGCGCCCCGTGTCCTCATACCCCGGACGGGTTAACAGGCGGCGGCCTGTCGCGGGGGTAAAGGGCACGGCGATCTGGAATTTCGGGTAATAGCGCCCGCCCGCACGTTCATAGGCATGCGCCCAGTTGTGATCAAAGATGTATTCGCCTTGAGAGTGGGATTTTAGGTAAAGCGGGGCCACGGCGATGATCTGACCATGTTGTTCGGCGCTCAGGTAATGCGGTTGCCAACCGCTGCCCGTGCCGACCGAGCGACTGTCTTCCAAGGCCTTGAGAAAGCGGTAGGTGGTGAAAGGATCGTCTGGCCTGCCTTCGGCGGTTTCGGGACAGGCGCAGGCATCCCAAGCCACCTGCCCGATGTCGGACAGGCGCTCATGCAGGGTGACGGTGATCTGATCTTGCGTCATCTGCCCTGACGGTTCCTTTGCCCCGGCGGATTAATTGGGTCACGCGGCGCGCGGATCAAGCCGGGTAATCGGGCAAATAGCGCTCAAAGGTGATATTGTCGGCATGTTTGCGCGCCTCCGCCTCGGCCTCTGGGCTGCGCACGGTCCAGCAGAGGATCGCGGCCCCCTTGGCGCGCAGGGTGTCTAGGCGCGGGGCGGTCAGATCGTCGATGTCATGGCTGACAAAGCAAGCGCCACTTGCTTCGTAATCCGGGATGTCGCGCAGGCGCGCGCGGGTCTCTGCGCGCAACAGCGGCCAATCTTCGGGCGTGTAGGCGCAGGTGACGATACCGCGCGGCGTATCGGGGGCAAGTTGGGCCATCTGCACCACCATATCCGGGTTGAAAGACATGACTGCAACCGGCCCCACATAGCCCGCAAGCGCCGCTGCGGTGGCGGCCTCGAGCGTGCCACAGCTTGCGCCCATTTGCCCCTGCTGATCCTTCAGCTCGATCAAGAGCGGGACGCGGCCTGCCACAAGGTCAAGGATCTGTGGCAGGTCGGGTATCCCCTCATCCCCGCCCAAAAGCGGGATTTGCGCGAGGTCCGCCGCATCGCGTTGGCGCACCGGGCCTTTTTCCGCCGTAAGCCGGCCAAGGTCGTAGTCGTGAAACACTATCGCCTGATTGTCACGGCTCAGTTGCAGGTCGATCTCGATCCCATAGCCTGCCGCAATTGCCGCTGCGATACCTGCGCGTGAATTCTCGGGGCGACCATCGGTCACGTCATGCAGGCCGCGATGGGCCAGCGGGATACGGCGGAAACCGTCGGGCAGCGCTCTCATTTGATTTGGAATACCCCGTCGATTTCCACCGCCACGCCAAAAGGCAATGAGGGGGCCGAAACAGCGGCACGCGCGTGTTTGCCTGCATCGCCCAAGGCCTCTCCGATAAAGTCGGACGCGCCGTTGATGACGGCGGGTTGCTGGGTGAAATCGGCGGTTGAGTTGACGAAACCCGTCAATTTCACCACCCGCACCAGCCGGTCAAGATCACCGCCGCAGGCTGCTTTGACCTGCGCCAAAAGGGCAATCGCACAGGCGCGCGCGGCCTTGGCCCCATCCGCCACGTCAAGATCATCGCCCAGTTTGCCGGTCAAGAGCGTGTCGCCCTCCTTGGCAATCTGGCCCGAGACAAAAAGCATGTCACCGGCCTGCACATAGGGCACGTAATTGGCGGCGGGGGCAGGGGCCTCGGGTAGGGTTACGCCCATCTCTGCAAGCTTTTTCTCGAACTGGCTCATGTCTTTGTCTCCCTTCTGACTACATTGGCAGGACGCTAACGGCAGAGCGCGGCGAAGGAAATCGGAAATCCGACAGGACGCGCGCGATTTGCGCCCAAAGAAAAACCCCCGCCCGTCAAGGCGAGGGTCCAGGCGTTCCCGAATGGGGGGCTTAGCCCAGCGACGCCGCGCGCACATCCTCGTCGATAAAGGGGACATATTGCGCGAAATTATCGGCAAACATCTGCACCAGCTTGGCCGCCTGCGCATCATAGGCGGTGGGATCGGTCCAGGTTCGGCGCGGATCAAGCAGCACCTCGGCCACGCCGGGAACCGCCACCGGCACGTCAAAGCCGAAATTCGGGTCCTTGCGGAACTCCACATCGTTGAGCGAGCCATCGAGAGCAGCGGTCAAAAGCGCCCGCGTCGCCTTGATCGGCATGCGCGATCCGGTGCCGAATGCGCCGCCTGTCCAGCCGGTGTTGACCAGCCAGCAGGTCGCGCCATGCTTGGCGATCTTTTCACGCAAGAGGTTGCCATAGACTTCGGGGCGGCGCGGCATGAAGGGGGCACCGAAACAGGTCGAAAACACTGGCTGCGGTTCTGTCACGCCACGTTCCGTCCCTGCCATCTTGGAGGTGAAACCCGAGAGAAAGTGATACATCGCCTGTGCCGGGGTCAGCCGCGAAATTGGCGGCAATACGCCAAAGGCATCGCAGGTCAGCATGATGACATTCTTGGGGTGCCCACCAAGCGCGGTCTCTGACGCGTTCGAGATGTAATGCAGCGGATAGGCGCAGCGCATGTTGGGCGTCAGGCTGTCATCCTCGAAATCCAACTCGAGCGTTTCGGGATCGAACACCATATTTTCGATGATCGTGCCGAACATGCCGCAGGTGGCATAGATTTCCGGCTCTGCCTCGGCGCTCAGATTGATGGTCTTGGCATAGCAGCCCCCCTCGAAATTGAAGGTGCCACGATCCGACCAGCCATGTTCGTCATCACCCAAGAGCGTGCGGTTGGGATCAGCCGATAGCGTGGTTTTGCCAGTGCCCGAGAGGCCAAAGAAGATGGCGGTATCGACGGGATTGCCCTCAGCGTGATTGGCAGAGCAATGCATCGGCATGATGCCTTTTTCCGGCAAGAGGTAGTTCAGCAGCGAGAACACCGATTTCTTGTTTTCGCCCGCGTATTCGGTATTGCCCACAAGGATCAGCTTGCGGTCGAAATTCATTGCGATCACCGTTTCCGAGCGGCAATCGTGGCGTTCGGGATCTGCCTTGAACCCCGGGCAATTGATGACCGTGAAATCAGCGATGAAGCTGTCCAGCGCGTCGCGCTTTGGACGCCGTAGCATGGTCCGGTTGAAGAGGCTGTGCCACGCAAGTTCCGAAATCATCCGCATGTTGATGGAATGCGCGGGGTCGGCACCGCCGATCAGATCCTGAACAAAAACATCGCGCCCCTTAAGATAGGTCAGCATATCGGCATAGAGCACATCGAACCCTTCGGGCGACATGGCGGCGTTGTTTTCCCACCAGATCGTGTCGGCAACACTGTCGGTTTTGACGATATGCTTGTCCTTGGGCGACCGGCCGGTGAATTTGCCGGTGGTCACAAGCAGTGTGCCGCCTTGGCCCAGGGTGCCCTCACCGGCCTTTAGCGCGGCTTCGATCAGGGCCGGTTCGATGAGGTTGTAATGGACCGTTCCCAGCCCCGTGATACCTTGATCCTCAAGCTGGAAATGCGGGTTCACCCGTCCGAATGTCATATTGTCAAGCTCCTGTTCGCCAGATCCGCAGCTTTGCTACGGGATCGTTCAGGGCGCCGCTTGGGCGGCGTCGGTCGGGCAGCATGCCCGGCTGCGCGGCTCTTAACATGCCGATTTGGAAAAATAACAGGGCAGATTCATATGGTTAGCGCAACCAGCCGCAGGTTAGCGCAACCAAGTGG
The DNA here is from genome assembly GCF_902498815.1 of Roseovarius sp. EC-HK134. Lineage (NCBI taxonomy): Bacteria > Pseudomonadati > Pseudomonadota > Alphaproteobacteria > Rhodobacterales > Roseobacteraceae > Roseovarius > Roseovarius sp. EC-HK134. Next base: position 1,981,938 of record NZ_LR701544.1, read on the forward strand.
ATGGTGGCGCAAACATTGCACTGCCAGAGCGTGTAAAGTGAGTCAATTTAGCCATTCTCAAGATATTTCTGCGTCAATCGACCATGGCGACCCGGCTGATTCGCAGATTTGAATTGATCAAACGACCGGAAACAGAGCATAGTGGCACAAAAAATGCAGGCAGACCGAGCAGTAAAAGGAATAGAACTATGTCCAAAATCGCCCTCGTGGACGATGACAGGAATATTCTGACATCCGTATCCATGACACTCGAAGCCGAAGGCTTTGAGGTTGAAACCTATAATGATGGCCAACAGGCCTTTGACGCCTTTAGCAAGAAATTGCCCGATATGGCCGTGCTCGACATCAAGATGCCGCGCATGGATGGCATGGACCTGTTGCAACGCCTGCGCCAGAAATCGCAGATGCCCGTGATCTTCCTCACCTCCAAGGATGATGAGATCGACGAGGTTCTGGGCCTGCGCATGGGCGCCGATGACTATGTGAAAAAGCCGTTCTCGCAGCGCTTGCTGGTGGAACGGATCCGCGCCCTTCTGCGCCGTCAGGATGCAGCCAATGGGCATGTCGTGGTCGAAACCGAAGAAACCAAGGTGATCGAACGCGGCAATCTTTTAATGGATCCGCTGCGCCATTCGGTCAGCTGGAAAGGGCAGGATGTGTCACTCACCGTGACCGAATTCCTGCTGCTGCAGGCGCTGGCCAAGCGGCCCGGCTTCGTCAAAAGCCGCGATCAGCTGATGGATGTGGCCTATGATGATCAGGTCTATGTCGACGACCGCACCATCGACAGCCACATCAAACGGCTGCGCAAGAAGCTGCGCATGGTCGATCCTGAGTTTTCGGCAATCGAGACGCTTTATGGTATCGGATATCGGTACAACGAAGAATAATGGCTCTGGTCGAGCGGATAGGGGTGCGGAGCGTGCAGCCGCGAAAGGATAACGACCTTGTCCTTGGCGATGATTTTGTCGCACCGGATCGTCTGGACGAAGGAGAGCTGAATGCCCGCCGCGCCAAACGCGGCTGGTTCAGCTTTCGTGACTCCTCGCTGACGCGCAAGATTATCACCTTCAACCTGATTGCGCTCAACGTGCTGGTTGTGGGTATCCTCTATCTCAATTCGTCACGCGACAATCTCGCGATGCAGCGCGCCAACAGCCTGATGGTGCAGACAGCCCTGATCGCGGATGTGGTCGAGGCGCGTCTGCCTGTCGGTGCGCCGGTCAGTTTTGCAACCGGCGATGGGGTGGATATGGCCACCACGCTGGACAATCTGGATATTCAGACCGGAACAGAGGTGTTTTTGTTTGATCGCACCGGCATGTTGGTGGGGCGCAAGCAGGGCGATACGATGGGTCAGGACCGCACCGCGACCCTGCCATCAACGCCAATGACGGATTTTCTCAGCCGGGTGTGGGATCGGATTTCAAGCCCGTTTTCTGGCGTGGATCAGGTCTCTGCCAGCCGTGTGGTCGAGGATGTGGCCCGCGACATGGTCGATCTGGCAGTGGGCGGCGGCGTAGAAGTGCGCACCGCCGAGACCGCGCAGGGCGTTGTTCTGACGGTGGCCGCCCCGGTGATGCAAGGCAATACACCTGTCGCGGTGGTGGCGTTGGCCAATGCCAGCGGCGAGATTGACAAGCTGGCAAGGGTAGAGCGCGAGCGCGTGCTTCAGATGTTCCTGATTGCCACTTTGGTATCGGTGGGTCTCAGCCTCATTCTTGCCTCGACCATTTCGAACCCCTTGGCCGATCTGGCGGCGGCTGCGGAAATCGGGCGCGACCGTAACAAGGGCAAAGGGGCCAAGGGACGTATCCGTATCCCCGACCTGACCGCGCGCCCCGATGAAATCGGGCGTCTTAGCGGTGCGTTGCGCGGCATGGTCTCGGCGCTTTACCACCGGATCGACAGCAACGAGCAATTCGCCGCTGACGTGGCCCATGAGATCAAGAACCCTCTCGCCAGCCTGCGCTCTGCCGTGGGCACCATGCGCATTGCCAAGCGCGACGATCAGCGCGAGCGTCTGTTGGAGGTGATCGAACATGATGTGCGCCGTCTGGACCGTCTGGTGAGCGATATTTCCAATGCCTCGCGGCTTGACAGCGAATTGGTCAAGGAAGAACAAGAATCCTTTGATCTGCTCAAGATGTTGCAGAACCTTGGGACTTATCTGGGCGAAGAGGCGCAGAAGAACGGGATCGAATTCATCATGGATTTCCCGCCTCAGCCCATCGTCACCACCGGGCTTGAGGGGCGATTGGCACAGGTGTTTGTCAATCTCATCACCAATGCCATCAGTTTCTGCGAAGAGGGTGACGCGATCCGCGTTTGGGCGCGCCGCCGTGCCAATCGCGTGCTGGTGGTGGTCGAAGATACCGGCCCTGGTATCCCTGAACAGGCGCTGGAAAAGGTCTTCCAACGCTTCTACTCCGAGCGGCCCGAGGGGGATTTCGGCAATAACTCTGGCCTTGGTCTTGCGATCTCCAAACAGATCGTCGAGGCGCATGATGGTGTGATCTGGGCTGAAAACATTCGTCCCACCCATGCCGATGCCACCTCGGATCCCTTGGGCGCGCGCTTTGTCGTGGGTCTGCCGGTCTGAGCCGGTGACAGACGCGCCTCATCCTGACGGTATCATCCTACATGCCACCTGCGTGGCGCATTCTGGCCGCGCGGTGCTGATCCGGGGGGCATCGGGGCGCGGAAAGTCCGGCCTTGCCCTGCAACTTCTGGCGCTTGGCGCGGGGTTGGTCGCCGATGACCGCACCCGTCTCTGGCTTGAGGCAGGGCGTATCATGGCGGATGCGCCCGAAACCATCCGCGGGCAGATCGAGGCGCGCGGTATGGGTATCCTGCAAATACCCTCGACCGGGCCACAGCCGCTTGCTTTGATTGTCGATCTGGACACCGAAAGCACGGACCGCTTGCCACCGCTCGAACATGCCGATCTTCTGGGGCAGAGCCTGCCGCTTGTAAAAAAAGCGGATCATGCTCATTTTCCGGCTGCGGTCCTGCTATATCTCATGCATGGGACGTTGATCTGAAGGAGCCACACCATGCCGTCCGAGCCTGACGCTCGAACAGAGGCCGGAAAGACGCGCAATCGCCTTGTTCTGGTCACGGGGCCTTCTGGTGCCGGGCGCAGCACCGCGATCCGTGCGCTTGAGGATATGGGCTATGAAGCGATCGACAATATGCCGCTCTCGCTCTTGCCGCGTCTTTTGGAGGCGCCAAAATCCGACAAGCCGCTGGCACTTGGTGTTGATGCCCGCAACCGTGATTTTTCGACCAATGCCCTGATCGAGATGATCGACCGCAGTGATTGGCACCCCGGCCAACCGTTGCAGGTGCTATATCTTGATTGCCGCGCCGAAATCCTGCAACGGCGGTTTTCCGAAACCCGCAGGCGGCATCCGCTGGCCCCGGACGAGAGTGCCGAGGCCGGAATCGCGCGCGAATTCGATCTGCTCGCCCCGGTCCGTGTTCGGGCTGATTTGCTGATCGACACGTCCGACATGACGCCGCATGACCTGCGCGCAGAATTGGGGCGCTGGTATGGGCCGGGCGATGCCGAAAGCCTTGCAGTCTCGGTGCATTCGTTTTCCTACAAGCGGGGGCTGCCGCGCGGCCTTGATATGGTGTTTGACTGCCGGTTTCTGCGCAATCCCTATTGGCAGCCAGACCTGCGGGCCCTTGACGGGCGTGTGCCCCAAGTGGCGGCGCATATTGCGGGCGATCCGCTCTTTGCAGAATTTCGCCAGCGGGTAACAGAGATTGTCGAACTGCTGCTTCCCGCTTATGAGACCGAGGGCAAGGCTTATCTCTCGATAGGCTTTGGCTGCACTGGCGGGCAACATCGCAGCGTGGCGATGGCAGAAACTTTGGGTGCGACCCTTGCGAAAGATGGCTGGCAAGTGTCAATAAGGCACCGAGAACTGGAGCGGCGTAGCGGGGCAGAGGCCCCCGGCCCCGCCCGCGACGTCTGAGGAGTGACGCAGTCTTGATCGGGATCGTGATCGTGGCGCATGGCGGGCTGGCCAATGAGTATCTCAGGGCCGTCGAACATGTGGTGGGGGCCCAGACCGGGGTGATGGCGATTTCCATCGAGGGCGACCATGATCGCAACGCCAAACAAGACGAGATCTGTGCAGCGGCTGATGCGGTCGACACAGGTGGCGGCGTTGTGCTTGTGACTGATATCTTTGGCGGCTCGCCCTCGAACCTGTCGCTGCGCGCCTGTCGCCCGAATGATCGGCGCATACTTTATGGTGCGAATCTGCCGATGCTGATCAAGCTGGCCAAGAGCCGACACATGCCGTTGCCCGATGCGGTGCGCGCCGCGCTTGAGGCAGGGCGCAAATACATCGACAGCCATAATGTATCAGAAGAGTAGGAAGGCAGGGGCGAGCATGGACAAGGTGATCCGCCGGATGGAGATCGTCAACGAAAAGGGGTTGCACGCCCGCGCCGCGGCCAAATTGGTCGAGGTGGTCGAGGGTTTTGACGCTCGTGCAGAGGTCTCTTGCAATGGCCAATCCGCCTCGGGCGATAGCATCATGGGGCTTTTGATGTTGGCAGCGGCCAAAGGAACCACTATTGACGTCGAAGTCGTTGGGCCGGATGCAACCCCTCTGGCAGAGGCGGTTTCGGCACTGGTTGCCGACAGGTTTGGCGAAAGCATGTAAGCGCGCGGGATCGGGAAGTCGCGACACGAGCGGGACAGGAACAAAGCAGTGAACATCAAGGCGCAGCCAGAGTCCGGCACAGAGACGGGCGATACGGTCCTCTATACTAAATACGACCGCCGCAGCCTGACCTATGCCAATAGTTTTGACAACGGGCTGACTTCGTTCATCATCCGCGTGATGGAATGGATGACCGGCAAGATCACCATCCTGCGCATGATCCGCAAATTCGAGAAACGTGGTGCGCCAACCGGTCAGGCGTTTTGGCGCGCGGCATTGGATACCATGGGTATTCCCCTGCTGACCCCGGATGAAGAAGTGGCGCATATCCCGCTTGAGGGGCCGGTGGTGGTGGTGGCCAACCATCCGCATGGTCTGGTGGATGGGATGATCCTTGCCGATCTGATCGGTCGGCGGCGGAGTGATTACAAGATCCTCACCCGCGCGCTTTTGACCGGGATCGACGAGGTGGCGGCCTCTTACATGATCTCTGTCCCGTTTCCCCACGAACCCGATGCACAGCGCAAATCGGTCGAGATGCGTGCCAAGGCGATGGCGCATCTCAAAGAGGGCGGCGTTATCAGCGTATTTCCTTCGGGCGTCGTGGCCTCAAGCGATACGATGTTTGGGCCTGCGATAGAACGGGAATGGAATGTCTTCACCGCGCAGATGATCCGACGGTCCGGTGCGCGCGTCGTGCCGATCTTTTTTCCGGGGGCGAATTCTCGCTGGTATCAGATCGCCAACCGCACGTCCGCCACCCTGCGGCAAGGTTTGCTTTTGCATGAGGTCGTGCATAGCTGCAACAATGCCCAAAAGCCGGTTGTAGGTGCGCCGATCAGCGACGAGCGCATGGCGATGCTGGAAAGCGACCCGCGCGGTTTCATGGAATGGCTACGCGCCCATACGCTCTCATTGGGTGATAGCAGCAAGTAACGCTCACCGCGTGGGCACGGGCACTTCTCCGCGATAATCGTAGAACCCACGCCCGGTCTTGCGCCCGAGCCACCCAGCCTCGACATATTTTGTCAACAGCGGGCAGGGGCGATACTTGGTATCCGCCAGGCCGTCATGCAGCACATTCATGATCGCAAGACAGGTATCAAGCCCGATGAAATCCGCCAATTCCAGCGGCCCCATCGGGTGATTGGCCCCAAGTTTGAGGGACTCGTCGATGGATTTGACGTTTCCAACCCCTTCATAGAGCGTGTAGACGGCCTCGTTGATCATCGGCATCAGGATGCGGTTGACGATGAAGGCCGGAAAATCCTCGGCAGAAGCTGCGGTCTTGCCCAGTTTCTCGACCACGGCGAGACAGGCGTTGAACGTGTCCTTGTCTGTGGCGATGCCCCGGATCAGTTCCACCAGTTGCATAACCGGCACCGGGTTCATGAAATGAAAGCCCATGAATTTCTCGGGCCGGTCGGTGCGGCTCGCAAGCCGCGTGATCGAGATCGACGAGGTGTTCGAGGTCAGGATCGTATGCGGCTCCAGATGCGGCAAGAGTTCATCAAAAATTGCCTGTTTGACTGCCTCGCGTTCGGTCGCGGCTTCGATCACCAGATCGGTCTTGCCCAGATCGGTCAGTGTCTGGGTGGTGGTGATCCGCGCTAGTGCGGCCTCCATCGTGTCTTGGGCGATCTTGCCCCGGCTGACTTGGCGTTCCATGTTCTTGCGGACGGCCGCCATGGCACGATCCAGCGCCTCGGCGCTGATGTCGTTGAGCAGCACATCGTAGCCCGCAAGAGCCATCACATGGGCGATGCCGTTGCCCATCTGGCCCGCGCCAACCACACCGATTCTCGTGATGTCCATCCGCCCGATCCCTGTCCGATTGCTGCAGCAGCATAGGCCGCAGCGGGCGTAGGCCGCAAGGGCATGGGATAGGTAAAATAATCCGCGAATTGGTCGTTTAGCGATTTAGCAAGAGGAATCGTCCACCCTTTCCATGGGTGAGTAGATCAAGGTGGGTAACATGGGATTTGAACGCTTGGGGCATAGGCCCCTCGACTATCGGCCTGTCCGGTATGACGGGTCAAAATTGGTATTTCGCGGCCCGCAGCGCCGCTTGACGGGGGATTTCGTGGCCTGCCTTGGCGGCACTGAAACCTACGGCACCTTTATTGACCGACCCTATCCTGATCTGATGGAGCGATCCTTGGGAACGGCCTGCGTCAATTTCGGCTGGCCAAATGCGGGTGTCGATGCCTTTCTCAAGGATGAGGGCCTGCTTGATTTGGTGTCAGCCGCGCGCGCCGTGGTGTTGCAGGTGCCGGGGGCGATCAACCTTTGCAATCCGTTCTACCGGGTGCATCCGCGCCGCAACGATCGCTTTCTAGAGGCGAGCCCCCGCTTGCGCCGCCTCTATCCTGAGGTCGATTTTACCGAGTTCCACTTTACCCGCCACATGATGCAGCGCTTGGCGGATATTTCGCCTGACCGGTTTGCGGTGCTGCGCGAAGGTCTGCAAGAGGTCTGGGTGGCGCGCATGCAGGCGTTGCTTGAACGGTTGACTGCGCCAGTCGTGTTGATGTGGTTCTCGCGGCATTTGCCTGGCCTTGGGCATGAGGCAGCGGGCATCGCGGACGATCCTGCCTTTGTCAGCCGCGCCATGCTGCGCGCTGTGGGGGCCCGGGCGGCCCATGTGGTTGAGGTGGTGATCAGCCCCGAGGCCTGTGCGCAGGGCACACGCGGCATGCGGTTTGATCCGATGCAAGAGGGGGTCGCCGCCGATCTGCCCGGTTTGCTGGCCCATTCCGAGGCATCGCGTGCCCTGTCGCCGGTGTTGGAAACCTTGTTGCGCAAATAAAAAACCCGCGCCGATCAGGCGCGGGTTTCGGGTTCGCTTTGCCGCAAATCAGAGCTTTTTGGTCAGTTCCGGCAGGGCGGTAAAGAGGTCAGCGACAAGGCCGTAGTCGGCCACTTGGAAAATCGGCGCTTCTTCATCTTTGTTGATGGCGACGATGATCTTGCTGTCCTTCATACCAGCAAGATGCTGGATCGCGCCGGAAATGCCCACGGCGACATAGAGGTTGGGGGCCACGACTTTGCCGGTCTGCCCGACCTGCCAGTCGTTCGGCGCATAGCCCGAGTCGACTGCGGCGCGAGAAGCCCCAACAGCGGCTCCCAGCTTGTCCGCAAGCCCTTCGATCAGTGCGAAATCGTCCTTGGAGCCGACACCGCGCCCGCCCGACACCACGACGCCCGCCGAGGTCAGTTCAGGGCGATCAGAGGCCGCAACCTTGTCTTCGATCCATTCCGACAGGCCGGGGTTCGGCGTGGCCGAAATTGTCTCGACCGGTGCTGCGGCCTGTTCGCCCGCTGCGTCAAAGGTCGAGGTCCGGAAGGAGATGACTTTTTTGCCGTCGCGCGATTTAACGGTCTGAATCGCGTTGCCGGCATAGATCGGGCGCTCGAACGTATCGGCATCAACCACGCCTGAGGCGTCCGAAATCACCATCACATCCAGGAGTGCGGCCACGCGCGGCAGCACGTTCTTGGCATCCGTGGTCGCAGGGGCCACGATATGGCTATAGTCGCCCGCGAGGCTGACGATCAGCGCCGCTGTGGGTTCTGCCAAACGGTGCCCAAGCGAGGGATCCTCGGCCACCAGCACCTTTTTGACACCGGCGATTTTGGCCGCCGCAGCACCAGCCGCCGCCGCAGAGGCGCCACAGCAGAGCGCGGTCACATCGCCCAGTTTGGCCGCTGCCGTGACCGCCTTGGCGGTCGCATCCAGCGACAATTCCCCATCGGTGACTTCGGCGAGAAGAAGAACAGACATCATACGGCTCCCACTTCCTTGAGTTTCGCAACCAGCTCGTCGACCGAGCCGAGGATGACACCCGCCGCGCGGCTTGCGGGCTCGGAGGTGCCGGTGATTTCCAGCCGTGGCGTGACATCGACGCCGTAATCGGCGGCGGTTTTCTCATCCAGCGGCTTTTTCTTGGCCTTCATGATATTGGGCAGGCTGGCATAACGCGGCTCGTTAAGGCGCAGGTCGACGGTGACAATGGTCGGCGTCTTGACTTTGATCGTCTGCAAGCCGCCATCGACTTCGCGGGTGACAACGGCGGTGTCGCCATCCACGTCAAGCGACGAGGCAAAGGTGGCCTGAGACCAACCCAGAAGCGCCGACAGCATCTGTCCGGTGGCGTTCATGTCGTTGTCGATCGCCTGCTTGCCACAGAGCACAAGGCCGGGTGCCTCTTCTTCGACGATTTTGGCAAGGATCTTGGCCACCGAGAGCGGCTCGATGTCTTGATGCACATCATCGGCGGCGACCACCAGAATGGCCCGGTCCGCGCCCATGGCAAGCGCCGTGCGCAGCGTTTCCTGCGCCTGTTTCACGCCGATAGAGACTGCGATGACTTCGCTGGCTTTGCCTGCTTCCTTGAGGCGAATCGCTTCTTCGACGGCAATTTCGTCAAACGGGTTCATCGACATCTTCACATTCGCAAGATCGACACCGCTCCCGTCCGCCTTCACACGAACTTTCACGTTATAGTCGATCACACGCTTGACAGGCACGAGCACCTTCATTGGCATGGTCTCCCTTAATGGTGGAGGGGGGCAGTGCGCCCCCCGGATAATCTCTCCAGCGCGTTGATACCGGCTCAGCCGCACGGGAAACAGGGCAAAATCGTCACGTTATCGTCCGGCGACGTCGCGTTTCAGGTTTTCAGCGCAAGAATGTTGCCAGAGTGTTTCAGCGATTGGCACCGGGAACCCAAAGAACATCCGCTTTCCCGCTGTCATTGGCCATGCGAGAGGCGACAAAGAACCAGTCGCTCAAACGGTTCAGATATTTGAGCGCCGATTCGTTGACGTTCTCCAGCGCCGACAACTCTACCGTCAGGCGCTCTGCCCGGCGTGACACGGTGCGGCATAGATGCAGATGCGCGGCCAAGGGCGATCCACCGGGCAGGATGAAGCTGCGCAGCGGCTTCAGATGCTTGTTCATGGCGTCAATCTCGGCTTCCAGCCGGTCAACTTGGCTGGAGGCCATGCGCAGGGGCGGATATTCGGCATCCTTGTCACGCTCCATATCCGGACGGCAGAGATCAGCCCCCAAATCAAACAGGTCATTCTGGATGCGTGCCAGCGCATCGTCGGTTTCGTCCTTGGCATAGAGCCGGGCAAGACCCACGGTCGCGTTGACCTCATCCACCGTGCCATAGGCTGTCACACGGGCCGAATGTTTGGCCACCCGGGTGCCATTGCCCAGTGCTGTTTCCCCTGCATCGCCGGTGCGCGTGTAGATTTTGTTGAGAACGACCATGGATTATCCTCCCTGCCTGCGGAAATATACGAAAATTAGGATGAGGATGATCGCTATGAATTGCGCGATCAACCGCCACTGCATGAATTTGTTCGATCGTTTCGCATTCTCCACGCCTTCTTTGCCAAAGGTGGAAATGCCTCGGATCAGGATCACCGCCACCGCAATACAGCCCACGGCCATGAGGATGAAAAGCGGGTCTTGCAGCATAAGGTGTCCTTTCGGGGTTGGTGCTGGGGCACATCTAGGCGGCGCGGGGCGAAAAGCGAAAGGGAAAATATGACGCGGGCGCGCGCCCGTCACGCTTTCGAGATCACCCAATCCAGCAGGCGCGTGGGCAGAATGCGGCGCAGCGTGCCCATGAGGTAAGTGGGCGTGGTCACGTAATACCGCGCCTTTGGGCGGGGCGCTTCGAGCGCATGGATCAGTTTCTTGGTGACCGCCTCGGGGGGCAGTTCGAAATTGTCTTTGGCGTAGGGGCCGTAAAGACGCGGGCGCAACTTGTCGCGATATTCGGCCATGCGATGCGCGCTTTCCCAGTCAATCCAGCGTTCAAATGGCGCGCGGGCATTCTCGCGGATTTTTGTGGTCACGGGACCGGGCTCGATCAGGCAGACATGAATGCCACTGTCGCGCATTTCGATCCGCAGCGTATCGGTCAGCCCCTCAAGGGCGAATTTGGTGCTCACGTAGGCCCCGCGCCAGCCGAGTGTGACCAGACCCAATACCGACGAGCATTGCACGATACGGCCATGCCCCTGCGCGCGCATGGCCGGGATCACCTGTCGTGTCAGGTCATGCCAGCCAAAAAAGTTGCTTTCGAAAATCTCGCGCAGGGCGTCGCGCGGCAAATCCTCGACCAACCCCGGACAGGCATAGGCCCCATTGTTGAACAGCGCATCCAGCCGCCCACCGGTGGCGTCCAGAACCTCGGCCACGCCCTGCTCAATATTGGCCTCATCGGCATAGTCGATGCGTGGGCTGTCGAACCCTTCCGCGCGCAGCCGTTCGCAATCGGCTTGTTGCCGGCAGGCGGCAAACACCCGCCAGCCGCGCGCGCGCAACCCGTGGGCTGCGTTATAGCCGATGCCCGAAGAACAGCCGGTGATCAGGATGGAGCGTTGCGTCATGCCCGACCTTGTGGCGTGCGCCGCGCCGCGATGCAAGAGTTAGTCAGAGGCCAGCGTAAGCAGCGTCTCTGCCATCCAGCCGATGCGCCCGGTCTCGACCACGCGCAGCTTGATCCAGCCTTCACCGGGGTCGCGCAGCACGATCACTTCGGTGCCGCGCTTCAGGCTGGCCACGCGACCAAAACCAGTGCCGGGCCCGGTGCGTAGATTGACCGAATTTCCCGAAACCCGGCGCAGGTCTGAGGCCGCGGCCAGCGTCTCACCGTCCAGCGCAACCGCTTGCACGGGCTGGGCCACCTCTGGGGTGTCGGGCAGGGCGGTGGGCGTTGCCACACGCACGGTCGGCAGGTTGAGGGAAATGGGATCAGGTGTTGCGTCCCCTTCGGCAGAGGCCAGCGTCAGCACCACTTTATCACCCATGCTGAGGCCCAGATCATGCAGCGAGGTGATGGTGCGCGTGACCTCGGCATCCTGCCGGGGTGTGCCATCCTGCGCCAGTTCGATCACATTCACACGCAAGGGCCGGGCCTGCGGCCGGTGATTGTCAAGAAGGGCACGCGCCTGAATGGAATTGGCCGACGGGCGATAATCAGCCCCGCCGCTCAATTCATAAAAAGAGCATCCCAGAAAAGCAAAGCTCACAAGAATAAAGCGCCACATTGCGCATCCCCCCAGTACCATACGACAGATTAAAGTGCTTGGCAGCGCATCCAGTATATCCGATTCGTGCCGTCGCATGAGGGGAAATCGGAAAAGATTGAAACCTGTGGCCTCTGGATGCTTTACGCCGCAGGGTGGCAGGGCTATCACCATATCCATGAGTGATTTGTTGGACGACCCCAATATGCAGCCCGAGGCTGTGTCAGAGCCGCTCCGCCGTGCGATTGGCGAGCGCTATTTGACCTATGCGCTTTCGACCATCATGCACCGCGCGCTGCCCGATGCGCGGGATGGGTTGAAGCCAGTTCATCGCCGCATTCTCTACGCGATGCGCGAGTTGCGCCTGTCCAGTTCGGGGGGATTCCGCAAATCCGCCAAGATTTCCGGCGACGTGATGGGCAACTATCACCCGCATGGTGACGCGGCGATTTACGATGCGATGGCGCGTCTCGCACAGGATTTCGCGGTGCGCTATCCGCTGGTGGATGGGCAGGGCAATTTCGGCAATATCGACGGCGATAATCCCGCCGCAAGCCGATATACCGAGGCGCGGATGACCGCCTTTGCCGAGGCGCTGCTGGATGGTCTGGCCGAAGATGCCGTGGATTTCCGTGACAATTACGACGGCACCCTGCGCGAGCCGGTCGTGCTTCCGGCGTCTTTTCCGAACCTGCTGGCCAATGGCTCTTCGGGCATTGCCGTCGGCATGGCGACCAATATTCCGCCGCATAACATTGCGGAATTGATTGATGCCTGCCTGCATCTGATCAAGTCGCCCGATGCCCGCGACGACACGCTACTGCAGTATATCCCCGGCCCTGATTTCCCCACCGGCGGTGTCATCGTCGAGCCGCCCGAGAGCATCGCACAGGCCTATCTAACCGGGCGCGGTGCGTTCCGTCTGCGCTGCAAATGGGAGTTGGAGGATCTGGGGCGCGGTCAATGGCAGATTGTCGTGACCGAAATTCCCTATCAGGTGCAGAAATCCAAGCTGATCGAGCGGATTGCCGAACTGATCCAGACCCGCAAGGTGCCGATCCTTGCCGATGTCCGCGACGAGAGCGCCGATGACGTGCGTCTGGTTCTGGAACCACGATCCAAGAATGTCGACCCCGAGGTGTTGATGGGCATGATGTATCGCAACTCCGAATTGGAAGTGCGGTTCTCGCTCAATATGAACGTCTTGATTGATGGTGTAACGCCCAAGGTCTGCTCGCTGAAAGAGGTGCTGCGCGCCTTCCTTGATTTCCGGCAGCAGGTGCTGTTGCGCCGCTCTGTGCACCGGATGGAAAAGATCGACCACCGGCTGGAGGTGCTGGAAGGGCTGATTATCGCCTTCCTCAACCTCGACCGGGTGATCGACATCATCCGCTACGACGAGGATCCCAAGGCGGCGCTGATGCGCGAGGATTGGGGCCGCACCGTGCCGCGTGCGATGTCTGAGGCGGACTATGTACCGCCCCCACCCACCGCAGAGGCCGGGCTGACCGAGGTGCAGGCCGAGGCAATCCTGAACATGCGGCTGCGCAGCCTTCGCCGTCTGGAAGAGATGGAGTTGCGCGCAGAGCGCGACACATTGATGGCGGAACGTGCGGGGCTTGAGGATCTGCTCGACGATGTATCCCTGCAATGGGCGGCGGTGGCCGATCAGTTGAAAGAGGTCAAAAAGACCTTTGGCAAGACCCATCCCATCGGCGCGCGCCGCACGCAATTCGCCGAGGCGGGCAGCGTCGAAGACGTGCCGCTTGAGGCGATGATCGACCGTGAACCGATCACGGTGGTGTGCAGCCAAATGGGCTGGATCAGGGCCATGACCGGGCATCTCGATCTGAGCCGCGAGTTGAAGTTCAAGGATGGCGATGGCCCCCGCTTCATGTTCCATGCCGAGACGACCGACCGGATTCTGGTCTTTGGCAGCAATGGCCGCTTTTATACGCTGAGCGCATCAAACCTGCCCGGCGGGCGCGGTATGGGCGAACCGCTGCGCCTGATGGTCGATCTGCCCAATGAGGCGGGCATCGTCGATCTGCTTATCCATAAACCGGGGCGTAAATTGCTGGTCGCCTCTGACGCGGGCGACGGTTTTATCGTGCCCGAGGAAGAGGTGATCGCCCAGACCCGCAGCGGCAAGCAGGTGCTGAACCTCAAAGAACCGGCGCGCGCCTTGGTCTGCCGCCCGGTGACGGGCGATCACGTCGCCTGTGTTGGGGATAATCGCAAGGTGCTGGTGTTTGCTCTGGATGAATTGCCCGAACTTGGGCGCGGCAAGGGCGTGCGGCTTCAGAAATACAAGGACGGTGGGTTGTCCGATGCCACCACCTTTGATCTCGCGGCCGGTCTGACTTGGCGCGATCCCGCAGGGCGCACCCGCACGGAAAGCAATCTTGAGGAATGGTTGGGCAAGCGCGCTGGATCAGGGCGCATGGCCCCGCGCGGCTTTCCGCGTGACAACCGCTTTACCTGATCGGGCCTTGTCTGTTGCGGATGCGCGGCGTATAGCCCCGGCCTGACCCAAAAGGAGCCCGTCCCATGGTAGGTAGTGCCAATCTCAACGTCATGCTCAAGGCCGCGCGCAAAGCGGGGCGGGCACTGGCCAAGGATTTCCGCGAGGTCGAGAACCTTCAGGTCAGCATGAAGGGCGCGGGCGATTTCGTCAGCCGCGCCGATATTGCTGCGGAAAAGATCCTCAAGACCGAGTTGATGGGCGCGCGCCCGACCTATGGCTGGCTGGCCGAAGAGGGCGGCGAGGAAGAGGGGCAGGACCCCACCCGCCGCTGGATTGTCGACCCGCTGGATGGCACCACCAATTTTCTGCACGGCCTGCCGCATTGGGCCGTCTCCATTGCCCTCGAACACAAGGGCGAGGTCGTGGCAGGTGTCATTTATGACGCCAGCAAGGACGAGGCGTTCTTTGCCGAAAAAGGTGCAGGTGCCTGGATGAACGAGAGCCGCTTGCGTGTCTCGGGGCGCAGCAAGATGATCGAGTCGATTTTTGCCACGGGCCTGCCTTTTGGCGGGCGGGCCGACCTGCCCGAAACCTTGCAGGATTTGGCACGGCTGATGCCCACCTGCGCGGGTGTGCGCCGCTGGGGATCAGCGGCGCTCGACATGGCCTATGTCGCCGCAGGGCGCTATGAGGGGTTCTGGGAGCGGCGATTGAACGCGTGGGATCTGGCCGCAGGGGTGATCATCGTGCGCGAAGCGGGCGGCTTTGTCGAACCGCTGCGCTCTGGTGGCAATATTCTGGCCGATGGCGAAGTGATCTGCGGCAACGAGGCGATCTTTGACAAGTTCGCGGGCGTGATCCGGGGCTGAGGCGGGCTTTGTGTTGACGCCCTGAGGGGTGCCACCTACCTTTCCAGCATTGGTGTAACAACTCGGGGAAGGCGATCCATGATCCACAAAAGAAATTTCGCGCACGCTGTTGCCATTGGTGTCATGGTCTTCATGGGGGCAGCCCCAGCTTCGGCTAATGCCATTCTCCGCGATTTGGATCGCTCTGGAATGGTGCAAGGCGATGTCAACATCATGATGCGCAGTGCGGCCAGTCTTTATTCGGAAGGGCGCGGAAAAGTCGGCGATGAGGTGAGTTGGAAAAACCCCAACACGCGCGCTGATGGTGTGGTGCGGATCATCTCGGTGGAGGGCGCTTGTGTCACGCTTGCGCATCGCTTCAGGCCCAAGGGAGCAGAGCCCGCCCGCGGGCTGCGGACCAAACGCTGCCTCATGGATGGCATATGGGTTTTGTCGGCCCCCTGATGCGCCGGGTCAGCGATCTGATGGATGGTTGACCCCGTCCACCCAACCGATCGGGTCCAGATCACGCGGATTGACGCCTTCAATAGCCCCAAGATTGACGCCATATTCATTCGGGTCCGAGCGCCGCTGATGATGCGTGTAGATCCCGCACGTCTTGCAGAAATAGTGCTTGGCCGTGTCTGTGCCCCATTGATAAAGCGTCAGATTATCCGCACCCCGAACCACCTCGACCTTGTCCAAGGGGGCCGAAACCGCCGCTGCCCCACGCCTGCGGCAAAACGAGCAATCGCACCGCCGCGCAGTCTCGAGCCCGTTCGAGAGCGTCACGCGTAGCTCAACCGCGCCACAGTGGCAGGTCACTTTGAGGGGGGTATTCATCGGCGTTTCCTCACGGCTGGAATAGAACTGCGGCGAAAGCGGTAATCAGCCTCTGGATTGGGCGGGGTGCCTGCTGTCGCCCGCCAGAAAAGCGGGCCGCCCAGCCGCATAAATATCGGCAGGGTCAGAAGGACGCCCGCCACGAAGCCGCCCGCATGCGCCCAATAGGCGACCCCGCCCATATCGGGATCGCTGCCGAGGCCAGCCATCACCTGAATGGCAAACCACAGCACCAACAAAATCGCCGCCGGGATCGTGATGACACGGAAAAAGACGATGAAGATCAGCAAGATATCGACCCGCGCGCGCGGAAAAAGCAAGAGATAGCCCCCCATCACCCCGGCAATCGCCCCAGAGGCCCCGACGGTTGGCACCATCGACCCCGGACTATCCAAGATCTGTGCCAGCCCCGCCACAACGCCAGTGGCAATGTAGAAAACAAGATAGGGCAAATGCCCCATCCGGTCCTCCATATTGTCGCCAAATATCCACAGAAACAGCATGTTGCCCGCTAGGTGCAGCACCCCGCCGTGCAGGAACATCGAGGTCAAAAGCCCGGTGAAGTCACCGATTTGCGTGACTTTGGCGGGGATCATCGCCCAGTCGTAGAAAAAGACATTGAGCGCCCGCTCATCTGAGAAAAGCGGCCAATAGGCCAAGAATATCACCACGTTGAGCGCAATCAGCCCGTAGGTGACATAGGGTGTGCGCCCCGAAGGATTATGATCGCGGATCGGAAACATGCGCGAAAGCTAGCGCGGATCACGGGGGACGGAAAGCCGGTGATTGCACCCGCGGCCACGATTTGCGCAAGAACCGGGTCGCCCAATATCGGGAACGGTGCGCAAAGTTGTCCCATCCATAGGAGATGACGATGACCCAGCTCGCATTTGCGCTTGTGCTTTTTCTTTTGCCGCTGGCCTATAGTCCCGGTCCCGGCAATCTCTTTTTCGCCGCCAATGGCGCGCGCTTTGGGATGAGGGCGACGTTTCCGGCAAGCTTTGGGTATCACATCGCCACATGGCTGGTGACCGCCGCCATAGGTTTCGGCTTTATCGGCGCGCTTGAGGCTGCGCCGGGGGTCTTCGTCTTGCTCAAACTCGCGGGTGCACTTTACGTTTTCTGGATCGCTTGGGGTTTACTGCGTGCCGGGGCCCGCGACAGCGCGATCGAGCCACGCCCGGCCTCGTTTCGGGATGGGGCGGTGCTCTTGCTCCTCAACCCCAAGGCCTATGTGATCATCGCGTTGATGTTCACACAATTCCTGAGCGTTTCGGACACCAACCGGACGGTGTTGGTTCTGGGTATAACCACGATTTTTACGCTTAACAACCTGGTGGCCTTTACCCTGTGGACCATGATGGGCGCGAGATTGGGCCAGCTTTTTGCCCGCGCTGGAAGCGCGCGGGCACTGAATACAGCTTTCGGCGTGACCCTGGGGGCCGTGGCCCTGTGGATGCTTTTGTCCTGATCCACCCGAGGCTCAGGACATCCCGCTCAAAAGCGCCGCATTGCCCCCCGCCGCGGTGGTATCCACGCAGACATGCCGTTCGTGGAGCGCATGGCCGGTATCGGGCAACCCGGTGATAAGCGGCAGGATCGGACCTGCGCGCCGCGCCATGGCCCCGGCATAGGCGCGCGCCTCGCTTTCGCATCCCCACCAGATCACGCCCGAGAGGCCGCCCATGGTCACAAGCGCCTCTGGGTCAACGCGGCCCGTGGCGATCACCGCCACCCCGCCCAGCCCCTCAACCGCGCGGGCCTGCGCCGCCGCCAGATCTGCCCCCGGCCCCATGCAAAGAAGTGCAGGGCGGACATGGCTGGTCAGGCGGTTAGATTCCCCCGTCGGCCCCGGTAGAACAAGGGCGGCGCGTGGCGTGCGGGCGGCGGCATTGGCCGCATCAAGCGCCTTTTGCGCGGCATTGGCCGACATGGCCTCGGTCCACTTTTCGCCCTGTTCCGGCGCTGCGTGCGCGGTAAAGCGGGTAAGGTAATGCGGCCCGCCGGCCTTGGGCCCGGTGCCCGACATGCCTTCGCCACCAAAGGGTTGGCTGCCGACGATGGCGCCGATCTGGTTGCGGTTGACATAGATATTGCCCGCATGCACCGCCTCGGTCACATGCTGCACGCGGTCGTCGATCCGCGTCATCAGGCCAAAGGTCAGACCATAGCCGGTGGCGTTGATCGCGCCGATCACCCGGTCAAGATCGCCGGATTTGAACGTGGCCACATGCAGGACGGGCCCAAAGATTTCGCGCTCAATCTCGCCGATCCCGCCAACCTTGATCAGCGTGGGGGCAATATAGGTGCCTGCGTTAGGGGTTTTCAGCTCGTGCAACAGCCGCCCTTCGGCGCGCGCGGTCTGGATATGCGCGGCAATTCCGGCGCGCGCCTCTTCGTCAATCACCGGCCCGCAATCGGTGCTCAAATGCCAAGGGGTGCCAACGCTCAGCGCATCCATCGCGCCGGTCAGCATCTCTAGGAAATGCGGCGCGATGTCGTCTTGCACATAAAGGCAGCGCAGCGCCGAACAGCGTTGACCGGCCGATTGAAACGCGCTTTCGACAATCGCCTGCACGGCCTGTTCGGGCAGCGCGGTGCTGTCTACGATCATCGCGTTCATGCCGCCGGTTTCCGCGATGAGCGGCGCACCGGGGGCCAGATGCTTGGCCATGGCCGCGCGGATTTTCAGCGCGGTTTCGGTCGAGCCGGTAAAGGCCACACCGCCCACACGCGCGTCAGAGGTAAGTGCTGCCCCCACATCGCCCGCACCGGGCAACAGTTGCAGCGCCGTGGCAGGCACGCCCGCCTTGTGCATGAGGCCCACGGCCAAATGCGCGATGAGCGGCGTCTGCTCGGCAGGTTTCGACAACACGGCATTGCCAGCGGCCAGTGCTGCCGCGATCTGGCCTGTAAAAATGGCCAGAGGGAAATTCCACGGGCTGATACAGGTGAAGGTGCCGACAGGGGCCTCTTCGGGGGCATTGGCAGCGTAGTAGCGCAGAAAATCCACCGCCTCACGCAATTCGGCCACGGCATCTGGGATGGATTTCCCGGCCTCACGGGCCAGGAGCGCGAAAATCTCGCCGTAATTTTCCTCATAGAGGTCCGCCACGCGGTTCAGGATCACGCCTCGGGCGTTGGCGGGTGCGTTCCATGGCGCTGCGGCGGCCAGCGCCGCCTCGATGTCGGCCTTGCTGGCCCAGGCTACGGTGCCCGGCATGTCTGCGGGATCTGCCGGGTTCTCGACCGTTTCGGGGGTTTGCGGTGCAGCCGTGCCCGCGATCAGCGGTGCCGCTTCCCAGCGATGCTGCGCAAAGGGCGCGCGCGCCGCCTCAATCCGGTCCAGCGTCGGTTGATGGCGCAGATCAAAGCCGCGCGAATTGGGCCGCTCGGGCTGAAACAGGTCCGGGCCTTTGGGCAGGTGCGGCTGCGGATCGTTCACCGCCACAAAAGGATCGCGGGCGACCTCTTCGGGGGCCACGTCTTCGTTGACGATCTGGTTCACAAAGCTGGAATTCGCCCCGTTTTCCAGCAGTCGCCGCACCAGATAGGCCAAGAGATCGCGATGCGCGCCCACTGGGGCATAAATCCGGCACCGCGTGCCCTCTGCCTTGAGGATGATGTCATGCAGCGCCTCGCCCATGCCATGCAGGCGCTGAAACTCAAACGCGCCCTTGTCGCTGCCCATATCAAGGATGGCGGCGGCGGTATGGGCGTTATGAGTGGCGAATTGCGGATAGATGCGGTCGGTCATCGACAAAAGCTTGCGCGCATTGGCGATATAGCTCACATCGGTTGCGGCCTTGGAGGTAAAGACCGGAAACCCGTCGATCCCCGCCACCTGCGCGCGCTTGATTTCAGTATCCCAATAGGCGCCCTTGACCAGACGCACCATGATCTTGCGGTCAAGCCGCGTGGCCAGATCATAGAGAAAGTCGATCACGTGGGTCGCGCGTTGGCCATAGGCCTGCACCACCACACCAAACCCGTCCCATCCGGCAAGCGCGGGCTCTTCCAGAACGGTCTCGATCACATCCAGCGAGAGCGACAGGCGATCGGCCTCTTCGGCGTCGATGTTCAGCCCCATCTTGGCTGATTTCGCCAAGAGCGCGAGGCTGCGCAGACGCGGCACCAGAACCGCCATGACCTGTTCGCGCTGCGCCACCTCATAGCGCGGATGCAGCGCCGAGAGCTTTACAGAAATGCCGGGGTTGCTGCGAATGTCGGCCTGCGTGCAGGCATTGGCAATCGCCGTGATGGCGCGCGAATAGCTGAGGTGATAGCGGGTGGCATCCGCATCAGTACGCGCCGCCTCACCCAGCATGTCATAGGAATAGCTGTAGCCCTTCTTTTCCATCCCCGCCGCGCGGTCCATGGCCCCTTGAATGGTCTCGCCCAACACGAATTGGCGGCCCATCTCCTTCATCGCGCGGCCCACGGCAGTGCGGATCACCGGCTCGCCCAGCCGCTTGATGGCCCCGCGCAGATGGCCCACGGGGCCGGGCTTTTCGTCCTTGAGCACCTTGCCGGTCAGCATCAACGCCCAGGTCGAGGCATTGACCAGCGGCGAGGTGGAATGCCCCATATGCTTGCCCCAGTCCGAAGGCGCGATCTTGTCCTCGATCAGCGCGTCGATCGTGTCGGCATCGGGCACGCGCAAAAGCGCCTCTGCCAGACACATGAGCGCGATGCCCTCATCTGTCGAGAGACCATATTCCGCCAGAAAGACCTCCATCAGCCCCGGGCTCGATTGCCCGCGGATGGACCGAACAAGCGCGGCACCGCGCGCGCAGATCCGCGCCCGGTCTGCCTCAGAGAGGTTTGCGGCAGCGGTCAGGCGTGCCAATGTCTCGCTCTCATCTGCATAGGTGGCAAACTCGATGGCGCGGCGGATATCGGTGTCGTATGGCATGCGGATCCCCATGGTTGGATAGCATATCATAGCATCATTGAACCAGTGACTTTTCCTGATTAGAATGAAATCTCAGGTCGGATGGTTTGAATTTGGAGCATATGATGGATCAAAACGAACAGCTTGACCTCGACCGCTTTGACCGGGCGATTCTGCGAGTTCTGGCAGGGGACGGCCGGATCAGCGTCACCGAGCTGGCGCGCGAGATCGGTCTGTCGAAATCCCCCACCCAAGCGCGGCTCAGGCGGCTCGAGCGCGATGGCGTCATCACCGGCTACCGCGCGCTTTTTGATCCTATCCGCCTCGGCCTCGACCACGTGAGCTTTGTCGAAGTGCGCCTGCACGACACCCGAGAAGCGGCCTTGGCAGAATTCAACGCCGCCGTGTCAAAGATCCCCGAGATCGAGCAAGTGCATCTCATTGCAGGCAATTTCGACTACCTTATGAAAATTCGCACGCAAAGCATGGCTGATTATCGCCGGGTGCTTGCCGAACATATCTCGACCCTGCCGCATCTGGCCAATACCTCGACCTATGTGGCGATGCAGGCGGTCAAGGAAAATGCGCTCTCGGATGTGATCTGATCCGTGGCGTAGCCCCGGCTATGGCTTTACACCTCCGTCAAAGCGGATATTGTCCGCCCGCGCCCCTCGTGCCCGCGTGGTGGAATGGTAGACACATGAGACTTAAAATCTCCCGGCCGTATGGCCGTGCCGGTTCGAGTCCGGCCGCGGGCACCATGATCATAACATAGGCCGTTGTTTTGCGTGGATAAAGCCGCCCATGCTTTCTCTGCTCATACCCCAATGTAAGCACCTTCTGCGCGCGGCTTTACGCCCCGTTCTAGGCACGCACCGCGCCAGCCGCCTGTGCAGCGTTGCGGGCATTTCGGTTGGCGGGCAGAGGGTGCCAAATTCAAATGCACGCCTGCTTAGCGAAAACATAGGCTTGATGGTCGCGAGCGCGCTGTCCCGCGTGGGACGGGTGGAATGCAGCTGTCTGGCAACAGGTAATCTGCCGGGTGGCAGGGGGCGATTGGACTGACTGGGATCGGTCTTGGGACGCGCTGTGCGGCATCGGCTGGGCCATTTTCGCCGACATACCTATAACGGATGGTCAACCCCGGTTACCACATCGAAAAGGCCGCCGCGCAGAGTCACCGGCGCCTGTGCATCAGGCTCATCAGCCGCGCCTGCCGGTCGAACGGCTTTTCCGAGGGCGGCGCACCTGCCTTGCCGTCCATCATCCGCCGCACCATCAGCGCCGCAACACCGGCAAAGATCACGCCGCCCACCGCTTGCCCGATCAGCACCCCCGACGCGCCAAACAGCGCACCGCCGGCAAGAACAATGGGCACGGTGCCCAGCGTGTGCCGCCCCCAGTTGATCCAGGTAGAGCGGAACGGGTGACCCATGTTGTTGAAGGCCGCGTTCGAGACAAAGATCACCCCGTTGAAGAAAAACGCCAGCGCCAACGGTCCGCAGAACAGGAGGATCAGGTCGCGCGTCACCCCCTCAGCCCCGAAAAGCGCAATGATGGGCCCGCGCAAGGCAAAAAGCAGCGCCGTCATCGCAAGGGTGAAGAGGGCGCAGAAGAGCAGCCCATCGCGGTAGGCCTGCCGGACCCGGTCCATCCGCCCCGCGCCAAAGTTCTGGCCGATCACCGGCCCGATGGCACCCGACAGCGCAAAGATCACGCCGAAGGCCACCGGCGTCATCCGGCCCACGATGGCCATGCCTGCAACCGCCGCCTCGCCGAAGCTGGCCATGGCGCGGGTGACGACGGCCTGTCCCACAGGCGTCGCCAATTGGGTCAGGATCGCCGGGGCTGCGATGGTCACGATCGGTACGAAGGCGATGGACATCTCTGGTAGACCGGGCCGCACCAGCCCACCGTGATGGCGAAAGATCGGGATCAGCGCAGTGCCCGCGATCACCAGCCGCGCTGCCACGCTGGCCAGTGCAGCACCTGTCAGGTCGAGCCCAAGGCCAAAGATCAGGATCGGGTCCAGCACCGCATTGACCAGCGCCCCCCAGATCGTCGCCATCATCGCGCGGCGTGCGTCGCCATGGGCGCGCAGGATCGCACCGCCCACCATGCCGACGATCAGAAAGGGCAGGCTGGGCACGATGATTTGCAGGTAATGCACCGCGAGATCCAGCGTCTCGCCCGTAGCCCCCATCAGCGCCGCCAGTCCCGCAAGGTTCAGCCAGACCGTTGCCGCGAAGACCGCGCCAAAAACCACCCCCCAGACAAGCGCTGCCGCCGCCTGCGCGCGGGCCAACTCGGCGTCGCCCTGTCCCAGCGCCCGGGCCACCAGTGCGCCCGCCGCAATCGCCATGCCGATGCCAAAGGAGGTGGTGAAGAACAGGATCGCGCCCGCGTAGCCCACCGCCGCCGCCAGTTCCGCGTTGCCCAGCATCGCGATAAAGACCATGTCGATGAAATCGACTGCGAAAACCGCCATCAGACCCACCGACGAGGTCAGCGCCATCACCGTGATATGACGAAAGAGGTTCCCCTCTAGAAAAACCGCGCGTGCTTCGGCCATTGGGCTTCCGATTGATTGATGGATCGCCGCCCGAAAATGAGCCGTTCCAGATGCTAAGTTCCGTGCCCCATCAGAACACTATTCAAACGTGATCTGAAATAGGCAAATGAAGCAGCCCAAGCCTATCGGACAAGGCCTGACTGGCCAAGGCTGATATAGAGAAGGGCTCCGATGGTGTGAAGATCGAGAGTGTTGGTTTCGCCGCTCCAAATCGGCCGAGGGTACATACCCGAGCTTGTCCTGGTGAGCGCAAAGATTTCTGTTTGTCATGGGTAAGTCCTTTGAAGAAAACAAAGTCTTTCGTCGGATTGCGCGCTTTGATCACCAAGAGGATCACCAAGCATATCTTGCCAAACAATCCATTCATGGCCTCGTGAAACGCTCGCAATCTCGACGGTTCAAACACCCTATTCGGCGCTCTGGTCTTGAGCAGCTTGGTTCGCGGTTGCCCTGCGGCGCGCGGCGTCTTCGCCCAGCCTTATGATGGCAGCTATCGGGCGGATCATCACCACAAGGTCCGCTATCTAGCCAGCCTCATCAAAGCGGATGATGTCTATGCCCGTGAACGCAGTTTCCCCACCACCTCTGCCGTGGTGAGAATGGCGTGGGCATAGGTTGGGCCGTTGATCTCATGCGCGGCATGCAGCGCATCCGGGGACAAGGCCGCCGTTGCGTCGCGAACAAGGGTCACATGATAGCCAAGTTCGGCCGCATATCGGGCTGACGCTTCGGTGCAGGTATTGGCGATCGCCCCGATAAAGATGACATGGGTGATCCCGCGTTGGCGCAGCTGCACATCAAGGTCGGTATTGGCAAAGCTGGAGGCGCCCCAGTGTTCCTTGACGACAATGTCGCCGTGGTCGGGGCCGAATCCCTCATACCAGTCTCCGCCCCTGCTCCCCTCGGCGAACATCTGGTGGTCATGCGCCGCCGCCTGAAACGGCGTCAGGTGTGCCCACCCCTCGAAATCGCCGGCGCGGTGGCGGTGATGGGGCAGGATGAAGATCGGATGTCCGGCCTCTCGCACAGCCGCGCGGATCTTGATCAGGTTGGCATGCAGATCAACGGCTTTCGAGACCTCGCTGAGGGCGGGCCACATCTTGCCATCCTCGGCGAGGAAATCGTTATAGGGATCGACGCAAAGAAGCGCTGTGCGGCCTTGGGGATAGATGGTTTCGTCCATGGGTTTTCCTTTTCGTTCGCGTCAGGCGGGACTGTCCCGCGCGTTATTTGATCTGGGATAAGGGTTGGGGCCGCCAGAATGCGCAGCAAGCATGCAGGTGCCGCTTCAAGGGCATGAGCGCTCTCATGCGAACCTGATGAATTTGCTGAACGGCATTTCGCGCAGGCGTCGGCCCGTCGCGGCAAAGATTGCATCGGCGAGGACAGGGGCGGCGGGCGCGGTCGCGGGCTCGCCCAAACCGCGCACCCGCTCGGCGCGCCCCAAAAGCTGCGTGTGGAAGCGCGGCGTCTGGTGTAGGCGCATTCCCTCGAAGGCATCGAAATTGGTCTGCTGCACGGCGTGGTTTTCGTAGGTCAGTTCGCAGTTCATCGCATGGCCAAGGCCAAAGATCGCGGCCCCGGTCAATTGCGCCTCGGCGTTCGCGGGGTCGAAGACGGTGCCGCAATCGGCGGCGATCCAGACCTCGTCGATGCGGATGCCCCGCTCGGTCAGCGTCACGTCAAGAACCTCGGCCACGGGCACGCCGTGGGTATGGGCAAAGGCGATGCCGCGCCCGCGCCCCGGCCCGATGTCAGCGCCCGCCCAGTTCGCCATCTCGCCCACCGCCTCGAGCACGCGGCGGCTATCAGGGTCGGCGATCAGGCGCAGGCGCTCCTCCAAGGGGTCGGCACCGGCGGCATGGATCAATTCGGACAGGAAACTTTCGTGAAAGAAGGTATTGGAGCAGGCCCCGGGCGAGCGCCACGACCCGACCGGTATCATCTGCGGCGCGGCATAGCCGGTGACGCGATAGTTGGGGATGGCATAGGGTTGGTCGAAGGCCCCCCAGACCAGCATCGTGTCGGGCCCCGGCGGCACGCTGGAGATGCGCCCGAACCAGGACGAGATGAGCGAGGGGCTGACGCTGTCGAGATCATAGGCCAGCACCCGGCCATTCCCCACCGCGCCCCGGCCAACGGCCATGTGCAGGGGGCGGGGATAGTCATGGGTCATGTCCTCCTCTCGGCTCCAGGTGGTCTTGATCGGCGTGCCGGGCATGGTTGCGGCGATCTGGATCGCCTGCACCACATAGTCATGGTCGAGCCTGCGACCGAAACTGCCGCCTGCGGGCAGGGCATGAAGTGTGACCTGCGACGGATCGAGGCCGGTCAGCGCCACCGCCGCATCGCGCACCACGCCGGGGATCTGCGTTGCAGTCCAGATCTGCACGCTCTGCGCCTCGACCAGCACCGTGGCGCTAAGCGGCTCGAGCGCGGCATGGGCGAGGAAGGGCGTGCGGTATTCCGCCTCGATCACGGTGGCCCCGGCGAGCGCCGCCTCGACATCGCCGTCGTCGCGCAGGCGGCTGTTGCGAAACGCGTCCGTGCGGGCAGCTGACAACGCCTGCCACATCTCGGCGGAACTGGCGGGATGGTCGGGGGGCAGCCAATCGACCTCTAGCGCCTGCGCCGCCTGAAACGCGAACCAAGTGTTGTCGGCAATGACCGCCAGCCCCTCGTTTACCGCAACGACCGCGCGCACGCCCTGCGTCGCAAGCGCTGCATCGGCGTTATAACCCGCCATGGCCCCACCACGCCCCGGGTTCGCGCGCACAGTGGCGTGCAGCATGCCGGGCAGCACCACGTCGATGCCATAATCCTGCGTGCCGGTTGATTTCGCAACGATGTCGAGGCGCTGATAGGGTTTGCCCAAGCGCGTCCAGTCGGAGGCAGGGCGCAGCGTTACATCGGTGACAGGCGCGATGGCCGCCGCCTCGCCGGCAAGAGCAGTGTAGGGAATGCGGGTGCCGTCTGGCAAAACAACTTGCCCGGCCTTGGTCCGAAGGTCGGCGCGCTGCACGCCCGTGCGCGCCGATGCGGCGGCTTTGAGAGTTTCGCGGGCAGTGGCACCAGCGAGGCGCAGGGTTTCGTGCAGATCGGCGACCGATGACGAACCGCCGGTGAACTGAGAGCCGGTCAGGCGTTCGACGTTCCTCATCACGTCGCGCATAGTGTTGGCCACCGCCCCATGCTCCCATGCCGGGAAGGGCATGCTTTCACCCACGATGACGCCGTTGAAATAGGCCTGATGTGGCTGGCCGGGGTCGAGCGTGGCGGTGGCCGGGTCGATGTCCAACTCCTCGGCGATCAGCATGGCTTGGGTCGAGGCGATGCCTTGGCCCACATCGGCGCGCGGCACGATCAACGTGATGCCTTGCGGTGTGATCTTGACGAAAGGGGTCAATGCGGCCTCGCCCTGTGCCAGACCGTCAAGCAAAGGATTAGCGATCGGGCGAGACACGAAATAGGCCCCGAAAGCGACCCCGCCCAGAATGGCGGCGGACCCGATCAGGAAGCTGCGGCGGGCGATGGTTCTGGCGCGGCCCATCCCTCACACTTCCCGCATCGCGCTGGCCGCGGCGTGGACAGCGGCGCGGATGCGCGGGTAGGTCCCGCAGCGGCACAGGTTGCCCGACATCGCGGCGTCGATATCGTCATCGGATGGCTCGGGATTGCGGGCCAGAAGATCGGCGGCCTGCATGATCTGGCCGGATTGGCAGTACCCGCATTGCGCCACCTGATGCGCGATCCACGCCACCTGCACCGCATGCAGAGCGCCGGGCCTTCCCAGCCCCTCGATCGTTGTGACGTCTGCCCAGACATCGCCCAAGGACACCTGACAGGAGCGCACGGCATCGCCGCCAATATGGACCGTACAAGCACCGCAGAGCGCGATGCCACATCCGTACTTCACACTCGTTACGTTCAGCCCGTCCCGCAAAACCCAAAGAAGGGGCATGTCAGATGGTAAATCAACATCATGACTTTTACCGTTCACCGTGAGTAGCATGTTTCACTCCAATCGGTTCGTGGACGTGGCGTGACACCGCGCGCCCTGAGAGTGTAAATCCAGCACTTAGCAAGAGCGACATGCAGATGTGGTCAATCACTGGCAAATCGGGTCAGACGGCCCTGCGGATATGGTCTTGGTCTTTCCCCCGTGGCATAAATGGCCAACTCCTCAAGGACCAAGCCGATGGACAGCCCACAGACCTATTCCCTTTTCATGGGAACCGACGTGTCTTGCCGGATCCTTGGCATCGATCCGCAAGTGATGCTCGAGACGGCAGGTCTGGCCAAACTTGCGCAGGACCGCAGCGAATTGCGCGTGACGGCTGGCCAGTATTTCGAGGCCTGGAACACCATTGCACGCCTCTCGCCCCGTCGCGATTTCGTCCCTTACCTGGGGGTCGCGATTTCCCGGGGTCCGGTGATCCCGGTTTTTTTCACCCTTTCCTGTGCCCCAAACCTGGAAACTGGCCTGACGCGCCTGGCACAATTCAAGTCCCTGCTGGGTCCGACCCGGATGCAGGTGTTCAAGGATGGCCAGCTCTTGCGCGCAGAGTATGACAGCGTCGATATCCATAGTCCGATGCCACCCAGCCTTGGTGCCTTGCAGCTTGTCTGCATGCTGGAAAACATTCGGGGGGCCACCGCTCATTTTGTTTGCCCGGTTGCGGCGGGGTTCGACGGCTCAGAAGAGGAAAGGCGACAGATCGCGAGCCATCTGGGGATCATGCCCGAGCGGTCGGCTACAACCTTTGTCACCTTTTCGCCTGAGGACGCGAAGCGCCGGTTCATTTCCGAAAACCCCGCCCTTTGGGCGGATGTAGAGGCTGACCTGAAGCTTCAACTGGCGGCCCAGAATGATCCTTTGCCCGCCGCCGCGCGGGTGCGGGCAGCATTGGCCGATCTGATGCTCTCTGGGCGCACAGGTGCCGAAGACGTTGCCATCTCTCTTGGGATCAGCCGCAGCACGCTGCAACGCCGCCTGCGGCAGGAAAAGACGTCTTTTCAAGCAGAGTTAGATGCGACACGACAGGATATTGCGATTAGGTATCTGACCAAGACAACCCTTGGCGTTGACGCGATCGCACTTGTATTGGCCTACCGCGATGCCAGTAGCTTTTCGAGAAGCTTCCGGCGGTGGACAGGCCAGGCACCCGGTGCCTTTCGTCAGGCAAGACGCCGTGGGTGAACACGGGTTTGGTGACATTAAGCAAGGCCGCCGCCGGTGATCGATTTGATGGCGCAATCGCGTCTCTGGGGCGAGGCAGTGCAACATTGACATGCTGCGTAACCATCAGACTTTATTTCCCATTATTTGCCTTCAAAGGTCGAGCCTTGCCGAATGACCTTGATGACCCGAGCGCCACAAGCGGCTTGCCCGGTGACGCGACACAGGTCTGATGCGCGAACCTGACGGTTCGAGCTTGGCGCAGCCTTGATCTGGTCGTGCAACGCGTGCTCGCGTGGTTCCTGAGCCAACTGACGATGAAATGCGGATCAGGATCGAAACGGAATTCGACCGGAGAGCAGTACCGAGACTGGTCGTTGCACTACTCGTCGAGATAGGCACCGCTGGAGCGTCGGATCTCATCCAATTGCCGTAGCCGATGCCGTGAGGCGTCACCGCTGGCTGCGGCACAGGCCGCCAATAGAATTTCTGCGACAAGTTGCACAGCGATGGCTGACGGAAAGTAATGCGGACTTGCCGTCGGTGCCAGAAAGAGCCCGTCCGCATAGGGTGCCAATGGCGAACTGGGCCTGTCGGTGATGGCATAAACTGACGCACTCGCGCGACGTGCATATTGCATGGCGTCAATTGTCTGGGCGCAATACGGGGCGATTCCAAGTGCGAGCACAGTATCGCTACTGGAGATTGTCGAAATACGCTCGCTCGCCGCCACTGTGCCTGCAGGCAAAGACACCAGATCGGGCACCGCAAGTCGTCCGGTTGCCTCGATCATACCAGCTGCCCAATACATGGAGCCTGCGCCAATCACATAGGTGCGCCCGCTGCGACGGACAGCGGCAACAAAGGCCGCAACCTCCTTTGGCTCAAGATGCGCGGCAACCTCTGCGATATTATTCTGAGCGGCCTCTGTCATGTGACTGACCAGTTTAGCCAATGAGTCACTCTGAAAGGTGCTGCGCAATGCGTCAACCCGCGCCCCAAAGCCGCGCCCCATCAACAGTTTCTGAAAGTCCTGTCGAAACCCATCGTAGCCCTCATATCCCATATGTTGCGCAAGTCGTTGCATCGTCGGGGCGGCCACACCGCAGGCCTGAGCCACAGAGCGCATCGAATCCACTGCAATCCGCTCTGGGTTATCAAGCACATAGCGGGCCGCGACGGCCAACTTGCGCGGCAGGTTTGGCAACGCTTGGGTTAACTTTTCGTCAATTTTCATAACCGGCAAACCTCTTACCTCGGCACCCGCAGTGTCATGCGGAGACTGAATTGGCGCAAGTGTAATTTTTCTTTGTAAAAAATAACAAATGCAATTTTTTTCTGGACTCGTCAGAGGCAAAACTTCATCACTTCCGAAGCAGCACGCAAGACGTGCTGGCACCAGACAACAGGAGAGTGGAATGAGGACTTATATTAAAGCTGCACTGACCGCCGTTGTGGCCACCTTGACCAGCACCGCCGCCATGGCCGACGCTCTTCAAGATATCAAGGATGCCGGAAAGATCGTCGTTGGCGTCAAGCAGGACTACAAGCCTTGGGGCTATCTGACCTCGGACGGCGAGTTGCAGGGTCTTGAGATCGACCTGGCCAAGGATGTCGCCGAGCGGCTGGGGGTCGAGGTCGAGCTGGTCCCGGTGGTCGCGTCTAACCGCATGGAATTCCTGCAACAAGGGCGTATCAACCTGATCATCGCAACGATGGGCGACAACGAACAGCGGCGTCAAGTCATCGGCATGATCGAGCCGAATTACTACGCCGGCGGCACCAATGTTCTGGCACCCAAGGCCGCGGGTCTCAAGAATTGGGAAGATCTGAAGGGCGCAGACGTCTGCGCGCTGCAAGGCTCTTACTATAACAAGCGAGTCACGCAACTTTATGGCCCCAATCTGGTCGCTTTTGCAGGCATTCCAGAGGCGACAGCGGCACTCTTGAACGGAAGCTGCATCGCCTTTCTCTACGACAATACGTGGATCGAATCGCAACTGGCCTCTGACGCACAATGGGCCGAGTTTGAAATGCCTTTCCCAACCGAAGATCCGCAGGCATGGTCCATCGCAGTCCCGCTGGAAGAGCTTGACCAACCCTATGGTCAATTGATGAGCGAGATCGTCACCGATTGGCACAAATCCGGCTATCTGATCGAACGGAACGCCGCAAATGGCATCGCGCCCAGCCCGTTCCTGCAGGCAGAGCACGACAGGTTGAAATAACCTGTCCTTGCTGAACTGCCCGGCAGCGCCTGTCTCTGCCGGGCATCTCTTTGCGCTGCGACAGAGGTGATCCGATCCGATGGACTTTGTTAACCCCCTTATCGACTGGCTGCGCCCCGACTGGTTCTTGAACCTTGCCGTGGTCAGTGACGATTACAATCGCGGTCGCTATGTTTCTGGCCTCTGGATGACGATCAAACTTTCGGTCGTGTCGATCTTTTTGTCGCTCGTGGTCGGCGTTCTGGGGGCCGCTGTCCAAGGCGCACCGTCACGCACGTTACGGGTGGCTGTCGGGCTTTTTGTCGCGTTCTTTCGCAACACCCCTCCACTGGTTCAGCTTTACTTCTTTTACTTTGCCATTGGCACGGTGCTCCGGATCACCGGCGAGAATGGTTTGCCGCAGCCTTTGATCAGCAATTTCGGATGGGCCATCATCTCGCTGTCGCTGTTTGCGGGCGCTTTGAATGTGGAAATCTTTCGCGCAGGGGTCGAGGCCGTGCCGCGTTCTACGGTAGAGGCCGCCGAAGCGCTCGGGTATACGCGCCTGCAAATCTATACCGATATCGTGCTGCCGCTGGCGGTGCGCGTCTCATTGCCGGCGCTTGGGACAAATCTGGTGAACCTGGTCAAGACCACAACGCTCGCCTATGCGATTGCCGTGCCGGAACTGCTCTATGTCTCGGCGCAGATCTGGTCCGAGGATCTGAACGTGCGCGAGATGATGAACGTTTTGCTGGTGTCCTACGTGGGTCTGGTCGCCATCCTGGTCTGGGTCCTGCATCGTTGGGAAAAGGCGCTGCGCATCCCCGGATACGGAGAATGACCATGTATTCCCCACATCTGAAACCCAAGGTTCGCGGCCACATGCCGGTGATGCTGCCCATGCGCCTGCGCGCCGATGGGTTGCCGCTTGCGGATCGGCTCTTCAATCTCTGGACGCTCACAGCGCTTGTGCTGGCCTTGGCCGCCGTGCTGATCGGTCCCGCCTTTGCCCAGCTTGCAACGCCAGACGAACGCACGATCCTCATGATCCTTTTGGAATGGACACCCACCTTGGCCAAAGGGTTTGGCTTTAACGTCCTGATTTCCGTTCTGTCGATGCTGATCGGGACAATTATGGGGGTGTTCCTGGGTGTTCTGCAGGTGTCGCAGATCCGTCCGATACGGCAGTCTGCATGGCTTGTCACACAGTTCTTCCGCAACTCGCCTTGGCTTGTCCTTCTGTTCTATTGCATCCTGCTGATCCCATTCCAGTTCGAGATCTTCGGCGTGAAGATCCCGTTTCCCGGCTGGATCAAGGCTGTGATCGGCCTGTCGTTGCCCGTGATGGCCTATACGTCGGAATTCATGCGGGGTGCGATCCTGTCCATCCCGACGGGCCAATGGGAATCTGCTGAATCCTTGGGGTTCAGCCGCCGGATGACCCTGACGAACATCATTCTTCCACAAACCGTCAAGCGCGTGCTGCCGTCTTGGATGAATCTCTACGCGGTCCTGACGATGGCGACGCCGCTGGTGTCCATCATAGGGGTTGATGATGTTATGGCCCTGACGCGCGCTGCGCTGAGTGCTGAAGGGCGCGCTGATCTTCTGATCCCGATGTACCTTTATATTCTGTCTTGGTTCTTCCTTTATTGTTACCCGATCAGCTCTTTGACGCGCGTTCTGGAACGAAAATACTCGGTGAAACTATGAGCGAGGCTTCCATGACCTGGACCCCCCAACAGCCAATCGTGTCGTTGAAAGACGTGCACAAATCCTTTGGCGCTGTCGAAGTGCTCAGAGGTATCTCGCTCGACGTGATGAAAGGCGAGGTGGTCTGTATCATCGGGCCGTCGGGCTCGGGAAAATCCACCCTGATCCGCTGCATCAATGCGCTGAACGACATTCAGGCAGGCTCGATCACCGTGGAGGGGTTAGAGGTCAACGACCCAAAGCTGGACAAACTCGCCCTACGAAAGAAGGTTGGCATGGTGTTCCAGCAATACAATCTATTCCCGCACAAGACCGCCTTACAAAACGTGATGATGGCACCAATTAAAGTGCTCAACCAAGACCGCGCAGAGGTGGAAAAACGCGCGCGGGCGCTGATTGCCAAGGTCCGTCTGAACGGCAAGGAAGATGCCTACCCCGGCGAGTTGTCCGGGGGCCAACAACAGCGCGTTGCAATCGCGCGGTCGCTTGCCATGAACCCCGACGTGATGCTGTTTGACGAGGTGACCGCCGCGCTTGACCCCGAGACCGTGAAAGAGGTTCTTACGACGATCAAGGACCTTGCAGCAGATGGCATGACCTGTATCCTCGTCACGCATGAAATGGGCTTTGCCCGCGAGATCGCAGATTGCATTTATTTCACGGATCGCGGGGTTATCGTAGAGTCCGGCCCACCCGCGACCTTCTTTGACAACGCTCAAGACCCCCGCACACAGCAATTCCTTGCTCAGATCCTGTAGGCGCTCATGACTTATCGCACTGAATCCGACAGCCTTGGCGACGTCCAGTTGCCTGATGACACGCTCTATGGGTCCAATACCGCACGCGCATTGGAAAACTTTTCCGGTATGGGGCTGCCTCTCTCGGCCTATCCTGATTTCATGCGCGCCATGGCGCTGGTCAAACGCGCGGCAGCTATGGCCAATCAAGAGGTGGGTGCTTTGGCATCAGACGTTGCAGATGCCATCATCACCGCCTGTGACGAGATCGTGGCTGGCGGTCATGCCGATCAATTCCCAACTGCCCTTCTAGAAGGGTCGGGGGGCACATCCACCAATATGAATTTCAATGAGGTGATCGCAAACCGTGCGGGCCAGATCCTGGGCGACAAACCGGGATGTTATGTGCGCGTCAATCCCAACGATCACGTCAACTGCAGCCAGTCCACCAATGATGCCCTACCGACAGCGGTGAAGCTGGCCTGTGTTCTGACAGGGCCGTCCCTTGCCGCAGAAATAGAAACCTTGATTTCGGCACTGC
This sequence comes from Roseovarius sp. EC-HK134, assembly GCF_902498815.1. Classification (NCBI taxonomy): domain Bacteria; kingdom Pseudomonadati; phylum Pseudomonadota; class Alphaproteobacteria; order Rhodobacterales; family Roseobacteraceae; genus Roseovarius; species Roseovarius sp. EC-HK134. The sequence continues at coordinate 2,015,677 of NZ_LR701544.1, forward strand.
GCGTCAAGGCTGATGAAACCAAGGACATGTTGCGCACGGGACGGACCTGCATGCAGGCGGCCCAACCGATGACATGGGGGCAGTATTTCTTGGGTCACGCGAGCGCCCTGTCACGCGCATTGACGGCTGTGCAAAGCGCTGTTGAGGCCTTGCGCACCGTCCCGATGGGCGGCACCGCAATCGGGACAGGTCTTGGCGCATTTCCGGGCTATCGCCGCGCCATTGCCCCCGCTCTGTCAGAGGTGTTCGGCATGGAAATCCGTTTGGCGGAGGACTCATTCGATGCCATGCATGCCGCCGACGGGTTTGTGCGCCTGTCGGCAGAACTGCGCAATCTTTCCGCTATTATGGCCAAGCTTGCCGCGGATTTGGTGATCCTTGGCAGCGACGGCGCGTCGGGTTTGGGCGAATTGCGATTGCCGCCTGTGCAACCCGGCTCGTCGATCATGGCAGGCAAGGTCAATCCGGTGATCCCCATGACCGTCCAACAGGTCTGGATGCGCGTGCATGGCCATGATGCCGCCATCGCCATCGCCGCGCAGTCTGGCCAGATGGAGATCAACCATTTCGAACCGCTGATCGCCCTGTCTCTCTTTGAGCAGATGGCGTTGATCACCGCCGCCGCCCAACGCTTTGCTGCGCGCTGCATCGTCGGACTGGAGGTGGATGAGGACCGCAGCTATCTCAACCTCGCGCAATCCTTCGGCGTCTCAACCGTTTTTCTCAAAGAACTGGGGTATACACGTGTTTCGGCCATGGCCAAACGGGCGCTCGCTGAGGGCAAGGCGCTGGCCGATATCGCTGTTGAAGACGGTCTTTTGTCCAAAACTGATATTCGCGATGTTCTGCGCCATGCGTCGGTTCCGGCGGACTGACAGCCGCCACAAGGGTTCTGTCGCAAAGGTCCTAGGGGTGCTGTTGGTGTTGCGGGCGCATCGCGTCAGAAGATCAGCCCGCAGCTATAGCTGGAAAGCGCGATGGTTGCTTTCAAAGGCACATTTTATCTGAAATCCGTTATCCTGTTTGCGGTGTTTTTCTATCTGCGATCCGCAGCATACATAGGTCCAGCCTGAGCCTGCTTTCAAATCATCGAAAATTTCCAAAGACATCAATCGACATTGGCAGCCCCAGCGACTATGAGCGCGCCGAACTGGAATTTGCGCAGGGCCCCAACATTTTTCCCACGCAGGGAAAACCGGCTCACCCTACCTCTTGATACATCTCGTGCATGCGCCGTTGCAATTGGAACCGACACTTCAGCTGCTTTAGCGGGTGCGCCTGCTCGGTGATCATCCAAAGGCTCAGCCATCCCGCGATCAAGGCAAAGATGATGCCGCCGACCGCCTGTCCAATAAGCACCCCTGTCGCCCCGTACAGTGCCCCGCCGATCACCACCAGCGGCAGGGTGCCCAGTGTCTGGCGTCCCCAGTTTACCCAAGTCGCATAACTCGGATGCCCGAGGTTGTTAAACGAAGCACTGGCCACGAAGATCACCGCGTTGAAAAAACTTGCCAGCGCCAATGGCCAGCAGAACAGAAGGATCAGCTCCCGTGCCTCGCCCTTGGCTCCAAAGAAATCGGCGATCTGGCCCCGAAACAGGAACAGGATGATCGAGACCACCAGGACGTAGATCGCCGAGAAGATAACCGCGTCGTAGAAGGCTTCCCGCACCCTGTCACGCCGCCCGGCCCCGAAATTCTGCCCCATGATCGGCCCGATCGAACCCGACAGCGCAAGCACTACGGCAAACACGACCGGAGACATCCGGTTGATCACCGCCATGCCGGCCACCGCATCGGTCCCGTATTTGGCCATCTCGCGGGTGACAATGGCGGTGCCAACCGGCGTGGCGACGGTGGCCAAGATGGCTGGAAGCGCGATCTGCATGCCCTCGCGGATATCGTAAAGGAAACAACCGATGCGCGGGATTGCGAAACCATTGTAAAGCCGGATGGTTGGCCACAGCGCCATCAGCATGGTGGCGAACCTTGCCGCAACAGTTGCCCAGGCTGCCCCTTCAAGGCCCAGCCCCAGCGTGAAGATAAATATCGGGTCGAGCACCCCGTTGACCATCGCCCCGGTCAATGACGGAAACATCGCGCGCCTGCTGTCTCCATAGGCCCGCAGCACCGCCACCGTGGTCATACCCAACCCGGAAAAGACGGTGGCCGGCAGGATAATCCACAGGTAATCCGCTGCGCGGTCGGCCACCTCACCGGAGGCGCCGAGAAGCCCCAGCAGATAGCCCAGATTAGGCAGCGCCAACAGGGGGATCAGAAGTCCGAAGGCAATGGCGAATATGCTGGCACTGAACGCGTGCTCACGTGCGGGAACAGTCTTGCCGGCTCCCAACGAATTGGCCACCAGTGAGCCTGCTGCAATCGAAAGCCCGATATTGATCGCGCTCGCGAAGAACATCACCACGCTGGCATACCCGGCCGCTGCGGCAAGCGCGTCCTGCCCAAGCATGGAGATGAAGAACAGGTCGATAAGGTCTACGGCGAAAATCGCCATCAAGCCGATACTCGACGTCAGCGACATGGTCGATACATGCCGCATCATATTGCCTTCTACGAACCGGGCGACGACTTCAACCATGAGACTGCTCCATGCGTGATCAGATCAGACTAAGCGCAACTTGACCGGACGCTCACAAGCCGCGTCAAAAGCGCCGTCCTTGTGCAAACGTGCGGGCAGACAATTGGGGAAGCAGGGCGGGCTTTCCTGCGTGCCGGTGCACATACCGCCTCGGGCAGCGTTGTTTTGGGGCTGTTTTCCATTAACTCTTGCGCATCAGGATCATCTTTTCCTGTGTCATGTCTTGCATCGTGAAAGGGATGCCACCGGTGCCGTATCCGGATTCCCTGCGGCCCGCAAAAGGCATCCAGTCGGTCCGAAAGGCCGTCGGATCGTTGATCATGACCGCCGAAGCATCAAGGCGGTTGGCCGCGCGCAGGGCGACGTCGATGTCCTGTCCAAAGATGCTGGCCTGAAAGGCCGTCGGCAGCGCGTTGGCGCGGCGAATGGCGTCGTCGAGATCATCGTAGCGATATACCGCGACAATGGGGCCAAAGACCTCCAGCATGGACATCTTCGCGTCATGGGCCGGATCCAGCAGCACCGCCGGGCTCAGGGTGGTTTCGGACAGGCGTTCACCTCCGGTCGCGAGGACCGCCCCGCCTGACACCGCCGCGCGGGTCCAATCTGCGACACGGTCGGCCTCGCGCGGCAATATCAGCGGTCCGACCTCGGTATCCTCAAGGGTCGGATCAGCCGTGCGCAGCGTGTCAACGCGGGCGACCAAGCGTTGCGTGAAATCGTCGGCGATATCGTTGTGAACGTAGATGCGCTGTGTCGATACGCAGACCTGACCGGCATGGTAGTATCCACCTTTGACAATCGGTTCGATGACCTTGCCAAGATCGGCACTGCGGTCGATGATGGCTGGTGCGGCACCGCCATGTTCCAGCGCCGAGCGTGTTCCCGGCGCGAGCTTGGCCTTCAGGGACCAGCCGACCCTTGCCGAGCCGATGAAACTCAGGAAGGCGACCCGGCTGTCGGTCGCCAGCTTCTCGGCGAGCGTATTGTCATTAGTGACGAAGGTCTGGCACCAAGGTTCGGGCAGGCCAGCCTCGTGGACCAGGGCCACGACGTCGAGGCAGGACAGCGGTGTTGCGCTTGCCGGTTTCACGATGACGGGGCAGCCGGTCGCGATGGCTGGGGCGACCTGATGCACGATCAGGTTCAGCGGGTGATTGAATGCGGAAATCGCCGCGACGATGCCGATGGGTTCTTTTGTGGTGAAGGCCCAGCGGTCGTCCGCCGCCGCTGACAGCCCCATCGGGATTTCCCGGCCAGCGAAGGTGCGCAGTTCGTCAGCGGCGTTTTGAATGCCATCAATGGCGCGATTGGTCTCGACGATGGCATCAGGCAGAGGTTTGCCGCCCTCGCGCGCGATCTGCATGGCAAGATGGTCGCGCCTGCCCTCCATCAGAACCGCCAGCCTGCGCAGGATCGCGACCCGTTGATGCGGCTTGAGCCAGCCATCGCGATCCCCGAACACGCGGCTGGCGGCTTGAAGCTTGCGCTCCAGCGCGGCGGCATCGTCGGTTTCGATCTGGGCGATCGGTGCACGATCAAAGGCCTGCACGACAGTCAACATCTCCGATCTCCTCGCATCTCAGGGGTCTGCGTTCTGCGACGGGTCATGAACATTCCACATCGGGTGTGCGGTTGCGCAATTCGTCGACCAGAACGCGGGTATTCTCTGAATAGTCGATCGGCACATCGACCAGATGGACCCCGCCGCCCTCAAAGGCAGCTTCGAGTACCGGGAAAAGGTCGTCGACCGCACTTACGCGCGATCCTTTCGCGCCGTAGGCCTCGGCATAGCGCACGAAATCCGGATTGCCGAAGGTCATGCCGAAATCGGGAAAACCGTCGACCGACTGTTTCCAGCGGATCATCCCATAGGCGCTGTCGTTCAGGATGACCACGACAAGGTTCAGCCCAAGCCGCACCGCTGTTTCCATCTCCTGCGAATTCATCATGAACCCGCCATCGCCACAGACAGCCATCACGCGGCGCTCGGGGTGAAGCATGGCTGCCATCATCGCCGAGGGAAGTCCCGCCCCCATTGTGGCGAGCGCATTGTCGAGCAACAGCGTATTGGCCACATGGGTGCGGTAATTGCGGGCGAACCAGATCTTGTACATGCCGTTGTCAAGGCAGACGATGCCGTCTTCTGGCATGACCCGGCGAACCTCGTGCACAAGACGCTGAGGCGTCACCGGGAAGCGATTTTCTTCAGCGCGATCGTTGAGCCGGGCCAAAATCCTCTGGCGCAATTGGAGCATTCCCTCGTCGGGTGACACTCTGCCTTCCAGCTGCTCTGCAAGGCCTTTGACAGACGCGCCAATGTCGCCGATCACCTCGATATCCGGATGGTAGACCTGTTCGACCGTCGCGGACTCATAGCTGACATGGACAACTCTGGGTCCGCCATCGTTTTTCATCAGGAACGGTGGCTTTTCGATCGTGTCATGGCCGATGGCGACGATCAGGTCGGCGCGTTCGATAGCCTCGTGAACATAGTCCCCCTCGGAAAGCGCGGCGGTCCCGACATAGAGGTTTGAGCCGCCATCGACAGCGCCTTTGCCCATCTGCGTGTTGAAGAACGGCAAGCGGGTGCGCGCCATGAAGCCTGACAGCGGCTCGACCAGCGCGGGCCGGTTGCCCGCCGCGCCAATCATGACCAGTGGCTTTTGGGCGGCAAGGATCATCTTGGCCGCGTTGTCGAGCGCGGCGGCACTGGCGACCGGACGGTCGTAGGAATGGCGCGGAATGACGCTGGCGCCCTCGGCGTTCGCCGCCGCGACGTCCTCCGGCAGTTCGAGATGCACGGGCCCCGGCCGTTCCTCGGCCGCGACGCGAAACGCGTCACGCACCGCCGCGGGAATGGCGGCGGGGCTCAGGATCTGGCGTGTCATCTTTGTGAGCGGCCTCATCGAGGCGACGATGTCGACGATTTGGAACCGGGCCTGCTTGGCGCTCATCACCGGCTTCTGTCCGGTGATGAGGATCATCGGCATGGCACCCAGATGCGCATAGGCCGCGCCGGTCACAAGGTTCAGGGCACCGGGGCCGAGCGTGGCGAGGCAGACGCCGGGCTTGCCGGTAAGCCGCCCATGCGTCGCCGCCATGAACGCGGCCGCCTGCTCATGCCGTGTCAGAACCAGCTCGATGCGAGAGGTGCGCAGGGCCTCGACGATGTCGAGGTTTTCCTCGCCGGGCACGCCGAAAATTCGGTCAACCCCTTCGTTCTCCAGTGCGGCGACAAACAGGTCTGACCCTTTGGGCATGATTTCAGTCCATTCGTTAATTGTTTCGACCAAGGTCAGGCCAGATGCTCACGATCCGTGAAGCTGTCAGGCCTCGACCGATCCATGCAGGTCCTCCACGGTATCCGAATACTGTAGCATGGGACTGCGAAGACCGCAGAGCGCGAGTTGCGGCAATGGTGCCGATCTTGCCTTGAATCTAAGCCTCACTTTGAAAGATCGGCAGCGACACGGGGCCTTGTGGCGACTCGGCTTCGACATGCATGACGCTGATTTCACCGTCATAAAGGCCATCGAGAATGCCGACAAACTGCTCATGCGCCGTGCTCGGCTCAAAGTGTTCGACATGATCTGCGTAGCTGCGCCATGCGACGATCAAGGTCGCCGTGCCCGGCACCTCGACGCCAAGGCCGACGGTGTGACCGCGATACCCTTGCGCTGTGCGCAAATGTATTGCTGCGTTCTCCATGGCCTTGAAGAACTCTGCGGCCTTTCCGAGTGCCAGTTGGAAGGTAGCAATTTCTATAACCATGACAGCTCTCCTTCAGTTCCCTAATGCGCTCTCGATAACGGAGCTGCATCTATTCCCGGTTTTTCTATCGCCGGACATGCGATCAACCGAGGGCTCATGGTTGACTGGACGCATTCTCGTCGACGACGGCGATCCCGATTTTGCCGCGTACCCCATTGCGCGGGCGCTCCAGCAGGGCGTGGGCGTCGGGGATGCCGGCCAGCGGGTAGACCGCGCCGACATGCGGCTTCAACAATCCTCGGTTAACAAGGGTTGCAAGCTCGTCCAGCTTCCCCCGGTTCTGACGTGTAAAGACAAAATGATAGCTGGCGTTGCACCCCCAGGCCTCGATCAGATTCTGCGGATTGGGAATGTCGACGATCGAGACGATGCGACCGAGTTGCGCGAGCACGCGCGGGCTGCGTTCGAGCGTGTCGCCCCCGATCGTGTCAAGGACGACGTCCACGCCAACGCCGCCAGTCTCGCGGTTCACGACGGCCACGTAGTCTTCGGTGCGATAGTCGATCACCACATCGGCACCGAGGCTGCGCACAAAGTCGGCATCATAGCCCGAAGCGGTCGTTACAACGAACGCGCCAGATGCTTTGGCGGCCTGAACCGCAACATGCCCCACGCCGCCAGCCGCGCCGTGGACAAGGACAGTTTCTCCAAGGCGCAAGCCCGCCCGCGTGAACAGCGCCTCCCAGACCGTGCCGCCCACGAGGCTGAGGCTGGCTGCCTCAAGATGGGTTAGACCAGCCGGCTTGTGACCAACAATCGCCTCGCTCGCGACGTGGTACTCGGCATAGCTGCCGTGACCCCCGAAAATCTGCGGTGTGTACCAGACGGCATCGCCGGGCTTGAATGCCGATACGCCAGAGCCGACGGCTTCCACAACGCCTGAGACATCGTGACCGGTAATCGCAGGCAATGGCACCAGATCGGGGTAGTCGCCGCGGCGCACCTGATAATCGAGCGGGTTGATAGAGGTTGCATGGACCCGGACCAATACCTCCCCAGCGCCGGCCTTGGGGGTCTCATATTCAGAAAGAGCGAAAGCGTCGGGGCCGCCGAATTCAGTGAGGCTCATAGCTCGCATGATTGTTCTCCAGTTTCAGATGAATTGATATCGCGCATTTGCGATCTTCTGGTTCAAGGCGTCCGCTTTGAAGGTTGGTGTGGGGTCGTACTCATGCCCCCGGAAGAGTGCCGAATACTCACTTCGTTTCGGCATTCTGCCGTCTACGCGCTCATTGGCGCACACCGTGGAAAGCAGGTGACACGTGCTGTTCGATGCGCCGTTCTCACCCAAACTCGGACCCAAGCGTTGCGCACCACTGCGCGGCATGCAGACGGGTTGGTTAACCTTGATCAAGCCCATGACAAAGAACGGCACCTCTATGTCCTGAGGCATGGATGCTAGGTCGTTGGGATAGGGCATGATTTATTCCCTCAGATTGCACTGGATCCGAATTGCACTTAGCAAAGTTAGCAAATCCATCACTTGCGCGCGGTGCTGAACTTGCTCGGCATGGACCGCTCTTGCTATCCATTCTGCGTGGAATTGCGAGGCCAAGGTTCACCGCTCGGCGACCTGTAGCGTAATTGGTGCCTTTGCGTCGCTATCGCGTGGCCCCAAATGCCAGACCGTCCTGGACACGTCCTCAGGCCTCGCCCTCTCCCCTCAAACCGCGCACCTCGCCAAGATCGCGTGTGGTGCGAGCATGAATCGTAGGTTTCCACCGTTTATCATCGCCAGCCGGACATTTGGTTCCGTAAAGACAAGATGCTGACGACCCCCGACCGCAATGGGCCAGACTGAGCGAGCCGTTCAATTTGCTCCGGTAGAACTCGTTGCAGGCCTTGCTGCGACGGCTCCGATTTTGCAGTCAATCGCACGCGGCAGCGGCGATTCACGCCGGGGGCAGAGGTCCGGACAAAGGGCCCCCTTTGCGTTCCGATCGCGCAGAGCGGAAAGGCCGCAAGATCGGCACCGTCGAGGCAGCATCTGCGCCGCGTGGCGGTGGACCGCACGATATCCTGCCCTTGACCTGATCCTAAGGGAGGCACCCCCTCATGAGCCAGTTTCAACCGTTCATCTTTTCGCTGGTTGTCGGTCTCGTCATCGGCATGATCTATGGCCTCGTTTCGGTTCGTTCGCCCGCACCACCGATAATCGCCTTGCTCGGTCTCTTGGGCATGCTTGCCGGAGAGGCCGGAGTTCAATGGCTCAAGGGCCATGCAAGCGTCGTGCAGTCGGTTCTGCACGCCAAGTCCTTCGCGCTTCCCACCCGGGATAGCTCTGCGAGGAAATCAGATGCGTCCTGAAGATCAACGCATCCGGTCCATCGCAGCTCAAAAGGAGGACGGGTTTTCGATCGCTCGGCAGGTGCCGAAGTGCTCATCGCAAGCCATGGCCCGGCGGCAATCCGTTTCTGGCGCTGCGTCATCCAACACGTCCCGCAACGTTGATGGGGTGGCGTCGCGCGCCCTGCGTCCGTTCAAACCATGGAAAATCTCATGTCCAAAGCAGATCTGACCGTCTTTGCCAGAGCGGGCCGCTTCCCCCCAACTGGAAAATTCAATGCTTGAGAAAATGTCGGAGGATACTGGCAGCGCCCGCCCGCTAAGCTACCCGGTCTTTCGGGCGCTCTGGATCGCGACGATTGTCTCTAATGTCGGAACCTGGATGCATGATGTGGGTGCAGGATGGCTGATGACCTCGCTGTCGCCCAGCCCGCTGCTGGTCGCATTGGTCCAGACCGCGACGACGCTACCGATGTTCCTGCTTGCCCTGCCGGCCGGAGCACTGGCCGACATCGTGGATCGGCGCAAGATGCTGCTGGCAGCGCAGGTGCTTGGTCTGCTTGCGGCGATGACCCTGGCGATGCTGACGGCGGCTGGGCTTGTCTCTCCTGGCATCCTGCTCGCCGCGACGTTCATGCTAGGCATTGCGGCCGCGCTCAGTGCTCCGGTATTTCAGGCGATCGTCCCGGAATTGGTGGACAGGCAGGCCCTACCGGACGCCATCGCGCTGAACAGCCTCGGCGTCAATATCTCGCGCGCGGTGGGCCCGGCGCTGGGCGGGGCGATCGTTGCCATAGCCGGCATTCCAGCCGTTTTCGCGCTGAACGCGCTTTCCGTGCTGGGCGTGCTTGTTGTGCTGGTCACCTGGAAGCGCCCTCAGGCCGCCCGCACCCTGCCACCCGAGCATTTCTTCGGCGCCCTGAAAGCCGGTTACCGCTATACGCGCCATTCTCCTGCGCTGCGCCTTGTCTTGATCCGGGCGATGGGGTTCTTCCTGTTCGGAAGCGCGCTCTGGGCGATGCTGCCGCTCATCGCGCGACGCGGCCTTGGTCTTGATGCAGCCGGGTATGGCGTGCTTCTTGGCTGCATGGGTGCCGGGGCGGTCGCCGGTGCGATCCTGCTCAAGCGGGTGCGGACAATAGTGCCCGCCAATCCGGTGTCTGTCGCCGCGACACTCCTCTTCGCGCTTGCAACGCTGGCGCTCGCGCGGGCCAGCCATGCCTGGGTCGCCGGAGCCGTTCTCTTCCTGGCCGGTTTGGGCTGGATCGGCATGCTGACGTCGCTGAACGTTGCCGCGCACATGGCCGCGCCGGGATGGGTCAAGGCGCGGGCGCTGGCGGTCTATCTACTGACGTTTCAGGGTGCGATGACATGCGGCAGCGTCCTATGGGGAACGCTTGCCACCGGCACCAGCGTTGCCACGGCTTTGGTGATCGCGGGCGTGGGGCAGATTGTGGCCGTTGTCCTGGCGTTCCGCTGGCGGTTGCCGCAGCATTCGGGCACCGATCTTGCGCCCTCGCACCATTGGGCGGACCCCGTCGTTTCCGTGCAGCCGGGCATGGACCGCGGTCCGGTCCTGATCGAAATCGAATATCGGGTCGAGCCTTCGCGGCTGGTCGAGTTCGTGTCTGCCCTACGCCGCTTCAAGTCTGTGAGGCATCGCGACGGGGCAATTCGATGGGATGTCTGGGAAGATGTCGCCGAACCGGGGCGGATCGTCGAGACGTTCGTGGTGGAAAGCTGGGTCGAGCATCAGCGCCAGCACGAGCGGGTGACCCGGGCCGACCAGTTGGATCAGGACCTCCTGAACGAATACCATTTGGGCGACAAGCCGCCAGTTGTCCGCCACCTGCTGCGGCCACCATGACACGCCGCAAGACGCCCAAGGCCTGACGTCCTTCTGCCTGCCCGAACCACCCATCAACTCAAGTTGCACTTCAGAGAGCTTTTCCATGGCATTTGTCACCACATCCGACGGGACGCGCCTTTTCTACAAAGACTGGGGTCCGAAAGATGCCCAACCCGTCATGTTTCACCACGGTTGGCCGCTGAGCGCCGACGATTGGGACAACCAGATGCTGTTCTTCCTGTCCCATGGCTACCGCGTCATAGCCCATGACCGCCGCGGACATGGGCGATCCGACCAGACCGACACCGGCAATGACATGGACACCTATGCTGCCGATGTTGCCGAGATCACCTGGGCGCTGGACCTGCACGACGTAATCCATGTCGGGCATTCGACCGGGGGCGGCGAGGTTGCGCGCTATGCGGCGCGGGCCGAGCGGGGCCGTGTCGCTGGCGCGGTGCTGATCGCTGCGATCCCGCCGGTGATGGTGCGGTCCGATGCGAATCCGGATGGCGTGCCGCCAGAGGTCTTCGACGGGTTGCGCGCTGCGCTGTCAGCCAACAGAGCGCAGTTCTTTCTCGATCTGCCAAGCGGCCCATTCTACGGCTTCAACCGGCATGGCGCGAAGGTCAGTCAGGGTCTGATCAACAATTGGTGGCGGCAGGGCATGTCCGGCGGCGCAAAGGCACATTTCGACTGCATCGCCGCATTCTCCGAGACCGATTTCAGCGAGGATATGGAAGCGATCACCGCACCGGTTCTGATCCTGCACGGCGAGGATGACCAGATCGTGCCGATTTCGAATTCGGCCCACAAGGCGATCTGGCTGGTCAGGGATGGCACGCTGAAGTCGTACACCGGCCTTTCACACGGGCTTTTCGCCACGCATCCGGATCTCATCAATGCCGATCTTCTTGCCTTCGCGCGCTCGGCCTGACGCGATGGGGTGTCGCCGGTATGCTGCGTCCATCATGCGCGCATATCACGCGGTGATCTCTGACGTCACAGTTCATCCCGGAAAGGGAACGCAATGCCCACTGTCTACTACGCCCCGGCTGGCTGCTCTCTGGTACCGCACATCGTGCAGGAATGGATCGGAGCACCCTACAAGGCGGTCCAGATAAGGGTCGGCTCAATGGAGCTTCTCGCCGTGAATCCCGCCGGCGCTGTTCCAACCTTTCGGGAAGACAGCGGCTGGCTATTGACTCGGGCCGGCGCGATCCTCGATGATCTAGGGCAAAAGCTATCGGAGGCCGGACTGTCCGGCGGTGATAGTATCCGCGCGAAATGCTGGTCTGCCTTTCTCACCTCGGAGCTTTACGCCTCATTCTGGCTGATCTTCATGCCCAACCGCCACACAATCAACAAGAGCGAAGCAGCCCGGCAGGCAACGGTCGGGGCCGGGGTCAAGCTGGCCACTCAGCAACTCGGCATTCCGAACCGCCATCTCGGCGGACGATCGGTGATTGATGCCTATGCTTTCCCGATGATCCGCTTCGGGGCGAAAATTCTGCCAGGCGGGCTTCAGAACTTTTCCGATGTGCAGAGGCTGCGTGACAGGATCGCCGCAGGAGCCGCCGTCCAGAAGATCATTGCGCGGGAGGGCAGGGCGTGAGCGCAGGTGATGCCAGAGGAATGATGAGTGGACTTCACCACGTCACCGGCATCACCGCTGATGTGCAGGCCAATGTCGATTTCTATGTCGGCTTTCTTGGCCTCAAACTTGTCAAGCGGACGGCGGGCTATGCGGATTCCGAGCAATTGCACCTGATCTACGGCGATGGCTTGGGCAGCCCCGGATCCCTTCTGACCTTCCTCGTCTGGGAGGCCACAGGCCGCGGACGCACCGGCATCGGCCAGGTTCTGGAAATTGCACTAGCGGTTCCCCCGGCCTCCATCGAAAGCTGGCTGAGCAAGGCGCTCGCGGCGGGTGTCCCGTTCGAGGGGCCATCGCGCGAATTCGGAGAGCCGGTTCTGCGGCTCAGGGATCCAGACGGGCTGATCGTGAAACTGGTTGGCGTCGCCTTGTCGACCCCCGCTCCGCTTCCGGAGGGACCCATACGCTTGCGGGGCGTAACCGTCCTTACTGATAAGGCCAGAGAAACCGCAGAGTTCTTGACAGTATTCGGCTATAAGTACGCCCAACACACAGGCCTGACGCAACGCATGACGTCAGAGACAGATGTGGTCGATGTCCGGGACGCATCGGGCTTCGTACCATCCGTCGCAGGGGCTGGCGTGCCCGATCACGTGGCCTTTCGGGCGAAGGATGCCGATGACATCCGAACTCTGCGGCAAGCGCTCCTGGATCATGGGCCGACAGAAATTCATGACAGAAAGTACTTCCTGTCGCTCTATGTTCGCGATCCGGCTGGTATCCTGATGGAATACGCCACTGACGGGCCGGGCATGACCATTGACGAAGCACCGGAGGCCCTTGGCCGGACCCTGTTCTTTCCGCCGCATGTGGCGGGCCACACCCAAGATATCGAGGCCATGCTGCCTCAATTCTCGATGCCGGGCGACGAGCGGTTCCCCGTCCGAAAGCTCCCCTTCGTGCACCGCTTCAACCGGCCAGAAAGGCCCGACGGCACTACTCTGGTGCTGCTCCACGGTAGCGGAGGAAACGAGGCCGATCTGATGCCGATCGCGCGCCGCATCGCCCCGCAGGCGACGCTTCTGGGGGTGCGTGGCCGGGCCACCGAGGAACAGATCAATCGCTGGTTCCGCCGGTTCGACGCCACGACATTCGATCAGGCCGATATCCAAAGCGAAGCCGCAGCCTTCGCCGCTTTCGTCGAGGACGCGGTGATCAACTACGGGATCGATGTGACCCGGCTTTTCTTTCTCGGCTATTCCAACGGCGCGAACTTTCTGGCCGCCGTGATGCAGGTCTACCCGTCTGCTGTACGCCGTGCTGTTTTGCTACGCGCGGTTCAGGTCCTTGATCCGCTACCGGTGGAGGATCTCTCTGGAACGCTTGTGCTGATGGTCAATGGGCAGGACAGTTGTGCACCGGTGCTGGCCGATAATCTGAGGGCGCAGGGTGCGCAGGTCGGCACCCGAACAGTACCTAGCGGCCATGAGCTAACCGCCGCAGACGTCGCCGAGGTGGCCGACTGGCTTGGACTGGGCTATGCGGGCCAATGACTGGTCAAGGCGAAAAAGCGGGGCTCCGGAACATCGCCCAAGACCATAGCCTTCACTGCGGCCAATCTCCCCTGCGTCGGATGCATAGCCGCCATGCCCAACCGCGTTGCGGCTGGAAACGACATCTCAGCTCAGGGACATTTGTCGCGGTTCCGGTCGTTCTGATGGAACGGGTTTCAAAGATTGCGGCCAAAATGCTCGGTCCATTCCGATATTTCCCGTCTGTGGGGATGTCGGGACCTGATTTCCGGTCGCTCTTGTGGTTGCCCACATGGGTGGGCATCTCTGCCCCTGTTGCAGACACCAAGGAGTCTCTCGCCATGTCCTATATCCTTCGCGCCGCCACTCTGGCCGGATTTGTCGCCGCTTCTGCCGCCGCTGCTCAGGCCGAGGACGGCACTTTGACTGTCGGCATGTCCGGCGCCTATTTCCCCTTCACCTTTGTGCGCCAAGATGTCCTGCAGGGTTTTGAAGTTGATGTCATGAATGCGGTGGGCGAGGTGGCCGATCTCGACATCCAATTCGAAACCATGTCCTTTTCCGGGCTGGTGGGTGCGCTGGATGCGGGCCGTATTGACACCATTGCCAACCAAATCACCATCACGCCAGAACGAGAGGCGAAGTTCGCCTTTACCGAACCCTATGTGATCGACGGTGCCCAAGTGGTAACGCGCAAGGGCAATGACGCTATCGCCGGGGTCGACGATCTGCGCGGCAAGATAGTGGCCGTAAACCTCGGTTCGAACTTTGAACAGTTGCTGCGCGATCTGCCCTTTGCCGGTGAGGTCGAGATCAGGACCTACGACAGCAATATCGAGCAGGACACCGCACTTGGCCGCGTCGATGCCTTTGTGATGGACCGGGTGTCCTCGGCTCAGGTGATCAAGCAAAGCCCACTGCCGCTGCAACTGGCTGGCCAGCCGTTCTCGGAAATTCGCAACGCCCTGCCGTTTCGTGATGACGAAGACGGCCGCGCGCTGCGCTCCAAGGTCGATGCAGCACTTGTCGTTTTGCGCGAGAACGGCACCTTGACCGAGATCTCTGAGAAGTGGTTCGGGTCCGACATCACCACGCTTTTGGCGGAATAGTCCGTGCAGGGGCTCGACATCGGGTACATGGTCGGCTTGATGCCGGTGATCCTGAGCTATGTGCCGCTGACGCTGGCAATGGCGTCAGTGGCCATGGTTTGCGCGCTGGTGTTGTCAGCCCTTCTGGCGGTTGAACGGGTCGTGCGTGTGCCGATTCTGGATTGGCTGGTGATTGTCTTTATCAGCTTCTTTCGCGGCACTCCGCTTCTGGTGCAGCTTTTTCTGTTCTACTACGGGCTGCCACAGGTACTGTCTGTTCTGACCAGGATCGACGGGGTCACGGCGGCGATCCTGGGTCTGATGCTGCACTTCGCGGCCTATATGGCAGAATCAATCCGCGCCGCAATTATCAGCGTCGACCGCAGCCAGTGGGAGGCGGGCCAGTCTATTGGGATGACCCAGTGGCAGTTGATGCAGCGCATTATTCTGCCGCAGGCCGCCCGTGTGGCGGCGCCAACGCTGGTCAATTACTTCATCGACATGCTCAAGGCGACCTCGCTCGCTTTTACCCTTGGTGTCACCGAGATGATGGGCGCCGCCCAGAAAGAAGCTGCCGGCAGCTTCCTTTACTTCGAGGCCTTTCTTGTCGTGGCGGTGATCTACTGGGGTATGGTCGAAGCGCTCAATCAGGGCCAGAAAGCTTTGGAGAGCTATCTCGATAAGGCTTACGCGCGATGACATCGACGACCGGAATCTCGATCAGGGGACTGACAAAGACATTCGGCGGAAAGCCTGTCCTTGACGGTATCGACCTCGACATTGCGGCGGGCGAGCGAGTGGTGATCATCGGTCCCTCGGGCACCGGAAAATCGACCCTGCTTCGCTGCCTCAACTACCTCGACCGGCCGGATGCTGGTCTGATCTCTATTGGCGATCTGACGGTGGATGCCGCCCATGCACGCAACTCTGACATCCTTGGCCTGCGGCGGCGCACCGGGTTCGTGTTCCAGAACTACGCGCTTTTCGCCAACAAGACGGCGATTGAGAATATCATGGAGGCGCTGATAACAGTGCAGCGCTTGCCCAAGTCCGAGGCCGTTGCGCGCGCCAAAGCTGTGCTTGCCGAGACCGGTCTCGCCGACAAGGCCGACAGCTATCCAGCGGCGCTATCCGGCGGGCAGCAGCAGCGGGTCGGCATTGGCCGCGCGATGGCACTTGGAGCGGAACTGATGCTGTTCGACGAACCGACCTCTGCTCTGGACCCGGAGTTGGTCGGAGAAGTGCTCGATCTGATGCGCCGGGTTGCGGAGCAGAGACAGACAATCCTTATCGTCACCCACGAGATGCAGTTTGCCCGCGAGATCGCCGATCGCATCCTCTTCATGCACGGTGGCAAGATCGTCGAGCAGGGCACACCGGCGCAGATCTTCGAAGCGCCACAGGATGTGCGGCTCCGGCGGTTTCTGGCCCGGATAGATGGTTGAAGCCAGTTCAGGTGTTCGAATTTGGTGTTCGTCGTTTCAAGGCTGAGTTCGTGAGGGGGAGCCTTAGAAGAAGGCCAGCGTGTGAGAACGCAAGCTGCTCCGGGGCTTCGCGTGACAGTGCGAACAGAGTGTCGCCCGGATAGAGGCCCTCGGAAACCGTGATCCGTAAATCGCCAAGGGCTTTGAGCCCACAAGGTCGATCCACGACGGTCAGGTCTTTGATGGGGACAACACGTCTTGCCATTCTGGATGGCGACCGATCATTGCCTTCGCGAACGGGCAGAGCGGGATGATGACCACCTGATCCTGCCGCGCGTCCTCGATCGCCTGTTGCAACAGCCTTGCTCCGACCTTGCGACCGCGCAAGGCGTCGGGGATTTCGGTGTGATCAATGATGATCTGGCTTGCGCTGACGCGGCTATAGCTCATCTCGGCCTCGACACCATCAACGACAAGCCGATAGCGCCCCTTCGACGGGCCGTCTTCCCGCTCGACCGTGCCATCCATTGCCAAGACGGCAATTGTCTGTGTGGCATTGGGCGCGCGCACGTGACGCGGACGTCCATGGGCGCATTCCAGAAGGTCGCGGTCCCATCCGCCAAGGTTGGCCGCGGCCTCGTAGGTCGAGACCAAGAACGCCATCAACGTCTCTTCGGGATCTGGCGCGCTCTGTACCGCCTCGTAGGGCAGCATGAATTCTGACAGCCCCGCGTGCCAAAAGGCCGCGTCGGGACGCACCGGCGCGCTTCGGTACCCGGTGGGGGACGGATAGGCGTAGGCATAGAAGGCGGGGTAGTCGATGCCATTGCCGCCCGGCCAGAACCCGGCGGCGGACATTTCGCGGTCATAGGCTTCCTGCGCCGCGTCGTCTGGCAGAAACGGGATCCCGGCGGGATGCAGCGGGGCGCGCCGCGCCGAAAAACGGGTCACGGCGAGATCCAGCGCGCCCCAGAACAGGTGGACCGGGCTGGCCTTGCCGACAAAGGACGTTCGGAACCGGTGGAACACCCTGTCGATTGCCACCAATGCCTGATGGTAGCGCTGCACCGCGTCCCGGTCATAGGGCCGGTCGCGATGATCCTCGCTGAACGGCACGGGGTAGGGCACCTTGTTCGGGGTATCGTTGAAGCTCGGCGTGCCCCCAAGGTCGGTGATCAGCGTCTCGAACTTTGCACGAAATGCCGCGACCGTGGTCGGCCCGAGCGCGAAAGACGCCCGGTGGCCGTTGCCACAGCTTCCCACGACCATATGCTCTCGAAAGTCGAACAGGAGCTCGATGCCCGGACCGTCGGGGATCAGAGAAGATGCCAGCCCCGTCGGCGTGACATAGAATGTCGCGTTCCAGGAATGGTTAAGCCACGGCGTATGCGCGAGCCGGTATTTACCTGCAATCTGCAAAAATAGGTGGAGGGCAGAGCAGGTCTCTCGCCACCCGAGGTAGTCGAGGTGAGGCCACTCGGTGCTCATCGCGTTTCTTCTCCCTTCACCCTGTGTCAGATGGACTCTGGTCATCCGATCCTCTGTCGACTGAAAGGCGGCTCGGCATTCCCGTCGGTAGCGCGTGTCGATAGCGTCTCTGTCGGCTCTGTTGTGAAGGCCTGCTTCGAGGGGGCCCCCGATTTATTCATCTCATTCTTTCCGCGCTGGCTTGGTTCAGAATTGCGGGTCCATCGCATCAAGCGCCGCGCAGACACCCGCGCCGAAATCTGGATGAACCCGGTGGAACAGCCGGATCTGCCGCTCGGTGATGGCGGCAGGAACGCCACACATAGCCGTGGCGATATTGGCGTAGAGCCGGTCTTTCTGCTCTTGGTCGAAAAGCTGGAACAGCGCGCGCGGCTGGATGAAATCGTCGTTGCCGTCGCGATGGTCGAACTGGCCGACCGGACCCTGCAGGTCGATCGTTGGTTCGGCGAAGGACGCATCCTGCTGCGGACCGTCTAGGCTGTTCGGCTCGTAATAGGCGTCCGGATTGGCTGCGGCATCGAAAAAGCGCATCGCCCCGTCCTTGTGATAATGATGCACTGGGCAGCGCGGCCTATTGACCGGCAGCGCCTCGTAGTGGGTGCCCAGCCGGTAGCGATGGGCGTCGGCATAGGCAAAGATCCTGCCCTGCAGCATCCGGTCCGGCGAGTGGCCGATGCCGCGCACGACGTTTGACGGGCTAAAGGCAAGCTGCTCGATCTCGGCAAAATAGTTGTCGGGATTGCGGTCAAGTTCGAGCACGCCGATCTTGATCGGGGGAAACTCCGCATGGGGCCAAATCTTGGTCAGATCGAACGGGTTAAACGCGAACGCCTCGGCTTCGTTCTGTGTCATGATCTGCACCTCTACAGTCCATTGCGGGAACTCCCCCGCCTCGATCGCGCCGAACAGCGCCTCTTGATAGCCTTCGCGGGTTCGCCCCACGACGTCTTGCGCTTCGCTGTTCGTGTAATGGCGATGACCCTGTCGGGTCTTGAAGTGGAACTTGACCCAGACCCGAGTGCCCTCGTTGTTCCAGAGGCTGTAGGTGTGACTGCCATAGCCGTTCATATGCATTGGGCTGACGGGCAGGCCTCGATCCGAGAACAGCATTGTCACCTGGTGCAGGCTCTCGGGTGAGAGTGACCAAAAGTCCCACATGGCGGTGGGCGATCGCAGGTTGGTGCGCGGGTGGCGTTTTTGCGTGTGGATAAAGTCTGGAAACTTGAGCGGATCGCGCACGAAGAAGACCGGCGTGTTGTTTCCGACCAGATCCCAGTTGCCTTCGTTGGTATAAAACTTGAGCGCAAAGCCACGCACATCCCGCTCATGGTCTGCAGCACCCGCTTCCCCGGCCACGGTTGAAAAGCGCGCGATCATTGGCGTCACGGTGCCGGGTTGCAGCACGTCTGCACAGGTCAGATGCGATATGTCGCCTGTGATCCTCAACGTCCCATACGCGCCCCAGCCCTTTGCATGGACAACACGTTCGGGAATTCGCTCGCGGTTCTGATGGGCCAGTTTCTCGATCAGCTGCCAGTCCTGAATCAGAACAGGGCCACGATCCCCGGCGGTGAGGCTGTTCTGATTGTCGGCGACGGGTGCGCCAGCAGTGGTTGTCAGACGTGATGTCGGGGAATCTTGGGTAGTCATGGTCAATCCTGTTCGTTGGAGCCATGCCGTTTTCCGGCTTGCTTTGTCCGCCCACACAAGATCGTGCTGGTTCGCAGAGGTTTGGGCGCAAAGCGTTGCAGTGAGACAGGTCTAGCGCGTGCCGTCCGACCCCACGTTCCTGATCCTGCTACGACGATGCCGCTCTTGCGATTTGATGCGCACGGGCCGGTCACTCGGGTCTGCGTGCGGAAGGTCGCAGTTAGTCCACTGCGTCTACTTGCCGGTATCTGTATCGGGCTTGCTCTGGACGGTTGAGTTTCTGCGAATGGCTTGAATTCCTGCTATCGGTCAGTGGCCGTTACGCCAGAGGGTGTGGTGCCGCGCCGACGTGATCACCCGGCCTTTTCCGACAAATCGACAGCGCATTTCATGGCACGTGTCAGGCCATGGCCCGACCACGCCGCGCCTGGCCACGAAAGCGAAGCAGCCGATGATGGCGGAAACGACGCGCTGACATTGCTGCAATGGCACCGCTCTTGCGGATAGATTTGCCGTCCATAACGAACTGACGCCCGTCAATTGCCCGACCAAAGCACCTGATTTAGTCGCCGCAATCAACTGTGCCTTAAAAGATGTTGCAACAGGACTTGATGGTGGCTTTCGTAAGAAATCCTTGCCCGTTATCGGGATTTTTTCCTGATTTATATATGACTATCAAATACATAATATTTGGCAAGAAGAGCAGATTGAACTCAGGTTTGCGTCGCGATGCCCAAGACGTTTTTCGCTTGATGCAACCTCTTCCTGCTTTTTGGTGGCGCAACAAACTCCTGACCATGGGGAGCACTCAGGGCGAACCGCCGCCGCGTCATCGGTCTTCGTTTGTTGCGATCAACGTCAGATTCGACTAATATTCTCGAGGTCAACGTAGATAGTGAAACATCGGTACCAACGCTGCCGAACAGACATGTTTGTTTTGAAGTTCGGCTTGTCTCCCTGATGGGAGATGCAACGATGACACTGCCTGCATATTCGTCCTCCCCATCGCGAAGGTCGACAGGCGTCTTAATCAACGGGCGCGAAAACCCTTTGGCGCGCGTGTGGCTCTAGAGGGACGACAATGACCTTTCATGCGCATTCTTCATTCGCCCAGTGGCACAGCGAGGGCCAACATGCGTCCTATGTGCGGGCCAGAAAATCATCCGGTGGGGTCTTGGATCTTCTGGAAGTGGCGCGCCCGGCCGGAGACATGTCTCGCCCGGCCTTGCCGGACATCGTCCTAATGGAGGACATGCTTGGCTGTAGTCGTGTCAGGGGAAACTTGGGAGGAGGCCGCTTTGATGTGAGAACCGGTAAAGGCACTCTCGCCTTGGCCGCGCCTGACTTTGCTACCACAGTGATCAATGACGAAAGCCATCGGCTGCGTAGCTTGGTGTTTCCCTTGGCGCAGTGGCAGGACGTGCTCGACGAGGCCGCCGACGGTCGGTTCTCGTTAGACACCTCCTTCACCTACGGCCTAGTGTTGGACTCGCCGTCCATCCGGTCGGCGCTGCGGAACCTTTGGGCACTCTGCGAGGATGAAGGGGCACCGTCGCGGCTGCTTGCGCGGGCCGCAGGCTGTGAGATCCTCGCCGAACTCTGCCGCTTGGGCGGAACGCCGTTTGCTCCGGCAAGGGGCGGCCTTGCGCCGTGGGCAGAACGTCGTTGCCTCGAGCTGATGCATGAGCGGTTCTCGGAAGACATCAGTCTGGATAATCTGGCGGCCGAGGCGCGGCTCTCACCCTACCATTTCGCCCGCATGTTCAAACAGAGCGTCGGGGTGCCGCCACGGGTCTACATGACGCGCCTGAGAGTGGAGAAGGCGTGCGAACTGCTCGAACACACGGACCTGCCGGTCACGCAGATCGCGCTTGAGGTTGGCTATTCGTCCAACCAGGTCCTCGCCAGAGTTTTCGTCAAGCTAATGCGCGTGAGCCCGTCCGATTATCGCAGGGCCGTTCGTGACCCGGTGCGCTCCTACACGCTGCGGTGATGCTTGCCGGTGTAAGCCGGGACGTATGTCCCAGACCCAACGAAAAGGGACGTTCACGCATGTTCCGTTCAGGGTTGATGCGTGTCTTGCCCAGGGTCGAACATCATCAGGCCGGCGGTGCCAAGAGTTTTGGCATCTTGCTCAGTAGAACCTCCCAGTGTTCCGCCAGCTTCCCGTCCTCGACGCGGAAGATGTCGACGCCTATCTGAGGCGCTTCGGCCCAGTCGCGGGTCAGCCCGTGCATTGCGACGTGGTCTTATGTGGCGGTCAGCGCAGACCAGATCATCATCGCCCCGAAGGCGAGGAAGATGATGCCGGTCAGCATGCGTCCACGCTTTGCATGTTCGGGCTTGCTCAGGAGCCGCACCGCCTGTCGCGCTCCGATCGCGTAGCCCCCGAGAATGACGAATTTCACGACCACGAATGTTGAAACCAAAAGGGCCAAGACAGCCGTTCCGCTGCCAGCCGGAAGAAACTGGGGAAACAACGCGGCGAAGAAGAGTACGGCCTTGGGATTGCTGATGCCAACGCCGAAGGAGTTGATCCAAAGCGCCAATCCACTTTGTTCGTGGATGGTCTTTTGTGCCGACGGATGTGGTTGCGGGGGCGCGGCGCGTAGAAAGGTCAAACCGAGCCAGATGATGTAAAAAGCTCCGGCAAGGCGCAGTGTGAGAAAGGCGGCAGGATAGGTTTGGAGCAGCGCCCCCAATCCGACGACGGACAGCGTGGCCAGCAGCGCGATTGCGACTAGATCGCCGCTGAGCGCGCCCAGTGCGCGCCGCCAGCCGTGGGCGACGGCGTTGTTCACGATGAACAACGTAGAGGGGCCAGGCGTCGCGGTCTGGACGGCGCTGACAATGACGAATGTAAGGTAGGCAGAAAGGTCCATATCACTCACCGAGCAAAGGGTTGATGTAGGATTGGGCGCAGTAGGCTCAGCGCCTTCGGGTTCAAAGATGGTGCGGACAGGCAGGCCCGCGCGGTCAATCGCTGGATATCTGCAGGGTTTTGCACAATGCCTGGCATGCAAGGGCCTGTGCCGGTCGAAACGGGGGGCACCGAACAAGTGCCCGGTTGGTAAAGGAACGAATGCACGGTTGGAATGCGCCCGTGCTCCGTATTGGCGACATCGGTGCCGGTCAGGCGCCGTGACATGGCGCAGGACGCCGGGCGCATGGCAGCTTAGGGCGACCGGCTTGTTTGCCCCGAGACAGCTTTCGATCAGCGCACGCGCGTTCGCCTGTTTGGCCGTGTTCGTAACGAGCCTGTTGGCCTCTCTATCCGCCTTGAACCGCCGCGTCTGGCCGGTCTGGACGTTGGGCGGCTGCCCGCCCTATTGAGAGGCCAAGGCGATCTCGGCACCTGTGTCCTTGAACGCGTAAGAGGGAGCGGCCAGGCGCTTCGTCATCCCCGCCGAGGTTAGGCGGCGACGCTTGGAACCTCTGTGTTGAGCAGCTGCTGTTCCCACAGATAGGCGATGGCGCTGCCGCCAAGATGGTCCCTTAGGGCGTCGTTAAGAGCGATTGCAGTCTCGGCCCGGGCCCAGTCGCGCTGCCATTCCGATGCCAGTGCCAGCCAAGTCATCATGTTGATGCCGCCCGCGATCATCCGCTGAATAGCGACCTCATGAGCCTCGACCGACGTGCCACCAGACGCGTCGGTGATGACGGTCACGTCCCAGCCTTCGCCCGCCGCTTGGAGTGCGGGCATTGCCACGCAGATCTCTGTCCAGAGACCGGCGATAACCAACTGCTTGCGGCCGGTCGCCTTGACCGCTTCCACGACCTTCGGATCTTCCCAGGTGTTGATTGTCGTGCGGTCGATCACCTCTTGGTTGGGGAACACTTCGCTGACATGGGGGAAGAGGTCGCCACCCCGGGCGGCGATGACGGTTGTCAGGATTGTGGGCACGCCGAATACCTTTGCGCATTTGGCCAGTGCGGTGGTGTTGTTCACCACCATGTGCGGGTCGTGGCTATTCAGGTTTGCGAGTTGATAGGGCTGATGGTCGATCAGAACGAGGACCGAATCCTCGGGTCGAAGAAGCGAGTCGAGGCCGTTGCGGAAGGTCATGATGTCATCCTTTGCGTATGAGAAAGAGGTGAGTCCTGATGACAAAAACTAGAGAAGATGCCTGAGGAGTGCGGCGCGGGAACTGCCGTGAGAGTGCCGATCTTGCTGTGATGTCGCTTTTGCCAAGCGCGCTTGCCTTGCTGAACGCAAACTGCAAAAGGCTTGTGCACCGCAACTTTGTGGTTGGTCGGGATGCCGGACAATGCCGAGATCTGTCGGCTGTCGGGGGGCCGAACGGGTCCGTCAGAACCGGCCACCGTTGATCCGGATGAAGATTGGATGACCTCGCACGCGTCTCATAGCGGTCGTCCGGCGTGGCCTGCTCTGAGGGCGAGACCATAGTCGCGGTGGCCAGATGCGTCCGCAGAAGGGCGCTCGACCGAAACAGCCCCAGTCTCGCGGCTCTGTTTCTCAGGCACAAATCAGAAAGGCAGCAAGATCGGCACCTTCGCGACAGCTTCGGCGCTGCAGGGCATAAGGGCGCTCGCTAGAATGTACCCATTGCCGTTCCGCGAGCCACGAACTCCTGCGCCATCTTCAACTCGATGTGATTTCGCTGGTCGTTGGTCTTGTGATCGGCGTGACCAGTGGCGCTTTGTTGGTCCCTTCAACGCGCCTGCGCTTGATGACTGTCCGTTCACGCTTCACGGCGCGACGACCAGCGGCAGCATTGTGTTCCAACTCACAAAGGAGATACGACCGTGCCCAATACCTTGAAAACCCTGACCGCCGCAGCCTTGGCCGGCAGTGTCGCCTTCGGCGTCAATGCCGACCCCGTCCCTAACATCGTCCTTGTCCACGGTGCATTCGCCGACGGATCCGGGTGGCGCGGGGTCTATGATGAGCTGACCGCGCGTGGCTATGATGTGAGCATCGTGCAAAACCCGCTGACCTCTTTCGCCGACGATGTCTCGGCAACCCAGCGTGTGCTGAACAGGCAGGACGGCGCGGTCATTCTCGTGGGCCACTCCTATGGCGGCAGCGTGATCACCGAGGCCGGCACCGATCCGAAGGTTGTCGGCCTCGTCTATGTCGCCGCATTCGCGCCCGAGGTTGGCCAATCCACGCTTGATCAGTACTCCGAGATCCCGCCGCCCCCGAACTTTGTGCCCGAAGAGCAGCCGGACGGCTTTGCCTACCTGAATGCCGACCACTTCCATGCCGGTTTTGCAGGTGACACCGATGAGGCCGAGGCGGCGTTTCTGCGTGATGCTCAAGTGCCAATCGCGATGGCCGCACTTGCAGCGCCGGTGACTGTCGCTGCCTGGAAGACCAAGCCAAGCTGGTTTGTCGTCGCCACCGAGGACGGTGCCATCGCGCCAGATCTCCTTCGCAGCACTGCCCGTCGGATCGGCGCCGAGACGACTGAGGTGCGCGGCAGCCATGTCGTGTTCCTGACGCAGCCGAAGGCGGTTGCCGACGTGATCGATGCGGCAGCCAAGGGGGCGGCTGAGGCCGTCCAAGGCACGGATGCCGGGGCCACCGCTGCTTCGACGGAGTGAGATGGAAAGACGCTATGCGTCTCAATGCGCGACCTCGGTTCGGGGTGCAAAGATCATGCGCTTCCCAATGAGAAAATCTGAGTTTGGGATGCTCGAAGTTAAAAGGGTGGCGCGATAGGTTGACGAATAATCTCAAATGGCGGACGCGAAAGAAGAGCTATGTCTGGGCCGGGTCAGATAGCAGCCTGCGCAGAGTGGACATATCGTGCGTTGTGGTCGCGTGTCAGGCACCGGGGTGTATCGCCATTCGACAATCAGCTTGCGAGCCTGCATGGACCGTTTCGCCCTCTCGCACGCGGGCAAGCGGGACATGCAGGTCGCGGGTGTGGCAGCCAAAGTAGCTAGGCAATTCGGCCAGATCGGCCGCGTAGTCAAAGTGTTTCGGGGTATGACCGTTGAGGCCACCAAAGGGGCGCCCGTCGCATCACCAGTGCCGACAAGGCCGCCAGACAGGCCACCCACGGCCTTCAGGTGCCGCCCGCCCGCCCAGGGTGCGAACAATGCAGCACTGGCCGGAACAAGGGCCGCGCCGCAGTCGAAGGTCTCATTGGTCTCAGCCCCCGGCTGTGCAGGAGCACGAGGGCTAGCTAGGCCCGCGCCGGTGGATGCGGCCAGCACTGTGCGGATCGTCCGTCATATATGCCCGGACAGTGGCGGGAGAATGCGCTCGATGCGCGCGCGGTCCGGTTCGTAACGCGTGGGGAGCATCAGGGTGCGGCCCAGTGCCTCCTCCGGCTCGTCGATGGCAAAACCCGGCGGGTCCGTGGCGATCTCAAAGAGCACGCCGCCCGGTTCGCGAAAGTAGATCGCCGTGAAGTACTGGCGGTCGATGATCGGCGTCACGTCGAGCCTCGCGGCACGCAAGCGTTCCTGCCAGTTGCGCTGCTCTTCGGTGTCGCGGGCGCGGAAGGCGACGTGGTGGATGGTGCCCGCGCCCTGTCGGGCGGTTGTTGTGGCATCGTCGCGCACGACATCAATGACGCTGCCGATTTCTCCGCCCGGCGCGCGCAGACGCAGGCGCGACAGGCCGAGGCCGGTCTCCTCGCCAAGCTCTTCGTAGCCCATGATCCCGGTCAGGAGCCGCGCGGTCGGCTCTGGATCGGCAAGGCGTAGCGTGACCGAATGGAAGCCGCCGGTCGCCATGTCGGCGGTCTCGGCGATTTCGATGGACAGCCGGTCGGGGTCGGCGAGCGTGATCACCCTGGCACCAAACCGCTCCTTTGGTCCGTCAAAGTTGACATCGTCCTGCGCCAAAAGGTCCACCCATGCGTCAAGGCCCGCTGCATCAGAGGCGTAGGCCACGGCAGAGGCCATGCCGTTACCCGCCTGTCCGGGTCCGGAACCGATGAAGGGAAAGAAGGTCATGATCGTCCCCGGCGTTCCGGCGCGGTCCCCGTAGTAAAGATGATACGTGCCGGGATCGTCAAAGTTGACCGTCTTCTTCACCAACCGCTGGCCAAGCGTGCCGGTATAGAAATCGAGATTGGTCTGCGGGGCAGAGCAGATGGCGGTGACGTGGTGCAGCCCCGGGATGGCGGTCATGCCTGGTGATCCTCACGGCCCGTGGCGCGTTGCTGGGGACTGTTCGTCTCGGGCAGCGGGATGAATTCCGCCTCGTCGCCGGGCACAGTGTCGAAGCGGCCGCGCCGCCATTCCTCCTTAGCCTGCTCAATGCGTTCGGGGCGCGAAGAGACGAAGTTCCACCAGATGTAACGCGGGCCCTCCATTGGCTCGCCGCCAAAAAGCATCAAGCGAGCGTCGCGCTCGGCCGTGATCACCGCCTCGGCGCGCGGAGCGAGGATCAGCAAGGTCCCGGGCTCGTGAGTTTTTCCATCGACAGCGATCGGGCCGGTCAGGATGTAGAGTGCGCGCTCGTCTTGCGTGGCCTCCACGCGATAGGTCCCGCCCGCCGCCAGCGCGATGTCGGCATAGAGCGTCTCAGAAGCCGTCGCGAGTGGCGAGCGCACGCCGTGGAGCGCGCCCGCAATCAGGCGGAGAGTCAGCGCGCCGTCCTCGATGGTCGGCAGGTCCGGCTCACCATGATGGATGAAGGCCGGATCGGATTCTTCTGCCGCAGCCGGTAGCGCCATCCAGGTCTGCAACCCAAATAGCCGCTGCCCGGTGCGCTTGAGCTCGGGCGCGGTCCGCTCGGAGTGGACGATCCCGCGGCCCGCGCGCATCCAGTTCACGGCACCGGGACGGATCGCCTGTTCGGTTCCGAGACTGTCACGGTGCAGGATCTCCCCCTCCAAGAGATAGGTTACAGTTGCGAGGTTGATGTGCGGATGCGGCCGTACATCAATGCCCTGATCGGTTAGGAACTCGGCTGGTCCCATCTGGTCGAAGAAGATGAAGGGCCCGACCATCTGACGCGCGGTCGAGGGTAGGGCCCTGCGCACAGTCATCTCGCCGAGATCGACAGCGCGCGGAACGATGACTGTCTCAATGGCATCGACGCTTTCGGCGTCACCGAGGGTTGGGTCGGGGCAAGGGCTCCAGCTCATGTTTTGGTCTCCTGTTTAGGTGTCTTCGGGCTGGCGACCGGCTGTGGTCACCAGAGAGTATATCTTGGGCGCGGCGCTTGATGCAAAAGTTCCAGGCCCAAGCCTGCGCGCGCCGAAATCGTGCATCCAGCTTCCGAGAGTAGAAACGGCCGTCGCAAGCCCAAGGATCGCCAAAGCCCTGCACCCCTGAGGGGCGAAGGCCAAGGACACTGGCATCGAAACTGCGGCGGTCTCGCTCATTGCGCTACCTCGGTCTGGCCGATCTCCGAGAGGACCATTACGGCCATGCCGGGCCGCAGCAGCGCATCGGGGTTTGGAAACCGCGCCCACACGGTTACGGTGCCAGTCTCTGCGTCGACCTCGGGGCTTGCTGCATGGGGGCTCGCCTCTCCGGGATAGATCCTGTCGCCGGGGAGCCGCAATTTTACTCGGACGCTTTCAAGCAGCTCGGCAACCGTCCTGGACCCGGTCGCTTCGAGGGAGGCGAGCCGTTCAGCATAGGGTGCTTGGTAGGCGACGACCGCCGGGTCAAGCGTGATGATCGTAGCCAGTGGCGGGGCAACCTCCGCCTCGAGGAAGGTGCCGACGGCAACGGCTGGCGGCGAGATGAGGCCAGTGATCGGGGCGCGTATGATCGCACGTTCGAGATCGAGCGCGGCCCGCCGCCGCTCGGCCTCTGCCAGCGCAACCGCGGCCTCGGCCATCGCCCTTTCGGTGCGGGCGGGACCCACAGTCGCATCCGCAGCAACCCCGCGGTCAAGCATCTCTTCCTGACGGGCGGTTCGCCGGGCCGCCCCGTCGAGGCGTGCCTGCGCCTCGGCAAGCCGCGCCTCGGTCATCTCCAGTGCGAGTGCCACATCGGTCGGATCAAGACGGATCAGCGGCTGACCCGCTTTGACGTGATCACCACCCTCGAAGAGGATTTCAGCTACGACGCCGTTCAGGCGGCTGGACAGGACCGCACGGTCGGAGGCTTCGATCCGTCCTTCAAAGACAAGTTGTTCGGCGACGGCCATATGCGCGGTCGTCACTGCGAACAGAAGTGCAAGACAGCGCGTCATCCCTCCGTCTCCTGACGCTCGGACGTTGCGAAATGTTTCGCGTGCAGGCAATGGGCGGTGGCCCCTGCGGCTGTCGTCCGGTCCCTAAGCCATGAAACCGCCGTCTCGCCCAGCAGCATTCCGAGCAGGCCAAGCAGCGCGATGATTGGCGGCGCGGGCGAGCGTGTGCCAAAAAGTGCGTAGAGCCCCCCGACGGCGAGCCCGAACGCAAACGACACAGCATAGGGTTTCCAATCCATCCTGCCTCCCTTCACACCGCAAAACACGAACAGCCGAGCGCGCCCCAGAAGGACTTTACGTCTTTCACGGGAATGGGGTTCGTCCAGGCAATTCCGTGGTCATGGCCGTGCAGCGAGCAGGCGCTGGCGCAGCCATCGTGGCATGCGCGGTCAATACGCGTCTCGGTGGCACCGGTCGCCTGCCGTGCGCCCGGACTTGGGACCGCGCCGACTGGGCTCCAGCCCGGCGAGGCGGGCGGCAGCGGCGGTGCAAGATCGGAAAACGGGCCCTCGCCATGCACGATACGGCCGCCGACCATGGTCAGGACGGCGTTTATCTGCCGGATCTCGTCAGGCGGCACGCTCAGGTAATCTGCCGAGAGCACGACGAGATCGGCATACATGCCGGGCGCCAGCGTGCCTTTTTCATTCGCCTCGCCCGAGAACCATGCCGACCCATGCGTCCAGAGCCGAAGCGCCTCCTCGCGCGTTAGCAGGTTGTCCTCGCTGTAAAGCGGCATGCCGCCCAGCGTCTTGCCAGTGGTCATCCAGTAGAGGCTGACCCACGGGTCGTAAGAAGCCACGCGTGTTGCATCGGTGCCAGCACCGACCGGGGTGCCCATGTCGATCATCCGCCGGATTGGCGGTGTCGCCTGCGCCGCCTCCGCGCCGTAGCGGTCTACAAAATACTCCCCCTGGAACGCCATTCGATGCTGCGTGGCGATGCCGCCGCCAAGCGCCGTGATCCGCTCGATGTTGCGCGGCGTAATCGTCTCTGCGTGGTCGATGATGAACCGCGTCTCGAAGGGCTGGCGCTGGTTCACACGCTCGAAGACGGTTAGGAACCGGTCGATCGTTTCGTCATAGGTCGCATGGATGCGGAACGGCCATTTGTTCACCGCCAGCAGCTCGACGATCGGCTCCAGTTCGCTTTCCATTGTGGGGACGAGATCGGGACGGGGTTCGAGGAAGTTTTCGAAATCCGCTGCCGACCAAGTCAGGTTCTCACCCGCTCCGTTCATCCGTAGCATGTTCGATCCAGCACCGGGTTCGGTCATTGCTACCCAGTTCTCATAGTCCGAAAGCTCTGCACCCGCAGTTTGTGCAAAAAGATTGAACGCGATTCGAACCGTTAGTTGATCCGCGTCGTGCAGCTGCTGGATGACGGCGTAGTCATCCGGATAATTCTGGCCGCCGCCACCGGCGTCGATCACCGATGTGATACCGAGGCGGTTCATCTCGCGCATGTAATGGCGGGTAGAGTTGATCTGCTCCTCGAGGGGCAGCTTTGGCCCCATCGCGAGGGTGGAATAGAGGATGAGCGCCGAGGGCTTGGCGATTAGAAGGCCCGTGGGGTTGCCTTGGGCGTCCCGCTGGATCTCGCCACCCGGCGGATTCGGCGTCTCCTTCCCGAAACCCAGCACCGCGATGGCCGCCCGGTTGATCAACGCCTGACCGTAGAGGTGCAGGATAAAAACGGGCGTGTCGGGCGCGGCGGTGTTGATCTCGTCAAGCGTCGGCATGCGCCGTTCGGCGAACTGGAATTCGGACCAGCCGCCGACGACGCGGACCCATTGCGGGGCAGGGGTGCGGTCCGCCTGTTCCTTCAGCATCCGCAGCGCGTCAACGAGCGAGGGAACGTTCTCCCACCTGAGTTCCATATTGTAGTTGAGCCCGCCACGGATCAGATGTGTGTGGCTGTCGTTGAGGCCGGGAATCACGCGACGGCCGCCCGCGTCGATCACATGCGTGTCCGAGTCTGCCAGCCACATGATCTCGTTCTCTCTTCCCGTTGCCAAGATGAGACCATCCCGGATCGCGACGGCGTCGACGTCTGGCGTCGCGGGATCAAGCGTCGTCACACGCGCGTTTCTGATGATCGTGTCGGCCATGCCGTCCTCCGTGTTGGATTGTGCCTGCGCAGTGTCGGGTGCAAAAAACCCAAGCGCGCCAAGCGCGGCACCTGATTTCGTGACCCACCGGCGGGTGACCGGCGCGGCGGTTTTGATCGGGTGTTGTCGCGTCTCGTGCATGTCAAACGTCCCAGCCGCACTCTTCACCCCAGCCTGAAAGTAAGGGCGGGCCTGCGGGGCGATGCAGGCCCGCTCGATGCGTCGGCAGGGAATGGGGCGGCTGCGGGGCAGAGCAGCCGCCGGACCCGGCGCATCGAGATCGTTATTCGGCGGCGGCGGCCGATCCGGCGGCTACGGGTGCCAGACGCTCTCCATGCTCGACCCGCTCAGGCGCCTTGTGAACCATGGTGTAGGCGTAATCGACGCCCATGCCATAAGCGCCAGAATGCTCCCGCACGAGGCTCATGACGGCATCATAGGTCTTACGGTGCGCCCAATCGCGCTGCCATTCCAGCATCACCTGCTGCCAGGTCACCGGCACAACCCCGGCCTGGATCATGCGCTGCATAGAGTAGTCATGCGCCTCCCGCGAGGTCCCGCCGGAGGCGTCAGCGACCATGAATATCTCGTAGCCACCCTCGGCCATTGCGCTGAAGGCGAAAGAGTTGTTGCAGACTTCGGTCCAGAGCCCAGAGACAATGACCTTCTTCTGGCCTTTCTTGGCGAGCGCATTGCGCACCTTCTGGTCGTCCCAGGAGTTCATAGAGGTGCGCTCGAGCAGCGGATGATCGGGGAAGACTTCCAGCAGTTCCGGATACGTGTGACCAGAGAAGCTTTCGGTCTCGACCGTGGTGATCGTGGTCGGGATGTCGAACACCTTGGCCGCCTTGGCGAGGGCCACAACATTGTTTTTCAGAACCTGCCGGTCGATCGACTGAACGCCAAAGGCCATTTGTGGCTGGTGGTCGATAAAGATGATCTGGCAATTGTCCGGGGTTAGTAGTTCAGGCTTGGTCATGTGCTCTCTCCTTGGGTGATTTCATGTGTTCTTGGGTGTTTTCGCTTGCCTCAAGGTGCCGCGATTGATCGGGCATCAACCCGGAATGCGCGCCATCACCGTGATCTCGACATCAAAACCGGCGAGCCAGCAGACGCCGACCGCTGCCAAAGCGCGTGGCGTTTGGTGGGAAAGTGGCATCGCGTTTCGACATGGCACAGTTCCTTTGTTTGGGACGATAGGCGTTGCCTGCACGGACAATCGCAGCAGGGCGGGCCATGGGTGTTTCAGCCCGTGATGAAAGCCAGCAGGTCGGCGTTCAGCACGTCGGCGTTGACCGTCAGCATGCCATGCGAGAACCCCGGATAGGTCTTGAGCGTGCCATTGGGCAGCAGTTTGACCGCCTTTTCGGCCGAGGCCGCAATCGGCACCACCTGATCATCCTCGCCATGCAGGACGAGCGTCGGCACGGTCATCGCCTTCAGGTCCTCTGTCTGATCGGTCTCCGAGAAGGCCTTGATGCCGTCGTAATGCGCCTTGGCGCTGCCCATCATGCCCTGCCGCCACCAGTTCTGAATGACGCCCTCGTGGACCGTCGCACCCTCTCGGTTGAACCCGTAGAACGGACCGGCGGGCACATCGCGGAAGAATTGCGCGCGATTTCCGGCGAGGGCCGCGCGGAAGCCGTCGAAAACCTCCATCGGCGTGCCCTCGGGATTGGTCTCGGTCTGCAGCATCAGCGGCGGGATGGCGGCGACGAGAACGGCCTTGGCCACTCGGCCAGCCGGTCCACCGTGCCGTGCCACGTAGCGCGCGACCTCGCCGCCGCCGGTGGAATGGCCGATATGCACTGCGCTGCGCAGGTCCAGCGCTTCGGCCAGGGCAAAGGCGTCGGCGGCGTAGTGGTCGATATCGTGGCCGCTGTCGACCTGCTCCGAACGGCCATGTCCGCGCCGGTCATGTGCCACCACCCGGTAGCCCTTTGAGAGAAAGAACAGCATCTGCGCGTCCCAGTCGTCGGAGCTGAGCGGCCAACCGTGATGAAAGACGATGGGCTGAGCGTCGCGCGGGCCCCAATCCTTGAAGAAAATGCGATTGCCGTCGGGGGTAGTGATCTCTGCCATGTCAAAATCTCCTTGTGTTTGATCCTGGGCAAAACTTGGAAGGGACAACGCACTTGCTGTTGCAAAAGCACCAGCAGAGGCGAGAGCCGTGCGCCGCGTCAGTGTCGTGTGGGGCAGATCATTGATGCGCATTGCTGATCCCTTTCTTTGTCAGGCGCCATCGGTGTTCGGCATGCAGTACATCGGGAATTTCGAAGACATCTTAGGCGGCCTCCGCCTTGTCGGCGTTGCGTGTTCTGCTGTGCATGTGCCGAATTTGCGCATTGTTGCATCCCGCTGGTTGCACGATGCGAGTCGGGTTTTGTCCGGCATCCGCACCGGCGCAACGCGGAAGAAGGTATGTGTCGACGCACGGGAATTCTGGACCACGGCTGCGCTCTCGATCCGACGACAGCGACCCTCAATGATCTCACATGCCCGGCGATACTCTCGAACGCGGTTTCAGCATTTTTGACGATGGAGAACAGAGGATTGCACGGCGCCTAAATCGACATGCGGTCACGACATCTGGAGTAACAATGACCTAAGCACGGACAACGCCACTTGCCTAACAAACACCCGCAGTCGACGAACCCATCCGGCGTCGCAAGTTCTTTTTCCCGACGCTTCAGTCAGGCTTTCGCGGTCGTCAGCCGATCAAAGCGTGATGACTCCTGATGGACGATCCGGCCCATCGACTTTGCAAGGATCTGTGCGCGATAGCTGCTCGAAGACGCGGTGCGCAAAGTCGCGGAATGACGTGGGCCGCTACCCGGTCATTCGCTCAACGCCCAGGGTCATACAGTCTTTAGCGCCCGCCTGACTACGCCCAGACCCGTGAGCGTCTTGGCGTAGTCAGGCGGAAGGCCCTGCGCCATGAAGCGCACTTTCAGAGCGGCAGGATCAAGAGAAATCTGGCGCACCGGCCTGCCAAAGACATCGGTGACGAGGACCCGCTCGACCACCATCATGCTGTCCCTTCATACGCAGCGGCGGCAGCCTCGGTGCCGCCCAAGGCTGTCAGCACGACAAGCGGGTTCCAATAGTCGCGGTAGTGCGCAATGCGCCCTTCCCGCACAGTGACCACCGAAATGTACTTTTGATTATAAGGAGCACCTGTATTCACGCCCGTACCGCTGCAGGAAAACTCGAAGACCACCGTATCGCCAGCAGCATGTACGCTGCCGAGCTCCATCGGCCCGAAGATGAGCAAAGGGCCGAGCTTTTCAAGATGCGCCGCAAGGGCAGCCTTGCCGTCCAGCCGCTTTGGCAGCCCGTCAGGCGCATAGGGGAACTCGAAGATCACGTCATCTGTGAAAAGACCGAGCAAGCTGTCCGCAGGTGCGAGCCGGTCACCTAATGCCGCGCGCAGCAGGTCAGAGAAACTATCGAACTTGTCAGCCATGATGGAACCTCATATGGATGGAACGGTAACGTATCGACCAAATAGGAGTACTTTCGTTGGAACGCAACCGTTCCGTCGTTAAATCCCGACGAAAACCTTCCGGGGCTGCCGTGCAACGTGCCGATCTGACCGATGCGCTCTATCGCGCTTTCTTCGAGGAATGGGCGGAACGCGGCTTTGCCGCCATAAGCCTGGAAAGGGTTGCCGCCAGAGCGGGGGCCGGCAAAGCCGCGATCTACCGTCGCTTTTCGTCGCACCACGAATTTGCAGTCGCGGCAGTGTCAACGATTGGGTTGACGATCGCCATGCCCGACGACCATGGAAGCCTGGAGGCCGACGTACTTGCCTTTCTGATCCGCCTGAGAGTGGTCCTTCGCCATCCCATGATCCGACGCATCCTACCGGATCTTCATGCCGAGGCTGCACGGTCCGCGCCGATGCGGGATCTGAACACTCAGGTTGCCAAAGCGCGCCGGGAGCAGGCACAGGTCGTTCTCGACCGCGCGATTGCGCGGGGCGAGTTGGACCAGGCCGTCGATCGTGATCTGGCCCTCGATCTGCTTCCCGCACCGCTCTACTGGCGCATGGTGGTTTTGGGGATCACCCCAACGCGAGACCAACTTGCAGCCGAAGCAGTCGCAATTGTCGCGGCACTAAGGGCGTCCTCTCCCCGGTGCTAACTCTCTTGTTCACGACAATCCTACCGAAGGCTCTATAGCCGTTTCGGGCTGGAGAGATTGAAATCCATTGGTGGTGAGTAGTTACATATAGTCCGGAGATCTGCGTCGGCTCCCCTCAGGCGGAAGAGCCGACGACTTCCGGATTAAAACGGGTGAGAATGTGCCAGCGTGATCGTGGTTACTTCCGATAGAGAACCATGCCCGCATGATGCAGCACATCGGGTTCAACGAATTCACCGTCGGCGGTAAAGCCGCTGTCGTCCCAGTATTCGATATATGTGCCGTTGATCTCATAGCGGCCTTCGTAGGCGCGTTCTCGTTCGCCGCGGGCCTCGACGTAGCGGCCATTCGGCAGCAGTTCGTGCCGGATGCGGTTGTCGGCGGTGACCCACATCCCGACATAGGGGTGCGGGGTTTCACTCCGGGCGAATTCGGCACCGATGGCCAGAAGGACGGCGGTGAGCATGGCTGATTTCTCCATGGTTGCCCTCAATTTGCGGATGCTGTGGGGCGGATGGTGATCTCGGTTGTGTCCACGGTCGCCGGGGCGTTGATCAGCTGGCTTACGGCGCGTGCGATATCAACCGGTTTCAGCGCAATGGCGCGGTAATCCCCGATGAGCGCCTGCGTCTCTTCGTGGGTGATGGTGGAGGCGAGTTCGCTCTCTACCACGCCGGGGTTCACGCAGGTGACACGGATGGCGCTACTTTCCTGACGCAGCCCGTCCGATATCGCCCGAACCGCAAATTTTGTGCCGCAATAGACGGCTGCCGTCGGTACGGCCTGCAACGCGCCGATAGAGCCGATGTTGATGATCTGGCCTTCGCCTTGCCGTTCCATGACCGGAAGAACGGCCCCAATCCCCCACAAAACGCCCTTGATGTTCACGTCCACCATCCGCTCCCATTCGTCGAATTTGACGGCGGACATGGGCGACAGGGGCATCACGCCGGCGTTGTTCACCAGCACGTCGATGCGGCCCCACAGGTTGAGCGCCGTTTGCGCAAATTCCTGCATGGAGCGAAGCTCGGTGACATCAAGCGACCAAGTCGCGACCTCGGCCCCATGGCCACGCAGGTCCTGTGCGATGGCGTCCAGCCGATCCGTGCGGCGCGCGCCCATCAAGATTTTCGCGCCCTGCGCTGCAAGCGTGCGCGCGATGCCTTCGCCGATGCCGCTGGAGGCGCCGGTAATCAAGATGACCTTATCCATGATTTTCTCCTTGTCTGCCTGTTGCAAAAAGCAAGATGGACGCAGATCATTGTGAACGGTATACCGTTATTTCTGGACTGGTTGGTTAGCATTGCGCGACAATGGGGGCTTCCTATGGACTTGAACTTGCTGCCACTCCTGCTCGCTGTTGCCGAAGAGCAGAACTTTCGCGCTGCGGCGGACCGGCTCGGTGTGACGCGATCCGCCGTGAGCCAAGGCATACGCCGCCTGGAGGATGCCTTGGGCATACAGGTGGTCATGCGCACGACCCGCTCGGTTCGCCTGACAGAGGCGGGTGCCCGGCTGGTCGAGAGCCTGCGCGCTCCAATGGCGGCGGTTCAGGACGCGCTTGAGGCCAATGAAGATGTACCGAGTGGGCGGCTGCGATTGGCCGTCACATCCATTGCCGAGGAGTTCCTGTCGGGGCCGTTGCTCGCGCGTTTTGCCGAGGCGCATCCCAAGGTTACGGTGGATGTGACGGTCATAGATGACGCGTTGGATATCGTCGCCGGTGGTTACGATGCAGGTGTTCGCTTGGGCGAAGTGATCGAGCAGGATATGATCGCCGTGCCCGTTGGCGGCCCGCAACGCGAAGTGGCGGCAGCCACGCCCGCCTATATCGCGCGATATGGCGCACCGAACCACCCCAAGGATCTGCTCGACCATCGTTGTGTCGGATGGCGACCCGCCCCCGACACGGCCCCGTGGCGATGGGAGTTCGAGGAGAATGGCAAGCCGTTCGATGTCATGGTGGATCCACAGGTGACAACCAACGACCTGCGTCTGATGTTGCGGGTGGCTTTGGCGGATGGCGGTATCACCTTTGCGCCATGGGACTGCATGAGAGAACATTTCGATAGTGGGGCACTGGTCCCGTTGCTTACGGGCTACCTGCCGCCGTTTTCAGGATTCTACCTGTATTTCCCGCAGCGTCAGAACATGGCACCAAAGCTGCGGGCGCTGATCAATCACATTCGCCAGTGGCGATTTGTGGACTGATCACGATTTCGCGGTCGGAGCCTCGCAATCGTAGTCTGGAAATCTCTGCGCGCTTCGACTTGCGTTAGGGAAGGCGGCCGCGCCTCGTTGGGCGCGGCCGCGACCATCTCACCGGCTTGTCACGACCTGCATGACGGCTTTGGACAGCTCGATCACAGCGCCGTTGCGGGTGTTAAAGTCGGCATCTGCATCCGACAGGAAGATGGCGATGAAGTAGGGTTCCCGATCCGGCGGCGTCACCATCGCGACGATGTTGCGGTTGAAATTCCCGCTTCCCGATCTGTCGGCGACATGCCAGCCCGCTGGCGTGCTCGCACGGATCAGTGCGCCCGTAACGCCACCGTCGCTCATCCAGTCGACCAGTTGCGCGCGCGATTGCGGGGACAGTGCATCGCCCGTCAGCAACGTCACCATCGTCGACACCATCGCTTCGGGCGTGGTTGTATCGCGCGGGTCGTCCGGCGCGAAGGTGTTCACGTCCGGCTCGCGGCGGTCCAGACGGCTCACCGGATCGCCGATCTCGCGCAAAAATGCGGTCACGCTTTGCGGTCCTTCGATCCGGTCGATCAGCAGATTGGTCGCCGCGTTGTCGCTCATGTCGAGCGCGGCGTGGCATAGTTCGCCCACGCTCATCGTTTCGCCGACCATCTTTTCGGTGACAGGCGCATACTCGAGGACTTCTGCGGCCTCGATCGCAATCCTTTCTTCGAGGTCGAGGTCGCCCTCATCGACACGATGCAAGACGGCGCCGCACAGCATGGTCTTGAAGGTGCTGGCCATCAGGAACCGCTCCTCGGCACGATGGCTGACGATCCAATCCGAGCCGCTTTCGCGGATCACAACACCGACGCGCGCGTCGAGCTCTTGTTCGATGCGGTCGATGGTTGCGGCAAGATGCAGTTTCGGGTTCTGGCCAAAGGCAGGGGCGCCTGTCAGCAGTGCGAGGGAAACCCCGGCGGCCAGTAGGGGCAGCGTCGCGGCATGTGTCAGCATGAGTTCATCCTTGTCTGAATCGATGGCGCATGGCACCGCTTCGTCGCCTGCTCAAGGCGAGTGATGACGGGCGACCATCAAGGTCTGGAATTCACGAGACATCAAATGATGTCACGCCGCACCCCTTAGTTTGCTGCTTTACGGCCATCAAACGACAAAGTATCACACTTGGCATTAGCTGGAGTAATGCCGATGGATCGCCCGGACCTGCCTCTGAACGGACTCCGCGTGTTCGAGGCGGCCTACAGGCAGGGTAGTTTCACCCGCGCCGCCATAGAGTTGCGCGTCACCCAAGCCGCGGTCAGCCATCAGGTGGCACGGCTCGAGGATCGGCTTGGCGTCACATTGTTCGTGCGCGCATCCGGCGGATTGGTGCCGACCGATGAGGGCAGGGCGCTGTACCCTGTTCTGGAACACGGCTTCGACGCAATGGCGCGAACGCTCGACCGCATTACCGGACATCGCCACATCGAGACGTTGAAGATCGGTGTTGTCACGACCTTTGCCGTCGGTTGGCTTTGGCCGCGTCTGCCTGAGTTCCGGCGGGACCATCCGTCGATTGATCTTCGCATTTCGACCAACAACAACCGCGTCGAGATCTTGCGCGAGGGGCTCGACATGGCGATCCGCTATGGCAGCGGTTCCTGGACCGGGCTTGAGTCTGACGTGCTGCTTGAGGCTCCGCTCGCACCGCTGTGTGCGCCGTCGATGGCCGAATATCTGACGACCCCTGAAAGCCTCAGCCGCGAAGTCCTACTGCGGAGCTATCGCAGCGATGAATGGCCGCGCTGGTTCGCAGAGGCAGGGGCACTCTGTCCGCCACTGACCGGTCCGATATTCGATTCCTCGCTCGCCATGGCCGAGATTGCATCGGATGGCGGGGGCGTGGCGCTCCTTCCGGTGGAAATGTTCACACGCCGCATTGCGGATGGGCGGTTGGTTCAGCCGTTCTCGACGATGGTGTCTGCGAGTAGGTATTGCCTGACATGGCCTGCGGACCGACCGCCTACACCTGCTATGCGAGATTTCAGAAGTTGGCTGCTTACTGCATCGGCAGAACCAGCCTTGGGCACCAGTGCCTAGCACCTGTACCCACCAGCACTTCGGTATCGCCCAATCCGGGGGTTCTCGCAGCCCGCGGGCCTGATCTGGCTTAGTCAGTGATCATGGTGGCGCCTGGCGAGCCAAAAGAACAGCTACCCTCTTGCGCTCACTGTCACTAAGTGACATCTAGTGCTTGTGTCACTTAGTGACACGGGCGGTGTGGGTGTGGCGAAACTGTTCACTTGTCCGAAGAGAAAAATACCCACTGGCACCCTCGTGAGGGAACGGAGGCCACAGAGTGACAGACGGATCGAGACTAGAGGACGCGCGGCTCGACGTATCCCGACATGCAGCAAGGCTGTTCTGGGAGAAGGGCTTTGATGCGACCAGCGGAGACGACATAGCCGCCGCGGCTGGCATCTCGACGCGCACTGTCTGGCGATACTTCCGATCCAAGGAAGCCTGCGTCGAACCGGTGTTGAAAGTCAGCGAATTGCGCTTCGCGGCACTGCTCGGCCAATGGCCGAAAACCGAAAGCATCGACCAATTCCTGGCCCGGTCCATGACGGTATTCATCTCTGACGATGCCTTCGTCCGCGACAGCATTGCCGCTGTCCGGATCCTCGCGATCCTGCACCGCGAACCGGCCCTGCGCTCGGCCTGGCTCATGGCGTGTCATGCGGCGGAGATGGAGCTAATCGGCGTCGTCGCCGATCGTGCGGCGCGGACTGCGGACGATTTCGAGGTCAGGCTCTGCGCCGCTGCCATCACAGCAGCGATGCGCCTGGTGGACGAAGAGATCAGCGCGGCCGTGATCAACGCCGGTATGCACGTGACGTCTGAGGAGGCAACGGCCCGCATCCTTTCGGCGATCCGGGCCGCCGCGACACTCCCCATCTGCGACGCCGTTGCCTGACGGCGGCAGCCCACTCGGGCCAGCGCGTCCGAAAGGAAAAAAGGAAACATCACCATGACAGCACGAAGCAGCCGGCCCGCCGGGCGCATATCCATCCGCCGATTGCGCCAAGAGATGTCCGAGCGTCAGGGGCGGCTCTCGATGACGCAGCACCTTCTTGGCGCTGCCGCCACGGCGCTGCTCCTGTCTAACGCCCCCGCCTTTGCAGAGGATGATATGCCAATGACCTATCCGGACACACGTCAGACCGATACCGAAGAGCTGCATTTCGGAGTCACCGTCGCCGACCCGTTCCGCTGGCTGGAGAATGATCCGCGGCAAGATGCCGAGGTCGCACAATGGATTGCCGCGCAGAATGCCGTCTCAGCGCCCTATCTCGAGGGTCTTTCCGGGCGGGATGTCTTTCATCGCAGGCTGACGGCGATGTTCGACCACGAGACTTTGACCCCACCGGTCGAGCGCGGCGGCCTCTACTTCTTCACGCGCAACGGCGGGCTCGACAACCAGGCGCAGCTTCTGGTGCGTGAAGGGGCTGACGGCGCGAACCGTATCCTGATCGACCCGAACACCTGGTCAGAGGATGGCACCGTGGCGCTGGCCGAATGGGCCGCCTCGCCCGATGGCACGTTCGTGGCATTTGCCATGCAGGACAGCGGATCGGACTGGCGGACCATTCGGGTGATCAACACATCGACAGGCGAGATCCTGGACGACACGGTGGAATGGGCACGGTTCACCACGATCGCCTGGCATCCCGATGGTTCGGGGTTCTATTATTCCCGGTTTCCCGAACCCGAGGCAGGGGCAGCCTTTAGCGCCGGCGTCGAAGGCCATGCCGTCTATTTTCATCGACTTGGGTCGCACCAGTCAGAAGATCAGCTGATCCATGCGGCGACGGCGGGACAAGCTCTATTGCATTCTGTCGATGTCACGCCGGATGGCCGTTACCTGATCGTCTACACCTCCGCGCTGACGGGGGGCGTTGCGGTCACGGTGACGGACCTGTCTTCCGCCGATCCTGCGCCTGATACCATCATCGAAAGCTACGATGATCGTTGGCTCTTGCTGGGCAACGTCGGCACGAAACTCTTCTTTGCAACGCAGAAGGATGCGCCTCGGGGTCGGATCGTAACGATGGACCTCTCGGAGGCGCAGCCCGGGTTTTCGGAAATGATCCCGGAACGGCCCGATGCAGTCTTGCGCGAAGGTGGATCCGCGATGCTGGGTGACCGGCTGCTGCTTTCCTACACGATCGATGTCCAGTCGCAGGCCGAACTTTACAATCTAGATGGAACGTTCGAGGGCACAGTCCCGCTGCCTGGGCCCGGCAGCACCGGCATCGTCCGCGGCCGTCCCGGTGCGAACGAGGCCTTCTTCGCCTTCACCAGTTTTGATGCGCCGCTGACCGTCCTGCGTCTTGACGTCGATGCAAACCGCACGACGGTCTGGGCCGAACCCGAAATCGCAACCGATCTCGACACAATCACGGTCGAGCCGCATTTTTACACCTCGCAGGACGGCACGCGGGTGCCACTCTTTGTTGTTCGGCGCAAAGACATTGACGGTCCGGCGCCGACAATGCTGAATGCCTATGGCGGTTTCGCGATCAGCATGGTGCCACATTTCTCGCCCGCCGCCATGGCCTGGGTTGAGCAGGGCGGCGTGTACGCAGTGGCGAATATTCGTGGCGGTGGCGAGTACGGCCAAGCGTGGCACCATGCTGGCCGGCGCGCCAACAAGCAGAACGTGTTCGACGACTTCATCGCTGCCGGTGAGTATCTGATCAACCAAGGCATCACGCCCGCTGATGGACTCGCGATCCATGGAGAGTCGAACGGCGGGTTACTGATCGGTGCCGTCGTCAATCAAAGACCGGACCTCTTCGCCGCAGCCCTGCCGGGGGTGGGGGTGCTCGACATGCTGCGGTTTGATCGCTTTACAAGCGGCGCCACCTGGGTTGAGGAGTTTGGCAGCCCTGCCGTTAAGGAAGAGTTCCAAACCCTTCTGTCGTATTCGCCCCTCCACACAATCCGCGAGGGTGCGCGCTACCCTGCAATTCTTGTCACGACGGCGGATACGGACAACAGGGTCGTTCCGGCGCATTCTTTCAAATATACGGCCACGTTGCAGGCCGCCGACATCGGGAACAGGCCGCATCTTCTGCGCGTGGAAACCCGCGCCGGGCATGGGACCGGCAAGCCAACTAACATGGTTATCGCAGAGTTCTCCGACATGTGGGCCTTTGCTGCCCACTGGACCGGGCTCGAGGTCAGCCCCGGTTGCCGGTGCAACCATCTCCCTAGTTCGACCAAATACTGACGAGAGGATATCACAATGACCGAGATCCGCCCTGCCGAAGGTTCCGAAGGTGAAGCACGCGACCGTATTCTGGCGCTTCTTGATCTTCACTCCAAAGCGATCGGGAAATCATTCAAGTCCGAGACGGTGTTATTCGAGGCTCATGAAGACGGTCGTTACCTCGGTGGTCTCGCT
The DNA here is from genome assembly GCF_902498815.1 of Roseovarius sp. EC-HK134. Classification (NCBI taxonomy): domain Bacteria; kingdom Pseudomonadati; phylum Pseudomonadota; class Alphaproteobacteria; order Rhodobacterales; family Roseobacteraceae; genus Roseovarius; species Roseovarius sp. EC-HK134. The sequence goes on from NZ_LR701544.1 coordinate 2,058,009, forward strand.
GCCCGTTTTTCGCTTGATCTGAAGTGGGTGTTCGTCGAGCTCTTGGCAGTAGCCGAGGAGAGCCGTGGCAAGGGGGTCGGTGGCCAGTTGATGGCGCGCGTCGAGCAGGAAGCACGCCTGCGAAGGATGGACGGCATATGGCTCGACACATTCTCGTTTCAGGCACCTGAGTTCTACAAGCGCTTGGGCTACAGCGAATTTGGCCGGATCGACGGTTATCCTGAGAACGAGGCACGGCTCTTTTTTGTGAAGCGGCTCTGAAATCTGAAGGTCGGGCCCTCCTGTAATGATTGGCTAAAACTCGATGTTGAATGCTTTCCAAGCGTTTTGGCGAAGGGGGCAGGATCTGGATACGGATACGGGTATCAACGCAGATTTCCACTAGGGCCGTGCTTGGCATGCAAGGGCTGCTCTAACGGGCCTCCACTGCGCATAGGAGATCAGCCGCAGAACCCAAAGCGGGCCGCGATTGCGTAGCGCGCGGCATTACGTTCCCCGTGGGTGGACTGAAAGAAAGGAAGAGAATGCGTCGCAAAAGTGAGGGTTGGTTCCTGGAACCTGACGAGATGGTACGCACACCGCGGGTTCCTGCCGACTTGGAATACCATCGCGTCTACGCGGACGAAAAACGGAAGATCGTCCGAGGAATCGTCGCGATCATCCTGCTATTTGCGGGTCTCGTTCTTTTCGCGCAAGTGTGCCTCGCCGTGGCCTTGGCCATCGACACCCAGCTTCTCGGGCGGACAGGCTTCACGCCTCTGATGCACGCTGCGGGGGCCTTGTCCTTGGCTTTGCTCATTCCATACAGCATGCTGCTTCAGCGCTGGCTCTATGGAATCCCCGCCCGCTCCCTGCATTCGGTGGCAGGACGATTCAGGTTCGGGGTGTTCGGTCGCGCATTGATTGTATTCGGCCCCTTGCTCCTCATCGTCATGTCAGTCGGATTTCTTCTGACACCCGGTGACACAGTCCCATGGAGCACGGCGGACCTGGTCGCGTTCTTCATCATCGGCATGACGCTCACCCCGCTGGCGGCCGCTGGTGAGGAATACGGGCTTCGTGGCTTGATGTTCCGGGTTGTTGGCAGTTGGACACGTGAATCTCTGTCCGGTGCAATGCTCGGTATCGGCGTCACGACGGTCTTGTTCTCGCTTTTTCACGGTACTTTGGACCCTTACATCCTTGGCTCGTATCTCGTGCTTTTCGGTGCGATGGCCACCATAACCTGGAGAACGGGGGGCCTTGAGGTCGCCGTCGTGCTGCACGCGGTTTACAACGTCAGCGCCCTGGTTCTGGCCACGACGCTCCATCTCGACCTGGGGGGCGACCTGAGCAGCCGTGGTGAGATCGCCGGAACCCCCGCCAACCTCGTGCCGAGCGCCGGGCTTGTCGTCATCACTGCGATTGTCTGGTGGACCACGCGAAAAAGCGGACCGGCGCGGACGCCGGCAACATCGAGCGCGTGATCTGTATCGGTGAGCTTCGGAGTTGCCTGAAGCATGTTGCAATCAGCGGTTTTCGGAGATCGAGAGGAAACCCTTTGCATGAGCATGCTTCTACCAGTTCCCAGAACGATGCGTTGAGCGCGACTGCTCCGCGCTTCTCGTGGGTCTAGTCTTGCCTGATCCTTGCAGCGAAGTCCGCAACCGCATCCACGACCGAGGGAGCAATCGGAATGGCCGCGTTGGTGTAAGTCGCGAGATTCGCCGAAGCGTCTTCGGATGCCACGATCTTGAGGACGTGATTGACGTCGGGAAGCAATGCGAGGGTCGCATCAGCTGTGGCATCTGCCAGCATGCGTGCATCCGTCACGCTGACCTGCAGGTCGCGCGTGCCTTGCAGAACGAGCATGGGAACCTCGAGACGGGCTGCCAATTCGATAGGGTTGTATGACATTGCGTCGATCAAGAAGCCTTGGACCTCTGCGCCAAAAAGGGGCCGAAGTGCGGGACTCATGGTGCCCGTATCGACCCGATTGCCACGCTTCAGCGTGGCCATTGCCGCCTCGGCCTCCTGCAGGAAAGGCGCATTCGCGGGGTTGGCGCGCAGCTGCTCGCCTATCACTTCGTCCAAGGCCCGGCCGATGCTGGCGATCAGGATCAACCCGCAGGCGTCCGGGATGCGCGCCATGGCGGCCAAGGCGACCAGCCCGCCCTCGCTGTGCCCAATGGGAATGACGCAGCGCCTGCCGTCCTGAGTGGGCAGCCGCTTCCTGATGGCGGCTGTCCAGGCAAGAAGATCGTCGCCATAGCTTGCGATCGTCACATCGTTCGGGTCCGAAATGGCACCCTCGGATCCGAACATGCCGCGCTTGTCGATGCGCACCGATGGGTAGCCCCGCTCGGCCAGTGCTTCGGCAAGCAGTCGGTATGGCGCCGCCGCGATGCCAAGGGGCGAATTGCCGTCGCGGTCCGTTGGCCCGGAACCGGGCACGACCAGAAACACCGGCACGTCCGCCGGAAGCGGCCCATGCTCGGTCGGTAGGGTCAAGGTTCCCCTGAGGGGGCCAATCGGGCCCGATGCGGTCAGTTCTTCCTCTATCGGCATGCTTTCCCCTATGTCCAAATCGCCGCCTGTTTGGGCGCTCGCGGGCGGTGTCATTGCGAAGCCCAGTGATAAGGCCAACAGTCGGGCGATGATGACGGGCGAAGGTTGCATGGGGATGATGCTCCATGAATTTTCTGAGTAGGGAATGGGCAACCGCGCGGTGCAGTCCGACGAAGAGCTCTGATCGCTTAGGTTTGTGCAACCGCCAGATCGACCCCCGGCATATGCAGGCCCTGGTGCGAGAGCGTGAAGATCTCGAAGCCTTCCGCTGTAACCCCGATCGAATGCTCGAATTGCGCCGACAATGACCTGTCCCGTGTCACGGCGGTCCAGTCGTCGGCAAGCATCTTCACGTCAGGCTGTCCGAGGTTGATCATCGGTTCCACGGTAAAAGTCATCCCTTCCCGAAGTTCGGGTCCTGTGTTCCGTTTGCCGACATTCAGGATGTTCGGAGAGTCGTGAAAGACTTGCCCGATGCCGTGACCGCAGAAATCACGGACGACGGAACACCGCTGCGACGCTGCGTAACTCTGGATGGCATGACCGATGTCACCCAACCGCGCGCCGGGACGCACCGCCCGGATGCCCCGCATCATTGCCTCATGCGCGATACGGATCAGCCGCTCGGCGGCAATCTTGGGTTTGCCCACGGCGTACATGCGGCTGGCATCACCATGCCAGCCATCAAGGACAAGCGTCACATCCACGTTCACGATATCGTCCGCGCGCAGCTTTCGCGCCGTGGGGGCACCGTGGCACGCCACGTGATTGACCGACGTGCAGCAGGCGTATTCATAGCCTTTGTAGCCCAAAGTCGCCGGTCGGGCGTCATGTGTCGCTGCGAAGTCGAGCACGAAGGTGTTGATCTCGGACAGGGGCGTTCCGTCCCGGACAAGGGCGGCGATCTCGTCCAGACATCGGGCGGTCAGGGCCCCGGCGCGGCGCCTGCCCGCAAAGGCGTCCGGCCCGTAGAGCTTGATGCGTTCCGTCCGCCGGGCGCTCTGCGCGGGCGGAGCGACAGGGACGTTGATGTAAGTGGCCACCCGGTGTCCCTTCTTTGTTGGTGAATCTTCTTGCCGACGCCGCCCGATTGACGGATCATCACAGTGAGTATGCGTTTCGTATATGATTCGTATATTGTTTGAAAGGAGTGATCCGGATGGGCATCGTGAAGATCGCAGAGGAACTGCACGAGGAACTGCGCAAGTCGAGCACCGTCATGTGCCGTTCGATCAACGCTCAGGCCGAATTCTGGATGAAGGTCGGCATGTTGGCCGAGGCGAACCCCGGCCTGTCCTTCACCGAAATCATGGCCCAGCAACGCAAGCTGGCCGATGTGAAGATGCCCGAGATCAACGCCGCCTGAGAGGCTGATTTTTCGGCCAGAGTTGCCAAATCTGCGGCGGCGTTACTCAAGGCGATTCGACCCTTGTCCCATGTCTCTGCCTCGATGCCGAGGCTTTTCGACAGCTAGGCGAACGTCAGACGCCGCGTCGCTTCATGCGCGTCGGGGGCTTCGGCCTCCGTCTCTTTTGCGTCCAGACCGGCGATACCGCCAAGGCCGTGGCCCACACCTGCGATCATCAGCAGCGCGTTGGCTCCCGGCGCGTCGGTAAACGCGTCGGCATGCCATTCAGGGCCGCGCGGCGTGACGTGCGGATGATCCTCGGCCCCGAAACCCACGAGGATCGGGCTTCGGCGTGATGTGTAATCCACATCGAAGAAGGGAAACCGCGCCGCGCTGTCCGGGGTCAGGTTGTCGCCACCGCGACCGAGCGCGTCCAACAGGATACCTGCGCCGATCCACGGCTCCGAGAAATCTTGCCCCTGCAGCTGTGCGCCAAGCAAAAGCGCCAAGGTGTGCCCGCTGAAGCAATGGCTGGCACCCGTGATCCGGTCTTGGTTCAAACGGCCCGCGACGGCCGGCGCCTGACGTTCCACCTCCCCAAGCGGCTCAAGACGTCTGACCCCACACCATCAGAACGCACCGGCTCAGATGATCCCAAGGACTGACCGCACGCCTATCAGGCCGACCCCACCCTTCTGACTGCCAGTTGACGCCAAGGGACCTTAACGATGGTCGCCATTTTCTCAACTACGCCATGTTCACGCAATCTTCGTCGGCACCTTGCGCAGCGACGGGGGTTCGCAGCGGTGCGGACCGCCGCCGCAAACAGGTACACAGAACTCCGGAAGGAATTAAGATGCGAGATATCTCATTGTCACAGTGTCATCGAACGACGACGCGCCTCTTGGTCGTGGCAGCAGTCACGGTCTTGGTGGCCGGGTGTATGCAGGATGACAGCTCTTCGTCAGAAAGGTTAAAGAGGGCCCATCTGCAGAACCTGACCAGCGAGACCGCGCTCAATGCCCAGATCATGTCTGATCGGGCGCGCGAGCAACGCTGCGACCGCGATCCAACCCGAAGCGAGTGCTAACGTCGTCAGGCTCTTGGGCGTGATCCACCCCGTTGACCGCGCTTGTGACGCCAACTGAAGAGTTGGACGTCGCCCAACGAAGCGGGTCATGCGCCAATTAGGGCTGGATCATATCAGACTGACCGCGTGGAACGGGCGACGGCGCCTAAAGCCCGAATGCGCCCGTTCCGCTATCTGCAAGGGCTGTTTTCCCGATGGGTTCGGTCCACCTAGACGGGGAATTCTGCCGAGATCCACGTCGCCTTCGTTCGCGGGGTGGGCTCATCTCTCTCCACCATGGATGGTCGAACGGGGGCTCAAGGCCGTAGCGATTTCCGACTTCACCGATGTCTTTGCGCGAAAGAAATCAGAATTTGTCTACGTCAGGTTCAGCGCGACGAAGCGGCCAAAGGAGCGGCTCGCGGGGGATGGGCGTGCGGAGGCGTAAGCGAGCGAGATGCCGAGTTTGGGCAGAGGAGGCAATCCGTTGGTGATGATGGAAAGGTCGCTGGGCACGGCGGCGCGGGTCGCCACGCTGACCGCGATGCCGGAGCGGGCGATGGCCAGCAGGCCCGCAAGCCCGTTGCTGGCGTGGGCCACGCGATAGGGGCGGGAACCGGCATCCATCGCGCGGCGTGCCTCGATATGGTCGAGCGAGTCGGGTGCCGAGAGGGCGAGCGGTAATATCGGTTCCTGCAGCAAGGCGGGCGCGTCGGTTGACGCGATCCAGACCAGCGGTTCATAGCGGATGATGTCGGACGGGTCCGCCGTGTCTGGCAAGGACACGATCGCGAGGTCGATGCGGCGGCGTTGCAGCAGAGGCCGCAGTTCGACAGTGGGGGCGCTGATCACCTCGATCTCGATACCAGGATGCGCGGCACCGTAGCGCCGCAGCAAGTCGGGGAAGAAGGCAGTCAGGTAATCCTCGGGGCAGCCGAAGACGATTGAACCGCAGAGACCGTCCTGTCTGATCGATCCCAGCGTTTCGTCATGGGCGGCAAGGACACGTTCGGCTCCGGGAAAGAAGCGCTCCCCCGCCACTGTAAGAGCGACGCCGGACCCGGTGCGGTGAAAAAGCTCCTCGCCCACGAGGTCCTCCAACCGCTTGATCTGCAGGCTGACCGCTGATTGCGTACGTCCGATGCGTAAAGCTGCGGCGCGCATGGAGCCGGATCGGGAGACCGTGACGAAGCTGCGCAAAAGGGCGATGTCGAGATCGGGCATATAAGGCTTTCTTGATTCGGGATGCAGTGGAATGAATTATACTCAATAGTCGATCTGCGTTAGGTCTCGTCGAGACTCATTTCATTGAAGGAACAACGAAATGCCCGACGCGAACCGACACTCCAGCTTTTGGTCAGATGTGGACAGCCACGTGATGCGTTACGGCCCGGTGTTCGAACGGCGGATCATCGACCGCGCCGAGGGGTGTTTCGTCTATGACACTGACGGCAAGCCTATCCTCGATTTCACCTCGGGGCAGATGAGTGCCGTGCTGGGGCATTCGCACCCGGAGGTGGTCCGGGTCATTCGCGAGCAGGCAGGGCGGCTGGATCACCTGTTCAGCGGCATGCTGTCACAGCCGGTGGTCGCGCTATGCAGCCGGCTGGGCCGCATGGTGCCGGGGCTGGAGAAGACACTGCTGCTGTCCACGGGTGGCGAAGCCAATGAGGCGGCGATCCGGTTGGCGAAATGCGTCACAGGCAAGCACGAGATCGTGGCATTTACCAAAAGTTGGCACGGCATGACAGGGGCTGCGGCCTCGGCCACCTACAGTGCCGCGCGCAAAGGGTACGGCCCGGTGACGGTCGGCTCCTTCGCGATCCCCGCACCGCATGCCTATCGGCCGCGCTTCACCCATGACGATGGCAGCCTTGACTGGCAGACAGAGCTGGACGACGCCTTTGCGCTGATCGACGCGCAGTCGACGGGAAGCCTTGCGGCCTTTATCGCAGAGCCGATCCTGTCGTCGGGCGGGATCATCGAGTTGCCTGAGGGCTATCTTGCCGCGTTGAAGCGCAAGTGCGAGGAGCGCGAGATGCTGCTGATCCTTGATGAGGCGCAGACCGGGGTGGGGCGTACCGGCACAATGTTCGCGTTCGAGCGGGACGGGGTTGTGCCGGATATCCTGACCCTGTCAAAGACATTGGGCGCGGGGCTGCCGCTGTCGGCGGTGATGACCAGCCGGGAGATCGAGGAGAAAGCGCACGAGCGCGGGTACATCTTCCTGACCACACATGTTTCTGACCCTCTGCCGGCCGCCGTGGGGCTGGCTGTGCTGGACGTGCTGGAGCGCGACGGGCTGATCACGCGGGCGACACAGGCCGGGGCCTTGTTGCGCGACGGGTTGCTGGCGTTGCAGCAGCGCCACGACTGCATAGGAGACGTACGCGGACGCGGCTTGTTGCTGGGGCTAGAGATTGTGACCGACCGAAATAGCCGCGTACCTGACCTCGAGATGGGCGACCGGATTGCAGAGGCGGCGATGGAACGCGGTTTGAGCATGAACATCGTCAAAGTACCCGCCATGGGCGCAGTCTTTCGGATCGCGCCACCGTTAACGGCGACGGATGCGGAGATCACGCACGGGCTGGATATCTTGGGCGAAGCGCTGGAAGTGGCGGTGCGCCGGTGAGGTCCACATCGCAAGTTCCATGTCGGCTGCCGTTTCGGCAAGGTCATGTGCGGCGCCGGAACCGAGGGGACCTCCCGGCACCGGCGGACCTGCGAGACCGCGGATAATCCCTCAGGCTGACAGAACATTCTAGCGCTCCTTGCGCCAAGGTCCGGCCGCTCACTTGGACGAAGACACCTCAAGGCCGGAAAATTCCCGGGAAAATGCGCCCCGCTGCTTCGGTTGCTGGACGCCCCACTGGCGCTTCTTCTTTGCGGTTAGCCAAGAAACGTCCATTTCATCGGTGACCAGACCCATGAGTTTTGGCATCAGCCCCACATTACACGCGACAATATCACAACACCGTCGGCTATCGAACCGTGAGCATGGATGCGTTCTGCGGGCGAGCGTGCAATTCCCTTAGTCATGTCAATCGTTTGATGTGCGATAACGGCGCAGTGCCGAACGGGATGTCCCGTTGCGCGCCTCGCGTGCGTAGCGCCTTGGGGAATGACCCGTCTCACGTTTGAACGCTGCCGCGAAGGCACTTTCCGAACTGTAGCCGACGTCTGATGCGATCCTCGCCAAAGCGGCGTCTGACGCCAAGAGCCGGTCCATGGCCAGCAACATGCGCCACTGGGTCAGGTATCCGAGCGGCGTTCGCCCTGTGATCTGCCGGAAGCGTTCGGCGAATATTGTTCGAGAAAGCCCGGCCTCGGCGGCCAGACCAGCCACCGTCCAGGATCGCGAAGGATCGGCATGGATGGCAGCAACCGCACGCGAAATGTTGAGGTCTGAAAGTGCGGCAAGCCAACCGGTAACGCCGCTAGGCTCCTGTGCGAGGAACACACGAAGCGCCTGCACAAGAATGAGGTGGGACAAATGTGCGATGGTCAATGCGCTGCCCGGTTCCGGCTCTTGCAACTCGCGCGCGATGCGGTTGAGCGCCCACGCCAGCACCTCTCCCTTCTCGCCCCCTTTGACGACCAGAATAGGGGGCAGGGACGGAAGAAGCATCTCGACGGCTGGCCCCGAGAGCAGGAAACGGCTTCCGGCCATGAAAAACTCTCCACCGCCGCCATAGCTGGCCGTGCCGCCATGTGCGACGGGCGCATAAATTTCATTGGCATCGGTTCCATGGCTGACGGAACGCGCTGACATAATGAACGGCAATCCATGCGGCAGGATCACGCAATCCCCGGCATCCAGCCACACCGGCTTACCACCGTCCACGGTGATCCAGCATCCACCCTTGATGACAGAGTTACACTTCAACCCGACATGGCGCTCGAACTGGATGGACCAATCGCCCGCCGCGTCAAATCCGGCCGCGACGCAATCGTGAGGCTGAAGCAGAGCGACAATTCCGGACAATGTATCCATGACGATCCGGACGATGGCTATAAAAAAGCGGATTTGCAAGCATAGAAAGTCCGAGCGGTTTGCGTAGATGGTCAAGTGTCAAATGAAAAAGGAAATACCATGATCCTGATCACTACCCCCACTGGTGATATCGGTGCCCGCGTTTTGTCGAACGTTCTGGGTGCAGGGGAAAAGGTCCGTGTTATCTTGCGCGATGCGTCAAAGCTCGACGCGGACACGCGAGGCCGGGTCGATATCGTCGAAGGCTCTCACGCCGACGGTGGCGCGATTGCACGGGCGCTCGAGGGAGTCTCGGCGGTGTTCTGGCTGCCGCCGGGATCAGTCCGTGCGAAGACCCCCGAAGACGCCTATGTCGACTTCTCACGCGCGTTTTGCACCGCGCTGCCCGGATCGTCAGTGAGCCATATCGTTGGCGTCTCGGCCCTCGGGCGCGGATGGCCCAAGCCCGCAGGCCTCGCCGCCGCAAGTATTGCCATGGACGATATGATCGCGGCCACCGGCCTAGCCTATCGCTCGCTTGCCTGTGCCTCACTCATGGACAATATCGCGCGTCAAATTGGTCTGATCCGCGAGCAGGGCGCATTTTACCAGCCAACGCCCGGCGATCTGAAACTTCCGCATGTCGCGAAGGCCGATGTCGCCGCGATCGCCTCTCGTTTGCTGATCGGACAAGACTGGGACAGCGCCGCGGAGCTTGCGCTTTGCGGACCAGAAGACCTGAGCTTTGAAGAGATGGCGAGGGTCCTGTCCGACGTGCTCGGCCGCGAGATCGCATTTCACGAGATGTCAGTGAAGGATTTCGGCGGCATGATGCGCGGCATGGGTGCGTCAGAGGGCATGGCGCAAGGCTATGTCGAGATGATGACCGCCAAGAACGAGGGGATGGACAACGCGGCGTGCCCCAAGGATCGCTCCGCGACGCCGACGACGTTCCGGACCTGGTGCGAGACAGAGCTTCTGCCTTCCATTCAGGCGCAATGATGCGCAGCGAGAGGCGTTTTCTTGTATTGCCGCTCTCTGTCAAAAGCGGCCCTTCCCCGACATTCGAAAGCGGTCGGTCGTGGCATGGACGGTCGCACCCGTCCATGCCTTAAACGGTGCCCAGATCAATGCGAAAGACTGTGCCGCCACCGGGCGCATCTCGGATCTCCACGCGGCCGCCATGTTGATCCATGACCTCCCGTACGAGGTTAAGGCCGAGGCCACTCCCGGTGGTGCGTGGTCGAAGGCGGTGAAAGGGCTCGAAGACGCGCTCACGCTCGGTGGGCGGTATTCCCGGGCCGTCATCCTCGACCTCGAAGGCCGTCCCAAGAACGCGGACGACAACATTGGTCCCGCCGTGATCGATGGCGTTCTGAACAAGGTTCATCAGCACGCGCTCCAGCGCTGCCGCGTCGCCGATGCAGGGTTCGTTGCCCAGGACATCAAGCGAGATGGAACCTCCGTTGGCGATGACGAGAGGTGCCATATCTCCGACAAGGCGTCGGCCAACCTCCGCAGGGTCGATTGCCTCGTCTTGGCGGTTGTTCTCAAGGCGGTGCAGGTCGAGAAGTTGTTCGGTCATGGTCGCGAGCCGTTGCACGTCCAGCGCCAAGGCCCGGACGGCCGTGCTGTCGGCCGCATCGACCTTGCTCGCCAGAATGGCGATGGGCGTGCGCAGTTCGTGCGAGGCCGACGCGATGAACCGCTGCTGGCGTTCGTATCCGTCGTCAAGGCGGCGCAGGGCGTCGTTCACCGCCCGCACAAGCGGCGCGATCTCTTGCGGGACATAGGCTTCGCTCAGACGGCGCCCTCGGCTGTCCGCGTTGATCCCCTCTGCCTCCCGCGCGATACGCGACACGCCTGCGAGCGATCGTCTGACAATCCAGGGTGTCACGACCAGCGAGGTCAGGGTCAGCAAGATGAAGATCGGCAGGATGATCGTGTTGGTCGCAAACACCACCATAAAACCCAGTTCCGACAGCGGACCATGTCCAAGGATGGTCAGGGTGCCTATGTCCGTATTCTCCCTCCGGATCACCGCTGCCAGATCGTGGGGCGCGACACGGTCACGCATCTGCGCATAAGACAGGTCGCTCAGGCGGCCCAGCAGAGACGCGTAATGTTCGGGCACCCTACCGAAGACCACGCTCGCCCCCCCGTCGTCCTCGGCCACGAACCAAAGGTCTGGCGCCTTGCCCCGCAGGTCGGCCAGATCCGGCGTCATCACGACGGTCAGGCCGCCTGCGGCATCGCGCTCCACCGCTTGCGCGATGATCGGGATGATCTGTTCATCGGTGTAGGGCCCGCCGCTGTCGACGCGGAGCGCGATTGCGATGAGGATGGCGAAGGAGACAAGAAGCGTGAGGAAGTGGAAGACCAGCGGATAGACGATCAGTGGTCGCTTGAGCGACGGCGACCGCGTCATGGGGCTTCGCGCAACAGGTAGCCGACCCCGCGAATGGCGTGGATCTCGATCCTCGCGCCAGCCGCGGTCAATCTCCGGCGCAGACGGGAGATATGAGAGTCGAGCGTGTTGGACTGGATTTCGTCGTCGAAGCCGAAAACCGCGTTCTCCAGTGCCTCGCGCTGCACGGTGCGCCCGCGACGCTTGATCAGCGCCGCAAGGACCCGCAACTCGCGCCGCGGCAGGTCGATCCTAGCGCCGTCCACTTCCACTTCCTCGTAAGCGAGGTCAAAAACGAGCGATCCGGCACGGATTGTCGCGCGGGCCAGTTTCGCAGGACGGCGAAAGACCGCCCGGATGCGGGCGAGCATCTCGTCGATGGAAAAGGGTTTGGTGAGGTAATCGTCCGCGCCGCCGTCAAGGCCTGCGACACGGTCATTCACGCCGTTGCGTGCGCTGAGGACGATGACGTGGATCCCAGGGTTGTCAGCCCGCAAAGAAGGCAGCAACGACAGGCCCTCGCCATCGGGCAAAGACCTGTCGAGCAGGACCAGATCGAACGTTCCAAGCTTGCTGGCTTCCCGTGCGGATTCCACCCCGCTTGCGTGATCCACGATGAACCGCTCACGTTCGAGGACCTTTCGCAACGATTCAGCAAGCCGAGGCTCGTCTTCGACCAAAAGGATCCTCATATCGCCACCTCAAAATGCTTGGGTTTCTTCTTGGCTGGGGCCCTCTTGCCCGGCCTTTTCGGATGCGACTTAGGTCAGCCCGGGTCCGAACGGCAAGCAACAACTGTAAAAGCTCGAAAACATGCGGATTTTCTCCGATGGGCGGTTCCGGATCGGCTCATGAGGGCTGCTCGTACCGGATGTGCGCGGGATCTTTCGTCAGAAGTTGTGCATGGGTCAGTCTCTGATGGCTCGTGCGGAACGACGCCGCTCGACCTTGAACAGGACGATAAGTGAGGCCGTCAGCAAGAGCGCCGCGTTGAAAGGGTGAAGCGCAAGGGCCCCAGAGCCGAACGATGCCAGCGCGAGTTGGAGCGCGTAGAGGAGGCCGATCACACCGGCCCACCATCCGAACCCTCTCAGACGCCGCACGATGAGGGAGCACCAGAGGAGCGTGAAGACCGGGATCGCAATGACGCCGCCAAATGCGCCGTGCAGGTCCCAAGGCAGCCCGGCAAAGAGCGCCTGCCCGGCCAGAAAGAACTGGACGGCGAGAAGTGCGGGCAGGCTGAATGCTGCGGCAATGAACGGAGCAGGCGTGCCGAGACGAAGCTCGGCGAGGGTGTCGTGGGTCGTTTTTGTCATGGTTCAGGCCGCCGTCTGATCGAGGATGGTCGGTGTCGCGATAAAGTCCTTCAGGGCGCGGACATAGCTTTCCTGGGCTGCTGCCAGTTCCGCAGGCTTCAGCTTGTCGGCCCGGAACACCAGATGCGGAGAATGCCACGGCAGGCCGCAGCGCAGCGCTGTCGCCTTGAGCGGCGCCATAAGTTCATCCATCGTGAAGTGGTTCGCGCCGTCGCGACTGTAGGCCGCAGGCGCATTGCCCGCCGTTGCGGCGATCATCAGCGGCGTGCCGGCCAGCCTGTCACCCTCTGTCGCGGCATGGATGTAGTACATACGCGTCAGCACGGCATCCTGCCAGGCCTTCAGAAGAGGGGGCGTCGAATACCACTGGATCGGAAACTGTAGAACGATCCGGTCGGCTTCCAGAAGCGCGCGCGCCTCGGCTTCGCCGTCGGCATGCATGTCGATAACGCCGCTCGGATAACGCGCCGACATGTCCACCACTTGCGCACCCGAGACAGTGCGGGCGGCGGCTTGCAGGGCTGCATTGGCCTTCGATCTCCCGAGGTCGGGGTGAAAAAGCAGGATGAGAGTCTGGGTCATGGGAGCCTCCTTCGGCTTGGGAATGATCCGAAGATGGTCCAGCATAAAAAATTCTTCCAATGGATATAAAAGATACTATATTATTCTTTTCATGAATTTACGTGGCATCGACCTGAACCTTCTTGTCGTCCTTGAAGCGCTGCTTGACGAGGCGCATGTCAGCCGTGCCGCGCATCGCCTGAACATGTCGCAGCCTGCCGTCTCGAGCGCCCTGCAAAGATGCCGGGACCTGTTCGGTGATCCCTTGCTTGAGCGCGGGCGCGGCGGCATGACCCGCACGGTCTTGGCACAGACACTGCGCGCGCCGTTGCGGTCCATCCTGTCGGAGGTGGATGCTCTGATTGATCGCGGAGAGGTGCCATTGGACCGGATCGAACGCGTGGTCCGCATCACTGCAGGCGACGATCCTGCCACCCTGCTGGCGTGCCCCTTGATCGAGGATATCTCAAGGACTGCACCGGGTATTACCATCGTGTTCAAGCCTTGGCAGGGCCAAGAGGCCGTGACGCGCGAAATTCTGGACGGGGCGACGGACATCGCCATCGCTGTCCTGGATCGCGAGATCGAGAACATCGAGATTCGAAAGTTGATCGACGTCGACTACGTGGTTGCCATGCGACGCGATCATCCTGCCGCTGCCGGGTTCACCATAGATGCCTGGCTGGCCTGGCCGCATGTCGTCGTATCTGGTCAGGGCGATCTCCGGACTCCGCTTGACGCGCAATTGGCGGCATCCGGGCGGCGACGGCGCGTCGGTCTCACCGTTCCCTCCTTCCAGCTTGTGCCGAGGGTGCTGGCAGAGACCAATCTGATCGCCATGCTTCCCCGGCAGAGCGTGGCAACGAAGGTCGAATTCGATCTCGTGTTTCACCAACCGCCGGTTTCGGTCGATGGGTTTCCTTTGCACATTGCCTGGCACGCCCGGCAGAACCGCGACACTGCCGTCCAACATGTTGTAGAGGTCATTCGCGCCGTGTTTCGAGAAACAGGCGTATGATTTTCAGCCACGCGCCCGCCATGGCGCGCCAACCGTTCATGGGTCGAGGTCATCTCCGGACGCGAGCGGACGAGTGCCGGAGCGGTTAACCGTTGAATCGCTCGGGAAGACGCTGTTCCTTGAACGCTGCATCAATCCAGTCGATGAAGGCGCGTGTCTTGGCCGGAAGAAAGCTCCGCGAGGCGTAGTACACAGAAATCCCGCCGTCGTCCGCGTACCAGTCCGGGAGAAGGCGGATCAGGCGACCGTCCTCGAGGTCCGACAAGACCTCGGCCACTGCGAGCAGGGCGATGCCAAGCCCTAGCTTTGCTGCCTCGCGGATCGCGCTTGGTTCGTTCACGACGACAGTTTCGTTAAGCGCTGCCTCCATCTCTTGTCCGGCTCTGTTGCGCATGATCAAGTGCCGGATACGACCAGTTCGCAGGACACGCATCGCAATTCCGTCGAATTCGGCAAGCCCGGCCGGATCGGTCGGACCGCTTCGGCCCGCCATATAGGCTGGCGAGGCGACAGCGACGACGTGGAGCGGCGCGAGCCTGCGGGCGACCGTCCCCGGCGCGCGTTCAATCGCGCCGCCGATGGCGGCATCGTACCCTTCCGTGACCAGATCGACGACGCGGTTCTCGAAATGCCATTCGGCCCGGATCAGAGGATATTGCGCAAGAAAGCCGGGCAGGAGCGGCAACACATGCGCCAGACCGAACGAGGGTGGCATGCTGAGCTTGAGCGTACCAGCGGGCGTCGGCCCCTGCGCGGTGACCGCTGAAATGGCGCCCTGAAGCCTGTCGAGCGGTTCTCCCACCGAGGCGAGAAAGCTTTCCCCGGCCTCGGTGAGCCTCAGTCCGCGCGTCGAACGGTGGAACAGCCGGACGCCCAGATTACGCTCCAGCATGGCGACGCTGCGGCTGACCGCGGCTGGCGTCAGGGCAAGTATGCGGGCAGCCCCGGAAAAGCTGCCGCACTCTGCGCTTCGTACAAACGCTTCAAGATTCGAAAGAGTTTCCATACTCCCAGCTTCAACGATTCGTTGAAAGAAATGCAAGCCGATCGCGACTAACGCAGACGGCCCACAACGAAGATATTCCTGTCACACGCCACGCAATGAGCCGCGAAAACGGAAATCACCCAAACCGAGGTCGCCTGACCAAAGCCAATTCGCGACATCCCGCACTTGGTCCGGTCGCCCTTCGGGCAACGAAAGGAGCTCAACCATGCCTTCCACTCGTCAACCGCGCCTGACGCTCAATCGTCGTGACGCCCTGTTCGCGGCCTCCGCACTCACCGCGAGCGCCGGCCTTCAACTGGGCGCCGCTCATGCCGCCGAACCCACACCTCTCGACCTGCCATCAGGAGACCTTTCCATGGGCTACATTACCACCGACGATCACGTGCAGATTTTCTACAAGGATTGGGGCCCGCGCGACGCCCAGCCCATCGTCTTTCATCATGGTTGGCCCCTCAGCTCCGACGACTGGGACGCGCAGATGCTGTTCTTTCTCTCTAAGGGCTACCGGGTGGTGGCACATGACCGGCGCGGACATGGCCGTTCGGAGCAGGTCGACAGCGGCCACGACATCGACCACTACGCCGCAGACGCCTTTGCCGTGGCCGAGGCGCTGGACCTGCGCAACGCGGTCCACATCGGCCATTCCACCGGCGGCGGCGAGGTCGCGCGCTACGTGGCGCGGTACGGTGGACCGGCTGGCCGGGTGGCCAAGGCCGTTCTCGTTGCCGCCATCCCGCCGCTGATGCTGCAGACCGAGACCAATCCCGAGGGCACGCCGATGGAGGTTTTCGACGGCTTCCGCGCGGCCCTCGCCGGAAATCGCGCGCAATTCTTCCGCGACGTGCCCGCCGGTCCGTTCTACGGGTTCAACCGCGAGGGTGCGACGGTCCATGAGGGCGTCATTCAGAACTGGTGGCGGCAGGGCATGATGGGCAGCGCCAAGGCGCATTACGACGGCATCAAGGCCTTCTCGGAGACCGATCAGACAGAGGACCTGAAGGCGATGACCGTGCCGACGCTCGTCCTGCATGGCGAGGACGATCAGGTGGTTCCGATTGCGGCCTCGGCTGAAAAGGCGGCCAAACTGCTGCCCAATGGCACGCTCAAGACCTATCCGGGGTTCTCGCATGGCATGCTGACGGTCAACGCCGACGTGCTGAACGCCGACCTGCTGGCTTTCATCACGGGCTAGGCGACTGGCGGCGCGGCGTCGACGCCGCGCCTTCACCCCCTTTTGCAACCGGCAAACATCTTCGCCCTCAAAGGAAATGATCCATGTCCAACCGAAACGCCATCTTCCCCGAAAACCGACACGCGCTTTACGAGGCACACGGCTATTCCGCTGCCGTTCGCTCCGGCGATCACTTGTTCGTCTCCGGGCAGGTCGGCAGCCTTCCTGACGGCTCGCCCGAGCCCAACTTCGCGAAACAGGTTAACCTTGCGTTCCAAAACCTCGACGCCGTGCTGACGGCGGCGGGGGCAAGCTTCGACGACATCATCGACGTGACCACATTCCACACCGACCCTGACACGCAATTCGATGCGATCATGCCGGTGAAGAACCGCTACTTCCCGGCGGCTCCCCACCCGACCTGGACGGCAGTCGGGGTGAATTGGCTCGCCGGTTTCGATTTCGAGATCAAGGTCATCGCTCGCATTCCCGGCCAAGCCTGACGCCCGCTGATCGGCCATGAAGTGCCCCGAGACGAGGCACTTATCCCAGGGACAAACCCGGTCAAAACCAAGAAAGGAAACCCAATATGACAACCACCCCTGCGCAAATCCGCTACAGATCCCAACAGATCGGCGATGTCGACGTATTCTATCGCGAGGCAGGCCCAGCCGATGCCCCGGTGATCCTGCTTCTGCACGGGTTCCCGACGGCCAGCCACATGTTTCGCGACCTGATGCCGCTTCTGGCTGATCGCTATCGGCTCATTGCCCCGGATCTGCCTGGCTTCGGGCAGACCAAGGCACCGCCGCGCGGGACGTTCACCTACACCTTCGACCGGCTCGCCGATGTGATCGGCGGGTTCACGGAAGCCCTGTCGCTCGATCGATACGCGCTCTACATCTTCGATTATGGCGCGCCGGTAGGTTTGCGCCTTGCGATGCGTCACCCGGAACGGGTCTCTGCGATCATCAGCCAGAACGGCAACGCCTACACCGACGGATTCAGCGACCAGTGGGGACCGTGGGAGGCCTATTGGCGTGACGGGAGTGACACCAACCGCGAAGCCTGCCGCCCTTCGCTATCCCCCGACACGATCAGGAACTGGCAATACGGCACCGGAGCCGATCCCGAGCGTCTTGCTCCCGATGGATACGAACTCGACATCGCTTACATGGCGCGGCCCGACGCAGAGGAAATCCAGTTCGACTTGATCCGCGACTACCGCACCAACGTGGCGCTCTATCCGGATTTCCACACGTATTTCCGTCAGCACCGTCCACCATTGCTGGCCACTTGGGGGCGTCATGATCCGGCGTTCATTCCTGCGGGCGCAAGAGCCTACAGGCGTGATCTGCCGGACGCCGAGGTGCATCTGCTGGATGCGGGACATTTTGCATTGGAGACGCACGCTGGCGAAATCGCAGCGCTGATACGTGAGTTCCTCGGTCGCGTTCTGTCGGTAGGAAATCAAGGCACCGATGCGCTCTCAATGTCCGGAAAGTGAATAGCGGAGTGAAAAGCCATCTGGGCCTGCTTTCTGGAGGATCGGACACACCCACCAGGCAGACAACGACCTTTGGCCACTTCAGACCCCGCGCACGTACCGCCGTTCGCCTGTCTTCGTGCGGGGCAGGGTGGCAGGTCATCCGCCGTATGCGTATGGTGTGCACTGCTGGTGAGTCGTAAAAGATGGTGGGCCCAAGGAGACCTATGAATGCCTAGAAACGCAGCCGCCGCGGCAGCGCGTCTATCCTGCGCCCCTATGATGGATTGGACGGATCGGCATTGCCGTTACCTGCACCGGCTGCTCAGTCAGCAGACATTGCTGTATACTGAAATGGTCACCGCGCCTGCTTTGGTGCGGGGGGGAGCGGTGCATTTGTTGGAGCATAGTTCCGAGGAATATCCGGTTGCTTTGCAACTGGGGGGATCGGACCCGGCGGAGTTGGCGCAGGCGGCGCGGATGGGGGCGCAGGCGGGCTATGCTGAGATCAACCTCAATTGCGGGTGCCCGTCGGATCGGGTGCAATCGGGGCGGTTCGGGGCGATCCTGATGACGGAACCGGCCCTTGTGGCCGCCTGTTGCGTGGCCATGCGCGAGGCGCAACCTGTTGAAGTCACAGTGAAATGTCGGATCGGGGTGGATGATCAAAACCCAGAGGAAGTGTTGCCGGAGTTTCTGGCACATATCGTTGCGGCGGGTGTGCAGCGGGTTCAAATCCATGCGCGCAAAGCGTGGCTCGACGGTCTGAGCCCCAAGGAAAACCGCGATATTCCACCTTTGGACTATGATCTGGTGCAGCGGATGAAGATGCTTTTTCCCAATCTGCACATCTCGATCAACGGGGGAATTACATCGCTGGATCAAGCGGTTAGCCTGCTTGATCAGGGGCTTGACGGTGTTATGGTGGGGCGGGCCGCCTATCATCAGCCTGCGGATATTCTCTGTGCGGCGGATCGGCGGATTTACGGCACCACTGGGCCGGATACCACAGCAGAAGGGGCCGTGCGGGACATGCTCCCCTATATCGAGGCGCATCTCGCAAGCGGTGGGCGGTTGCACCAGATCACCCGGCATATGTTGGGGCTGTTCGCGGGAAAACCGGGCGCGCGGGCGTGGCGGCGGCACCTGTCAGAAGGTGCTTCGCGGCCCGGCGCGGGGCCGGAACTGGTCGAGCGGGCCTTGGCCGAGGTTACAGACCTTACAGAGTCTCCCGTGATTTTGTAAGGTCCTGCGGCATGCGCAGGCTACGCCGCGCGCCACGACGCAAAGCGCGGGTCACAGGCGCGAGTGCCGGGCCGAGCAACCGGCTCCATTGCCAATAGAGCGGCGTGTCGAGCGGGCAATCGGCGCGCAGAAGCTGGAGTGTGCCGCGCGCCAGGTCGTCGCTCAAGAGCGCCTCGGGGGCCATGCCCCAGCCCATGCCAAGACGGGCTGCGGTGACGAACCCCTCGGACGAAGGAAGCCGGTGACAGGGGGGGCTGAGCGTGACGCCCGTTGCCTGTGTGATCCAGCGATGTTGCAATTGATCGTGGCTGTTGAATTGCAACATGGGCGCTACACCAAGACGGCCCGGCGTGATCCCGTCCGCGAAATGGCGGGCAATGAAATCGGGGCTGGCGACGGCCTGATAGCGCAGCAGCCCGAGTGCGATGACATCGCAGCCGGGCAGGGGGCTGGCACGGGTGGTGAGCGCGCCCAGAACCTCGCCGCGCAAGAGCCGGTCATGCGAGACATCCTGATCGTCGATCACCAAATCAAAGAGGTGATCGGGCAGGCTGGCCAAAGCCTGCGGCAGCCATGTGGCGAGGCTGTCGGCATTGACGGCCAACCGCAGCCGGGTTTGCGGTGCGGGGGCAAGACCTGTGAGGTCCTCGCGAAGGCGCGCCTCGAGCAGGGCAATCTGATCGGCATGGGCGGCAAGGCGTTGACCGGCCGGCGTGGCAGTGCAGGGGGTGGTGCGATGGACAAGCTGCGCGCCGACGCGGGTTTCGAGCGCCTTGAGCCGCTGAGAGATGGCCGATTGTGTGAGGCCGAGGGCCTGTGCTGCGCCCTCGAAACTGCCGGTTTGCAGAATGGCCGAGAGCGTGACGAGATGATCAGGCGGCAAGGGCATTAGATATTCTTATCTTGAATTAGCATATTGAATTTGAGTAATGCCCGCCGCACCGCTAGGCAAGCCCCTGCGACAGACGCGGATTTGCGTATTTGAAGACCGGGGAAAGGGCAGGCGGATGCAGGCGGGATTGGCGGGATTTGCGCTTGGGTTAAGTTTGATCATGGCCATTGGGGCGCAGAATGCCTTTGTGCTGCGGCAGGGGTTGCGGCGCGCGCATGTGCTGGCGGTGGTTCTGGTCTGCGCCATTTCCGATGCCATTCTGGTGACGGCGGGTGTGACCGGCTTTGGTGTTCTGGCCGAGGCGGTGCCGGGGCTGGAGCGGATCATGCGCTTTGGCGGTGCTGCGTTTTTGCTGGCGTATGGCGCGCGCAGTTTTCTGGCCGCGTGGCGTGGCGCGGCGGCGCTGGAGGCGGGCGAGGGGGCAGGCAGTTTGCGACGCGCGGTGCTGACCTGTCTGGCGCTGACATGGCTTAATCCGCATGTGTATCTGGATACGGTGGTTTTGCTGGGGTCCATATCGACGCAATATGAGAACCGGTTTGCCTTTGGGCTGGGCGCGGTCTGTGCGAGTTTTGTTTTCTTCTTTTCGCTGGGCTATGGCGCGCGCCTTCTTGCGCCGCTCTTTCGGCGGCCCGCCAGTTGGCGGGTGCTGGATGCCGGGGTGGGCTGTGTGATGTGGGCCATCGCATTTGGCCTGTTGCGAGGCTAAGCCATGCGTGAGGCGGCAGGGTGTGTTGCGCTATGCGCATGGATAAGCGCCAAGCCAGTCTCGACAGGCGGCCAGAGGCATGAATTAATGCAAGCATGAGCGCGCAAGAGGCAAGCAGAGCAGAAAGCACGGCACGGCCGGGCTGGGGCATCTTTTGGATGGTGGTGACCGGCATCCTCTTTGTGGGGGTGACCGCGCTGGTCAAGGTGCTGGGCACGCGCGTGCCAGCACCACAGGCGGCCTTTTTGCGCTATGCCATGGGGCTGGTGTTTCTTCTTCCGATGCTGGGATCGCTTTGGCGGCTGCGGTTGGCGCGTGGGACCTGGGGATTTTTTGCCGCGCGCGGGGTCGTGCATACGGTGGGCGTGGCGCTGTGGTTCTATGCCATGGCGCGGATTCCCATCGCCGATGTGACCGCGATGAATTATCTGGCCCCCATCTATGTCACCCTTGGGGCGGGGCTGTTCTTGGGCGAGCGTTTGGCGTTGCGGCGGGTGCTGGCGGTGGGTGTTGCGCTGATCGGTGCGCTGATCATCCTGCGGCCCGGATTTCGTGAAGTGGGGCCGGGGCATCTGGCGATGATCTTTGCCGCCATCTTCTTTGGCGCGTCCTATCTGATTGCCAAGGTGGTGTCGGGGCGCAGCAGCCCCGGCGTGGTGGTGGCGATGCTGTCGATCACGGTCACGCTTGGTCTGGCCCCTTTGGCGGCGGCGGTCTGGGTCACGCCAACGCCATGGGAGTTGGCGATCCTCTTTGCGGTGGCCACCTTGGCCACGGCGGGGCATTACACCATGACGCTGGCGTTTCGAGCCGCCCCTCTGGCGGTGACGCAGCCGGTGACCTTTCTGCAACTCGTCTGGGCGGTGCTTTTGGGGGCACTGGTGTTTGGCGAGGGGGTGGATGTGTTCGTGGTTCTGGGCGGCATGGTGATTGTGGGCGCGGTCAGCTTTATCAGCTGGCGCGAGGCGGTGCTGAAGCGGCGGATCACACCGACGGTTTCGGCGACCAAGGTCTGAGGGGGCACCCGCCTAGGCGCGCGGATCAAGCAGCTTGGCCAAGATGCGGTTGCGGGTGATCTGACCCAAGAGTTGGCCATTCTCGATCACGCCCACGGGGCGGTCATGGCCTTGGGCGCTTTCCATCACGTCCTGAATGCTGGCGTTGGGGCCAACGCAGGTGTCGGGCGTGCCGCTGGCCGGTTCCATCACGTCGCGGGCGCAGAGCACGCCCAGAGGGTTCATATGGGCCACGAATTCGGCCACATAGTCGGTGGCGGGATTGGTAAAGATATCCTGCGGTGTGCCGCATTGCACGATTCGCCCGCCCTCCATGATGGCGATACGGTCGCCCAGTTTGAACGCCTCATCCAGATCATGGCTGACAAAGATGATGGTGCGGCCAAGGGTTTTTTGAAGGTCGATGAGTTCATCCTGAAGATGGTTGCGGATCAGCGGATCAAGGGCCGAAAACGGCTCGTCCATCAGAAGGATCGGGGCATCGGTGGCAAAGGCGCGGGCCAAGCCCACGCGCTGTTGCATGCCGCCCGACAGCTCGCCCACGCGGCGCTCGGCCCAGTCGGAGAGGTTGACGAGGGCCAGTTGCCGGTCGACGCGGGCGGCGCGCTCGGGCTTGGGCATGCCTGCAAGTTCAAGGCCGAGGCCCACGTTCTCGCGCACAGAGCGCCAGGGCAGGAGGCCGAATTGCTGGAACACCATGGCGATATGATGCTGGCGCAATCGGCGCAGGGTGGCGGGGGTGGCGTTGGTCACATCCACCATGCCGCTGCCGTCGTGGATTTCGACCGTGCCGCGCACCACCGGGTTGAGGCCGTTGACGGCGCGCAGGAGGGTGGATTTGCCCGATCCCGAGAGGCCCATCAGCACGAGGATTTCGCCCGGCGCAACCGCGAGGTCGCAATCATGCACGCCGAGAACCTGACTGGTTTTCTGCTGGATCTCTGGCCGGGTCATGCCCTGATCCATCAAGGGCAGGGCGGTTTCGGGCGCATCGCCAAAGACGATAGAGACCTTGTTGAAATTGACGATTGTATCGGTCACTTGCGCCCCTCCATCCGCAGCATGCGGTCAAGGACGATGGCCACGACGACGATCATCAGCCCGGATTCAAAGCCAAGCGCGATATTGACGGTATTGATCGCGCGCAGCACCGGCACGCCGAGGCCATCCGCGCCCACCAGCGCGCCGATCACCACCATGGACAGCGACAGCATGATGGTCTGGTTGAGCCCCGCCATGATCTGCGGCAGGGCGTAGGGGAGTTCCACCTTCCAGAGCGTCTGGCGATTGGTGGCGCCAAAGGCCTGTGCCGCCTCTAGCAGCGGCTGGGGCGTGTTGGAAATGCCCAGATGCGTCAGGCGAATGGGGGCAGGGACGACAAAGATCACCGTGGCGATCAGCCCCGGCACCATGCCGATGCCGAAAAACACAATCGCGGGAATGAGATAGACAAAGGGCGGCAGCGTCTGCATGAGGTCGAGCACGGGGCGCATCCCGTCATAGAGCCGGGGGCGGTGCGCGGCGGCGATGCCAAGGGGCACGCCAAGCGCCATGCAGAACACGCAGGACGAGATGACGAGCGTCAGGCTTTCGGTGGTTTCTTCCCAATAGCCTTGGTTGAGGATGAAGAGAAAGCCCAAGAGCACGAACAGGCAGGTTTTCCAACTGCGCTGCAAGACCCATGTCAGGGCGACAAAGACGCCGATGATGACCATGGGATGCGGG
Organism: Roseovarius sp. EC-HK134; assembly: GCF_902498815.1. NCBI lineage: Bacteria > Pseudomonadati > Pseudomonadota > Alphaproteobacteria > Rhodobacterales > Roseobacteraceae > Roseovarius > Roseovarius sp. EC-HK134. Next base: position 2,081,501 of record NZ_LR701544.1, read on the forward strand.
GTTTGCAGAACCCAGAGAAAGGCGTCGATGAGCCCCTCCATGAGCACCGACAGCATGTCGAAAAAGCCCGCCGCATTGTCCTGAAGCCAGAGGAAAAAGCCTTCGGCCCATTTCCCCACCGGGATTTTGTGATCGCTCAGCCAGTCCATGCGGGTGCCTCACATCTGATCTGTCTGGAAAAAAGGGCGTAAGGGCGGCGACCAGCGCCGCCCCATATCGCTCAGAGGCCGAGCGCCGCTTTTACGGCGGCCATGGCATCGCCGCCGTCTTTGGTGGTCACACCGTCAAGCCAGGGGCCGATGGCATCCGGATTGGCCTTGAGCCAGCTGCTTGCCGCGTCTTCGGGCTTGGCCCCGTCATTCAGGATCGCGCCCATGATCTCGTTTTCCATGGCCAGCGAGAATTCGAGGTTTTCCAGCAGCTTGCCCACATTGGGGCATTCCGCGACATAGCCTGCGCGGGTATTGGTATAAATCGTGGCCCCGCCCAGATCAGGCCCGAACCAGTCATCGCCGCCGGTCAGATAGGTCAGGTCGTGATTGGCGTTCATCGGATGCGGTTCCCAGCCGAGGAACACGATGGGCTCTTCGCGGCGATCCGCGCGGCTGACCTGCGCCAGCATCCCCTGTTCCGAGCTTTCCTTGACCTCGAACCCCTTGAGGCCAAAGGCATCCGCCTCGATCATATCGAGGATCAGACGGTTTCCGTCATTGCCGGGCTCGATGCCATAAATCGTGGACTCGATCGCATCGGCATGCTGTGCAATCGTTTCAAACGAGTTGATGCCAAGCGCGGCCCCGGCGGCATTGGTGGCCAGCGTGTATTTTGCACCGACGAGGTTGGCGCGAACCGTGTCAACGGTGCCAGCCTCGCGGTAGGGGGCAATATCTGCCTCCATGGTGGGCATCCAGTTGCCCAGAAACACGTCGATATCGCCCTTGGCGAGCGACGTATAGGTCACGGGCACCGAGAGCACCTTGGCTTCTGTCTCATAGCCCAGCGCCTCGAGCACAAGAGAGGTGGCGGCGGTGGTGGCAGTGATGTCGGTCCAGCCGACATCGGCGAAGGTCACGCTGTCACAATTGGCCATGGCCGGTCCGGTGGCGGCGGTGGCAAGGGCGATAGCGGTCAAGGTTGTCTTGAAGCTCATGTGATATTTCTCCCATGGTTGATTATTCCGGGGCAGGGCCCGGTTTGGCAAAGGCCCGAGGATAGGCTACCCCGGGCCTTGCAGTTAGGTCAGGCGGGATGGATCAGGCCATCCACCAGCGCTCGATAAAGCGCATGCCGTCCACATCCCAATTCGCCCCGAGCGTGTCGGAATGCGCAATCTTGTTGGAATTGCCAAAGACGTAATTGGCAAACATCGGCACGATCTGACCGCCATCGTCGCTACAGATCGCCTGCATCTCGAAATACATTTCGCGACGCTTGTCCTCGTCAAGCTCCGAGCGGGCCTTGAGCATCAGCTCGTCAAAGCGGTCGTTGCACCAGAAGGTATCGTTCCACGCCGCGCCGCATTTATAGGCGGTGGCGAACATCTGATCTTCGACCGGGCGACCCGACCAGTAAACGGCGGAGAAGGGCTTTTTCATCCAGACATCCGACCAGTAGCCGTCATTCGCCTCGCGCACCGGGGTCAGTGTGATGCCCGCCTGTGCTGCCGAACTCTGATAGAGGACCGCCGCATCGACCGCGCCACCAAAGGCTGCGTCCGCCGCCGACAGTTTGACCTCAAGGCTGTCAAGACCCGCCTGCTTGAGGTGGAATTTGGCCTTGTCGGGATCAAAGCTCTTTTGCTCAAGCTCGGTGTTGAAAAAGCGCTGCCCGCGACCGATGGGGTGGTCATTGCCGATCGAGCCATAGCCGAACAGGATCTTGTCCACGAGTTCCTGACGGTTGATGCCGTATTTCAGGGCAAGGCGCACGTCGGGGTTGTTGTAGGGCTCTGCTCGGGTGTCCATGGCAAAGGTGAAATGCTGCGTGCCCGCGACCGAATTGATCTGGATGTTGGGGTTGCGCGCCAGAAGACCCACGGTTTTGAGGTCGAGCCGGTCGACCACATCCACATCGCCCGAGACAAGCGCCGTGGTGCGCGCGTTCTGGTCGACAATGGCCAGCACTTCGGCGGTATCGAACCATGCCACATCGCTGCGCCAGTGGTTCGGATTGCGTTCGAGCGCATAGGACACGCCGGGATTGAAATCCTTGAGCACATAGCTGCCGCAGCCATCGCCCGATTTCCAATCAATGCTCTCGCCTTCGGCCTTGCAGATCACGAGGTGATAGTCGCTGAGGAAGTATGGGAAGTCGGCATTACCGCCATCCAAGGTGAAGACAACGATGTCATCGCCTTCGGTCGTGATATCGGTGACCGGGGCCACCAGCGGGCCTGCGGCCGAGGTCGAATTTTCGCCGCGGTGGAAATTGATCGAATTGACCACATCCGCCGCTGTCAGGCTTTTGCCGGAATGGAAGGCCACGCCCGAGCGCAGCTTGAAGCGCCATACCGACGCATCTGCCGAAGCTTCCCAGCTTTCGGCGACTTCGGGGATGAGCGAGCCATCAGCGGCCACTTCGGTCAGGCGGCCATGAATGGCAAAGCCGAGCGAGGTGGTAAAGCTGTTGGACCAGGTGCCCGGATCGAGGGTGTCGGTGGTCTGGCCATGGCCGATGGCCGCGCGCAGATGCCCGCCGCGCGACGGCGCGGCCTTGGCCCGCAGGGGCAGGCCCGCAATAAGGGCTGCCCCGGCCGTGGTGGCCATGAAACCGCGTCGGTTGATGCGGCCGGAATTGAGGATGGTCATGTTGGTCTTCTCCCTTTGGTTTGCTTTTCCGAACCGGCCTTTTGTTCTCTGGAGTGACCTCGCGAGATCGCGCGGCCCCCTGCCGCGTGGCGGTCGGTTTATACCTGCCAAGGCTAATATGACGCTGTGATGAAATACAACGTCATTTTGGCAGGGGGGCAGTGTTGTGATGCAGTCCCTCGTGTTTTTTATTGATTGACGAGTCAATTAAACACGATTAGGCCAGTCTGGCAACAGGTCTTTGGAGGGGGGGCATGCCGAAAATCGGGATGGAGCCGATCCGGCGCACGGCGCTGGTAGAGGCCACGATTTCTGAGATCGGCGCGCATGGCAGCCTTGATGTGACCGTGGCGCAGATCGCCCGGCGCGCTGGCATGTCGAGCGCGCTGGCGCATCATTATTTCGGGTCCAAGGAACAGATGTTCGTGGCCGCGATGCGCCATATCCTGACGCTTTACGGGGCCGAGGTGCGCGGCGCGCTGATCATGGCCAAAAGCCCGCGGGAGCGGATCGAGGCCATCATCCGCGCCAGTTTCACCCCCGCGCAGTTTCGCGGCGAAATGGTCTCGGCCTGGCTCAATTTCTATGTGCAGGCGCAGCGCTCGGACGAGGCGCGGCGGTTGCTGCATATCTATCAGCGGCGGTTGCGGTCGAACCTGCATCACGCCTTTCGCGCCTTGGCCCCCGATGAGGCGCGCACGCTCACGCGCGGCCTCGCGGCGATGATTGACGGGCTTTATATCCGTCAGGCGCTGCGCGAAGGGCCGATGCAACCCGGCCTCGCGATTGATGTGCTGCTGCATTACCTCGACACCAGCCTACCCCAGAAGGACAAAGAATGACCGCGCCCAATATCTTGATTTTTATGGTTGATCAGCTCAACGGCACCCTCTTTCCCGATGGTCCCGCCCCGTGGCTGCACGCCCCCAATCTCAAGGCGCTGGCGGCGCGGTCGACGCGGTTTGCCAATGCCTATACTGCCTCGCCCCTGTGCGCGCCGGGGCGGGCCAGCTTCATGTCGGGTCTTTTGCCGTCGCGGTCCCGCGTCTATGATAATGCCGCCGAATTCGCCGCCGATATTCCCACCTTTGCGCATCACCTGCGCCGGGCGGGCTATCAGACCTGCCTCAGCGGCAAGATGCATTTCGTCGGCCCCGATCAGTTGCACGGGTTCGAGGAGCGCTTGACCACCGACATCTATCCCGCCGATTTCGGCTGGACCCCGGATTATCGCAAACCGGGCGAGCGGATCGACTGGTGGTATCACAATATGGGGTCGGTGACGGGCGCGGGTGTCGCGGAAATCTCGAACCAGATGGAATATGATGACGAGGTGGCGCATAACGCGCGCGCCAAGGTTTATGATCTGGCGCGGGGGCTGGATGCGCGGCCTTGGTGTTTGACGGTCAGTTTCACCCATCCGCATGATCCCTATGTGGCGCGCAAGAAATACTGGGACCTCTACGAAGACTGCGACCATCTGCTGCCTGACGTGCCCGCGATGGACTATGCCGATCACGATGCCCATGCGCGGCGGATTTTCGACGCCAACGACTGGCGCAACTTCGACATCTCGCAAGAGGATATCCGCCGCTCGCGCCGGGCCTATTTCGCCAATATCTCGTATCTCGACGACAAGATTGGCGAGATTCTCGAGGCGTTGGAAAGCACTCGGCAAGAGGCGATCATCCTCTTTGTGTCGGATCATGGCGATATGCTGGGCGAGCGTGGGCTGTGGTTCAAGATGTGTTTCTACGAAGGGTCCGCCCGCGTGCCGCTGATGATTTCCGCGCCCGGCATGGCACCGGGGCTGATCACCGATCCGGTCAGCAATATCGACGTTTGCCCCACGCTTTGCGAACTGGCGGGGGCGGATATGTCCGAGGTGGCCCCTTGGACCGAAGGGCAATCGCTGGTCTATCTTGGGCAGGGCGGCAGGCGCGAGGCCCCTGTTGCGATGGAATATGCCGCCGAGGCGTCACAAGCGCCGCTGGTGTCGCTGCGCTATGGCAAGTGGAAATACAACCGCTGCGCGCTTGATCCCGATCAGCTATTCGATCTGGAGGCCGATCCGCATGAGTTGAACAATCTGGCCAATGATCCGGCCCATGCCGGGACATTGGCACAGTTGCAGGCCAAGGCCGAGGCCCGCTGGGACCTTGCCGCCTTTGATGCCGCCGTGCGCGAAAGTCAGGCGCGGCGCTGGGTGGTCTACGAGGCGCTGCGCAAGGGCGGCTATTACCCTTGGGATTACCAGCCCCTGCAAAAGGCATCCGAGCGGTACATGCGCAACCACATGGACCTCAATGTGCTGGAGGAAAGCAAACGCTTTCCGCGGGGCGAGTGATGCGTTCATCCTTCTGTAAATACTCGATTTCTGCCGGTTTCGGCGGAGATTGCGCGCAAGGAAAGAGAGACTGATGCAAGCCGATTATGTCATCGTGGGCGCAGGCAGCGCGGGCTGTGCCATGGCCTATCGTCTGGCCGAGGCCGGGAAATCCGTGCTGGTGATCGAGCATGGCGGCACGGATGCTGGCCCCTTTATCCAGATGCCCGGCGCGCTGAGTTACCCGATGAACATGAAGCGCTATGACTGGGGCTATCTGAGCGAGCCCGAGCCGCATTTGGGCAATCGCCGTCTGGTCTGTCCGCGTGGCAAGGTGATTGGTGGCTCTAGCAGCATCAATGGCATGGTCTATGTGCGCGGCCATGCGCGCGATTACGACCACTGGCGCGATCAAGGCTGCGATGGTTGGGGCTATGCCGATGTGCTGCCCTATTTCAAGCGGATGGAGAACTGGCACGACTGCGGGCATGGCGGCGATGCGGGGTGGCGCGGCCATGATGGCCCGCTGCATGTCAGCCGGGGGCGGCGCGATAATCCGCTGGTGCGCGCCTTTGTCGAGGCGGGCAAGCAAGCGGGCTATCCCGAGACGCATGACTACAACGGCCATCGGCAAGAGGGGTTCGGCCCCTTTGAGATGACCGTCCACAAAGGGCAGCGCTGGTCGGCGGCCAATGCCTATCTCAAACCGGCGCTGAAACGCGAGAATTGCGATATTATCCGGGGGTTTGTCCGCCGCGTGGTGATCGAAGAGGGGCGCGCGGTGGGCGTCGAGGTGCTGATCAAGGGGCGCAAAGAGGTGGTGCGCGCGCATGCCGAGGTGATCCTTGCCGCGTCTTCGATCAACTCTCCCAAGATCCTGATGCTGTCGGGCATTGGCCCTGCCGCGCATCTGGCCGCGCATGGCATTCCGGTGGTCGCGGATCGTGCGGGTGTGGGCCAGAACCTTCAGGATCATCTGGAGCTTTATATCCAGATGGCCGCAAGCCAGCCCGTCAGCCTTTACAAATACTGGAACCTCTTTGGCAAGGCGTGGGTGGGCGCGCGCTGGCTTTTGAACAAAAGCGGGCCGGGGGCCAGCAACCAGTTTGAAAGCTGTGGCTTTATCCGATCCGGTGCGGGCGTGGATTATCCCGATATCCAGTATCATTTCCTGCCCATCGCCGTGCGCTACGATGGCAAGGCGGCGGCCGAGGGGCATGGCTTTCAGGCGCATGTCGGGCCGATGCGCAGCCCGTCGCGCGGCGCTGTGACCCTGCGCAGCGCCGACCCTGCCGATGATCCGGTGATCCGCTTTAACTATATGAGCGAAGCGCAGGATTGGGAGGATTTCCGCAAATGTATCCGCCTGACGCGCGAGATTTTCGCGCAAGACGCCTTTGCGCCCTATGTAAGCCATGAGATTCAGCCGGGTGCGGCGGTAGAGAGCGACGACGCGTTGGATGATTTCATCCGCGAGCATGCCGAGAGCGCCTATCACCCCTGCGGCACCTGCAAAATGGGGCGCGCCAGTGATCCGATGGCGGTGGTGGACCCAGCGGGCCGGGTGATCGGGGTCGAGGGGCTGCGCGTGGCGGATTCGAGCCTGTTTCCGCGCATCACCAATGGCAATCTCAATGCGCCGTCGATCATGGTGGGCGAAAAGATCGCCGATGCCGTGCTGGGCCGCAGCCCGCTGCCGCCCGAGAATGCAGAGCCCTGGATGCATCCCGACTGGGCGCAAAGCCAGCGCTGAGCCGTTAACCTTTTGTTCACCTTCTGTCTTGCAGCCGGGGGGCGGCCTCCGGCATAAGGGGGTATGTTAAGGATTTGTTTACTCATCGTTCTCGGTCTGGTCCCGCTCTCTGCCGGGGCTGAGGGGTTTGGCGGCCTTGTCCGGGTGATCGACGGCGACACGCTTGATGTGGGCGAGGTTCGCGTGCGCTTGCACGGGATCGACGCGCCGGAACTTGGGCAGATTTGCACCAACCCCGATGGCGCGACCTGGGATTGCGGCACATGGGTGGCCGAAGAGGTGCGCGCCCGGATCGAGAACCGCGAGGCGCGCTGTCAGGCGGTGGAGAAGGACCGCTATGATCGCACCGTCGCACGTTGCACTGTGGTGGGGCAGGATGTGGGCCGGATGCTGGTGGCGGATGGCTTGGCGCTGGCCTATCGCAAATATTCGATGGCCTATGATCTGGATGAAAAGGCGGCTGTGATTGCGGGGCGCGGTCTGCATGAGGTGCTGATGGCACGCCCCGAGGATCATCGCCGCATGGTGCGCGAAGAGCGCGCGGCGGAAGCCCAGGCAAACGCGCCCGCGCCGCAAGCGGGCTGTGTGATCAAGGGCAATCGCAGCGGGTCTGGCAATCAGATTTATCACATGCCGGGGCAGGCGGATTATGACGCGACCGTCATCAGCGAGGCCAAGGGCGAACGCTGGTTCTGTTCCGAGGCCGAGGCCCGCGCGGCAGGCTGGCGGCGCGCCAAGCGCTGAGCGGGGGATGAGGCCCCGGGACAGGCCCGGGGCTTCAGCCGAATATTTTGGGAACGGTGAAGGGCGCCGCGCTTACAGCGTGATCGGTTGCATCACCTGCGGTTCGATCACATCGACACCGGGCAGGGCGGCCATAAGCGTTTCGGCGGATTGCTCCAGAATCGGGAAGGTCCGGTAGTGGCAGGGGATCACCGTCTTGAACTCAAAAAAGGTTTTGGCCGCATAGGCGGCGCGGCGCATATCCATGGTAAAATGCCCGCCCGCGCAGAGAATGCCGATATCGGGCGCATGCAGCGCGTTGAAGACGCCCATATCGGCCATCACATCGGTATCGCCCGAAACATAGATCACATGCCCCTCGCCCGCGATCATATAGCCGCATTCGCTGCCTGTAACCTGCGGCCCGGCATCCGTGGCGATCGAGGTGGAATGGGTGGCATGCACCATGGTGATCTGAACGCCGCCCAGATCGACCGTGCCGCCCTTGTTAAAGCCGACGGTGGCGATGTTTTCCTTGGCCTCCCAATGAGACATGAGGTCATATTGCCCCACCACCGGCACGCCGAGACGCTTGGCCAGCGGCAGCACATCGGCGACATGATCGAAATGCGCGTGGGTCAATAGGATATGGGTGGCCCCTTCAGTGGCGGGGCCGTGCTGATCCTCGGGCAGCATCGGGTTACCATTGAGCCAAGGGTCAAGGAGCAGGACCTGTCCGCCGATCTCGATCCGAAAAGAGCTATGGCCGAGCCATGTGATGTGCATTGTCACCTCCGCTAGTGTTCATCCTCGCCCTTACCTTAGCGAGCGTGTCAGCCAAGGAAAGGGGCAGATGCGCGACCCTGATCCGCTTGCACCCGCGCGGCCCCGGCGCTAAACGCAAGCCAAACGGATCACGGGAGAGTCTCATGTCGATTGATCTCGAAACCGCCGCCAAGGTGGCCAAACTGGCGCGGATCGCAGTGCCGCAAGAGGCGCTGCCGGCGCTGGCCAATGAATTCAACACCATTCTCGGCTTTATCGAGCAGTTGAACGAGGTGGATGTCACAGGTGTAGAGCCGATGACGAGCGTCACCCCCATGCGCCTTAAGCGGCGCGAGGATGTGGTGAGCGATGGCAATCAGCAGGCGGCGGTGCTGTCGAACGCGCCCGATGCGCGCGAGGGCTTTTTTGCCGTGCCGAAGGTGGTGGAATAATGACCGATCTCAACCGGATGACGATTGCCGAGGCGCGCGATGCGCTGCGCAAGGGGGATGTGACGAGCCTTGAGTTGACCGAGGCCTGTCTAGCGGCGGTGGATGGGGCAGGGGCGCTGAACGCCTTTGTGCATCACACACCCGAGGTTGCCCGCGCGCAGGCCGCAGCGGCGGATACGCGGATTGCCAAGGGCGATGCGCCCGCGATGTGCGGCATTCCCCTTGGTATCAAAGACCTCTTTTGCACCAAGGGCGTGCCAAGCCAAGCCGCAAGCCGCATTCTGCAAGGCTTCAAGCCGGAATACGAATCGACCGTAACGCAGAACCTGTTTGACGCGGGCGCTGTGATGCTGGGCAAGCTCAACATGGACGAATTTGCCATGGGATCGAGCAATGAGACCTCGTGCTATGGCAATGCCGTCAACCCGTGGCGGCGTGGCAATGACGAAACCGCGCTGACGCCCGGTGGATCGTCGGGCGGGTCGGCCAGTGCCGTGGCTGCCGATCTTTGCCTTGGGGCGACCGGCACGGATACTGGCGGCTCGATCCGTCAGCCTGCGGCCTTTACCGGCATCACCGGCATCAAGCCCACCTATGGGCGTTGTTCGCGTTGGGGCATTGTGGCCTTTGCCTCGAGCCTCGATCAGGCCGGGCCGATGACCAAGACGGTGCGCGATAGCGCGATCATGCTCGGCGCGATGTGCGGGCATGATCCCAAGGACAGCACCTCGGCTGATCTGCCCGTGCCCGATTTCGAGGCGCTGCTGACGGGGGATATTCGCGGCAAGGTGATCGGTATCCCGCGCGAATACCGGATGGAGGGCATGCCCGCCGAGATCGAAAAGCTGTGGTCTGACGGGGCCGAGATGCTGCGCGCGGCGGGGGCGGAGATCCGCGATATTTCGCTGCCGCATACCAAATACGCGCTGCCCGCCTATTACGTGATTGCCCCGGCTGAGGCGTCAAGCAACCTCGCGCGCTATGACGGGGTGCGCTATGGCCACCGCGCCAAGCTGGCGCAGGGCGATGGTATCACGGAAATGTATGAGAAAACCCGCGCCGAAGGCTTTGGCCATGAGGTGCAGCGCCGCGTGATGGTGGGCACCTATGTGCTGTCGGCCGGGTTCTATGACGCCTATTACAATCGCGCCCGCCGGGTGCGCGCCCTGATCAAGCGCGACTTTGACGAGGCCTTTGCCGCCGGTGTCGATGCGATCCTCACACCGGCCACGCCAAGCGCTGCCTTTGGGTTGGGCGAGATGACGGATGCCGATCCGGTGCAGATGTATCTGAACGATGTCTTTACCGTGACGGTCAATCTGGCCGGTTTGCCGGGTGTTGCCGTGCCCACGGGGCTGGATGGCAAGGGCTTGCCGCTGGGTTTGCAACTGATTGGGCGGCCTTGGGAAGAGGGCGATCTGCTTAACACCGCCTATGCGCTGGAACAGGCCGCAGGTTTTGTGGCAAAGCCCGCAAAATGGTGGTAAGGCCCCGGTCGATACGGCTTTTGGCAGGATGAAAGAGATGCGGTTCACACTTGGTTTGGTTGCGCTGATGGCGCTGGTGGCCTGCGCCCCCGCTGTGCCCGATAGCGGTGCCGGGGTCGGCTTTCAGAACTATGACACCTATCAGCGCGACAAGGCCGCGCGCGAAGCGGCACTGGCGCGCGGCGTTCTGCCGCCGCCCGATGCCGTCTCGTCCGAGCCGCTGAATGCGACAGGTCAGACCACGGCAGGTGCCGACGATGCCGCGACCATTGCCGCCGAAGCGCGCGCAGCGCTTGATGCGGCGGCGGCGAATTCCGGTGTGGCACCGCTTCAGGCCAGCCCCTCTAACCCACCGCCCGCCGTCGAGAATGCCGCTGGCATTTCGCAGGAAAACAATTTTGACGCTGTCGGTGCCGAGCGGTCGATTGCCGAGGACGCGGCACGCATCGCCAACAACCGCGCGCAATATCAGGTGGTGCAGCCGGAGGCGATTGGCAGCCGCCCAAGCGATGTGGGCCCCAATATCGTGGATTTCGCGCTAAGCACGAAACATGCCGTGGGCACGCCGGTCTATCGACGCCTTAGCATCAATTCCGGCTCGAAATTCGAGCGCAATTGCGCGCAATACCCCTCTGCCGATCAGGCGCAGCTTGATTTTCTGCGGCGCGGCGGGCCCGAGCGGGATCGTCAGGGGCTGGACCCCGATGGCGATGGCTATGCCTGCAACTGGGACCCGCGCCCGTTCCGCAACGCGGTGCGCGGCTGACGCGCGCGTGATCTGGCACCCCTCGCCCAATATCGGCCTGCGCCGGGGGGGCGTGTGCCCGGATATGATCGTGCTGCATTATACCGCGATGGTCACGGCCGAGGCGGCGCTGGAGCGGTTGTGCGATCCCTCTGCCGAGGTGTCGGCGCATTACCTGATCTGCGAGCGTGGCCGCCTCTGGCATCTGGTTGACGAGGGCGTGCGCGCCTGGCACGCCGGGGCAGGGCAGTGGGGGGATGTGACAGATGTCAACTCGCGCTCTATCGGCATTGAACTGGCCAATACCGGCCTGCATCCGTTTCCCGAGCCGCAGATGCGGGCGCTGGAGGGTCTGATGGTGGGCATAATGGGGCGCTGGTCTATCCCGCCTGCCCGTGTCATCGCCCATTCCGATATGGCGCCCGCGCGCAAATGCGATCCGGGGCCGCGTTTTGACTGGCGGCGGTTGGCGCGGCAGGGGCTGTCGATCTGGCCTGCGCAGGGATCTGAGGCTGCCCCAGAGCAATTTCCACACGATGCCGCGCGGTTTGGCTATGTCCGGTCCGAAGGTGTGAGCGAGGCCGATATCCTGCGCGCCTTTCGCCTGCGGTTTCGCCCGCATGTCACCGGCCCGCTTGACCCGCAGGATTGCGCGATGATGGCGGACCTCGCCGCGCGCTTCGCCGTTGACCGCGCCGCCCCAAGCGCCTAAGTCAGCCCTTGCGCGGAGGGCCGGATGGCCGCGGCACCTGCAAGGGTGTCGAGGAAAGTCCGGACTCCACAAGACAACGGTGCCGGGTAACGCCCGGCTGGGGTAACCCAAGGGAAAGCGCCACAGAGAAGAGACCGCCCCAGAGTGATCTGAGGTAAGGGTGAAACGGTGGGGTAAGAGCCCACCGCGGGACGGGCAACCGGACCGGCACGGCAAGCCCCACCGGGAGCAATGCCAAATAGGGACCGCGCGCGGGGGCTGGTCCTGGACCCTGGTCCGGGATACCGCCCGCAGGCACGTCTTGGCCCGGCGGTCCGGGTTGGCAGCTAGAGGGGCGTTGGCAACAGCGTCCCAAGAGGAATGGTCATCCAGCCCCGGATTACGGTCCGGGGTGGACAGAATCCGGCTTACAGGCTCTCCGCGCCCTTTTCATTTCTAAGCTTCGGGTTAAAACCCCTCGCATGCCGTATGAATGGACCGCGCCTCGCACCGAGGCTGATACAGATAGAACGCTCTCGCTCTGGCCGCACCGCTCGCTGCCGCGCCGGGGCTTTGCGGCCTTTGTGCTGGCCACGTTCACGCTGATCACCGTGCCGCTCTATCCGCTTCTTGGCACGGCGGTGCTTTGGGGGCTGTTGCCATTCCTGCTTATGGCGGTGGCGGGGATGTGGTGGGCGTTGGAGCACAGCTATCGCACCGCGCGGCTGACCGAGGTTCTGACCATCGCGCCCGAAGAGGTGCATCTGGTGCGCACCAACCCGCGCGGCGATGTGCAGGAATGGGCCTGCAACCGCTATTGGGCGCAGGTCAATATGCATGACACCGGCGGGCCGGTCGCGCATTACATCACGCTCAAGGGATCAGGTCGCGAGGTCGAGATTGGCGCGTTCCTGTCCGAAGAGGAGCGGATGGCGCTTTACGGCGAATTGGCGGATGCCCTGCGCCCGCCCGGCACGGTGGTGGGGTAGCCTGTGCCGCCCCGGCCCTGAGCCGGGGCCTCAAGGTTTGGGGTGAGAGGTCCCGGGTCAAGCCCGGGACGGGAACGCCAAGCGCCCTCTTTTCCACACCACCGCGACCTGCTACCAACCGCCATGCTCAGCTATCAGCACCATTACCACGCGGGCAATCCGGCGGATGTCCACAAGCACGCAGCGCTTGCCTGGGTGTTGGACTATCTGTGCCAAAAGCCAAAACCGCTCAGCTATATCGAGACCCACGCCGGGCGCGGCCTCTATGATCTGGGCGATGCCGCGGCGCTGAAAACCGGCGAGGCGGCGCAGGGCGTGGCGCGGCTTGAGGCGCGCTTTGCCACCGACCACCCGTATCGCCGCCGTTTGACCCAGACCCGCGCGGCCCATGGGGCCAGAGCCTATCCCGGCTCGCCCTTGATCGCCGCGCAGAGCCTGCGCCGGGTGGACAGCCTGCATCTGGCCGAACTGCACCCCGCCGAGAACGCGCATCTGCGGCGCAATCTGGCGGGCTATGATGTGAACATCCGCCAGCAGGACGGGTTCGAAATGGCACAAGAGCTGTGCCCGCCCACACCCCGGCGCGGCGTTTTGCTGGTAGACCCCAGCTATGAGGTCAAGACCGAGTATGAGAGCATCCCCCGCCACCTGACCCAGATCGCCCGCAAGTGGAATGTGGGCATCCTGATGCTCTGGTATCCGATCCTGACCAGCGGGGCGCATGAGGGGATGCTGATCCACCTTGGCGCGGCCTTTCCAGAGGGTCTGCGCCACGAGGTCACCTTTCCCCCCGTCCGCGCCGGTCACCGGATGGTTGGCTCGGGGTTATTTGTGGTCAATGCGCCCTATGGGCTTGAGGCGGAACTTGCGCGGATAACAGAGGTATTCGCGGCGAAAGGGTGAGGGGGGATTTGTAGTGTTGTCATCCTCGGGCTTGACCCGAGGACCTCTGGCCCCGTTGCCCCCTGTCATCCTCGGGCCTGACCCGAGGACCTCTGGCTTCCCGAAAACCTCCCCCTTGCCCCAAGGCACCGATCTCGCCAAGGTTGCAGCGCGGGTTGGTAAAGGTGCGCGCATGGATCAGACGGATTTGACCATCACATTGCCGCTCAGCGCGCAGCAAGGGCAGATCATTCTTTTTGCGCTGGGCATTGCCGTGGCCAGCGTGATCGTCTGGGTCGCGACAGAAACGGAAACCCGCAAACCTTCGCCGTTGGCCCTGCTCAAGGCCTTTGGCTGGGCAATGGTGCCGATCTGGCTTTTGCTCTTTGGTGGCACGCTCTGGCAGGTCTGGCAGATGCTCTCGGGTGGCGACACCGCGTTTGCGGGCAGACAGTCTCTGGGCGCAGGCGCTCTGGTTGCGGCGCTTCTGGGTGCGCCCTTCGTGGTCTGGGGCACGGTGCTGAAACAGCGCACGGTGGATTTCCAGCAAGAGGGCCATATCACCGACCGCATCAACAAGGCGGTGGAGCAGTTGGGGGCGGAAAAGACCGAGAAGGTCTACACCATGGGCGATGATAACAAGCCTATTCAGGCAGAGCGTACTGTTCCCGCTATCGAGGTCCGCATCGGCGCGATCCTGTCGCTGGAACGCATCGCGCAGGACAGCACGCGCTATGACAAGGGACGCGATCATGTGCGGGTGATGGAGATTTTATGCGCCTATGTGCGGGAGAATTCCAACGCCAGAGCGCCGCGCGATTTTCCCCTTCCAAAGTGGAAATCGTTAAAGCACGATGCAACAGACGAAGAGCGCAAACTGCATATAGAGGCGCGGAAAGACAGGTTCGACGATGGCCCCTTTCGTACACCCAAGGCGCGAAAATGGGCAAAGGACTTGCCAAAACCCCGGGCCGATATTGCGCAAGCTTTGCTGGTGTTGGGCCGTCGCACCACGGATCAGCGCCGTGTCGAGGCCGCATGGCCCAACCCGCCGGAGGAGGGAATCGTATGGCCTTTTGATCTGGCGTGTCCAGAACTGCCAGAAGTAAAAGACGACGCACCCCAAACAGTGCCAGAAATCGACAGGTTCAGTGAAAAACTCTCTGCATGGCGCGAACGCCTCCGAACCTACTCCGGCTATCGGCTCGATCTACGCGGGGCCAATCTGCAAGGTGCCGATCTTTCAGCAAAGCGCCCCGATGCCTCTGACGCGGTGTTCTCTGGAGCGCTGCTTAACGATGTACGGATGGAAGGAGCGAACCTCAGCTGGGCACGCATGGAGGGAGCAAACATCAGCGCATCTCGAATGGAGGGGGGATGCCTAAGTGGGGTGCGGATGGATGGAGCAAACCTTGCTCTATCGCAGCTGGAGGGGGCGGAAATTACTGGAGCGCATATGGTTGGGGTCGTCCTTGACTGGTCGCGGTTGGAGGGCGCAGACCTCCGCCAAGTGCGCATGGCGGGTGCCAACCTCAGCTGGTCAATGATGGAGTTTGCAGACTTCAGGGACGCGCGGATGGAGGGGGCAAAACTTGTTGGTTCGCGGATGGAGGGCGCAGACTTCCGGAAGGCGCGCATAGTTGGCGCAGACCTGCGTTGGGCTTTAATGGAGGGGACGGACCTTGGAGGGGTACCTTTGGATATCAACGTTATCATTTAGGCTCTCAAGGCTCCGGATTTTAAAGGAGTAACGATCTCCAATGCGCAGGGAAGCACCGGCTTTGATGATTTGACTGTCAAACTGTCTAAGTGCATTGTTCGACCCCACTTTGGCCGGACACAGAATTATCATCTGATGGCCCTCGCATTTGGGAAACCGAAGGCCGCAAATGGCGCGCCAACCCCGACGCCTACACGCCGCCGCCCCGGCCTAAGGGGTAAAGACTGCCTTCAAGTGGCGTCATCCTCGGGCGTAACCCGAGGATCTTTGGCGGTAAGAGGTCCTTGGGTCAGGCTCTAGGATGACGGGGGGTGTGTGAGGGGAGAGGTCCTCGCGCCCGCACCCGAGGGCGACGCCCCCAAATCCCCCCGTTATCCCTGCCCCCTCTCGCAAGGGGGTGCGACAAAATTCTTTGATCTGCATCAAATTCGCGCATTGCCGCGCCCCCCCAGACATTCTAAAACCCTGAAACATCACGGGCATGTGAGACTCAAGCGCTCCCCATGCCCCGCACCAACACCAGCAGGAGGCACACAATGGCAGATGCAGCCATTCACGGCCACGAACACGAAGATCAGCGCGGGTTTTTCACCCGGTGGTTCATGTCTACGAACCACAAGGATATCGGTATCCTCTATCTGATCGTTTCGGCGTTTGTCGGCCTGATCTCGGTCACGTTCACCGTCTATATGCGGATGGAACTGATGGAACCGGGCGTTCAATACATGTGCATGGAAGGCGCACGGTTCATCGCCTCTGATGTTGCCGAATGTACGCCCAACGGTCACCTCTGGAACGTGATGATCACCTATCACGGCGTGCTGATGATGTTCTTTGTCGTCATTCCCGCGCTCTTTGGTGGGTTTGGCAACTATTTCATGCCCTTGCAGATCGGCGCGCCGGATATGGCGTTTCCGCGTATGAACAACCTGTCATTCTGGCTCTATGTTGCGGGCACCTCGCTGGGTGTGGCCTCGCTCTTGGCACCGGGTGGCAATGGTCAATTGGGTTCGGGCGTGGGTTGGGTGCTTTATCCGCCGCTCTCGACCAATGAGGCGGGCATGTCGATGGACCTTGCGATTTTCGCGGTCCACGTGTCGGGCGCATCGTCGATCCTTGGGGCGATCAACATGATCACCACCTTCCTCAACATGCGCGCGCCGGGCATGACGCTGTTCAAGGTGCCGCTGTTTTCCTGGTCGATCTTTGTCACCGCCTGGCTGATCCTGCTCAGCCTGCCGGTTCTGGCGGGGGCGATCACCATGCTGCTCACCGACCGTAATTTTGGGACCACCTTCTTTGATCCCTCGGGCGGCGGCGATCCGATCCTTTACCAGCACATCCTGTGGTTCTTTGGCCATCCGGAAGTGTATATCATCATCCTGCCCGGGTTTGGCATCATCAGCCATGTGATCGCCACCTTCTCGCGCAAGCCGATCTTTGGCTATCTGCCGATGGTCTGGGCGCTGATCGCGATTGGGGTTCTGGGCTTTGTCGTCTGGGCGCACCACATGTATACCGTGGGCATGTCGCTGACGCAGCAGAGCTATTTCATGCTGGCGACGATGGTCATCGCGGTGCCGACGGGCGTCAAGGTGTTCTCTTGGATCGCCACAATGTGGGGCGGCTCGATCGAATTCCGCACACCGATGCTCTGGGCCTTTGGCTTTCTCTTCCTCTTCACCGTGGGCGGCGTGACCGGCATTGTCCTCAGCCAAGCTGCCGTGGACCGCGCCTATCATGACACCTACTATGTGGTGGCGCATTTCCACTATGTGATGAGCTTGGGGGCCGTGTTCGCGATCTTTGCGGGGATTTATTTTTACTTCCCCAAGATGACCGGGCGCATGATCCCTGAATGGGGCGGCAAGCTGCACTTCTGGGCGATGTTCATCGGTGCGAACCTTACCTTCTTCCCGCAGCACTTCCTGGGTCGTCAGGGCATGCCGCGCCGCTATATCGACTATCCCGAGGCCTTTGCGCTGTGGAACTGGTGGTCGTCGATTGGGGCCTTCCTGTCCTTCGCGTCGTTCGTGTTCTTCTTTGGCCTCGTGATCTATGCCCTCTTCCGGGGCGCCCGCGAGACCCGTCCGAACCCGTGGAACGAATATGCCGACACGCTGGAATGGACCCTGCCGTCGCCGCCGCCGGAGCACACCTTTGAGCAGCTTCCCAAGCGCGAAGATTGGGACAAGCAGCCCGCGCACTAAGGCAGACCGCATGAAACACAAAGGCCCCGGAGAGATCCGGGGCCTTTTGCATGGCGGCAGCCCAATCCTGCGGCGTGCGGCATTGCCCAAGCATCGCAGCCGATGCGCGGCCCCGCGATTGGCGCGCTATCACCAAGGTGATCGCCGGTGATCACCTGTGACCGGCCCCGCGATTGCCATGCGGCCAAGCGGTGCCTAAGTGCGATCTCCACACAGTCTAAAGGGAGATTTCAATGCTTATCACGCGTCGTCACTTCGCTGGCCTCACTCTGGCCGCTGCCGCCACAGCGCTTGGGGCCGCGCCATCCTTTGCGGCCTCGGATATCCGCAAGGGCACGCTTTCGGGTCGGCAGGGTTATACCGTGTCGGGAACGGTCAAGATCAAGAAAAAGGATGGCAAAACCGTCGTTCATCTTGCAGATGACTATCTTTTTGATCCCAGCAAGAACCCACCGGATATCAAGATCGGTTTTGGCAATGGCGAGCAATATGCCAAGGGTTCCAAGATCCACGACAAGCTGACCGTCAAGAAAGGGGCTGCAAGTTTCGAGGTGCCCGCCGGGATCAATACCGACGACTTCCAAGAGCTCTATATTTATTGCGAGCAGTTCAGCGTCATTCTGGGTGTCGCCCCGCTCAAGTGATCTGGCGGCGCATCACAACATTGAAAACCGCTGGAAATGGCGGTTTTTTCTCGTCTTACTCCTTGCCCCATGATGGTCAAACGCGCAACGTCCCCGCGCCGCCGAGTTTGAGAACCAAGGCCGATGTATGCACAGGATTCCTTTTTCGATCTGTCCACCGGGGGGCAGATCGGCCTTGCTGGGCTGAGCGGTTTTCTTTTCATTCTGTTCGTTCTGACCGCCAGAGTTTTGTTGCGGCATCGGGGCATCTGGACCAGGCTTTTGGGGGCTCTGGTTCTGTTCTGGCTCTTTATCTGGCTTTCGCCCCAGCTCTATTACGAATACTACCGCCTGCTGATTCCAAGCCTGCCTGCTCAATGGGTGATATGGCCGCCGCGCAACCCAAGTGAGGGGATTGTGCTTTTGGTGTTGCAAGGCCCTCAGAGCCTTGCAGCGCATGGGCAGGCCGTCTTGGGTTGGTGTCTTTTGGCTGCGCCCTTTATTCGTGGTTCAGCCAAGCGTCGCCGGTAATCATTCCAGCCGCACCAGAGCGGCAAAGCGGTCGCGCGCCACCTCTCGGATCACCCGCACGATGCGTTCCACCATCGGCCCATGCGCCGAGCGCCTGCGCCACGCCACCCCGACCGAGCGCAGGAACCTGTCCTGACGAAAGCTGAGGATCGCCACGTCGCCGGTTTCGGGGGACACTTCGGACTGCACATAAAGCGCGGGCAGAAAGCAGATCCCCATGTTCAGGGCGGTCATCTGGCGCAGGGCGTCAAGGCTGGTGCCCTCATACTCTTGCCGTAGCTGCGCGCCCACCTCTTCGCAGAGCGTGACAATCTGCGTATGCATGGGGTAGCCGCGCGGCAGCGCCAGAATATCCTGACCCGCCAGATCCGCATCCTGCGCCGAGGCTTGCCCCGCCAGCGGATGATCTTGCGCCACCGCCAGCTTGAGCGGTTCGCGAAACAGGCGCTCTACGGCAATGTCGCCCGAGTTGAGCGGCAGTTGCGCAAGGATCAGATCATGCCGCCCCTCAAGCAGTTCTTCTTGCAATACCGTGGGGGCGGCATCGCGGATAATGAGCTTGAGCCCCGGATAGGTCCGCCGCAATCGCCGCACCACATAGGGCAGAAAATAGGGGCCAAGCGTCGGGCTGGCCCCTAGACGGATGGTGCCAGCCATGCCCTCGCGCGTGGATTGGGCCAGACTGCCGAGAACCTCGGCCTCTTCGATCATCTTGCGGGCATGGGTCAGAACCTCGCGCCCGCCCGGTGTCAGGATGGCCCCACGATGCCCGCGCTCGACCAGCGTCATCCCAAGCGCGGTTTCCAGACCAAGGATTTGCTGGCTCAGCGAGGGTTGGCTGACGCCCACGCGTTCGGCGGCCTTGCGGTAATGCCCGGTCTCGGTCAGGGCGATGAAATATCGCAATTGCCTGAGCGTTATGTCTTGTGCCATGTCACCCCCCTTGTCAGATCCTAAGATAGGAAACTCCTATCGAATTTTAATATCCCATTGGATTTTATCTGCGTTGGTTCTGCCCATATCCCAAGTGTCAGCACGATGCCCCGCTGATGCCCCAACAAGGAGACCCCGCATGACGCCGCGCCGTATTTCGCCCCAATCGCTGCTTAGCCGGATGGCCACCCTGCGCCGCCGCCATCAGAACATTGATGCCCTGATCACAACAGAGCACCAGCGTCCGATGCCCGACATGGCCGTGTTGAAGCGGCTGAAACAGGAACGCCTCGGGCTCAAGGATGCCATTCACGTCACCCGCCTGATGCTGGCGCGGTGCACCCCGGACACGGTGCGCACCGGCTGATCGCACACCCAAGTCTTGAAAGTCTGACCATGTCCTATCTCTATCTCTCGGTGATGTCCTCGCGCCTGTTTCACAGTGCCGATCTTGATGGCCTGCACGAGGCCCTGACAGAAACGCCGCACACATCCACCCAAGGGGTTCCGCACGCCGGGTCGCACCCTGTCCTTGTCCAGTCTCCGCGACAGCCCTCTGCCGCAGACACGCCTTGCCCCGCATGCAAGGTATGAGGCCAGCGGCCTGCGCCCCCATCCCGGGCGCCTAGCGTGCGAAGAACAGACCCCGGAGCGTTCCGGGGTCTGTTGCGTTTCGGGGCCTGCAGCGTGGCGGAACGCCGGGCCAACAGAAAGAATGCTGCGCGGGTTCCTGACGCCCTCGCACGCTAGGCGGTCGCATTCACCCTTTCGGCGGCTTGGTTCTGCATGCTATCCCAATGGCCAAGCTACGCAGGACCGACAGCATGACCCACGAAATTCGCCTCGCCTTTGAGCATCCTTCTGCCCGCGCGCGCGCCACCTCGCCCGATGGGCCGCTTGATCGAATTTCCGTGCGCGATCACGTGGTCGAGGTCGAGATCGGCGCCTTTCAGGCCGAGCGCGGCACGACGCAGCGCATCTGCTTTAATGTCGTGGTCGAGGTGCGCCCGCTGACCGATGCCATCGAGGATGATGTGGACCGCATCCTGAGTTATGACAAGGTGACAGAGGCGATTGCCGCTGAACTGGCAGAAGAGCGGCTGAACCTGCTGGAAACCCTCGCCGAACGCATCGCCGAGCGCATCCTGTGGGAGCCGCAGGCGGTGCGCACCTTTGTGCGGATCGAAAAGCTGGATCGCGGGCCGGGCGCGCTTGGGGTCGAGATTGTACGCTCTGTGAACGACCTCAAGACCAAGCCGATCACGCCCCATGCCGCGACGACGCCGCATCCGCATGTGGTGTTCCTGACCAATACCGCGATCCGCTCGCCCAACCTCTCGCGCTGGCTCGATCAGCTTGAGGCGCGGGCAGAGCCGGTGATCCTCTGTGTGGGCCGCGCCGACGAAGTGCCGCCCCAGACCGGCCACCGCATGACACAGCGCCGCGTCGACCTATTGGCGATGGAACAGAACGCTTGGGTTCTGGCCGGGCGAGATGAGCGCTGCGTCGTGGTGGCCACGCGCACCGAATTGGATTGGTCGATGAAACACGGCCAGATCAGCGTCTGGGCCCCGTCCAAGATCGTGCTTGATGCCGTGGACGGGCCGGGTGTGGCCACCGATGATCCGGTGGCGCTCGCCGCATGGTTCGCAGGCTATATCGAGGCGTCGGACCTGTTGATGATTGGCGAAACGCCCCCCAAATCCTGCCGCGTGCCGGTGCTCTTTCAGGATGTGGCGCAATCGGGGCTTTGAGTGGCGGGCGTCAGCCCGGCACAACCTGCCCCTGATCCAGCCGCAAGATACGGTCCATACGCGCCGCCAGATCAAGGTTATGCGTGGCAATCAGCGCCGAAAGACCGGTGCCCCGCACCAACCCCGTGAGCGCGGCAAAGACCTGATCCGAGGTGCCGGGATCAAGATTGCCGGTCGGTTCATCCGCCAAAAGCACGCGGGGCCCATTGGCCAGCGCCCGGCAAAAGGCCACGCGCTGTTGCTCACCCCCCGACATGGCCGAAGGCCGGTGCCCGGCGCGCGCCCCCACGCCCACCTGTTCCAATAGCGCCTGCGCCCGCGCCACGGCATCCCGCCGCGCCACGCCATTGGCCAGTTGCGGCAGCACGATATTTTCCAGCGCGCTGAACTCGGGCAGAAGATGGTGGAACTGATAGACAAAGCCCACCTCTTGCCGCCGCACCATGGTGCGCCGCCGGTCCGTGAGGCCGGTCATATCCTCGCCCCCGATCTCGACCCGCCCCGCGTCGGGCGTATCAAGCAGCCCCGCGATATGCAGCAGCGTGGATTTGCCCGCGCCTGACGGGGCGACCAGCGCCACCATCTCGCCGCGTGCAAGGGTCAGGTCAACGCCGTTCAACACCCGCACCTCAGAGGTCTGCCCGCGATTATAGATCTTCTCGACGCCCGACAGGCGCAGCATGGCCTCACTCATAGCGCAGCGCCTCCACCGGGTTCATCCGTGCCGCCCGCCGCGCCGGAAAGATCGTCACGACAAAGCTGAGGCCCAGCGACAGCATCACCGCCGACAGCACATCCTCGGACCTCAGCTGCGCGGGCAGCCGGTAGATGCCGCGGATCGACGGATCCCAGACCTGACCGCCCATCGCCATATTCACAAAGCTGAAAATCGGGTCGATATAAAGCGCGAAAAGACAGCCCAGGATCACCCCCATCGCCGTGCCGATCATGCCGGTAAAGGCCCCGCAGATAAAGAACACCCGCAGGATCGACCCCTCGGTCAGGCCCATGGTGCGCAGGATGCCGATATCCCGGCCCTTGTTCTTGACCAGCATGATCAGGCCGCTTGTGATGTTCATCGCCGCAATCAGCACAAGGATCGAGAGGATCACGAACATCACGTTATCCTCGACCTCGAGCGCGCGCAGGAATGACCCGCTCGCATCCTGCCACGTCCAGAGCAAGGCGCGCTCACCCGCCGCCTCCAAGAGCGGCACGGTCAGGTCATCGACGCGCTCAGGCTCGGCCACCATCACCTCCAACTCATCGGCGCGCCCGTCGCGGTTGAAAAAGCTCTGCGCCTCGGCAAAGGGCAGATAGGCGCGAACCCGGTCGATGTCATAGCGCCCGGCGGTAAAGATATAGACCACCTCATAGGCATTGACGCGCGGGCTGGTGCCCAAGGGCGTTTTGACCCCGTTTGGGGAAATCAGCTTGATCCGGTCGCCCACTGTGACGCCCAGCTCCTGCGCCACGCCAGAACCAATGGCGATCCCTTGGTCAAAGCGCGCGATGTCGCCCACGCCGGTCTCTGGGTCGGCGACGCGGGGGATGGTCGCCAAATCCTGCGCCGTGATGCCATACACCTGCACGCCTGCGTTGCGGTCGCGGGCATTGGCCATGACCTGCCCTTTGACAAGCGGGGCCACGCGCGTGACGCCGGGCACCGCGCGCACGCGGTCCGCCATGGCGGCATAATCCTCTAGGCTGCGGTCCACCCGGCCCGTCGCATCCACCGCGCCGGAATTATAGACGGTGACATGCGCATTGGCGCCAAGGATCGTATCGACGAATTCCGCACGAAAGCCCGAACGCACGGCCAGCGTGGCGATAAGGGCAAAAACCGCAAGGGTGATGCCGATCAGGCTGATCCAAGTCATCACGCTGACGCCGCCCTCGGCCCGTTTGGCGCGCAGATAGCGCCAAGCGATCAGCCATTCAAAGGCGGCAAAAGGGGCGGGTGTTCTGGCCATTCCGGCTCCTTCGGTCTGGGGTTCGGGCGGAGAGTGGGGGTTTCGGGTAGGGGCGTCAAGGGCTGTC
>NZ_LR701544.1:2105031-2364060 GCF_902498815.1 Roseovarius sp. EC-HK134
GGCCACAAGGGGCGGGGTGCTTGCCATTCGGGCGCGGCTGGCTAGGGTGGGGCGCAAGGTGAAAGGGGAAGATCACATGATATTCGCGCGATTTGGTGAGAGGGGTCAGGAAAAACCCGGCGTTCTGGACGATCAGGGGCGCTTGCGGGATTTGTCGGGTGTGGTGCCCGATTTGGCCGGGGCGGTGCTTGCTGATTTGCCCCGGATCGACCCCGAAAGCCTGCCTTTGGTTGCAGGCACCCCCCGGATCGGGCCGCCAGTGGGGCAGGTGGGCAAACTGATTTGCATCGGTCTCAACTATACCGACCATGCCGAAGAGGTGGGCGTTGCCGCCCCGCCAGAGCCGGTGGTGTTTCTCAAGGCGACCTCGGCAATTTGCGGCCCGCAAGACCCTGTGTATCTGCCCCGCGGTGCGGAGAAGGGCGATTGGGAGGTGGAATTGGGCGTGGTGATCGGGCGTCGCGCCAAATATGTGACCGAGGCTGAGGCGTTGGACCATGTTGCGGGCTACACAATCGTCAACGATGTGTCCGAGCGCGCCTTTCAGATGGAGCGGGCCGGGCAATGGACCAAGGGCAAAAGCTGTGACACCTTTGCGCCGATGGGCCCTTGGCTGGTGACAGCCGATGCCGTGGGGGATGTGCAGGCGCTTGATCTTTCGCTCGACCTGAATGGCGCGCGCATGCAGACCGGCACGACGGCGCGCATGATCTTTTCGGTGGCGCATATCGTGGCCTATCTCAGCGCGCTGATGACGCTGGAACCGGGCGATGTGATCGCCACCGGCACGCCACCGGGTGTAGGCATGGGGCGCAAGCCGCCGCGCTATCTGACCGAGGGCGATGAAATGGTGGTGCGGATCAGCGGGCTTGGGGAACAGCGCTCGCCTGTGCGGCGCGATCCGTAGCCGACGCGCGCCACGCGCCGCCATAGAAATCGCAAAGCTGGCGCAGCAGGCGCCCGCGCATGTCGGGCGTATCCATCAGCGTTTCGTGCCGCCCGCCGGGGACCAGTTCCAGATGCCCGCCCGGCCAATGCGCCATGCGGTCGATCACACGGGGCACATCGACAATCTGCTCGTCGCTGCCCAGAATCGTCAGGCAAGGCAGATCAGGAGAGGGCAGGCGCGCCAAATCCCGGGTTTCCTTCAACGCCTCGTGCAGCCAGCGCAGGCTGGGCCCACCCAGCCCCAACTCGGGGTGGGCGCGCAATTGCTGGGCCATATAGTCATACATCTCGCGGTCATTGGTCAGCTTGTTGCTCTCGAATGGCTCTTCCAGCACGTAATGCGCGCCCGCCGTGCCGGGGGCGTAATGATGGCTCATGCCCAACTGACGACTGCCCCAAGACAGGGACCATGCGACCGGGCGCAGAGCTTGCGCCATATGGATGCCCCACATCGGGCTCGAGAAGGCGCAGCTTTGCACCTCTAGCCCCCGCATCACCGCGCGCAGTCCGATACAGCCACCCATGGAATGCGCCAGTAGATGCCAAGGGCGCGGCAGATCAAGCCGCTCAGCCGCCTCGACCATGGCCGCGACATCCCGCTGATAATCCCCGAATTCATGCACATGGCCTGCCATGGCATCCGTGGTCAGCCGGTCCGCCAGACCCTGACCGCGCCAGTCAATGACCAGCGTCGCATACCCGCACCTGGCGAAATGCGCAGCGGCACGGCCGTATTTCTCGATATATTCGGTGCGCCCCGGAAAGAGCAGGACCGTGCCACGGGCCCCGTCCCTATTCCACAGGCCAATCCGCAGACGCATTCCGTCAGAGGCAGACATCCACCATGCGGCACCGCCCTCTGGCCCTTGGGCCACATCGTCAAAGAGCGGCGCGGCCTGCATCAGGCCAACACGCTGCCCAGCTTCATCGCCATGCCCATATCGCCATCGACGCTTAGACGGCCAGACATAAAGGCGGCGGCGGGATCGAGATCGCCCGAGAGGATCGATTCGAACGTATCGCGGCTGGCCGTCAGCGTGACATCGGTGTCGTCATCGCCGGCGCGCGCGCCATTGGCGTCGATCACGATTGCACCCTCATCTTCGATCACGAATTTCGCGCTGCCTTCAAGGCCCTCGCCCCCCAGTTTCTCATTCAGGGCGGCCACGGCTGTGGTGATTACGTCGCTCATCTGCGCTTCCTTTCACATTTGCGATGCCGGGGCTGTGCAACCGGACAATCTGCGCTAAACTCAGACTCGTTATGGGCGCAGCGAACTTCAATCTCAACCGTATCGTCGCGGCATTTGCAGCGATAGTCACGTTTTCCCTACCTGCCTTGGCAGAGGAGACGCGGCTTGACGGGCTCTTTGATCATTTGGCGCAGGCCGAGGCCGGGGAAGCGCGCAAGATTGCCGCCGAAATCGAGCTGGAATTGGCGCGCTCAGGATCGCCAGCAATGGATCTTTTGTTGCGGCGCGGCGAAGACGCAATTGAGTCGGGCGATATGGCCGAAGCCATCGCGCATCTGAGCGCGGCCATCGACCATGCGCCGGACTTTGCCGAGGCATGGCATCTGCGCTCTGTCGCGTTTTACCGGCAAGAGCGCTATGGTCTGGCCCTCCATGATATCGAGCGTGCGCTGGCGCTGGAGCCACGCCACTTCAATGCGATTTACGGCCTTGGGGTGTTGCTGGATGAATTGGGACAGCCCGATCTTGCGCGGGATGCGTTTTCGCGCGCGCTGGCTATACATCCCCATCACGAGGACGTAACCAAGGCGCGGGACAACGTGGCGCGCGAATTGGGCGGCGCGGATCTCTGACACCATCAAGGAGTGCTCTGGATGTCCGAGCAGTCAAGAACCCTCGCGGTTCTGGGCCCGACCAATACCGGCAAGACGCATTACGCTATCGAGCGGATGCTGGGCTATCGCACAGGCATCATCGGCCTGCCGCTGCGTCTTTTGGCGCGCGAGGTCTATGACAAGATCGTCGCGGTGCGCGGCCCCTCTGTCGTGGCGCTGGTCACCGGCGAAGAGCGGATTGTGCCCGAGCGTGCGCAATACTGGGTCTGCACGGTCGAGGCGATGCCCGAGGGGATGGGCGCGGATTTCGTGGCGGTGGATGAAATCCAGCTTTGCGCTGACCCGGAGCGCGGGCATGTGTTCACCGACCGGCTGCTGCGGATGCGCGGCCTGCGCGAGACGCAGTTTCTGGGCAGCCACACGATGCGCCAAACCATAGCCGCGCTGGTGCCGGGGGTCGAATTCCTCAGCCGGGCGCGCATGTCGCAACTTACATATACCGGCCCGCGCAAGATCGCCAAGATGCCCGCCCGCAGCGCCATCGTCGGCTTTTCCGTGGAAAACGTCTATGCCATGGCCGAGTTGCTGCGCCGCCAAAAAGGGGGCGCTGCGGTGGTCATGGGCGCGCTCAGCCCGCGCACGCGCAATGCGCAGGTCGAGCTTTATCAGAATGGCGATGTCGATTACCTCGTGGCGACCGATGCCATCGGGATGGGGCTGAACCTTGATATCAACCACGTGGCCTTTTCGTCGCTCAGCAAATTCGACGGGCGGCGGATGCGCTATTTGCAGCCCAATGAATTGGGGCAGATCGCGGGGCGCGCCGGGCGGGGGATGAACAACGGCACCTTTGGTGTGACCGGCGAGGCGCCCGATCTTGAGCCCGAATTGGCCGAGGCGATCATGGAGCATCGCTTTGCCCCCATCCGCAAGCTGGAATGGCGCAATGCGCGGCTGCAATTCGGCACCACCGGCGCGCTCATCGCCAGTCTCGAGGCGCGCCCCGATCACGAGTTGCTGGCCCGCGCCCGCGAGGCGGATGATCTGGGCGCGCTCAAGACATTGGCCGAACATCCCGATGTGATGCCGCGCGCCATCGGGGGGACAGCGGTGAAACTCTTGTGGGATGTCTGCCGCATTCCCGATTTCCGGGGCATCAGCGCCGCCGAACATGCCAGCCTCTTGGAACGCATCTATTGCGACCTGACCGACTATGGTCGCGTGCCTGATGACTGGCTGGCACAGCAGGTGGCCCGCATCGACCGCACCGATGGTGACATCGACACACTGTCGAAAAGGTTGGCCTATATTCGCACTTGGACCTATGTCGCACAGCGAAAAGGCTGGCTGGATGACGAAAACCATTGGCGCGGGGCGACACGCGCTGTAGAAGACCGCCTGTCAGATGCGTTGCACGGCGCGCTGACCCAGAGATTTGTGGATCGGCGCACCTCGGTTCTGTTGCGCCGACTCAAGCAGAAGGAAGCCATGGTGGCCGAAGTAAACGATCAAGGTGATGTGACCGTCGAGGGCGAATTCGTCGGACGGCTCGAAGGGTTCCGCTTCATGCAGGACCGCGCGGCAGCAGGCAAGGAAGCACGCACGCTGCAACAGGCGAGCGTCGCGGCACTTGCCCCGCATTTCCATCTCAAGGCGGACCGCTTTTACAACGCACCCGACACCGAGATCGACTTTACCGAACAGGGTGGCCTCTTGTGGGGCAAAGAGGCGGTGGGCAAGCTGACGCCCGGTGCCGACCCGCTCAAGCCACAGATCGTGGCCTTTGTCGATGACGAGGCCGGCCCGGATGTGGCCGCCAAGGTGCAACGCCGCTTGCAGCACTATATCGACCGGCGCATTGCCACGCTGTTTGAACCGCTCTTGAACATCCAGCGCGACGAGACGCTGAATGGTTTGGCGCGCGGTTTGGGCTTTCGCATGGTCGAGGCGATGGGCCTGATCCCGCGCGGTGAAATCGCCGACGAGGTCAAGGCGCTGGATCAAGACGCGCGTGGCGCCTTGCGCAAGCATGGCATCCGCTTTGGCCAGTTCACCGTGTTTTTGCCGCTCCTGCTCAAGCCTGCACCGACGCGGTTGCGGCTGGTGCTATGGTCGCTGAGCCAAGGGATGGATGAATTCCCCGAGGCCCCGCCGCCGGGTCTGGTGACCGTGCCCGCCCGTAGCGACGCGCCCAAGGGCTATTTCACGATGGCCGGGTATCGCGCTGCCGGGGATCGGGCGATCCGCATCGACATGCTGGAACGTCTGGCCGACATGCTGCGCAGCGAAGATACGCGCGGCGGATTCGAGGCCAAGCCCGATATGCTCTCTATCACGGGGATGACGCTCGAGCAGTTTGCCCTGCTGATGCAGGGGCTGGGCTACAAGGCCGAGCGTGCCGAACGCGCCAAGGTCAAGCCGGTCGATCAGGCCATTGCCGAGGCCCCCGCAGATGCGGCGGCGGCGATAGAGGCTGAAACGCCCGTCGCGGATATCGTGGCCGAGATCCCCGACGAGGGCGTTGCGCCCATCGCCGCAGAGCCGGTGGCCGAGACCGTCGTTCCCGCCGCGCTCGACGAGACCCCGGCCGAAGAGGTGCTTCCCGGTGAAAGCCCCGAGGTCGCGGCGACCGAACTCGAGGTCTATTACACCTTCACCTGGGCCCCGCGCGCCAATCGCCCACGTGGCGATCGCCCCGCACAGGGCGGACGTGGCCCGCGTGGTGCAAAGGCTGGACAGCCCGCCCAAGGGGATGGCGACGCGGCGCAGAAACGCGACCGCCCGCAGCGCCAAGGCGGCAAGCCCCGTGGAAAGCCCGGCAAAGGCAAGCCGCGCGAGCCGCGCGATGATCAGCCCAAAACCTATGCCGCCAAGCCCGAGAAGCGCAATGATCGGATCGACCCGGACAATCCGTTCGCTGCGGCCTTGATGGGGTTGCGGACCAAGGGCTAGGTTTTGGACGCGCCCGCCGCCAAAATCCGGCTCGACAAATGGCTCTGGCACGCGCGGTTTTTCAAGACGCGCACCCTCTCGGCCAAGGAAATCTCGGCTGGGCATGTGCGCGTCAACGGCGCGCGTGTCATCAAACCTGCGCAAGCGGTGGGGCCGGGCGATGTCCTTACATTTGCGCAGGCAACACGTGTCTGGGTGGTGCGGATCGCAGCGCTTGGCACACGGCGTGGGCCAGCCCCCGAGGCGCAGGCGCTCTATGACGATCTCAGCGACCCGGTGACGCAGGACAGCGTTCCGCCCGCGCCCAAATATGAGGGAAAAGGGCGCCCGACCAAGCGCGACCGCCGCAAACTCGATCTCAATGAACCGGGACCGCTTGATTGATCCCGCCCACTGGATTAGGTGAGGCGCAATTCGGCAAGAATGAGAGACGGCCATGACCTATATCGTGAACGACGCCTGTATCGCCTGCAAATATACCGACTGTGTCGAGGTCTGTCCTGTCGACTGCTTTTACGAAGGCGAGAACATGCTGGTCATTCATCCCGATGAATGTATCGACTGTGGCGTGTGCGAACCGGAATGCCCCGCCGATGCGATCCGCCCGGATACCGAGCCGGACATGGAAAAATGGGTCGAGTTCAACCGCAAATATGCGGAAATGTGGCCGGTGATCATCACCAAGAAAGATCCGCTGCCCGAGGCCGAAGAGCGCGACGGCGAGGCGGGCAAGCTTGAGAAATACTTTTCCGAGGCCCCCGGACTGGGCGGCTGAGACCCGATTCGCGGCATTCGCCGGTGAAACAGCGCCGCGCGTGACATTGTGAACCTGATAAGCCGTTGATTTGCAGGGGCGAATATGCCCGTACAGAACACCGCCCTTTCATTGGGCGGTTTTTTGTGATAAAGTTTCATGACAAGATCAAATGTGCCTGATATCCATTCACCCGCGTTGCTGCCCGGGGGTGGATTTCTCTGCGACAGATACACATATTCCGTGGACCGCATTGGCCCTTGGCATGTGTTTTTGTGCGTCCGAGCTGGCAGCCCTGCGAGGAAGACCTGAATGTCGAAGACCAAAAAGTCCGAATTTCGCCCTGATGATTACGTTGTATACCCCGCCCATGGCGTGGGCCAGATCGTTTCGATCGAAGAGCAGGAAATCGCCGGCATCACGCTGGAACTGTTCGTGATCTCCTTTGAAAAGGACAAGATGACCCTGCGTGTGCCCACCAACAAGGCCACCGAGATTGGGATGCGTGGCCTGTCCAGCCCCGATGTCGTGTCCAAGGCAATGAGCACGCTCAAGGGCAAGGCCAAGGTCAAACGTGCCATGTGGTCGCGTCGGGCGCAGGAATACGAGCAAAAGATCAACTCTGGCGATCTGATTGCCATTGCCGAGGTGGTGCGCGACCTGCACCGCTCCGACGATCAGCGCGAGCAGAGCTATTCCGAGCGTCAACTCTATGAGGCCGCACTCGAGCGTTTGACGCGCGAAGTGGCCGCCGTGTCGGGTGGCGATGAAGTTCTGGCCGCCCGCAAGGTGGATGAGGTGCTGGTGTCGCGCGCGGCGTGATCCCAACCCCGAATGTTAGGAAAAGGCCGCGTCCTCTGGCGCGGCTTTTTTCATGGCTCACATCAAAAGGCTGAACAACACCGCGATTTCCGCCAGTTGTTGCGTGGCCCCAAGGATGTCGCCGGTTTGCCCCCCGATTTTGGCGCGGGCAATCAGGCCAAGGGCGCAGGTGGCGACGGCCGCCGCAACCAGCGCATTCAGCCCTGCCGCACCAACAAGCACAAGCGCCAGACCCACCGCAAGGGCCAGCCCAACCGTCGCCGTCGCCCGCGGCGCGCGCCCCTGCGCCTGCGACAACCCGCTGGCGCGGGCATGGGGCAGGGCACACATGACCAAGGGCATCATCGCGCGTGACAGCAGGGCTGCGGCCAGAATGGCAGAGGTCGCCAGTGCCGGACTGACCTCAAAAAGCAGCCAGAGCGCCACACCGCGCGCGCCCAGTGACAGGATCAGCGCAATGACCCCGTAGCTGCCGATATGGCTGTCTTTCATAATCTCGAGCCGCCGCGCCGGCGTCCATCCCCCCCAAAGACCATCGGCAGTATCTGCCAACCCGTCTTCGTGCATGGCCCCGGTCAGAACCACCTGTAGGCTCAGGCTCACAAGCGCCGCAACCGGCGTGGGCAGCCCGAGTGCCAGGGCGGCGATCCCACCCAAGGCCGCCATACCGCCCAGCACCAGCCCCGCCAACGGATAGGCCCAAGCCGCCCGCGCGCCGCGATCAAACCGCCGCAACGGCACGGCCAAGCGACTGAGCAGGCTCAGCGCCAGCGGCATATCTCTGAGGCGGATCAACGCCTTGTCGTTTTCTGCCATGGGCGTGCCCTTTTTCGTCTGGGGCGGGGGCTTTGCCTGCGATACAGAATGGGCGCAGCACAATCAATGAGGCTTTGCATGCCGTCTCCTTTCTCTTCGCTTTCGGATTTCGCAGCCCTCTTGCGCGCGGCCCCCGGCACCGATGCGGCGGCGACGCAAGCGGCGCAAGCCCGCGACGCAGACCTCACCAAACCCCCCGGCGCGCTGGGGCGGCTTGAAGATCTGGCGCAATGGTATTGCGGCTGGCGCAGCGACGCACGGGCGCGGGTGACAGCCCCACAAGTGATCGTCTTTGCAGGCAATCATGGGGTGGTGGGGCAGGGCATTTCCGCCTTTCCTGCGGCTGTCACCGCGCAGATGGTGGCGAATTTTCGGGCGGGCGGGGCGGCGGTCAATCAATTGGCGGCGCAAGTGGGCGCGCGGATGGATGTGGTCGCGCTCGATCTGGATCGGCCCACGGGCGATATCAGCCTTGGCCCAGCCATGTCCGAGGACGACATGCTGCGCGCGCTCAACGCCGGCTGGGATGCGGTGGACCCGGCTACAGACCTTTTGGTTGTAGGCGAGATGGGCATCGGCAACACCACCTCTGCGGCGGCGATTGCGCTGGCGCTCTTTGGCGGCGGGGCCGAGGGATGGACGGGGCGCGGCACCGGGCTGGCCGATGCGGCACTGGCGCACAAGGCACAGATCGTGGCGCGGGCGGTCACGGTCAACGCCGCCTCTGGGGCAGGGGGGCTAGAGGTCTTGCGCCGCTTGGGCGGACGCGAATTGGTGGCGATGGCCGGGGCCATGGCGCGGGCGCGGCAGCTGCGCATTCCGGTCGTGCTCGATGGCTTTATCTGCACCGCCGCCGCCGCCTGTCTGCACGCGGAATGCCCCGGCGCGCTTGATCACGCCATAGCCGGGCATGTCAGCGCCGAGCCAGGTCATCCACGCCTCTTGCACGCATTGGGCAAAGAGCCGCTTTTGGCGCTGGGCCTGCGTCTTGGCGAGGGCTCGGGTGGGGTGCTGGCGATGGGTATCGTGCAAGCGGCGCTCGCCTGTCATTCCGGCATGGCCACCTTTGCCGAGGCGGGCGTGTCGGGGGCGTAATCGCCTCATCGGCTTGACCCGCCTGCCGCCCCGGAATACTGATCAAAACCGTCGGATTATACCGGAGCGTTTGGCCCATGAGCGAAACCCTTTTGCACCGCCTTGCCTGGGTCGTCGTCGTGCTCTGCGTGGCGCCTATCCTTGCGGCGGCGCTCGCGGCCTTCGCGGGCGATTTGCAGACCTGGCGCGATGTGCTGTCCTCGGTCTTGCCGCGCTATACCGCGACGACCCTGACGCTGGTCGCCATCGTCGGCGTCAGCACGGCGGTGATCGGATCGGTCACGGCTTGGCTGGTGACGGTCTACCGCTTTCCCGGTGCGCGGCTTTTAGAGGTGGCGCTGGCGCTGCCGCTGGCGTTTCCGGCCTATGTCATGGCCTATGCCTATACGCATTTTCTGGACCATCCCGGCCCGGTGCAAACCGCCTTGCGCGCGATCACGGGCTGGGGGCCGCGCGATTACTGGTTTCCAGAGGTGCGCAGCCTTGGCGGGGCGGCCCTGATGCTGACAATCGTGCTCTATCCTTACGTCTACCTCCTTGCGCGGGCCTCGTTTCGGCAGCAATCGGGCAATGCGTTCCTTGTGGCGCGCACGCTGGGGCGTTCGCCGATGCAGGCCTTCTGGCGGGTGGCCCTGCCGATGGCGCGCCCGGCGATTGCGGGCGGGGCACTTCTTGCGGTTATGGAGACGATCGCCGATTTCGGCACCGTGGCGTTTTTCAACGTCCAGACCTTTGCCACCGGCATCTATCAGGCGTGGTTCAGCCTTGGCGACCGGGCGGCGGCGGCGCAACTGGCGCTGTGCCTGCTCAGTTTCGCGCTGCTCTTGGCCGGGTTAGAGCGGGCAAGCCGGGGGCGGTCGCGCACCGCCGGGCGCGGCGCACGGTTCGAGACGATGGAACGCCCGCAGTTGCGCGGTGCAGCGGGTTGGGGGGCCTTTACGCTCTGTTTTCTGCCGGTGCTGTTTGGCTTCATCATTCCGGTGATCATGCTGGGGGAAATGGCCATCGGATCGGGGCAAAATATCCTTTCGGCGCGCTATCTGGGGTTCATGACCAATTCGGTGCTCTTGGCCAGTGTCGCGGCAGTGCTGACGGTGGTGGGGGCAATCCTCGTGGGGTTTCGCGCCCGCACCCGTCCGGGGCGCAGCGCGCGCTGGCTGGTGATGGGGGCAGGTCTGGGCTATGCCGTGCCCGGTGGCGTCATTGCCGTTGGCCTCATGGTGCCGATGGCGGGGCTGGACAATGCCATCGACGCCTTCATGCAAGAGACATTCGGCATCCGCACCGGGCTTTTGATCACCGGATCAATCTGGCTGATGATCATGGCCTATATGGTGCGGTTCATGGCGGCGGCGCTCAACGCCTATGACAGTGGCATGGCGACGGTGCCGGGGCATCTTGATGCGATTGGCCGCTCTTTGGGGCAGCCGGGGCCAAAACTGCTGACACGGGTGCATCTGCCGGTGGCGCGCACCTCGGTTCTGACCGCGCTTTTGATCGTCTTTGTCGATGTGATGAAGGAATTGCCCGCAACGCTGATCCTGCACCCCTTTGATTTTCAGACGCTGGCGGTGCAGGCGCACCGCCTCGCTGCCGATGAGCGGCTGTCAGAGGCGGCGGTGCCATCGCTGGTGCTGGTGGCGTTCGGACTGATCCCGGTGCTGATCCTCTGCCGCACGCTGGGCCGCGAGAGCATGGGGCGGCGCGCGGCAAAACTGGGCACGGCGATTTCAGCGGGGTAGGGTAACATTCACCCCAATCACGCCCGCGCGGCTTACTCCCCGGGTCGCCTCAAACTAAAGGTCTCGCGGATCACCGAATAATCCTGATACCCAAGCCGGGTCAGCGGATTGAACCGGGTCACGTCAAACCGGCCCTCGACCATGCAGTCGTCGCGCATATGCACGCCGATCACCTCGCCAAAGACCACGAAATTAGCCTCGCCGGGCAGTTGCACAATCTGCGTCAGCTTGCATTCCAGACTGGCCGGGCTTGCCGCCACGCGGGAACAGGCGATGGTTTCGCAGGTCGCCTTGTCCAACCCGGCATCGGTGAATTCATCCACCTCACGGCCCCACGCGCCAGAGGTCTGGTTCATGGCATCGCGCAACGCTTCGCTGACGATATTGACGCAAAAGACGCCTGTCTCGCGGATATTGGCGACGCTGTCCTTGGTATCGCCGCGATCCGGCTTGGCGCTGGTCGAGGCGAACATCACCTGTGGCGGCACATAGGCGACCGCATTGAAAAACGAATAGGGGGCCAGATTGTCCTGCCCATCGGCCCCACGGGTCGAGATCCAGCCAATCGGACGCGGGGTCACGATGGCGTTGAACGGGTTATGGGGCAGGCCATGGCCCTCTTCGGGTCGGTAAAACATCCGCCTCTCCTTGGTCATCGGGTTTGTGCCTGTCGTAACGTCGTGCTACGCGCATGGCCAGTCGATTTTTGGCAAGGGCAACGCGCGGCATGTTCACCCTCGAGACGGAGAAACCCGTTGATTACTGGGAGGTTGAGGCCCTCTATGACCTGTGTTTCGCGCCGGGGCGCGAGGCACTGTCGTCTTACCGGCTGCGTGATGATGTGTCCCCCGTGCGCGATCTGTGCCTTGTGGTGCGCGATCATGACAGGATTTTGGCCGGGGCAATCCGCTATTGGCCTGTTCGGATCGGCACGGCGCGCGCGCTTTTGCTGGGGCCTGTTGCCGTGCATCCCACCCATCAGGGCGAGGGGCTGGGCGCGCTGCTTATGCGCGACAGTCTGGAGCGCGCAGCGGCGCTCGGCTGGGAGCGGGTAATCTTGGTGGGCGATGCGCCCTACTATAGCCGCTTTGGATTTACCAAGCTGACCGCCGTGGAAATGCCGCCCCCCACCAACCCAGAGCGTGTGCTGGGGCTGGAACTGCGCCCCGGCGCGTGGGAGGATGTGGCTGGCAAAGTGATGCGCGACGCTTGAATTCAGGCTCTGCCGTGGCCAGTTGTGCCGGGTGAGCCTTGGCTTGGAACTTGTGGTGGGACACGCGGATGGAGCTTTTGGGCCGACCGATTGACGAGACCGAAACCGAGCGGCGCTTGCGCGCGCTGGTGGCGCGCAATGCGCAGGCGGGCAATGGGGTGATTGATCTGCTCAACCTTGTGGGTGGGCGCGCCGAGGGCTTGCTGGATCGCTTGCCGCCCAGTTTGCGCGCGCGCCTTAACGAGACCACCGAAGAGGCGCTGCGCCGCGCCGCCGAAATGGCGCATCGCTCGCGCGGGGTTGTGGGCGATCAGCCGGGCTGGATGGCGCGGGCGCTGACCACCTCAATGGGGGCGGTGGGCGGCATCGGCGGCCTGCCCACAGCGCTGGCCGAACTGCCGATCACGGTTACCGTGCTCTTGCGCGCCATTCAGGATGTGGCGGTGGAAAACGGGTTTGACCCATCCGAACCCGCTGTGCGGTTCGATTCGGTGCAGGTGTTCGGCGCGGCAGGGCCGCTCGAGCGCGACGATGGGGCCAATCTGGGCTTTCTGGGCAGTCGGATGACTGTGACCGGCCCCGCGCTCAACGCGCTTATCGCGCGGGTGGCGCCGCGTCTGGCGGCGGTGCTGGGCCAAAAGCTGGCGGCGCAGACTGTGCCGATCTTGGGGGCCGCAGCGGGGGCGGCGACCAATTATGCCTACACCCGCTATTATCAGGATATGGCGCAGGTGCATTTCGGGCTGCGTCGGCTGGCGATTGACGCCGGTCGCGACCATTCCGCGTTATGCGCCGAGTTTCGTGCAATGGCCCAAAGCACACCGGGCCGCGTCAGCTGATCCGATCTATCCGCCCCTGCATCAGCATGGCGGATGCAGCACATAATTTCCTTGATATTGCAGCTATAACCCATAGGCTGATGGCGATTGATCGTGATGGATTTCAGCTATGGCAACTACAGAGGAACACGGCGCTGCGCTTCCGGGATGGTTCGCCGCGCCGGGAGAGGGCGACACGCTGGCATGGGTGTCCTTGGGGCTGCTTATCGCGGTGATCTATGTGCTCGTCACGCTCTACGCGGCCTTTGATCGCTGGGCCGAACATCAATCGCACGGCACGCCGCTGGCCAAGACGATCCCGACGATGCTCACCGTCGCCCTGCTTTACGAGCTGTTTCCGCTCGGGCATTTCAATATCCTGTTGCCGATCAGTGCCATCCTGATTGCGCTTATGGCAGATTTGGCGCGCTTCAACC
Organism: Roseovarius sp. EC-HK134; assembly: GCF_902498815.1. Lineage (NCBI taxonomy): Bacteria > Pseudomonadati > Pseudomonadota > Alphaproteobacteria > Rhodobacterales > Roseobacteraceae > Roseovarius > Roseovarius sp. EC-HK134. The sequence goes on from NZ_LR701544.1 coordinate 2,118,435, forward strand.
TGTGGGGCGCAGGCGCACAGACGCCCGAAGATACGGCCAAGCCGACAGGAGACACCCAACGTGATTGAGCTGCTTCTGACCTCTTTTCCGGTCATTATCCGGTATTTTCAGCTCAAGCGTCGCGGCGAGGCGATGACCGTCTGGAACATGCGCACAGCCGTTCTGATCTGGGCGGTGCTGGCCTTCTTGCTGTTCCTCCTCATCTTTTATTTCCACCCCAAATCCTATTCGGGCATCGCGCCGTTCCGCACCATTTCCGTGGTGTCACAGGCCAGCGGGCCTGTGACGGCGATCAACGTCATCAATGGTCAACGGGTCGAAGCGGGCGATCTTTTGTTCCAAGTCGATGACCGGGCCCAACGCGCCGCCCTGGAACAGGCAGAGGCGGAATTCGCCAAGATCAGCGCGGCCGAGACCAAGGCCGCCGAGACGCTCAAGGTCGCCCAAGCCTCTGTTGCCGAGGCAGAGGCGTCGCTCGACAAGCTGCGCGTCGATCTCGATAACGCGCTGACGCTTGTCACCCGCAACGTCGGCACGCGTGATGCCGTGCGCCAATTGGAATCCTCGGTCGCGATTGCCGAGGCTGGGGTTGCCGCAGCAGAGGCGCAGGTTGCCTTGGCTCAGACGGATATTTCCCAAACCCTTCCCGCGCAACGCCGCGCCGCCGAAGCCGCCCTGCACAGCGCGCAAGTGGCCTTGGCGCAAACCGAGGTGCATGCCTATACGGGCGGTGTTGTCACCCAGCTTGCCATGAGCTTGGGCAGCCCCGCCTCGACCCTGATCCTCAGCCCGGCCATGGTGATGATCCCCGACCGGCCACAAGGCACGCCCGTGCGCACCGTTGCGGGATTTTCTCAAGTTGCCAACAGCACGATCTACGAGGGCATGCCCGCCGAAATCGCCTGCGACAGCAATATAAGCCTGTCATTTCGCGATGCGGTCCTTCCGGCGCGGGTGGTCTCGGTGCAACCGGCCATCTCCACGGGGCAGATCGTGCCCGGTGGTCGCCTGATGGACCCCGCCGAAATGCTGCGGCGCGGGTCGATCCTTGTTTATTTTGAACTGGCGCATCCAGAGCATGAAAAGATCATGCTCGATGGCAGCGGCTGCATGATTCAGACCTATACCAGCAATCTGCCCGGCTTTTTCGGCCATGTGATCGCAGCCACCGGCGTGGTCAAGGCGGTGGGGCTGCGCATCAAGGTCTGGGGATCGCTGGTGTCGGGCGTGGGCCTGGCCGGGGGTGGGGGCCACTGAGGCAAACGCCTCACATCTGGTCGCGCAGATAATCCATCACCGCCGGGCGCACGGTCTGCGCACCGCGCGCGCGCTCTGCATGGATCAGCTCGCGCAACTGTCCAAGGTCGATCCGCCGCAACAGGCTCTTGACCGGGCCTATAGAGGCGGGGCGCATCGAGAGCGTGCGAAACCCGATGGCGGCAAGGCACGCGGCCTCGATCGGGCGGCCCGCATCTTCGCCACAGAAACTCAGCGGCGTGCCAAGCGTGGCACACCGATAGACAATCCCCTCAAGGAAATTGAGAAAGCTGATGTTGAGCGTGTCATAACGACGGCGCACGCGCTCGTTTTCACGGTCAGCGGCAAAGAAAAACTGCTTGAGGTCATTGCCACCCACCGAGATGAAATCCACCTCTGAATAAAAGTCATCCGGCGCAAAAGCCAGCGATGGGGTTTCCAGCATCGCGCCCACTTCGATCTGCGCAGGGATCGGATGGCCCAGAATACGCTCGCGCTCCAGGGCCTTGTCCATCTCGGCGCGGGCGGCGGTGAACTCGTCGCGTTGTGCCACAAAGGGGAACATGATGGTCAGCGGTCGCCCCTTGGCGGCGCGAATGAGCGCCTGAAGCTGCATCCGCATCACCCCCGGCTTGTCCAACCCCACCCGGATCGCGCGCCAGCCCATCGCCGGGTTGGGTTCGTCATTGGGCTTCATATAGGGCAGCACCTTGTCCGAACCGATATCAAGTGTGCGGAACACCACGCGCTGCTCCCCGGCGGCATCCATCACCCGCGCATAAAGCTCTGATAATTCGGCCCGTTTGGGCATGTGGTTGCGGATCAGGAACTGCAATTCGGTGCGAAACAGCCCCACCCCCTCTGCCCCCGAGCCGACAAGGCTGGGCAGGTCGGCCATAAGCCCCGCGTTCATCTTGAGCTTGATGCGCTGACCGCAGAGCGTCTCGGCGGGTTTGTCACGGATCGAGGCATAGCGCTGCTGCGCCTCGGCCTGCATCGCCATCTTGTCGCGAAAGGCTGACACGACCGTATCGTCGGGCCGCAGATGCACGATGCCCTGATCACCATCGACAAGGATCGGATCGCCGTTCAGGGCCTCGGTCGTGATGCGATTGGCATGGATCACCAGCGGAATCGCCAACGCCCGCGCCACAATCGCGGCATGAGACCCGACCGATCCCTCCTCCAGCACGATCCCCTTCAGGGTGCGGCCATAATCGAGCAACTCTGCCGGGCCGATGTTGCGGGCGATCAGAATCGGATCGGCGGGCATGTCCGCGCCAGTCTCGTTGCCCTGCCCGGTCAGGATCCGCAACAGCCGGTTGGAAAGGTCATCAAGATCATGCAGGCGCTCGCGCAGATAGGCATCCGTCACCTGGCCCATGCGCGCGCGGGCGGCGGACTGCTCCTTTTCCACCGCTGCCTCTGCTGAAAGACCGCTGTCGATATTGGCCTCCATCCGGCGCATCCAGCCTTTGGAGTTGGCGAACATGCGATAGGCTTCCAGAATTTCGGTCTGATCCTTGTCGCCGCCATTGGCCGAATTCAGCATGCGGTCCACGCCCACGCGCAGCGCCTCAACCGCCTCGTTCAGCCGTGTCAATTCACGCACCGGATCATCGGCGATGGGATTGGTCACAACCACGCGCGGCTCGTGCAGCCAGACCCGGCCCTGTGCCGTGCCTTCCTGCGCGCTGGCGCCACGAAACAGCACCGCTTGCTGGTGGCGCGCCGACATGGCGGCCCCTTCGCCCACAAAAGCGCCCAGTTCGGCCATTTCGGCCAGAACCATGGCCACCACCTCGACCGCATAGATTTCTTCGTCCGAGAACAGCCGCGCCTGTTTCGATTGCACAACCAGAACGCCCAGCTTTTCCCCAAGCCGCTGGATCGGCACACCCAGAAACGACGAATAGGCCTCTTCGCCGGTCTCTGGCATGTAGCGAAATCCGGGCTCTGCCGGGGCATTGTCGGTGTTGATCACCTCGCCGGTGCGCGCCACACGGCCCACCAGACCCTCGCCCATACGCATCCGGGTCTGGTGCACGGCCTCGGCCTTGAGACCCTCTGTCGCGCACAGCTCCAGCGTGTCCTCGTCACGGAACAGATAGATCGAGCACACCTCGATCCGCATTTCCTCGGCGATGAGGCGGGTAATCTGGTCAAGCCGCGTCTGTCCTCCCGCATCCTCGGCCATGATGGCACGCAGACGGCCCAGCATCTGGCGGCTGTCGGTCTTGAAATGTTCGCTCATGGGTGGCGATCCCCCCAAGCAGATTCAGGGATTGGCCAGACCCGGCGGCAGGGATGCTGTGGCCGGGTCAGGCCGCTTTGTCCAACTCGAACGCATCATGCAGTGCCTGCACCGCGAGTTCCATGTATTTCCGGTCGATCAGCACGGAAATCTTGATCTCGGAGGTTGCAATCACCTTGATGTTGATTCCTTCATCGCTCAGCGTCTTGAACATCTTGGCGGCAACACCCGATTGGCTGCGCATGCCGATGCCCACTGCCGAAATCTTGGCCACATTGGTATCGGCCACAAGGTCGTGATAGTTGATGTCGCCGCGGTCCTTGGCCTCGCGTAGCGCCTTCTCGGCGCGGATCACCTGATCCGTCGGGCAAGAAAAGGTCATATCCGTGCGGCCTTCTTCGGCAATGTTCTGGATGATCATATCGACATTCACGCCCGCCTCGGACAGGGGCCCAAAGATGGCGGCCGCGATGCCGGGGCGGTCCGCCACCGAAATGAGGGTCATTTTCGCCTCGTCGCGGGAATAGGCGATGCCGCTGACAACCTTTGATTCCATGATTTCCTCCTCGGCGCAGACCAGCGTGCCGGCCTCATCAGATGGTTCCTCGAAACTGCTGAGCACCCGCAGTTTCACATTATACCGCATCGCCAGTTCCACGGAACGGGTTTGCAGCACCTTGGCCCCCAGCGAGGCCAGTTCCAACATTTCCTCAAACGCGATCTTATCAAGCTTGCGCGCCTTGGAGGTGATGCGCGGATCGGTGGTATAGACCCCGTCCACATCGGTATAGATATCGCAGCGTTCCGCATCAAAGGCGGCGGCAAAGGCCACGGCGGTGGTGTCCGATCCGCCACGCCCCAGCGTGGTGATGCGGCCCTCGGGCGAAACCCCTTGAAAGCCCGCCACAACGGCCACGCGCATGCCTTGGGCAAAGCGGCCATTGATGTTCTCGGTCGGGATTTCCTCTATCCGGGCGGCGGAATGCGCGGAATTGGTCTTGAGCGGCACCTGCCAGCCCTGCCAACTGCGCGCCGGGATGTCCATTTCCTGCAACGTAAGCGCCATCAGCCCCGCCGTCACATTCTCGCCCGCGCTGACCACGGCGTCATATTCGCGCGCGTCATGTAAGGGCGCGATTTCATTGACCCAGCCGACCAGTTCGTTGGTCTTGCCCGACATGGCCGAGACGATGACGATCACGTCATAGCCCTTGGCCACCTCAAGGCCCACACGCTTGGCGGCGCGGCGGATGCGGTCGATATTGGCGACCGATGTGCCGCCGAATTTCATCACGAGAACGGGCATGGGTGCAGTCCTGAGCCGAAGTATCGGGCGCGGTTTACGCGCGGGCAGGGCGCTGCGCAAGGGGGTGCTGCGCCCGGAGCATCTATGCGCCGTCGGGACGCATCACCAAACAGGTGGTCGATCCGGTGGCATAAAGCCGCCCATCGCTCAGCCCGCGCAATTCGCCGCGCGCCACGGCGGTCGAGCGGCCCTTGTGTTCAAGCGTGCCAATCGCCTGAACCGGCACATCAAGCGGCAGGGCGCGGGTGATATTCACCTTGTATTCCAGGGTTGTGTAGGTCTCGCCACGCTCGAGCGCCGTCATCACCGCGCAGCCCATGCAACTGTCGAGAATCGCGCCATACCAGCCACCATGCACGCCGCGCATCGGGTTGGTGGCGTCAAACTGTGCTGCCCCCTCGAACACCACATGACCCTGCCGCGCCTCAATCGGCCGAAAGCCCAGCGTCGCCCCAATCGGCGGGCAGGGCAAGCGGCCGGCGATCATATCCTCGATGAACCCCAGCCCCGTTCGGGCCAAAATGGCCGCGAGGTTCGGCAATTCGTCCAGCGATGTGGCGTGGGTTGACGGCATATCGGCCCCTCCTGTCCCTGCGGGGTGCAGGGTAGGCGGGGCCGACTGTCTCGGCAAGCGCTCAGGCGACGTCGCGCAGCGTCACCTTGGGTGTGACACCCAAGGCATGGCACACATCGCGGGTCAATTCCGGGCGATTGAGCGTGTAGAAATGCAGGTCTTCGACCCCACCATCCAGCAGGTCACTGCACAGTTCCGTGGCCAGTGCGGTTGCCAGCAGGTCATGCCGGTTGTCGCGAATGGCCTTGTCAAACGCCTCATCCAGCCACGCAGGAACCTGCGTTCCGCAGGACAGTGCGAATTTGCGCGCGCCGACCCAGTTTTCAATCGGCAGAATGCCGGGGATGATCGGCGCATTGATCCCTGCCGCCGCACAGGCATCGCGGAAGCGGAAAAAGGTCTCTGCTTCAAAGAAGAATTGCGTGATCGCCTCGGACGCGCCTGCGTCAATCTTGCGTTTGAGCCAGTCGATATCGGCGCGTTGATCTGCCGCTTCGGGGTGCTTCTCGGGATAGGCACCAACACGGATGGTGAACTTGCCGGTATCGGCCAGTGCCGAAATCAGCTCGCAGCTATTGGCGAACCCATCCGGGTGCTGCACAAACCCGTTCGATCCCTTGGGCGGGTCGCCGCGCAGGGCGACAATCTCAGACACGCCAGCGGCGGCGAATTGGTCGGCAATCTCCAGCGTCTCGGCGCGGCTGGCATCGACGCAGGTCAGGTGCGCCGCCACATTCAGGCCGGTGGCCTTGTGCAAGGTGCCTACCGCCTCGCGGGTCAATTCGCGGGTTGTGCCGCCCGCGCCATAGGTCACGGACACAAACCGTGGGTCGAGCGGCGCAAGCGCGTGGATCGTCTCCCACAGGCGAAACGAGGCCTCAAGCGTCTTGGGCGGGAAGAATTCAAAAGAGATACGCGGCGTTGTCATCTTGGGTCATCCCGTGCAGGAGTGAAATCTGTTATCCTCTTGTTGCAGGTGCAGCAATGTGAGACAACTTCATTAAATTCATGGTTTGAATGAGGTTCACTAATAATGCATATCGAGTTCCGGCACCTGAAAACGATCCGTGCCATTCATCAGGCCGGCGGTTTGGCACGTGCGGCGGACCTGTTGCACATCACCCAATCCGCCCTCAGCCATCAGATCAAAGGGCTTGAGGATCAGACCGGGGTCGAGCTTTTTGTGAGACGTTCCAAACCCTTACGCCTGTCTGCTGCCGGTCAGCGCCTGCTGCGGCTGGCCGAAAAAATCCTGCCCGAGATCGAGGCATTGGAACAGGAATTCGAAGGCCTGCGCGAGGGCAGCGCGGGCCGCCTGCATATCGCGATTGAATGCCACGCCTGTTTCGAATGGCTCTTTCCCGTGCTGGAACGCTTTCGCAAAACCTGGGGCGAGGTCGATGTCGATATTCGCCCCGGTCTGGCCTTTGACGCGCTGCCCGCCCTGCAAAAGGAAGAGGTGGATTTGGTGGTCTCCTCCGACCCCGAGGATCTGCCGGGAATCAGCTTCAAACCGCTCTTTGATTACGAGCCGGTCTTTGTCGCCTCAAGCCAGCATCCTTTGGCGCAGAAACCCTATGTCGAGGCGGCTGACTTTCGCGATGAGGTGCTGATCACCTATCCGGTGGACCGCTCGCGGCTTGATGTCTTTACCGAATTGCTGACCCCGGCCAAGGTCGAACCCAAAAGCATCCGACAGGTCGAACTGACCGCCGTAATCCTGCTTCTGGTTGCCTCCAATCGCGGTGTCGCCGTGCTGCCCGATTGGGTGGTGCGCGAGGTCAAGACAAGCACGGATTACGTGACACGTCCCCTCACGGCCTCGGGCAAGACCAAACGCCTCTATGCCGCGATCCGCGACGATGACGCAGACAAGCCTTATATGGCCTATCTGCTCAAACTTGCCCGCGAAATCCCGGTGCGCCTGCAACGTGGCGATAAGGTGGGGGGCTGAGCGTCAGCCCTCTTCGTGCGGCGCCCCCCCGGCAAAGCTGTTGCCGTTGGTATAGTCGCAGGGGGCTTCCTGCATCTCCAGATGCAGGCCGGTGCCGTGATAGGGGTTGGCGCGCGCCAGCGCCTCATCCACCTCGATCCCCAGACCGGGGGCCTCTGGCGGGGTGATATAACCACCTTCAACCCGGATGCTGCCCTTGATCAGCGCATCATGGAACGGGGTTTCGATGCTCTCGCACATAAGGATATTGGGAATGGACGCGGCAAAATGCACATTCGCCGCCCATTCCACCGGCCCGGCATAAAGATGCGGTGCCATTTGCGCGTTATAGACCTCGGCCATGGCGGCCACTTTCTTCATCTCCCAGATGCCGCCTGCACGGCCCAAGGCCGGTTGCAAAATCGCCGCCGCGCCCTCGCGCAGCACAGGCGCAAACTCGGCCTTGGTGGTCAAACGCTCGCCTGTCGCCACAGGGATGCGCACCGCGCGCGCGACCTGTGCCATTGCGCCCACATTGTCGGGCGGCACCGGCTCTTCATACCAGAGCGGCGAATAAGGCTCGATGGCTTGGCCCAGACGGATCGCGCCTGCGGTCGTGAATTGCCCATGGGTGCCAAAAAGCAGATCGGCCTTGTCGCCCACCGCCGCCCGGATTTTGCGGCAAAACTCGACCGACAGGGATATGTCCGTCATCGCAGGCATATGCCCGCCGCGCAGCGTATAAGGGCCTGCGGGATCGAACTTGACTGCCGTATAACCGCGCGCCACGCAATCCGCCGCACTTTCGGCGGCCATATCGGCCGAGGTCCAGAATGGCGTGATCGGATGATGGGGCAGGGGATAAAGATAGGTATAGGCGCGAATGCGCGGGTTCATCTTGCCGCCCAAAAGCGCCCAGACAGGCCGCCCCCGCGCCTTGCCCAGAATATCCCAACAGGCAATCTCCAGTCCCGAAAAGGCCCCGATGGCCGTCAGGTCCGGGCGTTGGGTAAAGCCCGAGGAATAGACGCGGCGGAACATCAGCTCGATATTCTCGGGGTTCTCGCCTTCCATGTGGCGGGCAAACACATCCTCGATCACCGCGCGCATGGCCTCAGGCCCGACGCTCGCGGCATAGCATTCGCCCCAGCCGGTGATCCCGTCATCCGTGGTCAGCTTGACCAAAATCCAATAGCGCCCACCCCAGCCGGGCGCGGGTGGTGAGGTCACGATGATATCAAGGTCTCTGAGCTTCATGGCTGTGTCCTGTTAAAACGCAAGAGCGGGGCACGCGGCATTTGCGGCCAGATGAAAGGCTGTCATTCAAACACAATCACATTACGCCGGGCCGACCCGGATTTGGTATCGGCGATGGCGGCGTTGATCTGGTCAAACCGCCAGCGCCGGGAAATCAGCTCGTCCAGCTTGAGCCGCCCTTGACCATAAAGATCGACCATCCACGGAATATCGCGGCGAATGACCGCCTCGCCCATCTTGGAGCCGACCATGGATTGTCCCATCGCGGCGAAACTCGCGGCTTCATAGCTTGAGGCGGCACCCGTATGGGGCATGCCGACCATGATCACCTTGCCACCCCCGGCCAGATAGCGGGGTGCCAGATCATAGGCCTTGGCCGCGCCCACGGTGACAAGCACGGCATCGGCCCCGCGTCCCATCGCCGCCTTGGCGCTGCGCCACGGCTTTTCCTCGGTCGCCAAGACACCATCGGTCGCGCCGAATTCACGGGCGGCGGCCAGCTTGTCCTCGGTCATGTCCACCGCCACGATCCGCCGCGCGCCCGCGATGCGTGCGCCCTGAATGGCGTTAAGGCCGACACCGCCTGCCCCAATCACCACCACATCCTGCCCCGCGCGCAGATTGGCCGCATTGATCACGGCCCCCACGCCGGTAATCACCCCACAGGCCAATAGGCTAGCCGCCGCCATGTCGATCCCATGTGGGATTTTCACGATCTGGCTGTGATGCACCACAACAGATGTGGCAAAGGCCCCGCAGGCCATGGCCTGATGCAATCTTCCCCCCGAGAGCGTCGAAAGCGGGCCGTGCCCGTCGTCTTGTGGCGTCTCGCATCCCGTTGGGCGGCCCGTGGCGCAGGGCGCGCAGTGCCCGCAGGCGCGAATAAGCGTCACCACCACCGGATCGCCCAACGCAAAGCCGGGGACACCCGCGCCAACCGCGCTCACAATCCCCGCCGCCTCATGGCCATAAACGGCGGGCAGGGTGCCGCCCCAACCCCCCATCGCATAGGAAATATCCGAGTGGCAAATCGCCACCGCCTTGACCTCGACCTGCACCTCACCCGCCTCTGGCGCGCGCAGATGCACCGGTTCGATCACGAGAGGCGCGCCAAATTCATGGCATACGGCGGCTGTGATGGTCTGCATGGGGCCTCCCTTCCAATGCTGGGCGCAAGTGATCCGGATTCGCGCGTCACCGCAAGCGGGTTTCTATCAGGCGTGGCCGATATGCCCCGTGGCGCGCAGAAACTCTGACAGCAGCCGCGCGTATTTTTGCGGCTGATCCACCGGGGGCACATGCCCGGTGCGGCGCATCAGCTCGAATTTTGAGCCGGGGATTAGGTTCACCGTCTCGCGCACAAGATCCGGCGGGGTCGAGCCATCCTCGGCCCCCGCAATGCCCAGCGTGGGCAGGCGCAGGCCAGAGGTAGGCGTGTAGAAATCCGTTCCGGAAATGGCAGCGGCACAGCCGGCATAGCCCTCTGGATCATGCTGGCAAAGCCGCTCAAACCATGGCAAGTGCCTGTTTTCCTTAAGATAGCTGCGCGTGAACCACCGTTCACACGATCCGCGCGCCAGCTCTGCCATGCCGCCCGCGCGGCGTGCGGTGGCGATCCGCTCGGCCCAAAGCGTGGGCGTGCCGATCTTGGCCCCGGTATTGGACAGCACCAGCGCCCGAATGAGGTCGGGGCGCTTTACCGCCAACCCCTGCGCCACCATCCCGCCAATCGAAAGGCCGACAAACATCGCCTCACGCACCTGCAAGTGATCCAGCAATCGCTCGGTATCGCGGATGAGCGCGCCCATGGAATAGGGGGCAGGCGGGGTCGAGGATTGCCCATGCCCGCGCGCATCATAGCGGATGATCCGCAGGCCGGGCGGCAACAGCGGCACCACCGCATCCCAGAGAAACGTGCCGGTGCCAAGCGCATGGGCAAAGACGATGGGCGCGCCTTCGGGGTCGCCTTCGTCGAGGTAATGCAGGGTCACATCGCCTGTATCAAACATCATCCGCGTCGCTCCTTGTCCCTTGGGCGCGACGCGGGGGCAGGTCCCCCCTGTCAGTGCGACACCACAGCAAGGCCCGCCAACACCATGGTCGCACCACCGATCTGACGCACGCTAAGCGCCTCGCCAATGAACCACGCATAGCTGAGCACGATCAGTGTTTCCAGACCGATGATCGAGATATAGACGACCCCAAGATCAACATGGCGCAGGATCTCGATTTCGCACAGCGCCGCCGCCCCAAAGCCAAGCGCAACCAATCCGATTGCCGCGAGGCTGATCGTGGATGACCCCATCTTCAGTCCAATTGTCGCAATCGAATAACCTAGCGCCGACAGGACAATCAGAAAAATTGCCTGAGCATTTAAAACAGCCATAGTATCCTCCTTTGCCACAAGTCCGTGGCATTAAAATGTTTTTGGAGTGAATGATGGCGTTCTTCTGGGCTGAGTGTTGCAGCTTACCTTGCGTCAGTTCAAGTCCGGTTTTCCATACCGGCGCAGTATGACGCGGCTCAGGTTTGGCCCATGATCAGAGCTCAGACAGCAAAGCGCGACAGCGCATCGCAGAATACATCCGCATCGACATTGCCACCAGAAATGGTGACGAAAACCGCCTCGCCCTCGATCTGATCGGCCCGAAAAAGGGCGGCCGCCAGCGCCACGGCACCGCCCGGTTCTGCCACCAGTTTAAGCCGCGAAAAGGCCAGCGCCACCGCGTGCAGCGCCTCATCCTCGCTCACCACCAATCCCGGACCGCACAGCAGCTGCATGATCGGAAAGGTGATGTTCCCCGGCTGCGGCGTGATGATGGCATCGCAGAGACTGCCCGCGGTGCGGGCGTTACGCTCGATCTGGCCCGATGCCAGCGAACGGGCGACGTCATCAAAGCCTTCCGGCTCACAAGGGCGCGCGCGCAGCCCCGGCGCGTCTGCCTCAAGCGCAAGGGCGATCCCCGAGGTCAGACCGCCACCGCCGCAACAGACCAGCACATCGGCGCGGGTAATGCCCATGGCCGCCGCATCCTCGGCAATCTCCAGCCCGATGGTGCCTTGGCCTGCGATCACCTGTGGCTCGTCAAAGGGTTTGATCAGGGTCAGACCGCGCTCAGAACTCAGCGCCGCGCCGATGGCGTCTCGATCCTCGGTCGCACGGTCATAAAGCACCACCTCGGCCCCCAGCGCGCGGGTGTTGTCGATTTTCATGCGCGGCGCGTCGCCGGGCATGATGATGACACTGGGCACCCCGAATTGCCGCGCCGCCAGCGCCACACCCTGCGCATGGTTGCCGCTGGAAAAGGCGATCACGCCCCGCGCGCGGGTGCCCTCATCCAGCGCCGACACAGCCGAGCGCGCACCGCGATATTTGAAACTGCCGGTATGTTGCAGGCATTCGGGTTTCACGAATACGCGCCGTCCCGCGATCTCGTCCAGAAAGGGCGAAGAGAGCAGCGGCGTGCGCCTTGCATGGCCCGCCAGACGGGTGGCGGCGGCGCGGATCATCGTGATGTCGGTCATTTTGTCAGGTCCAATAGGGCGCGTATTGCGCCGAGGGATTGCGGTTCGTCGAGAAAGGGCACATGGCCCCGGTCGGGCACGGTGGCGGTGATCAGCGCGGGATGACGCGCCTGCATTTTCTCAAAGGTCTCAAGGCTCAGAAGGTCGGAATTCGCCCCTCGGATCGCGGCGGTGGGAATATCGCGCAGCGCGTCGAAAAGTTGCCACAGGTCCACTGCTTCGCCCGCCCCCGCTTGCCCCACCAGCGCATCGCGCAGCCGCGCGTCATAGCGCAGGCCAAGCCCGCCGCCCGGTTTCTCATAGAACATGAACTCTGCCTGTTGCCGCCAGCGACTAAGCGGCACACCGGGAAAGCCAGCGGCATGGACATGGGCAAGCGCGGCGGCGCACTGCTCCAGATCGGCCTGCGCCGGCTCATTGCCCACGTAATCCATGATCCGCTCGATCCCGATGGGGGCCACCTCTGGCCCGATGTCATTGAGCACGACACCGCGCAGGCGTGCAGGCTGCCCATAGGCCAGCGCCATGGCGATCAGCCCGCCGCGCGATGTGCCGATCAGTATCACGCGCTCCAACCCCAGATGGTCCATCAGTTCAATCGCATCCTGCCCTTCGCGCAGGATGTTGTAAGACATGAAATCGGGCGCATGATCCGATTGCCCGCGCCCGCGATAATCCATGCAAATCACGCGGTAGCCCGCCAGATGCGGCGCGACAAAGCTGAAATCGGCGCTGTTGCGCGTCAGCCCCGCAAGGCACAGGATCGGCGCGCCCGCCCCCTCATCAGAGTAATAGAGCGACACGCCGTCCGAGGTGCTAAACCGCCCCATCAGCCGCGCACCAGATCGGGGATGCCTGTGAGGTCGCGCAATTGGTGGCGCGGTGTGGCGGGCAGGCGATCCACCGGATCACCCGCGCGGTTGACCCAAGCGGTCGTAAACCCATAGCCTGCCGCCGCAGACGCATCCCAGCCATTCGACGATACAAAAAGCACCTCATCCGGCGCAGAGCCAAACCGCTGCCCCACCAGATCATAGACCCCCCGCGCCGGTTTGAAGATGCCCACACTCTCCACCGAGAGCACATCATCAAGCACATCGCCAATCCCGGCAGAGTCTACCGCGCCTTGCAACATATCCGGCGATCCGTTCGAGAGAATGGCGGTCTTCATCCCCGCCGCTTTCAGCGCGGCCAGCATGGCGGGCACTTCGGCATAGGCCTCAAGCTCCCAATAGAGCTGCAACAGCCGCGCGCGCAAGTCGCTGTCGCCCTGTAGCCCCTCCGCCTCCAGTGCCCAATCCAGCCCGTCCTGTGTGACCTGCCAAAACCCGGTGTGTTGCCCCATCACGGCGCGCAGCCAGGTGTATTGCAGCTGTTTCAGCCGCCATTTCTCGGCAATCGCGGGCCAGTGCCGGGCAAAAACCTCGCGTCCCGGCTCGGACGCGGCATTGCGCGCGGCGGCGGCCACGTCAAAGAGCGTGCCATAGGCATCAAAAATGCAGGTGGTAATCGGCATCGTGTCCCCTCGTTCGTTGCGCGCAGACTGTCACGGAACGTCAGAGGGGGAAAGACCCCGAACACCACGGCCGCGTCAGAGTTTGGGCATCGGTTTGCAAATCCGGATCAGCTTGCCTAAATTGACAGGCAGTCGTCTCAAGCACCCGCGCAATCCTTGCGTGGCCTTGCAAACCCATCCCCCTTCACAACAGATTGGAAATCCCATGACGCAGGTCAAATCGGGCGATACTGTCCGCATTCATTACACCGGCACACTGGCCGATGGTGCCACCTTTGATTCGAGCGCGGGCCGCGATCCGCTGGAATTCACCGTGGGCTCGGGCCAGATCATCCCCGGCCTTGATGCCGCGATCCCCGGCATGACCGTGGGGGACAAGAAAACCGTTCAGGTGCCCGCCGATATGGCCTATGGCCAGCCTGATCCCAATGCCCGGCAGGCCGTGCCCCGCGCCGATATCCCGGCGGAAATCCCGCTTGATCCGGGCACACAGTTGCAGATGCAGACGCCGCAGGGTCAGGTGCTGCCGGTGACGGTGGCCGAAGTCTCCGACACCGAAGTCGTGCTGGATGCCAACCACCCGCTCGCAGGCAAGGACCTGACCTTTGCCATCGAACTGGTGGCCATCGGCTAGGCCTCCAAGTGCCAAGGGGCGCGACCGGAGTTTTCCGGGGCGTGATGCGCTGATCGAAACCACACCCGTCCCGGGCTTGACCCGGGACCTCACCGCAGCAGCGTGGAGGCCCCGGCTTGAAGGCCGGGGCGATGTGACCCCGATCAGGCGCAATCTGCTCTGATCCCGGTCGCGCCCGCGCTCATTTCATCAGGTTGTCCACATCCGCCAATCCGATGCTGGGGCTGTAGATATAACGCAGCTGCTTGGTCTTGCGCCCCGATTGGGTCCGCTCGGTCCAGATATACTCCATCGAACCGGGGCGGCCTTTGTAGGTAAAGGACACTCTGGTCACTCGGATCGTCACCGTGAACCGCGTTGTCTTGCCGCCCATATGCTGCGCCATCTTGTAGCTTTTGGTCATGCCGCTGCGCCATGGGCCGACCGGCACAAAGCCATCACCGGTGAAATATCTGTTGGCCGCGCCCGGTCGCTTGTCGAGCACCCGCGCCAGGGCCATGCCATCCGGGCGCAGCGTGTAATAGCTGGTCTTGGTGCCGGATTTCTCACGTTTCGTGCGCACATAGATCGTCATGCGCTGGCCTGTCACCGGATGGGTCCAACGGCGCGGCCCCTGAATCCGCCGCGCCCCGACGGTGCGATCAATCCGATCCCCGAATTTCGCGCCGGGCACCCCCGCCCAGAGCCCAAACCCAAGCTGCGCCGATGCCCCTGGCAGCTGGATCACCGGCATATCCGGCACGCATCCGGCGACCGCCGTCACTGCGCCGCCAGCAAGTGCGGCAATAAAAAAGCGCCGGCTGAGGTGTGGTGTCGTCATGACCCGTTCCTTTTCGTCATTCAATGAGCGTGTTGATGATCTCGTTTCGTGAAAACGTGCCGCCCCGCGAAATATTCCGGGGCGGGGGCCTAATTCTATCAAGCATTTGATATGAAATGGAAATTATGGTGGGCTTGACTGACGCCCATGGCCTCTCGGCGGGCGCTTAGCCGATATCGAGCAGCACCGCGCCTGCGCGCCCCGGTGTCATCACCGCCTCATGCGCTTTGGCGCAATCCGTCAGCGGCAGGCGCATCGCAATCTCCGGGTGCAGCGTGCCCGCCTCAAGTGCGGCATGCAGCCGGGCAATCGCCGCCTCGCGGGCGGGCCATGGCAGGATATAGATCAGCGTGATGTCGATCTTGAGCGCCTTGAAAAGATATGGCCCAAACGGCAGCGTCGGTGCCATGTCCTTGCCTGATCCATAGGCGGCGATGGTGCCGTTGGGGGCCATCACCTCGGCCAGCAAAGCGGCGTTCTGGCCAAACTCCACCTCGATGGCGCGTAAGACACCGCGCCCACCCGTCGCCGCCATGATCTGTGCCGCCAGATCCGGATCGGCATAGTCGAACACATGGCGTGCCCCGGCCGCGCGCACCCGCTCCATCGCGGGGGCCGAACAGGTGGCAATCACCTGTGCCCCGGCGGCATGGGCCAGTTGCACGGCCGTATGCCCAACGGCCCCCGCCCCGCCAGAAATCAGGATCGTCTGTCCCGCCACATCGCCGCCGCCAAACACCGTCTGCACCGCCGTGAGGCCGGGAATACCAAGCGTCGCGCCGACCTCGAACGACACCTCATCCGGCAGAGGCACGGCTTGCACCGCAGGCAGGGCGATGAATTCGGCGGCGGTGCCATGGCTGCGTTGCCACTGACCGTTCCAGACCCAAACGCGCTGCCCGATGCGCCCCGGATTGACGCCCTCGCCCACCGCAGCAACAACGCCAGCCCCGTCCGAATGTGGGATGATTCGCGGATAGGCGGGTTTCGTGACACCGGGGCGGCTTCCCGCCCGCGCCTTGGCATCCGACGGGTTCACCCCCGAGACATGCAGTCGCACCAGCACCTCGCCCGCAGCGGGCGCAGGCGTGTCTGTCTCATGCAGGCTTAGAACATCATGCGCCGCGCCAAAGCGCGTGTAGCTGACCGCGCGCATGCTGCGCGGGATCACTTGGTCCGGCGCAGGCGGATCACCACATCCACCGAGGTGATCTCGGCCCCGTCCGGGGCCTTGGGCAGACGTGCGATTTCCAGCTCGCTCGCCGGGGCGTCGCTCAGCCGATTCTCGTCTTCCCAGTAAAAATGCGGATGATCGACGGTATTGGTGTCAAAATAGCTCTTCGAGCCATCCACCGTCACCTCTTGCAGCAGACCCGCGTCGCAAAAGGCGCGCAGCGTGTTATAGACCGTAGCCAAGGACACCGCCTCGTCACTGTTTTGCGCGTCGGCATAAAGGCTCTCGGCGGTCACATGGCGGTGTTTGCCATCGCCGATCAGCAAAGTGGCCAGCGTCATGCGCTGCCGCGTGGGCCGCAATCCTGCATCGGAAAGCCATTTTCCGGCAATCGTTCCGGCCTCAGTGGTCATCGTGTCATAGGCTGTCATCGTCTCGTTCATCCCGTGTTTCATCCAATATAGGGCCTGCATGGGGGTGGTTTCAATTAATTTCCTGCACTGGGCAATTCGAGGTGCGGTGATGTCGCAGGCTTGCATGCGCCTTTTGCAGGATGATAGAGGGGGCAGTGACCGGTATTTGCAATGAAGGGGGCCGCCTGCATGGCCGATTATCCAAGCAGCTTCGACCGTGACGACCTGCTTAAATGTGCCCGAGGCGAGTTGTTCGGACCGGGCAATGCCCAGTTGCCCGAACCGCCCATGTTGATGATGGATCGCATCACCGAGATTTCCGGCGATGGCGGTGCCCATGGCAAGGGGCATGTGGTGGCAGAGTTCGACATCACCCCGGACCTGTGGTTCTTCAAATGCCATTTTCCCGGCAACCCGATCATGCCCGGCTGTCTGGGTCTTGACGGCCTTTGGCAATTGACCGGCTTCAACCTTGGCTGGCGTGGCTGGCAGGGGCGTGGCTATGCGCTGGGCGTGGGCGAGGTCAAACTCACCGGCATGGTGCGGCCCGACCGCAAGATGCTGACCTATTACGTGGATTTCACCAAGGCGGTGCAGACACGGCGCCTGACCATGGGTGTGGCCAATGGAAGGGTCGAGGCGGATGGCGAGGTGATCTATCAGGTCACGGATATGAAGGTCGCGCTGTCGGAAAACTGAGCGGACACAGAGGGGCAGGGCGAATGCGTGGATGGATTGCGGCCCTCGTGAGCGTCATCGCCTATCCCGCCACCGCCTGTCCCGAAGGCCAGACAGCTTTCCTCACCTGCGACATGGAGCGAGGCAGCAAGGCGCTCAGCGTCTGCCGCAGCGAGACCGAGGTCAGTTACCGCTTTGGCCCCAAAGGCGGCACGCCAGAGCTGGCGCTGACACGCCCCATCGGCGACGGGGCCGAACTCGTGCCATGGCCCGGCATCGGTCGCACCATCTGGGAGGCGGTGCGCCTGCGCAACAACGCCGTGATTTACGAGGTCTATGCAGGGTTCGATAAGTTCGACGCAGTCGACGACAGCAAACCCGACAGCCGCTTTGGCGGCGTGGTGGTGTTGCAGGACGGCAAAGGCGAGATTGCGCACCTTAAATGCCGCGCCGGAACCGTAAATTACAGCTTTTGATCCCGCTTCGTCCCCATGATCTGGGGCAGTAAAATCCCCCCTACCCAAAACCTTGCGGCTGGCCTATAGTGGCTGTGGATAACTGGGCATCAGACCCATGATCCAAGAGGCAAGGACAGAAAAGGGGGACGGCCAATGCGCTGCCCGTTTTGCGGAAATATCGACACACAGGTCAAGGATTCGCGCCCAGCGGAAGAGCATGTCTCGATCCGCAGGCGCAGGTTTTGCCCGGGCTGCGGCGGTCGTTTCACCACCTATGAGCGCGTGCAACTGCGCGATCTGGTAGTTGTGAAATCCAATGGTCGGCGCGAGGATTTCGACCGCGACAAGCTGGAACGCTCGATCCGCATCGCGCTCCAGAAACGACCCATAGAGCCCGAGCGCATCGAACAGATGATTTCCGGCATTGTGCGACGGCTGGAAAGCATGGGCGAGACCGATATTCCCTCGAAAACCGTGGGCGAGATCGTGATGGAAAGCTTGGCCCGGATCGACACCGTGGCCTATGTACGCTTTGCCAGCGTCTACAAGAACTTTCAGGAAGCGGATGATTTCGACCGCTTCGTCAGCGAATTGCGGCCCGAGGACGCGGCCCATAATCCCAAACCGGACGCGTGACCGGCGCCGACGCCCGCTTTATGGCGCTGGCCCTGTCGCTGGGGCGGCGGGGAATGGGCCAATGCGCGCCCAACCCCGCCGTGGGCTGCGTCATCGTGCAGGGCGGGCGCATCGTCGGGCGTGGCTGGACTTCGCCGGGCGGGCGGCCCCATGCCGAACCTCAGGCATTGGCGCAGGCGGGGGAACTGGCGCGCGGGGCCACGGCCTATGTCTCGCTCGAGCCTTGCGCCCATCACGGCCAAACCCCACCCTGCGCCGACGCACTTATTGCGGCGGGCATCGCGCGGGTCGTGGCCCCGTTTGACGATAATGATCCGCGCGTCGCCGGTCGTGGCTTTGCCATGCTGCGCGCGGCGGGCATCGAGGTGCGCACCGGCGTCATGGCAGAACAGGCCGGGCGTGATCTGGCTGGCTTTCTCATGCGCAACGAAATCGGGCGGCCCCTCGTGACGCTCAAACTCGCCTCGAGCTTTGATGGCCGCATCGCCACCGCGACCGGACACAGCCAATGGATCACCGGTCCAGAGGCGCGGCGCGTGGTCCACGGCCTGCGCGCCCGCCATGACGCGGTGATGGTGGGGGCCGGGACCGCGCGGGCGGATGATCCGCAACTCACCGTGCGTGACATGGGCGCGCGCCGCCAACCGGTGCGGGTCGTGGTCTCGCGCCGCCTTGATCTGCCGCTCCTCAGCAATCTCGCCCGCACAGCGCGCGATGTGCCGCTCTGGCTCTGCCATGGGCCACATGTCGATCTGGCGCTGGTCAAGGCTTGGCAGGGCATTGGCGCACGGCTCTTGCCCTGCGAGGTGACACAAGGCCAGGTCGATCCGGCCTCGGTGCTCCATGCGCTCGGGGCCGAGGGGCTGACGCGGGTCTTCTGCGAAGGTGGCGGGGCGCTCGCGGCATCGCTCCTGTCGGCGGGGCTGGTGGATGAGTTGGTGGGCTTTACCGCAGGATTTGCCATCGGTGCCGAGGGTCTGCCGGGCGTCGGCGCTCTGGGCCTCGCGCGGCTGGACGAGGCCCAACGCTACCGGCTGGTAGAAACCCGCGCCTTGGGCGGCGATGTGATGCACCGCTGGTCCCGCGCCTGACGCCAAGCCACGCACCCCACCCGGTGTTTGATCCGACAAGGTTTGCCACCGCGCGCCGTCCTTCGACGACGCGCGCTCGCGTGCCTTATTCCGCCGCGATTGCCAGCGCGTGATACGCCTTGATACGCTGGCAGGGCGACAACACCAAAGGGCGCGGCTTGATCGCGCGCACATTCATGTCCAGCACTACGATCTTGTCGCAAAGACCGTTCTCTCGCGTGTTCTTCTCGACGGTTTCGAACTCTGTTGAGGTCGCAAAGGCGATCTCATGTTGAAGCCCCATATGGTCGCGCAACCGCGCGACATAAGCCAGCCGCGGATGGCCGTCGACTGCGGCAACGCGACGCTCCCGCGCCAGCGCGAGAAGGTTGGGTCCAACAGCAGGGTCCTTGATCGGCGTATGTCCAGACAGAGTTTCCATGGGTGTGCCCTTTACCAAGTGAGGTGGAAATGAAGTTAGGCTGTGAGAGACCGTCGCAGCGATATCGAAGGTGATCGACATGCCGGACAGGGGCGGCAGCCCCCGGAACGCGCGTCGATGAGACTGGAATTCAAGAGACCGCCATCCGTCAGACTGGCACGGCTGCCTCTGTATTCGTAGACGATTTTCAGCGACTTACGCATTTGGATTTGGCCTCGCGCGTGTGTGGCAACGTCTTGCACAACTTCAGTATGCACCTAGCCTGCGGGCTTTGCATGGTCTCCAAAGATACTTTGAGTGATCTCTCGACAGCGCGGCGCGCCTTTGCGCTGGGCCGCCCCCATACCCGACAGGTCGCGATCCCGCGCTAGACATTCTTGCAGGTCGCGCCTAGCGCGTTAAAAACTGCGGCCTTGGGGCCGCAGTCTCAAGCATGCGACAAGTGGGGGGCTCAGCCCAGTTCCGCCAACCGTGCCAAGGCTGCGCGCAGTTTGCTGTCCTCTTCCTCGCGCAGGGCCAAGTTCTCGCGCGCCTCTTCCACCACCTCTTCGGGGGCAGAGGCCACGAAATTGGGGTTGTTCAGCCGCCCGCGCAGCCCGCCCAATTCCTTTTCCAGCTTGGCCAGCGTCTTTTCCAGCCGCGCCTTTTCCTCGGCCACGTCAATGATGTCGGCCAGAGGCAGGCCAAAGCTGCCGCCCTCCACCGCCACGGTGACACAGCCCTTGGGAAAGGCATCCACATCGCTCAGGCTCTCAACCCGCGCCAGACGCTTGATCATCACCTCATTGCGCGCCCAGGCCGCGCGCCCGGCCTCGTTCAACTCTGTCATCAAAAGCGGCACATAAAGCCCCGCAGGCACATGCATCTGCGCGCGCGCAGATCGGATTTGCTCGATCAGGGCAATCACCCAATTCATCTCGCGGTCCGCCTCGGCGTCGATCAACTCGGCCCCATAGGTCGGCCAATCGCCATGCACCAGCATCTTCGCGCGCGTGCCCAGCGTGCCCCACAGCTCCTCGGTCACAAAGGGCATGATCGGGTGCAAAAGGATCAGACATTGGTCAATGACCCACGCCATTGTCGCCTGTGTTTCCGCCTTGGTCGCGGCATCGCCATCCAGCAAAAGCGGCTTGGAAAACTCGACATACCAGTCACAGACCGTGCCCCAGACAAAGGCATAAAGCGCACCCGCCGCATCGTTGAAGCGGAAATTTTCCAGCGCCTCATCGACGGTGGCGCGGGTCTTGGCGGTCTCGCCGATGATCCATTTGTTGACCGTCGCGGTGGGGGCGGGCACCGTGCCCGCGCTGCCCACAGCGCCATTCATCTCGGCAAAGCGCGCGGCATTCCACAGTTTCGTGGTGAAATTGCGATAGCCCGCAATGCGCTCTTTGCTGAGCTTGAGGTCACGCCCCATGGCCGCCATCGACGTCAGCGTGAACCGCACGGCATCGGTGCCATAATCCTCGATCAGGTCGAGCGGATCGAGCACATTGCCAAGGCTCTTGGACATTTTCTTGCCCTTCTCGTCGCGCACGAGAGCATGGACATAGACATGGGCAAACGGCTTTTGCCCGACCACGGCATATTGCATCATCATCATCCGGGCGACCCAGAAAAAGATGATGTCAAACCCGGTGATCAGAACCGAAGTGGGGAAATATTTCTGCAATTCCGCCGTATCCTCGGGCCAGCCCAGCGTGCCGATGGGCCAGAGGCCAGAGGAAAACCACGTGTCGAGAACGTCGGGATCACGCCAGACCGGATAGACCAGATGGGTCGGGTCCTGCGTGGCGGTGTAATCGGCCAGCGCACTCGCCAAACGGTGCAAGGCGGCCTCGCGGCTCTCGACCTCGACCACCTGCATCGACGCCAGCGGCACCGGCAGATTTGCCAGACGGTCGTGAAACGCTGCCGTAACTCCCTCGAAATCGGCCCCGCATTCCATCAGCGGCCCCAAATGCCCCTCATTCAACAGCCGCAGCATCTCTACCAGATCAAGCGTGCCATCGCCCTCGTCATCGTGGAACTCCGGCGCGCTCAGGTCAAAACCATACCACACCGGAATCTGATGCCCCCACCAGAGTTGCCGCGAGATGCACCAAGGCTCGATATTCTCCAGCCAATGGAAATAGACCTTGCGATCACTCTCCGGCAGGATCGTCACCTCGCCCGAGCGCACGGCATCCAGCGCGGGGCCAACGATTTTGGCGGTATCGACAAACCACTGATCGGTCAGCATCGGCTCGATCACCACCTTGGAGCGGTCGCCAAAGGGCTGCATGATCGGCTTGGCCTCGACAAAGGGGACCATCTCGGGCGCGGGTTCGACGCTGTCCTCGGCGTCCCGGGCTTGACCCGGGACCTCTACCATCACCGCCAGCCCTTCGGCCGTGATCTGCTCGACGACACGCTTGCGTGCCTCGAACCGGTCCAGCCCACGCAGATGGTCGGGGATGAGGTTGAGCGTATCAATCTCTTCGGCCGTAAATGCGGCCCCTTCCGCAATCTCCTGCGCGCGCGCCGCGCAGTCCGCATAGGGCGCGCCATCGGCCCGCATCTGCGCGCGCGTGTCCATCAGGCGATACATCGGGATGCCATTGCGGCTGGCCACGCCATAATCGTTGAAATCATGCGCGCCGGTGATCTTGACCGCACCCGAGCCGAAATTGGGGTCCGGATACTCATCCGTGATGATCGGAATGAGGCGGCGATGTTCCTTGGGCCCCACCGGAATTTCGCAAAGCATGCCGACGATGGGCGCATAGCGCGCATCCGACGGATGCACCGCCACCGCCCCATCGCCCAGCATGGTTTCGGGCCGGGTCGTGGCGATGGAAATGTAATCGCGCGTCTCGCGCAGGGTCACATTGCCGTCGGCGTCCTTTTCGACATATTCATAGGTCTGCCCACCGGCGAGCGGATATTTGAAATGCCACATATGGCCCGCCACCTCGATATTCTCGACCTCCAGATCGGAAATCGCCGTCTCGAAATGCGGGTCCCAATTGACCAGCCGCTTGCCGCGATAGATCAGACCCTTGTTGTACATATCGACAAAGACCTTGATCACCGCGTCATGGAAATTGCCCTCTTCGCCCGCAGGGGCCCCCGGCGCGCCCGACATGGTAAAGGCATTGCGCGACCAATCGCAGGAGGCACCCAACCGCTTCAACTGATTGATGATCGTGCCGCCTGACTGGGTTTTCCACTCCCAGACCTTCTTGAGAAACTCCTCACGCCCCATCTCGCGCCGCGTGGGCGCGCCCTCGGCGGCCAGCTTGCGCTCGACCACCATTTGCGTGGCGATGCCGGCGTGATCCTGCCCCGGTTGCCATAGGGTGTCATGGCCCCGCATCCGGTGCCAGCGGATCAGAATATCCTGCAAGGTGTTGTTGAACGCATGGCCCATGTGCAAGCTGCCCGTCACATTGGGCGGCGGGATCATGATGCTAAAGGTTTCAGCCCCCGGCGCGGCATTGGCCCCAGCCCGGAACGCGCCCGCGTCCTCCCACGCCTGATAAAGCCGCGTCTCGGCCTCGGCCGCATTGAATGTCTTTTCCATCGCCATGACGTCGTGATCCTGCAAAACGGGGTTTGCCCTGCTCTAGCGAATGTGACGGCAAAGGAAAAGGCGCGGTGCGGGAAAATCGACCCGCCCCCGGTTTCACCGTTCCGCAAATACGCAAATCCCGGCCGCGCCTCACGCGCCCCGGTCAAGTTTCGTGCTCAGGTGAATAAGGCTCTCTGATCCACGCACGCCCTTGGCCTCGCCGATCCGGTCCAGCGTTTCATCCAGCGCCTCGGTGGTCTCGGCCTCCAGCGTCACAATCAGGTCGAACCGCCCCGAGGTGGTATGCACCCGCCGCACCTGAGGCAAAGATTTGAGCCGCGCCAACACCGCAGGGCCAGAGCGCGGCTCGATACTGACAAGCGCGGTGGCGCGCAGGGCAGGGCGGGCGCTCTGGCTCAGCCGCACGCTATAGCCCGTGATGATCCCGGCGTTTTCCAAGCGCTCCAGCCGCGCCTGCACCGTGGTCCGCGCCAGACCCAGACGGCGCGCCAATGTCGCCACCGGCAGGCGGGCGTTTTCCTGCAAGAGCGCGATCAGCGCGCGATCAGTTTCGTCGGTTTGCATTGTGCCTCCGTCAATACGACGAAAATTTCCTGCAATCTATACGAAACGCCACCCTGAATCGACGAGATTTCGCAGCACACTCAAAGAAAACACGTAGCAGATTGAGGTATGCCCATGAAAAACGCCGCCCCTTGGTCCGATCCGCGCGCGCATCTGATGCGCCAAACCCCCGACGCGGCGTTGCTCTATTTCTCGCCCGACCAATTGCAGGCCACCGCACAGGCCTTTCAGGCCGGGTTTCCCGGCCTTGTGACCTATGCGGTCAAGGCCAATCCGGGGGCCGAGGTGCTGGCCAATCTGGTGGCGGCGGGCATCACCGCCTTTGACGTGGCCAGCCCCGAGGAAATGCGCGCCGTGCGCAGCGTTTGCCCGGCTGCCGTGCTGCATTACAACAACCCCGTGCGCTCTGTCCCCGAGATCGAGGTCGCGGCGCACATGGGCGTGCGGTCCTATTCCATCGACGACTTGCGCGAATTGGACAAGCTGACGGGGCGGATTGCACCGGATGCCGAAATCACCGTACGGCTTGCCCTGCCGGTGCGGGGGGCTGCCTATGATTTCGGGGCCAAATTCGGCGTCGGACCAGAGCGCGCGGCAGAGTTGCTGCGCGTGGTCGCAGACCGTGGCTTTACCCCGTCAATGACCTTTCATCCCGGCACGCAATGCGCCGACCCGGTCGCATGGGGCGCTTATATCGGCGTTGTGGCCGAGGTGGCGCGCAGCGCTGGCGTGCGTCTCGCGCGGCTCAATGTGGGCGGCGGCTTTGCGTCGCATCGCACCGGGACCATGCCGAACCTTGGCGCAATCTTCACCCATATCGGGGCCGAGGTCGCCCGTGTCTTTGGCGCGGATGCCCCGGCGCTCGTGTGCGAACCGGGCCGCGCCATGGTGGCCGAGGCGTTCAGCCTTGCCGTGCGCGTCAAGGCGCTGCGCGAGACCGGCGCGATTTTCGTCAATGATGGCGTCTACGGCGGCCTCACCGAAATCCGCGACATCGGCGCGCCGGACCGGATCACCGTTCTGGCCCCCGATGGCACGCCGCGCACCGGCGCGCCGCACCCGCGCGTGGTTTTTGGCCCCACCTGCGACAGCATTGACCGGCTGCCCGATCCCTTGCCCCTGCCCGGTGATCTGGCCGAGGGCGATTATCTGCTCATCGCGGGCATGGGCGCCTATACCCGCTGCCTCAGTACCGATTTCAACGGCTACGGCCTGCGCGACGTTGTGACCGTGGCGCATCTGTAACGCGCGGCTCACGCCGAATTTCATGGAATCGCAACGGATTTCTGCGCAAACTTACCCCAAGGTCCGGTCGCGCCTGTGATGCCATGGGCGCGTTTTCGGGCGGTAAAGGCGGTGCGTCATGTCATGGCGGGGATGGACCAAAAGCATTCTGGATTGGCTGCGACCGGGGCCGAGCGCGGGGCATCCGGCCTTTGGTCACCGGCGCGGCCCGGTCAATCATGTGCTGATCCTCGATGGCACCATGTCGAGCCTGACACCGGGCTATGAAACCAACGCTGGCCTCACCTATAAATTGCTGCGCGAGGTGTCGGGGGCCAATCTCTCGCTCTATTACGAGGCGGGGATTCAGTGGCGCGACTGGCGCGCAACCGGCGATATCGTCATGGGGCGCGGTATCAATCGCCAAATTCGCCGCGCCTATGGCTATCTCGCCAATCGCTACCGGCCCGGCGACCGGATATTCCTGATGGGCTATTCGCGCGGGGCCTATGCGGTGCGCTCGCTGGCGGGGGTGATAGACCGCATCGGCCTTTTGCGCGCCGAAGAGGCGACCGAACGCAATGTGCATCAGGCCTTTCGCCATTACCGCTGCACGCCGTCGGGCCGCGCCGCACAGGCCTTTGCCCGCGCCCATTGCTACGGCGACACCCATGTCGAGATGATCGGCGTCTGGGATACGGTCAAGGCGCTGGGCCTGCGCATCCCGATCCTGTGGCGCTATCGCGCCGACGCGCATGGCTTTCACAATCATCACCTCGGGCGCACCACGCGGAATGGCTTTCACGCGCTGGCCCTCGACGAGACACGCAAGGCCTATGCGCCCGTCCTCTGGGATTGTCCGCCCAATTTTGGCGGCCATGTCGAACAGGTCTGGTTCCGGGGCTGTCATTCGGATGTGGGTGGGCAACTCTGCGGCATCCACGCCGCGCGCCCCCTTGCCAATATCCCGCTGGTCTGGATGCTCGAGCGGCTAGAGGGCTGCGCGCTGCCATTACCCCAAGACTGGCGCACGCGCTTTCCGCAGGATGTAAACGCGCCCTCCGTCGGCACATGGGTGGGCTGGGGCAAGATCTTTGTGCTGCGCGGTCCGCGCGTGGTGGGGCATGACCCCTCCGAGCGTCTGCACGAAAGCGTGGGTGGCCTTGCCCCCCGCCGTTGGGGCGGCCCGCGCCTGACCGGCATGGTCAAGGAACAGGGCGGCACCTGAACATTCTGCGCCTTACGCTTTCGGGCCGCCCGTTTCTTCCAGTTGCGACAGCAGCATGGTCTGCAATTCCGCCTCCAGCTCGCGCGCGCGGGTGATATAGGCGTCATTTTCCACGGTCGGGCGCGCCGGGTCCCACAGCGCCGCCAATTCCCGCACCGATTGGCGATCATGCTGGTAAAATGTCTTTTCCAGCTCCGCCGCCTCGAATTCCGTCAGCCCCATGTTTTCCAGCACATAGCGCCCCGCGCGCAACGAGCTGTCAAACATCTCGCGCACGATGTCATTGGCCCCCGCCTGATACAGCCGGAACACATGCGTGCGGTCATAGGCGCGGGCGATGATATGCAGGTCCGGGCGCTCGCGCCGGGCAAAGCTCACAAGCCGCACCGTCGCTTCGGGATCATCCAGCGCCGCGACCAAGACCCGCGCCCGCGCCAACCCCGCCGCATGCAACAGGTCAGGCCGCGTCGGATCGCCAAAGAACCCCCGCACGCCAAACCGCCGCATCCGTTCGATGGCCAAAAGGTCGTGATCCAGCACAACGGTTTCAAACCCGCTGGAACGCACCAGCCGATTAACCACCTGTCCAAAACGCCCGATGCCCGCGATGATCACCGGCCCGGTCTGATCAATCGTATCGGCCTCCGGTGCCTCGCCCCGCTCGCGCAGGTTTCGCGACAGGACATCATAAAGAATGAAGAGAAGTGGCGTGATCAGCATCGTCAGCGCGATCACCAACAGGATTACCTCGCTCAGCCCGGCAGGCAGCACATGCTGCTGCACCGAAAAGGCCACGAGAACAAAGCCAAATTCGCCCGCCTGCGCCAGCGACAGCGTAAAAAGCCAAAGATCGCGCCCGCGCAGCGCAAAAATGCGCCCCAGCACATAGAGGATTGCCCCTTTGGTCACGATCACCGCAAGCGCCAATCCCACGATCAACACCGGCGCACCAAAGAGCACCGTAAAATTGATCCCCGCCCCCACGGTGATGAAAAACAGCCCCAACAGCAGCCCTTTGAAGGGGGCCAGATCGCTTTCCAACTCATGCCGGAATTCGCTATTGGCCAGCACGACACCGGCCAGAAACGCCCCCAACGCGGGCGAGAGGCCAACCAGCGTCATCAGGAATGAAATCCCCACCACGATCAACAGGGCAATCGCCGTGAACATCTCGCGCAGACGCGCGCCATGGATAAAGCGGAACACCGGCCGGGTCAGGTAAACCCCCGCCAGCACAATCGACGCCACCGCCGCAATCGTGACCAGTGTCGCCCCCCAACCGGGCAAAGAGGCGATGAAGCTTTGCGCCGCCTCATGCGGCCCGCTCGCGCCATGCCCCGCCTCAGGCGCGCCGCGCGACAAAAGCTCGCCCATGATCATCTCGGGCGTCTTGGGCAGGGCCAGAAGGGGCAAAAACGCCAGCATCGGGATAACGGCAATGTCCTGCGTCAGCAGAACGGAAAAGGCTGATCGTCCGCCCTGCGTCTGCATCAACCCCTTTTCCGACAGGGTTTGTAGAACGATGGCCGTGGAGGAGAGCGCAAAGATCAACCCCACCGCCAAGGCCACGCTCCATCCCATCCCCAAAAGGTAAAGCCCCGCCACCATCACCGTCAGCGTTGTCACGGTGATCTGCAATCCGCCCAGACCCAGCAAGCGGTGCCGCATATTCCAAAGCGCGCGGGGTTCCAGTTCCAGCCCAATGAGAAACAGCATCATCACCACGCCAAACTCGGCGACATGCTGCAATTCTGCGGTCTCATGCCCGCCCACCAGCCCGAAAACCGGCCCGATCAGAATGCCCGCAGCCAGATAGCCCAGCACCGATCCAAATCCCAACCGCGCCGCAATCGGCACGGCGATCACAGTGGCGGCAAGGTAAACCGTGGCCTGAAACAGGAACCCGTCCATCAGCGAATAAGGGCGTAGGTCATTATCCTACCCCTTCGGCATGCGCAGCACCACGTCGCGCCCGCGTTTGTTATAGCGCAACTCGGAATCACCAATGGCTGAAACCTGCCCCCCATCCAGCCGGTCGCCCACCTGCACCTTTTGATACCGACCATTCGCCAGCCGCACCAGCGCGCGGCGGCTTTGCGGGCTGCCGTAGACGCCGATCAGATTGACGTTGCGCAGGTTGATGGCATTGGCCTCGGTGGCCGATCGCGCAACCGAGGCGGTTGTGGGAATATTGGGGGCCACCCGCGCGGCAGCAGCGGTCTGGATTTCGGGTTCCTCATCCTCGCCCGGCGTCGCCCGGTCCGGCTGCGGCGCGCGCGCGGCCTGCTCTAGCTCTTGTGGCCGCACCTTGGGCTTGATCGACGTGCCCACCGCCTGCGGCAGGCTCTCGGCGACAGAGCCGCGATTGGCCTCGATCAGCGCGGCGGCCAGCGAGGCGGAGCTGATATCGGCGGGCTGCACCTCTGGGACGGGCGGCGGGGCTGCTGCCGCCGCTGCCGCCTCGATCACCGCTTGCGGGCGCAGGCGCGGACGCAGCGACGCAAGCTCGGAGCGTGTAAGACCCGAGAGCGCCCCGCGCTCTTGCTGCTCGATCAGGTTCTCGGGGCGGGTGCGGGGGCGGATACCGCCCAGCCGCGCCGCCTCGGCGGCGGTCTCGGCGCTTTGCTCCAATCCGGGAACCGGCAGCGCGCGGGTGGGGGTCTCGGGGGGGCGCACCGGCGGCGGCCCGGCCCGCACCAAGATACCGTCAGGCGTCAGCGCACCCTCTGGCGTGGCCTGCACAAAGCCGCGTGCATCACGTGTGAATTGCGTGCCCGGCGGCGCGGGCGCGGCCGGGGTCTCGGGGCGACGGTCAAGCACGGTCTCAGACGCCGGGGGCAGCGCCACGGCATCTTGAAAGTTTACGGCCTCGTCAATCGAGGTCAGGTAAAACTCATCCAGATCGGTGGTATCCGTCTGCGCGGGCGGCTCGGGGGCCAATGGCCAGATGCCCGTGGCGGCATAGCGCGCCATCATCTCATCCGGCGTCAAGTCTTCGGGGGGCGGTGGCGTGGTCGCAACTGCCTCTGGCTCAGCCTCTGGTTCCGGGGGGGTAATCTCCGGTACGGGCTCTGCTTCAACCCCGACGGCGACTTCCGGCTCCGCCTCAATCGGTGGCGTCAGCGCGATTTCAGGCGCGCTCTCAACCGAAATCTCTGCCGGATCGCTTCCGCCAAAGATCGTCGACCACGCCGCCACGCCCACCAGTAAGAGCAGCAAAAGCGCGGTCAGGATCAGCCCCAGAAACCGGGGCTTGCCACGTGCTGAGGGCTGGCTGCGTGCGCCAAACACCGTCAGACGCTCCGCCTCATCCGCAGGCTTGGCCACAACCCGTTCAGGGGCCGTCGTCTTGTCCCGGCGCGCAAGCAGCCCGGCCAGGCCCGCTCCCTTCGCCGCTTCGGGCGCAAGGCTTGCGGCGGCCAGATCGGTCAGCGCCGGATTTGCCCCGCCGGTCAAAAGCGGCGCAGCGCCCGGTCGCGGCAACTCTGGGGAAGGGGCGGTATCAGGCAGCGGTGTGATCCGCGCGGCACCTTCCAGCTTGGGTGCCCCGGCAATCGGCGCCCCCCGCTCGGCCCGGACGCTGGAAAACGACAGCGCCGGCAGGTCCGGTTCAGCCTTGAGCGCAGGGGCCACGTGCTTGTCCGGGGCCGCGGGCGGCGCAGGGGCAGGAGCAGGCACGGGAGCGGTGTTCGGGGCCTTGGGCGTGGCCACAGCCGCGTCCGCGGCAGGCGCGATGACTGGCGCGGCACTGGCCACGCTCTCCACCGGTGGTGGTGCCTCGGGCAGGCGCGCGCTGCCCAGAATACGCACCGGTGCCTCGTCGCGGTCCACGCCCCGCGCCTGCGCCGCCGCTCCAAAGAACGGCTCGCCCGCAAAGCGATCTGATTGCGGCCGCGCGACAAAGCTCACCGGGTTGAACCGATGCTCAGCGGCAAAGGCCTCAGCCTCGTCCAAGGTCTCGCTGGCCACGGCGGCGATATAAAGCCGCCCGTCCTCCACGCTCCAGTCATAGACCAGATCATCAATGTGATAGGGCGTCGCCCCTTCCAAGGCTTCGGCGGCGGCCCGGTCATAATCCCCGTCCGGCGCGCTTGTGGCGGGCAGATCCATGTATTTGATCTGCTCGTCCGGAATGATCAGCTTGGTGGACAATCCCGACGGGTCAAGCAGCGCCGCCTTGGCCCTAAGCGCCGCCAGTTCCCCCGCCAAATCCTCCGCATCAAGCGGCACATCGCCGACAAGATGCCAGCCCGCGCTGCCCGCGCGGTGCAAAAGGCCGATGCCTTCAAAAGAAAGGGACAGGGCAAAATTCGGTTTCATGGGGAACGCTTTAACACTCGTCCGACATCGGCGGGAGTCCTTGTTCTCGATCCCCCCATCCTACAGCAGCTTCGCGCCGAGGCCAACCATCCGGTCGCGCCCCGGCGCAAGGCCGATTATGCACTCGCCTTGGCCAGCGCCTGCTCCAGATCGGCGATGATGTCCTTGGCATCCTCGATTCCGATGGAAATCCGCACCACATTGGGCGCGGCCCCGGCGGCGGTCTGTTGCTCGGGCGTAAGCTGCCGATGCGTGGTCGAGGCGGAATGAATGATCAACGACCGTGTATCACCCAGATTGGCAACATGGCTAAAGAGGTTAAGGCTATCCACCAGCTTGAGACAGGCACCATAGCCCCCCTTGAGCGCCACGGTGAACAGCCCGCCCGCCCCCTTGGGGCAAATCCGCGCCACCCTGTCATGCCAGGGCGAAGATTTGAGACCCGCATAGGTCACAGCCTCAACCGCCGGATGCCCTTCCAGCCAGGCCGCTACCTTTTCCGCGTTCTCGACATGCCGCGCCATGCGCAAGGACAGCGTTTCGATCCCCATCAGCGTGTAATGCGCCGCCTGCGGATTGAGCGTCATGCCCAGATCGCGCAGCCCGATGGCAATGCCGTGAAAGGTGAACGCCAAGGGGCCAAAGGTCTCGTGGAACTTGAGCCCGTGATAGGCGGGTTCCGGGGCCGAAAGGGACGGGAACTTGTCCGACGCGGACCAATTGAAATTGCCCGAATCAACCACCACACCGCCCGTGACTGTGCCATTGCCGGTCAGGAACTTGGTCATCGAATGCACGACCAATGTCGCCCCATGTTCGATCGGACGGCAGAGATACGGCGTGGCCGAGGTGTTATCGACAATAAGCGGCAGACCCGCCTTGTCGGCCACCGCCGCCACCGCATCCAGATCGGTGATATAGCCGCCCGGATTGGCGATGGATTCGCAGAACACCGCGCGGGTATTGTCGTCAATCGCGGCCTCAATGGCCCCCAGATCGTCGAAATCAACAAACTTGGCCGACCAGCCAAACCGCTTGATCGTCTGGCTGAATTGCGTGATCGAGCCGCCATAAAGCCGCGTCGAGACCACCACATTCAACCCCGGACCCATCAGCGGAAACAGCGCCATGATCTGCGCCGCATGGCCCGAGGAACAACAGACTGCGCCCGCGCCCCCCTCTAGCGTGGCCACCCGCTCTTGCAGCGCGGCGACCGTGGGATTGGTCAGGCGCGAATAAATATACCCCACCTCTTGCAGGTTAAACAGCGCCGCCGCGTGATCGGCATCGCGAAACACATAGGCCGTGGTCTGGTAGATCGGCACCTGCCGCGCGCCCGTGGCCGGATCAGGCCGCGCGCCCGCATGTACCTGCAACGTGTCGAATCCGTATGTCATTTCAGCGTCCTCCCGCGTCATATACCTTGCAAACCCGGTTAAGGCATCGCTAGGTGCCATGCAACGGGCATGAGGAGACATGATATGGCACATCCCTTTCATCTGGCAATCAATGTAACCGATCTGGGTGAGGCGCGCGCCTTTTACGGCGGGCTCTTGGGCGGGATCGAAGGGCGCTCCACCGAGACATGGGTCGATTTCGATTTCTTCGGCCATCAACTCAGCCTGCATCTGGGCACGCCCTTTGCCACACAAGCCACCGGCAAGGTCGGCGATCACATGGTGCCGATGCCGCATTTCGGCGTGGTGCTGCCGCTCGACATCTGGCGCGGCGTGGCCGAGCGGTTAACGGCGGCGGCGGTCGATTTCGTCCTCCCCCCCTCGGTCCGGTTCGAGGGGCAGCCGGGCGAGCAATGGACGATGTTCTTCCGTGATCCTTCGGGCAATCCGGTGGAACTCAAGGGCTTTGCCGATATGACGACGGTCTTTGCCGCCTGACGCTTCAATAGGGGTGGTCGCGCCCGTCCCAGGTTTGAAAACACCCCGTTGATGCCAAATCCAGCGCCGCGAACCGTGCCACAAGCCCGGACGTGGCCTCTTCTACCGAAATCTCCGCCGAATCGCCGCCCATCTCGGTGCGCACCCAACCGGGGTGATAGATGCCCACGGCAATGCCATCGCCCGCAAGGTCACTGGCCAGATTGCGCCCGAGATTGAGCGCCGCCGCCTTGGACGCCCGATAGATATAGCTGCCCCCCGGCGCGCGGGTGTGGCTGGCCATCTGGCTGGAAATGATCGCGATTTTCGCGCCCTTGCCCGCCCGCAGATGCGGCAGAAACGCCTGCACGGTCAGAAACACGCCCGTTACATTGGTGGCAAAGGTGTCGGCCCACATCTGCGCCGCATAGCCCTCTGCCAATGCCTGCCCCTTGTCGAGGTATACGCCCGCATTGCAGATCAAAAGGTCCACCGCCCGACCGCCCAGCCGCGCGGCAAGTGCCGCACAAGAGGCGGGATCGGTCACATCCAGCGCCAACTCCCCCTCCGACGGTCTGCGCGCCGTGGCAGTCACCTCATGGCCCGCTTGGCGGTAATGATCGGCGAGGGCGCGCCCGATGCCACGATTGGCACCGGTGATGAGGATATGCATGACGGGGCCTTTCGGTCAGTTGGATTTGCGGCGCGGCACAAAGGGCAGGGGGGCCACAGGCACGCCATCCTCGATCAGCTTGCGCGCCTCTTCGGGTTTCGCCTCGCCATAAATGGCGCGTTCCGGGGCCAGCCCATCATGCATCTCGCGCGCCTCCCGCGCGAAATTAAGGCCAACATATTCTGAATTCTGTTCGATCTGCCGTTTGAGCTGCGCCAGCGCCTGTTCTTCTGGGGTTGGGGCCGGGGCAGGCGCCTTGTCGGGCGCAGTATGCAGGCTGGGGGCCATCAACGCCTTTTGCACCTCAGTGCCGCCACATACGGCGCATGTCACCATGCCCGCTCCCTGCAGCTTGTCAAAGGCGGCAGCGGATTGAAACCAACTGTCGAACTCGTGCTTATCCGCGCATCTGAGGGTGAACTTGATCATTTCCCGGTCCATCGCATCGCCGTCGATAGTTACGCCGCCCGCCGGGAATTTCAAGCTATGCTTTTGATCTTGCAGCCCAAGCGCGGGGGGCCAATCGGGCACGCGGCGCATGATTAAAGCCTACGAAAAGAATCGGAATTGACATACCTGATTGTTTAAGTCAGAAAAGAAGGGCCAAGCCAGCCCGGTCCTGCGGTCAGCCCGGCCACCCTGTAACAAAGGACCGAAACACCATGTCACTTCTTCATACCAGCCCGGCGAGGGCCTTCGCATGATCCGCGCTCAGACCAAATCCGATCCCGCTTTGGTGGCCGAGGCCCCTTGCCACGATGCGCGCGCCCTCACCAATGGTGCCAATACCGCGCTTATCGTGCTCGACGGGCAAATCTACACCCTGCGCATCACCCGCGCGGGCAAACTGATCCTGACCAAATGAAGCACGCGCGCGACCTGACCGGCCAGATGCCGGTGGACCAGATGGCACAGCTGGACGGGCTGAACGGTCTGACCGTGGCCGCGCTGCGCGCTTGGAACGCGGGCGGCGCGCTGCGCGCCCATGCGCTCCTGTGTGATCGCATGGCCGAACCGATGGCGCTCGCCGCGTTCGAGGCGTTGCAGGACCTGACCGAGGTGTTGGGCCCGCATATCCGCCGCCCGCTGCGCTGTCATGCGCCCAACTGCGCCTGTGTCGGGCTGGACGAGGCCGCCTTTGCCCGCTTTGTCCAAGAGGCGGCCTTGGGCGACCGCGAAGATGCGCTTCTTCTGGCCAGTATTCTGGTGCAACCGCGCGCCATCCTGCCTCTCACGGATGCGGCGGCGCGCTTGGGCCTCTGCCTGCACCGCGCAGCGCTGCGCGCACCGCAGTCGCGCATCCCCGAACCTGCCAGCGCAACACGTCACTAGCCGTAAAAGGGACTGAACCGATGATCATCTGTCATTGCATGGCCATCACCGACGCCGACATTCACCGCGCGATGGACTGGATGCGCGCGGCGGATGCCGAGACGCTGATCACCCCCGGCAAAATCTACCGCGCGCTCGGAAAGCGTGCCGATTGCGGCGGATGTTTGCCGCTCTTTGTTGACACCATGCGTCAGGCCGATAGCCTGAGCATACCCATGCACCTGCGCGGCCTCCGCCGCGCATCCACACAGGGAGAACCACATGAAGGGCGACGCCAAGGTCATCGACTATCTCAATCAGGCTCTGCGGAGTGAACTGACCGCTGTCAGTCAGTATTGGCTCCACTACCGGCTGCAAGAGGATTGGGGCTATGGCCGTATCGCCGCCAAATCCCGCGCCGAAAGCATCGAAGAGATGCAGCACGCCGACAAGCTGATCGAACGGATCATCTTTTTGGGGGGGCATCCCAACCTGCAAAAACTCGACTCGCTGCGTATCGGGCAAAACCTGCGCGAAACGCTCGAGGCGGATCTTGCCGCCGAACACGACGCCCGCACCCTCTATATCGAGGCGCGCGGCCATTGCGAAAGCGTGGCGGATTATGTGTCCAAAAACCTCTTTGAAGAGCTGATCACAGATGAAGAGGGCCATATCGACTTTCTCGAAACCCAGATCGACCTCTATGACCAGTTGGGGGCCGAACGCTACGGCCTGCTCAACGCAAGTCCGGCGGACGAGGGCGCGTAAATAGAGGAGGCTCCGCAGCATGCGGGGGATTAGGTTGCGCCGTCATTGGCCCCAATCCCCCGCGCGCATGGCACCGAAGGTGCCGCGCGGTGTGCGTGGGGGCAAGCCTACCACTAGGATAACTCCAGAGGTTTTGTCGTATAAGCCGCCCCCCTAAAACACCGCATGCGCCCCCAAATCCACCCGCGCGCGGCCCGAGATCACCGCTTCATAGTAATCGAATAGCCTGTCCTGCCCGGTTTCGGGCGTGGCCTCGGCGTCATAGGCCCCCGCTGCCGCATCCCAGACCAGCATCGATTCGGTAGCGTAATAGCGCCCGATCCGCGCCAGTTCCGCCTTGGCCCGCAACCGTGGCAGCACGCGCCCGCCCAAGGACAGCCCGCCGATGATCGCATCCATCATGCCCACCGGCACCTGCCGCAGGCTCACGGGCTTTCCCAACCGCTTGAACAGCCAGTCGGCCTGATCGCGCGGGGTGATCGCAGGGCCGGGCCCTCCAATCGGCAACACCTTGTTCCAGCGGTCCGGCACGTCCAGACAGCCCGCCAGATAGTCGCCCAGATCCCGATCACTGATCGGCTTGCACGCCGTCAACTGCCCATCCCCGAACACCAAAAAGGGCTTGCCCGCCTGCACCCGCGCAATCTGCCCCGACAGCGATTTGAAATAGGCCGTGGGCCGCACGATCGAATAACGCAGGCCAGAGGCGATGAGCCGCGCCTCAAAGGCCAGCTTGGCCGCCTGAAACGCCAGCATCGGCTTTTGCACACAGATCGCCGACAAAAGCACCATATGCTGCACCCCCGCCGCCTGCGCCGCCTCGAGCGCCACAAGATGCGCATCGTGATCCACCGCCCAGGCATCGGCGGGCAAGCCGCTGCGCGACGCCATGCAAGACACCAACGCTTTGAACTTGGCACCGTGAAATCCCTCGCGGGCGAGGTCCGAAATCTCCCCCCGCCACAGCGTGACCCCGGCGGGCAACCCCGCCGCCTTCGCCCCCGGTCGCAGGGCACAGACCACCTCATGCCCCCGCGCCAACAGCGCCGCCACCGCAGCCCGGCCAATCGTGCCGGTGCCGCCCAGCACCAGAACCCGGCCCCCTCCGGCCCAAGCCTGCGTCTCATTCATTTTGGTGATACCTCCCCGCACCCCTTTGCATTTTACCCGCCCTGCCTATCTGCTATACTTCCCACGACCCAGAGGAGCATAGCCCATGGCACATACAAGACGAAAGCTGGCCGAACTCGATCCGGTCTGGGGGCAGATCGCCCAAGAGGCCAAGGCCGCCATCGCCGATGAGCCGCTCTTGGGCGGGCTGATCCATTCCAGCGTGCTGCATCACGGCACCTTCGAATCAGCCCTTGCCTATCGCATTTCCCTCAAGCTCACCTCCAACGAGATGCCCGAACAGATCCTGCGCGAGATTTGCGACAAGGCTTTGGCGTCTGACCCGTCCATCGGCCTTGCCGCCCGCGCCGATATCGTGGCCGTCAATGACCGCGATCCGGCCTGCGACCGGTTCCTCTTGCCGCTCCTCTTCTTCAAGGGCTTTCAGGCAATCCAGGCCTATCGCATCGCCCATTGGCTCTGGACGACGGGCCGCCGTGATCTTGCGCGCTTTTTCCAGATGCGCGCCTCCGAAGTGTTCGGCGTCGATATTCACCCCGCCGCCCGCATCGGCAAGGGCATCATGATCGACCACGCCCATTCCATCGTGATCGGGGAAACCGCCGTGGTCGGCGACAATGTCTCGATGCTGCATTCCGTCACCTTGGGCGGCACCGGCAAGGAAGAAGAGGATCGTCACCCCAAGATTGGCAATGGCGTCCTGATCGGGGCCGGGGCCAAAGTGCTGGGCAATATCCGCGTCGGCAATTGCAGCCGTATCGCCGCAGGCTCGGTCGTTCTGCAAGAGGTGCCCCCCTGCAAGACCGTCGCGGGCGTGCCCGCCAAAATCGTGGGCGAGGCTGGCTGCGATCAACCCTCGGTCAAGATGGACCAGCTCTTGGGCGTACGCGGCACTGACGACGACGCGAGCGACTGACGATCATGCACGGCCTCTGGCTGTGGCTGGCACCGGTCGTGCTCTTGAGCCTGTCCAATATCTTCATGACCTTCGCGTGGTATGGGCACCTCAAGTTTCCGCATGTCGCCCTCTGGCTTGTCATCCTGATAAGCTGGGGCATTGCGCTGATTGAATATATGCTCGCGGTGCCCGCCAACCGGCTCGGGCACCGCGTCTATTCGGCGGCGGAACTCAAGACCATGCAAGAGGTGATCACGCTGGTGATCTTTGCGGGTTTTTCCGTGCTCTACCTCAAGGAACCGATCACCTGGAACCACGCGCTTGGCTTTTCGCTGATTGCGGCAGGGGCTTTCGTCATATTCCGCGCCCCGCTCTGACCGGGCCACCTGCGCCCATTCGCCTCTTGCCGCGCCGCGCCCGATTTGGGATAAGACGCCAGCGATCATCTCACGGAGAGTCCCATGTCTGCGCGCATCTACAAACCGGCCCGCACCGCCATGCAATCCGGCACCGGCAAAACCCGGCACTGGGTTCTGGAATTCGTGTCCGAGACCGCGCGCGAGGTTGATCCGCTGATGGGTTGGACCTCCAACGCCGATACGCAAACCCAAGTGCGCCTGCGCTTCGAGACCAAAGAAGCGGCGCTGCAATACGCCAAGGAACATGGCATCGACGCCGTGGTTCAGGAACCGCAGGCCCGCAAACCCAATATCCGCCCCGGCGGCTATGGCGATAACTTTGCCACCAACCGCCGCCAAGTCTGGACGCACTAGGCACGTTGTAAATCGGGGTTAAGTTAGCACGAAATCGGGCAAAGATTTCGCGGTGACTCGTGGAGCGTCCGCATCTTGTGGTGCTTGGTGCGGCTTCCACAAGATATATTATTTCCTCGTGCTGCGAGAAAACATCCGAACTGCAAGGCATTGCCTGCACACGCCAAGGCGGGAAGCTTTAGGGCATGACGCTGTAAGACAGAATCCTGTATCACGACGACTTTCATGCCAGGACCCTCGATCAGGCGTCCGAGCTTCGCAAGGCGCAGACTGTCATTTTGCTCGGCTTCAGAGCTTCGACTTATCAGTCTGATCTCAATTTGTACGGAGCCACCGCTAATTTCGGCTCGTCGATTTTCCTCGAACACGCTAGGATTGGGTAGCCGTCAGTGGGGTGTGAGATGTACATCGAGAAGGTCAAGATCAAGAATTTCAAATGTTTTGAAGGTTGGTTCGAAGTTGATTTCAATCAGGGCGTCAATATCATCGTTGGCAACAACGAGGCTGGAAAATCGACATTGCTCGAAGCCATCCATCTATGCCTGACAGGCATGCTGAATGGGAAGTATCTTCGCAACGAGCTATCCCCCTACCTTTTCAATAGGAATATTGAGCGAGCCTATCTGGAGAGCCTCTTCACGAAAACCCCAATACAACCACCGGACATACAGATTGAACTGTTTCTTGACGGTGATGACGCTGTGCTTGAAGACCTTCGTGGAAACCGAAACTCAGAGAAGAACGACAAGGCGCGTGGTCTACTTTTTTCAATCGAGTTCGATAAAAAATACGACGGTGCTTATACCGAGTTGCTGAAAAGCAACGAGATAAATTCGATACCCTTAGAATTCTATCAGGTACAATGGTCGGAATTCTCCCGCCAACCGGCAATGGCCCGAA
Organism: Roseovarius sp. EC-HK134; assembly: GCF_902498815.1. NCBI lineage: Bacteria > Pseudomonadati > Pseudomonadota > Alphaproteobacteria > Rhodobacterales > Roseobacteraceae > Roseovarius > Roseovarius sp. EC-HK134. Next base: position 2,157,620 of record NZ_LR701544.1, read on the forward strand.
CAATTCCTGTAAAATCGGCCCTCATCGACTCGACAAGCACGCGTGTGCAGAGCGGTTCGGATATGTATATCTCCCGCATAGTCAAAGAGTTTTTGGATGACACGGAGCGTGTTGCAATCTCCCAAGCCCACCGCAAGTTGAAAGACGCATTCAGGGCTGACGGTAATGTTGGTGCCATTAATGCAAGATTGGCGGAAGCCGCAAAGATCAGCCGGAAAAAGGTCAGTATCTCGGTCGACATGTCTTCCCACAATGCTTGGGAAAACAGCCTCATGACCTATATTGACGACGTGCCCTTTCACTATATCGGAAAGGGTGAGCAATGCATTGTTAAAACCCGTCTCGCACTTAGCAACAAGAAGAACAGAGAAGCGACTGTATTGCTGATCGAGGAACCGGAAAATCACCTCTCGCATTCGAAGCTCAACCAGCTCATCAGCGATATCAGCGCAGATAATGGCGGGAAACAGGTTATCATCACCACGCATAGCAGCTTCGTCGCGAACAAACTTGGGCTGGAGCACTTGATCCTTTTACGGGACGCGAGGGTCACGCGGATCAAGGATTTAGAGTCGAGCGATTTCTTCCATAAGCTGCCAGGCTATGACACCCTGCGTCTCGTGTTGTCGCAGAAGTCGATCCTTGTAGAGGGTGATGCGGACGAATTGGTCCTTCAACGTGCCTACATGGATAACAATGGCGGGAAATTACCGATCGAAGACGAGATTGATGTCATCTCTGTCGGGCTTTCGTTCCTGCGTTTTCTCGAACTGGCGACGGTGCTGAAAATCCCCGTCGTGGTCGCAACCGACAATGATGGGGATCCGGGTGCGCTAGAAAGGAAGTACGCCAAATTCAAAGACGTCGAACATGTCAAAATCTGCTATGATCCTGTGGTGGATAAGGGCGAACTGATGCATGGCGGCAAGCCTTTCAACTATAATACCCTTGAGCCGAAGCTGGTTAAATCAAACAGCGTCGAGACCTTTAACACGCTGTTCGGTACCGAGCATGATCTTGATAGCCTTCATCGGTATATGAAGAACAATAAGACCGAGTGCGCCTTGGCAATTTTCTCGGCGGAGACGAAAATTGATTATCCGGAATATATTCTGGAAGCGATCGCCAAATGATGGGGGCGAATAAGCTCGTCATCGCCGCAGCGGGCTCCGGTAAGACCACCTACCTAGTCCGGCAGGCCCTTGCGGTTGAACAAAAACGTGTCCTCATTACCACCTACACGGAATCGAACGAAGAAGAAATCCGACGCAAATTTTTCGAAATCAATGGCTCGGTTCCTGGCAATGTGCATATCCAGACTTGGTTCAGCCTGCTGATAGAGCACGGCATCAAGCCCTTTCAAGGAAAGCTCTTCGATTGGGATGTCGCTGGCATGCTTCTGGTTTCGCAGAGATCCGGTTTTCGCAGACCCGGTCGGCAAGGCCATCCCATTTATTGGGGTGAGCAAGACTTCAGAAACCACTATTTCGATCGTCGAAATCGCGTGTATTCAGACAAATTGTCGAAGTTAATGATACGGTGCAACAAAGCATCAAACGGCGCTGTCGTCGACCGGCTTTCACGTATTTACCCTTTCATTTTTGTGGATGAGGTACAAGATCTCGCAGGCTACGACCTCGACATTTTGGCGGCGCTCTTCCAAAGCCCGGCCAACGTTGTCATGGTGGGTGATCCCCGTCAGGTCACCTATGTAACTCATCTGGAGGCTCGCCTTAAGAAGTACAGGGATGGCGGCATTGCAGACTTTATTCGGGCGGAACTTCCCCGAGGGGTGACCTGCGACATTGACGAGACCAGCCTTATGACGTCACACAGAAATAGCCCTGCGATCTGCGAATTGTCGTCAAAGCTCTATCCAAACTTGACTGCTGCGATGCCTTGCCAATGCCCCGACTGTAGACAACCACCCCCAGTTGATGCTGGTCTCTTAATCGTTCGACAAAAGGATCTGCCCCGATATCTCAAGACGCGGAGACTGGTCCAGCTCCGATGGAGCTCTGCCGTAAAAGTCGCATCGCCAGATCAGCAGACGCTCACGTTTGGACGCTCTAAGGGCCTCGGCTTCGATCGCGTAATCATTTATCCCACCAGAGAAATGATGGACTGGCTGAAAAATTCCCAATCGAATTTAAAAGCAGAAACCCGGGCAAAACTCTATGTTGGTCTCACCCGAGCGAGGCATGCAGTAGCTGTGGTATACGATCCCGTCGATGGTGAGGCCGTCGCAGGATTCACGGTTTTCAAGTAGAAAAATATCGACAGCCGACATTCCGACAGCCGGCAGATCTCATCAGCCTCTTTGTGCTCCTTTTGATTGTCGCTCTCAGATATCCACTTCCACGCTGATTGCCCCCTATCGCCATGGAATGCTTCCATGCCCTCGAGGCGACCGTCCCAGCATCAAGCGCCCGTGCCGGGCTCGACAGTCGACCAAAGCGGGTTCACCGGCAGCGTTTCGGCCCTTTCCATGACTTGCTTGAGCGTTACCGGTTGGAAATTCCAGCAGTCGACCCCGACGTTTACCGAGTTCCGGCTCCCATACCAATTACCGTGGACATGCCCGAACAGCTGGACCGCACCGTGTCGTGCGCCAGCGAACGTGATCATCGGGTAATGGCACAGCGTGATCCGGTGTCCGCTATCTTTGATTTCCACAATGCCATGCACCGAAGTCCAGACCGGCAGTGACTTGATCCACGCCTTGTCATGGTTGCCCGTGATAAGGTGCTTCCGTCCAGGAATTGAAGCAAGCATCGCACTCAGTTCGGGTGCGGCGTCGACGTGAACGACAGCGACGTCGCCCAGGATCCATAGATCGTCGTCGTCACTGACAGTTGATTGATAATTATGCAAAATTTTCCGGTTCATCTCGCCAACGCTCCCGAATGGGCGTTTGCAAAATTTCAGGATGTTTGAATGGAAAAAGTGCGGGTCAGCTGTGTAGAAGTTCATGATATTCCAGATATTTACGGTCATTCGAGGTTTTGAAGGTCGATCAATCCTCGCCGCAATATCTGCCCTTCCTGCCCAGTTAGAACCTGGTCCGGATACCCAAGGCTGACGTTCCGCATAAGGGTGCGCCCAACGACTGTTTCGGCTTGCAAATGGGTGTGACCGAACATCCACTCCTCGGGCTGATGACGCTGAATCAGGTCGGTCAAGTCCGAGCCATAGATCGGGTCAAGTTCGCCCGGCGTTTCGCTGATCAACCCGGGGTGCGGGCAATGGTGCGTAACCACGATTGTCGGTCCGGCATGCGGATTTGACAGGCGGTTCTCGAGCCAAGACCTGTGATCGGCATGGATCAAGGCAGTCTCGTATGGCCTGATGCGGCGGTAGCCGGCGCCTGCGTTGCGGATGTAGCGGTAGTCGTTCATGCGGGATTTCGCGATTGCTTGCGACGCTGCGACGTCACCATACAACGCAAAATCCGTCCACAAGGTGCAGCACAAAAAACGGGTTTTCCCGATCAAGATTTCCGCTTTCTGTACGAAATTTGCGCCTTCCCGCGTTGCGATTTCGGCGAGGCGGTCCTCACCGTCGAGTTTGAAATCATAATAATCGTGGTTCCCAGGCAAGATGTGAACCCGCCCGGGATCGATGTATCGAGCGAGGTGCCGGATCGCGTATTTCCAGCGGACTCTGGGCTTATTCGTTAAATCGCCAGCAACGATAACGGCTTCGATACCGGACCATTTCGCCGCTGACAACGCAGCAAACGGGTCCCGGCCGGCCTCGGTCCACATGTCTAAATGCAGGTCTCCGACAATCAGTACCGTCATAAGTCACCTCTTCTTCAAAATCTGCCAAATCAGAAGAGATCAACCAGCTCTGCATCGCTGCTGATCAATCCACCGGCTTGCATCCGGCGCAGTGTTGGCGGGGCATATTCTGAGAGCAAGTAGAACCGGCTCCACGTACGGGCCCATCGGAATTCCCTGTCCAGCCGGAACACCGATGAAGTGACAATAGGTGCCCCCCACTCAAACCGGGGATGTCCCGCTGCATATCCCGTCAATTGACAGAATTCTGAGGCGGGGCGGCGGACTAGGGCCCAGCGGCCGAGTTCCGGGGCCTCATCCAGATCACTGTCACTTGGACGGATCGCATCCAATCTCTTGATATAATGCAGAAAGTCGACCAGACGTGGCGCCGTTGAGCCATGCTCCGGGAACCGGAGGAATTCCTGGTACATCCGACGAATTACCGGCGGCAAAGTCGCAGGGCTCTCTTCATATTCTGGATCATCACGCAGCAAGGTTTCAGCAACCGTTGAGATCAGATGCCGCATCGGATGATGGGGATTAAAGTGATTGTGCATCGGGGGTTTCCTTCAAGAAATCGCGATCAACATGCTGGGTTTCGCAGGCCGCACATTCCGCGGGGCTCATGGTGTGGCCTGTTCCATTGGGGACGCCAGACAACAGCGCAGAAATCGCCGCTGCATCGAGATCCCGCTTCTGCATTAAAACCTGGGCGATCCGCTCAATTTCCGCCTTTCGCTCCGCCAGAAGTCGCTGTGTGCGGGTGTCGGCCTCATTCAGCCGGGCCTCGACCCTAGACCGAATGTCGCGTGATAGCAGATAGAGCGGCGTTTCCGGGTCGATCCAGCTCAGGGATGTCCCGAAACCATAGCTGGTTTCTGCTGCGACAGCGGAACGCGTCGCCAGGGCGAGATCACTGGTCGGGCCGCTCCCGGCGCCCTGGCTGATCACACCAAAGACGAGCCGCTCCGCCACCCGCCCCGACAGGGCATGAACAATCAAATCGCTGATGGTCCCCGGGAGTTTGCATGTGGGGTGTGGACGGGTGACAAGTCCGCGAATTCCGGTAACGCTGACATGTGTGGCAGCAGGAAGTCCCAGAAGATGGCCGGCCAGCAGGTGTCCGGCTTCATGCACGCTGATCCGCCAGATGACGCCAGGCTCCGGCGGGGGCTGGATCGCGTCGACGGCGGCCCGCAGGTGCCCGAACGACAGCGGGCTGCGTTCTGCGCGGGCACGCGTCCGCGCATCCCTGACCATCGCCGCGATCTCCGCTCCAGACGACCCCAGCAGCTGATCGCAAAGCCTGTCGATCTCTACTGGATCAACCCTCAGCCCAGAAAGCGGGCCTTCGAGCATAGAAAGGATCCCGGACCGGTCCGGCCGCCCGACGTGGATGTGCCGGTCAAACCGACCAGGCCTGATGACGGCACTATCGACGCGTTCGACGTTGTTGGTCGCGGCGATCAGAATGACGCCGGGCGTCGCCGACAGCCGGTCGATCTGGGTCAGCAAGCCGTTCACCACTCCGATGATGTAGCCATTCCTGGAGCCGGTTTCCCGCTCACGGCTGTAAAATGAGTCAATCTCATCAATGAAAAAGACACTGGGTGCCCCGGAAATGGCGCTTTCAACGGCGGTGTTCAGAGCTTTCAGCATGTCGCCTTGGTGCCCGAATTTTTGACAGTCTGAATATGAAGTCTTCACGAAGCTGATGCCCGCTGACCCCGCCAGCCCCGCCGCCATCAAGCTCTTTCCGGTGCCAGGGGGACCCAAAAGCAGGAAGGATTTCGTCACATCGGACCACTTCACCGCCCCAGACTGATAACTTCGCAGATCTTCAACCACTTGCCGGAGCGCCTTGACCGCTTGCGGCTGTCCATGGACATTATCGAGCGTGACCCGCGTCTGGGTTTTCTGGGAAGCTGCACGATCCAGACGTTCGATCGCCGTCCTGATATCCTCCGACGCAAAAATGCTCGACAAGTCGACATCGGACAGCTGCGCAATCCGGGCATCCGGATGCTGTAACGCGACGGATGGGTCGTTGAATTGAAACGCCATCACCGCTTGCAGCATCTGCCGCGAAAGGGAAGGAAGTCGGAGGGTCGGTTGCATCGCAACGCGAAGATCATCTGGGATCCAATTATCCGCCGCCATTGCAACGATGACCGGGTTGCCTTGCAGGATATCTGCCCTGATGCTGCCGAGAACACCCGTCACAGTGCGCTTGCGTGTCACGTCATCATCCGCACGGATCGCAGGATTAGGCAAAGCCGGGTCACGACCGATCAATCGTGGCAGAACGGTCCGGATATCGGTCCTGTCGCATTCAACGGGTGCTACAATGACTTGCAGGCTGCCGCGTGGCGGTCGAAATGACGTCAAGCCCGCATTGGCCAGCATGGAATGAAGCCGCAGCATCAGCAACGCATCAAGTAAATCCCGGGGCGGATTGCGCATTTCCGGTGTCTGAACGCTCGGGGTTTCGTCTTCGTCAAGCTCCTCATCTTCAACCAGCAAGAGTGTCGTGGTTCCCGCAGAGCGGAGCTTTTGAAGATGAGCCAGAACAGCCTTGAGGCCCGGAAGCGTCGTATCAGTCCGGCAGAGATCGGACGTGCTTTGCGCCTTTGCGGTGGCTCGTTTTGCGGATTTACGTGTCATGGGGGATATCCTTTCGAAATCGCGAAAGGGCACCGGGCATGGCATGCGCCATGTGTTGATCTGTCATGATTTCAGAGGTGGCCATGCGGCCGCAACGATCCGGTGCCCGTCAGAAAAACGGGTCAGGCGTGGACGGATATCCGTATCGAATTGCGGCGGTGAGACATGGTCGATTCGCTCCTTTGCGTGGAGTCAAAATAGCTACGGTCGCACCCTGAGTCCACCCCTAACCACCTGATAAACTGTGGTTTTTCTGCTTGGATTTCTCGCAAGCGGTGACGGAGGGATTACCCATTGAAATGGTTTGGATTATTTGGGCGAGGGACAGTTTTTTCGCAAACGCGATGTGACCCCCTTCATCGAAGAGCTTCGCCCCGGTGGTGATGTCCAGAATACTCGACATTTCCCCGGGGCCGGGCCGAAATGTCGAGTATTTTTGACACTGGCTTGGCTTTCATTCGGGCGGGGACGGACCGGGAAGCGGTGATCGCCGAGGCAGTGGAAAATGCGTTGGCGGGGTTGCCGGAGGGGGCTGTTGTTGAAGGGGTAAACTTGAGTGTGTCAGGTTGAGAGTAAGCCTCCGCCGAGGGCCGTCTTTTTGCGCTGAGGATTTCCGCTTAGGTCCGACGTTATGTCCGACCATAGATACAGACCCGAAGTCGAGATCCTATCTGTGACCGATACCGGCCGCCGTCGGCGCCGTTGTGGCGGCAGACCCGGCCCCCGCGCCCATCCCCGAGCCCGCCGACGAGACCCTGCGCGAGGCGCGCGAAAGCGAGAGCCTGCTTGACCGCGACGCGCGCGCCGCCTTGCAAGAGGCGATGACATGGGCCGGGGTCTATGACGGGGCTATCGACGCGGCCTTTGGCCAAGGCACCCGTGCCGCCATGGCGCGGTGGCAGGCGCAAAACGGCTTTGAGGCAACCGGCGTGTTGACCACCCGGCAGCGGGCAGAGTTGTTTCGTCAGTTCAACGCGGTGTTTGACGGGCTTGGCCTAGAGGTGGTGCGCGATAATGCCACCGGCATCGCAATGGAATTGCCCACCGCCGTGCTGGGCTTTGACCGCTACGAGCCGCCTTTCGCGCATTTCAACGCCACCGGCGATATCGACGCGCGGCTTCTATTGATCAGCCAATCGGGCGACCGTGCCACACTGGCGGGGCTGTATGACATCATGCAGACGCTGGAAATCGTACCCGAGAGCGGGCCGCGCAGCCTTGACGGTGATCGTTTCACGCTGATCGGCGAAGGGGCGTTGCAGATCTCGCATACTCAGGTCTGGTTGCGCGACGGTGCGATCAAGGGCTTTACGCTGATCTGGCCCGCCGGTGACGAGGCAAGGCGCAGCCGTCTTTTGGGGCGGATGCAGGACAGTTTCGAATGGCTGCCCGGCACGCTTGATCCCGCCGAGGGCACCGGGGCACAGGATATTGACCTGATTTCAGGATTGGAAATCCGCAAGCCCAAGCAGGCGCGGTCGGGTTTTTACGTGGATGCCAGCGGCGCCGTGCTGACCACCGCCGAGGCCGTGGCGAACTGTGGGCGGATCACGATTGACGAAGCCTATGAGGCCGATGTGGTGCTGAGCGATGCGGATCTTGGCGTGGCGATCCTGCGCCCGCGTCAGCCGCTTGCACCGGTGCGGGTTGCAGCCTTTCAAGAGGTGACGCCCCGCTTGCTGAGCGATGTGGCGGTTTCTGGCTATTCTTATGGCGGTCTTTTGGGTGCCCCCACCGTCACCTTTGGCCAGTTGGCTGAGTTGCAGGGGCTGAATGGTGAGGCGCATCTGAAACGGCTGGCCTTGAGCGCGCTTGAGGGGGATGCGGGCGGTCCGGTGCTTGATACCGGCGGTGCGGTGTTGGGCATGTTGCTGGCACGGGCGCAAGATGGCCGCACCCTGCCCGACGAAGTCAGCTTTGCCGCCACCAATGGCGCGCTGCAAGCGGTGCTGACGCAGGGGGGCATCACCCCGCGCGTGACCTCGGATCAAGAGCGCATCCCGGCCGAGGCGCTGACGGACCGCGCTGGTGAGATGACCGTTTTGGTCAGTTGCTGGGACTAGACGAAACCTGAGGCGGGGCCGCATCGCCCCGCCCTATTCCCCCTTGATCTGCACGGAAAAGCTGCGCTGCGCGCCCGCCGGAGGCGCGGGAAAAGGTGCTGCGCGCTCGACCACAGTCAGCGCGGCCCGGTCAAGCCGGGTCGACCCAGACGATCGCGCGACGCGGACCGATGCCAGACGCCCCCCCTCAGAAATCGAGAACTGCACCAGCGCCACACCCCGCGTATCAGCGCGGGGGCGTGGCACGCGCGCGAGATGGCGCATGACCTGACCGGGATAGTTGCTGGTGGCGGCCGTGCCGGGCGTCTTGCTTTGGTGATCTTTGGGGCGTCCTTCGGTGGCGGCGGTGGCGGTCTCATGGCCGGTCATGCTGCCGCGTGTGGCGGTCTGGTCGGCATTGCTGCCGGACGTCGCCCGCGCCGCGGTCTTGCGGTCTGGCTTTGGCGCGGCACGGGGCGTGGCCGTGGCGGTGAGTTGGGTGGGCCGCGCCTTGGGCCGCTTGGATATCTCAAGGCCAGTTTCAGCCTTAGGACGGGCGACACTGGGCTGTGACGCGGGCGCGGGGGCTGGATCCTTCGTGGCTGGGGTGGCCAGTGTGGCGGCTGTCACCGCCGGTGCTGATGGAACCACCGGCATTTGGGGGGCCACACTGGCCTTGGCCACCGCTTGAACCTTCTGAGGACGAACCGCCTGAGCCTCGGTGCCATCGAGCTTGGTCGGGCGCAGAACCTCTGCCGCCGTCACACTCGGGGTTACGGGGGTGTCGGACACTGGCTGTGCCGCGCCGGCAACCAGATCCGCAAAGCTTGACCCCAACAAGACCTCAGACGCCCCGGCCCCCCCCTCGATCTCTGGCCCTGCCGGGCTGTGCGAAACCCAGAACCCCGCCCCATGCAGGCCAAGCGCCGTGACCGCACAAACCGACAGCACAAAGCGCGACCCCCGGATCATGGCAGCCCCCGTTCGGTGATCATCACCACCCGCCCTGCCCCCGCCCGGCGCAGCGCCTCGCCCAATCGCAGAAGATCCGCAGCGGGCAGCGCGGCATCGGGCACAAGGCGCAGGGTGCCGCGGGCCGTTTCGGGCAAGGTTGCGACATGGCTGGCAGCATCCGACACGGGCGCGCCGCGATAGGTCAGCCGCCCATCGGCGTGAACCACCAGCGCATCAGGTGGCGCGGTGCCCTCCAACTCGGCGGTGCGCACCAGCCGCAGATCTTGCGCAAGCGGCGGGGCAAGCGTGGCGGCGGCCATGAAGAAAATCAGCATCAGGAAAATGATGTTGATCAGGGCAATCGTGGGTTCGCGGCGGGTGCGGTCGGTTTTCATGACGGCACCAAAACCTGTACCGAGAGGCCGGGGATGGCGCGCAAGGCCACCAGCAGATCGGTCAGCCGCTGTGCCGTGACATCAGCGCTGGCGCTGACCAGAACCTGCGTCTCGTCTGACATCAGAGGGCGCAGCGCCTCGGCCAGAGCGGCAAGTGGCACGGCGCGCGCATTCACGCTCAGATCCGTGGTCCGCAGCTGCAGAAAGATCGGTCGCGCCTCGGAGGGCGCTTGCCCCTGCCCCGCCGTGGCCAGATCCACCTCTGAGAATTGTGAAAAGGTCGAGGATAGCATGAAGAAAAGTAGCAGCAGAAAAATCACGTCGATAAGCGAGGTGAGCGACAGTTTGCGGCGCTGGAACCCGGACTTACGCACATGCGGGCACCGCCCGGCCCTCTGGTATCGCTTGTCGCGCCTCTTGCCCATCAGGGCCCAGAACCATGCTGAGCGCATGATCGGCTAGCGCACGTTCCTCGGCCATGCGCGATTCGAACCACGACAGCACGACCGAGGCGGGCATCGCCACGGCAAGCCCCGCCGCTGTGGTCAAAAGCGCCACCCAGATGCCCCCTGCGAGGAGCGACGGATCAACCTGTGATCCGGCGGATTGAAGCGCCTGAAACGCCTCGATCATGCCCAGAACCGTGCCGAAAAGCCCCAGCAGCGGGGCCACCTGTGCCACGGTGTCGAGAAAGCGAAAGCCGCGTTCGAGCCGAGCAAAGCGGGCTTCGGCCTCGGCCATCAACCGCCGTGTGGCGACGGTATCGCGTGGGTCTACGGCAAAAGCGCGGGCGATGACCGGGGCCAGATAGCTGCGTGACGTGGCAAGCCTGCGATGTGCGGCGGCGGTCTCGCCGTGGTCCCAATCGGTCACTGCGGCGCGCAGCGCGTGGTGCCGCCCCACCCCCGAGGCGCGAAATTGCCAGAGTTTGTAAAGAATGACCGCAAGCGTGCCGACAGAAAGCACGGCGATCATCGCGATCACCGGCCCGCCCATGGCAATCAGCCCGTTCAGCCTGTCGATCATGGCTGCTATCCCGCTCATCCTGTCACCTCGATGTCGGTCTCGCTCGCAAGGTGGAGCGCGCCGAGGCAGACCTCCGGGGCAAGCCCCGCGCCGTCGCAGGTGCCGATGCCATTGATCAGCACCCCCCCGATGGCGTCGCAGCCTTGCCCCGCCAGATCGAACTGGCGCACGCGCGGGCGCCCCTCGGGCAGCGCGCCAAAATCAAAAAGCGTGAGCGTTGCCACCTGCCCCGTCGCATCAAATAACACTGCTTCGGCCTTGAGGCTGTCGAGCGCGGCACCCAGATCGTTTTGCAGCACGAAACTCAGGCGACAGCCGCCTGTCTCGGTGGTGTGCAAGCTGTTGAGCGTGAGGGTAAGCGCCGAGGCGGCAGCGGTCTCATCCGCTTGGGCCATGGTCGCCGCGCCCAAGAACGCCAGGGCACAACAAAACGCAGGGCGGTGGAATGCCAGCATTAAAAGCTCCTTTCCCCGATCATCAGACGGGGCTGGAAACCGCATGGCTGGCGCGGGGCTGGCACGGGGTGAGAGATGGCCCGCGCCGGTAGAGCGCAGGGATTGACCCGGTTTTGACTGAGTTGACTGAAAGAGTCAAGTTTGTCGTGACGCCGGTCTTTGCGTCACGGTTTGGCGGGCGTCACCGCTTGCGGCTCTGCCCCGGTTGAAACGGAAGCAGCGGGTTGAGTAGTGTTTGCCTCTGCTTGCCGCCCAGCCCCGACACCTGCCGATTGGAGCGATTGCAAAGCCCGGTGCCGGGCCTGACAGGTATCGCACTCCTGTGGCGACGAGACGACGGGTGCCTCTTGCGCGCCAAGGCTAAAGGCCGCGCAGATCAGAACCACAAGCAGCGCGCCTGCCCTCATGCGGGCACCGGGGAGGACGCAAGGTAGCGCTCAAGCGGCGCGTAGGACTGCGGCGCGCCTGCGTTTTCCAGCGCGAGATAGTCGAGCGCGGCCACCTCATGTTCGGTCAAGAACCGCAGGCGCGGCTGATCCGCCTCTGGCCCCATCGCCTCGAGCGCCTCGAACGCTGCGAGATAGGCAGGATAGGTGCGGTTCATCTCGTCCAGAAGCCCCGCCCAAGTGCCCGGCGCGCGGCGCGCCTGTTCATGGCCGCTCAGGGTTAGGCTCTCGACCGACCGGGGGGTTAGATCATAATGCGCGATGAGCGGGGCAACGCCTTGGGCGGCGTGGCGTTCAACCTCGGCCAAAAGCCTCAGGCGCTTGTGCTGCGCAGGCTCGGGAAAGCGGCGGGCGAGCGCGTCAAAATAGGCTTCGCCCTCAATCTCCTCTTCGTAATAGAGCAAGAGCTTGGCAAGATAGGCGTGATCCGGTTCGGTCATATCGGCTGTTCTCCTGTCGTCTAGGCGGCCCCACCGGGCGCGCCCACGTCGATTCGGTCGTGTTTCAGCGGCAGGTCGGGATCAACCGGCGCATCCAGTTCCTGTGCGTAGCGATGCCCGGCATGGACCGCCGCCGCGATAATCGCCGGCGCCTCGCAATCGCCGATGCGTGTAAGGGTAAAGGGCAGCGGACCGGCCATGGCACATAGGTCGTGATACAGCCCATCCTCGGGTCGCCGCGCGCTGACCATCACGAGATGAGAGGCGGCAACGGTCAACTCCGCCCCGCCATACGCGCAGGGCAGGACCACCGCACGCCCGTCAAACCCTGCAATCTCGCGCGCCGGTTCAAACCTGACGCCAAGGCCCTGCAAATGGCGGCGCACCCGCCAGCGTTCGGCGGTATTGCCTGCCCAGCGCGACAGGCTGTCATCGGGCGTGGCAAGTGTCACCTCCAGCCCCGCCATGCGCAGACGCTCGGCCAGAACACCCCCCATGTAATAGCCGTCGCCATCATAGACCACGGTCGGCCCATCCGGCAGGCGGCCCGCCATGAGATCATCGGGGGTCAGGATATGCGCCTCTGCCGCGCCTTCCGCCACGGACTGAAAGACTTCGCCGTCGAACACATCCTTGCGCCACTGCGCGCCGGTGGCGATGGCCACGTGATCCGCGCCCACATCCAGCACATCCTGCGCCGTCAGGCGGCTTTCGCGGAAAATCTCGACATTGGGCATGTCGCGCAAGGCTTGCTCGCGGTAGTCGCGCACGCGGATATATTCACGCAGCCCCGGCAAGCCCGCCTCGCGCAGAACGCGCCCGCCCAGATCACGCGTGGCCTCGGCCAGTGTCACGCGATAGCCGCGTGCGCCCAAGGCGCGCGCCGCCTCAAGCCCCGCTGGTCCGGCGCCGACGATCAGCACATGGGCGGCACTGCCCTGCGGTGCGATACGTTCAGGATGCCAGCCGCGCCGCCATTCCTCGCCCATGGTCGGGTTTTGCGTGCAGCGGATGGGCACGCCCAGACTGTCGCCGGAATAGCAGATATTGCAGCCGATACATTCGCGGATCGCCGACAACCGCCCCTCCTCGATCTTGCGCGGCAAAAATGGATCGGCAATCGAGGGACGGGCCGCGCCGATGAAATCCACGATGCCGCGCCTGACTTGGGCCGCCATCGTATCGGGCGAGGTGAAGCGGCCCACGGTCACGACGGGCTTGGTCGTGACCGATTTCACCCATGTCATATAGGGTTCCAGCGCGCCCTCCTTGACGAAGCGCGAGACGCCCATTTCCAGCGAATAATCCGCGATGTTGATATCCCAGAGATCAGGTAATTCGGCCAGCATCGCGAACATGTCGCGCCGCTCGCCCCAGACCGGATGCCCGTCGCTGCCCCCCTCTTCATCCGCCGAGAACCGCACCGCCACGGCACAGCGGTCGCCAACCGCATCCTTGGTGTCCGCGATCAACTCGCGCACCAGACGCACCCGGTTTTCAAGGCTGCCGCCATATTCATCGCCCCGCGTGTTGATGCGCGGGTTGAGGAAGTTTGAGATCAGATAGCCATGCGTGGCATAGACATAGACGATGTCAAACCCTGCATCGCGGGCGCGCAGCGCGGCGCGTTTATGCCAGTGGCGAAACTGCCGGATATCGGATTTGTCCATGGCGCGGGTCTGATAGGGGTGTCCCGCAAGATTGGGCACCGACCCCAGATCCATCGGCGGCAACCGCGTCATCATGTTGGGCGTGCGCGCCCCGCCATACCAGAGCTCTGCCCCGGCCAACGATCCATGGGCATGCACCGCCTCGGTCATCAGGGTATGGGCGCGCACATCGCTCATGTCCCAGAGCGAGGCGGACGGATGCGGCAGGTCATCCGATGTGGGGTGAATGGAGTTATACTCGGTGCAGACCACGCCCCAGCCGCCCTCGGCCTTGACGCCCCGCATGGCCGCAAGCGTGCGCGGGCGCATCCAGCCCATGCCGGTGCAATGCGGCACCTGATAGAACCGGTTGGGGGCTGTCACAGGACCGATGCGCACCGGCTCGAACAGGATGTCATGGCTTGGGTCCCGGCTCATTCGCAACGCTCTGTTCTGGTTGATTGATCGGCGGTCTCATCCTGCGGCATGTCGAAATGCCGGGGAAAGGCCATGGCCAGATAGGCCTGCACCTTGGCGCGGGCCGCATCACGATCAAAAGTGTCGGGATACATGAGGATATTGAGCCAAAGCCCATCGTAGAGCCCCTCCAGCGTGTGCGCGATGGTATCGGCTGACGGGCCGGAATACCCGCCCTCGCGCGCGATATCGCGGCAGAGGCGTTTCGACAGGTCAAAGCGTTCGTTATCAAGGGCATCCACCAGCGCGCGATAGACCGTACGCCGCCCCCCTTCGCCAAAATAGGCATACCAGACCGCCAGCTTTCTTTGCGTGCAAATCTTTGGATCGAAATGCGAGTCGACAATCGCCATCAGCTTGTCGCGCGCGCTCAGCCCGGCATCGCCATAGGCACGACGCCAATGGTCATGGTGTTCGCGCGCCAGAAACTTAAGGGTTTCTTCCAGCAGGTTCTGCTTGCTCTGGAAATGAAAATTCACAAGGCCAAGCGACAGGCCGGCAATATCCGTGACGGTAGACATGGTGGTGCCCGCGATGCCGTATTGGGCGATGGAATCGATGGTGGCCTCGATCAATTGCCTGCGCCGGACCTGCTTGGGCTCGGTGCGGCGGGGCTTGCCGGTGTCGCGGGTTGGGGGTGGTGCGATCTGCTGCATTCTGTTTCCGGGTCGCCGCCGTGGCGTGGCGCGCCCCTCTCCTTTGATTAGTCGGTATCGAGAATGACAATGGCCTCTGGTGACCACGAGAGCCAGAGCGCCTGACCCTCGGGCAGATCATCGGCCCCCATCCGTCGATCGGTGTTCGGGGCAGAGACCGCGACCGGCTCTGCCTTGCCGGGAATGCTCAGGTAATACTGGCTGCGCTCTCCCATATAGGCCGCCGTGCGCAAGCGCCCCTCAACCGCCAGCCCCGCCTCGGGCCGCGTTGGCGAGAGGCTGAATTTCTCGGGCCTGAGGCCGATATGCACAGGCGCGCCGTCAGGTTTGGTAAGCTGCGCCGTGGCCATGGGGATGGTGCCCAGCCCCTCGGCCTCGATCGCGGCCATGGCAGAGCCATTGCGCCGCACCGTGCCGTGAAAGAAATTCATATTGCCGATAAAACTTGCGACGGCGCGCGTTCTTGGTGCCTCGTAGAGGCCCGCAGGCGTGTCGACCTGCAACACCTTGCCCCCGGACATCACCGCGATCCGATCCGACAGGGTCAGCGCCTCTTCCTGATCATGGGTGACAAACACAAAGGTGATGCCGACCTGTCGTTGCAGCGCGCGCAACTCAAGCTGCATCTGCTCGCGCAATTGTTTGTCGAGCGCCCCCAAAGGTTCGTCGAGCAACAGCACCTTGGGTCGCAGGATCAAGGCGCGCGCCAAGGCGATGCGTTGGCGCTGACCGCCCGACAACTCATTGGCCTTGCGGCTGCCATAGCCCGGCAGCTTGATCAGATCGAGCATTTCCTCGACCATTTCGGCACGGCGGGCAGCGGTCAGCTTTTGTTTGCGCAGGCCGTAAGCGATATTGTCACGCACGTTGAGATGCGGGAAAATCGCATAGCTCTGAAACACCATATTGACCGGCCGATGATGCGGCGGCACGTCCGACATCGGTTGGTCGTCAATGAAAATCTCACCATTCGAGGTGGATTCGAACCCCGCCAGCATCCGCAAAAGCGTGGTCTTGCCACAGCCCGAGGCCCCAAGCAGGGAAAAGAACTCGCCCTGCGCGATGTCCATCGACACCTCTTCGATGGCGGTAAAGGCCCCAAAGCGCTTGCTGACATTGCGGATAGAAATGAAACGGTCCGAGGGGGTCATCGTTGGGCGGCCTTCACTCTTGATCCTCCAGCCCCTTGCGCCCGATCCATTGGGCGACAAAGACAAGGGCGAAAGACACGAACAGGATCAGCGCGGCCATTGCCAGCACCGAGGGAAATTCCTTGGGAAAGCGCAGTTGCCCCCAGATATACATCGGCAACGTCGGATCGGTGCCGGTCAGAAAAAACGCCATGATGAATTCGTCAAACGAGATCGTGAAGGTGAGCAGCAGGCTTGCCACGATGCCCGGCAGGACCATCGGAAAGGTCACGCGCCAAAAGGTCCACCAGCCGTTTTCCCCCAGATCAGCCGAGGCCTCTTCCATCGATGGATCAAAGCCCTCGAAGCGAGGCAAGAGCGTGGCCACGGCAAAGGGCAGGCAGATAATGAGATGCCCCAGACCCACCGTATAAAGCGAAAGCGGCACGCCCATCCGGCTGAGCAGCACCAGAAGCGCCACGCCGAAAATGATCCCCGGAATGACCAGCGGCATCATGATGAAGGTCACAAGCGCGCCCTTGCCCCGCATCCGCGTGCGGGTGATCGCGCGGGCCGCCATCACCCCCAGCACGGTCGAGATGACCGAAACCACCAGCCCCACTTTGACGCTGTTCCAAAGCGCATTCCACACCGGCTCGCGCGTCCAAAGCTCGCCGTACCATTGCAGGGTAAAGCCCTGAAGCGGGAAGCGGACATAGATCGAGTCGTTAAAGCTGAAGAGCGGGATGAACAGCACCGGCACATAGAGCACGATCAAAAACAGCACCGCGTAGAGTTGCAGCGCGCGGTTCGGGCGCTTGATATAGCTGCTCATGTAATGCGCCCCTGCACTTTGCGTGTGACAAGCAGAAACACCAGCGCCAGCGCCGCAATCCAGAACATCAGGACAATCGATAGGGTGGCCCCCATCGGCCAATTGTTGACCGCGCCGAATTGCAACTGGATAAGATTGCCGATCATCGCCCCATCCGGCCCACCCAAAAGCGCGGGCGTGATGTAATCGCCAGTGGTCGGGATAAAGATCAGGAACGAGGCCGCGATCACCCCCGGCATCGACAAAGGCAGCGTCACGCGGAAAAATCGCGCCATCGGCCCGTCGCCCAGATCAGTCGCGGCTTCCAAAAGAGAGCGGTCGATCTTTTCCAGCGACACATAGAGCGGCAGAATCGCAAAGGCCGCCCAGGCATGGGCCAGCGTGATGATGACCGCCGTGGGGCTATAGAGCAGGAAACTGAGCGGTGCCTCGATGAGTCCCACCGACATCAGCCCCGAGTTTATCACACCTTCGTAGCCAAGGATCACCTTCCACGCGAAAACCCGCAGCAGATAGCTTGTCCAGAATGGCAGGGTCATCAGGATGATCCACAGCATCTTATTTCTGTGGACATGAAAGGCCACGAAATAGGCCATGGGATAGCAAAGCAGCACCGTAGCCACCGTGGCCACGCCCGACATCCAGAACGACCGTAACATCAACGTGCCGTAAATCGGCTCATTCCAGCTTCGGATATAGTTGTTGAGCGTGAGCGTGGTGTCAAAGCCAAAGCCTTGCCGCGTCCAGAGGCTGATCACCAACAGAATGACAAAAGGCACCACGATACCAAAGGTCATGATCGCGAGCGTGGGGCCCATCATCAGATAGCCACGCGCGCTTTCGCTGCGTTGGAACAGGCGCAGAATGCGCGACCCAGAGGCGCGAGGAGGCCTGTCCGCTGTCCGGCTTTTGGGCAAAGAGGTTTCGGCCATTCCTGCGCGCACTCCTCAGGGGCTGGATCAAGAGGCCCGCCCGCGGGGGCGGACGGGCGGTGCGGACAGGGTCAGAACCCAGCCTTGATCTGCTCGAAGAGCTCGTTCATCTGGGTTTCCCATTCCTGCGTCTGCGGCTGCTGGAAATGCCCCGCATTCAGGATTTCGACCGGGTTTTTGCTCAGGCCCAGCCCGGCCAGCGTCTCTTCCTCGAACTGGTCGAACGCCTTGCTGTTGGAATGGCCGTACCCCCAGTCGTTGATCATGAAATGGCCGGTTTCGACGCTGAGCAGGGAATCGATCACGTCATAGGCGCGGTCAAGATTGGGCGCGTCCTTGTGGATCATCACGCCGCAGACCCATGTCAGCGCGCCCTCTTTGGGCCGCGCGAATTTGACAGGGATGCCCTCGGCCTGCAGCAGCACCGCCGAACTGTTCCACGTCATCGAGGCCACCATCTCGCCAGCGGAAAGCGCCTGTTCGAGCGTGGTCGTATCATCGGTATAAAGGCGCATCAGCGGGCGCTGTTCGCGCATCACGGCGGCGATTTTGTCAAAGGCTTCGGGTGTGTCGATATTGGCGAAATCAATGCCAGCCTTGATCGCCCCGCACCACCACGCATCCCCGCCCGAGGCCAGCGACCCCAACCGCCCGGCATAGCGTGGGTCCCACAGGATATCCCAGCTTTCCTCACCCTCCAACTCCACCAGATCGGTGCGATAGGTGATCGAGGTCTGACCCCAATCAAAGGGCGCCATCCAGACCTTGCCCGCCTCGGCACCATTGCCGGGCAGATCGACCAATTCAGGGATCACATCGCCCCAATTGGCGACACGCGCGGTGTCAATCGGCTGGAATAGCCCCGTCTGCACCCAGCGCGGCATCGACTGGTTGCAAGGGTGCGATACATCCACCACGAACCCGCCCCGCATCTTGGTCAGCGCCTCTTCCGAGCCGCCGAAAATGGCGAAATTCGGCAGGGTGCCGTTTTGCTCCTGATAGGGGCCAAACAATTCGGGGATGTCATAGCCCCCCCATGTGAAATAGGTGGCCTGCTCACCCTCAGAGGCCATAGCCCGGCGTGCGGGCAACGGCACCGTTGTCATCGCCACCCCTGCCGCCAAAAGGCCCTTGGTGAATTTCCGCCGACTTAACTTGCCTTCGTGCACAGCACCCAATTGGTCCAGAATATCCATGTGGTCCCAGTCTCCCCTGTTGGCGCGGACCCAGCTATGGGATGGGTCCCGTCACACAATCGTTATGGTTCATGCGCCATAGCTCAGGACTGTTGACATTTTCCGTCGCTCGGGCATGTCATTGAATGGTCATTCAATCATTTCAGCCATTGGGGAATCGAGTCAAGCGTTTTGCTCGACCTGCCCCGACCGGGAGTGTCGGGCAGACCCGGAGTGATCAAGGATCAAGCGGCACGGCTGCCTATTTCGAGGGAGACAAGGAATGCGCGACAACACCGGAATCATCCGCCTGCATGCCAATGGGCCAGACGGGTTGACGCCCGTCGCCGTTGATCCGGCAGAGTTTGACACCCCGCCAGAGGCGCAGAACCTGCATATCTATTTTGCTGATCCGGCACTTGGTCTTAACGTGGGCGTCTGGCAATCGGCCCCGATGCAAGAGGCGTTCGGTCCCTTCCCCGGGGATGAGTTCATCGTCATGCTCGAGGGCGCGTTTGGCCTGCGCGATGGCGCTGGCACGGGCGTGGGCGTGGGGGCCAAGGCGGGGCAATGCGCGGCAATTCGCAACGGCATCCCGGTCAGTTGGCACCAAGACGGGTCTGTCAGAAAATTCTTCATGACCTACAACGATCCTCGCGCTGCAGCGCCGCAGGACCTGACGGCAGAGGGCGGCTTAACCACGCTCTCGCCCGAGATGACGCTGACCGATGCCGAATTGATGGAAGACGCCAGCACGCCCCAGTGCGACCGCATCCTCTTTAGCAATGACCTTGGCAATTTCGATGTCGGCCTTTGGGATACGCAGGTGCTGAACACTGAATTAGAGCCGTTCCCCTATCACGAAATGGCGCAGGTTCTGGAGGGCGAGGTATATCTGACCGAGGCAGATGGCACACGGCATCATTTCACCGCCGGTGATGTGTTCTTTATCCCAGCAGGCACACCCTGCATCTGGCATGTGCCCAGCTACTTGCGCAAATTCTACGCAGCCCTTGATCCCGAGAACCGCCCCGACGGCTGACACGATCCATTACTCAGGCGGCGCAGGCAGCAGCTCCGGCACCAGCCGCGACAGACAGAGCTTGCTCGCCGCCAAGGCGTGCATGCGATCATGGCTCTCGGGCGCCAGATGCAGGCGCTGCCAATAGCCATCGGTCAGCGATTCCATCCATTCGGCCATTTGATCCGCATCGCTGCGACAGCTTTCGGGCAAGAGCGCCGCCCAGATGCCCGAGAGCGCCTTATGCCGCCGCGCATCGAACTCGGCCGCGACCTCGGCATAGTGCCCGGTGAAACGCAATTCGCCCCAAAAGGCGAACCACAGCGGCAGCACATCGGGGCCACAGGCCTCGGCGCTGAAATCCGCATCCAGCAGCGCCATCAATCGGTCGAGCGGGGCATCGCCGGTCTGTTCCAAGGCGCGCATCCAGAGGTTTTCATAGCCTTCATAGAGATCGCGCAGGGTTTCCGTGAGCAGCCCGCTTTTGGAGGTGAAATAGAACACCGCCACGCCCTGCGATAACCCCGCCTCATCCGCCACCGTCGCCAGCGTGGTCTTGGCCAGACCATGCGTCAGGATCGACCGCCGCGCCGCATCCAGAAGCTGCCTGCGGCGGCGTTCGGCATTCTCCTTGCGCTCTTTTCGCGGTTTTCTGGGCGTTGCGTCGGTCACATTTGCCCCTTTGTGCGGTGGTTTTTCCATCCATGCCACAGGCCGCGCGGCACGTCAGCCCAAATTTATTTATTTGAGCGCTCAAAAAAACTTTACGAGAAAATCCGCTTTGGCTAGGATGATCACAGGAGCAATGCCATGCGACCCCAATCCTCTTTTGATGCCATCATCATCGGCGCGGGCCATAATGGCCTGACCGCTGCCGCTTATCTCGCGCGCGCCGGGCGTCAGGTGCTGGTGGTGGAAAAGAACGACTGGATCGGCGGCGCAGCGGTCAGCCGGTCGCTGCACGACGGGTGGACCTATTCCAACTGCTCGTATGTCTGCTCGCTCTTGCGGCGCGAGATTGTGCGCGATCTCGACCTGCCGAAATACGGCCTTCAGGTGATCCCCTATGAGGGCGGGGCGAGTTTCACGCCAGACGGCGATTATTTCGCCTATTACTCGGATCACCACGCCTTGCAGCGCGAAATGGCCCGCCATTCGCCCCGCGATGCCGATGCCTATCCGCGCTATGCACAGATGATCATGCGGCAATGCCGGTTCATCCGCCCGTTCCTGTTGCGCGATGCCCCTGATCCCGCCTCACTTCATCCCCGTGATCTGGGCGAGATGGCCTATATGGTGAAACGGGCGCATGGGCTGGGGCGGCGCGAACTGGCTGAAACCCTGCGCTTTTGGACCATGTCGATCGGCGATCTACTGGACGAGCATTTCGAGAGCGATCTGATCAAGGCGCATCTGGCAGGCTCGGGCATCATCGGCACGGGGCTCGGGGTCTATTCTCCGGGCACCGCCTATGTGCTCTTGCATCATTACATGGGCGATATTGACGGCGGTATCGGGGCCTGGGGCTTTGCCCGGGGGGGCATGGGGGCGATTTCCAACGCCCTTGGCGCGGCCTTTGAGGCGGCAGGCGGCACCATGCATATTGGCGCAGGCGTGGCGCAAATCCTTGTCAAAGAGGGCCGCGTGACCGGCGTGGCGCTGGAGGATGGGCGCGAATTTCACGCGCCGGTCGTGGCGTCGAACATGGATGTGAAACGCACGTTTCTGCGCCATGTCGATCGCGCCGCCCTGCCCGAGGACTTCACCCGCGCGGTAGAGCGGTTCAAGATCCGAGGGTCTTCAGCCAAGCTCAATATCGCGCTTGACCGCCTGCCCGCCTTTCCCGCCGCCCCCGCAAATGCCAGCTTCCTGCGCGGTGATCTGCATGTGTCCCAAAGCCTTTGGGAGTTGGAGCGCGCCTATGATGACTGGAAGGCCGGGCGCTGGTCTGCGCGCCCCTATATCGACATGCTGATCCCCAGCCAGATCGACCCGACCATGGCCCCGCCCGGCAGCCATATGATGACGGTCTTTGTGCAATACGCGCCCTATGACCTGGTGGCAAATGGCCAGCGCAGCGGTCAGAACTGGACAGATACCGCACGGCACGCGCTGGCCGAGACGGTGCTGGATCAGATCAGCATCGCCTGCCCGGATATCCGCAACCGCATTCAGCATATGGAGATCCGCTCGCCGCTCGAATTAGAGACCGAGGTGGGGCTGACCGAGGGCAATATCTTTCAGGGTGAGTTGACCTTTGATCAGCTTTTCTTCAACCGGCCCGTGCCCGGCTACTCCGGCTATGGCTCGCCCATCGGGGGGCTTTATCTTTGTGGCTCGTCCGCGCATCCGGGCGGCGGGGTGATGGCGGCACCGGGGGCCAATGCCGCCCGCGCGATCCTGCGCCGCGAATGGCCCCGCGCCCCGCGCAAGGGCTATGCCGCATGAGCGCCATCCGCACCTTTGACAGCATCGTGATCGGCGGCGGGCTGAATGGTCTGGTGGCCGCGGGCGTGCTGGCGCGGGCGGGGCAATCTGTGTGCCTGCTAGAGCGTGCAGCGCATCTGGGCGGCATGGCCGCCCCCGGTGCCAGCGGCGCGCCGCGCATGGCGCATCTGCTTTATAATCTCAGCCCCGTGGTGCGCCGCGAGTTGGGCTTGGGTGCCCGCGATTGGCCGTTCGAAACTGCGGCCTTGCCCACGGTGGCGCTGTCCGAGGATGGCCGCCATGTGGTCACGCAGGGCGCAAGCGCGCGCTTTGCCGATGGCAGCCCCCATCCCGATGCGGCGGCTTTTGCGGCGCTGCACGAACGCCTGACCGCCTATGCCGCGCTCTTGCGACATCTGGCCAAAGCAGCCCCGCCGGGGGGTGATGCGCCGATCCTCTCCTCGGCACGGCTGAAAGAAGTGCTGCGACTGGGCCGGGTTGGTCTTGGCCTGCGGCGCATGGGCAAGCCCGAGATGCGGCGGTTCCTGCAAATCCTGCTGTCGAATGCCTATGATCTTATCCTCGATGACATCCCCGATGGCCCGCTTGCGGGCCTTTTGGCGGCGGATGCGGTGCGCGGGGCTGCGGCGGGGCCACGCGCGCCCGGCACGGTCTTTGGCCTGCTCTACCGCATGGGGCATGGCGGCGGTGCCAGCCTGCCCATGGGCGGCATGACGGCGGTGATCGACGCCTTTGCCGGGGCGGCCGGGCGGGCTGGGGCGGTGATCAAGACAGGCTGCGGCGTGGCGCGTATCCTGACCGATCAGGACCGCGTGACCGGCGTGATCACCGACCGGGGCCAGACACTCCATACCACCCGCGTGCTGAGCAGCGGCGGCGCGCGCATGACCGCAGAGATGGCCGGGCTCGCGCATTTCGACATCGAAGCCACCCGCCGTCTGCGCCACATCCGCGCGCGCGGCACGGTGGCCAAGATCAACCTGACCCTTGACGCCCTGCCCACCATCCCCGGCCTGCCTGATGATCTGCTCTCGGCCCGCCTCGTGATTGCGCCCTCCGCATCTTACGTCGAAGAGGCGTTCAACCCGTCGAAATACCGCGAAATCTCGCCCCATCCGGTGATCGAGGCGCTGTTGCCCGGTCAATCCGACCCTGCACAACGGGGCGCGCAAGGCCATGCTCTCTCGCTCATCGTGCAATATGCGCCGGTCGATATAGCGGGGGGCTGGCATGAGGCGGCGCGCGATGCCTTGCTCCGGACCACGCTCAACACGCTGACCCGCTATGCCCCCGGCCTGTCCGACCTTGTGACCGGGTCCGAGGTGATCCCGCCCGATCAGATCGAGGCCGAGACCGGCGCGCCGGGCGGGCATTGGCACCATGCAGAGATGAGCCTTGATCAGCTTCTTGCCCTGCGCCCCGCCATCGGCATCGGGCGCTATGGGATGGGTCCATCCGGGCTGTTTCTCTGCGGGGCCTCCGCCCATCCCGGTGGCGATCTGATGGGGCTGGCGGGGCGCAACGCGGCGCACGCAGCCCTCCGAGGCACGCCATGAGCATCGCCACCGATCCCAAGCTGGGCCTGATCGACGGGCCGGTGCATCCCCGCCTCGCGCCGCTCAACCGGGCGCAGGGCTGGTATGGCTGGGCCGGATACGCCGCGCCAAGCATGCTCGATACGGTGGAGTTCGAATATTTCGCCCTGCGCAACCAAGCCGCGCTCTTTGACGTCTCACCCTTGCATAAATACCGCATCACCGGGCCGGACGCGGCGCGCGTTCTCAACCGCCTTGTCACCCGCGATGTGACCAAGATCCCCCTGCACCGGGTCGGTTATGCGATCTGGTGCGATGAAGAGGGGATGGTGATCGACGATGGCACGCTCTTTCACCTTGGGGCGGAGGATTGGCGGCTCTGCTGTCAGGAACCGATGCTGACATGGCTCTTGGATGCGGCCTGGGGCTTTGACGTGGATATTCTTGACGATAGCCGCAAGATTGCCGGGCTGGCCCTGCAAGGGCCGACCGCCTATGCAGTGCTGCGCGCGGCCGGGCTGGATGTGGGGCATCTGCGCCCCTTTGATCTGGCCGAGGTGGAACCGGGGCTGATGATCTCGCGCACCGGGTTCATCGGCGACTTGGGATATGAGCTTTGGACGGCGTGGGGCGATGCCCTGCCCCTCTGGGACAGGCTGTGGCAGGCGGGTGAAAACCTTGGCCTGCGCGCCATCGGCTATGAGGCGGTGAATATCGCGCGGATCGAGGCAGGGTTCATGGTCGCGGGCGTCGATTTTCAGCCCACCCATGCCACGGAACGTCTGCACCGGGGGCACACGCCGATAGAATTGGGCCTTGGCCCGATGGTCGATCTCACCAAAGGGCATTTCAACGGCCGCCGCGCACTTTTGGCTGCCAAACCCCGCAGCCTCTTGATGCGGCTCGATGTCGAGGGGTTCAAACCGGCGCAGGGCGCGCTGGTCTATCACGCCAAGCGGCGCGAGGTGGGGCATGTCACCTCGGGTGTCTGGTCCCCCACGGCCAAGCGCAATATCGCCCTTGCGCATGTGCGGATGCCTATGGCGGCGCAGCACCCGAGCAATCTCTGGGCCGAGATTTACACGCTGGAAGAAGGGCAATGGGATCGCCGCATGGCACGGCTGACGCCGGTCAAATCTGCCTTCTTTCGCCCGCCGCGCGCCCGCGCCACCCCGCCCGGCAACACTTGAATTCCGACGGAGATGACATGAACACACATGCAAACACCCCTGCCCCCGATGATCTGACCCTCTGGGATCGCACGCATAACCTGCACCCCTGGACCGGCATCCGCGACTGGCGCAAGTCTGATCTCTTGCGGGTCAACACCGCGCAGGGCATCCATATCTGGGACAGCACGGGCAAGCGCCATATCGACGGGCCGGGGGGCATGTGGTGCGTGCAGATCGGGTATGGCCGCGCCGAGATGGCCGAGGCGATAGCAGCGCAGGCCATGGCGATGCCCTATGCTTCGCCTTGGTCCTTTACCACCGAACCCGCCGCCCTTCTGGCGCGCAAACTCGCAGAGCTGACCCCCGGCGACCTCAACACCGTGCATTTCACCACCGGCGGCTCGACCGCTGTCGATACCGCCATCCGGGTCGTGCAATTTCTCAACAACCGGCTGGGTCGGCCCGACAAGAAAATCGTGCTCTCGCGCGAAAAGGCCTATCACGGCTCGACCTATCTGGCGGCAACCGTGACCGGCAAGGAACGCTTCAAGACGCGGTTTGACAAGGCCGATGATCTGGTGCGGTTCTTGCCCGATGTGAACCCCTACCGCCGCCCCGCAGGGATGAGCGTGGCGGATTGGGGTGATCTCAAAATCGCCGAGTTCGAGCAGATGATCGCCGAGGTTGGCCCCGAGCGCATCGCCGCCTTTATCGCCGAACCGATCCTGTGTTCCGGTGGCGTTGTCGTGCCGCCCCCCGGCTATCACCAACGCACCCACGAGATATGCCACAAGCACGACATCCTCTATATCTCGGACGAGGTTGTGACCGGCTTTGGCAGGCTTGGCCATTGGTTCGCCTCTCAGGATGTGTTCGGGTTCACCCCCGATATCATCACCTGCGCCAAGGGTCTTACCTCGGGCTATGTGCCGCTTGGGGCCTGCATCCTGTCCGATGCGCTGATGGAGCGCTTGGCCGGGGTCGAGGGCGATGATGTGTTCTACAACGGCTATACCTATTGCGGGCACCCCGTGGCCTGCGCCGCCGCCCTCAAGAATATCGAGATCATCGAGCGCGAGGATCTTCTGGCCCATGTCCGCCGCATCACCCCGCAGTTTCAGGCGCGGTTGCGCGCCATCGGCGAGAGGTTTGACATCGTCGGCGATGCGCGCGGCATGGGTCTTTTGGGCTGCCTCGAATGTCGGCCCGACCTTAGCGACGAAAGCTATGCCAAACACCTGCAATTCGGGGCCAAACTCGATGCCGCCTGCGAGGCGCGCGGCCTTTTGTTGCGGCCTTATGGCAATATGGCGGTGTTCTCGCCGCCGCTGATCATCACCACAGAGGAGATAGATGAAATGTTCGATATCATGGAGGCGGGGCTGACCCAACTCAGCGCCGAATACGATGGTTGAGATCGCGCGCCTCAAGGCGGATACCGATCCGGGCACGGTGGTCAAGCGTCTGCTGCAAGACGGCGGCGTGGTGGTTGAAAACGTGGCAGGCTCAAACTTGCTTGACCGGGTCACCAGTGATCTGCGCGGCCCGTTCGATCAGCAAGGGCACAAGTTTGCCAATGACTTCAACGGCTACAAGACCCGGCGTTTGGGCAGCATCCTCAAGATTTCCGAGGCGGCTGCGGATATTCTGGCGCATCCGCTGGTGATGGAGGTGGCTGACCGGGTGCTGAAACGTCACTGTGTCAACTATCGCATCGGGTCTTCGACCGCGATCGAAATCCTGCCGGGCGAAAAAGCGCAGGTGCTGCACCGCGACGATGATTTCTATCCGATCCGCATTCCCGGTGTGGAATTCCAGATTTCCGCAATGTGGGCGCTGGATGATTTCACCGCCGAGAATGGCGCAACGCGGGTTGTCCCCGGCTCGCAGGATCTGCGCCCGATCAACAGCATCACCGACGACCAGATCACCCAAGCTGTGATGCCGCGCGGCTCGGTGCTGTTCTACCTTGGGGCCACGGTGCATGCAGGTGGGGCCAACCGCGCCGCTGCGCCGCGCAAAGGGCTGATCACCACCTATTCTCTGGGCTGGCTCCGGCAAGAGGAAAACATGTATCTCTCAGTGCCGAAATCCAAGGCCGATGCCTATCCCGATGACGTGCGCCGCTTGCTGGGCTATCAGGGCCACGGCCGCAATCTAGGCGTCTATCCCGGCGATCCAGATGGCTATTGGTTCGACGCCTGAGCGCCCATGTCAGCCCGGTTTGCGGCCCCGGATATGGTGCGGACAATGCTCGCCCGATTGCACGACCGGCACCATCGCGGTCCATGTCTCGATCTGATGCGCGATAAACTCTGCGCCGTGCCGCGCCTCCCATTCGGCGCGGCGTGGGCCTGACAGCTCCCGTAATTCGGCCGCTGCCACCTCGGCATACCATGGGCTGCGATCCACCAGTGCGACATCGGCAAACCCCGCCGCCGCCAGCGCCGCGCGGTAGCGCGCCGGTGACGCCATGGCAAAATCGAGCGCCTCAAGCGCGATGTAATGCGCCATCTCGGGCGAGGGCGCGCCGTCATGCGCGCGTAACCAGTCCGATGCGGCAAAGACGCCGCCCGGTTTGAGCACGCGAAACACCTCGGCTGCCAGCGCCTCCTTGTCGGGGATATGGATGATCGAATCCTTTGAAAACACCACATCAAAGCTTTGATCTGGATAGGGAAACGGCCCCGGCGTGACCTTGTCTATAGTGATCTGTCCAGCCAGCCCCGCAGCTGTGGCACGGGCGCGCGCAGCAGCGCAAACCGGGTCTTCCACGTCGATGCCGGTGACATGCGCCGCGCCGTGAGCGCGCACCATAAGCACCGCAATCGCCCCCGACCCACAGCCAATGTCCAGCACCTTGGCCCCTGTCAGATCGACCCCATCCAGCACCCGCGCCACCTCGTCCTGGCCACCGGGCGACAGAAACCCCTCGCCCCAAAGGTCTTCGAGAAAACCGATATGGCTCTGATCGTAGAGAATATCCTCAGACATGAGCAGCCTCCGACTGAATACCCGTTCAATGGAGTATTCCGCGAAGTGGCCCCTCAGACAAGCCCCCGCTCAGAGCTGTCCCGCCGCCTGCAACTTTTCCCATGCAAAGCGCAAATAGCTGCTGCGAAAGCTGTGACCGCCCGGATGCAGGCAAAAATCGAGCACGTCGCCCGTGGCGTTGCGGCGGTTCTGACAGACGAGATCCTCGAGTTCAGTCTCGCCAGTCGGGGTGAACCCGCCCAGCGCCTGATACATGTCCAACGATTCGGCCACATCGCCCTGCCGCGTTTCCAGAATGGGGCGCCCGGCCAGCGGCACTGTCGGGTCAGTCGTGCCGTGAATATGCACAAGGCTCGCCGCAGGCGTGGCGCAGGTCTCGGGCGGTTTCATCCAAAAGGTTCCGGCAATCGCCGCAAAGCCCGCGAAACGCTCAGGCATGGTGCAGGCGAGGTTCCAGACCATCATGCCGCCCGCAGAAAACCCTGCCGCCATCAAGCGCTCGGTATCAATCGGAAACCGGCGCGCGGCATCCTCGATCACCGCCTCGACATAGCGAAATTCCACCGATCCGTCGCTGTCCATATGGCGCGGCGCATAGGGAATCACCCAATCGTCATCGGCGGATTTGAGAGCGATGAGTGCGAGCCCCATGTCAGACACCACCTGACGCAGGTTCTGGTTCTGCATCACCGCCGCCGCCGAACCACGATAGCCATGGGCAAAAACCACCGCCCCCACCGGGCTGCCTATCTGTCCTTCGGGCATGGCGATGCGGTAATGCCGATCGCCCAACTGACAATCTGTATCGGGCCCACAGGCCCAAGCAGGCCCCGTAAGTGCCGACAGCGCCAACAAAATTGCAAGAACCCGCATCGCACTCTCCTTGAACCCGCATGCCATATCCTGCCGTCAAACCTGACAGATCGAGATCACGCGCGCGTGGCATTCCCCATCAGATAACGCGGATGTGATCCGGCTGTTCTGCGTGGGTCACCCCTGAGCAGATCCATCCCGCCAGCGGTTCACAATCGGATAGCGCCGGTCAAGCCAGAACGCCCGCTTGCTGAGCCGTGTGCCGGGGGCCGCCTGAAACCGCTTGTATTCGCTGATGTAGAGCAGATGTTCCACCCGCTTGGCATCGGCCAGATCATAACCCGCCGCAACGCAATCCGAAATCGAGCCATCCTGATCCACGAGGATTTCCAGAATCCCATCCAGCACCGGGTAATCCGGCAGCGAATCGCTGTCCTTTTGATCGGCGCGCAATTCGGCACTGGGCGGCTTGGAAATGACCTGCTCGGGGATCACCGCCCCCTTTGGCCCCAGCATCCAGCCGCGATATTGGGCGTTGCGCCAGCGGCAAATCTCGAACACCCGCGTTTTGTAGAGATCCTTGATCGGGTTATAGCCCCCCGCCATATCGCCATAGATCGTGGCATAGCCCACCGCCACCTCGGATTTATTGCCGGTGGTCAGCAGCATCTCGCCAAACTTGTTCGACAGCGCCATCAGCAACAGACCACGCAGGCGTGACTGAAGATTCTCTTCGGTCAGGTCCGGTGCCCTGCCATCAAACAGCGGCGCCAGCGTCGCCGTGATCGCCGCGCGCCCCGCGTCGATGGGCACGAAATCATAGCGACACCCCAAGTTTTCAGCGACCGCCTTGGCATCCTCTAGCGATTCTGCCGAGGTATATTCCGATGGCAACATCACGCAGCGCACATTCTCAGCCCCCACCGCATCAACGGCAATGGTTGCCACAATGGCGCTATCCACCCCGCCCGAAAGCCCCAGCAAGACCTTGGAAAACCCCGATTTGCGCAGGTAATCGCGCAAGGAAAGGACCATAGCGGTATAATCCTGCTCCATATCATCGGGCAGATGCGCCAGATCCCCCGGCAGCGCGCGCCAGCCTTCCGGCCCCCGCTCCAGATCGACATGCGCCACCGCCTCTTGAAACATCGGCAATTGCACCGCGAGCGCCCCACCGGGATTGAGCACGAAAGAGCCGCCATCGAACATCTGATCGTCCTGCCCGCCCACCATATTGAGGTAGATTAGCGGCAATCCAGTCTCGATCACCCGCGCAACCATCATATTCTGGCGCAGGTCCATCTTGTCTCGGTAATGCGGCGATCCGTTCGGCACGAGCAGGATTTCAGCGCCGGTTTCGGCCAAAGTCTCGGCCACATCCTCGTGCCAGGCATCTTCGCAAATTGGGCTGCCGATCCGCACGCCCGCCACCGTATAGGGCCCCGCCACCGGCCCGCTGTCATAGAGGCGCACCTCGTCGAATACCGTCTCATTGGGCAGATGATGCTTGAGCACGCGGGCGCGCACAGACCCGCCCTGCAGGATATAATAGGCATTGTGCAGGCTCACACCATCCAAGGCCGGGCCGCCAATCGCCAGCGCCGGCCCGTCGGCGCAGTCACGCGCCAGCGCCTCGATCGCGGCAATCGCCGCCTGATGAAAGGCGGGTTTTTGCACAAGGTCTTGCGTGTTGTAGCCGGTAATGAACATCTCGGGCAGCGCCACCAGATCGGCCCCCGCCGCGCGCCCCTTGTCCCATGCGTCGCGCGCCAGACGCGCATTGCCCGCCAGATCCCCCACCGTGGGGTTCAACTGCGCCAAAGTCAGGCGAAACCGGTCAGCCATGCGCGTGCCCTCTGCATATCCACGCCTCCGATGTAGCAGATCGCCGCCGGAGGAAAAGCCGATTTGCCCAAAAGCCGTTGTCAGCCCCTGCCCCGTCCTCTAGATTTGCCTCAGCCGCCGTATCATCGGGCGGGATCGGGCATCGGGGCAAATATGACGTTTTCGCGCACAAGACCCATCCTTCTGAGCATCGCACTTGGTGCGGCCAGTATGGCCGCCGCTCAGGATGCGGAGGTGCAGACCAAGCAATATGACGATGGCGGCATCTATGAGGGCACGTTCAAGGACGGGCTGCAACATGGCACCGGCAGCTATACCCTGCCCAATGGCTATGAATATACCGGCGAATGGGTCGAAGGCGAGATCAGGGGCAAGGGTGTAGCACGCTTTCCCAATGGCTCGGTCTATGAGGGCGAATTCGCGCGCGGCAAACCCAATGGCATCGGCAAGATCGTGTTCACCGATGGCGGCACCTATGAGGGCGCATGGGAGGATGGCAAGATCACCGGCCAAGGTGTGGCCATCTACGCCAACGGCGTGCGCTACGAGGGTGGGTTTCTGAATGCCATGCACCACGGGCGCGGCCGGATGCAAAGCCCCGGTGGCTATATCTATGACGGCGATTGGGTGAATGGCGTCAAGGAAGGCGTGGCCAATATCACCTATCCTGATGGCGCGGTCTATGAGGGGGCTGTTGCACGCGGAGCGCGCGAGGGGGAGGGCACGCTCACCATGCCCGATGGGCTGATCTATCAGGGCACGTGGCGCGCCGGAGAGATTGACGGCAAGGGCAAACTCACGCAGCCCAATGGCGATGTCTATGAGGGCGATCTTGTCGCCGGACGGCGCGAAGGCACGGGCCGTGTGACCTATCAGAATGGCGATCTCTATGAGGGGGCCTTCAAGGAGGACCGCCGCCATGGTCAGGGCACATTCACCGGCACCGATGGCTATCTGTATCAGGGCGAATGGGTCGCGGGCAAAATCTCGGGTCAGGGGCGCGTGACCTATCCCGATGGTTCGGTCTATGAGGGGCAGTTCCGCGATGATCTGGCCAATGGCGAAGGGCGCATCACCTATCCGGACGGCGCAACCTATGAAGGGTCATGGGTTGGCGGCGTGATCGAGGGCACGGGGCGTGCCACCTATCCCAATGGCCTTGTCTATGAAGGCGAATTCAAGAACGCCCGCAACCATGGCACGGGGGTTATGACCTACCCCGACGGCTATCGCTATGAGGGGGAATGGCAGGACGGCCAGCGTCACGGCACCGGCACCGCCACCTATCCCGATGGCACGATCTATGTGGGCGGGTTCGTCGAAGGCCAGCGCCACGGGCAAGGCAAGATCACCATGCCCGATGGCTTTGTCTACGAGGGCGAATGGCAGAACGGCGAAATCTCTGGCCGGGGTGTGGCCACCTACACCAATGGCGATGTCTATGAGGGCATGTTCCGTGCGGGCAAGCGGCAGGGCGAAGGCACTATGCGCTATGCCAGCGGCCAAGAGGCCAGCGGCACATGGGAAGATGGCGCGCTCTCCGGGGCGACAACCCAGACTGAGTGATCAGATCGCCCGATCCGCATCAAGATCGCCCAACACCCGCGCCGCCCCATCAAGCACCGCTTGACGGCGGCCCGCCTCCATTTTGTCCCATGTGCGATAAACTGGCCCCATACGGGGATTGCGCCCGAACCGGTCGCGATTCCGGATCAGGAAATCCCAGTATAGCAGGTTAAAGGGGCAGGCATTCTCGCCCGTCTTCTCCTTGACGGAATAGGCGCAGGACCGGCAGTAATCCGACATTTTGTCGATGTAGTTGCCTGAACTCACATAGGGTTTGCTTGCGATGATGCCGCCATCGGCAAACTGGCTCATCCCGATCACATTCGGGGCCTCGACCCATTCAAAGGCATCGGCATAGACCGCCAGATACCACTCATGCACCTGACCCGGGTCAATCCCGGCCAAAAGCGCGAAATTGCCCGTCACCATCAGGCGCTGAATGTGATGTGCATAAGCCTCTTTTGCCGTGGTCTCAACGGCATGGGCGACACAGTTCATGCGCGTCTTGGCCCCCCAGAACATCGCCGGCAACTTGCGCTTATGTCCCAGCGCGTTGCGCGTCACATAGTCCGGCCCCTCGCGGAAATAGAGGCCGCGCATATATTCTCGCCAGCCGATCACCTGCCGGATATAGCCCTCGGCGGCATTGATGGGCACCCGGCCTGCTTTCCATTCCTCAACAACACGGGCGCAGATATCCACAGGATCAAGCAATCCGATGTTCATATACATCGAAATCACCGAATGATGCAGGAACGCATCCCCTTCCAGCATCGCATCCTGCGTGTCGCCGAACCCCGGCAGCAGGTGCCGCGCGAAATGGTCGAACGCCTGCGCCGCCGCATCCCGCGTCACGCCAAACCAGAACGGACGCAGCGCTCCGAAATGGGTGCCAAAGCGTGCCTCGACCAGATCAAGCACCTCTTGCGTGATCGCATCTGGTTCAAACCGCAACGGCCCCTCGCGCAGCAAATCCGCCTGCGCCCGCTTGCGGTTGTCATGGTCGAAATTCCACTTGCCCCCCGCCGGTTGGTCGCCCTCCATCATCAGCCCGGTCTTGCGGCGCATCTCGCGGTAAAAATACTCCATCCGCAGCTCTTTGCGCCCCTCGGCCCATTGGTCGAACTCTTCCAATGAACAGACGAACCGATCATCCGGCAGCTGCCGCACCGTCAAAGGGGCGTCCGACAGGGCCTCGATCAGCCGCCATTCCCCCGGCTGTGTGGCGATCACCTCAGACGCCCCAAATTCCTCGGCCCGCCGCATCAATTCGCCCACAATCGAGGGCGTGGCCGCAGGATCGTCCAGCCGCGTATAGGCCACCTGCCAGCCCTCGGCCGTCAACGCCTCCGCGAAATGCCGCATCGCCGACAGGATGAGCGCGATTTTCTTGGGGTGGTGCGGCACATAGCTGCCCTCATCCCTCACCTCGGCCATGACCACAACGTCGCGCGCCTTGTCGCCAGCGCGCAGCGCCGAAAGATCCGGGCTGAGTTGATCCCCCAGCACCAGCAGCAGCCGCGTTACCATGGCACGGTTGCCCCCTGCCAATCAAAAAAGCCGCCGCTCTCCTCGGGCCGCAAGCGCTCGATGACGCCAAGCAGGTTCTCTGCCGCCTGCGCTGCGGGCACCGCCGGATGCCGCCCCAGATATTTGCGGGTAAACTCTGTCTCAACCGTGCCCGGATGCAGCGCCACGCAAATCGCCCCTCGGTGACTGCGCCCCAATTCAATCGCGCCGGTGTGGATCATCTGATTCAGCGCCGCCTTGGCCGTGCGATAGCTATACCAACCGCCGAAACTATTGTCGCCAATCGACCCCACCCGCGCCGAGAGTGCGGCAAAGACCGCCCGCCCCTCGCGCGGCAAAAGGCGCAGGCTGTGCTTGAGCACCAAGGACGGCCCCATGCAATTGAGCGCGAATTGATCCAGCATCGCCTGCGCGCTCACCTGCCGCAGCGCCTTTTCCGGCGCGGCCCCGGCAATTTCCAACGCGCCAGTCGTCACCAATATCAGGTCAAACGGCCCGTCCAGCGCGCCAAGGGCTGCCGCAACCGACGCCTCATCGGTCACGTCCAAACCGTCGCCGCTGCGCGACAGGCGCGTGACCGTCACACCACGCGCTTCCAAGGCCGCGCTTACAGCCTGCCCGATGCCGCCCGAAGCGCCGATGATCAATGCTTTTTCCATGGCGCAGACCTAGCCGAAGCCAGCACAGCTTCAACCCCCAAAGCCAAGCGCAATTTCGGGGTTTTCATCGCCGCGCCGCATGCCTATAGTTTCGCCCATGTTGATGCAGGATCATATCACGCCCTTGCCCCACGCCCCTCGGCGTGCCGCTCGGGCTGTCCTGCTAGGCCTAAGCCGCCTCTGAGCGTGCCGTCTTGGCGCGACCGCTCAGAGGATGTGCCGTTTCGCGCCGCAGGCTTAGGATTTTTTGAAAGAGACCAACATGACCAACACCTCTAAAGATCGCGTCGTCATCTTTGACACAACCTTGCGCGACGGCGAACAAAGCCCCGGCGCCACCATGACCCATGCCGAAAAGCTCGAGATTGCCGGGCTGCTCGATGACATGGGCGTCGATATCATCGAGGCGGGCTTTCCCATCGCCTCTGAGGGCGATTTCAATGCCGTCAGCGAGATAGCCAAGAACTCGAAAAATGCCGTGATCTGCGGCCTCGCGCGGGCCAATTTCAAGGATATCGACCGCTGCTGGGAGGCGGTGAAACACGCCGCCCGTCCGCGTATCCATACCTTTATCGGCACCTCACCGCTGCACCGCGCCATTCCCAATCTCGACATGGACCAAATGGCCGAGCGTATCCACGAAACGGTGACACATGCCCGCAACCTCTGCGACAATGTGCAATGGTCGCCGATGGATGCCACCCGCACCGAATGGGATTATCTCTGCCGCACGGTCGAGATTGCGATCAAGGCGGGGGCGACCACGATCAATATCCCCGATACCGTGGGCTATACCGCACCCGAGGAATCGGCCTCGCTCATCCGTCGGCTGATCGCCACCGTTCCGGGGGCCGATGAGGTGGTGTTTGCCACCCATTGCCACAACGATTTGGGCATGGCGACGGCCAATGCACTGGCCGCCGTCGCTGGCGGCGCGCGGCAGATCGAATGCACGATCAACGGCCTTGGCGAACGCGCAGGCAACACCGCATTGGAAGAGGTGGTGATGGCCCTCAAGGTGCGCGGCGACATCATGCCCTATGAAACGGGCGTCGATACCCGCAAGCTGATGAACATCTCGCGCCGGGTTGCCGCCGTGTCGGGCTTTCCGGTGCAGTTCAACAAGGCGATTGTTGGCAAGAACGCCTTTGCGCATGAAAGCGGCATCCATCAGGATGGCATGCTCAAAAACGCCGAGACATTCGAGATCATGCGCCCCGAGGATGTCGGTCTTACCGAGACCAATATCGTCATGGGCAAGCATTCAGGCCGCGCTGCGCTGCGCTCCAAGCTCAAGGATTTGGGCTATGAATTGGCCGACAACCAGCTCAACGATGTGTTCGTCCGCTTCAAGGAATTGGCAGATCGCAAAAAAGAAATCTACGATGACGATCTTGTGGCGCTCGTCAACGCAGGCGTAGACCCCGACAATAACCGCCTTCAGATCAAACACTTGCGCGTGATCTGCGGCACCGATGGCCCGCAACAGGCGACGCTGACGATGGACATTGACGGGCGCGAGGTCTCGACCGAGGCCACCGGCGACGGCCCCGTCGATGCCACGTTCAACGCGGTCAAAGCGCTCTTTCCGCATGAGGCGCGGCTGCAACTCTATCAGGTGCACGCGGTGACCGAGGGGACAGACGCACAGGCCACCGTGTCCGTGCGGATGGAAGAGGCCGGGCGCATCGTAATGGGCCAATCGGCCGATACCGATACGGTTGTGGCTTCGGCCAAGGCCTATGTCCACGCCCTCAACCGCCTGCTCGTGCGCCGCGAGAAAACCGGCAGCGACGCGCGCGAGGTCAGCTACAAAGACGTGTCATAGGCCAGGTCTGAGCGAGAAAAAGATAAGCCCGGATGACAGGATCATCCGGGCTTTTTTGTCGGTGCTCTGGTGTCATGCGTTCCTTGGCCGAGCCGCGCGGGACGCGCAAGCGCGCCCTACTTCGCCCAATCCCAAGGCCGCACGAATTGGCCCAGCACATGCCCCACGGCCTCGCCCTCGGCACTGGCAGACCCCGATACCTTGGCCACAAGCCCCAGTTTCTTGTCATCCACCACAGATGTCACCCGCGCATCAATCCCGGCATCGGCCAAGGCCGCATTGTAAATTCGCGTGATCGCCAGCTTGCGCAGATCGGGCTTGAACACCTTGCCCACGGCGGTTTTCGGCAATTCCGCCAAGACCTCGACATGCTTGGGCACCGCCGCGCGCTCATGCACATGCCGCTTGCAATGCTCGAGCAGCTCCTCGCCCGTGACAGTGGCCCCGGCCACCAGTTCGACATAGGCGCAGGGGATTTCGCCCGCATGGGCATCCGGCTGACCAATGGCCCCGGCCATGGCAACCGCCTTATGCACCATCAGCGCTTCTTCGATTTCGGCGGGGTCAATGTTATGCCCGCCCCGGATGATCAGATCCTTGGCGCGCCCTGTGATCCAGAGATAACCCTCCGCATCAATCCGGCCCAGATCGCCAGTGCGCAGGTAGTCGCCATGGTAATAAAGATCGCGGTTCTTGTCGCCCTCGGTATAGGTATGGCCGGCGTAAACGCCCGGATTGGAAATGCAGATTTCGCCCACCTCATCGACGGCGCAATCCATCGGCCCATCCGGCGTGCCCTTGATGATCCGCACATCCGTATAGGGAAACGGCACCCCCACCGATCCCACCTTCTTTTCGCCTTCGGGCGGATTGGCCGAGACAAGGCAGGTCGCCTCGGTCAGGCCATAGCCCTCGATCACCGCAATGCCGGTGGCCGATTCGAACCGGTTGAACAGTTCAAGCGGCATCGGGGCCGATCCGGAAAAGGCGTTCTTGACGGTCGACAGATCCGCATCCACCTTGCGCTGCATCAGCGCCGAAACGGCCGTGGGCACGGTGATGATGAAACTGATCTTCCAGCGCTCGCACAGCTTCCAGAAATTATCAAACACGCCCTCGCCGCGATAGCCTGCGGGCGTCGGAAACACCACATGCGCGCCCGATTTGATCATCGCCATCAGAATCACATGACACGCAAACACATGAAACAGCGGCAGCGGGCACATCACATTGTCCTGCTCGGTAAAGAGCAGCGTGTGACCGATCCAGCCATTGTAGATCATGCCGGAATATTTGTGCTGCGCCACCTTGGGCATGCCAGTGGTGCCGCCGGTGTGGAAATAGGCCGCCACCCGGTCGCCTGTGCTATCGGCAAAGCTCAGCGTTTTGGGCTGACGCGCGATCGCCTTGTTGAAATCCAGACAATCGGCGTGGTGCTGCACCGGGTTCTTGGGCCGCACGAGGGGCACGATCCAGCTTTTCGGCGGCGTGAGATAGCGGTTGAGGTCAATCTCGATCACCGTATGCACGCTCGGCGCGTGGCGCACCGCCTCGGCGGTCTTTTGCGCGATGTCGGTCTTGGGAAACGCCTTGAGCGTGACCACCACCTTGGCCCCTGTCTCGCGCAGGATGGCGCTGATCTGCTCTGGCTCGAGCAGCGGGTTGATCGGGTTGACGATGCCCGCGATCATCCCGCCAATCGTTGCAACCGCGGTTTCCAGACAGTTGGGCAATACCAGCGCCACCACATCGCCCTCACCCAGCTTGAGGCTGCGAAACAGATTGGCGGCTTGGCAGCACTGATCATGAAACTGCTGCCATGTCAGGGTTTGCGCCTTGTCCGTTGCACCGGAAAACAGCTGATAGCTGATTGCGGGCCTGTCCGGAAAGCTACGCGCGACATTGCTCAACATTTGATAGATCGTTTGGGGGCGCTCGCGCGCCGCCCAAGGCATTTCGTTCTGGATGTCGAGCGCATCCTGTCGCGTCATGAACGCCATCGGTCCGTCCTCCCTGATTTATCCCGCGTTCCCGGCGCGGGTTTCTCCCGTTCACGGCAGAATGTGCGGGAATTCAGGTTCGTGCAAGATTTACGCTGCGTTTTGACGCATTTGTACCGCGTGGCTCTAACTTGCCCCCGACACACAGGCGACCATCGCGCCAGCCATATCGCGCAGCATCTGCGGATAATGCCCCGGCCCTGCCGCAAGCTGGCTGCCGAGCGGATCAATCACGCCATGCGACACCCCCTCGCCAAACACCGTTTCGACCAGCTTGGGATCGAACTGCGGCTCGGAAAAGACACAAGTGACGCCGCGCGCCTCAGCCATTTCCCGCAAGGCGGCAATTCGGGCCGGTCCCGGCGCCACCGCATCGCTTAGCGAAATCGCCCCCGCTGCGGAAATGTCAAAGGCGGTCTCGAAATACTGATAGGCATCGTGAAACACCAAAAACGGCACATCCCGCACCGGGGCCAACTGCGCTTTGATCTCTTCGGACAGGGCCTGTAATTCCGCCTGCGCTGTCTCTGCATTGGCGGCATAGATCATGGCATTCTCCGGGTCATGCTCGGACAATTCCTGCGCGATCAATCCCAACCAAGCCTGCGCATTCGCGGGATCAAGCCAAGCATGCGGATCGGCCCCGCCATGGGCGTGATCGTGCCCATGTCCGTGGTCATGATCATGGTCGTGATCATGCGCCTCCGCATGATCCTCGTGGCCCTTGTCCTCGTGCCCATGATCTTCGTGCCCGTGATCTTCGTGGTCGTTATCTTCATGCCCATGATCTTCATGCCCGTGATCCGCATGCGCCTCAAACGCAACCCCCTCCCGGAACGGCAAGACGCGGCTGCCCGCAGCCCCCAGCAACTCCACGGCATGTGCCTCGGATGCCAGCGCATCAATCGCGCCTTCCAGCCACGGCGTCAGCCCCTCACCCATCCAGAAGACCAGATCGGCCTCTTCCAGTGCCGCCGCCTCGGAGGGGCGCATTGCATAGCCATGCGGCGAGGCACCCGAGCGCACGATCACATCAGGCTCGCCCACCCCCTGCATCACCCGCGCCACCAACGATTGCACTGGCGCAATATCCGTGGCCACTCGGGGCGCGTCGGCCATCGCGGCTGAGGCAAGCGTCATCCCAAGGCTGAGTGGAGCAAGAAAACGGATCGGCATGGCAGTCTCCATATGTGATATCATAACATTTAGCGCCACTTGATAAATGTAACCCTATAACATATCAACCCCCAAATGATCCCACGGGCAACACTGACGGAGGGCAAGATGGATACGATCGGATTCGAGGCGCATGATCACAAGGGCTGCATGCGCGCCGCCCTCGCCGCTGTCGAGGCGCATTGTGCCCGCCACAAGCTGCAATTCACCCCCGTCCGCCGTCGCGTGCTGGAAATCCTGCTTAGCGAACACCGCGCCATGGGGGCCTATGAAATCCTCGACACGCTGCGTAGCGAGGGGTTGGGCTCACAGCCCCCAGTGGCCTATCGCGCGCTGGATTTCCTTGTGACACATGGGTTTGTTCACAAGATCGAGCGCCTGAACGCCTTTATCGCCTGCACCCATCCGGGGCAGGATCACACGCCCGCCTTCCTCATCTGCCGCCAATGCGATGCGGTGGCCGAGGCCCATGCCGAACCCTCAAAGGGGATGCTGGGCCGGGCCGCCGCCGACTCGGGCTTTACCATCGAACAGGCGGTGGTCGAGGCGATGGGCCTGTGTCCGCAATGTCGCGAGAGCGCCCAGCCATGCGCCTGATCGAAACCAAGGGGCTGACCGTTCAGTTTGGCCGCTCGACGGTTCTGTCGAATGTCAGCCTTGCGCTCGACCGGGGCGAGATCGTGACCATCGTCGGCCCGAATGGATCGGGCAAATCCACGCTGCTGCGCGCCCTCATCGGGGCGCAGAAACCGGCACGCGGCGAGATTATCCGCCGCCCCGGCCTGCGCCTAGGCTATGTGCCGCAAAAGCTGCATATCGACCCAACCCTGCCGCTGA
The DNA here is from genome assembly GCF_902498815.1 of Roseovarius sp. EC-HK134. NCBI lineage: Bacteria > Pseudomonadati > Pseudomonadota > Alphaproteobacteria > Rhodobacterales > Roseobacteraceae > Roseovarius > Roseovarius sp. EC-HK134. The sequence continues at coordinate 2,198,105 of NZ_LR701544.1, forward strand.
CCGTCACCCGCTTTCTCAGCCTGCCACGCCACCACCCGGCCGAGGCCACGCGCGCCGCTCTCGAACAGGCGGGGTTGCCAGACCTGCGCAATCGACAAATGACAGACCTCTCGGGCGGGCAGTTTCAGCGCGTTCTGCTGGCGCGTGCGCTTCTGGAAAAGCCAGATTTGCTGATCCTCGACGAGGCCACGCAGGGGCTTGATCAACCCGGTTCCGCCGCGTTTTACCGCCGCATCGAAGAGGTGCGGCGCGAATTGAACTGCGGCGTTCTGATGGTCAGCCACGAACTTCATGTGGTGATGAGCGCCTCTGACCGGGTGATCTGCCTCAATGGGCATATCTGCTGCGAAGGCCACCCCGAGGTGGTCGCCCAAGCCGAGGAATATCGCGCGATTTTTGGCACCGGCACCCAAGGCGCACTGGCGCTCTACCGGCATGAACACAACCACGCCCATGACCATGACCACGGTCCTGCACATGATCACCCCCACAGCCACGAGGCCGCCGAATAATGCTGGATGATTTCATGGTGCGCGCGGCCCTTGCTGGTCTAGGTGTGGCACTGGCCGCCGCCCCCTTGGGCAGCTTTGTGGTCTGGCGGCGGATGGCCTATTTCGGCGATGCCACGGCCCATGCCGCAATCCTGGGCGTGGCGATGGCGCTGGCCTTTTCGATGTCGGTCTTTGTTGGCGCGCTGGCCATGTCGCTGATCATGGCGACCACGGTCTCCACCCTTTCGGGGCGCGGCTTTGCCATGGATATGATGCTGGGCGTTCTGGCCCATTCGGCGCTGGCCTTTGGCCTTGTGGCGGTGTCCTTTCTGTCGGGCGTCCGGATTGACCTTATGGCGTATCTTTTCGGCGATATTCTGGCGGTCAGCCGGGGGGATTTGCTGGTGATCTGGGGCGGCGCAGCCCTCGTGCTCAGCCTGCTTGCATGGCGCTGGCAGGCGCTTTTGACGGCAACGCTCAGCCCGGATCTTGCGTGGTCCGCAGGTATCGACCCGCGCCGCGAACAGCTTGTGCTCACGCTGGCACTGGCCGTCGTGGTTGCCGTGGCGATCAAGGTGGTGGGCGTGCTGCTCATCGCCGCGATGCTGATCGTGCCCGCCGCCGCCGCCCGTCCCTTGGCCGCAACGCCCGAACGCATGGCGGCTATCGCCACGCTGATTGCGGGGGGCTCTGCCTTGGGCGGTTTGCGGCTTTCGTTCCAGTTCGATACGCCGACAGGGCCGACGATCGTCTGTGTCGCGGCGCTGATCTTTGCCACGACCGCCCTGATCGGCAGCGGCCTGCGGCATCACGGCGCGGCATCCGACTAAAACAGTCGGAAATCACCCTTGACTCTTTTTGTCGGAAATACGAGAGATATCCTATCAAATCACTCGGATACCTCGAAAGGACCCCCGATGCACCCGATCAAAGCCGCCCTGAGCGTGACCGCTCTGCTTGCCCTGACCGCCCCTGCGCTGGCGCAAGAGGTCAATCTCTATTCCAGCCGCCATTACGATTCGGATGATGCGCTTTACGAGGCCTTCACCAAGGAAACCGGCATCAAGATCAACCGGATCGAAGGCAAAGAAGCCGAGCTGATCGAACGCATGAAGGCCGAAGGCGCCAATAGCCCGGCGGATGTGTTCATGACCGTCGATGTGGGCAATGTCTCGCGCGCGGTGGATGAGGGCCTGTTGCAACCCTTTTCCTCGGACCTGATCGAGAGCAATGTCGCGGCCAATCTGCGCCATCCCGACAATCTCTGGACCGGCCTCTCGCAGCGCTCGCGCATCATCTTCTACGCCAAGGACCGGGTCGAGACCCCGCCCCAAACCTATGAGGAATTGGCCGACCCCAAATACCAGGGCCAGATCTGCATTCGCTCCTCGTCGAACGTCTATAACCAGTCGCTGCTGGCCTCGATCATCGAAGTGCATGGCGAAGAGGCGGCCAAAGAGTGGGCGGCAGGCATCGTCGCCAATATGGCCCGCGCGCCAGAGGGCGGGGATACCGATCAGCTGCGGGGCATCGTGTCGGGCGAATGTGATATCGCTGTCTCCAACACCTATTACTTTGCCCGCGGCCTTGCCGGGGACGTGGACGGGTTGACCAGCGGTATCGACGGCATCGGCTGGGTCTGGCCCAATCAGGAAGACCGGGGCGCGCATATGAACCTTGTGGCGGCTGGCATTGCCGTCAACGCCCCCAACCCGGAAGAGGCGCTTGCCCTGCTCGAATTCCTCGCCAGCGAAACCGCACAAGAGCAATTCGCCAATGGCAACAACGAATACCCGGTGCTGGCCGGTGTGGATATCGGCGAGCATGTGGCCAAGCTGGGCGAGTTCAAACCCGACAGCACAACGCCCACCGCCTCTTTTGGCGCGAATGCCGCAAAGGCACAGGCCATCTTTAACGAAGTTGGCTGGAACTGATCCGTCACCCCCTCTGCGGCCCTGCACGATTGCGCGGCTTGCATGATTGACCTAAGGTCGGGCTCCTCAACAGGGGCCCGGCTTTTTCATGACATCCGTTCGGCTACGATTGCTGATCCTGGCACTTTTGCCCTTGGCGGTGCTGATGCCGCTTTTGTTGCTGGTGGCGATCAACCGCTGGTCCGCGAATTATGACAACCTGCTGATCACCAATGTGGCCAGTGATCTGCGCATCGCAGACCAATATCTGCAACGCCTGCTGACCAGCACCGGCTCTGAGGTGACAAGCCTGGCCCGCTCCTTGCGCTTTGACGAGGTGGCGCGCACCTCTCCCGCCGACCTGCCCGCGTTTCTGGAAGAGAACCGTCGCGCGCTTGGCCTTGATTTTCTCTATTTTATGCCGCAGCACGAGGCGCGCAAACGCTCGGCCGATTGGCCGGTGATTGACACCGCCCTACGCGGCCAACCCGCCACCGAGATCGACATTTTCACGCCCGGCGATCTGCTCTCGCTGCCCCAGACCGGCGTAACCCTTGCCAATCGCGCGCGCGTCCCGCTTGTTGCGACTGTTGCCGCGCAGCCCACCAGCCGCCAGACCGAGGATCGCGGCATGGTCGTGCACAGCGCCACGCCAGTCACGGCAATCGGGGCGCAAGGTGTGCTGATCGGTGGGCTTCTGCTCAACCGCAATCTTGATTTCATCGACACAATCAATGCGCTGGTGTACCGCGACACTGGCACCACCGGCGACCGCCAAGGCACCGCCACGCTCTTTCTCGAGGATGTGCGCGTATCGACCAATGTGCGGCTCTTTGCGGGCGAACGCGCGCTTGGCACGCGGGTTTCGGCGGCAGTGCGCGCCACCGTGCTCGACAAGGGCCAGACCTGGCTTGATAGCGCGTTCGTGGTCAATGACTGGTATATCTCGGCCTATCGCCCCCTGACCGACAGCTTTGGCAAACGGGTGGGCATGCTTTACGTGGGTTTTCTTCAGGCCCCGTTTGATGCCGCCAAACGGCGCGCCTACCTACTGGTTCTTGCCGCGTTTCTGGTTGTTCTGGCCGTCAGCGCGCCGCTCTTTCTCAGGCTTGCGCGCAATATCTTTGCCCCGCTCGAACGCATGACCCGCACCATGGAAGAGGTCGAAGCCGGCGATATGACCGCACGCATCGGCCCCATCGCCGCACGCGACGAGATTGGCACCGTGGCGGCCCATCTCGACACTCTGCTCGATCAGGTGCAGGAACGCGACCGCGCCCTGCGCGCATGGAACGAAGACCTGAACGCCCGCGTCGAGGCCCGCACCGCCGAATTGCGCGACGCGAATGCCAAGCTTGAGACCACTTATCAGCAACTGGTGATGTCCGAAAAACTGGCCTCTATCGGCGAGATCACCGCCGGTGTTGCCCATGAGATCAACAACCCGGCGGCGGTGATCCAAGGCAATCTTGACGTGATCCGCCAGACGCTGGGGGCGCACACCGAACCGGTGATCACCGAACTTAACCTCATTGACCGTCAGATCGGGCGGATCACCGCCATCGTGGGCAAATTGCTGCAATTCGCCCGCCCCGGCGAATTCGGCACCTTCGAGGAAAATGTCGATCTGGCCAGTGTCCTGCGCGATTGTCTGGTTCTGGTGGATCACGTTGTAACCAGATCCGGGCATACGGTAACGCTGAACGCCCATCCCGACACGCCGCCGGTGCGCATCAATCCGGGTGAGTTGCAGCAGGTGATCATCAACCTTGTCACCAACGCGGCGCAGGCCATGAAAACGCCCGGTCACCTGACCCTCACCACCCGCCCCGAGGATCGCGGCAGCTGCCCCGGTGCCGCGCTCTTGGTTGCAGACACCGGCCCCGGTATTCCCAAAGACAAGCTGCCGCTGGTGTTCGATCCGTTCTTCACCACCAAACAGGGCGAAGGCACCGGGCTTGGTCTCTCGGTCAGTCAGACCCTGATCCAACAGGCAGGCGGACGGATCACCGTGCGCAATCGTGTTGAAGGCGGCGCGGAATTCACCGTCTGGCTGCCCGGCTAAGCGCGATCAGCCCGGCCCGGTCAGCCAGGCATGATGCAGCGCTGCCACGGCGCAGGACGCCAGCCTTGCCATATCGTCATCCGCCCGCGAATTGAGAATGATCGGCACCCGCGCGCCCAGCACCACACCCGCCGCCTCGGCATGGGCGAGATAGGTCAATTGCTTGGCCAGCATATTGCCCGCATCAAGATTGGGCACCACCAGAATATCCGCCCGTCCCGCCACCGGCGATGACAGCCCCTTGGTCCGTGCCGCGGCCATATCAACGGCATTGTCCATCGCAAGCGGCCCATCCACCAGCCCGCCGGTGATCTGCCCCCGCTCGGCCATCTTGGACAAGAGCGCCGCATCAATCGACGAGGGCAGATCGGGATTGACCGTCTCGACCGCCGACAGAACGCCGACCTTGGGCATCTCGATCCTAAGGCTCAGCGCCAGATCAATCGCGTTCTGCACGATGTCCATCTTGGCGCGCAGATCAGGCGTGATGTTGATCGCCGCATCCGTCACCAACAAAAGATGCGCCAGCCCCGGCACATCCATCACGAACACATGGCTCAGACGCCGCCCCGTGCGCAGCCCCGCCGCCTTGTCCAGCACCGCCCGCAAGAGTTGGTCGGTATGCAGATGCCCCTTCATCACCGCCCCTGCCCGCCCCGCCTGCACCAGCGCCACAGCGCGCCGGGCGGCGGCCTCGGGGTCTGGCTCTGCGATGATCTCGATCCCTGTCAGATCCGCCTCCAGCGCTTGCGCTGCAGCCGCAATGCGGATGGGATTCCCAATCAGGATCGGTGCGATCAGCGTATGCGCCCGCGCCCGCAGCGCGCCGCCCAAGGAATTGACCTCTTCGGGACAGACCACCGCCGTTACCAGCGGCTCGAGCGGCTCCGCCCGCTTGAGCAGCTTTTCGAAATGCCGGTGCCGCTGCACGATAAGGCCGGGCAGATCGTGGCTGGAATAGTTCAGCTTGCGGCGCGGGGCCTCGACCACCGCCACGCCCGATACGATCAGCGCATCATCGCGCAGGCGCCGCACCTCAGTGGCCAGCGTCACGGTCATGTCGCGGTCATTGCGATCCGTCACGGTGACCCGGCTTTCAACCTCGTCCCCGGCATGGGCGTGGTTGTGAAACACAAGGCTTTGCGCGCGGTAAAGCGTTCCCGCCCCCGGCAAAAGATTGCCCAAGACCGCCGATATCAACGCCCCCAGAAACATCCCCGGCACATAGGCCTCGGGCTGACCATCACCATCGCCATCCAGATCATAGAGATGCATCGGGTTGTGATTGCCCGACATATTGGCAAAGACCAGCAAATCATCCTGCGTGCACAGCCGCCGCAGGCTCTGGCTCTGCCCCACCTGCAACTCGTCAAAGACGCGGTTCTCGATCTTCATCCGGCAAACCTCCTGCCCTGCAGCCTGCGCGCCCTAACCCAGCCTCACCCCACCCAAACGCGGGCCTGTGTCAGGCGTATGACGCAGCCCGCCAAATCAAAGCGCGCGGGCGCTCTGGCGCAGTTCGAATTTCTGGATCTTGCCGGTGGATGTCTTGGGCAATTCCTGAAACACCACCGCCTTGGGCGTCTTGAACCCCGCCAGCCTCTCACGCGCAAAGGCGATCAACTCGGCCTCGCTCACCTCGGCCCCGTCCTTCAACTCGACAAAGGCACAGGGCACCTCGCCCCATTTCTCATCCGGCTTGGCGACCACGGCACAAAGCATCACGGCAGGATGGCGCATCAATACCCCCTCGACCTCGACCGAGGAAATATTCTCGCCACCTGAAATGATGATATCCTTGGCCCGATCCGCGATTTTTAGATAGCCGCCGGGATGCTGAAACGCGATATCGCCGGAATGGAAATAGCCCCCGCGAAACGCCTCTGCGGTCGCCGCCGGATTCTTGAGATAGCCTTTCATCACCGAATTGCCCCGGATCATGATCTCGCCCAAGGTTGCGCCATCCATCGGGATTTGCGCCATGGTTTCGGGGTCCATCGCCGTGATCTCTTCCATCATCGGCATCAAAACCCCGGTGCGCGCCTTGATCGTATAGCGCTCATCCTCAGGCAGGGCATCCCAGCCATCCTGCCACAGACATTCGGTGACATGACCATAAGTCTCGGTCAGGCCATAGACCTGCGTCACGGTAAAGCCCAACGGCTCGATCGCAGCCAATGTCGCGGCGGGCGGCGGGGCCCCTGCGGTGAACACATCGACCACATGGTCGAACGCGCGCCGCTCGCCCTCTTTGGCATGGACGATCATATTCAGCACGATGGGCGCGCCGCCGAAATGCGTGACCCCCTCATCGGCAATCGCGTCATAAATCGCCCGCGCCGTAATATCGCGACAGCAAACCACCCTGCCCCCCAGCATCGGCATCAGCCAGACATGGTTCCAGTTGTTGCAATGAAACAGTGGCACGATGGTCAGATAGGTCGGATAGCGCGGCAATTGCCAACTCACGACCGTGCCCATGGTCATCAGATACGCCCCGCGATGGTGATAGACCACGCCCTTGGGCCGCCCGGTGGTGCCAGAGGTGTAATTGAGCGCCAAACTCTCCCATTCATCCTCGGGCATGATCCATGCAAAATCGGGATCGCCAGAGGCCAGCAACTCCTCATACTCCATGTAATGCCCATGGGCATGCACGCCCGCCGCATCATCCGCCACCTCGACCACGCCGGGCGGTGGGCCTTCCATCAACTCGATTGCCTGCGCCAGCACCGGCAGGAATTGCGGATCGCACAGCACCACCCGCGCCCCGCCATGATCGAGAATATAGGCGATTGTATCGGCCTCTAGCCTTGTGTTGATGGCATTGAGCACCGCGCCACAGGCGGGCACCCCAAAATGCGCCTCGCAATGGGCAGGTATATTGGGCAGGAGGGTCGCCACCACATCGCCGGGCTCGATCCCCAGCTTGACCAAGGCCGAGGCCAGCCGCGAGACGCGCGCGTGATACTCTGCATACGTGCGCCGCGTGCCGCGATAAACCAGCGCTTCACGATCGGGAAATATCTGCGCCGCGCGCCTCAGATGCGACAGCGGCGTCAGCGCCACAAAATTCGCGGCGCATTTCTCCAGCCCGGTCTCCTCCTTCATCCAGCCCATCGCGCACCTCCTCTTGTCCCTGCGGATCCGTCCAAGGAATAGAGCAATGCCAGAGCGATGCAATTGCCAAACACGCGTCCCAGAGCCTGTGAGAGCGTGCTTTCACGCTGAAAAAGTAACTTTACAGGTTCAAATCGCAGCACTAAGGGGACGAAGCGACGTGTGCAAAATTTCAGCACGGGGCGGCGTGATTCTGAAAGGTATTTGTATGATTGTTTCCGGCACGCGCCGCCCAAATGTCTTGACCAGTCGATTGTTCAGATTACGCTTCGCGCTTGCGCAGGCCCTCGGTATGACCATCGAGGTTCGGACCGACACAGGCAGCTACCGGTTCGCGTGCCGCAGCTATACCGAATACAAACGCGCCGTCACTCTCCTGCAAAAGGAAGAGGGCACGATCCGCTGGCTGCGCGACACGCTGCGCCCCGGCGATACCTTTTGCGACATCGGGGCCAATGTCGGCCTCTACTCGGTCTTTTCCGGCAACCTTGTGGGCGAGACCGGGCATATCCTGTCCTTTGAGCCGCATGCCGCCAATGCGCTCAGCCTGATGCAAAACATGGCGTTGAACGGTCTGAGCAGCCGCGCCAAGGTGATTTCGGCCGCTTTGGGCGACCGCAACGGCTTTTTCGACTTCAATATCATCGAGGCGACGGCAGGCTCGGCCATGAGCCAGCTTGACCGCACCCTTGATGGGCACGAGCGCCCCTTTGTGCCGGTCCTGCGCGAATTCAAGGCCGCCTTTACCCTTGATCATCTGGTTGCCGAAGGCATCGTGCCCACACCCGATGTGATCAAGGTCGATGTCGACGGCAACGAGCTTCTGGTCATGGCGGGGATGCGCAACGTGCTTGGCTCTGCCAAACGCCCCCGCTCGGTTCAGGTCGAGGTCAGCCCCCACTACGCAGAGGATCTCGATGCCTTCATGGACGGGCTTGGCTACCGGGCGCAAAAGCGGCACCGCACCGACATCGGTTTACGCAAACTTGCACGCGGCGCCGATCCGGTGTTGATTGCGCATAACGCAATCTACGCTCCGGCTGCGGCCTAAGACCCGCACCGCCCGAACAAGGAGACACCCATGATGTTCAATCTCGACGGCGCTGACGTCCGCCACGATCCCTTTCCCATCGCCTTTGCCAAGCCGGTGTTTGACGCCGACCTCTACCAAGAGATGCTGGACAACTGGCCCGACACCGAGCGGTTTCAGTTCATGCCCAAGCTGGGCAACAAATATTCCCTCTCCGAGGTGAACAACGCCAAACAGTATCACGACTTCATCAAGTCGACCCCGGTCTGGAAACGCTTTCACGACGAGGTCAAAAGCGAACGCTTCGTGCGCGGCATCGTCGATTTTCTGGCCAGCCACAACATCGACCTCGACCTTGGCCGCAAGATGGTGCTCACCAACACGCCCGGCGCGCGCCTTGGCCTGCGCCTGACCGAGGCGCTCTGCGGCGCGGCCTTGGTCGAGCGGCGCAAGACTCCGCTGCGCTCGCGCTTTGAATTCTCGATGATGCCGGGCGATGGCGGCTCGATCCTGCCGCACACAGACGCGCCCGCCAAATTGATCACCGTGGTCGTCTCGATGGTCGCGCCGGGCGAATGGAAGCCGGAGTATGGCGGCGGCACTTCGGTCGTCTGGCCCAAGGACAAAACGCGCAGCTTCAACTTCCGCAACACGTTCTTGCCGTTCGAAGAGGTGGACACGCTCGATTGCTACGAGTTCAACTCGAACCAATGCATGATCTTCGTCAAGACCTTCAATTCCTGGCACGCCGTTGAGCCGATCAAGGCCCCCCGCCCCGACATGTTCCGCCGGTCCCTCACGATCAATATCGAGGTTCCGAAGAACTGAGCGTAAGAGGCCTGCGTCGCGGCCATGCGCCGCGACGGGATGGCCCGGGGCCTTTTACAGCCCCAACCTCGCCATCACGATGTCATTGACCGCCTTGGGATTGGCCTTGCCTCCCGTGGCTTTCATCACCTGCCCCACGAACCAGCCCGCGAGTTTGGGGTTGGCCTGCGCCTTTTCCACCTGTGCGGGGTTGGCGGCGATGATCTCGGCCACGGCCTGCTCAATCGCGCCGGTATCCGTCACCTGCTTCATGCCGCGCGCCTCGACGATCTCTTCGGGGTCGCCGCCTTCGGTATAGACAATCTCGAAGAGGTCCTTGGCGATCTTGCCGGAAATGGCGTCAGACTTGATCAGCCGGACGATCCCGGCCAATTGCGCCGGGCTAACGGGGCTATCCTCGATCGAATGATCCTCTTTCTTGAGCCGTCCAAAGAGCTCGTTGATCACCCAATTCGCCGCCAGCTTACCATCGCCCGCGCCCTCTGCCACCGCCTCGAAATAGGCGGCATTGGCCAGATCAGCGGTCAGCACGTTGGCATCATATTCCGATAGCCCGAATTCCAGCACGAACCGCGCCTTCTTGGCGTCCGGCAGTTCCGGCAGGTTGGCCGCAATCTCATCCACCCAAGCCTGCTCGATCTCCAGCGGCAAGAGGTCAGGATCGGGGAAATAGCGGTAATCATGTGCCTCTTCCTTGGAGCGCATGGACCGGGTCTCGTTCTTGTCCGGATCATAGAGCCGGGTTTCCTGCACCACCGTGCCGCCCGCCTCGACAATCGCGATCTGACGTCGCGCCTCATATTCGATGGCCGCTTGGATAAAGCGCATGGAGTTCATATTCTTGATCTCGCAGCGCGTGCCCAGATGGCTGAAATCCTGCGTCTCCATGTATTTCTCATACTGGCCGGGGCGGCAGATCGATACGTTTACATCCGCCCGCAGATTGCCATTCTGCATATTGCCATCGCAGGTGCCCAGATAGCGCAGGATCTGGCGCAGCTTGGTGACATAGGCGGCGGCCTCCTCGGGGCCGCGAATATCGGGGCGGCTCACGATCTCCATCAGGCAGACGCCGGTGCGGTTCAGGTCAACAAAGGACATCGCCGGGTCCATATCGTGAATCGACTTGCCCGCGTCTTGTTCCATGTGGATGCGCTCGATCCGCACCAGACGCGCCATGCCGGGGGCCATATCAACCAAAATTTCGCCCTCGCCCACCAACGGATGATAGAGCTGGCTGATCTGATAGCCCTGCGGCAGATCGGGGTAGAAATAGTTCTTGCGGTCAAAGGCCGACCAAAGGTTGATCTTGGCCTTAAGACCCAGCCCCGTGCGCACCGCCTGTTCGACACAGAATTCATTGATCACCGGCAACATGCCCGGCATCGCCGCATCGACAAAGGCGACATTGGAATTGGGCTCCGCCCCGAATTGCGTAGACGCCCCGGAAAACAGCTTGGATTTCGAGGCGACCTGCGCATGCACCTCCATCCCGATCACCAGTTCCCAATCATGCTTGGCCCCCGCAATGACGCGAGGTTTCGGCGTTTCATAGGCGAGATCAAGCATGGCACTGCCTCCGGCTGACATATCAGAGGCGTTCTAGGACAGGCGCACGAAGGGGGCAACAGGGAAAGAGGGGCATAGACCTCCACCAAGAATCGTGAAAACACTAAAGGGCCGACCGCCATTTCCAAGACAAGGACATGATATTATGGATAATTTTACCGCAAATGCGCAGACAACTGGGTTTTTGGAAATCGGTGGCTCCGTCAGTGGCAGCGTCGCGGACGGTCGGGACTGGATCGCGGTAAACCTTGAGGCAGACACTGCCTATCGGTTCGAAATCGACATGGGATTGCCTTTTGTCCAAATCCTGTCACCCGATGAGATACCGCTTATGAACAACACCGGCGACCCAGAGCTGCGATCCGACCAAGACAACGTTTTTGTTTTCTCACCGCAGCAATCCGGGCGGCATTTCATATCCATCGGCGCAACATTCGGCACCATGGGCGGCGACTTGGACAACTACGTCATCCGGGCCAACGTGTTTCAAGACGACGTCCCCGGCGATGTGACCACGCACGCGACGCTGGCCCCCAACACCTCGGTCCAGGCGCAGATGGATTTCGGCAACGACTATGACTGGTTCGCAGTGGAATTGACCGCGGGTGAGGCCGCGAGCTTCGAACTGGACGGCATCACGCTCTCCGATCTGTCGGTGCGGGATGCCAATGGAGAAAGCCTCGCAAGCTCGGACGCGCGAGCGTCAAACAAGTATGTGACCTACATTCCAGACGAGTCCGGCACATTCTATGTCAGCGCGCGATATGCAGTGGGATACGACAGATATGCCAACTTTTTTCCCATCCCCTATTCCGTCAAATGGGTAGACGCGATTCTCCCTTTGACCGAAGTCGGCACCCTTGGGAATGACACGCTCTTGGGAAATCGTGACGATGATTTTCTCAACGGTCTTGCCGGTGATGATCGTCTCGCGGGGGACGAAGGAAACGATACGCTTTTGGGCGGCGATGGCAACGACAGGCTCTTTGGTCAGGAGGGCGGTGATGAGATATTCGGCGAGAGCGGGGATGACCGCCTGAACGGCAGTCTCGGCCACGACACCCTCAACGGCGGTGAAGGTCACGACTCCCTCAGCGCCGGATTGGGGGATGACTCCCTCACCGGCGATGCTGGAAATGACAATATTGGTGGCGGGCTGGGCAATGACACGATTGACGCAGGCGATGGCGACGACACCGTTGGCGGTGGCTCAGGAAACGACCTGATCACGGGCGGTCTCGGGGATGATTTTTTGTCCGGTGGCTGGGACCGCGATACCTTGGACGGTGGCGACGGCCATGACACGCTCACGGGTGCCAGCGGCGCGGATTACCTCTCGGGGGGCGCGGGCGATGACATAGTTGCCGGTGCGTCCGGCAATGACCGCATCACGGGCGACGCGGGCAATGATCGCCTGTCCGGCAGCGCGGGCGATGACCGGATTGATGGGGGCGACGGGGCCGACCAGATTGGCGGTGGCACAGGCCGAGATACGATCATCGGCGGCGCAGGTGACGACCAAGTCGGCGGCGGCAAGGGCGACGACAGCATCCAAGGCGGGAGCGGCAATGACGACCTCTCGGGTGGCAGCGGTGCGGACACGATTGAGGGCGGCGATGGCAATGACACGGTCAACGGCGCACGTGGCGACGACGTACTCAGGGGCGGCGCGGGTGCAGATCACTTCGAATTCACCGTCGCTAAAGAGGGAGAAACCGATAGTGTTCTCGATTTCGAAGATGGCGTCGACCTTATCGTCATTCGGTTCATGGCCATGGATACACCAGAGCCACCCACTGCCCCCTCATCAGCAGCGCCCTTCGAAACGCTGGGCATCGTCGACACTGCCAGCGGCGTAGAAATTTCCTTCAACGGACAGACTGTGATCGTCCAAGACATCACCGCCGCGCAACTGACAGTGGACGATTTCACGTTCCTCTAAAGGTCTCCCCCTCCCCCCAAATTCATACATGCGAAACTCCGAATTTAAAACACTTCACAGAATCGTGATCATAGTGTTTGAATAAGGCGCATTTGGAAAACTGGGGAGTTTTACCATGGAAGGTCTTGTAATTCCGGGAACACCGGAGGCTGACGATCTTGTCGGCACCGCCGATAACGATACGATCACTGCGAATGCTGGGGATGACACGCTAACAGGTGGCGCGGGTAACGATCTGCTGGATGGGGGCGCGGGGTTCGATACGGCCGTCTTCGCGGGCAATGCCGCCGATTACAGCACCGGCGTGAATGAAAGTGCACAGCGCACTATCACCCATACCGCAACCGGCGACACCGACATTCTAGTCAATATCCAGCGCCTGCAATTCGACAACATCAGCACCGATGTGCTGCTCAACCCAGACAACACCAGCCCCGGCCTGATCCGGGGTCTGGGCGGCGATGCCGGGTTCGGCGAGGATTTTCTGGCCCGCAACGATGACGGCTCAACCGTACAGATCGACATCACCCCGATCTTCGAGAACGGGCTGAATTTCTTTGGCACCGTTTACCAAGGTCTCTGGATCAACAACAACGGCTCGGTGACCTTCACCGGACCGCGCGGCACCTTCACGCCCGACGTGATCACAGGCGTCAGCAACAATCCCAACATCACGCCGTTCTTTGCGGATGTCGACACCCGCGGCGGCGAAGTTGCCCCAACCCCGGGCGGAAACTCGCAAGGCAGCAACCTTGTGCATTGGGATTTCAACACGCTGGGCGACCAACTTATCGTCACATGGGACGATGTCGGCTACTTTAGCTCGCGCACCGACCTGCTCAACGCCTTCCAACTTATCCTCACGGATCGTGGCAATGGCGATTTCGACATTCAGTTCCGCTATGAAGAGGTGAACTGGACAACCGGTAACGCCAGCGGCGGCACCAACGGCCTTGGCGGCACGGTTGCGCGCGCGGGCTATACATCGGGCACCGGCGTCGAAGGCACGTTCTTTGAGCTGCCGCAATCCGGCAATCAGGATGAAATCCTCAGCCTGGATGTGATCCCCGGCAATACCGGACTGATCGGCATCTGGAACTTTGCCGTGCGCAACGGCGGCGTGGTCGACTCTATCGTCCCGCTTCTGCCGCCGGTCGGCGCGGGCGGTTGGGTTGCGGGTGACCCGCATCTCGCGACACTCGACGGCGTCGGCTATGATTTCCAGGCGGCGGGCGAATTCGTGCTGCTGCGTGGCACCGACAGCGATTTCGAGCTTCAGGCGCGCATGGTGCCAGTGGGCGATAACGTCAGCGTCAATCAGGCCATCGCCACCAATCTCGGCGGCACGGCAGTGATGATCGACGCCAATGACGCGACCCCGCTGCATATCGGCGGCGTGGCCACCGAGATTGAGGATTTCGGCTCTGTCGCGGTTGGCAATGACCGTATTTTCCGTGAAGGCGATACCTATATCATCGTCTATGCGGGCGCAGATAACGTGGTCGGCAATGGCGACAGCCAGGTGCGCGTGATCGTGCGTGACGGGCGGGTTGATATCGACGTGCGCCTCAACGAAGAGCTGCTGGGTCGTCTCGAAGGTCTGCTGGGCGATGGCGACGGCGACGCCAGCAATGATGTCGCGCGCGCCGATGGCACCGTGCTGGCCCGTCCCTTTGCCTTTGCCGATCTCTACGGTCAATACCGCGAGGATTGGCGCGTCGCCTCTGAGGCGGACAGCCTCTTTACCTATGACGCGGGCGAAAGCCTTGATGGGTTTTACTTGCCCGAATTCCCCGGCGAGATTGTCAGCCTCGACACGCTCGACCCGGCGGTGCGGGATGCCGCGATTGCTGCGGCGCTCGATGCGGGCCTGATCCAAGGCACGCCCAATTTCGAAAACGCCGTGCTCGACTTTGCCCTGACAGGCGATAGCTCGTTCTTCGACTCTGCCGCCGAGGTGCCTGCCTCAGTGACCGAAACCGTCACCACCGCTGATCCGGTCTCGCTCAACCTCGAAGGCACCGAAGGCAATGACACCCTGCTCGGGGCCACGCTTGACGACACGCTCAGCGGTCTGGGTGGCGATGACCGGCTCGAGGGGCGCGGCGGGAATGACCAGCTCAGCGGCAGCGAGGGCAATGACACCCTTGACGGCGGTGCTGGCGATGACCGGATTTCGTCCTCTGATGGCAATGATCTGGCCATTGGCGGGGCGGGCAACGACAATATCGGCGGCGGTCTGGGGGATGACACCCTGGACGGTGGCGATGGTGACGACATTCTGGGCGGCGGCTTTGGCGCGGATTCCGTGACCGGCGGCGCAGGCAATGACGTGGTCGCAGGCGGCGCGGGCGACGACACGCTCTCGGGCGGCGATGGCAACGACAGCATGTCGGGCAGCTTTGGCAATGACCTCATCGACGGCGGCGAGGGCGCGGATGACATCGGCGGCGGCACCGGACAGGACACCATTGATGCCGGTGCGGGCAATGACAGCGTGGGCGGCGGTGAAGGCGACGACAGCATCCTTGGCGGCGACGGTAATGATTTCCTCGCCGGCGGCGGGCGCAACGACACGATCGACGGCGGCGCGGGCAATGACACGATCAATGCAGGTGCTGGCAATGACGTGATCACTGGCGGAACCGGGGCCGATCAATTCGTCTTCAGCGCCTTCTTCGATGGCGAGGCGGATGTGATCACCGATTTCGAGGACGGTTTGGACAGTTTCTTCATCCGCCGTTTCGATCCCGATACTGGCGTTGAAAACATCAACAACGGCGGTAACGGTCTCGCGGGGTTCGTCACGGCGATGAATATCGTCGACGTCGCGGGCGGCGCGCAGATGACGGTGAATGGCAACACGATCCTCGTCGAAGGCATCACCGCCGCGCAACTCACCGTGGATGATTTCACGTTCCTCTAGTTCGGACTGGCAGATCAACGACAGGGGCGCTCTCGGGCGCCTCTATGTCTTGGCGGCAAATCTGCGCCTTCTGATCGCCCAAACCTGCCATCCTGCGTTAGCGCAATCACCGGCAAAGCCACGCCAACCCCCGCAAGGTTACCGCTAACATCCTGTATTCCAACTGGAAAACGACTTTTACCGCTTTCCGGCGTCCTCTGCCCCGTCTATACGGACGCCAATTCAGCTATCAGGAGTCGCCCATGACCATCACCGTAGGAATCAACGGTTTCGGCCGTATCGGTCGCGCCACGCTTGCCCATATCTCGGAAAGCCTGCGCAACGATATCAAGGTGGTCAAGGTGAACGCAACCGGGCCGATTGAGACCGCAGCGCATCTGATGCGCTATGACAGCGTGCATGGCCGCTTTGCCCATCCCATCACCGTCGAGGGCCAGACGATGGACCTCGGGCGCGGCCCGATCCAGATGTTCTCGACCTATGACATGAACGAGTTGGATTGGGACGGGGTTGATGTGGTGCTCGAATGCACCGGCAATTTCAATGATGGAAACAAGGCCCGCACCCATCTTGAACGCGGCGCGCGCAAGGTGCTGATCTCGGCCCCCGCCAAGAACGTGGATCGCACCGTGGTCTACGGCGTCAACCATGACGCGCTCTTGGCCTCTGAGCGGATGATCTCGAACGGCTCTTGCACCACCAATTGCCTCGCGCCGCTGGCCAAGGTGCTGAATGATACGATCGGGATCGAGAGCGGCATCATGACCACGATCCACGCCTATACCGGTGACCAGCCGACGCTGGACCGTCGCCACAATGACCTCTACCGCGCCCGCGCCGCCGCGATGTCGATGATCCCCACCTCGACCGGGGCCGCCAAAGCGCTTGGTGAGGTGCTGCCGGAACTCGCGGGCAAACTCGACGGCTCTGCCATCCGCGTGCCCACGCCCAATGTCTCGGCGGTGGACCTGACCTTTGTCGCCAAGCGCGATGTGACCAAGGCCGATGTCAACGCCGTGGTGGCCGAGGCCGCCGCTGGCGCGATGAAGGGCGTTCTGGGCTATGATCCCGAACCCAAGGTCAGCATCGACTTCAACCACACCGAGGAAAGCTCGATCTTCGCCCCTGATCAGACCAAAGTGATCGGCAACCGTCTGGTGCGGGTGCTGGCATGGTATGACAACGAATGGGGCTTTTCCTGCCGCATGGCCGATGTCGCCGTCGCCATGGGCCGGTTGCAGTAAACAAGCCCTCACATTTTGTGCAGCGCCGGGCCGCGATACGCGCGGCCCGGCGCTTTGCCATTGGAACGCGCCGATCTGCCTCTGGGCTCGCAGGCCCGAAACTTCGGGTTGCGCGGCCCTCTGTTACCGCATACGCTTTTCCTACGCAGGGGAGTCCCAACTGAGGGACTGAGAGGCGGCTGGCAACCATCTTTGCAGATATTGCAGTGTCGCGACCCTTTGAACCTGACCCAGTTGATACTGGCGTAGGAAGCTAGGGCTCGCGATCATGCCACGTTCCGGCAGATCCCATGGCCTGAACCGGGGCGTATATGCTGCCCTCCTGCCTCCCTGCCACGCTCATCTGGTCTCTTTGTAGAAACTGACTCGAGGAGCACCAAAATGAACGTCCCCACCCAGAACATCACCCCTAGCGTGACCACCGGCCCCCTGCCCGCCTCTAGAAAAATCTATGTGAACGGCCAGCACTATCCCGAAATCGCAGTGCCCATGCGCGAAATCTCGACCCATCCCACCGCAGGCGAGGCACCGCTGGCCGTCTATGATAGCTCTGGTCCCTATACCGATCCGGACCGCACCACCGATATTCGCCAAGGCTTGCCGCCGCTTCGCCGCTCGTGGATCATGGCACGCGGGACTGTGGAGGATTACGAGGGCCGCCACGTCAAGCCCGAGGATAACGGCTTTGTCACCGGCGATAGACTGGTGCCGGAGTTTCCGGTTCAGCACCGGCCACTGCGCGCCAAGCCGGGGGCGGCCCCCACCCAACTGGCCTATGCCCGCGCAGGCCTTATCACGCCCGAGATGGAATTCGTGGCCATCCGCGAAAACCAGCTGCGGGAATTGACACCCTGTCACCGCGACGGCAACGACTGGGGCGCGAATATTCCCGACTACGTGACCCCCGAATTCGTCCGGCAAGAGATTGCGGCAGGCCGCGCCATCATCCCCGCAAATATCAACCACCCGGAACTGGAGCCGATGATCATCGGCCGCAATTTTCTGGTCAAGATCAATGCCAACATGGGCACCTCCGCCGTCACCTCTTCGATGGAGGAAGAGGTCGAGAAACTGGTCTGGGCGATCCGCTGGGGCGCGGATACGGTGATGGATCTCTCGACGGGCCGCAACATCCACAACACGCGCGAATGGATCATCCGCAACAGCCCCGTGCCCATCGGCACCGTGCCGATCTATCAGGCGCTGGAAAAGGTGAATGGCATTGCCGAAGACCTGACATGGGAGGTGTTCCGCGACACGCTGATCGAACAGGCCGAACAGGGCGTGGACTATTTCACCATCCATGCGGGCGTGCGCCTGCACATGGTGCCAATGACGGTAAATCGGGTAACAGGCATCGTCAGCCGAGGCGGTTCGATCATGGCCAAGTGGTGCCTGCATCACCACCGCGAGTCCTTTCTTTATGAGCATTTCGAAGACATCTGCGACATCTGTCGCCAATATGACGTGAGCTTTTCATTGGGCGATGGGCTGCGCCCCGGTTCTATCGCCGATGCCAATGACGCCGCACAATTCGCCGAGTTGGAGACGCTGGGCGAACTCACGAAAATCGCATGGCGCAAGGATTGCCAGGTGATGATCGAGGGGCCGGGCCATGTCGCCATGCACAAGATCAAAGAGAATATGGAGAAGCAGCTTGAATGCTGCCACGAGGCCCCGTTCTACACCCTTGGGCCACTCACCACCGATATCGCGCCGGGCTATGACCATATCACCAGCGGCATCGGGGCGGCGATGATCGGTTGGTTCGGCTGTGCGATGCTGTGCTATGTCACCCCCAAGGAACATCTGGGCCTGCCCGACCGCGACGATGTGAAAACCGGCGTCATCACCTACAAAATCGCGGCCCATGCCGCCGACCTTGCCAAGGGCCTGCCGGGGGCGCAGCGGCGTGACGATGCGCTCAGCCGCGCGCGCTTTGAATTCCGCTGGGAGGATCAATTCAACCTCTCGCTCGACCCGGAAACCGCCCGCGACTTCCACGATCAGACCTTGCCCAAAGAGGCGCATAAGGTGGCGCATTTCTGCTCGATGTGCGGGCCGAAATTCTGCTCGATGAAGATCAGCCACGACATCCGCGCCGAGGCCCAGAAAGAGGGTATGGCGGCGATGGCCGAAAAGTTCCGCGAAGCCGGCGATATCTACCTGCCCCTTGACGAGTGATCAGACCTGATCGCACGCCCCCGGTGCCCGGCACCGGGGGCCGTTTTGCGCCTCCGGCCCTATGGCCAGGCCCCTCCCGGCCCTTGATCCGGCTTGCATGGCGGCAGCCTCTGTTGCATACCCTGCGAGACGCAGACGGCAAAGGCGCGCGGCATGACCAACACAATCGCGATTGGCCTTGGGGGGATCGTCCTAGTGGCGATCGGTGCCGATGTCATACTGAACGATAGCCAATCCACCCTGTTCCTCGGGCGCAAGCTGATTGATCTGATCGAATATGTCGCCTTTTGGCGATAACGCAACTGACACTCCTCCGCATTGACTCGTTTCGAAATTCGTTTATGTTCGCCGTCAATTGTTAGCGCTAACATAACTCTCGGAGGATGCCATGCCCCTGAAACTTGCCATAAACGGATTTGGTCGTATCGGACGCAACGTGCTGCGCGCTTTGCTCGACTCGGATCGCCAAGACATCAAAGTCGTGGCCATCAACGATCTGGCCCCGGTCGAAACAAACGCCCATCTGCTCGAATTCGACAGCGTGCATGGCCGCTTTCGGGGTCAGATCACCACCACCGCCGACACGATTGACGCAGGCCGCGGGCCGATGCGCGTGACCGCCCTGCGCGACCCCGAAGCGCTGCCATGGGGTGATGTCGATATCGTGCTGGAATGCACCGGCATCTTTACAGACCGCGACGCCGCCGCCCGCCACCTCAAGAACGGCGCGCGGCGCGTTCTGGTCTCGGCCCCCTCAGCCGGGGCCGATCGCACCGTGGTCTACGGCGTCAACCACACGGACCTGACCGCCAAGGATGTGATCGTTTCCAACGCCTCTTGCACCACCAATTGCCTCGCCCCCTTGGCCAAGGTGCTGCATGAAAGCGTCGGCATCACCCGCGGTTTCATGACCACGATCCATAGCTACACCGGCGACCAGCCAACGCTCGACACCATGCACAAGGACCTCTACCGCGCCCGCGCGGCGGGGCTCAACATCATCCCCACCACCACCGGCGCTGCCCGTGCCGTGGGCCTCGTGTTGCCCGCCCTCGCCGGGCGGCTCGACGGCACCGCCATCCGCGTGCCCACCCCCAATGTCAGCGTCGTGGACCTGACATTCGAGGCCGCGCGCGACACCAGCGTGGACGAGATCAACGCCGCCGTCAGCGGTGCCGCCAACGGCGCGCTTTTGGGCGTGCTCGATGTTACCAGCCGCCCGCTTGTCTCCTCGGACTTTAACCACGATCCCCACAGCTCGATCTTTGCCACCGATCAGACACGGGTGATGGAAGGACGGCTTTGCCGCGTGCTCAGTTGGTATGACAACGAATGGGGTTTTTCCAACCGCATGCTCGATGTCGCCGCCGAAATGGGCCGCCACCTCGAAACCGGGCGCGGCCCCGTCCCGCACCACACACGGGTGATGGAACCGACCTGAGCAGCCTTAGGAAAACTTGGCCAGCAGCGCTTCGCGGACCGGGGGGGTGACAAACTTGGTCACATCCCCGCCCAGCCGGGCGATTTCCTTGACCAGTTTGCTGGCAATCGCCTGATGATTGGCATCCGCCATAAGAAAGACGGTCTCGACCGAATTATCCAGCGCCCGGTTCATCCCGACCATCTGGAATTCATATTCGAAATCCGCCACCGCGCGCAGACCGCGCACTATCACCTGCGCGCCCACATCATGGGCGCAATTGATCAGCAGGTTCTCGAACGGATGCGCCACGATTTCGGTGCCGGTCTGCGCGCTGAGCTTGGCACATTCCGCCTCGATCATCTCGACCCGCTCTTCCAGCGAAAACAGCGGCCCCTTGTCCCGGTTGATCGCAACCCCCAGAACCAGCCGATCCACCAGCACGGCTGCCCGGCGGATAATATCAATATGGCCCAAGGTAATAGGGTCGAACGTGCCGGGATAAAGACCAATGCGCATGCGGCCCTCCTTTGCTGCAATCGCCGCTCACGCAACAATACTATGCAAGGCGATGCAAGCGCTTAGTAGCCCATGATCATCCCTTCAAGGGCTGTCTTCTCCATCGCCAGCTCTTCCAGCCGCGCCTTGACCACGTCGCCGATGGTCACGATCCCCACCAGCTTGCCCGCCTCCACCACCGGCATGTGACGGAACCGGCCATCGGTCATACGCGCCAACACCGCATCAGATGTATCCTGCCGCGAACAGCAAACCGGATTACGGGTCATCATTTCAGACACGGTTTCGGTCATGCAGACCACGCCGCGCACGGCCAGACTGCGCACGATATCGCGCTCTGAGATGATCCCCTCCACCGTCTCGCCATCCCGTGACACCACAAGCCCGCCGATCCGGCGCTCTGCAAGGGTCTGCGCCGCCTCCGAAACCTTTGTCTGAGGCGAGATCGTGATCACCGCGCTATCGCCCTTGGATTTCAGGATTTGCTGCACCAGCATGACACGACCCTCCGCAAGAATATGTCTGTCAAATCAGCGTGATCTATAATAAAATTTCTGTCAAGTGCGCGCCTCCAGGCTCTGCACCTCTTGCCGAAGCCTCTCGACCAGCGCGGTAGCAAACCGGTTCTGCCGTTCCAGCCGCCGGTCATCCGCATGGCGCACCAGATAAAAGCTGCGGGTAAGCGAAAATTGGTCGGGCAGCACCTTTTGCAGCCCCCGCGCCCAAGGCAGTGAAAAATCATGCAATACCCCGATGCCACCGCCCTGCCGCACCCAATTGAGCTGCACCGACACCGAGTTCGACGCAAGGCTGACGCGCTCGATCCCCGCCTCGCTGAGATAGTCCAGTTCCTTGTCAAAGATCATATCGGGAATATAGCCCACCATCCGATGCGCGCGCAGGTCCGCCAGCGTTGCAATCGGGGGATGCGAACGCAGATAGCGCACTGTCGCCGCCAGATGCAGACGGTAATCGGTGATCTTCTGCACCGTCAGCCGCCCAGCCGTGGGCGGGCTCACCGCGATCACCATATCCGCCTCGCGCCGCGTCAGGTTGAACACACGCGGCAGCGCCACGATCTGAATTTCCAGATCGGGATTTTCCGCGCCAATCGCGGCGCAGACCTGCGGCAACAGGAAATTGGCGCAGCCATCCGGCGCGCCGATGCGGATTTGCCCGCTCAGCCCCCCGGCTTGTCCGGCCATTTCCTCGGTGGCTTCCTGCATGGCGGTTTCCGCGCGCAGCGCCGGCCCCATCAGGCGTTGCCCCGCCTCGCTCAATACATATCCCGTGGGCGATTTGGCAAAAAGCGGCGCGCCCAACTCTTCTTCCAGCCGCGCGATACGCCGCCCCACCGTCGCCGGATCAATCCGCAGGATACGCCCTGCCCCCGACAGGCTCTCAGACCGGGCAACAGCCAGGAATATGCGGATATCGTCCCAATGCGGCGTCATTCCCGGCCCCCTTTGCAGAAATGCAAATCACTTTTGGAATATTGCCTCTTTCCGCAGAGGATTTGCAAGACTACCCTGCCGCCAACGGATTAGGAGGATTCCCAATGCAAGAGCTTACCCATTACATCAACGGTCAACATGTCAAAGGCACCTCCGGGCGCTTTGCAGATGTGTTCAACCCCGCCACCGGCGAAGTGCAGGCCAAATGCCCGCTCGCCAGCGTCGAAGAAATGGATGCCGCTGTCGCCGCCGCACAGGCCGCACAGCCCGCTTGGGCCGCCACCAATCCCCAACGCCGGGCACGGGTGATGATGGAATTCGTCCGCCTGCTGAACCGCGACATGGACAAGCTGGCCGAGGCGCTGAGCCGCGAGCATGGCAAGACCTTCCCCGATGCCAAGGGCGACATCCAGCGCGGTCTCGAAGTGGTGGAATACTGCATCGGTGCGCCGCAAATGCTCAAAGGCGAGTTTACTGATGGCGCGGGCCCCGGTATCGACATCTATTCCATGCGCCAACCGCTCGGCGTGACGGCGGGCATCACGCCGTTCAACTTTCCTGCCATGATCCCGATGTGGATGTTCGCCCCGGCGCTCGCCTGCGGCAACGCCTTCATCCTCAAACCGTCCGAGCGTGACCCCTCCGTGCCGCTCATGCTGGCCGAACTGATGGAAGAGGCCGGATTGCCCAAAGGCATCCTTCAGGTCGTCAACGGCGACAAGGTGGCCGTGGATGCGATCCTCGACCACGAGGTCATTCAGTCCATCGGCTTTGTCGGCTCGACACCCATCGCGCAATATATCTACGGTCGTGGCTGTTCCAACGGCAAGCGCGTGCAGTGCTTTGGCGGGGCCAAGAACCACATGATCATCATGCCCGATGCCGATATGGATCAGGCCGCGGATGCGCTGGTGGGCGCGGGCTATGGCGCGGCGGGCGAACGCTGCATGGCCATTTCCGTGGCGGTTCCGGTGGGCGATGAAACCGCCGACCGCCTGATTGAAAAACTGGTGCCGCGCATCGAAAAGCTGAAAGTTGGGCCCTACACCGCAGGCAATGACGTGGATTACGGCCCCGTTGTTACCGCAGAGGCCAAGCAACGCATCCTTGGGCTGGTCGAAAGCGGTATCGCGCAGGGGGCCGAACTGGTGGTCGATGGGCGTGATTTCAAATTGCAGGGCTATGAGGATGGCTTCTTTGTCGGTCCGCATCTCTTTGACCGCGTGACCCCGGATATGGACATCTACACGCAGGAAATCTTTGGCCCCGTGCTCGCAACCGTGCGCGCAGGCTCTTACGAAGAGGCCCTGAAACTGGCGATGGATCACGAATACGGGAACGGCACCGCGATCTTTACCCGCGATGGCGACGCCGCCCGCGATTTCGCCGCGCGTGTCAATATCGGCATGGTCGGCATCAACGTGCCGATCCCGGTGCCGCTCGCCTATCATACCTTTGGCGGCTGGAAGAAATCCGGCTTTGGCGATCTCAACCAACATGGCCCGGATTCATTCAAATTCTACACCCGCACCAAGACCGTGACCGCCCGTTGGCCGTCCGGGATCAAGGAAGGCGGGGAATTCAATTTCAAACCGATGGATTAATCTTCACCCATCACTCACGACCAAAGGCCCCGGTGTTTCACCGGGGCCTTTTCGTATCACCCCACCGGCCCGATCTGCATCGACTTTTCGATCATTGCCACGACCGACCCATGCACATCCGAATCCGCCCAATAGGCATTATGCGACAACGGATTCCACGCGGTCAGCACATTGCCCGCACTGATCCAGCGATCCCGCAACTCTTCTCGATCCGCCAACGCTGCATACCCGTCGCCCACCTCTGCCAGCGGCATCCCCAGAATGTCATTGCGGCTGTTCAGATTGACCCACCACGGATTGAACCTCTTGCCCACCGGAATGGCGGTGCCGGGGCGCTCAATCGCCTTCACATCGTCGGGCTTGCAGCTAAAGGTAAAGACCGGGATATTGCAGCCAAAGGTGATCATCCCCGCCATCGTCTCGAACCGCTGAAACGGCGTGGGCGCGGTGGTGTATTTCCTTTGTAGATCCCAGATATGGTTCGAGATGATCTGCCCGCCCAGCGAATGCGCCAGCACGATCAGCGGCGCGCGGCCGCCTGTCACACCCTCCAGATGCGCAATGGCGTTGGACACGCGGGCATGGACCTGCGGATAGACATAGGCATGATCGCCCTTTTCCCAACGGTAAGCGGCGGCATCGGCCAGACGGTGCATCACGAAATCCCGTGCTCCCATCCAATTGGCCTGCCCTTTCAGCGCGCGGTCCATATAGCTCTGTTGCCGCTCTTGCAGGATGTCCGACCAGAAAATCTCGCGCCAGCCAACCAGCGTATCAAACCGCGCCGCCCCCATCCGCTTGCGCAAGGCCGTGTAAAGATCCCGCGAAAAGCTGACGGCATTCGCGGCCTGTGGCCGGTCGCCTTGGCTGCCCATGCCGTGAATGACCGCCACGGCAACCCGGTGTTCTTCTGGCATCGCACTGCCCCCTCAAAATATCTGTGCTGAAATCAACAGGTCTTATTCCGACAAAAGACCACAAACGCGCCCCTCTCGCAATCTTGACGCGAGCGGGGCGTTGCCACCACACGGCCTCTTCGCGATGACAATCTCGTGAGGTGACGCAGGTTTCTGCCCGTCCTGCCCTTCGCTTCGCCCGTCCCTTTCCCTAAATAGGGCGCAGCAGCCACGACAAAGAGGATGAATTCCCGTGAAACCCGGCCTTTTGACCCGCCGCCATGCCATGGCCACCGGCCTTGCCGCCCTTGCAACCCCCGGTATCCTGCGCGCAGAACCTTCGGCAGACGTGACCAACCGGCGCAATGCGTCCGCCTTTATCACCCGCGACTGGCGCGATCATTTCGACAGCTTGGGCAAGGGCGCTATTCTGGCCGATATCGACAGCCGCGCGCTGCATTACTGGGGCCCGGACGGCGAGACCTATGCGCTCTACCCCTCCTCCGTGCCGATGACCGAGGATCTCACCCGCCGCGGCTATACCCAGATCGTGCGCAAGCGCGTCGGCCCCGACTGGACCCCCACCCAATCCATGCGCGAGCGCGATCCCACCCTGCCCGCCTATATGCCCCCCGGCCCCGGCAACCCGCTGGGCACCCATGCGCTCTACCTCAGCTGGCCCGCCTATCTCGTGCACGGCACCCACGACACCCGCAAGATCGGGCGGCAATCCTCCTCAGGCTGCATCGGCCTCTATAACGAGCATATCGAGGAACTCTTCGCCAAGGTCGAGGTCGGCACACAGGTCCTGCTGCTCTGAGCACCCACCGGGGCCCCAACCGTCACGCAAACCCATCCCAACAGGCCGCCGGAGAAACTTCGGCGGCCATTTCTGTGCGTTGAAGGGGGGGGGGCGGTGACGGGGGCAGCGTGGACAGTCAAGTGTTGCAAGAGCGTTAATGCGAGTGGCTTGCGCATAGTCATCACTGCCGCCCGATCATCCGCACCTCAACTGCGCGTGGTTTGCGGTGGTCCATGAACACAAAGGGTTCCATCTGATGCAGAAGGGCCGTGGCCTCAGGGGCCGAAGCAGGGCGGAAGTTCTCAACCGTCACCGCGCCCCCGATCGCCGGATGTAGTCTGGGGGCAAAGATTTGGCCGGGCGCAAGCGGGCCATGCACTTTGACAAGCCGCTCGAACAGGCCTTTTCCATCGCCTGCGTATTTGTCGTAGTACTGACCAGCAGTCAGGTGAATGGACATAAAGTTCATAAGCGCCGCCTGTTCGGTGTCTTCTGGCCCATTCTCATAAAACGACGGGGCAGACAGGGTGTTGGGCAAAACACGAATGTTCACAATTCCAAACCTTCGATGCCAACACGTCAGATCGCCGAAGCCAAGGATCGCAAAGGCCGTGCAATCCCCAGCGGAAAAATCAGGATCGCCACGCAAGGTCTGCTGCAACAAACCATCATAGCTCTGTGGCTCTACCGTTTGCCACTTGCCTTTGCCCCAGGTGCCAAGGCCCAAGGTGTGAAGCATGTCGATCATGCTGCCCGGCACTCTGCCCTGTAGGGCCGCCAAACTGTCCGCCGGATACGGCGTCACCTTGTCCAGCTTACCCAATTTCGAAAGCGCATAGGTTCGGATTTCGGCGAGCTTGGTCATCGGGAAATTTCCTATTCGCAATGGCTTACACTTAATCAAACATTGTCCGGCAATAGTCAATTTGAGGGTTTTCCACGCATGCTCTGGATCTGAAGGGGAGACCTGAAGCAGGATGCTTGTAGGCCCACACCTTCGTTTACAGCGATGCCGGATAACCCGGGACGAGGCTGGAAGACCAAGAGGCCACAGGGACGCGCGAGTGCAAAGTTTGCTCTAGAGCGGCAAAACAGCGCCAATAGGGCGAAAACGAGCACGTTGACCAGAGCAGAGGCGCAGACGTGGCGCACGCTACCAAACCCCAAAACCCAACGGTCCAAGCACCTTTTGGATGGGTGCAAAAAACGCTAGTGAAGGCCCTTTTCCGCCTCCGCATCCGGAACCCTTTTCGAAATCGCGCGACAGCTTTCGCTGCCAGTGCGAAGCGGGTCCGACCTGCCCTCGACTGCCCGGCTTGCGCCCGTTTCACCCAAGGCTGCGCGTTGCGCAACGACGGTCTCCCCCGCCTTCGCTATGGGCTTGGCGGATTTGTTATCGCGGGCCGTCCCGATACCCCCCCGCCAACAGAAAGCGCCGGATGCCGGGGTCGCTGCTCAGACCGGCGGCGCGGGATGCGGCGTCGCGGGCGGCTTCCTCCTGACCGTATAGCCACAGGATGCGGGCGCGCGCCGCCCACCATGGCTGATAGGTCTCTGCACCCGTGATCGCATCAAGCTGAGACAATGCCGCGTCAGCCTCGCCATTCTCCGCAAGCGCCACCGCCCGCGCCACCAGCACGCCGGTGGTGGGCGCGAACCGCGCCAGCCCGTTGTAAAGCTGCATGAGCGGGCCGTGCAGGCGCTCGCCGGTCATGCGGCTTTGCGCATGAAGCGACTGGATCGCCGCCTCGGTCTGGAACCGCCCCGGCTGACCCAGACGGGCGGCGGCGCGCAGGGCGGCTTCGGCTTCGGCCATCATGTCGCGGGACCATAGGGCAACGTCTTGGTCGCGCAGCGCAATAAAGGCACCATCGGGCCCACGCCGCGCCGCCCGCCGCGCCT
This sequence comes from Roseovarius sp. EC-HK134, assembly GCF_902498815.1. Classification (NCBI taxonomy): domain Bacteria; kingdom Pseudomonadati; phylum Pseudomonadota; class Alphaproteobacteria; order Rhodobacterales; family Roseobacteraceae; genus Roseovarius; species Roseovarius sp. EC-HK134. The sequence goes on from NZ_LR701544.1 coordinate 2,226,014, forward strand.
CGCAGTGAAGCATCATGGCAAGCAGGCCAAGCGCCTCTGGCTGGTCGGGCACAAGCTGCACCGTCAGCCGCGCAAGCCAGATCGCCTCATCGGCAAGGCCCGCCAACCGCGGATCGGCACCGGCCACATCGTCCCAGGCCGTGCCATAGGCCGCATAGATCGCGGACAGCACCGCCGACAGCCGCGCGGGGATATCTTCCGCCTCGGGGATTGCAAAGGCGATACCGGCATCGCGGATGCGGCGCTTGGCGCGCACCAGCCGCTGACCCATCGAGGTGGGTGCCACCAGAAAGCTCGCGGCGATCCGCGCGGCATCAAGGCCCAGGACCGTCTGCAACATCAGCGGCGCTTGCGCATCCACTGCAATCGCCGGATGGGTGCAGGCGAACATCAGCTTCAGCCGGTCATCGCCAAAACCGTCCGAAGCAGGATCATTGCGTTCATCATCCAGCATTTGCACCATCGCCGCGCCACGGTCGGCGGTCTGACGCCGTGCTGCGGCATGGCCCGCACTGCGCCGCGCAACGGTCAATAGCCAGCCAACCGGATTAGATGGCACGCCGTCCTTCGGCCACTGCGCAATCGCGGCGGCGAAGGCGTCGGCCAGCGCATCCTCGGCGGCGGCGACATCGCGGGTACGCGCGGCAAGGATCGCAAGCAGCTTGCCGTAGGAGTCGCGCGCCGCGAGCGTCGCCCGCGCGGCGGCATCGCGGCACGCGTCCTCCATCAGGCACCGGGCGGCGGCAGCACCGGGCGGATCTCGACCGACCCGCCCGTCACGCATGGCGCCTTTGCGGCCCATTCAAGGGCGGCGTCGAGATCAGGCACGTCAAGGATAACATAGCCCCCGAGCATCTCCTTGGTGTCGGCGAAGGGGCCATCTACAACGTGCCGCGTGCCGTTCTCGACCCGCAGCGTCGTTGCAGCCTCGGGCGGGCGCAACACATTGCCGCTGACCATTGCCCCGGATTGTGCGAGCGCGCCAATATAGGCCTGCCAGCTCCCCCAATAGGCCCCGGCCTGCGCGGGATCGGTAGGTTTGCGCCGTTCTTCCGGGCTCTCGTAGAACTGCATCATATAGTGCATTGGAATTTCCTTTTTTCTCAGCATGCCCGCGGGGTCATGCCCTGTCTATGGGTTCGCGTCTTCATCACCGAAGCGCAGCAAGGCAAAGCCCGGAAAGGGAGCAAAGCTCCAGTCCACGTCGTTCTACACGCAATGCGCAACGGCTCCCTCTGGGTGCAGGGGCTTCATGCAGCGCAGGCAGCCCGGCCTGCGCTGCGAGTCCATTAGCCGTTGGAGGGCGGCGGCAGCACCGGGCGGATCTCGACCGACCCCGCTGTCACGCATGGCGCTTTTGCAGCCCATTCAAGGGCGGCGTCTAGATCAGGCACGTCAAGGATAACATAGCCGCCCAGCGTCTCTTTGGTGTCGGCAAACGGGCCATCAAAGACGTGCCGCGTGCCGTTCTCGACCCGCAGCGTTGTCGCAGTGTCCGGCGGAAGCAGCCCGTTGCCGCCCACCATCGCCCCGGATTGGGCGAGCGCGCCGATAAAGCTGTTCCAGACACCAAAATAGGCCGCGTGCTGAGTGGGGTCTTTGTGTTTGCCCCATTCCTCGGCGGTCTCGCGGAACTGTAACATGAATTGCATCGAAAGTGCCTTTCTTCTCAGGATGGCCGTTGGTCCACGGCCTGTTGACATGTGAGCCTGTGCGTACCCGCTCATCGTCATGTGCGACGGGACCGGCTCATTTCGACAGGTCCGAGATTGCGGCACGAATTGCGGCGAAGACAGTCGTGGCTCGTTCAGCTTTGAGGAAGGCCGTGGTGTTGGCGATCACCCCGAAAGAAAGGCCGGGCCGCAGCACGGCGCGCCCACATCCAATCGCGACGCCGGCCATGGCCCTTGTGAGCGCCACAAGATCAACCTCAGCAACCGCAAACAAATCATCTCGCCGCGCCGAACGTCACAGCCGCCGGGGCCGGCTACGGCTGGCACTTCCGCGCAGTGCAGGGGTTTCAGTATGTGGAGTGAAGGGGGTGTTGAAGGGGCGCTAAACCTGCTGTTCGCGTTCCTGCTCAAGGATCGATCCCAGCCTGAAGCGGGCGCGACTCGCAGCCAAAGCTACATAACGAAGTATAGGCAAGCTAGGCGGAAAGCCGACTTATGGCAGCGCATTACGGCAGCAGTCGCATCGCGCCAGACCGGCTCAAAGTGTAGACGGTTGGTCGCGCTGCACAGCCTTGTATGGGTTCATCCCTGACAGCAAGCGCCGACGGATGATGTCAATTTCCGCAAGTGTGCCAGCAGGGTTAATTCTGACACCGGGACCAATCTTAACCCCGTCCCGATACGCTTCGCGATAGTCACCTACTTCGCGCCATTCAATTTTGGGATCCGGAATAAAGGCGAAAGGGTTCTCCCGATGCAAAGGTGCTGGAGTTACACACACGAGCTGTCCATATTGATCGACGATAGAATGAAGGACGTAATTCCCGTCTTGTGGCCACCAGCCGGTGATCTGCTTCGAGCGTTGCTCCGGGTCTTTTTCTTCCATGAAACGGGCATTCGCATGGCACTGACGGGGCTTCATTCGCATCCATTCCAATTCCACATCGCGGCCCCGGGTGACCTTGACTACAGGAAGCAGTTTAATCTCTGCGACTGTCGTTGCCTCCCAATCATTAGGAAGAAAAGACCACCTGTCCAACTCAGCGAGAAACTCTGCCCGAACAGCCTCCAACTTGCGCTTTGCTTCACCCATTAAACGACCCTCCTTTGGCTCATGCAAAATGGCTGGCTACCTCCGAGGAGACAAGCCCCAAGGTCAATTAGGCAAGAAGTACTGGCGGCGAGCGACCAACCTCGCCATATTCGGCTGACGTAGACTGGGGGGCGCAATGACGGAAGCAGGGTGGACAGCAACCGAGTGGACGGCATTGGGAGCGGTACTTTCAGGAACGGGAACCGTCATCGGGGCGCTGGCCGTAATCGGTGCAGCTTGGTTCGCCTCCAACACCTTTGACGGGTGGCGGCGGCAGAAGTTGTCGGAGCGACACATAGAACAGGCAGAGCGCATCCTGACCGCCGCATACAAGGCACGTCGTGCGCTCGGGTATGTCCGAAGCCCCTTGGTTCTTGCCCACGAACTGAACGCGGCAGAAAAGCACCTCGAACAGCAAGACGGCTGGGCCTCAGCCGGCAGAAAACAAAAGCTGATCATTGCACAGGCACACTACAACCGTCTGAACGCTGTTCTGGATGAGCGTCGGGCATTAGAGGAATGCCTTCCAATGGCGCGTGCGTTATTCGGCGAACCGGTCGAGAAGGCGTTGGAGTTGCTGAACCGCCAATTCCACATTGTAAGCATCGCAGTTGATTCGAATAGCGACGATGGAAACGACCAAGTGTTTGCCCGTATGATCCGCGAAGACCTCAGTAGCTCAAGCGCAAGCGACCGCCCCAACAAGATGAACGTGCTGATCGAGGAGCAAGTCAAGCTCATTGAGGATGCGCTCGTTCCCGTGTTGAGGCTGGAAGCGAAGTGACGGATGCGGGAACTTGCCGCATTACATTACCTCAGGCAGACGACAACGATCATACAGGTTACATGGCTGTGGCGAGTTACGTTTGCACATGGATGAACGGTTCACATGCCCGAGGTGCAAAAGACATTCGACAAGGGACCGCAGCTCGCCCTCTTTGAAAACCCCGTTGCTGTAAACTTCACTGTAATTCACTGCAAACTTCGCTGTCACGCTACAACAGCTACAGCTACAACCGTCACGCAACACTGGCCTTTGCAATAGTTCTGAAATAGTTGTTAATTAAACAGCCGTTCATTTCAGCGCAGAGGAGCCGCCGATGGATTTCGCCCTTACCGAGGAACAGACCGCCATTTTCGACATGGCGCACGCCTTTGGACAGGACCGCATCGCGCCCCATGCCCGCGACTGGGAGCGGGCGGGCACCATCCCCAAGGAGCTTTGGCCGGAAATCGCCGCCCTTGGCTTTGGCGGCCTCTATGTGAGCGAGGAGGCGGGCGGCTCGGGCCTTACGCGCCTTGAGGCAACGCTGGTGTTCGAGGCGCTCTCGATGGCCTGCCCTTCGGTCGCGGCCTTCCTGTCGATCCACAATATGTGCGCCAAGATGATCGACAAATTCGGCTCTGACGCAATGAAGGCGCGCGTTCTGCCCCGCGCCCTGACCATGGAAACCGTGCTGTCCTATTGCCTGACCGAGCCCGGTTCCGGCTCTGACGCCGCCGCCCTCAAGACCCGCGCCGAGCGCACCAACACGGGCTACACCCTCAACGGCACCAAGGCGTTCATCTCGGGCGGCGGTTATTCCGACGCCTATATCGTCATGGTCCGCACCGGCGGCGATGGTCCCAAGGGCATCTCGACCGTCTATGTCGAGGCGGGCACAGAGGGCCTCAGCTATGGCGGGCTCGAGGATAAAATGGGCTGGCGCAGCCAACCCACCCGGCAGGTGCAGTTTGACAATTGCAACATTTCTGCCGAGAATTTGGTGGGTGAAGACGGGAAAGGTTTCACTTATGCGATGAATGGCCTTGACGGTGGCCGCCTCAACATCGCCGCCTGTTCCTTGGGCGCAGCGCAGCAGGGCCTCACCCAAACCCTCGCCTATATGGCCGAGCGCCGCGCCTTCGGCAAACCGATCGACCAGTTTCAAGCGCTGCAATTCCGCCTTGCCGATATGGAAATCGAGCTTCAGGCTGCCCGCACCTTCCTCCGTCAGGCGGCGTGGAAGCTTGACAATGACGCCCCCGATGCCACGAAATTCTGCGCCATGGCCAAGAAATTCGTCACTGAAACCGGCAGCCGCGTGGTCAACCAATGCCTGCAACTGCATGGCGGCTACGGCTATCTCGCCGATTACGGGATCGAAAAACTGGTCCGTGACCTGCGCGTGCATGAAATCCTTGAAGGCACCAACGAGATCATGCGCCTGATCGTGGCGCGGCAGATGCTGGCGGGCCAATGACCGCCGATATCCACATCCGCAAAGAAGGGCGCGCCGGGCGCATCACCCTCACCCGCCCCAAGGCGCTGAATGCGCTGAGTTACGAGATGGCCATGGCCATCGAAGCGGCGCTGGAGGACTGGCGCACCGACGATGACGTGGCCCTGATCCTGATCGACGCCGCAGGGGACAAGGCGTTTTGCGCCGGCGGCGACATTCAGCAGCTTTATGACACCGGGCGCGCGGGCGATTACGATTATGGCCGTCGCTTCTGGGCCGATGAATACCGCCTGAATGCCAAGATCGCAGGCTATCCCAAACCCTATATCGCGTTCATGCAGGGGTTTGTCATGGGCGGCGGCGTGGGCATTTCCTGTCACGGGTCACACCGCATCACTTGCGAAAGCACGCAAATCGCCATGCCCGAATGCGGCATCGGCCTTGTGCCCGATGTCGGCGGCTCGCTGATCCTGGCCCGCGCGCCGGGGCGCATGGGCGAATACCTTGGCACCACCGGCACACGCATGGGGCCGGATGACGCGATTTACGCAGGCTTCGCTGATACTTACGTGCCACAGCTCATGTGGCCCACCCTCATCGCAAAACTGATCGAGACCGGTGATCCAAGCCTCATCACCGACCATGCGCAAACGCCGCCCCCCGGCCCTCTGCGCGCCCTCACCCCGCAGATCACCCAGCATTTCAGCGGCGAGACGCTGCGCGACATCCTCAACGCACTACGCGCCGAGGACAGCGATTTTGCCCGCGACACGGTAAAATCCCTCAGCCGCAATTCCCCCCTCTCGATGGCCTGCACCATCGAGATGATCCACCGTCTGCGCGGCCCCGCGGCCGATATCGGGCGCGCCCTTGGCCTTGAATACCGTTTCACCTATCGTGCCATGGAACAGGGCGATTTCCTAGAAGGCATCCGCGCCGCGATCATCGACAAGGACAGAAAACCACATTGGAAACATGGGCTTGACAGCTTGCCGGGCAGTGCCGTGGCGCAGATGCTGCAACCCTTGGGCAAAGACGCCCTGACGCTGGAGGAGGCAAAGACATGAAAATCGGGTTTATCGGGCTGGGCAATATGGGCGCGCCGATGGCGGCCAATCTCGCCAAGGCCGGGCATGACGTCACCGGTTATGACATGGCAGCGGTGCAGATCGACGGCGTCACCATGGCCGCCAGCGCCACCGAGGCCGCGCGCGGTGCGGACGTGGTCATCACCATGCTGCCCAACGGCTCCATCCTGCGCAAGGTCGCGTCCGAGGTGATCCCGGCCATGGATACTGGCGCAGTGCTGCTTGACTGCTCGACCGTCGATGTCGCCAGCGCCCGCGATGTCGCGGCAGAGGCGCAGGCGGCGGGCCTCTCCGCGCTTGATGCGCCCGTGTCGGGCGGCGTCGGCGGGGCCACCGCCGGCACGCTCACCTTCATGGTGGGCGGCGACGAAACAGGCTTTAACATCGCCCGCGAACTCTTTGACATCATGGGGCAAAAAGCGGTGCATTGTGGCCCCTCCGGCAATGGGCAGGCCGCCAAAATCTGCAACAACATGATCCTTGGCGTGACCATGATCGCCACCTGCGAGGCTTTTGCCTTGGCCGATAAACTGGGCCTCGACCGGCAGGCGATGTTTGATGTGGTCTCAACGTCCTCGGGCTACTCATGGTCGATGAATGCCTATTGCCCGGCCCCCGGCGTTGGCCCCAAATCGCCCGCCGACAATGAGTACAAACCGGGCTTTGCCGCCGATCTCATGCTCAAGGATCTGCGCCTCTCGCAACAGGCGGCAGAGGCGGCTGATGCCGACACCCCCATGGGCCGCGCTGCCTGCGATCTTTACGCGCAATTCGTGGAAGCCGAAGATGGCAAGGGCCGCGATTTCTCGGCCATGCTGCCCCGGTTCGAGAAACGCGGGCGCGGCTGATGGCGTGGGTGGCGCGCGCACCCGGCCTGCCCGTGCTCGAGCCAGAGGCGCGCGCCATTCTCGACCGCCTGACGCCGATGATCGCGCCAGCGGGCACCGTGCTTTTTCACCCCGGCGATACGGTCAAGGGCTTTGTCATCATGCTCTCGGGTCGGGTCGAGGTCTATCTGACCGGCGCGTCGGGGCGAGAGCTGCTGCTCTACGCCGTCGAGCCGGGCCAAAGCTGCGTGCAATCCACCCTTGGCCTGATGGGCGGTGACGCCTATTCCGGCGAGGCGATCACCCGCGCCCCCTCCGAACTCGTACTCGTCCCCCGCGATACGTTCCTGCACCTGATGGACCTCTCCGACAGCTTTCGGCATTTCGTCTTCGCCGCCTTCGCGCAACGCCTGCAATCCATGATGCACCTGCTCGACCGCGTGGCCTTTCAGCGGATCGAAACCCGGCTTGCGCAATGCCTGCTCGACCGCGCCGAGAATGGCATCCTGCGCGCCACCCATGCTGAAATAGCCGTGATGATCGGCTCCGCCCGCGAAGTGGTCTCGCGCCGCCTTGATGCGCTGGCGCGGAGGGGCATCGTGACGATAGAGCGCGGGATGGTCCATATTCTCGACGCCGAAACCCTGTCCGAGATCGCCCAAAGCACCGAATGACCGCCCATGAGGCCAATCGCGCAACCCTCATAAGGCCAGCGCAATCTTGCCCCTTCCCCTTGCCCTCTGCTGCGATATGTTGCACGACGAGATCTGAGAAACGACCCGATTAAAGGACCGGCGGAATGGCTGACGGAATGATGGACATCAACGCGAAACCGACCGAGGAAATCTCGGTCCGCGAGACATTCGGTATCGACACCGATATGATCGTCAAAGGCTTCGCCACCCGGACCGAGCGCGTGCCGGAATTCGACTCGACCTATAAATTCGATCCCGACACCACGCTCGCGATCCTCGCCGGGTTTTCCCACAATCGCCGCGTCATGATCCAAGGCTATCACGGCACCGGCAAATCCACCCATATCGAACAGGTCTCCGCGCGTCTCAACTGGCCCTGCGTGCGCGTCAACCTTGACAGCCACATCAGCCGGATCGACCTGATCGGCAAGGATGCGATCAAACTGCGCGACGGCGTGCAGGTCACGGAATTCCACGAAGGCATCCTGCCTTGGGCGCTGCGCAACCCCACCGCCATTGTGTTCGACGAATACGATGCCGGTCGCGCCGATGTGATGTTCGTGATCCAGCGCGTGCTCGAGGCGGATGGCAAACTCACGCTTCTGGACCAGAACGAGGTGATTTCGCCCAACCCCTATTTCCGCCTCTTCGCCACCGCCAACACCGTGGGTCTCGGCGACACCACCGGGCTTTATCACGGCACCCAGCAGATTAACCAGGGCCAGATGGACCGTTGGTCGCTCGTGGCCACGCTGAACTATCTCAGCCATGACGCTGAAACCGCTATCGTGATCGCCAAGAACCCCCTCTACAACACCGCCGAGGGGCGCAAGACCATCAGCCGCATGGTCACAGTCGCAGACCTCTCGCGCACGGCCTTCATGAATGGCGAGCTTTCAACCGTCATGAGCCCCCGCACCGTGATCGCATGGGCGCAAAACGCCACCATCTTCCGCAACGTGGGCTACGCCTTCCGCCTCACCTTCCTCAACAAATGCGATGAATTGGAGCGTCAGACCGTCGCCGAATTCTACCAGCGCTGCTTTGACGAGGAACTGCCCGAGAGTGCCGCGAATGTGAAAGTGCGGTAATGGCAATCCACGCAAAAAGTGGACACCCAGATTGGTATATTGAAAGTCTTGTGGCAAAATATCAGTATCTTGCTGCTGAGCATGCTAGGGAAAGCGCGAAGCGGATTATAAATGTCACTATAATCGTGTTTAGCGCTGCGGTAGCGCTTTTGGCTTACTTGGCATTCGGAAATGTTTGGTCAGCCTTGTTATCCGTATTGCTGATACTTACTGCCCGACGCCTTGAGCTTCAGAATAGGCGATTTCAAATCGCAGTTCAGATGCTAATGATGGAGTCCGAGTTTCCACATATTCGGGAAAACGTTGCCCTGCCAACGAAAGCGACGCAATGAACAAACCCACCGACAACCCCGCCGATCCGTTCAAAAAGGCGCTCGCCAACGCCACCAAGGTGATGGCCGACGATTCTGAACTGACCGTCAGCTATTCGGTGGACCCCAGCGGTATCTCCGGCGATGCCATGCGCTTGCCGCAGGTCTCCCGCCGCATGAGCCGCGAAGAGGTGCTCTTGGCGCGCGGAACCGCCGATGCGCTGGCGCTGCGCCATAAATTCCACGACGCGAGCACCCATGCCCGCTACGCCCCCCCCGGCGACATGGCGCGCGACCTCTACGAGGCGATGGAAACCGCCCGGTGCGAGGCGGTGGGCGCCCGCGACATGCCCGGCACCGCCACCAATATCGACGCCAAGATCGCGCAGGATGCAAACCGTCTGGGGTTCGAGCGGATCACCTCCACCGCCGATGCCCCCCTGCCCGCCGCCGCCGGATACCTGATCCGCCACCTCGCCACGGGCCGCGATATGCCCGCAGGCGCGCAAAACGTCATGAACCTCTGGCGCGGCTTTATCGAGGAACAGGCTGGCGGCACGCTCGGCGCGCTTCAGGATATTCTCGCCGATCAGACCGCCTTCGCCAAATTCGCCCGCCGCATGATCGAAGATCTCGGCTACGGCGACCAGTTGGGCGATGACCCCGACAGCATGGATGACGACCAGCAGGACGAGGCCGAAGAAAGCGGCGAAGAACAAGAAGAGCCCGACAGCACCGGTCAGGACGACAGCGACGAAACCGAAGCCGAAGCCGATCCCGAACGCTCTCAGGACGAACAGCAGGACGCGGCGCAGGCACAGGTCAGCATGGAGGAGCTGGCTGACGACGAGATGCAGGATGAAACCGAGCTGCCCGAGGGCGAAGCCCCGCTCGAGCCGCCCGCACCTGCGCCCATCTCCGACGCCGATCCACATTACGCCGTCTACAACACCGCCTTTGACGAAGAAATCCGCGCCGAAGACCTCGCCGACCCGGTCGAGTTGGAACGCCTGCGCGCCTATCTCGATCAACAGTTGGAACCGCTCAAAGGTGCTGTCAGCCGCCTTGCCAACAAACTGCAACGCCGCCTTCAGGCGCAGCAAAGCCGGTCTTGGGAATTCGACCGCGAAGAGGGCATCTTGGACGCAGGCCGCTTGGCCCGAGTGGTGGCCAACCCGACCACACCGCTCAGCTTTAAGGTGGAAAAGGATACCGAGTTCCGCGACACGATGGTGACGCTGCTTCTGGACAATTCCGGCTCAATGCGCGGCCGCCCCATTTCCATCGCCGCCATCTGCGCCGATGTTCTGGCGCGCACGCTCGAACGCTGCTCGGTCAAGGTCGAGATCCTCGGATTCACCACCCGCGCGTGGAAAGGCGGCCAGAGCCGCGAAAAATGGCTGGCCGAGGGGCGCCCGCAACTGCCCGGTCGCCTCAATGATCTGCGCCACATCATCTACAAATCCGCCGACGCCCCCATGCGCCGCACCCGCGACAATCTCGGGCTGATGATGAAAGAGGGGCTCTTGAAGGAAAACATCGACGGCGAGGCGCTCGAATGGGCGCATCGCCGCATGATCCAGCGCAAAGAGGCGCGCAAGATCCTGATGGTGATCTCCGATGGCGCGCCGGTCGATGACAGCACCCTGTCGGTCAACCCCGCCAATTATTTGGAAAAACACCTGCGCGATGTGATCGCCATGGTCGAGCGTCGCAAACAGGTCGAGCTTTTGGCCATCGGCATCGGCCATGACGTCACCCGCTATTATCAGCGCGCCGTGACCATCACCGATGCCGACCAACTGGCAGGGGCCATGACCGAACAATTGGCCGCGCTCTTTGACAGCGATCCGCGCGCCCGCGCCCGCGTCATGGGCATCCGCCGCGCGGGCTGATGCCCCGGTGTCCTCTGGCCGGTTTCATCTGGCTCTCAATCCCTCGGGGGAGGCCCGGATGAAATCCGGGACGGGGGCAGCGCCCCCAAACCCCGACCGCCCCGCAGGAGACCGCATGTTCCAGTCCTTCACCCAATCCGCCCGCCCCGATCAGGGCCCGCCTCGTCTGGCCAATTTGCGCCGCGCCATGGCCGAGGCCGGGCTTGCGGGGTGGCTCGTGCCCCGCGCTGACGCGCATCAGGGCGAATATGTCGCCGCCTGCGATGATCGTCTGGCATGGCTCACCGGCTTTACCGGCTCTGCCGGGTTCTGCGCGGTGCTGCCGGATGTGGCGGGCGTGTTTACCGATGGGCGCTACCGCGTGCAGGTTCGCGCACAGGTCGCCATCCCGCATTTCACCCCCGTTGATTGGCCCGACACCCGCCTTGGCCCATGGCTGCGCGAACATCTGCCAGAGGGCGGCACCGTGGGCTTTGATCCCTGGCTCTACACCCCCGAACAGATCGACGCCCTGACCGAGGCGCTCTCGGGCACCGCCATCCACCTCAAACCCCACACCAATCTGATCGACAGCATCTGGCCTGACCGCCCCGCCCCGCCGCAGGGGGCCATCACCCCATGGCCCGACACCCTCGCCGGAACCAGCCACGCCGAAAAACGCGCCGCCTTGGCGGAAACCCTGCGCGCCGCAGGCCAGACAGCAGCGGTCCTCACCCTCACCGACTCACTTGCATGGCTCTTCAATATCCGGGGCCGTGATATTCCCCGCAACCCGGTCGCACAGGGCTTTGCCATCCTGCGCGATGACGGGCGCGCCACCCTCTTCACCGACCCCGCCAAGCTCGATGCCGCCGCCCGCGCGCATCTTGGGCCCGAGATCACCCTCAGCCCCCCCGAGGCCTTCGAGACCGCCCTTGCCGCCCTCCCCGGTCCGGTGCGCCTTGACCGCGCCCATGTGCCGCTGCGTGTGGTGCAAGTGCTTGACGCGGCAGGCGTGCCCCATGTCTGGGGGGCCGATCCCTGCATCCTGCCCAAGGCGCGCAAGACCCCCGCCGAGATTGCCGCCACCCGCAGCGCGCATCTGCGCGACGGGGCGGCAATGTGCGAGTTTCTGGCGTGGTTCGACGCGCAATCCCCCGGCACGCTCACCGAAATCGACGTGGTGCGCCAGCTTGAGCAGGCCCGCACCGCCACCGGGCAACTCCTCGACATCAGCTTTGACACCATCGCTGGCTCCGGCCCCAACGGCGCGCTGCCGCATTACCGCGTGACCGAGGCCAGCAACCGCCGCCTGCTTGATGGCGACCTGCTCGTGCTCGACAGTGGCGGGCAATATCTCGACGGAACCACCGACATCACCCGGACCCTGCCCATCGGCACCCCCGGTGCCGCCGAGCGCGCGGCCTTTACCCGCGTGTTGCAGGGCATGATCGCCATCTCGCGGCTGCGCTTCCCACGCGGCCTCGCAGGCCGAGACCTTGACGCCATCGCGCGCACCCCCCTCTGGCTGGCCGATCAGGATTACGCCCATGGCACCGGCCACGGGGTTGGCGTGTATCTTTGCGTCCACGAAGGCCCACAACGCCTCTCGCGCCTCTCCGAGGTGCCGCTTGAGCCAGGCATGATTCTCTCCAATGAGCCCGGCTATTACCGCGAGGGCGCTTTTGGCATCCGAATCGAGAATCTTATCGTCGTGACGGCGCTCAACCCGCTGCCCGACGGCGACGGCGCAACGCAGCTTGGGTTCGAAACCCTGACCTATACACCCCTCGATACCCGCCTCATCGACCGCGATATGCTCTCCATAGCGGAACGCGACTGGCTGAATACCTATCATAGGGCCTGCCGCGACAAGATTGGCCCTCTGCTTTCGCCCCAAGCGCGGCTATGGTTGGAGAAAGTAACGCAGACAAGCTGACATATTCCTGTTAGGTTCCTGCGTCACACCAAAAAATCAAGATCAAAGAACAAGGGGATGGACAATGGCACGTATCACGATTCGCAAGGCCGAAGGCACCTGGACGGTCCGCGCTGGTGGCGCCGTTCTGGGCGAGAGCCGCAATGCACTGGAACTGACCGAAGGGGACTATCCGTTCGTGATCTATTTCCCGCGTGCGGATATCGCCATGGCCTTTCTCGATGAAACCGAACAATTCAGCCATTGCCCCTACAAGGGCGACGCGCGCTATTACTCGATCATCACCAAAAGCCAAACCCTCGAGAATGCCGCCTGGAGCTATGAATCGCCCAAACCCGAGGTGGCAGAGATCAAGGATCACATTGCCTTCTACGCAACCGACTCTGTGACCGTCGAACGGGTCTGACCGGCTTTAGCTGTGCTCTTCCTCTGACACCGCCGCCAAGGCGCGGTTATAGGCCTTGAGCGCATCCACATGAAACAGCGCGCCCGACAATTCGGGCGGCTGATCCCCCCCCGACAGCGTGACCACCGGCACAAAGGGCACATTTGCCCGCTCGAAAAGCGGCATCGCCTGCTCCAGCGTGGCGGTCACGTCCAGATACACGCCCTGCTCGATCAATGACCAGCATTGCGCCTCATCCGCTGCGCGCGCGTCATCGGGCGCACGCATCACCTTGGACACCCGGAACATCCCCAGCAGATAATCCTGCGGTCCCGCCGCAAGCCGGATGCCCCGCCGCATCAACTGTGCCAGAAAGAACGACCGCCGCACCAGCCGTGATCCCAGCGCCGTCGAGGTCGAGACCGCCACCATCACCGCCAGCCCCGTCTGCCAGTCGCCGGTCAACTCGAACACAATCAGCGTGGTCGATATGGGCGCGCCAAGAACTGCCGCCGCCACCGCGCCCATGCCCGCCAATGCATAGAGCGTGTGCGCGCCCGAAACCTCGGGCAACAGTGCGGTCGCCACATGGCCAAAGGCCAGCCCCGTCAGCGCGCCCACCATCAGCGAAGGTGAAAACACGCCTCCGCCCATGCGCCCGCCAATGGTGATCGCCACCGCCACCACCTTGAGCACGGCAAACACCGCCGCCTCATGCCACAAAAGCTTGCCCGTGAGCGCCGCCGAGGTGGTCTCATATCCCACGCCGATGATATGCGGAAACCAGATCGCCATAAGACCCAGCAGCGCCCCCGCCCCAACAGGCCGCAGCCAGCGCGGCAGGCCCATCCGCGCCTGCACATGCCCCGCCACATCCTCAGCCAAAAAGATCGCCCGCATCAGCGCCGCCGCCACCACCCCGCAAATCAGCCCAAGGATCAGAAAGGCCGGCAATTCGGCATAGAATTCCAGCACGCTCGCCTGCGGCAGGCTGAATTCGGTCACACCGCCAAATTCCAGCCGATTAATCACCGTGCCCGCGACCGAGGCAATGGCGATAGGGGCAAAGGCATGCACCGCGAAATGCCTCAGCACCACCTCCAGCGCAAAGAGCGCCCCGGCAATGGGCGCGTTGAACGAGGCCGAAACCGCCGCCGCCACCGCACAGCCCAAAAGATCGCGCCCCGTCACCCCATCAGCATGAATGCGCTCGCTCACCCAAGAGGAAATCACCCCCGCCAGATGCACCACCGGCCCTTCGCGCCCCGAAGACCCGCCCGTGCCCAGCGTAATCAGCGACGCCGCCGCCGAGGCCAGACCTTCGCGCCGCTCGACCCGCCCCTCATAAAGAGCGGCCCCCTCGATCACATCCGCCACCGAACGCACCCGCCCATCCGGCGTGAACCGGTGCAGGATCAGCCCCACAACCAGCCCGCCCGCGATGGGCAACATCAGGATCCAATACCACGGCAAATGCTCTGCAAAACTATGCAGCCGCGCCACATCCTCGGTGCCATAAACCAGCTGCTGCAAGGCGGTGATGCCCTTGCGAAACAGCAGCGCCGCGAACCCCGCAGCAATCCCGATGCCCAGAGCGATCAGCCAGAATTGAAACTGGCTCGGCCCCCGCTTGCGCAGCACCCGCCAGCCTTCGCGCAGGGAGTCACCCATGCTCCGGCGCAACTGGCCCCAAAAGGATGGCTCTTCGGCCTGCATCGCTCCCCTTCACGCCTCGCGCGCGCTTTTCCGTCAGCGCGGCATGCATTAGGCTACGCCCATCGCCTCTCTCAGAAAGCACATCCATGGACATTGCCCGCGCCATCGCAGACCTCCAATCCTCTCTAGGCCAACGGATCACCCTGTCCAAGTCCGATCTCGCCCTGCATGGCCAAAGCGAATCGCATTTTCCACCCAGCCCCCCCGATGCCGTGGCCTATCCCGAGACGACGGCAGAGGTGGCCGAGATCGTCACCCTCTGCGCCCGCCACCGCGTGCCGGTGGTGGCTTGGGGCACCGGCACCTCTCTGGAGGGGCAGGCGCAGGCCTTTCGCGGCGGCATCGTGGTGGATTTCAGCCGGATGAACGCCGTGCTCGACGTGGCCACAGCAGATATGACCGCGCGGGTGCAGCCGGGCCTGACACGCCAAGCGCTCAATGACGCGCTGCGCGCGACCGGCCTCTTCTTTCCCGTCGATCCCGGTGCCAATGCCTCTTTGGGCGGCATGGCCTCGACCCGCGCCAGCGGCACCACCGCCGTGCGCTACGGCACCATGCGCGACAATGTTCTGGCGCTCGAGGTCGTGACCGCCAAGGGCGAGGTGATCCGCACCGGCACCGGCGCGCGCAAATCCTCCTCAGGCTATGACCTCACCGGGCTATTCGTCGGGGCCGAGGGCACGCTCGGTCTCATCACCGAACTCACCCTGCGGCTCTCAGGCCAGCCCGAGGCGATATCGGCCGCGGTCTGCGCCTTTGACAGCGTGGCCGATGCCGTCGCCACCGTGATCGACACCATCCAATGCGGCATCCCCATCGCGCGGATCGAACTGATGGACACCGAAAGCGTGCGCGCGGTCAACGCCCATGCCAAGATGACCCTGCCCGAAAAACCCCACCTCCTGCTCGAATTCCACGGCACGCCCGCCAGCACCGCCGAACAGGCCGAGAGCTTTGGCGCCTTGGCGCGCGAGCACATGG
Source organism: Roseovarius sp. EC-HK134 (assembly GCF_902498815.1). NCBI lineage: Bacteria > Pseudomonadati > Pseudomonadota > Alphaproteobacteria > Rhodobacterales > Roseobacteraceae > Roseovarius > Roseovarius sp. EC-HK134. Next base: position 2,241,909 of record NZ_LR701544.1, read on the forward strand.
GCTCGGATTTCGACTGGGCCACCCAGACCGAGGCCCGCACCGCCCTCTGGGCCATGCGCCACAATGCCTATTACGCGATCCTTGGACAGCGCCCCGGCGCGCGCGCCATCGTCACAGACATCTGCGTGCCGATCTCGAAACTGGCCGAAGCGATCGAGGACACCCGCGCCGATCTCGACCAAGCGGGTGTGATGGGCCCCATTCTGGGCCATGTCGGCGACGGCAATTTCCACGCGGTCCTGCTCATTGACCCCGACAACCCCGACGAACTCACCGCCGCCAAAGCCGCCTCCGACCGCATGGTCACGCGCGCCCTGGCCCTTGGCGGCACCGCCACCGGCGAACACGGCATCGGCGTGGGAAAACTAGACTATATGCAGCGCGAACACGGAGGCGGCTGGGCGCTGATGGGCGCGCTCAAACACGCCCTCGACCCGCTCAACATCCTCAACCCCGGCAAACTGGTCCCACCGAGGAATTGAGGGAGGGGGGGCGGTTCGCCCGAGATACCCGGCCTTATGTATCGAACGCACCAGCCCCGAAAGGAGATGAACGACGGTCACGGCGCTAGTCATCGATCTTATTATAATACCAGTGACCTTTTGTATCCTCGGGGAAGCCAACGCTCATACCTCTGCTGCTGATTGACGGAAGAAATACGAAGCAAAACCCAGTCCTTCCACGTCTTCTTCCAGACGCATCCGAGAACTCCACGAAGCCGTGAAAATACGCGTTCTTGGGCTCCAAACAAATAGATGTCTGATCATTGAAAGTAGTGATGGGTGGCGACGAGCTTTGTGCCCCAACCGGGATGGACGTAAGAAAGTCCCGTTTAGAATTATCCACTGGATTCTTTCTGTCGTCCGGATCGCCGATAGTTATCGCAGGTGGGCTGCCTTTTTCGCAGAAACTCCACTCTCTATGAATTCTTGTAGCGATTGCCGACGACCTACCGCCATTGATGATTTTGCAGAACAATGGACCCTCTTTGAATTCATCGTCACGCACGAAACCAGCCTTGCCATCGATGATCCGAAAATTTGCCCCGTCGATGACCTCCAGAGAAAGAAAGGGCTGACTTTCCAATTCATAAAGTTCAGCGGCAGCGTCAGCGGCCTTTTTGGTGTATCGGAGGGTAAAACCGAGCAAAATTAGGCCAAAACAAGAAGACAGAACCGAAAAAAAAGCCCACTGGGCCATTTTGGTTTGCGCTTCAAGGTCATCTTGAGCGCGCTGGTTCTCATTGGTAGCCTTAACCACTTCGACTACACATTCAGAAATATTGGCTGGATCACCCTTGAGACAGAGCCGATCAATTTGGTCAACGGCATCTATGGCATATCGGCTCGTATGATAGGTATTTTTGGCTTTAACTTCACCCAACGTAAGCCCAGTTCCGTAAATTCCCCACCCAATGGCCGAAATCGCCACAAGCCCAATTACAACCGAGATGATCCAACAGCTCTTAAGCATCACAACACGAACGCCGCGCCAAACTTCCCTCGGGCAAGCCTGTCCGCAACGTCACCCCCTTCTGTCACTGATTCCAACACCCCCAGCTTTTCAACAAGCTGCGCGCAAGTCACGTGCTTTCATTTCAACCGTGCCATGTGCAGGCAACTGGCTATGACGTGCCATTCTTCAGCCGCAGGGTGCCCCCACTTTCATCTGGCCAAAAAATACCTCGGGGGGGACGCCCGGCACGGGCGGCGGGGGCAGCGCCCCCAAACCTCAGCCCTCCATCAGCGCCTCGGCGGCGGCGCGGGCTTCGGGCGTGATCCGCTCGCCCGACAGCATCCGCGCGATCTCGTCCACGCGGTCGCCCCCGCGCATCGCCCGCACGGTCGAGAGCGTCTCCTCCCCCTCGACCCGCTTTTCCACCCGCCAGTGATGCGCGCCGCGCGCAGCCACCTGCGGCGAGTGCGTGACCACCAGCACCTGACCACCCGCCGCCAATTGCGCCAGCCTGCGGCCCACAGCATCCGCCGTGGCCCCGCCCACACCCCGGTCGATCTCGTCAAAGATCATCGTGACACCACTATCCGTGCCCGTCAGGCAGACCTTGAGCGCCAGCAGAAACCGGCTCAGCTCCCCGCCCGAGGCGATCTTGGCCAGCGGACCAGAGGGCGCACCGGGGTTGGTGGCCACCCGAAACACCACCTCGTCCTGCCCGGATGCTCCTGGCTCCGCCCGGCCAATCTCGGTGGTGAACACCGCCCGCTCCATCTTGAGCGGGGCCAGTTCCGCCATCACCGCCCGATCAAGCCGCGCGGCGGCCTCGGCCCGCGCCACACTCAGCGCTTCGGCCTCTGCGCCATAGACGCGCTCGGCCTCGGCCACCGCCGCCGCCAACGCGCGCATATCCGCATCACCCCGGTCGAGCGCTGCCAATTGCCCACGCAGCCCCTCGGCAAAGCCTGCCAGATCATCCGCCAGAACCCCATGTTTGCGCGCCAGTCCCCGGATCGCAAACAGCCGCTCTTCCACCGCTTCCAACTCCACCGGGTTGAAATCCAGCGCCTCAAGGCAGCGCAGCACGCCGCGCCCGGCCTCGTCCAGCTCCACCAGCGCCCGGCCGATGGCGGCAATCGCCTCGTCCAGCTGCCCCTCGGCCCGCTCTGCCGCCCCCTCAAGCCAGCGCAGCGCGTCGCCCGCCGCCCCTTCGGCCCCGTTAAGGCCCAGCGCCTCGGCGGCCTTGGCAATGTCTTCGCGAATGCGTTCCGCGCCCTGCATCATGCGACGGCGCGCGTCCAACTCCACCTCTTCGCCCGGCTGTGGGTCAAGCGCATCCAGTTCCGCCACCGCATGGCGCAGGAATTCTTCCTCGGCCCGCAACGCCGCCTGCGCCGCCTCTGCCGCCGCGCGCGCCTTGCGCTGCGCGCCCAGATCGCGCCACGCCGCCCGCACGCCCTCGCGCCGCGCGCCCAGATCACCATAAGCATCCAGCAAATCGCGATGCGCCTTGGGGTCGAGCAGGCCGCGATCATCCTGTTGTCCGTGCAACTCTACCAACACATCCGATAGCTGCCGCAGCACCTCGCCCGACACCCGCCGATCATTGACCCAGGCCGTCTTGCGCCCATCCGCGCTGTTGACCCGGCGCAGGATCAGCACGTCTTCGTCGGGCAATCCCGCCTCGCGCAGCACCGCGCGCGCCGGATGATCGGGGCGCAGTTCAAACTCGGCCACAACCTCGCCCTGATCCGCCCCCCGGCGCACCAATTCCGCCCGCCCGCGCCAGCCCAGCACAAAGCCCAGGCTGTCCAAAAGGATTGATTTGCCCGCCCCCGTCTCGCCGGTCAGCACGTTAAGACCCGGCTGAAACACAAGGTCCAGCCGGTCAATGATCAGCATGTCGCGAATCTCAAGCGCGCGCAGCATCAGGCCATCCCGTCAGGCAGGGGCATCCCCGCCCCCTCTAGATCCAGCGACCCTGAACGGTCTGCCGATAGATCTGCTGCAACCAGCCATCTCCGGCCGCCTCCAGCGTATAGCCCCGCCCGGTCAAGAGCTTGTAGCTGTCCTCATACCAATCGGTGCCTTGGAAATTGTGGCCCAGAATGGCCCCCGCCGTGCGCGCCTCGTTCACCAGCCCCAGCGACAGATAGGATTCCACCAGCCGGTGCAGCGCCTCGGCGGTATGCGTCGTGGTCTGGAAATCCTCAACCACAACCCGGAACCGGTTGGCAGCAGCGGCGAAATTATCGCGCTTGAGATAATAGCGCCCGATCTCCATTTCCTTCGAGGCCAGATGGTCAAAGGCCAGATCGAATTTCAGGATCGCGGAATTGGCATATTCGCTGTCGGGGTAGCGCTCGATCACTTCGCGCAGCGATTGCAACGCCTGAAAGGTCAGCCCCTGATCGCGTCCGACCTCGTCGATCTGATCATAATAGCTCAGCGCCAGAAGATACTGCGCATAGGCCGCGTCCTCATCGGTCGGGTAAAAGTCGATAAAGCGTTGGGCCGCGGCGCGGCTTTCCTCATAGGCCTTGTCCTGATGATGGGCAAAGGCCTGCATTATCACCGCCCGCTTCGCAAGATCCGAATAGGGATAAAGCCGCTCGACCTCGGCAAAGCTTTTGGCTGCCAAATCGGGATCGCGCTGCGCCAGATCGTACTCACCCCGCTCGAAAATTTGCTGCGCGGTGTAATTCTCATAATTGACGTTGCCGCGCTCGACGCTTTCTCTCTCACCACAGCCCGCTATGACCATGGCCACAGCAAGGGCACCCAATAGCCTGGCTCGGGACGTGCCGATTTTCATGCGCGATCTCACTCTCAGTTGCGATGCGCGGGTCGTAACGCCCGCGTCGCCCCGGTCCTAGCACATTAATTTGCGGTGCAAAACGCCTTTGGCATGTTTTGACCGCCCGTCGCACACCGCACGCGCGGGTTCAAAGGGCGGCCAAGGCCTCCTAGCCCAGCGCCACCGCGCGCAGGTCTTCATCGACATGCGGCAGATATTGCGCAAAATTATCCGCAAACATGCGCACCAGCTTGGCCGCTTGCGCGTCATAGGCCGCCGGATCATGCCATGTGCGGCGCGGATCAAGCAGCACATCCGCCACGCCGGGAACGGCCACAGGCACGTCAAAGCCGAAATTCGCATCCTTGCGGAACTCGACCCCGTTGAGCGACCCATCAAGGGCTGCGGTCAAAAGCGCACGGGTCGCCTTGATCGGCATCCGCGATCCGGTGCCATAGGCCCCGCCCGTCCAACCCGAATTGACCAGCCAGCACGACGCGCCTTGGCTCTCGATCTTGGCGCGCAGCAGATTGCCGTACACCTCTGGGCGACGCGGCATGAAGGGCGCGCCGAAACAGGTGGAAAACACCGGCTGCGGCTCGGTCAGGCCCCGCTCGGTCCCGGCCATCTTGGCGGTGAACCCGGACAGGAAGTGATACATCGCCTGCGCCGGCGTCAGACGCGCAATCGGGGGCAGCACGCCGAACGCATCACAGGTCAGCATCACCACATTGCGCGGATGTCCCGCCAGCCCGGTGGCCGACGCATTGGGGATATAGTTCAGCGGATAGGCGCAGCGCATATTCTCTGTAAGGCTCGAATCCTCATAGTCCAGTTCGCGCGTCTCTGCGTCATAGACCATGTTCTCGATCACCGTGCCGAACATCGAGCAGGTGGCATAGATTTCCGGCTCGGCTTCCGCACTCAGATGGATCGTCTTGGCATAGCAGCCACCCTCGAAATTGAACGTGCCTGTGTCCGACCAGCCATGCTCGTCATCGCCCAGCAGGGTCCGGTTGGGATCAGCCGACAGTGTGGTCTTGCCGGTGCCCGACAGACCAAAGAACACCGCCGCATCCTCGGGATCATCCTTGGCATGGTTGGCCGAGCAATGCATTGGCATCACGCCCTTTTCGGGCAGAAGGTAATTCATCAGGCCAAAGATGGATTTCTTGTTTTCCCCGGCATATTCGGTATTGCCGATGAGGATCAGCTTGGCGTCGATATTGACCGCGATCACCGTCTCCGACCGGCAGCCGTGCCGCGCGGCGTCCGCCTTGAAACCGGGGCAGTTGATGACCGTGTAATCGGCCACGAAATGATCCAGCGCCTCACGCTCGGGACGGCGCAGCATGTGGCGGATGAACAGGTTGTGCCATGCCAGCTCATTGACCAGCCGCACATTGATGCTGTGCTCAGAGTCCGCACCCGCCACCAGATCCTGCACAAACACTTCGCGCCCCGCCAGATAGGCCAGCATGTCTTTGTGCAACTGATCAAAATGCTCTGGCGACATCGCCAGATTGTTATCCCACCAGATCGTGTTTTCCGTGGTCGGTGTGCGCACCGTGAACTTATCCTTGGGCGACCGGCCGGTGAATTCACCCGTGCTGACCAAGAGCGTGCCGCCCTGCCCCAATTCCCCCTCGCCGCGCTGCACCGAAGCCGCAACCAAGGCGGGCTCCATCAGGTTGTAATGAACCTTGCCCAGCCCCAAAATTCCCTGATCTTCCAACCGAAAGCGCGGATTGACCCGTCCTGCCGTCATGTCTTTCTCCCTTTTGGGCGTGGGCGCCCTACCCTGTCCGACACCGCCGCGGCGGCGCATTCCTGTCAGCTAGTCCAGCCTCATACGGATTCGCAACCCGCAAACAAGCCCGTTTTTCCAAGTTAGCGCAATCACTTGGCAGGAATCCGCAATGCTGCAGGTGCAAACGCCCTGCACAGAGCATCAATTCGGATTATTCGAACATATACAGCAAAACAATTCGTTTTCAAAAATTCACCTTTCATGTCAGCCTGTACCTGCCATTCAAAACCACCCGCCAGACCCAAGGACAGCCCATGCAACACCCCAGCCCCGCCCCCGTGGACAGAGCCAGCTTTGTCAGCGCCATGCGTCAGGTCGCAGCCTCTGTCACGGTGGTGACAACCGATGGGCCGATGGGCCGGTTCGGGGCCACGGTCAGCGCCTTTGCCTCGGTTTCCGCCGATCCACCCTCGGTCCTTGTCTGCCTGCACGGCCAAAGCCGCATCGCACAGGCAGTGGCCGCCAATGGCCGCTTCTGCGTCAATATCCTGCCCGAAGGCAGCACTGACATCGCCGACCGCTTTGCCGGGCGGCATGACGGCTGGATCACAGACCGCTTTTCCGGCATCGACTGTTACGGCACGCCGGGCACCGCCCCCCTGATCGAAGGGGCCACAGGCTTTGCCTGCGATATGGCGCAGAGCGTGCCATCGGGCAGCCATCTCATCGTGATAGGCTATGTCACCAGCGTGTTTGACGCAGGCACCGCGCCACTGGCATGGCGCGACGGTGGCTATCACCGGGTCGTGCCCAAGGATGCCGCCCGCTGTGCCGCAGAATAAGAGGCAAAGAATGACCACTGAGTACCAAATGCTGATCGACGGCGCATGGGTCGATGCCTCGGACGGTGGACGGTTCGAGAGCTTCAACCCCGCCAACGGTGAAATCTGGGCCACCGCCCCCGAGGCGACCGCGGCCGACGTGATCCGCGCGGTCGAGGCCGCGCATCGCGCCTGCTATGACGGCCCATGGTCGCGCATGACCCCCACCCAACGCGGCCAATGCCTGCGCCGCTTGGGCGATCTTCTGGCCGAACACAGCGAATCCTTGGGCGAGATTGAGACCCGCGATTCCGGCAAGATGTTCAAGGAAACCCGCTGGCAGGCCAAGTATATCGCCGAATTCCTGCAGTTCTACGCCGGGGCCGCCGATAAGATCACCGGCGAAACCCTCCCCATCGACAAGCCGGATATGTTCGTCTTCACCCACCGCGAACCTTTGGGCGTGGTGGCCGCCATCGTACCGTGGAACTCCCAGCTGTTCCTCACGGCAGTCAAACTCGGCCCGGCCTTGGCCGCAGGCAACACCCTCGTGCTCAAAACCTCGGAACACGCCCCCGCCGTGATTCTCGAATTCGGGCGGCTCGTTGCGCAGGCGGGCATCCCCGATGGCGTCGTAAATATCGTCACCGGCCACGGCGATCCCTGCGGTCGCGTGCTCACCTCGCATCCGCTTGTGGCAAGGATCAGCTTTACCGGCGGCCCGAACGCCGCGCGCCATGTGCTCACGAACTCCACCCAGAATTTCGCACAAGTCAGCCTTGAATTGGGCGGCAAATCCCCCTTTGTCGTCTTTGACGATGCCGATATCGAAAGTGCCGTGAACGGCGCTGTCGCGGGCATCTTCGGGGCCTCCGGCCAAAGCTGCGTCGCAGGCTCGCGCCTGATTGTTCACGCCGATATCGCCGACGATTTCCTCACCCGCCTCAGCGCCATCGCCAGCCGCATCCGCATTGGCGATCCGATGGACGAGGCCACGCAGATGGGCCCCCTCTGCACCCGCGCGCAACTGGATCACATCGAACGCGAGGTGGCCCATGCCCAGACCCAAGGCGCGCGCCTGATCTGCGGCGGCAAACGGTCTGCGGCGGGCGAGATGTTCTTTGAACCCACGATCCTCGATTGCCCCTCCCCCGACCTGCGCATTGTGGATACCGAGCTTTTCGGCCCGGTCCTCTCGGTCCTGCGCTTCAAAACCGAGGCCGAGGCGCTGACCCTCGCCAACGGCTCCGAGCATGGCCTTGCCGCAGGCATCTTTACCCGCGACAGCGCCCGCGCCCTGCGGATGTCGCGCGCCGTGCGCGCCGGTATCGTCTGGGTCAACACCTACCGCGCCATCAGCCCCATCGCCGAATTCGGCGGCACCAAATCCAGCGGCTATGGCCGCGAAAGCGGCTTTCAGGCGCTTTACGATTACACACGGCCCAAAACCGTCTGGATGAATATGTCCGACGATCCCATGGCCAACCCCTTTCAAATGCGCTGATCACAGGAGACCGGCATGAAATTCCACCTCGCAATCAATCTCGAACGGCTCGATCCCAGCGCCGACATGAAGGCCCTGCGCGACCACACCCTCGAAATGGTCCAAATGGCCGAGGCAGGCGGCTTTGAAATCGCTTGGGCCGCCGAACATCACGCGCTGGAAATGACCATCGCGCCGAACCCGTTTCAGATCCTGACATGGTGGGGCGAACATACCAGCCGCATCCGCTTGGGCGTGGGCGTGGTCAACGCCGCCTATTGGCACCCCATCCGGCTGGCTGGCGAGGCCGCGATGCTGGATCTTCTCAGCGACGGGCGGCTCGAATTCGGCATCGGCTCGGGTGCCTATCAGCGCGAATTCGACCGCATGATGCCTGGGCTCGCGCAACCCGACAGCTGGCGCTACATGCAGGAATCGCTGCCCGTGGTGCAAAACCTCTGGGCGGGCGATTACGCCCATGACGGCGAGTACTGGCAATTCCCCACCGCCACCTCTTGCCCCAAGCCGGTGCAATCCGAGGTGCCGATCTGGGTTGCCGCCCGCGCCCCCATCACCTTTGACTATGCCGTGGAACATGGCTGCGACATCATGAGCTGGCCGCTCACGATGCCATTTTCCGAGGCCGAGAATTACCGCGCCCGGCTCGACGCCGCGATTGCCCGGAACGGCGGGCGCTATGACGGACGCTGGGCGCTCATGCGCCACACGGCGGTCTATGAAACCGAGGACGACCGGCAAGCCGCCTTGGCAGCCCTGCGCCGCGTGTTGGGCCAATTCGGCAACCTGATGATGAAACGCGGCGAAGTGGTCAATGGCTTCCCCGATCCCGTCCCCCTCGCGGAACTCGAGGGCAACGCCCGCACCGATCCCGCCATGCTCGAGGAAAATCTGGCCTTCGGCAGCCCCGAGACCGTGGCCGACAAAGTGCGCCAATACGAGGCTTTGGGCGTCGATGCCTTCATCTACTACGCATCCATGGGCCTCGATATGGATCGCCAAAAACGCTCGCTGCAACTCTTCATCGACAAGGTGATGCCGCAGTTCGCCGAGCAAACCATCGCCGCAGCAGAGTGATCCGCCAAGGCTGGTCTGTCAGGCATTAAGGGGAAAGTGGCGCGGTTGACGGGGCTCGAACCCGCGACCCCCGGCGTGACAGGCCGGTACTCTAACCAACTGAGCTACAACCGCGCGTGGGAGGCTGCATAAGCGCCCCCCGCGCGCCCGTCAATCCCAAAATCGTGAATCGAAAGCATTGGCAGATAGGCCCTCAGACCCAGCCCCCAAAAACGCAAAAACCCCCGCCGGGGCGAGGGCCTTTGAGGGCTGCGGTGGCGCGGTTGACGGGGCTCGAACCCGCGACCCCCGGCGTGACAGGCCGGTACTCTAACCAACTGAGCTACAACCGCCCGCAGCACAATCAGGGGCGAACCCCCGACGTGTGGCGCTTCTATGACGGGGCTGCGCGCCCGTCAAGCGCTGGCTGGCGGAAATTTCAACTTTCCTATGCCCATCCCCCCGCGCCCAAATCGTGATCTCCGCAGCATCCCGAATAGTTTGATTTCCCCGCGCCGCCTTGGCACACTCTGCCCCAATAGCCCGGGGAGATGTCGATGCGGCCCATCCTATTGCCGATCCTGTGCCTGCTGCTTGCCGCGCCGGCAGGCGCCGCCCCCACCGGCACCTTTCGCCATGCGCATAACGTGGGCTTCGGCGCCCATTCGAGCCTTGATCCCGCCTCGCAGGGCCGCGTGCTCCAGATCATCGAGAAAATCCAGAGCCGCCTTGTGCGCCCCGGTCCCGGCGGCAAACCCGCACCCGATCTCGCCACCTCTTGGACCCCCAATTCAGATGGCACCGTCTGGAGCTTTCAGATTCGCGACGGTGTGCGCTTTCACGATGGCAGCGCGCTGGATGCGGGCGATGTGGTCTATTCGATCAAGCGGGTGATTGACCCCGATTTCGGCAGCCCCGCCCGCGCAGCCGTCAAGATGATCACCCACATTGCCACCACCGGGCCGCTCAGCGTGGAACTGCGCCTTGACGCGCCCTTTGCCGATCTGCCGCTGCAATTGATGGACCCCCGCCTTCGGATCATCCCAGAAGGCTCGGGCGATACCATTCACCATTCCGGAATTGGTACCGGACCATTCAAGGTCGAGAAATTCGACCCAGACGGCATCACCACGCTGGTCGCCAATGAGGACTATTGGGAAGGCCCCCCCGCCCTCGCCCGAATCGAGGTGATCGGCGTGCCCGATGCCCAAGCCCGGCTTCAGGCGTTCCTCGGCGGACAGCTCGACATGGAGCGCGGCATCGCCCCCATGATGCGCCGCGCGCTTGATAAATCGCTGCGCTACCAACTCCTAGAGATCCCAACCGGCAACTGGATGGGTCTGGCCTTTCGCACCGATGTGCCACCCTTTGATGACCCCCGCGTGCGCGAGGCGCTGCACCTGACCGTCGACCGCGACGAGATGCTGCAACTGGCGCTGGATGGCGGCGGGGTGATTTCCTGCGACACGCCCGTGGCCCCCAATGACCAATACCGCGCCGAGATGGAGTGCCCCGCCAACCCCGAGCGTGCGCGCCACTTGCTCGCCGAGGCAGGCTATCCCGATGGGGTCGATGTCGATGTGCATGTCTCCGCCCTTGATCCCAGCTGGCCGGTGATCGGTGTCGCGTTTCAGGAACAGGCCGCGCGCGCGGGCATCCGCGTCAACCTGATCAACGCCGCCGCCGATGGCTATTGGTCAAATGTCTGGATGAAAAAGGACGCGTTCAGCACCTCTTGGGGCGAACGCCCCGCCGATCAGGCGCTGAATGAGGCGTTTCACTCCACCGCCAAATGGAACGAGACTTTCTATAAGAATTCCAAATTCGACCAGCTGCTCGAAACCGCCCGCGCCGAGCTTGATTTCAAACGCCGCCGCGCGCTCTATATCGAGGCGCAGGAATATCTGGCGATGAATTCCGGCACGATCATCCCCTTTCACGTCACGCAACTCGTGGTGCTCTCCAACCGCGTGACCCATTTCGATCCGGTGCCCAACGATGCGCTGCGCTGGCATCTGGTGACGGTGGTGGATTGAGGGGGATTTTCTCGGTCATCCGCAGCACTTAACCCGCGCGGAATCAAGGCGCGTAGCGCCGCCGCGCAGCGCCCGTCCGCCCCCTCGGGCGGGCGCTTTTGCGACGTCGCAGTTTCTTGATGGCGCGGAAGTATTCGGCAGTCATAAAGTGCCATCCACTTCTGTTTCAGCGCCCTCCCGGCGGACGGGCACCGCGCGGCACGCCATCGGCGTGAACATCAGCGATAGCCCCCTCAATACGTCCCCGCCACATATTTCGCGATGGCGCCGCCCCGTGAATTCACGTCCAGTTTCTGGTAAATCGCCTTGAGGTAATATTTGACCGTATTCTCCGACAGGCCCAGCCGCGCTGAAATCTGGAAATTGGTCAACCCATCCACCAACAGCCCCAATATCTCATGCTCGCGCCGCGTCAGGCTATCGCCCTGCTCGCCCATCAACCGTTTGAGAATCTCGGCGGGCAGGATGCTGTGGCCTTCAACCAGATGGCCCAACACCCGCGGCAGACTGCTCAGAACCTGCCCCATCATACAAACCGAATGCGCCCCCGCCTTCACCGCCGTGCGGATAAAGGCAAACTCTGCCTCCTCGGCAACCACCACCACCATCACGCGCGGATGATCCCGCCGCAACATGTCCAACACCCGGCCCAGATCCGCATCCGCCAACCGAACCCCCAGCACCAGCACCACCCGCCCCGGCCGCTCCCCCAGCGCCTTGCGCAGGCTGGCCAGATCGGTGGCAAAGGGGCCAAGCCGCACCGCCGCGATCTGCGCCACCAATGATCCCAGGCCCTGACAGACAATTGCCTGCCGGTCCGCCACGATCACCTCGGGCAGCTCCAATGCAGCGTCCTGAACGGTCGCGTCAATCATATCTCGCACAGTCTCCTCCTCCGGCCCCGCTATACAAGACCAAGGAACGTCCTGAAATCAAACGATTTTTCAGAATGCAACGGCATACCGCCGCGCCCCCATCGGGTAGGGCACCCCTACCCGCCGGGGCAATCAGCCCCCCGCATGGCCGCGTTTTTCCATGCGCGCGGGCATTACGGCATGCGCCACCGCCCCGCATAAAGGGCCAAGCCAAGAGGAGGACAATCATGAACGGCCATTCGCATCTTTTCATTCCCGGACCCACCAATGTACCCGAGGAGGTGCGCCGCGCGATGAATATCCCGATGGAGGATATGCGCGCGCCGGATTTCGGCGATTTCATCCTTCCGCTGCTCTCGGACCTGAAAAAGGTGTTCCGCCTGACCCATGGCCGCGTCTTTGTCTACCCGACCTCCGGCACCGGCGCTTGGGAGGCCGCGATTTCCAACACGCTCAACACCGGCGACCGCGTGCTCATGTCACGGTTTGGCCAGTTCTCAATGCTTTGGGTTGATATGGCCGAGCGTTTGGGCCTCGACGTGGACCTCTGCGAGGTGGATTGGGGCAAGGGCGTGCCGGTCGAGGATTACGCCGCCAAACTGACCGCCGATAAAGAGCACAAGATCAAGGCGGTCTTTGCCACCCATAACGAGACAGCCACTGGCGTCACCTCCAACATCGCCGCCATTCGCGCCGCAATGGATGCGGCCAACCACCCCGCACTTCTCTTTGTCGATGGCGTCAGCTCCATCGGCTCGATTGAATTCGAGATGGAGGATTGGGGCGTCGACCTCGCCGTCGCAGGCTCGCAAAAAGGCTTCATGCTGCCCGCCGGTCTTGGTCTCTTGGGCGTCAGCGACAAGGCGCTCGCCGCCCATGAGCACGCAAAAATGCCCCGCTGCTACTTCAGCTTTGCCGATATGATCAAGCTGAACGACACCGGCTATTTCCCCTATACTCCCGCCACCCAACTCCTGCGCGGATTGCGCTGCTCGCTCGATATGCTGCTGGCGGCAGGAATGGAAAGCGTCTGGGACCGTCACCACCGCCTCGCTTCGGGCGTGCGTGCGGCAATTGCCGAATGGCAGGGCTGCCGCCTCGTGGCGCATGGCCCGGAATGGCACTCCGATACCGTGTCGGCCATCTATGCCCCCGAGGGCGTCGATGCCCGCGACGTGATCGCCACCGCCTATCACAAATACCAGACCTCACTTGGCTCTGGCCTTGCCAAACTGGCCGGTCGCGCCTTTCGCATCGGTCACTTAGGCTCGCTCAACCCGGTGATGCTCTGCGGTGCCATATCGGCGGCTGAAATGGCGCTGCGCGATGCCGGGGCTGTGATCGAACCGGGCTGTGGCATCGCCGCCGCTCAGGAACATTTCCGCGCCTCCACCCCCACAATGCAGGTGCGCGTCGCACCCGCCCGCGCCGCCTGATCGGACATCTTTATGAGCTACACGCTTCACCCGCTGAAAAAGCAACGCCTGCAACGCTCGGAACTCGCCGTTCCCGGCTCCAGCCCCTCGATGATCGACAAGGCGGCGGACTCGGATGTCGACTACATCTTCTTTGACCTAGAGGATGCCGTCGCCCCCCCGGACAAGGTGCAGGCCCGCGCCAATATCATTCAGGCCCTCAACGACATCGACTGGAAAGCCAAGGGCAAGACCATTTCGATCCGCATCAACGGCCTTGATACCCATTACATGTATCGCGACGTGGTCGAGATTGTGGAACAGGCAGGTCAGCACCTTGATACCATCCTTGTCCCCAAGGTGGGCGTGCCCGCCGATCTCTACACCGTCGAAACCATGGTCAGCCAGATCGAGACGGCGATGGGCTTTACCCATCAGATCGGCCTTGAGGCGCTGATTGAAACCGCCCTCGGCATGGCCAATGTCGAGGCGATCGCCTCGGCCCCCGGACGGCTCGAGGCGCTGCATTTTGGCGTGGCCGATTATGCCGCCTCCAACCGCGCCCGCACCGTGGTCATCGGCGGCCTCAACCCCGATTATCCCGGTGACCAGTGGCATTTTGCCCTCAGCCGTATGACCGTCGCCTGCCGCGCTTACGGCCTGCGCGCCATCGACGGCCCGTTTGGCGATTTCTCCGACCCTGACGGCTATACGCTCAGCGCAAAACGCGCCGCCACCTTGGGGATCGAGGGGAAATGGGCCATCCACCCCAGCCAGATCGCGCTCGCCAATGATGTCTTCTCGCCCCCCGAGGCCGAAGTCACCCGCGCCCGCCGAATCATCGAAGAACTGCGCAAGGCCGAGGCCCAAGGCAAAGGGGCCGCGAGCCTTGATGGCAAGATGATCGACGCCGCATCCGAGCGTATGGCCAACAACGTCATCAGCGTCGCCGACGCCATCGCCGCCAAAGGCTGAGGGCCAACCCAAAAGGCCAACCACGATAGGGAGGACTACCAAATGGATATCCACGAATTCCAAGCCAAGGAACTCTTGAAACGCTTTGGCGTGCAGGTGCCGCGCGGCGGCATCGCCTATAGCCCCGAACAGGCGGTCTACCGCGCCTCGGAATTGTCCGGCGACCGTTGGGTGGTCAAGGCCCAGATCCACTCCGGCGCGCGCGGCAAGGCAGGCGGCGTGCGCATCTGCAAAAACGAGACCGAGATTTCCGAGGCCGCACAATGGATGCTCGGGCGCATGCTCGTCACCCATCAGACCGGCCCCCAAGGGAAACTCGTCAGCCGCCTCTATATCGAAGAGGCCACCAGCATCGCGCAGGAAATCTATCTGGCCTTCGTGATGGACCGTAAAGAAGAGCGCGTTGTCGTCGTGGCCTCAGGCCAAGGCGGCATGGAGATCGAAGAGATTTCCGCGCAAGAGCCCGAATCGATCATCCGCTCCGTGGTCGATCCAGCCGTGGGCATGCAGGCGTTTCAGGCCCGCGAGATTGCCTTTTCCCTGGGCCTTGATGCCGCCCTCATCCCGCAGGCGGTCAAGACCATCATCGGCTGTTACCGCATGATGGAGGAAACCGACGCCAATATGGTGGAAATCAACCCGCTCGTCGTCACCACCTCGGGCGAGATCATGGCGCTCGACGCCAAGGTCAGCTTTGATGACAACGCCCTTTTCCGCCGCCCCGAAATCTCGGAACTCCGCGACAAAAGCCAAGAGGACTCGCGCGAAACCTTCGCCTCTGACCGTGGCCTCAACTACATCGGTCTGACCGGCGAAATCGGCTGTATCGTCAACGGCGCGGGTCTCGCCATGGCGACGCTCGACATGATCAAGATGGCGGGCGGCGAACCGGCCAACTTTCTCGACGTGGGCGGCGGGGCCAGCCCCGATAGGGTGCTGATGTCCTTCAACGCCGTGCTCAACGACCGCAACGTCGAGGCGATATTGGTCAATATCTTCGCAGGCATCAACCGCTGCGACTGGATCGCCGAGGGCGTGATCCGCGCGGTGCGCGAATTGAACCTCACCCTGCCCCTCGTCGTGCGCCTCTCGGGCACCAATGTCGAAGAGGGTCGCCGCCTCATCGCCGACAGCGGCCTGCCGATCCTGACCGCCGAAACCCTGGCCGAAGCCGCCGATCTGGTGGTCCGCGCCTGGTCCGACACCAAAAACACCGTCAAGGGAGCCGCATGATGGCCATTATCATCGACAAGAACAGTCGCGTGCTCGTGACCGGCCTCACCGGTCGCATCGGCAGCTTTCATACGCAGGACATGATCAACCACGGCACCAACGTCGTGGGCGGCGTGACACCGGGCAAGGGCGGCACCAAACATAACGGCCTGCCCGTGTTCAACACGGTCAAAGGGGCCGTCGCCGAAACCGGCGCCGATCTCGTGATCTGCTTCGTCCCGCCCCCCTTTGCCGCCGACAGCATCATGGAAGCGGCGGATGCAGGCATCACCACCTGCGTCTGCATCGCCGATGGCATCCCCGCCAGCGACATGATCAAGGTCAAACGCTACATGCGCCGCTACAAGGCGGAAAAACGCATGCGCCTCATCGGCCCCAACTGCGCGGGCATCATCACCCCCGGTCAGGCCTTTGCCGGCCTCATGCCGCCGCATATCTACAAACCGGGCCGGGTGGGCATCATCGGGCGGTCGGGCACCTTGGGATACGAGGCCGCCAGCCAGATGAAAGAGCGTGGCATCGGTGTGTCCACCTCCGTCGGCATCGGCGGCGACCCGATCAACGGCTCCTCCTTTCGCGACATTCTGGAGTTGTTCGAGAATGACGAGGGCACCGATGCCGTGGTCATGGTCGGCGAAATCGGTGGCCCGCAAGAGGCCGAAGCCGCCGCTTACATCCGCGACCATATGAGCAAGCCGGTCGCGGCCTATATCGCCGGTCTGTCCGCCCCCAAAGGTCGGCGCATGGGCCATGCCGGGGCGATCGTGTCGGCCTTCGGCGAATCGGCGCAAGAAAAGGTCGAGATCCTCTCCGAGGCGGGTGTCACAATCGTCCCGACCCCCTCCTCCTTTGGCGAGGTGGTCGCGCGGATGGTCGCCTGACCCGCCCGACCTTGGGGCCGCTTCTCCCTGTGGCGGCCCCGACCCTGCCGGACCTTACAAAATCGACTTGAGAACCTTACAGACCTTACAGGCTTGCACCCGCCAAACCCCGCCCCTAGGCTGCCGACAATTCCAGCTACAGGTGCCCGATGCGCGCAGCCCTCCTGACCCGCTACAATACCCCCACCGACATCACCGAAGTGCCCGATCCCGACTGTCCCCGCGACGGCGCGATCATCGCTGTGCGCGCCTGCGGTGTGTGTCGCTCAGATCATCACGCGTGGAAAGGCGCCGATCCCGATGTCATCCTGCCGCATGTCATGGGGCATGAATTCGCGGGCGAAGTCCTTGAAATCGGGCCAGAATGTCGGGCCTTCGCCGTGGGTGACCGGGTCACGGCCCCGTTCATTCTGGGGTGCGGCACCTGCCCCGATTGCCGGGGCGGAGAGCCCACAGTCTGCAATCACCAGCAGGTGATCGGCTTTACCGGCTGGGGGGCCTTTGCGGAACGTCTCGCCATTCCGCGCGCCGATTTCAACCTCGTGCGCCTGCCCGATACGATGGGCTATGCCGCCGCCGCTGGCATGGGATGCCGCGTCACCACGGCCTTTCGCGCCGTCGTGGATCGCGCAAAAACTCAACCCGGTGAATGGCTTAGCGTCCACGGCTGCGGTGGCGTCGGTCTCTCGGCCATCATGATCGGCGCAGCCATCGGGGCCCGTGTTCTGGCCATCGACGTCAACCCCGAGGCGCTGCGCATCGCCAAATCCCTCGGCGCGACAGCCACCCTTGATGCCAGCCAATCCCCAGATGTCGGTGCCGCCGTGCGCGACGTGACCGACGGCGGCGCGCATGTCTCTCTAGACGCGCTCGGGATCACGGACACTTTTCACAACTCTTTGAAAAGCCTTCGCAAAATGGGGCGTCACGTTCAAATCGGCATGCCCCTTGGCCGCCACGCCACACCCGAATTACCCCTGTTAGAGCTGGTCTATTCTCGCCAGATCACGTTGCACGGCACCCGTGGCATGGGGGCTGACCGCTTCGCCCCCCTCTTCGCCATGATCTCCGCCGGGCATCTCGACCCTGAACGCCTGATCACCCAACGCATCGGATTATCGGGACTTAACAATGCCTTGATCGCAATGGACGGCTTTCAGGGCTATGGCGTCACCGTGGTCGACCAGTTAAGCGCCTGATTCGCCTTAGTTTCGCCACAATCGCGCCCTAACCGCGCCGTGAAACTTACCGATCCTGTAAGGATAATCAAAGGCCAAGCCGTTCAAGGTTTGCCACCCCATAATGGAGCAGTCCCATGCCACAGGCCACCCCCCCGACATCCGGGGCCAAATCCGCGCCCCCGCAACCCTCTGCGCGACCGCAGCCCAAACCAAATGCCGCGCCGGTCTATCAGGACTACGCAAGCATATAAAAGAAAAAGGCCGCATCCCAACAGGATACGGCCCTTTCTTTATCTATCGCCTTAAGATCAGCCGACCAGTTCGAGACCCGAAAAGAAATAGGCGATCTCGACCGCTGCAGTCTCTGCCGCATCCGAACCGTGGACAGAATTTTCACCGACCGACTCGGCGAATTCCGCACGGATCGTGCCCGCTGCAGCATCCGCAGGATTGGTTGCGCCCATCACTTCGCGGTTCTTGGCCACAGCGCCCTCGCCTTCCAGAACCTGCACCACAACCGGGCCAGACGCCATGAATTCGCACAGTTCGCCGTAGAAGGGGCGCTCTTTGTGCACGGCATAGAAAACACCCGCCTGTTCCGGTGTCAGTTGAATGCGCTTCTGCGCGACGATGCGCAGACCTGCATCCTCGAACTTGGCATTGATCTTGCCGGTCAGGTTGCGCTTGGTCGCGTCGGGTTTGATAATGCTCAGCGTGCGTTCAACAGCCATTTCAGCCTCTTTTCCGTAGGTTTCACCGGCCCGGCCCCTTGCCCGACCGCGTTTGATCGCGGGTCCGATAACATGCACACCGCGCCTTGAAAAGCCGCGATTGACGGCGGCGCGCACATACGGCATGCGGGGGCCATGTTGCACATAGATGATATCACCTATTCGGTCGCGGGCCGAACCCTGATCGAGAGCGCCTCTGCCTCTATCCCCGATGGCCACAAGGTTGGCATCGTGGGCCGCAATGGCACGGGCAAAACCACCCTATTCCGCCTGATCCGGGGCGAATTGGCACTGGAAGGTGGTAGCATCAGCCTGCCGTCGCGCGCGCGCATCGGCGGCGTGGCCCAAGAGGTGCCCGGAAACGAGGTGTCACTGGTCAACACCGTTCTGAGCTATGACACGGAACGTGCTGAACTCATGGAAGAATCCGAGCACTCGACCGATGGCGCGCGGATCGCCGAAATCCAGACGCGGCTCGCAGATATCGACGCTTGGTCCGCCGAGGCGCGCGCCTCTAGCATCCTCAAAGGACTGGGGTTTACCGACGAAGAACAGCTTATGCCCTGCTCCGCCTTTTCTGGCGGCTGGCGGATGCGCGTGGCCTTGGCAGGTGTGCTTTTCTCGCAACCCGACCTCTTGCTGCTGGACGAACCCACCAACTATCTCGACCTTGAAGGCGCGCTGTGGCTTGAAACCTACCTCGCGCGCTATCCCCATACGGTGCTCATCATCAGCCATGATCGCGGGCTTTTGAACCGCGCCGTGGGCTCGATCCTGCATCTTGAGGATAAAAAACTCACGCTTTATCAAGGCGGTTACGAGACTTTCGCCGAAACCCGTGCCGCCCGTCTTGCCGCCGCCGCCTCTGAGGCGAAAAAGCAAGACGCCCGCCGCGCGCATCTCCAGAGCTTTGTCGACCGCTTCCGCGCCAAGGCGAGCAAGGCCGTGCAGGCACAATCCCGCCTCAAGATGATTGCCAAACTCAAGCCGATCACAACACCGCAAGAGGCCGCACTCAAACGCTTTACCTTTCCCACGCCCGAAGAGCTGTCACCGCCCATCCTGCGGATCGAGAGCGGATCGGTTGGGTATGATGGCGTGCCGGTACTGCGGCGGCTGAACCTGCGGATCGACCAAGATGACCGGATCGCACTCTTGGGGCGCAATGGTGAAGGGAAATCCACTCTTTCCAAGCTCTTGGCAGGCAAACTTGACCCAATTGAAGGCCAGATTCACAAAGCCTCAAAGCTGCGCGTCGGCTATTTTGCGCAGCATCAGGTCGAGGAATTGCACCTTGATGAAACCCCCATTGACCACATCCGCCGCCTGCGCCCGGAAGAGGCGCCCGCGAAACTGCGGGCGCGTTTGGGCGGATTTGGAATCGGGGCCGAACAGGCCGAAACGCTGGTCGGCAAGCTTTCGGGCGGGCAAAAGGCGCGGCTATCGCTGATGCTGGCCACGCTCGATGCGCCGCATATGCTGATTCTCGATGAACCGACCAACCACCTCGATATCGAAAGCCGTGAGGCCCTTGTTGAGGCGCTGACCGCCTATTCCGGCGCGATCATTCTGGTCAGCCATGATATGCACCTGCTGGGGCTGGTGGCGGATCGCCTGTGGCTGGTACGGGACGGTGCTGTGGCCCCCTATGAGGGTGATCTGGAAAGCTATCGCGCCATGCTGCTCAGCGGCTCGGACACCGAAAAGCCAAGTGAAAAACCCAAGGAAATCAAGGTCAAAAAGCCCTCGCGCGATGCGATCCTCAAGCTGCGACAAGATGTGAAACGCTGCGAAGAGCGCATCGCCAAGCTGCAGGACATGGAGAGCAAGGTCGCCGCGAAATTGGCCGATCCCGCGATCTACGATGACATCCACGGGCTGACCCAATGGCAAAAGAAATACGCCGAGATCGAGGATGGCCTGTCTTTGGCTGAGACCCTCTGGATGGAGGCATTGGAGCGGCTGGAAACGGCAGAGCGCTGATCGCCCTTACGAGCATCTACCTTTGCGGGCACTCAGGTTTTTGGATCAGGGGACTTTACCCTTGGCATTTCAGCCTGAAAATGGTGCAAGACCCTTATGGATACTGCGTTTCTCATCACGGCCTTTGTCACGCTCTTCGTGATCATTGATCCTATCGGGATGACACCGCTCTTTGTGGCGCTGACCCAAGGGATGAGCACGGCGCGACGGCGCGCGATTGCCATTCGGGCCTGCGTCACCTCTGCGCTGTTGCTCATCCTGTTTGCTGCGCTCGGCGAGGCGGTGTTGGGCTTTATCGGCATTTCGATGCCTGCCTTTCGCATTGCAGGTGGTTTGCTGCTGTTTCTCACGGCGCTCGACATGCTTTTTGAACGGCGCGGACAGCGGCGCAAGGGACAGGCCGACGCGGCCGAAGAAGACGACAGCGACGATCCGTCGATTTTTCCCATCGCGATCCCGCTCATTGCCGGGCCGGGGTCGATTGCAACGGTGATCCTATTGGCTGGGCAAAAGCCGGGGGCAGAGGGGCTGCTCTGGGTCATCGGTGTTATGCTGTCGGTCATCGCTTTGGTTTTCGTGATGTTTCTGACCTCTGGTCTTTTAGAGCGCGCCCTTGGCAAGGTAGGGATCAACGTGGTGACACGGCTTTTGGGCATGCTGCTGGCGGCGCTTGCCGTACAATTCGTGCTTGATGGCTTGCGCGGCTTTGGTTTGGCTGGCTGAGCGCCTATATAGCGGCCATGCAGGATTTTGATTTCGCCCGACTGACCTATCTTATGATCCTTGGATCAGTGCTTTTGGTTTGGTTTGTGGCTCAGAACCGCGCGTCCTTGGGCAAATTGGCGCAGCAGGCGTTGATCTGGGGTCTTATCTTTGTTGGTGCCTTGGCGGCGGTGGGCCTCTGGGAGGATATTCGCCAGACGGTGCGCCCAATGCAAAGCGTCGTCGCGGGCGACCGGATCGAAGTGCCGCGCGCGCCGGACGGGCATTACTACCTAACTGTCGAGATCGAGGGCGTGCCTGTGCGGTTTGTCGTCGATACTGGGGCCAGTCAGATCGTGCTCAGCCAGAGTGACGCGGAACGGATCGGGCTTGATACCAAGAGTTTGGCCTATCTGGGCCGCGCCTATACCGCCAATGGCGAGGTGCGCACAGCGCCGGTGCGTCTTGAAAGCCTCGCGGTTGGGCCGGTGCGGCATGAAAACCTGCGGGCCGTGGTCAATCAGGGCGAAATGGGCCAATCCCTGTTGGGGATGGAGTATCTGCAACGCTTTTCCAGCATCGAGATCACTGGCGGGCGTCTTGTGCTGACCCGCTGAGCAAGGTGTAACGCCCCGACTAAGAGCCGGGGCGCTGATCTTTAGGCCAACATGACCATCGGATTTTCAAGGTTCTCGACGATTTTCGTCAAGAGCTCCGCACCAAGTGCGCCGTCGATCACACGGTGATCCACCGAGAGCGTCACCGACATGACCGTGGCCACGGTCAATTCGCCATCCTTGCCCACCACCGGCTTTTTCAGCCCTGCGCCAACGGCAAGGATCGCACCATGCGGCGGGTTGATGACGGCATCGAAATTCTCGATCCCGAACATGCCAAGGTTGGAAATCGCAAAGGTGCCGCCCTGATATTCCTGTGGTGCCAACTTGCGGTCACGGGCGCGTTTGGCGAGGTCTTTCATCTCTGCCGATAGCGCCGAAAGAGATTTCATCTCGGCGTCCTTTAGAACCGGCGTAAAGAGCCCACCTTCAATGGCCACCGCCACCGCCACGTCAGAGGGTTTCAGGCGCAGCACCTTGTCACCGGCCCAGACGGCATTGGCATCCGGCACCGCCTGAAGGGCGAGCGCACAGGCCTTGATGATAAAGTCATTGACCGACAGCTTGACGCCCCGTGGCTCCAACTGTTTGTTCAACTCCGCGCGGAATTTCATCAGTGCATCAAGGCGGATTTCACGCCGCAGGTAGAAATGCGGCACGGTTTGCTTGGCCTCGGTCAGGCGCGCAGCAATGGTCTTGCGCATGCCGTCGAGCTTGACCTCTTCATAGGCGCGGCCCTGATACATGGCAACCACGGCATCCGACGACGGACCAGAAGGGGCTGCAGCAGGTGCCGGGGTTGCAGCCTTACTTGCCGGAGCCTCGGCAGCGCTTGCAACGGGGGCAGCGCCAGCCTTGGCCCCTTCCACATCCGCCTTGACGATCCGGCCATGCGGGCCCGAACCGGTGATGCCTGCCAGATCAATCCCCTTGTCTGCCGCGATGCGACGCGCAAGCGGCGAGGCGAAAATGCGATCCCCATCGCCCGTTTTCGGCGCAGCGGGGGCAGGTTTGGCCGCAGCTTCGGCTTGTGGCGTGGCCTCGGCCTGTTTGGCTACCGGAGCCTCGGCCTTGGCAGGGGCACTGGATATATCCGCAGCGCTTTCGCCCTCATCCAGCATCACCGCGATGGGGGTGTTGACCTTGACCCCTTCGGTGCCTTCGGCCACCAGGATCTTGCCAACAACGCCCTCTTCCACTGCCTCGAATTCCATCGTGGCCTTGTCAGTCTCAATCTCGGCCAAGAGATCGCCCGCAGAAACGGTATCCCCCTCTTTGACCAGCCATTTGGCCAGCGTGCCCTCTTCCATCGTGGGCGAGAGGGCGGGCATCAGAATTTCGGTTGCCATCTTAGGGTCTCCCTCAGCGATAGGTCACTTGGCGAACGGCGTCGATCACCTCTTGGGTAGAGGTCAGCGCCAGCTTTTCCAGATTGGCGGCATAGGGCATCGGCACATCCTTACCCGTGCAATTGATGACCGGCGCATCGAGATAGTCGAACGCCTTTTGCATCAGCACGGCCGAGATATGGTTGCCGATTGAGGCCACCGGCCAGCCTTCTTCCACCGTCACGCAACGATTGGTTTTCATCACAGAGGCGATGACCGTATCCGTATCCATCGGGCGCAGCGTGCGCAGGTCGATCACCTCGGCGCTGATCCCATCCTCGGCCAGCTTGTCCGCCGCCTCCAAAGCATAGGTCATGCCAATGCCAAAGCTGACGATGGTCACATCCGTGCCCTTGCGCCAGATCTTGGCCTTGCCAAAGGGGATGGTGAAATCGTCCAGCTTGGGCACCTCGAACGAGCGGCCATAGAGGATCTCGTTCTCCAGGAACACCACCGGGTTGGGATCGCGAATGGCGGTTTTCAACAGGCCCTTAGCATCCGCCGCCGAATAAGGCTGCACCACGCGCAAACCGGGCACTTGGGCGTACCACGCCGCGTAATCCTGGCTGTGCTGCGCGCCGACGCGCGCGGCTGCCCCGTTGGGACCACGGAACACGATCGGGCTGCCCATCTGACCACCAGACATATAAAGCGTTTTGGCCGCAGAGTTGATGATCTGGTCAATCGCCTGCATGGCAAAGTTCCACGTCATGAATTCGACGATGGGCCGCAAGCCCCCCCAAGACGCGCCAACACCTATCCCGGCAAAGCCATGCTCGGTGATCGGCGTGTCAATCACGCGCTTGGCACCGAATTCCTCGAGCAAGTTCTGGGTGATCTTATAGGCCCCCTGATATTCGGCAACCTCTTCCCCCATGACAAACACGGTGTCGTCACGGCGCATTTCCTCGGCCATGGCAGTGTTCAGCGCTTCGCGCACTGTCATGGTCTGCATTTCGGTGCCTTCAGGCCAATCGGGGCTGGTATTCGCTTTCGGTGCCTCGGGAGCCTTGGCAGTAGCAGGGGCAGCTTTCGGCGCGGGGGCGGCCTCGGGTGCCTTGGCGGCGGGGGCACTTGCCACGTCTTCGGCGCTCTCGCCATCCTCCAGCATCACGGCGATGGGGGTGTTGACCTTGACGCCTTCGCTGCCCTCGGCGATCAGGATTTTGCCCATCACGCCCTCATCGACCGCCTCGAATTCCATCGTGGCCTTGTCAGTTTCAATCTCGGCGAGGATATCACCAGCTTTGACGGTATCGCCTTCTTTAACCAGCCATTTGGCCAGTGTGCCTTCTTCCATGGTCGGAGAGAGGGCGGGCATCAGGATTTCGGTTGCCATTGTCGTCTCTCCTCTTCACGTGTTCTGCGGTGCCGCGTCGGCAATAATATCGGT
The DNA here is from genome assembly GCF_902498815.1 of Roseovarius sp. EC-HK134. NCBI lineage: Bacteria > Pseudomonadati > Pseudomonadota > Alphaproteobacteria > Rhodobacterales > Roseobacteraceae > Roseovarius > Roseovarius sp. EC-HK134. The sequence continues at coordinate 2,266,696 of NZ_LR701544.1, forward strand.
CCAAAGCTCATCAAGCGCGGGCTCGGGGCTTTCCTTGGCGAATTCGGCACTGGCGTTCACCACATCCTTGATCTCTTTGTCGATCGCCTTGAGGTCCTCTTCGGTGGCATGGCCCCCCGACACCAGCAGGTCGCGCACGTGCTCGATGGCGTCTTTCTCCTCGCGCATTTTCTGCACCTCTTCGCGGGTGCGGTATTTGGCCGGGTCAGACATGGAATGGCCACGATAGCGGTAGGTCTTGATTTCTAGAATGTAGGGGCCCGCGCCCGAGCGGCAGTGCGCAACGGCCTTGTCGCCCGCCTCTTTCACGGCCAGCACGTCCATCCCGTCGACCGCTTCGCCGGGAATGCCAAAGGCCTGCCCGCGCGTGTAGATGTCAGGGCTAGAGGTTGATCGTTTCTGCGATGTGCCCATGGCGTATTGGTTGTTTTCGATCACGAAGATCACTGGCAATTGCCAAAGGGCGGCCATGTTGAAGGTCTCATAGACCTGTCCCTGATTGGCGGCACCATCTCCGAAATACGTGAAGGTCACACGATCATTTCCAAGGTATTTGTCGGCAAAGGCCAGACCGGCCCCGAGCGGCACGTTGGCACCCACGATGCCATGGCCCCCATAGAACCGCTTTTCGGTCGAAAACATATGCATCGAGCCGCCCTTGCCGCGACTATAGCCCCCCTCACGCCCGGTGAGTTCGGCCATCACACCGTTGGGGTCCATCCCGCAGGCCAGCATGTGCCCATGATCGCGGTATGTGGTGATGCGGCGGTCGCCCTCTTCTGCGGCGGCCTCAAGTCCGACGACAACCGCCTCTTGTCCGATGTAGAGATGGCAGAAACCGCCGATCAGACCCATGCCATAAAGCTGGCCCGCCTTTTCCTCGAATCGTCGAATGAGCAGCATATCGCGATAATACTGCTTGAGATCTTCGGCTGAGACGTTGGATTTCTTAGTGCTTTTCCGGGCAACCATGGGATGGCGACTCCTTGCTGGCGAATATAGTTTAGCATTAAACTATTTCATACACCAATCGCGTCGCGGTTGCGAGAGGGAATTTTACCTAGAGTAAGTCGTGCAGCACACCCCTGCCCAAATGCCGCAGCACGGACACCCTCATCCAGCAAAACAACAAAAGCCTCAGGCCTCAACTCCGCCCGGCATTCGGCGCGCAAGCGCGCAAAACTGCTCTAAACTCACAGTCTCAGCGCGATCCGTGGGTTTAATCCCCGCAGAGAGCAACCGATCCTCGATATCGGGTGCCGCCCCCTTGAGCGCTGCGCGCAGCATTTTGCGGCGCTGGTTGAAGGCGCGGGCGACCACGCGCTCCAATATCTTGGGGTCCGCGGGATAGCGTGGCTCGGGCAACGCGGTCAGATGCACCACGGCGCTCGACACCTTGGGTGGTGGGGTAAAGGCCCCCGGCGGCAGGTGCATCACGATGCGCGGCACAGCGCGCCATTGCGCCAAAAGGGCCAGACGCCCATAGGCCTTGCCCCCCGGCTGCGCCACGATGCGCTCTGCGACTTCGCGCTGAAACATCAAGGTAAGCGATTCCCAAAAGGGCGGCCATTCGGGCGGCGTCAGCCAGCGAATCAACAACTCCGTGCCCACATTATAGGGCAGGTTCGACACCACGCGAATAGGCGGCGTCAGATGTGCCAGAGGATCAAGATCAAGCGCGTCAGCATTTAGAACCGCCAGGCGGCCCGGTGCGGCCTCGGCAATCTCTTGCAAAGCGGGCAGGCACCTCGAGTCCTTTTCGATCGCCAGCACATGTCGCGCCCCCTCCATCAAAAGCCCGCGAGTCAATCCGCCGGGTCCGGGGCCAATCTCCAGCACGTCGCAACCGCCAAGGTCCCCCGCCTGCCGCGCAATTTTCGAGGTGAGGTTCAGATCGAGCAGGAAATTCTGACCCAAGGATTTGCGGGCGGAAAGACCATGTGCCGCGATAACCTTGGCCAGTGGAGGAAGGTCTTCAAGCGCTCTCATGCGCGGCGCGCCTCGCCCATGGTCTGCGCGAGCTTAAGGGCCTCAATCAACGAGGTGGGATTGGCCCGCCCCTGCCCCGCAATGTCCAGTGCTGTGCCGTGATCCGGCGAGGTGCGGATAAACGGCAGGCCAAGCGTAACATTCACGCCCCGGTCGAAATCCAGCGTTTTGATCGGAATGAGCGCCTGATCGTGATACATACAGACTGCAGCATCATACGTCGCGCGGGCGGAGGCGTGAAACATCGTATCCGCTGAGAGCGGCCCGCGCAGATCAAACCCCTGGGCGCGAAGGCGGCTGATCACTGGGGCAATAACCTCGATTTCCTCGCGCCCCATTTTGCCACCCTCACCAGCATGCGGATTGAGACCTGCAATGGCCAATCGCGGGGCACTCAGGCCGAAATCACGGATCAGCGCGGCATGGGTGATGCGGATCGTCTCTTCCAGCAGACCGGGCGAGAGCGCCTGCGGCACGTCCTTGAGCGGTATGTGGATGGTCGTGGGCACGACGCGCAACTGATCCGAGGCCAGCATCATCACCACACGCCCGACACCCGCCAGATGCGCAAGAAACTCGGTATGACCCGGAAAGGCAAAACCTGCCCCGTCCTGTAGCGCCTGTTTGTGTATTGGCGCGGTGCAGAGCGCCGACGCCGCGCCGGATTGCACCAGATCGACACCGCGCGCGATCACGTCGATCACGCCACGCGCATGAGCAGGGTTGGGCGTGCCAAGCGTCAGCGGCCCATCAAACGCATGCGCCAGAACCGGCAGCGCAGTGGCACAGGCGGCGGATGCCTCGGCAGGATCTGTAATTTGCGCGATAGGTGTTCCGGGTGGCAGATGCGCCGGATCACCAATCAAGAAGAACGGCAGGGCACCCCGCAGACGGTCCCATGCGGCGGCGGCAATTTCCGGACCGATGCCAGCCGGCTCGCCACAGCTGAGCGCGATGGGCGCGCTCACTTCTCGACGATCCGCGCCTCGGCGCGTAACTGTTCGAGATACCCATTGGCAAAGGACTCGATCCGCTGGTTGCGGATGAAATTCGACAGATCCTCAACCGAAGGTGCCTCTCCGTCAAGTTTCGGCGAGCGACCACAGAGCATCAGGAACACCAGTGTTTGCCCATTGGCGCGCGTCAAGCTGGTCGAAGTTTCGCCGGGATCAAGCGAGGCGAGCGCGATGGCGATATCCTGCGGAATTTCCTCTGGGGCCTTCGACCCGCGCTCCAACACTTCAGGCGGCTGGCCATGCGCCACGCCGTAAAGGTCATCGCAGGTATCAACCGCTGCGCGCACCTGTGCCGCACGCTGCAACGCCGCCTCACTCCGCCCGCCGGGGATATAGTAGGCGGCATATTCGATGGCGGCATATTCCGGAGAGGGCACTGTCATTTCCTCGATATCCCGCATGTAAAAGAGCGCCAGAGCACCTTCTAGAGGCAACGGATCGGACACCTCGCCCGGGGCAAGCCCCAGCACGATTGGCCGCAACCCTGCGGGCAATTCAGACAACGCAACCCAATCCATGCGTCCCCCACGCGAGGACGAGGGTGCCGCGGAGTGACGGCGCGCGGCCTCTGCGAATGCGCCTTCGCTGGTGGATTCTGCAATAGACGCGGCCAAGGCCTGCTTGGCCTCTGCATCCTCAAGACTGGTCACCGGCAGGATGATTTCTGACAAAAGAACGCGCACTGCAGCGCCCCCGGTCAGGGCGCGCGTTGCACGTTCCAGATCATCTTCGCTTACCGACACACGCGCAGCAAACCGCGCGCGCGTCAGCTCGCGCCATGTGATCCCGGCGCGAACAAACTCTCGGAAGGATTCTTGCGACACGCCCGAATCTCCCAATGCCGCGATAAGCTGATCAGCGGTCATATTTGCCCGACCGGCAAATTCCTCCATCCCGTCCCGCACCAAATCCTCTTCAAGCACAAGACCCGAGGCTCTGGCGGCGTCAATCTTGATACGCTCCTCGATCAGCTGCTCCCGGGCCAGTCGCTGCGGGTCGCCGGGCGCGCGAAACAGCGTCAGAAGGCGCGCGCGTTGTTGCAACTCGTAGCCGGTGATAGCCTGATCGTTCACATAGATTTGCGGCGAGAACAGGTTTTGCGCCTGCGCCATACCCCCGCTCAGGGGCCACACCAGCAAGCCCGTCACGGCGAGGGTCAGGGCGGCAATCAGGCGGCGAAAGATCGGTGTCATTCTGGTCAGTTCCTGCAGGTCCGGGTAAAGCTTCGGTCACGGGTCGCGGACGAGAACCCCGTAAACCCTACCGTAAAGCCGAAGTTGGTTTCCGGTTCAAGGATAGTCGAAGAGGTAAACCGGCGCGAGACCGAAAGCGTGATGTCCACGCATTCGTTGGAATATGTCAGCCCCGCCCCTGCACGCACGCTGCGCTCTGCCGCCGCGTCAAACCGCCACTCGGCATGGCCAGTCCAATGCTGAGCAAAGCGATAGCTGCCATCAATCGCCCATTCGGACACTTTCGCCGGTCGATTTTCAGCCGGATCAGCCGAGAGCCAGACATAAGTAGCCGCAATATTGGTATCATCGTTGCGCCAACTGGCGCGGGCCTCTGCCTTGGTCGTGTCGAACATGGAATCAAACAGGCCCCGCGCCGTCACGGTCAAACCAGTGGCATTGCGGAACTGTCCCGCAATCAGCAAGTCCGAGGCACGGGCGCGCAACCCCGAGGATTTGGCAAAGCTTGGGGTCAGGCCATCCCTCTCCAGCAAACGCTCTTCGCGCCAGACCTGCCCGAGAGCAAGGCTTCCTTGCCAGCCCGCCGGATCAAACCGGGTATAGCTTACCCCATAGGCGGCACTATACCCACGTTCGCGCCGGTCAGGGGAATTGAACCGCGAGGGATTGAAAAGGTTGCCTTCGTCAAACTCGATCAGCGTCGCCTCGTCGAGGGGAATATCGGGGTTCGATCCACCGCTCCACGACAATTGCGCCACAGGCTCGATCACATGGGTGACGGCATGACGCGTGGATTTGAGCAGCGGCCACCGAAGTTCAAGCGCGAGTGTGGGGGTCAGTTCGGTTGCCTGCGAGGCGGCCGTAATCCCCGCCTGCGAAATCTCGAAATGATCCAGGATGAGGCCGGTTTGGAAACTGGCAAGCACGCCTGCTGGCAGCGTCCAACCGCGATACCAGTCCAGCCGGGTGGTCAGCCGCGTTACATCGCGCCCGTCCGCAAAGCGGTCGAGCGTGGCCAGCGTGGAATCCGAGCTGCGGTAATGGCTGTGCAGTGCCGCGCCAAAGCGCAATTCGCCCCCAATCCGTGTGGGAAAGAACCGGCGCTCATATTCGGCATTGCCCGCCAACGTGGGCAGGGTTGCGTTGCTCTCGCCCACCCGTCGCGATTGAAAATGCGTGATCGCGCCACGGATATACTCATCCCGGCGCGCACGCTCGACCGACACCTCATTGATCAGGCGGTCCTTGTCGGAAAATCCATGGTCCAACAGAAACGTATCGTCGCTGGACAGCTCGACATTGAACCGCAGGATGAAATCGCGCGGCAGTTCGAACCGACCCGTACCAAACAGATATCCACGGGTTGGGTCGGGGCTGAAATCATCCTCGGCCACGGCACCGTTGAATTCAATTTCACCCTGGCGAAACGCCTGACGATAGCGGAATTCCAGCCGCTTGGAATTGGTCGCAAGGAACGGCGCCAGCGTCAGGTCGCGGCTATCGCCAATGGGGATGAAATAGGGAACGCGGATGCCCGTGCCCAAAAGCGAAGAATTGACAAGCGACGGGGTCAGAAACCCACGCGCGCGATCAAGCGTCGGGTCCGGCAAGCGAAGACGCGGCAGATAGAGCACGGTGGTGTTCAGGATGCGGAACTGCGCGTTGTCAAAATAGAGCTGACGTTCTTGCTCATCATGGATCACCCGCTGCGCCCGGATCTGCCACAGCGGCGGGCGGCCGTTGTCGCAAACCCGGCAAGAGGTCACGGCAGTCTTGTAAAGCTGATTAAAGCGCGCATCGGTGCGGCGCATCTCCACGGCCGCCAATTGCAACTGATCCTGCATGACGATCCGCGCCCCACGCAGGATGCCATTGGTCAGGTCGCGGTCCAGCTCGGCGCTGTCGGCCACGACCAACGCGCCTTCGACATCCGTGAGCGTCAACGGTCCGGTGATCGCCAACTGGCCGGTGCCATGGTCATAAGTGATTTCGCGCGCAGTCAGACGGCGCCCCTGATAGAGCGCCTCGACATTGCCCGTTGCAATCAGGCGGTTGTCCGCCGTGAGGCGCACGTCATCTGCGACCAACACCGCCGGATCAGAGGGGGCATCCTGCGCGGTCAGCGGGCTTGCGAGCGAAAGCAGCAGAACAAGAAAGAGGCGTATTTGGCGGATCATCCATCCTCCAGATGCAGAAGGATGCCGAGACCGATAAACAGCGAGGCAACGGGCGGAGCCCAAGCCGCCAGCAAGATCGGCAATTGACCATTCTCACCCAAGATATGCGCGAAATTGCGCACATAATGCAGGCCGAACCCCAAAAGAACTGCCGTCAATACCGAAAGCCCGACATTGGCACCGCGCGTGTGCCCCATGGTCAGTGCCGCCGAAATCAACACAAGCGCCACCAGAAAGACCGGCTGCGCCAATTCGCTCTGGAACCATATGGCGTAACGTCGCGCAGAAAACCCAGCCTCTTCCAATTGATCAATGAACTTGGGCAACTCCCAAATCGGGATGTACTCCGGGCTGCCGAAACTGTCGAGAATTCGATCCTGGGTCAGATCAGAGGGCACGCTCAACTGCGCCTCTTGGCGGGCCATGGCCTCGGGATTGATGTTCTCGGCCAAATCCCAAATCTTGGCATCTTCGAGCAGCCATGCCCCGGTCTCAAGCCGTGCGGTGCTGGCGCTTATGCGGCGCAGAGGTTGGCCATCGGGGGCAAAGTCATAAAAGCTGGGGCCGTAAAGTGTGCTGAGATCGGAACTGGAACGGGCAGCATAGATCACTGTCTGGCCCGCCGTTCCGCCCTGCCGCAGCCACAGACCCTCTGACGCAATGGCAAGGTCAGAATATGTCTGACCCGAGTAGGTATTGACCAGATCGTGATGCCGTTTCGCAGTCGCCGCCACCAGCGGATTGCCTACCGCCAGCCCCAACAGGCCAATAGCCAGAGCCACCGCTGCCGGAGCAAGCAGACCGCGCAATGCAGACCGGCCAGAGGCGCGCAGCACCACCATCTCGGACGAGCGCGCCAACCGTAAGAAAAGCGCCACCGAGGCAAGAATCATCACCAATGGAATGATCTCGTAATAGGCTTCGGGCAGTTTCAACAGCACGATCCCCAAAACCTGACCAAAGGCCAATTCAGGGAAATCGCCCAACTCGTCCATCAGGTCGATCAGCCCCATGATCACAAGCATGGTGATCGTCACGCCCATGAAGCTCACAAAGAAACGTCGACCGAAATAGCGCTCTAGGATCATGTCGGCACCTCCGCCGCAGGCCCCTTGCGCCGCAGCCGATGCCACAGGCCCGGATAGCTGGCAAGCGCCAGGAGCAGCCCCGACAACGCCAGCCCGATCAGCGCCGGCAGATAAAGCAACGGCCAAAGCACAGCGCTGGCTAGAACCGGTGCCAGCACAAGGCTCTCGACGATCTTGAGACCCACCAAAAGACCAAAGGCCAGCAACACCTGACGCCAGACGCCAAACCGGCTATGTGCCCCCACCAAGAGGGTGCAGAACCCAACCAAAGCCGCGATCACGCAGAGCAAAGCCGCCGTGATGCGGCCATGCATCTGGGCCATCACAGCCCCCAAACTGACGCCCGTGCGCGCCGCAACCGCCTCGGGGTCGCGCAGCATCTCGAGCGTGCCCGCAAAGGCCACCTCGTCTAAATTGACCACATCGCGCCGAACAAGGCTGCTGATGTCATAGGAAAAATCGTCAAAATAGGTGGTAAAGAGCCGGTTTTGATCGGCGCGAATATTCTGGGCCAATCCCGAGACCATGACCAGCCGTGTGCCGCCCCCCTCTTGCACCAGATAGGCGCGGGACGAGGTATAGGTCACAGGCGCTTCGGGATCACGCCGATCAGACAAAAACACGTCGCGCAATTCGCCAGACAATGTGATCTCGCGAATGTAGAAGGTCACGCCGGGGGCGGGATGCAGGAATTCGCCCTCGCTGAGCAATTTGGCCGTGATATTGCGCGAGACCTCATCCAGCCGCAGGCGCAGCTGGCTTAGGCTGCTGGGGATGAGGAAATGCGCCAAGAGCGACATCATCACTGCGACGATCACACCGAAGACAAACACCGGGCGGGCCAAGCGCAGAGGCGAATATCCAGTGGCCTGCATCACCGTCAGCTCGCTTTCGCTTGACAGGCGGTTGACCACGTAAACGGCGGCAGCAAAGGCCGCAATCGGCAGCACTACGCCGATCACCCCCGGCAGGGTCAATGCCGTGAATTCCACAAACACCCAAGCGGGCTGGCCATCCCCGATCAGCCGGTCGAACATGCGCACCGCCTTGTTGATCCAAAAGATCGAAACCAAAACGAGCGCAAAGAAACCGAACAAAACCATGAATTGCGACAGCATGTATCTGTCGAATCTGGTCACTCTTATCCCCCGTGGCAGCAGTATTGCCGGGCAACCTAGCGGAATTGATTGCGGGGGAAAACTGCTAACTGGTCATTGGCGACAAGCCGCGCTAGGTCTTGGCAAAGCCGAACCAAGGAGAGCCCTCGATGACCACCCCCCTGCACGTTGTCTTTGCCGAGACTGATCTAGAGGCGCTCGCCACAGCGCCCGGCCGGATCGCTGTGATCATTCCCCCCGAAGGCAAGCTTGACGCCGGTGCGCGAAAGATCAATCGCATGACGCGCGGCACGCTTGCCCGGCTGGTCGAGGCGGCCGCCTTGAACGACAAAAAACCTGGCGACGTGATCAGCATCAACTGGCCCTCCGGGATGGTGGCCGAGGCGATTGATGTGGTCATACTTCCCCGCAGCGCCAGCCCCGCCGAAAGCCGCCGCGCAGGTGTGAACCTAAGCCGCCTCAAGGGGGACAAGCCGCTTTTGATCCTTGGATCGGCGTTGCGCCGTCCGGTCGATGTGCTGCTTGGCGTGCTGCTGCGGGCCTATGATTTCACCCCGCACAAATCGCAGCCCAAGAAAGACACCGCCCCGAAGGACCCCGGTGCCGTTACGCTGATGACCGGCAGGCCGGATGAAGTCAAAGCCGAAGCCGCGCCCACATTGGCCTTGGCCGAGGGGGTATTCTTTACCCGCGATCTGGTCAACGAGCCTGCCAATCACCTGACCACCACCGAATTCGCAAATCGCATCGCCGCGATGAAGGATCTGGGCCTCAAGATCACCATTCTTGAGGAAAAGGACATGGAGAAACTCGGGATGGGTGCGCTCTTGTCTGTGGGTCACGGGAGCGCCAGCCCGTCGAAACTGGCAGTAATGGAATGGCTGGGCGGGCCAAAGGGCGAGGCACCACTGGCCCTCATCGGCAAGGGCGTGGTGTTCGACACGGGCGGCATCAGCCTGAAACCCGCCGCTGGCATGGAAGAAATGACCATGGACATGGGCGGTGCCGGTGTTGTCGCAGGGGTCATGCGCACGCTGGCCCTTCGGCGCGCCAAGGCAAATGTCGTGGGCCTTGTGGGCATCGTGGAAAACATGCCCTCGGACCGCGCCACCCGTCCCGGCGACGTGGTGACGTCGATGAAGGGCGACACCATCGAGGTGATCAATACCGACGCCGAGGGGCGGCTCGTGCTGGCAGATGTGCTCTGGTATGCGCAAGAAACCTATAAGCCGCGCGGAATGATTGATCTGGCCACTCTCACAGGGGCCTGCATCGTGGCCTTGGGTCACGAGAATGCCGCTGTTCTCAGCAATGACGAAGGGCTCTGCAACGCCTTCCTGCGTGCCGCAAAGACAGAAGGCGAAGGCGCATGGCGTCTGCCGCTTGGGCCGGGCTATGCCGATATGATCAAGGGCCAGATTGCCGATATCAAGAACTCTGCCGGGCGGCCTGCGGGCACGATCACGGCAGCGGAATTCCTGCACCGCTTTGTGCAGGAGGGCATGCCTTGGGTACATCTTGATATCGCGGGGGTGGCCAGCGTCAAGGCGGACACGACCTACGCCCCAAAGGGCGCGACAGGCTGGGGCGTTCTGGCGCTCAACCGTCTGGTTGCGGATATGCTTGAGGAGAGTTGATGGGGGCCGTCTACTTCTATCACCTGACGCGTCAACCACTTGAGGCGACATTGCCGATGTTGCTTGAGAAATCCTTGGGGGCTGGCTGGCGCGTGGTGGTGCGGGGAAGAGAGGCGGCGCGGCTTGTCTGGCTCGATGAACGGCTCTGGTTAGGGCCTGAGGATGGGTTTTTGCCGCATGGCGTGGCCGGTGGGGCGCATGATGCCGATCAGCCGGTTTTGCTGACGACAGACCACGCAAGACCCAATGGCGCAGCCTGCGTAATGGCGATCGACGGGGCAGACGTGAGCGCAGAGGAGGTGCAGTCGCTGCAACGGGTCTGCATTCTCTTTGACGGGAATGACGACGCGGCCGTTCAAGTTGCGCGTGGACAATGGAAGGCGCTGACCGGCGCAGGCTGCGCCGCGCAATACTGGTCCGAGGCCGGCGGGCGATGGGAAAAGAAGGCCGAGGCCTAAACGGGCTAAGGTGTTGGGCTTAAGCGAACACTCTGAGCAAGACGTCACGCGCGCCTCAGCGGATTACGATCTCGTCACTGCGCAACAGGCCCAAAACTTCACGCGCCTGCTGATCCAACAAATCAAGATCAAGATAGCCGTCCGAGAGCCGCCGGGTCAGGTTTTCCATCCGCGCCACCCGCACATTCAACGCGTCAAGCTGGGCCTGCAACTCGACGCTTTGTGCATCAATTTCGGCGCGACGGAATAGGCCGTAATCCCCTTGCACAGCCGCAAATGTAAAATACGCCCCTAGAAAAAAGGCGATCAGGAAAAAAATCAACAGGCCCCAAGGGCGGCTGCGGGGTGTCATACTCTGCTCTGCCTCTTCGATCCGCCTCGTGTCGGGCGTTGCAGGCATCATGCCACAGGCTCTGCGCTTTGTGAATCCCCTTTCGCCGCTGCGCGACCCCCACTAGCATACCCGCCAAAGGAGAGCGCGATGCAGGACAGCCCGCCTAAGGACATGCTTGGCACCCATGAGGTGACGAACCAACCCGCATCGCGCGGTGATCTTGATCTTTGGGCAGACGATCCTGGCTTGCAGACCCATGCGACGGCAGCAGGGGCCGATCCCGAAACTCTGGCCGCCTACGGCGCACGGATCGGCACTGAAACCCTGCGTTCGGCAGGGCGCGCGGCCAACCGACACCCACCCGAACTGGTGCTTTTTGATGTGGGCGGGCGCAGGCTGGACGAGGTGCGGTTTCACCCCGCGTATCATGATCTGATGCGCGTTGGTATCGGCGCGGGCTATGCGGCCATTCCGTGGGAGGGGGCCAAGGGCGGCCACGTGACCCATGCCGCGATGGTCTATCTGACCTCTCAGGTGGAACCGGGCGTGTGCTGTCCGATGACCATGACCTATGCCGCCGTGCCTGCCCTGCGCAGCGACAAGGCGCTTTTTGCAGATTGGGTGCCGAAACTTACGGCACGCGCCTATGATCCGGGCGCAAAGCCGCTGGCGCGCAAACCGGGTGCCACACTGGGCATGGCAATGACCGAAAAGCAGGGCGGATCGGACATTCGTGCCAATGCCACCACCGCGACGCCAGAGGGCGCATATTATCGTCTTTTCGGCCATAAATGGTTCTGCTCCGCGCCAATGTCAGACGGGTTTCTAACGCTGGCGCAAGCGCCCGAGGGGCTGACCTGCTTTCTGGTGCCGCGCTGGCTGGAGGGCGCGCGCAATGAGATCCAGATCCAAAGACTAAAGGATAAACTTGGCAATCGTGCCAATGCGTCTGCGGAAATTGAATATCACGGGGCCATCGCCTATCGGTTGGGCGACGAGGGCGCGGGGCTACGTACCATTCTGGAAATGGTGCATCACACGCGGTTGGATACCGCCATGGCCCCGTCAGGGCTGATGCGCGCAGCACTGGATCACGCGCGGCATTGGGCGCACCATCGGTCCGTCTTTCAAAAGCAACTCATCGACCAGCCGCTGATGCGCGCCGTTCTGGCCGATCTCGCGCTTGATTGGGAGGGCACGCTGGCGCTTGGGCTTCATGTGGCGCGGGCATTTGACGGGCGCAGCCCGGCAGAGCGCGCCTTTGCACGTCTTGGCGTGGCACTCGCGAAATTCCTCGGCAACAAGCTCTGCCCCGGTGTGGTCTATGAGGCCATGGAGGCCATGGGTAGCATGGGCTATATCGAAGATACGCCCCTGCCCCTTTTGTACCGCGAAGCCCCGCTCAATTCGATCTGGGAAGGGTCGGGCAATGTCATCTGCCTTGATATCCTGCGCACCCTGCGCAAAGAGCCGCTTGCAGGCGAGGTTCTGACTGCGGAGTTGGCCAGCGTCGCCGGGCAGGACCGCCGGTTTGACGCCGCGCTGAAAGCGCATATGCAAACCTTTCCCAAGCTGCCCGAAGAGGCTCAGGCCCGTTGGTATGCCGAGAGCCTCGCCACGCTTCTGACCGCTTCAGTCCTGATGCGGCATGCCCCTGATGCGGTGGCGCAGGGCTATATCTCGACACGCCTCAGCGATCCGCGTGGACGTGTGGCCGGGGCGATTGGCACGCTCGACACAGGCCCCATTCTGGCGCGGCTGGGCGATGGGGACACCTGATCAAAGCACACCAAGCTTGGGAACAGTTAAACTGTCGCTCAGTCTGGCAACCCATCCAATTGACCAAGCCGAATGGCCGCCTGCACCGCCTGTGCCGTGGTCTTGACAGCCAAACGATTGCGCGCGTTACGCAGGTGATTTTCAACCGTCCTCTGAGAAATTCCCAGAGTGCCGGCAATCTCGGCCCCTCGGCGCCCGGCCGCAACCCACGCCAGAACCTCGCGTTCGCGCGTCGACAGATGGCCCGTTTCGGGGCTCTCACCTTCGATCAAGGCGCGGCTGACCCGAAACGCCTGCTCCGCCAACAAGGTCAACAAAAGTTGCACCCGCCGAGAGGCGTCGATGCGGCCGCCTCCAAAGCTCACCGCGCCCTCCAAGCCAATCGGCCCGTAAATCGGCACCTGAAACCCATTGGTGCCCGACAGGCTCGGGGTGCGAACAACCCGGTATTCGGTATTCGGCGTCTTGGTCCAGAAAAACGGCGCGCTGCACTTTAGCACATTGAGGGTGATGGGGCATCTCTGGAGATAGGTTTCGGCATCAACTGTGCTGCCATCACCGAACCAATCACCTTTGACCCAATACACCCTGCTCACGATCTGCTCCCGCTGTGCAGCTGCCGAAAACAGCAGCACCCGGTCATACCCAAGCGGTTCACAGGTCTCGCAGATAACCTGCGAGACCCCTTCAAGCGTTGTGGCCTCCTCCAGCCGCAAAAGAACTGAAAGAACCGAATCCGCGGGCTCACGGCTCACTTTTTGTGCACCTCAGCCAACAGTTCCGTCGCCGCCAGTTTCCCCAAGCCATTACCAGCCAGCGGGCTGTCACCAGTCAGGATTTTACCATCCTTGTGGACCTGACCGGAAATACCCTCGTTGAGAATCTCAAAGCCGATGGCCTGCAATTCCTCTCCGAATTTCCACGTCAGATGCCCGGGCATATAGCCAATCTCGGGGGTTTGCGCGTCCATTGCATCCGGAAAGGCCACGATCTTGCGACCTTTATAGATCGTGCTGTCCTTGCCCACGGCCAAAAATGCAGCAGGGCCGTGACACAGCGAGATCAGAAACTTGTCCTCGGCTGCAACCCATTCAAGCAAGGTCTTGACCTCCGCACTCTCGGGCAGACCGATCAATGCACCATGCCCACCGGGGATAAACACCCCGATATAGTCTGACCCTCCCTCAAGCACTTTTGCGAGGACATCTCGCAATTTCACAGGTGTTTTCAAGGCTTCGGCATATTTTGCGAACAGGCCCATCACCTCAGGGTCCTGCCTCGGCATGGCCCAGAGTTCAAACTTGGCTGGATAACCGGAAATCGTCGCGAAATCGAAGCCAAACCCTGCCTTATCAAGATGATAGAGCGGAAGCAGGGTCTCGACTGGATGATTTCCAGTCGAAAACATCGTACCATTCTCCATCCGCAAATAGCGTTCATCTGCACAGATCACCAGAATCTTCCAGCGCCCCCCAGAATAGGGATGAGGATAGTCCGCCCCCGACAGATCGGAAACCGGCGCGGTAAACTGGCTCAGGGAATAGGGCGAGGGGAAAAAGGCATTATCTTCGGCGGGATCGGGCGTGGGGCGCATGTCCGAGGACTGTGGTGTCGACATCTAGTACTCTCCGTTTCAGGCATGAGGTTACACAATTATGCCGCCAGTCGCGCTGACAAAATGGGGGAAATCCCTCAGTTTTGGTATCTCGACACGAAAGCGAGCCCAGTGAAGGCGCAAGATTTGGCGCAATTCCGAACCGAGAGGGTTTGTCTGCTTTCTCTGAAGCTGCATCAAATTCTTCTTTCTGAATGTGATTGATCCAGATCAAGGTCGATAGGCCTGCACACAGCCTAGGGTGGCCCTGAAAACACGGATTCAGAATTCATCTTTGCTAGAAAAGAGGACATCATGCGCAAAATCATCACCGCGGCGACGCTTGGTCTGGCCGCCCTCACAAGCCCTGTCATGGCCGAGGACGCAAAGCAGATGGTCACGATCCTGACCAGTGCAGAACCCCAAACGCAGCTCATGGGCATGGTTCTGACGATGCAGACGATGCAGGCCGGGGCAAGCTCTTATGTGCTGCTCTGCGGCCCGGCTGGCGACCTGGCCCTCAAGGATGCCCCCGCCAGTGCCACCGCGCCGCAAGCGCCGATGGGGATGAGCCCACAGGGCCTGATGCAAAAGATCATGGAGACCGGGGCAACGATTGAGGTCTGCGCCATATACCTGCCCAACAAGGGCGTGGATGAGACCGCTTTGCTAGACGGGATCACCGCCGCGAAACCACCTGCCGTGGCTGCGCGCCTCTTGGCGGAGGAGACGCGGATCATGTCCTTCTGAGGGATGATCTGCGGGGCCGCCTCACATTTCCGCCCGGTGTAATCGGTGAATTGGTCCTGAACGGGACGCGTTTGCGAGGCGGTCCACCATAGTCGATAACGTCGGCATCCTGCCGACGTCAGGCCGCCTCGCCATCGGTGAATTGCAACCGCGCGAGCCGCGCATAGAGGCCATTCTCAGCGACAAGGCTGTCATGCGTGCCCTGCGCGACAATGCGGCCCTGATCCATCACCACAATGCGGTCAGCCTTTTTCACCGTCGCCAGACGATGGGCGACGATAATCGTGGTGCGGGTGCGCGCCATCGCTTCTACCGCTGACTGCACCGCGCGTTCGCTCTCGGCATCAAGCGCCGATGTCGCCTCGTCCAGCAACAGAACTGGCGCATCTCGCAGAATAGCGCGGGCAATGGCGATGCGCTGTTTCTGCCCACCGGACAGCATCACACCACGCTCCCCCACATAAGTGTCATAGCCGTCCGGCAAGCGGCAAATAAAATCATGCGCATTGGCTGCGTGCGCCGCGGCCTCGATCTCGGCGTCGGTCGCATCAAGCCGGCCAAAGCGGATGTTGTCGCGTGCCGAGGCGGCAAAGATCACCGGGTCCTGCGGCACCAAGGCCAGATCACGACGAAATTCGTGCCGCGCCATATCGGCAAGCGACACGCCATCGAGCGTGATTCGCCCTGCATCCGGATCATAGAAGCGCTGGATCAACTGAATGACGCTGGTCTTACCCGCCCCAGAGGGACCGACAAGAGCGACCGTTTCGCCGGGACGGATCGTCAGGCTCACGTGATCCAGTGCAGGGATGCCGGGGCGCGATGGATAGGCGAATTGCACATCCTCAAAGGCGATCTCACCCCGCACCGGGCGTGGCACAGGGGATGGTCGGGCGGGATCGCGCACCGGATCTTCGGCTTGCAACAGCTCGACCAGACGCTCGGTTGCACCTGCCGCGCGCTGCAATTCGCCCCAGATTTCCGAGAGCGCCGCAACCGCCCCTGCGACCATCACCGCGTAGATGACAAATTGCACCAAACTACCTGCGGTCATGCCCCCTGCGCGCACATCGCGTGCGCCGATCCAAAGCACGCCCACAATCCCTGTAAAAACGAGAAAGATCACGATCACGGTCATCAGCGCGCGGGTATTGACCCGGCGGCGTGCGGCGTCATGGCTGCGTTCGGTCACATCACCAAATCGCGCGCGGCTCTCGCGCTCATGGGTGAAGGCCTGCACCGTCTGCACAGATAAAAGCGCCTCTGACGCATTGCCCGAACTCTGCGCGATCCAGTCTTGGTTCTCGCGGCTGAGCACGCGCATCCGTCGGCCAAGCGTTAGAATGGGCACGATGACGAGGGGTACGATCAACAGAACGAGCCCCGTCAGCTTGGCTGAGGTCAGCATCATCAACCCCATGCCCCCGATCAAGATCAGCAAATTTCGCAGCGCGATCGACACCGAAGAGCCAATCACTGACAGGATCAGCGTCGTATCTGTCGTGATCCTGCTCAGAACCTCGCCCGTCATCAGCCGCTCGAAAAAGGCTGGGCTCATGCCGATCACGCGGTCAAACACGGCCTTGCGAATATCGGCGACGACGCGCTCGCCCAACCGGGTCACCAGCAGATACCGCAACCCGGTGCCTACCGCCAAAAGCGCCGCGATCAGCACAGCCGCCGCGAAATACTGGTCAAGGATAGCGCCGTTCTCAGCGCTGAAATTATCCACCACCCGGCGCACTGCCAGTGGCAGCATCAAGGCCACGCTTGCGGTGATGACCAACGCCAGAACCGCGGCAGTCAGCAGTTTGCGATAGGGGCGCAAGAATGGCCACAGTTCAGCCAACGCGCCCACATGTTTCGATTTCTCGCGATCCAGCAGATCAGCCCCGTTTTCGGCCCTGCGCACCATAGATTTTTATTCCTCATCCTTTGGCCAAGGTTCTTGGCGGGCGATGAGGCCGTGGTCAAGGGGACAGATCAGCCACAGAGGGCATGTTAGGGGGAATTTGGTGGAGCGGGCGGCGGGAATCGAACCCGCGTCTCTTGCTTGGAAGGCAAGGGTCTTACCATTACACAACGCCCGCGCTCTTGCGCTAGTTAGTAGAGGCGCGCCCAAGGGTCAAGCCCGGCTGTCCGGACTTTTGCCACGACGCGTCTTGACCAAAAGCGCGCCCAAACGCTGATACGCGCGCTGAATAGTCGCACTGAGCGGAACCCGTCGCGAGTAGGCGATTTTGGCCAAGCCGCGCGCGCATATCTTTACTTGAAGCGCCCGCGCAATGGCTGCAAAGTTGACCGGCGGGGGCCTTGGGATGGTCGACGCGCTCAATCCAACACCTAGGGAGCCCCGTTATGGCCATTCCTGATACCCTCGCTGCCCGGCTGATTGAGACTGTCAAAGGTCATGAGTTGAACGGTAGTTTCTTGATGCTTGGGCGGCAGCGCTGGATCGGGTCACGGCGCGGTGCGTCGTCGCGGGTGTTTGCGCAAGCGTTGGCAGACCACTTGCCGGACCTGAGCGAGGCCGATCTGGTTCCCGAAGGTGCAACCTATTCCGAACCCTTCTTCGAGAAACTCGGTTTTGCCTCGGTCGATTCCATGGATTACTCGGATTTTGAAAAGGCCAGTATCATTCAAGACCTCAGCGCCGAATTGCCCAAGAAACTGGAGCGCAAGTTCGACGTGATCTATGACGGCGGCACCTGCGAGCATATCTTTGATTTGCCCACCGCCTATCGCAATATTCACAAGATGCTCAAACCCGGTGGCGTGCTGATCGGGCACAGCCCCTGCAACAACTGGGTCAATCATTCATTTTACCAGATCAACCCCGAGATGGTCTATGGCTTTTGGGAGGCGACACTGGGCTATGAGGTGCTGCATTGCGCATTGCAACCGATCAAGCCTGCGCATGCCCGAAAGGTGGTGACAACCACCAATCCCAATGTGACCGGCAAGCGCCCGCGTCTGTCGGGATCATTGGCAGAGGGCGGGATCATCCTCGATTATGCGGTGCGCAAGCCGAAGCGCTCAACAAAATCAGCAGACAAGGTGTATCAATCCGATTACGTCAACCGCTGGACCGCTCCAGATCAAGAGAGCACAGAAGACGCCGCCTGAGGCGTGAAAGCGTTTCGGGTTGCGGCGATCTTGGGCTAGGCTGATCCTGTCTCAGTGACAAGGGATACGCCAGATGACAGATACGAATGCGCCTCTCCCCGACCTGCGCGACCTGCCTTTTGACATAGACCTGCGCCGCCTCAATCTGGGCGTCGGCTATGTGGCGCTTGGTCTGCCTGTATCACTTGGGCTGGTGTCCCTGCTGACCAACACCTGCTTCAACGCCTCGATCAGCCACTATTACTTCAGCCGGATCGGCGGGGATATCCTTGTGGGCGCGCTCAGCTTTATCGGCCTGTTGCTCATGTTCTTTTACAGTTTTCGTGCGCCGGGCCGCGAGGGGTGCTTGGGCTGGCATTGGTATGATGTGGTACTACTAAAACTGGCCGGGGTGGCCGCCGTTATCGTGGCCTTTGTGCCGACCACCGGATCAGGGTGCACCTATTCCGGCGAGGTGGCGCGCGTGTTCTTGACCAATGCCAGCGGCTCAGAGGGGTTTCACCCGCCGGGCGGCACGGTCGAGGGCACGATCAGCTATGATTTTTGGGCCAGCTTTGCCGCGCTCGGTGCAGATGTGCCAACCGTTCTTAAAATGATGCATTTCGGCGCGGCGGGGGTGATGTTTTTGGTGCTTGGGTATTTCTCCGCCTATGTCTTTACCCGTGAAAATTCCACCGCCGCGCGCCTTGCTGGCAATCGCAAGGACCGGCGCAATCTGTGGTATCGCACACTTGGGCGGATCATTTTTGCCGTGGTGGGCATGCTGGCGATCAAGGCCGCGCTGCTTGAGATGATCCTGCCTCTTGGCCTTGCTCAGAGCATAGAGGCCATCTGGGACAGTCTCCGCCTTACCTTTTTGTTTGAATCCCTCGGCCTCTGCGCCTTTGGCCTCAGTTGGATGATCAAGGGGCGGTTCATCGCAGCCTTCGAGGATGCCGCCGCCCGCCCTCAGCCTCGCGCTGCGTAAAGCGCCACAGCCGCCGCGTTGGACACGTTGAGCGAGCCGAAATCGCTGGCGAACTCGATCCGCACCAAGGCATCGCACACCTCGCGCGTCCTCTCGCGCAGCCCCGGCCCCTCGGCGCCGAGCACAAGGGCAACCGGACGGTCACGCTTGCCCTCAAGAGCGGCCTCAATGGTCAGTTCCGCCTCACCGGCCAGCCCCAGCACCGTATAGCCCATGGCCTGCAACTCGATGATCGCATCGGCCAGATTGCGCACTCTGAGGTAAGGCTGGCGTTCAAGCGCACCGCTGGCGGTCTTGGCAAGCGCCCCGGTTTCGGGTGCGGCGTGATGGCGGGGGGCAATTACTGCCCGCGCGCCAAATACTTCGGCAGAGCGCAGAATAGCACCCACGTTATGCGGATCTGTGACCCGATCCAAAAGCACCACGCGGGGCGCGGTGCGACCATCCCCCAAACAGACCTCAGCCATCGGGCCCCAATCCAGCGGCTTGACTTCTAGCGCGGCACCCTGATGCACCGAACCGGGATCAAGCGGCGCGTTGAACTTGCGCGGATCGACCTCTTCGGGTGTTATGCCGCTTGCAGCAATCGCCGCCTCCAGCTTGTCAGCGGCGTTTTTCGTCACGATAAGCCGCAGTTTTTCGCGGGCCGGGTTTTCCAGCGCATCACGCACCGCATGCAAACCAAACAGCCACACAGTCTCAGAGGCTGCCGCCCGCTTGGCCTGTTCCTTGTCGATCACCCAACGGGGTTTTTTCATGGCTGTAAGGCCCCTCTTTTCCGGCCCGTGACAATGCGACGGGCGGCCACTGCTTGCAAGCGATTTTCCGGTTGACGCAGCATCCGGCCACTAGTAATCAGCCCCCCACGTCCGGCGCGCAAGTGCTGGGAAAGTGGGCGACAGGCCGCAAGGTGTGGCAGGGGACTGTAACTCCCTCGCGGAGACGCACGCCAGGTTCGATTCCTGGGTCGCCCACCACTTTCCCTCTTAATTTCAAGGGATCGCAGACCCGCCTGTGCGCAGAGCATTGGCGACTTTATGTGCTATTGCGTTGACGTCGCGCCTGATGTCCCTAACTTCTGACAAGCGGAGACAGCGCGGCGTGCCCTCTGCCGATCAAGATCAAGGTAAGAGGCGAGACCGATGTGCCAGATATGCTGCCCTTCCCCTTCAAACAGCCACGACGAAATTGATTGCTGCCTCTGCGGCGCCCCCACTACTCAAGCGGCCTTTGCCCGGATCGAGGCAGACCTCAACCGCCGCGCTATGTTGGGTGGTCTGGCGGCGGTGGTGGGTCTTTATGCGGGGTTTGGTCTGGCGTCAAAACCGGCTCGGGCACAGACCCCCGGTCGCCCGCTGCTCTTGACCAACCTGCGCTATTTCAACGGCCATGACCTCTCTCTGATCCAAGGCCGCGAGATCTTGATCGAAGGCGGGCGGATCACCGGCCTGCCCGCCGCCGAACAGGGACCGACGGATGCTGAGCGCATAGACTGTGGTGGTCGGGCGGTCATTCCGGGCCTCATCGACGCACATTGGCATAGTACGCTGGTTGGTGTGACCCAAATGCAGGCCATGACAGCCGACATTGGTTTTGTGCATCTGATGGCCGGGCGCGAGGCAGGGGCCACGCTCTTGCGCGGCTTCACAACCGTGCGCGACACCGGCGGCCCGGCTTTTGGCCTCAAGCTGGCCATTGATCGCGGCGCTTTGCCCGGACCGCGCATTCTTGCGTCGGGCGCGATGATTTCGCAAACCTCGGGGCATGGCGATTTCCGCATGACTTCGGAACTTCCCCGCGCCGACGGCGATCTGAGCTATAGTGAACGGGTCGGCGTTGTGGCCATCGCAGACGGGCGCGCCGAGGTGCTGCGCCGCACCCGCGAACAATTGATGAAGGGCGCAAGCCAAATCAAGATCATGGCCGGCGGCGGCGTCACCTCGCTTTATGATCCGCTCGAGAGCCTGCAATTCACCGAAGACGAAATGCGCGCCGCCGTCGAGGCCGCAGAAGATTGGGGCACCTATGTTTGCGCCCATGTCTATACGCCCAAAGGTATCCAGCGCGCCCTGCGGGCTGGGGTGAAATCCATTGAACACGGTCAGTTAGCGGATCTTGAGACGGTTCGCCTGATGCGCGACATGGGCGCGTGGTGGTCGATCCAGCCCTTTTTGGCCGATGAGGATTCCAACCCAAGCAGCGATCCACGACAGAACGCCAAGCGGCAGGAGGTGTCGGTAGGCACCGTGCAGGCCTTTGAAATGGGCCGCACTGTGGGGGTCAACATGGCCTTTGGCACCGACATCCTGATGAACCCCACAGGGGCCAGCAGTCAGGGGCGGCAATTGGCCAAGCTGACCCGCTTCATGCCCCCGCTCGAGGCCTTGCGCATGGCGACAGGGGCGGCGGGCGATCTGCTGGCGCTCTCTGGGGAACGCAGCGGCTATGACGGACAACTTGGTGTCATCGCAGAAGGGGCGATGGCCGATCTTCTGGTGGTCGAGACCGATCCCGAGGCAGGGCTTGACTGGCTTGATACGCCCGAGCAAAGCCTTGCAATGATCGTCAAGGGCGGTGCGGTCGTGAAGGATCAACTCTGATGTTTGCGCGGTTCGCAGCCCTGTTGACGATATTCAGCCTCGCGCCGCCTGCACATGCGCAAGACTGGAACGCCCAGATCACGCCCTATGCATGGGGGACCGGCATTGGTGGGACGATCACACCCCGTGCAGGCGGCCCGTCATTGCGCTTTGACAAAGGGCTGTCAGACGTTCTCGAAGATCTCGATACGGCGTTCTTTCTCACGGGTTATGCCCGCTATCAGCGTTTGGTGGTGATGGGCGACTTGTCCCATTCGGCAAGTTCGCGACGCGGAACCGTGCCGTTGCCACCCCCTGCCCCCGGCCTGCCCGCGCGTGGCCGGATCGAGCAATCCTCGCTGACGCTTACCGCAGGGTATCGGGCGCTTACGACGCCTGATGCCACGGTTGATTTCATGGCAGGCCTGCGCCACTGGCAGGTTGAAGGACGCGCCACCACGCCGGTGCCGGGGCTTGCCGCCGGGATCGACGTGAGCTTTACCGATCCGATCCTCGCCGCGCGGACCAATCTGCGGCTCACGGACCGCTGGTCCTTTATCGGTTACGTCGATGTCGGTGGCTTTGGGGCGGGCTCAGACATGACATCTCAGCTTGTCGGCACGCTCAACTGGCAGGCCAGTGACCGGCTCTGGCTCTCGGCAGGATACCGGCATCTTTACGTGGATTATAGCAAGAATGGCCGAAAGTTTGACGCGACATTCTCTGGCCCACTTGCGGGATTAACCCTGCGCTTTTGACACGCAGCGCGCGCTGACCTGCGATAACCGCTTTATCTGTGCGGTGGAAAACCCCATAGTGAGGGTGGCAGTCAGGCAGGATCACGACAAGAATGGCCCCCAAGACAAAGGTCCCCGAGACAAAGGTGCCTCAGACCTACAATATCCTGATCGTCGGTCAGGCCGGTCGGTTGCAATACGAGGCTATTCTCTTTGCAGCGTCACTGCGCGCCACCTCACCCGGCTTTGCGGGGCGTCTTTTTGTGGCAGAGCCGCAGCCGGGGCCGCTCTGGGGCGACGATCCACGCATCAAGGACGAGGACAGCCGCGCGCTCTTGACTGATCTCGGCGCGGAATTCGTGGCCTTTGAAAGCCGCCATTTCGGCGCAGCCTATCCCTATGGCAACAAGATCGAGGCGCTGTTCGCGCTGCCCAAGGGCGAGCCCTTTGTGTTTTTCGACACCGACACGCTGATCTGCGGCGATCTTGCCTCTGTTCCCTTCGATTTCAGCCGCCCCACAGCCTCGTTGCGCCGCGAAGGCACATGGCCGCAGATCGAGCTTTATGGCCCAACCCATACCCAGATCTGGAAATCGCTCTACGACAAGTTCGACCTCACTTTCGAAACCTCTCTCGATCAGGGCCAGCCAGAGGGCTATTGGCAACGCTATCTCTATTTCAACGCAGGCTTTTTTTTCTATCACTGCCCGCATGTCTTTGGCCGACGCTTTCTCGACTATGCGCTCAGCATACGCGATGATGCGCCGCGCGAATTACTCCTGCAATCCCTCGATCCTTGGCTCGATCAGGTGGCACTGCCCTTGGTGATCCACTCGCTTGGAGGCGGGCGGGACACGCTGCCACCCGACCTGCTGGATGGTCAGATCAGTTGTCACTATCGGCTTTTGCCGCTGCTTTATGCACGCGAGGCCGATCATGTGGTCGAAGTTCTGCAAGAGGTGACGGCCCCCAACAAAATCAAGCGCGTGCTGAAGAATTACGAACCTGCGAAGCGGATGATCTATCAGGGCCGTGGAATGAAGGTGCGCGCGCTTTTTGACCAAAACGATCTGCCCCGTCGCGAGCAAGTGATCCGCAATACCATCAAGCGCAACGGGTTCTGGATGCGCTAAGGCAGATCCACGCACCGCCTTGGCTCAGGGCAAAACCTGCAACCAGATCCAAGCCGTAACGATCGTCAAGCCAGTGGACAAAAGAACGCTCGAGGCCGCCACACGCTTGGCGTGACCATAGATATTGGCAAAGACATAGGCGTTGACCCCCGGTGCCATGGCCGCCGTCACCACCGCCGAGCGCACGCCCTCCACCGGAAGGCCAATCCCCAGACCAAGGCCAAAGGTGATCGCCGGATGCGCCACCAATGAGATCAGGCAGACATAGAGGATCACCCGCAAATCGCCTTCGGGACGGTATTGCACCAGCACGCCCCCCAGACCAAAGAGCGCCGCCGGCAGCGCCGCGCGCGCCATAAGATCAAGCCCATCCTCCACCGGCGCAGGCAGAACCAAACCCGACAGGTTGACAACAAACCCTGCCGCGACGCCCATGATCAGCGTGTTGGAAAACATCGCCTTGAGCACTTTGACCACAACCTTCGGCCCCGCCGTTCCGCGCGCCTTGACGATTTCCATCACGGTGATGCCCAGACCGTAGCAAAACGGCGAGTGCACAGCGATGATGGCGAAATTGGCGGCCAAGGCATCCGCCCCATAGGCACGCTCCATGATCGGCAGGCCCAAAAGCAGCGAGTTGGAGAAGAGGCAGCAAAAGCCGATAGCGACTGCATCCTCCCATGTCCGGCCAAAGATCAGCCTTGCGCCGAAAAGACCAAGAGCAAAGCCGGAACTCGCCCCGACGTAGAAACTGAGCAAGAGCCGCCAATCGAAACTCTGCCCCAGATCGAGGCGCGAAATGGCCGTAAACAGCAAACAGGGAATGGCGAATTTCTGGGTAAAGCTCATCAGGCCATCCACGCCCGCCTGACTGAACCAGCGCCGCCAAACCGCGAGATAGCCAAAGCCGATCACCAGAAAAACCGGCAGGATGATTTCAAACAGCGCCTGCATCGCGCTTAGACCGTGTAACGCAGGATCATCCCGTCATAGGCGGGGGTCACATGCGCCGGTGTCTCCTCTGCCACAGTCTGATAGTCGAGATCGATATGCATATTGGTCAGGACAGCCCGGCGCGGGGCCGCGCGCGCGATCCATTCAAGCGACAGCGCCAGATGGGCATGCGTCGGATGCGGCGTGCGGCGCAGCGCATCCAATATCCAGCAATCCAGCCCGCTCAGCACTGGCCAGACATCCTCGGGAATGGCGGCCACATCAGGCAGATAGGCAAGATCACCCACGCGAAAGCCAAGCGAGTCAATCGAGCCGTGATTGACCTGAAACGGTGTGAGCGCGATAGCCCCTCCCGCACCCTCGATCTCAAACGGACCGTTGATCGTGTGCATGTCAAGAATAGGGGGATAAGGGCTATCCGCAGGTTGGACAAAAGCATAGCCGAACCGAGAATAGAGCGCGTTTTGCGTGTCGCCATCGGCCCAGACCGGCAAACGCTTGCGCATGTTGAACACGATCATCCGCAGATCGTCGATGCCATGAACATGATCGGCGTGGGAATGGGTATAGACAACCGCATCCAGCGCGCCGATGCCTGCATCCAGCAGTTGCGCGCGCAGGTCGGGCGAGCTGTCGATCAGCACGCGGGTAATGCCCCCCTCGGTCTCTCGTTCGATCAGAAGGGAGCAGCGGCGGCGCGTGTTGCGGGGGTTGGTGGGATCGCACTCGCCCCAATGCCCCCCAAGGCGCGGCACCCCCCCAGACGATCCACAGCCCAGAATGATAAAACGCAACTCTGCCATCACAGCACCGCCTTGGTAAAAAGTCGCTCAAAATTGGCCTCGGTCTGCGCGGCAAATTCGGCCCAGCCCATGCCGAACACTTCAGCAGCCTTTTGGCCCGTGTGAAGCGTATAGGCGGGCTCATTGCGGCGGCCACGATGGGGGGGCGGTGCCAGATAGGGCGCGTCGGTTTCCAACAGGATTCTCTCTACCGGTGCACTTGCAAAGATATCGCGCAAGTCCTGGCTTTTGGGGAACGCCGCAATGCCTGACATCGACAGGTAGAACCCCAGATCAAGCGCAGCGCGCGCCAATTCAGCGCTGGAAGAAAAGCAATGCATGACGCAGGTATACGCGCCGTTGCGATATTCCTCGGCCAGAATGCGCGCCATGTCGTCATCCGCGCTGCGCGCATGAATGATCAGCGGCAGTCCCGTGCGCCGTGCGGCCTCGATATGCACCCGCAGGCTTTGTTTTTGCACCTCGGCACTCTCGGCAGTGTAGTAATAGTCGAGCCCCGTTTCGCCGATGCCGACAAACTTGGGATGTTCCGCCAATTTTACCAAATCATCGACGTGCACCAAGGGGCTCTCGGCCGCGCGCATCGGGTGAATACCCGCCGCATAAAACACCGGCGCATGCGCCTCGGCAATTGCGCGCACGCGCGGCTCTTGGTCCAGACGGGTGCAGATCGTTACCATGCGATGCACACCCGCAGCCACGGCGCGGGAAATGACCTGATCCCGCTCGTCATCGAAATCAGGGAAGTCGAGGTGGCAGTGGCTGTCAGTGATGCGAATGTCGGTGCTCATGCCTGTCCTCGGGCGCGGGGATTAGGCCCCGGCGGTTTGCTGAATCCTGAACACCGTATCTAGGACCAGGCTGGCAGGGTCAAGGTTGACCGCCCGCCCATGCCGGGCCCGTGCGCCGATGGTTTCGGCACAGTCGGCCCATGCCCGACCCTGATAGGCATCAGGTGCCAGCCGTGCCAGCATCGCGGCCTCGCCCGCTGCGGCCTCGGCGGAGGGGGGCTGGCCTGTGGCGCCTGTCCGCGCCAACCGCGCCAGCAAAAGATCGGTGAGAGAAAACAGCAGATCCAGCCGGTCTTCGGCCCCGCGCGTCGCCGCCGCTTCGGCCAGCCGCAGGGCGCGGGGGCGATCAAGGCGCGGCAGGCTTTCCATCAGGCCCACCAGCTCTGCGTAGAGTTTAAGCCCGCCCAGATTGAGCAGCCGCACCGCCGCCCCAACCGAGCCGCCTGAAAGCTCCGCCAAGGCCGCCGGATCGCCCTCGGGCGCTATTCCTGCCTGGTCCAGTGCCAGTGCCATCTCTTGCGGTCCCAGAGGGGCCAACCGCAATGTGCGACAGCGCGAGCGGATGGTGGGCAAAAGACCAGAGGGTTGATGCGATATGAGCAACAGCACCGTGCGCGCAGGCGGCTCTTCCAGCATCTTGAGGATAGCGTTGGCCGCTTGGGTGTTAAGATCATCCGCTGCATCGACAATCACAACCCGCCGCCCGCCATCTGCGGCAGAGAGGGCAAAGAAATTGCCCAACTTGCGCACCTCGGAGACGCGAATTTCGGCGGCCAGCCGATCGCCCTTGTCGGTGGGGCCGCGCCGCAGCAGAAATAGCCCCGGATCGGACAAAGCCAGCAAGCGCCGCGCTACCGGATGATCCGGCGCGACATCCAGCGTTGCGGGTGGCGGCGGCGCGCCAAAGAGCCCCTCGTCCTGCACCAGCGGGGTTGCCAGCAAAAACCGTGCAATGCGCCACGCCAGTGTAGCCTTGCCTACACCACGCGGCCCGGTGATCAGCCAGCCGTGATGCAGCCGTCCGGTGTTGAAGGCCTCGAGAAATTCGGCCTCCGCCGCACTTTGGCCAACCAGCTGCACCGTCTCGCGTGGATGCGGCGCGCCCTCGACGCGGTCAGGTTCAGGCAGCAGGCCATCGTCGTTCATGGCAGGTGCGCCTGCACCACACGGGCGACGTCCTCGGCCACGGCGTCCATGTCTCGCGCGCCGTCGATCACCGTAAAACGTGCTGGGAATTCCTGCGACAGGGCCAAAAACCCGGTGCGCATCCGCGCCTGCATCCCCTCGCCAAAGGATTCAAACCGCGCCTCGTCGCCCCCGCGCGACAGCGCCCGCCCAAGGCCCACACCGGGATCAATATCAATCAGCACGGTCAAATCCGGCTCTCGCCCGATCATCAGCGTATGTAACTGATCGACAATCCCGCGCAAATCAGCGCGGCCAAGACCCTGATACATCCGCGTGCTGTCGGCAAAGCGGTCGCAGATCACCACCGCACCACGGGCCAGAGCGGGGGCGATCACCCGCTCTAGATGATCGCGCCGCGCGGCGGTGAAAAGCAGAATTTCGGTTTCGGCGGACCAGCGGTCCTTGTCGCCTTCGAGCACCAGACGCCGAATTTCCTCAGCCCCCGGACTGCCCCCCGGCTCGCGCGTCAAGACCACATCGCGGCCCTTGGCGCGCAGCGTCTCTGCCAGCCGTCGCGCCTGTGTGGATTTGCCTGACCCGTCAATCCCCTCAAAGCTGAGGAACAGCCCCTGCCCGCTCAAAGCGCCCCCTCGGGGCCCTGCTGCAAGCGCGCCAAAAGCACGCCTGAAACAGTGCGTATCCGGGTCATGAACCCACCCTGCGCCACATCCTCGGCAGCCACCAAAGGCACGCGCGTGGACGGCAACCCCTCGGGCGCAAAGACCAATTCGGCCAGCACATCACCTTTGGCCACCGGCGCGCGCACCGGGCCGGTATACACCACCTCGCCCTTTAGCTCACCGCCATCAAGCACCGGAAGC
This sequence comes from Roseovarius sp. EC-HK134, assembly GCF_902498815.1. Taxonomy (NCBI): domain Bacteria; kingdom Pseudomonadati; phylum Pseudomonadota; class Alphaproteobacteria; order Rhodobacterales; family Roseobacteraceae; genus Roseovarius; species Roseovarius sp. EC-HK134. The sequence goes on from NZ_LR701544.1 coordinate 2,294,928, forward strand.
AGGGTCGAGACATCCTCGGCCACGGTCAGACCCACGCTGGTGGCCTCGCCCATCCAAACCGCAGCGCGCGCAACCTCCTCGCCCGCCGTGAGCACAGATTTCTCTGCAAATTGCCGAAAGGCCCAGTTTACGATCGACTCGGATTCGCGCGCTCGGTCCTGCGCTGTCGCCAGCCCCGAGATCACGAAAACCACCCGCCGTTCACCCTGCTTGGCCGATCCGGTCAGGCCAAATCCCGCCTGTTCTGTATGCCCGGTCTTAAGACCATCCGCCCCAATCCCCAGCCCCAACAGCGGGTTGCGGTTGCTGATATTGCTCGGTGCGCGCCCGTCAAAGCGAAACTCGGTTTCGGCGAACATCGGATAGAATTCTGGGAAATCCTCAATAATGTGGCGCGCCAAAAGCGCCAGATCACGCATGCTCATGACATGCCCCTCGGCGGGCCATCCGCTGGCATTGCGGAAAATGGAGTTGGTCATGCCCATTTGCTGCGCGCGCTGCGTCATAAAGCGGGCAAACCCAGCCTCGGTCCCATCTGGGCTGAGGGCCTCGGCGATCACCGCGCAGGCATCATTGCCGGAGAGTACGATAATACCGCGCAACAGGTCCTCGACCCGGACTCGGTCGGTGGTGTCAAGAAACATTGTCGAGCCACCATAGCTCATAGCGTGCTGGGATACAGGCAGGCGCTCGTCCAGCGTCAGTCGCCCACTGCGCACAGCCTCAAAAGCCACGTAGAGCGTCATCAGCTTGGACATTGACGCGGGCGGCATGGGTGTGTCGGCGTTCTTGTCGAGCAGAACCGTCCCGGTGGTCACATCCATGACATAAGCCGCCTTGGCACTGGTTTCAAAGGCCTGCGCAGGCAGCGCCACCCCAAGACAAAGCGTTGCAGCAGCAATATGGCGGATAAGGCGCATCAGACCCTCCTAATCTTAGTTGGTGACGGCATAGGCGTCTTCAAAACCGATGCCTTGGATCTTTTTGAGCAAGGCTGCCCGCTCCGAGGAACTGGTCGCGGGCCCCACGATCACGCGCCAGAATGCTTTGCCTTGGCTGTTTTGCTCTAGCACCGTCGGCACCATTCCGGCCTGCCGCATCGCCGTCGCAGTATTTCGCGCGTTTTCTTCAACGCTGAAAATCCCGATCTGGATAAAGGGCTTATCAAGGCCAGAGGCGCGAGGGGGAGTGGGAGTGGGAGTGGCCGCAGGAGCAGGGATTGGCGCCGCCGCAACGGTTGGTTGCGCCGCAGTTGCTGGCGTCTCCGCAGAAGCCTCGGCCGCATCAATTGCCGCCGCCGCCCCGGCGACGGGATCAAGCGCTGTCGCTTCGATCTCGGACGGTGCTGCAAGGACCTCTGCCGCATCCGGCGCGGTCTCGGGCTCGGGTGTTTCTTCCTTGGCCTCTTCCCGGCGCAGGGCGGTTACATTGAGCTGCACCGGAGCGCCTGCCAGCATACCAAGTGCCGCGGCAGCATCCGAAGACACCTGCAACGCCGGTCCGGGAATATCTCGCGCGCGTCGGAACAGCGCGCCGATCACGAATTTCGAATCCGCCGTGCTGCGGATGATGACCCGCTCCGGTTCTTTGACGTCAGGATGTGCCACCCAAACCCCGCCGAGCGATGGCCGCCCGTCCCAAAGGCCCATATCGGTCACCTGAAAGACATCCGGGGCCTCGACATCACGCTCCACCAGCTTGACCGACTGACGGGCAGGCGTCGCGCCCCCCGTCGACGATTGCGCGGCGCTGTCGGGCTTGAGCCATGAGGGCGCGCCCTCTTCGCATCCAGCCAGCAGCATCATCGCCGCACCGACGAGGACGAGCCGCGATAGCCGCACCTGTCCGCCCTTGCCCTGTTCCGCAATTGTCATCTCTTGCCCCTTGCCCTTTGCCCCGTGCCCGTATGCGCAAGTTTTCAGCGGTGTTAGCCGGTGGTCCGGTCTTGCCTGTTATCGTCCCGGTCCTGTCGCGCGCCCGCACTCTAGCGCCTTGCCCCTCGCGTGAAAAGTGCGCAGGCGTTCGATGCGCGATTTTCCCCAGCATCCCCCCCTTTCAGAATCGCCCGGACCTCTATAGGCACAGTCGCACCACACAGCGGCGCATTGTCAGGCCTAACCCGGCCCGGATGCGCCGGTGTCGTCTAAGGCATGGAAGCTTGGCAGAGTGGTCGATTGCACTGGTCTTGAAAACCAGCGTACCGAGAGGTACCCAGGGTTCGAATCCCTGAGCTTCCGCCAAAAACCCCTGATTTCAAAGAGTTAAGTGAAGCCTTCAGGCGCTCTCCTCCTTTGAAGCCCCAAACCACAAAAATGATCGGATAAATCCATCTTTCTGGTTGGCGGCAAAATTTGAGTTGGGCTTTGAGACGCGGCTTTACGCGACATCCCTCACGCTAGCGGCATCTGGCAAGGGCATAGTCATGTCTGGGAGATTTGAGGCTCAAAGAACCCACTGCCTCAGATTTGTCCAAAGATTTTCCAGACCGGCCGCGCCGCGCCTCAGCCCTTGCTGCCGAAGGGCCCAAATGGACGTTTGTCGCTCCTCTCACGGTTTGCGGTGCGCATGCCATGACTTCAGACGCTTTCTGGCCGTGGTATTTGCGGTGTTATCTCAAAAACGCCTCTATCGGCAACGCGGCACCGGATTCTTGAAACGAAAAAATTCAGTGCGACTGCCACTCTTTTGGCACGACAAAACCCTCTGTTTCGACTTCCTGTGTAATGCGCTCTATGTCCTGCGCGAAGATCTTGGCAAAGAAATCGGGCATAGGGCGCGAAGCACTTTCAGTGAAGCGGCGGTTCAGCAGGGGTTGCGGATACTGAAAGGGCGCCACACCAAGAAACTCTTCGATGCGCGCCAGAGTACCGCGCTGGTCGGCATGAAGCTCTTCATAGAACATTACCATGCGTTCCTGCTCTTTGAGGCCAGATTTCATGCGCCGCAGAACCGCCCCGTACTCCGCGTTGTCCCATATATGCGGTAAACGCACGAAGGTCTCGTAATCGCCGGCGGTCCACTCATCAAGGAGGTGCAGTTTGCCGGTCAGTTGAAGATGAAACTTGGTGTGGCTCCACAGCCGCTTGAGCGGATGCCGCATCGTATAAAGAACGCGCAGCCGCTCGCAGTCGGCAGAAATCCTAGGCCATGCCGCCTCGGGCACAAAGGCATGAAGATTAGAGAAATCACAGGCCCAGACCTGATGATCCCGCAACTGGAACAGATTGCGATACCAGAAATCATCCAAAGGGCTGTTCAGATAGTTCGACACCCAATGCAAATTCGCGCGGATGCGGTCGATATTCGCCTTTTCTGGATCGTAGCGGAACAGGTAGCGATCCTTGGCGTCCTTGAGCCGTCGCTTTTCGTTCAGGTAACTGTTGTCCACATACCTATGATAAAAATAATGCAGTTCCTTTTCGGGCGTAAAATGAAGCTCTGGGTGACGCTCCAAGACTGCATAGAGCCATGTTGTGCCCGCTTTCATCGCACCGATGCTCAGGAAAAGGTTTGAAAACAACTTGTTATTCATTCTAGAGCAGTCCCGTTTTTCTCGACCCATCACTATCTCGCGTCGCATTTAAGGTAAACAGTGGAATGCTTCCGGTTGAGCGGAAAAATGACGGCATGCGAGGATACTTGCTTACATGACGTTACGTAGATGACAGTTGGATACCACCGGCATCTTGCAGAGGCGCATCGGTTCGGTGTCCGCAGTTGACATTTTTTGACCTGCGCAAGAAGGTGAACGCGTGCGTAAGATCGAATGAAACTGCGCGTCAAGCAGTCGGTCATTCGGAGGGAACACCTTGCAACAATCCGATCTTTTCGGTCTCTGCACGATCTGTGGTCACGTCGGCACTATGCTTCGCGGCGATCAGCGGTCTGTGCGGGAATCCTATGCCTGTTCGAACTGTCGCTTTACGTTGCGCTGGCGAGACCAGGCTGGCGTCATCGTAGATGAGTTCGGTCGCGGACGGGCGATTTCTCTTGATCAACTTGTCGAGCGCGGCCTGCTGAATGACATATCGATCTACGAACCGGCGCTGCGGGGGCCGTTCGTTGCGCGCCTCAAAGGCTTGCAGAACTACGTCCGCTCTTATTTCCGCCCCGATGAGCCGCTTGGCGACGTCTCTTCGGACGGCGTGCGCAACGAAGATTTGACCCGGCTGACTTTCCAAGACAACAGCTTTGATCTGATCATCACCAGCGATGTGATGGAACATCTTCCCGATATCGAGAAAGCCTTTGCCGAGACGCTGCGTGTGCTTCGGCCCGGTGGCATCCATGTCTTCTCTATCCCGAATGACTATCCTCTACCGGATCGCACCGAGACACGGGCACGACTGGAGCAGGGAACGTTGGTTCATCTCAAACCCGAGCGCTATCATAACGCTGGGGATGGGACAAAATGCTTGGTGTTCACCGACTACGGGGGCGATCTGTCGGAGATCATCCGCTCTTTGGGGGGGCATCTGGCCGTGGTGAGACGCAGCGGCGTGCAGGAGCCCTGTTACACCAATGCGACATTCGTGATGCGCAAAGTCGCATCGCCAGAGATGCGGAGCGTTCACAGTGCCGTGCAGCCACCTGCGCAGGAGCGTGCCAAGGATCTGGAATGTCCGATTTGCAAGGGCTCCGAGTACGAAGACTTCAACGGTCGCCAGAACGCGCGGTGCTCTACATGCCGAGCCGTAGAGCGCAACCGGCTGATGTGGATGATTTTGGATCGGCTGGGCGGTTTTGAACCGGGCAAGCGAGTGCTGCAGTTGGCACCGGAACCAAGCCTTGCGCGAAAGTTCAACGACTTGTCCGGCGATGCCTACCACGGGGCCGAAGTGAACGCGGAACGTTTCCAGAAAAGCCAAAACAAAAGCATCCGCATGTTGGATTTATGCACGGACCTCGCGGCGATCCCGGATGCCAGTTATGATGTGATCCTTCACAACCATGTTCTGGAGCATGTCCCGTGCGACGTGCGCGAAGTCTTGCGTCAGTTGGACCGGATATTGGCACCGGGCGGGCTGCATTTCCTGTCTGTCCCGATCCGTGGCGAGAAGACTGACGAAGATCTATCGCCTGATCTGACGGATGCTGAGCGCCTGGCACGCTTTGGCGAAAAGGATCACATGCGCATTTTCGGGTCAAGCGATCTGAGGGATTTGCTGCAAGAGGTTTGGGGAACAGGCCCACATCTGATCGAGCCAATTGAGATCTTTGACCGCGACGACCTGCGGCGCGCAGCGATCCCCACGGCGGCGCGTCAAGGCGCGTCGGGGCATAGCGTATTCCACTATTGCAAGGGGGCGCATCCGCCTGCGGTGGTCTTGGCTGAAGCCCGATCCAAGAGCGCGCCAAAACCTGAGAGGACCATCGCACCGGGGGCTTCGGCGGCGGTTCGGACTGTGCGCAACGAGGTGGATGCTAGCTATCCTGCGGAAGACGCGCCACCGGGGTCGCAGATCATGTTGGGATTAGAGGCGCTGAGACGCGACAATCCATGGCCGGATTTCCCATGGGAAGACCACGCACCCTTCAAGCTGGCGCTGGACGCGAATGGCGATGGGGGACGCGACATCGTGTTGCGTGAGATCGTCGCAAAGGACGTGCGTCTCATGGTTGAGGTGGGCTGTTTCTTGGGGGGATCGGCGCTGCACTGGCTGACGGCAAATCCTGATCTAAACTTGATTGGCGTTGATCCTTGGGATGGCAACTGGGCGGATTACGTTTTGGGGATGGCACATCATCCGTCGATGTCGCTCCATGTTGAACATCTGTCAGATACCGAAGTGAAGCGCATCGCCCGCCTCTTGTCCGACTATGGGAATTTTGCTGTCGCCCTGAACAATCTGCGGGACTTCAGGCATCGCTTCTATCCGGTTCGTCGGTTCTCGCCTGAGGCGCTCTATTACCTGAGGCGCCGGGAAATTCCGGTGGACATGATCTATATCGACGCGTTCAAGCATCGGGCCGATCTTGATGCGGCTTATGCGCTCTATCCCGATGCGATCTTGTGTGGTGATGACTGGCTCTGGCCGGACGAATCCGGATGCTTTGTGATGCAGGAGGCAATCAAAGAGTTCGCACGCGACCATGGGTTCGAGATCGAGGCAAAACGGCAAACCTGGGTGCTGCACAAGTAAAGAGGGCCTAGACGCGGCAGGGACACGCGAAGGCGTCACGAGCCTTGGATGCAGTAATGGCCGGTGTCGCGAAGCGTTATGGCGGGGATCGCTTGATCGGTCGTGGCAGGCCCGTTGAGGATGACAATGGATCGGGCGCGAATTGCGTCACACGGCACTGCAACGGGTGTTCGACCGAGTCTTTGAATTCCAAAGCAAATGTGTTTGGGCAAGCTTCGTCTGGTTTGACGCCTTGGCACTGGAACGCGGGGGTGGTTCTGCCCTGTGCGGCGCGAAAGGGGGGGCGGGTTACACGACCTCTCTCCCCAGTCGTGATCTGATCGGCGTCTGGCCCAATTGATTGCAAGACCGGGATAATTCGGGGATACTTAGGCCAACCCACATCTGGCCCGTAACGAAATAACGCAGGTGATTCATGCCCAGCCGAACACCTCTGATCCAACCCGCTGACAAGGGCGTGATCCGCGGCGGGATTGCGGCATATATCACCACAGTGATCAAGGTGCCGGATCCCGTTTCGACGAAGGACCGTTTCGATGTCTACGGGCTTGATACCACCGAAACCACAAACATCTGCGCCCAGAAGAACGAGCAGTTCGCCATTCAAGTGAACCCTAATGAGATTTTTGACAATCCGAGCGTCAGGGTCCTTGGCCACCATCTCGCTCATCCGATTGGCGAGAGCCGAGCGACGGCATAGCCATGGGTAACGCTTGCGGCCAAAGACCGCTCGATATCATGATCACCGGCATGTTCGATATGCCGAATTTCGGCGATCTCATGTTCCCCGTGGTTGCCGCGCATGAACTGGGCCGTCGCGGATGTCGCGTGCATGCGATGTCACCGACCGGGGCAGAGACCGGCCTGCGCGAGGCGATGGCATCTCGCGACATTGCCACAGCGTTTGATCCGCTTGCCCCGTGTGATGGCCTACTCATAGGCGGCGGATATATTGTGCATACCCATCGCATGGACCCGCTCAAAGAGTATCGCGAGGGTGGGATCGGCGCTGCGATTGGCCCCTTGACCTGGCTCGGGGCCACGTTGGCGGCGGCGTTGCGGGATGTGCCTGTAGCGTGGAATGCCCCTGGCGTTCCGCACCCTCTTCGGCCCGGACTAAAGCCGCTCGCGGCGGCGGCCTTTGACTGTGCCGATTACCTTGCACTCCGGGATGCCGGTTCGATCCGGATGGTGGGCCTGTCAGAGCATCCAGAGGTCGAGATCGTTCCAGATACGATTCTCGGCCTTGAAACAGTCTGGCCAAAAGCAGAACTGGCCCAAGATTTTGCCCGGGTCTGCGCCACTCTGGGCGTGACACGGACAGACCGGGTGCTGGCGACGCATGTTCGGCGCAGATCGCTTGGGGAGGCATCGCTGTGCGACCTCGCCGAAGGTCTGGCGCAGATGTGCACGCGCCTTGACGTATCGCCGATTGTGATCGGGCTTGGCACAGCGCATGCCGACGACCGGATGGCGCGCGAACTGACGGCAGCACTTGTTGCGCGGGGGGTGGCCGCCGCAGCCCTTGACCGGCCGCGCGGGCTCCGGGATATCGCAGCACTTCTTGCGCATGCGCGTGCCTATGCCGGGTCATCGCTACACGGCTATATCACCGCCGCTGCGTATGGTGTGCCTGGGCTTTTGGTGGCGCGCCCGGCCTACCGAAAGTTCGACGGCCTTGTCAGACATCTGGGGCGTAGTTGCGACCTGATGAAGGATTGGCCAGAGGCGCTTGCCGCGCTGGAACAGGCTGTGCAAGGCCCATCACAGCCCATACCGCCCGGTGTGCTCGCCAGACTTGATCGCCATTGGGACAGAGTTGCCGAGACATTTCGGGCCGGACCAGACGCGAAACGGCGTGAGCGGCTCGCGTTCGCAGCGCTCGCCTTTCGTGAAGGTCTGAGGCAAGATGGGTTGAACTGGGCGATGACGCCTTTCAGCACGCCGCAGGACCGCAAAGCCGCCCTGACGGGGCAGGACATACACGAAACGGAGCCATTCTAACCCATGCCCTCGACGGATGCCTATTCCTCACAACGCCATGCGCTTACCCCCGAATCCTGCGGCTCTTTCGGGCATGATGGCGTGCTCTGTCCTCTCGACGTCATGTCGGAAGAGGAGGCCGCGACGATACGCGCGCATATCGAGGCACAGGAGGCGCAATCGCATGGACGCCTCTCGGGATTGACACGGGTCAAGCCGCATTTGCTTCTGCCGTTTCTTTGGGACATTGTGCATGATCCGCGGATCGTCGGCCCCGTTTCAAGCCTGCTGGGGCCTGACATTTATTGCATTGGATCAAGCATTATCGACAAGCCGGCGGGATCTGACGGGTATGTGGCCTGGCATCAGGACGCAACCTTTTGGGGACTGAGCGACGCAATTGGTGCGACCGCCTGGTTGGCGCTGAGTGCTACCAATTCCGAGTCGGGCTGCATGGAGGTGATCCCGGGCACACACACGCGGCAATTGGCGCATCTGGATACGCAGGATGCCCGCAACATGCTGGGTGCGCGCGAGGCAGTACGGCAGGAAATCGACCGCTCTCTTGCGCGCGCACTGGTGCTTCGACCGGGTCAAATGTCTTTGCATCATCCGCTCGTCTTGCACGGGTCTGGGCGCAATCTTTCGTCGGATCGACGGCTTGGGTTCGTTATCCGCTATGTACCAGCCACCATCAGCCAAGATGGGGCCACCGTAACACTGGTGAGCGGGCGCAATATATCGGGGATGCCGCTAGAAACCGCACCAGAGGGCGCGCTGAGCGCTGACGCGCTGGCGCGGCATGCGGATGTCATCCGCCAGGCCGGGCGGGTGATCCGCCGCGCGAAAGAGGCCCATCTTAGGCAGGTTGATCCATCACCGGAGACTGGGACATGACCGAGGATATCATGCAGAGCTACGCGAGGGACGGCTATGTCTCGGCTGTCCCGGTGATGACCGAGACGGAGGCGGCAGAGCTTGTCGCAAAGTTCGAGCAGGTGGAAGAGCGGCTCGGGCCAAGTATTTTCAAACTGCTGAACGTCAAAGGGCATCTGCTCTTTCCGTTTCTTTGGGATGTTGTGCAAGATTCTCGGATCGTTGCGCGCGTTGCCGAAATCCTGGGGCCTGATGTGCTGTGCTGGGGATCGAGTTTCTTTTGCAAGCAAGCGGGCTCTGCCGATGTGGTGCCGTGGCATCAGGATGGAACTTGCTGGGGGCTGAATGCGCCAAGGGGGCTGACCGCGTGGCTTGCTCTTACACCAAGCACGCCGGAAACCGGGTGTTTACGTGTCATACCAGAGAGCCATACCGCGGCGGTGCCCCATGCCGTCCGAAATGCCGCGTCCTCTATGCTGCCATTGGGCGAAGAAGTGCGAGAGCCAGTAGACGAGACGCGCGCAGTGGATTGCGTGCTCAGACCCGGAGAAATGTCGATCCACCATGTGATGCTGGTGCACGGCTCTGCGACGAACCGCGCGATCACGGGCCGCAGAATTGGGTTTGCCATCCGGTATATCGCCGGGGATGTGGCGCAGCGTGGCACGACCAAGGGCTATGCGACAATGGTCCGTGGTCAGGATCACGGCACCTATTTGCTCGAGGCAAAGCCCAAGATCGATCTAGAGCCAGAGGCCCTCAGGAGACACCGCGACATCCTGCGCCATTCCGCCGGGATTGTGATGCGCGAGGCGGCGACCTTGGACGCGGACCCGCGGTAGGGAGGGCCGACCCTCGCTTTGGCGTTGAACCATTGGGGGATGCCATCTTTCCGCGATGCGCGCGGGGCCAATCAGACTTTGGACGAACCATAGTCCATCGTGGCGGTTGTGGCGTCGTAAACCCAACCGCGCGCGCGCTGCTTGCGCGGGGGATGGCCGCGCAGGGCGACGTAGGCGCGTGTGGCCTTTTTGACCATCTCAACCGCCCGCATCTCGTCCGAGGTCGACGTGCCGCCGTGAAACTGGTGAAAGGTAGCCACGCCCGACATGCGGATGAACTGGGTGCCCGGGTGTCTTAGGGCGCGGTCGAGCATATCCGGATTGCACATCCCACCGCCGGCCTCGACAAAGGCAGGGTCATAGCCGTTCAACGCAGCCCAGGTATCGCGATGCAGGAACAAGGCGTTTGATTCCAGCATGGGCGCTGTTGGCGAGGGCTCTTCCGGCCAAGACACGGCGAACAGATCGGCCGAGGGTTCTGGCCAGCCAGCCACCGCAAGCAGCGCATCTTCTGCTGTGCGATCATATCCTTGTAGCGCGGCGGTGGCTTGGCGGTCTGATCCGAATTGCCGATTGGGGATGGCGATGACCGGCGCCTGATGGGCCTTGGCGGCACGGGCGACACTGGCCAGTAGATTAGGCGAGGCCATGCGAGCGCCGTCGATCCAGGCACCGATGATCTGCCCACGCGCAAGCGCAAGCGCCTCATTCATGGCACCCACGGGCGAGGGCGCGGGGAGGCGGGCCGCGAGGATGCGCGGCGCGGGCTTCATCTTGGGGGAGAGGGGAAGACGGTCTGAGCCGTTGTCGACAACGATGATCTCCCAAGTCAAGTCATCTGCCCCCTGCTGAAAGGCACGGGACAAAGACCAAAGGGTGCGCGGCAGTTCCCGCTCCATGTTCCAGCAGGTGATGGCTATGGAGATGTCTGGGGTCGATAAATCTGTCACTTTGGCCGGGAAAACTTTACTCATATCCTTGATCGATTCCCCTGCCCCATCTTGTCCAGAGCTTTTCATGCCCTCACCTGTCCCCCCAACGCAAGATGCTCCGCGGTTGGCCGCCCCGCCTGCGCTGGACCCTAACGCCGATCCGTTGCGGGTTGGGCTGCCAAAACAGCGCGGATATGGGCAGTGGATCGTCTCGCGGATGTGCGATGTGCGGACCGTTCTGACCGATCCAACCACGACGGTGGATATGCTGACCCCCAAGGCGATGGCGCGGTTTATGTCGCAACAGGGGGTTACACTTGAGCAAACGATGGAAATCGTAAGGATCGTGGCGCGCGCACATCGGGTTCCCAACGACGCAGAAAGACGTGATGCCATTGCAATCACGCGGCTTTTTCAAGGCACGCTTCAAGATCTGGACATGGCGTCCGCGCTTGGGGCTATTGCCTCAGCCGAAGGCCGCACGGTCGATGTGATGGCGGACATCTTGCGCCCCATGCTTGGCGCATGGCGGGCAACGGCGGTGGCCATCGACCCCGAGTTGGGTCAGAGGGTCGAAGACGGGTTGCTGGCGATGATGATTGCGGTCGAGCAGCACGCGCCGAATGATTTTGCACCGATAGAACCGCTGGCGGTCGCGGTGATGCAAGACCTGACGCTTTTGGCGAAAACACGCGGCAAGGCCCACGAGATGCCGGTCACGCATTGGATTTCGCCTGCGTTTCTGGCGCTCTTGCCGATTGCCTACACAAGCGTGGCGATGCTGGCCCATCTGGCAGAGACCCCAGAGCTTCAGGAGACATTGCGCGCGCGGCCCGAGCTGCGCCCCGGCTATATCCGAGAGGTGGAGCGGCTGATGAATTCAGTCCGATATGGCATACGGCAAATTGGGGCGACGGGGCTGAACCTTGGCGATGCCTGGCTACCGCCGCGCAGTCTTGTGGTGCTGGATTTTTCCGCTGCGAACCGGGACCCTGCACTCTGGCAAGAGCCTGACACCTGCCTGTTGGATCGGCCCCGTCAACCAACGGCCACGTTTTCTCTTGGCCCACTGGCGTGTGTTGGGGGGCAGGCAAGTCGTCAGTTCCTGTCTCTGCTTCTGGATGCGGTGATGCAACGTGTTCGAGTGTCTCTACCGCAGCCCGGAGCCGAGCCTGATCGGCTAGTAACGCAGTGGTCGATTACACGGGGATACCGCCTGTGTCGGCTCTGCCTGTCGACCCGATGAAAGCGGCTAAAGCCGTTTATTTTTCACAGATTAGCATTCTGTGCCGCCCCGGTTTGAGCAACCGCTTTACACGGATCCAGACATCTTGGAGCGAAGGCGTTGGTCAACCTCTGACCAGATTGTGTCCATGCGGTTTTGCCAAGACAGGGATGCTCTCAGATCGGTGGGCAAGAACCGCCGCCCCTGTTTTGCCACCCGGACCAACGCCGCCTCGATTGCGGTCACAAAGCCATCGGCACCTTCTGCGATGGTCAGATCGTCGCGCAGATCATCGAGATTGGCAATGTCCGTCGCGACAACAGGCAAGCCAAGCGCCCGATAGACATAGACCTTGAGCGGATTCATCCGATCCGACAGATCCGAGCGCTCGTGCGGAACAATTGCCACGTCGAAACCCGCAATGCAGGCCCGTGCCTGATCGTAAGGGCGAATGCCAAGCAGATGAACATTCGGCAAGGCGGTCATCCGTTCCCGGTGTGCAGGGCGGGACAGCTTGCCGATCAGAACGATCTGCCACTGCGGTCTTGCCTGCGCCAGTGCCTCGACCAACTCAAAATCAAAGCGGTCGTCCATATTGCCGCAATAGCCGATCACCGGGCCACCCAGACGGGTGATTTCGGGGGCGGCCACGGGCATTTCGGCGCGCATGTCGATGCCATTGGGCACGAGCAGAGGCGCAAGCGACTCTTGTTTCAGGGCCTCTTGCATGGCAGCGCAGTTCGTGATCGCGACATCCACGGTCTGCGCCATGAAGCGATAGTTTTGTTCAATTTTCCGGCGCCGCTGCTCGGACATCGGCCAGCAGCGTTGGTCGTCGATATAATCACCGATGACAAAAGGAAAACGGAGCCGTTGCTGAACCTGTTCGAAGCCCTGAACCACCGGACAGACCCACGCAATACAATTGTTGCGCATGTCGAGATCGTCCATCCAAGCTTCGACCGCGTTTGGGAAGCTTTCATGGCTGTGAACCGGGCGGCCCAGCATGGTCTGACCCGGAGTTCCGATTAAAAAGCTGCGACGATGAATATTGCCCTCGTCGGCCAAACCCGTCATCCGGGCCAAAGTGGTCGCGGCGATGATCGGCCCTTCGGCGTTGACGGGCGCACGCATCGGGTTTGTGTGAACCCGGAGGTCCGTCACAGGAAAGGGAGCGTCGATGTGCAGAATACGCCCGACTTCCGGCCTGAGCGAGAGTTCGTGCAACAGCATGTCTTGTCGACGACCATAAAGACCTGAATCATTCTGTTTCCAGAAGAAAACCACGTTGATCGGTTGGTCAGGGTCCACCAGAGGCGCAGGCGCGGTTGCATGGGCCAGCCATGGTGCAGTGAGAGTGCCAATATCTGACGAGAGCACCCCAGGCATTTCGCGGCGCAGAAACGACAACAGGCCGGGCATGTCCGGGTAGACGCGCGGCGGGGCCGCATGCGCCGCCGCAATCGCCTGCAACGCTCTCGGACGGTTCGCCTCATAGGACATCTCGTTGGCAAAGAACGGGTGTGCGTGACCTGATTGCCGATCAGCCGCAAGCGCGGCCTCAAGGCGATGGACCAGAATGTCGCCCTTGCGGATCGCCATGGCGGCGCCCGAGGCGATCACATCGGCAACGGGGCCTGCCTCGGTCACAAGAACCGGGGTCCCGACGGCAATGGCGTCAGTCAGCTTGGCAGGTGTCTGGCTTTGGGTGATCGGGCTATCGTGATCCTGCAAGAGCACCACCACATCCGCCACGGCATTTAGGTCCAGCACGCGCGAGAAGGGTTGCGCACCAATCCGGCGCAGTTTGAGGCCTGGTATGGCGGAGAGTTCGCGTTCCATGTCCGGGTCTGCCACCGAACCAACGATGCAGAGTTCCACATCCGGGCGGTTCAAGGCGACAACAGCATGTGCCAGTTCAACAAGGCCCTTGTGCCTCCGGGGGGTTCCAAGGAACAACACCACCCGATCCGAGGGCGTATAGCCAAGCTCCGAGCGCGTGGCGTCTCGACGTGCCATGGCGTTTTGCGCGGCGATTTGAGAGCGGCCGTGGCGAACCAATGTGGCGGTATTGCGGGACGCAAGGACCGGGTTGCAAGAGGTGACGGCATCAACAAATGGCAGAATGCCCATCCCAAGTTCTGTCCAGGTTCGACCATGCGGGCGATCCCAATCTTGCGGATTGAACTCTGCTAGGAAACTGTTGAAATCGCGTGGCGCAGACCCTTTGACAAAAGCCAATTCATCATCGTCTAGGTCGCAAATAATGCGGGCACCAAGGATTTCCCGGTATAGCAGGCCGATGAGAAGCCCCGGAAAGCGGGGTTTCGACACCCAGACCGTTGCTGCGGGCCAGGTCTTGACCAGCTTCAGGGCACCTTCGAGGAAGTGGCGAAAATGAGGAGCGCGCCAGCCTGCGATCGGCACGCGGCGATCTGCTTCGGCCAGTGGCGACCATAGGGCATCCCCATAGGTGGGGAAGAGGGGCCCAGCCATGGCGGTGGGCCGGGTGTCGCAGATGGTTTCGGCCATGGTGATGCCGCGCCCGGCAACATTATGGCCAAGGTCCCATGACACGACGAGAACCCGGTCTTGTGGAGCGGCCTCGAGAAAGGTCGACGGGCCGGACGCTGGCCATATTTCGATCTCGACCGGCGCATTCCAGCTAAACTCACGGGCGTGCTCGGCCACGGCCTCATCCAAGCGCGTCTTGATCGCTGCCTTATCGGGCATCCGGGTCTGTGCCTCGCGGTAGAGCGCGATTGCACGGGCATAATCAAGCCGCGCCATGGCCAGATCACCTTCGACCATGGGGGTCCACTGAAAATCCGGAAAGCGCTCGCGCAGAACACTCAGATACGCTTGCGCCTTGTCCAACTGCCCCATGCGGGTCGAGAGCCCTGCAAGACGGATCAGCACAGTGCTGTGCGGTGGATGGAGTTGGGCGGCAGTTTCAAAGACGGCCATCGCCTCGGCAAAGCGTTCCGCCTTGAACAGCGCCTCTGCGTCCTGAACCAGTGTCGCCAGCCGGGGGGCGGATTGGTGGTCAAATCCCACATTTGCAATGTGGTCAGTCATCTAAGGCAGGGCTCCTGTCGCATTTGGACGAGTTGAACCCACACTAAGACGCATCTGTGTCCGGGCCCCGCTCTTGCCAACACACTGATGTTCCGGCAAAAGAATGGCAAGTCGAATATCCGGATGCCGCCCAGAAGCCTGAGCGCACGCCGCGCCCGGTCGCGCCACTTGGAGGTGGAAAATGCCCAAAGAGCGCCCGCTTCGTCTTGCGATTTTTGGCACGTTTGATGTCGAGAACTATGGTGACCTGCTGTTCCCTTTGATCGCCAAGCAGCGTCTTGGGCCTTTGGGTGTCGAAGTGGTAGCAATCTCTCCAACCGCCCATGCGACCCGCTACCGCGATGCCGTCTTGCCTCTCTCCTACCCGGAGTTTGTCCGAGATGTCGACCGCTTCGATGCCGTCCTGATCGGGGGCGGGAACATTGTGCATACCAAGGATTTCGAGTTGCCGGATTATTCGGCGACAGCCTATGCCGCGTTGTGGATCGGCGCCACCGCGCAGGCGGTGCGGCAGGGGTTGCCCGTCATTTGGAACGGGCCAGGCGTGTTGCAGCAGAGGGTGGACCGGCAGGCGCCTGAGTGGTTGCAGCGGACGGTGGATGCTGCAGACCGCTTTGTGGTGCGCGACAACGATAGTGCCAAAGGACTGGAATTGTGGTCAGGTCGAAGGCCGTCTGTGATCCCCGACACGGCCCTGGACCTTGCGCGCCTGTGGCCGCTTGCGTTGGTGAAAGACAGGTTCCGCGATATCCGCGCCAGACTTGGGATACCTGACGAGAAGAGGGTTGTGGCGCTCCACGTCAAGGCGCGCAGTCTGGCAGGTGTCGACATCCCGAGCTTTGCAAACGCCCTTGAGGGCGCGCTGCGCAGGACAGGCACGGTTGCGGTACTGGTCGCGCTCGGAAGATGCCACGGTGACCACGCGATTGCGGAGGAGATCCGCCGGCTGAAGCCTGATTGCACCTTTTCCATCACCGATACCGAGCATCTGATTGATATGGCGGCGGTCATCGCGGGCTCCGACGCCTATCTCGGCAGTTCGCTGCATGGCCATATCACCGCTGCAGCTTACGGGGTGGCATCAAAGCTCGTGGCGGTGCCCCTGCTCCACAAGTTTATGGGGCAAGCCGTACAAATGAACCGCGCGCAGGATGTTGTCACCAATTGGGCCGAGGCGCTCGCCTCTCTGCCCAGCCTCTTGGCGAGTGATCCGCCGTGCTTGCCGGATGCCATTGCCGTGCAGCTTGATTCTCATTGGCAAGATGTGGCCAAACTCCTAACCTCTGGGCGCAAACATGTCCGATGTAAGGACGTCTTCTCTGGTGCTGACCCGGACGCCGCACTCGTTCGCGCGATCCGCAAGGAAAACATGCAGGCACTCGGCAGAGCTTCGAGATCAAACCCGACCACGACACCCCCGGCGAAAAAAGGAAACTTCATGACCGAGACTTCGCAGACCCAATGGGACAGCGCCGCCGTCAATCAAATGATCTTGGGGGGAGATCTGGACGAGGCCTCTCGGCAGATTGATGCCATCCTCGACCAACAGCCTGATTTTCTGCCCGCGCGACTGGCAGAGGTGCGATATGCGCTGGCCAAGGGCGATGCGGCGCAGGCGGTCACGCTTGCATCTGCTCTCTCAGAGGCACGACCCGAGAATCCTTGGGTCCTGATGTCTCATCTGCAAAGCCTCTATAAGGCTGCACAGCATGATGCGGCCTGCACGCTCTTTCTGACCCGGTTGGCAGAGATCGAGATTGACGAGCCGATGATGACCACAGCGCTGAATACGCTCTTGGGCTCTGTGCCGCAAAAAAAACAGGTCACGTTTCTGAAATCGGTTCTTGACTTGAAACCTGAGAGTTCCGTGGTGCAACTTCGGCTTGCGATGCGTGCCCATGTCAGCGGGGATACAGCCCTGACCATCGACATGCTCGAAAGGGCGGAACGCGCCGGGCCGCTTCCAGCCTATGCCGCACGCATTAAAAGCCAGGTATTGCCACTCGTCGGCACGATGGATGCGGCGACCGACGCGGTGTTGTCGCTTTGGGAGGCGGGCGCGGAGGATGTTGAAACGCTCTGCCGTCTGTGTCGGTTTGCGGCGGCGGCAGGCCGCTTTGATCTGTCGCTCACGGTGTTGCGGCGGACGCTCGACCTGCATCCGCTCGAGTGGCGGTCTTTGTATCGGCTCAACCGGATTTTCCTCGATCATTCCGAGGATCGCGCGATTTTTGAGACCCTAGCGCAGATCGACGCCACGGCGCAGACCGGTGCCAACTGGCGATTGCAGTTTGCGTTGTTCAGCTTGCGCGTGGGTCAGGACGAGCATGGCCGGGCCGTGCTGGCAAGTTTGACGGATCATCCCTCCACCGGGCCGACAGCACGCAGCCTGTTGGCCGCTATATCAGTGCTCGGCTCGGCGGTTCCGCGTCCAGAAGTGACGCAGGATGCGGATGTTCGCATTGTCAAGAAAGCTGGCGCGCGCGGCACAATCCTTGTCTTTGGGGGGTTCCTCGGGGGGCTAAGCCACCTGAGTGATCGGCATCTCGACCTTCTTTTATCCGAGATCCCCGCAAATGTGATCTACCTGCGCGATCCATATGGACGGGTCTATTTGAACGGACTCCCTGAATTTGGTCAGACCGAAGCTGCGATGCAGTCTGGTTTGGCCCGACGTGTGGCAGAGCTTGGCGGCGGAAAGGTTTTGACCATCGGGGGGTCAGCGGCGGGATATGCTGCGCTTCGCACCGGGTTGGCGATCGGTGCAGATGAGGTGATTTCACTGGCTGGCTTTGTGACACCGGCTCTGGCGGACCATGATGAACTGCCACATGTCCAGCAGGGGTTGGTGGAGCTGTTCAGCGGCGATCTGCAATCCTATGATCTTCGGGGCGCTCTGAAAGCAAAACCCGAAACCAAACTGGTTCAGATCATTGGCGGCGATTACGCGCCAGATGTTGCTCGCGCGCAGGCCTTGGCGGGTCTTGGGAACGCTCAGGTCGAGATCCTTGCAGGGGTCGACACGCATCACGTCGCCCTGCCCGTGATTGCGGACGGGACGCTTAAGCGTCGCTTGCAAGAGTTCTTTTCGTGATCCCTCTCTGGCGTTGCCGGGGTCTTGCCTGATAGGCTTTGGACCAGTTCAACGCCCTTTACCTCTGACACCATGAATTCAAGGACCAGCCCCAGATGCACGCAGCGCGCACGGATTTGAACGCATATCTCCAGACTGGCATTCACAAGGTCGATGGGTGGTGTATCCCCCAACTGTGGCAAAGCATATGGCCGCTGAGACAGGCCATCGGCGCCGGTCCGATTGCAGAGATTGGTGTGTTCGAGGGCAAGTTCTTTATCGGCCTTGCAAAATGCTTTGCCGAGAACCGCCACGATTCTGTAGCAATCGACGTCTTTGACCTCCAGCAATTCAATCTGGACGGGGCTGGGGTTGGCAAACGCGACAAGCTGATTGAGAATTGCGCAGCGCATGGCGTTGAGAGTGTTGTCCTGCGACGCGCGGACTCTCTCACGCTCAGGCACAGCGATGCGCAAGAGATCATGGCGAAATCAGGCAAGATCAAGTTCTTTAGCGTAGATGGGTGCCACGAAGTCCTTCATACGACGCGCGACATCGAATTCGCCATGAGCGTGACCTGCGATGACGGGATCATCGCAGTGGATGACTATACCAACCCCAATTGGCCGGGGGTGAGTGAGGCGGTGGCAAAGATGTACCTCATCCGAGAGTTCCAGTACGTGCCGCTGATCGTTACATGCAACAAGCTGCTCTTGTGCTCTGCATCATTCCACCGGGATTTTTTGAAGGTGGTTCAAGAGTATGTCACCGCCAATCACAAATCGACACGCATGAAGCGGGTCAAGCGTTTCGGATACGAGACCCTGACCGTTCAGCCAAATCTCGGGACATGGGAAGATTTGGTGTGAGGGCGGGAAGTGTCGCGGTAATGGGTGCGCGCAGTCAACTAAACGGCGGGACATGCTGAATCGTATCTAGGAAGTTTGGATGCAGAGTTTCCTAGGTTTTTTCGGTCATTCGAGGTCGCCAGCAAACTGCGGAGTCAATCGGATGGACTCCATATCTCTGTACAGGGGATTGTGATCATAGACCTCAAAAAAGGCAGCTTGCAGTTCATCTGGGCTGTAAAGTCGCTCAGTGCCGAGCGCTGTAACCGTTCCCTCATCACCCAGTGTAAAGTCGTTCCCTCTATAGGTCGCCAGACATTCGTTACCCCAGTGGGATGGGACCAAATACCGGTCTAGATACTCTGCCGTGCCATCAGGCAGATAGGCCAAGTTTTGATGCGCCATAAAGCGGTTACAAAGTTCGTTCAGAACACGACGACTCGGATGATTGAACGTAAAGAAAAGGCGCTCTGTTCTTGCATGCTCTGCAATGAAGTCGGAGATCATTATATCGCAGTCAGCCTCTCTCGTCATCAGATCGGCGATAGAACGGTCCGCGACTGTTCTGGAAAACGTGCTTTCATCGGGTTGCCAAGGTTGCTTTATCAATCCCCGCGAATACAGCCAGCGAGAGAAAATGCGCAAGTCGTGGAGCGCTTCGATTGGGCCCACCAGACGGCTGGCCGTGGCAATATGGGTCATGTAACGAATGAAAGGCTGCTGCCCCGAAAAGAATACGTTCGGCCAGATCAATACGTTCGAATGGCTTTGGCGTAATACCGATGATCTGAGGTGCGGCACAGGAAAACTATCGTTTGTGTTCTGCGCAAGGACAATATCCGCCTCAGAAATCCGAAAGAGATGAGCCTCTTTCTCTGTAGTCTTTGCAAGCTGTAGGATGATAGGAGGAAGACATTCAAAATGCCCCGTAGCCTCAAGCAGCGTAGCGACGGGGCGTGCTTGACAATTTCCGGTCACGAGCAGTTTTAGCTTCGTCATGGGGCCGCCATTGGTGGCACAATCGGAGCGACAGATGAGAGGTCCGACAAAAGCGCTAAGTCATCCGCATTGTACTGCTTCAAGAGTTCATTGAGGTCGCTTTGCTCTTGCGTGGCGGATGTCGCATCTGAGCGGTTGCTATGAACTTCCTCCCACCTGAAATTTGGGAAGGTGTCGGATATCTCGGCTGTCAGTCGGGCAACGGCACCGCTGAAATCTGCCACAAGCCCTACGATAGTGATGCGCTCTAGCGCCTGTTTTGCCCGCTCCAGCTCAGACCCCTTGCCTGGGACAAGCGCAGCCAGTCGATAAGTCTGAAAGTTTCGGCACTGTCTGTCTTGCTTGAGAGAAAGCCGCACCTTTACATAGCCTTCGAGGTCTGTGTGCTTTGCGAGAACCGCCCCAAAGGTTTCCGCCACCTGCGTTCTCTCGAAACGGTATGCGGATTTGATACGGTCTATTGGGTCACGCAACAGGACCATGGAGACAATTCGGACGCCTTCGACCTGCGGCGGCGGCCCCATCATTGTGTGCGACGAAAAAGCCACCGCTTCGGGGTTATCGCGAATCCAGGATTCGACCTCTGGCGTGTTGCCATGTCGGGAGGGCGACGCTGAAAACTCTCGCGTGACCCAAGCAGGGCCGAAATTGCCCTTCAATATCTGATCTAGCGAGGTGCCAGCGTTCTTGAAAAGGTGGTGGTGCAGGATGACAGTGCGCATGCGGCTATCACGTCTTTCTTTGTGGGTTTCTTGCGAACATTAGCGCACCTTCCGAGGGCAAAGTCTGATGTTTCATTTTGCAACGATCCCCGGCAGGAACATATCCGCAGCTTCGAAGGCTTCATGCATGGCGTGGCGGCCACGGGTGAACGAATAATTCTCTGCAACATAGGACCGCGCGGCCTCGGACATCCGGAGCCAGAGCGCATCGTCCTCGTTCAAGCGAGAGATTGCCGAAATCCATTCGGCGGGGGTACGGGCGATGAAACATTCCTGACCGTCGCGCAACCCTATGCCTTCTGCTGCGACGGGGGAGAGGACACAAGGGATTCCATGCGCCAAGGCATCAATGACCTTGCCCTTGATCCCTGCACCAGAGCGCAGCGGCGCCAGAAAGATGCGATGCGGGTTATAGGCATCGGCGACCTGCGGCACGAAGCCAACAGGCAAGATTGTCCGGCTTGCAAGAGCGGCGATGTCAGAGGGCATGCCGGAGCCATAAATCGAGAACATGGGAGCGTCCTGCTGTGTGGATAGGTGTGACATGACTTCCCGGACGAACCAGTGCACCCCCTCAACATTCGGATGATGCCGGAAACTGCCCAGAAAGGACATTCCCCTGCGCTCTGAGAGCGGCGGAACGGCGGCGGGTATATCAACGACCCAAGGGGTGCGCACAACCGTTGCGCGGCCTTCGCTATAGGCCTCGATCACAGCATGTTCCAATTCGTTGTAGCTCAGCACCACATCGACCTGGTTGATGATGGCCAATTCTTCGTCCCGAGTTTTCCGCGCAATTTGCAAGCGGTTCTCGTCATTCTCGGCGCGCGCTGCACGTATCTCGCGCAGAAAGTGGAGGTCGGCGTTGTTGAAGAGAATCTTGGCCTCTGGCGCGTAGTTGCGCAGGTGGCCCAGAACATCCTGAGCGACATAGAACCTTGTGACATAAAAGGCGTCGAAATCTGCGGCGTGCCGGGACAGATACTCTTGCACGCTCAGGAAAAACGGGGCGTAGATCATCTCGACCCCGAGCTTCTGGAGGTCTTCGGTATATGTGCCCAGATGCGCCAGATTTGTCGGCAGGAAGCTGACCTTGTAGCCCAGCGACTGCACCAGCCTGATTTCTTGCAGCGCAGCATAAGAGCCCGCATCCTGATCGGGACGCGGTGTGGTATAGTCGACAAAAAGCACGCGCCCCTTGATGCCACGATCCTTCTCCAGGTCGGGGTTCTGTCCCTCGCGGCCAAACTGAGCATAGGCCTCGATCCAACGGCGTTTGAACTTGGGTCGGTTGATCTCTTGATAGCGTTTGAAGCCTGAGCTGACGTCGGTGCCCGAAGTCATCCCCTCGTAATGATAGATGACAGAAGACGGAACGAACCAGGTCGAATAGCCCGCCTCGCGGACCTTGAATGCGAAATCCGTATCCTCGAAATACATCGGTTCGAGGTATGAGGAGAGCCCGCCCACCGCTTTCCAGACGGATTTCGGCACCATCATCGCGGCACCAGACAGGTAATCCGCCTGTCGAGCATAACAAAAGCGCGGCTCTTCCGGGTTCTGGCGGTTGCCATAGTTCCACGGATTGCCCGTGCCCCAGATGATGCCACCGGCATCCTGCAAACGCCCGTCCGGATAAAGCAATTTGGACCCGGCCAGACCCACATTATCAAAGCGTTCGAAGGCGGCAAGAAGTTCATCCAGCCAACCGGTCGTCACCTCAACATCGTTGTTGAGCAAGACGATATACTCCCCACGGGCCTGATCGGCCCCGGCATTACAGGCGCGGATAAAGCGCTGCGGCTCGGGATTGTGGAGGACGGTAATCCCGCTGACGACAGTCTCGAGCGTAGCGGTCTCATCGGTTGATCCGTCATCCACCACGATGACTTCAAAGCTGGCCTCATTGGGCGCGATAAGCAGCGAGCAGAGCGCGAGATACGTCACCTCGACCTTGTTGTGAGCCGGGATAACAATGGACACTTTCGGTGTGGCCACTTCTGGGAATGCCAGAGGCTTGAGCGTGACACAGTCATAGCCCGCCTCAACCGTGTCGAGCGCATGGATGATCTGGGCGAAATCAGTCTCTGGCGTGACCGTCTCGAAGAGTTTGCGAAGACTGGCAAAGCGGCGCGGTGTCTGCGCAAAAATAGACGATGGAAACGGTGCGCGGCTTTCGCGCTGCAACACATCCGCCGGGGTCAGAATTGATGGAACTAGGGTCAGTGTTTCAAAGAGCCGCACCGTTCCAGACAGATCACGTATGCTGATGTGATGCGTTGCACCGTCTAAATATTTATCCGCCAAACGAAAAGGCGTCTGTCCCGGCCCCACCGAGAGCTGACCTTGGGGTGAGCCATCAATGTACAAGCTGAGAAGAGCGGCATCCGAGCTTTCAATTTGCAGCGTGTGCCCCTGCCTGTCATCCACGCTGATTTTTGGGCTCATTGGGATTGTTCTGACATCGGTCTTGCCACCATATCGCAAATGGATGTCGTCATTGGGCATCAGATAGGCTGGCAGATCAGCCCGAAGCCAAACACCATCGCAGGGAATCTCGGTGCCCACGAGCATCATGGGGCTAAGAAATGAATCCTCTGGTTTGCTCTGGTTGCCGACATGCACATCCGCCAGAAAGACGAAGGGCTCGATCCCTGATCCATCATCGACATATTCTTCATGATGGACCGCAAGACTCACTTCCATTGGCCCGACACTTTTAGGCAGGGGCAGGCTGACCTGCTGATACCCCTGAGAGTGACGCCCACCAAGAAAACTGGGCGCAAATGCTACCTTGCAGGTCCTAATTTCCCGCGTCGCAGAATCTGAAAACGTAACGTGCAGCATAGCCTTGCTGCGATGAGACGCGATATGCGCCCGTAAGAACAAATCCGAAGTATCCCCTTTTATGACGATGGGATGATCAATTTTGATCCGACAGGGGGCGTTGCGATCAACAAGCATGATCTGAATGGTCTGCGTGCCGGACAGGGCCCAGTCCGCAAGTTCATTGATCCAGACCGCGTAGGTGTCGCCTGGCACCTTTTCTGCGGGTTCCGACCAAATGCTGTTCTTCAAATCCCGGGAGTCTAGACCGTTCAGGCGCGCCGCCCCGAAGGATGCCAATGCGTCCGGCGCACAGCCACGCATTTGGGCACTTGCAGAGCCAATGGCGATTTCCACAATGTCGCGCGGCATCTCGGTGAAGTTTGCAAAGACTTCGCCATTCGCCATCAGGAGAGTCTGCAAACCACCGATATCTGTGGTCTTGTCATTTTGTTGCGTGCTTTTTACGGTGGTCATCTCAAGTGCGCCTTAGGATTGTATTCATGCGGCCGACAACATACTGCTTGATAGGATCTCGACACTAAAAATCTTGGCACCAAAATTCTGGCTTGTAACCAGAAGAAAGGGCCGTCGCCCGCCTATGCAAGGTGGCTGGAGAGCGGTAAGAAAGGGCGACATTCTCATCATGTAATCGGTGTGTCACATTCCATTTGGAAACTCCACAACGGCCATCGTGCAAGATGCATGATTCTGTGTATGCGTGAAAATGTGAAGTTGAACGCAGTTGCCTAAGTACCGAGTAATCATAACCTAATTTGGACTAAGGCAGGAAAACTCTGATTTGGCGCAATTCGTCCGTCTGTCACTCTTGCGCCGCTTTATATCGGTAACGCGCGAATACGGTCTTGCCGAAGCGCTGAACCGATCGCGCTATTTTGCGGGGCTCTATCTACGCGGATCGGCACCGTCGTTGTTTGGCCGTCAGGCCCCTGCAGCGTTTGCCCCAAACACCTCATTTACTCCCGAGCGCCAGATGCAAACCATTTGGTCGGAACTGGCCCGTGGCGAGGGGTTTCATGCGCGCATCAACCAGAAGACGAGCCCGCGTATTGCGCTGATTGGTGATCTCAACCTGTCACAGTGCCGAAAATACCGCGTCGAGCAGCTTCAGGTGCTGTGGAAATCGCAGAATGTCGAGTTCGATTTTGCGCATTACGAAGACACCCCGAGGGCGCTGCGGCTTCTACAAAGGGCGACGCATTATTGCGAATACAGGCTGGAAGACACACCGTTGACGCAGATGTATCGCTATGAGGCACGCCGACTTGGCCTGCCGATTCTGTTCGACATCGACGATCCGCTGTTTTCGGTCGCAGCCTATGAGACCTATCAAAACATGGCGAACCTTGATCCGATGCTCAAGACACATTTTCTAACCGTCGCACCGCGCTATGCCGCCATGATGAATGGGGCCGATATCGTGACCGTCTCGACGCCCGGATTGGCCGATCTCGCACGGCTTTACACGCCTCGCCCGGTTTACGTCAGACGAAACTTTGCTGACCCCGACACTTTGCAAAACGGGGCTGCCGCAATTGCCGCGCTTGGTCCGGCTGATGGTCTGTTTCGCGTCGTCTTCGCCAGCGGATCCCAGGGCCACGAGGCGGATTTCGATCTGATTAAGACCGACGTTGCAGCCTTTGTGACCGCCGATCCCACGCGCCGCTTGACCATCCTTGGCCATTTTCAAACCGATAAGCTGCCTGCATCGCTTATGAAGCAAACCGAGCATCATCCGTTCTTGAGCTATGATGCCTACCTTACCAATCTGGCGCGGGCTGATGTCGCGGTGATGCCGCTTCAGGATGACCTGTTCAACAGATGCAAAAGCGGTGTGCGCGTGATTGATGCCGCAGCGGTGGGGCTGGCCTCCATCGTGAGCGCGGTTGGGGACCTGCCCACAATGATCGACCATGGGCGCACCGGATTTATCGCAAGCGGCCCCAGCGACTGGCGGCTTGCGTTGGAAGCTCTCGCGAATGACAGAGCTCGCGCCCGCGTCATGGGCATCGCAGCTCGCGAAACGCTTGAGACCCGATGGAGTGTGCAGGCGGAGCCCCACATTATCGCCCCTGCCCTGCTCGACTGGGTGAAGCCATGACAAAGCGTCCTCATATCCTGCTCGTGAATGTGTTCTTTGCCCCCTACACCTATGGCGGCGCGACCGTTGTCGCCGAACAAGTGGCCCGAGAACTGGTGAACGAAGACATCGCAAGGGTCAGTGTGATCTCGCTGATCAGCCGCCCAGAGTTGCAGCCCTATTCCGTTCTACGATCTCAGGTCATGGGGATCGACAATTACCTGATCAATGTGCCGCAGAACCGCACCTACAAGTATTTCTACGATAACCCCGAGATAGGGGGCGTAGTCAGCGATCTGATAGCCAATCTGTCACCTGACCTGATGCATGTGCATTGCATTCAGGAAATCGGGGTGGATATCCTGCGCGTCGCCAAACGCGCACAGGTGCCGATTGTGATTTCTGTGCATGACTATTGGTGGATATGCGAACGGCAATTCATGGTAAAACCCGATCAGGTGTATTGCGCGCAAGATCCCGTTCAGATCGACGCCTGCAAGGGCTGTGTCGCGGATCTTGGCGCAGCCAAGGCGCGGTTCCAGACGCTACAAGACGCGGCGTCTCTCGCGGATGTTGTCACCTATCCCAGCCATTTCGCCCGCACCCTCTGTGAAGCCTCAGGTTTGGCTCCGGGTCTTGGGGTGGTGTGGGAAAACGGTGTGCATATGCCACGCTCGGATTTTGCCGCCAAACAGGCCGCGCGACGCGCAGCAGACCCGCGGATCGTCTTTGGCTTTGTTGGGGGACCCTCGGCAATCAAAGGTTGGCTAAAAATCCGCGAGGCATTTAAAGACCTACCGCGCTCTGATTTCGGCGTGCGTCTGGTCGATGGCAGCCTTGATGGCAGTTGGTGGGCCGGGCAAAACCTGTCCAGGCTCCCGGGAGAGTGGCGGGTCGTTCCCCGGTATCATCACTCCGACATGGACGATTTCTATGCCGGGATCGACGTGTTGTTGTTCATGTCGCAGTGGAAAGAGACATTTGGCCTAACTATACGCGAAGCTCTGGCCCGAGGCATCAAGGTGATCCAGACTGACAGTGGTGGGACGGTCGAACATAATGCTGTTTCTCGAGAGCGCCTTATCGCCATTGGTGCAGGCCCCGGAGAATTACGCCGTCAAATCCTTGAAGCTCTTGATACCGGCACCTCGAGCGTAGCCGACCAACCTGTCAAAGTAACAAGCTTCTTGGAACAAGCCGTCTCGTTTCGCAAGATAATGGAGACCGTGATTAAGTAAGCCCCGTAATTGTATCATGGTCATGAATTACGCGCATCGCGGTTGCCCTTTTCAAAGGACCTCTGAAAAATCGGTCGGCCAATGAAAGTGGGTTTTTCGCGACCGTGAAGCATCTTGGTTCAAGAGGGCAAAGCCCGTATGATCCAGCGTGTTCCTCCCATGACATTGCATCGAACACAGGCTTGAAATACGGCGTGGTCGAAGAGGCACCTCAGCTCGCAATCTTGCGGCTCTCGTCCAAACTCAGGTCATAGTGGAAGCTTCTCCGCAAGACATCTCCCAATGCAAGCACTTGTTTTTATTCTGACTTTTCACTTCGCGCGTAAACTTATCTGTTAAGTTGCTGGACCCCCTGACGCAACCTGCTTATAGATGGGTGTAAAGTCGCGATATGCATTTAATCATCAAGGATAAACTGAAATGGGCTCATTTACGTCAACGCACTCCATTACGTACAGCAGCGGCTCGCCCTCAATTCAGAATGGAAATTTTACCATCACGGATGGCGATGCAGACACGACATTCGAAATCGGTGACACCTATTTTGAGCCAACCAATTCTCTGAATTATGAGTACCTCGGCACAATGGAGGTGGACGGCACGATCTGGCCGGTATTTGAGTTTTTGGAATTTCCGGGTTTCTTTGCTGTCTTTCTTGATCAGGAACCTGTTGTTGTCCCGCCTACTTTGGCACTGAATAGCGGTGAAACATTTGATCGGGCCTGCTTTGCCGAAGGTACGCGGATTGCGACGGCAAAGGGCGAAATCAATGTTGAGGATCTGGAAATCGGCACACAGGTCGTCAAGTCGGATGGCACCCTGACCCGGGTGATGTGGGTAGGAAAGCAGACGACGTCCACGCGCTTCGGGTCTGCCGCGCGCAATGACCTTATCCGTGTGGACCAAGGCGCGCTAGAGAACGGATTGCCGGTGCGCGACCTGACCTTGACCGCAGACCACGCTCTTTTCATCGATGGTTTGCTCGTAAACGCCGGTGCGATGGTCAATGGCTATTCCATCACGCAGGTTTCGTTGGCCGAGTTGGGCGACAGTCACTCGGTTTACCATGTCGAGACTGAGAACCATGACGTGATCTTGGCCGAGGGTCTGCCGGTAGAGACGTATATAGACTATGTCGGGAGGCAAGCCTTCGACAATTACCAAGAGTATGTATCGCTCTATGGCGACGCCCGCTCGATATCCGAGAACTCTACTCCTCGGATCACGACGTCTCGGTATTTGCCTGCTACACTTCGCAAACGTTTGGGCATCAAAGACGCCGCCTGATATTCAGCGTAATTTCACGCGTCAAAATGTTTAGGCCGCCGTTTTGCTGTCAGAGGTGGTTCGGTTGATCCACCTGCACCAGTTGGCGTGTCAGGCGATAGGACACTGGTCCAAATCGGATGAAACTTCTGTGACTGGGCATGGCTTGATCCTAGCCTTCGCTGATGCTTGCGATGATGTGGATCGAGCCACGCATGCCGGACGGTGCTGTTCTAGCGCTCGTCACAAGCGTTTGGCTGTGGCTGGCCGGGGTGGATGTGCTGGATCGTGATACCTTGGTTCTCGGTCTATTCTCTCGGGTTGTCTCTGATCTACGCGGGGCCATTTTCAACCCTGATTGTCCATCCTTGCCGAGGTTTCCGAAGATGCGGTTCGGACGTCAGATAGCCCGTTTGGCCGCTCGTAAGGAATCGACACTTATTTACGAGTATTGAACCACTTGGCGAATTGAGCGCTACTGACGGGGACCACGTGTAGAGTGAGACAGAAAAACGCAAAGGCACATGTATGACCAAGTGCGACCGTGACGATCATAGCGGCACTTTTGCTCAGACCCTGCGCAGTCTGGCGTTTCAACTTGAAGGCCAAACTGGTGACCAAGGTTGGCTTGCAGCCTTGCGCTTTGGCGTCGCGGGTGGTCTCGCCGAAGCTGGTGAGACCCACTTGGCCGAGTCTTTGTTCCGCCAGATCGTTGATGCAAATCCTCATCACCTCTGGGCGTGGGTCGGACTTGTTGAGATGACGCTTGCACGCGGAGAAGCGGACGCTGCTGCGGATATTGGGCACAAGGCCCTCGCAACCCTACCCCATGAGCCAATTTTATATCGGAAGACTGCTGAAGCACTCGACCTTGCACAGAGGTATGTTGAAGCCATTGGGATCATGACATCGAGGACTATCGAAGCGCCAGATGATCTTGCTTTCGTCATCTCGTTGCACCGAAAGGCGGCAAAATTAGAGGATGCGACATCTTTTTGCGAGCGACTTTTAGCACTTCGCCCGGATCACGACTTGGCACATCTCGCGCGGATCGAAATCGCATTGCAATCCGGCGATAACGCAGGTGCTGTCAGTTTTGCAAACGAAGCGCTGATGCATCATTCGGATCATCCCGAAATCGTTTTGCGTGCTGCGCAAGCATGCCGTGGTGCCGGAGATTACCAGCGCGCCATGCGCCTAGTAGAAAGCGCGCCTGAGGATACGCAGTTTGCTCCTTGGTTTTTACAACTGCGTGCCAACCTCGCCGAAGATCAAGGTGCCGTGGAAGACGCGCGGCTGCTGTGGTCTAAGCTAAAGAGCCTGAATTTGTCAGCATTCGATGTGTTGGCAGACGAAGCGATTGCACGTCTTGATGCCGTGCACGCGACACAGACGAAGGACGCTCAAGGTCTTGTTGCGCCAATATGCGAAGAGGAGCGCCATCTTGGCCTTGCTGCTCCAGAGTTCGACATCGACAGGTTTATGCTTCAGCTTGATGCGCCTCGGGCTCAAAATGGCCTCTCAGACGACGACGTGCTGCAGATCGTGGCCGGCTCGGATGACATCCCATGGTACCGGGCGCTGAAGATCGTGCGGCACATCTGGCTAAATCGCTCTTCAGACCTTGCAGAGCGCCTAAGCAAATCTTTTGCCTCCCGTTCATGGCCTATCACTGACCTGCATGCTTTTGCGATCGAGGATCAGCTCTTGCGCAACGGGCCGCGCGCTGCCCTGGACTGGGTTCGGAGCCATCCTGTAGCGCGCCGAGAGTCTGAGGCAGCAGAGCGTCTGGGGCGTGTTCTCGTCTCTGGAGGATCTGGCAAGCTGGCGGTTCGCTATCTCTGGGCTTGTTGCCGCCGCTGGCCCGCCGACCCCCAATTCTTGCGTCTTGCCACCCAAGCGCTGATTGCAACCGGTGCAGCTCACCGCGTTGCAGACCTTCTTGAGAAGGTTTGTTCGGGCGTCGATGAGGATTGGCGTTTAGCTTGTTACGTCTCCGCCGGGCTCTCCTTGGGGGAAATTGGTGAAACGCTGATGGCCTGTGAAACACAGGCGGCATCGGGGGCCGCACGAGCACCGGTTGTCGATATGATCGAGATGTCTCTTCTGGTATCCGATTTTAACACGGCAGAAGGCTACGTTGCCAAGCTGTCGAAAGACGCGGGCCGTTTGGAAGAAGCTCTGATTAGTCGGCCTCGCGCTACCCGTGTTGGCACGTTGTTGAACGAAGCCCGTATTCTAGCAGCGTCAGGCTGGGACGAAGGCGATCTGGGCAGTAACATGAGCGCGATTGCCGATTTTTTCCTTCCGGCGCGGGCCAAAGTAGCAAAACAGGCATTGGACGTTGAGCCCCCACAAGATGTTTGTATCCCTAAAGTGCCCGATCTGATCCATGCTATTTGGTTTGATATTCCCGAAACAAGTTCGGAACGAGAGCAGCTGTTGGATGCTTGGCGTCAGGTATCGCGGCGTCAGGTGGTTCTGCATGACATTCGCAACGCACAAAGTTGGCTACGGAAAAACGCCGGCTCTGATGCCGCCCGGGCTTTTGCGAAGGCTCCTGATCGTGAACAAAAGGCTGATCTTCTGATGCTGGGCGTTCTTTTGGTCGAGGGTGGTCTTACGCTGTCTGCGACGCAATGGCCAAGCAGAGATGTTGACCCGCTCATCGACCACACGGAAGAGGCAGGGTTTTTCATCGATGGTCGTGGGGCGGTTGTGACCGATCTGGTTATAGCAACGCCCGGCCATAGCGTTATCGAAACGGCCTTTGAAAAAGCAGTGGCCTCTTGCCTTGACCGAGAAAAGGATCATCGGTGGTTTAAAACCGGCCCCGGGCTATTGACGCGCGCTCTGGCTTTACACCTTTGTGATGAGGATTCAGAGGCTCGGGTGACACTGCGCGCGCTGTCTACGGTCCGACGGCTCGTGCACCCTTACCGCCCAGCGATACGTCCAAAAATCGACGGTGGCGCGCAGTATCCATGATCGCGCGCCGGTCTCTGGGATAGTCTGGTCAAGGCCATTGTCGCAACCACCCACATTTCGGCCTGACGCAGACAATGTCTTGATCTGAAGCGCCTTCAGTTTTGGTGTGGGTTTGGGCATTTGCTGCCCCCATCCTTACCACCAACAGCCGATCTATCAGCAGCATGGGAATACCCACATCTGCGACACTCAGGTCTCGCAAACTCGTACACAATTTATGAAAACAGACACATACGGAGCACGCCCCATGCGTCTGCCACTTACATTTAGGCAATGACCTTCCGCCACCCAATCCAAACCGAAGGTTAGGATTTGCCCCGCAGAGCTGCGCGAAGGGCATCGCCCAAGGCCCCTTGCGTGGCCTGCGGCTCAGATTTTGGTGGCCGCACCGGCGCGCTGGCAGGTTTGCCGGACTTCGCAGTTCTGGCCGCCACTGGCGCGTCCTTGGCGCGCGTCTCGGGCGCAGCGCCGTCTTTGCGCATGCTCAGGCCGATGCGTTTGCGCGCAACATCAACCTCTGTCACGCGCACCTTGACCACATCGCCCGCCTTGACCACCTCATGCGGGTCCTTGACGAACCGATCGGCCAATTGGCTGACATGCACCAGCCCGTCCTGATGCACGCCAATGTCGACAAACGCGCCAAAGGCCGCGACATTCGTCACTGTGCCCTCCATCAGCATACCGGGTTTGAGGTCTTTGATATCATCCACCCCATCGGCAAATCGCGCGGTGACAAAGCTTGGGCGCGGATCGCGGCCGGGTTTCTCCAGCTCTGTCAGAATGTCTCGGACCGTGGGCAGTCCGAATTTGTCATCCACGAAATCCTCGGCCCGCAGACCGTTTAGCGCCTCGGGCGTGCCCATGATGGCGCGAATGTCGCGGCCACAGGCCTGCACGATCCGGCGCGCCACGCCATAGGCCTCCGGGTGAACCGAGGTGGCATCCAGAGGTTCCGCACTATCCCGGATACGCAAGAACCCGGCGCATTGCTCGAACGCCTTAGGGCCCAGCCCCGCCACCTTGAGCAGTGCCTTGCGCGACGCAAATGCACCCTCAGCGTCACGATGCGCCACAATGGCCTGCGCCAAGGACGCCCCCAGCCCCGCCACGCGGGCAAGTAGCGGCGCCGACGCCATATTGAGATCAACACCAACCGCGTTCACCGCATCCTCGACCACGGCATCCAGCGCCTGCACCAGACGCCGCTGATCGACATCATGCTGATACTGTCCCACGCCGATGGATTGCGGCGTGATCTTGACCAGTTCGGCCAACGGATCCTGCAGCCGTCGCGCAATCGACACCGCACCGCGCAAGCTGACATCGAGCCCCGGAAATTCCTTGGCCGCCAGCTCCGAGGCGGAATAGACCGACGCCCCGGCCTCGGACACGATCACGCTCATCGGGCGCTTGGCCCCTTGCGGCAAGAGCTTTAGCGCCTCTGCCACCATACGCTCGGTTTCGCGGCTGGCAGTGCCATTGCCGATGGCGATCAATTCGACGCCATGTTTGCGTACCATCTCCAGCACAGCCACCTGCGCGCCGCGCAAATCGTTCTTGGGCTGGAATGGATAGAGCGTTGCAGTCTCGATCAGCTTGCCTGTGGCATCCACCACCGCAGCCTTGACACCAGTACGGATACCTGGATCCAGACCCAAGGTTGGGCGTGGTCCAGCCGGGGCGGCCAACAGCAAATCCTTGAGGTTGCGCGCAAACACGGTGATCGCCTCGTCATGGGCGCGGTTGCGCAATTCGCCCATCAGATCGACATACATCGACAGGCTCAGCTTGACCCGCCAGGTCCAAGCGGCAACGCTGCGCAGCCAGATATCACCGGGCGCGTTACCGGGAATGCCAATTGTCGCCTCGATCATACCCACGGCCCGCAGCGCGCCGGTGTCAGGATCGGGGGCAATATCGAGCGTCACAATCTCTTCCTTGGCGGCCCGCAGAATCGCCAAGGCGCGATGCGCGGGAATCTTTGCCCAAGGCTCTCGATGATCGAAGTAATCCGAGAACTTGGCCCCCGCCTCTTCCTTGCCCGGCAGCACACGAGCGCTGATTACCGCTTCTGCGCGCATGAACTCACGCAAACGGCCCAACAGCGTGGCATTCTCTGTCAATTCCTCGGCCAGAATGTCGCGTGCGCCTTCAAGCGCCTCTTTCACTGTCGCTACGCTCTCGCTCAGGTATCCTGCGGCCAAATCCTCGGGCACCGCAGACCGCTCAGCCAAAATCCTGCGCAAAAGTGGCTCTAACCCGTTCTCGCGTGCGATCATCGCCTTGGTGCGGCGCTTGGGCTTGAAGGGCAGATAGATATCCTCGAGCACCGCCTTGGTTTCGGCCCCGGCGATAGAGCGGGCCAGCGGCTCTGTCAGCTTGCCCTGATCCTTGATGGAATTCAGGATCGCCACACGCCGCGCCTCTAGCTCGCGCAGATACGTCAGTCGCTCAGCCAGATTGCGCAGTTGCGTATCATCAAGGCCACCCGTCACCTCTTTGCGGTAGCGCGCAACAAAGGGCACCGTCGCACCGCCATCAAGCAGCCCCACTGCGGCAACCACTTGATTTGGGCGCGCGTCGATTTCAGTGGCGATAATTCGGGCGATACGCTCGGCTGTGTCTGTCACTCTGGGCCCCCTCGGATGATCTGAGAGGTTTGTGATAAACGCAGATGGCGCCGAGGCCAAGGGGCCGCGCGTGGCGGACTGGCGTCAGACCGAATCCGCGAGATGTGGCCCACGTCGTGGATATTGATCCAGCTTCGGTGTCTCGAAATAGCGCGGAGAAATTGCGAGGTCGGCCAGTGTGAAATCGTCAAACGTGTTGAGGAAATTGGTCAGGGCGAGGTTGAGCACGATGGGCAGCCGACAGCCTTTGGTGACCCGACAGGCATTGTCTGGAGAAAAACATTCGGCCAGAGCGAACTCAGGCTCCATCTTGCGCACCACCTGCCCAAGGTTGATTTCACCGGGGGAACGCGCCAACCGAAAGCCGCCGCTGCGGCCGCGGATCCCCTCCAGAAACCCCTCATGGATCAGTTGCAACACCACTTTCTTGAGATGTGCGCGAGAGATGTCATAGAGCTTTGCCGTCTCCTCGATGGTGGTCAATTCACCGGGTTTCAAGGTTGCGGCGTAAAGCAGAACACGCAGAGAATAATCTGTAAACTTAGTTAGACGCATAACGGCCTCCAGCTAACTAACATAATTCTGAAAGATTTTGAATTGGCAAGTGGTCAGCTTGTCACGTCTCATCACAAAAGAGTTATTTCATTTGACCCATATCAAGGTCGGGCTCTGCGACTCACGACATGCTGGCCCAATGATACGGAAATACGCCCTCTTTCTGCTGACCAGCCTCCTTGCGCTTTCCTTGGCGTTGGGCGCTTTGACTGCGGGCCGGGCAGCAGGTCTTGCCGCGTTCAAGGCCACTCTGACGCAGATGGTGATCTGCGCGGGGGCCGAGGGTGAGAAAACCGTGCATCTTGCCCGCGATGGCACGCCGGTAAACCTGCCGCATTGCGAAAAGATACTCTGCGACGAGTGTTTGCAGACCGGCTCTCACGTCTTGCTCACCGCAGAGTTCGAGCTTGGCGCGCAGCGCGTGACGGCTGCTGACCGGGATCAGCCCGGCGCAGACCTGCATCATCCCGAAATGATCCTGACCGCTCAAAGCCGCGCGCCCCCGGCGGCAAAGGCGACAGCATGAAAGACCCCCTGATGCCCCTTGCTCTCTTCTTGCGCCTGCGCGCGTTCGGCCTTTTGGCACGTATCGCCGCCTTCTGGATCGCTCTGCTGGCTTTGGCCCCGGCGGTTCAGGCGCAATCCCCCTATCTTGAAACATATCTGGCCAAAGTGCCCGCCGCGACGCTGGTCGAGGGTGCAGACAGCTATGGCGCAATGCGCAGCGACTTGCCCGTGGCCCCGGTGCTGCGCGGCGGAGAAACGATTGGCTGGGCTTTCATCACGTCCGATTTCGTGGGCACCACCGGCTATTCCGGCAAGCCCATCCATGTGATGGTCGCCGTCGGACTGGATGCCAAGCTGACCGGCGTAAAGCTGGTCAAACATTCAGAACCCATTGTCCTCATCGGTATCCCCGAGGCCAAGGTATCCAAACTGGTTGCGGATTTCGTGGGCCTTGATCTGGTGGCCGAGGCCGAAGCAGGCGGATCGGGGCATGAGCTCGACATCATCTCGGGCGCGACGGTCACGATCATGGTGATCGACGATTCGATCACCCGTTCGGGCATCCGTGTCGCCCGCGCGCTAGGGCTGGGGGGGCTTGCGCCACTCGCGGCCCACACCGGCCCAACATTCGAGCTGAACCCTGATGCGCAGGCGGCCAGCGATTGGTTTACCCTGACCGGCGATGGCACGCTGCGCCGCATGTCGCTGGATGTGGGGCAAGTCAACGCCGCCTTTGCCGCGATGGATGATCCCCGCGCCGCTGCCCGCCCGATCACCGCGCCCGAGGACGACACCTATATCGACATGTATGCAACACTCATCAGCGTGCCTGCCATCGGGCGGCAACTACTGGGCGAGGCGGAATTTGCCAATCTTGCCGACTGGCTGGACGAGGGGGAACACGCCATTCTGGTCGCCGCCCGTGGTCTCTATTCCTTTAAGGGGTCGGGCTATGTGCGGGGCGGGGTGTTTGATCGCATCATTCTGGTGCAGGGCGAAGATTCCGTGCGGTTCCGCGACCGGGGCCACCGCCGCGTGGGCGAGATCATGGCCGATGGCGCGCCCGCGCTCTCGGAAATGGACATCTTCAAGATCCCCGCCGATGCTGGCTTTGACCCCGCAGAGCCGTGGCGCCTGCAACTTTTGGCGCAGCGCGATGTCGCAGCCATCGAGAGGGTCTTCACCACCTTCGATCTGGGCTATCAGTTGCCGGCCGCCTACCTGCGCCCGGTGGCCGCCCCGACACCAGCACCGCCGCTGGCGCAAGAGACCGCAAGCGAGAGCGCCGCGCAAACCGCCCTCTGGTCCCGGATCTGGCGCGACAAGACCGTCGAAATCGTGGGCCTTGGCGTGATGCTGACAGTTCTCACGCTCGCGTTCTTCTTTCAAAGCTTTCTGGTGCGCTCCGAACGGGTCACAACCTGGTTCCGCATGGGGTTTCTCACCGTCACGCTGGTCTTTCTGGGCTGGTATGCCAATGCGCAGCTGTCGGTCGTCAACCTGATGGCGCTCTTTGGCGCGCTGACCTCGGATTTCAGCTGGCAGGCGTTTTTGCTTGATCCGCTGACCTTTATCCTGTGGTTCGCAGTCGCCGCAGCGCTGATCTTTTGGGGGCGCGGGGCCTATTGCGGCTGGCTTTGCCCCTTCGGCGCGTTGCAAGAGCTGACAAATCGCATCGCGCGCAAACTGGGCGTGCCGCAATGGACCCTGCCTTGGGGCCTGCATGAACGCCTCTGGCCGATCAAATACATGATCTTTCTTGGCCTGTTCGGGGTCTCACTGGCCTCGATCGAACAGGCCGAACATCTGGCCGAGATCGAGCCATTCAAAACCGCCATCGTGCTCAAATTCGCGCGTGCTTGGCCCTTTGTCGCCTATGCATTGGCCCTTTTGGCGGCAGGCCTCTTTGTCGAGCGGTTCTACTGCCGCTACCTCTGCCCGCTTGGTGCCGCACTCGCGATCCCTGCCCGCCTGCGCATGTTCGATTGGCTAAAGCGCTACCGCGAATGCGGCAACCCCTGCCAGACCTGCGCCCATGAATGCATGGTTCAGGCCATCCATCCCACTGGCGAGATCAACCCGAACGAGTGCCTGAACTGTCTGCACTGTCAGGTCCTCTACCAGTCGGAAACCAAATGTCCGGTCGTCATCAAAAACGTGAAGCGCCGCAAGAGCGCCTCTGAAAGCGCAGCAGCGCTGGACCGGATGATCGCAAACCACCCCAACATGAAGAAAGGACAATAATCATGTCAAACGATGTCAAGAAATCCGGGATCAGCCGCAGGGGCCTGTTGGGCGCCACTGCTGGCGGGGCTGCGGCCCTTGGGGCCATGGGTGCCTCGCGCATGGCGCTTTTGGGTGGGGCCGCCGGTGTGGCGACCGCCGCTGCAACCGCGCCAACCACTGCCAAAGCGGCTGCGGCCTCGTCGC
Organism: Roseovarius sp. EC-HK134; assembly: GCF_902498815.1. NCBI lineage: Bacteria > Pseudomonadati > Pseudomonadota > Alphaproteobacteria > Rhodobacterales > Roseobacteraceae > Roseovarius > Roseovarius sp. EC-HK134. The sequence continues at coordinate 2,332,193 of NZ_LR701544.1, forward strand.
ATCTGGCCCCCGGCGAACTCGATGAATATTACGGGTTCTGGTCTTCGGGTCAGACCGGCGAGGTGCGTATCCTCGGCATTCCGTCGATGCGTGAATTCATGCGAATTCCAGTGTTCAACCGCTGTTCGGCAACCGGCTGGGGTCAGACCAATGAATCCCTCAAGGTGCTGACCGAGGGCATGTCAGAGCGCACCAAGAACTACCTCGCGGCCAATGGCAAAAAGGTGCATGACAACGGCGACCTGCACCATGTCCACATGTCCTTTACCGAGGGCAAATATGACGGTCGCTTCCTCTTTATGAACGACAAGGCCAATACCCGCGTCGCGCGTGTGCGGCTGGACGTGATGAAGGCTGACAAGATCCTCGAAATCCCCAATGCCAAGGCGATCCACGGTCTGCGCCCGCAAAAATGGCCGCGCACCAATTATGTCTTTGCCAATGGCGAGGATGAGGGCCCGATGGTCAATGACGGCCAAATTCTGGATGACCCGTCGCAATATGTGAACTTCTACACCGCCATCGACGCGGACAAGATGGAAGTGGCGTGGCAGGTGATGGTCTCGGGCAACCTTGACAATACCGATGCCGATTACGACGGCAAGTATGCCTTCTCGACCTCTTACAACTCGGAAATGGGCATCTCGCTGCCTGAGATGACGGAAGCCGAGCGCGATCACGTCGTCGTCTTCAACCTTGCCGAAATCGAAAAAGGCATCGCGGCGGGCGATTTCATCGAATTGAACGGCGTCAAGGTGATCGACGGGCGCAAAGGCCAGAACAAGGACTATACGCGCTACATCCCCGTGCCAAACAACCCGCATGGCTGCAACATGGCACCAGACAAGATCCACCTCTGCATCGCCGGAAAACTCTCGCCTACTGTTTCGGTGATCGACGTGCGCAAGTTGGATGCCGTGTTCTACGAGGGGGCCGATCCACGCTCTGTCGTGGTGGCCGAGCCGGAATTGGGCCTCGGGCCGCTCCACACCGCCTTTGACGGCAAGGGCAACGCGCTCACCACGCTCTTTCTCGACAGTCAGGTGGTGATTTGGAACATTGAGGATGCGGTGCGCGCTTATGCGGGCGAAAACGTCGATCCGATCCGCTCCAAGGTGGATGTGCATTACCAGCCCGGCCACAACTCCACCTCCATGGGCGAGACGCTTGAGGCGGATGGTAAGTGGTTCATCTCGATGAACAAGTTTTCCAAGGATCGCTTTCTCAACGTCGGCCCTCTGAAACCCGAGAACGAGCAGCTTTTCTCGTTGGACGGCACCAACCTGACGCTCTTGCATGACAGCCCGACCTTTGCAGAACCGCATGACAGCATCATCGTCCACCGCTCTGTTGTGAACCCGCGCAATGCCTGGGACCGTAACGATCCGATGTGGGCTGATGCCCGCGCGCAGGCTGAAAAGGACGGGGTCAACATCGACGAATGGGCCGATACGATCATTCGCGATGGCAACAAAGTGCGTGTCTATATGTCAAGCGTGGCCCCCGCCTTCAGCATCGAAAGCTTTACCGTCAAGGAAGGCGATGAGGTGACGGTGATCATCACCAACCTCGATGACATCGACGATCTGACACATGGCTTCTGCATGGGCGATCACGGCGTGGCGATGGAACTTGCCCCGCAGGCCACCGCTTCGGCCACCTTTGTGGCGGCCAAGCCGGGGGTCTACTGGTATTATTGCCAGTGGTTCTGTCATGCGCTGCACATGGAAATGCGCGGTCGCATGTTCGTAGAACCGAAAGGCGCCTAAGCCATGTTGCGCCTCTTTCTCAGCCTGATCCTCTTGTGCGGCGCAGCGACCTTGGTCGATGCGGCGGAACGCCGGGTGCCAGCCGAGATCGGGGCGCTTACCTCTGCCATCGCCGGGGCACTGCCCGGCGATGTGCTGACCCTTGAACCGGGCCTGCATGCGGGCCCGGTGACACTCGATCACGCGATTACCCTCGACGGGCAAGGCAAAGCCACCATCGACGCAGGCGGTGTTGGCAGCGTTGTCACCATCACTGGCAGCGATATCACCGTGCGCGGCCTCACCCTGACCGGATCGGGCAGCGATCACGACGCTATCGACAGCGGCGTTCAGATCACCCGGAGTGCCGCGCGCGTGCTGGTCGAAGACAACGACATCTTGGGCAATCTCTACGGCGTCGATGTGCATGGTCCCAAGAACGCCACCGTGCGCGGCAATCGCATTGTCGGACGCACGGATCACCATATGAACAGCCGTGGCAATGGGGTTTATGTCTGGAATGCGCCGGGCACGATCATCGAGGATAACGACATCCGCCTTGGCCGTGACGGCATCTTTGTGAATGCCTCAAACGACGGCATCTTTCGCCGCAACCTGATGCGCGACCTGCGTTTTGCAGTGCATTACATGTATGCCAACAATTCCGAGGTGTCGGGCAATATCTCGATCGGCAACACCCTTGGCTTTGCGCTGATGTTCTCGAACCGCATTACCGTGCATGACAATCTCAGCCTCGCAGACCGCAGTCACGGCCTCATGCTCAACTACGCCAACAACGCCGATATTCGCGGCAATCTGGTGCGGGGCGGCGTAGAGAAATGCACGTTTATCTACAACGCTCACCGCAACCTCATCTATGACAACCGCTTTGAAGGCTGCGAGATCGGCATTCATTTCACCGCCGGATCGGAACGCAATGCGATCACCGGCAACGCCTTTGTCGGCAACCGGACGCAGGTGAAATACGTCGGCACCAAGAATGTGGAATGGAGCTATGACGGGCGCGGCAACTATTGGTCGGACCACCCCGCCTTTGATCTGGATGGCAATGGCATCGCCGATGCCAGCTTTCGCCCCAATGACCTGATGGACCAAATCCTGTGGTCGCAACCTGCCGCCAGCCTCTTGATGGGCGCACCCGCTGTGCAACTGATCCGCTGGAGCCAGAAACATTTCCCCGCCTCCCTGCCCGGTGGCGTGCTGGACAGCGCGCCCCTGATGCGGCCCGTCCTCGTGACAGTGCCGGATACTATCGCTGCAATGGAAGCTGAGGCCATGACCGCCGCACGCAACAGAAAGACAGATGATGCCCCGTTTGACCCTCTCGCAAGTCACTAAGCGCTACGATGGCGTCACCGCGCTTGATGCGGTGGACTTTACCGTTGCCCCCGGTGAACGGGTGGCGCTCCTTGGCCACAATGGCGCAGGCAAATCCACGTTGATGAAGATCGTCCTTGGCCTGATCCCCGCCACCTCTGGTCAGATCGAGGTGCTCGGGGCCGCCCCCGGCAGTCAGGCCGCCCGCGAGGGCACCGCCTATCTGCCGGAAAACGTGGCCTTTCACCCGGCCCTGACCGGTCTTGAACAAATCCGCCTCTACCTGCGCCTGCGCGATTGCGATCCGGCGCAGGCGATGGGCCTGTTGGAGCGTGTGGGATTGGGCGAGGCCGCCCGCCGCCGCATCGGCACCTATTCCAAGGGCATGCGCCAGCGTGTCGGGCTGGCTCAGGCCCTCATCGGCCAACCTCGTCTCTTGATCCTTGATGAGCCGACCAGTGGTCTCGACCCGGTGTCGCGCCGCGAGTTCTACGCCATCCTCGACGGTCTCGCCGCAGAAGGTGCTGCAATCCTGCTCTCCTCCCATGCCCTGACCGAGGTCGAGGCCCGCACCGACCGGATCGTGATCCTCTCCAAGGGTTGTCTCATGGCGAATGACACGCTGCATGCCCTGCGCCGTCAGGCCGCGCTGCCAATTCGGCTGCAAATCTCGGCACGCCCGGGGGCGGCGGATCAGGTGGCGGCGCAACTGTCTGGGGGGCGGCGCAACGGCGTCATGGTCGATCTGACCTGCGCCCATGACGAGAAGCTGACCCGCCTTGGCCATATTGCTGCACTGAAAGGGCTGATTGAGGACGTCGAAATCATCCCGCCCAGCCTTGAAGACCTCTACAGCCATTTCAGCCGGAGAGATGACCAATGACCGCCTTCTTTCGCCCCGTCTTCGCCCTTGGCACCACCGAATTCCGCATCGCGCTGCGCAATCGTTGGGTGACGATCACCGTTGCGTTGATGGCGCTCTTTGCACTTGTCCTCTCGGCGGCGGGCAGCGCCCCAACCGGCGACGTGGGCGTGGATGCGCTCTCGGTCACGGTGGCAAGCCTGACGTCTCTTGGCGTCTATCTCGTGCCGTTGATGGCGCTTTTGATGTCCTTTGACGCCGTGGCAGGCGAGATCGAGCGCGGCACGCTTTCGCTGACGCTGACCTATCCGGTCTCTCGAACCGGCATCCTGATGGGCAAGTTCATCGCCCATCTGGCGGTGCTGACGATTGCCGTGGGCGCGGGCTATGGGTTGGCGGCCATCACCGCGCTTGCCACCGATCCCGAGGCGGTGACAGGCCTGCCCGCGCTTTTGCGCCTCTTCTGGTCCTCGATCCTGTTGGGGGCGGTGTTTCTCGCCTTGGGCTATGCGCTCTCGGCCATCGCGCGGCGTCCGGGGGCAGCGGCGGGGCTGGCAATCGGCGTCTGGCTGGCCTTGGTCGTGCTCTACGATCTGGGTCTTTTGGCGGCGGTCGTGGCAGATGGTGGCGGGGTCTTTACCGCCCGCGCCCTGCCGTGGCTTTTGCTGGCCAATCCCGCCGATGCCTTTCGCCTCTACAACCTTGCCGCATCCGAGGCGACGGCGGCGGCCTCTGGCCTTGGCGGGGCGGCCCAGACCATTCCCGCGCTCCATGCTTTGATCTCAGTCCTGCTTTGGCCCCTTGCTGCCTTTGGTCTGGCGGTCGCAGCGCTGCGGAGGGTCACACCATGAAATGGCTCCCATTCCTGCTCTTGCTCCTCGCCCTTGCCGCCTGCAAGGAAGAGGTGGCCACACGCCCTGACCCTGTGCCTTTGACGGCCGAGGCAACCGGACATTACTGCCAAATGGACCTGCTCGAGCATCCCGGCCCCAAGGCGCAGGTCCATCTTGAGGGTCTCGATCACCCGCTCTTCTTCAGTCAGGTGCGCGACGCCATCGCCTATCAACGCATGCCAGAACAAAGCCACGCCATAACGGCCATCTACGTCAACGACATGGCCGCCGCCGCCAGTTGGGACCAGCCCGGCGCCGAGAACTGGATCGACGCAACATCGGCCCATTACGTGGTCGGATCAACGGCAACGGGCGGCATGGACGCGCCCGAATTGGTGCCGTTTCTCGACGCCAAGGATGCTGCCGCCTTTGCCGATACGCGCGGCGGGCATGTTCTGCGGCTGGCCGAGGTGGCGGATACCGATGTGCTATCAGCCGTGCCTATCGCCACCGGCATCACCGACCGCGACGAAGACGAAGATTTCGAAGCACGGCTAAAACACCTGTCCCGCGAAAGGCAGAACTGACATGACCCTCTCCCGCCGCCGTTTTTTGACCATCTCTGCCGCAGCGCTTTCGTGTTCCCGCTCTGCTCAGGCCACACCCCTGCACCGCTGGCAGGGGATCGCCTTGGGCGCACGCGCCACGATCACGCTCAGCCACCCCGAGGCAGAGCGGATCACCGAAACCGCCCGCGCCGAGATCGAACGGCTGGAGCAGGTCTTCAGCCTCTACCGCAGCACCTCCGCGCTGAGCCAACTGAACGCCAGCGGGCACCTCGACGCACCACCTTTCGAGTTGCTGGATTGTCTAACCATCGCCGCCACAGCACATCGCGCCACGGATGGGCTCTTTGATCCTACTGTTCAACCGCTTTGGGATCTCTACGCGCATAGCTATGGTGCAGGACATGCCCCGTCAGAGGCCGAGATTGCCAATGCCCGCGCCCATGGAACGTGGAGCGATCTGCGCTACAGCGCCACCGCCATCAATCTGCGGCCCGGTATGGCGCTCACGCTTAATGGCATCGCACAGGGCTATATCGCGGATCGCATCGCGCATCTTTTGCAGGCCGAAGGGCTGAGCGACATCTTGATCGACACTGGAGAGTTGCGCGCCCTTGGTGGGCATCCGGATGGCGGCGACTGGCCCGTGATCCTAGACACGCCCGGCCGCCCGCATCTGGGCCTGCGCGACCGCGCTCTGGCCTCCTCTGCCCCGCGTGGCACTGTCTTTGATGCAGAGGGCACAGCGGGTCATATCCTGGATCCCCGCACCGGCACCCCTGCTACGCCACGCTGGCACCTCATCAGCGTCACCGCACAAAGCGCCGCCATGGCTGATGCGCTCAGCACCGCCATGTGCCTGATGTCCGCCCAAGACATCAAACGGGCCGAATCTGCCATCTCTGGCGTCAGGGTGGTGCAGAGCGCCGCCGTCTGAGGCAGCTTACCCCAGCCGCGCCTTGACCTGCGGACCAACCGCGCCGAAATCCATCTGGCCCGCGTGGCGTTCCTTGAGCTTGCCCATGATCTTGCCCATGTCGCGGATCGTGGTGGCCCCCACATCGGCAATCGCCTTGTCGATTGCAGCGGCAATTTCGTCTTCGGCCAATTGGCGCGGCAGGAATTCTTCGATGATGCGGATCTCGTCGCGCTCGCGCTCGGCCAGATCAAGCCGCCCACCCTCTTCATAGGCGCGCACGCTCTCGTTGCGCTGCTTGGTCATCTTGGCGAGAATGGCCATGATTTCCGCGTCTCCGACCGGGATAGTCCCGTCCGCGCTGCGCCCGGCAATCTCTTGATCCTTGATCGCCGCGTTGATCAGACGCAAGGTCGCCAAACGGCCTGCCGCCTTGTCGCGCATCGCCTGTTTCAGGGCCTGATCGACCCGTGCCCGCAGTTCCATTCCGTTTCATCCCCATGATCGTCACAAGAGCGGGAGCCTAGCGCCAAGCGTGGGCGATGGCAACCGCTGTGCTGGTCGCCCCAGCACCGCGATCAGACCCTTGACCCGCCCCCAGCCCACCCGTAGGTATGCGCAAATTTGCCCGAGCCGGAGACTCGCCCCCATGGCCCAAGCGTCCACCCCCCGTCCGACCGCCTGCCTAGCCCTTGCCGATGGCTCGCTGTTCTATGGCTACGGGTTCGGCGCGGTCGGCGTGACCACAGCGGAACTCTGCTTCAACACGGCGATGACCGGCTATCAAGAGATCATGACCGATCCCAGCTATGCCGGACAAATCGTGACCTTCACCTTTCCGCATATCGGCAATACCGGCGTGAACATCGAAGACGACGAAACCGCCGAGCCGGTAGCCGAAGGCATGGTGGTAAAATGGGACCCGACCGAGCCGAGCAACTGGCGGGCGCAGGAACATTTGACAAGCTGGCTTGCACGGCGGGGCCGCATCGCGATTGGCGGCATCGATACCCGCCGCCTGACCCGTGCGATCCGTCAGCAGGGCGCGCCGCATGTGGCCCTTGCCCATGATCCCAACGGCAAATTCGATGTCGAGGCTTTGGTGGGACGTGCGCGCAGCTTTGCCGGGCTCGAAGGCATGGATTTGGCCAAGGATGTGACCTGCGCGCAGTCTTATCGGTGGGACGAAATGCGGTGGGCCTGGCCCGAGGGCTATCTGCGCCAAACCGACGCGCGTCACAAGGTTGTTGCGGTCGACTACGGTGCCAAGCGCAATATCCTGCGCTGTTTGGCAAGCGCCGGATGCGATGTGACCGTGCTACCCGCAAGCGCCACCACCGAGGATGTGTTGGCCCATTCCCCCGATGGCGTGTTCCTGTCCAACGGCCCCGGCGACCCGGCGGCCACGGGCAAATATGCCGTGCCCATGATCCAAGGTGTGCTTGAGGCGGGGCTGCCGCTCTTTGGCATCTGCCTTGGGCATCAGATGCTGGCCTTGGCGCTTGGGGCACAGACCATCAAGATGAACCACGGCCACCACGGCGCCAACCACCCGGTCAAGGATCTGGAAACCGGCAAGGTGGAAATCACGTCGATGAATCACGGCTTTGCCGTCGACAGCCAGACCCTGCCCACCGGGGTGGTCGAGACGCATGTCTCTTTGTTTGATGGATCAAACTGCGGTATCCGGATCAAGGATCGTCCGGTCTTTTCGGTGCAGCACCACCCCGAAGCCAGCCCCGGTCCGCAAGATAGCTTTTACCTGTTTGAGCGATTCGCGGCCTCTATGGCCAAATAAGTCCGAATAATCCTTCGGCTGTTAACCTGTCGTTAAAACATCGTTAACCAAGCGCGCCCTAGTCTTTCCTCAGCCGCAAGGGGAAAGGTCGCGATATGGGAATTTCCGAACTGCGTCACATGCGGGCGCAAGGGTCTGGCGCGCGGGTGCCGATCAACCCACTGGGCCGCGAATTGGTGCGCGCCGGTAAGATCAGCCGTTCGGATGCCACGCTGGCCGAATTGGTGCGGCGGCATTGCGACACGTCGCTCGACCGCATTCTTCAAGCCGAGGGGCTGGCCACGGAAGACGACTTGCTCGCCGCCCACGCCCGCCGCCTCTCAAGCACGCGGCTGAGCGCCGAGGATGTGATGCGCGCAGAACTGGTTGAGTCCGGTCTTGATCCGCGATTTCTTTTGAAACATGGCGTGTTGCCGATCCAGTCCGCTGCTGGCGTTCCTGTTCTTGCCACTGGTGGGCCAGACAGCCTTGCCTCTCTGCGCCCTGCCCTGCCCCGCAAGCTAGACCGCGCGCGCGTTGTGATGGCGCCGCGCCACGCGATACAGGACCGCATCGCGCATGAGCATCGCGACATCTTGCGCAGCATGGCCGAGGCGCGCGTGCCCGAGATCGAGAGTTGTCGAACCTGGGGTGCCCATCAAAACCGCCGCCTGCACCTGACGCTCGCGGCACTTGCGGTGCTTGTGGCGCTCAGCCTCGCCTTTCCGATCACGGTTTTTTCCATCTTTGCGGTCTGGGCCTGCTTTACGCTCATCGTCTCTGCCGGGTTGAAAATCGCGGCCTTTGTAGCACAGACCTCTGGCCGCTCTGATGCGCCCCCCGCCCCTTCTTCGCCACGGCCCCTGCCCAAGGTATCAATCCTCGTACCGCTCTTTCGCGAAACCGAGATTGCCCATGCGCTTATCGCCCGCCTCAGTCGCCTGACATATCCGAAATGCCTGCTCGACGTGATCCTCGTGCTCGAGGAAGAAGACGCGCTAACCCGTCAGACATTGGCGGGCATTGATCTGCCGCCATGGGTGCGGCCCGTGATCGTACCCGATGGCAAACCGCGCACCAAGCCGCGCGCGATGAATTACGCGCTAGATTTCTGTCAGGGCGACATCATTGGCATTTTCGACGCCGAGGATGCGCCCGAAGCCGATCAGATCACGATCATTGCGCGCCGCTTTCAGCAGGTGCCACAAGAGGTGGCCTGCCTTCAAGGCATTCTCGACTATTACAACCCCAGCCAAAACTGGCTGGCGCGCTGTTTCACCATCGAATACGCGGCATGGTTTCGCACCTTGATGCCGGGCATGGCGCGTCTCGGGCTGGCGATTCCCCTTGGCGGGACCACACTCTATTTCCGGCGTGACGTGCTCGAGGAATTGGGCGGATGGGACGCGCACAATGTGACCGAAGATGCCGACCTTGGCTTTCGCCTTGCCCGGCATGGCTATCGTACGGAGATGATCCATACCGTAACCGAGGAAGAGGCCAATTGCCGAGCCTGGCCTTGGATCAAACAGCGCTCTCGCTGGCTCAAGGGGTATATGACCACCTATCTGGTGCATATGCGGCAGCCCAGACTGCTTTATGCACAGCTTGGACCGCGCAAGTTCTGGGGGTTTCAGGCGCATTTCGTCTCGGCGCTTTCACAATTCCTGCTGGCACCGGTCCTTTGGTCCTTTTGGCTGGTTCTCTTTGGCTTGCCCCACCCGCTCGACACGGTCGTCCCACATGCGCTGCTGGTGGCGTTGGGCAGCCTGTTCTTGCTGGTAGAGGTTCTGAATGTCTCTATCCACATGGCTTCGGTCTCGGGGCCGCGACACCGGCATCTGATGGCATGGGCCCCGACGATGCATTTTTACACACCACTCGGGACAATTGCCGCCTATAAGGCGCTGTATGAGCTCATCTTAAAGCCATTCTTTTGGGACAAAACCACGCATGGCCTCTCGGTCACGGCGCGTGGTCAACCAAACTCAGACGGTGGATTTGACCTCTCCGGAATCAAGCTTGAGCCGGGTCACAAAGGCCTTTGAGATGTGATCCCGCAGGGCCTGCGCGGCCCCTGCACTATCATGTGCCTCAATCCCCGCCACGATCGCATCATGTTCGCGCAGCGCATCCTCATCCCGACCGACCGCCGCAAGAGACGTGGTCGCCAAAAGCGCCATGGATCGATGCACAAGGTCCAACTGTTGCACCAAAAAGCGGTTGTGCGAGGCAAGATGTATCTGCTTGTGAAACCGCCGATTGGCACGGGCGAGTTCCACCGGCTTGCCCAAGAGCGCGCGATCATCTTCCACCATATCCCGCAACACCCGCACCTCTTCGGGCGTGGCATGGCGCGCGGCCAGCTCTGCCGCCAGCCCTTCCAACTCTGCCCTCACCACATAAAGCTCGGCCAACTGATTGTAATCCAAAGAGGACACGATCAGGCTGCGCCCGTCGCGGGTGAGCATGGATTGCGTTTCAAGCCGCTGCAACGCCTCGCGGATGGGCGTGCGCGACACACCAAAGCGTTCGGCCAGATCGCTCTCGACCAGACGGTCTCCGGGTTTGAAGATGCCGACATCGATTGCCTCAAGGATCAACGAATAGGCATCTGTAGGGGGCGGTTTCATCGGCATGTCCGTTTGTTCTGTGCATTGGCTGGGAACCTTACGCGCTTTGAGCGCGGGATCAAGCCTTGGGCGATTGCGCGCAATGTCGCGCCCGCTTATATCAGCGCCATGCCCAAACCTGATTTCACCCATATCCGCACCTGGGTCTTTGACCTCGACAACACGCTCTATCCGCCTTCTGCCCGCCTTTTCGATCAGATCGAGGCGCGGATGACCCGGTTTGTGATGGATATGCTGCGTGTCACCCATGCCGAGGCAGACCGGCTGCGACATGACTATTGGCGTGAACATGGCACGACGCTGGCGGGGCTGATGCGGCTGCATGATCTCGATCCCGGCCCTTATCTTGAGGCGGTGCATGACATTTCGCTCGATAAGCTGGAACCGGATGCCGCGCTCAATACCGCCATTCGCGCCCTGCCGGGGCGCAAGATCGTCTATACCAACGGCTCTGCCCCCTACGCCGAGCGGGTGATCGCGGCGCGCGGGCTTTTGGGGGCGTTTGACGCCGTTTACGGCGTGGAACACGCAGGCTACCGGCCCAAACCGGAACCCGAGGCGTTTCGGACCATTCTGACACAAGACCAGAGCGCCCCCGATACAGCCGCCATGTTCGAGGATGAGCCCCGCAATCTCGCGGCCCCGCATGCCATGGGAATGCGAACCGTGCATGTCGCCCCCGAGCGGATCGAAGCCGAACACATCCATCACCACACCGATGATCTGGGCGGGTTTCTGGCGCGGCTCATCTAAGCGCTGCGGCGATACGTCCCTTTGATCGCGGGGGGCGGGACATATTTATGCATCACAAGAGTAATCTTTGATCCATGAGGCCCGCCATGACCGCGACGACAGCCCCCACCACTGCCGCCCACAACACCGCCAAAAGCCATGATCCCGATGCCGCCGCCGTTGGCCCGATCCTGCTCAGCGTGGCGGTTTTTCTGGCGGGATGGGCGACGAGCATTGCGATCTGGGGCATTCCGGGGCTTTATATCCCGGCGCTGGCGCTGGTTCCGGTCATCTGGGTGATGCTGATCCTGATTTCTCGGGGCTGAGCCGACGCTAGATCCCATTTCGGAGACTTTGAGAATGACGCAGGCGTCGTATGATATCGTGGTTTCAGGCGGCGGTGTTGCTGGCCTGACCGCGGCTGCCGTCTTTGGGAGCGCGGGGTTTTCGGTGCTTTGCGTCGATCCAGCCCCGCCTGTGACGGCGCGCGATGCGGCTGGATCAGACCTGCGAACCACAGCATTCTTGCAGCCGGCGCAGGCGCTTCTTGATCGGGCGGGCCTTTGGGCACGTCTTGCGCCGCATGCCACGGACCTGCAAGTGATGCGGATCGTTGATGCAGGTGGCGAATTGCCCGAACCCCGCGTCGTGCGTGAATTCAACGCCAGCGATATTTCCGAGCGCCCTTTTGGTTGGAACCTGCCCAACTGGCTTTTGCGCCGTGAAATGGTGGCGCATCTGGAAAGCCTGCCCTCGGTCACGTTCAAACCCGGCACCGGCACCGCCACGCTCTTTACCCGCGAAGCCGAGGCGCGCGTGGGGCTGAGCGACGGCACTCGGGTGCGATGCCGCTTAGTGATCGCCGCCGATGGGCGGGGCTCCCCTATCCGCGAGGCGGCAGGAATTCACGTTAAAACAACGCGTTACGGTCAAAAGGCGCTTGCCTTTGCCGTCACCCACCCAATCCCGCATGACAATGTCTCGACTGAAATCCACCGTTCTGGCGGGCCGTTCACCCTTGTGCCCCTGCCCGATCACGACGGGCGGCCATCCTCGGCCATCGTCTGGATGGAAGAAGGGCCAGAGGTTGCGCGTTTGGCCGCCCTGCCAGAGCCCGAATTCGAGGCTGCGATGAATGTGCGGTCTTGCCATCTTTTTGGCCCGCTGACATTGGCATCACGCCGCACCGTCTGGCCGATCATCAGCCAAGTCGCAGAGCGCATGTCAGGCGAGCGCGTGGCGCTTGTCGCCGAGGCTGCGCATGTCGTGCCACCGATTGGCGCGCAGGGCCTCAATATGTCGCTTGGCGATATGCGGGTGTTGCTGGAACTGGCCGAGGCGAACCCCGAGGCCTTGGGCGACCGCACCATGCTCGACACCTATCATCGTCGCAGGCATTTCGAGGTGCAGGCGCGCGTGACGGGGATCGACCTGCTCAATCGCGCGTCGATGCTGAGCACACAGCCATTGCGGGATGCGCGCGCACAGGCGCTGAGCGCGATTTACTCGCTGGCCCCAGTACGCAAAACCCTGATGCAGATGGGTCTTGGCGCACGGGGCTAAGGCTCAGAGCACCTTGTCTAGGACCGTTTCCAACCGCTTGAGTGCGGCGGGCACGTCATAGAGTTTATCCAGACCAAAAAGCCCAAGACGGAAGGTGCGAAAGCCCTCGGGCTCGCCCACTTGCAACGGCACGCCGGCGGCAATCTGCATACCTTCTGCCATGAATTTCTTGCCGTTCTGGATATCGGGATCGCTGGTGTAGCTGACGACAACGCCGGGCGCGCCAAAGCCTTCGGCGGCGACAGAGGTCACGCCGCGCGCGGCCAGCATCGCCCGCACGCCATTGCCCAAGTCCCATTGCGCATCGCGCAGCCGCTCGACCCCATAATCGCGGGTCTCGATCATCGTGTCGCGGAAGCCGCGCAGCGCGTCGGTGGGCATGGTCGCGTGATAGGCATGGCCGCCATTTTCATAGGCCTGCATGATCGCGCGCCATTTCTTGAGGTCGAGCGCAAAACTGTCGGACGTCGTTTCTTCCAGCCGTTCCAGCGCGCGCGCCGAAAGCATCACCAAACCGGCAGAAGGCGAGGCCGACCACCCTTTTTGCGGCGCGGAAATCAGCACATCAACGCCCGTCGCGCGCATATCAACCCAAGCACAGCCGGAAGCAATGCAATCCAGCACCAAGAGCGCGCCCACCTCATGCGCCGCATTGGCCAAGGCAGTGATGTAATCGTCAGGCAGGATCAGCCCCGCCGAGGTTTCCACATGCGGGGCAAAGACCACGTCGGGCTTTGCTTCATGGATTTTTGCCACGACCTCTTCGATGGGGGCCGGGGCAAAGGGCGTGGTCGCCCCGTTGCCAGTTTGCCGGGCCATGCAGACGGTGGTGTCAGAGGTGAACTGTCCTGCGTCGAAAATCTGGCTCCAGCGAAACGAGAACCAGCCGTTGCGCACGACAAGCGCATGTGCGCCACGGCCAAACTGCCGAGCGACAGATTCCATCGCATAAGACCCGCCACCAGGCACAAGCGCCACCGCATCCGCGGCATAGACATCCTTGAGCATGGATGAAATGTCGCACATAACCTCTTGAAAAGAGGCAGACATATGGTTGAGCGAGCGATCGGTGAACACCACCGAATACTCCAAAAGTCCATCGGGATCGACATGGTCAAGCAGGGCCGTCATGGAATGTCTCCTCTATCTTGCGGGCAAGATGGCGCGGGTTCACCCATAAGTCCAGTGCGGCACGTCATCCGATGGGGCCGGGGCGGCGCTCCTCGCTCAAAAGGACATTCGCCTCGACATCGCCCACCCCCGGCAGGGTCATGATCCGGCGGCGCAAAACACGTTCAAAATCAGAAATATCGCGCGCCACGACCCGCAAGCGATAATCGTAAAGGCCCAAGATATGCTCGACCGTCTGCACTTCAGGGATGGCGCTGACGGCGCGCTCGAAATCTTCCAGACTGACCCGGCCCTTGGTGGCAAGTTTGACGCCAAGGAATACCGAGACTCCGAAACCGAGCTTTTCGTGATCTAATTCAAGGCGTTGCCCCTTGATGACCCCCGTATCGCGCAACCGTTGCAGGCGTCGCCATGTGGCGGGCTGAGACAGGCCAAGGGCGCGGCCAATCGCGCTTGCAGATTGAGTGGCATCGCGCACCATCTCGCGCAGGATCAGCCTGTCGAGGGTATCCAGCTCGATCACAGCGGCAGCACCTCGTCGGATTTGATCCGCGCCACATGCATCAGCGCCTCGATATCGGCGATATGCGGCAGGGTCAGGATGGCGCTGCGATAAAGCTGTTGGTAATGCGCCATATCGCGCGCAATGACCGAAAGGCGCAGATCAACACGTCCAAGAAATGTCTGTATTTCAATGACTTCAGGCACGTTTCTTGCGGCGTCGATGAACTCGTCAAAGGCGCGGGGTTGTGTTTTATCCAGCGTGATGCGCAACGACACCTCAACCTCATAGCCAAGCGCGCGCCAGTCGATCACGGCGCGGTTGGCCCGGATCACGCCCTCTTGTTGCATCCGCTCTAGCCGGCGGGCGCAGGTTGCCGAGGTCACGCCCGCGCGCTCTGCAAGGTCCGACGCCCCAAGGGTGGGCGCATGTTGATAGTGGCGCAAGATGCGGCGATCAGTATCATCGAGCATAGTTTCTTCCATATTCTAGCTTATGGAGAATGATTACGCTGAACTTTACCAGAAATAATCCGAAATCACCAGTCTCTTTCGCCCGGTCATGCCTATGATGCGCCTATCAACCGAAGAGGAGAACGCCATGCGCGTCTATTACGATCGTGACTGTGACATCAACCTGATTAAAGACAAAAAGGTCGCCATTCTTGGCTATGGCAGCCAAGGTCATGCCCACGCGCTTAACCTGCGGGATTCAGGCGCAAAAAATCTGGTCGTCGCCCTGCGCGAAGGCTCGAAATCGGCAAAGAAGGCCGAGGCTGAGGGCCTAAAGGTCATGGGTATCGCAGAAGCCGCAGCTTGGTGCGACCTGATGATGTTCACCATGCCCGACGAATTGCAGGGCGAAACCTATCGCAAATACGTACATGACAACATCCGCCCCGGCGCGGCGATTGCCTTTGCCCACGGCCTCAACATCCATTTTGGCCTGATCGAACCGAAAGAAGGCGTTGACGTCATCATGATGGCGCCCAAAGGCCCCGGCCACACGGTGCGCGGCGAGTATGTCAAGGGCGGCGGCGTGCCCTGCCTTGTGGCGGTCAACAACGATGCATCCGGCAAGGCCTTGGAAATTGGGCTTTCTTACTGCTCGGCCATCGGTGGCGGGCGCTCGGGGATCATCGAGACCAACTTCCGCGAAGAGTGCGAGACCGACCTCTTTGGTGAGCAGGCCGTGCTTTGTGGTGGCCTTGTCGAACTTATCCGCATGGGTTTCGAGACGCTGGTCGAAGCGGGCTATGCCCCTGAAATGGCTTACTTTGAGTGCTTGCACGAGGTGAAGCTGATCGTCGATCTGATCTATGAAGGCGGTATCGCCAACATGAACTATTCGATCTCGAACACCGCCGAATATGGTGAATATGTCAGCGGTCCGCGGGTTCTGCCCTATGAGCAGACCAAGAAAGAGATGAAGGCCATTCTGCGCGACATTCAGACCGGCAAATTCGTGCGTGATTTCATGCAGGAGAATGCCGTGGGCCAGCCTTTCTTCAAGGGCACGCGCCGCATGAACGACGCGCATCAGATCGAAGAAGTCGGCCAGAAGCTGCGCGCTATGATGCCGTGGATTTCCGCAGGCAAGCTGGTGGATCAAAGCAAGAACTGAACCCCTTGAAATCCAAAGCGAAAGGGCATCCCCTGCGGGTGCCCTTTCGTGTCTGAAAGGCCCCTCCATGCAAGAGATTTCCGCACTCAACTGGCTGAGGATCGGTGCCTTGGGCGTGATCTGGGGCGCGTCCTTTATGTTCGTTTCGGTCGCGTTGACCGGGGCGGGACCGTTCTTCGTGGCGGCGGTGCGGATCGTGTTGGGGGCGGGTTTTTTGCTCTGCCTGCTGCGGTTGAAAGGGCGGAAATTGCCTGCTTTGCGCGGTCCGGACGGGGCGCGCATCTGGCAATTCGCACTTGTCATGGCGTTGTTTTCAAACGTTTTACCATTCATCCTCTTGTCTTGGGCGCAGCAATCTGTGGCCTCGGGATTTGCCGGGGTGTGTATGGCGGCGGTGCCGCTTTTGATCTTGCCCTTGGCGCATTTTCTGGTGCCCGGAGAGCGGATGCATGTGCGGCGTTTGGTGGGGTTTGTTCTGGGTACGACGGGGGTTGTCGTGTTGATCGGGCCAGAAGCCTTCACTTCGACCGGTAAGGATCTGGAATCCTTGGCAAGATTGGCCTGCCTTGGGGCGGCGGGGGGCTATGCGATCGGCTCGATTGCTACACGTCTGTCGCCAGAGGTGGACCGTTTGTCGCTGTCCGCTTTGGTGTTGACGCTGGCAGCGGGGATGATTGTGCCCTTGGCGTTGGTGGTTGAGGGGTTGCCTACTGATTTGAATACAAAGAGTTTATTGGCCTTGCTCTATCTTGGCATCCTGCCGACTGGCGTAGCGCAACTGTTGCTGGTGCAGGTCAACCGCGAGGCGGGGCCGAGTTTTTTCAGCCTTGTCAATTACATGGTGCCGGTGTGGTCGGTGATCCTTGGGGCGCTCGTGCTGTCCGAGGTTTTGCCGCCAAGTTTGCTGGCGGCGATGACGCTGATTCTGGTCGGTGTTGGCATGAGCCAATGGGGCGCTTTGCGGCGGGTCTTTGGCGCAAGGTGAGCCTTACAGAGCTTACGAAATCACCCCGGATTTTGTAAGATTCAGCCCCATGCGTGCGCCCAGATCAGGATTTGGTAAGAAACCGGCCGCATCCTGTGGACAAGTCACAGCCCTAAAGCTGATTTTGAAAAGCCTAGGCGCGCGGCGCGACGAGAGTGGCGCGCCAGAGATCAAGTGCGGCGCGGGTCTCGGGGACGTCATGCACGCGCAGGATCTGCACCCCTTGTGCCACACCGCCCAAGGCCACGGCGAGAGAGCCGGGGATACGGTCAGCAGCAACCGGCGTGCGGCTGATCTCGCCGATAAAGCGCTTGCGCGAGGCCCCAAGGAGAACGGGACAGCCGAGGCTGTGAAAGAGCGAGAGGTTTTGCAGGAGGGTTAGGTTATGCGCAACGGTCTTGCCAAAGCCGATGCCGGGGTCGGTTATGATGCGCGCACGGGGGATACCAAGGGCCTCAAGCGCCTCGATCCGGGCGGCGAGCCAGTCGTAGACATCGAGCAGCACATGGTCATAGCGCGGGTCTTGCTGCATGGTCTCGGGCGAGCCTTGGGCGTGCATCACACAAACCGGCAGGGCATGGGTGGCGGCATAGGGGGCCAAGGCGGGATCATAGGTTAGCCCCGCCACATCGTTGATCAGATTGGCCCCCACCGCATGGGCGGCCTGCGCCACCGCCGCCTTGCGGGTGTCGATGGAAATGGGCGTGGTCAGGCCCGCGCGCAGGGCCGAGATGATCGGGGCGGTGCGGGTGATTTCATCCTCAACGGGCACGGGGGCGGCACCGGGGCGGGTGGATTCGCCGCCCACGTCCAAAACTGCGGCCCCGTCACTGGCCATCTGACGGGCATGGGCCAGCGCCACTTCGGGATCAAAATGCTGACCGCCGTCGGAAAAGCTGTCTGGGGTGACGTTGAGGATACCCATGATCTGCGGCGCGGTCATATCGAGCCCCGCCACCGGCGCGCGCGGCGTGGTCAGGCGATGCAGCGCCTCAATCGGCAGGTCAGCGGCGGGCATGAGGTAAGAGGGCGCGGTGCGATCCAGCACCTCGACCGTATCGAACCAGCACCAGCCGCCCGCAAGCGTCAGCGCGCCCATGGGGCGGGCGGGATCGGTGCGGGGGATGGGACGGTAATAGGGCATATGGGGCCTCAACGCGGCATGGGGATCAGGCCGGTGAGGTAAGCGGGTGAACCTCTGCGGTCAAGCCCGCCTGCGCGGGATCAAACGCTGGCATCCGGGGCGGGGCGCACCTGAACGCCGTTGATGCGCCAGCCCTCTGGCGTCTCGATCATCTCGTAGTCTACGATCCAGCCCGCGCCCGCCGCATCCACGACCCGCACGCCCTGCCAAAGCCGCCCGGCAATCTCGCGCATCTCAAGAAAGGTCACGTCAGAGGGGCGCCAGACCATCGGATAGCCGTCGCGCACCATCGCGCCGAACTGTTCGGGGGTGGCAAATTTCTGCTGGATGAAGGGGCTGGCATAGCCATAGGCGCGGCTGACATCCTGTGCCAGAAACGCCTCGATCTGCGCGGTGATGACAGCCTGTGCCCCCTCTTGCGCGCGCAGGGGCGCTGCGAGACCGAGCATCAGGATCAAAGACAGAATGATAGAGCGCATGGCACACCTCTCGCTATGCCAGAATTAGCCCCCTCTATGATTGCGTCAAGCGGTCAGGGTTTTTGCAGCGTTTCGAGATAGGCCACCAGATCAATCACCGGCTGGCTGGTCAGGATGATTTGTCCGCGCTCGGTCTTGAGGCCGGTATCGCGATCCTCAAAGAAGCTGCCATAGATCGGCATCGGGCTGCCGTGCGACACCAGCGGATCACGCCCGTCGATGCGGCGCACCACCCGTTCAACCGGGAAATGGCCATTGTTCGTGGCCTTGAGCGCGGTGAGATCGGTGGGAAGCAGTGTCAGCACCGCCCGCATCGGGCCAAAGCCGGTGGCGTCATGCCCATGGCAGGCGGCGCAATAGCGTTCATAGGTCTGGGTTCCGGCTCGGATGTCTTGGGCTTGCGTGGCGTTTGTCAAAGTGAGGCTTGCCAAGATTACGATCGAGAGTGTCGCGCGCATAAGAGGTCTCCTTGCGGTGTCCAAAGGCGGTGGTTCTCTTTTATAGGTCTGGAGCGTGCCCGGTGCCTTGATCGGGATCAACCGGCCAGATCGCGCACCTGCGCCCAGAGCGGGTCCGGGACGGTGACGGGATCGCACGGCTTTTTGCCCTGCCCCGGCATGCGCGCGCCTGCATCCGTGGTTGCGCCCTCGGCCACCTGCGCCAACCGGTCGAAGAAGACACCGGATAGGTCCGGGTCCATCAGCAGGTAATATTGCCCCAGATCATGCGGCGGGCCATCCGGTGCCTTGAGCGGGTTCACATCGCGGCTGACCACGCCGCCGGTCATGCCTGCGGCCAAAAGCTCGGCCATAAGGCCAAGGCCCCAGCCTTTGGCCCCGCCGATGCTGACCAAGGAGCCGCTCAGCGCCGCCTCGGGATCGGTGGTGGGGTTTCCCTCAGCGTCAAGCGCCCAGCCCAGCGGGATAGGCTGGCCTGCCGCCTTGGCCATGGTGATCTTGCCCAGCGCCACGACTGTGGTCGATTGATCGAATTGCATGGCAAGGCCGCCCTGCCCGTCTGGCACGGAAAAGGCGATGGGATTGGTGCCGATCACCCGCGTCTTGCCGCCCGGTGCGGCAACGATGGGCGAGGCATTGGTCATCCCCAATCCGATCAGCCCGCGCCGTGCGATCTGTTCGGTGAAATAGCCCAGTGAGGTGCAGGTATGGGCGTGACCGATAGCAAGGCTGGCGACGCCATTGATCCGCGCGGCTGCTGCGGCACGGTCGATGCCACGGGCAAAGGCGGGTTGGGCAAAGCCCATGCGCGCATCGACCAAGACCGCGCCGGGGCGCGGTTGGCTTACCTCTGGCTCGACCGTGCCGTTGACGCGGCCTGTCTGCAATTGCTGGCAATAGCTTTCTAGGTAGTAGAGGCCGCAGATGCGGTTGCCGATGCTTTCGGCAGCGCGCACAGCGCGGGCCACCTCGGCGGCGATCCACGGGGCCGCCCCATGCCGAATGAGGGCTGCCGTGGTGCGCGTTTCGATCTCGTGCAAGGTGATATCGGCCATGGCTCTGCCCTCTTGTGATAGCTGCGCGCCAGCTATGGGTGCGGGGGGTGGGCGCGGTCAATCCAATCCTTTTGAAGCAGAGTTCAGCCCAGCCGAAGTGACGGCGGTTGGCGGGGCCTTGCAGGGGATGGTGCGATGCTCTTGCCCCTTGGGGCCAAGGCGGGGTAAGAGCAGCAAAAGAACACACAAGGGAAAGGCAGCATCATGCGGCGTGTCGTTGTCACAGGTCTGGGTCTCGTAACCCCGCTGGCTGATGGGGTCGAACTGACCTGGAGCAGGCTATTGGCGGGGCAATCGGGGGCGGGAACCATCATCCGCTTTGACCCCGTCAATGTGGTGACGAAATACGCCTGTCAGATTCCCCTTGGCGATGGCACCGATGGCACCTTTCATTCCGATAAGTACATGGAGCCGAAAGAGCGCCGCAAGGTCGATGATTTCATCCTCTATGGCATTGCCGCTGCCCAACAGGCGGTCGAGGATTCAGGCTGGATGCCCGAGGATGAGGCCGCGCGCGAACGTACTGGCGTGATGCTGGGATCGGGCATCGGGGGGCTGCGCTCGATCGAGGAAACGGCCGGTATCATCCGCGAAAAAGGCGTGCGGCGGGTGTCGCCGTTCTTCATTCCCGGCGCGCTGATCAACCTGATCTCGGGTCAGGTGAGCATTCGCTATGGGTTCAAGGGACCGAACCATTCGGTCGTGACCGCCTGCGCCACCGGCGCGCATGCGATTGGCGATGCGGCGCGTCTTATTCAGTGGGGCGACGCGGATGTGATGGTGGCGGGCGGGGCCGAAGCCTCGATCTGCGAGATCGGGATTGCCGGGTTCAACGCCTGCAAGGCGCTCTCGACCAAGCGCGCAGATGATCCTCAGGCCGCAAGCCGCCCCTATGACGCGGACCGCGACGGGTTTGTCATGGGCGAAGGTGCGGGCGTCGTGGTGCTTGAGGAATACGAGCATGCCAAGGCGCGTGGCGCGAAAATCTATGCCGAAATTCTGGGCTATGGTCTGTCGGGCGATGCCTATCACATCACTGCCCCGTCCGAGACGGGCGATGGCGGGTTCCGGGCGATGCAAGCGGCGCTACAGCGCGCCGGTCTGAACCCATCGGACATTGATTACGTCAACGCGCATGGCACATCGACCATGGCGGATACCATCGAATTGCAGGCGGTTGAGCGGCTCTTGGGCAATGCGGCGGCGAATGTGACGATGAGTTCGACGAAATCATCGGTCGGGCATCTTTTGGGGGCTGCGGGCGCGGTTGAGGCGATCTTTTGCATTCTGGCAATCCGTGATCAGGTGGCCCCGCCCACCATCAATCTGGACAATCCATCGGTGGAAACGCCGCTTGATCTGGCACCCAATGCCAAGCGCGAGCGCAAGATTGACGTGGCGCTGAGCAACAGCTTTGGCTTTGGCGGCACCAATGCGGCGCTGATCGTCGGGAAACCGCGCTGATGTGGCGACACATCGTCTCGAATTTCCTGACGCTTCTGGTGGTGGCGGTGTTTCTGCTGGGCGGGGTGATCCTCTGGGGGCAGCAGCAGTATTCGGCGCGCGGGCCGTTGTCGGATGCGATCTGCCTGCGGGTTGAACCGGGCAGCACCATGCGCCGGGTCTCGAGCCGGTTAGAGAGTGACGGGGCAGTGACGAGCGGCGCGATTTTCCGCATCGGTGCGGAATATTCCGAGAAGGACGCGTTGCTTAAGGCCGGAAGCTGGCTGATCCCAGAAGCTGCCAGCATGGCGGAGATCACCGATATCATCACGCGCGGTGGGGCCAGCACCTGTGGCACCGAAGTGGTGTATCGCTTGGGCGTGACAAGCGCCGAAGTGGTGGTGCGGGAATTGGATGCCGCCACGGGCCGCTATGAGGAACGGGCCAAATTCGATCCAGCCGCCGAGGGCGAGGTTCCGGCGGAATTCACGCAGGTGCGCGAACAGGCCGATACGCGCTATCGCGTGGCCTTGGCGGAAGGCGTGACAAGCTGGCAGGTGGTCGAGGGGTTGAAATCCGTCGATGTGCTGACCGGCGAGGTGGCCGAGGTGCCAGCCGAGGGCACGCTTGCCCCCGACAGCTATGAGGTGCGCGCCGGCGACACGCGCGAGAGCGTGCTGACCCGGATGAGCGAGGCGCAGGCGGTCATTCTGGCAGCCGCGTGGCAAGGGCGGGCCGAGGGCCTGCCGCTGCAATCCGCGCAAGAGGCGCTGATCCTCGCGTCGATCATCGAAAAGGAAACCGGCGTGGCGGATGAGCGGCGGCAAGTGGCGAGCGTGTTCGTCAACCGGCTCAATCGCGGCATGCGGCTCCAGACTGATCCGACGGTGATTTATGGCGTGACCGAGGGCAAGGGCGTGTTGGGCCGGGGTCTGCGGCAGAGCGAATTGCGCGGCGCGACGCCCTGGAACACCTATGTGATCGAGGGGCTGCCGCCCACGCCCATTGCCAATCCGGGCCGCGCTAGCATCGAGGCAGCAGTTGATCCCGACACCACGGATTACGTGTTCTTCGTGGCCGATGGCACCGGTGGCCATGCCTTTGCCGAGACTTTGGATGAGCATAACCGCAACGTCGCCCGCTGGCGCGCCATCGAGGCAGAGCGCGGGAATAACTGAGGGGTTAAGGGGCGTTTCCAAGCGGCGAGCCGCGCGGTCGCTGGGTCGGGGTCTAGCGAAACAACGGAATTGGATGCCACTTTATGCCAGTCAAGTCCGTGTGACCCAGCAGAGTAGTGCTACGCCTCAAAATCGCTAGGCCGCGGGACGGCCCAGCGATCCCGCGGCGGCGCGTACCGCGCCTTGTTCCGCGCGGGTGACATACTGACCATGCGTTAAAGCCCCCTCACCGCCCCCGGATCCTCGGATCGAGCGCATCGCGCAACCCGTCGCCCATATAGTTGATCGACAGCACCGTGAGCGAGATGCCAAGGCCGGGCCAGAACACGCGCTCGGGGTAGTCTTGTAGATACTGCGTGGCGTCGTTCAAGAGCCGCCCCCATGTCGGGAAATCGGGCGGGAAGCCCAAGCCCAGAAACGACAGTGCGCTTTCAGTAATGATGGCATTGGCGATGCCGAGCGTGGCCGAGACCATGATCGGCGACATCACATTGGGCAGGATATGCCGGGTGATGAGGCCGAAATTGGTGGTTCCGATAGAGCGGGCGGCGAGGATGAATTCGCGTTCTTTCAAGGCCAGCACATCGCCGCGCACGATGCGGGCGGTGGGCATCCAGCTTGTCACGCCAATGGCCACCACGATGAGGATGAAAATACCCCGCTCGGGGCCGAACACGCCATTGAGCGCCTCACGGAAGAGCAGCACCATCACCAAAAGAAGCGGCAGAAGCGGCAGCGACAGGAAGAGATCGGTGAGGCGCATGAGCGGCCCGTCAAGGCGGCGAAAGAACCCCGCCAGAACCCCGACCAGTGAGCCCAGCACAAGCGCCAAGAGCATCGCCGTCAACCCCACCGCAATCGAGGTCTGCCCCCCCGCCATCATCCGCGCCAGCGTATCGCGGCCCAGTTGATCGGTGCCAAAAGGATGCGTCCAGCTTGGCCCCTGATTGCGGGCGCGAATGTCGATGAACGTGGCGTCATAGGGCCAGACCAGCGGGCCAAGAAAGACAGCGGCGATGATGACGAGCAGAACGATCCCGCCAATCAGCGCGCCCCGGTGGCTCTTGAACTGATCCCAGACATCGCGCCATTGGCTGCGCGGCGGGGCGGTGGGGCCGGTATCCTTGAGAGCCGCGATGGGGGTTTGGGGTTCAGTCATAGCGAATCCTCGGGTCGAACACGCCGTAGAGCACATCGGCGACGATGTTGAAAAACACGATCAGCACGGCAATCATGAAGGTCACGGTTTGCACCATCGGGAGGTCGTTGGCCTCGATCGCGGTGATCAGAAGCTGGCCAAGCCCGTTCACCTTGAAAATCTGTTCGGTGATGATCGCCCCGCCAAAGATCGACGGCACGCCAAGGGCGATGACCGTGATTACCGGGATCATCGAGTTGCGCAGCACATGCACCATGACCACCGACCATTCCGACAGCCCCTTGGCACGCGCCGTGCGCACGTAATCTTGACCCAGATTGTCCAGCATCGAGGCGCGCATGAAGCGGCTGATCTGGGCGGTCGTTTGCAGCGCCAGAACCATGACCGGCATGACCATCTGCATCAGTTGCTGTTTGAACGTGGCCCAGTCCACCACCACCAGCGTGGTGTCATAGATCGAGGGCAGCCAGCCCAGTTGCACGGAAAAGATCACGATCACCAACACGCCGGAAAAGAACGGCGGCACGGAATAGCCGACCATGGTGATGAAAGTGCCGGTCTGATCGAATACGGAATATTGTCGGTAGGCGGAATAGATGCCGATGGGCAGCGCAATGAGGATGCCCACCACATAGGACATCGCCACCACCCAGAGGGTCTGCGGCATGCGCTGCACGATCACATCCATCACCGGCGAGCGGAATTGCCAGCTGAGCACGCGCTGCTGCCCTTCGGCCATGCTCGTGCCAAAGAGCCAGTCGATCAGCATCATCGGCTCGACCACAAAGAATTGCCACATCCATTTGACGAAACGGATATGCGTGGGCTCGCCCAGACCAAGCGCCAGACGCATCTTTTCTTTAACGTCGGGGGGCACGGTCAGCGGCACCTGCGCCATCGGGTCGCCGGGGGCCAGTTCGAGCAGGAGAAAGATCACGAGGCTGATGAACAGCAGCGTCGGGATCGCGAGGACAAGCCGTCGGATCGTATAGGTCAGCATGCGCGGCGCCTTTGCGGGTCGTTCTTATCGTTGTCGGGCAAGCAAGGCGCCGCCCCGGAGAATGCCCCGGAGCGGCCTTTGGCGTCAGATCACTTGATCCGGAACCAGTCGGCGGCGTTCCACAACTCGGTGTCCCAGGTGTTCAGCTCTACCCCGCCCAACGAGTTGGAGCGGGCCGAGACGCGGCCACGGTCCACCAGCGGCACGATGGTGTAGCTGTCCTTGGTCAGCATGTCGTTGAGTTTTTTGGCAATCTCGCCGCGCTTGTCCAGTTCGGCGGTGCGGCCCAGTTCTTTGACCAGCGCATCATAAGCGGGATCGCAGAAGCGGTTGATATTCTCGCCCTGCCACTGGGTTTCGGGGCGCGGGGCCTTTTCGCATGTGTAGCCTGCCAGATAGCTTTGCGGATCGGTGCCGTCGAAGTTGTTGGCATACATTTCCACATCGGCATAGAATTTGGGGAAGGTATCGGGGCTGCCCGGATCGCTGCCAAAGAACACCGAGGCAGAGATGTTGCGCAGTTCGGTTTCAACGCCGATTTCGGACCACCACTGTTTGATCAGCGCCTGAAAATCCTGACGCACGGCATTGGTCGAGGTCTGGAATAGCAGCGACAGTTTCTTGCCATCCTTTTCGCGGATGCCGCCTGCGCCCACGGTCCAGCCCGCCTCCTCCAAGAGCGCCTTGGCGCCTTCGATATCCTGCGTCAGGCAATCGGTATTGTCCGAGGCAAAGATTTCCGGTGCCGGCACCAGGTTGCAGGTGGGCCGCCCCGCCTTGCCATAGCCGATTTCGGTCAGCAATGCGCGGTCGATCGCCATCGAGAGCGCCTTGCGCACGCGCAGGTCGGTCAGGATCGGGTGCGGGTGCTTGGCAGTGGCGCGCTCGCCTTCGGGCAGGTCGGGCGACGGATCGGTCATGTTCATCTCGATCCGTTCGACCAGCGTGCCAAAGGCCGACATGGCCACGCCTTTGCCCGCCGCCTCCATATTGGCGATCACGTCGGGGGCAAGTTGCAGGTTCCATGCATAGTCGAATTCACCGGTTTCCAGCACCGCACGCCCTGCCGCCGTGGCATCGCCGCCGCCCTTAAAGGTCATGGTGGCAAAGCGCGGCTTGGCCGGGTCGCGGTAATTGGGGTTGGCCGAGAGCGAGATCACGTCATTGGGGCGGAATTCATCCACCTTGAAGGGGCCGGTGCCGATGGGGGCGAAATTGGCATCGGCGCATTCCTGCGCCTTGGCCCCCAGACAGTCGGCGAATTGCGCGGCCTGAATGATCGGGGCCTGACCGCCCATGAAGGGTCCATAGGGCACCGGGGTGGGCTGGGAGAAGTTCACCTTGACGGTCAGATCGTCGATCACTTCGACCGAGGAAACACCTTCGTATTTGCCAAGCTGGGCACAGCCGCCTTCGGGGTGCATGCAGTATTCGGCGGTGAATTTCACGTCATTGGCAGTAAAGGGCGTGCCATCCGACCAGGTGATGCCCGGCTTGATCTTCCAGGTGATCGAGGTGAGATCCTCGGACACGCCGCCATTGGCGACGGTGGGGATTTCTTCGGCCAGATAGGGGATCATCTCGCCCTTGGTGTTGTAACGGCCCAAGGGTTCGATCACGAGGCTGGCGGCCTCAACCTCTTTGGTGCCGCCCGAAAGATAGGGATTCATGATGGACGGCGCTTGCCAGTAGATCAGGTTCACATGGCCATCCGCGCCACGCTCTGCCATCGCGACAGAGGCGAGGCTGGTGGCGGCGGTGGCGCCAAGCAATAGGGATTTCAGGGTCATGGCTTTGGTCTTCCTCCGATGTTGGACAGCGATTTTTGGGCCGTCTCATTCGTTGATCCGCGGCACGTTAGGCTTGGCCGGGCGCATGCCGTGTCCGGTGCGGGGGTCCCACAACCTTGACTGGCATGGGCATCTCAGACCGGAACCTGATAAAATGCAAGCATTCCATTTGCGCGACTGGTCAACATCGCGTGCAACGTGCGGCGTTGTTTGACAGGGGCGCGCGAAAGTGAGTAGCGTTTAAGCATGATCCCCTGAATACAGAGGCAGCGCCCATGCTGGATACGCCCATTGTCCAGATCGAGAATCTCCGGGTTGCGTTTGAAACGCGGGATGGCCCGGTGGTGGGGGTCGAGGATGTGTCCTTTGCCGTGAACCCCGGCGAGACGGTCTGTATCGTGGGCGAGAGCGGGTCGGGCAAATCGGTGTCATCGTTGTCGTTGATGCGGCTGATCGAGTATGGCGGCGGCACGATTGCGGGTGGGCGTATCCTGTTTGACCGCAAAGAGGGCGGCACGGTCGATCTGGCCAAGACGGATCAGAGCCTGATGCGCACGATCCGGGGAAATGAGATCGGGATGATCTTTCAAGAGCCGATGACGGCGCTTAACCCGGTTTTTACCGTGGGGCGGCAATTGTCCGAGGGGCTGCGCGTGCATCGCGGCCTAGACAAGGCGGCGGCACGGGCGCAGGCGCTGGAATTGCTGCGCGAGGTGCGTATCCCAGAACCGGAGCGGCGGTTGCAGCAATATCCGCACGAGTTGTCTGGCGGGATGCGGCAGCGGGTGGTGATCGCCATGGCGTTGGCGTGCAAGCCGCGCCTGCTGATTGCGGACGAGCCGACGACCGCGCTCGACGTGACCATTCAGGCCGAGATTCTGGCGTTGATTGATCGGCTCAAGCGCGAAACCGGCACGGCGGTGATTTTCATCACCCATGATATGGCCGTGGTGGCGCAGATGGCGGACCGGGTGGTGGTGATGTTTCGCGGCACCAAGGTCGAAGAAGGGCCGGTTGCACAGATATTCGAAGCGCCAAGCCATGACTATACCAAGGCGCTGCTCGCCGCTGTGCCCAAGCTGGGCGAGATGCGCGGCAAGGTCTGGCCAGAGCCGATGCGCCTTTTGGGATCGGACGCGCAAGAGATCAAACCGATCAAGGGGCACGACAAAGAGCTGTTGCGCGTCAAGGGCTTGACCACGCGGTTTCCGGTCAAGGGCGGGTTCTTTCGCCGGACGCTGGCCAATGTGCATGCGGTCGAGGATCTGTCCTTTACCCTGCAAAAGGGGCGCACGCTCTCGCTTGTGGGGGAATCGGGCTGTGGCAAATCCACTGCGGGCCGCTCGATCCTGCGGCTGGTCGAGCCGATGGCCGGCGAGGTGGTGCTGGACGGTGTCGATATCATGGCGCTTGCCCCGCGCGATCTGCGCCGCGCCCGCGTGGATATGCAGATGGTGTTTCAAGACCCGTTCGCCAGCCTCAATCCGCAGATGAAGCTGGCGGCGCAGGTGGCAGAGCCGATGAAGAATTACGGGCTGGTGTCTGCCTCAGAGATCGAAGACCGGGTGGCGATGCTGTTTGACCGGGTGGAATTGCCGCGCTCTTTCCTGCGGCGCTTTCCGCATGAGTTGAGCGGCGGGCAGCGTCAAAGGGTGGCGATTGCCCGTGCGCTGGCCCTCAACCCCAAACTTATCGTCGCGGATGAGGCGGTGAGCGCGCTCGATGTCAGCGTGCAGGCGCAGGTGCTCAACCTCATGATGGAATTACAGGCCGATTTGGGCCTGAGTTACGTCTTTATCAGCCATGACATGGCCGTGGTCGAACGCGTGAGCCATGATGTGGGCGTCATGTATCTGGGCCGCATTGTCGAACGGGGCCCGCGCGCGGCGGTGTTCGAAAACCCGCAACATCCCTATACGCAGGCCCTGATGAAGGCGGTGCCGATTGCCGATCCAAAGCTGCGGAAATCCGAAAAGGATCTGAATTTCAAGCCGATCCCCTCGCCCATCCACCGGGTCGGATACGATCCGGGACCGTCGGCGTATAAAGAGGTGGATCCGGGGCATTTCGTGCTGACCTCAGAAAGCGGGTATTGAGCATGGTCGCGCGATTGACGCCGCTCGAGATCATGGAGCGGTTGGTGGGTTTTCCGACTGTGAGCCGCGACAGCAATCTGCCTTTGGTGGAGTGGGTCGAGGAGTATCTGGCCAGCCACGGGATAGAATCGCATCGCCACTATGACGAGACCGGCGAGAAGGCCGCGATTTTCGCGCATGTCGGGCCTTGGGTGGCGGGGGGTGTCGTGCTCTCGGGTCATACCGATGTGGTGCCGGTGGATGGCCAGCCCTGGGCCAGCGATCCCTTTGCCGTGGTCGAACGTGACGGTAAATATTACGGGCGCGGGTGCTGTGACATGAAAGGATTTGACGCGCTGGCGATCTGGGCCTTGGTCGAGGCGCATCATTCCGGCGTGGCGCGGCCCCTGCAACTGGCGCTGAGTTATGACGAAGAGGTGGGCTGTCTGGGCGCGCCACCGATGATTGAGCGCATGCTCGAAGTGCTGCCGCGCGCGGAGCTGGCCATTATCGGCGAGCCGTCGATGATGCAGGCGGTCACGGGCCACAAGGGCGGGATTGGCTATAACGTGCATGTGGTGGGCTATGAGGTTCACAGTTCGCTGATGCACACCGGCGTCAATGCGATCATGGCCGCAGCGCCCTTGATCGACTGGGCCAATGCCCGCAATGCCGAAAACCGGGCGCAACCGGCAACAGAGCTGGCCGCACTGTTCGACCCGCCCTGGACCACGCTGCATGTGGGGCAGATTTCGGGGGGCACGGCGCATAACATCACCGCCAAGGACTGCTACTTTGGCATGGATATGCGGATGGTGCCGGGCGAGGATGCCGAAGGCTGGGGTGCCCGCTTTGAGGCAGAGGTGCGCGCGGCAGAGGCGGCGATGCAGGCGGTGCGCCCTGAGGCGCGGATTGACCTGCGCCCCCGTTTCCGCGTGCCGGGGCTGCAACCCGAAGAGGCGGGCGCGGCAGAGGGCCTCGTGCGCCAGATCACCGGCGACAATGGCCGCCATGTGGTCAGCTACGGCACCGAGGCCGGGCAGTTTCAAGAGGCGGGCTATTCCGCCGTGATCTGTGGCCCCGGCGACATCGCACAGGCGCACCAGCCCGATGAATATATCACCGTGGCGCAATTCGAGGCCGGGCACGCGTTCATGCGCGCGCTCTTGGGGCGGTTGGCGGGGTGAAGGCCCCCTGCCCCTTGCCCCGCCCCCTGCCCTAGGATACTCCGACGCCATCAAGCATTTCCTCTCAAAGGTGCCCTGCCCATGCGTCTGAGCCGTTATTTTCTGCCCGTTCTCAAGGAAACCCCCGCGGAGGCGCAGATTGCCTCGCATCGGCTGATGCTGCGGGCGGGGATGATCAAGCAGGCGAGCGCCGGGATTTATTCCTGGCTGCCCTTGGGGTTCAAGATCCTGCGCAAGCTGGAAAACATCGTGCATGAAGAACAGGTGCGCGCCGGCCATATTCCGGTCTTGATGCCAACGCTGCAATCGGCGGATCTGTGGCGGGAATCCGGGCGTTATGACGATTACGGCGCGGAAATGCTGCGGATCAAGGACCGGCATGATCGCGACATGCTCTATGGTCCGACCAACGAAGAGCTGATCACCGATATTTTCCGGGCGCATGTCGGCAGTTACAAAGACCTGCCGCTGACGCTCTATCATATCCAGTGGAAATTCCGCGACGAGGTGCGCCCGCGCTTTGGCGTGATGCGGGGCCGCGAATTCCTGATGAAGGACGGCTATAACTTTGACCTGACCAAGGAAGACGCGCTGCACGCCTATAACCGCCATATGGTCAGCTATCTGCGCACCTATGAGCGGATGGGATTGCAGGCCATTCCGATGCGGGCGGATAGCGGGCCGATTGGGGGCGATGACACGCATGAATTCCTCGTGCTGGCCGATACGGGCGAATCGGAGGTGTTCTACGACAGCGCCATCACCGATCTGCGCCTTGGCGGCCGTGTGGTGGATTACGCCAGCCGCGCCGAATGCGAGGCCATCGTCACCGAATGGACCACGCCCTATGCGCGCACCGACGAGACGCATGATGCCGCGCTTTACGAGGCGATCCCCGAGGCGCGCCGCCGCGCCAGCCGGGGCATCGAGGTGGGCCAGATTTTCTATTTCGGCACCAAATATTCCGAACCGATGGGGGCCAATGTGCAGGGGCCGGATGGCAAATCCGTGCCGGTGCATATGGGCAGCCATGGCATTGGCGTGAGCCGCCTGATCGGGGCGATCATCGAGGCCAACCATGATGACAAGGGTATCATTTGGCCCGAAGGGGTGACGCCGTTCCATGCGGGCATCGTGAACCTCAAGCAAGGCGATACCGAGGCGGATGCCGCCTGCGAGGCGCTTTATGCGTCGCTGGTGGCCTTGGGGATGGAGCCGCTTTACGATGACCGCGACGAGCGGGCGGGCGGCAAGTTTGCCACGATGGACCTGATCGGCCTGCCGTGGCGGATCACCGTGGGGCCGCGTGGATTGAAGAATGGCGTGGTCGAACTGACCAGCCGCCGCACGGGCATCAGCGAGGAATTGCCGCCCGAGCAGGCGGTGGAAAAGCTGGCGCAGATCTATGCGGGGCATGTGCTGCGGCCGAGTTTGTGAGGGTTTGAGGGGGGCGCGCGCGGTGGTGAGCCGCCCCCGCGCGGAACAAGGCGCGGAACGCGCCGCCGCGCGATCGCTGGGCCGTCCCGCGGCCTAGCGATTTTGAGAGGGAGCGCCTCACTGTGAGGTCATACGGACTTGGCTGGCATAAAGTGGCAGTCACGTTCGTTGCATCGCTAGTCCCCGGCCCAGCGACCGCGCGGCTCATCGCTTGGGGCTAAGGTTGCCCCCCCTCCCTTGACGCCCCTACCCGA
>NZ_LR701544.1:2364160-2484650 GCF_902498815.1 Roseovarius sp. EC-HK134
CCGCAGGATTTGCCCGCCGCTGCCCCGCGTTCCGGCATCCTTGGCCGTCTTCTTGGCCGCACCGCGCCTGACAGCGCCCCGCGCCGCGTGCTCGACGACGCGATGCTTGAAAGCCTTGAGGAATTGCTGATCGCGGCAGATATGGGCGTGGACACGGCGCTGCGCGTCACCGCCAATATGGCCGAAGGGCGCATGGGCAAACGCCTTTCAACCCAAGAGATCAAGGAACTTTTGGCGCAGGAAATCGCCCGCATCATGGAACCCGTGGCGCGGCCTATGCCGATGTATGCCAAACGTCCGCAGGTGGTGCTGGTTGTGGGCGTCAACGGCTCGGGCAAGACCACAACCATCGGCAAGCTCGCGGCCCAGTTCAAGGGGGCAGGCAAATCCGTGGTGATCGCCGCCGGGGATACGTTTCGCGCCGCCGCTGTCGAACAGTTGCAGGTCTGGGGGCAGCGCGCCGGTGTGCCAGTGATGACCGCGCCCGAAGGCTCGGACCCTGCCAGCCTTGCCTATGACGCCATGACCCGCGCCGAGGCCGAGGGAGCGGACCTCTTGATGATCGACACTGCCGGGCGCTTGCAGAACCGCGCGGACCTGATGGAAGAGCTGGCCAAGATCGTGCGCGTCATCCGCAAGAAAGATCCCTCAGCGCCGCATAACACCCTTCTGGTTCTCGATGCCACCACGGGACAAAACGCCCTGAGCCAGGTTGCAACCTTCCAGAAACTCGCCGATGTCTCGGGCCTTGTGATGACCAAGCTCGATGGCACCGCGCGTGGCGGTGTGCTGGTGGCGCTGGCGGATAAATTTGGCCTGCCGATCCATGCCATCGGCGTGGGCGAACAGATCGACGATCTGGCCCCCTTCGATCCGCAAGATTTCGCCGCCGCCCTTACCGGGCTTGAGGGGAAATGATCGGTTGCGCCTTTCATCTGGCGTCAAATACCTCGGGGGGTTTGGGGGGCTGGCCCCCCAAGGCCATTGCCTCTGAATGAGCGCTTGGCTGATTTCGCTCGAGGGCACCGAGGCGGGGCATCAACTTGCCATGGCCCTTGCCCTCTTGGCGGCGCTCTTGCATGCAATCTTTGGGGCGTTGCAAAAGGGGCGGCACGATCCTTGGCTCAGCCGCGGGGTGATAGATGCGAGCTATGCCACCATGGCCGCACCCTTTGCCCTCTTCGTCGTGCCCTGGCCCGAGGCGCATATGTGGCCCATCTTTGCCGGCGCTGTGGTGATCCATATCGGCTATAAGGTGTTGCAGGCCATGGCCTATACGCGCGGTGCCTATACCGTGGTCTACCCCGTGGTGCGTGGCACCGGGCCGCTGTTCACCGTGATCGGGGCCTATGCGATTTTCGGAGAAGTGTTCACGCCGGTGCAATGGCTCGGGGTGGGCGTGCTTCTGTGCGGTATCTACGGGCTTGCGGTCTATAATCTGCGCACGCTCACGCTCAACCGCGATACCATGCCGCTGGCGCTGGGGCTGGCGGTGGCAACGGGGCTCTTTGTGGCGCTTTACACCACCTATGACGCCTACGGCATCCGCGCCACCGCAGATCCCTTTACGTTTCTCGCGTGGTTTTTCTTTCTCGATGGGCTGACGATCCCGCCGTTCGCCTATCTGCGCTGGCGCAACATGCCAGAGCGGCCCGCCGTCGGCGCCTTGATGCTGCGCGGGGTGACGGGCGGGGTGGTGGCCTTCTTCTCCTTCGGCTCGATCATGCTGGCCACCCGCCTTGACAAGGTAGGCGAGGCGGCGGTGCTGCGCGAGACATCCACAGTTTTTGCCGCCCTCATTGGCTGGCTTGTGCTCAAGGAAACGGTGGGGCCGCGACGAATTGCGCTCATGTCCTTGATCGCGGCCGGGGCGGTCATAGTTGAGATTGGCGGCTGAATGCGCCACAAGCAGCCTAAGCGATAAGGAAACCTGAGACTATGGATGACACGCAGCCACCCAAATGGGCCAAGCCGGTTCTGGAATTCGGCCCCGTGCTGGGCTTTTTCGCCGCCTATCTCTGGCTCAAGGATCGGGTCTTTACCATCGGCGGCACCGAATATGAGGGTTTTATCGTCGTCACCGCCGGATTCATCCCGGTGTTTCTGATCTCGATGGGCCTTTTGTGGCGGCTCACCGGTCATCTCAGCCGGATGCAGGTGGTCACGGCAGTTCTTATCGTGGTCTTTGGCGGGCTCAGCGTCTGGTTCAACGATCCCCGCTTCTTCAAAATGAAGCCGACGATGATCTATCTGCTGTTTGGCGGTGTGCTGGGATACGGCCTGATGCGTGGGCGCTCGTATCTGCAATATGTCATGGATGGGGTGATGCCCCTGACCGATGCGGGGTGGATGATTCTCACCCGGCGCTTGATGCTGTTCTTCTTCGGTCTCGCCCTGCTGAACGAGGCGATCTGGCGCACCCAGACAGAAGAAATCTGGGTCTATTTCAAGACTTTCGGTCTGACGGCTGCAATCTTTGTGTTCTTCATGGCGCAAGGGGCCCTGTTTCGCGATCATTCGACCGAAGAAACAGACACCAAAGGCACCTGACAGGGCGGGCTATCATGCCCGCCCCCCTGTCGTCTCAGGCGTAGAACAGGTCCTTGAAGACGTGATAGACGATGTCTTCGCGGCGCAGCCCCATTCGGGCCAATTCCGCGTCGGATTTCGCTTCTAGCGCTTCGATCCGGTTGCGTCGCGCGGTGACAGAGGCCTGTTTTTCCAGCCCACGCACCAGTGCCGCGACAAAGCGTTTCCACCCCTCGCGCAGAGGAGAAGCAGACACATTCGTTGTAATATTAGCCATTGGAAACCTCACTTTACGTGGTTTGGTTTCCTCCCTGCACCCTAGATAGGTCAGTCAGATTGACGTGACCAGCGCGGAAATGGAATGGCCGGGTTGCAGCTTCTGCATCCCGGCCTTGTATCTTACTTCGCCTTGGCCTTGGGTGTGCCTTGCGGCATCGCCGGGGGCGGTGAAGGCTGACGCTTGGGCGCGCCTGCGTCAACCGGGATCACACGCGCAGTGGGTTGCGAAGTGGTCTGTGCCGCGGTTGGTGCCGCGCTTGTCGCGGGTGCTACCGGCTTTGGTGCGAGGGCCGCCTCAGCCACGGGTGCGGGCTTGGGCGCGGCCATTGGCACTGGTTGCACGGCAGGCTTCACCTCGGTCAGCGGGGCGGGTTTTGCAGCAACGGCAGGGGCCGCAGGTGCTGCGACCTGCTGCACGGGGGGTGTCACCGGGGCAGCAGCTTTGGCCGGTGTGGCCGGGGCGACCGGGGCCACAGCGGCGCGCGCGGCACGGCGCGGTTTGGCGTTGGCATCCGCCACCTTCGGCTTAGGCGCCGCCTTCGTCTTGACTGGCGTCGCTGGCACAGCCGCCTTTGCCGTCAGGCTGCGCGACCATATCCCTGTTTTCAGAAACGCCTCGCAATAAACCTGCGCCACGCGCAACTGGTTTTCGACCATAAATCCGGTCAACCGGATTCCGGCGGCGGACAGTTTCAGCGGAATTTCGGGTGAAAGCATGAGTTCGTCCTTTTCAGCAGGTGCGCGCTTACGTTTAACGCAAGCGGATCACAAGAATATAACGCGCGCCACGCTGCGTTGCAGCAATTTGACCATAGGTCAAACGACTTTCGCAGCGTTACGCGGATTCCTGCTTAATATTTGGCCATTTTGCCGATTTTCCGGGCTTAGCGCCCATGAATCAGGGTCTGGAACAACCGGGGATCAAGGCTCTGCGCCGCAAAGGTCTCTCCTTCGGTCAAAACGCTGACCGCGTCATGGCTGTGCAGGCTTTCTTGATGGCTGGCCACGACGCGAAAATCACCAATGCGCGGGTCGGCCAGCAGCTGCTCGCAAAAGAGCCGCGCGGCATCCTCGACAAAGATCGGGTTGGCGGCGTTCAACTCAGCAAAGGCCTGTTCATCCTCGCGCTTGACCATGACTTGCGTCTCGGTGGGCACCGCGCGCCGCGCCAACTCGATCAGGTCCTCGAACCACAGGCAATCGTCCTCGACCAGTTCCACCGAAATCCGCGCAACAGAGCGCTGCGAATGCGGTGTGGCCAGTTGTCCGCGCGCGGACCGCGCATGTTCGCTCAATTCCAGCGAACAAGGGCAGGTCGACGAATAGACGTAATCGAGATGCATGAACTTGCGCGTGACGCCGGCGTTCTTCACCAACTCCATCGCAATGTCATAATATTGGTAGCCTTCCAGCCCCGACCGCAGCGACCGCACCCGCGCCGGATAAGACAGGCGCATCTGCAACCGCGCATCGACCGAGTCGAGGTCGGTGATGTAATCCGAAAGTGCGGCCTCCATCACATCGGCGCTGAATGTCTTTTCCGCGTGCTTGTAAAAGCTGCGCATGATCCGGGACATGTTGATGCCCTTCTTGCCTGCATCAAGACTGACAGTGCCCGTGACCGAGGTCTCAAGCGTCAGATCGCCATTCTCACGGGTATGATAGCGGATCGGCAGACGGAAATTGGAAATGCCCACATGCTGCAACTGTTGCCGCGTGCCCCGAATAAGCGAGGCCGGACCATTCTGCAGGTCGGGCAGGCTTGCCAGATAGGCGGCACTCGTCGCAAAGCTCTCGGGATATTCCCGCGCCAGCAGCGGATAATTCGCCACCTCGCCCGAGGGTAAAAGCCGGGCAATCGCCGGATCAAGATCGGCCACTTCTTCTGGCGACGCGGCGCGCGCCCAAGACCGCAGCAGCGCCAGCGCTTCTTTGGCCTCGTCCCGGTCCGGTGCAGGCTTCATCTCAGACGGATGCACATTCATCGCAAAACTTCCCTATCCGCTCTGCCAAACCCTTACATACAGGGTTTCCGCAGGAATTGCCATTATCGTAGGGATTTACGTCAAATGCGGCAAAGCGGATCATTCAAACCCCGGAAATTACTGAAAAACCTCTCAGCCTCAGAATGCTGCCTCCAGCGCGTTCTGAATGTCGCGGATCAGGTCGCCGCAATCCTCCAGCCCCACGCTCAGCCGCACCAGCCCCGGCGTGATGCCAAGCGCCGCCTTCTGCGCGGCGGGCAGGCGTTGATGGGTGGTGGTGGCGGGATGGGTCACGATGGATTTCGCATCCCCCAGATTGTTCGAGATCACCACAATTTCCAGCGCATTGAGAAAGCGGAACGCCGCCTCTTGGCCGCCCTTGAGATCGAGCGCTAGAACCGTGCCACCTTCGCCCATCTGCGCGCGCACCAGATCGTGCTGCGGATGGCTGCTCAGCCCCGGATAAATTACCCGCGCCAGCCGCGCATCGCCGTGCAACGCCTCGGCAATCGCCTGCGCACTCGCAGTCTGCGCCCGCACCCGCAGATCAATGGTCTCAAGCCCCTTGAGCATGACCCAAGCGGTAAAGGGCGACATCGAGCCGCCGGTATGTTTCATATAGGGTTCAACGGTGCCACGGATGAAATCGCGCGTGCCAAGGATAACCCCGCCCAGCGTGCGGCCCTGGCCGTCGATATGTTTGGTCGCCGAATAGATCACCACATCCGCGCCCTGTTCAATCGCGCGCGAAAATACAGGCGTGGCAAACACATTATCCACCAGCACGAGCGCCCCCGCTGCATGCGCCAACTCTGCCACGCTGCGAATATCGACCACGTCGAGTGTGGGATTTGAAATCGTCTCAAAGAAGACGGCCTTGGTGCCGGGCCGGATCGCCGCACGCCACTGCTCTAGATCGGTGCCATCGACGAATGTCACCTCGACCCCGAACCGGGTCAGGATCTCTTCGAGCACATAAAGACAAGAGCCAAAGAGCGCCCGCGCCGAGACCACGTGATCCCCGGCCCGCAGCAGGGATGTCAGCGCCCCCGAGACTGCCGCCATGCCGCTTGCCGTGGCAAAGGCATCCTCGGCCCCCTCAAGGGCGGCAATCCGGTCCTCGAACATCGCGACGGTGGGGTTGCCATAGCGGGCATAGATGAACTCATCCGCGCCCGCCTTGATGAACCGCGCCTCTGCCGCCTCGGCGCTGTCATAGACAAACCCTTGGGTGAGGAAAATCGCCTCGCTCACTTCGTTATACTGGCTGCGCCGCGTGCCGCCATGCACCAGTTTGGTCCGTTTTTGCCAAGTCTCGCTCATATCCAACCTCCGGGCCGCCTGCCCACGAAAAAAGCCCCGACGCGGTCAAGCGAAAGGGGCCTTTCATCCTGACCTTTTAGCGGTTTGTTTAACGTGGCCCGCAATCCGGTAACAAATCGCCACGGTTGCGACTTACTCCCGCGCGCGCGGATCGTCAACTCTGTCACGCAGGTTTCACGCAAGCGTCACCAAAGCGACGTCTGCACCGCGTAGCTCTCAACCACAACATCTGGTGGGGTGAGGGACATGCCGCTGATCCATGTGAATACAGGGCCGACCGGCCCGGTGCTGCATGACGGGGCCGGTGATCTGGCGCTGGCGCTTCCCGGCCTGCTGCGGGGCAGGGGGCCCGTGATCCTGATGGTCCACGGGTTCAAATACGCGCCCCACCATGCCACCGAATGTCCGCATGATCACATTTTCTCTCTCGCGCCGGAACGCAGGTGTTTCAAGGTGCGCAGTTGGCCCGCCGGGCTTGGCTTTGGCACCGGCGCAGCAGATGAGGGGCTTGGCATCGCCTTTGGCTGGCCTGCGCGCGGCAACATCTGGCGCGCCTATGCCGAGGCGGCCAAGGCGGGGGCGCAATTGGCGCAATTGATCACCATGATTCGGGCTGTCTGCCCGGATCGCCCGATCCACGCGGTCGCGCATTCGCTGGGCGCGCGCGTGGTTCTTTCGGCGCTGGCACATCTGCCCAAGGGCGCCCTGCGCCGGCTGATCCTTTTGGCCGGTGCCGAATTCGGTCAGCGCGCCGCCGCAGCGCTCGATACCCCGGCGGGACGCGGCGTCGAGCTGATCAATATCACCAGCCGTGAGAATGATTTTTACGATTTCCTCCTCGAATGCCTGATCCCGGCCCCCCGGCGCGGCGACCGCAGCCTTGGGCTGGCGCTGCCCGCTGGACCCAATGTGCTCAACCTTCAAATGGATCATCCCGGCACGCTTGCGGTGCTGGCGCGTCTGGGCTTTGCCATCGCACCGCCCGCCGCGCGCATCTGTCACTGGTCGCCCTACACGCGCCCCGGTGTCTTTCCGCTCTACAGCAGCCTTCTGCGCCGGGGCCCTGATCTGCCGCTCTGCGCATTCCGGGCGGCGCTGCCTTGCGTAGCCGAGCCGCGTTGGTCGCGCCTCTTGACCCTGCCAGAGCTACGCCTGCCCTTGCCAATGGGCCGTAAACCGTCATTCTGAGCGCGACCCATGCTCAGGAGCCTGCCCCATGCCCGCCCCGATTGATCTCTATTATTGGCCCACACCGAATGGCTGGAAAATATCCATCGCCCTCGAAGAAATGGGCCTGCCCTATCGCTGCCACCTGATCGACATTGGCGCAGGCGATCAACATGCCCCCGACTATCTGAAAATCTCGCCCAACAACCGCATCCCCGCCATCACCGACCCCGAGGGGCCGGACGGCGCGCCGATCCACATCTTTGAATCCGGGGCGATCCTGCAATATCTGGCGCGCAAGACCGGGCAGTTCTATGGCAATACCGCGCGCGATCATATCGCGGTCGATCAGTGGCTCATGTGGCAGATGGGCGGTGTTGGCCCCATGGCTGGCCAAGCGCATCATTTCCTCAAATACGCACCCCAAGACATCCCCTATGCCAAGGATCGCTACCGCTCTGAGGTGGGCCGCCTCTACGGCGTGCTCGACCGGCAATTGGCGCAATCTGAATTTGTCGCGGGCGATTTCTATTCCATCGCCGATATGGCGCTTTGGGGGTGGTGCTCTCTCTGGGAGGGGCAGCAACAAACGCTAGAGGATAAACCGCATTTCGCGCGCTGGCTCGACACTTTGGGTGCGCGGGACGGGGTGCAACGGGGCCGCGCGCTTCACGCTGACAAACGTCGCGATCCAACCGCACGGAAATAGGGGCCTCAGCCCCCGTAAACCGCGCCCCATCGCTCGATCAAGGCCTGTTGCAACTGCTTTGAGCGCGAGTTCCAGCTTCGCGCACCGGGCGGGCTGTCATCCTGCGAGGGGTCGATGCGCGCGCGCAGACTGTCGCTTGCGGTGAAAATCGCAAAGGCCAGATCGGCCCCTTGCGGCGTCGTCACATAGCCCGCCAGCGCGCTCACG
The DNA here is from genome assembly GCF_902498815.1 of Roseovarius sp. EC-HK134. Lineage (NCBI taxonomy): Bacteria > Pseudomonadati > Pseudomonadota > Alphaproteobacteria > Rhodobacterales > Roseobacteraceae > Roseovarius > Roseovarius sp. EC-HK134. The sequence continues at coordinate 2,372,360 of NZ_LR701544.1, forward strand.
AAATGCAGCGTTCCGGTCTTGGCCGCCACTTTTAGCGGATGGTTGCGATTGGGGCGCCCCTGCGCATCGCGCAATTCGACCGTGCGCAATAGCGGCCGCAAAAGCCCCGCATGATGTGCCCGCGCCAAGGCCTGCGCCATCGCCGCTGCCGACAGGCGCGAGCGGTCGCTGAGGCCGGAATGATCCCTCAGCGCCGCGCCGGTCATGCCCAGCGCCTGCGCCGCCCAAGCATTCATATCCTGCGCCGATTGATCCAGCGCCACCACCGCCCCGCGCCGCTTGGCCGAGGCGGCAAGCCCCACCATTTCCGCCGTGAGATTGGTCGAGAATTTCAGCATGTCGCGCAGGATGGTGGCAAGTGGCGCGCTGGCATGGGTCACAATCGCGGTGCCGCCGGGCAGGCGGTCGATGACCTGCGGCGCGCCGGTCTTGATCCCTTGGGACCGCGCAAAGGTGGCAAAAACCTCGCCCGCGTAAAGCTCGGGTTTGCGCACCGGCAACCAGCGCGCGCCGCCCGTGCCCAGCGCGCCCAGCGCCACGGTCCAGTCGTCATAGCTGCCCGCGTCCTTGTAGCTATAGACCGGCACGTTGCGATCCGCGATTCGCATCCGCGCCATGGTCACATCGGGGCGATAGCGGTCTGACCGTGCATCCATGGTGATGGCATATTTGCCATTCGCGCGCCTCCACTCGAAATGCACGCGGTTGTAATTGAGGTTGAGGCCCGAAAGAGCCGGGTTGTAGCCCGCATGCTCTGGCTGTGTTTCGTCGATGGCGCGGGTAAATGGCACCGCCCCACCCCAGACAAGGAACCTCCCGCGCACCTCGCGCAGCCCGGTCTTGGCCAGATTGGCCGCAAGGCTGGCCAGCCCATCGGTCTCGAGCGTCGGATCTCCGCCGCCTGCAAGGATCAGATCGCCATTCAGCACACCGCCCGAAATCGGCCCGGTCGCGATCAGCCGCGTGCCAAAGCGATGCTCCGGCCCCAAGGCGTCAAGCGCATAAAGCGCGGTCACTGCCTTGGTGACACTCGCGGGCGGCAGGCCGGTTGTGGCATCGCCCGACTCAAGCAATTGCCCCGTGCGCGCATCGGCCACCGCATAGCCCACCCGGCCCGATAGATTGGCCTGAGAAATCAGCGCCTCAGCGGCTGGGGCGCGCTGCACGGCGCGCCGTGCCCCCCCGTCGGGCCGCGCCACCGGCCTGAGCGATACCGCAGGCGCGCCAGCCATAGCCGAACTGCCGAGCGCCGCCAGCGCCGTGCCCAGAAAATACCGCCGTGAAATGCCTGTGCTCATGACGCAGAGTTAACCTTAGGCCAGTGTTGCACGCAATCACGATTTGCCCGCCGCGCACTCACTTTTGCGCCCCTGTCCAACTGCCCGCCTCTCTGAGCCGGGTCGAGGAAATATCCATCATCGGCACATTGACAAAGCACCACGCCGGCGCGTCGCGCCGCCCCAATGCCTGACTGTCATAATCGGGCAGGCGGGCGTGGGCATAGATGCGTGCGGCGGGTGACAGCCGCGCCGAAATGCGCTGACCGGGCCGCGCCAGCACCCCCACCGGCACCGTATCCAGAATCTCGCGCCAGTCTTGCCAAAGATGGAATTGCGCCAGGTTATCCGCCCCCATCAGCCAGACAAACCGCACACCGGGGCAAATCCTGCGCAGCGCGCGCAGCGTGGCAGCGGTATGGCGCGTGCCGGTCCACGCCTCAATATCAGTCACGTCGATACGCGGATGATCCACCAGCGCCTGCGCCGCCGCCATGCGCTGCGCGAGCGGCGCGGGGCCATGCGCCTTGAGCGGGTTGCCGGGGCTGACCAGCCACCACAGCCGATCCAGCCCGAACCGCCGCAGCGCCTCGCGGCTGATATGCAGATGCCCCGCATGCGGCGGATCAAACGATCCACCCAAAAGGCCGATCACCTGACCGGGGCGGGAATGGGGCAGGGCATGTGTCATCGCCCTTTCATTGCCAGCGGCGCGGGCGGTGTAAAGCGAAATCCGGGGTGCCCTCTGATCCGCAGATGCACAGACCATTGCCCCCGCACGCCCATACGGGTATCACGCGGGCTGAATTAGAACTCACCCAAGCGGAACGGAGCGGCACATCATGGCAGCGTATCAATATGTCTATCACATGCAGGGCGTCTCCAAGGCCTATCCCGGCGGCAAGAAATGCTTTGAGAACATCCACCTCAACTTTCTGCCGGGGGTGAAAATCGGCGTTGTGGGCGTGAACGGCTCGGGTAAATCCACCCTGATGCGCATCATGGCCGGGATGGACAAGGATTTCACCGGCGAGGCTTGGGCCGCCGAGGGCGCGCGCGTGGGCTATCTGCCGCAGGAACCGCATCTCGACGACAGCCTTGATGTGCGCGGCAATGTGATGCTGGGCGTGGCCGAGAAGAAGGCCAAGCTCGACCGTTTCAACGAATTGGCGATGAACTATAGCGACGAGACCGCCGACGAGATGGCGCAGTTGCAGGACGAGATCGACAGCCAGAACCTCTGGGATCTCGACAGTCAGGTCGATATCTCGATGGAGGCGCTGCGCTGCCCGCCCGATGATGCATCCGTTGCGTCCCTCTCGGGCGGTGAACGCCGCCGCGTGGCGCTTTGCAAGCTCTTGCTCGAAGCGCCCGACATGCTGCTGCTTGACGAACCGACCAACCACCTTGACGCAGAAACCATCGCCTGGCTGCAACAGCACCTTATCGCCTACAAGGGCACGATCCTGATCGTTACCCACGATCGCTATTTCCTTGATGACATCACCAGCTGGATTCTCGAGTTGGACCGGGGCCGGGGTATCCCCTATGAGGGCAATTATTCCGCTTGGCTCGAGCAAAAGGCCAAGCGCCTGTTGCAAGAGGCGCGCGAGGATAAATCCAAGCAAAAGACGCTGGAGCGCGAACTCGAATGGATGCGCCAAGGGGCCAAGGCGCGGCAAGCCAAGCAAAAGGCCCGGATCAACGCCTATAACGAGCTGGCCGGTCAATCCGAGCGCGAGCGCATCAGCCGTGCCCAGATCGTCATCCCCAATGGTCAGCGCCTTGGCAACAAGGTGATCGAGGTTGAGGGGCTGAAAAAACACATGGGCGACAAGCTCCTGATCGAGGATCTCAGCTTTTCGCTGCCGCCCGGCGGCATTGTGGGCGTCATCGGCCCCAACGGCGCCGGCAAATCCACACTCTTCAAGATGCTGACCGGGCAGGAACAGCCCGACGAGGGCAAGATTGAGCTGGGCGATACGGTGCAGCTCTCTTATGTCGATCAGTCGCGCGATGATCTTAAGCCCGAGGATAACGTTTGGGAGGCCATCTCGGGCGGGGCCGAGGTGATTGTGCTGGGTGACGCCCAGATCAACAGCCGTGCCTATTGCGGGGCGTTCAACTTCAAGGGCGGCGATCAGCAAAAGAAAGTGTCGTTGCTTTCGGGGGGCGAGCGCAACCGCGTGCATATGGCGCGGCTCCTGAAAGAAGGCGGCAATGTGCTGCTCCTTGACGAACCGACCAACGATCTCGACGTCGAAACCCTGCGCGCGCTGGAAGATGCGCTGATGGATTTCGCAGGCTGCGCCGTGGTCATCTCGCACGACCGGTTCTTCCTCGACCGCATCTGCACGCATATTCTGGCCTTTGAGGGGGATGCGCATGTCGAATGGTTCGAGGGCGATTTCTCGGCTTATGAGGAAGACAAGAAGCGGCGGTTGGGCCCGGATGCGCTCGAGCCGAAGCGGGTAAAGCACAAGAAGTTCGTGAGGTAATCCTGTGACGCCCCGGGCCCTACCCGGGGCCTGTCACAGCCCGTAGGGTGCGCATTCATTGCGCACCTATCACCGGCACCAATGCGCGCCACGGTGCGCAATGAATGCGCACCCTACGGGTGGCTATTTGCGATGGGTGAATGAACCTGACGAGAAAGCTCAGCCAACGTTGTCGTGTTTGTTATTACTTTAGCACCTTCTCTACTGTTCCATCATGGGCCACCCGCCGCAAAGGTGCTCCTGCTGCAATCATTTTGAATCGATAGCTGTCGATATCCCGCCCACCAAGAAGCACTGGATAAGGACGTGCATAATGAAATTCGTACAACCACTTGTCGTACCCACGTGTTGTCACGCGCCAAAAGCACGTAGCGTACCTATAAATCACCAATTCCGTACCATAAACGCAATCAATCAACTTTGAGGGTTCCGGCCCAAGGTCAGCCTGTCGCAAATGCTCCTCAAAGAAGTAATCCGCATCACGAATGCGCTGATTGGCCACGGATGCCAGGATGATGTCGGCAACCAGCAAAACCCCGAGCAACACCGCCGCGATCCTGAAATAGAGCCATCTTCTGCGGCTGCGCCGTTTCACTCTTTTCCCTCTGCGTGCTTTGCCCCCGCCAAGAACCTCTCCCGCACCCCCTCCGCCTCCGCAAAGGGCGACACCACATCGACCACCACGAGGCTCGCGCCCGACCGCCAGTCCTCCAGCGCCAGCGGCGCGCCCGCTTCGGCCCTGGCCTTTACCGCGTCCGACACGCTGGCCCAGCTCAGGAACGCGACCGGCGATTTGCCTTTCGAATAGATCTCGAACTGACGCAGCAGGATCGGGGTGGCGACCAGCGCCTCAATCTCGCGGATCGGACGGTCGCGATAGCGCTTGTCCATGGTCACCAGCCAGACGGCCTGTCCAAGTGCGGAGAAGAAGGTGCTGGCGTCGATGCCGACAGTCGCCCCCTTTTGCCTTCGGTCTGTCCGGACGTCATTCGCTACACCCAATCCGCGCTACCGTTGCACTCACTCTCGTAAAAATAGAAACCAGCATCAACTGGTCGCGTCAACATCATTTCATCTATTCGATTTCCAAACAGCCTCCCGTAGGGTGCGCATTCATTGCGCACCTATCACCGGCACCTATGCGCGCCACGGTGCGCAATGAATGCGCACCCTACGGCTGGCTTTCAGCTATGGCTCAAATAATGGAAACGTGCATGGCGTTATTCCTGCAGGCTGCCGTTTACTCATCGTGAGTTGCTTGTATGAGTGCGAAGTCGAATACATCGCTTTCTGGGTTATCGGCGATGACTGACAAATGATGCACCAAGAGCAAATGATCTTCATGCAACAGGATCATCGCATCTCCGACATCGTGCATTTGACTGTTACGCCCCGGATCGCACGGGGTAGTTGCAATCTCCCCCCGCCAGGCATCAATGAGACACTCCATGTATGATTTCGTAAGGCGCCTCAGGACAACAAATTCATATTCCTTCAGGTCAATCTCATCCGACGTTAAAAGTTTGGCGAATTTTTCAAAGTAACTTTGGGTCTGTTCGATGCTTAGAGACGAGCGCTCTCTGGCAACAGATTCAAAACAGGCCTCTCCGGGACTGCAGCGGTCAAGTTGCTTTAAGATCGAAGCCAAGAATTCTTGAGACCTAACGTCAGCAGCGGTAGCGATTGAATACTCAGACAAAATGGGGCTCAGCTGAACTGAACCCTCCTGTGCGACACCTAGATAAGCCGCATGCAACATGAACGTATTTTCAAGTGTCTTTTCAATTTTCAAGGTTTTTCTGGAATCACACCAACCAAAGCCCCTGAATTGCGACGCCTGCATGTTCGTGATTTTCGAATCTGGCCAGAACATGTGACATTCAGGGCCTTGGTATCCAACAAATTTCTCTAACCTCGACAAAATTCCACTTCCCAAGTTTTCGTCTGACAGAGAGGCTTGTGGAATTGAAAAAGCCAGAAAAGAAAGTGCTGCGGCTGTCGATCTGACCTGACCAATGCGGCCTACAAGCCCATTTGTCCAGTTTTTTGCAAGGTTGATGAATTGAAACTTGCTACTAGAATTACGCTCAATCAATTACATCTCCAACGGCTGAGTCACATGAGTGGGAGTCGTAGGGTGCGCGTTTCATTGCGCACCTATCACCGGCACCTATCCGCGCCACGGTGCGCAATGAATGCGCACCCTACGGCTGGCTTTCGTTTTCGTCACTCATCCTTTCCCCCCCCCCTTTCGTAAAGCCACCAAGTCCCTGATAATGTTGTGAATGAGGTAGAGTATGACCAATATATTCCCGTAGAAAAAACGCTGGTGAACCGGGTGATCGCTAAAGAGCCAGTTGCTCATAATGGCAACAACCAAGAGTTGAGCGATCAAGGATCCCCAGGTGCCGCGCCTGATCAGCACGGGGATTCTATGATTTCTTTTTTTTCCCACCACTGTTTGCCCTGGATCTTCTGCTCCGCTAGGTTCATTCACTTTTTTGGCAGCGCGTTCATGAACCTCTGCACCCCCTCTGCCTCCTCAAAGGGCGACACCACATCGACCACCACGAGGCTCGCGTCCGACCGCCAGTCCTCCAGCGCCAGCGGCGCGCCCGCTTAGGCCCTGGTCTTTACCGCGTCCGACACGCTGGCCCAGCTCAGAAACGCGACCGGCGATTTGCCTTTCGAATAGATCTTGAACTGTCGCAGAAAGATCGGGGTGGCGACCAGCGCCTCAATCTCGCGTATCGGACGGTCGCGATAGCGCTTGTCCATGGTCACCAGCCAGACGGCCTGTCCGAGCGCGGAGCCGAAGGTTCTGGCATCGACGCCGACAGTCGCCCTCTTTTGCCTTCGGTCTGTCCGGACGTCATTCGCTACACCCAATCCGCGCTACCGTTGCACTCACTCTCGTAAAAATAGAAACCAGCATCAACTGGTCGCGTCAACATCATTTCATCTATGCGATTTACAAATAACCCGCCGTAGGGTGCGCATTCATTGCGCACCAATGTACCCCAGCCGCCTGTCCCACGATGTGCAATGAATGCGCACCCTACGGGGTGCCCGCCCGTCCCGGCCCTCGTCACAAAACCTTCACTTGATATTCTCTATATTTCTTATATTCCAGAAATATGGAAACATTGGCTCCAACCCGCCTCGCAACCCTTGGTCACCCGCAGCGGCTGGCGATCTTTCGGCTGCTCATGCGCCGCTACCCAGACCGTATCCCGGCGGGTGAATTGGCCGAGATTCTGCACCTCAAACCCTCGACCCTCTCTGCCTATCTTGCGGCGCTGATGCAGGCGGGGTTGGTGCGCCAAGAACGGGCGGGCACCTCGCTCAGATATTCCATCGACATGACAGAGGTGCGACGCACCTTTGATTACCTGTTCAACGATTGCTGTCGCGGGCGACCTGACATCTGCGCCCCCTTTCCCACCCTCAAAGGAGGCCCCGATATGGCCCATCGCACATACTCCGTGCTTTTCATCTGCGTTGGCAATTCCGCCCGCTCGATCTTTGCCGAAACCATCCTGCGCGATCTGGCGGGCGACCGCTTTACTGTTTTTTCCGCCGGCACGCGCCCCTATTCCGAGCTTAATCCCTTCGCTCTGGAGGTCTTGCGCGCCAAGGGTCATGACGTGACGCCGCTGCGCGCGAAGAATGTGTCAGAGTTCACCGGTCCCGATGCCCCCGCGCTCGACTTTGTCTTTACCGTCTGTGACACGGCCGCAAATGAGGAATGCCCGGCATGGGAAGGCCAGTCGGTCAGCGCCCATTGGGGCATGCCCGATCCGGTCAAGGTCGAAGGCACGGAGGCACAGAAAAGCCTTGCTTTTCAACAGGCTTACGGCGCGCTCCGCAACCGGATCACGGCCTTTGCGGCGTTGCCGATTTCGACCTTGGATCGCGTCAGCCTGCAAGCCGCGGTCGATGACATCGCGCGGCGGGATGTGGGGCAGGGCACATGACCGTCTATGCTATCAACGGTCTGGGCCGGATCGGCAAGCTGATCCTCAAGCCGCTGATCGCGCGGGGGGCCAAGATCGCCTGGATCAATGACGCGGTGGGCGATGCCGCTATGCACGCCCACCTGCTGGAATTCGACACGGTGCATGGGCGTTGGGACGCCAGTTTTGACCATGACGAGGGCGCGGTGATCATCGACGGCCTGCGCCTGCCGTTTATCGGCGCGCGAGACCTGAGCAACCTGCCCTTGGCGGGCGTTGACGTGGTGATCGACTGCACCGGCGTCTACAAGACCGAGACCAAACTTGCCCCCTATTTTGACGCAGGTATCAAAAAGGTCGTGGTCTCGGCCCCGGTCAAGGATGGCGATGCCGCCAATATCGTTTACGGCGTCAACCATCCGGTTTATGAGCCCGCTCGCCACCGCATCGTGACGGCGGCAAGCTGCACCACCAATTGCCTTGCTCCGGTGGTCAAGGTGCTGCACGAGAGCATCGGCATCAAGCATGGGTCGATCACCACGATCCATGACGTGACCAATACACAGACCATCGTGGATCGCCCCGCCAAGGACCTGCGCCGCGCGCGCTCTGCGCTCAACTCTCTGATCCCGACGACCACGGGCAGCGCCACGGCGATCACCCTGATCTACCCTGAACTCAAGGGGCGTTTGAACGGCCACGCCGTGCGCGTGCCGCTGCTGAATGCGTCGATCACCGATTGTGTGTTTGAAATGATGCGTGAGACCACGGTGGAGGAGGTCAACGCGTTGTTTCAGGCAGCCTCTGAGGGCCCGCTTGCGGGTATTCTGGGTTATGAAACCCGCCCGCTTGTCAGCGCGGATTACACCAATGACACCCGCTCTGGTATCGTTGATGCCCCCTCTACGATGGTGGTCAATGGCACGCAGGTGAAGGTCTATGTCTGGTATGACAACGAGATGGGCTATGCGCATCGGTTGGTCGATGTGGCCTGCATGGTCGGGGACAGCCTGTGACCGCAAGACCTGAGGGATTGAGCGCTTATATCGCCGTCACAGCCGCCTATTGGGCCTTCATGCTCAGCGACGGCGCGCTTCGGATGCTGGTGCTTTTGCATTTTCACACGCTGGGCTTCAGCCCGGTGCAACTGGCTTATCTCTTTGTTCTTTACGAAGTCGCAGGCATGGTGACGAACCTGTCGGCGGGCTGGATTGCCGCTCGGTTTGGGCTGACGGCCACGCTTTATGCCGGGCTAAGCCTACAAGTGGTGGCGTTGATTGCGCTGGCGCAACTTGATCCGACATGGAGCATCGCGCTCTCGGTGGCTTTCGTGATGGGCGTTCAAGGGGTCTCTGGCGTGGCCAAGGATCTGGCCAAGATGTCGTCGAAATCCGCCGTCAAGTTGCTGGCCCCTTCCGAGGAGGGCGGGCTTTTTCGCTGGGTGGCGGTGCTCACCGGGTCCAAGAATGCGGTCAAGGGCCTTGGCTTTCTCTTGGGGGCTGCGCTTTTGGCGGGGATTGGGTTCGTGGGCGCGGTCTGGGCCATGGCGGGCGTGTTGGCCGCAATCCTTGTGGCCGTGGCCTGGGCCATGCCGCCGGGCCTGCCACGCGGGCGCAAGGGCGCGAAATTCTCGGAAGTCTTCTCGAAATCCGCCAATGTGAACTGGCTGAGCGCGGCGCGCGTGTTTCTTTTTGGCGCGCGTGATGTGTGGTTTGTGGTGGGCATCCCGATCTATTTCTATGGCGTCTTGTCGGATGGGTCCGAGGCTGGCAATCGCGCAGCCTTTTTCCTTATCGGCACGTTCATGGCAGGCTGGATCATCCTTTATGGCGCGGTGCAGGCCTCGGCCCCCAAAATTCTGCGCGCCAAGACACGGCCAGAAGCGGCCTTGATCTCGGCGGCGCGGGGCTGGGCCACTGCGCTCTGTCTGGTGCCTGCGGTTTTGACCGCACTGGCGCTGCTGGCGGGGGGGGCGCAGGCTTGGCTCACAGGTGCACTTGTGGCGGGCTTGCTGGTCTTCGGCGCTGTTTTTGCAGTGAATTCGGCACTGCATTCCTATCTCATCCTTGCCTTTACCCGTGCCGAACGGGTGACAATGGATGTAGGGTTCTATTACATGGCCAATGCCGGCGGGCGGCTCTTGGGCACGCTGCTCTCGGGGCTGACCTATCAATTGGGGGGGTTACCCTTGATGCTGGGCATTGCCACAGCGATGGTCGCGTTGTCGGCGCTGGCCGCCGGAAAGTTGACCCCACAGGAAAGGGCAGAGGCATGAGCGGGTTTGAGCGCTATCTGACTGTCTGGGTTGGATTGGCAATGGCGGCGGGCGTGATCCTAGGCCTGATCGCGCCGGGCCTTATCGCGGCGATTGCGGCGGCAGAGGTGGCGCGGGTCAATCTGATCGTGGCGGCGCTGATCTGGGCCATGGTCTATCCGATGATGATCGGTGTCGACCCGTCAAGCCTTGGGCAAGTGGCGCGCCAACCCAAGGGGCTGGCAATCACACTGGTGGTGAACTGGCTGATCAAGCCCTTTAGCATGGCGGCTTTGGCGGTGCTGTTCTTTGAAGGTGTCTTTGCCGATCTGATCGCCCCCGCCGATGCGCAGCAATATATCGCCGGGCTGATCCTTTTGGGGGCGGCCCCCTGCACGGCGATGGTCTTTGTCTGGTCGCAGCTGACCAAGGGCGACGAGAGCTATACGCTGTTGCAGGTCTCGGTCAACGATGTGGTCATGGTCTTTGCCTTTGCGCCGCTTGTGGCGTTTCTGTTGGGCGTCACGGATATCGTCGTGCCGTGGGAAACGCTGGTTTTGTCGGTGCTGCTCTTTGTGGCGCTGCCGCTGGTGGCGGGGTTGCTCACGCGGCGCAGGCTGGGGTCAGAGGTGCGGATTGCGGCGTTCCAGGCGCGGGTGAAACCCTGGTCGATCCTTGGGCTGATCGCGACGGTGATGATCCTTTTTGGCCTTCAAGGCCGGGTCATTGTCGAGCGGCCCATGGTGATCGGGTTGATTGCGGTGCCCATCATCCTGCAAAGCTATGGCATCTTTGCGCTGGCCTATGCGGCGGCATGGCTGCTCAAGGTGCCACACCGGATCGCAGCCCCCTGTGCGCTGATCGGCACGTCGAATTTCTTTGAACTCGCGGTCGCCGTGGCGATTTCGCTCTTTGGCCTAAACTCGGGCGCGGCATTGGCGACGGTGGTGGGCGTGTTGGTCGAGGTGCCGGTGATGTTGTCGCTGGTGGCACTGGCCAACAAAACGCGCGCGCGGTTTGCCTGAACTGCGCATGAAAAAGCCCCGCGCTGTTTTGCACGGGGCTATCTGCCTTGCGGCTTTTGGATCGCTTACTGCGAGAAGGTCGCGAGATAGGCCGCCACGTCCTCGGCACCTTTGGCCAGCTTGAAGGTCATCTTCGAGCGGCTACCAAGATATTCATTGGGGTCAGCCACGTATGCGGCCAATTCCGCTTCGTCCCATACCAAACCTTCAGCGCCTTTTGCGGCCAGACCATCGGAATAGCTAAAACCTTCTACGCTGCCTGCTGTACGGCCGATCACGCCATAAAGGTTCGGGCCGGTCTTGCCACCCTTCACGATGGTCTCGCTCTCCGAGGCGATCATGTGGCAGGCTTTGCATTTGTTGAATTCTTTTTCGCCTTTGGCGGCGTCGCCTGCGGCAAAAGCGGGAAAGGAAAGAGCCACAAGAGTGGCAGACGCGGCGAGAAGGGTCTTCATGAGCTACCTCATTAGGGTTGGTTGCATTCCGGATGTAACCATAGCCCGACTGCCCCGGCTTGCAACCTCCAACTTTGGTGCAGGCGGCGGTTTGCCTCAGTCAAATGCCTTTGAAAAGCATCGGCGCAGGGCGACATCAAGGTCATCCATGCTGACAGGTAGGCCAAGATCCACGAGGCTGGTCACCCCATGCTCTGAAATGCCGCAGGGCACGATGCCCGAGAAGTGCTCCAAATCCGGCTCTACATTGATCGAGATGCCGTGAAAGCTGATCCATTTGCGCAGGCGTATGCCAATGGCGGCGACCTTATCCTCGGCTTGTTGGCCCGTTGCGGTCAGTGGTTTATCGGGGCGCGTTACCCAAACACCAACGCGACCTGCGCGGATTTCGCCGGTGACGTTGAATTCGGCGAGTGTTGCAATCACCCACTTTTCCAGCTGGCGCACAAAGCACCGCACATCGCGCCCGCGCTTGCCCACATCCAGCATGATGTAGACGACACGCTGACCGGGACCATGATAGGTGTACTGCCCACCGCGTTTCGCCTCATATACCGGGAAACGGTCAGGATCGGTCAAATCCGCCGGTTTGGCCGAGGTGCCAGCGGTGTAAAGCGGCGGGTGCTCCAACAGCCAGATTGCCTCGGCGGCGCTGCCTTCGGCGATTCGCGCTACGCGCTCCTCCATTGCCGCTACCGCCTCGGGATAGGGGACAAGATCGGTCGAGATATGCCATTCCACGCCGGATTGGTCGATGGCGAAGGGGGTTTTGAGGCGCAAGGTTTGACTCTGTTCACGTATGAGGGAAACTTGTGGTAGGTTGTCTTATTAAGTTTTGCACCTGCTTAGGGGAGATGAACGATGTTTTCAAAACGAATTCTGATGATGGCTTTGGCGGCTTCGGTCGCGTTGCCGGTCGGCGTGGCACAGGCGGATTTCAAGGATGGGCTTGTTGGTGGCCTTGTTGGTGGCGCAGTCAGCGGCATCATCGTCAATGAAAGCGCGAAGGCGCGGGAACGCAAGCAACAGACGACAACGACAACACGACGGGTGTATCAGGCACCCGCACCAGTGAACTCGGTGCAACGCCAGCAAGTGCGAGAGGAACAATCGGCGCTCAATTACTTCGGCTTTCCCGCCGGCACCCCCGACGGTGTGCGTGGCCGCAACACGCGGGACGCCGCCGCGCAGTTTCAGGCGCATATGGGATATCCGCCAACCGGCTATCTTGCGGATTATGAGCGGCAGTTTCTTATTAGCTCGTACTACCGGGCACAAAGCAGCGGGGCGGCCACAGCGCAGTTGATCGCGCAACGTGGTCAGGGCACGCGCGGCCTGCTGCTGGCCTATCGAGACGAGGCGGTAGGTGTGCCAACATATGCGGCAGCACCCGTGCAGGCCCCAACGGCGCCGTCGCCGGTAATGGCGGCCATTCCGCAATCCGCGCAGGTTTCCGCTCCAACTGCCGAGACTGCACCTGCCGCCGTGGGATTTGCCGCGCTGCCAAATCTGATGGCCTCTGGCGGAGAGGGGCCGTCTCTTGCGTCGCATTGCAATCAGGTTAGCCTTATCACCAATTCCAACGGTGGTTTTGTCACCGAGGCATCGCTCAACGATGGGCGCATCGCGCTCAACGAACAGTTTTGCCTTGCGCGCACCTATGCGATTGCCGAAGGCGAGACGATGGCGGCCTCTCTAAAGGGCGTCACGGCGGCGCAACTTGAAGAACAGTGCCGCGCCTTTGAGCCTGCGATGCGGGATCATGTGGCGGCGCTCTCGCTCAATCCGCGTGATGAGGTCGTTCAGCAAGTCCGCAGTTTTGTTCTGCAATCCGGGCAATCCCCGGCGCAATTGGCGGGAACCGCCAAAATATGCCTCTCGGTTGGTTATCGAATCGATAACATGAACGTGGCGCTGGGATCGGGCCTGTTGCTGACAGCCTTGGGCGAAGAGCCCTATGGCGAGTTGATGGGCCATCACCTGAACGAAGGCTTTGGTACGACCCGCCGCCCTGATCTTGCGCTTGCGTGGTACCAAACCGCCGTTGAGGCCGTAGAGCGCGGGGTAGAGCCCGTTTTTGCCCCCGGAAACACCGGGCGCACTGCACTTTTGCGCAAGGCGGCGTTCCATACTCAGAGCGCGCAGACAGGCACCGCCGAGGCCGTGCAGCCGGTGGCAACCCTGCCGACGTTCAAGCTTGAATAGATATCAAGACCTGCGTTTGAAAAACCGAAGGGGCGATGTGTTTTGCCCCTTCACAAGCCGGATGAGTTTGCATATACGGCCCGAACCTACCTGATCACGTGCGGTCGTGGCGGAATTGGTAGACGCGCAGCGTTGAGGTCGCTGTGGGGTAACTCCCGTGGAGGTTCGAGTCCTCTCGACCGCACCATTTCACCCCAGAGGGTGGAGTGTTGATCAAGAGAATTTCCAGAACGGGCAAATTTTTCACGCCAATTTTGGCGGTGATCTGAGTTGGTTTTGCGTCCCTCAAAACCAGACTGCACGGCATGGGTTTCTTGGGGTCGGCACCGCTTTGAGCAGGGGCGCGAGGGCAGGGCGCTGCAGGATAGGCTGTGCAGAGGCTGCTTTCTGCGCAGTGGTCACTTTGAACCCGGTCACTCCCACCAGCGGTCAATGCGCGCGATATCCTCATCCGACCAGCCGAAGTGATGGGCAAGCTCATGCACCACCACATGCGTGACCAGATCGGCCAGATCAATATCGCCCCTGTCGCGCCATTCCTCAAGGATAGGCTCGCGGAAAATCCAGATCGTATCAGGGCCAAGAGGTTGATCGAAATGCGATTTCTCGGTGAGGGGGATGCCCTCGTAGAGACCAGTCAGATCAAGCGGATCGTCGATCCCCATCTCGTGAAGCAGTGTTGCGGATGGCCAGTCTTCGACGATCAACACCACGCTCTGCGCCGCAGGGGAAAAGGCCGGGGGAAGCGCGGCAAACGCAGCGCGGGCCATGTCCTCAAAGCTTGCAAGATCGGGGTCGGGCGTGGTCATTCCCGGCATATGGGGCGCGGGGGCGGAAATGTAAATCCGCCCCCGCGTGCCGGATCAGAGCATCAACTGATAGCTGGCGGGCACATACTGGAACCCGTCGCCGCGCGTCTCGACATAGCCCACGGCAGGGAAGGGCATATGATAGCCGATGAACGGCACCTTATCGGCGGCCAACATGCCCAAAACCTTGCGTCGGGTTGCGGCGGCCTGCGCTTTGTCCATGTCGAATGTCACCTCCCAGTCGGGATACCCGAGCGACCAGACATAGTGGTTCGCGAAATCGGCGGCGATAACCAGCGATTTGCCGCCGCTCTCGATCATGTAGGCGGTATGGCCGGGCGTGTGCCCTGCGGCAGACATGGCGGTAATGCCAGAGGCAACGCTTGCCCCGTCACCGATCATTTCGGTCTTTTCCGCCAAGGGACGCATCTTGCTGTCAAATCCTTCGTTTCCGGCAGCGGCCCAATGGTCGTATTCGGCGCTCGCGGTCACGTAGCGGGCATTGGGAAACGTCGCCCCGCTCTCGCCCATCAGACCGCCGATATGGTCGCCGTGCATATGGGTGAGAACGACGACATCAACCTGATCGGGCGTGTATCCCGCGGCGGCAAGCGCACTGGTGATGGCATCCGGGTTGAGGCCGGTATCAAAAAGCACAAGTTCCGCGCCGGTGTTGATTACCGTGGGCGTAAAGAAAAACTGCGCCTGATCCGTTGGAATATTGTTGGCTGCTGAAACGGCTGCGAATTCTTCGGCGCTGACATTGAGGCCAAAGATCGTCTGTGGGTCCGGTCGCGCCGTGGTCGCAACAAGCAAGGTCGTCACCTCGAAGTCGCCCAGTGTCACCCGGTTATACCGCGTGGTGGATGCCCCAAGCATTGGGGCTGCCGCGCGGGCAGGCGTGGTCATCGCCGCAAGGGGCAGAGCGGCGGCAGAGCCGAGGATTGCGCGACGGGTCAGCGTGGGTCTGGACATGGTTTCCTCCTGGTTTGTTGATGCTCGCGTCAGGGTAGCGCGCTTCTATATAGTGCGCATCGTGCTCACGGAAAATTGAGAGTGGTTTGGCCCGCAACGAAAGGCTTTATGCCCTGCGCGGGCGACTGCGGATAGCCGCCGCGCCTGTGCACCCCTTTGAAAATCGCAAAGCCGCCCGCCTCACCCGCCCATGGCGAGGGGCCGCAATCTGGACAAACGCGCGCACCTGTGACAAAGCCCGCGGCAGAGTCAGGAGACGCCCATGATCACCACCCGCTTTGCCCCGTCGCCCACCGGCTATATCCATGTCGGCAATCTGCGCACCGCGCTGATGAACTATCTCATTGCCCGGCGCGCGGGGGGCACGTTTATCCTGCGGATTGACGATACCGATGCCGAGCGCTCGAAAGAGGCCTATGTCGACGCGCTCAAGCAGGATTTGGAGTGGCTGGGCCTGCATTGGGACCGGATCGAGCGGCAATCGCTGCGGCTGGATCGCTACGCCGAAGCGGCGGACAAGCTGCGCAGCATGGAGCGCTTTTATGAGGCGTTCGAGACGCCGACTGAACTCGATCTCAAGCGCAAGAAGCAGCTCAACATGGGCCGCCCGCCGGTCTATGACCGTGCTGCACTGGCGCTGAGTGAGGCGGATAAAGACAAGCTGCGCGCCGAGCGGGGCAATGGTGTCTGGCGGTTCAAACTGATCCAAGAACGGATTGAATGGCACGACGGTATCCTTGGCGATATTTCAATCGATGCTGCCTCGGTCAGTGATCCGGTGCTTATTCGTGGTGATGGTCAGATTCTTTATACGTTGGCCTCTGTTGTGGATGATGTCGAAATGGGCGTCACGCATATCGTGCGCGGCTCGGATCACGTAACCAATACCGCCACCCAAATTCAGATCATCGAGGCCTTGGGGGCCAACCCGCCGCAATTCGCGCATCACTCGCTTTTGACAGGGCCGCAGGGTGAGGCGCTGTCGAAACGTCTGGGCGCGCTGTCGTTGCGGGACCTGCGTGCGCAGGGCGTCGAACCGATGGCGCTTTTGAGCCTGATGGCGCGGTTAGGGTCGGCTGATCCGGTGGAGCTGCGCACAGAGATGGCCGAGTTGATCGAGGGCTTTGATATCGAGCGCTTTGGCTCGGCACCGACCAAGTTCGACGAGAATGACCTATTTCCGCTGACTGCGCGGCATCTGGCCGCGCTGCCGTTTTCGGCGGTCGCAAGCAAGATCGCAGACATTGGCGTGCCTGCGTCATTGGCCGCGCAATTCTGGGAGGTCGCGCGCGAAAATATCACCACGCTCAAGGATCTTGACGGGTGGTGGGCGCTGTTCCGGGACGGCGCGGACCCGGTGATCGAGGACGAGGACCGGGAGTTTGTGGCGCAGGCGATGGCGCTTTTGCCTGAGGGGCCGCATGATGCCGGGACCTGGGGCACGTGGACGAGTGCCGTCAAGGAGGCCACGGGCCGCAAGGGCAAGGGCCTCTTCATGCCGCTGCGCAAGGCGCTGACGGGTCAAGCGCATGGGCCGGAAATGGCGCAGGTGCTGCCGCTCTTGCAGGTGATCAGGGCGAGGGGCTAAGCACCGCCGCGCGCAATCGGGTCTTGTCGCGCTCAACGGTAAGGGCCGTTTCAGCATATTCGCGGGCATGTTGCGACATCTCCCGCGCCGCTTGGGCAAGAGTGGCATCCGGTACAGACGCGAGCCGCGCCAAAACCTGTTGCAGGCGCAACGCCACTTCGATCTGTCCCGCGCCGTCACGGGCGACGCTGGCAAAGGCCGTGTCGATCATCGCCACGCGCGATGTCTCTGGCAGGAAGAGACGGGGAAAGCGCGGGCTATCCTCGGCATGCGTGGCATAGGCCCAGTCGAGCAAGAGCTTTTCCTGTCGGCAAAGAACGGCAATTGCGGTGCCCGGATCGTTGATCCCCGGCGACAGCGCGCGCGAGGCCGTTTCCGAGAGCACCAACAACCCATAGCTTGCATCCTGCTCAAAGCTGCGAGTGGCGGCGATGGCCAGGTTCTGGCAGATGGCGCGCCGCTCATCCTCGGCCAGCCCGCTCGCATGGCCGATGGTCTGGCCCCGAACCAGATAGGCACCGGGCCGGACATAGAAATAGACACGGGTTTGATCCGTACCCAGCTTCTCGCTGATGGCGTGCATGTCGATAAGTTGCAGATACCCTGTTTGGGGTGCCGTCAACGGGCGGGCCTCATCCGGTAAAACTGTATCTTCGGACAGGCGCTGCGCCCCAAGGGAGGGGAGGCTGCGGTCGCGAATGAGGCTGTCGCGTGCCGCCTGTTCGACCGCAAACAAAGTGGCATCCATGCTGCCCAAATCGCTGAGATGGTGAATCCAGCGCAAAAGCGCCACCACCACCAACACAACAACCGCCACGGTAAAGACCAACACGAGCACGCTGGCCCCTTCGGGATAAAACCCCGCTTGAAAGAGGATGATCGCACTTAGCGCATAGACAAAGGCGCCTATGAAAGTCGCCAGAACCGTATGCGTGGTCGTATCCGCCAGCAGGATCGCATGCACACGCGGCGTGGTTTGACCGGCAGCGGCGTTATGCGCCGTGACCATGACATTGAGCGAGAATGTACTGACCGCAAGCATCCCCGAAGCAAGGATCGTCAGGATCGGCATGACGGCATCTGGCGTAAAGCGCGCTTTGAGACTGTTCGGGATCTGGTCCTCAAGCAAGATTGCTGCGCCCGAGGCCAGGATCGCCAGAAGGGCAAACAGCGTCACGCGCAACCAAAGCTTGCGGCTGAGACGCAGGAGCGAGAGGGCTGTGGTTGAGAGGATGTGGATTTTCACGCGCGCGCCTTGGTTACCTGTCTCTGGCGAGGATCGACACGCCAAGCCGTTCAAGATGCTGGTCAGTCAGCGCCCGCTCGACTGCCGTGAGGGGTTGGTGGCGGGGATATCTGGGCGCGCTGCGATCATCAAGCAGGGGGGCATCCCAGCCCTGCGTCGTATCAAAGAAACGCTGCACGCCCGCCACGCCGAATTCGCGGAAATAGCCCTGCACCACGACATCGAGATAACTGAGCAGGATCGGATGCGCGTGGCTCGGGGCCGCATGCAGCCCGTCGGGAATGGTATAGACGGCGATCTCGGGGGCATGGGGCAGGGGGTGGCGGACCTGATGCGCGGCGGGTGCGCGGATATAGGCCGCCTCACGCGCGTCAAGTGCAGGCCAATCGGCATCGGGGACCGGGGCAATCAGCCCGTCAATCTCTGCCTCCGGGTCTGGCACCACCGTCAGATAGGCCACCGGTCGCAGAGTGGTGTGTCTCCAGATCCGCCGCCAGCCGGTCAATTGCGCAGGTATGGCCGCCTCAAAACTGTGGCTGGCGCGGTTCACAAGGCTGCCGTAGCCAAAGAAATATGAATTCCCAATCACTGTTTTGCCCCTGTCTTGATCTGGATCATGGCCGCGCGGCTGTTTCACCGCAAGACTTGATCCACTCAATGAGGGGAATGACTGTTATGCGGATTACCAAACGCACCAATATTGCCATCCGGCTCTTGATGTTTTGTGCTGCCAACAGCGACCGTCTCGTCACCAAGGCCGAGATTGCCGAGCGCTGCAACATTTCTGAAAGCCATCTGGCGCAGGTGATAAATCGTCTGTCGCAGCTGGGCTTTCTCTATACCCAACGTGGGCGCACCGGCGGGGTACGTCTGGGGCGTCCCATGTCTCAAATCACTGTCGGTGACGTGTTTCGCCAGTTGGAGCAGCACACGCCCGTCGCAGAATGCTTTGCCGATGTGGACAACACCTGTCCTTTGACCAAGGCCTGCCGCTTGCGGGTGGCGCTTGTCGATGCGGTCGAGGCCTTTTACGCGCATTTGGATGAGGTGACCCTTGATGCCCTCGTCTGTAACAACGACGCGCTCTTCGCGATTTTTTCAACGGTTCCCTGTCTCAAACAGGCTTGAAATGAGGGCTGCTGTATACTAGCGTGCACATTAGATCGGATAGGGAGAACTGGCGCAAGCCAGTGCCGAAGGAGCAACCGCCCCGGAAACTCTCAGGCGCAAGGACCTGCCCGATCCTCGAAACTCTGGAGAGAGCCTGGCTTTGACCGGGCCGCCGACGGGATAGCGATCTCAGGCAAAAGGACAGAGGGGGCATCGTGGCGCAGCTTGTAATGGGCTTGCGCATAGGCGGTGCCGGACTGATCGACAGTTGATCCGGACCCATGAAAAAGGGAAGGATGCGGATGTCTGATCTGCAAATAACGCCATTGAATGCGTTGCACCGCGAGTTGGGGGCCAAGATGGTGCCCTTCGCAGGCTATGACATGCCGGTGCAATATCCCATGGGCGTGATGAAGGAACACCTGCAGTGCCGCGCCAAAGCGGGCCTGTTCGATGTGAGCCATATGGGGCAGGTGATCCTGCGCGCGCCGGGCGGGTATGCCGCCGTGGCCGAGGCGATGGAGGCGATGGTGCCCGTAGACCTTTTGGGTCTGGGTGTGATGCGGCAACGCTATGGCATGTTCACAAATGACGCGGGCGGTATTCTGGATGATCTGATGCTGGCCAACCGGGGCGATCACATGTTCGTCGTGGTCAACGCGGCCTGCAAGGCTGCGGATATAGCGCATATGCGCGCCGGGCTGATGGGGGTCGAGGTCGAGGAAATCACCGACCGCGCGCTTTTGGCTCTGCAAGGGCCGGCAGCAGAGACGGTGCTGGCCGCCATAGTTCCAGATGTCGCTGCGATGCGCTTTATGGACGTAGGCGTTTTCGCGTCGGAATTTGGCGAGTTGTGGATTTCACGCTCGGGATACACGGGCGAGGATGGCTATGAGATTTCCGTGATCGAGGATCAGGCCGTGTCATTGGCACGGTGCCTGCTGGCCCACGAAGATGTGGCACCGATTGGATTGGGCGCGCGCGACAGCCTGCGGCTTGAGGCGGGTCTGTGCCTTTACGGCCATGACATCGACACCGGCACGACCCCTGTCGAGGCCAGCCTGAGTTGGGCCATCCAGAAAGTTCGTCGTGCAGGCGGCGCACGTGCGGGCGGATTTCCCGGAGAGGACCGTATTTTAAAAGAATTGCACGAAGGTGCCTCGCGCGCCCGTGTGGGCCTTCGCCCCGAAGGCCGTGCGCCGATGCGCGAGGGCACACCGCTTTTCGCCGCCGCCGAGGGTGGCGAGGCCGTCGGCCATGTCACCTCCGGTGCCTTTGGTCCGACCATAGAGTCGCCAATGTCGATGGGCTATGTCCCGCAGGGCTTGGCCGCCGAGGGCACAGAGCTATACGGTGAGGTGCGCGGCAAGCGCATGCCTGTCCGGGTGGCCAAGCTGCCCTTTACCCCCGCAACTTTCAAACGCTGAGCAACAGGAGCCGGAAAGCGATGAAATTCACCGAAGAACATGAATGGCTGCGCGTCGAGGATGACGTCGTGGTCGTGGGCATTACCGAACACGCCAGCGAGCAACTTGGCGATGTGGTCTTTGTCGACCTGCCCGAAGTGGGCACCGAGGTTAGCAAGGATGACGAGGTGGTGGTGATCGAGAGCGTCAAGGCGGCTTCGGATATCCTTGCCCCGATTGACGGCGAGATCGTCGAGGTCAACGATGCGCTGATCGACAATCCCGGCAAGGTCAACGAAGATCCGATGGGCGATGCCTGGTTCTTCAAGATCAAGCCCGCCGATCCCAGCCAGATGGATGATTACATGGATGAGGCCGCCTATCAGGCCCATATCGCCTGAATCCGCCCGCCGGAGGCGCGGACGCCCCCAAAGAGTTTTGGGCCTCCGGCGGGAGTATTTTTGCCAAAAAGAAGCCGCGGGTCGGCGTGATGCCACCTGCGCGATCTGATGAGGACAAACCCATGTCGTTCAATGCGACCGATTATCTGCCCTATGATTTCGCAAATCGCCGCCATATTGGCCCCTCACCCGAGGAAATGACCGAGATGTTCAAGGTGCTGGGCGTCGGGTCTCTTGAGGCCCTGATTGACGAGACGGTGCCGAAATCCATCCGTCAGGAAAAGCCGCTCGATTTCGGCAAGCCGAAGTCCGAGCAGGAACTACAGTTCCACATGTGGCAGACCGCGTCCAAGAACAAGGTCCTGACCTCGCTCATTGGGCAGGGCTATCACGGCACGGTGACGCCGCCCGCGATCCAGCGGAACATCTTTGAAAACCCCGCGTGGTATACCGCCTATACCCCCTATCAGCCGGAAATCAGCCAAGGGCGGCTTGAGGCGCTGTTGAACTTTCAGACCATGGTCAGCGATCTGACGGGCCTCGAGATTGCCAATGCCTCGCTTCTGGACGAGGCGACGGCGGCAGCAGAGGCGATGACCATGGCGCAGCGCGTGGCCAAATCCAAGGCCAAGGCGTTTTTCGTCGATGAGAATTGTCATCCGCAGAATATCGCCGTGATCCAGACCCGCGCCGCGCCCTTGGATATCGAGGTGATCGTGGGCAGCCCGGATGATCTGGAGGCGGACAAGGTCTTTGCCGCGATTTTCCAGTATCCCGGCACCTATGGGACGCTGCGCGATTTCACCCCCGAGATTGCAGCCCTGCACGAGCGCGGCGCGCTTGGGATCGTGATTGCCGATCCTCTGGCACTGACGCTGCTCAAAGAGCCGGGGGCCATGGGCGCGGATATCGCTGTTGGCTCGACGCAGCGCTTTGGCGTGCCGGTGGGCTATGGTGGGCCGCATGCCGCCTATATGGCGACCAAGGATGCCTATAAACGCGCCATGCCGGGGCGGATCGTGGGTGTGTCGATCGACAGCCATGGCAACCGCGCCTATCGCCTGAGCCTGCAAACCCGCGAGCAGCATATCCGCCGCGAAAAGGCCACGTCGAATGTCTGCACCGCGCAGGCGCTTTTGGCGGTCATGGCGTCGATGTATGCCGTTTTTCACGGCCCCAAGGGGCTGCGCGCCATCGCACAGCGCATCCACCGCAAGACGGTGCGTCTGGCCAAGGGTCTGGAGGCGGCGGGCTTCCATGTGGAACCGGGCGATTTCTTTGACACGATCACGGTCGATGTTGGTCTTTTGCAGCGCGGCGTGCTGCAATCGGCGGTCCGCGAGGGGATCAACCTGCGCCGCGTGGGCGAGACACGGATCGGGATCACGCTCGATGAGCGCAGCCGCACCGCGACGATTGAATCGGTCTGGCGCGCCTTTGGCATCATCATGGAGGATGCCGATTTCACACCCGAATACCGCATCCCCGATGGGTTGCAGCGCGAGAGCGACTATCTGACCCATCCGATTTTCCACATGAACCGCGCCGAGACGGAGATGATGCGCTATATGCGGCGGCTGGCGGATCGTGATCTGGCGCTGGATCGGGCGATGATCCCGCTGGGGTCCTGCACGATGAAGCTGAATTCCGCAGCCGAGATGATGCCGGTCAGTTGGCGCGAGTTTTCGCTTTTGCATCCCTTTGTGCCCGCTGATCAGGCGCTGGGCTACAAAGAGATGATCGACGATCTGAGCGCCAAGCTCTGCGATATCACCGGATATGCTGCGATTTCGATGCAGCCCAATTCTGGCGCGCAGGGGGAATATGCGGGGCTTTTGACCATTGCCGCCTATCACCGGGCGCAGGGGCAGGGGCATCGCCGCGTCTGTCTGATCCCGGTCAGCGCGCATGGCACCAATCCGGCGAGCGCGCAGATGGTGGGCTGGGATGTGGTCGTCGTCAAATCCGCCGAGAATGGCGATATTGATGTCGAGGATTTCCGGGCCAAGGCGGAAAAGCATGCGGATAACCTTGCCGGCTGCATGATTACCTATCCGTCCACCCATGGTGTGTTCGAGGAAACGGTGCGCGAGGTCTGTGAGATCACTCACGCCCATGGCGGCCAAGTCTATATCGACGGGGCCAATATGAATGCCATGGTCGGTCTCTCGCGCCCCGGTGATTTGGGGGGCGATGTGAGCCACCTTAACCTGCACAAGACGTTCTGCATTCCGCATGGCGGTGGCGGGCCTGGCATGGGGCCAATTGGGGTCAAGGCGCATCTAGTGCCGCATCTGCCGGGGCATCCCGAAACGGGCGGATCTCAGGGGCCGGTCAGTGCTGCACCTTTTGGGTCGCCCTCGCTCTTGCCGATTTCATGGGCCTATTGCCTGATGATGGGGGGTGCCGGGCTGACGCAGGCGACGCGGGTGGCGATCCTCAACGCCAATTACATCGCCAAGCGGCTCGAAGGGGCGTTTCCGGTGCTCTACAAGGGCCGGGGTGGTCGGGTGGCGCATGAGTGCATTCTTGATGTGCGCCCCTTTGCCGAGAGCGCGGGCGTGACCGTGGATGACATCGCCAAGCGGCTGATCGACTGTGGTTTCCATGCGCCGACGATGAGCTGGCCGGTGGCGGGCACCTTGATGGTGGAACCGACTGAATCCGAAACCAAGGCCGAGTTGGATCGGTTCTGCGACGCGATGCTGGCCATCCGCGAAGAGATCCGCGACATCGAGGAGGGTCGGATTGATGCGGAAAACAACCCGCTCAAGAACGCCCCGCACACGATGGAGGATCTCGTCAAGGATTGGGACCGTCCCTATAGCCGCGAACAGGGCTGTTTCCCGCCGGGGGCCTTTCGGGTGGATAAATATTGGCCGCCGGTCAACCGGGTGGACAATGTTTATGGTGACCGACATCTGATCTGCACCTGTCCACCGCTGGAGGACTACGCCGAGGCCGCAGAATAACCGCCTTTGGCAGCAAGAAGAAAAAGACGGCCTGTAAAGGCCGCCTTTTGTCCTGCTAAAATTACTCTTTTTAAATTATCCGCCCCTAAGAAAGGAAAGCGGACAAGCGACAGAAACGGATGCGCCATCACTCACACGAGCCGCCCTTATCACTTAACTTCACGCTAATGTGAGTGTCTTGAGTCTGTCATACCCCAAATGGGGTAAAGGCCGCGATTAATCGGCCAGCAACTAATCGGCGAGCAGTAATGTGAGCCGATCCAGAACCGGGCGCCAATGCCGGAAAAACGCCAGTTGCCCCGCATCCTCAAGCAGATGGAATTCGATCCAAGGGTAATCCCGGCGAAATTCCTCGAATGTGGCCAGCGGCACCTGCGGGTCTTGCGCGCCGTTCATGAACACGAGCGGCAGCTCGCCACGCAAAGCCTCGACGTCTGCGCTCCAATCATCGAGTTGGCCAGACACAAGCTGTCGCGAGAACGCCGCATGCGCTGAATGGTTGTCGGAAAGGGCGACTTCGGACCCGGTGGCAAGCGCCTCGAACGCTTCCGGGTCTTCGATCGTCGCGACATCGGCGATCGAATTGCCATAAACCGCGTGCAGAAAGTTGCGCTTGCCGATCTTGCGCGCGAGCAGAAATCCCGCCTTGACCATGAAGGGCAAGAGATGCGGTGTATACTTTGCACCAGCCATGATGAAGCGATGCCATTTGTGCATACGCTCGAACTGTTCGCGGCGGGTAAGGGGCAACATGCCAGAGCAGGCCACGATCCCACTGAAGGCCAAAGGATTCAAGCGGGCCAGCTTCACCGCGTAATAGGCATCGCCACTCAGGCAAAGGATGGGACAGCGCGTCACCTTTTCGGCGCGCAGGACGCGCATGGTGTCATCGTAGAGCGCCGCATCATAATCCGCCCCCTGCGCGACCATATCCGACAGGCCATATCCCGGGCGCAGCGGCACGATGATTTTGAGGCCACGTAACGTGGCGCAGGCTTCGGCCGAAGCAGGCCACCGGACCAACCCAAAATCCAAGGGGAGGTAAAGCACTGGCCGCCCCCTTGGTGCCCCAAGGATGAGATAATCCACGCGCCGCCCGTCGGGCATGACCAGTGATTTGAAATCCCGCTCTGAAAGCGCTGCATAACCGCGGCTGACCACGCGTGGGCCCGGTGCCGCGCGCACGGTCATTGCGGTCATGTCGATCATCGAGAGCGCGAGACGCACCAGTTCTAATTGTGAGTGGGTCTCAGTCTTGGCGAGCAGCGACTTGATTTGCGCCCGGATCGTATCCACCGAGCGTCCGCGCTCGGCGGCAATCTCATTGACGCCGCGACAATCCACCAAATGGCACAGGATATCCGCCTCGGTCTGGGTCAGATCGAAGGCTTCGATCAAAATCTCACAAAACCCGGGGGGCATGCTTATTTCATTCGAGGCGGCGAGAACCAGAACCGCGCCATCGGGGGCAACACAGCGCTGCAACCGGAATACGATCAGATGACCCGCCTGCACCGAACGCACCCGAAGCACGGCGGTATCTTTTTCCCGGCTGTCGAAAAGAATGTCGAGGGCACCCGCGAGCGCGTCCATATCAGCCTCATGGATCGGCAGATCGAACAGGCGCGCGTTTTCAGGCAGGGCCATGGCCTGATGCGCGGCGGGATTTGCGGCTCGGATGTGACGGCAGCGATCCAGCAAGAGGGCAGGTACACGGTCAAACGGGGCCAGCATGGCGTCGAGCCCATCATGATCCGCGTCTTCAGGCGCAAGGCGATCAAGAAATGCGGTGGCGCGGCGAAAATGTTCTGAAATCTGGGGTTCGTCCAACAGACGCGGCGCATCCAAATCGACTTGCGCACGAAGAGGCCCAATCGCGCTTTCCCAATGGTCGAGAAGCGCCTCGTAGCGCACGGGATCGAGCGCGACATCATAAAGACGGTCGAGGGTCGCCGCCCGGTCCGCGTCGGACAGGGTGACAACGTCGACTTTATCCGCCGTGTGCCGGTTCGATGTCATGCCTGAAATCCGATGAGATTAAAACTGGCCGAAGCCACCATTAAGTCATGCAGAAATGGCGTATCAAAGGCAAATGAAAAGATTTTCTGGCTTCAGCTTTCCAAAAGACAGGCGAAATGATCCTTTAAACTGAGCCAAGTTGCCTCATTTGCAGCACTCAGGAGAGTTCCCTGGGTGATTGAAGTATTGTAATCGCGGCCATCCAGCATCCGCGCCACGCCGCCGGCCTGCTGACAGATGAGCACGCCCGCCGCATGATCCCAGGGGTTGAGAACCTCTGACATGACGAAATCGACGGCCCCTTGCGCCAAAAGACGGTATTCATGGCAAGAACAGCGCAGGGCGTTACACCGTCCGAGCGCGGGTAACAGGGGGGCCAGCTTTTCTTGCCGGTCCTTCGGCATAAGAGAGAAGTGCATATAACCTTGCAATTCTGCCAAAGCTCCGCCGCCTGACACGCGCACAAGACGCTCTGCACCCTGAACCGTCGCCATTCTCGCAGGCGTAGCCTCATCGGCGATAACCCAGTCATCCGAGACAGGGTCATACAGCAGACCCAGCACCGGGCGGCCAAAGCGGGTGACGGCGATGATCACACCAAAGAGCGGCAGGCCGTGCACGAAGTTCCAGGTGCCGTCCACCGGGTCGATGATAAAGGCCAGTTCTGCATCGGACACATCCTCGCGCAGGGCCGGCTTGGCTGCCACCGCCTCTTCGCCAACGATCAGCGCATGGGGAAACATCCGTTGCAGCCCCCGCGCCAGCATCGCCTCGGCCTGATGATCGGCCTCGGTCACTAGATCATGCGGCCCGGATTTGGTGCTGGCGTCGGCCCGTGTCACCGTGCGAAACCGTGGCATGATTTCGGCCCGTGCGGCGCGGCGCACGAGATTGACCAGCATGGTCTGTTGCGCTGGCGTGAGCGGAGCAGAAAGCGGGATAGGCAGCGAATCGGTCATGTCATCTCCTGTCGGGGCTCTGGTGGAGTGCCAGCCTTGGGGACTGAAATCAACGCGGCATTGGCCTTAAAGACCGGGGGTTTCACCCCCGGACCCCCAGAGTATTTTAGCCAAAAAGAAACCTGCTCGTCGCGGGCTTATTCGCGCGCGCGCAGGGTCCGTGCCGGACGCGCGCGCAGCGGGCCCAAGGCAAAGACCAGCCCCGCTAATAGCGTGACCAACATGCCGCCAAAGATGATCCCTATGGCAGAGGGCCAGATCACGGTAAATGAGGTGTCCATCACGAAATGGCTGACAGCCCAACCACCACCGATGCCAGCGCCCAAGGCCACCCCCCCGGCGGCACCCCCAAGGATAAGGGCTCGCAAGACGAGGCTGGTGAGGATCCGACCGCGCGTGGCCCCGAGGGTCTTGAGGATGGCTGCCTCATAGGTGCGCGCGCGCTGATCGGCCGCTGCCGCGCCAATGAGCACCAGAAAACCGGTAAGCAGTGTGATTGACGCCCCCCACGAGGTGGCCGAGGCCAGACCCGCCAAGAGGTCGGTCACTTGGCTTAGCGCATCGCGAACGTTGATCGCGGTCACATTGGGGAACCGGTCGGTCACGTCGCGCAGGATGTTTTCCTCGGTTTCTTGGTCATCGGCATAGACTGTGGCGATGAAGGTATGTGGCGCGCCGGCCACCGCCGCCGGGTTCATCAAAAGGACAAAGCCCATCCCGACGCTGGAAAAATCCACCTCTCGCAGCGAGGTGATGGGGGCTGTGATATCGCGGCCCAGAATGTTGACGGTGATTTCATCACCAATGCCGATGCCCATTTCCATCGCCTCTTCAGCGGCAAAACTGAGTTGCGGTGCACCGCTATAGCCTTCACCCCACCACGTGCCGGCGGTGATTGTGGTGCGGGCGGGCAGGGCATCGGCGTAGCTCACGGCGCGGTCGCCCTCGACCACCCAATGCCCCGGTGCCACCTCTGTTGCGGGGCGGCCATTGATACGGCTGATGATGCCTCGCAGCATCGGCGCATTGTCGATGCGGCTGACGGCTTGGTCGGTCTCTAGCCGGTCCAGGAACCAGTCCATCTGATCCTTTTGCAGGTCGACAAAGAAAAAGGAGGGCGCGCGCTCTGGCAGGTCGGCGGCGATGGCGCGGCGCAGGTTGCCGTCGATTTGCCCCACGGCTGCCAGAACAGCCAGACCAAGGCCAAGCGAGAGCATCACTGGCCCTGCAGTTGTACCCGGCCCGCCAATTGCGCCAAGCGCCCAGCCAAGGGCAGGTCGACCGCGCAGGCGCGGGCGCAGGCTGCGGGCCAGCCGTTGGACAAGCATGGCCGCCAAGGTGAGAACCAAGAGCGCAGCACCGATACCGCCCGCTGTCCATAGGGTGAGCGGGGTGTTGCCAGAAAATAGCATTGCAGCCAAAAGAAGCAGCGCGATCAGCCCAAGGGTTGTGGCGATCCAAGGCCAACCGGGCCAGCGACGTGTTGCGCCCGCCGCTTCACGGTAGAGGGCGGCCGCGCGGATGTTTCGCGCGCGCGCAAGGGGCCAGAGTGTAAAGATCAGCACGCTGAGCACGCTATAGAGCGCGGCCTCTGCCATGGGGGCGGCATAGGGGGCGAAGATGGCAGGCACGGGTAGCCGCGCCGCGATCACAGGCCCGAGGAGTACCGGCAGCCCCACGCCGAGGATCAGGCCGCCAATAATGCCAAGCAGCGCCAGCACGCCGACCTGAATGAAATAGGTCAGGAAAATCGTCCGTTGATCGGCCCCAAGGGTGCGCAATGTGGCGATGACCTGCACTTTGCCTGCAAGATAGGCGCGCAGCGCTGCCGAGATGCCAACCCCCCCGACCGCAAGCCCGGAGAGCCCGACAAGAACCAGGAACGCCCCAAGGCGGGTCACGAATTCTGCGACACGCGGGCTGGCGTTTCGGGCATCCGACCAGCGAAAGCCGGAGCCATCAAGCTCTTGCAGCGCGCGCGCTTCAAATGCCGCCAGATCAGTGCCCTCTGGAAGATCGAGGCGATATTTGGTTGTGAACAACGAGCCTGCGCTGAGCAGGCCAGAGCCGTCCAAATTGGCGCGGCTGACAATAGTCCGGGGGCCAAGGCCAAATCCTGCGCGGGTTTGATCCGGCTCTTTCACAAGTTCAGCCATCAGTCGAAACTCGCGTTCGCCCAAGCGAAAGGTATCGCCCACCGTAATGCCCAACCGGGCCGCCAAAATCGGCTGCATCACTGCGCCGGGCACACCGCCCGCGCCACCAAATGCCACATCCAGTGGCATGTCGGGGGATAGAACCACAGTGCCCACCAATGGATACGCGTGATCCACGGCTTTCAACTGTGTCAGTTCGCGGCGTCCGTCAGGGGCAATCGCCATAGAGCGGAAATCCGCAATTTCCGAGACGGCATCGGCGTTGCGGGCCATCCACGCGTATTCGTCTTCGCTGGCAAAACGGTAGGTCAGTTCCAGTTCCGCGTCACCGCCGAGAATGGCTGCGCCCTGTTCGCTCATGCCTGCGCGGATGCTCTCGCGCAGGGTGCCCACTGCGGCGATTGCCGCCACGCCCAAGATCACGCACGCCAGAAAGATGCGAAAGCCACGCAGGCCGCCGCGCAATTCGCGCCGGGCAAGGCGGGCCGCGATGCGCAGGCTCATGCGGCGGCCTCGACGCGGCCATCGCGCAGGCTGATCACGCGGTCGCAGCGTGCCGCAAGCTCGGGGTCATGGGTGACAAGCACCAGTGTCGCCCCATGCCGGTCACGCAGGCCAAAGAGCAGGTCGATGATGCTCGCCCCTGTCGTGCTGTCGAGATTGCCGGTCGGCTCATCCGCGAGGATGATGGCCGGGCGGGGTGCTGCGGCGCGGGCAAGGGCCACGCGCTGTTGCTCGCCACCCGATAGCTGCGAGGGGTAATGGCCTGCGCGCGCCGCAAGCCCTACGGTTGACAGTTCCTCTTGCGCGCGGCCATGGGCATCTGCAACGCCCGAAAGTTCGAGGGGAGTTGCTACATTTTCGAGCGCTGTCATCGTTGGAATAAGGTGAAAAGACTGGAACACCACGCCAAAATTCTCACGTCGCAAGCGCGCGAGTTGATCTTCGTTCATCGCCGAAAGGTCTTGGCCCAAGGCCGTGATGCGCCCAGAGGTGGCGCGCTCCAATCCGCCCATGAGCATCAATAGCGAAGATTTGCCAGAGCCGGAGGGCCCGATCAGGCCCAAGGTCTCGCCCTTGTGGACATCGAGTGAAATCCCGTGAAGTATGCGCACGAGACCGGCATTCCCCTCCAGTGACAGCGTGACGTCGGTGAGGGACAGGATAGGAGAACTCATGCGTTTGCGCCTGATTTACAAAGGTTTTCTGACATATGGGGCCGCGCGGCCCTTGGGCAAGGTGGTAGCGGCGTTTCTCTGCCTTGTCAGCCCCGTGATGGCGGCAGAGCCGGTCACGGTTCTGGCCCTTGGCGACAGTTTGACCCAAGGTTACGGCCTGCCAGAGCAGGATGGGTTGGTCCCGCAGATGCGGAAATGGTTGGAGGATCAAGGGGTTGAGGCGGAATTGATCAATGCGGGCGTGTCCGGCGATACCACGGCGGGCGGGGCGGCGCGGGTGGAGTGGAGCCTAACGCCCGAGGTGGATGCGATGATTGTTACCTTGGGTGGCAATGATCTTTTGCGCGGCATTGATCCGGCGGTCAGTCGCCGCAATCTCGAGAGTATCCTGAGAATAGCGCAGGCGAATGAGGTCGAGGTTTTGCTGGTTGGCCTCTCGGCTCCGGGCAATTACGGGGCCGAGTATAAATCTTCCTTTGATGCGATTTATCCGGAACTGTCAGAGGCTTATGGCGCGTTCTATGCACCGGATTTCTTTGCGGGGCTGGGCGGCGGCGATCCTGCGGCTTTGCAGCAATGGTTTCAGGCGGATGGCATTCATCCAAATGCCGAGGGTGTGGCGCGCATCGTCGAGGGCTTGGGGCCGCACCTGCGCGCCTTGATCGAGGCGGCGCAGGCGGAGTAATGCCGACGCCCCTAGCTCCAGGGTTCGCGCAGGCCAAAGCGCTGCGCCATATCGGGCAGTGCGTCGCAGAGCATGTCGATGAAGGCAGCCGCGACCGGGCTAGGTGTGCGTCCGTCGCGCACCAGCAGGCTGACGCGCCGCAGACAGGCGGCATCGGCCAGCGGTCGCGTTACAACGCCGTCGGGCAAGGCGCGGGTGGCCAGCCCGGGCAGGATCGTGTCGCCTGCGTCGGCCTGCACCATCGCCAAAAGCGATGTCAGGTTGCGCACCGAGAGGCGCGCACGCGCCGCGAGGGTTTTGAACTCGAGCGTCGATAGTGCGCTGAGGGTTTCGTTCAAAATCAAGCGCTCGCCGCTCAGTTGATGCCACGCAAGCGGGCGCGTCTCGGCTGCCAGCGGATGTGCCGCGTTGCACACAAAGACCAAGGCATCGGTGAAAAGAGGAATCGCGCGCAGCCCGTCGGGCTCTGCTGCGGGGCTGGCCAGACCAAGATCGGTGTCCCCGCGCAAGAGCATCTCGCGGACGCTGGCGCTGTCGGTGTCGTAAAGATCAATTTCGGCCTCGGGGCGGGCCTCTACAAAGGTCTTGAGAATGGCGGGCAGGATCAGCGCCGCCACCGAGGGCACCGCCGCAATCCGCAGACGGCCCGAGTACCCCCGCGCATAGCCGGTGATCAGCTCTAGCGCACGGTCATGGTCGCGCAACAAGGGCCCCACAACATCGAGCACGAAGGTTCCGAGGTCTGTCAGTTTGCTTTTGCGGTCGCTTTCAAACAGCGGCCCCCCTAATTCCGCCTCAAGCTGCTTGAGGGTCATCGAGACCGCCGACTGCGTTCGGCAAAGGATTTCCGCAGCATCGCGGATATTGCCATGTTCGGTGACGGTGACAAAGGCGCGCAGGGCTTCGGTCCGGATCATGGCTGGCCTGTTGGATGTTTCAGGGAAACTGAAGTTGGGTGCAGTTATATTTGTTTGCCTTAATTCGGTCAATCGCGGATCGTCTGCCGAGGCGGGCGAAGCCCCGCAAAGTGACGGATCGACGGAAAGGGACGAGCGTATGACGGTGCCACAGACCGGAAATTTCATTGCAGGCGATTGGCGCGGGTCAGACACGCGGATCGAGAACCGCAACCCGTCGGACGTATCGGATTTGATCGGCACCTATGCACAGGCCGACCGCGCCGATCTGGACGAGGCGATTGCAGCGGCGCGGGCGGCGCAGCCTGCCTGGTGGGCGGCTGGCATACAAAAGCGGCATGATGTGTTGATGGCCATTGGCACCGAGTTGATGGCCCGCAGCCCTGAGATTGGTGGCATGGTCGCCCGAGAAGAGGGCAAGCCGCGTACCGAGGGTGCGGGCGAGGTCTATCGTGCCGGGCAGTTCTTTTGCTACTACGCCGCCGAAGTGCTGCGCCAGATGGGGGATTTCGCCCAGAGTGTGCGCCCCGAGATTGATATTGATGTGCGCCGCGAACCTGTGGGCGTCGTGGCGATTGTCAGCCCGTGGAATTTCCCGGTGGCGACGCCTGCGTGGAAAATCGCGCCCGCTTTGGCCTTTGGCAATGCGGTGGTGTGGAAACCGGCCAATCTGACGCCGGCAAGCGCGGTGGCGCTGGCCGAGATCATTGCGCGACAGGATATGCCACGCGGTCTTTTCAACCTTGTGATGGGGCCGGGGCGCGCGGTGGGCGAAGCGCTGGTATCGCATCCCGGCATTGACGCCATCAGCTTTACCGGTTCGGTCAACGTCGGGCGGGGCATTGCCGCGGCTGCCTTGCCCAACATGACCAAGCTGCAGATGGAGATGGGATCAAAGAACCCGATGCTGATCCTGGATGATGCCGATCTCGATATGGCGGTTGCCCATGCGGCGGGGGCGGCCTTTGGCGGCACGGGGCAGAAATGCACGGCCGCCTCAAGATTGATCGTGCATGCGGCGGTGCATGATGAATTCGTGGCGCGGCTGGCGGATGCGGCACGGGCGCTTCAGGTTGGGCATGCGTTGGACGCAGGCACACAGATCGGACCAGTTGTCAGCGCCGACCAACTCGCGCAAAATCTGGCCTATATCGAAAAGGGTAAGGCAGAGGGGGCAGAGCTTTTGTGTGGCGGAGAACGGTTGGAACGCGCGACCGATGGATATTACATGGCGCCGGCGGTCTTTGCGGGCACGCGCAACGATATGGCGATTAACCGCGAAGAAATGTTCGCGCCAATCACCTGTGTGATCAAAGCCGCCAGTTATGACGAGGCGCTGAGCATCGCCAATGACAGCGAATTCGGTCTGACCGCTGGAATCATGACCCGCAGCTTGGCGCGCGCCAACCACTTTCGTGCCAATATGCGGGCGGGCACGGTGATGGTGAACTTGCCCACGGCGGGCACGGATTACCACGTGCCCTTTGGCGGGCGCGGCGCGTCCAGTTTTGGATCGCGCGAACAGGGGCAATATGCCGCCGAGTTCTACACGACCGTCAAGACCGCCTATGTGGCACGGGGGCTGCCGGAATGAGCGTGGTGATCGACGGGCTGCAATATGCCAATTGGTCGGAAAAGATATTCCGCCAGATGCGCGCGGGTGGCGTGGATGCGGTGCATGTCACCATCACCTATCATGAGAGTTTTCGCGAAACAGTCCTGAACATCGAGGCATGGAACCGGCAGTTCGAGCGGTTTCCGGATCTGATCTTTCAGGGGTTTGGGGCCGAGGACGTGACCCGTGCAAAAGAGACCGGGCGCACGGCGATTTTCTTTGGTGCCCAGAACCCAAGCTGTATCGAGGATGATATCGGGCTGGTCGAGGTTCTGCACCGGCTGGGACTTCGGTTCATGCAATTGACCTATAACAATCAGTCCCTGCTGGCGACGGGTTGCTATGAGGCAGAGGATACGGGTTTGACCCGGATGGGGCGCGAGGTGGTGGCAGAGATGAACCGCGTCGGTCTGGTGGTCGATATGAGCCATTCGAGCGAGCGCTCTACACTTGAGGCGATTGCCCACTCAACCCGCCCGATTGCGATCACCCATGCCAATCCCGCGACGTGGCATGCTGCGCGGCGCAACAAATCTGACCGCGTGCTGGGTGCCTTGGCGGAATCGGGTGGCATGCTGGGCTTCTCGCTCTATCCACATCACTTGCAGGGTGGCGGGGGCTGCACCGTGTCATCCTTTTGCGAGATGATGGCGCGCACGGCCGAGCGGATGGGGGTCGAGCGGCTCGGAATCGGGAGCGACCTCTGTCAGGATCAGCCCGACTCGGTGGTGGACTGGATGCGGTCGGGGCGTTGGACCAAGGCGGTCGATTACGGCGAGGGCAGCGCTGACGCTCCCGGATTTCCGCCGATGCCAGAGTGGTTTCAGGATAACCGGCATTTCGGCGCGATCTCTGACGGATTGCGCGCCGTAGGAATGAACACTGCAGAAGTCGAGGCCATCATGGGTGGCAATTGGCTGCGGTTCTTTCGCGAGAGTTTTGGGCCGAACGGGGCCGCGCTGTGACTTGCGGCGCGCTCAATCCGATGCCCGAGGCGGCGCAGTATCGGCGAAGCCCGGATGTTGTGATGCGTCTGGCACGGATGGGGGCTGCGCATCCTACGCGGCTGTCCTTTCTGCGCCAGATGTTGCGGCGCGTGCAGCAAGAGGGCTGGCAGTTTGACCGCCCGGTCTGGGAATTTGACGCGCGTGGGCAGGGGCGGGCGGTCTACCGCGCTATTGGTCCTGAGAGGACCTATAGTCTTGTGGCCTTTGGGCATGACTTGCCGGACGAGATGCGCTCGGATCGGGTGATCGCGACGGCGTGGGACGCGACCTTCACACTCTTTGATGGAACACCTGATGCCGAGGATTTGGAGCGGCTGGCGTTGAATGTGCCTGTGCAAGAGGCGGGGCGCGTCAGTCCGCGTGAGTTGAGCCTGAGCCGTGCAAACAAGTCTGTTCGCCTCTTTGACCATGTGGTCGCACGGTTGGCGGCGGGGCAGCAGCCTGACGCAGCAGAGCTGACCGAGACCGGCTATTTGATGCGCACAACTGCGGTCTATGGCTCGGGCAAGTTCGGCGCTGCGGATCGCGCACGGATTGCCGGGCGCCCCGAAATGCGCGCACCGTTTCAGGCCGAAATGCTGTCGGTCTGGCTGACGCGGGCCTACACGGTTGATCTGGTCGAGCATCTGGCTCGGGTGCGGGGCGGCGCGCTTGCGGTGCCATTGGCCCCGGAGCTGCGGCGCATGCTGGGCGTAGGTAATTCTACCGGCCTTGGGATGGCCCCCTTTTTGGTGCGGCATCCGGTCTTGCTCAACAACTGGATGATGGCGCGGGAAGAAGCTTTGGCGCGGGTGCGCGCCCAAGCGACGGCCACACCCGAGACTTTGGCAGGATTCGAGGTGGCGCTGCAGGCCGCGCAGGTGAATGCGCAAGGCTGGCAGAGCGGACACCCGGTGCAACAGGCGCGGTTGCTGGAGTTGCGCGACGGATTGGCTACGGTCTGCGCGCATCTGCGCGCGGGTTGGGACCCCCACGGCGATCATCCGTGGGATGCGCTCTGGCGCTGGGCCGAGGGGCTGCTACCGCTTGAGGCGCAAGAGGCGCTGGCCGCCGCGATGATAGAACCGCATGGTGATCTGGTGGATGGTCTGGCCGACTGCATGGCCGCCGACGAAGACAGCGCCTTTGGCATCGACGGTGCGATGACGGTGGCGCGGGCGCGGGCGATTTTGTCTGAACGGTATGGCTGGGCAATGGCGCTGGATCATGACACGCCCGAGGGCTGCGCGCGGTTTTGGTATGTCTCCGAGGAAAAGCTCGAGCCGCGTTTGGGCGAACGGGCGGCAGAGCCGGGCGCAGAGCGCGAATTGCCACTGGATATCTCGCGGCAGGCGGCGGCCTTGGCGCGGGCACTCTTGGATTGGCCCGAGGACGCGCCGATTGCAAAGGTCTTGCTGGCTGCGCCAGAGCATAGGCTTATGCTGCGCCGCGTGCAGATGGCGGCGACACGCCCCTTGGCCGAGGTGCGCGACAATCTGATTGCCGCCGATGTACTGCCGATTGATCTTTTGCGCTGCAAGCTGGCGTTCTTTGGCGCGACGCGGTTCGATCCCCGCTCGGATCGCTGGGTGCGGATCAGTCTCTTTCAGGGTGCGCCCTATCCGCAGGATATGGCGATGGGGGCAAACCTATGACCGAGTGCGCCCAAGACCCGACGCGCGCGGGCTCAGAGCCGCCAGACTGGGCAAGGGAGGTGATGCAACTCTCCCTGTCCGAAATTACGGCACTCGCGACCAAGGCGGCGCGCGGTGCGGGGCTAAGCTGGGGTGAGGCGGAAGAGGCGGGCTGGGCCTGCGGCTGGCTTGCGCGGGCTGGCTTGCCGGGGACAGCGATGCTGTTGCGGGTTCTGGAACGGCGCGATGCCACCTGTCCCTTGCTGAAGGGCATCGTACTGATGGACCATGCCGGATTGCCAGAGGGGCCATGTGCGCTGCCGGTAACGCTTCAGGATGTGGTCGAGCCATTGCTGCTTGTGCCCTTCTTGGCACGGGTGGCCGAGCGATTGGGTGCGCCGGTTGATTTGGACCTTGGGTCACAAACGATCTGTCTGACTGGGTCAGAGCCGGTGCCGGATTTGTCCGCGATGCGCGAGGCGGGCGACCGCTCTGGGGCAGAGGTGACGATCAGTTTGGCAAAATCCAGCGCAGCGGCTGCGCCGGGCCAGTTCGACGGCCGCATTGACCGGGATGTGTGGACAACACTGGATGGTTTGGCGCTTTTGACAACCGTTCCCGCATCGGATGTGTCCCGGCAACGTGCCGGGGCGCAATCGAGCGACAATGACTGAGGGCCGCGCCTTAGATCAGCCGGTTTGATCTGCGTCGCGCAGCGCCTCTGGCAGGGTTTTGGCCAAAACCTCCATCTCCTCTGCCCGACCGCAACTGATGCGGATGCAGCGATCCTGCGGCGCGACAAAGGGCATGCGCACAAACACACCACGTGCCACCAGCCCGGCCAGAACACGGCGGGCATAGGCCCCGTCGCGGCCACAATCGACCGTGACGAAATTGGTGGCAGAGGGCAGCGCGCTTAGCCCGTTTTCTTTGGCGACCTGCGCAATACTGTCCCGAGAGCGCCGCACCTCGGCCTGCACATGCGCAAGCCAGCCGGTGTCGTGGAGAGCGGCCAAAGCCCCGACCTGTGCCATACGGTTCATGCCGAAATGATTGCGGATCTTATCAAAGCTTTTGATCAGCGCAGCCGCCGCTACCGCATAGCCGATGCGGGCCCCGGCCATGCCATAGGCCTTGGAGAATGTCCGCATGCGGATGACGCGGGGATCGTCGGGGGCAATATCGGCTGCCGTGCCTTCGGGTGCGAATTCAACATAGGCCTCGTCCAGGCACAGAATGCAGCCGTCGGGCAGGGTGTCGAGCGCTGCGGTCACATCCGCACCCGGCACCCAAGTGCCCATCGGATTGTCGGGATTGGCGAAATAGATCAATTTCGCTCCGACCTCATGCGCGCGGGCGATCAACGCGGGTAAATCTTCGTGATCATCGCGGTAGGGCACTTTGTGCAGCGCCCCGCCAAACCCAGTCACATGGTAGTTGAAGGTGGGATAAGCCCCGTCAGAGGTGACGACCGCATCGCCGGGGCCAATCAGCAGGCGCACGAGATTGCCCAAAAGACCGTCTATGCCCTCGCCCACCAGCACGTTCTCAAGCGCTACGCCCATGTGATCGGCAAGCGCTGCGCGCAGATCATGGCTGGTGGGGTCGCCATATTTCCAAACATTCTCGGCCTCGGCCCGGATCGCGGTGAGCGCATGGGGTGAGGGGCCAAAGAGATTTTCATTGGCCCCGAGGCGCGCGGCAAATGGCGCGCCGCGTTGGCGTTCCTGTTCCTCTGGCCCGACAAAGGGGACAGATGCGGGCAGGCTCTCGATCAAGGGGGTATAGCGCGGATATGTCATGGCGTGCAGTTAAAGGGATGCCGCGCCGCCTTGCAAGGGTGTGCCGCGACGTAGTGCTGGTCTGAGCAAGGGGAGTGGTGTTTCATGGCGCAAAAGGGAGGAATGGCCATGGTCCGAGTCACGACCGAGATCAGGGATCACATCGCACATGTGACGCTGACCCGCGCGGATAAACGCAATGCGCTTGATCCTGCCATGGCCGAGGCAATCGTGGCCGCAGGGCAGGCGCTGATTGAGGCAGATATTCGTGCCGTGGTGTTGTCCGGCGAGGGCAAGGCATTTTGTGCCGGCCTTGATGTGATGAGCTTTGCGCAATTGGCGGCGGGGGATCCAGAGGGGCTGATCCTGCCGCGCAGCCATGGCACGGGCAATCTCTTTCAAGCGGTGGCGATGGTCTGGCGGCAGGTGCCGGTGCCGGTTATCGCGGCGTTGCATGGGGTTGTTTTTGGCGCGGGCTTTCAGCTTGCGCTTGGGGCGGATATCCGGATTGCGGCACCCGATACAGAGCTTGCGATCATGGAGATGAAATGGGGACTGATCCCCGATATGGGCGGCATGGCGCTCCTTCCGCACTTGACCGGCTCTGATGTGATCCGGCGCATGACCTATACGGCGCGGCCGATTTCGGCGACGCAGGCTTTGGCCTGGGGGCTGGTCACGGAACTGGCGGACGATCCGCTGGCGGCGGCGCAAGATCTGGCAACTGAGATTGCGGGCCGCAGCCCCTCGGCTATTCGCGCCGCAAAGCGCCTGATCGGTGTGGCCGAGAGCGGGGCCGATGAGGCCGCAATTCTGATGGCTGAGAGCCGCGAGCAGGCGGCCCTGATTGGCAAGCCGGATCAGATGGAGCAGATTTCGGCCAATCTGGCGGCGCGCGCGCCTGTGTTTCGGGGGTAGCGCTCAGCGCTTCTTCACGAACTCGGTCAGGATCACGATACGCTGCCCTTCGACCCGGCCTTCGATATGGGCCGGGTTGTCAAGAACAAGGGAAATGCCGCGCACTGCCGTGCCGCGTTTGGCGGTGAAATTGGCCCCCTTGACCGGCAGATCCTTGATCAGAACAACGGTATCGCCCTGCGCCAATGGCACGCCGTTACTGTCGCGATGCCCGCTATCTTGGGGCAGGTTGTCCACCCATGCGCGGGTGTCCTCATCAAGCCAAAGTTGATCGACCAAATCCCGCGCCCAATCGTGATCAGAGAGGCGGGCCAAGATGCGCGCCGCGAGAACTTGAACCGGGGTATCCTCGGACCACATCGACGAGGCAAGACAGCGCCAATGCTCGGGCTCAAGCGTGCCGTCGATCTGATCGGCGCAAAGAGCGCAGAGATCGACACTGGCCGCCTCAGGCCCGCCCGACACGGCATAAGGACGAAGCGGGGCATCGGCGGCACAAAGGGCGCAAGGCATAACGGGAAACTCCGGTTCAAGAGAGGGCTGTGATCCCTTAGCCCCCGAACTGACGGGAAAAAAGCCTAGACTGCACCGTCGCTGTTGCGGGGCTGCATTTGCGCGTGTTTGGGCACATCATCCCACCTTGACCAAACGCCTATTCCCATACATATGCCAAAGCTATGACAGACCTTGCTCACATCCGCAATTTTTCGATCGTGGCCCATATCGACCACGGCAAATCCACCCTTGCTGACCGGTTGATCCAATCGACCGGCACGGTGCAGGACCGTGATATGAAGGCGCAGATGCTGGATGCCATGGACATCGAGCGCGAGCGGGGGATCACGATCAAGGCCAATACGGTGCGCATCGACTACAAGGCGCAGAATGGCGAGCTTTATGTGCTCAATCTGATCGACACGCCCGGACATGTGGATTTCGCCTATGAGGTCAGCCGCAGCATGCGCGCGGTCGAGGGCAGTCTTTTGGTGGTGGACAGCACGCAAGGCGTCGAGGCACAGACGCTGGCGAACGTCTATCAGGCGATTGACGCAGGTCACGAAATTGTCCCCATTCTCAACAAGATCGACTTGCCTGCGTCCGAGTGCGACCGGGTGGCCGAGCAGATCGAGGATGTGATTGGCATTGACGCAAGCGGCGCCATTCGCGTGTCGGCAAAAACTGGTGTTGGCATCGCTGAAACGCTCGAGGCTATCGTCAAACATCTGCCCGCGCCGAAAGGCGATGAGAATGCACCGTTGAAGGCGATGCTGGTGGATAGCTGGTATGATGCCTATCTGGGCGTGGTCGTTCTGGTGCGGATCATGGACGGACGCATGAAACGCGGCGACCGTATCCATATGATACAGACCGAGGCCACCTATAATGTCGAGCGGATCGGCGTATTCCGCCCGCAGATGGAAAAGGTCGAGAGCCTTGGACCCGGCGAAATCGGCTTTATCACCGCGTCGATCAAGCAGGTGCGCGATACCAAGGTGGGCGATACCATCACCCATGAAAAACGCCCGTGCGACAAGGCCTTGCCGGGGTTCAAGCCCTCTGTGCCGGTGGTGTTCTGCGGGCTTTTCCCTGTAGATTCCAACGAGTTCGAGGATCTGCGCGACGCAATCGAGAAGCTGGCGCTGAATGACGCCTCCTTCAGCTACGAGATGGAAACATCGGCGGCGCTTGGCTTTGGGTTTCGCTGTGGCTTTCTCGGGCTCTTGCACCTCGAAGTGATCCGCGACCGGATCGAGCGGGAATACAATATCGAGTTGATCACCACGGCCCCGTCCGTGATCTATCACCTCTACATGAAGGACGGATCGCGGCGCGATCTGCATAACCCTGCCGATATGCCCGATCTGACCTATGTGGGTCATATCGAAGAGCCGCGCATCAAGGCGACGATTCTGGTGCCGGATGAATACCTTGGCGATGTGCTTAAACTTTGTCAGGACCGGCGCGGTATCCAGATGGATCTGACCTATGCCGGGGCGCGGGCGATGGTTGTCTATGACTTGCCGCTCAACGAGGTCGTGTTTGATTTTTACGACCGGCTGAAATCCGTGACCAAGGGCTATGCATCCTTTGACTATCACCTTGAAGGGTATCGTGAGGATAGTCTGGTCAAGATGCAGGTTCTCGTGAATGACGAACCTGTGGATGCCCTCTCGATGATGGTCCACCGTGACCGCGCTGAAATGCGCGGGCGGGCGATGTGCGAAAAGCTCAAGGATCTGATCCCGCGCCACATGTTCAAGATCCCCATACAGGCGGCCATCGGCGGCAAGGTGATCGCCCGCGAGACGCTCTCGGCGTTGCGCAAGGATGTGACCGCCAAATGCTATGGTGGCGACGCCACGCGGAAAAAGAAGCTCTTGGAAAAGCAGAAGGCCGGCAAAAAGAAGATGCGCCAATTCGGCAAGGTGGACATCCCGCAAGAGGCGTTCATTTCCGCACTCAAGATGGACAGCTAAGCAGGCTATCTGCGACGCGGTGCAACTCTTACTGGCGTTACGCCGCGCCGCGCGCTAGCGTGTTTCCAGCAGCGAAACAATAGAGGCGCATCATGACGACCAAGGCCAAAACCAAGAGCCCGCGCAAGACGACGACCCGAACCACGACCAAGACTGGTGCGGCCAAACCCCGGACTGCCCGAAAGGTCGCCCCACCTCAGGAGGTTGCGCCCGAGGCGGAGATCGCGGTTGTGGCCGAGACTGTGAGCGCCGGGACCGACACCGGAAATGTCATCACCTTGGCCGTCGCCGAGGCTATCCCGGCAGACAGCGGGCCGGAGTTGAAAAAGCAGGAACTGATCGACAAGGTTCTGGCCAAGGGTGACATCAAGAAAAAGAATGCCAAGCCCGTGGTCGAGGCGGTGCTAGAAGTCTTGGGCGAAGTTCTGGCGGAGGGCCGCGAAATCAACCTGCCGCCCCTGGGCAAGATCAAAATCAACCGGGTGCGTGACATGGCCAATGCCCGCATCATCATCGCCAAAATCCGACAAGCGAAACCCGGTGCCGGACCCGACACCGAAGCTGACGACGACGACAGTGACGAAGATATGAAAGAGGGTGTTGCACAGGGCGAAGAGTGACGCTAAAAGCCCCCACGGCGGGTGATTAGCTCAGTGGTAGAGCGCTTCGTTCACATCGAAGATGTCAGGGGTTCAAATCCCTTATCACCCACCATTATCTCCTATTTTGTGATGTGAAACAGGGTGTTGGCGGTGATCCCCGGCCCTATTGCATAGGGATCGACAAGGGATCAACGCGCGCCTCGCCAGAGGTCATTCCTGCCGCTGCACGGTCGAGGCGTAGATAGGCGATGCCGCGACCGCCCGACTGTGTATAAAGCGTGCCTGCAGCCTTGCCTTCAGGGGTGAAGATTTCGCTCCCAATAGGGGCCGCGCCATGCACCGCCACAAGTGTCAGACCCTTGCGCAATTCTGTCTTGTGTTTCATCCGGGCCGTGACCTCTTGACCGACGTAGCAGCCCTTGCGGAAATCCACACCATTGAGGCGTTCAAACCCGGCCTCTAGAATAAAGGTGTCGGGGGTCAGCTCAATCCCGGTTTCGGGAATACAATGCGCCACGCGAATTCTGTCGAAATCGCTGCCATCGTCGCCGCCGGTTTCGCCATAAAGACGCCACCCCAAATCGGCATGGCGCGGGTCTACGAGTGCGCCAAGCGGAGCCGGGCCTGTGCCCCGCCGCACCTTGAGATCGGTTTCTTTAATCGTCACGTCGGCGCGCAGTTTATACATCGTCAACCGCTGCAAAAGCATCGGGGCAAGGCTTGCGTCAACATCAAGCCGGATCGCATCGTCGTGACGCGACAGCAAAAAATCCGCCAGATATTTGCCCTGCGGTGTCAGGATCGCAGCATAGACGAGCCCATGATCCAATTTTTGCAGGTCGTTTGTGACAAGGCCCTGCAAAAATTGCAGGGCGTCTTTGCCGGTGATCTCCAGAATACGGCGCGTCATGCCTCTTCCCCCGTGTTGTACGCCTGTAATATAGGTCACGAGAACAGACACAACAGGGGTCATCATGCGCGCAGCACTCTCGGTGGTGATTCCGACACTCAACGCTGCTTCGGTTCTACCTGCGTGCCTTGCCGCGCTGATGGAAGGGCTTGAGGCGGGCTTGATCCGAGAGTTGATTATCAGTGATGGCGGATCGGACGATGCCACGTTGCAAATTGCCGAGGCCACCGGGGCGGTTGTCGTGAAGGGGGCCGCATCCCGCGGCGGCCAATTGCGCCGCGGGGCACACTTGGCCGGTGGGGGCTGGTTGCTGTTCTTGCATGCCGATACGGTCTTGCCTGCCGGATGGGCAAATGCCGTCAGCGCGCAATTTGAACAAGGCGGGCCCGCTGCCTTTCGGCTGTCGTTCGATGCAACCGGGCCTATGCCTCAGCTGGTTGCTGGCTGGGCCAATCTGCGCAGCCGGGTGTTGGGCCTGCCCTACGGAGATCAGGCGCTGTTGATCCCGCGCGCGACCTATGACGTGGCAGGCGGATACGCAGATATACCGCTGATGGAGGATGTGGCCATGGCGCGCGCACTGAAAGGGCGCATCTCGGTGATGCCCTTGGCTGTGACAACCTCTTCGGCGCGGTATCGGCGCGAGGGGTGGGTGCGGCGGGGGGCGCGCAATCTCTGGACGCTGATCCGCTATCTCTGCGGGACGGACCCCGTGCAGCTGGCCAAGGCGTATCGGCGCAAGCGCTAGACGCGCAGGAAATCTATAGTTTCCCACATACAAGAAATTTTGGATTTTCTTGCTGAGGTGGGGCGTTGAAACGCCGCCGCCGCACAGGGCCAAGCAAGCGTTGCCGCGATTGACGCCGCGTGCCAAGGGCGTAAGGTGCGGCGCGAAGAAGCAGGAGATCCCCCCAAATGAGCCTCGCCCACGGTCGCGCCTATCTGGCCATTCCCGGTCCCTCGGTCATGCCCGAAGAGGTGTTGCGGGCCATGCATCGTGCTGCCCCGAATATCTACGAGGGCGATCTGATTGAGATGACGGCGAGTCTTATTCCGGATCTGCGTGCCGTGGCGCGGACGCGCCAACATGCGACGATCTATATCTCAAACGGGCATGGGGCG
Organism: Roseovarius sp. EC-HK134; assembly: GCF_902498815.1. Taxonomy (NCBI): domain Bacteria; kingdom Pseudomonadati; phylum Pseudomonadota; class Alphaproteobacteria; order Rhodobacterales; family Roseobacteraceae; genus Roseovarius; species Roseovarius sp. EC-HK134. Next base: position 2,416,496 of record NZ_LR701544.1, read on the forward strand.
TGGGAGGCGGCATTGGCCAATACGCTGCACCCCGGCGACCGCGTGCTTGTGCCGGCCACGGGGCGGTTTGGGCATGGCTGGGCCGAGGTGGCGCAGGGGCAGGGCATCGCCGTCGACATGCTCGATTTCGGCAAGCGCTCACCCATTGATCTTAACCGTCTGGAAGAGGCGCTGCGCACCGATGCGCGTCACGAAATCAAGGCGGTTCTGGCGACCCATGTCGATACCTCGACCTCGGTGCTCAATGACATCGCCGGAGTGCGGGCGGCCCTGGATGCGGCTGGGCATCCTGCGCTCCTCATGGCTGATTGTATTGCTTCTCTCGCCTGTGACCGGTTCGAGATGGACGCATGGGGCGTCGACGTGATGGTAGCAGGCAGCCAAAAGGGGCTGATGGTGCCGCCCGGTCTGGCGTTTGTGTTCTTCTCGGACAAGGCGGCGGAGGCGCGAAAGCGGTTGCCGCTGGTCAGTCGCTATTGGGATTGGACCCATCGCGCCGATCCGCAGATGTTCTATCAATACTTCGGCGGCACAGCCCCGACGCATCATCTTTACGGCCTGCGCGCGGCGCTTGACTTGATCGCGGCTGAGGGCGGCATCGAGGCGGTTTGGGCCCGCCATGAAACGCTGGCCCGTGCCATCTGGGCCGCCTGTGAGACATGGGGGCAGAGCGGGCCGCTTGAGCTTAACATCAGTGATCCCGCTCTGCGCAGCCGCGCCGTGACAGCGCTTCGGATCGGGGCACCGCATGGGTCACGCCTGCGGTCTTGGGTCCAAGACTATGCAGGCGTAACGCTTGGGATTGGCCTTGGAATGGCAGAACCGGGTGATCCGGCGTGGCATGGATTTTTTCGCATAGGCCATATGGGACACGTGAACGCCCATATGGTTTTGGGTGCGTTGGGTTCAATCGAGGCAGGATTGACTGCGCTTGATATTCCGCATGGCGCGGGCGGACTTGAGGCGGCAGCACGGGTGATTTCAGGGAAGAGCTAGGGGGCGGTTCGCAGCGGCAGGTCTTGCGCTGAGTTTGGCCCCAAACGATGAGCCGCGCAGCGCCCGCCCGAGGGGGCGGATGTGCGTTGCGCGGCGGCGCGTGCCGCGCCCTCAATCCCTCAGATTTGTTTCCAGCCAATGTTCCAGCCAATGGATATTGTAATTTCCGGACTGGATATCATCTTCTTGCAGTAGCGCGTGAAAGAGCGGAACGGTAGTGTCGACGCCATCCACGATCAACTCGCCAAGCGCCCGGGCCAGACGGCGCAAGGCGCTGTGCCGGTCCTTGCCATGCACGATCAGCTTGGCAATCAAGCTGTCGTAATAGGGCGGTATCTTGTAGCCATCGTAGAGCGCCGAATCCATCCGCACGCCCAAACCGCCGGGCGCGTGAAATTGGGTGATCCGGCCCGGACGCGGTGCGAAATCAGGTAGCTTCTCAGCGTTGATACGCACCTCTATGGCGTGGCCGTTGATGATCAGATCGTCCTGAGTAAAGGACATCGGCATGCCTTCGGCCACGCGAATTTGTTCCTGCACAAGGTCCACGCCAAAGATCGCCTCGGTCACGGGATGTTCGACCTGCAACCGCGTATTCATTTCGATGAAGAAGAACTCACCCTTTTCATAGAGAAACTCGATAGTGCCTGCACCGCGATACTGGATATTCGCGCAGGCATCGGCACAGATTTTGCCGATACGGGCGCGCTCCTCGGCGGTGATACAGGGGCCGGGGGCTTCTTCCAGCACCTTTTGGTGCCGACGCTGCAACGAGCAGTCGCGCTCTCCCAGATGCACTGCGCCGCCCTTGCCATCGCCGAACACCTGAATTTCGATATGGCGCGGCGTGGTCAGGTATTTCTCGATATAGACCTCGTCATTGCCAAAGGCTGCCTTTGCCTCGGAACGTGCTGTGAGAAAGGCCTTTTCCAACTCGGCGGCGCTTTGCGCCACCTTCATGCCACGCCCGCCGCCACCGGCTGTGGCCTTGACGATGACCGGAAAACCGATCTCGGCGCAGAGCGCCTGCGCTTGCTTGAGATTGGCAACACCGCCCTCAGAGCCGGGCACGCAGGGCACGCCAAGCGCCTTCATCGTATCCTTGGCGGTGATCTTGTCGCCCATGATGCGGATATGTTCAGCAGATGGGCCGATGAAGGTCAGGCCGTGATCCTCGACAATCTGCACGAAATTGGCGTTCTCTGACAAAAAGCCATAGCCCGGATGGATCGCTTGCGCCCCCGTCACCTCACAGGCGGCAATAATCGACGGAATCGACAAATAACTTTCGGAAGAGGCGGGCGGGCCGATGCAGACGGATTCATCTGCCATGCGCACATGCATGGCGTCGGCGTCGGCGGTGGAATGCACGGCGACGGTCTTGATCCCCATCTCACGGGCGGCGCGGATCACGCGAAGGGCAATTTCGCCCCGGTTGGCGATCAGGATTTTCTCGAACATTGCACGCGGCCTTATTCGATGATCATCAGAGGCGCGCCATATTCGACCGCTGCGCCGTCTTCGATTAGGATGCGTTTGACGGTGCCGCCGCGCGGGGCGGGAATATGGTTCATCGTCTTCATCGCCTCGATGATCAAGAGCGTGTCGCCCTCGGACACCTGCGTGCCTACGCTGACAAAGGCGGGGGCACCCGGTTCAGCCTGCATATAGACCGTCCCAACCATCGGCGAGGTGACTGCGCCGGGGTGGCTTGCCGGGTCTTCGGCGGCGGGGGCGGCCGCGGCCGGGGCGGTAGCGCCTGACCGGTGTCACATCGCCCCGGCGCGGGGGGCCGGGGCGATGTGACACCGGTCAGGCGTCACAATCTCTACGCGGGGGCAGAACGCCCGCCGCCTCGGTTGTTAACACGGTACGGTGCGATAGGTGCCATCGCCGTTGGAATAGGCGCATTGATTGCGCGCGGTGTTGCGCGCCACCAACGTGCCCGCCGCCGCCCCAGCGAGCGCCGAGACGACAGTCCAGCCGGAATCGGCATCAAAGGCCGAGGCGAGCAAGGCACCACCAGCGGCACCTGCGGCACCGCCGACCAGTTCGCGGTCACTGACGCCCTCCATGCAGCCTGCCAAGGCAAGGCTGGTGACGCTGGCAAGAATGAGACTGCGGTTCATGTTCTTTCCCTTTCCGTTCTTGGTTCAAACACATTGTCCAAGATAACGCAGGGGGATGGGTTTTGTTCCATCAGACGAACCCGTATCGGCAGCGGATTGCCGATCAGAGCATGGGTGGCGGCGGCCTGCACCGCGCCCCGGACAAGGCATTGCCCGCAATCGCCCCCAAAAGGATCGTTCCACCGATCAAAGTGTTGGTTGTCGCCGTCTCGCCCAGTATCAGCCAGACCCAGACCGGCCCCAGCACCACCTCGGCCAGCGACAAAAGCGTGAGTTCAGCGGCAGGCACTGTGCGCGAGCCAATCGTGTAAAGGATCAGCCCCAGCCCCACCTGAAACACCCCCATACCCAGTGAAAGCGCCGTATCCGCACTGGATATCCGCAGCGATAACCCCAGCCAGAAACAAATCGCCGCCATGAGCGCCATGCCGAAAAGCCCCGAGAGAAAGATCGCCGGCATCATCTCGGTTGCCTTGCCCCACCGCAGGGTGATGGTGAAGGTCGCAAACCCTACTGCCGATCCGATGGCGGCCAGATTGCCCACAAGCGCCGCTCCCCCGAACTTGTCCCAAACCATGACCGCAATGCCACAGGCCGCCACCACGATAGCCACCCAAGTTTGCGGGCGCACATATTCGCGCAGGACCACCCGCCCGAGGATCGCAGCCAAAAGCGGCGAGCAGGCAAAGAGCATCATCGCATTGGCGACAGAGGTGGTCTGAATGGCAAAGATTGCGCCGGTATAGGCCGCCACCAGCGACAGCCCACCAATCACCCCCGGCCAGCCCATCTGTAGCGCAAGACGCAGTGCATCTTGCCCGGTGCGCAATCGGATCACCACATAGAGCAGCAGGGTCATCGACGCGGAGCGGTAAAACAGAATTTGCCAGACCTGTGCTTCGTCAATCAAGCGAATGCCCAAGCCAACGGTAGACCAGACCAGCCCTGCAAGAAAAACAAGGACATAGCCACGCATATCGCGTTCAGGTTGGATCGTGACAGTGGTCATCGGCTGGTTTCTTCCTCGGGAATCTGTGGCGGCAGAGGGCTGCCGGGCGCAAAGATCGCCTCGGCCGTGACCGGCGTGGCATCACTATGACGCGAGGCTCGTAGTTCGCGCCATCCAAGGTACAGACCAGAGGCGGTGATGATCACCATGCCTGCCAGCGTATTCAGCGCGGGCACTTCATCCCAGAGCACATAGGCCAGCAGGGCGGCAAAGGGCAGATAGGTATAGTCAAACGGTGCGACGAGACTGGCATTCGCCACCTGATAGGCGCGCGAGACAAGCGTGTAGGCCGCCATCCCGATGGCCCCCAACAGCGCAAGACGCGGCAGATCGTCCAACGCCTGCGGCGGCATCTCCCAGCGCAGGTGATAGGTCGCCGGGGTGATCTCGATCACCTGATTGACCAGCCAGCCCATGGGCAGGATCAAGAGCCCTGCAAAGCTCAGGGTATAAAGCCCCACCGTAAGCGTGCTTTCCCGGTCGCCGATCTGGCGTGCGATGATCTGAGAAATTGCGTAGGTCACGGCGCACAGAAGCGGCAGGATCGCAACAAGGGAAAAGTTCTCGCCCGTCGGATTCATCGCGATGAGCACACCCACAAACCCCGCCACCAAGGCGACCCCGCGATGCCAGCCGATGGTTTCGCGCAGGAACACCGCCGCGAATAGCGCAGTGATAAGGGGCGCAGAGAAAAAGATCGTGCTGACCTCGGCCAGGCCCATGAACGGGAAAGCCGCATAGAACATCGAAAATCCCGAGGCAAAAAGGAACGCACGGATCAGATGCAATGGCCAAAGAGGCGTCAGCAGGCGATGCGGCTTGCCCAACCATAGAATGAGCGGTGTCATCACGAGAAGTGTCACGATGGAGCGCACGAAAATCAGCAGCCATACCGGATAGATCGTCAGCAGCGTTTTCATCATGGCGTCCTGCCCGACAAAGAGCAGCATGGCGATCTCGACGCAGAGTATCCCTTGCAGCGCGCGCGACGGCGCGGGGGCGGGCTGAGCCGAAAGCGTGGCCATGGGGTTCCAATTCTAGGCTGTTGGCACGAGGCCACTTTTCTGCAGGCTGAGAGGATCGGAACCGACTGTCGCGTCAATTTGCGACGTGAATGCGTAAAAACAGAGCAACCCGTTGCCAGAGCCGACACGGCGGATGAGGCGACACCACAGCGGTTTCAGCGGGATGTCTTGCAGGAAAGACCGCCTGCAGATAAACGCGAAACAATCTTGCGCAAAGCAAATATCTTATGGAATAAACGGCCTGTAAACTTATAGACAAATGCCGTGCGCCTATTGTAAAAAAATTCTCGCACCATCCCTTCTTCCCCGAAAAAGGACAGGCCAGATGCCGGACCGGCTCATGATCGGCACCAGAATCCGCGAGCGGCGGGTTCTGAACGGCATGCGGCAATCCGATCTGGCGCAGAGGGCCGGGATTTCGCCGTCTTACCTCAACCTGATCGAACACAATCACCGCCGGATCGGGGGCAAGACTCTGCTCAAGCTGGCAGAGGCGCTCAAGGTTGAACCGTCACAACTGACCCAAGGCGCTGAGGCCACGCTGATTTCCGGGCTGCGCGAAGCGGCGGGCAAGCCTCGCAACGATGGACCGGAACTGGACCGAACCGAGGAGTTCGCCGGGCGCTATCCCGGTTGGGCCAGTCTCTTGAGCGATCTGCATCGGCGCACGCAGACGCTGGAACGCACCATCGAGACCCTGACCGACCGGCTGGCGCATGATCCTTTTCTTGCGGATTCCCTGCACGAGGTGATTTCGGCCGTAACGGCCATTCGCGCCACGTCCTCGATCCTCGTGGAAACCGAGGCGATTGAGCCGGAATGGCAGGCGCGATTTCACCGCAACATCAACGAAGACAGCGCCCGCCTGACCGAAGGCGCGCAAGCGTTGGTGCGGTATCTCGAGGCGGCCCCCAATACCGAGGCGGAATTGACCTCGCCGCAGGACGAGATGCACGCCTATCTTGCAGCGCGCGGCTATCACCTGCCCGAACTGGAACGCGAAATGGCGGGGCCGCGGGATGTGGCGCGTTTGATCGACGCCGCCGCATCCGAGGGCATGTCGAGCCCAGCCCAAAACCTGACGCGCGAGGCGCTCTTGCGGTATATGGAGGATGCTGCAGCGCTTCCGCTTCGGGCGTTTATGGCACGGGTCGCCACGCTCGGGCTGCGCCCCGACCGGTTGGCCGAGGCAACGGGCGCAGATATGGCGCGGGTGTTCCGGCGTCTGGCCAGCCTGCCGGAAACCGACGTCGGCGAAGTCGGGCTGGTGATTTGCGATGCCTCTGGCACGCTCACCTTCCGCAAGCCGATTGCCGGGTTTGCCACACCGCGTATGGCCGGTGCCTGCGCGCTCTGGCCGCTGTATCAGGTGCTGAGCCAACCACAGGTGCCTCTGCGCCTGCGCCTGCGACAGGCCGGACGCGGAGCCGAAGTGATCGAGGCCTTTGCCGTAGCCGCGCAGACCGGGCCCGCCGGTTTCGACCGCCCACCCCTGATGCAGGCGTTGATGCTGATGCTGCCAGACCCCGGCGAGACAGGCGGCGCGGTGCGCCCGATTGGGGTGAGTTGCCGCATATGTCCACTGGCCGATTGCGCCGCACGACGCGAGCCGTCGATTGTCGCCGAAGGGATGTGACAGAATGGGCGCAGAGAAAATCAGACGCACGGCAGTGACCGCGCGCGCAACGGAGGGGAGGCCGGTTGCATGACGAAGAGGGTTCTGGTGATCGAGGACGAGCCGAACATCATCGAAGCTGTCAGCTTTATCCTCTCGCGGGATGGCTGGGAGGTAAAGACCCACGCCAATGGCCATGATGCGATGGACGCCGTGCGCGCCCGCGCGCCCGACCTCATCATTCTTGACGTGATGCTGCCCGGCAAGAGTGGCTTTGACATCCTTCAGGAAATCCGCGCCGATGCCGTCTATGGTGATACGCCGGTTCTGATGCTGACGGCGCGCGGCCAGACCAAGGATCGCGAGATGGCAGAGCGCGCCGGGGCCAGCCAATACATGACCAAGCCGTTCTCGAATGCCGATGTGCTGGCAGCGGTGCGGGCGCTGGTCGTGCCATGAGCGCCGAGCGCGGCCCGATGTTTCTGGCGCGGCGCACCTATCGGTTGCGGCGGCTGTCAGACGCGGCGCGGATGCTGCCGATTGCCGGGGCGGTGCTGTTCTCGGTGCCGCTCTTGTGGGAAACCGAAGGGGTGCGCACCACGCGGGCCATGTTTTATATCTTTAGCCTTTGGATCGTGCTTGCCGTGATCGCGGGCGTTATTTCGGCGCGGCTACGCCCAACGGACACCGAGGAAGACCCGAAGGGTTCACAGGAGCGCTAGATGACGACCTTAAACGTCCTCATCCTTGTTTGCATCCTCTACGTGGTCTTTCTTTTCGCCGTGGCCTTTGCTGCGGATCGCGCAGCGCTGCGTGGGCGCGGAAGCTGGCTGCGGTCGCCCTATGTCTACACGTTGTCCCTGTCGATTTACTGCACGGCATGGACATTCTATGGTGCCGTCGGGTTTGCCGCGCGCTCGGGGCTGGAGTTTGTGACAATATATCTCGGGCCGACATTGATCATGATCGGCTGGTGGTGGACCCTGCGCAAGATGGTCCGCGTGGGCCGTAGCCAGCGGATCACGTCGATCGCGGATCTGATATCTTCGCGCTACGGCAAGTCCAACCTACTTGCGGTGATCGTAACGGTTCTCGCGGTGATCGGCACGACGCCCTATATCGCGCTGCAGTTACAATCCGTCACCCTCTCCTTCGCAGCGTTTGCCGAAACCGATCTCACCGCCACAACCCTGCCTGACATGCACTCCACAGCCCTTTGGGTGGCGGGGGGGCTGGCGCTGTTCACCATTCTCTTTGGCACGCGCAATCTGGATGCGAACGAGAGACATCATGGCGTGGTCATGGCCATCGCGCTTGAGGCGGTGGTCAAGCTCTGCGCGCTGTTGGCGGTAGGAATATTCGTAGTCTGGGGCCTGTCGGGCGGAGTGGCTGCAACGCTCGACCGGATTGATGCCTCGGCTATTGCCCACTTTGAAGTCTCGGGCAGTCGCTGGATTGGTCTGACGATGTTGTCGGCAGTGGCCTTCCTGTGCCTCCCTCGTATGTTTCAGGTGATGGTGGTCGAGAACGAGGACGAAGACCATTTACGCACCGCAGCATGGGCGTTTCCCACCTATCTCATGTTGATGAGTCTCTTTGTCGTGCCCATCGCTGCGGTGGGGCTGGAATTGATGCCTGAAGGAGCGAACCCCGATCTTTTCGTGCTGACACTGCCCTTGATGGACGGACGCGACGGGCTGGCGATCCTATCGTTTCTGGGTGGCTTTTCCAGCGCCACCTCGATGGTGATCGTCGCGGCGATTGCGCTCTCGACCATGGTGTCAAACCATGTGGTGATGCCACTTTGGCTTTATTTTTCGGGCGGGGCGGCAATGGTGTCCGGGGACGTGCGCCACGTGGCACTTTTGGCACGTCGGCTGAGCATCGCCGGTGTCGTTCTGCTGGGATATGTCTATTTTCGGCTCTCTGGGGGCGGAACCGCCCTAGCAGCGATTGGATTGATCGCTTTTGCGGGCGTGGCGCAATTCATGCCCGCGCTGATGGGGGGGCTTTTTTGGCGAGGGGCCACGCGCACGGGGGCCTTGGCGGGCCTTATCGTGGGGGCGGTGGTTTGGATCTACTGCCTATTTCTGCCCAGCTTTGGCCCCTCAATGGTGCTGCCCCAGGTGGTATTTGACGAGGGTCTCTTTGGGCTGCACTGGCTGCGGCCCCGCGCGCTCTTTGGCTCTGAGGGGATGGACCCGGTGGTGCATGCGGTGCTGTGGTCACTGCTGCTCAACACCGCCGCCTTTGTCCTTGGCTCGCTGCTCAGCTTTCCTCAACCTGTGGAACGGTTGCAGGGGGCGCAATTCGTCAATGTGTTCGATCATTCAGGTACGCCCGGCGGCTGGACCGGCGGCATGGCGCAAAGCGAAGATCTGTTGATCATGGCACAACGCATCATGGGGGCGACCGAAGCGCAGGCGCTTTTTGCAGAAGCGGCGCAGCGGCAAGGCTTGGCAGGCTATCTGCCCGAACCCAGCCCCACATTTCTGCAAGAGCTGGAGCGCGAATTGTCGGGCTCTGTCGGGGCTGCCACGGCCCATGCGATGATCAGTCAGATCGTCGGCGGGGCCGCGGTCTCGGTGGAAGATCTGATGGCTGTCGCGGATGAAACCGCACAGATCATGGAATATTCCAGCCAGCTTGAGGCAAAATCACAGGAACTGGTCCGCACCGCGCGGCAACTGCGACAGGCCAATGAGAAACTGACGCAGCTTTCGGTGCAAAAGGACGGATTCCTAAGCCAGATCAGTCATGAGCTGCGCACGCCGATGACCTCGATCCGCGCATTCTCGGAAATTCTGCGCGATACCGGCGATCTTACCCCAGAGGAGCAAAGCAAATATGCGTCAGTGATCCATGACGAGGCCGTGCGCCTGACGCGGCTCTTGGATGATCTTTTGGATCTGAGCGTGCTGGAAAACGGCCAAGTCGTGCTGCATGTGCAGACCGGTTCGCTGGCTGATCTGCTGGACCGGGCGGAACGCGCCGCCGGGGTGCAGGGTGGCACGCTTCGTGTCATGCGCGACCGCATGGCCGAGGCGGTGGCCCTGACCACAGATCTGGACCGGCTGGTGCAAGTATTCATCAATCTCATCGCCAATGCGCGCAAATATTGCGACGGGCAACCGCCGATTTTGACGATTCGTACGGCGGTCGTCGATGGGGAACTGGTGATCGACTTTACTGACAACGGATCGGGCATCGCCCCCGCACAACAGGCCGTGATTTTTGAGAAATTCTCGCGTATCGGCCAGCACAAGGCGGGCGGCGCGGGCCTTGGCCTTGCGATCTGCCGCGAGATTATGGCGCGGTTGGGGGGCGCGGTCAGCTATTTGCCGGGGCAAAAGGGTGCCGCATTCCGCGTGACCCTGCCACTAAGCGCCCGCATGGCAGCGCAATAGGCCAAAATTTCTGCTCCGCTTAAATGAAATCGTAACCAAGCCTGCCTAGGGTCCACCCGAGAGCTTCAGAAAGGGGCGATGGCGCAGGGTATGGGATCGCAGGATCACAGTTCGGTCATTCAACGGATGGCGCAGGCCGCAAGAGACGGATCCGACAGCCGCCAGATGACACCGGTCAAGGCGCTGCGCCTGTCCTTGGCGCGTGCGGCGGATACACTCTTTGGCCTTGGCCTGACTGTGGCCACGGTCGAACAGATGCGCGTGCCGCTTGCCCACGTCGGGCGCAGCTTGGGTGATGCGGGGCTCTTGGTGCTGCTCGAGGGGGATGGGGGCGCACGCGGCGCGCTCTGTCTTGATTCGCAATTCCTCGCCGGGCTGATCGAGGTGCAGACCACCGGGTCCGTGCGCCCCGGATTGGCACGGCCGCGCGCCGCCACACGCACAGACGCGGCGATGGTCGCGCCCTTGATTGATGCAGTTTTGACAGAATTTGAAAGTCAGCTGGCGCAAGAGCACGACGCGCCGCCACCGCGCCGTTTTGGTTTTGGCGATATGGTCGAGGATCTGCGCGGCCTCTCACTCTTGTTGGTGGCCCCGGATTTCGAATTGCTACGCCTCACCGTCGATCTGGGACCGGGGGCAAAAACGGGGCGTCTTGATCTGCTCTTGCCCGTGATCGCGTCACCGGCGCGTGCCTCTTCGGGCAAGATCGCAAACACCAAAATCGAGGCCCCTGCAAATCTCGAACAGGTTGTGAACAACGCACCGGTCATGCTTGACGCTGTCATGGCCCGGTTGCGCCTGCCCTTACGTGACATTCTGGCGCTCAAACCCGGTGATCTTCTGCCCTTCCAGCGTGAGACGCTGAACGACACACAACTTGTCGGCACGCGCGGCCATATCGTTGCCACGGCAGAGCTTGGACAGATGAACGGATTGCGAGCATTGCGCCTGATTTCGGGCGCAGCGGCACCCCTGCCACCTTCTATCGAAACCGAGCCGGAGCCTTTACCGACAGAGCCGCGCAGAGGCACCGATCTAATCCCCATCGAGAGCCAAGACCGGCCTCGGGAGACCATATGAGCCGGCACCATGACGCCGATCTGCCCCCCTCTTGACCTGTATCAATGACCGAAACATGGCTGTCTGATAGGATAGTCAAAATCATGGAGGCTTCGGATGCTAGACACAGAACGATATCGGTTGGCCTTGATGGCGCGGCTCGGTGAGTTGGACAAACGCCTGCATGCCATTGAAGCAGAACTCGACTCGGCCAAATCCAAAGATTGGGACGATGCCGCGATCGAGCGCGAAGGTGACGAGGTGCTTGAGCATTTGGGTCATCAAGGCCAGGACGAAATCAGCCGAATCCGTGCGGCGCTTGATCGCATTCGCAAAGGTAGTTTCGGCACCTGCACCCGCTGTGAGGAAATGATCGCCGTCGAGCGTTTGGATGTGCTTCCAGAAGCACCGCTTTGTCGGGTCTGTGCCGCACAGGTTTCTTGATCCAGTCACGCAGCTGTTACGAGGTCTCTATACTATCGCCAACGACAGCAAAAACACGCTATAGTTGTAATTTCACCAGGGAGGATGATCATGACCAACACGCGCACCGAGCTTGACCGCCTTGAGCATCAGATTGGGCAGGCCAATCCCAACATCCGCCACAAGCTGGAACCGCAATTGCGCCGGATGATCGCGCGCTTGCATGACGAAGGCATAGCCGTCCCGGACCAAACCAAGAGCCTGCACGAGATGCTGTTATGCGAGGCCATTGAGGCGCAGTTCGACAACATGCCGGTCTGAATCCGCCGCTTTTTCCCTCCTACGCTTGCGCATGGGGAAATTCCCCGTAGAACTTGTGCGTAGAAGCGTTCAGGGGTGAGGCAGTGTGACCGGGCAAATACGCCAAGACTTGCGTAACGGGGTGGCGGTGCTGCTGCTGGATCGCCCCGTGGCCAATGCCCTATCGGCTGAATTGCGCGCAGAACTGGCGGGCGCATTGGATCACGCGGCAACCGCCGCTGAGGTGCGCGCCGTGGTTCTTGCGGGGTCTGGAAGCGGGTTTTCTTCGGGTGTCGATCTTACCGAATACGACGGGCCGCTGGCAGAGCCGTGGATTGACGCGCTTTGCACGCGGATCGAGGACTTTCCCAAGCCGGTGATCGCCGCGTTGCACGGGCCAACCTTTGGTGCGGGCTTGGCGCTCGCCTTGGCAGCGCACGCGCGTATCGCACAGGCCGAGGCGCGATTGGCGTCGCCTGAAATCACGCTTGGCATGGTACCCGGAGGCGGCGTTACCCAACGATTGCCGCGCCTTTTGGGGGCGCAGGTGGCGCTTGAGGTGATGTTGGCGGGGCAAACCCTGCGCGCCACCGATCCACGGCTGCGCCGCCTTTTTTCCCAAGTCACCGCCGATGATCCCCTGCCCGCCGCGGTCGACCTTGCCGGCAAGCTGGCCGACCAAGGCCACTGGCGTCGCAGCCAAGAGGCCACGCGCGGCCTGTCCGACCCGGCGGGCTATCAGCGTGCCATCGCCACAGTGGCTGAGCGGCTCAAGGGCCAGAACGGTGCCGCGTCGGATATCTTGCGCGCGGTCGAGGCGGCGCAGCTTTTGCCCTTTGCGCAGGGGTTAGCCTTTGAAGCGACGCTTTTTGAGGATCGTTTACGCAGCCCCGAAGCCCGCGCGCAGCGGCACATCTACGCCGCCGAACGCCGGGCCTCAGGCATGCCCGAGCGCGCGCAGGCAGCCACCCGCGACATAAGCCGGATCGCCCTCGCCGGGGCGCGGTTGGGGGATGTGGCGCTGCTATTGCTAGAGGGCGGCAAAGTGGTGCGCAGCGATGCGCCCGACCTGCGCGCCAGCGTGTCACGCGCGCTCGACGGATTGGTCACGCACGGCAAGATAGAGGCCGCCACCCGGGCTGCACATCTCGCGCGGTTGACAAGCGGGATGGCACCCGTTGATCTGGCGCTCTGCACACGCGGCTCAGAGGTTGCCGACGGGACGCTTAGCGTGCCTCTCGATGACGGGCGGGGGCTGGCGGGCGCGCCACTGGGGCTACGGCTTTACCGACCGGCGCAAACCTTGCGGCTTGCGGAACTGGCCGTGTCCGATACCGCCGATCCTGCGATTGTGGCCAGTCTCGCGCAGCTTTGCACCGGGCTGGGCGTGACACTCGTGCGCGCGGCGCAACCTGCGGCGGGACCGGGGCTGGGTCACATCCTGATGGGCGCGGTTTGCCTCGCGGGGCTGGAAATGGTCCGCCTTGGCCTGACGCCCCAGCGGGTAGATCAGGCGGCACAGCGCCTTGGATTTCGCGCCGGACCCTTCCTCATGATGGATTTTGACGGGCTGCCGGTGGTCGCGAACCGGCTGCGTGCGGTGGCGGAATGGCTTGGGTGCCCTGCCCCCGGCGCGGATGACCCTCTGGCCGAGCGGCTGGCCAAAGGGGCCGTGGGCCGAGCGGTTGGGCGGGGGTTCTATGACCACCCGAGCGAGGGCCCACGCCCGCCCAAAAACCTTGCCGGACCCGGGCGCGATCCGGCTGAGGTATTGGGCACGGTGGCCCCAAGACACGCCTTGCAAGCCGCATTGGTTGGGGCCGCGGTGCAGCTTTTGGCGCGCGGTGCGGTGCAACGCGCCTCGGATCTCGATGTTCTGATGGTGCGCGTCTATGGCTATGACCGCGCGCGCGGTGGGCCGTTGTTTGCCGCCGATCAGCGCGGAATGCTGGCGATGTTGCAGGATTTCAAGGCTCTGGCCACGATGGGCACCCCGCTCTGGCAGGTGCCGCCGATGGTGGTCGAGATGGTCAAGAACGGTGAGGGAATGTTTGGCCGACGTCACGACTGAGGCGATCACCCCAGAAGAATGCCCACCACGACCATCATCAGGCCGATCACGGACAAGAACAATGCACCGGTATTGAGCGGCACGATCCGTTGCACCACAGCCCGCAAGTCATCATCCGAAAGACCAGCCTTGCGCGCGCGCCAAACCTTGACGATGCACCACATCAACGTGGCCAGACCAGCCAGCGACAGGGCAGCCCCAGACCAGATCATATACTCCATCGCCACCTCCTTCGCATGATATCGCCCCGGCGCTAGAGCAATTTTTCCGCCATTGCAAGCCGCGCCGCAGATGACCCTTGCACCGCATCCGGCACAGCGTTAGTCAGAAACCCCAACCGACCGGAGATCAGGCCATGGATGATATGAATTCTGACAGCAACTACCGCGTTACTGCCGATGAGTTGCGCCAGTTCATCGAGCGGTTCGAGCGGCTAGAGGCCGAGAAAAAAGACATCGCCGACCAGCAAAAGGAAGTGATGGCCGAGGCCAAAGGGCGCGGCTATGACACCAAGGTCATGCGCAAGGTGATCGCCCTGCGCAAACGCGACAAGGACGACATCGCCGAAGAAGAAGCCGTGCTCGAGATGTATAAAGAAGCGCTTGGGATGATGTGACCCCGTACTATCCGCTGATTCAGTCAGAAGGCGTGCCCCAGTGGCGCGCCTTTCGTCTTTTTGGCAGGTCCGTGACGCTCTGATAGGTTCCGGCAACCCTTCAGTTCGGGTATCACCCAAGACCCGCAGCATCATCGACTTGATGCCCCACCACAGGCAATTTGCACCTCAATGCAATACTGACATGTGGTGAACGCCGTGACCAAGATCGACCAGATCGAAACGATGATCCTCGATATTCCAACCATCCGGGGGCATGTCCTGTCGATGGCTACGATGCGGGTGCAGACCGCCGTTCTGGTGCGGATGCGGTTCTCGGATGGCTCCGAAGGGATCGGCGAAGGCACCACCATCGGCGGGCTGACCTATGGCCCCGAAAGCCCAGAGAGCATCCAATCCGCGATTGATACCTATATCACCCCCGCGCTTTTGGGCCGGTCGGCGGATGATGTAAACGGTGCCCTCCAATTGGTCGACCATCTGGTCAAGGGCAACCGGATCGCCAAGGCGGCGGTGGAAATCGCGCTTTGGGACGGGCTTGGCAAGCGTTTGGGCGTCTCTGTCGCGCAGCTTTTCGGGGGCGCGGTGCATGGCCGTTTGCCTGTGGCCTGGACGCTGGCCTCTGGCAATTCCGAAACCGATATCGCCGAGGCACAAGAGATGATCGCCGCGCGCCGCCACAACATCTTCAAGCTCAAGATCGGCAAGCGCGCCGTCGCCGAGGATGTGGCGCATGTGGCGCGGATCAAGGCCGCCGTGGGCGACGCCGCCAGCATCCGCGTCGACGTGAATCAGGCGTGGTCGTTGCAGGATGCCCGCTGGGGCCTCAGGGGCCTTCAGGATGTGGGCTGCGAATTGGTCGAACAGCCAGTGCGCGCGCGGTATCTCAATGCGCTGCGCGAATTGACCCGCGCTCACGAGATTGCGGTGATGGCCGATGAGGCGCTGAACGGGCCCGAGGATGCCGTCAGCATCGTGGCACGGGGTGCTGCGGATGTCTTTGCCGTCAAAGTGGCGCAATCGGGCGGGATCAAACGCGCGTCCGAGGTGGTGGCGATTGGGCAGGCGGCGGGGCTGGGCCTGTATGCCGGGACCATGCTGGAAACCGGGCTTGGCACAGCCGCTGCGCTGCAACTCTTTGCCGGGATTGAGGACTTGCGGTGGGGATCCGAGCTTTTTGGCCCCCTGCTTCTGACCGAGGATATTCTGGCCACCCCTATCGTCTATCGGGATTTCACCGTCGAGGTGCCGCAGGGCGCAGGCCTGGGCGTGACGCTCGACCCCGACAAGATCGACTTTTTCCGCCGCGACCGCGCGCGGAGCCTAAAAACCGTGGCCGGTGAATAACTGGCCCAAGACCCAAGACATTTCCGGAGGAGGAAAGACCATGTTTACCCAATCCAATCTCGACGAACTGGAAGGCCGTCTTGACGGCATCGTGCAAGAGGATGCCGAGGCGGGGATTTTCCGCGCGCGGCGCGACATGTTCACCGATGAGGAACTGTTCGAACTTGAGATCAAGCATATCTTTGAGGGCAACTGGATTTATATGGCGCATGAGAGCCAGATCCCCAATCCCGGCGATTATTTCACCCTGCACATGGGTCGCACGCCGGTCGTGATCACGCGCGACAAGGACGGCAATCTGAATGCGCTGGTCAATGCCTGCTCGCATCGCGGCGCGCAGCTTTGCCGGTTCAAGCGGCGCAACCAAAAGACCTTTACCTGCCCCTTCCACGGCTGGACCTTTTCCAACACTGGCAAGCTCTTGAAGGTCAAAGACCCGAATGGCGCGGGCTACCCCGAGCAATTCAACAAGGACGGCAGCCATGATCTGACCAAAGTGGCCCGGTTCGAGAATTATCGTGGCTTCCTCTTTGGCTCGCTCAATGCCGATGTGGCCCCGCTGGAAGAGTATCTCGGTGAGGCGCGCAAGATGATCGACATGGTTGTCGATCAATCCGACGAGGGGCTCGAGGTGCTGCGCGGCTCGTCCACCTATACGTTTGACGGCAACTGGAAATTGCAGGCCGAGAATGGCGCTGATGGCTATCACGTCTCGGCGGTGCATTGGAATTACGTGGCCACCACCTCGCACCGCACGGCGGATGGCAAGGAAGACAAGATCAAAGCAACCGACGCCAGCAAATGGGCCAAGCAGAAGGGCGGCTTTCATTCCTATGTGAATGGGCACCTCCTCTTGTGGACCACATGGGCTGACTCGACCAATCGCCCCAACTATCCGCGCCTTGCCGAATGGACCGAGAAATATGGGGCCACCAAGGCCGAATGGATGGTGGGCGTGCTGCGCAATCTCTGCCTCTATCCCAACGTGTTCCTGATGGATCAGTTCAGCAGCCAGATCCGGGTGTTCCGCCCGATCAGCGTGGATAAGACCGAAGTCACGATCTATTGCATCGCCCCCAAAGGCGAGAGCCAAGACTCGCGCTCGCGCCGCATTCGCCAGTATGAGGATTTCTTCAACGCCTCTGGCATGGCCACGCCCGACGACACCGAGGAATTCCGCGCCACGCAACGTGGTTATGCCGGTGCCGCCCATGCCAAGTGGAATGACATTTGCCGAGGCGCGACCCAGTGGATTCACGGCCCGGACGAGGATGCCAAGGCGCTTGGTGTGAACCCGATCCTTTCGGGGGCCCGCACCGAGGATGAGGGATTGTTCGTGATCCAGCACAAGCAATGGTCCGAGCGCATGGCGCAGGCCATCGCCAAGGAACGCGAAACCGCCCCCGGCAGCGCCGTTGCGGCAGAGTGAGGAGAGATGACCATGACCACCGCAACGCTAGACCGCCAGAGCACCGAGGCCACCATGAACTATGAGGAAATCCAAGCCTTTCTCTACGCCGAGGCGCGCGCGCTTGATGATCGCGACTGGGACAATTGGCTGACGTTCTACCATGCCGATTGCCCGTTCTGGATGCCCGCCTGGGATGATGAGGATCTCCTGACCGAAGACCCGCAAAACGAGATGTCGCTGATCTATTATCCTGACCGCTCGGGCATCGAGGATCGCGTGTTCCGCATTCAGACAGATCGGTCTTCGGCCACCTCGCTGCCAGAGCCGCGCACCAATCACAACCTTGCCAATATCGAGGTGCTGAGCCGGGATGCGGGCACGATCACGCTGCGCTTTAACTGGCACACGCTGACCTATCGCTATGGCAAGACCGATCAACACTGGGGCACGTCCTATTACACGATTGATGTGACAGGGAAAAACCCGCTGATCACCGATAAGAAGGTCGTGCTCAAGAACGACCAGATCCACCATGTGATCGACGTTTACCACATCTGAGGCCAAGACCGGCGCGTGCCCGATGGGGACGCGCCACAAGAGGGGAGGAGCCCGCCATGACCAGCTATAATATCGCCCTGAATTTCGAGGATGGCGTGACCCGTGTCATTCAATGCGACGAGGACGAGAAAGTCACCGAAGCCGCGTTTCGGCAAAAGATCAACATTCCGATGGATTGCCGTGACGGGGTGTGTGGCACCTGCAAATGCTTTGCCGAAAAGGGCAAATATGAGCTGGAATTCTACCTCGACGAGGCGATGACCGAGGATGAGGCGGCTGAGGGCTATGTGCTGACCTGTCAGATGATGCCGCAGAGCGATTGCGTGATCCGGGTGCCTGCCTCCTCTGCCATGTGCAAGACCGCGCCCGAGGCGATATCGGCAGAGGTGTTGGGCGTTGACCGCCTGTCCGAGACGTCCTTTGGCCTGCGCGTCAAACTGGCCAAGCCTATGGGCTTTCTGCCCGGTCAATATGTCAATATCTCCGTGCCCGGCACCGAGGCGCACCGCTCGTATTCCTTTTCCTCTGCCCCCGGCGCGGACGAGGCCACATTCCTCATTCGTAACATTCCGGGCGGGCTGATGAGCCGCTATTTGGGCGAACGCGCCACGGCTGGCGATGCCGTCACGCTGACCGGGCCGATGGGGGCGTTTTACCTGCGGCCCATTGAGCGCCCACAACTGTGGTTGGCGGGTGGCACCGGCTTGGCACCCTTCCTGTCGATGCTGGAACAGGTGGCAACGCACGGCGCGGATCAGCCGATCACGCTCTACTACGCCGTAACCCGTGCCGCCGATCTGGTTGAACTCGACCGTGTCATGGCCTTGGCCGAGGCTATTGGCAATGTGACCGTAATCACGGTGCTGGCCGATCAAAACGAAGAGCACGCGCGCAAGGGATTTGTCACCGATCACGTGACGGCAGAGGATCTGAATGGCGGCGATTGCGATGTCTACCTTTGCGGTCCGCCCCCGATGGTGGACGCGGTGCGCGCGCATTTCGCACAACTGGGTGTCACACCCGCCGCGTTCCATTTCGAAAAATTCAACCCGACCGAGACAGAGGCCGCCGCCGCATGACACCGCGTTTCACAGGCAAGGTGATGGTCGTCACTGGCGCGGCCCAAGGGATCGGTCGCCGGGTGGCCGAACGCGCCGCCGCCGAGGGGGCAAAGGTGCTGGTCGTGGACCGCTCAGAGCATCGCGACACGGTGGTTACAGCGATCCGTGACGCAGGCGGCGAAGCCCAAGCGCTCAACGTCGATCTGGAAACATGGGAAGGCTGCGACGCGGCCATGGCGGCGGCGATTGATATCTGGGGTCGGATCGACATTCTGATCAACAACGTGGGCGGCACCATCTGGGCCAAACCCTATGAGCATTATGCGCCCCATGAGATTGACGCCGAGGTGCGCCGCTCGCTCTTTCCGACGCTCTATTGCTGCCGGGCGGCGATCGAGCGGATGTTGCCGCAGGGATCGGGCGTGATCGTCAATGTCTCGTCGATTGCCACACGCGGTCTGAACCGCGTGCCCTATGCGGCGGCCAAGGGTGGGGTGAATGCGATCACCGCCAGCCTTGCCTGGGAAGTGGGGGAACGCGGCATTCGCGTGGTCGCCACCGCGCCGGGGGGCACAGAGGCCCCGCCACGCGCGGTGCCGCGCAACCCCAATGCCGCCGAAGAACAGCGCGAAGACTGGTATCAGACCATCGTCGATCAGACGATCCAATCGAGCCTGATGAAACGCTACGGAACACTCGACGAACAGGCAGGCCCGATCCTGTTTCTGGCGTCGGATGAGGCCTCTTACATCACCGGCGTCACAGTGCCGGTGGGCGGGGGCGATCTTGGATAGGCCCTGAGGAGGGGTCTCAACACCAACTGGAGGAACTACCCTATGAAACGCGCATTTCTGGCGGCCCTCGGGCTTGCCACTGGCTTTGCTATGCCCGCAACAGCCCAAGACATCAAAGTTGGCCTGCTCTTGCCCTTTTCCGGCGTTTATGCCGCCCTTGGCAATGATATCGAGGCCGGATTCACCACAGCGCTTGAGCAATTCGGGTCTGAAACTGCGGCGACATTCGAGATCGTCCGAGAAGATACCGAAGTGAAACCGCCAGTTGCCTTGGCCAAGGCCAAAAAGCTGATCCTGCAGGACAAGGTCGATGTGATTTCAGGCATCGTCAGCTCTGGCGTCTTGGGGGCTGTGCGCGACATGGTGCATGGCGCGGGCGTGCCGCTGATCGTTGCCAACGCAGGCAATGACGAGGCCACAGGCGAGGCCTGCTCGCCCTATATCACGCGCATGTCTTTCTCTAACGGGCAGGTCAACCGCCCGATGGGTCAGTGGATGTATGATCAGGGCATCCGCAAGGTCTATACCCTTGCCCCCGACTATGCCGCCGGTCGCCAGATGATCGACGGGTTTGTTCAGACCTTCACCGCTGCGGGCGGCGAGATCGTCGGACAGGATTTCACCCCGTTCCAGAAGACGCAGGATTTTGGCCCCTATATGGCACAGGCCAAGTCAAGCGGTGCCGAAGCGGTGTTCGTGTTCTATGCAGGCGGCGAGGCGATTTCCTTTGTCAAGCAATACGATAGCTTTGGTCTCAAGGCCGAGTTGCCGCTTTATGGTTCAGGCTTCCTGACCTCGTCGCTCTATGTCAATGCCCAAGGTCCGGCGGCAGAGGGTGTGATTACCGCCCTGCATTACGTGCCCACCATCGACAGCCCCGCCAACGCGCAATTCGTCGAGGCCTTCACGGCCAAGACAGGCCGCGTGCCGTCGGAATTCGCCGTGCATGGCTATGACGCAGGCCGCGCCTTGATCGAGGCGGTCAAGGCAGGTGCCACGGATCGCGAGAGCCTTGCCAACGCCCTGCGCCAAGTGCGGTTCGACGGGCCGCGCGGCGCATTGTCGATTGATCCCGCGACCAACAACATCGTGCAGCCGATCTATGTCTACGAGACTATCGCAGGCACCGATGGGCTGACCCAAAAGGTGCTGGCAGAGCTGCCCGCCGAGGCCGATCCGGTCAACGGCTGCGAGATGGCGGCCCCCGTCAGCAACTAAGACAGGCGGCCCGGCCATATCCTTGGCCGGGCCCTTTCGGGAGGAGGTTCCGCAATGTCACTCGATCTTGGTTTCTGGACACTACAGGCGCTCAATGCGTTGCAACTGTCCATGCTGCTGTTTCTCTTGTCTATCGGCCTGACCGTGATCTTTGGCCTGATGCATTTCGTCAACTTGGCGCATGGCGCGCTCTATGCGCTTGGGGCCTATTTCGCGGCCTCGGTGGCAGCGGTTGGCGGCTATTGGGCCGGGTTCTTTCTGGCCCCGGTGGCGGTCGCGGGGGTGGGCGTGCTGCTTTATTCCGGCCTCATCCAGCGGATGCGCAAATCGGGTCCGATGGCACAGGTTCTGGTGACATTTGGGCTGATCTTTGCCCTGCTCGATATCACCCGGATCGTCTGGGGCGATCTGGCGCTCGGGCTGGAAGTGCCAGAGCTTCTTGCCGGGCGCGTGGCGCTCTTGGGTGTCGAATATCCCGCCTACCGGCTGTTTATCATCGCTTTGGGGTTGGCAATCTTTGGCGCATTGGCCTTTGTCCTCAGCCGCACACAGATTGGCGCAATGATCCGCGCGGGCGTTGACAATGACGCGATGGCGGCCTGCCTTGGGATCAATGTCGAGCGGCTGTTCTTTATCGTCTTTTGTGTGGGCTGCGCGCTTGCAGGGTTGGCGGGCGCGGTGGCGGCACCGCTCTTGAGCGTCACACCCGACATGGGTCTGCAAATCCTTATCCCCACGCTGATCGTGATCGTGATCGGGGGCTTGGGTTCGCTCAAAGGGGCCATCGCGGGCTCTCTCATCTTTGGGTTCGTGCAGACCTTTGGTGCGGTGCTGGCACCGCAACTGGCCTCGGTTCTGATTTACGCGCTCTTGGCGGCGGTGCTGGTGATCCGGCCTGTGGGCCTCTTTCCGGCGAAAGGATAAGGCGATGTTCCGACACACACCTCTGCGATACGGCGCGCTCGTGCTCTTGGCATCGGCGGCCCTCTTCCAGGCCTTTACGGCGGAATATTTCGGGCTGGAAATCCTGACCGAGATTCTCATCCTCGCCATGCTGGTGATCGCGCTCGATATGGTCGCAGGCTTTGGCGGCATGGTCTCGCTCTGCCACGGCGCATTGCTTGGCGTCGGGGCCTATGGCTATGCGATCCTGTCAACCAAGGTTGGGTTGACGCCAGTGGCCGCTATGGGTGGCGCGGTGGCGATTACCGGGGCCATCGCTTGGGTCATCGGTGCCATCTGCGCCCGCAGCCATGGCATCTATTTCATCATGGCGACACTGGCCTTTGGGCAGATGGGCTATTCCTATGTGTTCGAAGCGCCGCTTTTTGGCGGCGATGACGGGCTCGGCGGGATTGAACGGCTCGATCTTGCGCTGATCGGGCTAGACCTGAATGACGGGCGCAGCTTTGCTCTCTTCTGCCTTGCCATGCTGGCCGCGATCTATGGCGCGGCCGTGCTGATCCTGCGTTCTGGACTAGGCCGGTCCCTGTCGGGTGTCATGCACAACGAACAGCGGATGCGCGCGCTTGGCCTCACGGTCTGGCGGGTCAAGGCGGATGTCTTTGGCCTCTCTGGTCTGATTTCCGGCTTGGCGGGCGTGATGGCAGCACAGCATGTGATGTTTGTCTCGCCCGGCCTTCTGTCTTGGACAGTCTCGGGCGAGGCGTTGGTGGTTGTGATCCTTGGCGGGCTTGGAACGCTGGTCGGCCCCTTGCTGGGCGCTGCGGTCTTTGTGCTGCTCAAGCATGAGGTGGGCGCGCTCACAAGCTATTGGCATCTGGTGGTCGGGGTCATCCTGATTGCCGTGGTGATGAGCCGCGCCAATGGCATCTTTGGCTGGATCGAGGCGCGGTTTGGCGCGCGGATAGAACGGCGTGCGGCGGATGCGGTGCGCGATATCGACCCAAGGGAGGTCAAGACCGATGCTTGAGACACGCAATCTCGATAAGAGCTTTGGCGCGGTGCATGTCACGCGCGGGGTCTCGCTCAAGCTGGAGCGGGGCGAGCGGCGGGTGATCCTTGGCCCTAACGGCGCGGGCAAGACGACGCTCTTCAACCTGCTGGTGGGCGAACTTAGCCCCGATAGCGGATCGGTGCATCTGGCGGGCGAGAATGTAACCGCCCTGCCCGTGGCCCGGCGCGCGCGGCAAGGTCTGTCGCGCAGCTATCAGAAGAACACGCTCTTTGACGGGCTGACCGTCGAGGAAAATCTGGGGCTGGCAGCGGCGATCCACACGGGCAACGCAACCCGGCTTTATACCGACAGCCTCGCACGTCCCGAAGTGCGCGACATCGTGGCCGAGGTGGCCGAACAGGTCAATCTCATGCCCTATCTGCATGCGCGTGTGTCTGAGGTCAGCTATGGTGTGCGGCGGCAGTTGGAGGTGGGCGTGGCGCTGGCCACCCGCCCTCTCGTTCTCTTGATGGATGAACCGACAAGCGGCGTGGGCCCCGAGATGGCCAAGGGGTTTCACGACCTGCTGAACAACCTGCCGCGTGATCTGACACTTCTGATCATCGAGCATGACATGGACCTCGCCTTTGACGTGGCCGATACGATCACCGTGCTGAACTATGGTGAGGTGGTGTTTGACGGGCTGCCCGAGGCCGCGCGCGGCTCCAAGCTGCTCAAGGAAATCTATCTGGGGAGTTGGGAAGATGCTTGAACTGAATGCCGTCAATTCCGGCTATGGCGAAACCCAAGTGCTTTATGGCATGGGTTTGCGCGCCGAGGCAGGCCGGGTTCTGGCCATTCTGGGGCGTAATGGCGCGGGCAAATCCACCACGCTGAAGACAGTGATGGGCCTCTTGCCGCTGCGCGATGGGCAGATCACCTTTGATGGCCGCGCCATGCCCAAACGGCCCTATGATATCGCCAAGGCGGGCATCGCCTATGTGCCGGAAACGCGGGATATCTTCCCCTCTCTGACGGTGCGTGAGAACCTTGAAATAGCGTCAAAGCGGTTTGACGGGGCATGGACAATGGACCGGGTGCTGGACCTCTTCCCGCGCCTTGGCGAACGCCTTGAGAATGGCGGCACGCAGTTGTCGGGGGGCGAACAGCAAATGCTGGCGATTGCCCGCGCGCTTCTGATGAATCCACGCCTCTTGATCCTGGACGAACCCACCGAGGGGCTGGCCCCGATCATCGTCAAGCTGATCCATGACAAGCTGATGGAGCTCAAGCGCGAGGGGCTGTCGATGGTTCTGGTCGAGCAGAATTTCGGCTTTGCCACTTCGCTTGCGGATGATGTGGTGGTGGTCAGCAAGGGCCAAGTGGTCTGGACCGGCACCGCCGACGATATCCGCGCCGATACCGAGGCGCAGCATCGCTGGCTGGGTGTCTGAGGGGGCATGCGCCCGCCCGATCAACGGGCGGGCGAGATGCCCAAAGGCGGCTTAGCCGCGCCCGCGATAGGGCGGCACGCCCTGATCGGGAATCCACACGCCCTCTGGCATCGCACCCGTCTGCCAGAACACATCAATCGGGATGCCGCCGCGCGGATACCAATAACCACCAATGCGCAGCCACTCCGGCTCCAGAAAGCCCACCAGCCGCCGCGCAATGGAAATCGTGCAATCCTCGTGGAAGGCTCCATGATTGCGGAAACTGGTCAGGTAAAGCTTGAGCGATTTGCTCTCGACCAGCCATTGGCCCGGCACATAATCAATCACCAAATGCGCGAAATCCGGCTGTCCGGTCATGGGGCAGAGCGAGGTAAACTCAGGCGCGGTGAACCGCACGTTATACTGGACATCCGCCTGCGGATTGGCCACACGCTCCAACAGCGCCTCTTCGGGGCTCTGCGGTATCTGCGCCGCACCGCCCAACTGCTTGAGGTCTTTGTAAATATTCTCGCTCATCGCTTTCTCCTTCACACCCCGCGCTTGTTGCCCCAGAGCATCACATGCAATTGCGGCAGCACCTTTGCTTCAAACCATCCGTCACCCGTCACCCGCTCTACCAACCAGCGCATGCGCGCGTCGATGCCCGCCTGATCGACCGTGGCGGCATCATCCTCGGGCGGGGGCGGCGTGTGATTGCCCGGCTGCAGATAGAGGGGCAATTGCGGATAGTGCCCCGCCACCGCCCGCGCCCATTCATAATCCGCCTCGTCAAATACGACGATCTTGAGGACGCTCGCAGCACCCTTGGCCGCTGCAACGCAATCGTCAAAGAGCGCCCAGTCTACCTCCATGCCCGACGACGGCGGCTTGGGACTGAGCACCAGCATATCAAGCGCCGCGAACCAGTCGCGCGCGACAGAGCCTTGGGTTTCCATCGCAAAGCGATAGCCGCGCGCATGGCCCAGATCAATCAACGCCCCTAACGGCTGAATCGCCGGATTGCCGCCCGAGAGCGTCACCATGATGGGCCGACCGCCCGAGAGGCGCGCGACCTCGGCCAACACCGCCTCGGCACTCATCGGCACCCAAGTCTCGCGATAGGCCGACTCGACCGCGTGCAGGCTGTCACACCAGACGCAGCGGTAATCGCAGCCCCCGGTGCGCACAAACACCGTCGGCTGACCGATCAGCGCGCCCTCGCCCTGAATGGTCGGGCCAAAGATTTCCGAGACCCGGATCGCCTCGGTCACGGGCGATACTCCGCCCATGTTTTCGGCGTCTCGCTGACCTTGACCGCCGTCACCTCGGGCCAGCGCGCATGGCACCAGTCAAAAAGATGTTTGGCCATCCGTTCAGCGGTCACGCAATCATCCCCCAGCACATCATTCAGATGCCGGTGATCGAGCGTGTCATCAATATACCGCTTCAGATCCCCCAGATCGAGGTAATCGCGCACAAAGCCATGCGCGTTCAACTCGGCGGCGGTCAGTTCGACCACCACAATGTAGTTATGCCCGTGCAGCCGCGCGCATTGATGCGTCTCAGGCAGGCCAAACAGTTGATGTGACGCTGAAAAGTGGAATTCCTTGGTGATCCGATACATCACGCCCCCCGCCCGGCCACAGCCGCCAACCAGAAATCCCGGTCCTCATACTCGGTCGGATCAACGACCCCCGCCAGATGAAACGCCTCGCGCCGCTCGACACAGGTGCCACAGCGCCCGCAATGTTTGGCCCCGCCCTTGTAGCACGACCATGTTTCGGCAAAGGGCGTGCCATGCTTGGCCCCATCGGTGACGATATCGCCCTTGGACCCCTGCAAATAGGGCGTATAAAGCTTCACCTCGGCATAGCCCTTCAGCGCCGCATCCTGCATCGCCTGAAACGCGTTGATGAAGCCGGGGCGGCAGTCAGGGTAGATGAAATGATCCCCGCCATGCACCGCCGTGGCCACGGCATCGGCCTTTTCCGCCGCCGCCATGCCAAAGGCTATGGCCAGCATGATCGCATTGCGATTGGGCACGATGGTGATTTTCATGGTCTCTTCGGCGTAATGCCCATCCGGCACCGCCACATCATCGGTCAGCGCGGAACCCGACAGCGCCGCCCCGATCTGGCGAATATCCACCACCTTATGCGGCACGCCCAGTCGGCGCGCGCAAGCAGCCGCGTATTCCACCTCTTTCACATGGCGTTGCCCGTAATCAAAGCTCAGAAGCCCCGCCAATTCATGCTCAGCGGCCACCTTATGGGCGAGCGATACGGAATCGAGCCCGCCCGAGCAGATAACAATCGTCCTCATCTTTCATCCTTGTTTTTTAAAGCGGGTAGGCTGCGACCGCTCGACCCCGCGCATCTAGCGCTTTTGGCGGGTGAAAACAAGGCTGCGCTAGGTGCTCAGACGCGCCCGCAATTCGGTCTTGAGCACTTTGCCGTAATTGTTCTTGGGCAACTCGGCGACCGCGATATAGCACTTGGGCCGCTTGAACCGGGCGATCTGGCGCAGGCAATGCGCATCAAGTGCGGCCTCATCCAGCGCCCCGACACAGACCACAAAGGCCACCACGACCTCACCCCATTCGGCATCGGCCATGCCCACCACCGCCGCCTCGATCACGTCAGGATGGGTCAAGAGCACCTCTTCCACCTCGCGCGGATAGATGTTGGACCCGCCCGAGATGATCATATCCTTGGACCGGTCCTGCAAGGTCACATAGCCGTCGCCATCCATCCGCCCCAGATCGCCGGTCCAGAGCCAACCGCCCTTGAGCGCCTTTTCACTGGCCACGATATTCTGCCAATAGCCCGGCATCACCGCATCGCCGCGCACGAGGATTTCGCCCACCTGCCCGTGCGGCACCTCTGCCCCCGTGTCATCCGCAATCCGCACCTCGACCACCGATTGCGCGCGACCCACCGAGGCCAGCCGTTCGCGCCAACGCGGATGGCTGCGATCCGCCACATCGGCGCGGCTCAGCGCGGTGATCGCCATCGGGCATTCCCCCTGCCCGTAGATTTGCAGGAAGATTGGCCCGAACACCTCGACCGCCTCGAGAATATCCGCCAGATACATCGGCCCCCCGGCATAGACCACGCTGCGCAGCCCCTCCCCGGTCTCGCCGCGCGCCTGCACCTGTGCGGTCAGCCGCTTGACCATCGTCGGCGCGGCGAACATATGCACCCGGCCATGATACCGCGCGAGATCAAGAATTTCCCCCTCGTCAAAGCCGCCCGACGCCGGGCAGACATGACGCGCCCCGCGCAGCACGTGCACCATCGCATAAAGCCCGGCGCCATGGCTCATCGGCGCGGCATAGAGCGTGGCATCTTCACCCGTCACCTCATCGACATCCGCCAGATAGCTGAGCGACATCGCGACCAGCATCCGATGCGTGATCCGCACCCCCTTGGGCCGCCCAGTGGTGCCGGAGGTGTAAAACAACCACGCCAGATCGCCGGGCGCGCGCGCGGCAACTTCGACCACGGGCGCCCCCCGCGTGACCGCCTGTGCCACGACCCCCTGCTCGGCCAAGGCATCGCGCCGCACCGCATCCGCCAAAACCACCTGCGCGCCTGCATCTGCGATGATCCACGCCGCCTCTGCCCCGTGCAGCTTGGCGTTGATCGGCACGGCAGCGGCCCCGGCATACCAGATACCGTAAAGCGCCAAGAGATACTCGGGCGCATTGCCCATGAAGATCGCGACCCGGTCGCCAGCCGCCACGCCTTGCGCCATCAACCCGCCCGCCACCTCGCGCGCGGCGCGGTCAAACCCGGCATAATCCGCCACCAGATCAACGCCGGTGAAGAGCGCCGCCCGCCTGGGCCAAGCCTGCGCTGCCCGCTCCAGCCAAATCCCGATATTCATCGCCCAATCCTCCGCGTCGCTACCAAAGCACCGACGCGGCCCCGGCACAATTCCGTAGAAACACGCAAACCTCTTGGCGCACCGCGTCCCGCGCGCCATAACGGGCCATGGACATCAAGGAACTCGCCTTCGATCATGCCCCTGTGGGCCTTGCTCTGCTGGAACACCGCATCATCCGGCAGTGCAATCAGAAATTTGCCGCGATCTTTGGCGATACCCCCGCCGATTATACCAACATCCCGCTGGCCCGCTATTACCCCTCGATCGAGGATTATCGCCGCATCGGGGCGGATGCGCTCGCCATCATGCGCAAAACCGGGCGTTATGCGGATGAACGGGTGATGAAGCGCCGCAATGGCACGCTTTTTTGGTGCCGGGTGCGCGGCCAGTCGCTGACGCCCGAGGCCCCGTTTCAGCGCGGCATCTGGTCGTTCTCCGATCTCTCGGACGAACGCCCCCTTGTCGAGCTGACCCAACGCGAACGCGAGGTGGCGATTCTCACCTGTCGGGGGATGACGTCCAAGGAAATCGGCCTTGATCTGGGTCTCAGCTACCGCACCGTCGAGGTTTATCGCGCGCGCCTGCTAGAGAAATTTCAGGCCCGCAAACTGGCGGAACTGGTGGCAAAACTTTCTGGGATGCCGCTCTGATGGCGTGCAGCTCTCGTAAAATTGCCCCCCTGCCCCCAGATTATAGGGTAATGGCCGCTTTTCTCAGCCTCCGCCTTGCCCTATAAGCGGCCAAAACAAAATGCCATGAGCCCGGAACGGGACATCATCGCGCTGTGGTCGAGGAAGATATGTCGAACAAATCCCATGAATCGGACGTGGCCTTTATCAAGGCATTGGCGGAACTGCTGAATGACAACGATCTGACTGAATTGTCGGTCAAGCGGGAATATGGCGAGGACGACACGCTTCAGGTTCGCGTCAGCCGCCGGGGTGAAACAGTTACCACCCACTACGCGCCCCCGCCTGCGCCTGCTTATGCCCATCCACCTGATCGACCTTGTTCATGTAGACGACCATGAAGGGGATGCCCACCTGACGACCAAGCAGGATGTGCTCGCGCGTCTGCGGCATCGGGCCGTCAGCCGCGTTCACAACCAGGATCGCGCCGTCCATCTGGGCGGCGCCGGTGATCATGTTCTTCACATAGTCGGCGTGGCCGGGGCAGTCGACATGCGCATAGTGACGCGCCTCGGTCTCATACTCCACATGCGCGGTCGAGATCGTGATCCCGCGCGCCTTCTCTTCAGGCGCCCCGTCAATCTGGTCATAGGCCCGGAACTCGCCGAAATACTTGGTGATCGCCGCCGTCAACGTCGTCTTGCCGTGGTCAACGTGACCAATCGTGCCGATGTTCACATGCGGCTTGTTACGTGCAAACTTTTCCTTTGCCATATCTCAGGACGCCTTGTCAGTTGGGGGGCCAGGGTGGCCCGAGGGTTACATCGCGCGCCGTTTATTGGGTTGCGCCGGGAAAATCAAGCCTTACTCGCCGCCTTGGCGTCACTCTGCGGAAACGGGTGCGACAGTCGGTTCCTCAATCACCTCAGCGGCGGCTTCGGCCAGATCGGCCGCGCTTGGGGCTTCTGTCGCGCTCGCTGCGGGCGCGCTATCCGCATCCGGTGCGGGCGGTTCCACCGAACGCGCCTCGGGGCGCTCCTTGTCATTTGCAGGCACGCCATCGTCTTCAAACCAGCCAAACTCGTTATTCTGCTGCACCAGCCAGTTCTGGATCTGCTTGGCGGCATTGCGGCTGAGGTTCTCGAGTTGCTTTTCCTTGCTTTGGGTCAGGCCCGAGCCAAGGAACGTATTGCCGGAAAAGCTCTCGACCACTGTCACCAGATGCGGCTTGGCGTTGAGCTTGCCGCCCTTGGCATCATCCCAAGCGGTGACATTCAGGATCAGCGCCGATTTCGGCGACGCAACCAATGGCACGCCCGGAATGGCCAGCACATAGCCTTCGACACTTACCCCCAGATGATAGAGTTTGGTGCCCTCATAGCGCCCGAACCGATCCGTCATCGCCTCGGTCATCGCGGCGATCCATTCCTCCTTGGACGCCTCGCGCGATGCGGGGCCCTTGGTCAGGTTCGGGGCCACCACAACATTATGCCCCAGATGGAAATTGCCCAGATAGGCCGGGGCCTCGTCAAGATCGTTGGGATTGGTGCAGGCGGCCATCAGGGCAAGCCCGAAGAGCGCGAAGAGACGGATCATCAAGCAATTCCCCAGAGGTGACAGTTCGGGCAGGGATAGCCCAGACATCGGCGACACGCAATCATTTGCCCCCGCCCCTCCTGCGCCCTATCTAAGACCCAGTTGCCCAGAGGTGCCCAATGTCCCCCATGCCCCGCCAGACGCCCCATACTTTGCCCGCGCATGTGCCCTTGGTGACAGAGCCAATGGGCGTGCTGGCCAGCCTGAAGGCCGCGCGGCGCAACATCCTGTCGATCATCCCCGAGATTGCCACACGGCAACCCATGGTTTCAGGGCGCACCGGCAAACGCTGGCACATGGTGATGGACCCCGGCGCGATCCGCCGGATGCTCTTGGAAGAGCTGGACAATTACCCGAAATCCATTGTCACCAAGAACCTTCTACGCCCCGCCATTGGCGAGTCGCTCTTTATTGCCGAGGGCGCGCATTGGCGCTGGCAACGGCGCACGGCCGCGCCGGTCTTTTCTCATCGCAACGTGATGAACCTCGCGCCGATCATGACAGCCGCTGCCGAACAAAGTGCAGCACGTGTGGCGGCAGCAGGCCCGCGCGCGGTGGATATGGCCGCCGAAATGGTGCGCACCACCTTTGATGTCATCGCCGACGTGACCTTTTCCGGCGATGGCATGTTCGATGTGGACGCCGTGCATCGCGGTATTGATGCCTATATTTCAGAGGCGGGCAAAATCTCGCTTTTTGATATCTTGGGCTTTCCCGATTGGGTGCCGCGCCCGGGGCGCGTGATGTCGGGTGGCTCGGTGGCTGAGATGAAGCGCGTGGCAGACGAGGCCGTCGAGGCGCGGCGCGCGCGCGGGTCAGAGGGCGTGCCAGACCTTCTTGATCTTTTGCTAGACGGCGAAGACCCCGAGACGAAG
This sequence comes from Roseovarius sp. EC-HK134, assembly GCF_902498815.1. Classification (NCBI taxonomy): domain Bacteria; kingdom Pseudomonadati; phylum Pseudomonadota; class Alphaproteobacteria; order Rhodobacterales; family Roseobacteraceae; genus Roseovarius; species Roseovarius sp. EC-HK134. The sequence goes on from NZ_LR701544.1 coordinate 2,447,856, forward strand.
CGCCGGATGAGCACGCCCGAGTTGCGCGACAACCTGCTGACTTTCATTGTCGCGGGGCACGAGACAACAGCGCTGACGCTGGGCTGGTCGCTCTACCTCTGCGCCTTTGATCAGGCTGTGCAGGACCGCGCCCGCGCCGAGGCGCAAGCCGTGCTGTGGGGCCGTGCCGCGACGGGCGCGGATGTGGCCCGCCTGCCCTATACTCGCCAGATCATCGACGAGGCGCTGCGCCTCTATCCGCCTGCGGGCATCATCTCGCGCACTGCGCAAGTTGCCGATACGCTGTGCGGGCGTGACATTCGACCCGGTGATACGGTGATCATCCCGATCTATGCGCTGCACCGAAACCACCAGCTCTGGCCAGAGCCAGACGCGTTCAACCCCGACCGTTTTGCCGATCGCAAGACCATCGAGCGCTATGCCTATCTGCCTTTTGGCGATGGGCCGCGTATTTGCATTGGTGCCAGTTTTGCCCTGCAAGAGGCGGTGATCATTCTTGCAACGCTGCTCTCGCGGTTCAGGTTCACCCCGGTGCCGGGGCGGGATCCCGACCCGGTGATGATCCTGACGTTGCGGCCCCAGGGGGGCGTCTGGCTTATGGCAGAGCCGGTGTGATCCGGGTTGGGATCACGCTGGCATACGTTCTTCGACGATCCCCGCCCACCAGCTACAACCCGCCGGAATAGCCTCGTCATTGAAATTGTAATCGGGGCTGTGGACCATGGCGGTATCGCCGTTACCGACCAGAATATAGGCGCCGGGGCGCTCTTCGAGCATGAAGGCGAAATCTTCGCCGCCCATGACCAAGGGCGCCTCTTCGCACCCGCCGCTGACCTTGGCCGCAACGCTCGCTGCAAACTCTGTCTGTTCCTCGTGGTTGATCATCACCGGATAACCCCGGTGATAACTTACCTCGGCCTTGCCGCCGAAACCCGCCGTCACATGCTCGCAGAGCGCGCGAATGCGCTGCTCGGCCAGATTGCGCATCTCAGGGCTCATGGTGCGGACAGTGCCACGCAGATGCACCCCCTGCGGGATCACGTTGAAAGCGGTCGAAGAGGTCTGAAACGACGTGACCGACACCACTATCTGATCCACAGGATCAGCGTTGCGGCTGGCGATGGTTTGGAACATCGTGACCAGATGCGCGGCCATGACAGTGGTATCCACGGTTTCATGCGGCTTTGCGGCATGTCCACCCTTGCCAGTCAGCGCGATGTCGAACTGGTCTGTCGCCGCAAAAAACGCACCGGGGCGAATGGCAAAGCTGCCCACCGGGCGGCCCGGCCAGTTGTGCATACCGTAAACTTCCTGAATGCCGAAGCGGTCCATCATGCCATCCTCGCACATCTCGCGCCCGCCTGCCCCACCTTCCTCGGCGGGCTGAAAGATGACCACGGCCGTGCCATCGAAATTGCGGGTCTCTGCCAGATATTGCGCGGCCCCAAGCAGCATCGCGGTATGCCCGTCATGGCCGCAGGCATGCATCGCACCGGGGGTCTTGCTGGCATAGTCCACGCCAGTGGCCTCGTGAATGGGCAGCGCGTCCATATCGGCGCGCAGGCCGATCACCCGGCCCGATGCAGTGCTGCGGCCCTTGATCACCCCCACCACGCCGGTGCGACCAATGCCTGTCACCACCTCGTCACAGCCAAACGCCTTGAGCTTTTCGGCAACCAGTGCGCTGGTGCGATGCGTCTCATAGAGGATCTCGGGATGGGCATGGATATCGCGGCGCCATTCTGTTATGTCGGTGTGCAATTCGGCAAATCGGTTCTTGACGGGCATCGGTCAGCCTCCTGTTCGCAAATTCGGGATTTTCCCCAACGTGGCGCAATCCCGATGCGACCACAAGGGGCACTGCCAGACAGACGTATTTGCCATATACAACAGCGCGTGACTGAGCTATGCGTCGCGGCTTGACGCGCAAGCCGCACCCCTTTTTCGGAACCGACCTCCCCCATGATCCTGCCTGCCCTCTCCAATGCTCTTGCCGCGCGCGGCTATGAAACCCTGACGCCTGTGCAAGAGGCGGTAACGGACCCCGCGCTGTCTGGCTCTGATCTTCTGGTCTCGGCCCAGACCGGATCTGGTAAAACCGTAGGGTTTGGCCTTGCGATCGCGCCCACCCTGCTGGGGGGTGAGGACCGATTGCCGCCTGCCGCCGCACCGCTGGCCCTGATCGTGGCCCCGACGCGAGAGCTGGCGCTTCAGGTCATGCGCGAGCTGAGCTGGCTTTATGCCGAAGCGGGCGCGCGTTTGGTCACTTGCGTTGGCGGGATGGATGCCCGTGACGAGCGGCGCGCGCTGGAGCGCGGGGCGCATATTGTTGTCGGCACGCCCGGACGTCTGTGTGACCACATCAATCGCGGCGCGCTCGATATGACAAGCCTGCGCGCCATCGTGCTCGACGAGGCCGATGAGATGCTCGATCTCGGCTTTCGCGAAGACCTCGAATTCATGCTGGCCGCAGCGCCCGAAGATCGCCGCACGCTGATGTTCTCGGCCACCGTGCCGCCGATGATCGCCAAGCTGGCTGAGAAATTCCAGCGCGATGCGCAGCGTGTGACCACCCTGACCGGCGCGAAACAGCATGCTGATATCGCCTATCAGGCGCTGACTGTGTCGCCGCAAGATGCCGAGGGCGCCGTGATCAACCTGCTGCGTTATCACGATGCCCAGAATGCGATTGTGTTCGCCAATACCCGCGCCATGGTGGCCCGCCTGACGGCACGCCTGTCCAATCGCGGCTTTGCCGTGGTCTCGCTCTCAGGCGAGTTGAGCCAGTCCGAGCGCACCCATGCCCTGCAGGCGATGCGCGACGGACGGGCACGGGTCTGTGTCGCCACCGATGTCGCCGCGCGGGGTATCGACCTGCCCAACCTTGATCTGGTCGTGCATGCCGAACTGCCCACCAATTCCGAAGGCCTCTTGCACCGCTCGGGCCGCACGGGTCGCGCCGGACGCAAGGGCATCTCTGCCCTTATCGTTCCACTCAAATCGGCAAACAAGGCAGAGCGCCTGCTCAAATTCGCAAAGATCACCGCAGAATGGACCACGCCCCCCACGCCCGAGGATATCGAGGCCAAGGATCGCGAGCGCCTGTTGTCCGACCCGGTCTGGTCCGAAACGCCGTCCGAGACCGAAGGTGCCTTTGCCGCTGAATTGCTGGCGCTGCACAGCCCCGAGGTGATCGCCGCCGCCTATCTGCGTCTTTACAAATCGCGCTGGTCCGCACCCGAGGAACTGAGCGCCCCCGGCGCGCCCGCCCCGGCGCGCGAGCGGTCGGCCTTTGGCCCAAGCCGCTGGTTTGCGCTGTCGGTTGGCAATGACGACCGGGCCGAGGCGCGGTGGTTGCTTCCGCTTTTGTGCCGTGCTGGCAATCTCGACAAATCCGCGATTGGGGCCATCCGCGTGCAGGCTGCCGAAACCTTTGTCGAACTGGCAGAGGCCGCCGTTCCCGGATTTCTTTCTTCGCTCGGTGAAGGCGGGCAACTGGATGAGGGCATCACCGCCCGCGCTCTGGATAGTGCCCCGGCATTTGCCCCTGCCCCGCGCGCCCCGCGCGAAGATCGTCCCGAACGTGCGCCCCGCGCCCCGCGAGAGGACCGCCCTGCGCGCGCGCCCCGCGAGTATGGCGGCTCGCGCGACCATTCTGCCCCACGCACCGCCCCAAAGCCGCGCCCGAAACCGGCAGGTGCGCCGCCCGCGGCAATGACCCGCGCGGTCGAGGATGGCACGGTGACCCCGTATCGCAAACCGCGTGCAGAGGCGGGCGATGCGCCGCGCCCGGCCAAAAAACCTTGGTCCAGTGACAAGCCCGCTGGCAAACCTGCCAACAAGCCCTTTGGCAAGCCCGCCGGGGATCGCAAACCCGGGAAATCCTTTGGCAAGCCCGAAGGCCGGCCCTATGACAAGTCGGATAGCAAACCCGGCGCAAAGCCCTATGGCAAGCCGGGGGCGAAACCGTCAGACAAACCCTTTGACAAGCCGCGCGCGCGCCCTGCGCCCCGCGATGCGGAACCAGCCGCGCCCAGACCCAATCTTGCGGCTGATACGTCCAAACGGTTTGTTCCACCCGGAGCGGCGAAAAAGCCCGGCAAACCCGGCACAGGCAAGACCTTTGCTGGCAAACCCGGCGCGGGAAAACCTGCCGCTGGAAAGCCCAAAGGCAAAGGTGCTGCACCCAAAGCCCGCGCGGGATTTGGCGGCAGCACCCCACCGAAGCGCGGCAAGCCGTGATGTGCTGACATAGCTCTGAAAAGCAACAGGCCGGGATTTTCCCGGCCTGTGTGTTTTAGAACGCTGCGAACCCTAAACCAAATCTTCTGGCAAGAGGGCCTCGGGGATGTTCTGGTAACAGACGGGCCGCAGGAAGCGGCGGATCGAGAGGGTGCCCACAGAAGTCGCGCCGAAATTGGTCGAGGCCGGATATGGCCCGCCGTGGACCATCGCATCGCAGACTTCAACGCCGGTTGGAAAGCCATTGGTCAGCACCCGGCCCGCCTTACGTTCCAACACGGGCAACAGGCAGCGCGCAAGAGGCGTGTCGCCTGCGTCCATGTGCAGGGTGGCGGTCAACTGGCCCTTGAGGCTCTGCGCGACGGCTGCCATTTCCTCGGCATTCTCGGCCACAACGATCAGGCCAAGGGGCCCAAAGACCTCTTCGCCAAGCGCATGATTGCCCAGCCAGTCGCACGCAGCGACCCGGTAGAGAAAGGGCTTGGCCTGACGTTGATCACAAATCGCGGTCAACAGGTCTTGCACCCCCGTCTGCGCCGCCATCTGCGCCGCACCCGCGACGTAGGCCGCAGCAATTCCATCGGTCAGCATCACTTGCGCACCGCTCTCACTCAGCGCCGCGCGCGTTGCTTCTGCAAAGGTCTCTGCCTCTGGTCCTTTGAGGACAACCGCAATGCCCGGATTGGTGCAAAACTGCCCCGCGCCCATCGTCAGCGATCCGGCCCAGCCGGTTGCGATGGCCGCCCCGCGCGCAGCCATTGCCTCGGGCAACAGAAACATCGGATTGACGCTGCCCAATTCGCCGAAAAACGGGATCGGATCGGGGCGCGCCGCGCAGAGATCAAAGAGCGCACGACCCCCTGCCAGAGAGCCGGTAAAGCCAACCGCCCGGATCAACGGATGCTGCACCAACGCCTGTCCAACCGCACGATTGCCACCCTGCACAAGGCTAAAGACGCCGCTTGGCATCGCAGATTTCACAATCGCCGCATGGATGGCCTCGGCCACCACTTCGGAGGTGCCGGGATGCGCGCCGTGGCCCTTGACCACCACTGGACAACCCGCCGCGAGGGCAGCCGCCGTATCCCCGCCTGCCGTGGAAAAGGCGAGCGGGAAATTCGACGCGCCAAAGACCGCCACCGGACCGATGGGCCGTTGCATCATCCGCAAATCGGGGCGCGGCAAGGGTTTGCGGTCTGGCAGCGCAGCATCATGGCGACGGTCGAGGTAATCGCCCTTTAGGATATGCTCGGCAAAGAGTCGCAATTGCCCGGTGGTGCGCCCACGCTCGCCCTCAAGCCGCGCTGCAGGCAGGCCGGTCTCGGCGCAGCCGATCTCGGTGATCTGTGCGCCGCGCGCCTCGATTTCATCGGCGATAGCATGCAGAAACGCCGCGCGCGTGGCCCGGCTGGTGGTGCCAAAGGTCCAGAACGCCTCTTCCGCGGCCTGCGCCGCCCTATCGACGAGGTCCGGCGTGCCGACCGAAAACGCATGGCCTGCGCCCTCTGCCGGATCAGACAGCACTGTCTCTTCGGTGCCTGTCCACGTGCCTGCAATCAGATGCTTGCCATGGGGGGTAAAGGTCATGGGAAATCCTTTCGGTCCGAGGGAAGATACGACCGCGATCAAAGGCCTGATGCGGGGTTTTCATGGCTTACCGATTTTTTTCCCGACATGCCAGTATTTTTCTTTTAGGAAAATTATTGCAAAAAAGAACCAAAGGCCTCATGCTGAGAAAAGAATCAACAGAGAGGGGACCACCAATGAAAAAAGTGACGCTTTTTGCTGCCTTGCTGGGCATGACCAGCATCGCAGGCACCGCTCAGGCGGACAAACTCGATGACATTATTTCCTCGGGCACATTGCGCTGCGCTGTCGTGCTCGATTTCCCGCCAATGGGGATGCGCGATGCCAACAACGTGCCGATCGGCTTTGACGTTGATTATTGCAACGATCTGGCCGCCGCTCTTGGCGTAGAGGCAGAAATCGTCGAAACCCCCTTCCCCGAGCGCATTCCGGCGCTGATGTCTGGCCGCGTCGATGTGGGCGTCGCCTCGACCTCGGACACGCTGGAGCGGGCCAAGACGGTCGGTTTCTCGATCCCCTATTTCGCCTTTGAAATGGCCGTAACCGCCAATTCTGGCACCGGCATCACCTCTTACGAGGGGATGAAGGGCCACACCGTCGGCGCGGTTGCAGGCACCTACGAGGCCATCGCGCTTGAGGCACAGGTCAAGGAATGGGGCGAGGGCGAATTCCGCCCCTATCAGACGCAGGCCGATGTGTTCCTGGCGCTGAGCCAAGGCCAGCTTGACGCGACCGTGTCGACATCCACCGTCGCACAGGCCAACGTGCAGTCGGGCAATTACAAGGACATCACCGTTGTAGGTTTTGCCCCTTTCGACACCGACTATGTGGCGCTATTTGCCAAGCGGGACGAATACGGCTTTCTCAACTATCTCGATCTTTTCGTGAACCAGCAGGTGCGCACCGGCCGGTATGACGAGCTTTACGAGAAGTGGGTTGGCGGCGAAGTACCGAAACTGATGGTGCCGAACGCCTATCGCTGATAGCTTGCGCTAGGATTGGCGGCGCGGACACCCCGTGCCGCCATTTGCTATTTCCCCTAGGGGCGGGGTGTCCTGATGTTCAACTATACCTTCCAATGGAAGCAGGCCCTGAACCGCCTGCCGCAGATGCTTGACGGGGCGCTGGTCACGATGGAAATCGCGATCCTCTCGATGGCCTTGGGCATAGCACTTGCCATCCTGCTTACCGTCTTCCGGTTATCTGGGTCACGCCCGCTGATGGCCTTTGCAACCACTTGGGTGGAAATTGCGCGCAATACGCCCGCGCTCTTTCAAATCTACATGGCGCATTTTGGCGTGGCCAGCTTTGGCATCCATTTCAGCCCCTTCGTGTCGATCCTGATCGGCATCACCTTCAACAACGCGGGCTATCTGACCGAGAATTTTCGCGGCGCACTCAAGGCGATCCCAGATACGCAGGGGCGCGCGGGGCGGTCTCTGGGCCTGACGCAGTTGCAATCCTTTCGCTACATCATCCTGCCGCAGATGCTGCGCATTTCCTTCCTGCCGATGACCAATCAGATGGTCTGGGCGATCCTGATGACCTCTTTGGGCGTCACCGTGGGCATGAACAGTGATCTTTACGGGGTCACGCAGGATCTTAACGCACTGACGTTCCGCACATTCGAGCTGTTCGCGCTGGCCGCCGTGATCTTTTACCTGATCACCAAAACCATCACCATCGGCGGCCGCCTGATCGCGGCGCGTCTGTTCCGGTACTGAGGGGAGACGCGCATGTTCGACACCGCCCTCACCGCCAATGATCTGGTCTTTCTCGCCAAGGGCGCAGGGATCACGATCCTTGTTACGGCAATTTCCGTGGTCATCGGCACCCTCTTGGGCATCCTCTTTGGGGTGATCCGAATGCAGCTTGGCCCGGTTCTGGCCGCACCGCTGACCTTCTTTCTCGACATTTTCCGCTCTGTGCCGCTACTTATTCAACTGGTCTTGGGCAACGCCTTTGTCGGCATGGTGCTGCAACTTCAGATTTCCGGCTTTACCGTGGCCTGCATCGTGCTGTCGCTCTACACCTCGGCCTATTGCGCCGAAATCGTGCGTGGCGGGATTGATGCGGTGCCGGAAATCACCCGTCGCGCGGCGCGGTCCCTTGGCCTGACATGGGGGCAGGACATGCGCTATATCGTGCTGCCGCTGGCCACGCGCGTCGCCCTGCCCTCGTGGATCGGTCTGGCACTTGGGGTGATGAAGGACTCGGCGCTGGTCTATGTGGTGCAGGTTACCGAACTGTTGAAATCCACCCAAATCCTCATCACGCGCCTGCAAGAACCACTGTTCCTGCTGTTGATCTGCGGCGCGTTCTATTTTGTCATCAGCTTCCCGCTTGCCCGTTTCGGCGGCTATCTCGAAAAAAGGTGGTCCAATGATTGAGATCCAGAATGTCCGTAAATCCTTTGGCGATCTGGAGGTTCTCAAGGGGATCGACCTGACGGTGCAGCGTGGCGAGGTGGTGACCGTAATCGGCGGCTCTGGGTCAGGTAAATCTACCCTGCTGACCTGCATCAACGGGCTAGAGCCGATTGATAGTGGCCGCATCACCATCGACGGCACCGAGGTGCATGCCAAATCCACCAATCTCAACAAGCTGCGTCGCAAGGTGGGCATCGTGTTTCAGCAATGGAACGCCTTTCCGCATCTGACGGTGTTGGAGAATGTCACCCTTGCCCCGCGCAAGGTGCTGGGCATGGCCAAGGCAGAGGCCGAAGCGATCGCCGAAAAGCAGCTGCGACATGTCGGTCTGGGCGATAAGCTGACAACCTATCCCTCGCGTCTCTCGGGCGGGCAACAGCAGCGCATGGCCATTGCCCGTGCACTGGCCATGTCACCCGATTACATGCTCTTTGACGAGGTGACATCCGCGCTTGATCCGCAGCTTGTGGGCGAGGTTCTGGAAACCCTCAAGATGCTGGCCGAAGAAGGCATGACCATGATCTGCGTGACGCATGAGATGGGGTTTGCCCGCGATGTGTCGAACCGCGTGGCGTTCTTTCATCAGGGTATCATGGCCGAAATCGGCGCGCCGGATCAGCTCTTTGGCGATCCGCAACACCCCGAGACGCAGAAGTTTCTGGCCAATGTTCGGTAAGAGGGAAAGGCCGGGTTGGGGCGGTTGACGCCTCCCAACCCCGCACCCTTTAAAATCGCGCGGCGTCAAACGCCTGCAGTTCTATCGCCGGATCACGGTGTGCGGCAAGCGCCGCCACCAATTCAGCCGTGCCCGCCGATTGCGTCAGCCCCAGATGCCCGTGACCAAAGGCATAGATCACCCGGTCGGCGCGCGGCGCGCGCGAAATGATCGGCAAGCTATCGGGCAACGAGGGGCGAAAGCCCATCCATTGCGTGCCGCCCTGTGGATCAAACCCCGGCAGGAAATCGCGGGCCTTGCGCAGCAACGTTTCCGAGCGTTTGTAGTTGGGCGCAAGGCGCAGGCCGCCCAGTTCCACAGCCCCACCCACGCGCAGCCCCTCGCCGATCTTGCTCACGACAAAGCCGTGATCGGCAAAGGTCAGATGCGTGCGCAGATCGAAACTGGCGGTGGAAAAGGTGGTGTTGTAACCGCGCTCGGTTTCGAGCGGGATCGCGTCCCCCAGCGTGCGCGCCAGATGGTGCGACCAAGCACCGGCAGCCAGAACCACCTGATCGGCGCATGTCGTGCCAGTGGCGGTCTCAATCTCGACGCCGTCGCCCGCCTGTCGCAGCGCGCGAATATCTGCGGTCTCGATCACGCCACCAACGGCCACAAACTGTTGCGCCAGATATTCGGTCCACCGCGCCGGATCGACGGTGTTCATCCAGTCGGGGGTATAGCCCGCATGTGTAAACCGTGGGCTGAGACCGGGTTGAATCTCGGCCAAGGCATTGGGGCTTTCCAAGAGGTCAAAGCGCACGCCATGCTGACGACGTAGGGTCCATGCGGGCAGGCTCGCGCGATAGGCCGCCTCGCCCTCGTAGACCTGCAACTGCCCTTCGCGGCGCATCAACGGCTCGCCGTCGACATTGGCGATCAAACGCTCCAAGGCCGCACGCGAATGGTGCATCAGGCTGGCCTGTGCCGCCACAGCCGCCGCATAGCGATCCTGCCAACTCGCCCGCCAGAACCGCAGCATCCACGGCAAAAGCGGCAGCGCATAGGCCGGTGGGATCGACAAAGGCCCCAGCGGATCGAGCAGCCATTTCGGTGCCTTGCGCAGGATGCCCGGCGTCGCCAGCGGCTCGATATCGGTATAGGCGAACGCGCCTGCATTGCCACGCGAGGTTTCTGCCGCCACGCCCTTGCGGTCCAGAATGCGGACGCGGTGACCCTCCCGTTGCAGCGCAAGCGCGCTGGTCACGCCGATGATGCCGGCACCGATGACGATGATGTCTGAGCGGGCCATGCGGCACCTTTGTTGAAAGGGTTAGAGACGGATACCGTTGCGAAACGGATCGTTGGGATCAAAAAGCAATGTGCTTTCGGCCATCACATAGGCGCGCCCAGTGATCGAGGGGATCACGCCGCCGTTCGGGCCGGGGGTATAGGACAGCCGATAGGTGCTGCCGATCACGCTTTCCTGCACGATCTCTTGCCCTGCGTCCAGCCGCCCCTCAGCCGCCAGACAGGCGAGCCGTGCCGAACATCCCGTGCCACAGGGCGAGCGGTCATAGGCGTTGTCAGGGCAAAGGACAAAGTTGCGGCTATGCGCCGCCGCATCATCAGAGGGGCCGTAAAAGATCACGTGATCCACGTCTATTCCCTGCGCCTGCACCGCGTCGCGCACAGCGATGGTGGCATCAGTCAGCGCGCGGATATTGCTGGAATGGACCGGAACGGGGCTGGGGTCGACAAGGAAAAAGAGATTGCCGCCATAAGCGACATCGCCAGTGACAGCGCCAAGTCCCTCAATCTCGACCGTGACGCCGGTATGGGTGCGGCGGCTTTCGATATTGGTGACGGTGACGGTGTTGGCGTCGATAAGATCGACGGTGACGATGCCTACGGGCGTCTCGATCCGGTGAATGCCCGGTTTGATCCGGCCCATATGTGCCAGAGTGACCACAAGGCCGATGGTGCCATGGCCACACATGCCAAGCACCGCCTCGGCGTCGAAATAGATCACGCCGGTCACGCAAGTCGGGTCTGTTGGCGGCACCATAAGGGCACAGACCATCGCCACCTGTCCACGCGGCTCAAGGCTGACCGATTGGTAAAAATCGCGATGCTCCGAGGCCAACAGTCGAGCGCGCTCGGACAGGGCACCAGACCCAAGGTCCGGCCCCCCGTCCAGAATAACGCGCGTCGGCTCGCCCCCGGTGTGGCTGTCGATCACATGCATTCAGCGATCACCCCGCCCTGTTTGACCCAATTGGCGAACCATGCGTTGAATTGATGGAACTGCGCCTCGCAGAACCGCGCCTGAGAGGGCGAGAGCGCATCAGTCTCGTTGATGTTGAGGCGGTATTCCTCTTCGCCCTTCAGCACCATGAGATGCTTGAAATAGAGCACCAGATCGACGCCTTCGTCGAACTTGGCAATCACGGAAAACGCATCGGCCAGCTCGCGCGCGCGCATGTCCGCCTCGGGGCAACCCGTCGCTGCGCGGCGGGACAGTGCCACCTGCAAAAGCGCCTCTTTGGGGAACATCGTGCCGATGCCGGTAATGGCCCCGACCGCCCCGCATTTGACAAAGCCGTGGTACACTTCGGTATCCACCCCCACCATCAGGATCACGTCATCATCCTGCGAGGTGATGTGTTCAGCGGCGTAGCTCAGATCATTCTTGCCGCCAAACTCTTTGAAGCCGATCAGGTTCTTATGCTCGGCGCGCAGGGCAAAGAAGAGATCGGCCTTGGTCGAATAGCCGTAATAGGGGCTGTTGTAGATGATCGCGGGCACATCTGGGGCTGCCTCTAGAATGGCCTTGAAATGGTTGCGCTGTGCGGCGACAGACAGGCCCCGCGACAGAACGCGCGGGATCACCATAAGGCCCGCCGCGCCCACTTTTTGTGCGTGTGCGGCATGGGCCACGGCGGATTTCGTGTTGATGGCGCCAGTGCCCACAACCACGGGCACGCCGGCCTTGGTCAGGCGTTCGACGCCCTCCATCCGCTCGGCGTCCGTCAAAAGCGGCCAGTCACCGCAGGACCCGCAATAGACCACGCCCGACATGCCTGCCGCGATCATTTCCTGCCCCTTGCGCACCAGCGCGTCAAAATCGGGTTTGCGGTCCGGGGTGCAGGGGGTCAGCAGGGCGGGGATGGTGCCGTGAAAGACGTCTTTGTTCATCGGAAAACTCCTTTGGATGCGTGGCGTTGTGCCTGTGGAGGCGGATCAGTGGCCAGCAAGGGCTGGAGCCGCGGCAATCCACGGCGGTGAGGTTGTGGGGGCCATGCCAGATTGCGCGGTCTGCGCACATTGCGCGAGCGAGCCAAACCGCACGGCACGATTGCTGAGACCCGGCGCGTAATGCGCATATTTGCCAGAGTTGGTCATCAGAACCTTTGCCGAAGGCGGAAAAACCGGCTCGGAAATCGAACACCAGCAGATATCGGGCACGATGGTCACACCGGCGGCCTCAAGCCGTGCTTTGACGCCGCTCGCGGTGATGGTGCTCAGCGTGCCGCGACCAAGGGTGATGATCGTGGCTACGGCGGGATTGACCTGCCGCCCCTCCATCAATGCCGCAAAGGCGCTGCATTCAGCGGCGGAAAAATGCGGACTGCCAAGCGCCACCAGATCGACCTTGTCCGTACCTTGATTGAACCCCGACCAAAGCCGGGCAAAGTCAGCCGCCGTGATGCGGGCGTGATCGGCATCGGGCGTGGGCGGCATGTCCGCCTCGGGCGTGATCCCTTTGATATGCATCATCGGCGAGGCAGAGGTGGTGCCATAGGCCGCGCAAAGCGCCTTGAGATCATCCTCGGAGGGATTCAGCCACTCCAGCCCGCGCAAGAGCGGGATGCGGTCGGGGGCGACCTGACCAACGATCCAGCCCAGCATCGGCCAAAAGGCATCGTCGATCCCTTCAGGCACGTCGATGTCGATGATCCGACGGGCTGCGCGGTTCTGGTCGAGATAGACGCCAGAGCGTGCGGCACGCCCCGTCAGCGCAATGCAGAGGTCCATGAAATCGGCATGCTTCACGGTGCGCGCGCCCAGAACCGTGTTGGCGTAGATCACCGCATTGCTTTCGGCCCAGGCGATGTCCTCGCCCGCGACCGGCTTGTCCTCGAGCAGATAGGGCGCGCAGGTGAAACTGGGGCGCGCGCCCATTTCGACATAGGCATCGGCCAATTGGCTGGCAGGCAGGCCGAATGCCTCGGACACGCCTTGCGCGCGCCAATTGGCGTGATCGACGGAGATAGCGTTCATCGTGGTGGGCACCCGCACCCGCCCGCCCTTGTCCGCCATGGCGCGGGCAAAGGTCAGAAAGGCGGGGCTGGCATAGATGCAGCCGTCGATGTGCACGCGGGTCACATCGGTCAGGCTGGGCGCGCCTTGGGCGGCGGCGAGGGTGGTGATGATCTCCATCGCCAGTTGTGCCGCCTCGCCATGCTCCCCGGCAAGAAAGGCGCGGTCGCTGTCCGACAGGGTCAGCCCCTCGGAGGCCACAGAGGTCAGCGGCAGCGCCAGATCACCTGCGCGCAGATGGGTGGCGGTGATCTTGGCATGGGATTGCTGGGCCAGACGGTCGTAGTCGGAGGCCGAGAGGCGCAGAACGGCAATCGGTCGATCAAAGAGCCGCGTGGCGACAAGCGCGCCCAAAGTCAGAATATCCTCGCCCTCGCGAAAGATCAGCGCCTTGGGCGCCGTGCCAGCAAAGGCCAGCCCCAAAAGTACGCCACTACCCGTGCAAGAGCCACGACTGGTCGGCATCATTACAACGTGACCGGCCAGCGATTGCCCCCGCTGCGGGTGATGCGCGTCAATGATCCGCCCGCTCTGGGGATCAACACCGCCCCAGACGCTCAGCCCCTCATCGCAGAGCAGGATTGGCCCCTGAACCTCGGCGGCAACAATCAGGTCTGGCATGAGATCACCCTTTGTTGAAGTTTGTTTCCTGAGAAATTCGGTCCGGACGACGGAAAAGTCCGATATTCCGTCTCCCCCTGCAATATCAGGATTGCTACTGTTGTGCCCAACACAAATATATGCTTAAACAATCATGACTGGTAAGAAAAGAAAAATTATGGCCGAAACAGAAAAAACCTCCGTCGAGAGTGCCGCGGATGATTGGGACGTAGAGCGCCATCAACTGCGCGCGGATTTGGGCGCACGCATGAAAGCTGTGCGGCAGGCCTGCGGCTATACGCTCGAAGTGGCGGCGCAGCGCACAGGTCTGGCGCTTTCGACCATCCACAAAATCGAGAACGGGCGCGTTTCGCCCAGCTATGAGAACCTCATCAAGATCGCCCGCGCCTATGATATTGGCATGGAGCGGCTCTTTTCCGCCGATCATGACGCGACACAGACCACGCGCATGACCGTGACGCGCGCAGGCCAAGGACGCAAGGTGCGCGCCAAGAATTTCGAATACGAGGTGCTGTGCAACGCGCTGGCCGAAAAAAAGATCATCCCGCTGGTGACACTGGTCGAGAAACGCGCCCCCCTCACGCGCGACGAGTTGGAATCGCATGACGGCGAAGAGACGCTCTATGTTCTTTCGGGTCGCGTTGAATTGACGGTCGAGCATTACGAGCCGGTGATCATGGAGCCCGGCGATTGCGCCTATTTCGACAGCACCATCAAACACGGGTTGCGCGCGATTGATGATACCGAAACCAAGGTGTTCTGGGCCTGCACCTATACCGACGTGGACAAATAGCCCCCAATCCTGAAGGAGACCGCCCGCATGGCCGAGCCGACCGTGATTTCCGTTGATAGCCTTTTGGCGCGCGTGACGTCGATTTTCGAGTCCTGCGGCGTGCGCCCTCAGAGCGCAGCATCCGTGGCGCGGGTCATCGTTGCGGGTGAGCGGGATCATTGCAAGTCGCATGGCATCTACCGGATCGAAGGCTGCTTGCGGGTGATCGCAGCAGGTAAGGTGGTGCCCGATGCTGTGCCGGTGCTGCAGGATACAGGCCGCGCGGTGATCGACGTGGACGCGGGCGGCGGATTTTCCAATCCGGCCTTTGACGCGGCTGTCGATGCCTTGGCCGCGCGAGCGCGTGACACCGGGCTGGCGGCGCTGGTGATCCGCGATTGCCTGCATTTCTCGGCGCTCTGGCACGATGTCGAGGCTTTGGCCGCGCGGGGCCTTGCGTCGCTCTCGATGTGCCCCAGCTATTCCTCGGTCGCGCCCACGGGCGGCAAAGAGCCGCTCTTGGGCACCAACCCGATTGCCTTTGGCTGGCCGCGTCCCGGCCCGCATCCTTATGTGTTCGATTTTGCCACAAGCGTCGCCGCGCGGGGCGAGATCGAATTGCACCGCCGCGCAGGCACGCCCATCCCCGAAGGCTGGGCGATGGACAAGGACGGCCACCCCACCACCGATCCCGAGGCGGCACTGGCGGGCGCGATGCTGCCCTTTGGCGGGCACAAGGGATCGGCGATTTCGACAATGGTCGAATTGCTGGCCGGTGCCATGCTGGGTGAATTCATGAGCAAGGAAGCGCTAGAGTTTTCCGGCGGCACCAGCCTCTTGCCGCGTCATGGCGCATTGGTCCTAGCGCTCGATCCGGCGACCTTCGCCGCACGCAGCGGGCGCGATCCGATTGCCGAAGGCGAGCGCCTGTTGAGCGCCATCAGTGGCCAGGGCGCGCGCCTGCCCTCTGAACGGCGCTTTGCGGCGCGGGCAAACGCCCTGAGCGGCGGCATTGCCCTAAGCGATGCAGAACTGGCGCAACTGGCGCGGTTCGAATCCGAAGGGCTGGCTGCGGTCACAGTCTGAGCGCAGGGGCGCGTCCCGCCGCCCTGCCCCTTAAATGATCCGTGGCCATGTATCCGAGAGCCGATAACCGCCCGGCCACGGATCGCTGGGGTCCAGCATATGCTGTGCCGTGCCGGTGATCCAGGCGCGGCCACTAATCTCGGGGCGAATGGCCTCTTGCCCGCCAACCTGCACCCGACCCAGAATCCGCCCGTGAAATTCTGACCCGATGATCGACACGCCGGTAAAGCGGTCGTCTTCGCCCATCTCGCCGCGCGCCGCGAGGATCGCCATGCGCGCCGAGACCGCCGTGCCGGTCGGCGACCGGTCCAGCTTGCCGGGCTGAATGGCGACCACCGATTGCGCGCGCAGGGCGCTCCCCTCGCGCGTGATCGGCCCGGCAAAAAGGCAGAACGAATGATGCGCCCAATCTGGCTTTTCGGGATGCTCGAACCGGAACTGGGCATTGGCGGCATTGGTGATGCGGATGCCAAGCTCTGCAATCCGGCGCGCGTTATCCTCGACCAGATCGACGCCAAGCGCCACGGGATCGACCACCACGAAACTATCCCCGCCAAAGGCCGTATCCACAGTAATCTGCCCGACACCCGGCACATCAAGCGGCACGCCCAAACGGCTGGCAAAGGAGGGCAAGTTCTCGACAAAGATGCGCTCGGCCTTGCCGTTGGCGCACTCGGCGCGCACCCGCACAAGCCCACCCGGCGCCTCAAGCACCATATGCGTCACCGGCTCTTGCATCGGGATGATGCCGCTGTCTAGCAGCACGGTCGACACGCAGATCGAGTTTGATCCCGACATCGGTGGTGTATCCTCGGGCTCCATGATGATCCAGGCGGCCTGTGCCTCTGGATGCTTGGGCGGCACCAGCAGATTGACATGCCGGAACACGCCGCCACGCGGCTCGTTCAGCATGAAATTGCGCAGGGTCTGATCCTCGGCGATCCATTTGCGCTGATCCCAGATCGTATCGCCGGGGGGCGGGGTTACGCCGCCCACGATGACATCGCCCACCTCGCCCTCGGCATGACAGGAAACGACATGGATGATCTTGGTGCTGCGCATGGTCCGGCTCAATCTTTCTGGCTACCTAGGCTTTGATCCGCCGGGGCAGCATGCCTGTGTCAAAGCGTCGGGTCACCGCCGCTCTGCGTCGGTTATGCCCGGGGTGCCTGCATGGGTCAATGGAGGCGCGCGGGCAGTCTACCCGCCCCTGATCCACGTCAAGGCAGTTGCGATTTGCCCGCCTATGCTAGAGGAACAGGAGGCGGCGCAAAATCCGCCGCCCCCGGCATATGTGCCCTGAGCAAAGGAACCCCGTTTGGCCCCGGCTGACCAGAAACCTGCCCGACACAACGCGCCTGCGACCGCGCAGAAAGACCCTGCATCTCCTTCGCCGTTGCCAGTGCCGCGCCGGGACGCTCCTGTTCGGAAATCCGGGCGGCGGTGGATATGGGTGGCAGCGGCGCTTGTCGGCATGGCCATTGCTGGGCTCATCACCGCTCAGGCGTGGATGGCCCGCCCGCCAACCGTCTTGGTCGAGACGGCAGCGCTGGCCCCTGTCACCCGCGTCTTGGCTGTGAATGGCCGGATCGCGGCTGTCAATTCGGTTGAGGTGACGTCAATCGTCACCGGCACGCTTGTGGCATTGCCTGTGATCGAGGGCGACCGTGTCGAGGCGGGTCAGATCTTGGCCCAAGTTGATGCCGAGGCGCAGAGCGCCAGCGTGCGACAGGCACAAGCCGCCCTAGACGCCGCGCGCGACGCACTCCGCGAAGCGCAGGCTGAATTTGATCGCGCCACGTCGCTCACCACCACAATCGCCCGCTCTGTGCGCGACACCTATGGCTACAGACTCGAGGCCGCGACCCAAGAGGTCGCCCGCCTTGGTGCGGCGCTCGATCAGGCGCGCGTTCTGCTGGCCAATCACACAATCCGCGCGCCTGTCGCAGGCAGTGTTGTAATGCTCGATGTCGAGCAGGGCCAACTTGTCAGCCCCGCCACGCCCATCCTGACGCTTGCCGACCTCAGCGCGCTTTTGGTCGAGGCCGATGTGGACGAGGCCTATGCCACCCAAATCGCCGTAGCGCAGCCCGCCCTTCTTCAATTGGCGGGCGAAACGCAGACCCGCGCGGGACAGGTCAGCTATGTCTCAAAACGGGTCGATATCGCAACCGGCGGGCTGGCGGTCGAGTTGTCCTTTGACACGCCCGTCCTTGCGCCGGTGGGCCTGACCGTGGCGACCAATATCATCGTGGATCAGCGCGACGCAGCCCTGACCGTGCCCCGCACCGCATTGGTTTCTGACGCAGGCGCACCGGGCGTTTTCGTCATTCGCGACGGCACGGCGAGGTTTCAGCCGATTTCAGTGGTCGAGTGGCCCGCCGCTCGGCTGATCGTCACGGCAGGGCTGGCCCAAGGCGATACTTTCGTCACCGAGGCCACCGGCATCGTGGATGGTCAGGCCGTCACAGCGGGGCCGCCCTGATGCTCTATGCGCTCAAG
Organism: Roseovarius sp. EC-HK134; assembly: GCF_902498815.1. Taxonomy (NCBI): domain Bacteria; kingdom Pseudomonadati; phylum Pseudomonadota; class Alphaproteobacteria; order Rhodobacterales; family Roseobacteraceae; genus Roseovarius; species Roseovarius sp. EC-HK134. The sequence continues at coordinate 2,466,073 of NZ_LR701544.1, forward strand.
ATCGCCGCTCGCTATCTGACCGCCAGCAAGGCGCAGACCGCGCTTTTGGTGCTCGGGGTGACGGTGGGTGTCTTTATCTTCATCTTCATGTCCGCCCTTATCGGGGGGCTGGCGCAATTCATCCTGTCGCGCACCGTGGGCGATATCGCCCATGTCACAATCGAGGCGGAACCGGATGATCCCACGCTTTTGTTCACGCCCGAAGGCCATGTGCTTATGGTCGCAGAACGGGGCCGCACCCGCACCGCCTCTTTGGCCGAGGCCGCAACGTGGCTGCCGCTGATTGAGGCGGTGCCGGGGGTCAAGGCGGTCTCGCCACAGATCACCGGGGCGGGGTTTCTGACGCGTGGGGCACAAGTGGAGCAGGTCAGCGTGACCGGGATTGAGCCGGGGCGCGAATCCGCGATCCTCGATCTGGACGGGTATATGGTTGAGGGGCGAGCAAGGCTGGGCGCAGGTCTGATCGTGGTGGGGCGCGAGCTTGCCGATGATCTCGACCTGTCGCTCAATCAGCCGCTGCGCCTGCAAAGCTCTGAGGGGGTGACGGCCCTGCTGACCCTCTCGGGTATCTTTGAGACGGGCAACGGGGCCTTGGACGGGGCGCGCGCCTTTGTCAGCCTGTCGACTGCACGCACGCTCTTTGCCATGCCACAGGGCGTGAGCCAGATCGAAATCAAGCTTTTGGACCTCAACGCCGCAGATGCCACGGCGCTGCGCATTCGCACCCTGACCGGGCTCGATGCCGTGCCCTGGACCGATGGGGCCGAACAGTTGATGGAGGCGCTGAGCGCACAGGCGCAGACCGGCTATTTCCTCAAGACATTCGCGCTTATCACCATTGTGATCGGCGTGGCCTCGGCGCTGCTGCTCTCGACCTACCGTCGCCGCCCGGAAATCGGGATCATGCGCGCGATGGGCGCGGGGCGCGGATTTGTCGTGGTGGTTTTCGTGACCCAAGGCGCGCTCATTGGGCTGATGGGCGGGATGATGGGCGCGGGGCTTGGGTATCTGGCGCTCCTGCCCTTCCCGCCGCGCGACGCGTTCAAGGCGGGCACCCTGCCGATGGACATCACCCAAGGCTCGTATGGTCTGGCCATTACCCTCACAGTGATCGGGGCTGTCCTCGCCTCGATCCTGCCTGCGCGCGCGGCGGCGCGGGTCGATCCTGTCACGGCGATTGGCCAATGAGCGCGCTTCTGGAGGTGCGCGATCTGGTCAAGACCTTCGGCACCGGAGAGGCCGCAACGCGGGTCTTGCGCGGGCTTTCGCTGCGGCTTGAGACAGGTGAAATGGCGGCTTTGCTGGGGCCATCCGGATCGGGCAAGAGCACGCTTTTGACCATTCTTGGCACTTTGATGAAACCCACTTCGGGCCGTCACGTCATGCTGGGCGAGGACCTGATTGCCGCCGATGACCGGGCCCTGACAGAGTTTCGCAATGCCCATATCGGATTTGTCTTTCAGTTCCACAATCTCTTACCGGATTTTACCGCGCTGGAGAATGTGATCTTTCCCACCGCCGTGCGCGAGGGCCGGGAAACCGCGCCGGTGCGGGCGCGGGGCCGTGATCTTTTGGCGCGGATGGGTCTGGCGGAGCGGATCAATTTCCCCGCCACCAGCCTGTCGGGCGGGCAAAAACAGCGCGTCGCCGTGGCGCGGGCGCTGATGAACAGCCCCGAACTCGTGCTGGCGGACGAACCGACTGGCAATCTCGACCGTGTGTCAGCCATGCAGGTGATGGAATTGATTGCCCAGATCAATCAAGAAGAGGGCACAACCTTTCTGATTTCGACCCATGACGACAAGATCGCATCGCTCTGTCGTCGGAAGATCGTGGTCGGGGATGGGCAGGTGACGGGCTGACCGCCAAAGGACCAGCCCACTCACCATAGAATCACGCCGCTTTGCCATCCTTGAGGCCATGTTGCGCGCGCAGGCCTAGCATCTGCCGCGCCTCGCGCCAGGTGGCCACAGGGCGGGCATGGCGCGCGCAGATCTCGACCACCCGCCGCACCAAAGCGGCATTCGAGGGCGCGAGGGTATCCCGATCCAGCCGCACGTTATCCTCAAGCCCGGTGCGGGCATGCCCGCCTGCCGCAACGGCCCAGTCGTTCAACGTGACCTGATGCCGCCCGATCCCCGCCGCGCACCAGGGCGCATCCGGGCCAAACAGGCGTTTGACCGTGTGGATGTAATAGTCGAACACATCGCGGTCGACCGGCATCGCATTCTTGACGCCCATCACGAACTGCACATAGGGCGTGCCAAGAAGTTGGCCTTGATCGGCCATGTCCTTGGCCTTGAGGATATGGCTTAGGTCAAACGCCTCGATCTCGGGCTTGACCTCATACTCGCGCATTTCCCCCGCCAGCCAGTTGACCAGATCGGGCGGGTTCTCATAGACCCGTGTGGGAAAGTTGTTGGACCCGACCGAGAGCGAGGCCATGTCAGGGCGCAAGGACAGCATCGCGCCGCGCGTCTGACCCGCACCAGAGCGCCCACCCGTGGAAAATTGAATGATCATACCGGGGCAATGGGTCTCGATCCCCTCTTTGAGGCGCGCGAATTTCTCAGGGTCGGACGAGGGCGAGCCATCGTCATTGCGCACATGGGCATGCACGATTGTGGCCCCGGCCTCAAACGCCTCATGGGTCGCTTCGACCTGTTCGGTCACAGTGATCGGCACTGCCGGGTTATCGGATTTCTGCGGCAAGCTTCCCGTGATTGCCACGCAGATGATGCAGGGATTGGTCATGTCGGAAACTCCTCTCAGGCCGCTTGCGCGGCCACGCGCGGCATCCGCGCAAGGGCATCAAGGAAAAACGGGCGAAACCCTTGCGGATGCTCGCTCATCGGGAAATGGCCTAGCTCATCCATCACCGAAACCGTCGCGCCGGGAATGGCGGCCGCCGTGCGTTTCGCATCCTCGGGCGTGCAGGTCAGATCATAGGCCCCGACCAGCAGATGCACCGGAGTTTTGCCAGTGTCGATCTGCGCCAATCGCGCGATCAAACTGTCATCGCGCGTGTAAAAGCTCAGATCCCCCCGAAACACGCCCGGCCCCGACTGCATGAACATCCAGAGCGTGTTCCAGCGTTCTGCATTTGGAGCATAGGGCGAGATATTGGCCGACACGAGCGCCGCGCCCATCTCGCCGCCATGGGCATCGGGACGGTGGAACCAGTCGATATCATACCATGCGGGCTGAAAATCCGATGCCTCGATGGCGATAAATCCGCTGAAGTGCTCCGGGTGCAGCGCCGCCAGTTGCAGCGCGATCCGCCCCCCCATGGAACAGCCCGCCAGAATGGGGCGCTCCAGTCCCAATCCGGCCACCACCGCCAACACCGTCTCGATATAGTCTTCGGTCGTAAGCAGGTATTCTTCGGTCTCGAACCCCTCTGGCGGCAGGGATTTGCCATGCCACGGCATGTCAAAGGCGATCAGGCGATGGTCCGCTGTCACCTTGGCATCGTTCATCAGATGACGCCATTGCCGCGTATCGGCCCCGGCGGTGTGCAGGCACAGAACAGGCCGCCCCTGCCCCGCCTCTTCGAAATAAATGCGGCGCGGCGCGCCCGCGATCTCGACCGTGATGTAACGTCCAGTGATGGGCTCGATGCTCATGCGGCAGCCTCCTCTTTGCACCGCGCAAGCGCCATGACTTCTTTGAAAAACCGCAGGTTCTTGACCAGGCTCAGAATGTCGCCGTCGATCCGCCCACGCCCGATTTTGGCCAGCCCAAAGATATCGTGAAATCCGGGCGCTGGGCGCGCCTGCCAGAACTGCTCCAGTGCGTCAGCATCAGTGCGCAACGCAAAGCGCCACGGCGTTTTGCGGCTTGGCCCGGCTACAACCGAAACGATCCGGCCCTTGTCAAAGGTCAGATAAATTTCGTCGCCCTCAATCTCGATCAGTACCGTCTCGGAAAAGAGCCGCCCAAGGCGCAAGAGATGGGGCTGGTCCTCTAGCCGTGTCGCAATCTCGCGAAATCTGTCGATCACCTCTGCCTCCCTCATAATGCTAGGTCTGTGCTAGAGGTGGCATTTAAGGGGGCGATTAATCTATGCCGGACCGGGTATCACGCGATACCGCCTGCGGCATTGGTTTGACACCCGCCTTGATCGACAACGAGGACCACAGGGTGCGCCCCGGCCTGCCCCACGCCATATGAAACCCCGTTTGGAGGAGAACCCATGGGAATCGTAAATCTGGAGAACATCACCGATGTGGTGATCGCAAGCCTCGGCAAGCACGGTGAGATCACTGAGCGTCAGCGCGACATCATGACCGCGCTCATTCGCCACCTGCACGCCTTTTGCAAGGATGTGAACCTGCAACACGGCGAGTTTCTTGAGGGCTGCGAATACCTCAAGCGCGCAGGCCAGACCTGCGACGAGAACCGGCAGGAGTTCATCCTTTTGGGCGATATTCTCGGCGTCGAAGTGCTGGTGGACATGCTGTCAAACCCAATTGACGGCCCCGAGAGCGAGTCGACCGTGCTGGGGCCGTTTTACCGCGAGAATCCGCCCGTGCTGCCCAAGGGGGCGTCGACCATCCAGAAACATTACGACACCGAGGAAACCGCCTATTTCGAGGGCTATATCCGCGACGCAGCAGGCAACGGCATTGCCGGTGTCACGCTTGATGTCTGGGAAGATGCGCCCAATGGCATCTACGAAAACCTCGATCCCGATCAACCGGAATACAACCTGCGCGGCCGGTTCGAGACCGATGAGAATGGTCACTACGCCTTTGTCGCCGTGCGCCCCGTGCCCTATCCGATCCCCGATACGGAAACGGCGGGCGAATTGCTGCGCTATATGGGCCATCATCCCTACCGCCCCGGACATATGCATTTCATCATCTCGAAAGACGGATATCGTCAGTTGATCAGCCAAATCTATGACGGTGACAGCAAATGGCTGGATGATGACAGCGTGTTCGCAGTCAAGGACAGCCTGATCGGCAAGTTCAAACCGGCCCCCAAAGAGCTTGGCACAGACCTGCATTTCGAATTCGACTTTGTGCTCAAGGCAGACGCTGCGGCGCAGGCCGTGGCCGCCGAATAACCCACCCTCCCTGCCTGGAACTTCAAGGCCCCCGTCACGCGGGGGCTTTTTTTATGCCCGCAACAGGCTAGGCTAGTTTTGGGGCTGGAGGGTGCCATGAATTTCAAGCAACTAACCTATTTCATAGCGGTGGCAGAAGAGTTGCACTTTGGCCGCGCCGCGGAACGGCTCGACATGGCGCAGCCGCCGCTTAGTCGCCAGATCAAACAGATCGAAGAAGAGTTGGGCGCGATCCTGTTCAACCGGGGCCGCAGTGCCATCAGCCTGACACAGGCCGGCGAGCGCTTGCTCGAACGCGGGCGGTCGATACTTGCACAGCTCGAGGATACCAAACTTGAAGTGCGCCGATTAGGTCAAGGGGCAGAGGGGCGGCTGCGTGTGGGGTTTGTTGGATCGGCCACCTTTGGCATCTTGCCAACGATCATCAAATCCTTTCGCGCCAATTACCCCGAGGTCAATCTGAGCCTTAACCCGATGAACAACGCGCAGCTGCATCGCGCGCTTGTCTCGCGCGAGCTTGACGTGGCCTTTGCCCGGCCCGCGCTGCGCGATCCGGAATTCGTTACCAAGGAATTAATGGAGGAAAAGCTGATCTTGGCCCTGCCCGATACGGTCGACACCGGCGGTCGCACCGTGGCCAAGCTGGAGCGGCTTGAGACGCATAATCTTGTGCTTTACCCCGAACACCCCCGGCCCAGCTATGCCGACTTTGTGCTCAAGGCGATTGAGGGCGCAGGGTTCACCGCCCCTCTGCGCCTTTGGTGCATGGATTTGCAAACAGCACTCAGCCTTGTGGCGATTGGCGAGGGCGTGTGCATCGTGCCGGAATCGGTCTCGACCGCGCCGCGCAAGGGCATGAAGTTTCTGCGCATTGAGCCAGAGATTGCCCGCACCAGCCTATCAGTCAATCACCGCCTCGACGAACAGGGTGTGCATGTGCACAACTTTGTCAAAATCGCTCAACGCGTGGCCCGCAAGCAGTTTTAAGGCGTGTTGCGCTCGACAGAAACCGCACATGTGCCGGGCTTGGCCCGGGACCTCGCCGAGGGGGCGTGGGGGGCCCCGGCGTTGTTTTTTTCAAGCAGAAGACGGCATACGAGATAGGAGTCCGTCTCGTGGGCTCGGAGATGTGTATAAGGGAAAGTTCGAAATGCGCGCCGCTTTCGATGGCGATGGTCTTGTGGATGATGTCCCCCTCGACGCGGGCGGTCGAGGTCAGGCGCACCTTGAGGCCACGCACGCGGCCCACGATACGACCGTTGATCACCACGTCATCGGCGATCACTTCGCCCTTGATGGTGGCGCCCTCGCCCACGGTCAGCAGATGCGCGCGGATGTCGCCCTCGATAGATCCCTCGACCTGAATATCGCCGGTGGTCTTGAGGTTGCCGGTCACGTGCAGGTCCGAGGACAGCACAGAGGCGGGCGGCTTGGCCTTGGGGGCGGAGGCCTTGAATTCCGTATTCAGCGCGTCAGGCCGCGCCGAATCGAGCCGGTTCTCGGAGGCAGCCGGTTTGGCCTCTGCAGGCTTTTGCGCGGGTTCGTTGATTTTGCTCTTAGAAAACATTGTTTGCAGCCTTGATATATATCATGGGGTTGACGGACTTGTCGCCGACGCGGACCTCGTAGTGTAGATGTGTGCCCGTAGAACGTCCAGAGTTGCCCATATCACCAATCCGTTCCCCGCGCGAGACCCTTTGCCCGACGTTGACACGGATTTGAGACAGATGCGCGTAGCGGGTTTCGATGCCAAAGGCGTGCTGGATCTTGATCAGGCGGCCATAGCCCGAAAGCCAGCCCGCGTGGGTCACGACGCCATCGGCGGTGGAATAGATCGGCGTGCCATGGGGGGCGGCGAAATCGGTGCCTTGGTGCATCCGACCCCAGCGCATGCCATAGCCCGATGTGTAGCGGAACGCGCTTTTGACGGGCAGGGCAAAGGGTGCCTTTTGCGCGGCAATGCGGTAGAGGTTCAGCTCGTCCATCCGGCCAAGGATGCGGTTTGCGCGCTCGGCATCGACGGAGGGTTCTTCGCCACGGGTAGAGAAGGACAGCGGCATCAGCGGGCCGCCCTGGCCGGAATAGCCCCGGCGCACCGTATCGAGCAAAGAATCGGTGTTCAGCCCTGCGGCACGAAACATCTTGTCGAGCGGTTCGACAGAGATCGCCATCGCATCCTCAAGCTGGCTGAAGATCTGGTCGTTCTGATCCTTGAGCAGGTCCAGTTCCAAAGCCATCTCTTCGGCTTTGAGGAGGGCATCCTGGGCATTGGCGATGGTTGTATCGCGTTCCTCTGCGGCATCCTCGAGTGCGGCGGTCAGGAAATCGACGGTGGCATCAGAGCCTGCGTCCGCCGTCGGCCCGACGCCGGTGCCGCCTTCTGACTCGAGGGAGAGGGCCAATTGCTCGACCTCGTCGCGCGCTTCTTCGCGCTCTGACATGGTGCGGCGCAGGGTGGATTGGATCACCTCGATGCCGGTTTCCAATTCGCGGCGGCGGGTTTCTGACGCCAGCAATTCGGACTGCATCAGCGAAATCTGTTCGAGCGCGGAAGAGAACCGCTCTTGTGCGGCAATCGCCTCTTGCGCGCGCTTGTCGCGTTCGGAGGACAGGGCGTTGAGGCGGTTTTCATAGGTGCGCTGATCGCGCTTGGCCTGTTCGCGGAAGTTGCCGGCCCCGATATTGTCCATCACGAGGATAGAGGTGGCGATGATTGACCACGCTATGATCGCCGAGGCCCCGAGAAAGGCGAAAAGCTGTGTTGAGGGGCGCAGGCGAATGAACCGCGTATCATTGTCGGATCGCAAAAAGACCCGACGTTCGGGAAAATACCTTTCAAGGATCGCATGGATTTTTATCGCAAGTCTTGTTCTCACGCGCTCATTGTCCCTGTTGCCCCTGCCGTAGTCCTGAAGGATGCCGCATTGATTGCAGGCACCGTAATGAACCGTGATTAGCCAGCGGTCGGGCTTTGGGCAAGATTTTTGACCAATCAGGGGGCGAGGCTGGGCTGTTTCTTGCCCGAGTGGCGGAAATTCGCCGATACTGTGGCCTGAATTTCAACCTTGAATTGAGCCAGCCTCGCTTAAAGGCCAGTAAAAATCGGGTGGAATGCCTGCTTCGGCCCGTTTTTCCTCGTTAAAGGGCGGTTTCAGCGCGCCATGGAAGTAGCGGCGTACGAGGTCGTGGAAGGTGGTCTTGGGGTCGAGGTCATGGCGACCGCATAGAAAGTGGAACCATTTGGAGCCATAGGCGACGTGATGCACCTCTTCGGCATAGATCACCTGCATGGCGGCGACGGCGGCGGACTCTCCTGCGCGGTCGAACACTTCGATCATACCGGGGGTGACATCAAGGCCGCGCGCCTCGAGCACCATGGGCACGACGGCAAGCCGACCCATGAAATCCTGCGCCGTATCCTCGGCGGCGCGCCACATGCCTGCATGGGCGGGCAGAGCGCCATAATGGCTGCCCATCGCTTCAAGACAGTCGCATATCATGTTGAAATGCTTGGATTCCTCATCGGCGGATTTGACCCAATCATCGTAGAATCCAAGCGGCATTGGGATGTCTGCAAAGCGTGCGATGATATCCCAATGCAGATCGACGGCGTTGAGTTCGATATGGGCCACGGCATGAAGAAGCGCGATGCGGCCCTGCACCGAACCGGGGCGGCGGCGCGGCACGTCGCGCGGGTCGAGCAGTTCGGGCTTGGCGGGCCGGGCAGGACGCAGGGGCGGTTGCGCACGCCCCAAAGGAATGTCGTGCCCTGCCGCGCGCGCGGCGAACCATGTGGCGGCATGGGCGCGCGACAGCGCCGTTTTGGTGCGGCCGTCGTGGGTAGAGAGCACCGCGACGGCCATGTCTGTCAGGGTTTGGGGGGTCACAGGGCCTTGACCGCGTCCAGCACCTCTTCGGCGTGGCCGGGCACCTTGACCTTGCGCCAGACACGCGCGATGCGACCCTCGCCATCAATCAGGAAGGTCGAGCGTTCGATGCCAAAGTATTTCTTGCCATACATGCTCTTTTCCGCCCAAACGCCGTAGGCTTCGCAAACATCCGTATGTTCGTCAGACAGGAGAGGCACAGTAAGTGCATGTTTCGATGCGAATTTTTCGTGGCTTGCGAGGCTGTCTTTGGAGATGCCCATGACCGTCACACCGGCGGCGTCGAACTGATCCTTGAGGGTGGAAAAGGCCACCGCCTCTTTTGTGCAGCCCGAAGTGTCATCGCGGGGATAAAAAAACAGGACAACTGCGCCGGGACGCAGGGCCGAGAGCGTAGTACTGTCACCCCCGGTGCGCGGCAGGGTGAAATCGGGGGCCATTTCGGATGTATCGGGCATGGGGTATCCTCTGGGATGAAAAATTGTGAATTCCATATTAGGACGCAAGAGACCAGAATAAAGCCACGAGGCAGAAGAGAGGCGCAAGACGCGCCCGAACGGATAGGATGAGCACGCAGCCGACACAAGAGCAGGGCGCGGCGGAAACGTCAGAGCCTGTCGGAAACCCGACCGCGCGCCCCCGCACGCGGCGTCAGGGTCGGCGTGCGCTGCGGCATGTGATGCAGTTTTTCTTTTCCTGCGCGGTGCTGGTTGTGGTTCTGGGCCTTGGTGTGGCGATGAGCATTGGCGCAAGCCTGCGCGCGCCCGGTTGGTTGCAGGAACGCATCGCCACGCGGATTGATGCAAGCGTGCCGGGGTATGCCCTTCGGTTCGGCGAGATGTCTTTGGTGGTGGGTGAGGATCTGGTGCCGCGTGTGGCGCTGCGCGATGTGGTGCTGGCCAATCTCGACGGGGTGCCGCTGGTCACGCTGGGATCGCTTGCGGTCACGGTGGCGCCCGCGCCGCTTTTGCGCGGCGAGGTGCAGCCCAAGGCGGTGCATCTGTCGGGGGCGCGTTTGGGGCTGCGGCGGATGGCGTCGGGCGAGTTCGCGATCATGTTCGAGGGCACGGGGCAGAACGGAACATTCAACGAGCAGATGGATGCGCTCTTTGCCCGACCACAACTGGATGCGCTGTCCCGTGTGACGGCGGATAACCTGACGCTGCGTTATGAGGATGCGCGCGCGGGCCGCGCCTGGAGTGCGGATGGCGGGCGGTTGGAGTTGACGCGCGCAGGCGATGATCTGACCTTGCGGGGCGACGTGGCGCTATTGGGGGCGCGCGATTATGCGACAACGCTGGCGGTGAACTATACGGGCCGGATTGGCAGCAAGGTGGCAGAGTTTGGCGCTACTTTTGAGGATATGCCCGCAGGTGACATTGCCGGACAGTCGCCGGCGCTGGCGTGGCTGGGGGCGTTGCAAGCGCCGATTTCCGGCGCGCTGCGGGCGGAGGTGGACGCCGAGGGGCGGCTGGGCCCGCTCAACGCCACGTTGCAGATTGGGGCGGGTGTGCTTCAGCCTACAGCCGCCACGGCCCCGATCAAGTTTCGCTCGGCGCGCAGCTATTTCACCTATGATCCCATGGTGCAGGAAATCCGCTTTACCGAATTGTCGGTCGATAGCGCCTGGGGGCAGGCGCGGGCCGAGGGCACGGCGCGGCTGGTGGGGATGGAGGCCGGGTGGCCGCGCGAATTGCAGGCACAGATCCGGGTGAGCGATGTGGTCGCGGACCCCGCCGATCTTTATCCCGAACCGATCCGGTTCGAAGAGGCGCAGGTGGCGCTGCGATTGCGGCTTGACCCATTCGTGCTGACCCTAGGCGCGTTGACCCTGAGCGATCAGGGTCAGTATCTGCGGGCGCGTGGCGAAGCGCGGGGCAGCGAGGCGGGGTGGGATATCTCGTTTGAGGGGGAAATGGACGGGCTGGCCCCAGAACGTCTGATGGCGCTCTGGCCACGTGCGGCGCTGGCCAATACCCGTAACTGGATTGATCAGAACGTGAAGACGGCGGATCTGCGAGATATCCAACTGGCCTTGCAGTTGCGGCCAAACCATCGGCCCGAATTCTACATTGGGTTTGATTTCGCGGATCTGGAGACTGTCTATATCCGTGACGTGCCGGCCCTTTCCGGGGCCTCTGGGCGGGCGTCGCTTTATGACCATCGCTTTGTCATTCATGCCGAGCGCGGGCATGTCGAGGCGGAAGAGGGCGGGTTCCTGAATGTTGCGGGGACCAGTTTCATCATCCCGGATGTGCGCATCAAGGAAAGCCCGGCTGAGGTTATGCTGCAAAGCCGAAGCACGATCACGGCGGCGCTGTCGCTGCTTGATTCGCCGCCCTTCCGGTTTTTGCAAAAGGCCGGGCAGCCGGTGACGGTCGCCGAGGGGCAAGCCGAGTTGGGGGGGCAGTTGGTGTTCCTCTTGAAAAAGCAACTGACGGCGGAAGAGGTGGCCTTTGACGTGACCGGCACATTGAGTGCGGTGCAAAGTGACACGCTGCTCAAGGGGCGGCGGCTTGCGGCGGAGACGCTGGAGATCGAGGCGAGTAACACAGGTTTGGAGATTGGCGGCGCGGCGCAGGTTGGCGACGTGCCGGTGCGGGGCAGTTGGAACATCGCGATTGGTGGCAACCCGCAAGGCGAAAGCCGCGTGCGCGGGCAGATCGAGCTGTCGCAGCGGTTTCTGGAGGAGTTCAAGATCGGGCTGCCGCCGGGCAGTGTGACGGGGGCCGGGCAGGGGGTGATGGAAATCGGCTTTGCCAAGGGACAGGCGCCGGAGTTTGCGCTGAGTTCCGATCTGGCGGGTGTCGGTTTGCGGTTGCCGCAACTGGATTGGGCATTGGGAGAGGCGCAGCTTGGGCGGCTGGATGTGACAGGCCGTCTGGGTTCTGTGCCCGAGATCACGGCGCTGGGCCTGAGCGGTGCCGGGTTAGAGGCGCGCGGGCGGGTGAGCCTGAACGCAGGCGGCGGGCTGGACCGGGCCGAGTTCAGCCGGGTCACGCTGGGCGGATGGCTTGATGCGCCGGTGGCGCTGGTCGGACGTGGGGTGGGCGTCGCACCGCGTATCGAGGTGACGGGCGGAACGGTTGATCTGCGGCAGACATCGCTGGGCGGTGCGGGCACTGGCGCGCGTGACGGCGGCGGCGGCGGTGGGGTGCCGATTGCCTTGCGGTTGGAGCGGTTGCAAATCTCGGAAGGTTTGGCGTTGACCCGGTTTAGCGCCGATCTGGATACCACGGGCGGCGCGAGTGGGAGCTTTACGGGGCTTTTGAACGATATCGCGCCGATCAGCGGGCAGGTGGTGCCGGTGGGGGGGCGCAGTGCCTTTCGGATCAGATCTGACGATGCCGGTGGCGTTCTCAAGGCGGCGGGGTTGTTGCGGCAAGCGCGCGAGGGGGCGCTGGAACTGGTGCTGACGCCCGCGCCGGAACCCGGGAGCTATGACGGGGTATTGGGCATTGATCAGGTTCGTATAAAGGAAGCCCCGGCGCTGGCGGCGCTGCTGAATACGGTCAGTGTGGTTGGGCTTTTGGAGCAGTTCTATGGGCAGGGGCTGCATTTTGGTCGGGTCGATGCGCGGTTTCGGCTGACGCCGGAGCGGCTGATCCTGTTGGAGGGCAGTGCGGTGGGGGCCTCGGTCGGAATTTCGATGGATGGCTATTATGGTCTGGCCGAGAAGCAGATGGATATGCAAGGCGTGGTCTCGCCCGTCTATCTGCTCAATGGTATCGGAGAGGCCTTTACCCGGCCCGGTGAGGGGCTTATCGGGATGAACTATACGCTCAAGGGGCCATCTTCGGACCCGGCGGTGTCGGTCAATCCGTTGTCGGCGCTTGCGCCGGGATTCCTGCGTGAGATGTTCCGGCGGCCTGCGCCCACGGTGGGCACGGGGCGGGCAGCCACCTCGGGTCAGGTCGAAAAGCCGCAAGAGCGCGAGGCGCAAGACATTCACCGAAGACAGGACAGATGAAGCTATCGGATTTTGATTTTGACCTGCCGGAGGCGCTGATTGCCACGCGCCCCGCAAGGCCCCGACGTGCGGCGCGGTTGCTGGTGGCGGAGGGTGAGGGGATCACCGATGCGGGGGTGGCTGATCTGGGGCGCTGGCTGCGGCCCGGTGATCGGTTGGTCCTGAATGACACGCGGGTGATCCCGGCGCGGCTGTCGGGTTTGCGCCATCGGTCGGGCGCGCAGGGGGACACGGCGGCGAAGATCGAGGTCACGCTGCTGGAGCCGGGGGCGGATGGCAGCTGGGGTGCGCTGATCAAGCCGTTGAAAAAGGTGAGCGAGGGCGAGGAAATCGTGTTTTCCGAGCGGCTCTCGGCGGTGCTTTTGGCCAAGGAAGAGGGGCAGGGGCGGCTGCGATTCAACCTTATGGGCGACGATTTCGATGCGGCGCTGGCAGAGGCGGGGGCAATGCCGCTGCCGCCCTATATCGCCGCGCGCCGACCTGCGGATGAACAGGACAAGGTGGATTATCAGACTGTTTGGGCACGGGCACCGGGGGCGGTGGCGGCACCGACGGCCTCGTTGCACTTTGATGAGGCGCTGCTTGCGGAACTGGCGGCGCTGGGCGTGGGGTTTAGCCATGTCACGCTGCATGTGGGGGCGGGGACGTTTTTGCCGGTCAAGGTCGAGGATGTTACCACCCACCGGATGCATGCCGAATGGGGCGAAGTCAGTGCCAAGGCTGCCGCCGAGATGGCCGCGACGCGCGCGGCGGGCGGGCGCATCATTCCGGTGGGCACCACCGCGCTGCGATTGATCGAGACGGCGGCGCGGGCCACTGGCGAAATCGCGGCCTGGTCAGGGGATACGGATATTTTCATCTATCCCGGTTTTGAGTTCCGCGTTGCCGATGCCTTGATGACCAATTTTCACCTGCCGAAATCGACATTGATGATGCTGGTGTCCGCGCTGATGGGGCAGGATACGATCCGGCGGATCTATGCCCATGCGGTGGCGGCGCGCTATCGCTTTTTCTCTTATGGGGATGCGTCGCTCTTGATCCCTGCGGCAAAGGCTGACAGGCGGGGCGCGCAAGGGACAGAGTAAGTCGTCTTTGGGGTGCCGCACCGTCGTGCATCTGTTAGGCTGGTCCCGAAGAATAAGGAGAGCGCGATGTTTCAGGTGCTGTCGGGGGCGTGGGCCCTCTTGCTGGGCATGATGTTGTTGCAGGTTGGCAATGGCATGCAGGGCACGCTTCTGGGGGTTCGGGGCGCTCTTGAGGGGTTTTCGACCTACGAGATGTCGGTGGTCATGTCGTCTTATTTCGTGGGCTTTCTGTTTGGGTCGCGGATGGCGCCGGATATGATCCGCCGGGTCGGGCATGTGCGGGTCTTTGCGGCCCTTGGCTCGATGATTTCGGCGGTTCTGATTCTTTATCCCACGATTACAGAGCCTTGGGCTTGGTCGATTGGGCGGGTGTTGATCGGATTCTGCTTTTCTGGCGTTTATGTGACCGCCGAAAGCTGGCTGAACAATTCCGCAACCAATGCCACGCGCGGCAAGGCGCTGTCGCTCTATATGATCGTGCAGATGATCGGCATCGTGTCGGCGCAGGGGTTGATGGTGCTGGCGGACCCGTCGGGCTATGTTCTGTTCGTCATCCCGTCGGTTCTGGTGTCGCTGGCCTTTGCGCCCATTCTGCTGTCGGTCAGCCCGACACCTGCATTTGGCACGACCAAGCCGCTCTCGCTCAGGCAGATCATGAAAATCTCGCCTCTGGGCTGTGTCGGGATGCTGCTGACCGGGGGGGTCTTTGCGGCGCAATTCGGGATGGCGGCGGTCTATGGTGCCGAAGCGGGGCTGAGCGTGGGGCAAATCTCGGCTTTTGTCGCGTCGTTTTACGTGGCTGCGGTGGTGGCGCAATATCCGCTTGGGTGGCTGTCTGACCGGATGGACCGGCGCAAGCTGATTGCGGCGGTATCGCTGGGCACGGGTATCGGCGCGGTGGTCGGTATGCTGCTGGGGGACAATTTCTGGTTTCTGATGCTGGCGGCCTTTATCGTCGGGGGCACGTCGAACCCGCTTTATTCGCTGCTGATTGCCTATACCAACGACTTTCTCGCGCATGAGGATATGGCGGCGGCGGCCGGTGGCATGGTGTTCATCAACGGCTTGGGGGCGATTGCCGGACCGCTGATGGTTGGCTGGATGATGGGGGTGATGGGGCCGGGGGGCTATTTTCTATATATCGCGATACTGATGTTTGCGATGGTGGCCTATGCCATCTATCGGATGACGCAGCGCAAAGCCCCGACGGTGCGCGAAACCGACCGGTATATGCCGGTTTCGCCGTCTTCTTCGCCGATGGCGGTAGAATTTGCGCAAGAATATGCCATTGAGAGCGCGCAAGAGGCGAAAGAGGATTGAAATCGGGAAATTATATCCTTTCTGTAGCATTATGTTACTGTGGAACGGGCTAAAATCCCGTTACCGTCTTAAAAACGTCATAGGATATTGAGGAGTCCCCCTATGGTCACACCCGACGACGTGCTGCGGTTCTGGCTTGATGAGGTCGGACCGGCGGGGTGGTACAAGACATCCGAGGCGCTGGATGCCGAAGTGCGGGAGCGGTTTTTGGCGGCATGGGAGAATGCCCGAGAGGGGGCGTGCGGTCTTTGGCTGACCTATCCCAATGGCATGCTGGCCTATGTGATCCTGACCGATCAGTTTCCGCGCAATATGTTCCGGGATGACGCGCGGGCCTTTGCCACCGACCAACAGGCGCTGGCGGCGGGCAAGGCGGCCATCAACCGCGGATGGGATATGCGGGTCGACGAACCGGCGCGGCAGTTCTTTTACCTGCCGCTCATGCATTCCGAAAACCTCTGTGATCAGGAACGCTGTGTGCGCCTGATGTGCGAGCGTATGCCCGAGCACGGGGCCGAGAACCTGACGCATGCGCGGGCGCATCGCGAGGTGATCCGGCAGTTTGGTCGTTTTCCTTATCGCAATGCCGCGTTGGCGCGGCCATCCACGGCGTCTGAACGGGCGTTCGAGTCTGAGGGTGGCTATGGCGGCACCCTGCGGCGGATCATGCAGGCGGCGTGATCTGCCCTTTTACTGTGTTCCGAATTGTTGGAAGAACGCGCGTGGCGATTGTTTGTTCAATCGGTCAATCATGTCGCGTTGCGATTTGGTGTAAAATAGTTTAATGGCAAACTAAATTTGGAAACGGAGGGCCACATGGCGTCGACTACCTATGATATGATTGTAATCGGGGCGGGTCCGGGCGGCTATGTGGCCGCAATCCGGGGCGCGCAACTGGGCCTCAAGGTGGCGATTGTCGAGCGCGAGCATATGGGCGGCATTTGCCTGAACTGGGGCTGTATCCCGACCAAGGCGATGCTGCGTTCGTCCGAGGTGTTTCACCTGATGCACCGCGCCAAGGAGTTTGGCCTGAAGGCCGAGGGGATCGGCTATGATCTTGATGCGGTGGTCAAACGCTCGCGGGGGGTGGCCAAGCAGTTGAGCGGCGGCGTCGCGCATCTGATGAAGAAGAACAAGGTCACGGTGGTGATGGGGGCTGCGAGTTTGCCCGCCAAGGGCAAGGTCATCGTCAAGACCGAGAAGGGCGTCGAAGAGCTGGAGGCCAAGCATATCATTCTGGCCACTGGCGCGCGGGCCCGTGAATTGCCGGGGCTAGAGGCCGACGGTGATTTGGTGTGGACCTATAAGCACGCGCTGGTGCCATCCCGCATGCCCAAAAAGCTTTTGGTGATTGGGTCGGGGGCCATCGGGATCGAGTTTGCCAGTTTCTACAATACCTTGGGTGCCGATACGACAGTGGTCGAGGTAATGGACCGTATTCTGCCGGTGGAGGATGCCGAGATCTCTGCCTTCGCCAAAAAGGCGTTTACCAAGCAAAAGATGAAGATCATGGAAAAGGCCATGGTCAAGCAATTGGATCGGGGCAAGGGCACCGTGACCGCGCATATCGAGATGGGCGGCAAGGTTGAAAAGCACGAGTTTGACACGGTGATTTCCGCTGTGGGCATTGTCGGCAATGTCGAGGGGCTGGGCCTAGAGGCGTTGGGCGTCAAGATCGACCGCACCCATGTGGTGACGGATGAGTATTGCCGCACCGGGGTAGACGGCCTGTATGCCATCGGCGATATCGCGGGCGCGCCGTGGCTGGCGCACAAGGCCAGCCATGAGGGCGTTATGGTCGCCGAATTGATCGCAGGCGGGCATCCTCATCCCGTGAAGCCCGAGAGCATCGCGGGCTGCACCTATTGCCATCCGCAGGTGGCAAGCGTTGGCCTGACCGAAGCCAAGGCCAAGGAAAAGGGCTATGCTGTCAAAGTGGGCCGTTTCCCGTTCATCGGCAACGGCAAGGCGATTGCGCTGGGCGAGCCGGAGGGCATGATCAAGACGGTGTTCGATGCCAAGACGGGGGAGCTTTTGGGCGCGCATATGGTGGGTGCCGAGGTGACAGAGTTGATCCAAGGCTATGTGGTGGGCCGTCAGTTGGAGACCACCGAAGAAGACCTGATGAACACGGTCTTCCCGCATCCCACGCTGAGCGAGATGATGCATGAAAGTGTGCTCGATGCCTATGATCGGGTGATCCACATCTAAAGCGGTAACGCTGACGCGCCCGGATCAGGGCGCGTCGTTGAAATGCCACCGCGCACGGCGGGGCACGCGCACCGCGAGCATGGGCTTGAGCAGGCCCATGCGAAAGCGGGTAAGGTCGAGCGCCTCATGCACGCCCACGGTTTCTTCGCCATCGAGCTGAGTTTTGACCGCTGAGCGGCTGTAAAACGGCGCGTCGAGCATGGGTTTCACCTGATGTGGCTGATACCCCGCATCGGCGCGGGTATCGCGCGCCACTTGCCAGAGACTGCGGCGCATCTTGGCTTTGGGCGGCAGGGGGATGGTCTGTGCTTGCCCGTCTGCATCGAAATGCACCGCCGCAGCGAGCGATGAGCCATCCATCCGCACCGCGTCATAAAAGCAGGTTGAGCCGCCCCGCACGGGGTAGCGCCCCCATGTCCAATATCTGAAATCCTGTTCCAGCGCGCGGGTGCCGAAATTGGCATCGAAATAGCCATGGCCCGTCCATTGCCAACCGGGCGCGTCGAGATCGACCTCGATCGTCGAAGTGGGGCCAAAGGGCCGCCAGATATGGGTGCCCTCGGGGGTGAGCGGGAGTTCCACTTGTGTGAGCGCCGTTGGGGTCACGGTGATGCGCCCGCGCACGCGCGAAATGAGAGGGGGCGAGGAGATTTCATTGATCTCGATGATCAGGCGGCCATCTTCCCAGCGCATCGAGGAGGGGCCGACGGTCAGGCAATCGCGGCTCTGGCGCAGGGCCGATGTGCCCCGGTCGGTCATGGTAAAGCGGCCACCGGGGCCGTAGGTGGCGACGTTGATGCAGACGTGATTGGCCGGGTTGCGGCGGCCTGACCATGCATACCACGGCGAGAACACCGAACCGATGAAGGCAATCACGCTGACGGCGCGCCCGCCATCATCGCTCAGGCCGTCGATATACCACCAGGCGTAGCCGTTTGAGGGCACGTCGAGGTCAAAGTTCGGTCGCTCAAGATCGCCTCTGCCGCGTGCCGGGCGGAGAGCGTGGCCATCGGCACCCCCGCCCCCGGATGGGC
>NZ_LR701544.1:2484750-3893570 GCF_902498815.1 Roseovarius sp. EC-HK134
GTGCTGGACGGGGTGGGATTGGGGCCCGATGGCACGATCTGGGGCGGTGAGGTATTGCTGGGCGATTATCTGGGGTTTGAGCGGCGCGGCTGGTTGACCCCGGTCGCGATGCCTGGCGGCGACCGGGCAAGCCGCGAGCCATGGCGCGTTGCGCTGGCGCAGCTGGATGCGGCGGGGTTGGGGCATCTGGCCGATGAGCTGTTTGGCACGCGGCCCTTGGCGGTGCTGCGGCAGGCGATACGCGCTGGGGTCAATGCGCCGCTGACCTCTTCGGCGGGTCGGCTTTTTGATGCGTTTGCGGCTGTTTTGGGATTTGAAGGCGCGCAAACCTATGAGGGCGAGGCCGCGATGGGGTTGGAGGCGCGGGCGCGCCCCGATGGGGTGGCCTATCCATTGGGCGGCACGCAGGGGAATATCGAGACCGCGCCGCTCTGGCGGGAATGGGCACGGGACCGTGACGCGGGGCTATCGGCAGAGGTGATGGCGGGGCGGTTTCATGCTGGGCTGGCGCGGGGATTTGCAGCCCGCGCGCGGGCGCTGGTCGAGGCGGGGGAGGCGGACGCTGTGGCGCTTTCGGGCGGGTGTTTTCAGAATGCGCTCTTGTTGGACTTAACCCTTGCGGCGCTGGGGGATGTGCCGGTGCTGATCCATCGCCGCACGCCTGCCAATGATGGCGGTCTGGCGCTGGGGCAGGCGGTGGTTGCGGCGGCGCGGGCGGTAAGCGGCTGACCGGCGGGGGCGGCAGGGCGGTTAGCGACTGGCCGGTGGAGACGCGGTGCCTGTGCGCAAAACGCTGACAAGCCCATGATTTCATTTCAGTTTATTATCGTGGCGGTAGAGATGTCTTTTCTTGGACAGGGGGCGCGCGCCTTGGTCTGATGGTCCTTGAGGGGATGTATACGCGTGCATCCCGAGGGGAAGACTGAGGGAGGACCAGCCGTGAGCCAGATCGAAACCTTCTATGATGTGATGCGCAGGCAGGGGATCACCCGGCGCAGTTTCATGAAATACTGCTCTTTGACCGCTGCCGCTTTGGGGTTGAGCCCGGCCATGGTGCCGCGCATTGCCCATGCGATGGAGACCAAGCCGCGGACGCCGGTGATCTGGGTGCATGGGTTGGAATGCACCTGTTGTTCAGAGAGTTTCATCCGCTCGGCGCATCCGCTGGCCAAGGATGTGGTGCTGTCGATGATCAGCCTTGATTACGACGACACGCTGATGGCGGCGGCGGGGCATGCGGCTGAGGCGGCATTTGAAGAGACGATCCAGAAATACAAGGGCCAGTATATTCTGGCGGTCGAGGGCAATCCGCCGCTGAACGAGGATGGGATGTTCTGCATCACCGGGGGCAAGCCCTTTGTGGAAAAGCTGCGCCATGCGGCCAAGGATGCCAAGGCGATCATAAGCTGGGGCGCTTGTGCGTCTTATGGCTGCGTGCAGGCGGCCAAGCCCAATCCGACGCAGGCCACGCCCGTGCATAAGGTGATCACGGACAAGCCGATCATCAAGGTGCCGGGATGCCCGCCGATTGCCGAAGTGATGACCGGGGTCATCACCTATATGCTGACCTTTGACCGTCTGCCGGAATTGGATCGGCAGGGGCGGCCGGCGATGTTTTACGGTCAGCGTATCCATGACAAGTGCTATCGTCGGCCGCATTTTGATGCGGGCCAATTCGTTGAGGCGTGGGACGACGAGAACGCGCGCAAGGGCTATTGCCTTTATAAGATGGGGTGCAAGGGGCCGACCACCTATAACGCCTGTTCCACCGTACGCTGGAATGAGGGCGTGAGTTTTCCCATTCAATCGGGCCATGGCTGTATCGGCTGTTCCGAGGATGGGTTCTGGGATCAGGGCAGTTTCTATGACCGGGTGACAGACCTGACGCAGTTCGGGGTTGAGGCCAATGCCGACAAGGTGGGGATAGCCGCCGCCGGTGTGGTGGGCGGCGCTGTGGCGGTTCATGCCGCCGTTTCCGCGCTGAAGGCCGCGCAGAAAAAGACCCAGACCGAACCCAGCAAGCAATCCAGCAAAGAGGAGGCATGAGCCATGACTGTGACCCCAAACGGCTTTGACCTCGACACGACAGGCCGCCGCATCGTGGTGGACCCGGTGACGCGGATCGAAGGGCATATGCGCTGCGAAGTGAATGTGGACGAGCAGGGTGTGATCCGCAACGCGGTCTCGACCGGCACCATGTGGCGGGGCTTGGAGGTGATTTTGAAGGGCCGCGATCCGCGCGACGCCTGGGCCTTTACCGAGCGGATTTGTGGGGTGTGCACCGGCACGCATGCGCTGACATCGGTGCGCGCGGTTGAGGATGCGCTGGGAATCACGATCCCCGACAATGCCAATTCGATCCGTAATATCATGCAGTTGAACCTGGAAATTCATGACCATGTCGTGCATTTCTATCACCTGCATGCGCTGGATTGGGTGAACCCGATCAATGCGTTGCGCGCCGATCCCAAGGCGACGAGCGAATTGCAGCAGGCGGTAAGCCCGTCGCATCCGCTGTCTTCGCCGGGATATTTTCGCGATGTGCAGAACCGGCTCAAGAAATTTGTCGAGAGCGGGCAACTGGGCCTGTTCAAGAACGGTTATTGGGACAATCCTGCCTATCTCTTGCCGCCTGAGGCGGATTTGATGGCGACGACGCATTACCTTGAGGCGCTCGATCTGCAAAAGGAGATCGTCAAGGTTCACACCATCTTTGGCGGCAAGAACCCGCATCCCAACTGGCTGGTGGGCGGCGTGCCCTGTCCGATCAACGTGCATTCCACCGGGGCGGTGGGGGCGATCAATATGGAGCGGCTGAATTTGGTCAGCTCGATCATTGATCTGTGCAACGAGTTCAATCGCAACGTGTATTTGCCGGATGTCATTGCCATTGGTGGCTTTTACAAAGGCTGGCTGCATGGCGGTGGGCTGTCGGGAAAATCGGTCATGGCCTATGGGGATTTCCCCGAGAACCCCAATGATTTCACGCCCGCCAACCTGCATTTGCCGCGCGGGGCCATTATCAATGGCAATCTCAACGAGGTGCATGAGGTTGATGTGCGCGATCCTGAGCAGATTCAGGAATTCGTCGATCATAGCTGGTATCGCTATGGGGAGGCGGGCAAGGGGCTGCATCCGTGGGATGGCGAAACCGAGGCCAATTACGAGCTTGGCCCCAATGCCAAGGGCACGCGCACCAATATCCTAGAGATTGACGAGGCGGCGAAATATAGCTGGATCAAGGCCCCGCGCTGGAAGGGGCACGCGATGGAGGTGGGGCCGCTGGCGCGCTATGTCGTGGGCTATGCGCAGGGGCATGAGGATATCCGCAATCAGGTGGATGGCCTGTTGCGGGCGCTCGATGTGCCGTTTGATGCGATCTTCTCGACCCTTGGGCGGACGGCGGCGCGGGCGCTGGAAAGCGAATATTGCGGGCGGCTGCAAAAGCATTTCTTCGACAAGCTGGTGCAGAACATCAAGAACGGCGATGAAAGCACTGCAAATATTGCGAAATGGGACCCAAGCACATGGCCCAAAGAGGCCAAGGGCGTGGGCATGACCGAGGCACCGCGCGGCGCGCTGGGCCATTGGATCAAGATCAAGGATGGCCGCATCGAGAATTATCAATGCGTGGTCCCGACCACCTGGAACGGTTCGCCCCGTGATACGGCGGGCAATATCGGGGCGTTCGAGGCAAGCCTGATGAACACGCCGATGGAGCGCCCCGACGAGCCGGTCGAAATCCTGCGCACCCTGCACAGTTTCGATCCGTGTCTGGCCTGTTCGACGCATGTGATGTCGGAAGAGGGTGCCGAGTTGACCACCGTCAAGGTCCGTTAAGCCAAGGGAGGAGAGGGCAATGAAATACGCGATCACGATGTATCTGGCTGGGGCTGGCGCGGCACTGGCGCATCCGGGGCATGATCTGAACCTGCCGCAGGAGGGGCTGTCTCATTGGGTGGCAGCACCTGTGCATGCGCCGGGGCTGATCCTGTTGGCGGCGGTTCTGGGCGGGCTGGCGGTCTGGCGCGCTGCGCGCAACCGGGATTGAGGGGGCCATGCCATGAGCACGACCGAAAGCGGGCTGCAAGACGTGGATGAGAGCGATCTTGCCACGGTCAGCCGACAGACAAGCGTCTATGTCTATGAGGTGCCGGTGCGCCTGTGGCATTGGATCAATGCGGCCGCGATCCTGATCCTGTGCGTGACGGGCTATTTCATCGGCTCGCCGCCGCCGTCGATGCAGATTGCCGAGGCCACGCATCAGTTTGTCTTTGGCTACATCCGGTTCGCGCATTTCGCAGCCGGGTGGATTCTGACGGTAGGATTTCTGGGGCGGATGTATTGGGCGATCTTTGGCAATCACCATGCGCGGCAGCTATTCTATGTGCCGATCTGGCGAGGGTCCTGGTGGCGCGAGGTGTTTTTCGAGGTGCGTTGGTATCTGTTTCTGGAACGGGCCCCCAAGAAGTACGTGGGCCACAACCCTCTGGCGCAATTGGCGATGTTCTGTTTCATCACGCTGGGGGTGAGTTTCATGATCGTCACGGGCCTTGCGCTTTATTCCGAAGGGTTGGGCAAAGAAAGCGGGCTTTATGCGCTCTTTGGTTGGGTGTTCACGCTTTTTGGCAACAACCCGCATATCGTGCATACCTATCATCATCTTGGCATGTGGTGGATCGTGATCTTCATGATCGTGCATATCTATGTGGCGATCCGAGAGGATATCATGAGCCGTCAATCCATCGTCTCGACGATGATCTCGGGCACGCGGACCTTTAAGGATGATATGCCGGATTGAGGGGGTTTTCTGGGACGAGAGTGCAGAAAAGCGGGCGTTCGGCCCGCTTTTTTATTTGGTTGATTGCTTTCCGAATTGATGTGAATGTGAAAAGTAGCTTTGCATATTGTTGCGATCCAGAGCGCTAATCATCTGTTTTTAATTCACTTTTTAGCAGGGTGTGTAAATCGGTTTTTGGTGTTCACCGGCATGCCAAGGTGGCCATTCTAGGGCCAGAGATAAGGCTGCGGCA
This sequence comes from Roseovarius sp. EC-HK134, assembly GCF_902498815.1. Lineage (NCBI taxonomy): Bacteria > Pseudomonadati > Pseudomonadota > Alphaproteobacteria > Rhodobacterales > Roseobacteraceae > Roseovarius > Roseovarius sp. EC-HK134. Next base: position 2,489,784 of record NZ_LR701544.1, read on the forward strand.
TGGAGGAGGGGACATGCAACCGAGCGTGCTGATACTGGGCATCGGAAACGTGCTCTGGGCGGATGAGGGGTTTGGTGTGCGCTGTGTCGAGCGGCTGGCGGCGCGCTGGTCGTTTGGGCCGGGGGTGACGGTGCTGGATGGTGGCACGCAGGGGCTATACCTTTTGCCGTTCATGGAGGCCGCTGACCGGCTGATCGTGTTTGATGCGGTCGATTATGGGCTGGTGCCCGGCACGATGAAGATTGTCGAGGACGAGGCCGTGCCCGCCTTTATGGGCGCGAAAAAGATGAGCCTGCATCAGACCGGATTTCAGGATGTGATCGCGACGGCGCAATTGATGGGCTATTGCCCGGACCACCTGTTGCTGATCGGCTGTCAGCCTGAAGAGCTGGAGGATTACGGCGGCGGGCTGCGGGCCGTTGTGGCGGCGCAGATTGATCCGGCGATTGAGGTGGCGCTGGCGCGGTTGCGCGACTGGGGCGTTGAGATGCGCCCCGGCGTGAGCGATGCCACCTATCTTGCGGATCCGTCGATCCGGCAGGACGCCTATGAGACGGGCCGCCCGAGTGCCGATGTCGCCTGTCGCGTTGGCGATGCGCGGTTCTTTCCCGGTGAGGGCTGAGCCATGTGTGTGGGGATTCCCATGCAGGTTCTGTCGGTCAATGGGATCGCCGCGCGTGCCACGGATGGCGAGGACGAGACGTTGATTGATCTGACGCTGACAGGGCCTTTGGCCCCCGGCACATGGGTTCTGACCCATCTGGGTGCCGCGCGCGAGGTATTGGAGGCGGGCGAGGCGGTCAAGATCGCCGCCGCCGTGCGCGCGCTCAAATCCATCATGGCGGGGGGCGGGATAGGCGATGCCTTTGCCGATCTTGAGGCGCGCGCGCCTGCCTTGCCGCCGCATCTGGAAACCGCCCGTGTCGCGGGCAAGACAACCGCATGAGAGAGGGAAGGCCATGACACATCCGTTGATTGACCGGCTGAGCGCCGAACTGGGCTGGCCCTATTTGAATACGGCGGACGATCTGACCGCCTTTACCATGGGTGAGGGGGTGCATGCCTTGTTCATCCCCGGTGATCCCGCGCGCAATCTGGAAAGCGCCGATGTGGCGGTGATCCTGCCCGAATTGCGGATGGCCTTTCAGGGACGGTTTGATTGCGCTGTGGTGGGTGATGCGATTGAGACGGAACTGCGCGAGGCGACTCGCGTGCTGAAAACGCCCAGCCTGATTTTCTACCGCGCGGGCGCGGTGATCGGCGCGCTGCCCAAGGTGCGCGATTGGGATGAATACATGGCCCGGATCACGCAGATCCTGACCCGTAGCAACGCCGCCTGAGGAGGGCACGATATGGTCAGCAATTTTCACCTGCCCCCCACCGGTTTTGGCCCCGGATCGCAGCCCTTGGGCGAGGAGGGCGCGGCGCTGGAATATCTGCCGATGCCGCAGGACATGCGCGCCTATTCCCCGCATCTGCCTGAGGTCGAGGTGGACGACCGCCTGATGACTGCGCTGGACCTTTTGGGCGAGATTGCCCATGCGGCGACGGCCTGCGGGCGGGATGGGGTGAACCGGCGGTTTGATCTGTCGGGGTTGGACGCGGCCAATCGTGCGCTTGTCGCCGAGACGATGGGCGCGGGCGAGGTGGCGATCAAGATCCACGACATTCCGGCGATTGCGGTGCAGGAAAGCGTTTTTGCCGGGGTTTGGGGGCTGAAAGGCGCGGGAGTGGATGCCATCGAGGTTGGGCCGGTGCCGGCACAGGCGCTGAGCCGCGCCTTTGCCCCGCGCCGGGCCATGCGAGAGGTGCCGCGCAGCGCACAGGTGGTGAACGCGCCGCCGCTGTTGATTGAGTTGCAGGATAAATCGGCGCATTTCGTGCCGGGGGCAGAGGCGCATGTGATCAACCTCACGCTTTTGCCGCATACCGAGGCGGATCTGGAGTGGTTGGAGGCGCAGCTTGGCCAAGGGTCCGTCGATATTCTGTCGCGGGGCTATGGCAATTGCCGGATCACCGCGACCGCCTTGCCGCATGTCTGGCGGGTGCGGTTCTACAACTCGATGGATGTGCTTATTCTCGATACGTTCGAGGTGACGGCCATGCCCGAGGTGGCCTTGGCAGCGCCTGAGGATTTGGACGACAGCGGCGGGCGCATTGGTGAAGTGTTGGAGGCGATCCGATGAGCGGCTTTGAGGGGTCGTATCTCGGGGCCAATGACAAGATCAGCCCGCAGGCGATCATGGAATGCAAGATTTGCTGGACGCCCTATGATCCGGCTGAGGGCGACGACACCCGGCAGATTGACCCGGGCACGCCGTTCATGGCGCTGCCCGAGGATTGGAAATGCCCCAATTGCGATGCGCCCAAAGAACAATTTCTGGTGGGCGAGGACCCTGGCAGCGGGGCCATTGCAGAGGCGGCGATGATCGGGGCCAAGACCCATGCGCTGGTCACGGATTTCACCGAAGTCTGGCATGGCAAAATGCGCGATGTGCCGATTGTGAACAAGCTTTTGCATGTGCAAGCGGTGGGGTTTCACGTGCATGAGGGGCGGCCAATCGGGGTTTTGATCAGCCCGTGGTTCATGAACCTTGTGGTGCTTGCGGGCGAGGGTGAGGATTGGTCGACCCTTGTGCCGGGGACCAAAGAGGTGATCGGATTTGCCTCGGGCGAGTATGAATTCATCCACAATGTGCGCGAGATGGTGGGGGGCTATAAGGCCTGTTCGCTGTTTTCCCCGATGGGCGAGTTTCGCAGCCAAGCGCAGGCGGTTGATGTGGCACGGGCGGTGATGGTGGCGCTCTTTCAGGACGAGCACCGTGCCGAGACCGACCGCGCCGCCGATATCCGCGCTGCGCGGGAGGCGGAATTGGCGCTGTTAGACGTGCCGGCGTTGCCAGAGGTTCTATTGGAGGCCCCGACCCGGCGGCAGGTGATTTCCGGCGGTTTGGCAGGCGAGGGCTGAGGCGATGCTGGACCTTGACCGGAACGTGAGTGGCTTGCGCGCGGTGCCTGCACCGCCCCTGCCGTTGGCGCGTCTGGTCGAGGGGCGCGAGGTGGAGGCGGTGGCCGAGTTGCTGCCGCGGCTTTTCAACCTCTGCCGCGTGGCGCAGACACTCGGGCTGCGGATGGCCTTGGGGTTGGAGAGGGGTGAGAGCGGCGCGCTTGCGGCTGAGATTGCGCGCGAACATGCCCTGAAGCTGAGCGTGGTCTGGCCGGTGCGGCTGGGCCTGCCTGCGCAGGTGGGCCGGGAGGTGCTGGGCGGTGACTTTCCGGGCGATGCGGACGGGTTTGCGCGGTATATGCGGGGAGATGTCGGGACTGGGCCGCTGTTGCGGGCGGTGGCGGGGCGGTTCGGGCCGGGCGAGGGGGTTTGTGGCGTTATGCCCGTGGTAACCCCCGAGAGCATTTTCACCCTGAGCGCGCAAGAAAACTCTATCGCCGCGCGGCATCTGGTGCATCCGGTGATGCGCCATGTCGAGGCGTACTATGGGCGGGGGCCGCTCTGGCGCGTTGTGGCGCGGGCGCTGGATCTGCAAGCGGCGTTGCGGGGCGATTTGCCCATGCCGCAGCTTACCCCGGACGGGGTGGCGGTGGTGCCTGCCGCGCGTGGGCTTTATGCGGTGCGGGCCGAGGTTCGGGCGGGCCGGGTTTGGCATCTTGAACGGGTGACGCCCACCGATCACCTGATGGCGTGTGGCGGACCCATGGCGCAGGCGCTTGCCAGCCTGCCGCGGGCCAAGCATGCTGAGGCGGGGCTATTGGTCGATCTGCTTGATCCGTGCTCGCCGGTCACGCTGGAGGGGGGCGCAGATGCATGAGATGTCGTTGGTTGAGGGCATGCGCCGGGTGATCGAGGATCAGGCGCGGGTGCATGCCTTCGCACAGGTCAAGGTGCTGCGGGTCGAAATCGGGCGCTTTGCCTGTGTCGAGAAACCGGCGCTGGAATTCGCCTTTGACGTCGTGATGCGCGGCAGCGTGGCCGAGGGGGCGCGGCTCGAGATGATCGACTTGGTCGGTCGGGCGCTGTGCTACGACTGCATGACCGAGGTCGAGATTGCCGAGCGGCTGTCGCCCTGTCCGGACTGTGGCGGCGGGCGGCTGATGCCGGTGGCGGGGGAAGAAATGCGGATCAAGGATATGGAGGTGATCTGATGTGCACGGTTTGCGGATGTGGGACGGGAACGGTCGAAGGGCAGGGGCATGATCATCACCACCATGCCCCCCATCATCATGGCCACGGCGATTTGCATTTCGGCCATGGTCCGGCGGGGGTTGAGGTGGCGGGGATGTCTCAGGCGCGGCTGATCGAAATCGAGACCGATATTCTGGCCAAGAATGACCGTTATGCCGCCGCCAACCGGGCGCGGCTGGCGGCGCTTGGGGCCTTTGCGATCAATCTTGTGTCGTCACCGGGATCGGGCAAGACCACCGTTTTGTGCAAGACGATCGAGGCCTTGGGCGCGCAGCCCTTGGCGGTGATCGAGGGCGATCAGCAGACCGCCAATGATGCCGACCGCATTCGTGCCACCGGGGCGCAGGCCGTGCAGATCAATACGGGCAAGGGCTGTCATCTGGATGGGCATATGGTGGGGCATGCGATGGAGCATCTGGATCTTGCGCCCGCCTCTCTGCTTTTTATCGAGAATGTTGGCAATCTGGTTTGCCCCGCCGCGTTCGATCTGGGCGAGGATTGCAAGGTGGCAATCCTGAGTGTGACCGAGGGCGAGGACAAGCCGTTGAAATATCCCGATATGTTCACCGCCTCACGGCTGGCCTTGCTGAACAAGGTTGATCTTGCGCCCTATTGCGATGTCGATCTCGATCTCTATGAGGCCAATCTGCGCCGCGTCAATCCGGGGCTGGAGGTGATCCGCATCTCGGCGCGCACGGGCGAGGGGATGCAAAGCTGGCTGGGCTGGCTGCAAGGCGCGCTGGCGCGCAAAGCGGCCCGCGCGGCGGCGGAGTGAGGGATGACGACCCTGCCCACCCTTCTGCTGGTCGATGACGAGGCGCATTCCCTGAATGCCATGCGGATGGCGTTGGAGGATGAGTTCGATTGTCTGACGGCCTCGGACGCGGACGAGGCGGCGCGGTTGATGGCCGAGCATGACGTGCAGGTGATTTTCTGCGATCAGCGCATGCCCGGACGCTCGGGTGTGACGTTTCTGACCGACATGCGCGACCGCTGGCCTGAAACGGTGCGTATCATCATCACCGGGTTCACCGAAACGAATGACATGATCGCGGCGATCAATGAGGCGGGGATTTATCAGTTTGTCACCAAGCCTTGGCATCCCGATCACCTGTTGATGACCGCCAAGAATGCCGCCGACCTTTTTCGTCTGAGCCGCGAGCATGAGCGGATGTCGCTGGAAATGCGGTATCTAGCGCGCACTGTCGAAAGCAAGCTTGGACAGCAGCGTCGGGCGCTGCGTGAAGGGCTGGGATTTGAAAAGGTGCTGCGCGCACCCAATTCGCCGCTCAACGCCGTGATCGCGCAGGCCCGGCAATACGCGAGTTTCGATGTGCCGGTGTTGATCACCGGCGAGGCGGGCACCGGCAAGGCGGCGCTGGCGCGGGCGATGCACTATGGGTCGTTGCGCGCGGACCGACCGTTTCAGGAAATCGACTGCACCGGGGTTGAGGACGATATTCTGGAGTTGGAGCTGTTCGGCGCACGGCGGGGTGCGATTGCGGGGCTTCAGACCGGCAAGGTGGGGCTGGTGCAAAAGGCGGATCGGGGCACGCTGTTCCTTAATGGTCTGGCGGGGCTGAGCCCGAGGATGCAACTGGCGCTGTTGCGGGTGGCGCGGGACGGGGCGTTTCGCCCGGCGGGCAGCCATGAGGTGAGCCGCGTTGATCTGCGCCTGCTGGGGGGCGCAGACTGCGATTTGCGTATCGCGGTGGCTGAGGGGCGATTTCGCGCGGATCTGTATTATGCCCTGGCGCGGGCGGTGCTGGAGATGCCGCCGCTGCGCGAGCGGCGCGGCGATATCGGGCTTTTGGCGCAAACGCTGTTGTTTGACGCGGCGGCGGCGCATGGCAAGCCGGTGCATGGTCTGTCAGAGGATGCGACCCGGTTTCTGGCGGGCTATGACTGGCCCGGAAACCTGCGCGAGTTGGAAAACGAGGTCACGCGCATGTTGATCTTTTCGCAAGATAGCGTGCTGGGGCCAGAACTGATCTCGCGGCATATCCTGCAGGCGGCGCCCGGCACGCAGCCTGATCTGGCCTTGGGGGCGGTGTTGACAGGGCGCGGCACGCTGAAAGACCGGGTGGACGAGGTCGAGGCGCGCATTCTGCGCGAGACCTTGACGCGGCTGAAATGGAACAAGAGCCGCGCGGCGCAGGAACTGGATCTGAGCCGGGTGGGCCTGCGCGCCAAGATCGAGCGTTATGGCATCGAGGAACCGGGCAAAGTGCCCCAATCAGAGGAGGAGTGAGCCATGTGTCTGGGAATACCGGGTCAGATCATTGCCGTCACCGATGCCGCCCGCATGATGGCCATGGCCGAGGTCTCGGGTGTGCGGCGCGCGGTCAATGTGGCCTGTATTGCGCAGGGGCCGCTTGACGATCTTGTAGGGCAATGGGCGCTGATCCATGTCGGCTTTGCCATGGCGGTGATTGACGCCGACGAGGCGGCCAAGACGCTGGAGGCGTTGCGAGGCTTGGGCGAAGCGCAGGAAACGCTGGAGGCCATGGCGGCGGGCGACGCGGCACTGGAGGGGCAGGTATGAAATACGCAGATGAATTCCGCGACCCCAAGGCGGCGCAGGCGCTTTTGGCGCGGATTGCCGCTGTGACGGATGAGATTGGTGCGACCGCGGAAAACCCCACGCGCATCATGGAGGTTTGTGGCGGACATACCCATGCGATCTTTCGCTACGGCCTCGACAAGCTGGTGCCGGAGGGTTTGGATTTCATCCATGGCCCCGGCTGTCCGGTCTGTGTGCTGCCGATGGCGCGGGTGGATGAATGTGTGGAACTGGCCGAAGATCCGCGCGTGATCTTTACCACCTTTGGCGATGCGATGCGCGTGCCGGGCAGCGCCAAGAGCCTGCTTCAGGCCAAGGCCGAGGGGGCGGATATCCGCATGGTCTATTCGCCGCTGGATGCGTTGGAAATTGCGCGGCGCAACCCCGAGCGCGAGGTTGTTTTCTTTGGTCTGGGGTTTGAGACCACGACGCCGTCAACGGCGCTGTCGATCCAAGCGGCGGCGCGTGAGGGGTTGGCGAATTTCAGTGTGTTTTGCAATCACATCACCGTGCCACCCCCCATCAAGGCGCTGCTCGATGACCCGTTTATGCGGCTGGATGGGTTTGTCGGACCGGGGCATGTGTCGATGGTGATCGGCATCCATCCTTATGATTTCATCGCCCGTGACTATGGCAAGCCCATCGTGGTGGCGGGGTTCGAGCCACTGGACCTGCTGCAATCGGTGCTGATGGTGCTGGAACAGATCCGCGACGGGCGGGCGGAGGTGGAAAACCAATATGCCCGCGTGGTGCCGGAACATGGCAATCCGGTAAGCCTTGCGGCGATTGCCGATGTCTACGAGCCGCGCCCCTCGTTCGAGTGGCGGGGCTTGGGCGAGATTGACGCAAGCGGGCTGCGCATCCGCCCGGCCTATGCTGCCTATGACGCAGAGGTGAAATTTGGCGTGGGCTATGGGGCCGAGCGCCGCACTGTGCCAGAGCCCGAGGGCTGCGCCTGTGGGGCGGTGATGACGGGGCGGATCAAGCCGGTGGAGTGCCCACAGTTTGGGCGCGGCTGCACGCCAGAGATGCCGCTTGGCGCGCTGATGGTCAGCTCGGAAGGGGCCTGTGCCGCCTATTATCAGTATGGCGGTGCGCGGGCTGTGGAGCGGGCGGGATAGGGGGCGCTGCCCCTGCGCCTTTGGCGCTCTTCCTGAGTATTTTTGGAAAGATGACAGCATGAGTTTGAGGGATACGCGGGTCACGCTGGCCCATGGCGGCGGCGGCACGGCGATGCGGGATCTGATCGAAGAGGTGTTCACATCGGTTTTTGCGCCCGAGATGATGGAGGATCAGGCGCGGCTGATGGATGCTGCCTTGCAAGAGCCGGGGGCGCGGCTGGCGTTCACCACCGACAGTTTCGTCGTTGATCCGGTCGAGTTTCCGGGGGGCGATATCGGCACGATTGCGGTCTGTGGCACGGTCAATGATCTGGTGGTGGGGGGGGCGCGGCCACTCTGGCTGTCGGCGGCATTCATCATCGAAGAGGGAACCGAAGTGGCGCTCTTGCGGCGGATCGTGGGTTCGATGCAGGCGGAGGCAGAGGCGGCGGGGGTGCGGATTGTGACCGGGGACACCAAGGTGGTAGGGCGCGGCATGGCGGACAAGCTTTTTGTGACCACTGCGGGTGTTGGGGTGATCCCGCCGGGGCGGAATTTGCAGGCCGGGCATATCCGGGCGGGCGATGTGGTGCTGGTTAATGGCGTGCTGGGCGATCACGGCGCGGCGATTTTGGCGGCGCGGGGGGATATGGCGCTGTCGGCGGATCTGGTTTCGGATTGTCAGGGATTGGGGCATCTGATGGAGGCGGTGCTGGCGGCGGCACCGGGCACACGTGCGGCGCGCGATGCGACGCGGGGCGGTGTGGCCTCGGTGCTCAATGAGATGGCGGCGGCGGCGGGGCTGGCGATTGAGATTGACGAGGCGGTATTGCCGTTGCGACCAGAAGTCCGGGGGATTTGCGAGATCCTAGGGCTTGAACCGCTCTACCTGGCGAATGAGGGGCGGATGGTTTTGGTGGTGCCTGAGGCGGAAGCTGAGGCGGCGCTGACTGCGATGCGCGCGCGCCCCGAAGGTGCCGGCGCGGTGGCGATTGGGCGGGTGTTGTCGGGGCGCGCCGGTCAGGTCACGATGCGCACGCTTTTTGGCGGAGCGCGGATTGTTGACATGCTGGTGGGCGAGCAATTGCCGCGGATCTGCTGAGATAGGGGGCGTTTGCGCGCTTAGTGCAGGAGCGCGTCAGCCCCTGCTGCGAGAGACAGAATGATGGCGACAGTCAGCAGGACCGAGAGAGCCCCAAGTATGAGGCCGACGAAGGTCACGAGCCCGTCACGTTCGACAATGCCCACGCCCACGGTGAAGAGCGAGACCGCCGGGAACCAGCCGCTGAGCGGCACTGGCAAGAAGAGCGCGAAGGCGATCACGAAGAGCACAAGACCGAGCGGACGCTCGTTGCGGCGCGCAAAAAGCGTGATGTAGCGCGGCCTCAGGATACGCTCTAGCCGCCGCGTTACAGGGCGTAGGCGCAGCACGCCGCGACGCAAGCGGTCTTGGTCGATGCGCAACCCCGCAAGCCGCGCGGGCAGGCGGACATGCGGATACCCCAAAGCCATCTGGCCGGATGTAACCAGCAAAGGCAAAGCCGTCAAAAGCGTTGTGCCGGGGGGCAGGGGCAGGAGTGTCACCAGCGAAAACACTACAATAGCCCAACCAAAAGAGGTTTCGCCCAAGGCGGTAAGGAGCGTGCCCAAGGTCAGGGTTCCGGCGCGATGCTGGGCGCGCGAGGTTCGCAGGATCGGAAGCGACAGCGAGGGTCGTTTCCGCTTGGCTTTTTTGCCTGTCATTCTGCGCCTCTCACAGTTCCGGGCGACATATCGGATGCCGCGCGGCCGAATTCAATCGCTGCTCTCTGTCTAGTCGCGAATGATGACGAATAAACATCGAAATTTTGCGCCACCCCTTCTCTTTTGGTCTGTGGACCCTTAGGTGCCCCCACGTTGTGTCCGGGCAGGCGCCGGGATGAACAAGGCAAGTCAGGATTCCAGATGTTGCACGATCTCGTTCTCGTGGCCGCGGGCCTCGTTCTTTTGTTTGTGGGCGGTGAGGCTCTGGTACGGGGCGCGGTGGCAATCGCTGAGCGGATGGGCGTTTCCAAGCTGTTGATCGGATTGGTGATCGTGGGCTTTGGCACCTCGACGCCCGAATTGCTGGTATCGGTCAAAGCTGCTCTGGATGGGGCGTCGGAAATTGCCTTGGGCAATGTGGTGGGATCGAACATCGCCAATATTCTGCTCATCTTTGGTTTGGCGGCGGTGATCGCGCCGGTCATGGGCTGGGCGCGGACAGCGGTGCGCGAGGCGTTGGTGGCGACATTGGTCAGCCTTGTCGCCTTTGCGCTGGTGCAGGGTGCGGTGATCAGCCGGATGGAAGGCATTGCCATGCTGCTGGTTTTGGTGGGCTATCTGGTCGCCAGCTATTGGTTGGAGCGGCGCGACCGCAGCGCGCAGACCTTTCAGCATGAGGCGGAGGCGTTCGCTGGGGGAGGTACCACGCGTCGCTGGGTGCCGCCGCTTTTGGCATTGGGCGGTATCGTGGCGCTGGTGTTCGGTGCGGACCTGCTGGTTGAGGGGGCCGTGAACATCGCGCGGGTCTATGGCGTGCCGGATGCGGTGATCGGCCTGTCGCTGGTGGCGATTGGCACGTCTTTGCCGGAACTGGCCACTGCCATTGTCGCCGCAATCCGGCGGCAATCCGATGTGGTGCTGGGCAATGTGATCGGCTCGAACATCTTTAACATTCTGGCCATTCTCGGCGTGACCGTGGTGATCCAGCCTATTGAGGTCAGTGCGCGGTTTCGTGATGTCGACACGCCGGTAATGCTTGGCGTGGCGCTCTTGCTGCTTGCGCTGCTTTTTGCCACGCGCAGGATTGGCCGGGGTTGGGGTTTGGTGATGCTGGGGCTTTATGCGGCCTATATGGTTATGCTTTTCACGGGTGGCATGGTGGCGTGATCGGCACAGGGGCGGCGCGATCCGGCAAAAACCTGCCCTAGCCCCGACAAGCTTCGATTCCCAATTCCTGAAATTCCAGCTATTTCAGGGATATGGATATTGTTCTTGTCACGACGATCATTGCGTCGCTCTTTCTGGTAATTGCTGCGGCTGACCCTTTGGCCGCGCGCCTGCGGCTGCCCTATAGCGTGATCCTCGCCTGTCTGGGGATGCTGATCGGGGTCGGGGCGATCTTTTTCCTGCGCACCGAGTTGACCGATGCGCTCAACCCGGTGGCAGAGGCCATTCTGGGCCTGCCGATCCGGTCGAATGTGTTTCTTTACGTGTTTCTACCCACGCTGCTTTTTCAAGTCACGCTCGGGGTCAACCCGCGACGGATGATGGATGATTGGGTGCCCATTCTGGTGCTGGCGGTGGTGGCGGTGGTGGTGGCGACGCTGGCGGTGGGCTATGCGTTGGCCTATGCGAGTGCGCTGCCGCTGGTGGCGTGCCTGCTGATTGGCGCGATTGTCAGCACGACCGACCCGTCGGCGGTGGTGGGCATTTTCCGCTCGATTTCCGCGCCGCGCCGATTGTCACGGATCATCGAGGGCGAAAGCCTCTTGAATGACGCGGCGGCCATTGCGCTTTTCGGTCTTTTCATGGCGTTTGTGATGTTGGGGGTGCCCGACCCAAGCTTTCAAGACGCCTTGGCGCAGTTTCCGGTGCTGATTGCGGGGGGTGCTGTGGTGGGCTGGCTCACGGCGCGCATTGCTGTCTGGCTTATGGCGCTGATGGCGCGCTATGAGCTTGCGGTGATCTCGGTCTCGGTGGCGTTGCCGTATCTGGCCTATATCGGCGCGGAACAGAGCATAGGGGCGTCAGGTGTGATCGCCGTTGTGGCGGCGGGTCTCACGCTTAATCTTACGGGTCCGGCGCGATTGCCGCCGCTTATCTGGACCAACCTGCGCGAGGTCTGGGATTTGCTGGCGCATTGGGCGGGGGCGCTTATCTTTATTCTCGCGGCGCTCTTGATACCGCGTCTTCTGGAAGAGGTGCGGGCGGGGGATTTTGTTTTGATCATCGTGGTCATTGCCGCGGCGGTGGCGGCGCGGGCGGTGATCCTCTTTGGCCTTATGCCAGTGTTGAGCCTGCTCAAACTGTCGCCGGTGGTGGAACGGCCCTATCGCGTCGCGATTCTCTGGGGGGGATTGCGCGGGGCGGTGACGCTGGCGCTGGCACTGGCGGTGACCGAGAGTTTTCGGGTGCCGGTCGAGGTCAAACGGTTGGTGGGTATTTTGGCCACCGGCTTTACCCTTTTCACGCTGTTGGTGCAGGGCACGACCTTGAGATGGGTGATCGGGCGGCTGGGGCTGGACCGGCTTACGCCGCTGGATCAGGCGCTGAGCAATCAGGTCATTGCCGTGGCGCTTCAGACCGTGCGCGCGGATGTGGCGCGCACCGCCGAGAATTATGAGCTGACGCGCGAAACCGTGCGTTCGGAGGCCAAGCGCTTTGCCGAACGGCTGGACCGGGCGGTGGAGACCGCAGAGGAGGGGGCCGAGATACAGGACCGCGACCGCATCACGCTGGGGCTGATCGCCTTGGCGGGGGCGGAGCGGGATACCATTCTGGCGCGGTTTCGCGAACAGGCGATTTCGGCGCGGCTGTCGGAGCAGATCCTGACCGAAGCCGACCGGCTGATCGAGGCTGCGCGCTCGGGTGGGCGGACCGGCTATCAGCGCGCGGCGCGGCGCAGTTTGCGGTATGGGCGCGCGTTTCGCTTTGCGGTGCTGCTGAATAACCGGCTGCGGATTTCGCGGCCCCTTGCCTTGATGACGGCGGACCGGTTCGAGGTGCTGTTGTCGCAGCGTCTGATCCTGCGCGACCTGAACGGGTTTATTGATGGGCGCATTCGGCGCATTCATGGCAAGCGGGTGGCAGACCTGTTGCACGAGTTGCTGACACGGCGGCAGGAGGCGGTGGAAACCGCGCTTGAGGGATTGCGGCTGCAATATCCCGGCTATGCCGAGGAATTGGAGCGGCGGTTCATCCGGCGCACCGCGCTGCGGCTGGAAGAGCGCGAATACGGGATGTTGCGCGAGGATGGGCTGATCGGGGCGGAATTGCATGTGTCGCTGATGCAGGACATCGCCATGCGCCGGTTGCGTGAGGAGCAGCGTCCCAAGCTTGATGTGGCGGTGCAAAAGGCCGAGTTGGTCCGGCAATTTCCGCTGTTTGCCGATCTTGATGAACGCAGTTTGCGGCAGCTGACGCGCGCGTTGCGGACGCGGTATGTCAACGAGGGCGATGTGATCCTGCGCAAAGATTCGCCTGCACGGCGCGTGTTCTTTATCGCTTCGGGTGCGGTGGAACTGGCGGTTGCGGGGCAAACATGGCGGTTGGGCCGGGGCGAGATGTTTGGACAGATGGCCATCCTGATGCAGAAACCGCGCCGCACCGCTGTAACGGCGATTTCGTCCTCAACCCTGTTGGTGCTGGATGAGGTGCGGTTTCGGCGGTTGCTGAAACGCAGCGCGGGGTTGCAAGAGGCGGTGCGTCAAAGCGCCAAGGCGCGCGGGGTCAAGACAGATGCGTTCACCATTCCCGCGCTGATCGACGCATAGGGCTGCGGCACGCGCCGGTGCGACGTGCTGCATTGCGGCGGAAATGGCTTGGCATTCGAGCCTGCGTCGGATAAATCCGCGACCTAATCGCATGGATTTCGGGTGCAATCCCCGGATGGCTCTTCCGGCCGCCTATCCGCCGGATCATCTAAAGCTCTCAAGCGCGTCATCGGGCCGGTTATGGCTGGCCGGATCAGGGACGGATTTACATGATTTCAATAGATGCCTATCGGGCACAATGGTTTGGCAATATCCGGGGCGATTTGCTGTCTGGTCTGGTGGTGGCGCTGGCGCTGATCCCCGAAGCGATTGCCTTTTCGATCATCGCAGGCGTGGACCCCAAAGTGGGGCTTTATGCGAGTTTCTCGATTGCGGTGATCACGGCGATCACGGGTGGGCGGCCCGGCATGATTTCGGCGGCCACGGCGGCGACGGCGGTGCTGATGGTGACGTTGGTGCGCGATCACGGGCTGGAATATCTGCTGGCGGCAACGGTTCTGGCGGGGCTTATCCAGATCGGAATGGGGGTGCTGCGGCTGGGGTTCGTGATGCGCTATGTGTCGAAATCGGTGATGACCGGCTTCGTCAATGCGCTGGCCATTCTGATCTTTATGGCGCAATTGCCGGAACTTGACCCAAGGTCGGTGACGTGGATCACCTATGTTCTGGTGGCGGCGGGGCTGGGGATTATCTATCTTTTCCCGCTTGTAACCAAGGCGGTGCCGTCGCCGCTGGTGACGATCATCGTGTTGACGGCGCTGACCCTGACCCTTGGCCTTGATGTGCGCACGGTGGGGGATATGGGCGCGCTGCCCGATACGCTGCCGGTGTTCTTGATCCCGGACATCCCGCTCAGCCTTGAGACCCTGATGATCATCCTGCCTTATTCGGTGGCGGTGGCGGTTGTGGGCCTGCTGGAAAGCCTGATGACACAAAACATCGTCGATGATCTGACCGATACGAAATCCAACCGCAGCCAAGAGATGGTGGGGCAGGGCATTGCCAATACCGCCACTGGCTTTATCGGCGGGATGGCGGGATGCGCGATGATTGGCCAATCGATCATCAACGTCAAATCTGGTGGGCGTGGGCGGCTGTCGAGCTTTGTCGCGGGGCTGTTTTTGCTGATCCTTGTGGTGGGCTTGGGTGATCTTGTCAGTCTCATTCCGATGCCGGCCTTGGTCGCAATCATGATCATGGTATCGGTGGGCACGTTTTCGTGGTCGTCGATCAAGAACTTGCGCGAGCATCCGCGCTCGTCCTCGGTGGTGATGATCGCCACCGTTGTGACGGTGGTCTATACCCATAACCTCGCGATTGGCGTGCTGGTAGGGGTGCTCTTGTCGGGCATCTTCTTTGCGGCCAAGATTGCGCAACTGTTCCGTGTGACCTCTGAGATTTCCAAGGATGGGCGCGAGCGCATTTACCGGGTTGAGGGGCAGCTTTTCTATGGCTCGGTCGAAGATTTTATGAATGCCTTTGATTTCCGTGAGGCGTTGGAGAGGGTCGTGATTGATGTAAGCGCGGCGCATATTTGGGATATTTCGTCGGTTCAGGCGCTTGATATGGCGGTGCTGAAATTCCGCCGGGATGGGGCCGAGGTGGAAATCCGGGGTATGAATACGGCCTCTGAGACCCTCGTGGACCGGCTGGCCGAGCATGACAAGCCGGGGGCCATCGACAAGCTGATGGCACATTGAGGAAGGATAGAGACATGGCAGACAAGATCATCGCCTTGGTGGATGGCTCGATGTATTCAGCCTCGGTCTGTGACCATGCGGCCTGGATTGCACAGCGCACGGGGGCGCCGGTGGAGGTGTTGCATGTGCTTGGGCGACGCGAAGGGGCCGAGACCTCTGACCTCTCGGGGTCTATCCGTCTGGGTGCGCGCACGACCTTGTTAGAGGAGTTGGCGGCGCTGGATTCGCAGCGGGCCAAGTTGGTGGCCCACCGGGGGCGGGCCATTCTGGAGGATGCGCGCGCCCTGCTGGAGGCGGCGGGCGTGACGGAGATCACCACGCGGCTGCGTCATGGCGATATTGTCGAGACTGTCGCCGAGGTCGAACATGAGGCGCGCGTCATCCTGATCGGCAAGCGGGGCGAGGCGGCGGATTTCGCCAAGGGGCATCTGGGATCGAACCTAGAGCGGATCGTGCGCGCCTGTCACAAGCCGGTGTTTGTCGCGGCGCGTGCGTTTCGACCCATCGAGAAGGTGTTGCTGGCCTATGATGGTGGCACCTCTGCGATGAAAGCGGTGGATCACATCGCGCGCAGCCCGCTTTTTGTCGGGCTTAGGGTGCATGTGGTGACGGTGGGCACGGCCACGCTTGAGGTCAAGAAGGGGCTGGAGGATGCCCGCGCGCTGTTGGCGGCGGCGGGCATTCAGGCGGAGACCGATGTTGTGACCGGTCAGCCGGAGAGCGCGCTTGGCAAGCTGGTGGACGAGGCCGGTTTCGATATGGTGGTGATGGGTGCCTATGGGCACAGCCGCATCCGCAGCCTGATCATCGGCTCGACCACGACCGAGATGGTTCGGTCGTGCAAGGTGCCGGTTGTGTTGCTGCGGTAAGGCATCGGGGGCCGAGGCAGGCGTAACTGCTTAGCTCGAAGCCCCTATTCCGTTATCGTCCTACGATCTCGAAATGCGCCTCGGTCGGCACGCAGGCGGCCCCGTTGATCGGCAGGATGTCCTGCGGGCAGGCTGACATGGCCACGACGCAATCCATCACCGCGCGCAGCACCACGTGATCGCCCGGCTTGCTGAGCGGTGTGCCCCAAGAGGTGTGCCCCTCTGCATCGACGGGGATGTTCATCCAGAGATTCAGAGGACTGGGGGTTTCGGGGCTGCTGAGGCCCAGTTGGCGCAGGGCGGCGTGCAGGTTGTCGGTGCAATTGTCGTGATAGTCGGTGCAGCCCAATAGGCCGTAGCGGTAATCATCGCAGGCGGCAATCAATGTATCGTGGCGGCCCGGAGAACTGTCTTCTTCGAACATCAGGATCGGACGGCGACGGTTGGTCACAAGCGCATCGCCCGCTGTCGGAAAGATGCGGCCAAGGGTGGGGCGAATATGCTCCATCGACATGAATTCGCCCATGTCATCGGCGCTGAAGGCCCAGGTATCCACCACTTGCGCGCCATGGGTGTTGATGATGCGAATGGCCTCTCCGGCGTTCAGGCGCGTGGCCTTGCCGCGGCGGGCGGGAATGGTGTTGAGGGGTGGGGGCATGCCTGCGCCTTTCGTTTGAACATGGCGCAGGCTAGCAGCTTGCGGTTCGATGCCAAGACCAAATCGCGCGGCGTTTTTGCGATCGTGCATAGCGCTTGTGGGGGATAATGGTAGCGGAGGAGGGACTCGAACCCCCGACACGCGGATTATGATTCCGCTGCTCTAACCAACTGAGCTACTCCGCCAAACCGTGCGGCTAGGTAAGACAGCCCGCGCCAAGCGTCAAGGGCGAAAATGCCAGGATTGGCGCACTTGTAGAGGGGCGGTCTTTGTTTCATGATCCTTGCCATGATAGGTAGTAACCCCGCAATTCTGAACGAGATCACCGCGATCGTTGGCCCGGCGTATGTGGCAACCGGCGCAGAGGCCGCGCGGTGGTCGCAGGATTGGCCGGGGCTGACCCAGTGGAGCCCTCTGGCGGTGGTGCGGCCTGCCACGACGGGCGAGGTTGCGGCAGTGGTACGGCTGGCCAATGCGCGGTGCGTGCCGATTGTACCGGTGTCTGGCAATACCAACCTTGTCAAAGGAACGGTGGCAGACAGCGCGCTGATGCTGTCGTTGGACCGGATGTCGGCCATCCGCGAGATCCGTGCAGAGGCGCGCGTGGCGGTGGTGGAGGCCGGGGTGATCCTTGCGACGTTGCACGCGGCGGCGGCAGAGCAAGATCTGATTTTTCCGCTGAGTTTCGGGGCGCGCGGATCGGCGATGGTGGGTGGCGTGCTCTCGACCAATGCGGGCGGCTCGAATGTGCTGCGCTATGGCACTACACGCGATTTGTGTTTGGGACTGGAAGTGGTTACGCCCACTGGCGATGTGATGAATTTGATGAGTGCGCTCCACAAGAACAATTCGGGCTATGACCTGCGTCATCTGATGATCGGGGCCGAAGGCACGCTTGGAATTATCACGGCGGCAGTGCTGAAACTTTTTCCGCGCCCAAAGGCCTATGCGACGGCAATGGTGGCGGTGCCATCGGTTGGGGTGGCGTTGCGGCTGCTTAATCGGTTGCAAGATGAGACAGGCGGTGCGGTGGAGGCGTTTGAGTATATGCCGCGGTCGTTTTTGGCGGCGCTGTTGCAGCGGTTTCCACAGATGCGACCGCCGTTTGAAAAAGCCCATGATGTCAATGTCTTGGTCGAGTTAGGTGCGCGGGCACCGCGGGATGTGACACCGGATGCCGCAGGGGCTGTGCCAATTTGTGCGCATCTCGAGGCGGTTCTGGCGGGGTTTTACGACGAAGGGCTGATTCTCGACGCGGTCGTGGCGCAGAGCGAGGCGCAGCGCGCCGAAATCTGGGCCCGGCGCGAGGCCTCGGCGCAGATCTTGCGGGTGCGCAAACCGGTGGTCGAGAATGACATCGCTGTTGCAACAGACCGGATGGAAGAGCTGATCGCGCGCATTGAGAGTGTGAGCAAAGCCCTTGATCCCAATATAGAAAACACTGGCGTGGCGCATCTGGGGGATGGCAATCTGCACTATGTCGGCTGGCCCTCGCGGGATGATCCTGTGCTCTGCCGGGCGGTGCAAGAGGCGGTGGAGCGCGAAGTGATCGCCCTTGGCGGCAGTTTCTCGGCGGAACATGGCATTGGCTTGTCGAAACTGCCCGCAATGGCGGAGCACAAAGACCCCGCCGCCCTTGCAATGATGCGCGCAATCAAGGCGGCGGTGGATCCGAACGGGATCATGAATCCCGGAAAGCTAATTCCAGATCAATAGGTTAGCTGCGCCAATCAAAAAACCCCGGACCCGCCTGTGCAAGCAGTTTGGCGGCCATGGCGCGGCCAAGTTCGGCCCCATCCTCGATCGGGGCGGATTGATCGTCTGTCAGGCTCTCGCTGCCATCGGGGCGCAGGATTTCGCCGCGCAGGCGCAGGGTGGTGCCGTTGAGTTCTGCCAGACCGGCAATCGGCGTCTCGCAAGAACCATCAAGGGCAGCGAGAAAAGCCCGTTCTGAAACAAGGCGTTGGCCGGTTTCCTTGTGGTGAATGGCGGCCAGCATTTCGGCGGCGCGGGTATCATCGGCGCGGCGTTCGATGCCGATGGCACCCTGGGCCACAGCGGGCAACATCACGTCGGCGTCGATGGCGCAGGTGGCGACCTCGGAGCGGCCAAGACGGTTGAGCCCCGCCATGGCAAGGAACGTGCAGGCAGCCACACCATCCTCTAATTTCTTCAATCTTGTCTGCACGTTACCGCGAAATTCGACGACCTCGAGATGCGGGTAGGCGACCAAAACTTGGGCTTTGCGCCGCAAGGACGAGGTGCCGACGAGGGAGCCTGCAGGCAAATCGGCCAAAGAGGCCACGGTGGGCGACACAAATGCATCGCGCACGTCCTCTCGGGGCAGGTAGGTGTCGAGCAAGAGGCCTTCGGGTTGCAGGACGGGCATGTCCTTCATCGAGTGCACGGCGATGTCGATTTCGCCGGTCAGCATCGCCTGTTCAATCTCTCGGGTGAACAGCCCTTTGCCGCCGATCTCCTTCAAGGGGCGGTCGATGATCTGATCGCCCGTTGTTTTTATAACAACGATTTCAAAGGCTTCTTCCGGCAGGTCAAAGGCTGCGCCAAGACGCGCGCGCGTCTCGAAGGCCTGCGCAAGCGCCAAGGGCGATCCGCGGGTGCCGATCTTGAGCGGGTGGGACGGGGTGGGCAAATCACGTGTCATGGCGCAGGTTTAGACGTGACAAAGCGACGTGGCAAGCGCCTGACGCTTGACATCTGGAAGTGTCAAGGCGACCACAGGCAAAACGGAGGATAAGATGCCCGCGCAAAAGACCATTCTGAGAGCCCTCGCAGGGGAAACCCTGCCCACACCACCGATTTGGATGATGCGGCAGGCGGGACGCTATTTGCCAGAGTATCGGGCGACACGGGAAGAGGCGGGCGATTTCCTTTCCTTGTGCTATAACAGTGACTTGGCGACCGAAGTTACCTTGCAGCCGATCCGCAGATACGGGTTTGATGCAGCGATTCTGTTTGCCGATATTCTGCTTTTGCCACAGGCGCTTGGGGCGGATTTGTGGTTTGTGACGGGGGAAGGGCCCCGGCTCTCGACGATCACGGATCGGACGGGATTGGAAAAACTGAAGCCCGTGGCGGACATTCACGAAACATTAAATCCTGTGTATCAGACTGTGCGCAACCTTGCCGGGGCCTTGCCGAAGGAAACGACGCTGATCGGATTCGCGGGCGCGCCCTGGACGGTGGCGACCTATATGATCGCCGGGCGCGGCACCCCGGATCAGGGGCCTGCCCATGCGCTGAAGGCTGAAAACAAAGAGGTTTTTGAGGGGATCATCGAGCGGTTGACCGAAGGCACGATTGAATATCTCTCGGCCCAGATCGAGGCTGGGGCGGAGGTGATCAAGCTCTTTGACAGTTGGGCCGGGTCGCTGAAAGGTGACGATTTCGAAAATTATGCGGTCGCACCGGCCAAACGGATCATTTCCGAGTTGAAAGCGCGGCATCCGGGGATT
The DNA here is from genome assembly GCF_902498815.1 of Roseovarius sp. EC-HK134. NCBI lineage: Bacteria > Pseudomonadati > Pseudomonadota > Alphaproteobacteria > Rhodobacterales > Roseobacteraceae > Roseovarius > Roseovarius sp. EC-HK134. The sequence goes on from NZ_LR701544.1 coordinate 2,509,864, forward strand.
CCGATCATCGCCTTCCCACGGGAAGCGGGCGATAACTATCGGGGATTCCACGCGAAAACCGGGGCCGATTGTGTTGCGGTGGATGATTCGGTGAGCGCCCAATGGGCGGCGGAGAATGTGCAAAAAGACGGCTGCGTTCAGGGGAATCTCAAGTCTTCCCATATGGTTACGGGGGGTGAGGCGCTGGTGCGTGAGACCCGTGCCATTGTCGATGCTTTTGCCAAGGGGCCGCATATTTTCAATCTTGGTCATGGCATCACGCCCGATGCGAACCCCGACAATGTGCAGCTGATGATCGACACGGTGCGGGGCGGCTGACCTTACAAAACCTAAGGTTTGCACGGCGATTTTGTAAGCTCGCGGGCGGCGCGCCGGTTTTTTCCGGCGCGTGAACCTTATGTTAAGCTTTGCCCGGCAGGGTGGGTGCATGAGGCCGCAGAGGAGCACGCCATGCCGATAACCCACCGACCGCCCGGTTCCCGCACCAAATGCGACCATCGGCGATGTCGCCGCTGAGCGCGCCAAGGCGGGGGACCGGTCACAGTCTGAGGATCGGAGGACCTGCCGATGAACAGACATTACCGCGATACCCGCAAGATCGATCCAAGCCGTGGCCTGACGCTGGGCGATGGCACGCCCAATGACGCCGACCGGGTGGAGATTGGCCCCACACAGCTGGCTTACGGCGAATGGGCGGCGGCGGGGCTGGAGCTGCCGGACCTGCCGGCAATGCGGCAGTTTCGATGGGAGCGTCTGACGGCGGCGATTGGAGCGCGGGATTATGCGGGCCTTTTGATGTTCGATCCGCTCAATATCCGCTATGCGACCGACAGCACCAATATGCAGCTGTGGAACACGCATAACCCGTTTCGTGCCGTGCTGCTCTGTGCCGATGGCTATATGGTGATCTGGGATTATAAGAATTCGCCGTTCTTGTCGCGGTTCAATCCGCTGGTGCGCGAGGCGCGGTCGGGGGCGGATCTGTTCTATTTCGACCGGGGCGACAAGGTGGATGTGGCCGCTGATGTCTTTGCCCGCGATGTGGCGGCGCTGTTGGCGGAACATTGCCCCGGCAACCGGCGGCTGGCGGTGGATAAGGTGATGCTGCACGGGCTGCGCGCCTTGGAGGCGCAGGGACTGACGATCATGGAGGGGGAGGAGGTTACGGAAAAGACCCGTGCCATCAAAGGACCCGACGAGATCAAGGCCATGCGCTGTGCGAGCCATGCCTGCGAGGCGGCGGTAGCGGAGATGGAGCGGTTTGCCCGCCGTGCGGTGCCGGGGGGCGGGGTCAGCGAGGATGACATCTGGGCGGTGCTGCATGCCGAGAATATCCGGCGCGGCGGTGAGTGGATCGAGACGCGCCTGTTGGCGAGTGGGCCGCGCACGAATCCGTGGTTTCAGGAATGTGGGCCGCGCATTGTGCAGAATAACGAGATCGTGGCTTTTGATACTGATCTGATTGGCAGTTACGGTATTTGTGTCGATATCAGCCGGACCTGGTGGATCGGCGATGCGCGCCCGCGCCCCGATATGGTGGCGGCCATGCAGCACGCGCATGAGCATATTCAGGCGAATATGGCGCTGCTGCGCCCCGGTGTGACGATCCCAGAGTTGATCGCGGGCTGTCACCGGCTGGAGGAGAAGTATCAGGCGCAGAAATACGGCTGCATGATGCATGGCGTGGGTCTGTGCGATGAGTGGCCGCTGGTTGCCTATGCCGATAAGGCCGTGGCGGGTGCGTTCGATTACGCGCTGGAGCCGGGTATGGTGCTTTGTGTCGAGGCGTTGGTGAGCGAGGCGGGCAATGATTTCTCGATCAAGCTGGAGGATCAGGTTCTCATCACCGAGACTGGTTATGAGAACCTGACGCGCTATCCGTTCGATGCGGCATTGATGGGGGCCGCTTAACGCGGCTGTCCCGCGCCTGTCCAATGCGAGCGCATGACATTGCCGTGCCAGTCCTCGGGTATGGGGGGCTGGGCCGTGGTGTTTTCGGCTGGTGGCGCGGGGGCCAGAGCGGCGACGACCAAGGCGGCAAGCAGCAGGGTCACGATGGGGGCAAGCGCGGGGGCTTGCGGGGAGCGGGCTGGAGCTTTGGCGCTGTGGCAGAGATCTTGGGGCATGGTCCGATCCTTTTGGTTGGATGGCCCGAAGGTAATTGCGTCGCATGAATTCTTAAAACGAATTTATGAGTGATATTAAATCACGGATTGTGATGTTTCTTGTTTGGCCTTGGTCTGTCCGGGGCCTGCGTCAAGTGTCGGGTCGTGGAGGCAGGCGCGATCGCGCCCGGCGCCTTTGGCGCGGTAGAGGGCGCGGTCGGCCCGTTGCAGGCCCGCGTCGAGCGTGTCGCCCGGTAGGAGCGCCGCGACGCCGAAGCTGGCGGTCAGGGTCTGCGGGCCGGTGTCGAGAAAGACCGGGCCCTGCCGAATGCGGCGGACCATGCGATTGGCGGCGCGCAGGGCATTGGCCGGGCTGGTCATCGGCATCAGGATCACGAATTCTTCGCCGCCCAAGCGTGCCACTAGATCGCCCGCGCGGCAATTTTCCCGCAGAAGCTGCGCAAAGTGGCGCAGGGCGAGATCGCCCGCCGCATGACCATGGCAATCATTGAAGCGTTTGAAATGGTCGATATCGGCCACGATCACGGCGCAGGGGCGCGCGGTGTCGCCCGGCACGCCGGCACGCAGGCTGGCGCGGCTTCGTACGCCGGTGAGAGAATCGTGGTGCAGCGCATGTTCGAGAGCCTGCGCGTGCCGCTGATTTGCCCGGAGACGCTGGCCCATGGCATAGGCGAGGGGGGCCGCGATCATCACGGCCGTGAGCGCGCCGGGAAGCAGGGCAAGATCCCGCAGCAGAGTGTCGACAATCAGCACGCCAAGGCAGATCAGCGCTGCGAAGCGCCGCACATCGCCCGCCGATTCGATCTGCCTACGCATGGTCCCACCCTCCTCTGTGCATCGGAGGATCGCGCGCGCCGGTTAAGGAAGGGTTGGGGGCGGGCGGCAGAATAGGCCGGGTTTTAGGCAAATACCACAATGTCTCACCTTCGCGTGAAATTGGGCGTGGCGGGGTGGCGATCCGTAGTTCGGGTACATAGTCTGGCGAGGTAGCACGCAGAGGATGTGACATGCCCACCGAACGCCTGACGTTTCCCGGCCATGCAGGCCATGATCTTGTGGCGCGGCTTGACCTGCCGGAAGGGCCACATCTGGCGACGGCGCTTTTTGCGCATTGTTTCACCTGTTCCAAGGATATCCCGGCCGCGCGGCGGATTGCGGCACGGCTGGCGGGGTCGGGAATCGCGGTGTTGCGGTTTGATTTCACGGGTCTGGGGCATTCGGGGGGCGAGTTCGAGAACACGTCTTTTACGTCGAATGTTGTGGATCTGGAGCGGGCGGCAGAGGCCTTGGCAGAGCGCGGCATGGCGGTGAATGTGCTGATCGGGCACAGTCTGGGCGGTGCGGCGGTTCTGGCCGCTGCGGGGCGGATCAAGAGCGCGCGGGCGGTTGTGACGATTGGCGCGCCCTATGATCCGGGCCATGTGACGCAGAATTTCGGGGATGCCTTGGAGCGGATCGAGGCTGAGGGTGTGGCTGAGGTGCGGCTGGGCGGGCGCGGTATTCGCATTGGGCGCGGCTTTGTCGAGGATGTGCGGGCAGAGGTGCTTGGCCCAAAGATCACGGGACTACGCAAGGCACTGTTGGTGTTGCACGCGCCACGGGATGCGGTCGTGGGGATCGAGAATGCCTCAGAGATTTTCCGGGCGGCGAAGCATCCCAAGAGTTTTGTCACGCTGGATGGGGCGGATCATCTGATTTCCCGTGCGGGGGATGCCGAATATGCGGCGGATGTGATTGCTGCCTGGGTGCCGCGCTATCTGGACATGCGCGTGCCCGCGCCGCCGCCCGGAGCCCCCGAAGGCGTGGTGCGGGTGAGTGAGGCAGATGCAGACGGGTTCTTGCAGGATGTCAACGCAGGCCCCGCGCATCATGTGCTGGCCGATGAGCCGGTGGCCTATGGCGGCACGGATCGGGGCATGTCGCCTTACGGGTTTCTGGCGGCGGGGCTTGGGTCTTGTACCTCGATGACGATCCGGATGTATGCGCGGCGCAAGGGCTGGCTGCTGGATCATGTGAGTGTCGATGTTTGCCATGACAAGGTGCATGCGCAGGATGCGGATGCGCGGGGCGAGGCCAAGGTGGATGTCTTTACGCGGGTGATCCGGCTGGAAGGGGATCTGAGCGCGGCGCAACGCGAGAAGCTGCGCGAGATCGCGGATAAATGCCCGGTGCATCGCACACTTGAAAAGTCATCGCGCGTTGAGACGCGGGTGGTTGAGATCGGCTGAGACGCGCGCCCGTCGGTGTGGGCGAGATGGTCTGACCTGTCACCTGTGGCCCCGCGCCCGATTGGAACGGGGAGGGGCGACAGGCGCAGGGTCAAATCCGCAGGAAGGGTTGTGCGATGCGCGGCATCAGGGCGCGGAAGCGCAGGGGCGCGTCGGTGGCGGCCAAGCAGATGCAGTCAGCGCCGATTTCGGCGACGGGGGTGTGATCGAGATCCTCATTGGCGACCTCGATGTCACCGGGGCCGAAGCGCGCGACCTGATCGCAGAACGCCCCTTGCAGCACAAGTGTCAGTTCGGTGCCGCGATGCCCGTGGTCGGGCACGGCCGCACCTGCGGGGATATAGAGCAATCGGGCGGTTGCCGCGCGAGAGGTGGGCAGGATCGCCTGTTTCACACCCATGCCGACAGGCCGCCAGCGGACCGCAGCCAGATCGCCGCCGACGTAATCGCGCAGCGGCGCGGGAAAAATCCCTGTGCGCTGGGCCGGTGCCTCGCGCTGCGGTTTGCCGGCGCGGATGAGTGCCATTGTCGCGGCAAGACTATCCTGTGCCATCTCGGCTGTTTGCGTCTCTTCAATCATCGCGCCGCCCACGGCATCAAAGGCCGCCGCGCGCGCACGACACTCGTCGCACATCGACAGATGGGTGGCCACCGTGAGATTGAACGCCTCGGGCAGGCTGCCTGCCGAATAGGCCATCAGGAGGGCGTCGGTCAGGTGGTGGGTGATCTGATTTCTGGTCATGGCATACACTTTACTTCATTGCGTGGCGCAGTCGGTCGAGCGCCAGTCTGATGCGAGATTTGATCGTTCCAAGCGGCAGGCCGGTATCGGCGGCAATCTCGGAATGGCTGAGATCGCCGAAATAAGCCTTTTCGATCAATTCCCTTTGTTTCGCGGGCAGGGCAGCAATCGCGCGCCCCAGTTGGTCGCTTTCCTGTTGCAGGGCGAGCACGTCGGCCTGATCGGGTTCTGGGTCTTGGCCCCAAGGCAAATCCTCGGGTTCGGGTCGTCTTTGCTTGCGCAGCGCATCAATTTTGCGGTTCCGCGCGATGGTGAAAATCCAAGTTGCGGCAGAGGCGCGGGTCGGATCAAAGAGATGCGCCTTTTGCCAAAGGGTCGACATGACCTCTTGGGTGCATTCCTCGGCCAGCGTCGCATCTGCGCCGGAGCGCATCAGAAACGCCTTCACCCTTGGGGCGAAATGGGCAAAAAGCCGGGCAAAGGCCGCCTCGTCCCCGTGATCGCGAATGGCCGCGATACAGGCCACCCAATCGGTATTCTCAGTCTCTCGTGCCGTAGTCACCTGTGCCGGTCCCGCCCGTTTGCCCGTTGTCACGCGCCTCATAGCACGGGCGACAGGCACCGGCGAGGGGGCTGGGTCACAGAGGAGGGTTGCATCATTCAACATAGACGAGTTACGCGACGCAGGTCATGGTGGATCACCGGGCGCGCGAAAAAAACGCGAAGGGCAGACAAAAACAATCTAATCCGTTTGCGGTGCCGGTCCGTAAACAGGATTGTAATAAGAAAATGACAGGTGACACGCCCAATGCCCTTCGAGACCAGCGCAACCGCGCGCAAGACAATTGCCGTGATCGGCGCAGGCATATCGGGAATGGGGGCGGCAGAGCGTCTGGCGGACAGGCACCGGGTGGTGCTGTTTGAGGCAGAGCCCCGTTTGGGGGGGCATGCGCGAACGATCCTGGCGGGACAGCGCGGAGATCAGCCAGTTGATACCGGCTTTATCGTGTTCAACTATGCGACCTATCCGCATCTAAGCGCGCTTTTTGAGCGGTTGGATGTGGCCGTGACCCCGAGCACGATGAGCTTTGGCGCGTCCTTCCGGGGGGGCGCGTTGGAATATGGTCTGCAAGGATCGGGGGCGTATTTTGCGCAGCGGCGCAATCTGGCGAACCCGGCGCATTGGATGATGTTGCGTGATATTTTCCGGTTCAATGCCGGGGCGCTGGAGGCGTGCAGCGAGCCGGGTTTGACGATGGCCGGTCTGATTGACAAGATGAAGCTGGGCCGGGCGTTTCGCGACTATTACCTGACGCCATTTTCCGGGGCGATCTGGTCGATGCCGGTAGAGCAGGTGTTGCAATTTCCGGCGCAGGCGCTGGTGACATTCTTCAAGCAGCATGGGTTGCTTGGATATAGTGAGCAACATCAATGGTATACGGTTGTTGGCGGATCGGTGGCCTATGTGCGCCGGTTGGAACAATCGCTGCGCGCAAAAGGGGCCGAGATCCGGTTGGGTGCGCCGGTGGCGGGTATTCGGCGTCTGGCCGAGGGCGTTGAGGTGCGGGCCGAGGGCGGCGCGTGGGAGCGGTTCGACGAGGTGGTCATTGCCGCGCACAGCGATGACGCGTTGCGGCTCTTGTCGGATGCGGATGAGATCGAGCGCGGTGATCTGGGGGCGATTGCCTATCAGCCCAATGACATCGTGCTGCATGCCGACACCAGCGTGATGCCGCGTCGGCGGGCGGTCTGGTCGTCGTGGAATTACACCGAGGCAAAAGTGAAGCGGGTGGGGCAGATTGATCTGACCTACTGGATGAACAGCCTGCAACCGATCCCCGAGAATGATCCGCATTTCGTGACGCTGAACACTACACGGCCCATTCGGGACGACTTGATCTATGATCAGGTGACGCTGCGCCATCCGGTCTATGATCTGGAGGCGGTCGCGGCGCAATCCCGGGTTCGGGCGGGCAACGGGCGGCGGAATACATGGTTTTGCGGTGCGTGGATGCGACACGGGTTTCATGAAGATGGGCTGTCGAGCGGGTTGGAAGTGGCTGAGGCGCTCTGTGCGTCGCTGCCGCAGGCCGTGGCGGCGGCGTGAGCCGGGTCGATCATATCGCGGGCCATACCTGGCATGGGCGCAAGGGCGGGATTGAAAACGCCTTTCGCTATGGGATTGACTATGTGCTGTTGGATGCCGAGTCAGAGGTAAGCGCGCCGCGTCTTTTTGGGCGCAATCGGGGCGGGTTGGCCTCGGTCTGGGACAAGGATCATGGCGGCGTGCCGGGACAGGGGCGCGGGGCGGCGTGGGTGCGCGCGGTGCTGGCCGAGCGGCAGATTGCCCCGCCCGCGCGGATCGAGCTTTTGGCGCAGCCGCGTATGTTGGGGCATGTGTTCAACCCGGTGAGTTTCTGGATTTGCCGTGATGCGGCGGGTCAGGTGCTGGTGATCATTGCCGAGGTGACGAATACCTATGGCGATCGCCATTCCTATCTGTGTCATCGCGACGATATGGGGCCGATCACCGCAGAGGACCGTATCCGTGCGCGCAAGATTTTCTATGTTTCGCCCTTTCTGAAGATCGAGGGCGGTTATGAATTCCGCTTTGATCTGCGGGAGGATCGGGTTGGGATCTGGATTGATTTCAGCGGCGGCCATGGCGGTGTGATTGCCACGCTGGTGGGGGGGCGCAAGCCGCTGACCACGGGCGGGCTGGTGCGTGCCATGCTGCGGCGTCCTTTTGGATCGCGGCGGGTGCTGGGCCTGATCCATTGGCAGGCGCTCAAGCTTTGGTGGAAGGGGGCGCGGTTTCAGAGCCGTCCGGTGCCGCCCGCCGATGAGGTGAGCCGATGAGCGCGGTTCTGGCGGGGAGCGTGGCGCAGGCAGCGCCGCGCCTGCCGGGCTATGCGCTCTTTGGGGCGCTTTTGGCGGCGGCGGGATTGCCGCTCTATATCCATGCGCCGAAATTCTATGTGGATGAATACGGCGTATCGCTCGGGGCTTTGGGGGCGGTGCTGTTTGCGCTGCGGCTGATTGATGTGGTGCAGGACCCGGCGCTGGGGCGTTTGGCCGAGCGCTTGCGCGCGCATCGTGCGGTGAGCATTTGGATTGCGGTGGCGGTGATGGCGGCGGCGATGCTGGGGCTATTTGCCGTTGTGCCGCCGATTGCGCCGCTTTGGTGGTTTGCGGCGATGCTGGTGCTGGTGTTTTCGGCCTTCAGCTATCTGACCATCTGCTTTTACGCGCAGGGTGTGGCGACGGCAGCGGCCTTGCCGGGGCAGGGGCATTTGCGGCTGGCGCGGTGGCGGGAAACCGGCGCTTTGTTGGGGATATGCGCGGCGGCGGTGGCACCGGTGGTGTTGGGCGGGTTTGGCGGCTTTGCTCTCAGCTTTGCGATTTTGTCGGGGCTGGCGGCGTTGGCGATGGTCGGGCAATGGCAGGATCGCGGAGGGGTGCCGGGAACCGGCTTTGGCCCGGTGCTGCGCGATGCTGTGGCGCGGCGGTTGCTGATGGTGGCGATGGTCAACGCAGCCCCTGTGGCTGTGAGTTCTACGCTGTTTTTATTTTTCGTAGAGAGCCGGTTGCAGGCACCAGGATGGGAGGGGGCATTTCTGTTGCTCTTTTTCCTGTCGGCGGCGGCGGCGGCCCCGGTTTGGGGCGCCTTGGCCGAGCGTTTTGGGGCCAAGCGGATGCTTTTGGCGGGAATGATGCTGTCGATTGCTGCCTTTGCCGGGGCGATTTTGCTGGGGGCGGGCGATCTTTGGGCCTTTGGGCTGATCTGCGTTGCCTCTGGCGCGGCGATGGGGGCGGATATGACGCTTTTGCCGGCGCTGTTCGCACGGCGGATGGCGCAGGTGTCGCCGGGGGCGGCGGAGGGGTTTGGCCTCTGGTCGTTCGTGTCGAAATTCACGCTGGCGCTGGCGGCAGTGGCGCTGTTGCCGCTGCTTGAGGCGGGCGGCTTTGCTGCCGGGCAGAATAATGATGCGGCGGCGCTGACTTTGCTGAGCCTACTTTACGGGGCTGTGCCCTGTGTCTTGAAACTTTTGGCCATTGCGCTCTTGGCCCGAACACCGATTGAGGAAAGGAGCTGATCTGATGGACGCTTTGGGATGGACCCTGTTGGGGGCGGTCGCGATGCTGGTGCTTGTGCTGCTTAAGGAGCGGTTTGCGGGCTTTGGCGCGCAGGTGCCGCAGGATTACGCAGGCCAAGGGCCGCAATTCGATCTGCGCGAGCATCTGAACGGTGCAATCAAATGCGAGGGGGTGATTTACGGACCTCTGGGGCGGGTTGCGTCGCGGTTTACTGGCGATTTCGAGGCCAGTTGGCAGGGCAATCGCGGCGTGATGCGGGAGCATTTCGAGTATGACAGCGGCAATGCGCAGGACCGCGAATGGCAGCTTGAGTTGGGCAATGACGGATCAATCCGGGCCGAAGCCGACGATTTGGTGGGCACCGGAACGGGGCAGCAGATGGGGGCTGCGGCGCGGCTTTGCTATCGCATCCGCCTGCCGAAAGAAGCGGGCGGCCATGTGTTGAGCGTGACCGACTGGATGTATCTGGCCCCTAACGGCGTGGTGGTCAATCGCAGCCAATTCCGCAAGTTCGGGATCAAGGTGGCGGAATTGGTGGCGGTCATGCGGCGGGTCGAGGCATGATGGATTGGCGCGGCAAACGCTATTGGCTTGTGGGCGCGAGCGAGGGTCTGGGTGCGGCATTGGCGCAGAAGATCAGCGCTGCCGGGGCAGAGGTGATCGTGTCGGCCCGGAGTGCCGAGCGGTTGCAGGAGGTTGTTGCCAGCCTGCCGGGGCGGGCCAGTGCGGTGCCGGTCGATGTGAGCGACAGTGCCAGCGTGGCAGAGGCGGCGCGCGCGGTGGGGCCGGTTGACGGGTTGGTGTGGCTGGCCGGGGTCTATTGGCCGATGCCCGCGACCGAGTGGAAGCCCGAGGAAGCGGTTGCCATGGCGGATGTGAATTTCACCGGTGCGGTGCGGGTGATTGGCGCGGTCTTGCCCGATATGGTGGCGCGGGACGCGGGCCATGTGGTGCTGACCGGCTCTCTTTCCGGGTTTCGTGGCTTGCCGGGGGCGATTGGCTATGCCGCGTCCAAGGCGGGGATCATGTCCCTGGCGGAATCGATGCGCGCTGATCTGTGGCGGACGGGGGTGCGGGTGCAACTGGCCAATCCCGGTTTCATCAAGACGCGGTTGACGGATAAGAACGCCTTTCGCATGCCCTTTATCATGACGCCCGAGGCGGCGGCGCAAGAGATGTTCGAATTGATGTGTGATGAGGCGGCATTTCAGCGGCATTTTCCACGGTTGTTCAGCTATCTCTTTCGTTTGTCACGGTTTTTGCCGGATTGGGCCTATTACCGTCTGTTTGCGTAAGATCAAGGACGGGTGGCTGTGTGACCGTCATTCCTGTGCTAGGATAGGTGCGACAGGAGGGCGGGAGAATGCTGGACATCACGGTACACAAGATTGCGCAGGTGGTGCTGATGGCGCGCGAATTGGAGCGCGCCGAGGGCGAGTTGCGTGCGTTTATCGACCGGCTGAGCGAAGAAGAACAGGCAAGTCTGGTGGCGGTCATGTGGATCGGGCGCGGCAGTTTCGAGGCCGAGGAATTGGCTGAGGCCAAGCGCACCGCCTATGAAGAGGCAACCACGCCCTGTGCCGATTACCTGCTTGGGACGCCGCATTTGTCGGATCATCTGGAAAACGGGCTGGATGCGCTGGGCCTGTCGGCATCGGATGATGAGGATGAATTGATCCGGGGCGGTTGAGTGATCCTGCCCTTGCGCGTGGTGGTGTAAGACCTGCCACGCTGTCCTTTGTTGGGGGTGAATTGCGGCCCTGACGACCTGTGCGCCGTGCAATTTGGCGCAGTTTTTGCAGCGCTCTCCTGTGTCGATCATCGGATAAGGAGGGCACTAAGTGATACTTTCGGAAACTGACCTGACCCGGGCCATAAAAGGGACCACGGACCTGGCTGCCGCATCGCTGGCCACCCGCATTGTTTTGAATCGTCTTCGTGTGCAGGCGCGCACAGAGCCCGCAAAGCTAAGCGGTCTCGTTGCAGAATTGCGTGCGTTTGTCGCCAAAAATTCTGATGCCGCCGCTGAGCTGGCAAAACTCTGACCTATTGCGAAGGAAACCCCATGAAGAACGAATTTCTAACCCCCCAAGAGGCGGCAGAACGGATCGAGGCCGGAGCGGTCATGTCGATTGCCGGTGCGCCAGAGTTGTTGAGCACTTTGCCCAAGGGCAATTGGATCGGCGGCAGCACCGTCTATTTCATGACGGAAACCGGGGGCAAGGTGGATCGAGAGCACCTGTTCTGCACCACCTTTCCAGAGGGAAGCCACGCCACTGCACGGTATCTGGCCACGGCGGACCTTGCCAGCTTGGCGCAAGGCTATGAGGCCGGTGGCGTTACTCTGGTGATCATTCCGGCGTTTTCCGAGGCGCATGCCCGGTTCGCCGAGGATGGTGCAGGCTATGCCGATCTGTTTGATCAGCCGCTGTTGGGCTGGATCAGTGGTGTGCATCTGGACGAGATTGGTAAAGTGACGCCCTCTGTTTTTGACGGCGCGCAGGGTGCCAAGCACGAGGACGGGGCCGTTCTTTTGCATGTTTCCGTGCCTGAGGGGATGCGACCGAGCCTTGATATCGTGAATATCTTTAAGCAGGGCGACGATGCCGAGCTTGTGTTCTCGTTTCCTGAGGCGGGATTTTCGGCGCATAAAGCCATCGTGAACGGCCAAGAGATTGGGTTTGCCCGCTATGTCACGGACAAGGGTATCGACACCAAATTGCCGCTGGTGGCCAATTATGCGGGCGCGCTGATCAATGTGTCGTTCCAGTCGGTTGATCCGGATGCGGGCGAAGTGGCCTTTTACGCGCCGGTCTTTCCGGGTGTGGAATATCGTCTGGCGGCCGCGCAAGAGGATTATGCCAAGACCTTTGCCACGCAGGTCGGGTCCGCAGGCGAGGGCAGCTATTCGTGCAACTGCATTCTCAACTACGTTTACGGTGATATGGAGGGCAAGCTGACGGCGGGCTTTACCGGGCCGGTGACCTTTGGCGAGATTGCTTATGTTCTGTTGAACCAGACGCTGGTCAAGCTGGATCTTGCCGCCTGAGGCGGCGCTAGGGGTGGCCTTGGGGCCGCCCCAACCATGGCACGACGGGGCGGGTCTCTTGCATTGTATGCGCGCGCGCATTTGGCTATAGCCGCGAGGGACAATTGCAACCGGAGGCCCCATGTCAAACGCAGCCCTAGAATCCGCAATCGAAGCCGCCTGGGAGGCGCGCGACACGATCACCTCTGCAACAGGCGGAGAGACCCGCGAGGCGATCGAGGCCACGCTGGCAGCGCTTGATAGCGGTAGCTTGCGGGTGGCGGAGCGGCAGGCGGATGGCCAATGGCATGTGAACCAATGGGCCAAGAAGGCGGTGCTATTGGGGTTCCGCATCAAGGATATGGAAATCCACGCTGGCGGGCCGCAGGGCGCGGGCTGGTGGGACAAGGTGGACAGCAAGTTCAAGGGCTGGGGCGATGCCGAGTGGCGTGAGGCTGGGTTTCGGGCCGTGCCCAACTGTGTTGTGCGCAAATCGGCCTATATCGCGCCGGGCGTCGTTTTGATGCCGTCCTTTGTCAATCTTGGGGCCTATGTGGACAGTGGCACGATGGTGGATACCTGGGCCACGGTGGGATCTTGCGCGCAGATTGGTAAGAACGTGCATCTTTCCGGCGGTGTTGGCATTGGCGGCGTATTGGAGCCGATGCAGGCGGGGCCGACGATCATCGAGGACAATTGCTTTATCGGTGCGCGGTCCGAGGTGGTCGAGGGCTGTATCGTGCGCGAGGGTTCGGTTCTGGGGATGGGGGTTTTCATCGGGAAATCCACCAAGATCGTCGACCGCGAGACCGGCGAGGTCATGTATGGCGAAGTGCCGCCCTATTCGGTGGTGGTCGCAGGAAGCATGCCGTCGAAGAACGGCATCAACCTATACTGTGCTGTGATCGTCAAGCGGGTGGACGCGCAGACGCGTTCCAAGACCGGGATCAACGAGTTGCTGAGGGATTGAGAGGGCAGGCGCAAGGGGCGTGTCCTCTGCGCCAAATATTCTTTGCGCGGAATCAAAGTGCCGCAGGCACCGCCGCGCAGCGCCCGTCCGCCCCGTCGCACCGTAGGTGCGCCGCTTTCTCTCGGCACGCCTCTGGCGTGACGGGCGGGCGCTTTTGCAACGGCCCATCTCATTGAAAACGCGAAAGACTTCTCAGGCATAAAGTGCCAATCACGTCTGTTGCTGCGCCCACCCGGCGGACGGGCACAGCGCGGCTTGTTTCGCGAGGCAAGCTAGGCAAAGAGCCATCCTCCAAAGAAAAACCCCGCCGGTTGGGCGGGGTTTTGATCCTTCAGCCGAAAGGCTGATCGCGGCTCAGCCCTGACGGGCTTTGAAACGCGGCTGGGTCTTGTTGATCACGTAGACGCGGCCTTTGCGGCGCACGACGCGGCAATCCCGATGCCGGTTCTTGAGCGAGCGGAGCGAATTACGAACCTTCATGGTCGTCTCCTCGGTTGTCGCGGCGCGGGCCAGCGCCTGGGGTTGCGGGCGTCCCGGTGGGCGGGACAGTGAATTCATGGTGGGCGATACAAGGTTCGAACTTGTGACCCCTTCGATGTCAACGAAGTGCTCTACCACTGAGCTAATCGCCCATGAATGCCAGCCGATCGCCTGCCCCAAAAAGAGGGGCGCGGAAATCCGCGCCGGTTCGGTGGTCTATAAAAGGAGTCGGAGAGGGGATCAAGGGCTTTTAGAAGCTCAATTTCAGTCTATTATCGCCTGAGAGAGGAACATCAATGCCCAAGGTCGCTTATCACCTCACGCATCCCGAACGGCGCACCACGGCGGTGGTGTTCGCCTCGCCCCATAGTGGGCGGGATTACCCCTGGACCTTCCTGCGGCGCACCACGCTGAATGAGCATTCGGTGCGCTCGTCCGAGGATGCTTTTGTCGATCAGTTGTTCGACAGCGCCCCGCTCTATGGGGCACCTTTGATCAAGGCGGGGGCACCGCGTGCCTATGTCGATCTGAACCGCAGCGCTGATGAATTGGACCCGGCGTTGATCGAGGGCGTGGCGCGGCAGGGGCATAATCCGCGTGTGGCCTCTGGTCTTGGGGTCATTCCACGTGTGGTGGCGAATGGGCAGGCGATCTATGCGGGCAAGCTGAGCATGGCCGAGGCCGAGCACCGGATCGAGAGCTATTGGCGGCCCTATCACACGGCGCTGCAAGGGCAGTTGGATCAAGCGCATCTGATGTTCGGGCAGTCGATCCTGATTGATTGTCATTCGATGCCGCATGAGGCGATGGACGCGGTGGCGCGGCGGGGCGTGCGGCGGCCCGAGATCGTTTTGGGGGATCGGTTCGGGGCGGCGGCGGATGGCGCGGTGGTCGAGCGGATCGAGGCGGCCTTTGCCCGCGCGGGTCTGGTGGTGACGCGCAACACGCCTTTTGCCGGGGCCTATATCACGCAGGCCTATGGTCGCCCTGCGCGCGGGCGGCATGCGGTGCAGGTAGAGATTGACCGCGCGCTTTATATGAATGAGCGGCTTATTCGGCCCAATGGCAATTTCGAAGCGTTCCGGACGCTGCTGTCGGGCGTGATCCGCGAGATCGCCGAGATCGGGCGCGCGGAGGCGCGGCCCTTGGCGGCGGAGTAGAGGGCAGGCACCTGTGGTGCCGCGCGGCTAATGCGCGTATCGCAAGCATCGGCACCCGCCGCCTATCGCAACGCCCGCCCTTTGACGATTGCATCTGGGCCGAATTTGGCGCGGATGGCATCGGTGGCGCGTTCGGCCCCGGCGCGGCGGGTGGCTTGGGGATCGAGTAAGTCGCCGGAGCGGTCGGCGGCGGTCTCTTCCACGAGGTCTGACAGCCCGACGCCGATGAGCCGATAAGCGGCCCCGTCGGGCACCTGATCCATCAGCGCGCGTGCGGTGCGGTAGAGTGTATCGGCAAGCTGGGTTGCGTCGCGCAGGGCATGGCGGCGGGTGAGAAGCGTGTGATCGGCCCGCTTGAGTTTGAGCGTGACGACGCGGCCTGCGAGGGCGCGGGCCTTGGCGCGGTCGGCCACCTTTTCCGCCAGCCGCCAGATATGGCCATCAAGCAGGTCGCGGTCGCGCGTGTCCTCGTAAAAGGTTGTCTCGTTCGAGATGGATTTGACCGGCGCATTGGCCGAGACGCGGCGGCGGTCCTGGCCGCGCGCCAGATGCCAGAGCCGGTCGCCCATCGAGCCAAAGCGTGCGTGCAGATCGCGGCGGTCCCATCGCAGGAGATCGGCAAAGCTGCGGATGCCTGCGTCATTCAGCGCCTTGAGGGTTGATTGGCCCACGCCCCAGATCAGGCTGACGGGGCGGTCACGCAGGAAATCGGCGGTCTCGCCTGCGCCGATCACCGCAAAGCCATGCGGTTTGTCGAGGTCCGAGGCGATTTTGGCCAGAAACTTGTTATGGCTGAGGCCGATGGAACCGGTCAGGCCCAACTCGTCGCGCATCCGTTTGATAAGTTGGGCCAGCACGACGGCGGGCGGTGCGCCATGCAATTGCGCGGTGCCGGTGAGATCGAGAAACGCCTCGTCAAGCGAGAGCGGTTCCACGGCGGGGGTGAGATCGAGCATCATGGCGCGGATGGCGCGCGAGACCTCGGCATAGACCTGCATGCGGGGTTTGATCACCACCGCCTCGGGGCAGAGTTTGAGCGCCTGAAACATCGGCATGGCAGAGCGCACGCCCTTGATGCGGGCGATATAGCAGGCGGTCGAGACCACGCCGCGCCGCCCGCCGCCGATGATGAGCGGCTTGTCGGCAAGATCCGGGTTGTCGCGTTTTTCGACGGAGGCGTAGAAGGCATCGCAATCCATATGGGCGATGGAGAGGTCGAAAAGCTCGGGATGGGCCACGATGCGGGGGCTGCCGCAAGCGGGGCAGCGGCGGGCGGTGTCGAATCGGGTCAGGCAATCGCGGCAGAGGCTGGGCATGATGCGGGAGTGTAGGGGCTGTGCGCGGGGGCGCGCAAGTTGGGGGATGTGGTGGAAGAGGTGCGCGGGGCGCTGGGCCGGGGACTAGCGAAGCAACGGCATGGTCGCCACTTTATCTCGCCAAGTCCGTGTGCTCCCACAGCATAGCGCCCCCTCTCAAAATCGCTAGGCCGCGGGACGGCCCAGCGATCCGCGCGGCGGCGCGTGCCGCGCCTTGTTCCGCGCGGGGCTCAGGGACAGCGCTGTATCTCGTTGCCAAAAGAGAAAGCCCGGATGCTGGGCATCCGGGCTTCGTCGTTGGGTTCGATCCCCTCGGCTCAGAGCAGGGATTTGACCTTGTCCGCCACGGCCTCGGCGGTGATGCCGAATTCCTTGTAGAGTGTGGGGGCAGGGGCGGATGCCCCGAAATCATGCATGCCGACAAAGCCGCCCTTTTCGCGGCGGCCGCGCTCGCCGTAGAGCCAGCGGTCCCAGCCAAAGCGGATCGCGGCCTCGATGGCGACGCGCACCGGGCCTGCGGGCAGGACGCGGCGGCGATAGCTGTCGTCTTGTTCCTCGAAGAGTTCCCAGCAGGGCATGGAGACCACGCGCGTGCCGATACCCTCGGCTTCCAAGAGGTCGCGCGCCTTCATGGCAATCTCGACCTCTGATCCGGTGGCCATCAGGATCGCCTGACGCTTGCCCGTTGCATCGGCCAGCACATAGGCGCCTTGGGCGGTCAGGTTCTTGGCCTTATGCTCGCGGCGCAGGGTCGGCAGGCCTTGGCGGGTAAGCGACAGGACCGACGGCGTTTCCTTGGAGGTGAGCGCCAGTTCCCACGCTTCGGCGGTCTCGACCGTATCGCAGGGGCGGAAGACCCAGGTGTTGGGGGTGGCGCGGCTGATCGCCAGATGCTCAACGGGCTGGTGGGTCGGGCCATCCTCGCCCAGACCGATGCTGTCATGGGTCATGACGAACACGGTGGGGATTTTCATCAGCGCGGCCAGACGCATGGCGGGGCGGGCGTAATCGGTAAAGCACATGAAGGTGCCGCCATAGGGGCGGATGCCGCCATGCAGCGCCATGCCGTTCATCGCGGCGGCCATGCCATGTTCGCGGATGCCCCAATGAATGTAGCGGCCCTTGCGGTTGTCCACGTCGAACACGGACATATCGCCCGAGCGGGTGTTGTTGGAGCCAGAGAGATCGGCAGAGCCGCCGACGGTTTCCTGAAGGATCGGGTTCACGACCTCGAGCACCATTTCAGAGCTTTGACGGGTGGCCACTTTGGGGGCCTCGGCGCTGATCTGCTTTTTCAGGGCGCGGATGCGCGCGCCCAGTTTCACCGGCATGTCGCGGTTGAAGATGCGCGCAATCTCGGCCTGACGCGCGGGCGAGGTGTCTGCCAGACGCTTGGCCCATGCGGCATAGGTGGTGGCCCCACGGTGGCCGATGGCCTCCCATGCGGATTTGACATCAGCGGGGATCTCAAACGGGCCATAGGGCCAGCCATAGGCCTCTTTGGCGGCGGCAAGCTGGTCTGGGTTGGTCAGCGCGCCATGCCCCTTGGAGGTGTCCTGCGCGGCGTGACCAAGGGCGATATGGGTTTTGCAGGCGATCATCGTAGGCTCTGCGGTGGTCTTGGCCTCGGTCAAGGCTGCGTCAATCGCCGCCGGGTCATGCCCGTCGATTTCCAGCACATGCCAGCCGGAGGCGCGGAAGCGCGCGACCTGATCGGTGCGGTCGGCAAGATCGACGGTGCCGTCGATGGTGATGTTGTTGTTGTCCCACAGCACGATGAGGCGCGACAGCTGGTGCCGACCGGCAAGGCCGATGGCCTCTTGGCTGACACCCTCCATGAGGCAGCCGTCACCGGCGATGACATAGGTAAAGTGATCCATCAGCTTCGCGCCAAAGCGGGCGCGCAGCATTTCTTCGGCCATGGCAAAGCCCACGGCGTTGGAAATGCCCTGACCGAGCGGGCCGGTCGTGGTCTCGATGCCGGTGGCGTGGCCATATTCGGGATGGCCTGCGGTTTTGGCCCCCCATTGGCGGAAATTGCGGATTTCATCGAGCGTCATATCGGCATAGCCGGTCAGATGCAGCAGGGAATAGAGCAACATCGAGCCATGCCCCGCCGAGAGGATAAAGCGGTCACGGTCGGGCCAATTGGGATTGGTGGGGTCGAATTTCAGGTGCTTTTCATAGAGCACGGTTGCGACATCGGCCATGCCCATCGGCATGCCGGAATGGCCGGAATTGGCAGCGGCGACGGCGTCGAGGGTCAGCGCGCGGATGGCGGTGGCCTTTTTCCAATGATCGGGGTTGGCGGAGCGGAGGGCGGCGATGTCCACGGGGCGTGCATCCTTTGAATGGGGCGGTGTCTGACGGGTCTATCTGGGCGTTGAATACCAGCCCGGTCCAGAAGTTCAAGCACGAGGCGGCGCAAGCGGTGCATTGAGCGGGTTTGGGGGCGCATTTCGCCGATCCTTTCATTAGACTTGATCAAAACCCGCCCGGTGTGCGATTCGTGGGGCACGCGGGCAAGCAAGCGAGGACCCTCGAGGATGAGCCAGATAAACGAGTTACAGGCACGGATTACGGCGGCGCTGGACCGCATCGCGCAGGGGCTGGAGGGGCGGCCCGTGGCTGCGACAGGTGCCGCGCCGGACGCGGGAGCAGATCCCGAAGAGCTGGCCCGGTTGCGCGAGCAGCTTGGCGAGGAGCAACTGGCCAATGCGCAGTTGCAAGAGCGGATCAAGGTGCTGCATGCCAAGCTAGAGGCGGCGGAAGGCGCGCGGTCTGAGAGCCTGCGCAAGCTTGATGCGGATCTGCAAGCGCTGCGCAAGGCCAATCAACAGCTGCGCGACAACAATCAGACGCTGCGCGAGGCGCAGGTGGCGGGCGTGTCTGAGCCGCATCTGATCAACAAGGCGATGATGGCCGAGTTGGAGGGGCTGCGCGCCGCGCGGGGTGCGGATCGGGGCGAGGTCGAGGCGGTGCTGGCGGCCTTGGGGCAGGTGATTGCCGAGGCGGAACCGGCGGCGGCGCAGAACGAGAAAACGGAGACATCGGATGCCTGAGGTGCAAATCGAGATCGGGGGCCGCAATTTCGAGGTGGCCTGTCAGGCGGGCGAAGAGCATTACCTCTATGCCGCAGCTAAGATGCTGGATGAGGAGGCCGCCGTGTTGGCGGCGCAGATCGGGCGCATTCCTGAGCCGCGCATGTTGCTCATGGCGGGTCTGATGCTGGCGGACAAGACCGCAGGTTTGCAGGACAAGCTGCGCGAGGCCGAGGACCGGTTGGCGGAGAAAGAGGCGGAGCTGGACCAGATGCGCACGGCACCCGCGCCCGAGGCGCAGCGGATCGAGGTGCCGGTGGTGCCCAATGAGGTGGTCGAGACCTTGGCCGAGATCGCCGCGCGGGCCGAGGCACTGGCCGAGACCGTGGACGGGGCGCGGGCCGGGTGAGGCTGGCTGAGGGGGTGCGATGAAGCTCGTCTTTGGTCTGGTGCTTTTGGCGCTGGTCGCGGGCGCGGCCTATGTGCGGCTTGCGCCGACCGATCCAAAGCACTGGCACGGGATGCCGCAGAGCGTTTCCCCCGGTGATCTGGACGGCGGGGCCGTGCGGGTGGTCAGCGGCGATTTGGCGGCGCTTGATGCAATCATCCGCGCCACGCCGCGCACCCAAGTGTTGGCGGGGGATGTGGCGCAGGGCATGATCACCTATGTCACGCGCTCGCGGGTCTTTGGCTTTCCGGATTATACGACGGTGCGGCAGAGCGGCGCGCAGTTGGAGATTTACGGGCGTCTGCGCTTTGGCAAGTCAGATCTGGGCGTCAACGCCGCCCGAATCGACGGCTGGTTGCAGCGATTGGGGCAGGCGGGAGGATAGGCATCCATCCGTGATCTTGCGCCACATCGGCACGTTGAGCGACATCTGGCACTGCGCCATGAACATATTGCCATCCACATGAAGGCAGATCGTCTCGCCCATCTCGACGCGCGCGCCGCTTTTGTCGGTGCAGTAGCATTCAACCGTTTTGCGCCCGATGGTGGCATCGGCGAGCGCCGGGGTGGCGCAGATCAGAAGAAGAGGCAGGAGCGCTTTCATGGCGTAATTCTAGCACAGGTGAGACCTCTTGACCAAGTCACAAGGATGGGACAGAGGATCATTCCCATGATACCCTTGGACAGATTGCAACAGATCGTGGAGCGCTTTGACTATGTCGAGGCGCAGATGATGCAGGGCGGTGGCGATATTGCCCGCCTTGGCCGCGAATATTCCGAATTGCGGCCCGTGGTTGAAGAGATCCGGGCCTATCGTCTGGCCGTGAACGATCTGGACGGTGCGCGGGCGATGCTGGCCGATCCCGAGATGCGCGATCTGGCGCGCGAAGAGGTGGCGGTGCTGGAGGCGCGGTTGCCCGAGATGGAGCAGCGGTTGCAACTGGCGCTCTTGCCCCGCGACGAGGCGGATGCGCGGCCTGCCATCCTCGAAATCCGGCCCGGCACGGGGGGCGAGGAGGCGGCGCTCTTTGGGGCGGACCTGATGCGGATGTATCAGCGCTATGCCGAGGCGCGCGGCTGGTCCTTTGAGGTGATCGAGGAACAGCAGAGCGAATTGGGCGGTATCCGCGAATTGGTGGTGCGGATTGGCGGTGAGGGCGTTTTTGCCCGGCTCAAGTTCGAATCGGGGGTGCACCGCGTGCAGCGCGTGCCCGAGACCGAGAGCGGCGGGCGTATTCATACCTCTGCCGCGACAGTGGCGGTGCTGCCCGAGGCGGAAGATGTGGATATTCAGATCAACGCCAACGACCTGCGGATCGACACGATGCGGTCGTCTGGCGCGGGTGGGCAGCATGTGAACACGACCGATTCGGCGGTGCGGATCACGCATTTGCCCACCGGCATCGTGGTCACGAGTTCCGAGAAATCGCAGCATCGCAACCGCGAGATCGCGATGCAGGTGTTGAAGACCCGGCTTTACGATCTGGAGCGCAATCGCGTGGACAGCGAACGCTCTGCCAATCGGGCGGCGCAGGTGGGCAGCGGCGATCGGTCAGAGCGGATTCGCACCTATAATTTCCCCCAAGGGCGGATGACCGATCACCGCATCAACCTGACGCTTTACAAGCTGGAGCAGGTTCTTGGCGGTGATCTGGACGAGGTGATCGACGCGCTGACAGCGGATGCACAGGCCAGCCTGCTGGCTGAGATGTCGTGATCCTGCGCGACGCCCTGGTAAGCGCCGTGCGACGGCTGGAGGCCGAGGGGATCGAGGGGGCTGCGGGCGATGCGCGGGCGCTTTTGGCGGGCGCGGTGGGCCTGGCCCGTGACCGTCTGACGCTGCATCTGGGGGAGGATCTGGACGCGGCGGCCTTGGCGCGGTTCGAGGCCATGATTGCCCGGAGGGCGGCGCGCGAACCTGTGGCCAAGATCCTTGGGCGGCGGGTGTTCTGGGGGCGGGAGTTCGAGGTTACAGCGGATGTTCTTGATCCACGCCCGGAAACGGAATGCCTGATCGCCGAGGCGCTTGCTGGACCCAAGCCATTGACTTTGCTTGATCTTGGCACGGGCAGTGGCATTCTGGCGGTGACGCTTTTGGCGGAATGGCCGGACGCGCGGGGCGTGGCCACGGATGTGTCCGATGCCGCCCTTGACGTGGCCACGCGCAACGCGGCGCGGCATGGGGTGGCGGGTCGCTTGACGCTGAGCCGTTCGGATTGGTTTGCGCGGGTGGCCGGGGTGTTTGATCTGATCGTGTCGAACCCGCCCTATATCGCGGCGGCGGAAATGGCGGGGTTGATGCCCGAAGTACGCGAGCACGATCCGCGCGGGGCGCTGACCGATGAGGCGGATGGGCTGACCGCCTATCGGGCGATTGCGGCGGGGGCGGGGGCGCATCTGAGCCCCGGTGGGCGTCTGATGGTTGAAATCGGGTGGAAACAGGGGCCGGCGGTGGCCGATCTGCTGTGTGCGGCGGGATTCGACGCGGTGACGATCCGGCCCGATCTGGAAGGGCGCGACCGGGTGGTCTGCGGGGTTTGGCCGGGGACCTCACGCAGAAATGAGCCATAATTGGCGAGATTTGCGGAAATTTTCCGCTTTGCTCTTGTATGGTCGGGCGGCGCGTGCTTATTGGGGAGCAGTCACGACGGAGGATGCCCAATCGGGCGGTCCCGCTTGACACCAAGCCAGAACATGTCCGATCCGGTTTCATTCGGCGCAAGGGGCGCCCATCGGGTCAAGCGAACATTTTGAGCATCAGGGCTGGACAGCACCATATGAGATCATCGAAGTCACGTCAGCGGAACAAGCCGAACCGCAATCGAACCGTCGGGAACGTTGTCAATCGCGTGTTTGACAGCTCCGGCCCAGAGGGCAAGGTGCGCGGCACACCGCAGCAGATCATTGAGAAATACAACCAGTTGGCGCGCGATGCGCAATTGGCGGGTGACCGGGTTGCGACCGAGAATTTCCAGCAGCATGCAGAACATTACCTGCGCCTGCTGAGCGAGGCGCAGAAGGAACAGGACGCGCGGCGCGAGGAGCAAGAGCGCTTCAACCGTGATCGTCAACAGGATCGCGACCGCGACCGCCCCGAGCGGTCAGGTGGGCGTGAGAGCGACGAGGGCGAACAGCCCGTGTCGCAGGATCCCGCAGCCCAAGCGCAGCCTGATGTGATCGGCAGCTATGACGAGCGCGACATCGGTCTGGTCGAGACGCCCGAAAGCAAGCCGCAGCCCGAACCGTCGCGCCGCCGGGCGCATTCGGCGGACCGCGGTCCGCGGCGTGGACAGGATCGCGCAGGCGATGCAGGTGCTGGGGCTGTTGCCCCAGAGCCGCGCGCGGAGGCCCCGGTGCCAGAGGCAAGCGGGACAGATGCCCCGGCGCCCGAGGCTCCGGCCCCGGAAGCTGCCGCCAAGCGCCCGCGCAAGCCACGCGCCAAGCGTGCCCCCAAAGCCGAAGGCAATGGGACCAATGGCGATGCGGGCGGCGAGGTTGCGACCAAGGCGGCCGAGTGATCCGATCCGGTGCCCCCTTGGGGCGCGGTGCGAGATGAGTATTTGAAGAACGATGAAAGAGGGGGCTTGCCGGTGGCGGGCCCCCTTGCATGACACCGGAGTGAGAGTGCCTATGCCGAGCGACCGACCCCAACCCGCCTTTGTGCTCGTGCGTCCGCAGATGGGCGAGAATATCGGGGCGGCGGCGCGGGCGATGTGGAATTTCGGTCTGGACCGGATGCGGCTTGTTGCGCCGCGCGATGGGTGGCCCAACCCCAAGGCCGATGCCATGGCAAGCGGGGCGGGGCGGCTTTTGGATGAGGCGCTGTTGGTTGCGGATACGGCCGCAGCGGTGGGGGATTGCACCTATGTGCTGGCCACGACGGCGCGGGCGCGGGGGCTGACCAAGCCGGTATTGAGCCCCGAGCGCGCCATGGTGGTGGCGGCGGAAAAAATTGCGGCTGGGGAAAAAGTGGCGGTGCTTTTTGGCCCCGAGCGCGCCGGGTTGGAAAACGACGATATCGCCCGCGCCAATGCGATCATCAATGTGCCGGTGAACCCGGAGTTTGCCAGCCTTAATCTGGGGCAATGCGTGCTTTTGATGGCCTATGAATGGCAGCGCGCGGCGGGGCAGGTGGTGCCTGAGCGGGTTGATCTGGCCAAGACCGACTGGGCCGCGCAGGTCGAGGTTGAGGCGCTGGCCGCGCATTATGAGGAGCGGCTGGAGGAGGCCGGTTTTTTCTTTCCCGAGCACAAGGTCGAGAGTATGAAAACCAACCTGCGCAATATGTGGAGCCGGATGCCGATGACGCGCGCCGATGTGCAGACCCTGCACGGTGTGATGCGGCAGATGGTCCGCTGGAAGGCGCGCGGTTGAAGCACGGTGGGCTGAGCCCTAGTGTTGCCTGGTGCCAAGGGAAAAGAGGCTGAGGGATGAGCGGAAAACGCAGCATTTTCGAAGAGGTGGGTCAGGCCGAGGCGGTAAAGCCCGTGCCGCAGGGCGGCATGATCGACGCGGGCCGTCGGGGCGCGCGGGGGGCGATCCGGGTCTGGCTGATGGTGCTTTTTGCGCTGGTTGTTGTGATGATCGCGGTGGGGGGGTTGACGCGGCTGACTGACAGCGGCCTTAGCATCACCGAATGGAAGCCGGTGACGGGCGCGCTGCCGCCGATGTCCGAGGCGCATTGGATGGAGGA
This sequence comes from Roseovarius sp. EC-HK134, assembly GCF_902498815.1. Classification (NCBI taxonomy): domain Bacteria; kingdom Pseudomonadati; phylum Pseudomonadota; class Alphaproteobacteria; order Rhodobacterales; family Roseobacteraceae; genus Roseovarius; species Roseovarius sp. EC-HK134. The sequence goes on from NZ_LR701544.1 coordinate 2,534,194, forward strand.
ATTCGACAAATACCGCGCCATTCCGCAATATGAGTTGGTCAACAAGGGCATGACCCTAGCGGAGTTTCAATTCATCTATTGGTGGGAATGGGGGCACCGGCAATTGGGCCGTTTGATCGGGCTGGTCTGGGCCTTGGGCTTTTTCGGCTTTCTCATCGCGCGGCAGATCCCGAATGGGTGGAGCGGGCGTTTGCTGCTATTGGGTGCGCTGGGCGGCACGCAGGGGGCCATCGGCTGGTGGATGGTATCCTCTGGTCTGACGGGCGAGATGGTGGCGGTGGCCTCTTACCGGTTGGCAACGCATCTGGGGCTGGCCTTTGTCATCCTTGGCGTCATCGCGTGGTTCGTCTTTCTGCTTGGGCGCGAGGAGCGCGAGTTGATGCAGGCGCGGCGGGGGCGTGAGGCGAAGCTCTATAGCCTGTCGACGGGGCTGATGCATTTCGCATTCCTGCAAATCCTGCTGGGGGCGCTGGTGGCGGGGATTGATGCCGGGCGCAGCTATACCGATTGGCCACTGATGGCGGGGGGCTTTTTGCCGCCTGATATGATGGAATTGCAGCCCTGGTGGCGGAACCTCTTTGAGAACGCCGGGACGGTGCAGTTCATTCACCGGATGAGCGGCTATCTGTTGCTCGCCTTTGCCGTGGTGGTTTGGTTGCGCGGGCGCAAGAGCGCGCATGAGCGCACGCGGGGCGCGTTCAACGCTGTCTTTGCCGTGCTTTTGTTCCAGATCGCTTTGGGCATCATGACGGTGCTTTATATCGCGCCGTGGCACTTGGCGATTGCGCATCAATTCGTGGCGGTCATCCTTTGGGTGTTGATCCTGCGGGCGCGGTTCCTGAGCCAGTATCCGCGCGCCACATCCATTCGGGGAACCTGAGCATGAGCGCCTATGACGATCTGATGGCGCGCGAGCGCGAAACGCAGGCGCTGGCGCAGGTGGCCGGGCGGCTGGGCTGGGATCAGGAAACCATGATGCCGCGCGGGGCCGCCGATCAGCGGGCCGAGGAATCAGGTGCGATGCAGGCGGTATTGCATGCGCGGCGGGTGGACCCGGCGCGGGGCGATGTGCTGGCAGAGGCAGAGGGGCAGGCGACCGAGCCTGTGGCGCGGGCGCAGTTGCGCCATATCCGGCGCGATTATGAGCGGGCGGTCAAGGTGCCGGGGGATCTGGCCGTGGCGCTGGCGCGGCTGACAAGCCGGGCACAGGGGCAATGGGCCGAGGCGCGGGCGGCGGATGACTATGCCGCCTTTGCGCCTGTGCTGGCCGAGGTGGTGCGGCTCAAGCGCGAGGAAGCGGCGGCGTTGTCGGCGGGCGGCACGCTTTATGATGCGCTGCTTGAGGATTACGAGCCGGGGATGAGCGCGGCCAAGCTTGATGCGATGTTTGCCGAGATGCGGCCCCGGTTGGTGGCGCTGCGCGGCGCGGCGCTGGCGGTGGAATGGCCTAAGCTGGAAGGGCGGTTTGACCGCGACGTGCAATTGGCGCTGTCGCAGGATCTGGCGCAGGTGTTTGGCTATGATCTAAGCCGGGGGCGGCTGGATCTGGCGGTGCATCCGTTCAGTTCGGGCAGTGGCGACGATGTGCGCATCACCACGCGGGTAAGCGAGGCGGACCCGTTCAACTGTTTTTATTCCACCATCCACGAGGTGGGGCATGCCTGCTATGAGCAGGGCATTGATCCGGCCTATCGCCTGACACCTCTTGGGCAGGGTGTGTCGATGGGGGTGCATGAAAGCCAGAGCCGGATTTATGAGAACCAATTGGGGCGCAGCCGGGCATTCTGTGGCTGGCTTTATGGGCGGATGCGCGATGGGTTCGGCGATTTTGGCATTGCCGATGAAGAGACATTCTATCGCGCCGTGAACCGGGTGCATCGTGGCTATATCCGGACCGAGGCAGATGAGGTGCAATACAATCTGCATGTCATGTTGCGCTATGATCTGGAGCGGGCCTTGATCGCGGGGGATCTGAGCGTGGCCGATCTTGAGGCGGCGTGGAATGACCGCTTTGCCGCCGATTTCGGATATGCGGTGGATTGCGCGTCGCATGGCGTATTGCAGGATGTGCATTGGTCGGTGGGGCTGTTTGGCTATTTCCCGACCTATAGCCTTGGCAATCTTTATGCCGGGTGTCTTTTTGAGGCGTTGCAAGCCGCGGTGCCGGGGCTTGGCGCGCAATTGGCGCGGGGGGAGTTGGCCGAAGCGACGACATGGTTGCGCGGCGCGGTGCAGCGGCATGGCGGGCTATTCGAGCCAGCAGAGGTGATTGCGCGGGCCTGTGGCGCGGCCCCGACGGCGGGGCCGCTTCTGGATTATCTCGACCGGAAGTTTGGCGATTTGGCGGGCTGAGGCTTATTGATTGACCGTGGCGTCGGGGCGGTCTTCGATCTGTTCGATCCATTGCGCCAACACGCTGCGCAAGAGGGCGACATCGCGGGTCTCGATCGCTTCGGACAGGGATTTCAGCGCCTTGGCAAGTTCGATTTCCGACAGATGCCCCTCTTGGGCGCGCAAGATCTTGGGGTGGGGTGTGGTCAGCATGTCAGAGCCGATCAGCAGTTCCTCGTAGAGCTTTTCGCCGGGGCGCAGACCGGTGATCTCGATCTCGATGTCGCCATCGGGGTTGTCAGCATCACACACCGTCAGGCCGGAGCCTTCGATCATCTTGCGGGCCACATCGCGCACGGCGATGGGTTTGCCCATATCGAGCACGAAGACATCGCCGCCTCGGGCAAAAGAGCCGGCCAAGAGCACGAGGCGCGCGGCCTCGGGGATGGTCATGAAATAGCGGGTGACATCGGCATGGGTCAGCGTGACCGGCCCACCGCGCGCGATCTGTTCGGCAAAAAGCGGGATGACAGAGCCGGACGAGCCCAGCACATTGCCAAACCGAACCATGGAAAAGCGTGTGGTGCTGGTGCGGGTGGCGAGATCCTGCACGATCATTTCGGCAAAGCGCTTGGATGCGCCCATCACACTGACCGGGCGCACAGCCTTGTCGGTGGAGACGAGGATGAAGCGTTCAACGCCTGCGTCCCGCGCTGCCTGTGCCACGGTGCGCGTGCCGATGACGTTGTTGCGCATCCCCTCGATGGCGTTTGATTCGACCATGGGCACATGTTTATAGGCGGCGGCGTGCAGCACGATTTCCACCTTGCGCGATTGCATGAGCACGTTGACGAGGGATTTTTCGCAGACCGAGCCCAGAACGGGGGAAATCCGCATCAAAGGTGCAAGGCTGCGCAATTCGCGCTCGATTTCGAACAGGGCGTGTTCGGCGTGGTCAAGAAGGATGAGATGCGCAGGCTCATAGGCGATAAGTTGGCGGCACAGTTCTGAGCCGATAGAGCCGCCTGCGCCCGTGACAAGGATGCAGCGCCCTTTGTAGCTGTCGCGCGACCCCGGCAGTTTGTCTGCCAGGCCGTCACGACCAAGAAGCTCGTTCAGATCGACCGGGCGGCTTTGATAGAGGCTATGGGCGTCGTTCGAGATCAGGTCGGCAAAGGAGGGCAGGGCGTGCACCTCGACCCCATGTTCGGCAATGCGCCGCGTCAGCAGGGTGCGTTTGGCGGGCGGGGCGCTGGGCATGGCGAGGATCACGCGCTGAATGTCATAGCGTTTGACCAGTTCGGGCAAATCCTCGGATTTATGCACTTTGAGCCCGGCGATGGTCAGGGATTGCAGGCGCGGTTCGTCATCCACAAAGGCCATGGGCAACACGGCATCATCGGTGGCAAGGGCCGTGGCCAGCTGTTGGCCAGTCTGGCCAGCGCCATAGATCAGCACGCGCAGGCGCCGGTTGCCGTTGCGGTAGATTCGAAGAAGCGCGATGCGCAGCGCCAGTCGAGAGGTGACGGACAGGATAAGAAACATCATGCCACAGACGATATAGACCGTGGCGGGGGGTGTGACGTCTGGGTCTAAGGCGGAAAACGCAAGCCCGCTGGCGGTGATGGCCAGCGCCACCCAGCCAGAGCTGAGCATGCCCTGCATTTCGTAGGATTTCAGCTTGACCTTGTGCAGGCCGAAATAGGTGGCGAGCGCGGCTGCGATGCACATCATCGCAAAGAGATCGTTGGAGGCGGCGCTGAGATTGCTCGACAGGGCAGAGGGCCCCAGAAACAGAACCATAGAGAAGCCGTAAGACAGCACGACAATCAGCATGTCTAGCGTCAGGAAAAACGCCTGTTTCTGGCCCTGTTTCAGTGAGGTGACGGTTTTGTAAAGCACGGCACGATCCCCTGATATCAAGCACATTGAAATCAAACTGTTTGTAGGCATTCACGGCGGCTTAAGGAATGCCGATTCATCGCGATTTGAAAAGAGATGCGCTACTTCTGAGCAAGTTTTAGCCGATTGGATCAAAAAATGTGCAAAAGATGTTGGGTGGCTCTTGGGGTCAGCCCCGCTTAACGCGGTAGCTTCGCCGTCGTGAGAACACACGAATCACAGTTTGGTAAATCAGTCGGATATCGTAACAAAGGCTTTGGTGGCGGGCCCAGATCAGGTCGAGGCGGGCCTTGCGCGGGATGCAGCGGGTGACATAGGTGCTCTCGCCGCTTTCGTGGCAGCTGCAGGCCAAGAGCAGCTTTTCTTCGGTGCGGTGATAAACAAGAGTGGCGAGCCCCGTAACGCCGGGGCGTTTTTCCAGCACGCGGGCGTAGATTTCAGGGCAGCTTTCGACATAGCAGCGCAGCGGCGGGCGGGGGCCGACAAAGCTCATGTCGCCGCGCAAGACGTTGAGCAATTGCGGCAGTTCATCGAGACGGGTGGCGCGCAGGCGGCGTCCAAGAGGGGTTACGCGGTGCTGTTTATAGCCGCTGGAGACGCCTGCATCGTTTTCCACCACGCGCATCGTGCGGAATTTCCAGAGGCAAAACGCGGTGTCGGGCGTCTTCATCCGTTCCGAGAGATAGAACACGGGCCGTCCGTCGCAGACCGCAATCAGCAAAGCGATCACAAGCATGACCGGTGACAGCAGCACGATCAACAGCAGGGCTAATCCCACGTCAAAGGCCCGTTTAGCCGGATTCATGCTGCCATCTCCAAGCTGTGCCAATCGTCGAGCATCGCGCGTGCTGTGTCTTTCAGATACAGAAAGGGAAGCAAACCGGCAAGAGAGCTGCCATCAAGGGTAACGGCCTGCACGGCGTTTTCCGGGGCCTCTTGCCAGATGAGGGGCCGGTCGGCAGCGCGCACAAGGCTTTCCATGGTCACGGGCACTGGCGCGGTCACATTAAGCCGCGTGGGCAAACGGTCTGGCGGCAGCTGAGCCAAGGCGTAGAGCACCTGTGCAAGGTCACCGGGCGCGATATAGCTGCGCAGGGGGCCGGTGCCATCGGCGAAGCGGTCAAGCCGCACAGGGCCCTTGCCCGCGCGCAGGGCCGGGGCGAGGCTGTCGGCCCCCACGACATTGGCCAGTCGCAAGCAGCAATGGCGCGTCTCGTCCGAGGGCAGCGCGCGCACCGCCTCTTCCATCGCCAGCTTGGCATAGCCATAGGCGTTGGCGGGGCGGGGGGGCGTATCCTCGGTCAGGGCTGTGCCTGGGCCGTAGACCGCAGCGGAGGAGAGATGCAGCATCCGCCGGGCACCGCAGGCCCGGGCCAAGCTCGCGCCGTGATGCACGAGGGTCACATTGGCGGCAAGATCCTCGGATGTGCCTGAAATTTGGCCCCAAAGGGCAATCACAGTGTCGCAGCGGGGCAGCACGGATGGCAGCGCCTCCCCCGGCGACCACAGGATATCCGCTGGGCCGCGACGCGCCAACCATAGCGGGCGCGGGCCTGCCGGGCCCTGCCAAGCCTTGCGCAGCAGCGTGCCGATGCGGCCGGTAGAACCGGTGATCAGCATGGATTCATCGTGGCATATTTCGGCCAACATAGGGTGGTGCCTGACGTTCGAGGGCAGATTCCGATTGTCTAGCACGGTCGGACCGGGGTAGGAACCGATGCAATGCCAGAGGGACCGGGGAGTCGGAGAGTGACGCGCAAAATCAGGGTTATCCTCGGAATCATGATGTTTGCCGCGTTGGCGGCATGCAGTCTGCCCCGAGGAGCCGCCTTGCAAAGCGAGGTTCTGGCCGAGAAAGACAACAAGGTGCCGACATTTCAGGTGGTTGAGGTTACACGCCGGTCGACTCCGGCGTTGGCGCTCTGGCCGGCGTCGGGATGGAAGGGCAGCTATAACTGGCTGTCCGCCAGCCGCGGGCCGGATTCGTCGATCATCCAGACGGGTGACAGGCTGGCTGTGGTGATCTGGGACAATCAGGAAAACTCCTTGCTGGCGAGCGAAGCATCGCGCTCGACGCCGATTGAGGGATTGACGGTCTCGTCTTCGGGCACTGTGTTCATGCCCTATATTGGCGAAGTTGCGCTGCGTGGCATGACCGAGTCGGAGGCGCGCGCCACGTTGCAAACGCGGTTGCTGGAAATCGCGCCATCAGCGCAGGTGCAGTTGACCGTAGAGCCGGGCCGCAACAATGCTGTGGATGTTGTGGGGGGCGTGGCGGCACCGGGGAACTATCCGCTTTTGTCACGCAACACCCGTATTCTGAGTGTCTTGGCCAGTGCGGGCGGTATCGCGCCGACGATGAATAACCCGCTGGTGATCCTGCAACGCGGCGGTCAGGTGTTTGAGACGCGGGCTGAGACGCTCTATGCCGAGCCGGCGCGCAACGCGCTGGTCCAGGGCGGTGATCAGATCGTTGTGACCGAGGATGACCGCACCTTCAACGTGCTGGGGGCCGCTGGCAGCCAGAAGGTGATTCCCTTTGAGGAGGAGCGGATTACGGCGATGGAGGCGGTATCAGCCATGGGTGGCTTGAGCGCTGCGCGGGCCGATCCCAAGGGTCTTTTGGTGCTGCGCGAGTATGAGCCGCAGCACATCAACCCCGACAAGCCCGGCCCTGAGCTGCGTCAGGTGATTTTCTCGCTGGATTTCACCAATGCGGATGGTCTGTTTGCGGCGCGCCAGTTCCATATCAATCCGGGCGATACGCTGCTGGCCACCGAATCGCCGGTCACGCGCGTCCAGACCATTCTTGGTCTCTTTGGGACGGTGGTTGGCTTTGCCTCGACCGCGAATAACGTCGCGAATTAAGGCGCGCGCCTAACACCGGTGCGCAGGCGGGGGACGCTGTCCCCCGGACCACCTGAGGTATTTCAAGCCAGATGATCGCCTGCGTCAGATAAGGGACATGCGTTCGGCCCCTTCCGCATCGGGGAAAGGGCGGTAGAGCGCAAACCGGGACTGTGCGATCTGGGCATGCACGCGGTCATGCAGCACGGTCGTTGTTTCATCCTGCGCCCCGGTGAGGCGAAAGGCGCGGTCAAGCTGGGCCAGATCCTCAACCTCGATTTCAAGCAGGAAATCACCATAGGCATCGGCGGCAAGATTGAGTTTGCGGCGGCAAAGGCGCCAGCGCCCGATGGTGCCGTGGCTGTGGAGATGCGTAAGCCACGCGTCCAGTGCTGCGGCAAAGGCCAGCGCCTTGGCATCCTGCTTGAGGTCGATCATGCAGCAATAAAGGTTCATTCCCAAGCATCCTGTGCAAGCAGCGGCGTGCCCAGTCTGGAGCGCAATGGTTGAGACAGAGTTAAGCGGCCCCGGTCCCGTCAGATATTCGCAAAGATGTTTTCGGCGTCGTCCTCGTGGGAGGCGGGGCGACGCGACAGGGTGGAGGCGGAGAGGGCGGAGCGTATTTCCTGTTGAACGGGACGTTTTTGCACAGTCTGAGGCGTGATGCGGCGGGGGTTGATGGCCCGTTGCGCCATGGCGCGGCGTAGGCGTGCGCGGTGAGCGAGGACCGAGGCGCGGCGCAGGGCACCGGGGCCGAGGGTGAGATAGGTCAGCAGCACCGCCGTGGCCAAGGTCAGATCGCGCCAAAAGGCCGAGAGGCTATCGGGGGTGACGATAATGAGGTTTTGCACGAGGCTGGAGCAGAACACCAAGAGGGCGAGGCTTAGCGCGCAGAGGCGGAGCTGCAGCCCGGCCATGAGCGCCGCGCTGAGGCAAAAGAGCAGGGTCGAGCCGATCAGGTCTGCCGTCGCGTGCGGCAGCAGGGCGGCAAAGAGTGTTGCGGCGTCGAGCCCTGAGACAAGATCGAGCGAGAGCGCAAGGAAATACGAGCCGATCACGATCCGGATCAGGTTGAGGCCGGTCTGGTCCATGCTTGGGCGCAGGGGCGTTGTCATGTGAGAATCCGCTGTGAGGGGGTCGGAAACCAAGTGAGACAAATACAACCATGCCGCGAGGCGACTAGGGTATCATCACTGTAAATCCGGCGAAAATGGGGCCGGAGCGTGATGATACCCTGACGCGCGTCTGGGATCAGCCTTCTGCCGTCTCGTCTTCTTCGGCCTGTTCGGCGATCCAGGCGACCGAGACCACCTCTTCTCCGGCGCCGGTGTTGAACACCTTGACCCCGCCTGCGCTGCGGGAGCGGAAGGAGATGCCCATGACGGGCACGCGGATCGACTGGCCCTTGGAGGTGGCGAGCATGATCTGGTCTTCGAGCGTGACCGGGAAGGAGGCCACGACCGTGCCGCCGCGCATGCCCTTGTCCATCGCCTGCACGCCCATCCCGCCGCGCCCGCGCACGGGGTAATCGTGGCTGGAGCTGAGTTTGCCGGTGCCGCGCGCGGTGATGGTCAGGATCAGATTCTCGGCCGCCTGCATTTCCGCGAATTGTTCCGCGCTGAGCGCGGCGTCGGCATTGCCTTCGTCATCGCTTGAGCCGTCGTCCTCGGCCCCGGCCAATTGGCGGCGCATCTTGAGATAGGCGGCGCGGTCATCGGCGGAGGCGTCGAAATGGCGGATCACGGACATCGACACCACGCGGTCATCGCCCAGCAGGCGGATGCCGCGCACGCCGGTGGATTTGCGGCCCTTGAAGACGCGCACCTCGGTCGTGGGGAAGCGGATGGCGCGGCCTGAATCGGTGACCAGCATCACGTCATCCTCGGGGCCGCAGATGCGCGCGTTGACCAGTTCAACGCCCTCGGGCAGGTCCATCGCGATCTTGCCATTGCGCATGACATTGGTGAAATCCGAGAGCGCGTTGCGCCGCACATCGCCTGCCGAGGTGGCAAAGACGATTTGCAAGTCTTCCCAATCTTCTTCGGGGCGGTCCACGGGCATGATCGCGGCGATGGAAACGCCAGTCGGAATGGGCAGGATGTTGACGATGGCCTTGCCCTTGGAGGTGCGCCCGCCGAGTGGCAAGCGCCATGTCTTGAGCTTGTAGACCATACCGCCGGTGGTGAAGAACAAGAGCTGTGTGTGGGTGTTGGCGACAAAGAGCGTGGTGACCACGTCTTCATCCTTGGTGGCCATGCCCGACAGACCCTTGCCACCGCGCTTTTGTGCGCGGAAATCGGCAAGGGCGGTGCGTTTGATATAGCCGCCACTGGTGACGGTCACGACCATATCCTCGCGCTCGATGAGGTCTTCGTCTTCCATATCGCCGGACCAGTCCACGATCTCGGTGCGGCGGGGGACGGCGAAGAGTTCACGCACTTCGCGCAGCTCGTCGGAAATGATCTGCATGATCCGCTCGCGGCTGGCCAGAATAGCGAGGTATTCCTTGATCTTGCCTGCGAGGTCTTGGAGTTCGTCGGTGACTTCTTTGACGCCCAGTTGCGTGAGGCGTTGCAGGCGCAGATCGAGAATGGCGCGCGCCTGTACTTCGCTCAGGTTATAGGTGCCATCGGCATTGGCCGGGTGGCTGGGATCGTCGATCAGCGCGATATAGGGCAGGATGTCGCCCGCGGGCCAGCGACGTTCCATCAGTTTCTGGCGCGCCTCGGCGGCATCCATGGAGCCACGGATCGTGGCCACCACCTCATCCACGTTGGACACAGCAACGGCCAGACCGCAGAGCACATGCGCGCGCTCGCGCGCCTTGCGCAGGTCATAGGCTGTACGGCGCGCGACCACCTCTTCGCGGAAGGTGATGAAGAGCGACAGGAATCGGTGCAGCGTCAATTGCTCGGGTTTGCCGCCGTTCAATGCCAGCATGTTGCAGCCGAAATAGGTCTGCATCGGGGTAAAGCGGTAGAGTTGATTGAGCACCACCTCGGCGGTGGCGTCACGTTTCAGTTCGATCACCACGCGCACGCCGTTGCGGTCGGATTCGTCCTGCACATGCGCGATGCCTTCGATCCGCTTGTCACGGGCGGCCTCGGCGATCCGCTCGATCATCGTGGCCTTGTTCACCTGATAGGGGATTTCGTCGATGATGATGGCGTAGCGGTCTTTGCGGATTTCCTCGGTGCGGGTTTTGGCGCGGATGATGACCGAGCCGCGCCCTTCGAGATAGGCCTTGCGCGCGCCGGAGCGGCCCAGCATCAGGCCGCCGGTGGGGAAATCGGGGCCGGGGATATATTGGATCAAATCCTCGCTCTCGAGATCAGGGTTGTCGATCAGCGCCAGCGTGGCATCGACCACCTCGCCCAAGTTATGCGGCGGGATATTGGTGGCCATGCCGACGGCGATACCGCCCGCGCCATTGACCAGCATATTGGGAAAGCGGGCGGGCAGGACGGTGGGCTCTCGGTCTTTGCCGTCGTAATTGTCCTGAAAATTGACGGTCTCTTTTTCGATATCGGCCAAGAGATAGGCGGCCGGTTTGTCCATCCGCACTTCGGTATAGCGCATGGCGGCGGCGTTATCGCCATCCATCGAGCCGAAATTGCCCTGACCATCGAGCAGGGGCAGGGACATCGAAAAATCCTGCGCCATGCGCACAAGCGCGTCATAGATCGCGCTGTCGCCATGGGGGTGGTATTTGCCCATGACATCGCCCACGGCGCGGGCGGATTTGCGGTAGGGTTTATCGTGGGTATTGCCGCTTTCGTGCATGGCATAAAGGATGCGGCGATGCACGGGTTTGAGGCCATCGCGCAGATCGGGAATCGCGCGGCTGACGATCACGCTCATGGCGTAATCGAGATAGGAGGTTTTCATCTCATGGGTGATCGAGACGGTGGGGCCGCTGTAGGCGGGCCGCTCTGGCGGAGTTTCATCCATGTTTTCAGGGGGTTGAGGCGTATCGCTCACGTTTGGGACCGTCCTGTGATCATTCTCTATATCTTGTTGAAAGGACTATATCAGAGGCAGGATATAGGGTGCAATGGGGCTGGGGAATTGCCTTTGTCAGCCAGCATTCATGAGTGCTAACATGCTGTTTTAATTGAAAAGTAATTTATTTCTGGCACGATGAGTCTGTCAGGCAGTGACAGGAGAGACACATGCAGATGTCTGAGACGGAAATGATGCTCAGGGGATATGGGCTGACGACGGCGGAATTTTTCTATCGAATGCCCGATTATCGCAACGTGCTGAACAGTTATCTGTGGCAGGATTTTGATCTGGCGCCGGACCATCCCAAGCTCTTTGGCTTTATCGAGTTCTGGCAACGCGAGATTGAGGGGCCGCTGCATTCGGTGCGCTTTACCCATCGCAAGCTGATCGCGCCGGGGGAGTGGCGTAACGTCGTAGGTGAATTCACGCTGCACTAGGGCGGGGCGGGGCTTTGACGGGTTGAAGCCCCGAAGCTGGCGTGGTCTTTTTCTGGCAGGGCCGGGTGCGCCCGCAGGAGAGGCGCATGACCGCAGCACAGATGATGATCCTTGGCATTCTGGCGCTGACCATGGCGCTGTTTCTCTGGGGGCGGTTGCGGCATGACGTGGTGGCGTTATCCGCCCTTATGGCCTGTGTCGTGACGGGGTTGGTGCCGGGGGCAGAGGCCTTTGCCGGGTTTGGGCATCCGGCGGTGATCACCGTGGCCTGTGTGCTGGTGCTGAGCCAAGGGTTGCAGAATACCGGGGCGGTCGATGCTTTGGCGCGGACGGTGTTGCCGCGCGACGCGGGGCGGTTGGTGAGCATCGGGGCGATCTTGGCGCTGGGCGCGGCGCTGTCGGGGTTCATGAACAATGTGGGGGCGATGGCGCTTTTGATGCCTGTGGCGGTGCAACTGGCCAAGCGGCTTGAGATGCCAGCGGGGCAGGTGCTGATGCCTTTGGCGTTTGGCACCATTTTGGGGGGGATGACGACGCTGGTCGGCACGCCGCCCAATCTTATCGTCTCGGGCTTTCGCGAGGACGCAGGGCGCGGTGCCTTTGCCATGTTCGATTTCGCGCCGATTGGCGTGGCGGTGGCGGTTGTGGGCGTGCTGGCGATCACGTTTATTGGTTGGCGGATTGTGCCTGCGCGCAAGGCGGCGGGCGCATCAGAGTTTGACGCCGGGGCCTATATGACCGAGGTGCGGGTCGGCGAGAAGAGCAAGGCCATTGGCCTGACACTGCGTGCCTTTGAGCGGGAGGTCGAAAGCTCTGATGCGCAGGTGGTCGCGCTGGTGCGCAATGATGTGCGACTGCTGGCACCGCATGGCGGGCGGCGCATCCGGGGGCATGATGTGCTGGTGCTTGAGGCAGATGTCGAGGCGTTGGCGGAAACGCTATCGGTGTTTGATCTGACGCTGGAGGAAGACGTCAAACAGGCCAAGGACGCGACACCGGAGGACGCAGAGGAGGAGGCGAGTGAGGAGGCCAAATCCAACGATGAGCGTGACACGGTGCTGCGTGAAGTGGCGGTTCTGCCCGCATCGTCGATTGTTGGTCTGTCGGCCAGCGACCTGCATTTGCGCACGCGCTATGGGCTGAACCTGTTGGCGGTGGCACGGGCGGGGCAGGCCCCGCGTGCGCGATTGCGGTCGGTCAAGCTGCGCTCGGGTGATTTGCTTTTGATGCAGGGACCGGCGGAATCGCTGTCGGAATTCATCCATGACACCGGCTGTGTGCCGCTTGGGGCGCGCGATTTGCGCCTGCCAAGCCGTCGGATGGCAATCACGGCGACGGCGATCATGGGTATGGCGATCCTGTTGGTGACGTTTGGTGTGCTGCCAGCGGCGGCGAGTTTTGCGTTGGGCGTGCTGGCCTCGATGCTGTTTCGCACGGTGCCCCCAAGAGAGGTCTACACGGCGATTGATTGGCCGGTGATCGTGCTTTTGGCCGCGCTTATCCCGGTGGCGGGGGCGATGCAGGAAGGGCGATGCAGGAAACCGGGGCGGCGGGGGTTCTGGCGGAATTTCTGGTGGCAGAGGTGGCGCGCGGGCAGGCGGTTGCGGCGCTGGCCGTGATCCTGATCACCACGATGTTCCTGTCGGATGTGATGAACAATGCCGCGACCGCCGCCGTGATGTGCCCCATCGCGCTGGGCATTGCGGGAACATTGGGGGTGAGCCCGGACAGTTTCCTGATGGCTGTGGCGATCGGGGCCTCTTGCGCCTTTCTCACGCCTATTGGGCATCAGAACAATACGCTGATCCTTGGTCCAGGCGGGTTTCGGTTTGGGGATTACTGGCGGCTTGGGTTGCCGCTAGAGGCTTTGGTGGTGGCGGTTAGCCTGCCGCTCTTGCTGATCTTCTGGCCGCTCTGACGCCGGCACGCCCAAGGGCGCGCGGCGTCAGGGGCAACGATATCAGGGAATGATGCGGGTGTATTTCATGCCTTCCAGCGACACGCCCGCCAAGGCCCCGGCCTGACCAAAGATCACGGCAATCACCGGGCTGGAAGAGGTGGTTGTCTCGGCGCGCAGGTTCTCGCCCCGGTCGTTGAAGACATATTCCACATCGGCACCTGCCGCCCATCCGGACGAGCGGCGGAATTTCTCGAGCGCATCGGGGGTCATGAAAAAGAGCACATGGGCGAATTGCTGTGCCCCGATCTGAAGCCCAACGCTGCCTTTGGTCGCGGAATAGTAATCGACCGTGACATTGTTGATGCGCAGCGCGCCCCGACCAAAGCCGCCGCCGACGAGAAAACCCGCCTCGGTCACGACTGGCATGACGAGCATGCCGTTGGCCTTGTCTGCAAGGTCCCGGGTGTTGGGGTAGCGCGAATACATCTGGCTTAGCGTGGCATCGACACGCGCGTCGATGGTGGCCGCGCCGGAACTGCCCACGCCATTGCCACAGGCCGCAAGAAGCGGCGTGCCAGCCATCAGGCCAAGGGTAAAATTGCGTCTTGTCATAATGCTCATGGGATTGCCTGTCTGTTGCCTCGTTTCGGGCCGGTCTTTTGTCTCATACCGGTCTGCTACTCAGTATAGGGGCAAGGCGGGCTGATGTCACCATGGATTGCGGTCATGGGCGGGATGCTGCGCGCGGGCGCTATCCTTTTGCCAATATCCGGGCCACTTCGGGGGCGAAATAGGTCAGCACCCCGTCACAACCGGCGCGTTTAAAGCACATGAGGCTTTCCAGCATGGCGCGCTCGCGGTCGATCCAGCCGTTCTGCGCGGCGGCCATGATCATCGCGTATTCGCCGGACACCTGATAGGCAAAGGTGGGTGCGCCAAAGGTTTCCTTGGCCCGTCGACAAATGTCGAGATAGGGCATGCCGGGCTTGACCATCACCATATCAGCCCCTTCGCTGAGGTCACGCTCGATCAGGCGCAGGGCCTCGTCGGTGTTGGCGGGGTTCATCTGATAGGTTTTCTTGTCGCCCTTGAGCGCGTTCGCCGCGCCCACCGCATCGCGGAACGGGCCATAAAAGGCAGAGGCGTATTTGGCGGCATAGGACATGATCATCACATTGGGATAGCCATGCGCCTCGAGCGCCGTGCGGATCGCGCCCACGCGCCCGTCCATCATGTCGGACGGTCCGATGATATCGACGCCCGCCTCGGCCTGACTGAGCGCCTGTTTGACGAGCGCGGCCACGGTGGAATCGTTGACGATCTCGCCATCCACGACAAAGCCGTCATGGCCGGTGTCCGAATAGGGATCAAGCGCCACGTCGGTCATCACGGTGATGCCCGGCACTGCCGCTTTGATCGCGCGGGTGGCGCGGTTGCTGAGGTTCTCTGGGTTCCAGGCCTCTGCGCAATCGGCGGTGCGGTTTTCGGTCGAGGTATAGGGAAAGAGGCAGACGGCGGGAATGCCAAGGTCAGCGGCCTCTTGTGCGGCTTCGACCACGCGGTCGATGGACCGGCGCATGACACCGGGCATGGAGGGCACTGGCTCTTCTATCCCGTCGCCGTCGCGCACGAAAAGCGGCCAGATCAGATCGCCCGCTGTCAGCGTGTTTTCGGCCACGAGGGCGCGGATGCTGGGCGTGGCGCGGGTGCGGCGCAGGCGGGTGGCGGGAAAGGCGGCTTGGGTCGGGCGCATGGGCGGTCTTTCTGGCTGGATCAACCTTGACTGAGTGGCATGGAAATTCGCGCATCTCAAGGGTAGGAATTGCCGCGCTCCGGCGCTAAGAGAGGCGATGATGCGGCAAGAGGGGCGCGGGCTTGGACTGGTACGATACGGTTTTCGAGTTGATCGACATGCGGTCTTTCAGCAACCTGTGGTTCTGGATTGCGCTGGCGGTGACATGGTCTTCGGCCAGCCACTGGGTTCTGGGGGTGCCATGGGACATGGCCATTCGCGCGCGCAAGGGCCAAAATGCGCAGGCGATGACCGATTTCGAGGACATGGTGCGGATCAATATCAACCGCTTGCTGTATCTGGTGCAGGAATCCGGCCTGTTGATGGCGGGGATTACGGCGTTCTTGATGACCACGCTGGTGTTGCTGGGATTTGTCTATGACAGCGAATTCGCTCAGGCGCTGTTTTTGCTGGGCTTTCCGCTGTTGCTGGTTTGGGGGTTGTCGATCCGGCTGGCGCAGCGCATCGCATCGCGCGGGTGGACGGGTGTTGCCTTGATCAAGCGGGTGCAGACGCATCGTCTGGTGATTCAGGTGATCGGTATGCTGTCGATTTTCGTGACTGCGATGTGGGGCATGTACCAGAACATGAACGCCAATATTCTGGGATGACATGCGCGGTTGACGGCGCGCAAGATGCAGGAAGATCATGACCAAGGCGCAACATATCACCGTGGGCGGCGCGCCCGAAGGCTTTGACGCGACGCTCATTCTGGCTGAGGTTGCCAAGACCGGCGCGCCGGTGCTGCATGTGGCACGCGATGACAAGCGGATGGCGGCGATGCAGGCTGCGTTGCGCTTTTTCGCACCAGATATGCCGGTGATTACCTTTCCGGGGTGGGATTGCCTGCCCTATGATCGCGTGTCGCCCAATGCCGAAATCAGCGCCACGCGGATGGCGACGCTGGCGGGGCTGGCGCATGGGGGGCCGTCGCAGTTCGTTCTATTGACCACGCTCAATGCCGCGACACAGCGGGTGCCTGCGCGCGAGGTGTTGCGCGGTGCGGCCTTTGTGGCCGCAGTGGGCGAGCGCATTGATGAAAAGGCATTGCGGGATTTTCTGGTGCGGATGGGGTTCACGCAGGCACCCACCGTCACGGAGCCGGGGGATTATGCGCTGCGTGGTGGCATCATAGATATCTATCCGCCGGGTGAGGGCGGGCCGGTGCGGCTTGATCTTTTTGGTGATGTGTTGGACGGGGTGCGCGGGTTTGATCCGGGCACGCAGCGCACGACCGAAAAATTGGACCGAGTAGAGCTGGCCCCGGTCTCTGAGGTTATTCTCGACGAGGAAGCGATCCGCCGCTTTCGTCAGAATTACCGGATCGAATTTGGCGCTGCGGGCACCGATGATCCGCTCTATGAGGCGGTGAGTGCCGGGCGCAAACATGCCGGGGTCGAGCATTGGTTGCCATTCTTTCACGAGCGGCTGGAGGGGCTTTTTGACTATCTGCCGCAGGCGACGATCACGCTGGATGAGCAGGTGACGCCGCAGCGGTTGGCGCGTTGGGAGAGTATCGCGGATCAGTATGAGACCCGGCATCTGGCGCTGAGCCAGAAATCGCGCGGTGACACGGTGTATAAGCCGGTGCAGCCGGGGCTGCTCTATTTCGACGATGCCGCGTGGACGGCGGCGGTGGCCGAGCGGCGGGTGCTGCAATTCGCAGCATTGCCACAGGCGACAGGGCCGGGGGTGATTGACGCAGGCGGGCGGATCGGGCGCAATTTCGCGCCGGAGAGGCAGCAGGAAAATATCAATCTCTTCAGCGCATTGAAGGATCATATTCGCGCGAAACTCGACCGTGCGCCGGTGTTGGTGGCCTCCTATTCCGCAGGCGCGCGCGAGCGGCTTGAGGGCCTCTTGGAAGACGAGGGGTTGATTGGCGCGGTCGGGGTGAGCAGCGCCAAGGGCATTGGCAAGCATGGGCTGCATCTGGCGGTTTGGCCGCTTGAGAGCGGGTTTGAGGCGCCGGGCCTGACGGTGATTTCCGAACAGGATGTGCTGGGCGAGCGGTTGATCCGCGCGCCGCGCCGGCGACGGGCCGAGAATTTCCTGACCGAGGCGCAGAGCCTGAGTGTTGGCGATCTGGTGGTGCATGTGGACCACGGTATCGGGCGGTATCTGGGGCTTGAGGTGGTCACCGCCGCCGGGGCCGCGCATGAATGCCTCGTGCTGGAATATGCCCAAAGCTCCAAGCTGTATCTGCCGGTCGAGAATATCGAGCTCTTGTCGAAATACGGCCATGAAGAGGGCCTGCTTGACCGTCTGGGCGGCGGCGCGTGGCAGGCCAAGAAGGCGCGGCTTAAAGAGCGTATCCGCGAGATGGCGGATCGTCTGATCCGGGTGGCGGCCGAACGGGCGCTGCGCAGCGCGCCGGTGATCGAGCCGGAACATCACGCCTGGGAGGCTTTTGCCGCGCGGTTCCCCTATCAAGAGACCGACGATCAGTTGCATGCGATCGAGGATGTGTTGAACGATCTGGGATCGGGCGCGCCGATGGATCGGTTGATCTGTGGCGATGTGGGTTTTGGCAAGACCGAGGTGGCGATGCGCGCGGCCTTTGTGGCCGCGATGTCGGGGCTACAGGTGGCGGTGATTGCGCCAACAACCCTGCTTGCGCGGCAGCATTATCAGGAATTTGCGTCACGGTTCCGGGGATTTCCGGTCAATGTGCGGCCCTTGTCGCGGTTTGTGTCGGCGGGAGAGGCGGCCAAGACCCGCGATGCCATGGCGCGCGGCGAGGCGGATATTGTCGTGGGCACCCATGCCCTCTTGGCCAAGGGGATACGGTTCAAGAACCTTGGGCTCTTGATCATCGACGAGGAACAGCGCTTTGGCGTGGCGCATAAGGAGCGGTTGAAGCAGTTGCGTTCGGATGTGCATGTGCTGACGCTGACCGCGACGCCGATTCCGCGCACGCTGCAACTGTCGCTGTCGGGGGTGCGCGACCTGTCGATCATCAGCACGCCGCCCGTGGACCGTTTGTCGATCCGCACCTATGTGAGCGAGTTCGATAGTGTGACTGTGCGCGAGGCGCTGTTGCGCGAGCATTATCGCGGCGGGCAGTCGTTCTATGTGGTGCCACGCATCAGCGATCTGCCCGAGATCGAGGATTTCCTGAAAACGCAGGTGCCCGAGGTGAGCTATGTCATCGCCCATGGGCAGATGGCGGCGGGGGAACTCGACGAGCGGATGAACGCGTTTTACGACGGCAAATACGATGTGCTGCTGGCGACGACGATTGTTGAATCTGGCCTCGATATTCCCACGGCCAATACGATGATCATCCACCGCGCCGATATGTTTGGCCTGAGCCAGCTCTATCAGATCCGGGGTCGGGTGGGGCGCTCCAAGACGCGCGCCTATGCCTATCTGACAACCAAGCCGCGCCTGCCGCTGACGCCGGGGGCGGAAAAGCGGCTGCGGGTTCTGGGCAGTCTCGACACATTGGGGGCCGGGTTTACGCTCGCCTCACAGGATCTCGATATTCGCGGGGCGGGCAATCTGCTGGGCGAGGAACAATCCGGGCAGATGCGCGATGTCGGCTATGAACTCTATCAATCCATGCTGGAAGAGGCGATTGCCAAGATCAAATCCGGCCAGATGGAGGGCCTGTCGGAGGCTGATGAGCAATGGGCACCGCAGATCAATCTGGGCGTGCCGGTGCTGATCCCCGAGGAGTATGTGCCCGATCTCGACGTGCGTCTGGGGCTCTACCGTCGCCTGAGCGGGTTGGAGACCAAGGTGGAGTTGGAAGGCTTTGCCGCCGAGTTGATCGACCGTTTTGGCAAGCTGCCGCGCGAAGTGAACATGCTGATGCTGGTGGTGCGGATCAAGGCGATGTGCAAACGCGCTGGCATTGCCAAGCTTGATGGCGGGCCGAAAGGGGCCACGATCCAGTTTCACAACGACAAGTTCGCCTCGCCGCAGGGCTTGGTTGAATTCATCAATGACGAGCGGGGTTTGGCCAAGGTGCGCGACAACAAGATCGTGGTGCGCCGCGACTGGAAAGGCGAGAGCGACCGGATCAAGGGGGCCTTTGGCATTGCGCGCGATTTGGCGGAGAAGGTCGTGGCCGAGGCCAAGCGCGCCAAGGCCTGAGGGCGGGGTGGGGGCGCTGCCCCCGTCCCGGATTTTATCCGGGACTCCCCCGAGGTATTTTGGGCCAGATGAACGGCGCGGGTGATCAGCCCGCGATGGAGGCCCGGTAGATGTCGTCGATGGATTTCGCGATGGTGGCGTTGAATTCGGCGTCTGATTGCTGGGCCGAGAGACCTTCGGTCAGGGCGCGGCTGAAGCTGGCGATGACGCCGCGATTTTGGGCCAGACGCGCGTTGGCCTCTTCCCGGCTATAGCCGCCCGAGAGCGCCACGACGCGCAGCACGCGGGGGTGGTTGACGAGGCTTTCGTAAAGGTTTGCGGTTTCGGGCAGGGTGAGTTTGAGCATCACCTCTTGATCGGCGGGCAGCGCGTCAAGCTGCGCGAGGATGGCGGCGCGCAGGAGGGTTTCGGCCTCGGCCTTGTCGGCAATTGAGATGGTCACTTCGGGTTCGATGATCGGCACGAGGCCGTGGCCCAGAATTTGCTGTCCGACCTCGAATTGCTGGGCGACCGCCGCTGCAATGCCGGTGGGATTGGCCGCGTCGATCACCGAGCGCATTTTGGTGCCGAAAATCCCCGCCTTGACCGCGCGCTCCAAGAGCGGATCGAGATCGGGCATGGGTTTCATCAGCTTGACGCCATCGGTGTCACCGGCCAACCCCTTGTCGACCTTGAGAAAGGGGACCACGCCGCGCTCTTGCCAGAGGAAGGCGGGCGAGGGTTTGCCGCCGATGTCGCGGTCCATGGTCATTTCGAACAGGATCGCGCCCAGAACTTTGTCGCCGGTAAACTCTGGGGCCTGAGCGATGCGTGCGCGCATGGCGTGCACCAGATCGAACATTTCCGCCTCGGAGGTATAGGCGCCTTCCTCGATGCCGTAGAGGCGCAGGGCCTTGGGGGTGGAGCCGCCGGATTGGTCGAGAGCGGCGATAAAGCCCTGACCTGCGCGGAGTTTGTTGGCCTGTTCGGTCTTGGTCATATGGGACACCCCTGAAGGACTACACGGTTTCGCGCCCTCATAGGCGAGGGGCGCGGGCTGTGCAATCGTGGTGGCGCTAACAGGTGGTGGGCGGGTGGCACTCAGGCCTTGAGTGCTGCAACGCCAGGCAGATCCTTGCCTTCCATCCATTCCAGAAAGGCACCACCTGCGGTCGAGATATAGGTGAAATCCTCGGCGGCACCGGATTTGTTGAGGGCGGCCACGGTATCGCCACCGCCTGCAACGGAGATGAGCTTGCCCGCCCGGCTGAGTTGGGCGGCATGGGAGGCGGCGGCGTTGGTGGCGGTATCGAAGGGGGCGATTTCAAAGGCACCCAGCGGGCCGTTCCAGATCAGCGTTTTGGCGGCATCGAGCGTGGCGATGATGCGCGCCACGGCCTGAGGGCCTGCGTCAAGGATCATGGCATCGGGCGGGCAGGCATGCGCGCCGACCACCTCATGCGGGGCACCGGCGGCAAAGTCGCGTGCGACGACCACATCGGCGGGCAGAACGATCTTGCAGCCTGCATCCCCTGCCTTGAGCATGATCTCGCGGGCGGTGGCGGTCATGTCATGTTCGCAGAGCGATTTGCCCACATCGAGGCCCATGGCGGCGAGAAAGGTATTGGCCATGCCGCCGCCGATGATGAGGCTGTCCACCTTTGCCACGAGATTGCCCAAGAGGTCGAGCTTGGTCGAGACCTTGGCCCCGCCGACGACGGCCACGACAGGGCGTTTGGGCGTGCCAAGAGCCGCCTCGAGCGCCTGCAATTCGGCCTGCATCAGGCGGCCTGCGCAAGACGGAAGATGCCGCGCCAAGCCTTCGGTTGAGGCATGGGCGCGGTGGGCGGCGGAAAAGGCATCGTTGCAGTAGATGTCGCCCAGTTGTGCCAGACGCGCGGCAAAGGCGGGATCATTCGCTTCTTCGCCGGGGTGAAAGCGGATGTTTTCGAGAAGCAGCACATCAGAGGCGAGCGCCTCGTCGGTCAGGTTCTCGGCCCCTTCCAGCGTTTCGATCAGCCGCACCTTGCGGCCCAAGGCGGCCTCGAGCGCGGGCACGGTCACGCGCAGCGACATGTCGAGCACGACCTTGCCCTTGGGCCGTCCGAAATGCGCGAGAAGGATCGGGCGTCCGCCCTTGGCGAGAATGTCGGTGACGGTGGGCGCGATACGGTCGATGCGGGTCGCGTCTGTCACAAGGCCATTCTCGACCGGGACATTGATATCAACGCGCACCAGCACGCGCTTGCCGGTCAGATCGATGTCGTCAAGGGTTTTCCAGCTCATGCCTCAGGCCTCCCGAAATCTGGTCGCGCTTCTATTGGCGCGGGTCTTTGCCAGCGTCAACCTCTGTGCTTGGCAATCGTGTGGGAACCGCCTAGGTATCATGGCATATTTACCAAGGAGAGCCCCATGGCCGAGATCAAGGACCCCGAAAACACCATTCTGATGGAGCTGAAGGGTGGCACTGTCACCATCGAGCTTTTGCCCGCTATCGCACCGGGCCATTGCGAGCGGATGAAAGAACTGGCCCGTGCCGGGCATTATGACAACGTGGCCTTTCACCGCGTGATCGACGGGTTCATGGCGCAGACTGGCGACGTGGAACATGGCAATATGGAAAAGGACTATCAGCCGCGTCGGGCGGGCACCGGGGGCAGCACGCTGCCCGATCTCAAGGCCGAGTTTTCCAAGATCCCGCATGATCGCGGCACGCTGGGGGCGGCGCGCAGCCAGAACCCGAATTCGGCGAACAGCCAGTTCTTCATCAATTTCAGCGACAACCATTTCCTGAATGGTCAATACACGGTCTATGGCCGGGTGATCGCGGGCATGGAGCATGTCGATGCCATCACGCGCGGCGAGCCGCCGGCGAGCCCGGACCGGATGATCAGCGTCAAGGTGGCCGCAGATGTATAAGATTGTTGTCGCACTTAGCCTGCTGGCGGGTCCGGCGCTGGCGACGGGGCTGGAAATCGAGATTGCGGGCGAGGCCAATGGCACTGTCAAGATCGACCTCTATGAGGATATCGCGCCGGGGCATGTGGAACAGATCACGGCGCTCGCCTCTGAGGGGGCCTATGATGGGGTCGTGTTTCACCGGGTGATCGAAGGATTCATGGCGCAGACTGGCGACGTGCAGTTTGGCAAGCTCGAGGGTGGTGATATGGGCCGCGCGGGGATGGGGGGCAGTGAGCGCCCCGACCTCAAGGCTGAATTCTCGAACGAGCGATTCTTGCGCGGGGTGGTGGGCATGGCGCGCAGCCAAGACCCCAACAGCGGCAATAGCCAGTTCTTCATCATGTTTGATGCGGGTGAGTTCCTGAACGGGCAATATACCGTGGTTGGTCAAGTCACTGAGGGCCTTGAGATTGTGGATGCGATCAAGCGCGGCACCGGGCCCAATGGGGCCGTGGTCGGGCAACCGGATGTGATGACACGCGTCACAGTGACCGACTAGGCATGACGGCTGCCCCCACGTTCACTTCGGAGTCTCTTGCCAAGGGGGTCTGGGGTATTGTGGGGGCCGCAGTGCCGTGGCGCGGCGGCGTTTCGATGCCGCTGCGAACAGTTGTGATTGAATTGCCCTCGGGCGACTTATGGGTCCATGCGCCGGTGCCGCTGTCGGATGACTTGCGGGCGTGGCTGGCAGAGCGGGGCCGTGTGGCGCATATCGTTGTGCCACAGGCGCCCGTTTTGGCGCATCTGCCCGCGTGGCAGGCGGCCTATCCGTCAGCGCGGATCTGGCGCGGGGCCGAGGTGGCAACCGCCACTTGGGCGCGTGAGATCAAGCCGCTTGTGCTGGAAGGCGCGCAAACCGAGGTGGCGTTTTTACATCAGGCCAGCCGCTCTGCGATCCTGTCACGGCTGATCATGGCGGTAGAGACCGCGCCGTTGCCGGTGTGGATGCGCCCGCTGATCTGGCTGGCCGGGATTGACGACAGTGATGGCAAACCGCCTATGGGGCTTGCGCAGCGTTTGGGCGGGCGCAAGGCGGTTGGGGATCTGGTGGAGCAGATGCTGGATTGGGGGCCAGAGCGGCTGATCCTGACACATGGGCGATGCTACACGCGGGATGCCAGCGGAGAAATCAAGCGCGCGTTTCGCCGGTTGATGCGCGACCGGTTGTGGGACCGCGCGCTGAGCGAGGCACGGCGGGGCTGAGACCCGGTTTCAGGCGCGTGGGGTGGGCTGGTTTGACACCTGAGATGTGCGCATCTTGGGTTGTGACCGATGCTATGACAGGCGGCGCTTGCCCCGCTTTCCTGGTTTGCTGACAACCCTCCTGCTGATCGCCTCTCTGGCCCATGCCGATCCTTGGTCGTGGCGGTGCGGCAGGCAAAAGGCGACGCTGTGCTTGACTTCTGCGTGCTGCACCGCCATATGCACCTCAACCGACATTTCCTGCCGCGTGAGCAGCACTGCCTGAAACAGGCGTATCTTATGAAATGTCGCGGATGATCCCAAAATCACGCGTGGGGCCAAACACCTGTCAGAGTGCAGGGGGCATGCGGCCCCTTGGCTGCGGGCGGGTGCAACCACGACGACCGGGCGGTGTGAACCACTGCCTGTGACGGGCTGCGGGATGTCCTCGCGCCCCTGAAAGGATACGACTTGAACCTATTTGACGAAATGGGCCTGCCTGCTGCATTGGTGCGCAAGCTGGCCAACGAAGGCATCACCGAACCGACCCCGATCCAGACCCATGCGATCCCGCATGCGCTGAACGGGTTTGATGTTCTGGGCCTTGCGCAGACCGGCACCGGCAAGACCATGGCCTTTGGCCTGCCTCTGATTACGGCGTTGATGCAGGCACCGGGCAAGCCCGCGCCCAAGACCATCCGCAGCCTGATCCTTGCACCGACGCGGGAATTGGCCAGCCAGATCCGTGACGCGCTGTTGCCGCTGGTCAAGGACAGCCCGATCAAGATCAATCTTGTGGTGGGGGGTGCCTCGATCAATCCGCAGATCAAGCGGTTGGAGCAGGGCACTGATATTCTGGTGGCGACGCCGGGGCGGTTGCTTGACCTTATTGACCGGCGCGCGGTGCGTCTGGATGCGGCGCATTTCCTTGTGCTCGATGAGGCCGATCAGATGCTTGATCTGGGCTTTATCCATGCGCTGCGCCGGATTGCGGGGCTTTTGGCGGCGGAGCGGCAGACGATGCTGTTTTCGGCCACCATGCCCAAGCAGATGGAAGAGTTGGCCGGTAGCTATCTCAAGCATCCCAAGCGGGTGCAGGTCAGCCCGCCGGGCAAGGCCGCTGACAAGGTCACGCAAGAGGTGCATTTTGTTGCCAAGGCCGCCAAGCCCGATCTGCTGATCGAGCTTTTGGCCAAGCACAAAAGCGAATTGGCGTTGGTCTTTGGTCGTACCAAGCACGGCTCGGACAAGTTGGCCAAGCGGTTGGAGCAGGCCGGTTACAGCGTGGCGGCAATCCATGGTAACAAGAGCCAAGGCCAGCGCGAGCGCGCGCTCAAGTCGTTCCGTGACGGGCATGTCAAAATCCTTGTGGCGACCGATGTGGCGGCGCGGGGTCTGGATATTCCGGATGTCAAACACGTCTATAATTACGAATTGCCGAATGTGCCTGACAACTATGTTCACCGGATCGGACGGACCGCGCGGGCGGGCCGGGACGGGGCGGCGATTGCATTCTGCGCGCCCGACGAGATGGGCGAGTTGAAGGATATTCAAAAGGTTCTGGGCACGACGATCCCCGTTGCCTCGGGCCGTCCGTGGGAAGTGCTGCCTGATCCGAAGTCGCCCAAGCCCGCCACGGGGCGGGGTGGTCCGCGGCGTCGCACAGGCGGCGGTGGCGGATTTTCCGGCGGTGGCCAGCAAGGCAAGCCGGGCGCGGGCGGTGGTCGTCGGCGCAAGCCCGGTGGCGGCGGTGGTGGCGCGCGGTCGAACGCAGCCTGATCAAGACAAGAACGCCGGGGCATGCCCCGGCGTTTTTCATGTGCCGCAGAAGGTATTTTCCACCACCTCTGACGGGGTAGGCGGGCGTTTGAGATCGGCGGCATCAGGCTGATCTATGTAGGGGCGCGCCAAAACGTCGAGCAGCCGCTCGAAGGGGGCGTAATCGCCGGCAACGGCGGCCTCGATCATTTGTTCAACCCGGTGATTGCGGGGGATGTAGGCCGGGTTGGCGGCGCGCATCACCGCCTCTGGATTGGCCTCTTGCGCGATACGGGCGCGCCAGAGCGGCTCCCATGTGTCAAAGGTGGCGCGGTCGAGAAACTGATCGCGTGCGGTGCCGTCGATGAGACCCCGGAAGGTATTGGTGAAATCCGCCCGCCCCTCGGCCATGCGCGCCAGCAGGTCAGCGATGAGCGGGGCATCCTGTGCTGTCGCCTCGGCAAGGCCGATCTTGCGACCAAAGGCGCGGCGCCATTCGACCTCGATCTGGTCGGGCATGGCATGCACAAGGGCGGTGAAATCCTCGATCGCCTCGTCCTGATCGGGCATGAGCGGCACCAGAGCGGTGGCCAGTTGCGCCATGTTCCAGACGATCACATGCGCCTGATTGTCATAGGCATAGCGCCCGCGCGCATCAATCGAGCTGAACACGGTCTGCGGATGATAGGTATCCATAAAGGCGCAGGGGCCATAGTCGATCGTCTCGCCGGAAATTGCCGTGTTGTCGGTGTTCATCACCCCGTGGATGAACCCGATCGAGAGCCAGCCCGCCACAAGGCGCGCCTGCGCGCGGATCACCTCGGCCAAGAGATGCGCGGGGCTTTCGACATGGGGGTAGTGGCGGGCCACCGTGTAGTCATAAAGCGTGCGCAGCCCGTCAAGATCGCGCCGGGCGGCGAAAAACTGGAATGTGCCAACGCGCAGATGGCTGGAGGCCACGCGCGTGAGCACCGCGCCGGGTAGGCCGCCCGCCTCGCGGTAGACTTGTTCGCCGGTTTCAACGGCGGCGAGGGCGCGGGTGGTGGGCAGGCCAAGGGCGTGCATCGCCTCGGACACCACATATTCGCGCAGCACCGGGCCAAGCCACGCGCGCCCGTCCCCCATCCGGCTATAGGGGGTGGGGCCAGAGCCTTTGAGCTGAATGTCGCGGCGCTGACCGTTGCGGTCGATCACCTCACCCAAGAGCAGCGCGCGCCCGTCACCCAGTTGCGGCGAGAAGCCGCCAAACTGATGCCCGGCATAGACCTGCGCCAAAGGGGTGGCACCCTCGGGCACCTGATTGCCGGAAAACACGTCGGCAAGTTCGGGGTCTGGGACCTCTGCGATGCCCAGTTCGGCGGCCAAATCCCGGTTGAACCGGATGAGGCGGGGGGCGCGCACATGCAGGGCTGTCTGACGGGTGTAAAACCGCGCAGGAAGATCAGCATAGCTGTTTTGAAACGGGATCGCGAGAGTCATGAGGTTTACCTAGGGTCAAGCAGGCGAAAGTCTAGAGCGCACAGGTCATGAGGCTGTAGGCGTCGCGTGGTTCGAAACGCAGCTTGCGATAGAGCGCGCGCGCCTTGTCATTGTCGCGCCGCACTTCAAGGTGCAGCGCCTTTAATCCGGCACCGGCCAGGGCCTTGGGCAGGCTGATCATCACTTCCGAGCCGATGCCGCGCCCGCGCACGCTGGGCCGGATGTAGAATTCATCGACATATCCATCGAGTCCGCCGAATTCGACCGACCAGCCAAAGCTGATGACGATATAGCCGATTGGCGCACGCCCCGGTCCGATGAGGTAGGTCACGCCATGCGGGCTGCCTTCGAGCATGGGCAAAAGTGCGGCGCGGCGGATGGCCTCGGACTGGGCAATGCCGGTCTCTTGGTGAAAGGCGGCGACCAGAGACAAGAGCCGGTCCAGATCATCGGGCCGGGCGAGGGTGAGGGCGGTCATAGGCGCGCGAGCCTTTCAGTGAGCAGGTCAAAGAAGGCCTGCGCGTTGATATCGTGAACAAAGGTGGCATTGGCGGGGCGACCGGTTACAGCCCACCAATCCACCACGGTCATGCCCATGGTCAATTCCGAGTGCGTCTCGATTTCCACATTGACGTGGCGGGCGGTAAAAAGATCGGGGCGCAAGAGCCAGCCAATCGTGCAGGGATCATGCAGCGGTGCGCCATCCGCGCCGTGGCGTTCGGGGCGGTAGCGTTCGTAAAACCCGGTCAGTGCGCCGACAGCCTCGCCCACCGGGGTTCCGAGGGCGCGAAAGGCGGCGTTGCGGGCGGGGGTGACCAATGCCTGATGCGTGACATCGAGGGGCAGCAGGGTCAGTGGCACGCCAGAGGCGAGCACGCAGGCGGCAGCCTCGGGGTCGACATGGATGTTGAATTCTGCCGCCGGGGTCACATTGCCATGCGCGGCATGGGCCCCGCCCATAAGGATAATCTCTTGTACGCGCGCGACGATGTCGGGCGCGCGCTGAAAGGCTGTGGCGATATTGGTGAGCGGGCCGATAGGCACCAGCGTGACCGTGCCGGCGGGGCGCGCGCGCAGGGTGTCGATAAGGAAATCGACGGCGTGCTGGTCCTGAAGCGGCATGGTCGGTTCGGGCAGGTCGGGGCCATCCAGGCCAGAGCGGCCATGCACATGCTCTGCGGTCACCAGAGCGCGGCCAAGGGGCCGGTCGCATCCGGCAAAGACCGCAAGATCGGGGCGGCCCGCCAGTTCGCAGATTTTGCGCGCGTTGCGCGTGGTCAGATCCAGCGGCACGTTGCCTGCCACGCAGGTCAGGCCAAGCAGGTCAAACGCCTCGGGACAGGCCAAGGCAAAGAGGATCGCCACCGCGTCATCCTGACCGGGATCGGTGTCGATGATGATCTGTCGTGCCGTCATACCTGTCCTCGCGGTGCCCGGCGCACCATGGGGCGGATGTGGCGAAATGTCCACCAGTGGTGTCGTGCGAACGCTTAAGGTTGCCGATCCGAATCAAGGGCTGCGTGATCCGGATGCCGCGGCGCAGCATCTGCGCGGGGCTAAGGATGTGTTGCCGCCCAATGGGTGTTGGGCACAAAAATCGCCCATGCTCAGCAAAAAACCGCATAGATTTCCGTCTCTTGCCCCGGCTTTCTGTTTGGGTTTCGCGGCATTCTGGCTATAGTCCCCTGCAACTGCCACAAAGTTACAAACAATAAGGCCGGGGGAGAGACCACCGATGATCCGATCGGAACTGATTCAAAAAATCGCTGACGAGAACCCGCATCTTTATCAGCGCGACGTCGAGCGTATCGTCAACACCATCTTCAACGAGATCACCGATGCGCTGGCCGAGGGCAACCGCGTCGAGTTGCGCGGCTTTGGTGCGTTCTCGGTGAAAAAGCGGGATGCGCGCACGGGTCGCAATCCACGCACCGGTGAAAGCGTGCATGTTGAAGAGAAAAACGTGCCCTTCTTCAAGACCGGC
Organism: Roseovarius sp. EC-HK134; assembly: GCF_902498815.1. Lineage (NCBI taxonomy): Bacteria > Pseudomonadati > Pseudomonadota > Alphaproteobacteria > Rhodobacterales > Roseobacteraceae > Roseovarius > Roseovarius sp. EC-HK134. The sequence continues at coordinate 2,562,852 of NZ_LR701544.1, forward strand.
AAGCTCTTGCGTGACCGGCTCAACGGAAAGTAATCCATGCGCTATATCCGCTATGCTTCGATTGCCATTTTCGCCCTTGCGCTGGTACTCATTGCGCTGGCCAATCGCGGGGTCGTAACCCTGCGGGTGTTGCCCGATGAATTGGCGGGGTTTGCCGCGCTCAATCCGACCTATGATCTGCCGCTTTTCATCGTGATCTTTGGTGGCATTCTGATGGGTTTGATTGTCGGGTTCATCTGGGAATGGATTCGTGAGGCGGGCGAACGGGCGGCGGCGGCACGGCAGGCGCGCGAACTGGCAAGCCTGCGGGCCGAGATCAAGCGGCTTAAGGGTGAGCGGCATCAGGGCAAGGATGAGGTTCTGGCGCTGTTGGATCAGGCGAGTTAACCTGAGCGCATGGCGAGAGATATTCGTGTCAAGATTTGCGGTCTGACCGCCGCTTCTGACGTGTCGGCGGCGGTCGAGGCGGGTGCGGCCTATGTCGGTTTCGTATTCTTCGAGAAATCACCGCGGAATGTGGGGCTGATGCAGGCGCGGGCGCTTGCCTTGGGCGTGCCGCCGGGAGTGGCCAAGGTGGCGCTGACGGTCGATGCCGATGACGCCACGCTTGATGCGCTGACGGATCAGGTGCCGCTCGATTTCCTGCAATTGCATGGGGAGGAGAGCCCCGCGCGGGCATCGCAGATCAAAGCACGCTATGGCCTGCCGGTGATCAAGGCGATTGGGATCGCCGAAGCTGTGGATCTGGCGCAGATTGACGCGTATAGCGGTGTGGCCGATCAGCTTTTGATCGACGCCAAGCCCCCACCGGGGGCGACACGACCGGGCGGCAATGCGCTGGCCTTTGACTGGGGTTTGATCGCGGAGCGCGACTGGACGTTGCCATGGCTTTTGGCGGGGGGGCTGAACCCGGACAATGTGGCCCTCGCGGTGGCGCGCACGGGCGCGCGGCAACTTGATGTCTCAAGCGGGGTCGAAGCCGCGCCGGGGATCAAGGACGCAGGCCTGATCCGCGCGTTTATCCGCAATGCCCAAGGTGCTTGAATTCCGCGAGGCGCGTCGTGATGAGGTTGCGCAGGTGGTTGCGCTTTTGCGCGACGATGTGCTGGGGCAGGGGCGGGAACTGGGGGATATGGCCGAGTATCTGACCGCCTTTGACGCCATGCAGGCCGAGGGCAACAATCACCTCATTGTGGGCGTTGACGCACAGGGCGCGGTGCTGGCCACCTATCAAATCACGATGATCAGCGGGCTGTCGCTTTTGGCGGCGCGGCGGGCGCAGGTGGAAAGCGTGCGGATTGCAAGGCATCTTCGGGGGCAGGGATTGGGGCATCTCATGTTTGCGGATGTCGAGGCGCGCGCGCGTGCCGCCGGATGCCGGTTGATCCAATTGACCATGAATGCGACCCGCACCGAGAGCCGCCGGTTTTACGAGAGCCTTGGCTACAGGGCGTCGCATGTCGGCTTTAAGCGGGCCTTGGATTAGGTGTTCCGGTTGACAGGCCCGAACCCGCGACAGATGCTTTTATAAAGAGCGACAAGAGGCTGCGATGACCCGTGATCCCGAGGATCTGAGCGATGTGTATGGGGCGAAGACGCCCGAGCAATCCCGCGCGATCTATAACGATTGGGCGCTGAGTTATGACGCCGATAATCTGGCGCGGGGGTTTCGGCTTCCGTCGCTGGGGGCGGCGATGTTTGCGCGGTTCATGGGGACGGCTGAGGGGCCTGTTTTGGATGCCGCCTGTGGCACCGGGCTGGTGGGCGAGAGCCTGCGGATCCTGGGCTATGGCCCGATCACCGGCTGTGATCTTTCGCCCGGTATGTTGGCGGCGGCGCAGGCAACGGGGCATTACGCCAATCTGGTCGAGGCGGAGATGGGCAGTGGTCTGCCCTTTGCCGATGACAGGTTTGCAGGCTTTATCTGTGTCGGGGCGTTTGGCCCCGGTCATGCCCCGGCGGAGAGCCTTATTCATCTGGCCCGCGTGACGCGCCCCGGCGGTATTGGGGTGTTCAACCTGCTGGAGGCCACATGGAAGGCGCAAGGCTTTCAATCGGTGCTGGAATCGCTTGTGGACAGTGGCCAGATCCATATCGCGCAGCGGTCAGAGCCATTCTTGCCCTTTCTTTTGGCCGAGCCGGACCTTTGGTCGCGGCTCTATGTGATCCGCCGCCTTTGAAATTCTGCTTTTCGCTGGAAAATCCCCCGCGCGTCCCATATTCAACCCCAGACTTCCCCGAATGACAAAGGCCCGAGACAATGAACGATCTCTTCAACAGCTTTATGACTGGTCCCGACGAAAAGGGCCGGTTTGGCGATTTCGGCGGGCGGTTTGTGTCGGAAACCCTGATGCCGCTCATTCTGGAACTGGAAGAGCAGTATGAGCACGCCAAGACCGATCCATCGTTCTGGGACGAGATGCACGATCTGTGGACGCATTACGTGGGCCGCCCGTCGCCGCTCTATTATGCGGACCGTCTGACGCAGCATTTTGGCGGGGCCAAGATTTATCTCAAGCGGGATGAGTTGAACCACACGGGCGCGCATAAGATCAACAATGTGCTGGGGCAGATCATCCTTGCCCGCCGTATGGGCAAAAAGCGGATCATCGCGGAAACGGGGGCCGGTCAGCATGGGGTTGCCACGGCGACCGTCTGCGCCAAGTTCGGGCTGCAATGCGTGGTCTATATGGGCGCGCATGATGTCGAGCGTCAGGCGCCCAATGTGTTCCGGATGCGTTTGCTTGGCGCGGAGGTGGTGCCGGTCACGTCTGGTCGCGGCACGCTCAAGGACGCGATGAACGACGCGCTGCGCGATTGGGTCACGAATGTGCGTGACACGTTCTATTGCATCGGCACCGTGGCTGGGCCGCATCCCTATCCGGCGATGGTGCGCGATTTCCAATCGATCATCGGCAAGGAAACCAAAGAGCAGATGCAGGCCGCCGAAGGGCGTCTGCCGGATACGCTGGTGGCGGCGATTGGCGGCGGGTCAAATGCGATGGGGCTGTTTTACCCCTTCCTTGACGATCCAACGGTAAATATCATCGGGGTCGAGGCCGGGGGCCATGGCGTTGATGACCGGATGGAGCATTGCGCGTCGCTGACGGGCGGGCGGCCCGGCGTGTTGCATGGCAACCGCACCTATCTTTTGCAGGATGCCGATGGGCAGATCCTTGAGGGGCATTCCATCTCAGCCGGTCTTGATTATCCGGGGATTGGACCCGAGCATAGCTGGCTGCATGAAACGGGGCGCGCCAAATATGTCTCGATCACGGATGTCGAGGCGCTGGAGGCGTTCCAGCTTTGCTGTGCGCAGGAGGGGATTATTCCCGCGCTGGAACCAAGCCATGCCTTGGCCCATGTGATGAAAATCGCGCCGACCCTGCCCAAGGATCATCTGTTGGTGATGAATATGTGCGGGCGCGGCGACAAGGATATCTTTACCGTCGCCAAGCATCTGGGATTTGACATGAAGATCTGAGGCGTTGCGCGTCAGACCTTGAACACCTCATCCACCGGCACCTGAAGAGCGGTGGCGAGGGCGTTGGTTTGCGATGCCATGCCGATGACGGAGAGCAACTCGCCGTGTTGTTCGGGGGTCATGCCCTTGGCGCGGGCCGCTGCGGTGTGGGAATGGGCGCAGTATTCGCAGCTGTTGGCGACAGACACGGCGATATAGATCAGCTCCTTGGTCAGGGGATCAAGGGTGCCGGGGCCCATCACGGATTTGAGCCGCTGCCATGTGGCGCTGAGGAGCGCCGGGTCATGCGCCAGCGCGCGCCAGAAATTGTTGATGAAATCGCTGCCGCGCGTGGCGCGGATGTCGTCGAAGACGGCGCGCACCTCTGGTGTGGCTTCGGCATCGCTGATGAGGGTCACTGTGGCCATGTCTTACCTCTCGGGGGCGGCATGTTGTTGCAGAACCTCGAGCGGAACGATTTCGAGGGCGCGCACATGGGTGGCATCAAGCCGCACCAAAGGCGCGCACCCCTCGTCATGGGCCTGAAGAAAGCGCGCGGCGCAGAGACACCAGTGATCGCCCGGTTTCAGGCCGGGAAACTGAAATTCGGGGTGTGGCGTGCTCAGATCATTGCCGACATATTTGGAAAAGGCCAGAAACTCTGCGGTCATCAGGGCGCAGACCGTGTGGCTGCCATGATCCTCGGCGCAGGTGTTGCAATGACCATCCCGGAAAAAGCCGGTGAGCGGCTTGGTTGAACAGGGTTCCAGCGCCTCGCCCAGAACATTGCGGGCCTCATCCATGATCGACATTGCTTTGGTCCTTTCGCTGTTGGTCTGAGAGTGGCGGGTTTTGCGCGTGTTTACAAGCGGTTGTCAGCGTGCGTTCACTGGCGTTCTTCGGCCTTGGCCTGATCCCAGAGCGTGTCCATTTCTGCCAGATCCGACTCGATCGGGCGTTTGCCGCGTTCGGCCAAGAGCGCCTCGATCCGCTCGAATCGCCGGGTGAATTTGGCATTGGCGCGGCGCAGGGCAGTTTCGGGGCAAACCTTCATGTGCCGGGCGAGATTGGCCATGACAAACAGAAGATCGCCGAACTCCTCTTCGACCGCGTCTTGGGTCAGTTCGGTTGCGGCTTCGTGCAACTCTTCAACTTCTTCGCGTATCTTGTTGAGAACATGAGAGGAGTCGGGCCAATCAAAGCCCACCCGCGCGGCGCGTTTTTGCAGTTTGACCGCGCGCAGGAGCGCAGGCAGGCCAAGGGCCACACCGTCAAGCGTGCCGGTCTTGGCCTCGGCGGCGCGTTCGGCGGCCTTGACCACCTCCCAATCGCGGGTCTGTTGCTCGGCGGTCTTGTCGCGGCTTTCGGCGCCGAACACATGCGGATGGCGTGCGACCATCTTGTCAGAGATGGCGTTGGCCACGTCCTGCACATCAAACAGGCCTTGGTCCTGGGCAATTTGGGAATGAAACACGACCTGCAAGAGCAAGTCGCCCAATTCGCCGCGCAGCTCTTGCCAGTTCTGCTGCTCGATGGCGTCGGCCACCTCATAGGCCTCTTCAATCGTGTAGGGGGCGATGCTGGCGAAATCCTGTTCGATGTCCCAAGGACAGCCGGTATCGGGATCGCGCAGCCGCGCCATGATGGCGATGAGGCGGGGCAAGCCCCCGTCGGGATCGTGGATGAGCATATCGTCAGGCATTGCGGCGGCCTCGTCTTTGGGGTTGAGTGGACCCTGACGCGAGAAAGAAGGGATGTCCAGAGATGGCCGTGATCAATCGAATTGCCGGGTTTTCCGAGGAAATGACGGCGTGGCGGCGGCATTTGCATGCGCATCCCGAGTTGGGCTTTGATTGCCATGAAACAGCGGGTTTTGTGGTCGAGCGGTTGCGCGAGTTTGGCATAACCCAGATCGAAACCGGGGTGGCGACCAGTGGTGTGGTCGCGGTGATCGACGGGCGGGGTAATGGCCCCACGATTGGGTTGCGGGCTGATATGGACGCGCTGCCGATGACCGAGATTACCGGGCTAGAGTATGCCAGCCAGACCCCCGGCAAAATGCATGCCTGCGGCCATGACGGGCATACGACGATGTTGCTGGGGGCCGCCAAATATCTGGCGGAGACGCGGAATTTTGCAGGGCGTGTGGTGCTGCTGTTTCAACCGGCAGAAGAGGGGCCGGGCGGCGGGCGCATCATGGTCGAAGAGGGCGCATTGAGCCGCTACGGGGTGGAGCAGGTCTATGCGCTGCACACGCTGCCCGGCGCGCCGGCTGGCACGTTCGAGACCACGCCGGGGCCGATCATGGCGGCGGTGGATACGCTGCATATCGACGTGATCGGGCGGGGTGGGCATGGGGCGATGCCGCATGAATGCCTTGACCCGGTGGTGGCGGCGGTGGCCATCGTTCAGGCGATCCAGACCATTGTCAGCCGCAACCGCAACCCGCTGGATGATCTGGTAATCTCGGTGACGCAGATTCATACCGGCACGGTTGATAACGTGATCCCCGAGACCGCCTATATCAACGCCACGATCCGAACCTTCACGCCCGAAGTGCAGGAAATGGTGCATCGACGGCTGCGCGAAGTGGCGTTGGGGACGGCGGCGGCGCATGGGGTGCGGGCCGAGGTGCGGATCGAGCTGGGATACCCCGCGACCTATAATGATGCCGACAAGACCGCCTTTGCCGCAGAGGTGGCGCGCGAGGTGGTGGGCGCGGATGCTGTCATCGCGGACCGCCCGCGCGAGATGGGGGCCGAGGATTTTTCCTATATGCTGCAAGAGCGCCCCGGGTCGTATCTGTTTCTTGGGCAGGGCGAGGGGCCGGGCTTGCATCATCCGGGGTTCAATTTCAATGATGCGGTGGCGCCGGTTGGGGCCTCGTTTTTCGCGCGGCTGGTCGAGCGCGCGCAACCTGTGAGCTGAGGGAAAGCCATGGCACTGGAAGATGCGAAGAAGCAGGTGGATCAGGCGTTCACCCGCGCGGAGTTGCGGGGGGCAAGCTATGAGAACACCTTTGGTGGGGCGCTGTCCTTTGCGCGGAGGCGCTATAGCAAGGACTTGAGCGGCGTGGATGTGGCGATCACCGGGGTGCCGTTTGATCAATCCGTGACCAACCGGACCGGCACCCGCATGGGGCCGCGTGCGGTGCGTGAGGCGAGCGCATTGCAGGTCTATGATCCGCCCTATGGCTGGGATGGCTATGATCCGCTGTCCCATCTCAGCATTGTGGATTACGGGGATTTAGCCTTTGATTACGCGCATGTATCGGCCTTTCCTAAGGCATTACATGAGCATGCCAAGGGTATCTTGGAGGCTGGGGCCGCCTGTTTTGCCATCGGGGGCGATCACTATATCACACTGCCGCTGTTGCAGGCGCATGCGGAAAAATATGGGCCGCTGGCGGTGGTGCATTTCGATGCCCATTCCGACACATGGGCGGATGACGATCTGACGCGCATTGACCATGGCACGATGATGTACAAGGCGGTGAAGCAAGGGTTTGTGGATGTGGCGCGCTCGGTGCAGGTGGGCATTCGCACCACTAATCCCGACACAATGGGCTTTACCACGCTTGATGCGCGGCAGGTGCATCTGGAGGGGCCGGTGGAAATCGCGCGCAAGATCAAGGAGAGCGTGGGCGATGCGCAGGTTTATATGACCTTTGACATTGACGCGCTTGACCCGGCCTATGCACCCGGCACCGGCACGCCGGTTTGGGGGGGGCTGACCTCGGGGCAGGCGGCGATAATTTTGCGCGATCTGGCGGGGATCAATCTGGTGGGCGGCGATATGGTCGAGGTTTCGCCACCCTATGACACAACGGGGGCCACCGCGATTGCGGGGGCGCATGTGCTGATGGAAATGCTGTGCCTCTGGGGCTGGACCCGGCGCGATTGAGAAGACAGGCGGCCGGTCCGTCCGGCCGCCTTGGTCGCTCAGGCGTTGGCTTCGCGGATTTTCTCGGCGGCGTCCTTGTCATAGGACACGCCGGATTTCTCGAAAAGGTCGTCGAGTTCGCCCGAGAGTGTCATCTCGGTGATGATGTCGCAGCCGCCCACGAATTCGCCTTTGACGTAAAGCTGCGGGATGGTGGGCCAGTCGGAATAGTCCTTGATCCCTTGGCGGATGTCCGCATCGTCGAGTACGTTCACATCCTTGAAATCAACGCCCATGTAATTCAGCACGCCCGCCACGCGGGAGGAGAAGCCGCATTGCGGCATGTCCTTGGTGCCCTTCATGTAGAGCACGACATCGGCGGATTTCACGGTCTCTTCAATGCGGGTTTTGGCGTCAGTCATGATATATCCTATCGGTCTCTTAGGTGGCCTTGGCCGGTGGAGTCGGTCTCTTCAGGGTCATAGCTGGTTTCGGTGTCGCCCAAAAGGGTGACATGGGTGCTGTCGGTTTCTTCGCAATACCCCAAGCCATAAGCTGCGCGCCCATCGCGACGATAGCGCAGAATTTCGTGCCACATCGTATAGGCAAAGATGCCAGCGAAGGGCAAAAGCAGCAGAGCAACGAGCAGGCGAGGTTCCATTGCGTCAGGCAGGGGCCTTGGTGGTCAGCGCCAGCGCATGCACGGCACCGTTGGGCCCATCCATTTTGCCCTTAAGGGCGGCGTAAACGGCGCGTTGCTGTTGCACGCGGTTCATGCCGCGAAAGCTCTCGTCGATGACTTCGGCGGCAAAATGCACGCCGTCATCGCCTTCGACGGTGATCTTGGCATTGGGGAGCGCCTGACGGATCAGGGCTTCTAGATCAGAGGCGAGCATGGCCATCGGGGGTCTCCTTGTCAGGTCTTGCCCAAGATGTAGAGCGCCGCCGGGGCGAGTGCAAGGGAGGGTGCAGTGCTGCGCCCGGCTTGCGCGTGATCTGTGGTCCTTCTTGAGCGGGGCGTCAGTTAATGCGTACCAAAGTTTTGGGCCATGATGGGATCAGGCCCATCATGGCTATCGCGCCGCCCTTGGCCCCTTAGCCGAAGGTCGCCCCGAATGTGCCCCGGAAGATATCCGATAGCTCGCTCAGCGCCGCTTCGGATTTGCCCAAGCGCACGGTGTCACCAGTAAAGCGGCCCACGGCGGTGAGGGGCACGCCCGCACGGCCTGCGGCGATCATCAGCGCCTCGGCCTGATCGAAGTTGCAGGCGATGAGATAGCGCGCCTGATCCTCGGCAAAGAGGGTGGCTGTGTCATCGCTGTCGAGGTGGACGCCGACACCCGCCGCCTCGGCCAATTCGAAGGCGGCCAAGGCCAGACCGCCATCGCTGAGGTCGGTGCAGGCCTTGATCAGCGCGTGGTTGGCGCGGATGAAATCGCCATGCCGCTTTTCGGCGGCAAGGTCTACGGGCGGTGCATCGCCTTCGACCCGGTGAAACACCTCGGCCAGCAGCGCGGATTGCCCCAGATGCCCGTGGGTTTCGCCCAAGAGAAGGGCCACATGCCCGTCACGCACCTGTCCGGTGATTGCCGTTTCCGGATCGCGGATGATGCCCACTGCGCCGATGGTGGGGGTGGGCAGGATCGCGGTGCCGTCAGTTTCGTTGTAGAGCGAGACATTGCCCGACACGATGGGCATGTCGAGGGCGGCCACCGCCTCGCCGATGCCTTTGATCGCCCCGACGAATTGGCCCATGATCTCGGGCTTTTCGGGGTTACCGAAATTGAGGTTGTCGGTGGTGGCAAGCGGGACCGCGCCCAAGGCGGAGAGGTTGCGATAGGCCTCGGCCACCGCCTGTTTGCCGCCCTCAACCGGGTTGGCCTTGACGTAGCGTGGGGTTACGTCGGAGGTGAAGGCCAAAAGCTTGTCGGTGCCATGCACGCGGATGAGACCTGCGCCCTGACCGGGGGTGCGGGCGGTGTCGGCCATGACCATGGTGTCATATTGCTCGTAAACCCATTGCCGGGCGCAGTAGTTGATCGAGCCGATCAGCGCCTTGAGGCCGTCAATCGGATCGACGCCGGGCACGGTCGCGGGGTCAAGCGGCGTGGCGGGTGTTGTTTCCACCCATGGCCGGTCATACTCGGGGGCTGAGCCAGAGAGAGTGGCCAATGGCAGGTCGGCCTTGATCTCATTGCCGTGCAGGATCAGGAACCGGTCTTCGGCGATGGTTTCGCCGACGATAGCAAAGTCGAGATCCCATTTCTCGAACACGGCGCGGGCCTCGGCCTCAAGCTCGGGGCGCAGGACCATGAGCATGCGTTCCTGAGATTCGGACAGCATCATCTCATAGGCGGTCATGTTCGCCTCGCGCTGTGGTACGGCGTCGAGGTGCAGTTTGACGCCAAGCCCGCCCTTGTCGCCCATTTCCACCGCAGAGCAGGTGAGGCCCGCGGCGCCCATATCCTGGATCGAGATGACCGCGCCGGTGGCCATCAGTTCGAGACAGGCCTCCATCAGGCGTTTTTCGGTGAACGGGTCGCCCACCTGAACGGTGGGGCGTTTTTCCTCGATGCTGTCGTCGAATTCCGCAGAGGCCATTGTCGCGCCACCGACACCGTCTCGGCCCGTCTTGGCCCCGAGATAGACCACGGGCATACCGACGCCCGAAGCGGCTGAGTAGAAAATCTTGTCTGCGTCCGCCAGACCTGCGGCAAAGGCATTCACAAGGCAGTTGCCGTTATAGGCCGGATCAAACCGCACCTCGCCGCCCGCGCAGGGCACGCCAAAGCAATTGCCATAGCCGCCTACGCCCGCAACCACGCCATGCACAAGCTGGCGGGTCTTGGGGTGTGACGGCATGCCAAAGCTGAGTGAATTCATCGAAGCGATGGGGCGCGCGCCCATGGTGAAGACATCGCGCAGGATACCGCCCACGCCGGTCGCCGCACCCTGATAGGGTTCGATATAGGAGGGGTGATTGTGGCTTTCCATTTTGAACACAACCGCCTGACCGTCGCCGATATCGACCACGCCCGCGTTCTCACCCGGGCCACAGATCACCTGCGGGCCGGTGGTGGGCAGGGTGCGCAGCCATTTCTTGGAGGATTTGTAGGAACAATGCTCGTTCCACATGGCCGAAAAGATGCCCAATTCGGTAAAGGTCGGCTCTCGCCCGATGATCTCGAGGATACGGTCGTATTCCTCGGGCTTGAGGCCATGGGCCGCGACGAGATCGGGGGTGATGGACGGTTCCTGCATCGGGCGGGCTCCTTCGGGGATATGCATGTGCGGGTCTTTAAACCACAGGTGCGGCGGGGGGAAGGGGCGCGTGATCTGGGGGGGCGATTTTGGTATCGGACAGCAAAACGGCCCGGCCTTTACAGGGCCGGGCCGCAGGCGCGCCGGGAGGGAGGAGCGCGCGGTGGAAAGGCAAATGGTTACTGCGTCATCGTCGCGACTTTCTCGGCCACGGCGGTGCGCAACTGCTCGAGGGTCATCGCGTATTCCAAGCCACCGTTTTCGGCAACGCTGAGTGTCCCAGCCTGAAAGCCGATACGCTCCGCCGGAATTTCGGCATCCGCATGCACATCGACGTAGATATAGTGTTCTGCGCTTTCATCGCCTGCGTGCGAGACGACTTCGCCAATCACCTTGTCATCCACAGAGCTGAGCGTGGCCCCTGTTTCGGCCTCGGCCAGAATGTTTTCGACAAGAGTGTCGCTGGCCTTGCGCTGGTCCTTGGCGGCCAGATCAAGGTCTGTGGGCGCGTGCAAGTCGCCATTGTCGGCGACAGTGGCTGCGGACCAATTGCCCGATGCTGCGCTTTCTACCGTGCCTTGGCTTTCTTCGTAGATGGCGTCGACGCCGCTGTTGTCTTGGGCCTGCCGTTCGGTGCCGCCTTCATCTGCGGCATGCGCGGCGAGGGCTGTGACGCTTGTGAGGGCCGTTGCGAGAGCCAGTTTGCGGAACATCATATCGTCCTCCGTTTCTGCAGGGTCCATCCTGCGGTTTGCATCAACGCGCCAAATACGCGCTTGAGAGATCAACGCAGGAGGTGTGCTGTGGTTCCGAACGGATGGAAAAAATATCTGGGTGAAATGCTGCGCAAGCGATGAGCCCTGCGCAGTTGTGCTCATGTCGCGATTATTGATCTGTGGGGAGCAGGGTGGTGATACCCACTGAGGCCGCGCGCGCCAGATCAGGATCGAGCGACATCGGGATATACTCGCCGCGCCGCCAGAGTTGCGACAGGTTGTCGTAATAGCGGCTGAGGAAATGCCCTGATTGGCCGGTGGCGATGATAAAGACGCTGCTATCGGGATCGGCAAAGTCATAGACCCCGCGATACCCTGCCCCATGCACGTTGTGAAACGGGTCCGGCCCGTTGCCGCCACGCGTGCGCCCGCGCAGGAGCGTATTGTCGCCGCCCGAGGTGGATTGGCGGATGTTGACGAAATGGCGCAGGAGCGGCACGTCTCCCAGCACTTGATGGTCATGGGTGGCCTGATGCGCGTCGCCCCAGCGCAGGCTTTCGAGGGATTGTCCATAGCGCTCGGAAATCCAGATCAGCGCATCGTCGAGCGCCATGCGGGCGGTATCCGTGCAGGTCTCAATCGCCGCTGATTGCTTGACATCGCACCAGTCGGCGGCGCCATCGACATTGCGGAATACCCGTTCAATGAAGATCGGATCAGGGTGGTCAAACTCTCGCGAGAGGGGGCCCAAGTCATCGCGAATGAGCCGGTCCATCAGCGCGCGCATCCACGCGGCGTAAAGCAGCGGCTCGGGCAGATGTTCGTTCATTTCGCCGTTCCAGTCGGCAAGCATGGTGAGCGCGCGTTGGCGCAGGCGTTCGGGCGTGCCTTCGGGGGCGGATTCGCCGGTAAACCACAGATCGGCACCAATCAGGGGCAAAAGCGAGCGGGCGGTAAAGCTGACGGTGTCGAGTTGTGCCTCGATAAAGCTTTCTCGGGTATGCACCTCTCGCCCCTGCATGAGCCTGCGCCAGCGATGGACCCGCTGGGTATCACCCCAGAGGTGGCTCACATGCATGGGAAAGGGGCGATCAACGACCTTGTTGTTGGTATTGCCAAGGATGCCGCCAGAGGGGGCCACGAATTCGGGATTGGCGGCAAAGGGCAGCGTGCCCTGCCAGCGGTTTTCCGGCAGCCAGCCGCGCGCGGGCATCCGCCCCTCGCTCTCATGGCGGGCGTCACGGCGAGGCATTGCCCCGATGGTACGCATGGCGATCGTGCTTTGGTCCACCAAGGTAAGGTTCTGGGAGGGCGCAATATAAAGACGGCTGAGGTCAATCGCGTCCTGCACCGATTGCGCGCGCATCAGGCCGATGGCCGAGGACATGGTTGTATCCTCTGGGCTGAGCGCGGTCCAATTCAGCGCGGCCACATGGCCTGCGGGTGTCACTTCGGCCAGATTGTAATGGCTGCCGGGCAGGACGGGGCCGTTCTCTGTCCAGCGCAGGGTCAGTGTGACGGGATCGGCATCCTTGATCTCGACGATAGACCGCGTGGTGCGAAACGGTTTCCATCCGTCGGGCGTGCGGTATTGATTGGGATCATCGGGGTTCAGCTCTTCGATATAAAGGTCCTGATCGTCGAGATAGGACGAGGTGACCGCCCAACCCAACCGCGCGCTGCGCCCGGTCAGGATGGCCGGTATGCCGGGAATGGTGCCACCGATCACGCCACCGGATGTCAGGTTCAGGCGGGCGAGATACCAGATATTCGGTGCGGAAAAGCCCAGATGCGGGTCATTGGCCAGAAGCGTGCCGCCCGAGGCCGAGCGCGAGGGCGCAGCGGCAAAGGCATTCGAGGCCCCGGCAAAGGCGCGGCGTTTGAAGGGCGAGAGCGGATCACCTCTTTCAGGGCTCGTTTGCGCGATGCGCGACCAGTTGGCACCGGGAAAGAGGGCGGCATATTCCGGCAAGGCCGCGATGCCGCTGCCCGGTGCCAGTGGCATGATATCGGCCAAGCGATTAGGGTTTTCCAGCGCAAGCGCCGCTCGGGCAAAGAGCACTTCGTTTTCCAGATGCGAAGACAGCTGCACGGCCATCAGCTTGATCAGCGCAATGGAATCAGCCGGTTGCCAAGGCGCAATCGGGGCGTTGAAGATGAATTGTTCGGGTGCGCCGCGCCCCAGAGCCTCGCGGTTGATTTCGTTCAGGCGGGCGTTGACGCCATCGGAATAGGCCTTGAGCGCGGCCAGGGTTTCGGCGTCCTGCACGGTGACAGATTGGCGCGCGAGCGTGTAGAGGTCAAAGCGGCGCATGGTGCTGTCGATCTTGACGGTGCGGGTGCCGAACACCTCTGAGAGCCGCCCTTGCACGGTGCGGCGCATCGTCATCATCTGCCACAGCCGATCCTGTGCATGGGCATAGCCCAATCCAAAGAAGCTGTCGGCATCCGTCTGGCCCAGAATATGGGGCACATTCGCATTGTCGCGCACGATTTCGACCGGGGCGGTGATGCCCGGCACGCTCAGCGTCTTGTCATAGTCGGGCAGAGAGCGCGACAGCAGGAAATAGGCCCCCAACAGCGCCAGAACGGCCAAGAGGATCGCGCCGCCTGCCAGCCGCAATAACCATTTCACCAGCCCTGACATGCCCCGGCACCGCCCTATTTTCCGCTTGCATCACCTGCCGGGGATAGTCAGAAAACCCCGGCAAGACAATGGCACACAGTATGGGAGAGGACAGGACAATGGCAAAACTGGCGTTTCTGGGGCTCGGGGTTATGGGCTATCCGATGGCGGGGCATCTGGCAGCAGCCGGGCACGAGGTCTGTGTCTATAACCGCACGGCGGCCAAGGCCGAAGCCTGGGCAAAAGAGCATGGTGGGCGTCATGCCGCCACCCCGCGCGAGGCCGCCGAAGGGGCCGATTTCGTGATGGCCTGCGTGGGCAATGACGATGATCTGCGGTCGGTCTGTCTTGGGGCCGATGGGGCCTTTGCCGGTATGGCGGCAGGCGCGATTTTTGTGGATCACACCACGGTGTCGTCCAAGGTTACAGCCGAGCTTTATGCCGAGGCCAAGGCAGCGGGGCTGAATTTCGTTGATGCGCCCGTGTCGGGTGGACAGGCGGGGGCCGAAAAAGGCCAGCTTTCGATCATGTGTGGCGGCGATGAGCCGGCCTATGCGGCGGCTGAGCCGGTGATGCAGGTCTATGCCAAGCTTTGCCGTCGGATTGGCGAGAGCGGGGCCGGGCAGATGACCAAGATGTGCAATCAGATCGCGATTGCCGGTCTGGTTCAGGGTCTGGCCGAGGCGCTGCACTTTGCGGAAAAGGCAGGGCTGGATGGGCGCGCGGTGGTCGAGGTCATCTCTCAGGGGGCGGCGGGATCTTGGCAGATGTCGAACCGGTATGAGACGATGATTGACGACAAATGGAACCACGGCTTTGCCGTCGACTGGATGCGCAAGGATTTGGGCATTTGCCTCAGCACCGCTGATGAGACCGGCGCCAGCCTGCCGGTGACGGCGCTGGTGGATCAGTTCTACAAAGATGTGCAGAAGATGGGCGGCGGTCGCTGGGATACGTCGAGCCTGTTTGCGCGGCTGCGCAAGCTTGGGTGACATAGCGCGGTGTCAGGCGATCTTGCGGTCGCCTGACAGCCATTTGCGGCTGTCGATGACATCAAGGATCAGCGAAAAGACATCGACCGCCAGCAGGATCACCAGATAGTTGCGGTAGGTCGGGGTAATGTCTTGGGTCAAAAGCCACAGGATCAGGCCCAGCATCGGTGTCCAGATGAGGATATGCGGCAGTGCCATAACCTTGGAAAAGCCGCGCTCGATCAGCATCAGTACGCCATTGCAGAGCATCGCGCCGACCGCCATGAGTGCCAGCCACGCGCCGGCAGGCTGTGTGACAAAGAAGAGCGACGCAGCATTGACCGGCACGAGGATGAGGGCGACCCAAAGCTGCACCCAGAGGGGCAGGCGGCGGTAACTCTGCCAGATTTGCCTTATCATGTGCGCCCCTGCTCAGGCCTCTTTTGGGCGCAGGGTAAGCCATATGAGCGCCCCACCTGCCAGCATCAGGAAGGGGGCCATGGCGAGGTTAACCGCAGTCCAGCCCGCCTCGGGCGTGCCGCCGGAGCAGTTCATCAGGCCACCGGAGGACAGGGAGGCAAAGGTCACACCGCCAAAGACGATAAGATCGTTGAGCCCCTGCATGCGGCCACGTTCCTGAGGCTCATGGGCCCCTGCAAGCATGGTGGTGGCCCCGATAAAGCCGAAATTCCAGCCGATGCCCAAGAGGATGAGGGCGACGAAGAAGTTTTCCAGATGCACGCCGTTCAAGGCCACCGCGCCTGCGCCTGCGAGGATGACAAGGCCAATGGCCACGATTTTTTCCACGCCAAAGCGGGCGATCAGATGGCCGGTGAAGAACGAGGGGATATACATCGCCAGCACATGCGCCGTGACCACATCCGCTGCATTGCCCGCGTCAAAGCCGCAGCCAACTACGGCGAGCGGCGTTGAGGTCATCACCAAATTCATCAGCGCGTAGGATACGGTGGCACAGATCACCGCCACGGCGATGCGCGGCGTTTTCAGAAGTTCCATCCGCGTGCGGCCATGCGGGGCGTCGACGGCGGGTTGGGGCGGTTTGGGGATATCGAGCAAGAGAAACAGGAACGCGCCTGCGATATTGAGAGCGATGACCGCGAGATAGGTGCCCAGAAACGGAATCACCATGGCCTGAGAGGTGGCCTTGACCAGCTGCGGCCCGATCACGGCGCTGAGCAGGCCCCCTGCCATGACGTAGGAAATGGCCTTGGCGCGGAAGGCGTCGCTGGCGGTATCGGCTGCGGCAAAGCGGTAAAAGCCTTGGGCTGACATATAGGTGCCGGTGATGAGGCTGCCCAAAAGGAAGATCGGGAAAGAGGCGGTATAAAGCCCATAGGCGCCGATGGCCCCGCCAAGCGCGCCTGCGCCTGCGCCGATGAAAAACCCGGTGCGGCGGCCATAGCGCTGCATCAGATGCGAAATCGGTGTGGCCGAGAGCATTGAGCCGAGCACGATCAAGGAAATCGGCAAGGTCGCGAAGCAGATGTTGGAGGCGAGCGATTGCCCGGCCAGCCCACCCACGACAAAGATCATCGGCATTTGCGCGCCCAAAATGGCTTGGGCTGCGACGAGAACGGCCACATTGCGTTTGGCGCGGCTGTCGTCGGGATGAAGGGCGATATCGGTCATGGCCGAAGTGCTAGACCCGTCGCGGGCAGGCTGCAAGCGTAATTCAGGCGCGGTCGATGAGATGCGCGAAAGAGCCGCTCACCCGGCCCGAGTGGAGGCCCATCGGGGGCAGCTCTGTGCCTTCGGCGTCTGTTGCGGTGAACAGCGTTGGGCCATCCGCGCGCAGGGTGGTGGCATAGTGGAATTCATGCGCGGCCCATGTGCCCGGAAATGGGCCGGTGTGCGCCGCAAGATGGCGGTAGCCGAGATGGAGGCGGCGGGTGGCAAAGCTCGTGTCTAGCGGCAACAAGCCAGCCATGGTGTGCCGGGTGCCGCTGGCATCGGTCAGGCTGTCGCCCAGAACCATATATCCACCACATTCTCCATATATATCTGAGGTTTGTGCGGCATTCTTGAGGCTTTGCATGAAGATTTCATTGGCGGCGATCTGGCCTGCGTGCAGTTCCGGGTAGCCGCCGGGAAGAAAGATGAACTCTGCTTGTGGCACGGGTTCGTTGGCCAGTGGGGAAAAGGGACGGATTTCCGCCCCTGCTGCCTGCCAATCGGCCAGCATATGCGGATAGGCAAAGCCAAAGGCGGGGTCTTGGGCCACGGCGATCACCTGAGCCGGAGGGGTGAGGCGTGGGGCCGCTTGGGCGTCGGGCAAGGGGGCGGCGAGTGCGAGCAGCGTTTCGCGGTCGAGTGTCATGGCGAGCGCGTCGGCGGCGGTGTCGAGGAACTGGTGCAAATCAGGGCGCTCGCTGGCTTGGACCAGACCCAGATGGCGCGAGGGTTGCGCCAGCGCCGGGTTGCGACGGAGGGCGGCCAAAACGGGCAGGCCAAGGGGGGCGAGGGCGCGGCGCAGCATCGCTTCGTGCCGGTCAGAGCCCACGTTGTTGAGCATCACGCCTGACACGCGCACGCGGGCGTCAAAGCCTGCAAAGCCTGCTACAAGCGGCGCGATAGAGCCCGCCATGCGGCCTGCATCGACCACCAGCACCACGGGCAGGCTGAGATGCCGCGCGAGATCTGCCACAGCGCCACGCCCATCGGGCGGTGCGCCATCAAAGAGGCCCATGGCCCCCTCGATGATCAGCAGACCTTGGCCCGCTGCAAGGCTGCGCAGGCGGTCGGGCGTCATGGCCCAAGCGTCGAGATTGGGGCAAGGCGCGCCGCAGGCGGCCTCGTGAAAGCGGGGGTCGATGTAATCGGGGCCGGATTTCGCACCGCGCACGGGCAGCCCCTCGCGAGACAAGAGGCGCAGAAGGGCGAGGGTAAGCGTGGTTTTCCCCGCGCCCGACGAGGGTGCAGCGAGGATCAGCCCCCGCATGCGGTCTCGGCGGGCAGGCCGCGCCCGAGCGGATCAAGATCACGCGGGGCGGCACCGGCCAGCATCCCCTGCCAGTCAAGCACTTGGCGCATGAGCACGGAGCGTCCGATGCAAAGGATCGCAGGCGGCTCGAACCCGCTTGTCTCGATATCGGCGGCAAGCTGTCCAAGGGTGGTTTCCAGCACGCGCTGATCCGGGGTGGTGGCGGAGGACACGACGGCGCAGGGCTCA
Organism: Roseovarius sp. EC-HK134; assembly: GCF_902498815.1. Classification (NCBI taxonomy): domain Bacteria; kingdom Pseudomonadati; phylum Pseudomonadota; class Alphaproteobacteria; order Rhodobacterales; family Roseobacteraceae; genus Roseovarius; species Roseovarius sp. EC-HK134. The sequence goes on from NZ_LR701544.1 coordinate 2,580,961, forward strand.
TCCACCGGGCGGCCTGCATCCAGAAGCGCCGCGCTGATCTGGCCTGCGTGCTTCATGCCCATGTAGATCACGATAACCTGACTGCCCTGCGCAATCGCCTGCCAATTCAGCGAGGAAGGGGTGTGACCGGACTGGTCGTGGCCTGTCACGAAGGTCACGGATTGGTTCACATCGCGGTGTGTCACGGGAATGCCCGCATAGGCCAACCCGCCGATACCGGCGCTGATGCCCGGAATGATGCGGATGGGCACGCCATGCTGCACCAGCGTTTGCGCCTCTTCGCCGCCGCGCCCAAAGACAAAGGGGTCGCCCCCCTTGAGGCGCAGCACGCGCAGCCCTTCGCGGGCGAGATCGACGAGTTGCAGGGAAATATCGCGCTGCTTCGCCGAAGGTTTTCCGCCGCGTTTGCCCGCATAGATATGGCGGGCCTGCGGTGCCCAGTCGAGGATGCAGTCCTGCACCAGCGCGTCATAAATCACCACATCGGCCTGTTGCAGGGCATTGAGCGCGTGCAGTGTCAGAAGGCCGGGATCGCCGGGGCCCGCGCCACAGAGCCAAACCCAGCCGGGTTCCATCCGGGGCCAGTCGGTGCCGGGCAGCGAGGGGAGAGTGGGGTGGTGCGAGTCGGTCATATCTTTCTATGCCGCGAGTTTGATGTGGGGGAAAGGTGGCAAACGACCATGCACCGGGGTCAGAGCGACATGCAGGGGGTGGCCGGGCCATGGGCGGCCCGGCCAAAGGCGTGTTACATCTTGCACTCTGCGGCGTAGGCGTCGACGTGATCCTCTAGCGCCACGCCAATGATCTTGTTGGTGTAGACGTCGCCCTCTTTGATCACCTCGCGAACATAGATGTCCTGGATCGGGTGATGGTTGTTGCCAAAGGCGAAATCGCCGCGCGTGCTGGCGAAATCGGCCGCTTTGAGGGCGGCGCGGAAGGCGTCAGCATCCGAGGGTTGCGCCGTGTCCAATGCGGAAATCAGGAGATTGGCGGTGTCAAAGCCTTGGCTTGCGTAGAGCGAGGGCAGGCGGCCATATTTTTCCTGAAAGCTGGCGACAAAAGCGGCGTTGGTTGCGTTGTCGATGTCCTTGGACCATTGCGATGTGTTGACCACGCCAAGGGCTGCGTCGCCCACGGCCTGAAGGATGCCTTGGTCAAAGCTGAAGGCGGGGCCGACCACGGGCAGGCCGACACCGCTGTCGGCATATTGCTTGAGGAAGGAGATGCCCATTCCGCCGGGCAGGAAGAAGAACACAGAGTCAGCGCCGCTCGCGCGGATTTGGGCGATTTCGGCGGCGTAATCGGTCTGGCCGAGTTGGGTGTAGATTTCACCCGCCAATTCGCCCTTGTAGAACCGTTTGTAGCCGGTCAGCGCGTCCTGACCTGCCGGGTAGTTGGGCGCGAGGATGAAGCTGTTTTTATAGCCTGCGTCATTGGCATAGGCCCCTGCAGCCTCGTGCAGGTTGTCGTTCTGCCAGGCGACGTTGAAATAGTTGGGCAGGCAGCCTTGCCCCGCCAGCGCCGAGGGGCCAGCATTGGGCGAGAGGTAGAATTTGCCTTGGGCCACGGCACCGGGCACCACCGCCATGGCGAGGTTGGACCAGATGATGCCCGTCATCACATCGACCTTGTCGGATTGAATCATCTTGTCCGAGAGTTGCACGGCGATGTCGGGTTTTTGCTGATCGTCCTCGATGATCACCTCGATATCGCTGCGTCCCGATTGCTCTAGCGCCAGCATGAAGCCATCGCGCACGTCAATGCCGAGCCCTGCGCCGCCGCCTGATAGCGTGGTGATCATGCCGACCTTGATATCAGCCTGCGCGGTGGCGGCGGCAAGGCTGAGCGCTCCTGCGATGGCCAGTGTCTTGAATGTCATATGTCATCTCTCCCTGATGTCGGGCGGTTTGGTCCGTCCCGGATTGCCCTTGGTCCCCCAGAAGGCGGTGCTCAATCCTTTCCACAGCTTTGGCAAAAGGTCCAGATGGCAGCGGATTGGATCAGGTTGAGGTATGGCGGGCCATGAAGCGGGCGGTTTCGGCGGGGGCCGGGGCGTGGCCCGAGAAATTCTCGACATAGGCGGGCATGCGGGCGATGCGGATATCGCGGGGTTCGGCCACCATCATCGAGATATAGCCGATCTGGGTGTAATAGACGGTATGGGCGCGGGTGTCGGCGTGATCGGGGGCGTAGCCGAATCGCGCGAACATGGCACGGATGGCGGTGATGCGGGTTTCATCGGTGCGTTGCAGCTTGGCCTTGACCACCGGATCCCCAAGCGCCCAGTTGCGGATCGCGAAATCAAGGCGGGAATCAAACAGCTCGCGGGTAAGCCAGCAGTCGAAGAGATTGTAGAGCGCCTCGTTGATCGAGTCTGCATAGGCTTCGGTCCGGGCGACAAGATTGCCGGTGTTCTGCGCCTCCCAGCGGTCGAGAAGGGCGGAAAGCAGCGCCTCTCGATCCTTGAAGTGCCAATAAAAACTGGTGCGCGACAGGCCAAGCATGTGCGCCAGAGGCATCACCTTGACCGCATCCACCCCGGCGGTGACGAGCACCTCATAGGCGGCACCCAGCCACAGATCCTCGGACCCGCGGGTGGCGGGATCGGGGGCGGGTTTGGCGCGGTGGTTGGTTTGGGTGCGGTTCATTGCCCAAGACTAGACGCTTTTTCGGGGGCTGGCAAATATCTTGACATGTTAGTTGATTTTCTCGACAGTAGTGTCGATAAAGTTTTGATGCCGCCGCCGGCGTAGTTCCGGCCAGCCCAGGATCAGGCACATGCCGCACGCGATACCTACTGAAATTTCCTGTGATACGCCTGTTCCACTTGCGCGTCGGGCGCGCGGCGGGCGCGCCGCCATGCAGGTGCGCCGGGGCACCGGGGCGGGGGCCGGGGTGAATCCGCTGCATGTTCCCTATATCACGCGGGGTATTCCCACCCATGACATCGCGTCAGAGGAATCGTTAGAGGCGATTATCGCCACCGCAGATCGAATTCTGGCCGAAATCGGGATCGAATTTCGCGAAGATCCAGAGACAGTGCGACTGTTTCAGCAGGCCGGGGGCAAGGCGCGCGAGGTGGGGCCAGAGGCGTGGAATGTCACGTTTGAGCCGGGGTTGATCCGGGGTCTTTTGGCCACTGCTCCGGCGGAATTCACACAGCATGCGCGCAATCCGGCCAAATCGGTGCGGATCGGCGGCAAGTCGATGGTGTTTGCACCCGCCTATGGGTCGCCCTTCGTGATGGATCTGGACAAGGGGCGGCGCTATGGCACGATTGAGGATTTCCAGAACCTGATCAAGCTGGCGCAATCCTCGCCCTGGCTGCATCATTCGGGCGGCACGATCTGTGAGCCGACGGATATTCCGGTGAACAAGCGGCATCTGGATATGGTTTACGCGCACATGCGCTATTCGGACCGGGCCTTTCTGGGCTCGATCACCGCGCCGGAGCGGGCTGAGGATAGTATCGAGATGTGCCGCATCCTGTTTGGGGCGGAGTATGTCGACAGCCATTGCGTGATCATGGGCAATTTCAATTCGACCTCGCCCTTGGTCTGGGATGGGGTGAGCACGCGGGGTATTCGCGCCTATGCAGCTGCCGGTCAGGGATCCATCCATCTGCCGTTTCTGTTGGGGGGCGCTGTATCGCCGCTGACCATGCCGGGGGCGATTGCGCAATGTCTGGCCGAAAGCATGGTGGGATGTGCGCTGACGCAATTGGTGCGGCCCGGGGCACCGGCAATTCTGGGCAGTTTCCTGTCGTCGATGTCGCTGCGCACCGGATCGCCCACCTTTGGCACGCCCGAGCCTGCGCTGGGATCGCTGGTGATGGGTCAGATCGCGCGGCGGCTGAACATGCCCCTGCGTTGCGCGGGCAATTTCAGCACCTCAAAATTGCCGGACGGGCAGGCGATGACGCAGGCCATGATGTCGATGATGTCGGCAGTGAATGGCGGGGCCAATTTCATCCTGCATTCGGCAGGGTTCCTCGATGGGTTGCTGTCGATGTCCTATGAAAAGCTGATGTTGGATATGGATATGTGCGGCGCGCTGCATGCGTGGCTTAAGGGGTTGGAGGTCAACGAGGACACGCTGGCCTTCGAGGCCTTGGCCGAGAAGGGGCCGGGAGAGCATATGTTTGGCTGTGCCCATACCCTGCGCCATTACGAGACCGCCTATTGGGATAGCGGGCTGGACGACAACACCACCTATGAGACATGGTCGGAGGCGGGGGGCGTCGATGCGATGACGCGCGCCAATGGCGCATGGAAAGCGGTGTTGGCGACGTATGAGGCGCCACCGCTAGACGCGGGCATTGATGGGGCGCTCTGCGATTTCATCGCGCAGCGCAAATCCGAGATGGCCGACGCCTGGTATTGAAACGAATTGACGAAAGGCAACGCCCATGTCGCGTGACCCGCTGCTGCAACCCTATCAACTCAAGCATCTGACCCTGAAAAACCGGATCATGACCACGAGCCATGAGCCGGCCTATCCTGAGGATGGCATGCCCAAGGCGCGCTATACCGCCTATCACGCCGAGCGCGCCCGCGCAGGCGTGGCGCTGGCGATGACCGCAGGCTCGGCGGCGGTGTCCAAGGACAGCCCGCCCGTGTTCAACAACGTGTTGGCCTATAAAGACGAGGTGGTGCCCTATATCCGGCAGTTGACCGATGCCTGTCACGAGCATGGGTGCGCGGTGATGATCCAGCTTACGCATCTGGGGCGGCGCACCGGCTGGTCCAAGGGCGATTGGTTGCCGTCTGTGTCCTCGACCAAGCATCGCGAACCGGCGCACCGGGCCTTTCCCAAGCTGGCGGAGGATTGGGATATTGCGCGCATCATTACGGATTTCGTCGATGCCACGGAGCGGATGAAAGAGGGGGGCATGGATGGGATCGAGTTGCAGGTGTATGGCCATCTTCTTGATCAGTTCTGGTCGCCGCTGACCAATGATCTGGACGGGCCCTATGGTGGACAGAGCCTTGAGAGCCGGATGAAGCTGCTTTTGGATGTGCTGGCCGCCATTCGCAAGCGGGTAGGCACTGAGTTTATCGTAGGTCTTCGCTATACGGCGGATGAGGCCGAGGCGGGGGGGATCACGCCCGAGGAGGGGTTGGAGATTTCCAAGCGGCTGGCGGCCACCGGCATGATCGATTTCCTTAATGTGATCCGGGGGCGTATTCATACCGATCCGGCGATGACCGATGTGATCCCGGTGCAGGGGATGCGATCTGCGCCGCATTTGGATTTCGCGGGGGCGGTCAGGGCGGCGACAGGCATGCCCACGTTCCACGCCGCCAAGATCCCCGATGTGGCAACTGCGCGGCACGCGATCCAAGCGGGGCTTTTGGATATGGTTGGCATGACGCGGGCGCATATGGCGGACCCGCATATCGTGCGCAAAATCATCGAGGGGCGCGAAGCGGATATTCGGCCCTGTGTCGGCGCGACCTTCTGTCTGGACCGGATTTATGCCGCAGGTGAGGCGCTGTGCATTCACAACGCCGCCACGGGCCGTGAATTGACCATGCCGCATGAGATTAGCCCGGCTGAGACACGCAAAAAGGTTGTGATTGTCGGCGCGGGGCCTGCGGGGCTGGAGGCGGCGCGCGTGGCTGCAGAGCGCGGCCATGATGTGACCGTGTTCGAGGCGCAGCCCGATCCGGGGGGGCAAATCCGGCTGACCGCGCTTAATCCTCGTCGGCGCGAGATGATCAGCATCATCGACTGGCGTATGGCGCAATGCGCGGCGCGCGATGTGGTCTTTCACTTCAACACAGTCGCCGAGGCCGAGGATGTGACCGCCCTTAACCCCGATGTGGTGATTGTGGCGACAGGGGGCCTGCCCAATCGCGAGCTTTTTGAAAGTGGCAAAGAGCAAGAGTTGGTTGTCACGGCCTGGGATTTGATTTCGGGCGATGTGAAGCCGGGGCAGACTGTCCTTATCTATGACGAGAGTGGCGATCATCCGGGGTTGATGGCGGCAGAGGTTGCGGCCAATGCCGGGGCGAGCGTTGAGGTGATGACACCGGACCGGGTTTTTGCGCCCGATATCATGGCGATGAATCTGGTGCCGTACATGCGCAGCCTTCAGGACAAGGATGTGACCTTTACCGTGACGCGGCGGCTTTTGGATGTGACGCGGGATGGCAACCGGCTGAAGGCCAAGATCGGCACGGATTATAGTAAGTTCACCTCTGAGAAGACCTATGATCAGGTGGTGGTGAATTATGGTACGCTGCCGCTCGATGATCTTTACTTCGAGTTGAAGCCCCTGTCGCGCAATCTGGGTGAGGTGGATCAGGATGCGCTGATTGCCGGAGATGCGCAGGCGGTTGACAGCAATCCCGAGGGCGCGTTCCAGTTGTTTCGGATTGGCGATGCGGTGTCGTCGCGCAATACCCATGCAGCGATTTACGATGCGCTGCGGCTGATGAAGGACATCTGACATGCGGCTGGGGTTTCTGGGTACCGGCACCATTTCCGAGGCGGTGGTGCGGGCGCTGGCCCCTGAGGGGCATGAGATCGCGGTATCAGAGCGCAATGCTGGGCGAGCGGCGCGGCTGGCGGGGGATTTTGCCAATGTGACCGTCGCGTCCAATCAGCCTGTGGTGGACGCGAGCGAGGTCGTGTTTCTTGGGCTTATGGCGGAGCTTGCGGCAGAGGTTTTGGGAACGCTGCGGTTCCGGGCAGATCAGCGGGTGGTGTCCTTTATGGCGGGGATGCCGCTGGAAGAGGTGGCGGCGTTGGTGGCCCCGGCGCGGGCCGAGGCGGTGATGCTGCCCTATCCGGGGATTGCGCAGGGTGGATCACCCATTCTGGCGCTGGGTAAGGTTGCGGTGATCGAGGCGCTTTTTGCGCCTGCCAACACGGTTTACAGCTTGCGCGACCGGGCGGAGTTGGAGGCGTATCTATGTGCGCAAGCGGTGTTGTCGCCCGCGGTGCAGATGGTCCGCGGCGCGGCGGAGTGGCTGGGCGGGGGCGAGGCGTTTCTGCGGCATCTGGTGGGAAGCAGCCTGATGAGCGGGGCGTGTCAGCCGATGCTGGACGCGCTCAACACGGAGGGCGGATATAATCAGCGCCTCAGGCAGCATATGGAGGGGGCGGGGATGCGTGCGGCGTTGAGCGAGGGTCTGGACCGTTTGGCGGACAAGGGATGAGTGCGTTTTCGCATGTGTTTCGCCCTGCTGTGCTGGCGGGGCATACCCTGCGCAACCGGGTGGTGTTTGGGGCGCATACGACGAATATGGCCGAGGACGGTCTGCCGGGCGCGCGGCATATTGCCTATTACGAAGAGCGGGCCATTGGCGGGGCTGCGATGATTGTCGTTGAGCCGATGCCGGTGCATCGCACCGCCGTGTTGACGCGGGGCAATTTCCGGCATTCCTCGGATGAGGTGATCCCGGCCTTTGCCAAGCTGACGCAGGCTGTCAAACGGCATGGCGCGGTGGTGGTGCAGCAGCTTTATCACGTGGGCGCGCATGGCGATCAGGACAATAGCTGGCACGCGGCATGGTCGCCCTCGGGCGGGCCAAGCTGGCATGACAGTGACGGCAGTCACGAGATGAGCGGCGCGGAAATCGAGGAAATCATTGAGAGCTTTGTAGCGGCGGCGCTGCGCTGTCAGAAAGCCGGGTTTGACGGGGTCGAGGTCTGGGCCGCCTATCATTGTCTGCTGGATCAGTTCTGGACGCCGATGTCGAACACGCGGGACGATGAGTGGGGCGGCAGCCTTGAGAACCGCACGCGGTTTTCGCGCGAAATCCTGCGCAGGGTGCGGGCGGCCTGTGGGCCGGGGTTTATTGTCGGACTGTCGGTGAGTGATGGTTCGACCGTCGAGGCGACGCTGGGGCATGAGGCCATGGCGGAGGTTGTGGCGTTGCATGATGCCGAAGGGTTGATGGATTATGTGACCTGCGGGTCAGGCAGCTATCTGGATTATCATCCCTTGATGCCGACATTTCTATATCCTGAAAAGCTGGGGGTTGATCTGGCGGCGCGGCTAAAGGGCGTGGTGCGACATGCCTTGGTGACGGCGGAAAGCCATATTCGCACGCCCGAGAATGCCAATACGGTGCTGGGCGCACGCGAGGCCGACATGGTCTCGATCGTGCGCGGGCAGATTGCCGATCCACATCTGGTGGCCAAGGCCGAAGCGGGGCGCCCCGAAGATGTGCGGGGCTGCATTTCGTGCAATCAGCAATGCTGGGGGCGGCGTAGCCGGGACTACTGGATTTCCTGCCTGATCAACCCGTCGGTGGGATGGGAGCATCAATGGGGCGGTGATCGGTTCCGCCCGGCGGAGCAGGTCCGTACTGTGCTGGTTGTGGGCGCTGGGCCTGCGGGGCTGGAGGCCGCGCGGGTGGCGGCAGAGCGCGGGCACCGGGTGTGTCTGCATGAGGCCGGGCCGGAGTTGGGCGGGCAGTTCCGGTTGGCGGGGCTGCAGCCAAGGCGGGCGCAGATCTTGGACCTGCTGGGCTGGTATGCGCGGCAGTTGGAGCGCTTGGGCGTCGAGATGCACTTTAACAGCTATCTGGACGCGGGCGAGATTGCTGCGATGGGGGCGGATCAGGTGATCCTCGCCACCGGGTCTTTGCCAGCGGGCACCGGGTTTCAAAAGGCGATACCGCAGGTCGCGGAATTGCCCGGCCTTGATGGGAATGTCTGGCCGGTCGAGGATGTGATGCGGCGCGCGGCGCGGCTGGGGCCCCGGGTGATCGTGCTGGATGAGGGCGGCAATTGGCGGGGGGGTGGCACCGCCTGGCATCTGGCCGAGGCGGGGCATCAGGTGGTGATCGTGACGCCACAGGCTATTGTCGGGCGCGAATTGGAGCGGTCTGCCGCCGATGTGCCGCTCAGGCGGCGTCTGGCGGCGCTGGGCGTGCGGTTTTTGACCGAGAGCGCCATCACTGGCTGGCAGAACGGCGGGGCCGAGGTGGTGGACCTTTTGACCGGCGCGCGGTCTCATGTGGCGGCGGATAGTCTGGTGTTGGCGACGACCAATCGGGCGGATGTGAGCTTGCGTCAAGGACTGGCTGATCTGGGCATTTCGGCGGCGCTGATTGGCGATGCCCATGCCCCACGGCTGGCGGCGCAGGCGTTTCACGATGGGCGCAAACTGGCGCTTAGCCTGTGAGGTCAAGAGCCTTGTAAGGAGAGCGGCCGCGACATACGATCCGAGCAAAAGGGAGGAAGAGCGCGGCGGCGGTTGCCGGTGCTCTTGCGGTATGCTCAAGCCGTTGGGTCGACATGGAATTTCTGGAGTATTCGCATAATCTCTGGTTGGTCGTTGCGTCACTGAGCGTGTCGCTTGTGGCAGCCTTTACCGGGTTTTCGCTGACCCGTGGCATTGCGGCGCAACCCGTAGCGATGCGTAAACTTTCCGTGACCTTGGCGGCGATTGCGCTGGGCGGTGGCATCTGGTCGATGCATTTCGTGGCGATGCTGGGGCTGCAACTGCCGATCCCGATTTATTACGATGCGATGATCACGCTGGGATCGGCGCTGATTGCAATCCTGATGGTAGGGGCGGCGCTGCTGCTCTTGCATTTCTACCCGCGCACGCGGGCGAGCCTGACGGCGGCGGGCTGTGTCATCGGTCTTGGTATTGTGGCGATGCATTATCTGGGAATGTCTGGGCTACAGCTTTGCCGGGCGGTTTACACGCTGCCGGGGGTGGTGTTTGCGGTGCTGGCGGCCTGTGGGCTGAGCGTGGCGGCGATTTGGGTGGCCTATGGTCAGCGGCGGCCACGCAATATTCTGCTGGGCACATTGGCGTTTGGCTTTGCCGTGTTCCTTGTGCATTTCGCGGCGGTGTTCGGCACACGGTTTGTGGCAGTGCCAACGGCGCAGGAGATTGGCCCGTTGATGGGCAATGAGGTTTTGGCGCTGGGGGTGCTGGTCAGTTCGTTTGTTCTGTGCGGGGCGTTCTTGCTGACGGGGGTCACGTTTCTGGCGCAGGGGGCCAAAGTGGAGGGGGCTTTGCCTGTTGAGGCAGAGGTCAAACCCGTCCAAGTCTTGCAGCGCATTCCCTATGAGCACCACGGGCAGACCCATTTCATCGATGCGCGTGATGTGGCGTTTTTGCGGGCCGAGGGGCATTACACGCTGCTCTATACCGGGGCCAACAAGCATTTTTGCACGTGGTCAATCACCGAGGCCGAGCGGCGGTTGAGCCCCGGTCCGTTCCTTAAGGTGCATCGTAGCTATCTGGTCAATCCGGCGCATGTCTCGCATTTCGAGCGGCGTAAGGACAATGGGCTGTGCTATTTTCGCCTTGGCGGGCAAGACGTTACCACCCCTGTCAGCCGTTCGCGTCTGGCGGAGTTGCGCGAGGCTTTGGGGGTCTGAGCGCTGGCCCGCTCGGTCTGGTTTACTTTCCTTAAACCTTTGACGGTCTGATGCCTCTCAAGCGGGCAAGAGGCCCGGCGTCAGCGGGATCAAGGAGAGTAACGCGATGATACTGGATTTTTTCCGGCAAGGGGGCGGTGCCCCCGACGCGGCACCCGAACAAAAGGCAAGCGCGGCTGGCCGTGTGATGGCGTGGCATGGCGCGGGGCGTGTGGCCTGGAGCCCGCGCGATACCGTCAGCCTGACGCGCACCGGGTTTTCGGGAAATCCGGTGGGGTTTCGTTGTGTGAAGATGATTGCTGAGGCGGCGGCGGCGCTGCCGCTGGTGTTGCAGAATTCTGAGCAGCGCTTTGCCGTCCATCCGGTGCTGAGCCTGATCAAATGCCCCAATCCGGCGCAGGGGCGGGCGGAGCTTTTTGAGGCGCTTTTTGGCCAGCTTTTGTTGACAGGCAATGCCTATATCGAGGCGGTGGGCGCGGGGGGCATGCCGTTGGAACTGCATGTGCTGCGCTCTGACCGGATGAGCGTGGTGCCGGGGGCGGATGGCTGGCCCGTGGCCTATGAATATGCCGTGGCGGGCCGCAAGCATCGGTTCGATGTGCGCGAGGGCGTTCCTTGCGTCTGTCATATCAAGACCTTTCACCCTCAGGACGACCATTATGGGCTGTCGCCATTGCAGGCGGCGGCGCAGGCGGTGGATGTGCATAATTCGGCAAGCCGCTGGTCGAAGGCGCTTTTGGACAATGCGGCGCGCCCCTCGGGTGCGATTGTCTATAAGGGGCCGGAGGGACAGGGGGCGATGTCTGGCGATCAATATGACCGGCTGGTCAGCGAGATGGAGGCGCATCATCAGGGCGCGCGCAATGCCGGGCGGCCGATGCTGTTAGAGGGCGGGCTGGATTGGAAGCCGATGGGGTTCAGCCCATCGGACATGGAATTCCAGAAGACCAAGGAGAGCGCGGCGCGCGAGATTGCGCTGGCCTTTGGCGTGCCGCCGATGCTGCTCGGTATTCCCGGCGATGCGACATTCGCGAATTATCAGGAGGCCAACCGTGCGTTTTATCGGCTGACGGTGTTGCCTTTGGCCATGCGGGTGGCTGCGACGGTATCGGCCTGGCTGGGGCGGATGAGCGGTGAGGCGTTGGATCTTGTCCCCGATCTGGATCAGGTGCCGGCGCTGGCAGCGGAGCGTGATGCGCAATGGGCACGGGTGAGTGGGGCAGACTTTCTGAGCGATGGAGAAAAGCGCAGCCTTTTGGGCCTGCCTGCACTGGCGGTGGAGGAGGTCAATGGCTGAGCGGGGAGTGCCGCCGCCGCGCTATGGGTTCGAGGCGTTCGACTGTGCGCCGGGGCTGCGAATGGAGGCGCATGAGCGGGTTTCAGAGTTTCAGACCCGCGCGATGACCGAGCGGTTGGAGCGCACCGAGGCGGCCTTGGAGCGGCTGGAGCGGCGATTGTGGCTGGCGGTTTACGGTGTGGTGGCAGCGATCCTCGCGCAGGCGTTTCAGCCGCTTTTGGCGGTATTGCCGGGATAAGGCAGAGCGAAAGGATGAGACGGATGGACATGGATACAGGGCTGGAACGCAAATTCGCGCGTCTGGATGGGGCGGTGCTGAGCGTGAGCGAGGCCGGGCAGATCGAGGGCTACGCCAGCCTGTTCGGCGCGCCCGACCAAGGGGGCGATATTGTCGAGCGGGGGGCCTATGCGGCCTCTCTCGGGCGGCTGGCCAAGGAGGGGCGGCGCGTCAAGATGCTGTGGCAGCATGATCCGGCGCAACCGATCGGCATCTGGGATGAGGTGCGCGAGGATGCGCGGGGTCTGTGGGTCAAGGGGCGGCTTTTGGAGAGTGTCGCGCGTGCGCGTGAGGCGGCAGCGCTGATCGCGGCGGGGGCGATTGATGGCCTCAGCATTGGATACCGGACGCTGCGCGCGGTGAAGAATGACAAGGGCCAGCGGCTCTTGACGGAACTGGAGCTGTGGGAAGTGTCGCTGGTGACCTTCCCGATGCTGCCCAGTGCGCGGGTGACGGCCAAGGGCGATGCCCCCGAGGCCCAAGCCCTGCGCGAGATGGCGGCGGCGTTCGACGCGGCCCGCCGGGAGATGGCGCAGGTGTAGCGCCCGAGCGAGGACCCAAACCTGAAGGATGGAATGATGATGACCCAAGCAAAGGCTCGGGCCGGGGAAGATCTGTCTCCGGTGGCCGAGGTGAAATCCGCAGTGGCGGGGTTTCTGAGCGAATTCAGCGGCTTTCGAGCCGAAATTCACAACCGACTGCAACAGCAAGAAGAGAAAATGACCATGTTTGAACGCAAATCCATCGCGCTTGCGCGTCCGCATCTGGCGGCCAGTTCTGACGGCTCTGCGCCGCATCGCAAGGCGTTTGACGCCTATCTGCGCGGTGGCGACGATGACGGGCTGCGCGGCCTCGAATTGGAGGGCAAGGCGCTGAACACCGCCATCGCGGGGGAGGGCGGCTATCTGGTCGACCCGCAAACCGCCGAGACGATCCGCTCGGTTCTGAGGTCCACCGCGTCGATCCGGGCGGTTGCCAATGTGGTGGCGGTCGAGGCCACCAGCTTTGATGTGCTGGTGGATCACACCGATGTGGGCCATGGCTGGGCCACGGAAAGCGGCACAGTGTCCGAGAGCGATACGCCGGTGATCGACCGCATCAGTATCCCGCTACATGAGTTGAGCGCGTTGCCCAAGGCCAGCCAGCGGTTGCTGGATGACAGCGCCTTTGACGTCGAGGGCTGGCTGGCAGGGCGCATCGCCGACAAGTTCGCGCGCGCCGAGGCGGCGGCGTTCGTTGCGGGCGATGGGGTGGACAAGCCGCGCGGGTTCCTGACGCATCCGAATGTGGACAATGATGTCTGGGTCTGGGGCAATCTTGGCTATGTGCCCACCGGTGTTGCGGGCGCGATTTCGGGGCCTGATCCGATTGTTGATCTGGTCTATGCCTTGGGCGCGCAGTACCGGGCGAACGGCACCTTCGTGATGAATTCCAAAACCGCAGGCACCATTCGCAAGATGAAGGATGCCGATGGGCGGTTTCTGTGGTCGGACGGTCTGGCCGCCGGAGAACCTGCGCGGCTGATGGGTTACCCGGTGCTGATCGCCGAGGATATGCCCGATATCGCGACCGGGGCCAATGCTATCGCCTTTGGGGATTTCCATGCCGGTTACACGGTGGCCGAGCGCCCGGATTTGCGGGTGTTGCGTGATCCCTACAGCGCCAAGCCGCATGTCCTGTTCTACGCGACCAAGCGAGTGGGCGGCGATGTGTCCGATTTCAAGGCGATCAAGCTTTTGAAGTTTGCCGTTTCCTGAGGACGCGGCGACGGGGCGGGGGTGATCCCCTCGCCCCGGGGCGCGTGCTGTTCGGGCGAGGCGTTGTCCAACTGTCCCCTCCGTCCGTGCAACGCGGAATGGCGCGCGCCTGAACCACCGGAGGGGTCCGGGATAAATGGAGTAGGTCCATGATGTTAATCGAAGAAACTGCGGTGCCCCTGGCCGCGCTGCCGCTGGCGGAGTTCAAGGCGCATCTGCGGTTGGGCACGGGCTTTGCCGATGACGATATCCAGGACCCGGTTCTGGAAAGTTTTCTGCGTGCGTCGCTGGCGGCCATCGAGGGGCGCACCGGTAAGGTCTTGCTGGAGCGCGAATTTTCTTGGGCGGTGCATCACTGGAGGGATGCGACAGGCCAGGCCTTGCCGGTGGCACCCGTGCGGGCGCTGCTGAGCCTTGGGTTGCGCAACCGGGCGGATGAGGTCGAGGTGATTGACCCCGCGCATTACCGGCTGGAGCAGGATGTGCATCGGCCTGTGCTGCGGCCTGTGGGCACGTTCCTGCCCGTGATTGTGCGCGGAGGTGTTGCAGAGGTTCGGTTTCGCGCGGGCTTTGGCGTGGGTTGGGGGGATTTGCCCGCAGATCTGGCGCAAGCCGTGTTGATGCTGGCGGCGCATTATTACGAGTACCGGCATGACCTGAGCCTGAGCAGCGGGTGCATGCCCTTTGGTGTGGCCAGCCTGATCGAGCGCTATCGCACGGTGCGGCTGTTGGGCGGGGGTGCCCGGTGATGGCGCGCCCGAGGCTGAACCGGCCCCTCGTGCTGGAGGCGGCGGTGCGTCTGTCCGACGGGGCGGGGGGTGTCACGGAAGTCTGGGAGGTGCGCGGCACGCTTTGGGCTGAGGTTGCCGCGCGCACGGCCCGAGAGGCGGAGGGGGGCGGCGCGGCTGTGGCGCGCGCCGCCTATCGGATCACGGTGCGCGCTGCACCGCAGGGGGCAGCGTCGCGACCAGAGGCCGGAAACCGATTGCGCGATGGTGCGCGCGAATTCGCAATCCTGTCGGTCACAGAGGCGGATATGGGCGGGCGATACCTGTCTCTCTGGGCGCAAGAGGAGGTGGTGCCATGAGCTATGCGATGGCGGCAGGATTACAGGCGGCGGTGTATCACAGGCTGGTGCAGGATGTGGCATTAAGCGCGCTGGTGGGCGGTGCGATTCATGATGCGCTGCCGCCGGGCCGGGTGCCGCCGCTCTATGTGATGCTTGGCCCTGAGGAGGTTCGCGCACGTGGCGATGGCAGCGCTGGCGGGGCTTGGCACCGCTTCACCGTCACCGTTGTCAGCGAGAGTGGCGGGTTTCAAGAGGCCAAGGCCGTGGCGGGTGCTGTCAGCGATGCGCTGCTGGATGCTGACTTAACGCTGACCCGCGGGCGGGTGAGCGGCCTTAATTTCCTGCGTGCCCGCGCCCGGCGCGAAACGGCTGGGCAGGCGCGGCGGATCGAGCTGACCTTTCAGGCGCGCGTGGATGATGGCGCTTAACCTTTAAACTCTGGAGTGACGACAATGGCTGTACAGAATGGCAAGGATCTGCTGGTCAAGATTGACCTCAATGGCAGCGGCAACTTTCAGACGGTGGCGGGGCTACGGGCCACGCGCGTGAGTTTCAACGCCGAGAGCGTGGATGTGACCAGCCTTGAGTCGGCGGGCGGGTGGCGCGAATTGCTGGCGGGGGCGGGTGTTAAATCTGCAAGCATCAGCGGATCGGGTATTTTCCGCGATGCGACAAGCGATGCGCGGGCGCGGCAGATCTTCTTTGATGGGGAAATGCCGGATTTTCAGGTGGTGATCCCGGATTTTGGCACCATCGAGGGGCCCTTCCAAGTGACGGCGATCGAATATGGCGGCACCCATGATGGTGAGGCGACATATGAGTTGGCGCTCGCCTCGGCGGGGCAACTGACCTTTACGGTGCTGTGATCCGATGGCCAACCCTTGGGCAGGCGAGGTGGCGTTGGTGATCGGCGGAGAGCGGCAGGTGATGCGCCTTACGCTGGGCGCGCTGGCCGAGTTGGAGGCGGGGTTGGCGAGCGGTTCGCTTGTCGATCTGGTGGCGCGGTTCGAAGGGGGCGCGTTTTCCACCCGCGATGTGCTTGCACTGATCGTGGCGGGGCTGCGTGGCGGTGGCTGGCGCGGATCGGCGGCGGATTTGCTGAGTGCCGACATCGAAGGCGGGCCGTTGGCGGCGGCGCGGGCGGCGGCAGAGCTTTTGGCGCGGGCCTTTGCCTTGCCAGAGGGGGCCGCATGAGCGGGCGGTTTGACTGGCCTGCGTTGATGCGCGCGGGGCTTCAGGGATTGGGCCTTAAACCAGCCGAGTTCTGGGCGCTGACGCCGGTCGAATTGCGCCTGATGCTGGGGGAGCGGCAGGGCGTGACCCCGATGGCGCGCGCTGGATTGGAGGCGCTCTTGCGCGCCTTTCCCGATGGAAAAGGAGAGATGAGCGATGGATGAGTTGGAGGCGCAGATTGCCGCCCTTGATGATGCAATGGGGCAGACGACCAGTATGGCGGCGGCCTTTGGCGCAGAACTGGCGCGGGTGCGGGGCGGCTTTGCCGGCGCCGAACAGGATGTGCAATCGCTGGAGCGGGGGTTGAGCCGGGGCCTGCGTGGGGCCATCCGGGGGGCTGTGGTTGATGGCGACGGCCTGTCGGACAGTTTGCGGCGGTTGGCCACGATCATGGTCAATACCGCATTCAACGACGCTGCACGTCCGGTGACGGATCAAATTGGTGGCCTGATTTCGCAGGGGATCGGCAGCTTGGTGGGGGGGCTATTCCCCTTTGCCAACGGGGCGTCGTTTTCGCAGGGGCGGGTGCAGCCCTTTGCCAATGGTGGCGTCGTGAATGGTCCGGTCATGTTTCCGATGCGGGGTGGCACCGGATTGATGGGCGAGGCTGGACCAGAGGCGATCATGCCGCTCAGTCGTGGCCCGGATGGGCGTTTGGGCGTGCGCGCGCAGGGCGGCGGGTCGGTAAGCGTGGTGATGAATATCCAGACCCCCGATGCCGAGGGGTTTCGCCGCTCGCAAGGGCAGATCGCGGCGCAATTGGGCCGCGTGATCGGGCGCGGCGGGCGCAATCGCTGAAAGGGAGTAGGACATGGGATTTCACGAGGTCAGATTTCCGGCAAGCCTGAGTTTCGGCTCGCTTGGCGGGCCGGAGCGGTTGACGGATATCGTCACGCTCGCCAACGGGTTCGAGGAGCGCAACACGCCTTGGGCGCAGGCGCGCAGACGCTATGATGCGGGTGTGGCGCTTCGGTCTCTGGACGATATCGAGGCGTTGATCGCGTTTTTCGAGGCGCGGCGCGGGCAGCTTTTTGGCTTTCGCTGGAAGGATTGGACTGATTTCAAATCGGGCCGGGCCAAGGCTGCGCCGGATTACCGGGATCAGGAAATTGGCGTTGGCGATGATGCGACTGTCGCCTTTCCGCTGGTCAAGTCCTATCGGTCAGGGGATCAGATCGTGCTGCGGCCAATTGTGAAGCCAGTCACGGGCACGGTGCGCCTGGGTCTTGATAATGTCGAGATGCAGGACGGCGTGCATTACACAGTTGATACCGCCACCGGGATTGTCACCTTTTCCGAGCCGCCCAATCGCGGCGTGCCGATCACGGCGGGATATGAATTTGATGTGCCTGTGCGGTTTGATACAGACCGCATTCAAACCAGCCTTGCCAGTTTTCAGGCGGGCGAGGTGCCCAATGTGCCGGTGGTGGAGATCCGAGTATGACGGGTCTGTTGGAGCATCTTGGCACAGGTGTGACCACCACCTGCCGCGCTTGGGCGCTGACGCGGCGTGACGGGGTGGTGATGGGGTTCACCGATCACGACCGGCTGTTGGCCTTTGAGGGAATTGCGTTTCGCCCCGACACCGGGTTGAGCGCCTTGGCCTTGCAGCAGACGACGGGGTTGTCGGTGGACAATACCGAAGCCTTGGGCGCGCTGAACGATGCCGCCATCCGTGAGGCGGATATCGAGGCGGGGCGCTACGACGGCGCGGAACTGCGCGCGTGGCTTGTGAACTGGCAGGATGTGGCGGCGCGGCGCCTGCTCTTTCGCGGCAGCATTGGCGAGTTGCGGCGTGCGGGCGGGGCGTTTGAGGCCGAGCTGCGCGGGCTGACCGACGCGCTCAACGTTCCCTTGGGGCGGGTCTATCAAAAGGCGTGCAGCGCCGTTCTGGGGGATCGCGATTGTCGCTTTGATCTGGATACGCCGGGGTATGTTTTAGAGCGGCCCGCCGAGGAGGTGGAGGAGAACCGCGTGTTTCGCTTTGCTGAGATGGGCGGGTTTGCCGAAGACTGGTTTCGCCATGGCGTGATCCGGGTTTTGAGCGGCGCGGCGGCGGGCTTGATCGGGTTGATCAAGCGAGACCGGACCGAAGGCACGGGGCGGGTGATCGAGCTTTGGCATCCTGTAGGGGCTAAGGTTATGCCCGGTGATGCGCTGCGGATTGAGGCTGGGTGCGACAAGCGTCGCGGAACTTGTCAGTTCAAGTTTGACAATCTTGTGAACTTTCAAGGGTTTCCGGACATCCCCGGAGATGACTGGACGATTACCGATCCCAGCAAGGCGCCGCGTCTGGATGGCGGGAGCCGCAGGTGAGCGGGCAGGGGGCGCGGATTGTGGCGACGGCGCGGGGCTGGATCGGCACGCCGTATCGGCATCAGGCGGCCTGTCGCGGGGCGGGCTGCGATTGTCTGGGGCTGGTGCGAGGGCTGTGGCGCGAGATGTGCGGTGCGGAGCCGGAACGCCCCCCCGCCTATTCGATGGATTGGTCAGAACCGGCGCGGCAAGAGGTGCTGTGGCAGGCGGCGGCGCGGCATTTGCTGGTGAAAGATTTGACCGAAGAGGCGGCAGGTGACGTGATCCTCTTTCGCATGCGTGAGGGGGCGGTTGCCAAACATCTGGGCGTGGTCGCGGAACTGGGCGCGCGCGCAAGTTTCATTCACGCCTATTCGGGGCATGGCGTGGTGGAGACCGCGCTGAGCGCGCCTTGGCGGCGGCGCATTGTGGCGCGATTTGCATTTCCCGAGGAGGGCTGAGACATGGCAACCATTCTGTTATCTGCGGCAGGGGCCGCGATTGGCGGGGCGGTGGGCGGCACCGCGCTTGGCCTGTCGTCCGTGGCGATTGGGCGCTTTGCCGGGGCGGTCATTGGCCGTTCGATTGACCAACGTCTGTTGGGCCAGGGATCGGAGGTGGTCGAGACGGGGCGCGTGAGCCGTCTGCGCCTGACTGGCGCGGGCGAGGGGGATGCCATCCCGCAGGTTTACGGGCGCATGCGCGTTGGCGGGCAGGTGATCTGGGCCACCGAGTTTCGCGAGAACGTGACCGTAACACAGGGCAGCCGGGGGGGCGGCAAGGGCAATCCGCGTCCCGCCACGCCAGACACGCGCGCGATCAGCTATTCGGTGAGCTTGGCGCTGGCGCTCTGTGAGGGGGAGATTACCCGCGTCGCACGGATCTGGGCGGATGGAACAGAGGTCGCCCCTACAAGCCTAAATATGCAGGTCTACAAGGGCGCGCGCGATCAATTGCCCGATCCCCGGATCGAGGCGGTCGAGGGGGCGGGCAATGTGCCCGCCTATCGTGGCACGGCCTATGTGGTGATCGAGGATCTCGATATTTCGCAGTTTGGCAATCGTGTGCCGCAGTTCAGTTTTGAGGTGTGTCGCCCGTCTCAGGCCGAGACGCCGGGTGCCGCGCTTGATCCGGTGCGGTCGGTGCGGGGCGTGGCGATGCTGCCGGGCACGGGCGAATATGCGCTGGCTACAACGCCGGTCACAATGAATTTCGGTCTGGGCGCAAACGGAATTGCCAATATCAACAGCCCCTCAGGGCGCTCGGATATGGCGACGGCGCTGGAGGCGCTGGTTGAGGAATTGCCAGCCTGCCGGGCCACCTCATTGATCGTGAGCTGGTTTGGCGACGATCTGCGCTGTGGAGTTTGCCAGATCAGGCCACGAGTAGAGCAAAAGCAATTCGAGGCGTCGAACATGCCGTGGCAGGTCGCTAGCCTAGGTCGTTCAGGGGCAGGTGAGGTGCCCAAGGATGCGCAGGGCCGCGAGGTTTATGGCGGCACGCCGACCGATCAGGCGGTGATCGAGGCCATTCTGGCGCTGCAACAAGCGGGGCAGGACGTGCTTTACTACCCGTTCATCCTGATGGAGCAGATGCCGGGCAACGGCCTGCCCGATCCGTGGAGCGGTGCCGAGGATCAGCCCATTCTGCCATGGCGCGGGCGGATCACCACATCCAAGGCGCCGGGGCAGGTTGGCAGCCCGGATCAGACGGCGGCGGCAGAGGCAGAGGTGGCGGCGTTTTTTGGCACCGCGCGCGCGGCGGATTTTACGGTGACACCGAGTGCGGCGCAGGTGGAGGAGGGCGCCGGAACCGGCGCGGTGGACATTCTGAGTTTTGGTGGTGCGCTCAAGCGCAGCCCGGTGGCCTATCACGGGCCGGATGAATGGTCTTATCGTCGCTTCATTCTGCATCAGGCGGCGCTTTGTGCGGCTGTGGGCGGGGTCGAGAGTTTCTGTATCGGGTCGGAAATGCGCGGCCTGACGCAGATCCGGGGCGCGAATAACAGCTTTCCGGCGGTGGTGCAGTTGATCGCCTTGGCGGCTGAGGTGCGCGCGCTGCTGGGACCGGAGGTCAAGATCAGCTATGCTGCGGATTGGTCTGAATATTTCGGCTATCAGCCGGGGAATGGCGATCGGTTCTTTCACCTCGATCCGCTGTGGGCGGATGCCAATATCAATTTTGTCGGGATCGACAATTACATGCCGCTCAGCGATTGGCGCGAGGGGGATGAGCACCTTGATGCGCGCGATTGGCCGTCGATCTATGATCTGGATTATCTGCAAGCCAATATCGAGGGCGGCGAGGGCTATGACTGGTTTTACCCCACGTCAGAGGCGCGCGCGGCGCAACGCCGGGTGCCGATCACCGATGACGCGTTCGGTGAGCCTTGGATCTGGCGGTTCAAGGACGTGCGCAACTGGTGGGAACACCGGCATTTCGAGCGGGTGGGGGGGCTGCGCGCGTCAGAGCCGACCGCCTGGGTGCCGCAATCGAAACCGATCCGGTTCACCGAATATGGCTGTGCGGCGGTGGACAAGGGCAGCAATGAACCCAACAAGTTTCTTGACCCCAAATCTTCTGAATCAAGTTTGCCCCGCCATTCAACAGGGCAGCGGGATGAGCTGATTCAGATGCAATATCTGCGCGCCATGGCCGCCTATTGGAATGATCCGGCGCGCAATCCGCAGTCCGAAGAATACGCGGGGCGAATGCTCGACATGGATCACGCCTATGTCTGGGCCTGGGATGCGCGGCCCTATCCCTATTTTCCGGGAAATCTCGAGCTTTGGTCAGATGGTGCGAACTATGCGCGCGGGCATTGGATCAATGGTCGGGTCAGCGGGCGTCGGCTGGCGGATGTCATGGTAGAAGTGGCGGCGCGGGCGGGTCTGCGTGATCTTGACACAAGCCGAACTGAGGGCTTTTTGCGCGGGTTTCTGGTGGATCAGGTGGGTGCAGCGCGCGCGACCTTGCAACCCTTGATGCTGGCCTATGGTCTGGATGCGATCGAGCGGCAAGGCGTGCTGCAATTTCGTGCACGCGATGGCCGGGCGGATCATGTGGTTGATCTTGATCTGGTGGTGCGCGATCCGGAATTGGGCGGCGTCATCGAGGAATTGCGCAGTAGCGATCTAGAGCTGGCGGGCCGGGTGCGGCTGCGGTTTCTGGAGGCGGATGCTGACTATGACGCGATTTCAGAAGAGGCCATTCTGCCCGACGAGGCGACCCATGCGGTGGCAGCCTCGGAAATGCCACTTGCGTTGACGCGTTCTGAGGGGCGGCAAGTGGTGGAGCGGTGGCTCTCGGAGGCGCGGGTGTCGGTGGACACGCTGCGCCTGACCTTGCCGCCGTCGCGGCTGGACGTTGGGGCAGGAGATGTCATTGCCCTGCCCAAGGGGGGGGATGGCGCGCGGTTCCGCATCGACCGGATCGAGCAGATGGGCAATGCGCAGCGTGTCGATGCGGTGCGGATCGACCCCGAGAGCTATCGGCCGATCCTGATTGAAGAGAACCCGGCGCGGCTGCGCCCCTTTGTGGCACCGGGACCGGTGACGCCGCTCTTTCTTGATCTGCCGCTCTTGACCGGTGATGAGGTGCCGCATGCGCCGCATATCGCGGTGCTGGCCAATCCCTGGCCCGGTACGGCGGCGGTTTACTCGTCCGCCGAGGATGCCGATTACCGGCTTAACACCCTGATTGCGGCACGCAGCACGGTGGGGGTGACGCAAACGCCGCTTTTGCCTGCGCCGATGGGACGGATCGACCGGGGGGATGGGCTATTCGTGCGGATGCGGTTCGGGACGCTGGAAAGCGTGGGAGATACGGCGCTTTTGAATGGCGGCAATCTTTGTGCCATTGGCGATGGCACCCCGGGGGGGTGGGAATTGTTCCAGTTCCGCGATGCAGAATTGGTGGCACCGGACACGTATATTCTGCGCCATCGGCTGCGGGGACAGTTGGGGACTGAAAGGGCTGGCGGTGGTGTCTGGCCTGCGGGATCGCTTGTCGTACGCCTGAATGGCGTGCCGCAGCAAATCGAGTTGACCGAGGCACAGCGCGGGCAAGCGCTGCATTACCGGATCGGGCCGGGGGGGCGACCCGTGGATGACCCGAGCTTTGCCCATGCCATTTTGGCCTTTGATGGGGTGGGCCTGCGACCCTATGCGCCGGTGCATCTGAGGTTCATGGAGGCGCAAGGAGATTTGACCGTGACGTGGATCAGGCGCACGCGGATTGGCGGGGATCGTTGGGATACGCCCGAGGTGCCGCTTGGCGAGGAGAGCGAGCGCTATCTCTTGCGGGTGATGCGAGGGGCGCAGGTCTTGCGCGAGGTCACTCTGGAAAGCTCGGATTGGGTTTATCAGCAAGCGGCACGCGTGGCCGATGGGGCAGATGCGGGCAAACGGATCGAAGTTGCTCAGCTCTCAGCGAGTTTCGGAGCCGGTACATTTGCAACTCGTCATCTCTGAGATGCCCAGTGTGTGTTTGCGTATTTGTAGAACGGTAAAGCAGGGGCGGGGAGTGATCCCGCCCCGTAAAAATCAGCTTGAGGTTTGTGGCACGCAGCTACTGGTCGCCGCATCCCATGCGGTGCCTGTAACGCAGGAAATCGCCTGTTTCTGTTTGCTGTAGTTACAGCCCCCCGTTGCCAAGGCAAGGCTGGGTGTCACGACAAGCGCGAGGGCGGCCAATCCGAATTTCAACTTCATCATATGTCTCCCTGTTGGACAGGGGTTCAGGCTATCACGATTCCCCGAAAACCCGCGCGAAAATCGTGTTCACATGCTTTGTATGATAGCCCAAGTCGAATTTTTCATCAATTTCCGCCGGGCTGAGGGCGGCAGTAACCTCTGCATCATTCAGCAACTCGGTTTTGAAGTCACAGCCGGTTTCCCAGACCTTGAGCGCGTTGCGCTGCACAAGGCGATAGGCATCCTCGCGGCTGACGCCGGCTTGGGTCAGGGCCAATAGAACGCGCTGCGACATCACAAGGCCGGGAAACTTGTTCATATTGGCCATCATGTTGTCAGGGTAGACCAAGAGCTTGTCGATGACATTGGTCAGACGTGCGAGGGCGAAATCGAGGGTGATGGTGGCATCCGGGCCAATCATGCGCTCGACCGAGCTGTGCGAGATGTCGCGTTCATGCCAGAGGGCCACGTTTTCCATCGCGGGCACCACAGCCATGCGGACGAGACGGGCGAGGCCGGTGAGGTTTTCAGTCAGCACCGGGTTCTTCTTGTGTGGCATGGCGGAAGAGCCCTTTTGCCCCATCGAGAAAAACTCGGCCGCTTCCAGAACTTCGGTGCGCTGCATGTGACGGATTTCGATGGCGACATTTTCGATGCTGCTGGCCACGACACCAAGAGCGGCAAAAAACGCCGCGTGGCGATCGCGCGGGATCACTTGGGTGCTGATTGGCTCTGGCGTCAGGCCAAGTTGGGCGCAGACATGCTCTTCGACGCGCGGATCAACATTGGCAAATGTGCCGACGGCACCGGAAATCGCCCCTGTCGCGATCTCTTCGCGGGCGGTGTGTAGGCGGCGCAGGTTGCGCTGCATCTCGGCGTAGAAACGGGCAAAGGTCAGCCCCATGGTGGTGGGCTCTGCGTGGATCCCATGGCTGCGGCCGATGCGCAGGGTATCCTTATGTTCGAATGCGCGACGCTTGAGGGCGGCCAAAAGCCCCTCCATATCCGCAATCAGGATGTCGGCGGCACGGGTCAGCTGGATGTTGAAACAGGTATCAAGCACGTCCGAGGAGGTCATGCCCTGATGCACAAAACGCGCCTCATCGCTGCCTACATGCTCTGCCAGATGGGTGAGAAAGGCGATGACGTCATGCTTGGTCTCGGCCTCGATCTCGTCGATGCGGGCGACGTTGAACTCCACGTCCTTGGCTTTCCAGACCGCTTGGGCATTCTCACGCGGGATGACGCCCAGATCGGCCATGGCATCACAGGCATGGGCCTCGATCTCGAACCAGATGCGGAATTTGGTGGCAGGTTCCCAGATGGCGACCATGTCGGGACGGGAATAACGAGGTATCATGCGGCGATCCTTGAGCAGACTAAGGGGATTTGCCGCGCTTGTAGTCGCAAGAGGGGGGCGCGGCAAGCCGCGCTGCGGCCCCTTGGATCAGGCCGCCAAAAGCAGGATCGGCAGAAACGCGAGCGCCAAGGCCCCAAAACCGAAATCGCCGCCACCGCCACCGCTGTCATCGGCATCGCCGGCTGCGGCTGCGGAGTCTGGGGCATCCTCTGGCTCTTCGGCGGGGGGCGTTGTCGGGATCAAGCTCTCGCTGCTGCCGGACCCTGAACTGCCGGATTGGAAGAAATCTGCGAAGTTGAGGACATTGTCGACGACCTGATTGTCGCTTTCCTCGACGTCGATTTCGTCTGTCTCCTCGGGGGTGTCGGCGACCATACGGGCCAGTTCGGCGGTAAAGACGGGGTTGAGCATCTCGATCATCAGGATCTCGTAGGGCGCAAGGTCTGCGATCAGGATGCCGTCCTCGATCAGGTCTTGTGGATTTTCGTTGGTCACAACGGGTTCGGCAGTGGACTCGCTTGGGTTTTCGCCCTCAGCCACGCCTAGGCGCGTAATTGTAACGTCGCCCAAATCGCGCAGGATGCTCATAAAGTCCACGACCTCTTCGCTGGGTTGGTCGCTGGTCGAGGCAAGGAACGTGACCAGGCGATCCGGGGCATAGAACACATGCACATCCGCTGTTTCGCCCGACAGTTCCGTCTCGCGCCCTTCGCTTCCTGCAAGGCCGAGAGGGCGGGTGCCAGGCAAGGTTTCGTTCAACAGGCGGAACATTTCGCCGGGTACACGGATATCTGCATCGCCCTCGCCATCAGCCAGACCCGTGCGGCTATTCATTTGGAGGGGCCATACATGTGCCGCATCGACACCGCCCCAAGAAAACGCCTCAAGCACATTGAGCATCTCATGCGCTTGTTTCAGGCCGAACTCTTCTTGTGGGTCCTCGGACACCGAGCGTTTCAGGTTCCATTCAGTTGCATAAATATCCAGCCCCGGCATTTCCTTGAGCCAGGTGTCGGCAATCTGCGACAGTTCGAAATAACGGCTGTTGGGGGTGTCGGCCCCCTTGGAGTAGATATGGGCAACAACGCCGTCGATGGCGCTTTGCTCTGCGACGGTGTCGAACTCGTTGAGGATGATGGCATTGGCGACCTTGGCCCAAGCCACATCGCCAGAGGAATAGATGTATTCGTTCTCCGAAAGGTTCAGGTCATATGTTTCATTGAGCTCGGCAAGTTGATCTTCTCCCGTTCCTGAAAACAGGTTTGAAAGAGCGAACCGGCCATAATTCGTGCCCATCTGGACCAGAATATCGGTTTCCGAGAGATGCTCCGCGTCGGGGTGGCTGCGGATTTCGTCCTTGACGATGACGGCCATTTCCGAGGCGAGGCGGCCATATTCAAAGGTGTTCATGCCACCGCTGCCCCAATATTCATTGCCAATTTCGATGGCCTGAATATCTGCGGCTCCGTAGCGTCCGTCGAACACATCCTGCAGGAAGCTGCGCAGCGCGGGTTCGTCGATATCGGGCAAGCGATTGCCCTCTGCGTCTACCTCGGTGCTGAGAAAGTGCCGCGTGGGCAGAACGATCGTGACTGCGATCCCCTCTTCCTCGGCAAAGCCCAGAGCATCACTGATCGGCAGAAATGATGTTGCTTCGCCGGTCTCGGAGTTGACCACGACATCGTTATCCGGGTTGCGGATGTCGAAGTAATACTCGGTAAGGCTGCCGCCGGGGTAGCGGATATGTTCCACGCCAAGTGTGCGGGCAACGTCATCATAGGTGCCCTCGTCCCCAACGCGGTCCCTCAGGGCAAGCGCGTTGCCGCCGAAATGCGCCTGTGTAAAGGTCGTATCGGACAAGTAACCCGCTGAAATCGTAAATGGCATTCAAACCCCCGGCATCGATATTTGCCGCCAGAGCGTGCCGTTCTTCGGTTTGGATGGTCCGTACCAAGGCGGCGAAAACTCTCGCAGTCCTCGGAATTTCTAAAGAAAACAGGGATTTATGATACTACTCCGCCGGATAGGCGATGCTTCCGGATAGGGTGTTAACCATATTTGCGAGCTTGGTCCGAATGTTGCATTTTCCTGCCCCTCGGCACGGATGACCGAACGGCATGCTGGGTGCCGTCATGCTAAAAAATGTATCAAAAACAGGTCAATGAATGTGGCCGACCGGTTGGGTGCCAAATTGAACGCTGATTGAGCCGCCAGATGCACGGGTGAGACATTTTTGCCGCCGCGCTTGGTGCCCGACGCCAGCATTCAGAGAATCATCTGGGGTTTATCGGCGTTCGATACCCTCAACACCCCGTATTGCGCCGCCCCCGCCGCGCCTCTATATCCGGCGCCATGTTGGATACTCTTTCAAACCGCCCCGATCTTCCGGCTGAGATTGCCCGCCGCCGCACGTTTGCGATCATTTCGCATCCAGATGCGGGCAAGACGACGCTGACCGAGAAGTTCCTCTTGTACGGGGGCGCCATTCAGATGGCCGGGCAGGTGCGCGCCAAGGGAGAGGCGCGGCGCACGCGCTCTGACTTCATGCAGATGGAGAAGGACCGGGGCATTTCTGTGTCGGCCTCGGCCATGTCGTTTGATTTTGGTCGGTTCCGGTTCAACCTCGTAGACACGCCCGGCCACTCGGACTTTTCCGAAGATACCTATCGCACCCTGACCGCCGTCGATGCGGCCGTCATGGTGATCGACGGGGCCAAGGGCGTTGAAAGTCAAACGCAGAAGCTGTTCGAGGTCTGCCGGTTGCGCGATTTGCCGATCCTGACCTTTTGTAACAAGATGGACCGTGAAGCGCGCGATACGTTCGAGATCATTGATGAAATCCAGCAGAACCTTGCCATTGACGTAACCCCGGCAAGTTGGCCCATCGGTATGGGGCGCGATTTTGTCGGCTGTTATGACATGCTGAACAACCGTCTGGAATTGATGGACCGCGCCGACCGCAACAAAGTGGCAGAGTCGATCAAGATCGACGGGCTTGATGATCCGAAACTGGCGCAGCATGTGCCCGCAAACCTTATCGCCAAGCTGCGCGAGGAAATCGAAATGGCGCGCGAACTTTTGCCCGCGCTCGATCCGCAGTCGGTGTTAGAGGGCCATATGACGCCCATTTGGTTTGGTTCAGCGATCAACTCGTTTGGCGTCAAGGAATTGATGGATGGCATTGGCACCTATGGCCCCGAGCCGCAGGTGCAAAAGGCCACTCCGCGTGCGATTGCCCCCGAAGAAACTGCCGTGACCGGCTTCGTCTTTAAGGTGCAGGCCAATATGGACCCCAAGCATCGCGACCGTGTGGCCTTTGTCCGCCTCGCCTCGGGGCATTTCAAACGCGGCATGAAGCTGACGCATGTGCGCTCGAAGAAACCTATCACCGTCTCGGCACCGGTGCTCTTTCTGGCAGCGGACCGTGAATTGGCCGAAGAGGCTTGGGCTGGGGACATCATCGGTATCCCCAACCATGGCCAGTTGCGTATCGGGGATACGCTGACCGAAGGGGAAGCGCTGCGCGTGACCGGCATCCCATCCTTTGCGCCAGAGCTTTTGCAACAGGCGCGGGCAGGTGATCCGATGAAAGCCAAGCATCTGGAAAAGGCGCTGATGCAATTCGCCGAAGAAGGTGCCGCCAAGGTGTTCAAGCCTGCGTTTGGCTCTGGCTTTATTGTGGGCGTGGTGGGGGCGCTGCAATTCGAGGTGCTGGCCAGCCGGATCGAGCTGGAATATGGGCTCCCGGTGCGGTTTGAGGGCTCTCAGTTCACCTCGGCCCGTTGGGTATCTGGCGACAAGCTGGCGGTCGAGAAATTCACTGCCGCCAACAAACAGCATATCGCCCATGATAATGATGGCGACATCGTCTATCTTACGCGCCTGCAGTGGGACATTGATCGGGTCGCGCGCGACTATCCAGATGTCACGCTGACCGCGACCAAAGAGATGATGGTCTAAAGGTCGCCTTGGCCTAGAGCATATGCCCCGATTTTGCGGCCTTGGTCGCGAGATAGTGATGATTATGCGTGTTCTCGCCCAGTTTCAGCGGCACACGCTCGATCACCTTGATGTCGTTCTGCTCCATCATCGCGATCTTGGCGGGATTGTTGGTAAGAAGCCGCACCGAGGAAAAGCCCATCAGCGACAGGATGCGCGCACCGATGCGGAAATCGCGTTCGTCATCTTCAAATCCAAGGCGATGATTGGCTTCGACCGTGTCGAACCCCTGATCTTGCAAGCTGTAGGCACGCATCTTGTTGGCAAGGCCAATGCCGCGCCCCTCTTGGTTGAGATACAGCAGCACGCCGGCACCTTCGGCCCCCATCTGCGCCAGAGCGCCGCGCAGCTGAGGTCCGCAATCGCATTTCAGGCTTCCCATCAGGTCGCCGGTGAAACAGGCGGAATGCAGCCGTGCCAGCACGGGCACGGCGCGGTCAGGTTGACCGATTTCGATGGCGTAATGTTCCTCGCCACCATCCTCGGGGCGAAAGATATGCAGACGCCCCGCCTCTGACACGGCAAGCGGCAGGCGCGCGCTGACCACCGGATGCAGCGGGCTTGTCAGTTCGAGTTGCGGTGCCGCGGCTGTATCAAGCAGGGTCAGCCCATGACGGCGCGCGAATTCCACGCCTTCCGTTAGTGGCAGCACCAAGGCGGCGGGCAAAAGCCGCGACGATTTCACAAGGCTCAGCGCCAGCCGGTGTAGATCGACCGCGCCCCCGCGCTCGGAGGTCAGCGGGCCTTTCATCGGGCTTTTGAGATCATCCGCCGGGTCCGCAACCGACAAGATCCATCCCAGAGAGACATCGGGCGGAAGGATAACGCGCGCGAGATCATCATCATAGGCCCGCGCCTTGAGCGTGGTGGCCCGGCGCGCAGTAATCGCCAGAACCGGAGTGCCGCCCAATGCCCGCAGATCCGCAAGCCGCTGCGCCTCAAGCGTTTCGGCAGCCATGATGAGTGCCGCACCTCCGCGCCCGCTTAGCACCACGGGCACGCCCATGCGCAGATCGCTGCGTGCGCGCGCGGCAATTTCAGTGAGATCCGGTGCAAGGCTCATGCGGGGCTCCTGTTTATCAGTCCAACCGTGATATAGTCTTTTGTAATGAATGGAAAGAAACGCTCGCGCCGCAACACTAGGGCGTGAGTGGAATGTTGCACGTCTTGCCGCGACGCTGCTTGTACCGCATGTTCGACGAAACAAGAGGAAACCGAGATGGGACAAGTCAAAAAAATTCTTCTCGTGGATGATGACGACGACCTGCGCGAGGCGCTTGGCGAACAGTTGGTCATGACCGAGGATTTCGACGTCTTCGAGGCGTCAAGCGGTACCTCTGCGCTGAGCAAGGTCAAGGACATGATCTATGACCTTGTGATCTTGGATGTGGGGCTTCCGGATACTGATGGGCGCGAACTGTGTCGCCTGATGCGCAAGCAGGGAATCAAGGCACCGATTCTGATGCTCACCGGGCATGACGGTGACGCGGACACGATCCTTGGGCTTGATGCCGGGGCCAATGACTATATCACCAAACCTTTCAAGTTCCCGGTACTGCTGGCCCGTATCCGTGCGCAATTGCGTCAGCATGAGCAGTCTGAAGACGCTGTGTTCCAGCTTGGACCCTATACGTTCAAACCGGCGATGAAGATGCTGATCACCGAAGATGATCGCAAGGTAAGGTTGACGGAAAAGGAAACAAATATCCTTAAGTTTCTGTATCGTGCGACGGAAGGCGTGGTTCCGCGCGATATCCTGTTGCACGAGGTTTGGGGCTATAACGCGGGGGTTACGACCCATACTCTTGAGACGCATATCTACCGGCTGCGTCAAAAGATCGAACCCGATCCCGGAAATGCGCGGCTTTTGGTGACGGAATCGGGCGGCTATCGGCTTGTTGTCTAAAAGGCACGGTTCTTTGACCAAGATCAAAGTCGTATCTGCGGTTGAGCTTTAATCTGCTATTATCCGTTATGTGTGCGGTTACACACATGAACCTCCCTGTTGGACTGCCCCGGCCCCTGTGCCGGGGTTTCTTTTTGTTTTGGCGCTCGGCTCTGTCTGGGGCAATCGCGGCTGGAATCCTTGGACGCATCGCTTTAGTGTCCCGGCGAATCCGCACGGGAGATGCCAGATGTCCTTTACCCTCGCCACATGGAACATCAATTCAGTGCGTCTGCGTGAAGGACTGGTGGCGCGCCTGATGCAGGAAGAGGGGCCTGATATCCTCTGCCTTCAGGAATGCAAAAGCCCGGTTGATAAGATGCCGCTCGAGGGCTTTGCCGCCCTTGGCTATGCCCATGTCGTCGCCCGTGGGCAAAAGGGCTACAACGGAGTGGCGATCCTGTCCAAATTGCCAATCGAAGAGGTCGGGGCGATGGACTTTGCGGATCTCGGCCATGCAAGGCATATTGCGGGCCGACTGGAAAATGGTGTTGTGATCCACAATTTCTACGTGCCTGCAGGGGGCGATGTGCCTGACCGGGCGGTGAATGACAAATTCGGCCAGAAGCTCGATTATCTGACGGGCATGCGCGATTGGTTCCACGACAGCCGTCCCGAAAAGGCGATCCTTGTGGGGGATCTCAACATCGCCCCGCGCGAGGATGATGTTTGGAATCATAAGCAACTGCTCAAAATCGTAAGCCACACCCCTGTTGAAGTGGATCATCTGAGCGCAGTGATGGCGGCGGGCGGTTGGCAGGATGTTACGCGCGCCGACATTCCCGAGGGGCAGCTTTATAGCTGGTGGTCCTATCGCGCAGCCGATTGGGACGCCGCGGATAAAGGGCGCCGGCTTGATCATGTCTGGGCCACAGGCGACATCGCCACTTCGGCGCATTCCAGCCGCATCCTGCGTGGCGCGCGGGGCTGGGAGCAACCTTCGGATCACGCGCCGGTGTTCGCAACATTTGATCTTTGACTCCGCCCGCCACGCCCTCATATAGGGGGCAAATCTCTTAAGGAGGCTGAACATGCTGGAACTGGGTAAAACCAAAAGTGCCCCCGCGGCGGGCGACCTGATCAAGGATGTGTCCGAGGCCAGCTTCATGGCGGATGTCGTGGACGCATCGCAAACCGTGCCGGTGATCGTCGATTTCTGGGCCCCGTGGTGCGGTCCTTGCAAAACGCTTGGTCCGGCGCTTGAGGCGGCGGTGACCCGCGCCAACGGTGCGGTCAAAATGGCCAAGATCAATGTCGATCAGAACCAGATGATTGCAGGCCAGATGCGGGTTCAATCGATTCCAACCGTCTATGCCTTTTGGCAGGGCCAGCCGATCGACGGTTTTCAGGGTGCCGTGCCTCCGTCAGAGATCGAGGCGTTCGTCGCGCGTGTTATTGCAGCCGCCGGGGGCGAGCCTGAGGATGGTTTGGACGAGGCGCTTGATGCCGCCGACGAGATGCTTGAAACCGGCGCTGTGGCCGATGCGGCCCAGACCTATGCCGCAATTCTGCAAGAGGACCCGCTGAATGCGCGGGGCTACGCGGGCCTTGCCCGTGCCCATATGGCGCTAGGCGAGTTGGATCAGGCCGAAGCGATCCTAAACGGTGCCCCGGCAGAAATCAGCCACGCCCCTGAAATTGACGCCGCCCATGCGCAACTGGCACTGGCACGTCAGGCGCAAGATGCCGGACCTGTCAACGAGCTGCGCGCCGCCGTTGAGGCAGACCCCGCGAACCTTCAGGCACGATTTGATCTCGCGCAGGCGCTTTATGCCAACGGGCAGGCGCAAGAGGCGGTGGATGAATTGCTTGATCTATTTCGGCGGGATCGTGAGTGGAATGATGGCGCGGCCAAGACCCAGCTTTTCACCATCTTCGAGGCGCTCAAACCGAATGATCCGGTCTTGCTGAGTGGGCGGCGCAAATTGAGTTCGATGATATTTGCCTGAACCTATGCACGGACTAGGTTAGCGGCATGACACACAAGCTCGATCTTCCAGAGATCATCCCCGTCTTTCCGCTGCCCGGTGCGCTCTTGCTGCCGCGCTCGCGTCTACCGTTGCATCTATTCGAGCCTCGCTATCTGGCGATGCTTGAGGATGCGTTGAAAACTCCGGGTCGGCTGATCGGAATGATCCAGCCGAACCGGGTCCCGGGTCGCGCGGGCGGCACCGGTCTGCATGCAATCGGCTGCGTTGGACGTGTGACGCAATTCTCGGAAACCGAGGATGGGCGCTATATGATCACTCTGACGGGCCTGTCGCGGTTTCGCGTCCTCGAAGAGGTAGAGGGCTTTACACCCTATCGTCGGGCGCGCGTGTCGTGGACCGGCTTTGAGCGTGATTTGGGGCCGGTCGACAGTGATCCCGGCTTTGACCGCCGCGCATTCCTTAGGCTTTTGGCGCGGTATTTCGAGGCCCGCGAGCTTCAAACAGACTGGGATTCGCTGAAAGAGGCCGAGGATGAGTTGTTGGTCAATTCACTCTCGATGCTGTTGGGCTTTGAGCCGGAGGACAAGCAAGCCTTGCTTGAGGCGCCATCGCTCAGCACGCGGCGCGAGACGCTGATCACGCTTATCGAATATGTGCTGCGCGGCGGCGATAACGAGGACATCATGCAGTGACCGAAGACACACCGCCCCCCCCGGCCTTTGACCGGCGCATGCTTGAGGCGCTGATCTGCCCACAGACCCATGTTACGCTCGAGTATGACGCGGCGGCGCAGGAATTGATCAGCCGCCGCGCAAGTCTGGCCTTTCCGATCCGCAACGGCATTCCGGTCATGCTGATCGACGAGGCACGCAGGCTGGATTAACTTCCCCGCGTGGCGGTCAACTCAAAGCGCATATCGACCCCAAAACCCAAGGACTTTTCGTCCGTCACCCCGTTGCCGATGTTGAAATTTCGGCGATCGAGGGCAAGCGTGCCGATAGCCGTGGCGCTATCGCCGGTGATGGTCAGGTCAAAGGGCATCTCGACGGGCACAGATTGGTCCCGGATGGTCAGCGTGCCGCGCGCCACAGGGCCTGTTTCACCAGACATCAAATCAGCGGCAAAAATCGCAGTCGGGAATTCTGCGGTGTTGAAGAAATCTGCTCCCATCGCCTGTTGTGTGACCGAGCCAAGCGAGAGAGAGGCGATGCTGACAGTCACCGTAACATCGCCGTGTTTGCCATCTGCGTCCGGGGTTTCGGAATAGGCGATTTCGGCCGTCCATTCCTCAAAGCTGCCGGTCACGGCTGAGCCCATTTGTTGCACTGTCACTTGCAATTGGCCGCTTTCGACCTGCCAGTCACTCTCGACCGCCGCAAGTGTGGTCGGGCCGGTTTGTGTTGTGTCGAACCAGCCAAGCGCTGTCGCGCCCCCAAGTGTACCAAGCCAAACCGCCACGGCGGCAACCATGGGCAGCACAGGGTTGGGTTGCCGCGCGGTGGGAATCGCATCCATACGCCCCGGCAACATCCGGCGCAGTGTCGCATCACCATCCAGCAGGTGATGTTTGAGAGCGCCGCCCACATGCGCCGCAATCGTACCCACCAAGACCAGCACAAACACAAAATGCAAGGTTGAGGCCAGGTCGGACAGGGCCTCAGACTTGGGCACCAATGGCAGGTTTTGCCCCAATGGCCACCAGATCGGTGCAAAACCTGAGGTTGCAGCGTGATGCACCCAGCCTGAAAGCGGCACCAGCACCAGCGAGCCATAGAGCAACCAATGCGCGGTTTCCGCTGCCCAGGCCTCGAGTCCGCGATCCCCGTTGAGCAATCCGGGTTTGGGCTGCGACATGGCCCAAAGAATACGGGCCAGCGCCACAAAGAAAATTGCGACCCCGAGTGTTTTGTGAAGTGAAAACAGGAAAGTAGCCTGCGCGATCAACGGTTCAGTTGGGGACGCTGCCACCGCCTCGGCGACCTTGGTCGCATACCAGCCCAGCGGCAGGTTTGACAGGATCAAGAGCGCCGTGAGCCAGTGAAAGCCCTTGGCGATACTGCCGTAGCTGGTGGCGGAATTGGTGCGTTGCATCGCGAATGTCCTCATGGTTGTGGCGTCACTCTAGCGGCATATGTCACGGGCGCAATCGCCGCCCACGCACAGGGCCTCTGCGTCTTTGCGTGTCTATCTAGCCCCGTTTAAAACCTGAGCAAACTCAGGTGAAATTGGGCAAATACGTTGCCTTGGCCTGCGTGCCGATGTATCGGGAGGCACTTTTCAAGGGAGGGGCAGGCCATGAGCCGAGCATTCGTATTTCCGGGGCAGGGCGCGCAGGTGATCGGCATGGGCGCGGATTTGGCCGCCAGCTATCCGGCGGCGCGCGCGGTGTTCGATGAGGTGGACGAGGCGCTTGGGCAAAAGCTTTCGGCGTTGATCTGGGAGGGCGCGCAAGACGAGCTGACCCTGACCGAAAATGCGCAACCGGCGCTGATGGCCACCTCTATTGCCGCGCTGCGGGCGCTTGAGGCAGAAGGTGTGAACCTTGCTAAGGCGGCATCCCATGTGGCGGGGCATTCCTTGGGGGAATATTCCGCCCTAGCGGCGGCGGGGGCGATCAGCGTGGCGGATACAGCGCGCCTTCTGCGCATCAGAGGGCAGGCGATGCAACAGGCGGTGCCTGTTGGCGTCGGCGCAATGGCGGCCTTGTTGGGGCTTGATTTTGAAACTGTCCGCGCCGTGGCGCAAGAGGCGGCGCAAGGCGAGGTTTGCCAAGCCGCGAATGACAACGATCCGGCACAGGTGGTGGTCTCAGGCCATAAGAGCGCGGTAGAGCGCGCGGTGGAACTGGCCAAGGCGCGCGGGGCCAAACGGGCCATGCTCTTGCCGGTAAGTGCGCCCTTTCATTGCGCGTTGATGGCACCGGCTGCCGAAGTGATGGCAAAAGCCCTTTCCGAGGTCGCTATTCATGCGCCGGCTGTGCCGCTCGTGGCCAACGTGCGCGCGCAAGCAGTGACAGATCCGGCGGAGATCCGCGCGCTCTTGGTCGAGCAAGTTACGGGCTCTGTCCGTTGGCGCGAGTCGGTGCAATATATGGAGGCGCAGGGCGTCACCGAAATTTGGGAAATCGGCGCGGGCAAAGCGCTCTCGGGTATGGTGCGCCGCATCGCGCGTGACCTCAGCTGCCGCACCATCGGAACGCCGGATGAAGTCACAGCGGCAGCGGCCAGCCTGACCGAGAAGTGAGCCGCGTATCGTTTACCAAGGAAGGACAGAACATGTTTGATCTGACAGGGAAATCTGCGCTTGTCACGGGCGCTTCAGGTGGCATTGGCGCGGCGATTGCCCGTGCTCTGCATGGCGCGGGCGCGACCGTCGGGCTGAGTGGCACGCGGGTAGAACCGCTGGAGGCTCTGGCTGCGGAACTGGGCAGCCGCGCGCATGTCCTCCCTTGCAACCTTGGGGATGCAGAGGCAGTTGAGGCGCTTGCAAAAGAGGCCGTTGGTGCATTGGGCGGGCTCGACATTCTTGTGAACAATGCTGGCATCACCCGTGATCAACTCTTCATGCGGATGTCTGACAAGGACTGGCACGATGTGCTGGATGTAAATCTGACGTCTGCGATGCGCCTCTGCCGGGGGGCTGTGCGGCCAATGATGAAGGCGCGTTGGGGCCGGATCATCAACATCGGCTCGATCGTAGGGGCGAGCGGGAACCTCGGTCAGGCCAATTATTCCGCCGCCAAAGCGGGGCTTGTGGGGATGACCAAATCCATCGCCGCAGAGGTGGCCAGCCGGGGTATTACTGCGAATGTCGTGGCCCCTGGATTTATCGCCACGCCGATGACAGATAAGCTGAGCGACGATCAGAAGGCGGGGCTAAACGCCCAAATCCCGATGGCCCGCATGGGCACAGCCGAGGAAATCGCCGCCGCCGTTCTCTATCTTGCCAGCCCCGAGGCCGGCTATGTCACGGGGGCTACATTGCATGTGAATGGGGGCATGTCGATGTACTGAGCCGCGGCTTGATCGCTGTGGCGGTTTTGGGCTGAGTGAAAGCATTTGCCATTGCCCGCGCATATGCTATAGGCCACCGAGATTAGCCGGAGGGATATGCGGATTCTCCCGGTGGCCTTGGTATTAAGGCAGTCGAGAACCGCCCACTGGGGCAAAATCATCGCCACTTCCCGGGCTGGGCGGGGGCAGACAACGGGCAAACCAGCCCAAGACAAAACGAGGAACAAGACATGAGCGATATCGCAGACCGCGTTAAGAAGATCGTTGTGGAACACCTGGGTGTCGAAGAGGACAAGGTCGTCGACAAAGCCTCTTTCATCGACGATCTCGGCGCGGACAGTCTCGACACGGTCGAACTGGTCATGGCATTCGAAGAAGAATTTGGCATTGAGATCCCCGACGATGCGGCGGATACAATCCAGACCTTTGGCGACGCGGTCAAGTTCATCACCGAAGCGTCCTGATATCGCCCCCGCGCGACAGGCGAAAGCCCTGCCATCCGGCAGGGCTTTTTGCGTTTCAGGCGAGGCATATCACAATTGGGTGTGCCTGACGCGCAATCTGGTGTCTTACAGGCACCGTGACGGTGCCATGAGACCTGATTAACACGTCGTTGATACATCCCCTTCCGACCGCTTTGGCCCATCGCTTTGGCCACGAGCATCCGCATGCGGCGCGCAACAGGAAAGGGATATCCATGAACAAGGCAATCACCGACGGCATCGTTTTCATGCCGACCCCCTTTGCAAACGGTCTGGACCAGTGGTCGCGCGGGGATGGGCGACCGGGGTCTGACACCTATGCGAACGCCGTCGACGCAGCCTTTGTCCCCGCCGATCAGGATTTTGGTGGGGCGCTGGAATTGCAAAAGACCGAGGCTGTGCAGCGTTTGCGCTCGATGGGCGAAACGCCGATCTTACCCGGCTGCTACCTGCAAATCCGAGCGCGGATCAAGGCGATTGCCGGCAATCTGCCGAGTGTGCGCATCGCGGCCTTTGCCGGTGGGGCAGGGGGTGCCGCCCTGCCCGGGGTGACGGTGACCGGACCGCAGGTCGCGTTGACCACCTATGGCGCGGTTGTCGAGGTGACGGCCATTGTAGGCACGGGCACGCGCACCGGCGTGGATATGCCTTGGGGGCGCGCTGCTATTTTCGGCCATTTCGGTCTTGATCTGAGCGGGCCGAGCGGTGGCGTGGTACGCATTGACGACATCATCATTGAGGATGTCAGCCGCTTTTTCCTGCGCGATATCCTCAGCACGGTCGATGTGCGTGATTACGGCGCGATTGGCGATGGGGTGACGGATGATCATGCCGCTTTCGAGGCCGCTGACACTGCGGCGCAGGGCCGCGAGATCATCGTGCCCGCAGGCCAATATTTCCTTGGGCAAAGCACCACGATCCAGAACCGCATCCGGTTCGAGGGCACGCTCGTGATGCCGGATGCGGCCATTCTTGCGTTGACCAAAAACTATGATCTGCCCGCTTATATTGATGCGTTTGGCGATAGCGAACTGGCCTTTAAAAAGGCCTATCAGGCGCTTTTGAACAATCCCGATCACGTCACGCTTGATCTGGCTGGGCGCAAGGTGGTTCTGCGCGGGCCGGTTGATATGGCTGCGGCGGTGAACAACCGCTCCACCTATAACCAGCGCCACGTCATCCAGAATGGCCAGTTCACGATCCGGGGCGGCCCGGCTTGGGCGACCGATGTTGTGACTTCGCAGGCCAGCTATGACATTGCGAACCCCCTCCGGCTGACCAATGTGATTGACGTGGCCAATATCCCCGTGGGCGCGCTTATTGAGGGCAATGGTGTGGGCCGCGAGGTTTACGTCAGCGCCAAGAACGTGGCGGCACAGCGGCTCGACATCAGTCAGCCGCTTTTTGACGCGGCGGGCACGCAGGTCTTTACCTTCCGGCGGTTCAAATACCTGCTGGATTTCAGCGGTTTTGACGATGTCTCGCGCATGGTGTTCTCAGAAGTGGATTTCCAGTGCACGGGGGATTGCAGTGGCGTGCTCTTGCCGCCGCAGGGCTCTGCCAATCATTTCCGTGACTGTTTCTTTACCCGCCCCAAGGATCGAGGCATCACCAGCCATGGCGAGGGCGATCAAGGGATGATGATCGACCGCTGTCAGTTCATTTCGGACGAAGGGCCTCTGTTGTCGACCGAGCGGCGCAGCATCGCGTTCAATGCCAATGCCAATGACCTCAAGATCCGCGATAATCGCAGCGTTCTGTTTCGACATTTCGCCGTGCTTGCGGGTAGCAGTTCCCTGATCTCCGGCAATCACGTGTTTCAGGGGGATACTTCGCAAGGCGGCGCGCGCGTCGCGGGTTTTGTGCTGACGCGGATCAACAATCGCGGCAGTGTCAGCGGCAATTACATCGACAACTGCTTTATCGAATGGGTGAACGAGCATGATGCCGAGCCCGAATTCGCAAGCGAATTTTCGTTCAGCGCGCTCAGCATCACCGACAATGTTTTTCTGGCCGGCAACATGGCCCCTTGGTTCACCTATATCGTGGTCAAGCCGCACGGCGCGGGGCATTTTCTTGACGGGGTGACCGTCACTGGCAACACGTTCCGCACTATCGGCACCATTACCCGGGTCGAGATGGTCGACACGAGTTTTGCCGATCTCAACTATGATCGGGTGCGCAATGTCACCTTTGCCAACAACAGCTTTCACAACATCAATATCCCGGTCGCCAGTCCGCTGGTGATGCAGCACACCGAGGAAAGTGCCACTGCCACTTGGGAGGTCGAGCCTGCGCCACGCTTGCCGTTCGGTGCTTGGGCGCAGACGGTTGAGGCGGTCATTCCTGCCGGTCCTCTGCGTAATGCAGCGAATGCGTTGGTGTACGCGGCCCCCTATTTCGAGGCGCAGCAAGGGCCGAACCGGGATCGGATCAACCTGCGTTGGCCCAGCCCGGTTTCGGGATCGGTGGTGCTGCGTATCCGGATCGACGATCCGCTCTGACAGGTTCTTTGGGCCTCTGATGGGCTGTTAGAATGACCGCCAGAGGCCCAGCTTGACCCCCCGTTCGCCACCACCCGACAAAGGCAGGATTAGCCCGAATTCCAGGTGCGCGCCGGGCTTGGTCGCATGCACATAGGAGGGTGCGAAACGCACATAGGTCTGGCCCTTCGCGGGCTGTCCGGTTTGGATCTGCGCGATCACCTTGCCGCGCGCAGTGATATCAAGACCAAGGGTGATATCGCTTTCGAGCGTCATCTGCCCCCCGCTAAACAGCACGGCCCGCCCGTCAAACGCCGCCCAACCGTGCCGCCCCCAGAGTGTCAGCCCCCGCCCAAGCGACAATCCGGGACGCAGTGCGCGTTGCTCAGCTACTTCGCCCAAGCCCAATTCGACCGCGATCTTGACCTTTCGCGCCGGGCGTCCGACGGGCCAGCGGGCAAAGACGATGGTCTTGGACATTTGCAGCGCGTCGCCGCCCAGATCAACGCCTAGCGTCAACCGCTCTGTCGCGCCATATTCAGCATAGAGTGTAAAGCTCTGCCGTGCGAGGCCGGTTTCGTCGGGCGCATCAAGCTGTCCCGTTGCCGCCAGAAAGGTTTGCCCCTTGGCGCGCGGCCACGCGCCCGCCTCTGCCATGCCAACGAGCCATGGCAGTATCAGCACTGCAAAGAGCGGGCGTAATTGCATCGTCACCTCTGCATTAACCTTCATTAAAAAGGGTAAAGCGCAGGTTAAGATGGGCCGGGAATTTACCGGGCAGGGGGCGCGTGCTAGGCTTGCTCCCAAAAGGAGGTTTCCCATGCCCCATATCACCACCGACACCGACCATCAGACCGTGCTCACCACCTTTGAGGTGACGCCGGGCACCTGCCAGGATCTGATGGATTTGCTGACCGCCGCCTATCGTGACTTTATCTCGAAACAACCGGGATTCATTGCTGCGGGTCTGCATGTCAACGATGCCCAAACCCGTATCGCCAATTACTCGCAATGGCGCGCGCGCTCTGATTTTCAGGCGATGCTACGCAGTGATGAGATGCGCGCCCGCAATCGCGAAATCAGTGCACTCTGCAAAGGGTTCGAGCCGGTCATGTATGACGTGGTGGCAACCTTCGGATGACGCAAGACAACAGGCCGACCGACGAGTTGACACGCGAGGTGGCAGCCTTGCGCCGCGAATTGCAGACGCTGAATGCGCATCGCTTTATCCGTGTCCACAATTCCGTGCCGCGCATGTTGGCCTTCAGCTTGGTGCGGGGGCTTGCCGCCGGGCTTGGCACGGTGCTGGGGGCAACGGTGCTTTTGTCGGTGATGATCTGGGCCCTCAGCCAGATCGAGTTTTTGCCGATCATTGGCGATTGGGCGGCACAAATTGCGGCGCAGGTGCGCGACATGCAGAACTGAACCGGGCCTGATCTGGATCATGGCAGAGCGCTGTCCCCTAGGGGATGATGGGCCTATCCAATAGAAAAGGACAGCCCATGTATGCACATATTCTGATTCCCGTATCCTTTGATCAGGACCGCGATTCGAATGCAGCGCTACGTGCCGC
The DNA here is from genome assembly GCF_902498815.1 of Roseovarius sp. EC-HK134. NCBI lineage: Bacteria > Pseudomonadati > Pseudomonadota > Alphaproteobacteria > Rhodobacterales > Roseobacteraceae > Roseovarius > Roseovarius sp. EC-HK134. The sequence goes on from NZ_LR701544.1 coordinate 2,621,725, forward strand.
GCGGCTTTTGGCGGGAGAGACGGGACGCATCAGCCTCTTGCATGTGATCGAGCAGGTACCGGGCTATGCAATTTCTTATCTGCCCCAAGGCTATGTGAACGAGGCGCGCAAGGCAATCGAGGTTGAACTGGCCGAAATCGCCGCCTCTTTGCCCAATGCCTCTGCCCATGTGGTCGAGGGGCATTCGGGGCGCACTATCCTTGACTGGGCCGAGGCCCACACTCCCGACTGTATCGTGATTGCCAGCCATCGGCCCGGTATGCAGGATCTCTTGCTGGGTTCTACTGCCGCCAAGGTGGTGCGCCATGCGGCCTGTGCGGTGCATGTAATCCGCTGAGTGGCGGGATGTTTGCGCTCTGGGTTGCACCGTCAGCGGTGCGACCCCACATGCCACACAAGGCAACAAAAGGAGAGCGCCCATGCAATGTCCAATCGACGGCACGCAACTGGTTCTGGCGGAACGCGCCGGGGTCGAGATCGACTATTGTCCACAGTGCCGGGGTGTCTGGTTGGACCGGGGCGAGTTGGACAAGATCATTGATCGCTCCGCCTCGGCGCCTGCGACTGCGGCACCAGCGTACGAGTCGCGCGACCAAGACGATCGCGGACAACGCCCCCGCAAAAAGCGTGGCGGCTTTCTTGAGGATCTCTTCGACTTCTGACGCGCGCCCTTGAAGCGCCAAGATGTTGGGGCTATGCGCAAGAATGGTAAAAATCCTGACGGCCCTGATGACGCTTGCAATCGGCGTTACAACTCTGATGCCCTCCACTGGGGGGCACTCACCGCTTCTTGGGCTGGATAAGTTGGCGCATCTTGTGGCGTTTGCCGCTTTGGTTATTCCGATCACGATGGCGCACCCGCGGAGTTGGGCGCTGATTTGGCTTGTGGCTTTGTCTTATGGCGGCCTGATCGAGATTGTTCAGCCGCATTTCGGACGCGGAGCGGAATGGGCGGATTTCGTGGCGGACGGGCTGGGTGCCGCGATGGGAATCGCCTTGGCGCTTATACTGCGTCGACGTTTACCCGCCTTTCGGCAGTAGTACTCTTGCAGTACGTGCAAAAAGAACCCTTTTAAGTCATCTTTTTTTCCTGCGCTCTGCAAAAGTTGACCTCGATCAAGTTTCACCATCTGGAAGCCGCCTAGGGTCGACACAGGCCCAATGTGTGGTGTTCGTTTTGCAAGTGTCATGAGTGGTTCGGGTGTGGGTATCGCGAACGAGGGTCTTGCCCTGAAAATGATTTTTATAAAGAGAACGCCATGATCACGACCCGCCGCCGTTTCCTCAGTATTACTGCTGCCGCTCTTGCGGCCCCCTCTGCCGCCATGGCTGCGCAAACTGCGCATTGGCAGGGTCGCGCCATGGGCGCACCGGCTCGCCTTGCCATTGCGGGTCTTTCCCCTGACGCGGCGCGCCCAGTCTTTGCGGCCATTGAGGCCGAGTTGGAGCGTCTTGAACAGATATTCAGCCTCTTTCGCCCCGACAGTTCCTTGAGCTGGCTCAACCGCTCTGGTCGTTTGGTCGCGCCCCCGCCCGAATTGCTCGACGTGCTGCTATTGGCGGATCGACTGCACCACGCATCGGGCGGTGTGTTTGATCCCACGGTTCTGCCTCTGCTTGAGGTCGGCACATTTGGACACGCGCGCGCCAAGGTTTTTGGGTTGATTGGCTGGGACAAGGTTTACATTGACCCGCGCGAAATCTGTTTTGCCAAGACAGGCATGGCGCTGACGCTGAATGGTATCGCTCAGGGCTATATCAACGACAAGATCGCCGACCTCATGCGTGCCCGTGGCTTGACGGATGTGATGCTGGATATTGGGGAATTGCAGGGTATTGGCCAGTGTCCCTTGCATAGGCCTTGGCAGGCGCGGATCTTTGCCACGGACGGGGCCTATGAGGATCATATCGTTCTGCGCAACCGGGCTGTGTCTACAACGCGACCGTTTGGCGGGCTTCGCCCCGGTGGGGGGGATCACGTTGTCTGCCCCGACGGGCATACGCCTTTTCACTCCATCGTCACAGTCTCAGCACCCAGAGCTGCTGTTGCGGATGGCCTGTCGACCGCGCTTGCGCTCATCCCGCGCGAAGAGACCCTTGCGGTCGTGGCGCAATTTCCGGGCGCACGCATCGAAATGATCCGCTGAGGCGGCTGTTGCGGGCGGTCAGGGTCTGTTGGTCACATGGTCAAGCCTTGTTTCGGGCTTGTTGATCGCACAGATCCTGACATGCAGCACAGGCCCGGATCGGCGTTGCGCCTTTGTGGTTCGATGGGTATCTTAGGGGCCAGTTTACCGGAACCAAAGGGCGGGTATTGACAATCAAGGTGCATCCCTTTGGCGATTATGCGCACCGTCAGCCCTTGGCCTACGATCCCATTCGCCGGGCCTGCGCGCCCGCGATTACGGTCACGGATACGTTTGATGCGGCGGATATCATTCTGCTTGCCCATACCAAGGACCTCGATCGCCATGCCGAGGCGTTAGCGCCACGACTGGCGGCGCATCAGCGCCTTGTGCTCTTGTCAGAAGAACCACTTTGGGATTGTGTCTGGGCCAAAGATCCGCTCACCCCTGCGCAGGTCGTTGAGACTGAAGCGGGGCCTTTGCCCTATGTTTTCCTCAACCATGTGACATCCGATATCTATGAGTTTGAGCGGATTCCCTACTTCCTTTTGACGGATTACGCCTATCCTACGCGCTATGGGTGTTGGTTCGCGGAAAACGCGCGTCTGTCACAAGAGGATTGGACGGCTCGGTTCGCTGCAGTAAAATGGGATATGGCCTTTGTCGCCGAATACCGGGACGAGCCGCGCTTTGATGCGGCCTTTCCTGAGGCCGGGTTTTACGGCCTGGGGCGTTGGCGGACACGGCTGGCATTGGCCTGCACCGGCGAGCGGCTGTTGCGGATGGGGGCCGGGTGGAATGTGCTGCCGCGCAGGCAGACCCTGCCGGATTGGCATCTTGAGAAATACCTTGATCTGCGCGGTCGCTGCGCTGTGCTTTCGGCGGTCGAGAACACCTATCACCGGTCCTATATCACGGAAAAGCTGTTCGACAGCCTCGCGATTGGCGCTGTGCCGCTCTATGTCGCGGGGGCGGATCACCGGGTTCATGACCTGCTGCCGCAGGGGGCATTTGTCAACCTCCACGGTCTGACACCAGAGGTGGCGGCAGAGCGGATAGCCGGGTTTACCGCCGATCCACAGACCTTGTCCGCCTATTGCGAGGCGCAGGCGCGGATGGCGGCGCTGTTCAACACGCCATCCCTACTTTGTGCGGAATTCGAGCGGTTGGCGCAGGCGTTGACGCGCAACCTTGCTGCGCTGATCTGATCCGGCATCATTTTCCGCGTGTGAGCAGGCGCCGTAAGGGGGCTGTAATGCGCCAACTGCGCGAGGCCAGAACAGCGTTTAGATGCGCCTGCGCTTGGTTCAATTCGGCCTCAAGTGTTTGGACCCTCTGCGCGCAGGCGGCGGTTTCTGCCTCTTGCTGTTGCCGTTCGGCATAGGCATGCTCCAGCGCGCGTTGCACCTGATGCAACTGTGCCAACAGGATTTGCTCGCCCGGTGTTGCCTGCGGGTTGGGGTCTGTATGCCGCGTCTTGTTCATGGCCTCTCCTGCAGATGCTTCGCGATCTTATGCCACTCGAATGGTGGCGTCCATTGTCGTGAGCGGCCCCTTGGCCAGTTGGCTTGCGAATCGCCGCGGACTGCCGCAGGGGATAGACCATGTCACACACCGTAACCCTTGATGATTTTACAGGCGTCTGGACGCTTGAGCGGGTCATTCAACATGAGGATGGCGCTTCGGCTCGGTTCAGCGGGCGCGCCGTCTGGAAACCGGACCCCAAAGGTTTGGCCTATCATGAGACCGGCGAGATGGTGCTGGAGACAGGCGCACGGTTTCTGGCTGAGCGGCGCTATCTGTGGTCCGTGGATATGTCCGTCTGGTTCGAGGATGGGCGGTTTTTTCACACTGTGCCGGCTCAGGGCGGGCCGACCGCGCATTGGTGTGATCCAGATCAGTATGACGGGCATTACGATTTTGCGGATTGGCCCGCCTTTACGGTCACGTGGCATGTGCGCGGCCCGCGCAAGGATTACCGGATGGAGACGCGCTATCATCGTTCAGACGATTTTGCGGATGCGGCGGCGCAGGCGCTTGGCTAAGTTTGCCGTATGACAGAGATTCTTCAGACCCGATTGCCCTATGATCCCGAGGCCGCGCATGCCCTGCCGGGTGTTTCCCCGCTCTTGATGGCCGACTGGTTGCAGGTCGATGAGGCCTTTGCCGGTCAGATGACCGAGCGTGCCCGTCTTTTGTCCGAGCAGCGCGCCGAGGTTCTGGCGGTCACAGACGGGGCGGGTCCTGCGGCGGACGAGCTTTTGCAATTTGTGCTGGATTGGTTGCAGGAATACGGCCAAGGCTATGGTGTTTCTGCAAAGCAGGTACAGCGCCCCGATGGTGTCATTGTGCCGATTGATCGTACCGATCCCATGGGGACTTTGGGGCATCTGGTGCAAGAGGATCTTTGCCTCATGGAACGGCGGGGCGACGAGCATGTTTTGACCGCCGCAGTTCTGTGCTTTCCGGCAAGCTGGCACCTTGCGGACAAGATTGGTCGGCCCCTGACGACCATTCACGTGCCGGTCAAGACCTATGATGAGGCTCTTGCGCGCCGGGTGCAGCGGCTCTTTGATGGGGTGCAGGAGGGGCGACCGCTTTGGCGGTTCAATGCCTTGCGCTATGCGGATCCAACGTTGCATCAGCCCCGATCAAGGGTGCAACCGAGCGCAGAGGCTGCGTATCCTTATTTGCGCAGCGAACGCCAATGCGTCTTGCGCCTGCCGCAAACGCGAGCTTGCGTGTTTTCGATCCATACCTACGTTTTGGCGCGCAAGGACGTCTGCTGAGCCGGTCTTTGGGATGCCAGATCAGCTCAAGAGCGGCTGTGCCTCCCGTAGGGTGGTATAGGCCAAAAGTGCTGCGCCAAGCGGCGGCACATGCAAAAAAAGCGTAAGGCCAAAGGTGACAATCGTCAGCCGCATTGGCAAAGAGGCCTCTGGCACTGCCAATCGCGCGTCCACTGCATCCTCGGGGATGGGATGTTTGGGCCGCGCGCTGCTCTGGCCTCTATGCTCTTGACGGCGGGGTTTGGATTGTCGCGGGGCCGGGGTTGGGCGGCGATGCTGCGTGGCCTCATTGGCGCAACCGGACAGCAGCTCGAATGTCATGTCGAGCAGCGCGCTGCTGATGGGGCGGTTCGCGGCACCGTGCAGGACCGCGTCAAACGGCAGATAGCCGCGCACCCGTTCGACAAGACGCCGGGTGAGCATCTCATAGGCTTCTGGATCAAGCGTGATGTTGCGCTTGGCGTTGCGCGGCCCCACGGCCAGCACCAGATAACTGGGCTGGTCAAAGCCTTGGGCTGGAAGCCAGCCAAGTGCTATGCGCACTGCGTCCCGATCAATCAGCGCGATATCTTCGCCATCCCATGTCAGGCGGCGCAACTGCGGCGCAAGACGCTGAGACGCGATGTCAAACTCCTCGACAATGTCGGGAAAGTCCATTTCTGGAGGATCGAAAAACTCCAGCGCGGCGATCTGACCGTAATTCTGTCTGCTCATTTCATGCCCCGTTCTTGAGAGGGTTCAGATGAAACCGGACATACTTGGCACGTTTACTGTAGGAGAGGGCGGACGATTGCGCGTCAGCCCCCGTCGATTTGCGCGGCCATCAGGGCAATCGCTTTTTGATAGACCCCGGCGGCGTTCCATTGCTGGATCACGGCGAAATTCGATTGGCCTTCCTGATAGCCCTGTCCGGGTTGCCAGCCTTTTTGGCGCAGGAAGTTCGCGGTTGACGCAAGCGCGTCGGTCAGATTGTAGAAATCCACCCGCCCGTCGCCATTGGCATCAACCCCGTAGTTTAGGGCATTGCCCGGCAAGAACTGGGTATGCCCCAACTCGCCGTGTTTTGCCCCTTTTGTCTGGGCGGTGATTGCGCCACGATCCACCAACTTCAGCGCGCCAACGGCATGGGGCCGAAAGAAATCAGAGCGGCGGCAATCATAGGTCAGTGTGACGATGGCCGAAACAACGGCACTATCCCCCATGAACCCACCAAAGCCGGTTTCCATGCCGTGAATAGCAAGGAGCACCCCGGCTGGGACGCCATATTGACGCTCTAACGCGTCGTAAAACGCGGCATCCTGTGCGCGCCGCTTGCGACCTTGGGCCACAATGGTGGGGGCCCCGCGAACCTGCATGAATTTCTCAAGACTGTACTTGAAGCTTCTTTGGTTGCGGTCCGCCGCAATGGTGCTGCTGGCATATTGCGCCCCGGCCAAGGCCTCGAGCCCTCTTGGGCCAACGCCCTCGGCGGCAGCCTCCTTGGCAAAGGCGGCCTTCCAATTTGAGAAGCCGTCCGCACTGTTGCCACAGGGCGCGGCGAGGGCGCTCGTGGCCAGCAGGCTGAAACCAAGAGCCATGGTGAGTGGCTGAAGGGGGCGCATCATGGTCGTGAACATTACAATCTCCCGTGAAATAGCTTTCGATTGGAGTGTAACGCGCCACGCGCGCGCCACAAGTGCGCCTCTGCGGGGAATTTTCCGGTCGAGGTCATCCCAATAGGTCCTGCATGGCCTGCAGAGCTTGGGCTGTCGCGCCATTGACCTGCAGGGTGAGGAACAAGCCGGTCATCGCCGCCGTCTGAGAGGCGAGACGCAAGTTCTCGCCGCGCATGAGGTTGACAATGGCGAGCGCGGCAGCAACCGGAAGAGCAAAGAGCCCCAGCGTGATCGTCAATATCCAGACGCTCAGGCGCAGGGGGGCTGTGCTCTCGCGGATGCTGTCAGTTTGTATTGTGGCGGCGGGCGTTGTTTCAAGACTATCGCGAAAAACCGCACGCAACGCGCCAGTTACATGATCCTCCGGAGCGGCGTCGCTCTCTGAGACATAGCGTGCATGCAGCGCTTGATGGGTAAGTTCGATGTCTGGCAAGCGACAACGCGCTGCGGCAGCTTTGGGGTGCGGCACGATTTCAGCTTGTGGTGCGGCTGGCTCATACTCATCCTGAAAAGTGACAGCCTCGAGAAACTCGGCATGACTGAGCAGGGCCAGCGGGTGAATCCATTGCACAAAGTCCGGGGCGAGTGTGCTGTGCAGCGCCCGCAGAACATGTGCCATGACCGACAGCGCCAATTGGGTTTGGGGCGGTGCCTCTGGATCGGTTTGCAAGAGGCTCAGCGCGAGAAAGTGCTCAGCGGGCTGAGACAAAGCGCTAAGCTTGTGGTCCTGCTGGATTTCAATCCGCAGAACAAAATGATCAGAATTCAGGTTTGCCTCGCAATCAGAAAGAATACGCAAGCCTGTTGTCTGCTCATCTAGCCAGTCAAGGACCATGCTGATCCGGTTGCCGATCCTGACGATGTCGAAGTTTCTCGTACCGAGAAATACTAGCCCTGCCGTTACCCTTTGAGTGGAATTGGCCATGGGAGGTTCCATTATCTGCGTTGTGAGTGATCTATCTATGACAACCGAAGGTGGAGCCGATTTGTTTCAAATGAGGATTAATTTGGGCAATTCGTCAAAAATGCTGAGATTGATGCCAAACACGCAACGGTGAAGGGCATAAAAAAAGGGCACCCCGAATGGGATGCCCAGAATTTACAATCACAAGCTGTGCAATCAGCAGCTGTAATACATGCCGAATTCGACAGGGTGCGGTGTGTGCTCGTATTTGTGGACTTCGTCCATCTTGAGCGCGATGTAGGCCTCGATCTGGTCTTTGGTGAACACGTCGCCTGCCAGCAGGAAATCGTGATCAGCGGCCAGACAATCCAATGCTTCGCGCAGAGAGCCACAGACGGTCGGGATGTCTTTCAGCTCTTCGGCGGGCAGGTCATAGAGGTTCTTGTCCATGGCTTCGCCGGGATCAATCTTGGATTTGATACCGTCGAGGCCAGCCATGAGCAGAGCGGAAAACGCCAGATAGGGGTTTGCGCTCGGATCCGGGAAACGGGCCTCTACGCGCTTGGCCTTGGGGCTTTCGGTCCACGGAATACGGACGCAACCCGAACGGTTGCGGGCCGAATAGGCGCGCAGAACGGGGGCCTCGAAACCGGGGATCAACCGCTTGTAGCTGTTGGTGCCGGGGTTGGTGAAGGCGTTCAGCGTCTTGGCATGCTTGAGAATGCCACCGATGAAATAAAGCGCCTCTTGGCTGAGGTCGGCATATTTGTCACCGGCAAAAAGCGGCTTGCCGTCTTTCCAGATCGACATGTTCACATGCATGCCCGACCCGTTGTCGCCATAGATCGGCTTGGGCATGAAGGTGGCGGATTTGCCATAGGCATGCGCCACGTTGTGAATGATGTATTTGTATTTCTGAATCTCGTCGGCCTGCTTGGTCAGCGTGCCGAAAATCAGACCCAGTTCGTGCTGGCAGCTTGCGACTTCATGGTGGTGTTTATCCACCTTCATGCCGATCCGCTTCATGGTCGAGAGCATTTCGGCGCGCAGGTCTTGGGCGTCGTCGATCGGGTTTACCGGGAAATACCCGCCCTTGAGGCCCGGACGATGGCCGGTGTTGCCCATCTCGTATTCGGTGTCACTGTTCCAAGACGCGTCAACAGCGTCTACCTGATACGAGACTTTGTTGATGGTGTTCGAGAAGCGCACATCGTCAAAGATGAAGAATTCAGCTTCGGGGCCAAAATAGGCCACATCGCCGATACCGGACGACTTGAGATATGCCTCGGCTTTTTCTGCCGTGCCGCGCGGATCGCGATCGTAGGATTCGCCGGTGTCGGGTTCAACAACCGAGCAATGGATGCAAAGTGTCTTTTCCGCGTAGAACGGATCGACATATGCACTCTCGGTGTCGGGCATCAGCTTCATGTCGGAAGCCTCGATCGACTTCCAGCCAGAGATCGACGATCCGTCGAACATAAAGCCTTCTTCGAGGAAATCCTCATCGACCAGGTCCGCGACCACGGTCACATGCTGAAGTTTACCGCGCACGTCGGTGAACCGGATATCGACGTAGTCAACATCCTCATCCTTGATCAGCTTGAGAACTGCGTCTTTGCTCATTCTCTTGTCCTTTTCTTGTTAGGGTAGATTTCAGAGCGCGTCCGAACCGGACTCACCGGTGCGGATGCGAATGGCTTGCTCGACGGGGCTGACGAAAATTTTGCCGTCGCCAATTTTGTCGGTTTTGGCCGCGTCGATGATCGCTGCAATGGCCGCGTCCACCTGATCGTCATCGAGCACGACGTCGATTTTCACCTTGGGAAGAAAATCGACCACGTATTCGGCACCACGATACAGCTCGGTATGGCCCTTTTGACGACCAAAACCCTTGACCTCGATCACCGAGAGGCCCTGAATGCCAGCTTCCTGAAGCGCCTCTTTCACCTCGTCGAGTTTGAAGGGTTTGATAATCGCTTCGATCTTTTTCATCGGCTCGGCCTCTCGCGGTTACGTTCGGAACGTGCAGACCACTTCTCAGCAGGAGGCTCAATCGGTTAAGCTGGATTTTGCAGCGCCCCGGACGGGTTCAAAGAAGTAATTGCCTAACTTTTAGGCAAAATGCCGAAAAAAGCATCGAAAATAAAACGCAGAGGGGCCCGGTATGCTAGAAATTCTGACAGCCACTGAAATGCGCGCACGGGAACAGGTGGCCATCGAGTCGGGCGGAGTAACGGGGCTTGATCTAATGGAGCGCGCGGGACGTGCCGTGGTCGACGCGGTGTTCGCTGAATGGCCGGAACTTGCGCAAACGCCACAATCTGCGGCGGTTCTGTGCGGGCCGGGCAACAATGGCGGCGACGGTTTTGTCATCGCGCGGCTTTTGAAGGCGTGGGGCTGGGAGGTGGGTGTCTACCTTTATGGTGATCCGTCGCGGCTGCCACCGGATGCGCGGATAAACCATAATCGGTGGTGCGACATGGGATTTGTGCATGATCTTGCGCAGGCCTCTGTCGAGGGGCTCAAGGTCGCGTTGATGGTCGATGCGCTGTTCGGCACCGGTCTGCGACGACCGCTAGAGGGCGTGGCGCAGCAAGGCTTGAACCAAGTGGCGGCACGTGTTGTGGCCGTGGATCTGCCCTCTGGGCTTTGCAGCGACAGTGGGCGGGTGTTGGGCACGGTTTCAAACGCGGTCCAGGCGGCGCTTACGGTTACGTTTCACGCGCCCAAGCTGGGTCATGTGCTGGCGGATGGGCCTGCGGTCTGTGGTCGGGTCATGGTGGCGGACATTGGTCTTGCGGCGCAGGCCGAGGACGCGGTTAGGCTGGTCGCGCCCCCGGATGCGCAAAGCCTTACCAAGGCGGAAACAGCACATAAATTTGGCCATGGTCATGCGCTGATCCTGACGGGTGGTGCGGGCACGACCGGCGCGGCGCGGTTGGCTGCGCGCGCCGCGCTTCGGATTGGGGCAGGGGTGGTGACCCTTGGCGTGCCGCCCTCGGCACAGATGGAAGTGGCTGCCCAAATCACCGCGCTGATGTTGCGCCGGATTGAAGATGGCCAAACCTTGCACGCCGCGCTGACGGACAAGCGCATTACTGCGCTCTGCTCGGGGCCGGGAATGGGCACAGCGCGGGCGCGCGACTTGGTGCCGGTGGTGCTGCGCCATGAAAGCGCCCCGCGCGTGGTTCTAGATGCCGATGCGCTGACCGCTTTTGCCGATGCCCCTGAGACTCTCTTTGGCTTGCTGCACGAGGGCTGTGTTTTGACGCCGCATGGTGGCGAATTCGCACGGCTCTTTCCCGATATTGCCGCGCGTTTGGCCGAGCCTGCCACACAAGGCCCTGCCTATTCCAAGGTTGAGGCCACCCGAGAGGCCGCCAAGCGGGCTGGCTGTGTCGTCCTTTTGAAAGGGGCCGATACCGTGATTGCTGCGCCAGACGGCGCCTGCGCCATTCATGCGGCGGCCTATGGGCGTGCAGCGCCATGGCTGGCCACGGCCGGCGCGGGCGATGTGCTGGCGGGGTTTATCGCCGGGTTGCTGGCCCGTGGGTTTCCCCCGATGCAGGCCGCCGAAACAGCGGCGTGGCTACATGGCGAATGTGCGCGCTGCTTTGGCCCCGGCCTGATTGCCGAGGACCTACCCGAGGTCCTGCCCAAAGTGCTGCGCGCGTTGCCGGATCAGGCCGCGCGGGCGTCAAGCCGCATGTCGGCGTTGCTGGCCAATTCCAACCCGTCGACATAAAGGATGTGAGGGGCTGCGAAATCGAGGCTGAAGAGCGTCATTTCCTGCGCCGCCTCAAGCGTCACAAACTCGCCATCCACCAGCCGTGTCGCGGATACGAGCGCCTGAGTGTCGCCAAAAAGCGCCTTGGCGCGCCAGTCGCGCACAAGCAAAAGCTGGCCAGCAGGCAGGGTCACATCCCGTTCGGGCCGCGTATGCCCGAGCGTGCCCGCCATGATCCGCACCGCCGCCGTGCGCAGCCTGTGCCGAGCGATGCCACGCAAGACCGCCGTGCCGCTATCGCGGGTGATCACACGATCCCCGACATTCAAATCGGCAACGCGCCGCTCGCCATCGAGGGTGAGAATGATGCTGTCGGCCAACAGGCCGCATGTGTCCACAGGTGGAAAGACGGCCAATCCGCCATCTGACCGCCCGACCGTTTTCGGTTTCATGGCGTGTCTCGCTTGTTTTCTGCCTCAGATTACATCCAGAATATGGCAAGATTGGGTTTATGTCCTGCTTTTTTTCGTCATGATCCTGTCAAGCGAAGCTTAATTTTCCTCTCGCATCCGGCGAGACGCTTTGCTAGACACCGCGCCAGCGGCCTGAAAGGGCGCGCGACGGATGCGGGTGTGGCGAAATTGGTAGACGCACCAGATTTAGGTTCTGGCGCCGCAAGGCGTGGGGGTTCAAGTCCCTCCACCCGCACCAACAGACCGGCGAAATCAGGCCGGATTCCCCTTGCACGTTGGCGGGGGCCTCAATAGAACACGCGTGATTTTGACCGCCGCGGACGCCTCCGCGGCCCGATGCATATGAGAGGACGAAAATGCAGGTCACCGAGACCCTGAACGAAGGGCTGAAGCGCGGCTACAAGATGATCTTGTCAGCCAAGGATCTGGACGAGAAGGTAAACGCCAAGCTCAAGGAGGCCCAGCCGGATATCGAGATCAAGGGGTTCCGCAAGGGCAAGGTGCCGCTGCCGCTCTTGAAAAAGCAGTTTGGCCAGCGCGTGCTGGGCGAAGCTATGCAAGAAAGCGTCGATGACGCGATGAAGGCGCATTTCGAAGCCAAGGGCGAGCGCCCGGCGTTCGAACCTGATGTCAAAATGGCCAATCAAGACTGGAAAGAGGGCGACGATGTTGAAATCGTCCTGAGCTACGAGGCTCTGCCCGCGATTCCCGATGTCGACCTCAAGTCACTGAAGCTGGAGCGTCTGGTCGCCAAAGCCGATGATGCCGCCGTTGATGAGGCGCTCAAGAACCTTGCGGAGAATGCGCAGGATTTCAAGGATCGCAAAAAAGGCTCCAAATCCAAAGACGGCGATCAGGTCGTGATCGACTTTGTTGGCAAGGTCGATGGCGAAGCCTTTGACGGCGGCAGCGCCGAAGATTATCCGCTGGTCATTGGCTCGGGCAGCTTTATCCCCGGCTTTGAAGAGCAGCTGGTGGGCGTCAAGGTTGAAGAGGTCAAGGCTGTGACCGTGACCTTCCCCGAGGCCTATCAGGCCGCGCATTTGGCGGGTAAAGAGGCCGTGTTCGATTGCACTGTCAAAGCAGTGAAAGAGCCTGTCGCCGCTGAGATCAACGACGAGTTGGCGCAAAAATACGGTGCCGAAGACTTGGCCGCGCTCAAAACTCAGATCTCCGAGCGTCTTGAGATGGAATATGCTGGGGCGGCACGTGCGATCCTCAAGCGTCATGTTCTGGATCAATTGGACGAGAAGGTCAGCTTTGACTTGCCGCCAAGCATGGTGGACGCCGAAGCCAAGCAGATCGCGCATCAGCTTTGGCATGAGGAAAACCCTGACGTGCAGGGCCATGATCACCCCGAGATCGACGTGACCGAAGAGCATACCAAGCTTGCAGAGCGGCGTGTCCGCCTTGGTCTCTTGCTCGCAGAGTTGGGGCAGAAGGCTGAAGTGCAGGTCTCGGATGCGGAAATGACGCAAGCGGTTATGAACCAGGCGCGCCAATATCCGGGCCACGAGCGGGAGTTCTTTGAATTCGTGCAGAAGAACCCGCAAATGCGCCAGCAGCTGCGCGCGCCCATCTTCGAAGACAAGGTCATCGACTATGTGGTCGAACTGGCTGAGGTGACGGATAAAGAGCTGTCCAAGGAAGAGCTTGAGAAAGCCATCGAAGCGATGAACGACGAGTAATCGCCAGACACGTTCTGGAAAAAAATGAAGGGCCGCCCCGGGGAGAAGTGGGGCGGCCCTCTTCGTTCTAGCGCAAGTGACGTAGACGACAGTGCCGGTCGTCAGTCAGGATCGCGCGCCCCTGGGGGTCAGGCACGTTGATCCATGCGCGAACGAATCTTGTCCTCAAGAGCGGCCTTGAGCCGCAGAGCGGCAATCCGCTCTTTTTCCGAGGTTGCCGAGGCAATTTGCTCATCGCAATATTGCTCGAGTGGTGTTTTCGGTGTGACGTGGCCTGCAATCGCTGGCAGTGCGAGCGCCGCGTCATCGCTGATAAAAACGTCTCCCTCAACTCCGCCAAAGGCGCGGATGCGGTCGATTCGCTCGTCCGTGCAATCCAGCAATGCCGCGAGGGCGGGAACCTTGCCCATATCGGCAGTCTTGCCGACATAGTCATAGGGCGCGTTGCCTGAGCGTTTCAGGACCCGGTCCATCACCGGATCAATCACGGTCACAATGTCCGAAACACCCGCACGTTTTGCCGCTTCGAGTGAGGCGATCATCAGTTCGCAGGTCGCGTAAGAGACCGAGTTGCGATCACGTCCGCGTCCGAGGCGACGTGTGTCGACGCAGAAGCGAGTGGATTCCCAAAGGGTTGCGCTGCGCAATGGCGGCTCGCCATCGAGGATATCGGCAAAGACATCGGCCAGCATGTGCGGACCAGTGGTCTGAAGCGCGCGCACGCAAGACACGACATTTCCTTCATCGTCGAGACCCACGGCGTAGGCCGGGTTCAGGTCATCGAACAGATCGCGCTCGCGACCATCCTTCACTTCAACCTGCCAACCGAGTCGATCCCCAAAGACTCGTGCGCGCAGTTTGAACATCTCATCCAGCACATGGCTGAACCTGTCCTTATTGATGGCATCAATTACCAAAATCATCGTTGCGTCTCCCCAAAAGTGGCGTGTCCCGTGTGAGTGGTGTATTCGGCAATGTTGAGGTTAGTAAATTCCACGAAGTATACCATTGGGGAAATCCCGTAGCGGTGCGCACGAACACGCACCAAAGTGTGAAAAAATGTTTGGAAATGAAGGTAATGCTACGCCTTTGATGAAAGGCGGGACCGCGTTCAACGCGGATAGATCAAACCGAGGTTGATCGCACGCCCAATTGCCTGCGGAGTTGTCAGCGCATTGAGCTTTTGACGCGCAGACCGCAGGTGCACTTCGACTGTGCGGTGCGAGATCGACAGGATATCGCCGATGTCCTGTTGGGATTTGCCCGCTGCTGTCCATTGCAGGATTTCAATCTCGCGGGTCGAGAGAGAAGGGGTGTTCAGCATCCGGGTTAGGGGATCGGACTGAATCACCATGTCATGCATATGCACAGCCGCTGCCTGAAGGTTACCGATGATCCCCGAGATCAACAGTTGCCATTCGCGTTCAGAACAATCGCGATTGATGCTGAGGCCGCCGACATCACCATAGGGGCCATGAATAGGAATCGTTAGCCCTCTATCCGATATCCCGAAATCACGAGCCGCCTGAAAAATGGTTTGAAACTCGGCCCCCCGTTCCAGCCTGTTCCAGTCAACCGGCGCGATACTGTGGCGCGCCTTGAGCAGGGTGGGGTCAATCTCGTAGTACTTGTGCTGGAGATAGTGAGAGGTCCAATCCGCGCCATAGGTCATATGCCCATGTGATTGCCCGCTGATCGGATTCATTCCGGCATAGGCCACATGATCAAGCTCGAACCTGTTGCGCAGATCGTCAAGAAACTGCCTGAAGGGGTCGACCTGGATCATTTACGGTGCCCTCTTCGTCAGGTTGGGCGGACTGTTCGGTAGGGGAATGGAGATGAACAACATGCCCGTTCTACACTTGGGGCAAGTACTCTCATGGCTTTTCCCAAGGGACATTTTTTCAACACACAGGTGCTGCCTGTGGGGGGGCACCGCCCTATTCAGTCTGTGTGGATGTTCCATGTCGGGCGGACCCAAGAGTTGTGGTGACAGGGGAACTGGTTGGCCCCGAAACATTCGTCAGCAAAGACCATGACGATGGGGTTACAGCGCGAGAACCAAAAAAACACCAAACACTACGATCAAACAAAAGTGAACTCATCGTGAAGCGTAGCATTACATGGCTCATCTTGTCGACTACCACGTCACATAGCTGTGCCGCGCAGGGGGCTGCGCGGCACTTTATTCAGAACAATTGCCGAATTCAGGCGTTATTGTCGCGACGATCTGAATAATCGTCGTCGTCGCCGGCGGCACCACCGATGTCGTCAAACAGTTCGGCAATCTCAAAATCTGCGGCCTGATCGGCCTCGGCGGCGGCATCTTGGATGCTCTTGCCAGAGGCTTGCAGGGCTGCTTCTTCGACCGAACGCGCAACGTTCAACTGGATCGTGGCAACCACCTCGGGGTGCAGCGTGACGAGAACGTCATGCAGGCCAAGGTCTTTGATCGGGCGGGTCAGGGCAACCTGCTTGCGCTCGACGGTAAAGCCATTCTCGGTGGCGGCATCAGCCGCATCGCGGGTGCTGACCGAACCGTAGAGTGCGCCGCTGTCAGAGGCCTGACGGATGACAATGAACTGCTGACCGTTCAGCTTGTCGGCCATCGCCTCGGCTTCTTTGCGGGTCTCGAGGTTCTGAGCCTCAAGTTGCGCCTTGCGGTTTGCGAAATCGGAAATGTTCTTTTCCGAAGCCGACAGCGCCTTGCCCTGCGGCAGCAGGTAGTTGCGGGCAAAGCCGGGCTTGACGTCGACGACATCGCCCATCTGGCCAAGCTTGGCAACGCGTTCAAGAAGGATCACTTGCATCTGAGGTCTCCTTATTTCACGGCATAGGGCAGAAGGGCGAGGAAACGGGCACGCTTGATGGCGCGCGCGAGTTCACGCTGCTTCTTGGCCGAAACGGCAGTGATGCGCGAGGGCACGATTTTGCCACGCTCGGAAATGTAGCGTTGCAGCAGGCGCGTGTCTTTGTAGTCGATCTTGGGCGCGCTATCGCCCGAGAACGGACAGACCTTGCGGCGACGGAAAAACGGTTTTGTAGCCATGGTTTATGCTCCTTGTCTCAGGGGATGGATCAGCGACGTTCGCGGCGTTCGCCACGGTCGGGACGGTCCCCACGGTCGGGGCGGTCGCCACGATCAGGGCGGTCGCCGCGGTCGGGACGGTCGCCCCGCTCGTCACGCTTCTGCATCTGAACAGAGGGGCCCTCTTCATGCGCATCGACCTTGACGGTCAGCACGCGCATGACGTCGTCATGCAGACGCATCAGGCGTTCCATCTCTTGCACAGCGCTCGAGGGCGCATCGCTCTTGAGAAAGGCATAGTGGCCTTTGCGGTTCTTGTTGATCTTGTAGGCCATCGTTTTGACGCCCCAATACTCGTGCTCGACGAGTGTGCCACCATTTTCGGTCAGCACGGCACCAAAATGCTCGATCAGGCCTTCGGCTTGCGCGCTGGACAGGTCCTGACGCGCGATCATCACATGCTCATAAAGCGGCATGTTCACTCCATTTCTATCAAGGCGCATTTCATAGGACGGGCTTTGGCTCTTTCGCGCCCCATCCACGAGAGACTGCGCGGTTCATAACGATTGCGAAAGATTGGGCGCGTATACATCGCCCCGCAGGGCGGCGCAAGGCGCATTGATCCGGCCCGCAGAATGCCGCTGACCTGCCGCAATACGGACGAATTTGGTGGGCACGGTTGTGTTGTTCGAGGTGAAAAGGAGTATGACCATGGTTGCCCTTCCGGATTTTGAGCGCGAGTTCACGCACGCACCATTCGATTACCACGAGACCGCTGGCCATGCTCAGGCAGAGGCCCCGGCACTCGATCTTGGTCGAGCCACGCAGACCTTGTGCGGCAGTGCGCTGATCTTTTCGGCCTTCGGTCTCTGGCTGGTTTCTGCGGGGGCGCAGGACTCTGCCATGATGATGATCAAGCTTCTTTTCTTTGTAACTCTGCTCTTCGCGGGCCTGATGTGTCTGAGCCGCGCGCGTGCGGTGCAGGCAGGGCCTGAAATTCAGGTTGATGTGATGAACCGCCGCCTCCATGTGATCGCCCCGGTTGCGGGCGGTCGGGCCGCGCGGGTTGCGGTCCATGATCTTGACAGCCTTTCGGAACTGTCGATGCGGGACCGCGTGCTGACAGCGCGCGATGCCGCCGGTCGCCAGATCGTTGCGATGAAGATCGAGGATCGTGCAACGGCCAAGGCCCTGCGTCGTGCTTTGGGCTTTCCAGCCTGAACCAAGCGGGGACCTGATGTTGGCAGGTGTTCGCCAATCCACAGAGGTTGTTTGAAACTACGGGATTGTGATTTGGTCCCAGAGCGCCAAATGTGAACAGGTAAGTCACATTTCACCCTCTGGAGGTTTCCGATGAAGAATATCCTGCTCGCCACAGCGCTTGCTTTGACCGCGACTGGCGCGGTTGCTGCCCCTGAAAAATATGAGCTAGACCCGAGCCACAGCCAGGTTGTGTTCTCTTACAACCACTTGGGCTTTTCCACGACCTACGGCATGTTCTCTGGCTTTGCGGGTGAGATCATGTTCGACGCCGAAGACCCGGCCGCCTCGTCGGTCAATGTGTCGATGCCGGTCATGTCGATGTTCACCGGCTGGGAAAAGCGCGACGAGCATTTCATGTCCGAGGATTTCTTTGGCGCGACCGAGGGCGATATGGTCACCTTCACCTCGACCGGGATCGAGGTTACGGGCGATACCACTGCCCTCATCACAGGCGATCTGACCATGAACGGCGTGACCAAGTCGGTCGTGCTGGATGCGCGCCTCAATCAAAAGGCCGATGCACATCCGATGAATAGCAAGCCTTGGGTCGGGTTTGACGCCACCACAACGCTGCTGCGTTCGGACTTCGGCGTGGATAAATTCACGCCCTTCGTCAGCGACGAGGTTGCGGTGCAGATTTCCGTCGAAGCCGGCAAAGCCGAGTAAGGCGCAAGCAGAGTCCCGTCGGGCCGTCCGTGGAGTAGGGGCGGCCCTTTTTTATTTCGGGTCAGGTGCCGTAGGCGCGGCTGCGGCCCATCACATCCTCTGCCGCCAGTACCAGCGCATCGGCGATCAGATCAAGATCGGGGCGGGTCAGGCGCGCGGGCAGGCGGGTGTCGCAGGCGCGCATCAACATCGCGCGGGTTTTTGGCAGCACCGGGGCCGCACCCGGCAGAAACTGCCAGTTCCAAAAGGCGCGGGCATTATCGGCACTCAGGCCAAACACCTGCACCTTGATGCCGCGGTCCGCCGCCGCTTGGGCAAAGGCGCGGGTGTCGTCTTCGGTCATCCCCACCAGATTGAATTGGATGGAGTCTGGCGCGCGCTCTTCAAGGGGTAATTTTTCGGGCACCTGCATCCAAGGCGAGGTATTGATCCGCGCCGCGACATAGTCATGGTTGGCCCGCCCATCGCGCACCCGCCGCGCCACTTCGGCCAGTTGAGGGCGGATGATTGCCGCAGACAGGTTGTTGAGCCGCAGATTGTAGAGCGGCAATTGGTTCTGAGCGCGGGCAAACGCCGCCTCAAGGGCTGCATCCGGTGTTGTCAGATGCTTGGCCCAGTTGTGCTCATAGGCACCCGACATGATGACGGCACGGGCGATCAGATCGGCATCGTCGCTGACCATGATCCCGCCTTCGCCAGCATTGACCAGCTTGTAGGATTGAAAGCTGAAACAGCCGATTTGCCCGATGGTGCCGATGTTGTGCCCGCCCCATGTGGTGCCAAGCGAATGTGCCGCGTCCTCGATCACTGGAATGTTCCGCGCTGCGCAGAGCGCCATGATCGCATCCATATCCGAGGTATGGCCGCGCATATGGCTGATGATCACCGCCTGCACCGTGTCTAGACGTGCCGTGAAATCGGCGATGTCGATGCGATAATTCTCGCCCACTTCACAGAGCACGGGCACACAATCGGCATGCAACACCGAAGACGGGACGGCGGCAAAGGTAAAGCCGGGGATCAATACCCGCGCATCGCGCGGCAGGCCAAGCGCCTTGAGTGAGAGAAACAGCGCGGCCGAGCAAGAGGACACGGCCAGCGCGTATTTCGAGCCCAGAAGTGCAGCAAACTCCCGCTCCAGCAGCGTCACGGGGGCATTTTCCGGAGCGGTATACCGGAAGAGATCGCCCGATTGCAGCATCCGGTCGATTTCCGCGCGGGCGGCTTCCGGGATGGGTTCTGCGTCATAGACATTAGGGGCAAGGGCCATGTTTTCGGATTTCCTGAAGCTAGGTTTCGGGTTTCCGGAACATATAGGCGTTAATTGTGACAGTTTGTCAAAGAAAACCCCACTGGCGATGGGGCAAAGGGCAATATCACGCTGATGATTGGATCAGAGACCGAGGCGGTCGCGCAGCGAAAACCATGTCATCGCCAGCACCAAAAGTGGGCTGCGCAGGGCGGTGCCCCCCGGAAACGCCGGGGCCGGGACGCGCGCCATGCAGTCAAACCCGGATGCCTCGCCGCGTACGGCCTCGGCCATCAGGCGGCCCGCATGGGTGGCTGTGCCCACGCCATGCCCAGAATAGCCCGAAGCGGTCAGAATATTAGGCGCAAGCCGTGCCAGATAGGGCATCCGCCGCATCGTGATGGCCAGCGTGCCGCCCCATGCATACTCAAGCGCAACATCTTGCAGATGCGGAAAAATCTCGAGCATCGGTTTGCGCACGGTGGCACGGATATCCTTGGGAAAGCGATAGCCATAACTCTCGCCGCCACCGAACAGCAGGCGCTTGTCATGGCTGAGGCGAAAGTAATTGACCACGAACTTTGTATCCGCCACCGCCACGTCGCGCGCCAGCACGCGGGCTGCTGCGTCCCCCAAAGGTTCTGTTGCCACGATGAAATTGTTGATCGGCATGACCCGCGCGGCGACCTTGCGCTCGAGCCCGCCAAGATAGCCGTTGCAGGCCAAAATAAGGTGATCCGCCTCGATTGATCCCGCATCGGTGGCAACGCGCAGCTTGGCACCGCGGGTGATCTGATGCACGGCAGAGCCTTCGTGGATACGCACGCCTGCCGTAAGAGCGGCGCGTGCAAGGCCGAGCGCAAGGCCAAGCGGGTGCAAATGTGCGGCCCCCATATCCAGAGTGCCGCCGTGATAGGCCGGCGAGGGACAGAGTGCTGCAAAGCCTGCTGCATCCAGCTTTTCGATCTGCTCATATCCGTATCGCGCGGCCAGATGATCGGCATAGTCGTGTTCCGCCGCCATTTCGCGCGCCGAGAAACAGGCATGTGCCACACCGGGTTTTAGATGACAGTCTATTCCATGTCGCGCGACGAGGGATTTTACCAGATCCTTGGCCTCTTCGGCCAACTGCCAGAGGTGCAGGGCATCCTCTGCGCCCACCAGACGTTCCAGCGCGGTTTGTTCCATCCGCTGACCGCTGCCCAATTGCCCGCCATTGCGCCCCGATGCGCCAAAGCCCACGCGCTGCGCCTCGAGCAGGACGACATCAAATCCCGCCTCTGCAAGGTGTAGCGCCGCCGAAAGGCCAGTATAGCCCGCGCCCACCACGCAGACATCGGCCCGCTCTGTGCCGCGCAACGGCGCGAACTCTGGCAGGGGTGTGGCCGTGGCCGCATACCAGCTTGGCGGATAGCAGCCGCGCCGGTCGTTGGAATAGAGCAGGTTCATGGCTTCTTCTTGGTGCAAATACTCATTAGCACGCCCCTGCCGCGCGGCTCAGACGTTGAGAAGGAGATGCTCACGCTCCCATGGGCTGATGACCTGGAGGAATTCCTCGTATTCGGTGCGTTTCACGATGGCGTAGACACGGGCAAATTCCGGCCCGAGGATCTCGTGCAGCGCCTTGGCCTCTTCGAACATATCAAGCGCGTCGCCCATGACGTTGGGGATATCCGGCTCACCGGAATAGGCGTCGCCTTTGAACTGTTTGTCGGGCCAATCCTCGTTGAGGATACCCAAGAGACCGCAGGCAAGGCTGGCCGCGATGCCCAGATAGGGGTTGCAATCCATGCCTGCCATGCGGTTTTCCACCCGCCGCGCCTCGGGGCCCGAGAGCGGCACGCGAATGCCCGTGGTGCGGTTGTCGCGGCCCCATGCAAGGTTGATCGGCGCGGCGTGATCCTTGACGTAGCGACGGTAGGAATTGACGTAGGGCGCCAGCACCGCGATGGCCGAGGGCAGGTGTTTCTGCAAGCCGCCGATAAAGTGGAAAAACGCGTCGGTTTCACCGCCCTGTGGCCCGGCAAAAATGTTGCGGCCTGTTTCCATGTCGAGGATCGAGTGGTGGATATGCATGGCACTGCCCGGCTCGTCGGCGATGGGTTTGGCCATGAAGGTGGCAAAACAGTCATGGCGCAGGGCGGCTTCGCGGATCAACCGTTTGAAATAAAACACTTCATCCGCCAGCTTGATCGGATCGCCATGGCGCAGGTTGATTTCCAGCTGCCCGGCCCCGCCTTCTTGGGTGATGCCGTCGATCTCGAACCCTTGTGCTTCGGCGAAATCATAGATGTCGTCGATCACGGGGCCGAATTCATCGACCGCTGTCATGGAATAGGCCTGACGGGCGGCGGCGGGGCGACCGGAGCGGCCCATCATCGGCTTGATCTCATGCGCCGGGTCGAGATTGCGGGCCACGAGGAAGAATTCCATTTCCGGGGCGACCACGGGGTTCATGCCATGGGCGTGATACATATCGACCACCCGGCGCAGCACGTTGCGCGGGGAAAAGGGGATGGGCGCGCCTTCGCGGTCAAAGGCGTCGTGGATCACCTGCAGCGTCCAGTCGGCCGTCCAGGGGGCGGCGGTGGCGGTGGACATGTCAGGGCGCAGGATCATGTCGCGCTCGATAAAGCCGCCTTCGCCGGCTGCTTCGCCCCAATCGCCTGTAATGGTTTGGAAAAAGATGGAATCCGGCAGGTGAAAGTATTTCTGCCTGGCGAATTTTGTGGCGGGCACCGCCTTGCCGCGTGCGATGCCGGGCAGATCCGAGATGATGCATTCCACCTCGTCTAGGCGGCGGTTCTCCAGATAGGTCTGGGCTGTTTTGGGCAGGGAATTTGTAAGTTCACTTAGATCGGCCATGGCTGGCACCTCGTTTGAAAAACTCCGCCATGCGGGCGGCTATCGTTGCATTTGCGGTGGGATGGTCAAGTTTTGACTTGGCCGCTGCAATCAGGTCTGGGGGCACCACGCCGGGTGCGCGGTGGTGAATAAGGCGGTCGATCATGGTGGCGGTAAACTCGGGATGCGGCTGGATCGTGTAAATCCGATCGCCGTATAGCAGGGCCGCATTCTCGCAAAATGCGCTTGAGCCAACCACTTCGGCCCCTTTGGGCAGTTCTGTAACTTGATCTTGATGCCAAGCGTTGAGGGGCAGGCGCTGGCCTTCGATGTCATAGTCGGTGACGCCCACCTGCCAGCCGCCGCCGAATTTCTCGACCTTGCCGCCCATGGCCTGCGCGATGATCTGATGGCCAAAGCAGACACCCACCAAGGGACGCCCGCTCGCGTGGATGTCGCGGATCAGCTGTTCCAGCGGCGCGATCCAAGGATGGTCCTCATAGGCCCCATGTTTGGAGCCGGTGATGAGCCAGCCGTCTGCGGCGTCCGGTCCGGTAGGGAATTCTTCATCCACCACGTTGTAATGATCGAACTCAAAGCCGTGCCCATCAAGCAGCTGGGCGAACATCACCTCGTAGTCACCCAACTCGTCTTGGACGATGTCGGGGGCGTGGCCGGTTTTCAGGATGCCGATTTTCATGGCGGTCTCTTGATTTGATCAAATTAAGGCGGGGTTGCCCCTTCAGGCTACACCGTTTCGAGATAGGTCTTCCAGTGGTCTTCTTTGGGAATCGGCGACATATAGGCCAATTCCTGACGCTTGGTCATCACGAGGTTGCGGATCAGATCGGGGTGAAAGATGCGCGCCATCATGGCATCCTGTTCAAACCAGTCAATTGCCGTGGCCCAATCTGCGGCCAGTTGCGGCATCTCGACCTCGTAGGCATTGCCGCTGATGGGCGGGGGCGGGGTAAGCCCCTCTTCGATCCCGGTGATCGCGGCGCCTAGAATAGCAGCAAAGCTGAGATATGGATTGATATCGCCGCCCGCAACGCGGTGCTCGATGCGGCGCGCAGCGGGCGGGCCGCCGGGAATGCGGACCGCTGTGGTGCGGTTCTCATAGCCCCAGCCCGCACCGGTTGGCGCATGCGCGCCGGGCACCAGTCTTGCATAACTGTTGGCATGTGGCGCAAAAATCAGCGTGGATGGCGGCATTGCTGCAAGACACCCGGCGACGGCGGCGCGCAGGACGTCGGTGCCAGCCGCTGTGCCATCGTTGAAAACATTATTGCCGGCCTTGTCCATCACCGAGAAATGCATATGCATCCCGTTGCCGGTGTCATCCTCGAAGGGTTTGGCCATAAAGGTGGCGACATAGCCGTGCTGGCGGGCCAAGCCCTTGATAAGTGTCTTGAAAAGCCAAGTATCATCAGCGGCGCGCAGGGCGTTTTGGTGATGCAGGGTCAATTCGAACTGGCCAATCCCCGCCTCGCTGACGGCGGTCTCGACCGGAAGGCCCATTTCCAGACCGGCGTCGTACAAGGCGCTGAGAAATCCGTCGAAGGCATCCATCTGGCCGAGCGAAAGAATGCCCGGAGACTTCATGCGGCGGCCATTGCGGGGGTCGCGTATGTTCTTGAGAGTATTGCCTTTTCCGTCCACCAAGGTGAACTCTAGCTCGGTCGCGGCGGCGACATGCCAGCCGTAAGCGGCGTAGCGATCCAGCACGGCGACCAGTGCGTGGCGGGGATCGCCGGCAAAGGGGGTGCCGTCTTCGTGGTGCATGACCATGGGCACAAGGCCTTGTGGCACTTCGAGCCAGGGCAGGGGCACCGGGCCACGGTCGGTGGGCAGGAGCACGCCGTCGATGTCGCCCGTATCAAAAACGAGGGGCGAGTTTTCAATGTCTGCCCCAAAGATATCAAGATTTAGCGATGAGAGCGGCATACGCACGCTACCTGTGCTGAGTTTGTCGGCATGGGCGGCGGGAAGGCGTTTGCCGCGCATCCGGCCATTGAGGTCACAGGCAGCCACGCGGAAGGTCTGGAACTGTGTAAGATCCATTGGAAGAAAGTCCTGATGATGATTTTGTAACAGCCTAGCCCGGCAATGGGGAGCTTGCCAAGATAATTTGATCAAAAAATTTGAAGGGTGACGAATGGTAAGGTTTGTAAGGTTGGTACGGGGGTTTTGTAAGGTGGTTGGGGGTGAGAGGTCCTCGGGTCAAGCCCGAGGATGACGGGGATCAGGGCAGGCTTTGGTGCCAGCGGTTTTCGAGCTTTTCGATGGCGGCGATCCGTTCGGCGGTCTTGGGGTGGCTGAGCAACCATGCGGGCATGGCACCGCCCGCACCGTTTGTTAACGCTTCGAGTTTTTCGAACAGAGATTTTTGCGGGGCGGTGCCGATGCCCGCCTTGGTCAGGAGGGCGGCGGCATAGGCATCGGCCTCATACTCGTCGCCGCGCGAGAGGCGGGCAGCGAGCAGCGTGGTCAGACCATTGGCGATCCAGACGCCCAGACCGGGGATGAAACGCGACAGGATCATGGCAAGGGCGGTGCGCAGGGCGTTCTGCCCGGAAAAGTCGATCATCCGGCGGCGCGAATGCCCCAAGGCGACATGGCCCAGCTCATGCGCGATGACCGAGGCCATTTCTTCGGCTGAAACCTCGCCGGTCTGAAACTTGCGATAGAAACCACGGGTGATGAAAATCCGCCCGTCAGGGGCTGCCAGACCATTTACCGGGTCAATCTCGTAGATATGCACCCGCACGCGGGGCAGGTCGAGCGCACGGGCGAGGCGGTCTGTCATCGCCTTGAGCTTGGGGTCGGCCAATTCGGTCGATTGCGCATCCAATTCCCGCGAGGTGCGCCAGACCGAGAAGCGGTACATGGCGAGCGCGTAAAGGATGGCGAGAAGGATCGGGGTGAATTTCAACATGAGGGGAATATGGGGTGGGGGGAGGTGGCTGGCAAGAAGGGTTTAACGGGATTGGGGTTCGCTGAGGTTTGCATCAAGAGATGAGCCGCGCGGCCCGGCGATCCGCGCGGCGGCGCGACGCGCCTTGTTCCGCGCGGGGTTTCCGAGCAAGGCGCAGGCGAAACCCCGTCCCTTTCCCGGTGGACGCCGCGCGCGCCCTCGCATAAGTCTGGGCGCGACTGCCCAAGACCGGAGCGCGTGCCATGATCCCACAGGTCTATCTGATCCTCTTCCTTGCCATTCTCGCTGAAACAGCGGGCACCACGGCATTGCAGGCAAGCCAGCAATTCACCCGGTTCTGGCCGTCGGTTCTGGTGGTGGTGGCCTATGCGATCAGCTTTTACCTTCTTGCGCAAACGCTTAAGGTGATGCCCGTGGGGGTGGTCTATGCGGTCTGGTCGGGGCTGGGGATCGTGTTTATTGCCTGTATTGGCTATGTGGTCTTTGGTCAAAAGCTGGATCTGCCCGCGATCATCGGGACCGGCATGATCCTTGCGGGGATCGTGGTCATTCAGTTATTCTCGCGCACAACGACACATTGAGTGTCCAGACTGGGCGGCAAAGGGGCTGGTCAGAACCGCCCCTTGCGGGTAAGGCACCGCCGCAAGAGAAGATGAGGCCGCCCATGACTGAGACCATCACCGAGCGTTGCGAAGCCAAAGGGCTGCGCATGACGGAGCAGCGCCGCACGATTGCGTCCGTGCTGGAAGGGTCGGATGATCATCCGGATGTCGAGGAGCTCTATGCCCGCGCCTCGGGGCGTGACCCTCGGATCTCGATTGCGACGGTCTATCGGACCGTCAAGCTGTTTGAAGAGGCGGGCATTCTCGACAAGCTGGAATTCGGCGATGGGCGCGCGCGCTATGAGGATGCCGAGCGCGACCATCACGATCATCTGATTGATATGAATTCGGGTGAGGTGATCGAATTTGTCGATCCTGAGATTGAGGCGTTGCAAGACAAGATCGCTGAAAAGCTGGGGTATCGCCTGATCGGGCATCGGCTCGAACTCTACGGCGTGCCGATCAAATCCGGTGAGTGACGCGGGCACCGTCAACGCGCGGGTGATGCGGCTGGCGATTGGCAGCCTCATCGTGGGGTTGATCGTGCTGGCGCTCAAGGCGCTGGCTTGGGCGCTTACCGGGTCACTGGCGCTGATGTCGGATGCGCTGGAGAGTCTTGTCAATCTGGCCACGGCCCTTGCGGTGATTGTCGCGCTGAGGGTGGCGCGGCGGCCTGCGGATGACAATCACCCGTTCGGGCATCACAAGGCAGAGTTTTTCTCGGCGGTGCTGGAGGGGGTTTTGATCGTCATTGCGGCGCTCTTTATCCTGCGGGAGGCCTATGACGGGTTTCAGGCCCCGCGCGCGATGGATGCGCCCCTGCTGGGCATGGCGATCAATATGGCGGCGGGGGCGATCAACGCAATCTGGGCGCTGGCGCTCATCCGCAACGGGCGGCGCTATCGCTCGCCGGCGTTGGTGGCGGATGGCAAGCATCTGATGACGGATGTGGTATCTTCTGTGGGCGTGCTCTTTGGGGTGGGGCTGGCGCTGGCGACGGGGTGGCTCTGGCTTGATCCGGCGATGGCGGTGTTGGTGGCGGTCAATATCCTGTGGTCGGGCAGTATGGTGATCAAGGCGTCGCTGAGCGGGTTGATGGATGAGGCGGTCTCCGAGGCGGAACTGGCCACCATTCGGCGGGTGATCGAAACGGCGGCCAGCGACGATGCCGCCTTGCAGGCGCATGATCTGCGCACGCGCCATGCCGGGCCGGTTACGTTCATCGAATTCCATCTGGTGATGCCGGGGGCAACCACGGTTGAGGCGGCGCATGATCTTTGCGACCGCATCGAGGCGGCGCTGATGGCGGCACTGCCGGGGGCGCGGGTGACGATCCATGTCGAGCCCGAGCATAAGGCCAAGCATAGCGGTCATGTTGTGCTGTCATAGCTCTGCCGCTTTTTTGGGCAGGTGATCCGGGCTATCACGGGCGTTCCACCGATTTGCAACCCGGCCAAGAAAGTCTGAGATGGAAAACCTGCGCGGCAGTATTCTGATGGTTCTCTCGATGGGCGGTTTCGCGCTGGAGGATATGTTCATCAAGCGGCTGGCGGATACTCTGCCGGTGGGTCAGATCATCATTCTGTTGGGCCTGGGCGGGGCGCTGATTTTTGGCGCGATGACGCGGGCGCAGGGGGGGCGGCTTTGGTCGCGGGATCTGGTGTCTCGGTCGGTGATCCTGCGCAACTGCGGCGAGTTGGTGGGCACGCTGGGATTTGTCATGGCGATTGCGCTGACGCCGCTGTCGTCGGCCTCGGCGATTTTGCAGGCCACGCCGCTTGCGGTCACTTTGGGGGCTGCGCTCTTTTTGGGGGAAGCGGTGGGCTGGCGGCGGTGGGCGGCGATCCTTGTGGGGTTTTGCGGCGTGCTGATGGTGATCCGGCCCGGCATGGCGGGGTTTGAGCCAGCGTCGCTTTTTGCGGTTTTGGCGGTCTTTGGGTTGGCGGCGCGCGATCTGGCGACGCGCCGCGTGCCAAGATCGATCTCCTCCATGCAGCTGTCGACCTATGCCTTTGCCACGTTGGTGCCGACGGGGGTAATTTTGCTGGCGTTTCACGGCACGCCTGCGATGCCCACGGCGGTGAACTGGCGCGATCTGGCGCTGGCGCTTTTGTGCGGGGTGTCGGCCTATTATGCCATCGTGGCGGCGATGCGGCTCGGTGATGTGGCGGTGATCACGCCGTTTCGCTATTCGCGGCTGGTGTTTGCGCTGATCATCGGGGTCACGCTCTTTGACGAGCGGCCCGATGTCTGGACGCTGGCGGGGGCGGGGATCATCATCGCCTCGGGCATCTATACCTTTTGGCGCGAGCGGCGATTGGCGCGGCGGATGGCCTTGGCGTGAGGTTCAGCTTGCGGCGGCGGTCAGGTCGTCGATCACCTTGACCCAGAGGTCGGTGGGTTGGCAGCCGGGCACGGCATGTTGACCGCCGACGATGAAGGTGGGCACGCCGGTGATGCCCATCTGGCGAAATTGCGCATCGCGGGTGCGGATGTCTTCGCGGTCGGCTTCGGTGGCCAAAAGGCGCTGGATCATCGCGCCGTCAAGGCTGAGGCTGTCGGCGAGATCGGCCAGAACCTCGGGGTCGCCGATGTCGCGGCCTTCGTTGAAATAGGCCTGAAAGAGGGCCATGGCCATGCGGTCCTGACAGCCTTCGATGCCGGCCCAATGCAGCAGGCGATGGGCGTCAAGCGTGTTGGGCGTGCGTTTGATGGCGGCGAAATCAATCGTGAGCCCCGCCGCCTCGGCGCGTTCCAGCACGGGGGCATAGGCGCGGATGGCCCCGTCTTTGCCGCCAAACTTGGTCTCTAGATAGTCGCGGCGGTCCATGCCTTCGGCGGGCATGTCGGGGTTGAGCTGGAACGGGTGCCATTCAATCTCGAACGGGTGATCGGGGCGCTGAGCCAGGGCCTGATCGAGCAGGGTCTTGCCGATATAGCACCAGGGGCAGATCGGATCGGAGATGATATCAAGCTTGACCATGGAGGCCCTCATAGATCGGCCGCAGGGCGCGGCGCAGGATTTTGCCATTGGCCCCGGTGGGCAGGGCCGCGACGTGGTGATAGGCGCGCGGGGCCTTGTATCCCGCGAGCCGCGTCCGCGCGAAGGCGTCGAGCGTGGCGGGGTCGAGGGTTTGGGGACCAGTATAGAAGGCCATGATGACGCGCGCATCCTCTTTCACCGCAATATCGGTCACGGCGACGGCGGTGATGCCGGGATGGGCGCTGAGTGCGGACTCGACCTCCATCGGGGAGACGCGGTAGCCACCGGCGTTCATCATATCGTCGGCGCGGCCCAGATAGGTGATGTGACCCGCAGCATCCATCATCCCCTGATCGCCCGTGAGGAACCAATCGCCGGTGAATTTCTCGGCCGTGGCCTCGGGTGCGCCGAGATAGCCCAGCATCAGGCCGGGGTCTGAGCGGTGGATCGCGATGGTGCCTTCGGTGCCAAGGGGCACGGGCGTGCCGTTGGCAAGGATTGCGACCCGGCGGCCTGTCTGGGGGCGGCCAAGCGTGCCGGGGGCGGCGGGATGATCGGGGCTGCCGGAAATGAAGGTTGAGCATTCGGACATGCCGTAGGCCTCGTAGATTGGCGTGCCGGTGGCGTTTTGCCAATGCTGGCGGATGGTGTCCGAGAGTTTTTCGCCGGCCGCCAGCCCGTGCCGCAGATGCGGCAGAGAGAGGGAAGCACCGGGCTGAAAGAGTTTGCGATAGACGCCGGGGGCGGCAGCGAAGATCGTGGCGTCATGGCGTTTGAGGAGGAGCGGCAATTGTTCGGGCGTGATACCGGGCGCGGGGATGAGGGCGGTCGCGCCCATGGTCCATGGGTCCATCAGGCCGGTGCCAAGGGTAAAGGTCCAGTTGAAGGCACCCGCATGGCAGAGCCGGTCATCTGCGCGCA
This sequence comes from Roseovarius sp. EC-HK134, assembly GCF_902498815.1. NCBI lineage: Bacteria > Pseudomonadati > Pseudomonadota > Alphaproteobacteria > Rhodobacterales > Roseobacteraceae > Roseovarius > Roseovarius sp. EC-HK134. The sequence continues at coordinate 2,651,581 of NZ_LR701544.1, forward strand.
GCCCGTACCAGCCGTCAGACATCATCTGCCGCGCCCAGATGGCGCGATGGGCATGGACCACGGCCCGCGGAATGCCGGAGGTGCCGGAGGTATAGATGATATAGGCGGGGCGGTCGGGATCGCCCATGTGCCAATCGGCGGGGGGCAGATCGCGCATCGCCTCAAGGGTGGGTTCATCGAGCGTGGGGATATCGGTTTCAGGACAGGCCACGCCTGCGGCGTGCAGGATCAGCGCCGGTTGGGTGGTTTCGATCATGCCCGCCACCTCGGGCGCGGTCAGTTGGCTGGAGGTGGGAATGGGGATGAGGCCAACGGCGATGGCCCCGAGATAGGCAATCGGAAATTCCACCGTATTGCCCAGCCGCATCAAAACCCGGTCGCCGGGGGTGAGACCCGCGCGCAAAAGGCCGGTGCCGGTGCCGCGCACAGCGGCCAAAAGGCGGCCATAGCTCCAGCGGTCGGCCTTGGCGAGGCTGAGGACCGCCAGCGCGATCTTGTCCGGCTGCGCCTCGGCCCGGCCCAGAACATGCGCGGCGAGGTTGAAGGGCGTGGGACAGGGGGCGCTTGGCCCTTGATCGAATATCGCGGTCATTGCGTTGGCTTAGGAGGCTCTGGCGGCGGTTGCAAGGGTGTCTGCGCTTGGCCTATAGCATGGGGCTATGACCGATCAAGCTTTACCCCCTCTGCTGCGCGTGACGCGCGAGACCGGCGGTGCCGCCGCACCTGAGCCGCTTGATCTGGGCGCGCGGGTGCGCAGCCTGCGCAAGGCGCGCGGTTGGACGCTGGAACAGGCGGCGAAGCAGGCGGGGCTGGCACGCTCGACCCTGTCGAAGATCGAGAATGGCCAGATGTCGCCCACCTATGACGCCTTGAAAAAGCTGGCGCAGGGGTTGGAAATCTCTGTCCCGCAGCTTTTTACCCCGCCGTCGCGCGACCGGATCAACGGGCGCATGGCGGTGACGCGCGTGGGCGAGGGCACGCCCAAGGCGACCGCCACCTATGAGCATGATTTGCTGGCCGATGCGCTGAGCCAGAAACGTATGATGCCTTACCGCGCGCGGATCCGTGCCCGCTCGGTTGAGGAGTTCGGCGGCTGGGTGCGCCATGACGGCGAGGAATTTCTGTATGTGCTGACTGGGGTGGTGCGGCTCTTTACCGAGTTTTACGAGCCCATTGAGATGCGCCGGGGCGACAGCGCCTATTACGATGCCACGATGGGGCATAACGTGATTTCGGTCAGTGTCGAGGATGCCACGGTATTGTGGGTGACATCGCTTGATTGAGGCAGGCGGGCATCGCGCGACCCGGCCATGGTGGAGAATGGCCGGGCCGTCTGCGCCGTGAGTGTGGCCGTTAGTCGACCGGGGCGGCAGGGGTTTGTTGCGATGTTGCGCCGTCGATCACGCTGGGTGGGGCGGTGGTGTCGCCGGTATTCGACGGGCTGAGCATGCTGAAGGCGATCAGCGCGCCCATCAGGATCACGACAACCAGCAGGCCCGTCAGCCCGCCGCGCGTGCCCGCCGCCGGATCATGGCCGGGTGGGCCATAGCGGTTGAGGTCGCGATTGGCTTGGCGTTGGATGTCATCTTGGGGGATATGCATGAGAGGCTCCTTTCTGACTGGGATCACCATAGACCAGAGGTGGGGTGATCACCGAGCCTGCCCAAGGCCTGTGGGGATTTCCGGCGTTTTGCTGCCAATTTGGGGGGTGTCAAAAGGCAGATTCCCGCTGTAGGCCGAAACTGGCCGCTGGCATGTCTGCGGTTTGGCAAGGATTGGCCGGGTTCAGCGTAGTTTCGGGATGCCACCGGCATGGGTGCTGCGATCCACCACGCCCGCGCGCAAGGACCGCCCGATGCGATGCGCCAGCGCTGACCATGCCGCGGCCTGATCGGGAGAGAGTTCGCGCAAGAGCACCGCATCAAAGAGCGCGAGCCAAGTCGAGAACATGCCCGGTTGCACGTTGCGGGCGTTGACATGGGCGGCCATCGGGCTGCCGTCATAGACACGTTCGTGCAAAATCGAATTGGCCCAGAAATCGGCCACTTTGGCCTCGTGTGCGGGCCAGTCGGTGACATGGACCGCGAAGATCGGCCCAAGACCGGGATGCGCGCGCACCGCCGCGTAGAACGCGGTTACGACCCGCTCGATCTCGGGGCGGGTGATGGGGAAACGCGGGGGCAGGGTGGTGGTCATGCGTCTTATGTGGCGCGGGGTGCGGGCAGAGGCAATCCCCTGATTTGGTCTGGTGGGGGCGAATTCCTGAAAAGAATTCGGGCCGCTTTCTTTTCAGACAGGCGGGGGCTGCGCCCTCTGGACGCTTGGCCGGAGCGCGCCTATAAGGCGTCGCATGATGAGACGCAAAGCGATCATTATTCGAATTACATGCCCGGCGCTCTGAGACAATCGAGCTGCCGGGACAAGGCGTATGGGCACCCGCGCCACCTTTCACCCCCCAAATTCCAGACCAGTGACAAGGACGCAAACCATGTGCGCCGACACGACACAGACACCGGGCCAGACGCCGGATTACAAAGACACGCTGAACCTGCCCGAGACCGATTTCCCGATGCGCGCCGGATTGCCCGCGCGCGAGCCTGAGTGGCTGGCACGTTGGGCGCGGATCGGGGTCTATGAGAAGCTGCGCGAGCAGGCCGCAGGGCGTGTTCCCTTTACGCTGCACGATGGCCCGCCCTACGCCAACGGGCATCTGCACATCGGGCATGCGCTGAACAAAATCCTCAAGGATATGGTCGTGCGCAGCCAGCAGATGATGGGCCGCGATGCGCGCTATATCCCCGGCTGGGATTGTCACGGGCTGCCGATCGAGTGGAAGATCGAAGAGCAATACCGCGCCAAGGGGCTGGATAAGGACAAGGTGGATGTGGTCGATTTCCGTCAGGAATGCCGCAAGTTCGCCGAGGGCTGGATCGACATTCAGCGGGAGGAATTCAAGCGGCTGGGGATCACTGGCTGTTGGGATCGCCCTTACCTTACCATGGATTTCCGCGCCGAACGGATCATCGCGGAGGAGTTCCAGAAATTCCTGATGAACGGCGTGCTTTATCAGGGGTCAAAGCCCGTGATGTGGTCGCCGGTCGAGAAAACCGCGCTGGCCGAGGCGGAGGTGGAGTATCACGACAAGGAGAGCTTTACGGTTTGGGTGAAGTTTGCCGTGACCAAGGGGCACGGCAACCCCGGTCTTGAGAATACTTCTGTCGTCATCTGGACCACGACGCCTTGGACCATGCCCTCAAACAAAGCCGTGGTGTATGGCGAGGGGATTTCCTATGGCCTCTATGAGGTGATCGCGACGCCGGGCGAGTGTTGGGCGGCGGTGGGTGAGAAATTCATCCTCGCCGATACCCGCGCCGAGGATGTGATGACCCGCGCGCGGCTGGAGCCGTCGATGTATCGGCGTTTGCGCGATGTGCCGACGCAGGAATTGGCGGGGATGCAGCTTGAGCATCCGCTGAAAGGGGCCGAAGGCGGGAATGGCGAATGGGATGACCTGCGCGATTTCCGGGCGGCTGATTTCGTGAGTGACGAAGAAGGCACCGGGTTTGTTCATTGCGCGCCCTCGCACGGGATGGAGGAGTTCGAGCTTTACCGCGACTTGGGCATGCTGGAGCAGGTGATTACCTATAACGTGCTGGAAGATGGCTCTTTCCGGCCTGATCTGCCGTTCTTTGGCGGCAAGTTCATCCTTGATCGCAAGGGCAAGGAGGGCAATGCCAACAAGGCGGTGATTGACAAGCTGGCCGAGGTGGGCGGGCTGCTCGCGCGGGGCAAGATCAAGCATTCCTATCCGCATTCGTGGCGCTCCAAGGCCCCTGTGATCTATCGCAACACGCCGCAGTGGTTCGCGGCGATTGACCGGGCGGTGGGCGATGGGCAGGACGACTATGGCACGACCATTCGCGAACGCGCCCTGCGCTCGATTGATGAGTTGGTGACATGGACGCCCAAGACCGGGCGCAACCGGCTCTATTCCATGATCGAGGCGCGGCCCGATTGGGTGCTGAGCCGTCAGCGCGCTTGGGGTGTGCCGCTCACCTGTTTTGTGAAGAACGGCGCACAACCCACGGATTCTGATTACCTTTTGCGGAATGAAGAGGTGAATGCGCGTATCCTTGCGGCCTTTGAGGAAGAGGGTGCGGATGCGTGGTATAAAGAGGGCGCGAAAGAGCGGTTCCTGTCGGGCATCGTGAACCCGGACGACTGGCGCAAGGTCGATGACATTCTCGATGTGTGGTTCGATTCCGGCTCGACGCATGCCTTTGTGCTGCGCGACCGCGAGGACGGGTCTGAGGATGGTTTGGCCGATCTATACCTAGAGGGCACGGATCAGCATCGCGGCTGGTTCCATTCGTCGATGTTGCAGGCTTGCGGGACACGCGGGCGCGCGCCCTATCGGGGGGTGCTGACGCATGGCTTTACCCTTGATGAGAAGGGCAACAAGATGTCGAAATCCTTGGGCAATACGGTCGCGCCCGAGGAAGTGGTCAAGCAATATGGCGCGGATATTCTGCGGCTTTGGGTGGCGCAGGCGGATTATACTGCCGATTTGCGGATCGGGCCGGAAATCCTCAAGGGCGTGGCCGATGGCTATCGCCGTTTGCGCAATACGCTGCGGTTCATGCTGGGGGCTTTGGCCCCGTTCACTGAGGCGGATCGCGTGGACCCGGCAGAGATGCCGGAGCTGGAACGCTGGGTGCTGCACCGTCTGGCGGAGCTGGATCACAAGGTGAAGAAAGGCTATGAAACCTATGATTTCCAAGGGGTTTTCCAGCAAATCTTTAACTTCTGCACGCTCGACCTGAGTGCGTTCTATTTCGATATTCGCAAGGATGCGCTTTATTGCGATGGCGACACGGCGCGGCGGCGGGCGGCGCGCACGGTGCTTGATCTCTTATTTCACCGGCTGACCACATGGCTCGCGCCAGTGCTGGTGTTCACCATGGAGGAGGTGTGGCTGTCGCGCTTCCCCGGTGAGGACAGTTCCATTCACCTCACGGATATTCCCGATACGCCCGCCGAGTGGCTTAATGAGCCCTTAGCAGCGAAATGGGCGATGGTGCGGCAGGCGCGGCGGGTGGTGACGGCGGCGCTAGAGGTGCAACGGACAGACAAGGTGATTGGGGCCAGCCTAGAGGCGGCACCGGTGGTGCATATCCGCGATGCCGAGATGCTGACGGCGCTGAAATCGGTGGATTTCGCGGATATCTGTATCACGTCGGATTTGATGCTGACCGGCGATCCGCGCCCCGATGAGGCATTTCGTTTGCCCGAGGTGGACACGGTCGGCGTGGTTTTTGAGCGCGCGGAAGGCGAGAAATGCCAGCGTTGTTGGAAAATCCTGCCGGATGTGGGGCAGCACAAGCATCCCGGCACCTGCGGGCGCTGTGACGCGGCGTTGGGGTAAGCTAGGCGTCTATTACCCGTCCCGGGTCAAGCCCGGGGTGGGGTTTGGGGATCAGAGCGCCCCGGCGATCTGGCGCAGCACGGCGATATTGCCGTGTTTGACGCCCGGTTCGCGAAAGGCGCGGTCGGCGGAGGTGGCGATGATCACCACCTCGCGGGCGCGGTCGATATAGATATATTGGCCGTAAATGCCGTGGCCGAAGAATTCGCCGGGTTGGGCATCGGCGGGCATCCACCATTGAAAGCCATATTGCAGATCGCCCGGTTCTGTGGGGGCGGTGGGCGTTGTGGCCGCGCGCATCCAATCCTCGGGCACCACCTGTTGCCCGTTGTAGCGCCCCAGATTGGCGGCCATCAGGCCAAAGCGGGCATAGTCGCGGGTGGTGACGTTGAGGCCACCAAGCGCAAAGGCCACGCCCTCGCCATCGGTGAGGTAATAGGGTTCGGAGTCGAAGCCTAGAGGTTGGATGATCTTTTCCGACAAGAGGTCTGGCAGGCTGCGCCCGGTGGCCCCGCGCAGCACCATGGCGAGAATATGCGTGTCAATCGAGACATATTGCCAGCGCGTGCCGGGGGCGACATCGCGCGCCGTGAGACCGGCGGCAAAGCCGTCCATCGTACCGCCAAGGGCCAGAACCCGGCCCATGCGGTTGATGTCTGATGCGTAATCCAGATAATCCTCGTCAAAGGCAACGCCGCTCATCATCAGAAGCACGTGGCGGATGCTCGCGCCGTCATAGGCGCTGCCTGCGAGGCTGGGGGCGTAGCGCGTGACCGGATCATCGAGCGAGGCAATCTGACCCTCGGCTATGACCACCCCGAAGAGGGCCGACAGAAAGCTTTTGGCGACGGACCAGCTTATGCGGCGATCCTCGGGGGCGGTGCCAAAGTGATAGCTTTCATGCACCACAGCGCCCCGGTGCAGGACCATGAGCGAGGTCACGTTGCGGGCGGTGATCCAATCAGTGGCCACGGCGGGCAGGGTCATGGCCGGGCCTGCGGGCAGGGGCGAGACGGGGCCGGTGCCGCGCGGCACGGGCACGGATAAAAAGGCGCGGTCCATATGCGAGAAGTTCTGGACGATGCGGTCTGCGTCAAAGAGGCTGTTGACCGCCCAGAGGCGGGTGATCTGGTCGCGTTTCCAGAGGCCAACCGCTGCCGCGGCAAGGACCGACAGCAGCAGGATCCGTCCCAGCCATTTGAGAGCGTTGCGCATTCCCATCCTCTTCGGTTTTGTCGGCAGTTGAGCAGTGACGCCGCGCTTGATCAAGCCTTACCTTGGGATCAATGGCCTAACGGAATTTGTCCATCAGCTTTTGCATGGGCGAGCGAGGGTCTGGTGTGGCCTCAGGCTCTGGGGGTGGGGCGCGGTCGGTCTGCACTGGGGCAGGGCGCGCGGGTTTGGGGGGTGTCATGGCCTGCGCCACGGCGTTCTGAAAGCGGTCGGGTTTGCCTTGGGCGAGCCATGGCGCGCCTTTGCCGATGCCGCGCAAAAGATCGTCGAGCCAGTCGGCCTCGGATTTGGCGAAATCTTGCAGGACGTACTGCGCCACGCGGTCTTTGTGGCCGGGATGGCCGATGCCAAGGCGCACGCGGGCATAGGCCTCGCCAATATGCTGATGGATCGAGCGCAGCCCGTTGTGGCCTGCGTGCCCGCCGCCCGTCTTGCAGCGCAGCTTGCCGGGGGCGAGATCCAATTCATCGTGAAAGACGGTGACATCGGCGGGGGTGAGTTTGTAGAACCGCACCGCTTCGCCCACGGATTGACCGCTGAGGTTCATGAAGGTCATCGGCTTGAGCAGGACGGTGCGCGCGCCGTCCAACGTGCCCTCAGAGACCATGCCCTGAAACTTGGACCGCCATGGGCCAAAGCCGTGATCCTCGGCGATGCGGTCAAGCGCCATGAAGCCGATATTGTGGCGGTTTCGTTCGTATTTCGCGCCCGGATTGCCGAGACCTACGAAGAGCTGCATGGGTGGTGCCCCCGATCCTGAATGGGCCACGGTCTAGGGGTTTGGGCGGCGGGAATCAACAGGCTGCGGTGGGGGCAAAAGAAAACGCGGCCCCGATGGGGCCGCGCGGTGTAGAATAAGGTCTGGTCCGGCAGGATCAGTCCTCTTCGCCATCTTCTTCTTCTTCGTCATCGCCCTGCGAGCGCAGTGCCGACGGCGCGGAGATGTTGCAGATCACGAAATCGCGGTCCTTGATGACCGGCTCGGAGCCTGCGGGCAGATCGACCATCGAGATCGTGACGACATCGCCGATTTTCTCGACCTTTGAGAGGTCCACGGTGACGTGATCGGGGATATCGCCGGCGAGCACGTTGAGTTCCACCTCGGGGCGCACAACGGTCAGCACGCCGCCCTTGCGCAGGGCCTTGCACTGTTCGGCGTTGATGAAATCAACGTGAATGAACAGGTTGATCCGGGTGGTGCGGCGCAGGCGCATCAGGTCGACGTGGGTCGGCAGATCCTTGACCACATCGCGCTGAACGTCGCGGCAGATCACGCGCACATCGTCATGGCCTTCAACCTGAAGGTTGAACAGCGTCGACTTGAAGCGGCCCTTTTTCAGGCGCTTGAGCAGTGCGTTGAACGGAATGTTGATCGCCAGCGGCTCTTTATCGCCACCAAACACGACACCCGGAACCATACCCGCACGACGGGCTGCGCGAGCGGCGCCCTTGCCTGTCCCCGCGCGTTCCTGGGCTTGAAGATCAGGAATTTCTCCAGCCATTTAATCTCTCCATAAGTTAGGGCGGGGCTCCTCCAAGGCTGTAGTCCCCGCATGAAGCTGCGCCAATAGCCGGGTTTTGCGGATTTGAAAAGCGGAATCTTGTTGCTTGGGGGGGATGCCTGACCTATCCGTCGGTCCCGTGACGCAAGAGGAGCCTGACCCAAATGCCACGCCGCGCTTTCCTGCATGTCGGCATGCCCAAATGTGCAACGACGACGATACAGGCGGCGTTGGTGCAACGGCAAGAGGTGCTGCGGGGGCTGGGGATTGCCTATGAGATGCCCGAAGGGCCAGAGGCAGAGGGACAGGGCAATGCCGCGCGTCTGGCGATTTCCATTTTGCGACAGAGAGAAGAGGCGATCGCGGCGGCGCTGGATTTCTTTTCCAGCGGGACGGGCGATGTGGTGCTGAGTTCAGAAGCGTTTTCGGCGCTTTATAAATCGGCGGCGGTCATCCAGTTCATTGAGGCGTTGCGCGCGCGGGGGTTCGAGGTTTCGGTGATTGCGCTGTTTCGCAGGCAGGATCACTGGCTTGAGTCTGATTTCAAGCAGCATGTCAAAGGTGCCCATACCTGGGATGGCACCATCGCGGAACTGCTGGAAAAGCGCACGCAGCAAGATGTACTGAACTATGCGCTTTTTACCCTGTATTGGGGGAAATATGTTGGTCGGGATCGGGTGTTCACTGCCGTGATCCAGCCGGGGAGCGCGCGGCGCGATCCGGTGAATTTCGTGCTGGAGCAGATTGGCGCGGGGAGCCTGTGCTATGGCGAAGATGCCGATGTGCCACTGGCGAATGTCAGCCCGCCCACGGGCCTGATCGAGCCTGCGCGGCTGCTTAAGCAAGAGATGCGGGCGGCGGGGGCCTCGGCGGGGCAGGTGGATGTGGCGCTGGATCGGTTTTTTGCCGAAGCGCCGGGCGTTATCGCGGTGCCAAAGCGGCGGTTCTTGATGCCGCATGCCCAGCGGCAGGCGGTGGTGGACCGTTGGAAGGGGAGCAATCACGATCTTGTTCGGCGGGCGGGGCATCGCGGGGCGTTTGACGCGGATGTCGCAGAAGACCCTGCGTCGGAGGTGCCGTTGGACGAAGAGGCGCGCGCCGTTCTGGCGGCGTGGACCGCCGCTAGGGGCCCGGCGCCCGCACCTCAGGTGCAGGCGCGGCGCGGGCTATTGCGGCGGCTGTTGGGGAAGTGACGCGCCTTACACCGTCCAGCGGCCGGTGAAATCCTCGGGCACCAGCAGGATATCGCGATCGAGCGTTTTCACGTCACGGCGACCGCAGAGGCCCATGGTGCTGTCCAATTCCTTGTGGATGACTTCGAGCGCGCGCGTCACGCCCGCCTCGCCCATTGCGCCCAGACCATAGACGAAGGCGCGGCCAATATAGGTGCCCTTGGCCCCGAGGCTGAGCGCCTTGAGCACGTCCTGACCCGAGCGGATGCCGCTATCAAGATGCACCTCGATCTTGTCGCCTACGGCGTCGACGATGGCGGGCAGGGCGCGAATGGCCGAGAGCGCGCCGTCAAGCTGCCGCCCGCCGTGGTTTGACACGATGATGGCATCGGCCCCCACGTTGAGCGCCTCGCGCGCATCGACCGGGTCCATGATGCCCTTGATGATCAGCGGGCCGTCCCACATCTTGCGGAATTGGCGGATGCGGTCCCAATCGAGGGCCTGATCAAAGGCCTCGGAGGTCCAGGTGCTGAGCGAGGAGGGATCGGTCACGCCCTTGGCATGGCCCACGATATTGCCGAAGAACCGCCGCTTTGTGCCCAGCATGCCCAGGCCCCAATGGACCTTGGTCATCATGTTGGCGACGCTTTTGGGGGTCAGCTTGGGCGGGGCGGAGAGGCCGTTTTTCAGGTCTTTGTGGCGTTGTCCCAGCATTTGCAGATCGACGGTGATCATCGCCGCCGAACATTTGGCATCGCGCGCCCGGTCAAAGAGGCGCTGCATGAAATCATCGTCCTTGAGGGTATAGACCTGCATCCAAAAGGGTTTGGTGGTGTTTTCGGCCACATCCTCGATCGAGCAGATCGACATGGTGGAGAGGGTGAAGGGCACGCCGAATTTCTCGGCGGCGCGGGCGGCCTTGATCTCGCCATCCGCGTGTTGCATGCCGGTAAGGCCGACCGGGGCAAGGCCCACGGGCATGGCCACATCCTGTCCGATCATCTGGCTGGCGGTGCTGCGCCCGGTCATGTCGATGGCAACCCGCTGGCGCAGGTAAATCTTGTCAAAGTCGGTGGTATTCTCGCGGAAGGTCTGTTCTGTCCAGCTGCCGGATTCGGCGTAATCGTAGAACATCTTGGGGACGCGGCGGCGGTAGATCTGTTTGAGATCGGCGATATTGGTGATGACGGGCATGGCGTCCTCCGAAATTGGTTAGTTTCCTTTACCAACGCAAGCGGGGCCGCGCAATCACCCCTGTTGCCGCAGACTGCTGGGCTGTGATGGAATTTGGCGCACGGACCAGCGCCAGAACCGCACCAACATGAACACCCCTGCCAGCGCCAGCCCCGAGGCCAGGCCAAGCCAGATGCCGGGGCCACCCAAGCCAAAGGTGAAGCCCAGAAGGTAGCTAACGGGCACGCCGACCGCCCAATAGCTGAGGGCGGCGATCACCATGGGCACGCGGGTATCTTGCACCCCGCGCAAGAGGCCAAGCGCCTGCACTTGGGCGGCGTCCACCAGTTGAAAGAGGGCGGCGGCGGCAAGAAGCTGACGGCCAATGGCGATGACTTCGGCCCGGTCTGGATCGTCGGGGGCCAGAAAGAGGCCCACCAGCAGATCGGGCAGCAGCAGAAGAAGCGCCATGGTCGCGAGCGCCACGGCGGCGGAGAGGCCAAGCACCACGCGCGCGCCGTCGCGCAGGGCCGTGCCATCGCCGCGGCCATGCGCCTGACCTGCGCGCACGGTCGCGACGTTGGAGAGGCCAAGGTGGATCATGAAGATGACCGACGTGATCTGCATGGCGATGCCATGGGCGGCCAAGGGCAGGGTGCCGAGCCACCCCATCATCACCGATGCGGACGCGAAAAGGCCAACTTCGGCCAGATTGGTCAGGCCAATGGGCCAGCCTAGCCGAAAGACGCGGCCCAGTGCCTCGGGGTCGGGGCGCCAGAAGCGTTGAAAGATGGCGTGTTCAGGGGCGGAGCGATGGACATAGACGCCAAGCACCACGAAGGACGCGATATTGACCCCGAGCGAGGCGATGGCCGCGCCCTGCACGCCAAGTTCGGGAAAGCCGAAATGCCCGAAAATGAGCAGATAGTTGATGGCGGCGTTGAGCGCCACCGCCCCCAGCGTCACCCAGAGCACGACGGCGGTGCGTTCGAGCGCCGCGAGATAGGATTTGAGCACCATCACCATGAGCGCGGGTAGAATGCCCAGCCCTGCGATTTCGAGGTAGTCGGCGGCGAGGGCGGCGGTGGCGGGCTCTTGGCCCATACGGTCAAACAGAGCGCCAGAGCCCAGCATCAGCGGCAGCGTGGCAAGGCTGAAGAGGATCGAGGCCCAGAGGCCCATGCGCGTCACGCGGCGCACCTGGGGGATGGCCCCTGTGGCCTGTGCAGAGGCCACCATCGGCATCACGGCCCAAGCAAAGCCTGAGCCCATGATGAAGAGGACAAAGAACATGGTGCCGCCCAGAACCTCGGCGGCCAAGGCCTCGACCGAGTACCAGCCCAGCATGATTGCATCGGTGAAGGTGATGGCGAACTGCGCCACATGGCTGCCGATCAGCGGCAGGCCAAGGCCCAGCACGGCGCGGGCATGTTGGCGATATGTGAGCCGGGGTTGCATGGTCTTGGCGTTAGACGGGTGCGGGGCGGGGTGCAACCCTCGTCAGAGCGTGCCCAGCATGAGATGCGTCGAGAGTGCCGCAATGATCACGCCTGCCGCGATTTCAAAGAGGGGCAGGGCACGGGCGGTATCGCCAGCGGCGAGACGCGCCAGCGCGCCTTCGCGCAAGGTGACAGAGGCGAGCGCCACGGCGAGTGTGACGCTGGCGGTGCCAAGTCCCATGGCGAAAGCGCCAAGGATGCCCGCGAGGTCAAGGTCCATGCGCCAGGTGAGGATGAGGAGGAAGAGCGCGCCGGTGCAGGGGCGGATCGCCACGGCGCCAATCAGGGCGGCGGCGTCGCGCCAGCCGGTGACGGCCTCGGCCTCGGCCAGAGTTGGCCCGTGTTTGTGCCCACAGGAGGAACAAGGCGCGTCGTTGTCATAGTGATTATGGTGGTTATGGTCAGCGTGGTGATGGTGGTCATGGTGCCGGGCGGGGCGGGATGCCCGCCAGCGGCGCAGGCCGCGAAAGGCCAGCCAGAGGCCGACGAGGGCAATCGCGGCGAAACTGGCGGGGGCCATGATGTCCTCGGCCAGATCGGTCATATGCTGGCGCGTGAGGTCAAAGAGGAACACGCCGGAGTAGACCAGCAGCACCGCCGCTGCGGCCTGTGCAAAGCTGGAGGCCAGCGCCAAGAGCGACAGGCGAAATGCGCTGACGCGTGCGGCCATGCCGTAGCCACCGATCAGGATCTTGCCATGGCCTGGCCCCGCCGCGTGAAAGAAGCCATAGGCAAAGCAGAGGCCCAGCAACCCTGCCAGCGCCCCCGGTTCGCCCGCACGCAATGCGCGCAGAAGGCGGGCCATGGCCTGTTGCGTCTCGGCCTGTCCGGCGCGGGCCCAAGTTGAGACTTGCGCGGCCCCGCCAAAGCCCCAGAGCCAGATCACAAGAACTGCGAGCGCAAGGGCCGCAAGGCTTAGGACGGGGCGGCGCATGTGACCGAAAGGCTCTCGGAAAAGAGATTGCCGATCTCGACCCCGGAATATTGTTCCTCGGCGCTGAGTTCGCTCAGCATCTGGCGGAATTGTTCCTGGCTTTCGTCAAGGTCGGGTTCGGTGATCGTATAGACGCAGCCCTTGGGCAGGGTGATGGGACCGGCAAGGCTATGGGCTACGTAATAGGTGGGATCATAAGCCTCGATGCGCAGAGCGTCGGCTTTGACTGGGCCGAAGGTGCGAGTATGGGTGGCAATGATGCGGCCATTGGTGAGGGCAATGCCGGTGGGGATCGGGTGATCAAGGGCAATCTTGGTCTCGCCCTGATACATGTAAAGATCGCCCTCAAAGCCATCCGGCCATTCGATCAGATCAAACCCTTTGAGCTGGGCCAATTCCGCCTCGGTCAGGGTGCCGTCGCCATCGGGGTCTAGGCCCATGTCGGTGAGGATCAGGAGGGAAAAGAAATCATCATAGCTCCAGGTCACCTCGACCTCTGACAGGCGCCCTTGGGTATCCGCAGTAAAGTGCAGGGCAACGTCGACAAACACATGCGGATGCGCGCCCAAGGGGGCGGTGGGCAGGCAGAGTGTTGCCGCAAGGGCCATCGGGATGAGCGGTTTCATACCGTCAGATTTAGGCGCGTGGCGCGCCTGCTGCAAGGCGCGTTTGCGGGGGCGGAATGCCCCGCGCGAAAGCTCGCCTAGGCCTTGATCACAAAGGATTGGCCGCTGGTCAGGGACAGCACGTTTTCCGGCTTGTCGGCGAAAAATTCGTCAATCGCCTTTTTCGCGCCGGGGCAATCACCAGAGCCATAATCGTCGCAGAGGATGACGCCGCCCGGCTTGACCCGAGGATAGAAGAATTCGACCGAGGCGAGTGTCGGCTCGTAAAGGTCCACATCGACATGGACGAGCGAAAATTCCTGATCCGCGACATCGTTGAAGCGGTCGGGAATCCAGCCTTTGTGCAATTCCACACGGTCGCCAAAGGCGCTGAGGTTCTGGCGCACGATATCCTCTGGCACGGCCAGATCACCCTTGGACCACTCCGATTTGCCACCCGATTGCACATCGGCGTCGCTGGGTTCCGACAGGCCTTGGAAGGAGTCAAAGATGTGCAGGCGTTTGGTGCTTTGTGCGCCCGCGCCGGTCAGCAGGAAAAGCGAAGATTTGCCATAGCGCACGCCGCATTCGGCGAAATTGCCCTCAATCCCGCGCACCATGCGGGCAGAGGTCATCAGCGTGAAGCAGCGATCATGCGGGCTGCCTTCGATGCCGCGGGCCTCGGCCATGTCGCGGGCGGCGATGAATTCGGGGTCTGTGAGCCAGATCAGATGCGGTTTGTAGACCTCAAAGCGCTGCCGGGCGGCCAGACGCTTGGCCAGTTTGTAATGGCCGCGGCGGTATTTTTCCCGCCCGAAAAGAAGCCCGCCGAGCGAGTCGAGTGCCTTGATGATCACGGATTGCCCCTTGTCTGACGCCTCAGGCGGGCCCTTTGACCGCCTGAGCGGTCTCTTGGCCCAGACCGGGGCACCGCGTCAAGGGGCGCGTCGTCGTGTCTCATCGGCTCTTGCGGTCCTCGGGGTGCAGGGATTTGCCCAAGATGTGATCGCTTTTGTGCAGCACATGCTGTGCGTTCGAGACGATGAGCGGATCGGGGGCCTGAGCGATTTTGGGGTCTTTGCCGGGGTAGTCGAGAGAGCTCAGGAAGTGCCGCATGCAATTGAGGCGCGCGCGTTTCTTGTCGTTCGACTTGATCACTGTCCAGGGCGCGTCGGCGGTGTCGGTGTAGAAGAACATCGCCTCTTTCGCCTCGGTGTAGTCGTCCCATTTATCGAGGCTGGCCTTGTCGATGGGGCTGAGTTTCCATTGTTTGAGCGGATCGGTTTCGCGGCTGGCAAAGCGGGCGCGTTGTTCGCCCTGCGTGACCGAGAACCAGTATTTGTAAAGCCGGATGCCCGAACGCACCAGCATCCGCTCTAATTCGGGGGTCTCGCGCATGAATTCGAGGTATTCATGCGGCTGGCAAAAGCCCATTACCCGCTCGACCCCGGCGCGGTTGTACCAAGAGCGATCATAAAGGACCATTTCGCCCGAGGTGGGCAGGTGTTGGACATAGCGCTGAAAATACCACTGGCCGCGTTCTTGATCGGTGGGTTTGTTGAGGGCCACGACACGGGCGGCGCGGGGGTTGAGATGTTCGGTGAAGCGTTTGATTGTGCCGCCCTTGCCCGCCGCATCGCGCCCCTCGAAGATCAGCACAAATTTCTGCCCCGTCTCTTGGGCCCAAAGCTGCACCTTGAGCAATTCGGCCTGAAGATGCGCCTTTTGGGTCTCGTAGCTGCGGCGACCCATGCGGGTTTCATAGGGATAGGCCCCGCTTTCAAAGGCGTCACGCAGGGAATTGGGATCGTTCTCAGCCGGGGTGGCGAGGAGGTTTGCCGCTGCAGGTGCCGGGGTTGGTTGCTCAACCGCAAGCTCGGGCAGGGAGGTGGGAATGGCCGCAGGTTCGGGCGTAGGCAGGGAGGACAGGGGCGACTCGGTCATGCGGCACTCCGTTTTGAATCAATGATTAATCCCGGAATGATATATGAATTTTTTGTGTCACACTTTGCGCCAAGTCAAATTTTGCGGGCAGAGCAGAGTTGGAGCTTGCCCGCGTCTCAGACCCCGGCTGCGCGGGCAAAGGCCACGAGCGCTGCGGTTGATCCGTCGCGCGTGGGGTTGGTGTCGCCGGTCAGCATGGCGTCGACATCGACGGCGAGCACCTTGCCCAGTTCCACCCCCCATTGATCAAACGAATTGATCCCGAGGATCACGCCTTCGACGAACACGCGATGTTCGTAGAGCGCAATGATCTGGCCCAGACGGCGCGGCGTCAGCCGGTCATAGATCAGCGTGGTCGAGGGGCGGTTGCCGGGAAAGACGCGGTGTGCGGCCTGCCGCTCAAGCTCGGGGCCGGTGTAGCCTGCGTCGCGCATCAGCGCGCGCGCCTCGTCAAGCGAGCGCCCGCGCAAGAGCGCCTTGGATTGCGCAAGGCAATTGGCCACGAGCAGGCGGTGGTGATGCGCAAGCTCTGGCTCGTGGCCGGTGGCCGCCACGAGAAATTCGCAAGGAACCACGGCGGTGCCCTGATGGATCAGCTGATAAAAAGCATGTTGGCCATTGGTGCCCGGCTCTCCCCAGACGACGGGGCCGGAGGGGCGGCTGAGCGCTGCGCCGGACATGCTCACGCGCTTGCCGTTCGATTCCATTTCAAGCTGTTGCAGATAGGCGGGCAGGCGTGCGAGGCGTTGGTCATAGGGCAATACGGCGCGGGTGCCGTGGCCCAGGCCCTGATGATGCCAAAGGCCGATGAGACCGAGCAGGAGGGGCATGTTCTCGAGCGGGGTGGCGGTTTGGAAATGCTGGTCCATCGCCTCGGCACCGCGCAGAAAGTCTTTGAACCGGTCTGGCCCGATGGCGATCATCAGCGGCAGGCCGATGGGCCCCCAAACCGAATAGCGCCCGCCCACATAATCGCCAAAGCCGAACACAGCGCTTGCGTCGATGCCCCAGTCCGCGGCCCTTGCGGCGGCAGAGGATACGGCGGCGAATTGTGGCCCCGGATTGACCCCGGCGCGGGTCATCCACGCCTGCGCCGTGGCCGCATTGGTCATGGTTTCGATGGTGGTAAAGGTCTTGGAGGCGACAATCACAAGGGTGGTTGCCGGGTTCAGCCCCGCCAATGTATCGGCGATGTCGGCCCCATCGACATTCGAGACGAAATGGCAGCGCGGCCCGTCGTGATAGGGGCGCAGCGCGCGCACCGCCATCTCGGGGCCAAGGTGCGAGCCGCCGATGCCGATATTGACAACATCCGTGATCGGCCCCTGCCGGACGGTATCGGCAAAGCGGGCCATGCGGGCGCGCGTTTCGGTAATCTCGGCCATGATATCGCTGCCCTCGACCATCACCGGCTGGCCCGAGAGATTGCGGAGCGCGGTATGCAGAACGGGGCGCGCCTCGGTTTCGTTTATCGCCTCGCCCGCGAACATCGCGGCGCGGCGGGCCGCAACGCCTGTGGCTTGGGCGAGCGTCAGCAGGGCGGCGCGGGCAGGGACGGTGAGGGCGGTTTTGGAGTAGTCAAAAAGCATCCCGTCAAAGCGGGTTGAAAAGGTCTCGGCGCGGGTGGGATCGCTGAACAACCCGGTGATGTCGATATCTCGCGCCGCTTTGGCGACCTCTTCCACCTCTGACCACATTTTGAAATCCTCTCAGGGGCACCAATGTACTCTGGCTCCCGCTAGCACGGCGGCAATCGGGGCCTCAAGGGGGCGCATATGCTGTGCGCGCTCGAACGCTGCACGTTTCTGTGTGCCGGTGATGACCACGTGTTTGCAAAGGGCCCCATTCAGGACATGCGCCGACAGGGTGACGCGCGGCTCTTCCAGACCGGGCGCGCGCATCGGCACGAGGATGGGGGCATCCTCGGCCAGCGCATCGGCGAGGCGATCGGCACCGGGAAAGAGCGAGGCGGTGTGCATATCTGTGCCCATGCCCAGCAGGCAGACATCAATCGGCAGGGCGGGGGCGATGTTGGTTTCCAACTCGGCCAGCACCTCCTCGGGTTCTGGCGATTTGGCATAGAGCGGCAGGTAGCGCGCCGCGGCGGCGCGGTCGCGCAAGAGGCGTTCACGCAGAAGGCGGGTGTTGGAGCGCAGATGTACCTCGGGGCGCCAGCGTTCGTCTGAGAGCAGGATATCGACCCGGTCCCAGTCGAGATCGAGGCCACAAAGCCCGTCAAAGATTGGCCCCGGTGTGGTGCCGCCGGGCACGACAAAGAGCACGCGGTCGCGGGTGCGCAGGGCGTTGCGCAGGTCGGTCGAGAGCACATCCACCAGCCCCATGACCAGCATTTCGTCATCGGCATAGTCTATGAAGGTCATGGTCGTATCTCCCGCCAGCGGCGTCCATCGCGGTGCATGAGCATCAGCGCATCATCCGGTCCTGAGGAGCCGGTGGCATAGTCGAGGGGCGTCGCGCCTTCTTCCTCCCAATCGGCGATAATGGGATCGGTCCAGGCCCAGGCTGCCTCGACCTCGTCGCCGCGCATGAAGAGGGTTTGATTGCCGCGGATCACATCCATGATCAGCCGCTCGTAGGCATCGGGGAAATCCGCCTCTTCCGGCCCTAGCGCCTCGGCAAAGGTCATGTCGAGGGGCACGTCGATCAGGCGCATGCCGCCCGGCCCCGGTTCCTTGATCGTCACGCCCAGCTCGATCCCCTCATTGGGTTGCAGGCGGATCGTGAGGATGTTGCGGTGTCGCCCGGCATCAGCACCAAAGATCGAATGCGGCGCATCCTTGAACACCACGGCGATTTCGCTGGCGCGGTCGCGCAGGCGTTTGCCGGTGCGCAGATAGAACGGTGTGCCCGCCCAACGCCAGTTGGAAATATGCGCCTTTAACGCCACGAAGCTTTCGGTTGTGCTGTCGCGGTTGCCCACCTGATTGCGGTAGCCGGGTTGCGTGCCGTCGCCCTCATACTGGCCGCGCACCACATTGCGCCGTGCCACGGGATCAAGGGCGCGGATGACCTTGAGTTTCTCGTCGCGCACGGCGTCGGGTTCGAATTTCGCCGGCGGCTCCATCGCGATGAGGCACAAGAGCTGCATCATGTGGTTTTGCACCATGTCGCGCATGGCACCGGATTTGTCATAGTAATCACCACGCCCGCCGACGCCGACGGATTCCGCCACTGTGATCTGGATATGATCGACATATTGGCTGTTCCAGAGCGGTTCAAAGAGCACGTTGCCAAAGCGGATCGCCATCAGGTTCTGCACGGTTTCCTTGCCGAGGTAATGATCGATTCGGTAGATCTGACCTTCGCTGAAATGTCGCGCCAGCGTGCGGTTGAGGTCGCGCGCGGTCTCGAGATCACGGCCAAAGGGTTTTTCCACCACGATGCGGCTGCGTTCATCGGCCATGCCGTGTTTGTGCAGGCGTTTGGCCAGATCGCCAAAGAGGGCCGGGGCCACCGAAAAATAGAAAGCGCGGATGCGGTCGGGGCGCATGAGGGCGGCCAGCGGTTCCCAGCCTTCCGTGCCGCGCGCATCGAGCGTGACAAAATCGAGCAGGTCGAGAAAGGCGGTGAGATCCTTTTTGCGGGCTGATTCCTCGCCGCCGAATTCGGTGATCGCGGCGCGCGCCATGGCGCGATAGCCGTCGCGGTCCATGTCGCCGCGTGCGGCACCGATCAGGCGCACATCGCCTTCGATCTGGCCTGCGACAAAGCGGCGGAAGAGGGCGGGCAATATCTTGCGCCGTGCCAGATCGCCGGTGCCGCCAAAAATCACCAGATCGAAGGGATCGACCGGGATCACCCGAGAGGCCATGGCCCATCTCCTTTGCTCGTCATTCGCCCGTTTTTCGGGCGCAGTATCCGCCGCGGCAACTCTAACATGTTGGGGCGTCTTCACAATGGCGTCAGAACGCTTCTCTTGCCAGAGCGGGAGAGGTAGATAGGAAAAGAAAATCAGTTCGTGGATGACTTTATGAAAGATTCCGTCACCGGCCCAGCCAATCAGGGCAAGTTTCAAGACCCGGCGCGCACCGCCAAGGGTGATGTGCGGGCCTCTGTCGCACTAAGCCATCCTGAGACCTTGTGGTTCAACACCGGCACGCTCTGCAACATCGAGTGCCGCAACTGTTATATCCTGAGTTCGCCCAGCAATGACGCGCTGGTGTATATCTCCGAATCGGAGGTGCGCGACTATCTGGGGCAGGTGCGCGCGCGGGGCTGGCCGCTGCGTGAGATCGCCTTTACCGGCGGCGAGCCCTTTATGAATCCCGAGATGATCGGCATGGCGCGGGCGGCGCTGGAGGCAGGGTTCGAGGTGTTGATCCTGACGAATGCCATGCGCCCGATGATGCGCAAGACGATGCGCGCAGGGCTGCTTGATCTGGGGAAGACCTGGGGCGAGAAGCTGACCTTGCGGATTTCGGTCGACCACTGGTCCGAGGCTTTGCACGACGAAGAGCGCGGCGCGGGGGCCTTTGCCAAGACGCTGGAGGGCATGTGCTGGTTGCGTGACAATGGCATTCGCATGACCGTGGCCGGGCGCACCGTCTGGGGCGAGAGCGAGGCGCAGTCTCGTGCGGGGTATGCGGCGTTTTATGCGGAACACGGGTTTGAGATTGACGCCAATGATCCGGGTGCCACCGTGCTTTTCCCCGAGATGGACGAGGGGGCCGAAGTGCCCGAAATCACCACGGCCTGTTGGGATATTCTGGACAAGCGGCCCGAGGATACCATGTGCGCCTCGTCGCGTATGGTGGTCAAGCGCCGGGGGGCGGCGCGGCCTGCGGTGGTGGCCTGCACGCTTTTGCCCTATGCGCCCGAGTTCGAGTTGGGCGAGACGCTGGCCGAGGCCGAGCGCGACGTGGCGCTGAACCATCCGCATTGCGCCAAGTTCTGCGTGCTGGGCGGGGCAAGCTGCTCGCGGTGAGGGGGGCTTGAGGTATCGGTAACGCGCCGCGCTATCGCTAGGCCGGGGACTAGCGAAGCAACGCAAGTGGTTGCCACTTTATGCCAGCAAAGCCCGTATGACGTATCAGAATTGCGCACCTTCTCAAAATCGCTAGGCCGCGGGACGGCCCAGCGATAGCGCGGCGGCGCGTGCCGCGCCTTGATTCTGCGCATTGGAAATCGGGGCAAACGTCCCCTCCAGGCCCCTCACGCCGCCACTCCGCCTCACTCGTCCTTGAGCAGCCGATCCGCCTTTTTGCGCACCAGCACCGTGCGCAGGTCGTGCATCGCCAAGAGAAGCGCATCCGTTACCTGTTCGAGTTGGTCATCGGTCGCCTTGGACTGCACCCAATGGGTCGTGGTGTTGAGGTAATCCACCGCGCGCAGGATATCGTCGATGTCGCGATATTCGACCAGTTTCAGCCGCTCTTCCATCCATTCGGTGATGGCGGCAGTGTCGGCGTCGGTCAGGGCGCGTTCGCCCTGCGGCTTGATCTCGGATTTGCGGATATTAACGGTGGCGATCTGTTCCATCTCGATCCGGCGCTGTCGGTTCTCGGTATCCACCCGGAACACGAAGGCACCGTTTTCACGGACCCTGAAGTAATATTCCGGCAGATCACCCGCCATGGTCAGGCACTTTCCAGAACGCGCCAGAGCGAACCGTCGGGATCGACCAGCGCAAACATTCGGGGCGCATTCGCAAGGGTGAAAGGATCGGTCAATCGCGGGATGGCGTTGCGCGTGTCGGGCAGATCCGTGGCGCCGCGCCATTCGGCATGCAGGCTGTCAATCTCGGGCAGACGCAGGCAGGCGGAAAAGCAACTGGTGCCGGGGTCCAGATCGGGATGCGGGAAAAACTCGACCGTCATGCCCTCCCGGCTCAGGATCATCCAGCCTGCATTGCGGAATTCGGTCTGAAAGCCGAGCATCGCGTAAAAGCGCTCGGTTGCATCGAAATCCCGGCTGGGCAGGTTTGCGGTTATCTTGCCTGTGGTCATGTCAGCCCTTTACAGAACGTCTGAATCCGCGTGCATGCCTCTTTCAGCGCGTCATCAGAGGTTGCATAGCTGATCCGGAAATTCGGGGATAGGCCAAAGGCCGCGCCGAACACCACCGCCACGCCGGTTTCTTCCAGAAGCGCCGTAGCAAAGGCCTCATCATCCGCGATCACCGCGCCGCCCGCGCTGGTCTTGCCAATCAACCCGGCAATGGAGGGATAGACGTAAAAGGCCCCGTTGGGGGTGGGGCATTCCATGCCCTCGATCTCATTGAGCATCGCCACCACCAGATCGCGGCGGCGGGCAAAGACGGCGTTGTTTTCGGCGATGAAATCATGGCTGCCGTTCAGCGCCTCGACCGCCGCCCATTGGCTGATTGTGCAGGGGTTCGACGTGCTCTGCGACTGGATCTTGCGCATGGCCCCAATCAGGTCTTGCGGACCTGCCGCATAGCCAATCCGCCAGCCGGTCATGCAATAGGCCTTGGAGACACCATTGCAGGTCAGCGTTCGATCATAAAGCGCTGGTTCCACCTGAGCGGGGGTGCAGAATTCAAAGCCGTCATAGGCGAGATGCTCATACATATCGTCGGTCATGATCCAGACATGGGGATGACGCATCAAAACGTCGGTCAGCCCTTTCAATTCATCCCAGGTATAGCCCGCCCCGGTGGGGTTGCTGGGCGAGTTGAAGATGAACCAACGGGTTTTCGGTGTGATCGCAGCCTCGAGCGCCTCTGGCGTCAGTTTGAACCCGGTTTCGATGCCCGCAGGGGCAATCACCGGCTCGCCGCCTGCCAAGAGCACCATGTCGGGGTAGCTGACCCAATAGGGCGCGGGGATCAGCACCTCGTCGCCGGGATTGAGCGTGGCCACGAGGGCATTGTAGAGGATTTGCTTGCCGCCTGATGCGACGCTGACCTGGGCTGGCACATAGTCGAGCCCGTTGTCGCGCTTGAACTTGGCGCAGATTGCGGCCTTCAATTCCGGGATACCGTCAACGGCGGTGTATTTGGTCTTGCCCTCTTCGATGGCGCGGATGCCCGCGGCGCGGATATGTGCGGGCGTGGCGAAATCCGGCTCTCCAGCCCCAAGCCCGATCACGTCGCGCCCGGCTGCCTTGAGTTCCTGTGCCTTGGTGGTCACGGCGATGGTGGGCGAGGGTTTGACACGCGACAATGTCGCGGAAAGGCGGGACATGACCGGCTCCGGTTTGAATTCACTCATGGAATGTCTTAGGGTGCGCTCAGTGCATGATCAAGCACGATCACTGGAAAGGAAGACGATGACCGCAGACAACACCGACGGCTGGTTCGATCCCGATGCCACCACCTTTGGCGACCGTGTGACCGGCGCGCGCGAGCGCTCTGGCATGAGCCAGTCTGATCTGGCGAAGCGGCTGGGCGTCAAGCTCAAGACGCTGAAGGCCTGGGAGAATGACCTGTCGGAGCCACGGGCCAACAAGCTGTCGATGATGGCGGGGATGCTCAATGTCTCGCTTTTGTGGCTGTTGTCGGGTGAGGGCGAGGGGCCGGGCGCGCCCGAGATGGGCGAGCTGTCGCGCGATGTGATGGATATGCTGACCGAGATCCGCGACATCCGTGCGCAGATGACCCGCGCGACCGACCGTCTGGGGCGGCTGGAAAAGACGCTGCGCGCCAAATTGCGGGAGGAGGCCGGTGAGTGACACGCCTGTAGAGGCGCCCGGCGCCGCCGACGAGCCGCCCGCCCACCGGATCAAGCGCCTGCGGATGCGGGCCATGCGCCGGGGGATCAAGGAAATGGACATTATCCTGAGCCGCTATGCCGAGGCGCGGCTGGGGGCGATGGATGCGGCCGCACTTGACGGGTTTGATGCGCTGTTGTGCGAAAACGATCAGGATCTTTATCAATGGGTCACGGGCCAAGCCGCGCCACCGGCGCAGTTCGCCCCCTTGGTGGCAGAAATCGCGGCAGAGGCCAGCGGGGGAAAGTAGATCGCATTTTAGGTGGTTTGGCCGCGATTTACCGAATGTTCGGGTTTTTGCCAGATGGTCCCCAGCGAGCAGTATCGCATGGAGACCAACATGAGCTATCACAGCCCCCTGACGACGAGCGCTGTCCAAAGTGCCTTTATCAGCAGCTACCTAGACGCGCTATCGCTGGTGGAGCGTTTGCACCGGCTTTTGCTGGATGTCATCAAGGACGAGTTCGAGCGCGTCGGCGTGCTGGAAATCAACGCGGTGCAGGCGCTGTTGCTGTTCAATATCGGTGACCACGAGGTGACAGCCGGTGAGCTGAAGACGCGCGGCTATTATCAGGGCAGCAATGTCAGTTACAACCTCAAGAAGCTGGTGGATATGGGCTATATGCACCACCAGCGTTGCGAGGCGGATCGCCGGTCTGTGCGGGTGCGTCTGACCGAAAAGGGGCGCACGATCCGCGATCTTGTCGGCGATCTTTTTGCGCGGCATGCCGAGGGGCTGGAGGGGCGCGGCGTGCTGGGCCCCGATGGGATTGATCAGATCACCGCCTCGTTGCGGCGGGTCGAGCGCTATTGGACCGATCAGATCCGCTATATTTATTGAGGTGGGGCGTGGGGCGTGGGATGGGGCAGGGCACCCAGCATGAGATCGTTGATTTCACGGTAGAGTTTGCGCGACATGGCGCGCTCGAAATCCTCGAACCCTTGGGCGATTTCGAGAAAGGCCCCCGGACCACGCAGCACCTCGCGGCGGTAGTATTGCGTGACCTGCTGATCATGCCCTTCGATGACCAGACCATTCACAGTGATGTTGTCAAAGGGGAAATGTTTGTAGGCCAGATCCGGGCCGAAGCCCTGATTGTTGACCCCGTCGCCCGAGACGTCGATCACCTGACGATCGCAGCGGGGGCCGCGCGCCATGAGCGCCGCCCCATAGCCCAACGCCGAGCCAAGGCCGGTGGGATAATCGCTGGTCGAGCGCTGCATGCCCGCAAGCACCGCCACCGCGCCGGTGATGTCGGCATCGTTGCGCAAGAACGTCCAATCGAGATGCAGCTTGTCCTGAAAGCGGCCGCTCCACTCGTAGACCGCCAGCGCCACATCGCCCGACCCGCCGCGCAGGATGGCCTCGCGGATGTCGGGCGCGTTCAGCGCCGAGGCAAGCCCGACCCGCTGCAGCCCATATTCCGCGTCATCGACCGAAGAGGACACATCAAGCGCGAGCACCAGCGCAAGGCGGCATGCACCCTGCGCCGGGGCCGCAAGGCTTGCGGCCAGAAGACAGGCCGCGAGCCTTACCAATGGCCGATATTCTCCATGCTGGCCCATGGCTCTGCCGGGGGCAGGGCGTCGCCCTCTTGCAAAAGCTCGACCGAGATATTGTCGGGGCTGCGCACAAAGGCCATGCGCCCGTCGCGCGGGGGGCGGTTGATGGTGACGCCATTGTCCATCAGGTGCTGGCAGAGGTCATAGATATTGCTGGTTGCATAGGCAAGATGGCCGAAATGCCGGCTGTCCGAGGGCAAGCCCTCGTCGCCATCCCAATTATAGGTCAGTTCGACCGGGCAGTCCTCTTGTCCTTCGGGGGCCATGAACACGAGCGTAAAGCGCCCGCCCTCATTATCCCAACGGCGGGTTTCCTTGAGCCCGAGAAGGGCAAAGAACTGTTGTGTCGCCTCAAGGTCTTTGACCCGGACCATCGTGTGCAGGTATTTGATGCGCATGGTCATCCTCCGTGATTGCAATGGGTTGGAGGATAGTGGCCCGCGCGCCGGTGTCGAGGGCAATCTGGGATGGGCTGGGCGCTAAAACTCGGACCGGATCCCGAGCGTGATCGAGGTTTCCTCGACATCGAAACGGCTGATGTTGGATTCGCTGCGTTCGGTGGTCACGGAGAGGGTGGGCACAAAGCCCATGTAGCCCCAGTCGTTGAACGTGGCCGTGACCCCACCGAACACCGAAGTGTCATCACGCCCGCCCGGCACGACGATGAACCCAACCTGATAGCTGGAATAATCCAACTGGCTGATGCCAAGCGAGAATTCGAGGTTTGCCGGGCCAAGGGCGCGGCCCATCTGATAGCTTGCGATACCGGTCCATTGATCCGAGGCGCGGTTGACGCCATTGCTGTCAGTGTCGCGATACTGCACCTGAAATCCGATCTGACCGCCCCCCGTCAGGTTGACGCCCAGACCGGCAAAGCCGGTGGCGACGGTGCTGTCGGCCCCGCGCGGGCTCTCGTAGAGTTGATCCTCGAAGCTGGCCCCGAAACTAAGCTGCAGGCGCGCGCCCAGGCGCTGATGCCGCGTGGCCCCGACCCGCGCAAAATCATAGAGCGGATCCCCCCCATACCAGACGCGCCCGCCGTCGAGGTCGAATTTCCAGGTCACGGCCTCGGATGTGCCGCGCAGATACTGGCTGAGGCCCAATTCAAGCACGGTTGAGGACAGATCATCACCGTTGAGCCCCGGCACCGGGTCTGAGATATCGACCCGCCGCGCGTTGACCCGGCCACGAAGCCGCGTCTCATGGGTCTCGCTCTTGCTTAGGCGATAGGAGAGGGCGGCCTGTGCGGTGGTGACAAAGCCCGAGAGCGCCTGTGCCGAGGGGCTGAGTGTGCCCACCACCGGCACGCCGTCGATCACATTGAGCGGGCTGTTGGCACCGTTGTTCACATTGTCTGAGGGCGTGGTGGAAAAGCGAAAGTCGAACCGCAGCGGATTGCGCGCGCGCACGTTCTGAAAGGCGGTGACGGTCTGGGCGCGGGCCACCTCATCGGGGGCGTGATCAACCGCGCGGCGCAGCCAGAATTGCGAGCCGGTGAATCTGTCATCGGCAAAGCTGAGCTGGGCCGCGAGATTGGCGGCCTGAAAGCGCTGCTCATCCGTTTTGGCGTGCCAATAGGCAAGAGCCGCTTTCTTTTCCGCCGCGCCATAGGCCTTGGCCTGCGAGAGTGCCAAAGCCTGATAATAATGCGCGCGGGGATTGCGGCGGTCGGCCTGCAAGAGGCCTTTGCTGAGGTCATAGGCCAAGCGAGGCTGGCCTGCGCCCAGCGCCTGAGCGGCCAAGGCGTCGGCCTGGGCGAGGGTGAGGTTGGCCGGCGTTGCCGCGCCAATCCCTGCCAGACCGAGCGTCGAGAGAAAGACCCCCGCGCGCAGCATGTGCCGGATATGACGCGGTCTGAGTGCGAAGCCTGTCTGCGCCTTGGTGTTCAGAGTTGCGGTCATCCCGCCGCCTCTAGCGATCAAGCACGAAGATTCCGGTTTCCAGTTCGTTGTTCAGTCCGAGCGGGTTGCCCGGCCCGTCGAATTCGTTGAGTTTGATCCCGCCAGCGACTTCTGTTGCGCCGGTGCCGCCAAATACGCCGGCGGAAGAACCAATACTGGTGCCGGTCACACGGTCGGCGGGAAAGGCGGATTGATCGTATTCAACCGTTCCACTGAACGTGCCGCCCTCGGTGATCTCTGCGTTGATCAGAACGAGCGACGGCAAATCAATCACGACGCCACCCGGTGTTTCGGAGAGGCGCCGGTTGATGATATTGCCCTCGATCTGGCGATCCCCGAAATTCGCGCGCAGCACCACATCGCCTTGGGTCGATGCGGCCTGGGTGGGGATCAGTTCCGGGGCAAGTCCGGCGGGGGGTGGCAGCAAGTCGCCCCCTTGGGAGTCAAGGTTGGTTATGCCAACATAGCGGCCAGTATAGACCACCTCGCCACTTGTCGGCTGGGTGTAACTGCCGGTTCTCTCAAAGAAGGCCCCAGTAAAGAAGCGGTTGCGCGGCCCGCCGGTGGCGGCAACCCCGGCAGTCACGGCACCCGAGGTCTGGCTTTGGGCGGCAAAGGCGGTGCTGTGGCGGGATGCGCCGTCTTGCTGGATTGTGTAGGCTTGATAGCCCGGCACGTCGAGCGCTGCGGCGCGGTTATAGGTAACCGGGTCAGTCGTGCCGTCAAAAGAAAGCCCTTCGACGGTCAGTGTCTGGGTCACGGGATCGAATGCGACCCCGGTTACATCCTGTGCGATTTCGGCCGGCACGCTGCTGCCCGCAGGGGGCGGTGTGGTGGTGTCGTCGTCTTCGCCTCGACCGTCGAACGGGTTGGACGATCCGCCACCCCCACAGCCGCCCAACAGGGCAGCGGCCATCAGGCCTGCCACGATGTATTTCATGATGAGACTGCCCTCAATATATGTTTATTGTTTGTTTTGCGGTCAGCCTCAGGCCATTGCATTTAAAAGTCAATTCCCGATACATCTGCGGATTGCAAAAACTGCTGTGCTGTGGCGCATGGGCAAACACCCGATATGGGCTTTGCGTGGGGGGTATCCCCAAGATATAGTGATCTCCGACTCGTTCTTGTGATGAAAGGCCTCGCCATGCCCCTCTCTCCTGACCAAAAGGCCGAAATCGACGCGCAGCGCGCTCAGAGCCATAGCACCCTGCGCGCCACGGCGGCGGGGATGGAACAGCATCTCTACACCGCCTATCCGGTGCTTGATCACGGCTTTGTCCGAGTGATCGACTATATGGGTGATGATGCCGCCATCGTGCAGGCGGCGCGCGTGAGTTATGGCGCGGGCACCAAACATGTGCAGAATGATGAGGGGCTCATTCGCTATCTCATGCGGCACTGGCATTCGACGCCGTTCGAGATGTGCGAATTGAAGCTGCATGTGAAACTGCCGGTATTCGTGGCGCGGCAGTGGATCCGGCATCGCACCGCCAATGTGAATGAGTATTCCGCGCGCTATTCGATATTGGATCGCGAGTTCTACATCCCCGCGCCCGATATGCTGGCGGCGCAATCGACCACCAACAATCAGGGGCGGGGGGCAGCGCTTGAGGGCGAGGAGGCGCAGCGCGTGTTGCGCATCCTGACCGAGGACGCGATGCGCTGCTATGACCATTACGAGGGCATGATTTCGCAGGAGGGCCAGCAGGGGCTGGCGCGGGAATTGGCGCGGATGAACCTGCCCGCCAATATCTATACGCAATGGTATTGGAAGGTGGATCTGCACAACCTTTTGCATTTCCTGCGCCTGCGGGCGGATGCCCATGCGCAATATGAAATCCGGGTCTATGCCGAGGAGATTTGCCGCCTTGTGGCAGATTGGGTGCCCTATGCCTATAAGGCGTTCGAGGATTACCGCATGGGGGGCGCGAATTTGTCTGCCCCCGCGCTGGAGTGCGTGCGGCGGATGCTGAAAGGCGAGGTCGTGACGCAAGAGACCTCGGGCATGAGCAAGGGGGAATGGCGGGAGTTTGAGGGGGTTATTGGTGGGTGATGCACCGGCAATTTCAGATGCTGAATTGTTGCTCTTAATTGACCGCATTGATCGTGAGTGCTTCCTAAAAGGAACGCCCCCTCACTCTCGCGGCTTACAAGTAACAATTCGAGTTTGTCGTGAATTAGGTGTTCAGGTTGTCTTGGGTCCAGGTCAGTCACCTTTTATGAAACGGATCTTAGCGCTACATCAGGGGTTATATCGGAAATCTGATATCTCCTATGGTGTTTACTCCGGTCTTACATGTCACATGGACATGTTCTTTCGTGTAAAGGTTCCGTTAATTTTTGGAACAGCTAGGTTTGATCTTTTTGATGCAACCGACATCACAGAACACCAACGAGCACGCTTGAGTAAGAATAGATTAGAGGAGGAAAAATTTATAGATGCCGCCGTGGACGTTTTCGACATTGGAGGTTGTCTGATGCCTTTTGATAAGTATTCCAAGCCTCAAGGCGAAGCTGGCGAGTATTACCAATTGTCAGCTCTGCACAATCAGGCCGCTGCGGCTACCGCGATAGGAGCATATGATTTTAGGGGCGCAATTCAGTCGGCACTTTTATGCGCTGAGTTAGCGATGAAGTCAGCGCTATTAATGCTCGGACAAAACAGGGAATTTATAAAGAATTCGATTGGTCATAGGCTTGAAAAAGCATTGCCGTACCTTGAATCCGATGGTCGGTTCAATGTGCCGGAAATGAAAGAAAGACTAGACAAATTGCCAGATTTTGTGATGAGCCGATATATTAGTGAACGGCGAACACGCTTTGAAATAGGTGAGATCGTATTATCCGCACAGCGTATCTTGGCAATAGTTGCCAGAGGTCATTCCCAACACTCGATGAGAAATTGCAAAAGCACGTAGCAAGCCGTAGCTTGGAATGGTCCATATTCATTGCGCACCGTTCCGCCAGAGGGACCACATGCGCGGGGTCGGGGGTTTGCGCCGGTGCCATTGGTGCGCAATGAATGCGCACCCTACGGGGCGAGTGCGGTGGAGCGCATAAAGGCGCGGGTCATGGCCAATCGGCGGGGCCGTCGCGGTGGATCGAGGAATAGGGCCAAGCCTCGGGATGCGCGGCCAAGCCATGTTTGACCGGGTTGATCCAGCAATAGCGGATTGCGGCGGTTTTGTCCGCTTCGCTGCGGAGATGATGTTCCCAGAACCGCCGCTGCCAGATGCCATGTTCGCGCCGGGCTGCGTGGCTGGGGCGGCGCGGTGTGGGGGGCATGGCGCGCGAGAACCGGGCTTTGATCACGCTCCAGCGGGTCGAGAAATCCCTATCACCGTCCGGCAGGGTCCAGACACAGTGCATATGGTCGGGCAGCACAACCCAAGCGTCAATGGCGAAGGGCCGTTCGGCTTTGGTGCGCCGGACCGCCGCGCGCAAAGCTGCGATTTCGCGGGTGAGCAGCTGTGAGTGTCGGTTGGCGAGCGTCACGGTGAAAAAGACGCAGGCCCCGGCAATCTGGGGGCGGATGTAATTGGACATGGCTTCAGAGAACCATGGCAGGGTTAAGAAATCGTTGCTGGCCTTGGGAGGGGGCGGTGCCGAGGCCCCGGAGCGCCGCGCCAGCAAGCCTCAGCCCCCCGCCCCTTAAGTGGCGTGCCAGTCGAGCGGGAATCCGGGGTCAAAGACGGTGACGGGCCCGTCGGCGGTATCGATCTTTTGGGGGTATGTGACCGGATCGCCTTTGGTCAGGGTCAGCGTGGTCTCATTGGCGGGCAGGCCATAGAAGGCAGGGCCGTTGAGCGATGTGAAGGCCTCAAGCTGCGCAAGCGCGCCCTCTTCTTCGAACACATGCGCAAGGATGGACATCGTGTTGGTGGCGGTGAAACAGCCCGCGCAGCCACAGGCGCTTTCCTTGAGCGGGTCGATATGCGGCGCGCTGTCGGTGCCCAGGAAAAAGCGCGCATCGCCAGAGGTCGCGGCGGCGCGCAGGGCTAGGCGGTGCTCTTCGCGCTTGGCCACGGGCAGGCAGTAGTAATGCGGCTTGATCCCGCCCACGAGGATATGGTTGCGGTTGATCACAAGGTGATGGGTGGTGATCGTGGCCCCAAGATCGCGGTCATGGGCGCGCACATAGTCCACGCCATTGGCGGTGGTGATATGTTCCATCACCACGCGCAAACCGGGGGTGGCACGGCGCACAGGATCGAGCACACGGTCGATAAAGACCGCCTCACGGTCAAAGATGTCAACGCTGGGGTCGGTCACCTCGCCATGCACGCAGAGCGGCAGGCCGATTTCGGCCATTTTCTCGAGCACGGCGCGCACTTTGTCAAAATCGCGTACACCGCTTGCGGAATTGGTGGTGGCACCGGCGGGGTAAAGTTTGACCGCCGTCACAAGCCCGCTGGCATGGGCGGCGGCCACATCCTCGGGGTCGGTGTTTTCGGTGAGGTAAAGGGTCATCAGCGGGGTGAACTCCGCGCCCTCGGGCATCGCGGCCATGATCCGCGCGCGGTAGGCGGCGGCATCCTGCGCCGTGACCACTGGCGGCACCAGATTGGGCATCACGATGGCGCGGGCGAAATGGCGCGTGGTTTCAGGCAGGACGGCGCGCAGCATCGCGCCATCGCGCAGATGCAGGTGCCAATCGTCAGGGCGGCGGAGGGTCAGGATCTGGCTCATGCGCTTGCGCATACACAATCGCGCGGGCCAAGACCAGAGGCGGATCAGAGGGTGTTAGTCGTCTGATTGGTCTGTCTGCTGGCCTTTGGTCTGCACATGCTTGAGCGCGCGCCGGAAGCGCGGGCCGCCGACGCCGCGGCCAATGGCGTTGCGGCAATGCAGGACGGTCAGGGCATCGCGTTCGTCCGCCATGAGCCGTTGCAGCACATTGGCGAGATAGGGCGTATCCTCGCGCCGTTTGCGGTAGAGCTGCGCAAGGCTGAGCCGCGTCAGGCGGTTGGCGCTGACTTGGGCCAGCAGGCGGAACAGCACGCCCATGCGCAGCAGCGCCGGTTCGATCTGATACCCCAGATAACGGGTGCGGAATTTCATCACATTGGAGCGGGTGAAGAGGGCGGCATGCATGGCGTCCAGCTCGACCTCGGGATCGTAGATCAACACGGCAGAGGCCGCGGCATCCAGCATGTCAGGAGCATAGCCGTAGCGGTCGCAGAACGAGACCCGCCGCATGCGCAGGAATCGGTCGTCCCATTCGGCGACGCGCGGATCGAGCGTGGCTTGGGGGCTGAGCATGACGACCTTGGCGCCGGGGGCCGCGACCGAAAAGGCCGCCGCCGCATAGCCGCAGGGGCCTGCACCGTAAAAGATTACCTGTTCGAAATCGTCAAAGAAGCCATCGTCGATCAGCCGGTCGAAATACCCATAGACCCGCTTGTCGCGAAACCATGTGTCGCGCTCGCTGATGAGGCAGAGATGCGACCAGCCCAACGCCTTGGTCAGGGCCCAGCCCAGCGGCTGCGCCTGCGGCGAGAGCGTGGGCAGGCGATGAAACGCCTCGAAAGACACAAGCAGCGTGGGCTTGCGTTCGATCAGCACGGCGGCGTGTTTCTCGCCCAGACGTTCGGCATAGCCATCCTCACCCGCAAGCTCGTTGGCGCGCTCGCACCAGGCGGCCCAATCCAGACCGGAGAGGTCGGCGTCAAAGATGTCGGCATTGTCCTGCATGGTCGCTCTTGTCCTCGGTCGTAGCGGCACCGTTCGAATGCGGGCCTGTTGAGACGGATCATGCCGGTGAAATCAGGCAAAACTTTGGAGAAACCATGGGTATTCCGGGGGCGGGGCATCCAGGCCCTACCATAGCCGCCCTTGACCCGCCGGGGGTTGCGATGCAGTTCTGGTGCAAGCGAGGGCGACGGGAGGCGACAACGTGCAAAAACCCACATCCATTGACGCGGTGCAAAGTCTTTTGGCCGGGCAGGATTATGTCTGTGGCCGGGCCTTGGGCACGGTGACCTATCTGGCGCTGACGCTCGGTCGCCCGCTCTTTCTGGAAGGGGAGGCCGGCACCGGCAAGACCGAGATCGCCAAGGCGCTGGCACGGGCGTTGGGGCGGCGATTGATCCGGTTGCAATGCTACGAGGGGTTGGACGCGGCAAGCGCGGTTTATGAGTGGAATTTCACCGGGCAGATGATCGCCATCCGCGCCGCCGAGGCATCGGGGGGCGTGGACCGCAGCCATCTGAAGGACGAGCTTTTCACGCAAGAGTTCCTGATCGAGCGTCCGCTCTTGCAGGCGATGCGCCCACAACCGGGTGGCGCGCCGGTGTTGCTGATTGATGAAATAGACCGCACAGATGAGCCGTTCGAGGCATTTTTGCTGGAAGCGCTCAGTGATTTTCAGGTGACGATTCCAGAGCTTGGCACGATCCATGCGCCGGAGCCGCCGATTGTTATCCTGACGTCCAACCGGACCCGCGAGGTGCATGATGCGCTCAAGCGGCGCTGTCTGTACCACTGGGTCGACTATCCGACCTTTGATCGCGAGATCGAGATTTTGCAGGCCCGCGCGCCCGAGGCCGCAGAGGTTCTGAGCCGCGAGATCGTGGCCTTTGTGCAGCGGTTGCGCACCGAGGACCTGTTCAAGAAGCCGGGTGTGGCGGAAACGATTGACTGGGCCAAATGCCTGCTAGCGCTGGATGTGATCAGCTTAAGCCCCGAGGTGATCGCCGATACGCTGGGCGCGATTTTGAAATATCAGGACGATATCGCAAAATTGCAGGGCTCCGAGGCCAAGCGCCTGCTGGATGAAGTGCGGGCGGGGTTGGAGCCGACGTGATGTTTCAGCTGGCTCAAAATACCTCGGGGGTGTGGGGGCAGCGCCCCCACGTCGCGCCATGACCGACTATGCGCCGCTTGACCTGCCGGACGACCCGAAACTCACGCATAACATCACGCATTTCGCGCGGGCCTTGCGGGCGGCGGGGGTGCCGGTTGGCCCCGGGCGGGTGATTGACGCAATCCGGGCGGTGGCGATGGCGGGCTTTTCCAGCCGGATTGATTTCTTTTACACGCTGCGCGCCTGTCTGGTGACGCGACCCGAGCATCTGCTTGTTTTTGCGCAGATTTTTCGCCTCTACTGGCGTGATCCGCGCTATGTGGAACATATGATGGCGATGATGCTGCCCGCCATTCGCGGCGTGCAGGAGGACCGTAGCGCGCAGGCGGCCGAAAAGCGCGCGGCAGAGGCGCTGTTGGATGGGGTGATGCGGGATGCCCCCCAAATCGACGAGCGCGACGACGACGAGGTCAAGATCGAGATCGACGCCACGGCCACGATGTCGGGCGAGGAACGGTTGCGGCGGCTTGATTTCGAACAGATGAGCACGGCGGAAATGGCGCAGGCCAAGCGCATGTTGGCGCGGCTTACACTGCCGGTGAAGCCCTTTGCCTCGCGGCGGGGTATGGCGGCGCAGAGCGGCGCGCGGCTGGATGCGCGGCGCACGCTGCGTGCGGGGCTGCGCCATGGCGGAGAATTGCGCCGCTTGCATTGGCAAAAGCCGCGCGAGCGCTGGCCCAATCTTGTGGTGCTTTGCGATATTTCAGGTTCCATGAGCCAATACAGCCGGATGGTTTTGCATTTTCTTCATGCTGTCGCCAATACCAAGGGGGCGGGCTGGGCGCGGGTGCATGCCTTTACCTTTGGCACGCGGTTGACCAATATCACCCGGCAACTGGCAACGCGGGATGTGGATGCGGCCCTTGCTGCCGCTGGAAAACAGGCGCAGGATTGGGAGGGCGGAACCCGGATTGGGGCCTGTCTGCATGCGTTCAATCGCGATTGGTCGCGGCGGGTGATGGGGCAAGGCGCGGTGGTGCTTTTGATCACCGATGGGTTGGATCGCGACGCGCCCGAGGCGCTGAGCCACGAGATGGAGCGGCTGCATCTCTCGGCGCGGCGGCTTATCTGGCTCAATCCGCTGCTGCGCTGGGAGGGGTTCGCGCCCAAGGCCCAAGGGATCAAGGCAATGTTGCCGCATGTCGATGCGTTCCGGGCGGGCCATTCCATCGCCACGTTGGAGGAACTGGCCGAGGCCATTTCGCGCCGCGACGACAGTGGGGAAAAGGCACGGCTGATGGCGGCGATGCAAGGGAGATGAGCAAGATGGACCGTTTTGACGATATCCCGGAGACAGCCCTTGCCTGGCATCGGGCGGGCAAGGGGGCGGCCTTGGCCACGGTGGTCGAGGCCTGGGGCAGCGCGCCGCGCCGGGTGGGCAGCCAATTGGCGATTTCTGGCGCGGGCGAGATTGCCGGGTCGGTTTCGGGGGGCTGTGTCGAGGGGGCGGTTGTGCTCGAGGCGGTGGAGGCCATCGAGACGGGCAAGCCGGTGCTCTTGGACTATGGCGTATCGGATGGCGATGCCTTTGCCGTGGGGCTGGCCTGTGGCGGCACCATCCGGGTGTTGGTGGAGCCCATCGGATCGGTGATGCCCGAGGCGCTGCTGAGCGATCTGGTTCTGGCGCGGGATGCCCGCGTGCCGGTGGCCTATGTCACCGGGCCCGATGGGCGGCGGCTGGAGCGCGAGGGGCATGACGCGCGGTTTCGCATGGACCGCTCTGGCTTTGAGGAGGATGGCGCAACCTTCGTGGCCATTCACAACCCGCCCCTGCGCCTGATCATCGTCGGGGCGGTGCATATTGCCCAAGCGCTGGTGCCGATGGCGCGGATTGCGGGCTATGATCCGCTGCTGATTGATCCGCGCGAGAGTTTTGGGTCTCAGACGCGGTTTCCGGGCGAGACGGTGGTGCAGGACTGGCCCGATGAGGGGGTGCGCGCCTTTGGTCTGGATGCGCGCAGCGCGCTGGTGCTGTTGACGCATGATCCCAAGCTGGATGATCCGGCGCTGGTCGAGGCGCTGCGTTCGGAGGTGTTTTACATCGGCGCGCTGGGATCGACCCGCACCCATGCCAAGCGGGTGGCGCGGTTGCAGGAGGCGGGATTTTCAGAGGCGGAGATTGCGCGCATTCATGGCCCCATCGGTCTGGATATCGGGGCGGCGGGCCCATCGGAAATCGCGGTGAGCATCCTTGCCGAAATGACGCGCGTGTTGAGGAAAGGCGCATGAAATTTGGCCCCGTGCCGCTGGACCGGGCCGAAGGGGCGATTCTTGCGCATTCCGAACAGGTGGGGACGGGGCGGTTGCGCAAAGGGGCTGTGCTTGACGCCGATCAGATCGCGGCGTTGCGCGCGGCGGGGTATCGGGCGGTCACAGTAGCAATGCTGGACCCCGAGGACATGCATGAAAATGACGCGGCGGCGGCATTGGCGGCGGCTTTGGCTGAGGGGGCCGAGGCGATGACGTGCAGCGCGCCCTTTACAGGCCGGGTCAATCTGATTGCGGGGCGGCCCGGTGTGGTCTGTCTTGATGTGGCGGCGATCCATGCCGCCAATGCGGTTGATCCGATGATCACCGTGGCCACCGTGGTGCCGCATCATCAGATCCACGAAGGCGGTATGATCGCGACGGTCAAGATCATCGCCTACGGCGTGCCAAGGGCGGCGCTGGAACGCGCGGCCGAGGCGGCGCGGGGCGCGGTGCGGCTGGCGGTGGCACAGTATCGCACGGCAAGCCTGATCATTACAGATGTCCCCGGCGGGCCGGGGGACAAGGGGCGCGATGCGATTGCGGCGCGTGTCACCGGGCTGGGCATGGAGATGGTGGACACGCTGATCTGCCCGCATGACGAGGCGGCGCTGGCGGCGGCGATCACCCGCGCCAAGGGCGAGATCGTGCTGATTCTGACCGCTTCGGCCACGTCGGACCCGTTTGACACCGCCCCGCAGGCGCTGCGCGCTGCGGGCGGAGAGGTGGAGCGGTTTGGCATGCCGGTGGACCCCGGCAATCTGCTTTTTCTGGGGCGCTTGGGGGCGCGGCCTGTTATTGGCCTGCCCGGATCGGCGCGCAGCCCGGTGCTGCACGGCGCTGATTGGGTTTTGGCGCGGGTGGCCTGCGGTCTGCCCTGCGGAGCGGCAGAGATTGCGGCGATGGGCGTCGGCGGCTTGCTCAAGGAAATTCCCACCCGGCCCCAGCCGCGCCGGGGCGGGCGTGGCTGAGGGGTAAGAAACCGGGTTCTCAAGGGGCAAGAGGCATGCTTTAGTCGCACTGGACAGCGGGGCCTTTCCTACTAAGGTCTCATGAGGAGACGGACAATTCAAACCGGGAGGAGCCAATGCCTGAGGTCAAAATGACCGTGAATGGCAAGCCAGCGTCGGGCCAGATCGAGGGCCGCACGCTTCTTGTCGAATTTCTGAGAGAGACCCTTGGCCTGACAGGCACGCATGTGGGCTGTGACACCAGCCAATGTGGCGCCTGCGTGGTGCATGTGGATGGCAAAGCCGTGAAATCCTGCACGATGTTTGCCGCCGAGGCCGAAGGTGCCGAGATCAAGACCATCGAAGGCATGGCCGAGCCGGATGGCACGCTGCATCCGATTCAGCAGGCGTTTCAGGATCATCACGGCTTGCAATGCGGGTTCTGCACGCCCGGTATGGTGATGTCGGCGGCGGCGCTCTTGGCAGAGAACCCGACACCAAGTGAGTCTGAGGTGCGCGATTACCTCGAGGGCAATCTTTGCCGCTGCACGGGCTATCACAATATCGTCAAGGCGATTTTGGCGGCCAGTGGTCAGGACGTGAGCCGGATCGCTGCGGAATAAGGCGTATTAGGGGGCGCTGCCCCCGCGCCTGCGGCGCACCCTCGGAGTATTGGGGGAATGATGAAAGCGCTGCGGGTTTGATGGGGGAAACCCCGCATCATTCAGGGAGGAGAATGTCATGCCAAAAGACGGCGGCATTGGCGCCAGCACCAAGCGGCGCGAGGATATCCGGTTTCTGACCGGGAATGGCAATTACACCGATGACATCAATCTGCGGGGTCAGGCCTATGTGCATTTCCTGCGCTCGGATGTGGCGCATGGGCGGCTGAACAAGGTCGACACGCGCACGGCAGAGAGCATGCCGGGGGTGTTGCGGATTTTCACCGGCGCGGATTTCGAAGGCGTGGGCGGGCTGCCCTGTGGCTGGCAGGTCACCGACCGGTTTGGCGAGGTCATGCAAGAGCCGGGGCATCCGGTGCTGGCGCGCGGCAAGGTGCGCCATGTCGGCGATCCGATTGCCGCCGTGGTGGCCGAGACCTATGCGCAGGCGCGCGATGCCGCCGAGGCGATTGAACTCGACATCGAGGAATTGCCGGCGGTTGTGGACATGAAGAAGGCGCTGGAGGCGGGCGCGCCGCTGGTGCATGACGAGTTGAAGAACAACCTCTGCTATGACTGGGGGTTTGTCGAAGAGAACAAAGGCGCGGTGGATGAGGCCTTTGCCAAGGCGGCGCATGTGACCACGCTGGAACTGATCAACAACCGGCTGGTGGCCAATCCGATGGAACCGCGTGTGGCGGTGGGCGATTTCAACCGCTCAACGGGCGATTCGACGCTTTACACCACCAGTCAGAATCCGCATGTGATCCGTTTGCTGATGGGGGCCTTTGTGCTGGGCATCCCCGAGCACAAGCTGCGCGTGGTGGCGCCTGATGTGGGTGGTGGATTCGGATCCAAGATCTTTCACTATGCGGAAGAGGCGTTTTGCACCTTTGCGGCCAAGGCGCTCAACCGACCGGTGAAATGGACCAGTTCGCGGTCCGAGGCCTTCATGACCGATGCCCATGGGCGCGATCACGTGACCAAGATCGAATTGGCGCTGGATGCCGAGAACAACTTTACCGCTGTTCGCACCGATACTTATGCGAATATGGGGGCGTATCTGAGCACCTTTGCGCCCTCGGTGCCCACCTGGCTGCATGGCACGCTGATGGCGGGGAATTACCGCACGCCGTTGATCTATGTGAACGTCAAGGCGGTGTTCACCAACACGGTGCCGGTGGATGCCTATCGTGGCGCGGGCCGCCCCGAGGCGACCTATCAATTGGAGCGGGTGATCGACAAGGCGGCGCGGGAATTGGGGGTTGATCCCATCGCGCTGCGTCGTCAGAACTTTATCACCCAGTTCCCCTATGCCACGCCCGTGGCGGTGGAATATGACACCGGCGATTACCATGCCACGATGGACAAGCTGGAAGAGATCGCGGATTTCGGTGGTTTCGAGGCGCGGCGTGAGGCAAGTGCCGCCAAGGGCAAGCTGCGCGGTCTGGGCATCAATTGCTATATCGAGGCCTGCGGCATCGCGCCCTCGAACCTTGTCGGGCAATTGGGCGCGCGTGCGGGTCTTTACGAGAGTGCGACGGTGCGGGTGAATGCCACCGGCGGTCTGGTGGTGATGACCGGCAGCCATAGCCACGGGCAGGGGCACGAGACCTCTTTCGCGCAGGTGGTGGCCGAGATGATCGGCATTGACGCCAATATGGTCGAGATCGTGCATGGCGACACCGCCAATACGCCGATGGGCATGGGCACTTACGGGTCGCGGTCCATCGCGGTTGGTGGCTCGGCGATGGTGCGTGCGACCGAAAAGATCATCAACAAGGCCAAGAAGATCGCGGCGCATCTGATGGAGGCCTCGGAGGCCGATATCGAGCTGAAAGATGGCAAGTTCAGTGTTGCGGGCACGGATAAATCGGTGGCCTGGGGCGATGTGACCCTCGCCGCTTATGTGCCGCATAACTATCCGCTGGCGGATATCGAGCCAGGTTTGGAAGAGACGGCGTTTTATGATCCGTCGAATTTCACCTATCCCTCGGGGGCCTATGCCTGTGAGGTTGAGGTGGACCCGGACACAGGGAAAGTCACGATCGAGCGCTTTGCCGCCGCGGACGATTTTGGCAATATCATCAATCCGATGATCGTGTCGGGGCAGGTGCATGGCGGCATTGGTCAAGGGATTGGTCAGGCCTTGCTGGAATCCTGCGTCTATGACGAGAACGGTCAACTTCAGACGGGCAGCTACATGGATTATGCCATGCCGCGCGCCGATGATGTGCCGTTCTATCAGGTGGATCATTCCTGTCAGACGCCCTGCACGCACAACCCCTTGGGTGTGAAGGGCTGTGGCGAGGCCGGGGCGATTGGCAGCCCGCCTGCGGTGGTCAATGCGGTGATTGATGCGCTGCAACGGTCGGGGCGGAACATCACCCATATTGATATGCCGCTGTCGCCGTCGCGCGTCTGGCAAGCGATGCAAGGGTAAGGAGAGCGATCATGTATGCATTCGATATCGAACGTCCCGCTACCATCGCTGATGCCATTGCGGCGCTGGGCACAGAAGAGGCACAGGCGCT
The DNA here is from genome assembly GCF_902498815.1 of Roseovarius sp. EC-HK134. Taxonomy (NCBI): domain Bacteria; kingdom Pseudomonadati; phylum Pseudomonadota; class Alphaproteobacteria; order Rhodobacterales; family Roseobacteraceae; genus Roseovarius; species Roseovarius sp. EC-HK134. The sequence goes on from NZ_LR701544.1 coordinate 2,691,484, forward strand.
GGGTGGGGGGCAAACCCTGATCCCGACGCTGAAGCAACGGCTGGCGGCACCTGCCAAGCTGGTGTGCCTGTCGGCGATCAAAGAGATGCAGGGGATTTGCACCGCTGATGATGGCGCGCTTTGCATCGGTGGGGGCACCACCCATGCCGAAGTGGCAGCCGGGGCCGGGGCCTATCCGGCGCTGGCGGGGCTGGCGGGGCATATCGGTGATCCGGCGGTGCGCAATCGCGGGACCATCGGCGGGAGCCTTGCCAATAACGACCCCTCTGCCTGTTATCCGGCGGCGGTGCTCGGGTCGGGGGCGACGGTGATCACCTCCAACCGGACCATTGCGGCGGATGACTATTTTCAAGGCATGTTCACCACGGCCCTTGAGGATGGCGAGATCATCACCGAAGTGCGCTTTCCTGTGCCGGAAAAGGCCAGCTATCAAAAGTTCGAGCAACCGGCCTCGCGCTTTGCGCTCGTGGGGGTGTTTGTTGCCAAATACGCCGGGGGTGTGCGTGTCGCCGTGACGGGCGCGTCGGAAGAAGGTGTGTTCCGCTGGGCCGAGGCCGAGGCGGCGCTGTCGGGCAATTTTTCGCCCGAGGCGTTGGAGGGGCTGACCCTGTCGGGGGATGGTATGATCTCGGACCTGCATGGGTCGGGGGCATACCGCGCGCATCTGGTTGGTGTGATGACGCGGCGGGCGGTTGCGGCGGCGCACTGAGCGCTGTTAGACTGCGGTGAGGTTTGAAATGGCGGGTCTCGGGACCCGCCATTTTCATGAGGGACAGGGGACGACATGCAAGAAATCGACAATCCGTGGCGCGGTGAGGGATTGCCTGAGACGGTTCTGACCGGCGCACCATGGCCAAGCGTGGATGTGGGCGCGGGGCAAGCACTTTTGGGGCGGTGCCCGGCAGCGGCGGAAACGCCGCTGGTGCCTGTAACGGGATTTGCGCCAAAGGTCTGGGCCAAGGATGAGCGTGGGCGCATGGGGCTGGGCAGTTTCAAGGCGCTGGGGGCGGCCTATGTGATTGCCCATGAGGCGGCAGAAACCGGGGCCGAGGATATGAGCCACGCACTGGCGGGGCGCACCTATGTGACGGCGAGTGCGGGCAATCACGGCATGTCGGTTGCGGCAGGGGCGCGGCTATTCGGGGCGCGGGCGGTGATCTATCTGGCGGAAACCGTGCCCGAGGGGTTTGCCGCGCGACTGCGTGCCAAGGGCGCCGAGGTGGTGCGCGAGGGGCAAGAGTACGAGGCCAGTATGGTCGCGGCGGGGCGCGCGGCGATGGACAACGACTGGACGCTATTGTCGGACAGTTCCTGGCCCGGCTATCTTGATTTGCCGCATCGGTTGATGGAGGGATATCTGGCCATGGCTGACGAGGCCGCGCGCCAGATGCCGGAAGTGCCTACGCATATTCTGTTGCAGGCGGGGGTAGGCGGGCTGGCGGGGGCTTGCGCGGCATGGTTTCGGCAGGTCTGGGGCGATGCGCCCCGGATCATCGTGGTGGAACCTGACCGCGCGCCAGCCCTTTACGAGAGCATTCGCGCGGGACGCGCCCTAGAGACAAGCGGGCCGGTGTCCAACATGGGGCGGCTTGATTGCAAGGTGCCATCACTGATCGCGCTCAAGGGATTGGCGCGGGATGCGGATGCGTTCGTGACGATCACGGATGACGAGGCCGAGGGGGTGCTTGAGGGGTTGGCGGCACAGGGGCTGGCGACGACGCCTTCGGGGGCGGCTGGAGTGGCGGCGATTGCGGGGCTGGCGCTTGGTGCGGGCGCGCGGGTGCTTTGTATTCTCAGCGAAGGTCCAGAGGCGTGAGGCGCGGGTTCGCGCCGGCAGAGTTCAAGGCGCGGCTGCGCGCGGCGCAAGCAGGCATGGCCGAGATAGGGCTGGGCGCGCTTTTGCTGACAACCGAGCCGGAAATCCGGTATTTCACCGGCTATCTGACCCGGTTCTGGGAAAGCCCAAGCCGCCCTTGGTTTCTAATCCTGCCTGCGTCGGGTGATCCGGTGGCGGTTATCCCTACGATTGGCGCGGCCCTGATGGGGCGGACATGGGTGCGCGATATTCGCACATGGGCGGCCCCGGACCCCGAAGATGATGGCGTATCGCTCTTGGCCGAGACGCTGCGCGAGATTGGCGGGCCGGTGGGGGTGCCCTCTGGCCCTGAGAGCCACTTGCGCATGCCTTTGGCGGAGTTTGAGCGGGTCAAGCGCGCGAGCGGGTTGGTGTTTCGTGACGAGGCCGGGATTGTTGCGGGGCTGCGGGCCATCAAATCCGAGGCCGAAATCGTCAAGATCGCGCATATTTGCGATATTGCGGGGCGGGCCTTTGACCGGGTGGGGGAGATTGCGCAACCGGGCGTGCCATTAAGCGCGGTGTTTCGCGATTTTCAGCGGCTCTTGCTGGAAAAAGGCGCAGATTGGGTGCCCTATATTGCCGGAGGCGCGGGCCCGATGGGCTATGCGGATGTGATTTCGCCCGCCGGAGAGACACATCTGGCGGCGGGCGATGTGCTGATGCTGGATACGGGCGCGGTCTGGGATGGCTATTTTTGCGACTATGATCGCAACTTTGCCATTGGCCATGCCACGGCAGAGCAAAGTGCGGCGCATGCGCGGTTGATCGAGGCGACAGAGGCCGGGGAAGAGGCGGCGCGCGCAGGCGCGACCGCCTTTGACGTCTGGCAGGCGATGGCGCGGATCACCGGGGCGGATGAACGCTCGGGGCGATTGGGCCATGGTTTGGGGATGCAATTGACCGAAGGCCTGTCGCTTACGGCCAAGGATCACACGGTGCTGAGGCCCGGCATGGTGATCACGCTAGAGCCGGGGGTAGAGGTCGCGCCGGGGATGATCATGGTGCATGAGGAAAACATCGTGATCCGCGAGGGACGGGCGCAGCGGCTTTCCCGGTTTGCACCGCCCAACCTGCCGGTGATCTGAGCGGGCTGGATCTGAGCGGTCTGCCCGAAAATCCGGCAGCGCGAAAAAAAAGGCCGAGCACTAAGCTCGGCCGAAGTCCAACAGGGAGGTATGAGGGTGACTGCCTTGCGGCTATCACCGTCACGATTGGCAAATAAGGGTGCAGTTCTGTCCAATCAAGATGAAATTTGCCGCAGGTGCAGCATGCCCGCTATGCGGTTTGCGCATGGCTTAAACCAAGCCTGCTTGAAACCTTAGCTAACTGCCTGTTCCTTAACCGTTTTGCGGTAGGAGATGATTTCGTCTTGCACGAAATCCCGAAAGGCGGCGATCCGCTTGGAATGGCGCAGCTCTTCTGGATAGGCGAGAAATACCGGCACTTCGACGGATTGGACCTCTGGCAGGACGCGGACAAGCTGCGGAAAATCGCGGATCAGGTAATCGGGCAAAACGCCGATGCCGAGATCATTCAGCACACCCTGCAACACCCCAAAGTAGTTGTTGACCGTCAGCAAAGACGAGATGTCGTTGGTCATCAGCTCGTTGACCAGCATCGCGCCCGCGCCCACCTGCGCCGAACGTGGGTTTTGGCAGATCAGGCGATGCGCGCTCATGTCTTCTAGCGAGGAAGGTTCACCATGGGCGTCAAGATACGATTGCGTTGCATAGAGGCACATATGCACGCTCATCAACCGCTTGCGGATGAGGTCGGCCTGAGACGGTTCTTTCATGCGAATGGCAACATCGGCCTCACGCATTGGCAGGTCGAGCACGCGTTCTTCAAGCATGAGGTCAATCTTGAGGTCGGGATATTTTTCGTAGAGTTTGGGCAGGCGCGGGGCCAGCCAAAGCGTGCCGAAACCGGTGGTGGTGGTGACGCGCAGATCACCGAACACTTCTTCTTCGCTGTCACGAATGCGGGCGGTGGCGGCGTCCAAGCGTTTCATCATCGCGCGGGTCGCATCGAACAGCAATTCGCCTTGTTCCGTGAGAATCAGTCCGCGTGCATGACGGTGAAACAGCGTAGCGTTGAGCGATTCCTCAAGGGCGCGCACCTGCCGACTGACGGCGGATTGCGACAGGTGTAGCTGCTCTCCGGCATGGGTGAGACTGCCCGCGTCTGCAACGGCATGAAAGATTCTGAGCTTGTCCCAATCCATAACTTTCACTTTCTTAGGAAACTGGCACCGATAACGTAATAGCAGATAATCATCCATCACTTATAGGACAGCTGCGACATTTTCACAAAAATCTACTTGGTAGGTCATAATTTGTGACCTAATATTGCCCTATATTGAGGCATGGCCCTCAACCAAGGGAGGCACGCTATGACCACGCAAAAGGTGACGCTGAACGACCGTTTCGATCTGGAAAAATCGCCGGTTCTTTTGAACGGAACGCAGGCGCTGGTGCGGCTGATGCTGATGCAGGCAGCGCGCGACCGGGCTGCGGGATTGAACACCGCAGGCTATGTGACAGGCTATCGCGGTTCGCCGCTTGGGGCTGTGGATCAACAGATGCTGCGGGCAGAAAAGGTGCTGCGCGCGGCTGAGGTGCGGTTCGAGGAAGGGCTGAACGAAGATCTGGCGGCGACTGCGCTCTGGGGATCGCAGCAGGCGGAATTGCGTGGCGAAGGCAAATATGACGGTGTTTTTGGCCTTTGGTATGGCAAGGGGCCGGGGGTGGACCGCTCTGGCGATGTGATGCGGCACGCCAATATGGCGGGCACCTCAAAGCATGGCGGCGTTCTGATGGCGATGGGCGACGACCATACCGGCGAATCCTCGACCGTGCTGCATCAAAGCGAATGGGCGCTGGTTGATGCCTATATGCCCGTGGTCAGCCCGGCGGGGGTGCAGGAGATTCTGGATTATGGCATTTACGGCTATGCGCTCAGCCGCTTTGCCGGGGTCTGGGTGGGTCTCAAGACGATGAAGGATACGGTCGAGGCGACATCGGTTGTGGATGGCCGACCGGACCGGGTGCAGCTTGTGACGCCCGATTTGCCGATGCCAGAGGGCGGGCTGAACATTCGCCTGATCGACACGCCGCATGCGCAAGAAACGCGGATGATTGATTTCAAACGCTTTGCCGCCGAGGCGTTTTCGCGTGCCAATGGCATGGACAAGCGCATGTTGGGCAAAGCGGGGGCCAAGATCGGTTTTGTCGCGGCGGGCAAGAACTGGCTTGATCTGGTGCATGCGCTCGATCTTTTGGGGGTTGATGCGGCAGAGGCGGAACGCTTGGGGATCACGACCTACAAGGTGGGGCAGGTCTTTCCGCTCGACATGCAGGGGTTTCATGACTGGGCCGAGGGGCTCGACCTGATCGTGGTGGTCGAGGAAAAGCGCAAGCTGATCGAGGTGCAGATCAAAGAGGCGATTTTTGACGACCGGCGCGGGCGGCGCGTCTATGGCTGGTACAAGGGTGGCGCAGGTGGCATGCACCGCGAAGAGCTGTTCCCGACGCGCGGCGCGCTTGATCCCATTTGGATCGCGGAAAAGCTGGGCGGTATCCTGATCGAAGAGGGGCGCGGCACGGACCGGATCAAGGCCGGGCTGGAGGCGCTGAGCGAGGCGCGGCGCAATGACAACGCGGCCGAGATTGCAACCCGTCTGCCCTATTTCTGTTCGGGCTGCCCGCATAACACCTCGACCCGGTTGCCCGAAGGCGCGCGCGCTTATGCCGGGATCGGCTGTCACTACATGGTGCAGTGGATGGACCGCGAGACGACCGGCTTTACCCATATGGGCGGCGAGGGGGCAAATTGGATCGGCGAGGCGCCGTTTTCGACGCGCAAACATGTGTTCCAGAACCTTGGCGACGGCACCTATAACCATTCGGGCGTGCAGGCCATTCGCGCGGCTTTGGCCGCGGGCACGACGATCACCTATAAGATCCTTTACAACGATGCCGTGGCGATGACCGGCGGGCAACCTAATGAAGGCGGGTTGAACGCCCCGCGTATTGCCGCCGAACTGCGCGCCATGGGGGTGCAACATCTGGCTGTCGTCTATGACGAAAAAGAGGATGTTGACCTTAAGTCTTTCCCGCAAGGCGTTGAATTTTCAGAGCGATCTGATCTTATGGCGGTGCAGGAGCGATTGGCGGACATCGAGGGGGTGAGTGTCATCCTTTATATTCAGACCTGCGCCGCTGAAAAACGCCGCCGCCGCAAGCGGGGCAAGTTTCCTGATCCGGATCGTCGCGTGTTCATCAATACCGATGTCTGCGAGGGCTGCGGTGATTGCGGGGTGCAATCGAATTGCGTTTCGATTGTGCCGGTGGAAACCGAACTGGGCCGCAAGCGGGCGATTGATCAATCGAGCTGCAACAAGGATTTTTCCTGCCTCAAGGGGTTTTGCCCGTCGTTCGTAACGGTGGAAGGCGCGAAGATCCGCAAAGACAGCACCGCCGAAGTGACCCTGCCCAAGATGCCAGCCCCCGCGCTGCCCGCGATTGACGGCACCTATAACGTGGTCATCACCGGGGTGGGTGGCACCGGGGTTGTGACCATCGGCGCGGTGATGGCGCAGGCGGCGCAGATTGATGGCAAGGGGGCGGGCATGATGGAAATGGCCGGTCTCGCGCAAAAGGGCGGGGCGGTGCATATCCATTGTCGGCTGGCCGAAAATCCCGGTGATATCAGCGCCATTCGCGTGGCGACGGGCGAATGCGATGCGCTGATTGGTGGCGATCTGGTGGTCTCTGCCGGGGCCAAGACGCTGGGGTTGACGCGGGCGGGCCGCACCGGGGCAGTGGTGAACAGCCACGAGATCATCACCGGTGATTTTACCCGCAACACGGAATTCACCCTGCCTGCCGACCGGTTGCGTCTGGCGCTAGAGGCGCGGTTGCGTGACGCGGTGCAGATGTTCGACGCCTCGGATCTGGCCAAGGCCGTGATGGGGGATTCGATCTATTCCAACATGATGATCTTTGGCGCGGCGTGGCAGCGGGGTTTGATCCCGCTCAGCCATGAAGCCATCACCGAGGCCATTCGCCTGAATGGGGCGGCGGTGGATGCAAATCTGCGGGCGTTTGAGGTGGGCCGTTGGGCGGCGCTCTATCCGGCGGAGGTGGAAAAGCTGTTGACGCCCAAGGTGGTCGCCAAGCCAAAAACGCTGGCAGAGCGGATCGATTATCGCGTGGCGCATCTGACCGCCTATCAAAGCAAGCGTTTGGCGCGGCGGTATCTGCGCCTGCTTGATGGGATCACCGATGAGGGGGTCAAGGACGCGGTGGCGCAAGGCTATCACAAGCTTTTGGCCTATAAGGACGAATACGAGGTGGCGCGGCTGCATCTGGAGACGGCGCAAAAGGCGCGCGCCGAATTTGGTGGCGATTTCACGCTGAAATTCCACCTTGCCCCGCCGATGTTGTCCAAGATGGGCAGCGACGGGCGACCGAAGAAGCGCGAATTCGGTTCCGGCATCCTGCGGGCCTTTGGCGTATTGGCGCGGCTCAAGGGGCTGCGCGGCACGCCGCTTGATCCTTTTGGCCGCACCGCAGAGCGGCGGATGGAGCGGGCTTTGATTGTGCAATACGAGCTTGATATGGCCGAGGCTCTGCCCAAGCTGACGGCGCAGACCCGGGACGCGATCATAGCGCTGGCGCTTTTGCCCTTGTCGATCCGGGGGTTTGGCCCGGTCAAGGAGGGTAACGCCGCCAAGGCCGCAACCCGGCGCACAGAGCTATTGGCGGTCATCCGATCGGGCGGAACGGAAATGGCACAGGCTGCAGAATAGGTGTCACGATAATGTCACGTGATCTGGTCACGTCTGTCGCATAACTCTATGAAACGCGACTCAGCCGAGGATCGCCTATGCGCCAAGACCGCCAAATCGCCCGTGACATTTCTTATTCCTATTCTGCGCAGACCAAGAGCGGGCGGGCGCTGATCCGCACGATGGAAAACCTGACCGGGCGGATCGAACTGATCAAGCGCGCGGCAGGCTATGAGACCGAGGTTTTGCAGGGTCGCGATTTCTGGGAGGTGATCGTCGAGCGCTATGGGCTCACGCTGGATGTGGTTGGGGGCAGTCTGTCGAATATCCCGAAAGAGGGGCCTTTGGTGCTGATTGCAAATCACCCTTACGGCATTCTTGACGGGTTGATGATGGGCCATATCCTGAGCCAGACGCGCGGCGATTTCCGCATTCTGGCGCATCAGATTTTCCGCAAGGCCGAGGATCTGAACAAGGTCATCCTGCCGATCAGTTTCGATGAGACCAAGGAAGCGGTCGCGCTTAATCTCGCCACCCGCAAGACGGCGCTTGATTATCTGGGGCAGGGGGGGGCTATCGGCATCTTTCCGGGCGGCACCGTCAGCACGGCGGCCAAGCCGTTTTCGCGCCCGATGGACCCCGGCTGGCGTGGATTTACCGCCAAGATGATCGCCAAAAGCCAAGCCGCTGTGGTGCCGGTTTATTTCGACGGTCACACCAGCCGCCTCTTTCAACTGGCCAGCCATCTGCATGTGACGCTGCGCATGGGGCTTTTGATCAAGGAATTCCGCAAGCGGGTGGATACGCCGGTGCGCGTGGTGGTGGGTGATCCCATTCCGCGCAGCACGCTGGCGCAATATGCAGGCGATACGAAATCCCTCATGGCATTCCTGCGCGCCAAGACATATGAATTGTCCCCAAGCCCGATTGTTGCCTCTGAAATCGGGTTCGAGTTCGAATAACGGCACTGGACGCGGGACATGGCGGTAGGAATTTTCGACAGCGGGCTGGGTGGCCTGACGGTGTGGGATGCGGTGAGCAAGCGCCTTCCGGAGGTGCCTCTTGTGTATCTGGGCGATAACGCCCATGCGCCTTATGGCGTGCGCGATGCCGATGACATCTATGATCTGACCACCTCATCGGTAGAGCGGCTGTTTGCGGCGGGTTGCGATCTGGTTATTCTTGCGTGCAACACCGCCTCGGCGGCGGCGCTGCGGCGGATGCAAGAATCCTGGGTGCCGCGTGACAAGCGGGTTCTGGGGGTCTTTGTGCCGCTGATCGAGGCGCTGACCGAGCGGCAATGGGGCGACAATTCCCCGCCGCGCGAAGTGGCTGTGAAAAACGTGGCGCTCTTTGCCACGCCTGCGACGGTGCGCAGCCGGGCGTTTCAACGCGAATTGGCGTTTCGTGCCATCGGTGTCGATGTCGAGGCGCAGGCCTGTGGCGGCGTGGTCGATGCCATAGAAGACGGCGACATGATCCTTGCCGAAGCGCTGGTGCGCAGCCATGTTGACGCGCTCAAGCGCAAGATGCCGCATCCCGAAGCGGCGGTTCTGGGCTGCACGCATTATCCGCTGGTGCAAGAGGTGTTTCAGGACGCGCTTGGCCCCGATGTGGCGGTTTATTCGCAGCCCAATCTAGTGGCGTCGAGCCTTGCCGATTATCTCGGGCGGCATCCGGATAAGATCGGGGCGGGCGCTGAGGCCGCATTCTTGACCACCGGTGATCCCAAGCGGGTGTCGAGCCGGGCGACGCAGTTCTTGCGACGAGAAATCAAGTTCTCTGCCGCCTGAGCCGTGCCGGATCTTACGGCTGTCGCAGGCATGACGCCGCCTTGTGGCGTGGCCTGAATTGAAATATTCTCAACTTATCTGAAAGTGAGGTCACAATGACCCATAACATCGCCATTCTGGGTGCCTCTGGCTACACCGGGGCCGAGCTAGTCCGGCTAATCGCCACCCATCCCAATATGCGGATCACCGCATTGGCCGCCAATTCCAAGGCGGGGCAAAGCATGGGGCAGGTGTTTCCACATTTGCGGCATCTCGACCTGCCCGATCTTGTCACCATCGAAGAGATTGATTTTTCGGGCATTGATCTGTGTTTCTGCGCCTTGCCGCATAAGACCAGCCAAGAGGTGATTGCAAACCTGCCGCGCGATCTGAAGATTGTCGATCTCTCGGCGGATTTCCGGCTGCGTGATCCGGCTGCCTATGAGAAATGGTATGGCAATCCGCATGCCGCGCCAGAGGTGCAGCAAGAGGCGGTCTATGGTCTGACCGAGTTTTACCGCGAGGATATCCGCAGCGCGCGGTTGGTGGCGGGCACCGGGTGTAATGCGGCTACGGGGCAGTATATCCTGCGCCCGCTGATCTCTGCCGGGGTAATTGATCTGGATGAGATCATCCTTGACCTCAAATGCGGCGTGTCGGGCGCGGGGCGCAGTCTTAAGGAAAATCTGCTGCATGCGGAATTGTCTGAGGGCTATCACGCCTATTCGGTGGGCGGCACGCATCGGCATCTGGGCGAGTTCGATCAAGAGTTTTCCGCTCTGGCCGGACGCCCTGTCGAAATACAGTTCACCCCGCATCTAATCCCCGCCAATCGCGGGATTCTCGCCACTGGCTATGTCCGGGGGGAGGCGGCGCAGATTCATGCCACGCTGGCGGCGGCCTATGCCAATGAGCCGTTTGTTGTGGTTCTGCCGATGGGCGAAACCCCGAGCACGCGCCACATTCGCGGCAGCAATTTCTGTCATATCGGCGTGGTGGCGGATCGGCGCGCGGGACGGGCGATTGTGATTGCCGCGCTGGATAATCTGACAAAAGGTAGCAGCGGGCAGGCGTTGCAAAACGCAAATCTGATGTTATCTGAGCCTGAGACCACGGGGCTGATGCTTGCCCCGGTCTTTCCGTAAGGGTGACACCGATGAAATCGCTCAAGAAAAAGCGCCGCGTTCAAATCATCGCGATAGCTGCTGTGGCGCTTGTGATGGCCACGGCCCTGATTGGCTATGGCATGCGGGACGGTATCAACTTCTTTCGTTCGCCCACGCAGGTGCTGGCCGAACCGCCCAGCCCGTCGGAAGTGTTCCGCATCGGTGGGCTGGTAGAAGAAGGCAGTCTCAAGCGTGGCGAGAGCGAGACTATCCGGTTTAACGTGACCGATGGCAATGGTGTGGTGGCTGTGACCTATCGTGGCGTTCTGCCTGATCTTTTTGAGGAAAATCAGGGCATGGTCGGCACTGGCAGTTACCGCGACGGGATTTTTGTCGCCACCGAGATCCTCGCCAAACATGACGAGACGTACATGCCCAAGGAAGTGGTTGACGCGCTCAAGGCGCAGGGCGTCTATCAGGAGCCGGACGGCAGCTAAGGCTGCCACCGGCCTATTTGAAAGTATTTCCAAAGACATCCGCCGGTCATGCAAGGCCGGTGCGCGCGCTGAAAAAGGGGGGCGTTAACGCTTGGTTCCGATGCTGAGGCTCGTATTCCTCGGAAGGAGGCGGCAAGCGGATGCAAACTGTTGAACAGATAGCGCAAGAGATCGTCGCGCGTGAAGGCGGCTATGTGGATGATCCTGACGACCCCGGCGGTGCAACGAATTTTGGCGTGACAATTCATACGATGCGGCGCTTGGGGCTGGACCTGACGCGCGATGGTGTGGTGGATGCCTTGGATGTCCGGGCGTTGACGCGGGATCAGGCGGTGTCGCTGTTCATCGACCACTATTATCAGCGTCCGGGCATCGCGCGGCTTCCACAGAGCCTGCGGCCGAGTGTCTTCGATATGTATGTCAACGCCGGGTCCAATGCGGTCAAGATCCTGCAACGGCTCTTGCGTGAGATGGGGCAGGAGATCGAGGTGGACGGCGTGATCGGGCCGCAAACTGCGGCGGCGGCAGAGGCCGCAGCCAAGGCGGCCCCGGATCATATTGCCGATGCTTATGGCATTGCGCGGCGCAATTATTACCTGCGCCTTGCCGATGCCCGCCCGGAAAGTCGCAAATTCGCGCGCAGTCGCACGGGGGGCAAAGGCGGCTGGATCAAGCGGGCCGAAGTGTTCATCTCGCCGCGCTTTCATCTGAGTCAGGCTCAATTCAACGCGAGGATCAGCGCATGGTGATGGATATCTTGCGCGCGCTCTTTGGCAGCGGGGCCAATGTGGTGCGCGAGACCGCCGAAGTGTTTCGCGTCAACGCCGAGGCCGCCGACCAGCGCAGTATAGAAACGCAGCGCGCGGCGCTCGAGCAGATGGCGGGCGAGTTCCGTCTGGAGAACCGGGGGCTGTTTGACCGCATCATTGACGGTCTCAATCGCATTCCGCGCCCGGCGATGGCGCTTGGCACGATTGGTCTTTTTGTGGCGGCGATGGTTGATCCGCTGTGGTTTGGCGAACGCATGGCGGGGCTTGCGCTGGTGCCAGAGCCGCTTTGGTGGTTGTTGGGGGCGATTGTCAGTTTCTATTTCGGCGCGCGCTATCAGGCCAAGGGGCAGGATTTTCAACGCTCGATTGCCAGCACCGTCGCCCGCGCGCCGCATGTGGCCGAGAGCATCCGGACCCTGCGCGCGCTCAACCCCTCCAGCCCCGGTGTGGCGGACAACGGCGGGGACGCAGATCTGGCGCTGACGGCTTTGACGCCGGCCGACAATCCGGCGCTGGCGGAATGGCGGCGGCGGGGCTGAGCCCGCGACAATGTGGTCCGGTATTGACGTCGATTGCGATTGGCCAGAGCGTGCTCCTGTCCTATATTCGGGACATGATTACAGAACTCGGTCACTTCGCCCTCATCCTCGCCTTTCTGGTGGCCTGTGTTCAGGCCACCATCCCCTTGATTGGCGCCTATAAACGCTGGCCGGGCTGGATGGCCCTTGCCGAACCCGCAGCCACACTTCAGTTCATGCTGACGGCTGTGTCCTTTGCCGCGCTCACATGGGCCTTTGTGATCTCGGATTTCTCGCTGCGTCTTGTGGTGCTCAACAGCCACACGGATAAGCCGATGCTTTACAAGATTACCGGTGTCTGGGGTAATCACGAAGGGTCGATGCTGCTTTGGGTGTTGATCGTGACGCTGTTTGGCGCGGCGGTGGCGTGGTTCGGCTCTAATCTGCCGCCGTCGTTGCGTGCGCGGGTGCTGAGCGTGCAGGCCATGGTGGGTGTGGCGTTTTTCCTCTTTATCCTTCTGACGTCGAACCCGTTTTTGCGCATGGCGGTGCCGCCCTTCAACGGGCAGGACTTGAATCCGCTCCTGCAAGATCCGGGCTTGGCCTTTCATCCGCCGTTCCTGTATCTTGGCTATGTCGGTCTTTCGATGACCTTTTCCTTTGCCGTGGCGGCGTTGATCGAGGGGCGGGTGGATGCGGCCTGGGGGCGGTGGGTGCGGCCCTATACGCTGGCAGCCTGGATTTTCCTGACAATCGGTATCGGGCTTGGGTCTTGGTGGGCCTATTACGAATTGGGTTGGGGCGGGTTCTGGTTCTGGGACCCGGTTGAGAATGCCAGTTTCATGCCTTGGCTTATTGCCGCAGCCCTGCTGCATTCCGCAATCGTGGTGGAAAAGCGCGAAAGCCTGAAAAGCTGGACGATCCTGCTTGCGATCATTGCATTCGGGTTCTCGATGGTTGGTGCCTTTATCACCCGGTCGGGCGTTCTGACCTCGGTGCATGCCTTTGCCACTGACCCGGAGCGTGGCGTGTTCTTGCTGGCGATTCTTGCGGTGTTCATGGCTGGCGCGCTCACGCTCTTTGCGGCGCGGGCGGGGGTGATGCAGGCCAAGGGCGTGTTCAGCCTTGTCAGCCGCGAATCCGCGCTCGTCCTCAACAACCTGCTTTTGGCGGTGGCGTGTTTTGTGGTCTTTATCGGCACCATCTGGCCGTTGATCGCCGAGATGCTGTTTGATCGCAAACTGTCGGTGGGTGAGCCGTTCTTTAACGCGGCCTTTACCCCCTTCATGGTGGCGCTTGGGCTGGTTCTGCCGGTGGGGGCGATGCTGCCGTGGAAGCGGGCCACGTTGGGCCGGGTCATTCGGCAACTGGCCCCGGCGTTTGCGCTCGCCTTGGCGATTGGCGCACTTGCTTGGGCGATGCAGACCGGGCGTTCGGCGCTTGGTCCGGTGGGGCTGTTTCTTGCGGCGTGGCTGATTGGGGGCGCTGCGGTTGATCTTTGGTCGCGCACCGGGCGCGGAGACGGGCGTTTGTCGCGCCTTACGCGGTTGCCGCGGGCCGACTGGGGCAAAGCGGTGGCGCATGGTGGCCTTGGCGTGACCATGGCCGGTATCGCGGCAATGATGGCCTGGCAACAAGAGGATATTCGCGTTCTCAAGATCGGTGATCAGTTCGACATTGCGGGCTACACGCTGCGCCTTGACGAGGTTCACGACGAGGAAGGTCCGAATTACCTGTCCACGATGTCGACGTTTACGCTGTCCAAGGATGGGGTTGAAATCGCGACCATGACGCCTGAAAAACGCGAATACCCTGTCGCGCAGATGCCAACCACCGAAGCGGCGCTCGACAGTGGCTTTTTGCGAGACATCTATGTTGTGATCGGTGATCCGCAGATTGGCGGGGGCTGGGCGGTGCGCAGCTATTACAAGCCTCTGGCCAACTGGATCTGGGGTGGCTCTATCCTGATGGCGCTTGGCGGGTTCCTGTCGCTCAGCGACCGACGCTACCGGGTGGCTGCGGGCGCGCGCAAGGTGCCGCAGGGGGTGCCTGCGGAATGAAACGCCTGATCCTTGCGCTCTGCGTGATTGCCGCGCCGGTGTTTGCGGTGCAGCCGGATGAAATCCTTGATGATCCTGCACTTGAGGCGCGGGCGCGGGATATTTCCTCGGGCTTGCGCTGTCTGGTGTGTCGTAACGAGAGCATCGACGATTCCAACGCGGAACTGGCGCGCGATCTGCGTCTTTTGGTGCGCGAGCGTCTGGTGGCGGGCGACAGCAACGACGAGGCCGTCGATTTCATCGTTGCGCGTTATGGCGAATACGTGCTGCTCAAGCCGCGGTCGGGCGGGGCCAACATGCTTTTGTGGTGGGCGGGGCCGCTGATGCTGGGGGCTGGCCTTCTTATTGGCGCGGCCTATCTGCGGGGCCGGGCGCGCACGCCCGAGACAGAGGTTGCCCGGCTTAGCGAAGCCGAGGAAAACCGTCTGCGCGAAATCCTCAAGGAGTGACGCGCGGTTTCGCTTGGCGTGCGGGATGGTCTGGGGTTTGATGCCGCAAACCAGACTGAAAGGCGCGAATCCGTGAAAGACTATCAAACCATCACACTGGAGATCGCCGACGGCGTGGCGCTTCTCAGCCTCAATCGCGCGGATAAGATGAACGCGCTCAACACCCAGATGCGGGCCGAAATCACCGATGCGGTGATCCATGCCGGGCGAGAGGCACGGGTTGTGGTTCTGACGGGCAACGGCAAGGCGTTCTGCTCGGGGCAGGATCTAAGCGATGGCGGCAACGCCACCACGCTTGATCTGGAGCGGGTGCTGCGCGAGGAATATGTGCCGATGCTGCGCGCTATCACCGATTGCCCGGTGCCCACGATCAGTGCGGTCAATGGGCCTGCGGCAGGGGCAGGGGCCAATTTGGCGCTGTCGGCAGATGTGGTGATCGCAACCGAGAGTGCCTATTTCCTACAGGCCTTTGCCCGGATCGGCCTTATTCCCGACGCGGGCGGAACCTATGCGCTGCCGCGCCAGATGGGCATGGCCAAGGCGATGGGGGCGGCGCTTTTTGCGGAACCGATCACGGCCCGACAAGCCAGCGACTGGGGCATGATCTGGGAGGCGGTGGACGACGCAGGTTTTGACGCCCACTGGCGGGCGCGGGCGGCAAAGCTGGCCATGGGGCCGACGCAAACCTATGGGGCGATCAAACAGGCGATCCGCAGCACGTGGGACAACACGCTTGAGGGGCAATTGGACCTTGAGGCCAAATTGCAGGGCGCCTGCGGGCAGACCCGCGACTTTAAGGAAGGCGTGGTGGCTTTTCTGGAAAAACGCCCCCCGAGGTTCGAGGGGCGCTGAACCGGTTACGCGGCGACTGCCGGGGGGCGCGCAATGAGCGCGACATCGGCGGCTGTGAGCGTGCTGCCTGCGCCCAGCACTCGGGCCACGGCGATCCCATCCGCGAGCACGGTAACATCCCCTGCGGCGTTGGTGGTCAGGGTCACAACAGGCGGGGCTGCATCTGGGGTGGCTGCCGTGTAGACATAGGCGATCTGATCGTCGGCCCGGTCGAAATCGGTGATCGTCGCGATATCGGCCCCGCGACCCCATTCGCCAAGCCAGAACTGATCTTCGCCGACGCCGCCCGTGGCGGTATCATCGCCGCCGATAATAAGCACATCGTTCTCGCTGCCCCCTGACAGGTTGTCGTCGCCGCTTGTCTCTTCGGCTGCGCTGCGCGCAAAATCGTCAAGCAGGGCACGCGGGGTCGCAGGATCAAGGCCCTGTGCCGCAATGTCGGCGGCGCTGCCAGAGCCAAGCTGGATATCAATGCCAATGATCAGGTCGTTGCCCGCGCTACCGAACAGGACATCGCGCAGGGCGCCGCCGATCAACACGTCATCGCCCGCTTCGCCCCAAACGCTATCCGAGCCACTGCCGCCGTCCAGAATATCGTTGCCAGCCCTGCCGAACACCTGATCATCGCCGCCGCGCGCACCAACCACGTCGTTGCCTTCGAGGGCCGTGATTTCATCGCCGATTGAGCGCCCGGTGATCAAATCGTTGCCGGTGCTGCCAGTAATCTGGTTGAGCGGGGTTTCACGTTCGACGATCACGATTTCTGCTGCCGTCAGCGTGCTGCCCGCGCCTGTCACCTCGGCCACGGGTACGCCATCCGCAAGTATGATCGCATCCCCCGCCGCATTGGTGGACAGGGTAATGACCGGTGTTGCCGCGCCAAGCGCAGCCGGGCTGTGGTAATAGACGATCTGATCTACAGCCGGCTCATAATCGGTGATGGTGGCCGCGTCTGTGCCCCCAACCCATTCACCCAGCCAGAAACGATCAGCCCCAAGGCCACCCGTCGCCGTATCATCGCCCCCGATCACGAGCACGTCGTTTCCGCTGCCGCCCAAGAGCGTATCGTCGCCGCTGAGATCCTCTGACGGGGTGCGAATGAGACCTTCAAGCAGGGCCTCTGGTGTTGCGGAGTTCAGATTGAAGGCCGAGATGGCCGCCGCACTGCCAGAGCCAAGAGGAATATCGAGCCCTAGAATGAGGTCATCGCCGGAATTGCCCTGAAGCGAGTCGCCCCCGGCCCCCCCGATAACCACGTCATTCCCGACCCCGCCCCAGAGGATGTCAGCGGCGTTGCCGCCAAACACGACGTCATTGCCATCCCCCGCAAACACCTCGTCACGCCCTCCGCCAGAGGCGATGAGATCATTGCCGCCGCGGGCTGTGATTTCATCGCCAACGTTGCTTCCGTCGATGAGGTCAGCCCCGTTCGTGCCCCTCAGGATGTTCAGGCCGCTTTCGGTGCTGCTGTCATCTGCTCTCTCGGAGAGGATGACACTTGCAGGAGTCAGAGTTGTGGCGGCCCCCAAAACGCGCGCAATGACCACGCCATCAACGCTGAGCAAGGCGTTGCCATCGTCATCCGGCGCAACAGAGACTTGCGGAGCGGTGCCGTTGGACACGTAGCTATAGTCTATGAAGTCGGAGGCCGGGACATAGTCAGTGATCGTGGCCACAGTGCCCGCTTCGATCCAATCCCCGATCTGGAAACGGTCCTCACCGGCCCCACCAGTGCCAAAATCGCCACCACTAAGGAATAGCGCATCTTCTCCGTCGCCGCCGATCAGAGTGTCGGAGCCATGCTGATCCGTGCCGATACTTGGGCGCAAGGCGTCAATGGTCGGATTGCTTTGGATCAAACTATTCAATTCATCGCCGGTTTGGCTGTTCAGGCCACCGTCAATGCCGATGAGCACGTCGTCGCCCGCGCCGCCTTCGATCAGGTCGTCGCCCCGGCCCCCGATCAGAACGTCGTCGCCGCCGTCGCCAGAGAGCGTGTCGGCACCGCTGCCGCCCAGGATGATATCAACGCCCGTGCCGCCCTGAACAAGATCATCCCCGTCGCCTGCCGATACGATATCGTCACCGCCGCGCGCCGTGATTTCGTCGGCGCGTGCGGTTCCATCAAGGATATCATCGCCAGTTGTGCCGGATATGGTATCATCAGTGTTGATGTCGTTAGTGTTGGTGTCGTCGTCGTCCTCGTTGACTTCGTCGATCACAAACGCCGTAAGTCCTACGCTTGCCAAAAGGCCAAGTAAAAGCAAACCACCCATTACTCAGGGTCCCCCCAGACCAATCAAATAAACATTCGCATCCGTGAATGCACTTACCCGTTCAGATATTCCCCAAACACTTTGAAAATCAAGTATAAAGTCGATTGATCCCGGGCTCCTGACAGGGGCTGGAAACAATGCGATACGGGGATTGGAATTGTTCTGATTGGTACTCTAAACAAGAAAAACCCCAGCCGTTAGAGCCGGGGTTCGTCTTTGATGATTTCAGCGCTTAGCGCTTTTCGATGTCAACATAGTCGCGCATCGTCGCCCCTTTGTAGAGCTGGCGCGGGCGCCCGATCTTGAGCTGCGGATCGGCGATCATTTCCTTCCACTGCGAAATCCAGCCAATGGTGCGGCTGACCGCGAAAATCGGCGTGAACATCGATGTCGGAAAGCCCATCGCCTCGAGGATGATGCCCGAGTAGAAATCCACATTCGGGAAGAGCTTTTTATCCGCGAAATAGGGATCGGCGAGCGCTTGCCGCTCCAATTCCTTGGCCACCTGAAGCGTCGGGTTATTCTCGACGCCCAGCAATTCCAGAACCTCATCGGCGGATTGTTTCATCACCTTGGCGCGGGGATCGAAATTCTTGTACACCCGGTGGCCAAAGCCCATCAGGCGGAACGGATCGTCCTTGTCCTTGGCGCGCGCGATGAATTCGGGGATGCGGTCTGGCGTGCCGATTTCCTGCAGCATTTCAAGACAGGCCTGATTGGCGCCGCCATGTGCCGGACCCCAGAGGCAGGCGATGCCCGCAGCCACGCACGCAAACGGGTTGGCCCCGGAAGACGACGCCAGACGCACGGTCGAGGTCGAGGCGTTCTGTTCGTGATCGGCATGCAGCGTGAAAATCCGGTCCATCGCGCGGCTCAGGATCGGGTTCACGACGTAATTCTCGGCCGGAACGGCAAAACACATGCGCAGGAAGTTCGACGCATAATCGAGCTCGTTGCGCGGATATTCGAACGGCTGCCCGATGGTGTATTTGAACGCCATCGCAGCGATGGTCGGCATCTTGGCGATCAGGCGGATCGAGGCCACTTCGCGCTGCCAGGGGTCGGTGATATCCGTGCTGTCGTGATAGAACGCGCTGAGTGCGCCCACCACGCCCACCATGATCGCCATCGGATGCGCATCCCGGCGAAAGCCGCGGAAGAGGAAATGCATCTGTTCGTGGATCATCGTGTGGTTGGTGACACGGCTTTCGAAATCCTCAAGCTGTGCGGGGCTGGGCAGCTCGCCGTAGAGCAGCAGATAGCACACTTCGAGGTAATGCGATTTCTCGGCCAATTGGTCGATCGGATAGCCGCGATGCAGCAGTTCACCCTTGTCGCCGTCGATAAAGGTGATGGTGCTGTCACAGCTTGCCGTCGAGGTATAGCCGGGGTCATAGGTGAATACGCCCGCATCGGCATAGAGCTTGCGGATGTCGATGACATCCGGGCCCGCCGTCGGGGAATGCAGCGGCAATTCATAGGTCTTGCCGTCGATTTCCAGCTTTGCCACTCTCTTGACTTCTGACATCAGGGGTCCTCCCTCTCAGCGCCCGATTACGCCATGCGCGTATCGAGCTGAATAAACGTAGTGCCTTGCCAAGGGATTAATCCCCCCCGCAGGCCGCATCGGTCAACCGGGCGATGGTTTCATCCCGCCCAAGGACCAGCATCATGTCGAACACGCTTGGTGTCGCACTGCGGCCCGCCAGAGCCGCCCGGAGGGGGCCTGCCAGCTTGCCGAATTTCATTCCATGGTCTTCGGCGAATTGGGTCGCCAGACCCTCGATATCCTCACGTGTCCACGTAGCAGTTTGCAACTGCGGCGTCAATTCTTTCAGTATACCACGGGATACTGTATCAAGCTGCTCTGCCGCCTTCTCTTCGGGCTGAATTGGCCGTGTTGCAAGAATAAACGCAGCCTTATCAAGAAGTTCCGGAAAGGTCTTGGCACGTTCCTTGAGGCAATACATGCCGCGAGAGAACAGCGTCAATTTCGTGTCGTCAAGCGCGGGTTGCCCCGTTGCGGCCAAAAACCCCTGCAATTCATGCAGCAGCGCAGCATCGTCAGCGGCGGCGATATGATGACCGCAGAGATTCTCCAGCTTTTTGAAGTCTAGCCGGGCCGGGGATTTGCCGATTCCCTTAAGGTCGAACCACGCCTGCGCCTGTGCGTCGTCAAAGAATTCCGCATCGCCATGGCTCCAGCCAAGACGCGCGAGATAGTTGCGTATCCCTGCCGCGGGATAGCCCATCTTTTGATATTCCTCGACGCCAAGCGCGCCATGCCGCTTGCTCAGCTTCTTGCCGTCCGGTCCGTGAATGAGCGGGATATGGGCGTAAACCGGTAGGGGCCAGCCCATCGCCTGATAGATCATCATCTGCCGCGCGGCATTGTTCAGGTGATCGTCGCCCCGGATGACATGGGTGACACCCATGTCGTGATCATCGACCGCCACGGCCAGCATATAGACCGGCGTGCCATCGCCGCGCAGCAGGACCATATCGTCAAGCTGATCGTTGCGAATGGTCACATCGCCCTGCACCTCATCCCGGATCACGGTCACGCCGTCGCGGGGGGCCTTGATTCGGATCACATGGGGCATGTCAGTGGGGTGCTGATCGGGTGTCGCGTCGCGCCACGGGCTTTGATACAGGGTGGATCTGCCCTCTGCGCGCGCGGTTTCGCGGAAGGTTTCGATCTCGTCCTGTGTGGCAAAGCATTTATAGGCCATCCCTTCGGCCAGCAATTTGCGTGCCACCTCGGCGTGCCGGTCGGCGCGTTCAAATTGGCTGATCGCCTCGTCATCGTGGTCCAGCCCAAGCCAGGCCAGCCCATCGAGAATCGCCTGCGTCGCCTCGGGGGTTGAGCGCGCCCGGTCGGTGTCTTCGATCCGCAGCAGGAACTTGCCGCCGCGCCCGCGCGCAAACAGCCAGTTGAACAACGCCGTGCGCGCGCCCCCAATGTGCAGATAGCCAGTGGGCGAAGGGGCAAAGCGGGTCACGACCTGTTGCGACATGGGGCAGATTAACCTTTCGGTAACGATGATGGGGCTAGCGTTGTCGTCTGTCTATCGGCCCGTCATGGGGGAAACAAGCCTTGGGCATCTGGCACCGGTTTGAGGCTATCTGGCTCGCACAACGCGGCGCGCTTTTTCCTTGGGTGCCGGTTGGTCTGGCCTGCGGTGTGGGGACCTATTTCGCACTGCTGCGCGAGCCGTCGGTTGCGGCGCTGTGGGGCTGTGGCGGTGCGGCGCTTTTCTTTGCGCTTTTGGCTGCGCGGGGGCGGGAATGGTCCGGCCCGCTGCTCTGGGCCGTGGCGCTGGTGCTGGCGGGCTTTGCTCTTGCGGGTTTGCGCGCGCATCTGGTGGCGGGGCCGGTGCTGGGTTGGCGCTATTACGGGCCTGTCGAGGGGCGGATCGTGGGCATTGACCGCTCGGCCTCGGATGCGCTGCGCCTCACGCTTGACCGCGTGGTTCTGGAACGCACAGACCCCGCGCGCATGCCGGGCCGGGTGCGGGTCTCGCTGCATGGCGATCAGAGCCATTTCATGCCGCTGGCGGGGCAGCGGGTGATGATGACGGCGCATCTGGGCCCGGCGGGCGGTCCGGTCGAGCCGGGCGGCTTTGATTTCCAACGCCATGCGTGGTTTCTGGGGATTGGGGCGGTGGGCTATACCCGCACGCCGGTTCTGCGGCTTGAGGCGGGGCAGGGCGGACAGCCGCTTTTTCGCGCGCGCATGGCCCTGTCGCAGCATGTGCAAAGCCGCCTGCCGGGGCAAACCGGTGCCTTTGCCGCGGCGATCATGACCGGCGACCGCGCAGGACTGAGCCTTGTCACGCTCGAGGCGATGCGGGTTTCGAACCTTGCACACCTCTTGGCGATTTCCGGGTTGCATATGGGGCTATTGGCGGGGTTCGTCTTTGCCGCCTTTCGCCTTGGCTTTGCCGCTGTGCCGCGCCTTGGCCTGCGCCTGCCCGTCAAGAAACTTTCTGCCTTTCTGGCGCTTGTTGCGGGGGCCGGGTATCTGGGTCTTTCTGGCGGGAATGTCGCAACCGAGCGCGCCTTTGTCATGGTGGCGGTGATGCTGGGCGCGGTGATCCTCGAGCGGCGCGCCTTTAGCCTGCGCGCGGTGGCGGTGGCGGCGATCATCGTGTTGGTGTTGCAGCCCGAGGCGCTGCTTGGTCCCGGCTTTCAGATGTCTTTTGCGGCAACGGTGGGTTTGGTTGCGGTGTTCGGCTGGCTGCGTGATGCGGGGTGGTCTCGTGGTCCCCGCTGGTTGCGCTCGGTGTTGGCTGTGGTGATCTCTTCCGCCGTCGCGGGGGCTGCGACAGCACCGGTCGCCGCCGCGCATTTCAACCAATACGCACAGTTCGGCCTCTTGGCCAATCTGGTGAGCGTGCCCTTGATGGGGGTGTTGGTCATGCCTGCGGCGGTTCTGGCCACGCTTTTGTTGCCGGTTGGGCTTGATTGGATCGCGCTGCGGGTGATGGAGCTTGGCTTGCGCTGGATTTTAACGGTGGCAGACTGGGTTGCGGCCTTGGATGGTGCGCGTGTGCCGGTGGTGGCCCCCGGCCCCTATGTGCTGCCGCTCCTCGCGCTTGGGGCGCTCTTTATCGTGCTCTGGCAGGGGCGGGGGCGGATTTTGGGGGTCTTGCCGGTGATGGTCGCCGTTGCGCTCTGGGGGGCGGCGGACCGGCCTGTGATGATCGTGTCGGATACGGGGGGGCTGATCGGGATCATGACAGAGGCGGGGCGCGCGCTCAATAAACCTACAGGGGGTGGGTTCGTGGCTGACAACTGGCTTGAGAATGACGGCGATGATGCCAGCCGTGAGGTGGCCTTTGCCCGCTGGTCCGAGGATCTGGCCTTGGCCCATGGTGTGCGGGTGATGGCAGGCAAGGCGGCTGCCGATATGCCGGATTTTTGCGCCGGGGTCATGCTGGTCGTGATGAGCGTCACGCCAGATCCGCCCCCGGCGCAACACCGTGATTGCCAGATTGTCACGCCCGAGACGCTGCGCAGAACGGGATCGCTCGCGCTTCACCTCGATAAGGCGGGACCGCGGCTTGTCAGTGCGCGCGACACCAACGGTGTGCGCCTCTGGAATTCTCAGTAGCTGCGGATCAGCCCGACCAACCGCCCCTGAACCCGAACCTGATCCTCTGGGAAAAGGCGCGTTTCATAGGCGGGATTGGCCGCCTCAAGGGCGATAGCATTGCCGCGCCGATAAAAGCGTTTGAGCGTCGCCTCTTGATCCTCGATCAGGGCCACAACGATATCGCCATTATCCGCAACCGATGTTTCACGGATGATCACCACATCGCCATCGTTGATCCCGGCCTCGATCATCGAGTCGCCACGCACCTCAAGCGCATAGTGATTGGCGGCACCCCGGATCATGTTGCTGGGAACGGAAACATTGTGCTGCACATGGGCAATCGCCTCGATCGGGACACCGGCAGCGATGCGCCCCATCAGCGGCACCTCAAAGGCATGCGCCACCTCGACCGGTTGGGCATTGGCGGGGCGGGGGGCATCGGACAGATCACCGTCAATGACGCGGGGCGAAAAGCTGTGCCGCGCTTCGCCGCCCAAGCTTTCAGGCAGGCGCACAATTTCAAGGGCCCGCGCGCGATGTGCCAGACGCCGGATGAACCCGCGTTCCTCCAACGCTGTGATCAAGCGGTGAATGCCGGATTTCGAGCGCAGATCAAGCGCTTCTTTCATTTCGTCAAAGCTGGGCGGAACCCCGTCCCGCTGCACACGCTTTTGGATAAACTCCAGCAAATCGAGTTGTTTCTTGGTCAGCATGGGCCGCGTCCTCTTACGGGTCAGTTTGTTTTGTTCTACACATGTTCCCGTTTTGTGTCAATCAGTGTGGCGGATCTTGGTGGATGCTGTGCCTGCGCCATTGCATCGCGGGTGCGGGGGGGATATGCGCTGCGCCAAACCGTATGACCCTGTGACAGCAAAGGGGGGCCAGATGATTCCGACACCCTATTACCTGATCGACGAAGAGCGCCTGTTGCAGAACATGCGCAAGATCGAGCGCCTGCGTGCGCTCTCGGGGGCCAAGGCGCTTTTGGCGCTGAAATGTTTTGCCACGTGGTCGGCCTTTCCAACGATGAAGCCCTATATGGATGGCACCACGTCATCGTCGCTGTTCGAATTGCGTCTGGGGCGTGAGAAATTCGGTCAGGAAACCCATGCCTATTCGGTGGCCTGGTCCGATGCCGAGATTGAAGAGGCGGTATCCTACGCGGATAAGATCATCTTCAACACCGTCGGGCAGCTGCAACGCTATGATAGCCAATCGGCGGGAATTGAACGGGGTCTGCGCCTCAACCCCCGCTTTTCGACATCGAGTTTTGATCTCGCCGATCCTGCGCGGCCCTTTTCGCGCTTGGGCGAATGGGAAGTGAACAAGATCCTTGGGGTGATCGACCGGATTTCCGGCGTCATGATCCATTACAATTGCGAGAACCGCGATTTTGATCTTTTCGACCAGCAGCTAACCCGCATTGAAGACGAATTTGGGCCGGTGTTGGAGCGGTTGCAATGGGTCTCGCTTGGGGGCGGGATTCATTTTACCGGCGACGATTATCCGCTCGAGGAATTGGCCGCGCGGCTCAAGCAGTTTGCCGAGAAGTTCGACGTGCAGGTCTATCTGGAGCCGGGCGAGGCGGCCATCACCGGCACGACCACGCTTGAGGTGACGGTGCTTGACCTGCTCGACAATGGCAAGGATCTGGCCATCGTCGATTCCAGCACCGAGGCGCATATGCTGGACCTTCTGATCTACCGCGAAAGCGCAAAGCTGCCACAAGACGGCGCGCATACCTATCAGATCTGCGGCAAATCCTGCCTTGCCGGGGATATTTTCGGCGAGGCGCGCTTTGCCGCGCCGCTGAGCATCGGTGATCGGATTTCAATCGGTGATGCCGCCGGTTACACGATGGTCAAGAAAAACTGGTTCAATGGCGTGAATATGCCCGCCATTGCCATCCGGCGCGCCGATGGGCGCATCGACGTGATCCGCAGCTTTACCTTCGAGGACTTTGCCGCCTCGCTCTCATGAGGACTACTCGCTCTTTTTTCCGGGGCTGAACGCCCTCCTTCCCCTGTCCTGCAAGAAAAGGAGACAGCAGAAGTGAAACGTAACGTGCTCATCATCGGTGCTGGTGGCGTGGCTCAGGTCGTCGCCCATAAATGCGCCCAGAACAACGATATTCTGGGCGATCTGCACATCGCCTCGCGGACGCAGGCCAAATGCGACGCGATCATCGCCTCGGTTCACGACAAATCGGCGATGAAGGTGCCGGGCACGTTTGCCAGCCATGCGATTGATGCCATGGACAGCGCCGCCGTGGCCGCGCTGATCCGTCAAACCGGGGCAGAGATCGTGATCAACGTCGGCTCGCCTTTTGTGAATATGTCGGTGCTTGATGCCTGTCTCGAAACAGGGGCCGCCTATATCGACACGGCCATTCACGAAGACCCCGCCAAGATCTGCGAAACGCCCCCTTGGTATGGCAATTATGAGTGGAAGAAGCGCGATCTTTGCGCGCAAAACGGCGTGACCGCCATTCTGGGGATCGGCTTTGATCCCGGTGTCGTCAACGCCTTTGCCCGTTTTGCCGCTGACGAATACATGGACAAGGTGACGTCCATCGACATCGTGGATATCAACGCAGGCTCGCATGGGCGCTATTTCGCGACCAATTTCGATCCCGAGATCAATTTCCGAGAGTTCACCGGCACGGTCTATTCTTGGCAAGACGGCGCATGGCAAGAGAACAGCATGTTCGAGGTTGGGCGCGATTGGGATTTGCCCGTGGTTGGCACCTGCCGCGCCTATCTGTCGGGCCATGACGAGGTGCATTCGCTGGCGGCCAATTATCCAGAGGCCGATGTGCGGTTCTGGATGGGCTTTGGCGAGCATTACATCAATGTCTTCACCGTGTTGAAGAACCTTGGCTTGCTGTCGGAGCATCCGGTAAAGACCGCCGAAGGGCTAGAGGTGGTGCCGCTCAAGGTGGTCAAGGCCGTGTTGCCTGATCCGGCCTCATTGGCCCCGAACTATACCGGCAAGACCTGTATCGGGGATCTGGTCAAGGGCACCAAGGATGGCGCGCCGGTTGAGGTCTTTGTCTACAACGTGGCCGATCACAAGGACGCGTTCGAAGAGGTTGGCAGCCAAGGGATTTCCTATACCGCCGGGGTGCCGCCGGTCGCGGCGGCAATCCTGATCGCGCAAGGGGACTGGGACGTGGGCGCGATGCGCAATGTCGAAGAGCTAGACCCCAAGCCCTATTTCCCGGTGCTGGATCGTTTGGGCCTGCCGACGCGGGTGCAGATCAACGGCGTCGACAAGGCTTGGAACCAATAGTCTGAAACCTTGGGGCAGGTGGGTTTCCCAACCTGCCCCAAGCCAGTGCTCAGGCGCTTTCCTTGCGGGCAAACCGCGCGTCAAGATCATCGCCCATAGAACCCAGATCGAATTCGAAACCGCCCTCTGATTTCGTGGCTTTGGTGGGTTTCGCCGTAGAGGTGGCCTTGCCACGCTTGAGCGGGATGACCGAGTTGGTCGCAGTGCTGCGGGTCTCGCGTCTGATCTCGCTGACGGGCTGTTCCACGACCTTAAAGAAGCCCATGGCGACCGTCAGCTCATCAGCGAGGCTGGCAAGCTGGGTTGCGCTGCTTGACAGTTCCTCTGAGGCTGCGTTGTTGGTTTGGGTCACAAGGTCAAGCTGCTGGATTGACAGAGCAATTTGCGACGAGCCGCTCGAAAGTTCGCGCGAGGCATCGCTGATTTCCGTGACCAGGCCCGAGGTGCGCTCGATATTGGGCACCAATTCCGCCAACATCGTCCCGGCCCCAACAGCCGTGCTTACGGTGGTGGCGGAGAGGGACGAAATCTCGGCTGCGGCGGTTTGGCTACGCTCGGCCAGCTTGCGTACCTCTGCGGCGACAACGGCGAAGCCTCGGCCATGTTCCCCGGCACGGGCGGCCTCGACGGCGGCGTTGAGCGCCAAGAGATCGGTTTGCCGCGCAATTTCCTGAACGATCATGATGCGATCCGCAATCGTCTGCATTGCACTGACCGCGTCAGCCACGGCGCGGCCACTTGTGCGCGCATCCGCGGCGGATTTGATTGCGATGCCTTCGGTCGTTTGCGAATTCTCGGCGCTTTGCTTGATATTCGCGGTCATCTGTTCCACCGCAGACGAGGCTTCTTCTGTTGCCGCAGCCTGATCAGAGGCCCCGCGCGCCAGCTCTTCCGAGGTTTCCGCCAGTTGCGCCGCGCCAGATGACACGTTGCGTACCGAGTTTGTGACATCGGACACGATATCGCGCAGACGCAGAACCATGTCGTTGATCGACGCCTGCAAGGTCGACACCTCATCGCGACCGCGAACGTCGAGCGTATGGCGCAGATCGCCCTTGGAAATGCCATGGGCCAGATCTGCGGCCTTTGCCACCCGCCGCGAGATGGAGAGCGTGATCACCGTTGCTGCAGCGAGGCCGACCAGCAGCGACAGGATCAGCATCAGAATGAGATTGAACTTGGCAGTTTCATAGGCGCCGCTCGCTTCTACGGCGCGCGCACCCAAGTTATTGACGAGCGTCTCGCGCATCTGTTGCAGCGAGCCGCGAATTTCCACACCCATATCCATCAGGTCAGTGTGAAACAGCGTGTTGGCCGCATCGCCATTGCCTGCGGCCTCAAGCGAGATCACGCGGGTGTTCATCGCAAAGGCGCGTTTGTGCAGATCTTCGAAGGCTTCCAACTCGGCCACCAGCTTGGGGCTTTTTGCCATTCCGCGCAGTTCGACGATCTTGTCGTCGACGATAGAGGCCTGCGCCACGACGCCTGCCTTTATCTTATCGAGATGACCCGTGGGGGCATTGGGCAGGCCAATCAGGTAAGAGGCTACACCAGTCAGAACCATCAATTTTGCTTCGAACATCTCGTTGATCACGCCGAGTTCTGCCACTTCCAGGCGCATGATGTCCTGAAGTTCCTGATCGGCGGCTCTGAGGTCCCTCAGGGCCATAACGACCGAGGCGCCAAACAGGGCAAAGATAAAGATGTAGGTTGCGGCTAGTTTGGCTTTGATACTCAGTCTCATGGTCGGTCCTTTGGTCTGGCCGCGCCGCAACAGACTGCGGGTGCGGAGGAAATTAAGAGGGCGAAACACCGAAACGCTTGGCTCGCTGGTGCGCGCCCGGACCGGACGGCGCTGGATGCGCCGTGGGTGTTTGGCCCCAGATATGTTTCAGTCTGTCCCGCCTGTGATGATCACCCTTCGCAGGGCTGGCGTGAGGCTCTCCTCACAGCTTTGAACGACCCGCAACATCACAGCTATTAGCTATCCTGATGGGTATGTTGTGGGCCAACGGGGCGGGGTTATTTCAGGGCTAGGCCCTTATACGGGCGATTTTTGCGCGCGACCGGTGGCAAAGCCGCGCTGGTGCGCGCGTAGGATAGCGCCGCAAACTTTCGCGACAAGCGCTGATCTTTCGATGGGCCCAGCCGGTCTTTGGCGCTTGTAAACAATGCCAAGGCGCGACCGTTGAACGCGAAGACACCTGTTGAACCCGACAGTTCTGAAAAGGTCACGTTGACGACCCTTTCGGATCTGTCCCCAAGAACGGACCACAGACCCCATGACCAAGAAACTGCCTCTGACGGGGGATTTGAAGATCGCCGCGGCAGACGATCTTGCAAAGCAATTGAGCACCGCCCTGATCTCGGGCGATGTCACCCTATGCACCAAGAAACTCGTCAGCATTGATGCCGCCACCATTCAGGTATTGGTGTCGGCCTTTGTGACAGCGCAGGGCGCTGCGCATCGGTTTGCCGTCGACATGCCTGCGCAAAGCGTTTTGGAAACCGCGTTTGACCGGCTCGGGCTCTTGCCTTTGCTGGTGGTCGAGAATGGCGTTCTTGTCGGGATCAGGGACGCTCAGACTGTGCAGGTGGCGGCATGAAAACGGTTTTGGCAGTCGACGATTCCCCATCTATCCGGCAAATGGTTGGCCTGACCCTGCGCGGGGCTGGCTATAATGTCATCGAGGCCGTCGATGGGCAGGACGCTTTGGAAAAGGCCACCACGCTCAAGATTGACGCGGTTCTGACCGATCAGAACATGCCGAACTTGGATGGTCTGGGCTTTATCCGCGCCTTTCGCGCCCATCCCAGCAGTCAGGGTATCCCTGTCATCTTCTTGTCCACCGACTCGGCCGATGCGCTGAAGCAAGAGGCGCGCTCGGTCGGTGCCCTTGGCTGGATGGTCAAACCCTTTTCACAGGCGCAACTGCTGAGCGTCATTCAGAAGGTTCTGGGATGATGGACAATGACATTTCTGCGGTCTTTCTCGAAGAGGCCAGAGAGCTTATTGAAAGCCTTGAACAGGGCCTGCTGAGGCTGCAAGCTGACCCGAACAACATGGACCTGATCAACGCGGCCTTTCGGGATTTGCATACGATCAAGGGGTCTGGTGCGATGTTCGGGTTTACGGACCTTGCCGCCTTCATCCACAAATTCGAAACCGCGTTTGAAAAGATCCGCTCGGGTGAGATCAAGGTCAGTGCCTCGCTGATCCGCGTGGCGCTGCGCGCTGCGGATGAGATCAAGGGCTATTTGGCCGGAGAGGCCGCCTTGACCCCCGCACGTCAGGCGATCCTGGACGATCTTGAGCAGGCCGTAAGCCCCGACAAGGCGCTTGGCGAACCCCTCGCGGAGACATCTTCTGACGCCGGATGGCGGTTGGATTTTCGGCTGGCCTCGGATGCCCTGGCGCTTGGCGCGCGGCCTGAGGTGCTCTTGGACGAGTTGCGCGGGCTGGGGGCCACCAACCTTGTGGCGGACATCCGTCGCATTCCGTCTCTGGACCGGATCGAGGCGCAGGCCTGCCTATTGGGATGGTCCATGGATCTGCCCGCTGCGGCCCCTGAGGACGACATCAAGAGCGTTTTCATGTTCCATGAGGGCAACATGGAGTTCAACCTCGTCAATCTTGCGGCGCCTGTGGCGGATGTCGCCGTTGCTGCGCAACCTACCGAGGCTGCGCCAACCGGCCCTCAACCTGCCCAGCAAAGTGCGACGATGCGCGTGCCCGCCGAGCGTCTGGACGAGTTGATGGATCAGGTGGGCGAGTTGGTCATCGCCGAGGCCCGCCTGAGCGCTCTGGCCAACAGCAGCAAAGATCCTTCGATCATGGCTGCCGCCGAGGATATTCAGCGCCTCTCTGCCCGGATGCGCGACACCACCATGAGCATCCGCATGGTTCCCATCAGCTCGATCATCGGCCGGTTCCGCCGCCTTGTGCATGACCTTTCCGAAGGTTTGGGCAAAACGGTCAATTTTGTTGTCACCGGGGCGGATACCGAACTTGATAAAACCGTGATCGAACGGCTGGGTGATCCGCTGGTGCATATCATCCGCAACGCGATTGATCATGGGCTAGAAACCGATGAGGCGCGCGCCGCCGCCGGCAAACCGGATTGCGGGACTATCGAGCTTAGCGCCGAACATCTGGGGGCCGAGGTGGTGATTTCGGTCAAGGACAACGGGCGCGGTCTGGATCGCAACAAGCTGCGGGCACGGGCCATTGATCAAGGCTTGCTCACGCCGGACGCCACGCCGTCCGAGGCCGAGCTGTTCGCGCTTATCCTCGAGCCGGGATTTTCCACAGCGGCCAAAGTCACAGAGCTTTCGGGGCGCGGGGTTGGCATGGATGTGGTCAAACGCACGGTCGAAGGTCTGAGAGGCCGGATCGTGATTTCGTCCGAGCCGGGCCATGGCACAACCTTAACCCTGCGCTTGCCGCTCACGCTGTCGATCATCGACGGGCTTCTCGTCGAGGTGGGTGGCGATCGCTACATCATTCCGATGGCGGCGGTGCAAGAGATCGTGGAACTTCCCGCAAGCGATGCTGGGGCGGACACCATCTCTAGCTTTTTGCAGATACGCGATTCTCTGGTGCCTTTCTTGCGGCTCCGAACGCTTTTGGACTGTGCCGAGGAACGCAACACCTTGCAGAATGTGATCGTGGTCTCTGCGGCCAGCCTGCGGGTCGGGCTGGCGGTCGACCGCATCCTTGGCACCAATCAAACCGTCGTCAAACAGATGTCGCGCTTGCACGCGGGCGTCAAATCCATCTCTGGGGCGACGATACTTGGGGATGGCTCGGTCGCTCTGGTGCTTGAAGTTGGCAATCTTGTGGAGCTTGCCCGGACCGACCTCAGAAAAATCGAGAAAGCAGCATGACCAAAGACCTCAACAGATCGGCCAAGACCCTGACAGTGGTTGCCCTGCGCCTTGGAGAGCGAATTTTCGCGATTGAGACCAGTGCTGTACTGGAAATTCTCTCGCCAATTCCCGTTACCCGCGTGCCCCATGGCGGGGCGTTCGCGCAGGGGGTCATCAATGTGCGGGGCGGGGTTGTGCCTCTGGCCGATCTGCGCGTGATCTTCAGCATTCCCACGCCCCCTGTCGATGAAAACACGCGCGTTCTGGTTCTGCAAATGCCGATTGAAAACGAACTGATCACCGTCGGTGTCTCCGCCGACGAGGTGCGCGAAGTGGTGACGATCGACTGTGATCGCATCGAACCCCTGCCACCCACGGGCACGATCTGGCCTGCCGATTATGTGCGGGGCCTCGTCCAAGGCCCCGAAGGCATCACCATCCTGCCTGACCTCAACAACATCTTTGCCGCACATATCGCGACAGCCAACGCTCTCTAGTTTTTCAAAGGTTACATCATGAGACTGACAATAAAGGCAAAACTGACCGCGACATTCCTATTGGTTCTGGGCATGGCTGGATGTGCCATGATCCTGGCATTGAAGGATATGGCAGAGTTCAATCACAGCCTGAATAACATCATGAACGAGAATGTCGCTCGTGTGATGGCATCAGAGGCGCTGATCACCGAGCAAGTTCAAATGCAGCGTGATATTCGTTCCTATCTCTTGGCCGACTCTGCCCTTGATAAACGTGACCTTCAGAAAACGATCAAGGCTGCCATAGACAAGAAGGTGGTGCTTTTCGACAAGCTCTTTGCGATTGCCAGCCCCGAAGGTCGGACCTTGTTGGACGATTACACCAAGGTCGAGGCGCAGCTTTTGAGTGTCTACGCCAAAGCCATGTCCATGAAGGACATGAACCAGCAGTCAGAGGCCGCCCGCTACCTCCAATCCGAGGGTGTGCAACGAGGGCGCGAGATGCAGGGCGTTCTGGACAAGATCAGCAAGATGAACACGGATGGCGTGGCAGAGGTCGTGGTGCAAACCAACGAGCAATTCAGCACGTCCCGCAACATCCTGATGTTGCTGATGTCCGCCTCCATCGTGATCGGTGTCGGTGCGGGCGCTTGGGTCACGCTCTCGATCTCCAAGGGGCTTAAAAGCGCTATCGCCATCACGGGTCGGGTCGCCGCAGGCGACTTGACCAGAACCGTGGCCATTCGCGGCAATGACGAGGTCAGCGATCTTCTTCAGTCGGTCAATACGATGGTTGCCAAGCTGCGCGATGTTGTGGGGGATGTCACATCCGCCATCCGCAACGTGGCCTCGGGCAGTCAGCAAATGGCCGCCACATCGGAAGAATTGTCGCAAGGGGCCACCGAGCAGGCCTCGTCCACCGAAGAGGCGTCGTCCTCGGTCGAGCAGATGTCGGCCAATATCAAACAGAGTGCGGAAAACGCCGCTGAAACCGAGCGTATGGCCGTCAAATCCGCGCAGGATGCCCGCGAGAGTGGCAAGGCCGTGGCCGAGGCTGTCACCGCGATGCAGGATATCGCCAACCGGATCATTGTTGTGCAAGAGATTGCGCGTCAAACCGACCTTCTGGCGCTCAACGCGGCGGTCGAGGCGGCGCGTGCTGGCGAACATGGGCGCGGCTTTGCGGTTGTCGCGGCTGAAGTGCGCAAACTGGCCGAACGCAGTCAGACAGCAGCGGCTGAAATCTCTGCCCTGTCGGCGACCACGGTTCGGTCAGCCGAGAATGCCGGGTCAATGCTCCAAGGTCTTGTGCCCGATATCGAACGCACATCGGTGCTTGTCAGTGAAATCTCTTCGGCCTCGCAGGAACTGGCTGCCGGTGCCACGCAGGTTAATCTGGCCATCCAGCAACTCGACAAGGTGACACAAGAGAACACCTCGGCGGCTGAGGAGCTATCTGCCACAGCCGAAGAACTGTCGACCCAATCCGAACAGTTGCAGGTTGCGGTGTCCTACTTTGTCTTGGCAGAAAAGGCTGCGGCTGTGCAGGAAAACCCTGTCCCGGCCCGTCCTGCCACCCGAGCAGTCCAAGCCAGCTCGAGCAAATCCTCGCGGACCTCTGGCGGCTTTTCTTTCAATCACGGTGCGAACAAGGATGATCTCGATCATGGCTTTGCATCGCGCGATGCAGCGTGAGGCTGGTGCAATGAACGAGAACACTCAAGTCGTAACTTTTCAATCGAGCGGATCGCTCTTTGCTGTCCCTGTAAACCGGGTGCGGCAGATCCTCGACACGCAACCGATTGCTCCGCTGCCAAATAGCCCGGCAGAACTTTTGGGTCTGATTGACGTGCGCGGCGAGAGCATCGCCGTCACAGACCTCTCAGAGCTCTTGTCCCGAGGGCCGACCGAGGACACATCCGAGACGCGCATTCTTATCCTCAGCCTTGTGAATGGCCAACATGGCGCGACCGTCGGTCTTAAAACCGAGCGGGTGATCGAAGTAACAGAGCTGGACGCGGGCGGGATCAAATCCCCCGCCGATGCGGGCATCACCACTTGGGATGAAAATGTGCTGACGGGCATCGGGCGCCGCAACGGCACCTTTGTCTGCATTCTCAACCTCGAAAAGCTGTTTAGCGAGGGT
Source organism: Roseovarius sp. EC-HK134 (assembly GCF_902498815.1). NCBI lineage: Bacteria > Pseudomonadati > Pseudomonadota > Alphaproteobacteria > Rhodobacterales > Roseobacteraceae > Roseovarius > Roseovarius sp. EC-HK134. Next base: position 2,725,313 of record NZ_LR701544.1, read on the forward strand.
GTCCGGCGCAAGACCCCAGAATTCGCGTCTCAACGCGCGATCGAGACTTCAGAAGAGTTTACGCTGACATGAGCCTGTCCCGTGCCAAATCCTATCACGACCACTTTGCAGAGGTGATTTCCCGCGAAACCGGGATCAAACTGCCGTCTGGTAAAAAGGTGATGATCGAAAGTCGCCTTCGCCGCCGTGTGCAGAGCCTTGGTTTCAACTCTCTAGAGGACTATTACCGCCACCTTTTTGAGGACGGCGGGTTCGGTGCGGAGCGTGATGATGTCATTGATCTCATCACGACCAACAAGACCGATTTCTTTCGGGAACCGGCCCATTTCCGTTGCCTCATGAATGACATGCTGCCCGAGATTTTGCGGCGCAAGCAGCGGCTCAACAAACCTGTCGATGTCAAGTTCTGGAGTGCGGCCTGTTCGGATGGGTCCGAGGCCTATACGACGGCTATGCTGCTGGAAGAAGCCGTGCGCAACGGGGCCGGGTTTCAATACGCCATCCTCGGCACGGATATTTCCACCCGCATGGTCGAGGCCGCCAAGCGCGCGATTTACACGACAGAGGCCCTCGCGCCTGTGCCCTCTGCCCTGCGCAAGCGGTATGTTATGCAAGGTCACTCCGAAGATATGCGCGGGATGGCACGGATTGTGCCAGCCTTGAGAAGCAAGGCTAACTTTACTCATCTCAACTTGATGGATGACACATATCCCGTGGATCAGGACGTGGACATCATATTCCTGCGCAACGTGCTCATCTACTTTGAGCCCGAGGACCAAGCCAGGGTGATCGCCCGGCTGGCCCGCCACCTGACACCGCAAGGGTATCTGGTGGTTGGACATTCTGAATCCATGACCGTGAAACAACCCAATCTTAAGCAGCTTGCCACGGCTGTGTTTCAAAAAGAGTAGACCGCGATGCTGGACATAGCCTGCAAACCTCAGATTTCGGTCTTGATCGTTGACGATTCCGCCTCGGCGCGGGCCATGCTGATGCGGATTGTGGAAACTGATCCGACCCTTAAACTGTTTGGCACCGCGGCGGATGCGTTCATCGCAGTTTCAAAAATGCAATCGGGCCTGCCCGATGTCATGCTGCTCGATATGGAATTGCCGCGCATGTCCGGTCTGGAATTTCTGCGCAAGATCATGGCGCAGCGGCCAATTCCGGTGGTGATCTGTTCCAGCCATGCCGCAGCCGGGTCAGACCTTGCGCTGACGGCGCTTGCCAGTGGCGCGGTCGAGGTTGTCTCGAAACCGGCACCAAAAACGGATGCGGATTTTCAGGAATCCGCTATCGCCATCTGCGACGCGATCCACGCGGCTGCGGAATCCGGCCACAAAGCGGCCCGCAGGGTGACGCCCCCCCGCGAGACCGGCACCAAGCTTTTGGCGGATGCTCTGATTCCGCCTGCGCGGCCCAAAAACATCGCCCATACCTCGCCCATCGTTTGCATCGGGGCCTCTACCGGGGGCACAGAGGCCATCCGCTCGGTTCTGGTGGACCTGCCGGTGACATGCCCCCCAGTCGTGATCGTTCAGCATATGCCTGCCGGGTTCACGACGGCCTTCTCGCGGCGTCTGAACGGGCTGTGCCGTGTCAACGTCAAAGAGGCGGCCGATGGCGATCTGTGCAATCCCGGCGAGGTGCTGATCGCGCCGGGGAATTTCCACATGATGCTGGTCCGGCAGGGGCGCGGGTATGGTGTCAAGATCGTGGATGGTCCGTATATCTGCCGGCACCGCCCTTCGGTCGATATTCTGTTTCGATCCGCCGCCCAGACCGCAGGACATAACGCGCTCGGGATCATCCTTACGGGCATGGGCGATGACGGCGCGCGCTCGTTGCGGGAAATGCGCGAGGCGGGGGCCACGACCCTGGCGCAGAACGAAGAAACCTGCGTCGTCTTTGGCATGCCGCGCGAGGCAATCCGCATGGGGGCCGCGACGCGCGTTGTCGCTCTCTCCGAGGTTCCGGGCGCAATTTCCGCCTTTGCCAATACCCACCAGTTGCGTGCGAGGTAGACCGGATGAATCCTGCCATGCGAACCCTGTTGTCTAACGCCTATATCGACTGTCTCCGCAAGGCGACGGGCACTATCGAGGCGATCTTTCTAAGGGCCGGGCAGGGGCTTGGGACAAGCGTGGAGGACCTTATGCAACTGCGCGAGGTGCTCGCGCGGCTCAGCGTGGTTCTGGGACCGGAAGAGACCCAGACGCTGCGGATGCTCTGCCTGAACTCTGTCGAGCACAGTGCAGAGATCAGCGGGGATGTGCAGGCCTTTGTCCAGATGGCCGAAACCCTGCGTGCGGGTATCCGCAAAATCCAGAGCAATGTCAGCCATCTGTCCGTGGTTATCCGCACGATGTCTGCCTCGGCCCCGATTTCGCGGATACTGGGGAAATCGCTGACAAGGCAGGAATCCAAGATTGACGAATTCTCGATCGAGCTGGCCCGCATCGCGGCCTCTGCTGACGAGCAACTCAAATCCCTGCAAGCCCATATCGAGATCATCGAGGTCGAGATGGCGGATCTTGATCTGATCTCTTTGAACCTCTCGCGGGATATGAAGGATAGGGTCATGCCGGCGCTTGATGGTCTCGAGGCGCAAATCAGCGAAATTCAACTGGACCGGCATGAATTGGCCACTGGCAATGCTGTAATCGAAGCCGGGATGCGGGACATCTTTGCAGAAATCTCTGCCATCGTCGGTGAACTTCAGACAGGTGACTCTGTTCGCCAGCGGCTGGAGCATGTCGAGGTGATCGCCCGCGCCTCTCTTGGGGCTGCTCTGGCCCAAGAGCGGCCAGAGGCAAGCGATGGGCTGGGCTATCTGGCGATTTGTCAGGCCGAGGCAAGTCGGGATGAAATGGCGCGCGATGTCGCGTCTGTTCTGGTGCGGCTTGCTGCCATACGTCGGAAATCCGATCAGGTTCTCGGGGCGGCGGAACAGGTCTATCTTGATCCCAATGACACCCAGAGAAAGCGGGTTTCGGCGATGATCACCTGTGCCAACCGGCTGTCGAGCGCGCTGCAATCCAGCCAGTCAAATCTGGATGTCCTGCACCGGATTGGCCGAACCACACAGGACCACATCGGGTCGATCCAGACCATCGCGGCTGAAATGGGGCTGCTCGATCATCATATTCGGATGCTTGGCCTCAATACATTCATTGTGTGTTGCAACATGGGTTCAGAGGCGGGCGCGCTTCAGGAACTCTCGCGTCAGGTCTTGTCGCTGACCAAGATATCCAACGAGATCTTTGACCAGATCGCCACAACGACGCGCGCGCTTGCTGCCACGACCATGCCCGATGTGTCGTCGGCGGATGACAAAATGTCTCGCACGGTGGGGTTTGCGCAGGAGATTTCCGAGCGGCTGAATGCCACGGATCAGGCGGTTCTTGCGACCAAACAGGGCTGTGCCATCAAGGGCGACGCGCTCAAGATCGCGCTTCACGCGAGCGAGACATCGCTGTCGTCGCTGGTCGCGGCCAAGGCAGAGCTCGGCACTTTCATTACAGGCTTCAATGGTTTGATTTCAAATGAAAATGCGGATCAAAGCCGGTATGACGTGCAGCCCTCTGAACAGGATCGGTTAAGCCAGCTTTACGCGATTTACACGATGGATGCCGAGCGCGAGATCCACGACCGCATTTTCGAAGGTGAGGCAACACCTGCCTCCGCATCCGAAATCGCGGTGCAAGCCCCCGGAGACGAATTGGCGGATATCTTCTTTTGAGGGTGATGGGCGGCGCGCTGCCTGATGCGATGTCCGCGCCCAGCCCCCATGGTTCAGCACAAAGTTAAAACGCGCGCACTCTGATGATGCGCGCGTTTTTGCTGTTTATTCAGTGGCCTACAGGGCACTTCTCAAGCGGGAAGGTGGATCTTGAACCGTTCACGAATGGCCGCGTCCGTCACCGGATCAAACCGGGCAGCCGCCCGTTCCGACAGGATCTTCAGCTTCTTTTCCGTGGCTTTGGCGATCAGGTCGGGCTTGCCCAACTCGTCCCACTCCTTGGGCGACGAGCGGTTGGCGATGCAGGGATAAAGATAATCCGTCTGCATCCGCCCCAGCGTTTGCTCCGCGCCAAGGTAATGACCGGGGCCACCGATACAGGTGGCGCGGATCACCTCAAGGCTGAGCGTGTCCTCATCCACTTCGATGCCGCGCGTGCAGCGCAGCGCCTGACCAATAAGGTCATCGCCAAGGATCAGCGATTCAAGGCAGAACCCCAGCAAAGAGGCATGCATCCCCGCCGCCTCATAGACCATGTTAAGGCCCGAAAGGCCTGCCATGACATTCGAGGTTGCCTGTTCCCAGCCTGCCTGCATGTCGGGCAATTTCGCATCGGCGATGCCCGCCGCCGCGCCACCGGGAAGGCCGTAATACTTGTGCATCTGCGCGCAGCCTGCCGTCAGCAGCGCCTGTTCGCCCGATCCCCCGGACATCGCACCCGTGCGCAGATCGCTGACAAAGGGCCAGGTACCGAAAATCGCCGGAAACCCCGGCTTGACCGCATTCACATAGACGAGGCCCGCCAGACATTCCGCCGTTGCCTGCACGATCGCCCCGGCAATCGGGGCAGGGGCGGTGGCCCCGGCCTGGCCGGCCGAGAGAAGCAGCACCGGCATGCCCAAGCGGATACACTCCTCCATCACCAGACAGGATTCTGTGGCGAATTTCATCGGCGGTACGACAAAGCAGTTGGAGTTGCTGACAAAAGGCCGCTCGCGCCATTTATCCTCACCGCCTGCGATCAGATGCAGCATCTCGATTGCATCGGCGACAAATCCCGGTTCGGTAAAGGAGGTGCCGACATGTTTCGTGGTGCCTGCACAGCAGGCATAAAGCGTGTTGAGGTCCATCTCGCGGTTGTCGACGATATCGCGGCAAACCATGGGGCGCTGCACGAAATGGATATTGTCGAGTTGGTCCGCGATGCGCGCGGCGTCATGCAGGTCTTGCACGGTGCTTTCGCGGTAAGTGCGGGTGTTGACCTCGACCACATGCACCGCCGCCCCGGCGGTGCCGTAATGCACGCGGTTGCCCTGCAACAGCATATCGTGGCGCGGATCGCGGCCAAAGAGCGTGATCTCGCGGTTGGCCTTGGCAATCGTGTCCTCAATCAGCGCCCGTGGGAACCGGATACGCCCGTCAGATCCAAGGATCGCGCCGGCCCCTGTCAGATAGGCCACGCCTGAGGGGGGCGCATCGGCAAGGCCGATCTGTTCCAGCGCATCCAGCACGGCGTGGTGGATGCGGTCCATCTGCGCCTTGCTCAGCGGGTGATAGGTGCCGCCCTCTTGGCCCGGATGGACCGGGCGCAGATTGGCAGCGAGCGGGTTGGAACGGGCCTCACGGCGGGCAGCGCGGCCACCGGCGCGGCGCGTAATTGTATCGGTCATGTCTTGGGTATCCTGCTGGAAAAGAACGGGCTGGTTTTGCTCTGCTCAGGCCGCCACAGGGCCACCGCGCGCGGCACGGCCCCGCTCCGCACCGATGGTGCGGACAACGAGCGCGATCTTGCTGCGTGGGTGCATGATGTTCTCCAACAGATAGTCAAAGAGCATATGATTCTGGCTGGCCTGTCTGTTCCAAATCCGACGCGTGTCGCAAATGCGACCTCGATCGTCGCGCTTGACGGGGGCAAGGGCCGAGGCTACGAGGGGGTATGAGCACCGCCCCCTGTATTATCTGCTGCATTTACACCTGAGTTTTCTCGGGCGGGCCGGTCTTGTGTTTCCAAGCGATCACGAAGTTGCTAAGCCCGCCGCGGGACCGCGCGCGAGGACAAGATGACACCGATCAAGCTGCACAACACCCTGAAACGCGATGAGGACAAACCTGTTTTCGTTCCTCTCGACGAAAAAAACGTGCGCATGTATGTCTGTGGTCCGACGGTCTATGACCGGGCGCATCTGGGCAATGCGCGCCCCGTGGTGGTGTTCGACGTGCTCTACCGCCTGTTGCGCCATGTCTACGGGGCCGAGCATGTGACCTATGTGCGCAATTTCACCGATGTGGACGACAAGATCAACGCGCGGGCCGCTGAAAGCGGACGCTCGATTGGCGAGATCACGGCGGAAACAACGCAATGGTTTCTCGACGATATGGCGGCCTTGGGCGCGCTGGAGCCAGACCACATGCCGCGCGCCACGCAGTATATTCCGCAGATGGTGGCGATGATCGAAGGGTTGATCGCCAAGGGCCATGCCTATGAGGCGGAGGGCCATGTTCTTTTCGCCGTCGATAGCTGGCGCGAGGGGTATGGCAAGCTGTCGGGCCGCTCGGTTGATGACATGATCGCGGGCGCACGGGTTGAGGTGGCACCCTATAAGCGCAACCCGATGGATTTCGTTCTCTGGAAGCCGTCGAGCGATGATTTGCCGGGATGGGACAGCCCTTGGGGGCGCGGACGACCGGGCTGGCATATCGAATGCTCTGCCATGGCGCATGAGCTTTTGGGCGAGAGTTTTGATATTCACGGCGGCGGCAATGATTTGATGTTCCCGCACCACGAAAACGAGATCGCGCAAAGCTGCTGCGCCCACCCCGAGGGAGAATTTGCGAAGGTCTGGCTGCATAACGAGATGTTGCAGGTCGAGGGCAAGAAGATGTCCAAGTCTCTGGGCAATTTCTTTACCGTGCGGGATTTGCTGGATCAGGGGATACCGGGCGAGGTGATCCGGTTTGTGTTCCTGATCACGCACTACCGCAAGCCGATGGATTGGACGGCGGAGAAGGCGCAAATCGCACAAAAGGAACTGGGCAAGTGGCATCGTATGAAAGGAAATAACAAGCCGGGACCCGTGCCACCTCAGATATTGGACGCAATTGGTGATGATTTGAATACACCACTTGCAATTACCGAGCTTAGAAAGCTCGCGGATATTGGTGACATACCGGGACTGATTGCTGGCATGGAGCTGATGGGAATAAGGACGATCAACGATGAAGTGCTTTCACTCATTCAAGAGAGTGAGCGAGAGACAGTTGAATGCGTTAGAAGCCGTTTCATCGAAGCTCGGCAGCTTGCTTTGCTGAAAAGAGATTTTTCCGATGTGGATCGGTTAAAGACTGCGTTGATTGAGGCTGGTGTCGAAGTGCGCATCAGCAAAGACGACGTAGAACTCGTGCCTGTAGCAGGGTTCGACCCCGCCAAGCTGGAGGCGTTGAAGTGATGCGCCGTTCCGCAGACGACCTACAAGCCGCGCGGTGCCCGACCGCCGGGGGGGCGCTGCAACGGCTGTGGTCGGCGCTTTATGGTGCCAAATACTTGAACGGTCGCGCAATGTGCGACGTTGCAAAAGCGCCCGCCCGGGGGGGCGGTCGGGCGCTGCGCGGCGGCACCTGCGGTGCCTTGATTCCGCGCGGGGTGCTGGTGGAGAGGTATGCGCACTATGACTAAAGACCGCCTCTATCTCTACGACACCACCCTGCGCGACGGGCAGCAGACGCAGGGCGTGAGCTTTGCCACGCAGGAGAAAATCCAGATCGCCCAAGCGCTTGACCGCCTTGGCGTGGATTATATCGAGGGCGGCTGGCCGGGGGCCAATCCCACCGACAGCGCGTTTTTCGACGACGCCCCGAAAACGCGCGCCACGATGACCGCCTTTGGCATGACCAAACGCGCGGGGCGGTCGGCGGAAAACGATGATGTGCTGGCCGCTGTGCTGAACGCGGGCACCTCTGCCGTCTGCCTTGTGGGCAAGACGCATGATTTTCACGTCACCGCCGCCCTTGGCATCGGCCTTGCGGATAACACCGACAACATCGCCAAATCCATCGCCCATCTGGTCGCTGAGGGGCGCGAGGCGCTCTTTGATGCCGAGCATTTCTTTGACGGCTATACCGCCAATCCCGCCTATGCGCTTGAATGTCTGCGCGCCGCGCTAGAGGCGGGGGCGCGCTGGATCGTGCTCTGCGATACCAATGGTGGCACGCTGCCGCCGCAGATTGGGCGGATTGTCTCTGAGGTGATCGCGGCGGGCATTCCCGGCGACCGTCTGGGCATTCACACCCATGACGACACCGGCAATGCGGTGGCGGGCAGCCTTGCGGCGGTGGATGCGGGCGTGCGGCAGATACAAGGCACGCTCAATGGTCTGGGCGAGCGGTGCGGCAATGCCAACCTCACCACGCTGATCCCGACGTTGCTGCTCAAAGAGCCATATGCCAGCCGGTATGAGACCGGGGTAAGCCTTGAGGGATTGCGCAGCCTCACCGCGATCAGCCGACAGTTGGATGAAATCCTCAACCGCGTGCCTCTGCGGCAGGCGGCCTATGTGGGGGCCTCGGCCTTTGCCCACAAGGCGGGGCTGCATGCCAGTGCCATCCTCAAGGATCCCTCGACCTATGAGCATGTAGATCCGGCCTGCGTCGGCAATCAGCGCATCATCCCGATGTCCAATCAGGCCGGGCAATCGAACCTGCGCCAGCGTCTGAGCGAGGCGGGGATTGTGGTGGAGCAGGGCGATCCGGCATTGGCACGCCTCTTGGAGACGATCAAGGCGCGCGAGGAAGAGGGCTATACCTATGACAGCGCGCAGGCGAGTTTCGAGATCCTCGCGCGCAAGGAACTGGGCCAGATGCCCGCTTTCTTCGAGGTCAAGCGCTACAAGGTGACGGTAGAGCGCCGCAAGAACAAATATGACCGCATGGTCAGCCTGTCCGAGGCGGTGGTTGTGGTCAAGGTGGACGGCGACAAGAAACTGTCGGTATCCGAGTCGATGGATGATCACGGCTGCGACCGGGGGCCGGTCAACGCGCTGGCCAAGGCGCTGGCCAAGGATCTGGGCCGCTATCAGGGTCAGATCGACGATATGCGGCTGGTGGATTTCAAGGTGCGGATCACCCAAGGCGGCACCGAGGCCGCAACGCGCGTCATCATCGACAGCGAGGATGGGCAGGGGCGGCGCTGGTCCACGGTGGGGGTCAGCCCCAATATCGTAGACGCCAGTTTCGAGGCGCTGCTCGATGCGATCAACTGGAAGCTTTTGCACGGGCAGGGCGCGGCGTGAGCCAACGGTTTGACGCGGATTTGACCGCCTGCGCCGATCTGGTGCGCCGCGCTGATCCTGACCGCTTCATGGCCGCAATGGCCGCGCCGGTCGCCGCGCGGTCGGTGCTGTTCCCGGTCTATGCGTTCAACCTCGAGGTGGCGCGCGCGCCTTGGGTCACGCAAGAGCCGATGATCGCCGAGATGCGGCTGCAATGGTGGGCCGATGCCTTGGACGAGATCGCGGCGGGCGGTCTGGTGCGGCGGCACGAGGTGGTGACACCCTTGGCGCATGTGCTCGACGCGCCCGGTGCCGCGCTACTGGCGGATCTGGTCGAGGCGCGGCGATGGGATATCGCGCGTGATCCCTTCGAGGATGCAGCCCAGTTCACGCAGTATATCGAGACCACCTCGGGCAATCTCATGCAAGCCGCAGTACGGGCGCTTGGCCCTGCTGCGCCCGAGGTGGCGCGGGATGCGGGCTATGCGCTGGGCCTTGCCAATTGGTTCCGGGCCATTCCGGCGCTCGAGGCGGCAGGCCGCAAGCCTTTGGTGGATGGTCGCCCCGAGGCGGTGCAAGCCTTGGCCAAGGATGGGTTGGTGCGCCTGCGCCGGGCGCGCAGGGCGCGCGGGCAGGTGTCCCACATGGCGGGGGCGGCATTCTTGCCGCTTTGGCTGGCGGGGCCGCTGCTGCGACAAGCGGCGCGTGATCCGCGCGCAGTGGCTGAAGGACGGCTTGCGGTGGCACCGGCGCGCGCGCGCCTGAGCCTGATGGTGCGCGCTCTGTCGGGGCGCTGGTAGGCGGATCAGGCCAAGAGCGGGCGCATTTGCGGGCCAATCGCGACTGTACCCTCGCGATTTTCGAGCGTTCGGTCAAGAATCGTACCACCGGGCGACGGCGAACACGCCTAACGAATGGGGGTTCCCGGTGATGGCAGCCCCGGCGTGCCCGCCTCTTCGGGATGGGTGGCCAGATAGCGCGCCTTGATGGTCTGGGATGTGCCCCGGCTGTTGTCATGGCTCCAGCCGGGGGGCATGAGGCAATAGTTCAACCGCTCGCGCCATGTCAGCCCCGGCTGCGTTGCATCGCGCCAGATGCCGATCCACTCGTGCAGGGCCACCCGCAGCGGGTTGAACGTGCCGAGGTTGTGGACTAGGCCGTAATCCACTTTTTCCCGGTCAAGTTCCGGCACGAAGGTGCCAAACATCTTGTCCCAGATAATGAACACCCCGGCATAGTTGCAATCAAGGTAGCGCGGATTGCGCCCGTGATGGACCCGGTGATGCGAGGGCGTGTTCATCACCGCCTCGACCCAGCGGGGCAGGCGGCCGATCGCCTCGGTGTGGATCCAGAATTGATAGATGAGATTGAGCCCGCCCACGAAAAGCACCATGGCCGGGTGAAAGCCCAACAGGATCAGGGGCGCGCGCACGATCATCATAAAGGTAAAGGTGCCGGTCCATGTTTGCCGCAGCGCCGTGGTCAGGTTGTAATGCTGCGACGAGTGGTGATTGACGTGGCTTGCCCAGACCCAGCGGATGCGATGCCCGAACCGATGCACCCAGTAGTACCGCAGATCATCAAGCACAAAGCAGAGCAGGATCACCCAGATCGAATGCCCCAGATCAAGCGGCGTGATCTGCCACAGCACCATGAAAAACCCATAGGCGACAAACCCCAGCACGATGCCTTCGGCCACATTGCCCGCCCCCATCAAGAGCGAGGTCAGCGCATCGCGCGTCTCATAGCGGCCGCCACGCCCCCGGATCACGATCCACAAGAGCTCTGCAAGGATCGCCGCGATAAAGAACGGCACAGCCCAGGTGACCACGTCGGGATAGGTCAGAGCATCGGTCATGCGCAAGACTCCAATAGTCTGTGCCACGTCTTGGCTTCATCGGGGGACAGTCTGAGGTGAATTCGGGGGGCGGTATAGTCGGGCAAATCAAGCGTAAGGCCGGATTTGCCCTGCCGAACCCGCGCACCCTTCAGATAGCGGGCGGTGGTGTCTGCGCCCATTGGCCAGACCACGCCAAGGCCGCGGGCTGTCTCGATCAGCGCGGCGTTGTGCGTGTGGCACCGTCGGATGCGCGTGGGTGTGTCTTCGGGAAATTCGCGCAGCCATGCCGCCCGTGCCGCCGCATCATCCGCCAGGATAGCCCGACGCGACAAGCCCAGAACATGCAAAAGCACCGCGACGCCCGCGATGCCCAAAATGACCATCGGCAACAGAATGATCAGTGGCATGAGCCCTCTCCCTTGATCGGTATCTAGGCCAAGCTGGGGGTTATTTGTCAAAGGCGGCGTTACGTCACCGGCACGCGCCGCCGCCGCCCTTCGCGCCAGATCAGCAACCCCGCCCCGCAGAGGATCACCGCCGCACCGGTGATCGAGGTGATGTCGGGCCAAACCCCGAACACCAGCCCGTCATAAAGCCCGGCAAAGATCAGCGCAGTATAAAAGAACGGGGCGACATAGCTGGCATCGCCCCGCGCCATGGCATTGACGAAGGCCATCTGCGCCAGCGCCATCAGGCCGCCGAGCGCGGCAAGGGCTGCCCATTGGGCGGGGGTTGGCGGTGCCCAGACCCAGATCACCGCCAGCGTCGCGATGCTGAGGCCAATCGCGTTATTCACAAGCAAGATCTGCCAAGGCCCTTCGCGCCCCGAGAGGCGCTTGAGGAAAATCAGCTCTGCCCCAAGACAGAGCGCTGCGCCAAGTGCAAGCAATGCGCCGGTTTCAACCACGCCACTGCCGGGACGGATCAGGATTGCGGCCCCCGTCAGGGCAATCACCGCCGCCGCCCATCGCACCGGTCCGACACGCTCGCCCAAGAGCGGAATGGCGAGGATCATGCCAAGCACCGGGTTGAGAAAGCTGATCGCCGTGGCGTCGGACAGCGGGATATAGGCGGCCGCCGCGAACATCAGGGTCACACCGCCCCAGCCCAGGCCCGAGCGTTTGACATGGGTGCGCAGGTCCGGGCGCGTAAAGCGTGGCCGCACCAGCGCGACCGTGACGGAAATCGCCAGCAAGGCAAAAAGAAACCGCCCATGGCTGATCTGCAGCGGATGCAGCGGCGGGCCAAGCGTGTCGGTGCCCAGCGCCTTGGCCAAAAGCGTGGTGCCCGCCAGCAAGGCAGCGGCCAACACGGTCAGAAGGGCCGCGAGGCCCGGATTCGAGGCGCGGGGTATGAACATCGCCGCAGCATTGCCCGCTTGCTGCGCTGGCCGCAAGTCACCGTTTCAGGGGGCCGCCTCAAGAAAGTTTTCAAGCGGCGAGACAAAAACGACAGGATGTCGTCGTTTGCCAATCACGCGTTGCGCATCCGTGATCAGTCTTACGAAAAATCGGAACGACTCCATGCACCAGCGCCGCATTCCCGAATGGCTCCGCCACGCCCCCACGCCCTCTGTGCGCGGCTTTGCCACCTTGGCGGGCACCGAGGCGATGGCGCGCGGCATCCTGATTTCGGTCATGCCGCTTGAGATGTATCGCGCGCTCCGCGATGCGGCGCTTGTCTCTGAGATCTATTTCATGGTCGGCCTTTTGTCGCTGGCCACGGGCCTGATGGTGCCCTTTGTGTCGCGGTTCATGCCACGGCGCTGGATCTATGTGACCGGCTGCGCGATGTTCGCGGGCGGGGCTGCGATGGGCGCGCAGGGTGGGGCGCTGGGCATGATCGCGGCGCTGGCAATGATCACGGCGGCCACAGTCACGGTCTTTGTCTGCTTCAATGCCTATGTGCTCGATTTCATTGCCAAGTCCGATCTGGGCCGCTGCGAGACCTCGCGCATGTTTTACAGCGCGCTGGGCTGGACGGTGGGGCCATTCCTTGGCGTCACACTCTTGGGGATTTGGCGGCCATTGCCATTCATGATCGCGGCGTTGGCGGCGCTGAGCATGATGGCGCTTTTTCTTTACCTGCGGCTTGGAAATGGCAAACTGATCACGCGCGCGCGCCGTCCGGCCCCCAACCCGTTGGCATGGATGCCCCGGTTCTTTGCCCAGCCCCGGCTGGTGGCAGGGTGGATATTTGCGGTCATCCGCTCCTGCGGGTGGTGGGCCTATGTGGTCTATCTGCCGATCTTTGCCGTTCAGCAGGGCCTGGGCGAGGATCTGGGCGGCATGTTGCTGTCAGCCTCGAACGGCATGCTCTTTCTCACGCCCTTCATGCTGCGCTGGATGCAGCGGCGGTCTATCCGCCACGCCGTGCGGGCGGGCTTTCTTGTGTCTGGGCTGCTGTTTGTTTTTGCGGCGATCCTCAGCGGTCTGCCATGGGTCACAGTGGCAAGCCTTGCCGTGGCCTCGGTCTTTCTGGTGTTGCTTGATGTCTCTGCGGGATTGCCGTTTCTGATGGCGGTCAAGCCATCCGAGCGCACCGAGATGTCGGCGATCTACGCCAGTTTTCGCGATGTTTCGGGCATTCTTACGCCGGGGGCGGCGTGGCTTGTGCTGCTGGTGGCGCCGTTGCCGGGGATTTTTGCGGTCACGGGTGTGGCACTTGTGGGGTGCTGGCATCTGGCGCGGCAACTGCACCCGCGCCTTGGCGCGGCACGTGTGGCGATCGAGCCGGGACCAAAGCTTGACATTTCACTTCCCCTGACACGCAAAACCGGCTAGAGCGCGGCCATGATCACGCAAACCACATATTCCTGTTTGCGACGTCGACGCGCCCGCGTCTGACGACCCTTTCGGTCGTGATCCCGGCGCTTTGCTGCGCCAACCTGCCAAATGCCAAATCTCCAAGTGATTGACTCGGCCCCGCCCATGCGGCACTCAAAGGGCCTGTTTGACAAGGAAACCGCCATGATCCCTTCGATCCTGCCAACCTATAACCGTGCGCCGCTCTCTTTCGTCAAGGGCGAGGGGGCTTGGCTCATCGAGGCGGACGGGCGACGTTTTCTCGATCTGGGCGCGGGCATCGCGGTCAATGCATTGGGGCATGCGCATCCCAAGCTGGTGGCGGCCCTGACCAAACAGGCAGAGGCGCTCTGGCATACTTCGAACCTTTACCAGATTCCCGCCCAGCAAGAGCTGGCCGACCGTCTTGTCGCCGCCACCTTTGCCGATACGGTTTTTTTCACCAATTCCGGCACCGAGGCGTGCGAATTGGCGGTCAAAATGGCGCGCAAGCACTTTTACGAGGCGGGCCAGCCGGAGCGTACGGATATCATCGCCTTCGAGGGGTCCTTCCATGGCCGGTCTTCGGCGGGAATTGCGGCGGCGGGGTCAGAGAAAATGACCAAGGGCTTTGGCCCGCTCTTGCCGGGGTTTAAACATGTGGCTTGGGGCGATCACGACGGGTTGCATGCGGCGATTGACGATCATACCGCCGCCATCCTGATCGAGCCGGTGCAGGGCGAGGGCGGCATCCGCCCGCTGCCGGACCAATGTCTCAAGGGGCTGCGCGCCCTTTGTGATGAACGCGGCATCCTGCTTATCCTCGACGAGGTGCAATGTGGTGTGGGGCGCACGGGGCGGCTTTTTGCCCATGAATGGGCAGGGGTGACGCCAGACATCATGATGGTGGCCAAAGGCATCGGGGGCGGCTTTCCTCTCGGGGCTGTTCTGGCCACCGAGCATGCCGCATCGGGCATGACGGCGGGCACCCATGGCTCGACCTATGGCGGCAACCCTCTGGGCTGCGCGGTGGGCTGTGCCGTGATGGCCGAGATTGCGACGCCTGAATTTCTGGCCGAGGTCAACCGCAAGGCCGCGTTCCTGCGCCAGCGGCTCGAAGGTCTGGTGGCGGCGCATCCGACGGTGTTCGAGGCCGTGCGCGGCATGGGCCTTATGCTCGGTCTCAAGTGCCGGGTGCCCAACACAGAGGTGGTGCAGGCCGGTTATGCGGCCCTTGTGGCGACCGTTCCCGCCGCCGACAATGTGCTGCGCCTGCTGCCGCCCCTGACCATCACCGATGATGAAATTGCCGAGGCAGTGACGCGCCTTGATGCGGCGGTAACCGCGCTAGAGACTGCGTAACTTCATCGTTCCCGAAATACTCCGGGGGTGTGGGGGTTGACCCCCACCGAACCTCCCACCGAAAAGCGATCCGACCATGACCCATTTTCTTGATATTCACAAAACCACCGAGACCGACCTGCGGGCGATGATTGACCAAGCCCGCCGGATGAAAGAGGCGCGGCAGGGTCGCCCGCGCGGCACACCGGATGATGATCAGCCGCTCGCGGGGCGCATGGTGGCGCTTATCTTTGAAAAACCCTCTACGCGGACCCGCGTTTCCTTTGACATGGGCGTGCGGCAGATGGGCGGGCAGAGCATGGTGCTCTCAGGGGCTGATATGCAATTGGGCCATGGCGAGACCATTGCCGACACCGCCCGCGTCATGAGCCGCTATGTCGATCTGATCATGATCCGCACCTTTGACGAATCCGTGCTGCTGGAAATGGCGGAACATGCCGATGTGCCGGTGATCAACGGCCTGACCGACCGCACCCATCCCTGTCAGATCATGGCCGATATTCTGACCTATGAAGAACATCGTGGCCCGATCAAAGGCAAAAAGGTGGTCTGGTCGGGGGATGGCAATAATGTCTGCGCCTCCATGCTGCATGCCGCCGGGCAATTCGGCTTCGACCTGACCTTTACCGGCCCAATGCAGCTGGATCCCGAGCCCGAGTTTATCGGCCTTGCGCGCAAGGCCGGCAGCACTATCACCATCGAGCGCGATCCGTTCAAGGCGGTGGACGGGGCCGATCTGGTTGTCACCGATACCTGGGTCAGCATGCACGACAGCCAATCCACCAAAGAGCGGCGTCACAACATGCTGCGCCCCTATCAGGTCAATGACAAGCTGATGGCGGCGGCCAAACCTGATGCGCTTTTCATGCATTGCCTGCCTGCGCATCGCGGCGAAGAGGTGACATCCGAGGTGATGGACGGGCCGCAATCGGTGATCTTTGACGAGGCCGAAAACCGCCTGCACGCGCAAAAGGCCGTGATGCGCTGGTGTCTCGGGGTCTAAGCGCGCCGCGCCCAAGTGCTGCGCGCTTGCAATCGCCGCGCCAAAGCGCTTAGCCTGTTTTGAGGCTGTTAGCGATAGCAGGGGAACGCATGGCGCAGATTGGCATCTATGGGTTGGGCACCATGGGCAGCGCCTTGGCGCTGAACATCGCCGCGCACGGGTTTGACGTCGCCGTGACCAATCGCGAGGTGGACTGGATCGCGCCCTTCATGACAGAGGCGTGCGATCTTGCGGTCCGGTTGCACCCGCATGAGCAGCTCGAGGCGTTTGTGGCGGCGTTGAACACCCCCCGCGTCATCCTCTTCATGATCCCGTCGGGCGCGCCGATGGATGCCATGCTGGCGCAGATCACCCCGCTGCTCAGCCCCGGTGATACCGTGATCGACGGCGGCAATGCCGATTTCCACGACACCCGCCGCCGCGCTGCGCAATTGGCCGAACGCGATCTGCATTTCGTGGGTTTGGGTGTTTCGGGCGGCGAGGCGGGCGCGCGGCACGGCCCCTCGATGATGCTGGGCGGCAGTGATCATAGCTGGGCGCAGCTGGAACCGATTTTGACGGCCATCGCTGCCCGCTATGATGGTATCCCCTGCGTCGCGCATTTGGGGCCGGACGGGGCGGGGCATTTCGTCAAGACGGTGCATAATGGCATCGAATATGCCGATATGCAGGTCATTGCCGAAATCTACAGCCTGTTGCGCAATGGCGCGGCCCTGCCGCCTGCTGAGATCGGCGCGCTTTTTGCCGCCTGGGACCTTGGACCGCTCAAATCCTATCTGGTCGAGATCACGGCGCGGCTCTTGACCTATACCGATCCCGAGACCGGGCATCCCATGGTGGATGTGATCAAGGACGCGGCGGGGCAAAAAGGCACCGGGCGCTGGACAGTGATCGAGGCGCTGCGTCTGGGGCAATCGGCCAGCATGATCGAGGCGGCGGTAGGGGCACGGGGCTGGTCCTCGGAAAAACCCACACGGCAGCGGGCCGAGGCGATCCTTGGTGGCGCTGTTGGCGCGTTTGATGACACGCCCGAGGTTCTGGCCGAGGCGTTTCTGGCCGCGCGCCTGCTGACCTATGCCCAAGGGTTTCGCATTCTCTCGGCGGCGTCGGATGCCTATGGCTGGGGCCTTGATCTGGCAACCATTGCCCGCATCTGGCGGGCTGGGTGCATCATCCGTTCCGCGCTTTTGGATGATATCGCAAATGCGTTTGACCGGGATTTGCCGCAGGGCGAATTGATCCTTGCCCCCGAGATTGCGCAGACCTTGGCGCGCTGCCTTCCCGCGCTGCGGCAGGTCGTGTGCAGTGCGGTCCATGGTGGCCACCCGGTGCCGGTACTTTCGGCGGGGCTGGCTTGGTATGACAGCATGCGGCTCGGCCATGGCAGCGCCAATATCATTCAGGCGCAGCGCGATATGTTCGGGCGTCACGGATTCGAGCGCCTCGGGCGCGCGGGTCTGCATCACGGCCCTTGGTGGGATTAGGGCGACCCGGTTTTTTCTGATAATTGGAGCAAGCAAAGATGGATCAGGGATCGGACTGGCCCCAGGGCTATGGCCGCCGTGTGCTGGCGTCAGTGGACAGCACCAATGCTGAGGCGGCGCGCCTTGCGCCGCATCTGGCGGGGCCAGAGTGGATATTGGCGCATCAGCAAACAGCCGCACGCGGGCGGCGCGGCCGCGTTTGGGCCAATCCGGCGGGCAATTTCGCGGCGACGCTGGTCATGCGCCCGACCGAGAGCCCGGACCGCGTGGCGCTCCGCTCTTTCGTGGCGTCTCTCGCGCTTTTTGATGCGTTGGTGGCGGCAACGGGCCAAGCCGAGGTTTTTGCCCTCAAATGGCCCAATGATGTGCTCTTGAACGGTGGCAAGCTGGCGGGGATTTTGCTTGAAAGCGCCGGGGCAGGCGGCAGCCTTAGCCATTTCGCCATCGGCATCGGGGTGAACCTGCACAGCGCGCCCGAGGTGTCCGAGGTCGAACCGGGCGCGCTACGCCCTGTTTCCCTCCTGTCCGAGACCGGCATCGCGATCGACCCAGAGGCGTTTCTGGATCTGTTGGCGCCCGCCTATGCGCGGGCCGAGGCGCAGTTTGTCACCTATGGGTTTGCCCCCATCCGCACCGCATGGCTGGCACGGGCAGCGCGTTTGGGCGAGGTCATCACCGCCCGCACCACGCGCGAGGTGTACGAGGGCCAGTTCGAGACGGTGGACGAAGCGGGCAATCTTGTTCTATTGACCGCGCAAGGGCGACAGGCGATTGCCGCCGCCGAGGTGTTCTTTTGACGGAAAGGGACCGGCCACATGCTCTTGGCGATTGATTGCGGCAATACAAACACGGTGTTTTCCATCTGGGACGGACAGACGTTTTTGTGCACGCTGCGCACCGCGACGGATCATCAGCGCACGGCTGATCAGTATTTCGTCTGGTTCAAGACTCTGCTGCATCACTATGGTATAAAAGCCGATATAAGCGGGGTGATCATTTCCTCTACCGTGCCAAGGGTCGTGTTCAACCTGAGGGTCTTTTCGGACCGCTATTTCAATTGCCGCCCATTGGTTGTGGGCAAGCCCGAGTGCCGCCTGCCGGTCGATGTGCGGGTGGATACGGGCACGCAGGTGGGGCCTGACCGGCTGGTCAACACGGTGGCGGGGTTTGACCTTTACGGCGGTGACCTCATCGTGGTCGATTTTGGCACCGCGACCACCTTTGATGTGGTCGACAGCGATGGGGCCTATATCGGCGGGGTGATCGCGCCGGGCGTGAATCTTTCGCTGCAAGCCCTACATGAGGCGGCGGCGGCCCTGCCACATATTGACGTGACCCGGCCCGAACGGGTGATCGGCACCAATACGGTGGATTGCATGCAGTCGGGTGTATTCTGGGGTTATGTCGGGCTGATCAATGGGCTATGTGACCGGATAAAGGCCGAGCGTGGCCGCACCATGACGGTGATCGCAACGGGTGGGCTGGCACCTCTCTTCCAGCAGGGCACGGACGTGTTCGACATGTTCGAGGACAATTTGACGATGCACGGTCTGACCGTCATCCATGCGTATAACAAGGAGGGCTGACGCCCCATGAGCAGTGAACGACTAATCTACCTGCCCCTCGGTGGGGCGGGCGAAATCGGTATGAACGCCTATGTCTACGGCTATGGCAAGCCGGGAAAGGAGCGGCTGATCCTTGTCGATCTGGGCGTGACCTTTCCGGATATGGACGGCACGCCGGGCGTCGATCTGATCCTGCCAGACATCTCTTGGCTTGAGGCGCGCAAAGGGCAGCTAGAGGCGATTTTCATCACTCACGCCCATGAGGATCACGTGGGCGCTGTCGCGCATTACTATGCCCGCCTTGGCGCGCCGATCCATGCCCGCGCCTTTACCGCCAATATCGCGCGCCGCAAGATGCAGGAACATGGCAACCCTGAAAAGGCGGTCCATATCGCCTCGACATGGCCTGCCACCGTCAAGGCCGGTCCCTTTACCGTGGGTTTCGTGCCGATTTCGCATTCCATCCCCGAAAGCTCTGGTCTGGTGATCGACAGCGCCGGTGGGCGGATCGTGCATACCGGCGACTTCAAGATTGATGTCAACCCGGTGGTCGGCGAACCCTTTGATCGTGATCTCTGGGCCAGCTTGTCCGAGCCGGGGGTCAAGGCGCTGGTTTGCGATTCCACCAATGTCTTCAGCCATCACGAAGGCCGCTCTGAGAGCACCGTGGGCGGCCCGATCACCGATCTGGTCGCGGCCTCCAAGGGGCTGTTTGTGTGCACCACATTTGCCAGCAACGTCGCACGCGTGAAATCGCTGGCCGAGGCCGGCGTGCGGGCGGGGCGCTCCGTCTGTCTGATGGGGCGCGCCATGCAGCGGATGATCGAGGCGGCGCAGGAAACCGGCGTGCTCACCGGATTTCCCAAGACCATCAGCCCGGAAGAGGCGGGGAATGTCCCGCGTGACAGCCTGATGCTGATCGTCACCGGCTCTCAGGGCGAGCGGCGCGCCGCCAGTGCGCAACTGGCCAATGGCAAATACAACGGCATCACCCTGAAAGAGGGCGATACGTTTCTGTTCTCCTCCAAGACCATTCCGGGCAATGAGCGCGGCGTGATCCGGATCATCAACCAGTTTTCCGAGATGGGCGTCGATGTGATCGAGGGCGACGACCGCTATCACGTGTCGGGCCATGCCAACCGGCCCGATCTGGATGAGATGCACAAGCTGATCAAGCCGCAGATGGTGATCCCCATGCATGGCGAGCACCGGCATCTGCGCGAGCATGTGAAGCTGGCCAATGCCAACCGGCTCAAGGGGGTGCTGGCGGTCAACGGCATGATGATCGACCTCAGCGGCAATGCGCCAAAGGTGGCTGAATATATCGAGACCGGGCGCACCTATCTGGATGGTTCGGTGCAGGTCGGCGCGATGGATGGCGTGGTGCGCGACCGTATTCGCATGGCGCTGAACGGTCATGTCATGGTCAATGTCATCTTGGATGAAGAGGATGAACCCTTGGGTGATCCTTGGGTCGAGATCATGGGTCTGGCAGAAACCGGGCGCTCCAACGCGCCGCTGGTCGATGTGCTGGAAGAGGACCTGTCGCAGTTCATGGGCCGGGCCGGGGCCAAGATGCTGACCAATGACGACAAGCTGGAAGAGGGGCTGCGCCGGACCGCGCGCCAGAGCACGCAGACCGAAATCGGCAAGCGGCCCGAGGTGACGGTCGTCATCAGCCGCCTCACGGCGTAAACGGGACGGCGCGCGGATGCGGATCGGCTATGTCATAGCAGAGGGGCGCGGGGAAACCGATCTCTTGCTGCATGACGTGGCGCGTGCGGCCCGCGCGCGGGGCCTGCGCCTGTGTGGCACGGTGCAGGTCAACACCAATTGCGGCGCGGATCGCCCCTGCGACATGGATGTCGAGGTGCTGCCCGATGGGCCGGTGATCCGCATTTCGCAAAGTTTGGGGCCGGGCGCGCGGGGTTGTCGGCTTGATCCATCTGCGCTGGAATTGGCGGTGGCTGCCGCCGAGGCGCGGCTGGCAGAGGGCTGTGATTTGCTGATCGTCAACAAATTCGGCAAGCACGAGGCCGAGGGGCGCGGGTTTCGCACGCTCATCGCCGAGGCGCTGAGCCTAAACGTGCCGGTTCTGGTCGGGGCGAACCGGCTCAACGCGCCGCATCTTGTTGCCTTTTCCGACGGGATCGCCGAGGCGCTCAGCCCCGACCTTGTGCATATTCTCGATTGGTTCGACAGGACAGCACGCGAGGCCTGTGCCTGACCTAGAACGCAATTGACCGGGCGGGGGGCATCTGTCATGCAGCAGGTTCAGTCACGATGAGGCAAGGACGATGAAGGTCATCATCTGCGGCGCCGGTCAGGTCGGTTGGCAGATTGCGCGGCATCTGTCGGGAGAGCGCAACGACGTCACGGTCGTGGACAACAATCCCGATCTGGTGCGCCGGGCCACCGATACGCTCGATGTGCAGGGGATAACGGGCTTTGCCTCTTATCCCGACGTGCTCGACCGTGCAGGCGCTCGCGACGCCGACATGATCATTGCCGCGACCTATTCGGACGAGGTCAATATGGTCACGTGTCAGGTCGCGCATTCGGTCTTTGGCATCAGCCGCAAGATCGCGCGCCTTCGCAGCCAATCCTATCTCGATGCGATTTATTCAGACCTATACCGCCGCGATCACATGCCCATCGACGTGGTGATCAGCCCCGAGCGCGAGGTGGCGCAGGCGGCGCTGCAACGGCTTGCCTCGCCCGCCTCCTTTGATACCGAGCTTTTCATGGGCGGGCAGGCGCAGCTTATGGGTATTCGGCTGGAAGAAGATTGCCCAGTGCTCAACACGCCGTTGCGGCAATTGAGCGATCTCTTCTCGACCCTCAGGGTGGTGGTTCTGGCCGTGCGCCGCGAGGGGCGGCTTTTCGCGCCGGAAGCGGGGGATCAGCTTTTTGCGGGCGACGAGTGCTATCTTTTTGCCCCCATCGAAGACGTGCCGCGCACGCTCGAAGTGTTCGGCAAGTCGCAAAAGAAACAAGAGCGGGTGGTCATCATCGGCGGCGGCAATATTGGCCTTGCCGTGGCCCAAGCGCTGGAAACGCGGCCCGGCGGGCGTGTCCGGGCCAAGGTGATCGAGAAAAGCCGCCCTCAGGCCGAGCGCGCGGCGGATGCGCTGGAGCGGACCATCGTGCTGAACGGGGATGGCCTGAATTCCGCGCTATTGGCCGAGGCAGGGATTGCCCGCGCCGATGCGGTGCTGGTTGTGACCGATGATGACAAAACCAATATGCTGGCCGCCGTGCGTGCCAAATCCGAAGGCTGCCCCTTTGCCGTGGCGCTGATCAACGATCCCACCATGGTGCCGCTGCTCGAGTCGTTGGGCATTGACGCCTATATCAACCCGCGCGCCACCACTGTCAGCTCGATTCTGCGCCACATTCGCCACGGCAAGGTGCGCGGCGTCTATTCCATCGGGGATGCCGAAGGCGAGGTGATCGAGGCCGAAGTCATGTCGACCTCCTCCATCGCCGGGGCGGCGATTCGTGATATCGACTTTCCAGAGGGTGTGCTGGTTGGGGCCGTGCGCAAGGGCGGCAAAATACACAAACCCGCAGGCGGTCTGAGGGTTGAGGCGGGCGATGTGATCGTGATCTTTGCAATGGCGGCGGATGTGGCGGCGGTCGAGCAGCTGTTGCAGGTCTCGATCGACTTTTTCTGATCCGATGATTGCCCGGCTGCTGACATTCCCGCTCATCCTGATCCTCGCCGGGATTGCCGCATTGATGATGTATCTGCCTGCGATAGATGCGGGCATGCGTGGCTTTAGTGGGGTCGGCAAGGCCTTTGCTTTTTCAGGCACCATCGGCTTTGCACTGGTGATCACCATAGGGCTGGCGCTGTCGGGACGGTCCGATCAGCGGATGAGCGACACCCAAAACCTGATGTCGCTCTTGCTGGCCTATGTGCTCTTGCCGGTATTTCTGGCGATTCCGTTTTACAGCGGCGTGCGGAACACAACCTTTCTCAATGCCTATTTCGAGATGGTCTCGAGCTTCACCACCACCGGGGCCACGCTCTTTGGCACGCCGGGACGTTTGGTGGATAGCCTGCATCTGTGGCGCGCGCTGGTGGGCTGGGGTGGGGGGCTGTTGCTCTGGATTTCGGCGTCGGCGGTGCTTGCCCCGCTCAATCTTGGCGGGTTCGAGGTGACGGCCCGCGGCGAGCCGGGACAGGATGAGACTGTTCTGGGCCGGTTCGAGCGGGCGAGCCCCGCCAAACGGTTGGCGCAATCCACACGGGTGCTTGCCCCGGTCTATATCGGCCTGACTGCGGCGCTCTGGATCTGTCTTCTGGTGGGCGGAGAGCGGGCCTTTGTCGCGGCGGTGCACGCGATGTCGACCATGGCAACAAGCGGAATTTCCTCGATTGGCGGCTTGCAGAACGGCACTTCGGGCTTTGCCGGGGAATTCGCGGTCTTCCTGTTTTTCTTCTTTTCCCTGTCACGGCTCACGTTTTCCTCGGACACGATTACGTCGATGCGTCCGGGCGTGGTCAACGATCCAGAGTTTCGGCTGGGAGTTGTCTTGCTCATTGGGGTGCCATTGATCCTGTTTCTGCGCCACTGGATCGCCACTCTGGGGGTCGAGGATACGTCTGATTGGCGCTTGGCGCTCCGGGCCTTGTGGGGCGCGGTCTTTACCGTGCTGTCCTTCCTGTCGACCACCGGCTTTGAAAGCGCCGATTGGCAGGAGGCGCGGGATTGGTCGGGTCTTGGCACGCCCGGCCTGATCCTGTTGGGCCTATCGCTGGTGGGGGGCGGGGTGGCCACCACGGCGGGCGGGGTCAAACTTCTCAGGGTCTACGCGCTCTACTTGCACGCCCGGCGCGAAACCGAGCGTCTGGTGCATCCTTCGTCGGTCGGGCGGGCAACCGGTGTCGGGCGGCGGATCCGCCGGCAGGGGGCCTATATCGCGTGGATCTTTTTCATGCTCTTCGCCATGTCACTGACCTTTGTCACAGCTCTTTTGGCGCTTGCCGGGCAGGGGTTTGACGCGGCGCTGATTCTGGCGATTTCCGGGCTTTCAACTACGGGCCCCCTGATCTTGACCGCAAGCGACACGCCCATTCGCCTGCTCGAGTTGAGCGATGCCGCCAAGATGATCTATGCTATGGCCATGGTGCTTGGACGGCTTGAAACATTGGCCCTTATCGCCTTGCTTAACCCCTCCATCTGGCGGGATTGACGCGGGTGCAACTCTCCGCCGCAGTTTGGAACGATTTTATTTTTGGGCTGGAAACTCTTGCACGGGCAAGACATACTCTGATTGTACGCAAGACCCCTCGCGCCGGTTCGCGGTGCGCGCAATAAAAAAAGGCAGGAAGACGCATGGCTTCTGATCGACAAAATTTACAGGACGCATTTCTCAATCAGGTCCGCAAGACCAAGATTCCTGTGACGGTCTTTCTGATCAACGGGGTCAAGTTGCAGGGCGTGATCACATGGTTTGACAATTTCTGCATCCTGCTGCGCCGGGATGGGCAATCGCAGCTTGTTTACAAGCACGCGGTGTCAACCATCATGCCGTCGCAGCCTGTCAACCTCTACGATGGTGACGACGCCAATTGATGGACCACGCGCGCCCGATAACCCGGGCTTGGGTCATCCACCCCGAAATTGACGGTGCCAACCGCGCCCGTGATCCCGCCTTGGCGTTGGAAGAGGCTGTGGCCCTTGCCCATGCTTTGCCGGATATCGACGTGGTCGGTGCCGATACGGTGCGCCTGCGCAAACCGGATGCGGGGCGTCTCTTTGGCAAGGGCAAGTTGGAAGAGCTGCATCAGGCGATGGAGGCCGCTGAGGTCGAGCTTGTGTTGGTCGACGGCCCCGTGACGCCGGTGCAACAGCGCAATCTGGAAAAGGCTTGGGGCGTCAAGCTGCTGGATCGCACCGGGCTGATTTTGGAAATTTTCAGCGACCGCGCGGCAACGCGCGAAGGCGTGCTGCAAGTCGAGATGGCAGCGCTGAGCTATCAGCGCACGCGCCTTGTGCGCGCTTGGACCCACCTTGAACGGCAACGCGGTGGCCTTGGGTTCGTGGGCGGCCCCGGCGAGACGCAGATCGAGGCGGACCGCCGCGCGATTGATGATCAGCTTGTGCGCCTGCGGCGTCAGTTGGAAAAGGTGGCCAAGACCCGCACCCTGCACCGCGCCGCGCGTGCCAAGGTGCCATTTCCGGTGGTGGCGCTTGTCGGCTATACCAACGCAGGCAAATCCACGCTTTTCAATCGCCTCACGGGGGCGGATGTGATGGCCAAGGATATGCTCTTTGCCACGCTCGATCCGACCATGCGCCGCGTCAACCTGCCCGAAGGCGGGCCAGAGGTGATCCTGTCCGATACCGTGGGCTTTATCAGCGATCTGCCCACCGAATTGGTCGCAGCCTTTCGCGCGACATTGGAAGAGGTTCTGTCAGCGGATCTCATTTGTCATGTGCGCGATATTTCGCATCCCGAAACTGTCTCGCAGTCGCGCGACGTGGCGACAATTCTCGAGAGTCTCGGGGTCAGCGACAAGACACCCCAGATCGAAATCTGGAACAAGATCGACCGCTTGCCGGAGGATGCACGCGCCGCTGCCGTGACCCAAGCGGCCCGGCAAGAGGATGTCATCGCGATTTCCGCGATCTCGGGGCAGGGGCTCAGTGATCTGATTTCGGCCATTGGGGACAAGCTGTCTGATGTAACGCATCTGACAGAGGTGCATCTGCGCTTTGCCGAAGGGCGCAAACGCGCATGGCTCTTTGAAAAAGAGCTGGTCGAAGCCGAGACACAGACCGAAGACGGCTTTGATCTGACCGTGCGCTGGACCGCGCGGCAAGAGGCGCGCTTTCGCGCTTTGTAACGACAAGGGCGGGGCAGGGGCGGGGCCGTGCGTGGCGACGCCAGCGGCCACGTGACCGGCGGTGTTTTCTCACCCTTCAAGATCCCAGCCTGAAAGGTCGCGCGCGCGGCGCATCTGAAACAGGGGCGGCTTTCGGTCCGCTCAACGTGCCAAGTGCCAAGTTTCGCCTTGATAGACCGTGCCGGATTGGGGATACCTCTGGTGATTTAAGTCGGGATTGAAAAGGATATCAGATGATTACTCCGGTTCTCCTTTGCGGCGGCTCTGGCACACGGCTGTGGCCTTTGTCTCGCAAATCCTATCCTAAACAATTTGTGGCGCTCTTGGGCGATGTCACGCTGTTTCAGGCTTCGGCACAGCGGTTGTCTGGTCCAGAGTTTGCGGCCCCCATGGTGCTGACCAATGCCGATTTCCGCTTTATCGTGGGCGAGCAACTGGACGATATCGGGATCACTCCGGGCGCGGTTCTGATCGAGCCTTCGGGGCGCAATACGGCGCCTGCGGTTCTGGCAGCGGCGCTCTGGCAGGCACGCCAAGACCCGGAGGCGCTGATGCTTGTCGCGCCCTCAGACCATGTCGTGCCCGATCCCGAGGCGTTTCGACAGGCGGTCGCGGCGGGTGTCGGGCCTGCGCAGGCGGGGCAGCTTGTGACCTTCGGGATCAAGCCCACGCATGCCGAAACCGGCTATGGCTATCTGGAACTTGACGGCGTGCCCGGCGATCTGGCCCCGCGCCCCATCGGCCTCAAGCGGTTCGTTGAAAAGCCGAATGCCGAGGCAGCAGCGGCGATGCTGGCAGAGGGCACATATCTGTGGAACGCGGGGATTTTTCTCTTCAAGGCGGCAACCATCCTTGATGCATTCCGGGCCCATGCGCCGCAGCTCTTGGCACCGGTCGAGGCTGCGGTTGAAAAGACCACCCCTGATCTGGGCTTTTATCGCCTTGATCCCGAGGCTTGGGGCGCGGCCGAGGATATCTCGATCGACTATGCGGTGATGGAAAAGGCGCGCAACCTTACGGTCATTCCCTTTGCTGCCGGATGGTCGGATCTGGGGGGATGGGATGCGGTCTGGCGGGAAACCGGGCCGGATGAACGCGGCGTTGCGACCTCTGGCCATGCCACGGCGATTGATTGCGACAACACGCTTTTGCGGTCCGAAGACGCAGGGCTTGAGGTGGTGGGGATCGGGCTTGACGATATCATCACGGTGGCGATGTCCGATGCGGTTCTGGTGGCGCATGTCAGCCGGGCGCAGGATGTGAAACAGGCCGTCGCCGCGCTCAAGGCCAAGGGGCGCAAACAGGCCGAGAGTTTCCCCAAGGATCACCGCCCTTGGGGCTGGTTCGAGAGCTTGGTGATCGGCGAGCGGTTTCAGGTCAAGCGCATTCATGTTCACCCCGGTGCCGCCCTCAGCCTTCAAAGCCATCACCACCGCTCTGAACACTGGATCGTGGTGGAAGGCACCGCCAAAGTGACCGTGGATGAAGTGGTCAAGCTCGTGAGCGAGAACCAATCGGTCTATATCCCCTTGGGCGCGGTGCACCGGATGGAGAACCCCGGCAAGGTGCCAATGGTGCTGATCGAGGTGCAGACCGGATCTTACTTGGGCGAGGATGACATCATCCGCTATGAGGATTTCTACGCGCGTTGATCAGTTACTGGTAAGTATTTTGTAAGCGAGTTATCCAATTGAAATATAAATTTTTATGACTGTTGAAGTCAGTTTTTTTGCCTTTCAACTCTCCTGCCGCACCGCGCCCACGACCGCGTCCATCACCTGATGCAGCACCGCCGGATTGAGCGCCTCCACCATCACCCGGATCATTGGCTCTGTCCCCGAAGGACGCACCAAGAGCCGCCCATCGCCGCCCAAGAGCTTCTCAGCCGCCGCTATAGCGGATTGCACCGCGTCGGTTTTCATCGGGTCCTTGCCCTTGGCAAAGCGCACATTGATCAGCTTCTGTGGCACGGGCTCGAACACCTGCGCCAGACGGCTGGCGCGCTCGCCCGTCTCGACCATCGCCGCCAGAAACTGCAGCGCGCCGATCAAACCGTCACCAGTGGTGGCATAATCGGTCATCACGACATGGCCCGATTGCTCTCCTCCCAGATTGTGCCCACCCGCACGCATCTCTTCAACCACGTAGCGATCCCCCACCGCCGTGCGCTTGAGGGCAATGCCCTGCGCCTCCAGATGCCGTTCTAGCCCCAGATTGGACATCACCGTCGCCACCAGCGCATTGCCCGCCAAACGCCCCTCACGTGCCCAGCGCGTGGCAATCAGCCCCATGAACTGATCCCCGTCAGCGATCTGGCCCTGCTCATCAATCAACACAACCCGGTCGGCATCGCCATCCAGACAGATGCCCAGATCGGCCCGCGTCTCCAGAACCCGGCGCGCAGCCGCCTGCGGCTTGGTCGATCCGCAATCGAGGTTGATGTTGAAACCGTCTGGCTCAACCCCCATCGTGATCACCTCCGCACCCAACTCCCACAGCACTTCAGGGGCTGTGCGATAGGCTGCGCCATTCGCGCAATCAAGCACGATCCGCAGCCCCTCCAGCCGCCGGCGATGCGGAAAAGTGGTCTTGGCATATTCCACATAGCGCCCGCGCGCATCGTCGATCCGCTTGGCCCGGCCAATATTTTCTGGTGCCGCCAGCCGCGCTCCTCCTTCCAGCAGTTGCGCGATCTCCGCTTCCGCCTCATCGCTCAGCTTGTAGCCATCCGGCCCAAACAGCTTAATTCCATTGTCAGAAGCCGGATTATGACTTGCCGAGATCATCACCCCCACATCGGCCCGCAAACTATGCGTCAGATACCCAATCGCCGGCGTCGGCACCGGCCCCAGCAGAAACACGTTCATACCCGTCGAGGTGAAGCCCGCCGTCAGCGCATATTCGATCATATAGCCCGACAACCGCGTATCCTTGCCGATCACCACGCGGTGCTCTTGCTTGTCGCGGCGGAAATACCTGCCCGCTGCCGCTCCTAGCCGCAGGGCAACATCCGCCGTCATCGGCCAGCTATTCGCCTGCCCCCGAACCCCGTCCGTCCCAAAAAGTTTATTCCGCACAAGTCATACCTCTAAGTAATGGGTCTCATAAGTTAGCCTACGTCCCGAAAGTCTAACAAAGTGACGTTTAGCGTGGTCAAATATAAACATATTCAAACCGTTAAGGCCTAACAGGAACCAATAAGGTTTAGTGCCCTTGGTAACTCGCCTTTGTTTCCAGAGCCAATGTTCTAGGATATCTACTTTGAATGGTTATCAGTTAAAAGCCATTCGGATATCTTTCAAGCATGTGATTAAGCGCATTAGCTCTTACTCGACTGTGACAGATTTCGCCAAGTTTCTAGGCTGATCCACATCGGTCCCTTTGGCCACGGCGGTGTGATAGGCGATCAACTGCGCGGGCAGGGCATAGAGGATGGGTGCCAGAATGGGATCGGTATCGGGCAGGGTAATGGTCTGCCACACGCAATCGCCTGCCTGCGTCACACCCCGCGCATCCGACACCAGCAGGATACGACCGCCGCGCGCCATAACCTCTTGCATGTTGGAAACGGTCTTGTCGAACAGCGCATCGCTCGGTGCCATAACAACGACCGGCATCGTCTCGTCGATCAGCGCAATCGGTCCATGCTTCAGCTCGCCCGAGGCATAGGCCTCGGCATGAATATAACTGATTTCCTTGAGCTTCAGCGCACCCTCCAGCGCCAGTGGATACATCAATCCACGCCCGAGAAACAGCGCACTAGGTGCAGTCGCAAGCTGGCGCGCGATGGCTCTGATCTGTTCGTTGCGTTCCATCGCGGTATTGAACGTGGCGGGCAAGGCGCGCAGCCCGGACAAGAGATCCGCCAGACGTTCCGCCCNGGCGACAACCTGAAGTTCACGGTTGAGCTGATCGCGCCCATCGCCATGGAAGACGGCCTGCGCTTCGCCATCCGCGAAGGCGGCCGCACCGTCGGCGCCGGCGTCGTGTCGAAGATCATCGAGTAACGTCTGATCCGCTCTGACTGACAGGGGGCGTGCGGGTCACTGCGCGCCCCCTTTGCATTTCGGAGTCGGATATGAAGCGTATTTTTCAGTATTTCGAGGCGCGTATCGACGCCTATCCCGCGTTGCAACCCAGCCAGCCGCCGGCGCGGTTTTGGCCGTTTCTATGGCATTACGCGCGCCCTGTGGCGCCATGGCTCATCGCAATGTCGGTGATCTCGGCGGTGTTTGCGGCTGTTGAAATTGTTCTGCTCGGCTATCTCGGCACGCTGGTCAATCGCATGTCGGAGCTTGGACCAGAGCGGTTTCTGGGCGAAGAGGCCGCGCGCCTTGGCGGCATGGGCGTGCTGCTTTTGATCGTGCTGCCGCTGCTCAGCGTCATGGGCGCGCTGATCATGTATCAGACACTGATGGGCAATTTCCCGCAGCGCATCCGCTGGCAGGGGCATCGCTGGCTCTTGGGGCAGTCGATGGGCTATTTCCAAGAAGAGTTTGCCGGTCGCATTGCCACCCGGCTGATGCAGACATCCTTGGCCGTGCGGGAAACCGTGATGAAACTGATGGATGTGGCGGTCTATATTCTGGCCTATTTCATCGGAACGCTCGTTCTGGCGGGAACGCAAGATATCCGCCTTGCCGCACCCTTTGCCATCTGGGCGCTGGCCTATGGTGCTCTTTTGGGCGTCATCGTGCCACGTCTGGGGCGGGTTGCACAGGAACAGGCGCATGCCCGGGCTGATATGACGGGACGGATTGTTGACAGCTACACCAATATCGCCACGGTCAAGCTGTTCAGCCATGCTGCACGCGAAGAGGCGTATGCCCGCGCCGGTTTGGATGGGTTCCTTCAGACCGTGCATCGGCAAATGCGTCTTGTGGCGGTGCAGGATATGTCGGTCAACCTGCTCAATGCCCTGCTGACCGGGGCGGTCACGGGGCTTGGCCTTTGGCTTTGGGTGCAGGGGCGGATTGATCTTGGCGCACTCGCGGTGGCCATTCCGCTTGCCTTGCGGCTTGGAAACATGTCGCATTGGATCATGTGGGAATTCGCCGCGCTGTTCGAAAATGTCGGCACCGCGCGCGACGGGTTGGCCACGCTTGCCATGCCGCGCACGGTGCAAGATAGCCCGACGGCGACGCCGTTGATGGTGCATAAGGGGGCCGTGCGCTGCGAAGCGGTGCGCTTTGTCTACGACAGCAGCAGCACACGCAAGGTGCCGGTGATCGACGGTCTTGATCTGACGCTGGCACCGGGGGAAAAGGTGGGGCTGGTCGGGCGCTCTGGCGCTGGAAAATCGACGCTCATCAACCTCTTGCTGCGGTTTCATGACCTGAGCGGCGGGCGCATCCTTATCGACGGTCAGGATGTTTCGCAGGTGACCCAAGACAGTCTGCGCGCGGCCATCGGCGTGGTGACGCAGGATACCGCGCTTTTGCACCGGTCCGTGCGCGAGAATATCGCCTATGGCCGCCCCGATGCGACCGACGCCGAAATTCGCGCCGCCACCGATCTGGCCGAGGCGACGGAGTTTATAGCCGGGCTGGAGGATGCGCGCGGACGCAGGGGCCTAGAGGCGCATGTGGGCGAGCGCGGCGTCAAGCTCTCGGGTGGGCAACGTCAGCGGATTGCGATTGCGCGCGCGGCGCTTAAGGATGCGCCGCTGTTGGTGTTGGACGAGGCAACGTCAGCGCTTGATTCCGAGGTAGAGGCCGCCATTCAGACACAGCTTTACCGACTGATGCAGGGCAAGACCGTGATCGCAATCGCGCATCGCCTCTCGACGATTGCCGCAATGGACCGGCTTATCGTCATGGACGAGGGCCGAATCGTCGAGCAGGGCACGCATGCGCAACTGCTGGCGCAGGACGGGCTTTATGCCCGTCTCTGGGCGCGGCAATCGGGCGGCTTCCTGATGGATTGAGGGAAAGCGGCGTGGTGGGTCATTCTGCCGCGCCTCTTGCAACCTGTGGAAAACGGTTTTCAGGTGCAGCACCAGCAGGCCGGATCGCGCCCCGGTCCTTGAATTCTCGATCAAAATCAAGCGCAGCCCGATTTGCTGCAGGAGCAAAGGCCGCGCGGCATACCGTTGTATTCACATAAGACATTGAAATATTGACTTTATTTCAATCCCTGTCAGTCTGAAGTGATATCGGCATGCGGCCCTTTTGCCGCGGTGCAGGGACCGGCACGCGGGAGGGCACGGCATGGGCGGGATACTCAAAGGAATGCGCGTGGTCGAAGGATCAGCCTTTGTTGCGGTGCCGCTGGCGGGAATGACGCTGGCACAGATGGGGGCCGAGGTCATCCGGTTTGACCGCATGGGGGGCGGGCTTGATGCGGGTCGTTGGCCGCTGGCCCCGTCTGGGCAAAGCCTCTTTTGGGCGGGGCTGAACAAGGGCAAGAAATCCATCGCCGTGGATATGACCCGCCCCGAGGGGCAGGACCTGGTGACGCGGATCATCACTGCGCCGGGCGAGGATGCCGGCCTTTTCCTGACCAACCTGCGGGTGCGCGGCTGGATGGATTATGAAACCCTCAGCCAATACCGCGCGGATTTGGTGATGGTCACGCTCATGGGGGATCGTCACGGTCGCCCGGCTGTGGATTACACTGTCAACCCCGCCCTTGGGATACCCGAGATGACGGGGCCTGTAGGCTGGCCCGAACCTGTGGCCCATGCCTTGCCCGCTTGGGATATTGCAGCGGGGCACTTGGTGGTGTCCTCGCTTTTGGCGGCAGAGCGCGAGCGTTTGCGCCGGGGCAGGGGGCAAGAGGTTGAACTGTCGCTCAAGGATGTGGCAGCGGCCACCATCGGGCATCTGGGGCTGATTGGTGATGCCGCCCTCAATGACAAGGAGCGCGGCAAGTCGGGCAATGCGCTATACGGGGCGTATGGCCAGGATTTCGTCTGTGCTTGCGGGCGGCGGGTGATGGTGATCGGTCTGACCCATCGCCAATGGCGTGGGCTGGTCAAGGCCACGGGCACCGAGGCCGCGATGGCAGCCTTGGCCGCGCGCAGCGGTCGCGATCTGAATGATGAGGGCAATCGCTGGCACCTGCGCCGCGAGATCACGGCGATCCTGCGCCCATGGTTCGCGACGCGCGAATTGAGCAGTTTTGCCGAGGCGTTTGATGCGGCAGGCCTGACCTGGTCGGTTTTTCGAACCGTGCGCGAGGCTTTGGCCGAAGATCCGGATCTGAGCGAAGATAATCCTATGTTCAAACTCTTGATGCAGCCGGGTTTGGGCCGGTTTCCGGTGCCCGGACATCCTGCGGCATTTTCGGCCCATGAAAGAGCAGCACCCCAACCCGCGCCGCAACTTGGCGCGCATACCGAAGAAGTTTTGGGCGATGTGGCTGGCCTCAGCGACACAGAGATTGCGCAGCTTTTCGATACTGGCGTCGTACAAAGCCCCCGCTTCGGGGCACGTCCGGCCGCCTGAACAGGAAATTGTGGATTTCATGACGAAATCCGCCTCAGGGCGCTTGATTCCCGGTCCAAGCTGGCGTAATCCGGCGCTCGGCCTTAGGGGTATAGCTCAGCTGGTAGAGCGACGGTCTCCAAAACCGTAGGTCGCGGGTTCGAACCCTGCTGCCCCTGCCAATTTTCAACACGCGTTGACCGTTTGTCGTGACCTGAGGTGGATCAGGGCGCGTCAAAAGTGCTTAAAATCAGCCTCAAATACGGTTTTATTTGGACATGCCGCATTTTCGCCGGCGGTTTGCCATGTTTTTGCCGCAATTGCGCCCCATCACGACCATTAATCGGTTTCGACGTCCGGGGGGACTGAGACCGATCCGCGTGGGGGCGTGGAAGAAATAGGGGATAGCTGCCATGGAAACGCATTTGCCGCGGGTTCCGAACCAAAAGACGTATTTTTCACATCACAATTCCGAATTGCCGGGTCGTTCGCCCGCTGATGCTGTCTCGACCGAACAGGCAGTGGAAAATGCGATGTCCACAATTCGCGAAATTCTGACAGAAGAGCGGCGCAAGACACGCCGGCACGTTCTTCCAGACCTCGCGCCGCATGTGCCTGTTGAACATCTGGAGCCGGTTCGGGCGCAGACGCCCAAACGGCGCGCCGCCGTTCTTTCGCGCCTTACGAATTTGCGCCCTCGTGCCTTAAAACTGAAGCCGCATCATGCTGGATGGCTGGCCGCTTTCGCTTTGGTCCTGTGGCAGCCCATGCCGGTGTTGATCGCCTTGTTCATCGGGTTCTGGATGGTCTTTCTCGGATATGCTCTCTTTGGCCCCGAACGCATGACGCATCTTCGGTCGCGGGTGACGCGGCGGATGGCGCGTTTGCTGGAACAGCGTCGCGCTTTGCCCGAACTGCGTCTGCGCCGCGAACCAGAGCCTGATGTTTTTGCCGATCGTCCGGATCCGTTCGAGCGGATCGCGCCCAAGACACGCTGAGACAGCAGGGCAGGGGGCCGCTGCCTTCTGCCCTTGAATTCGCGGGCCAGCCCGCGTATGTCGCGCTGAGCATCAAATTCAGAGAAGACAGCGCAGATGGCACGCACGAACCCGGTTCAATTCATTCAGCAGGTCCGCTCGGAAGTGGCCAAGGTCGTTTGGCCTAACCGCCGTGAGGTGATGCTGACCACGGTCATGGTGTTTATCATGGCCACGATTACGGCGATCTTCTTTGCTTTGGTCGACTTGGGCATCCGTAGTGGTTTGCAAGGGGTGCTGAGCCTGTTCGGCTGAGACGGCGAAAATCTTGTTCAGGCTCTTGAATTCGCAGGCAATCAGGGGTAGTTGACCCCACACTCTGAAACATGGCGCGCGGCGATTCGTGTTGCGCGCCGATTTTTGTTTTAGGTGGTGCAGGCTCAAGGGTCTGAAAGAATACGGAAATCCGATCACTGTATCGGTAAGAACAAAGGCATAGGGCGACGATGGCAAAGCGGTGGTACTCGGTCAGTGTTCTCTCGAATTTCGAGAAGAAGATCGCCGAGCAAATCAGACAGTCCGTCACCGAGAACGGCCTTGAGGATGAAATCGACGAAGTTCTGGTTCCCACCGAAGAGGTGATCGAGATCCGTCGTGGAAAAAAAGTGACCGCCGAGCGTCGCTTCATGCCCGGTTATGTGCTGGTGCATATGGAGATGTCGGATCGTGGCTATCACCTGATCAGCTCGATTAACCGTGTGACCGGGTTTCTGGGGCCGCAGGGCCGCCCGATGCCGATGCGGGACGCCGAGGTGAACGCGATCCTGAACCGAGTGCAAGAGGGTGAAGAAAGCCCGCGCACCCTGATCCACTTCGAGATCGGCGAGAAGGTTAAGGTTAACGACGGCCCGTTCGAGGATTTCGACGGCATGGTCGAGGAAGTGGACGAGGACAACCAGCGCCTCAAGGTCTCGGTGTCGATCTTTGGCCGGGAAACGCCGGTTGAACTGGAATTCACTCAGGTCACGAAACAGATGTGATTTGGGTTGTCCGGTGCCACCTAACGGTGGCCCGGATCATAGCCGTGGGAGGTAAGGTGGCCGCGGCCACCGAACCGCACCACACAACACGAGAGCCAGAGGGGCGCGCCCCGATGGTGTTGGACCAAAAGGAGAGGCCATATGGCCAAGAAACTTATCGGGACGCTCAAGCTGCAGGTGAAAGCCGGGCAAGCCAACCCCAGCCCGCCCGTAGGCCCTGCATTGGGTCAGCGCGGCATCAATATCATGGAATTCTGCAAGGCGTTCAACGCCAAGACTGCGGATCTCGAGCCGGGCGCACCGTGCCCTGTCGTGATTTCCTATTATCAGGACAAGTCCTTTGAGTTGGCGATCAAGACGCCGCCTGCGTCCTACTTCCTCAAGAAAGCGGCCAAGCTGCAATCCGGGTCCAAGACCCCGGGTCGTGCGTCCGCTGGCACCGTGACCATCGCGCAGGTGCGCGAAATCGCGGAAGCCAAGTGGAAAGACCTGAACGCGAACGACATCGACGCCGCTATGCAGATCATTCTGGGCAGCGCGCGGTCCATGGGCATCGAGGTGAAGTAAGATGGCAAAGCTTGGAAAACGGACCCGCGCCCTGCGTGAAGCCTTTGACGGCAAGGACAACATGAGCGTCGAAGACGCGATTGCCCTGATCAAAGGTAATGCGACCGCTAAATTCGACGAAACCGTCGAAATCTCGATGAACCTCGGGGTTGATCCCCGCCATGCCGACCAAATGGTGCGCGGCGTTGTCGGCCTGCCCAATGGCACCGGCAAGACCGTGCGCGTTGCAGTCTTTGCACGCGGCACCAAGGCTGATGAGGCTCAGGCGGCCGGTGCCGATATCGTCGGCGCAGAGGATCTGATGGAGACCATCCAGAGCGGCAAGATCGATTTTGATCGCTGCATCGCCACCCCCGACATGATGCCCATCGTGGGTCGTCTGGGCAAGGTTCTGGGCCCGCGCAACCTGATGCCGAACCCCAAGATTGGCACGGTGACGATGGATGTCGCGCAGGCGGTCAAGGATGCCAAGGGCGGTCAGGTACAGTTCAAGGCCGAAAAAGCCGGTGTTGTGCATGCCGGTATTGGCAAGGCGTCGTTCGATGCGGCCAAACTGGCCGAGAACGTGCGCGCCTTTGTGTCTGCTGTGCAGCGTGCCAAGCCGACCGGTGCCAAGGGCACTTACGTCAAGAAAATCTCGCTCTCGTCCACCATGGGCGCAGGCGTGACGGTCGACGTCAACAGCGCTGTTGTCGAGTAAGAATTTGTTCCCGGATCACTGATCCGGGGATAAACGGCAAGGCCGAGTTTGGCCTTGTCCTGTCCGAGACGGAGGGTTCAGGCATCCGCCTGAATAAATCCTTCCTGAGATGGGGAACGAGATGAGATTTCCAGCCGGGGCTTGCGTCCTCGGGTGATCTTGGCCTCGGGACCCGTGTTTTGGACCCGAACGCCGACCCTTCGGGAGCGGCAAAAACTGAGCCGGGGGGAGACCCCCAAATTTGGAGTGAAACTGTGGATAGAGCCCAGAAAGAGAAAGTGGTCGAGGAACTCGGCCAGATCTTTGAAAGCTCTGGCGTTGTAGTGGTCGCCCA
Source organism: Roseovarius sp. EC-HK134 (assembly GCF_902498815.1). Taxonomy (NCBI): domain Bacteria; kingdom Pseudomonadati; phylum Pseudomonadota; class Alphaproteobacteria; order Rhodobacterales; family Roseobacteraceae; genus Roseovarius; species Roseovarius sp. EC-HK134. The sequence continues at coordinate 2,762,260 of NZ_LR701544.1, forward strand.
CTACGCGGGTCTTACAGTTGCCGAAATGCAGGATCTGCGTGCCCGCGCCCGTGCGGCAGAGGCATCAGTTCGTGTAGCCAAGAACAAGCTCGCCAAGATCGCCCTTGAGGGCAAGCCGTGCGCAAGCATTGCGAACTACCTCACGGGCATGACCGTGCTTACCTTCTCCGAGGACCCCGTGGCAGCCGCCAAGGTGTGCGAGGACTTTGCCAAGGCGAACAAAAAGTTCGAAATCCTTGGTGGGGCCATGGGTGGCACGGCTCTGAACCGGGCCGGCGTCGAAGCCGTGTCGAAAATGCCCTCGCGTGAAGAGCTTATTGCTTCGATCGTGGGCTGTATCGGCGCACCTGCTTCGAACATCGCCGGTGCGATTGGCGCGCCTGCTTCGAATATCGCGGGCATCCTTTCGACGATCATCGAAAAGGCTGAGGCCGCGTAAGGCAAACTGTAATCACCGCGTAGGGGTTGTCTTCCCGACGTTGGAACACATCTAGAAAACGGAAAGAGTCAAAAATGGCTGATCTGAAGAAACTGGCAGAAGAGATCGTTGGTCTGACGCTTCTCGAAGCACAAGAACTGAAAACCATCCTCAAGGATGAATATGGTATCGAGCCCGCTGCTGGCGGCGCGATCATGATGGCTGGCCCGGCGGGCGATGCTGGCGGGTCGGATGCTGAAGAGCAGACCGAGTTCGACGTCATCCTGAAGTCGGCTGGTGCCTCCAAGATCAACGTGATCAAGGAAGTGCGCGCAATCACCGGTCTGGGCCTGAAAGAAGCCAAAGACCTGGTCGACGCAGGCGGCAAAGCTGTCAAAGAGCAAGTCTCGAAAGACGAGGCCGACGACATCAAAGCCAAGCTGGAAGCAGCTGGCGCAGAGGTCGAAATCAAGTAATCCGTGTCGGGGCAACCCGCACAGGATTTTAAGGCTGGAACCGGGGTTTCCCGGTTCCGGCCAAACCTGTCTCAGAGAGGCCCTGCACAAGACGGGGCTTTTCTAAGGCGAGGTTTATATGATCGGGAGGCTGTCATTGGGACGATGGCCATGAATGGATCAAACCCAGCCGTCTCGGATGGACGCGGTGCTGAGCCCCAACAGCACGCGCGACCGGTGAGAAATGAAAGGTGACATCGACCATGGCTCAAAGCTTCCTTGGCCAGAAACGCTTGCGCAGATATTACGGCAAAATCCGCGAAGTGCTGGAGATGCCGAATCTGATCGAGGTTCAGAAATCCTCGTATGACCTGTTCCTGAAATCCGGCGACCAGCCCCAGCCGCAGGACGGCGAGGGCATCAAGGGCGTCTTCCAGTCGGTCTTTCCGATCAAGGATTTCAACGAAACCAGCGTGCTGGAATTCGTCAGCTATGAGCTGGAAAAGCCCAAGTATGACGTCGATGAGTGCATGCAGCGCGACATGACCTATGCAGCACCCCTCAAGGTCAAGCTGCGTCTCATCGTGTTCGATATCGACGAAGATACCGGCGCCAAATCGGTCAAGGATATCAAGGAACAAGACGTGTTCATGGGCGATATGCCCCTGATGACGCCCAATGGCACCTTCGTGGTCAACGGCACCGAGCGCGTGATCGTATCCCAGATGCACCGCAGCCCCGGCGTGTTCTTTGACCATGACAAGGGCAAGACCCATTCTTCGGGCAAGCTGCTGTTTACCTGCCGGATCATCCCCTATCGCGGGTCGTGGTTGGACTTTGAGTTTGACGCCAAGGACATCGTGTTCGCCCGTATCGACCGTCGCCGCAAATTGCCGGTGACAACGCTGCTGTATTCGCTTGGTCTCGATCAAGAAGGCATCATGAATGCCTATTACGACACCGTTGATTACAAGCTGAAAAAGAAAAAGGGCTGGGTCACCAAGTTCTTCCCCGAGCGCGTGCGCGGCACCCGTCCGACCTATGACCTGATTGATGCCAATACCGGCGAAGTGATCTTTGAAGCGAGCAAAAAGATCACGCCGCGCGCGGTCAAGCAGCTGATCGACGAGGGCAATGTCACCGAGCTTTTGGTGCCGTTCGAGCATATCGTTGGCAAGTTCGTGGCGCGCGACATCATCGACGAAGAGACCGGCGCAATCTATGTCGAAGCGGGCGATGAGCTGACGCTTGAGTATGGCAAGGATGGCGAGATTTCGGGTGGCACGTTGCAAGACCTGCTTGACGCCGGGATCACGGACATTCCGGTTCTCGATATCGACGGCATCAACGTCGGCGCTTACATCCGCAACACCATGGCAGCGGACAAGAACATGAACCGCGAGAGCGCGCTCATGGACATCTACCGCGTCATGCGCCCCGGCGAGCCGCCCACCGAAGAGGCCTCGGCGGCGCTCTTTGATACGTTGTTCTTTGATGCGGAGCGCTATGACCTGTCTGCCGTGGGCCGGGTCAAGATGAACATGCGTCTGAATCTCGATAAGCCGGATACTCAGCGTACTTTGGATCGCGATGATATCGTCGCCTGCGTCAAGGCGCTGGTGGAACTGCGTGACGGCAAGGGCGATATTGACGATATCGACCACCTCGGCAACCGCCGGGTCCGGTCGGTCGGCGAATTGATGGAGAACCAGTATCGCGTTGGTCTTCTGCGGATGGAACGTGCGATCAAAGAGCGTATGTCATCGGTCGAGATTGACACGGTGATGCCGCAGGATCTGATCAACGCCAAGCCGGCAGCGGCGGCGGTACGTGAATTCTTTGGCTCTTCGCAGCTGTCGCAGTTCATGGACCAGACCAACCCGCTTTCGGAAGTCACCCACAAGCGCCGTCTTTCGGCGCTCGGGCCGGGCGGTTTGACACGCGAACGCGCGGGCTTTGAGGTACGCGACGTGCACCCGACCCACTATGGCCGGATGTGCCCGATTGAGACGCCGGAAGGGCCGAACATCGGTCTGATCAACAGCCTCGCCACCTTTGCGCGGGTCAATAAATATGGCTTTATCGAAACGCCGTATCGCAAGGTGATCGACGGTCAGGTGACGGACGAAGTGCAGTACATGTCCGCCACAGAAGAGATGCGCCACACTGTGGCGCAGGCCAACGCCAATCTCGACGAGGGCGGGCGGTTCGTTAACGATCTGGTCTCGACCCGTCAGTCGGGCGAATACATGCTCGCCCCGCGCGAGAGTGTGGACCTGATCGACGTGAGCCCCAAGCAGCTTGTCTCGGTCGCGGCTTCGCTCATTCCCTTCCTTGAGAATGACGACGCCAACCGCGCATTGATGGGCTCTAACATGCAGCGTCAGGCGGTTCCGACACTGCGCGCCGAGGCGCCGCTGGTCGGCACCGGTATCGAGGGCGTCGTTGCCCGCGATTCCGGCGCTGCCATCATGGCGAAACGGGCCGGGGTAATCGACCAGGTCGATGCACAGCGGATCGTGATCCGTGCCACCGCTGATCTTGAAATCGGCGATCCGGGCGTGGACATCTACCGCATGCGCAAGTTCCAGCGCTCGAACCAGAACAGCTGCATCAACCAGCAGCCGCTGGTCAAGGTGGGCGATACTGTCCAGAAGGGCGAGGTCATCGCTGATGGTCCTTGCACCGATATGGGCGAACTGGCGCTTGGCAAGAACGTGATCACGGCCTTCATGCCGTGGAACGGCTATAACTACGAAGACTCGATTCTGATTTCCGAGCGGATCGTGCGCGATGACGTCTTTACCTCGATCCATATCGAGGAATTCGAGGTCGCCGCCCGCGATACAAAACTCGGGCCGGAAGAGATCACGCGCGATATCCCGAACGTCGGCGAGGAAGCTCTGCGCAACCTCGACGAAGCGGGCATCGTCTATATCGGTGCTGACGTTGAGCCGGGCGATATCCTTGTGGGCAAGATCACCCCCAAGGGCGAAAGCCCGATGACGCCGGAGGAAAAACTCCTCCGCGCCATCTTTGGCGAAAAGGCCAGCGACGTGCGCGATACCTCCTTGCGCGTCAAGCCGGGTGATTACGGCACAGTCGTCGAAGTGCGGGTGTTCAACCGCCACGGTGTGGAAAAGGACGAGCGCGCGCTTCAGATCGAGCGCGAAGAGGTCGAGCGTCTGGCGCGCGACCGCGACGACGAGCTGGCGATCCTGGATCGCAACATCTATGCCCGTCTGCGCACTCTGATCATGGGCAAAGTTGCCGTCAAAGGCCCCAAGGGCGTCAAGGCGAATTCGGACATCACCGAAGAGTTGCTCTCGACGCTGACCAAGGGCCAGTGGTGGCAGCTTGCCCTCAAGGACGAGGCCGACGCCAAAATCGTCGAGGCGCTGCATGATCAGTATGAGGCGCAAAAGCGCACGCTGGATGCACGGTTCGAAGACAAGGTCGAAAAAGTCCGTCGCGGCGATGATCTGCCGCCGGGTGTCATGAAGATGGTCAAAGTCTTTATCGCGGTGAAGCGCAAACTGCAGCCTGGTGACAAGATGGCCGGTCGTCACGGCAACAAGGGTGTGGTCTCCAAGGTGATCCCGATCGAGGACATGCCGTTCCTTGCGGATGGGACACCGGTTGATATCTGTCTCAATCCGCTCGGCGTGCCGAGCCGGATGAACGTGGGTCAGATTCTGGAAACCCACATGGGCTGGGCCGCGCGCTCGCTCGGTCTCAAGATCGACGAGGCGTTGCAGGACTATCGCCGCTCCGGCGATCTAACCCCTGTGCGCGAGGCTATGCGCATTGCTTATGGCGATGATGTCTATGCCGAAGGGATCGAGGGCATGGATGAGACCACGCTGATCGAGTCTGCAGGCACCGTGACCAGCGGTGTGCCGATTGCCACCCCGGTCTTTGACGGGGCGAAAGAGGCGGATGTCAACGACGCCCTGCGGCGTGCAGGCTTTGACACAAGCGGTCAGTCGGTGCTGTTCGACGGGCGCACGGGCGAGCAGTTTTCGCGCCCTGTGACCGTGGGCATCAAGTATCTGCTCAAGCTGCATCACCTTGTCGATGACAAGATCCACGCACGCTCGACCGGGCCCTACAGCCTTGTCACGCAGCAGCCTCTGGGCGGTAAAGCCCAGTTCGGCGGCCAGCGGTTCGGGGAAATGGAGGTCTGGGCACTTGAGGCCTATGGCGCCGCCTATACCCTGCAAGAGATGCTGACGGTCAAGTCGGATGACGTGGCAGGCCGGACCAAGGTCTATGAGAGCATCGTCAAAGGCGAGGACAATTTCGAGGCCGGTATCCCGGAATCGTTCAACGTTCTCGTCAAAGAGGTCCGGGGCCTTGGCCTCAACATGGAACTCCTGGATGCGGAGGAGGATGAGTAAGCGGATCGCATGGTGCGTTGTCACCCACCCTACGGCACGACGTAGGGTGGGTAAAACGCACCGTTTGCTGCGCCACACATCCTCCTCTCGCCCGAATTCAAGGATTTGAAAATGAACCAGGAACTGACAAACAACCCGTTCAACCCGGTGGCCCCTGCCAAGGTGTTCGACGAAATCAAGGTCAGCCTTGCCAGCCCGGAGCGTATCCTGAGCTGGTCTTACGGCGAGATCAAAAAGCCCGAGACCATCAACTACCGCACGTTCAAGCCCGAGCGTGACGGTCTCTTCTGCGCGCGGATCTTTGGCCCGATCAAGGATTACGAATGCCTTTGCGGCAAATACAAGCGCATGAAATATCGCGGCGTTGTCTGCGAGAAATGCGGCGTTGAAGTCACGCTGCAAAAGGTTCGTCGCGAGCGTATGGGCCATATCGAGCTGGCCGCCCCCTGCGCCCATATCTGGTTCCTGAAATCGCTGCCGTCGCGCATCGGTCTTATGTTGGATATGACGCTGCGTGATTTAGAGCGGGTGCTCTATTTCGAAAACTACGTGGTGATCGAGCCCGGTCTGACCGATCTGACCTATGGCCAGATGCTGACCGAAGAAGAGTTCATGGATGCGCAAGACGCATACGGCATGGACGCCTTTACCGCCAATATCGGCGCCGAGGCGATCCGCGAGATGCTCCAGAATATCGACCTCGAGGCCGAGGCCGAGCAACTGCGCGCCGACCTCAAGGAAGCCACAGGCGAATTGAAGCCCAAGAAAATCATCAAGCGCCTCAAGGTGGTTGAGTCCTTCATCGAATCCGGCAACCGTCCGGAATGGATGGTGATGACGGTGATCCCGGTCATTCCGCCAGAACTGCGCCCGCTGGTGCCGCTGGACGGGGGCCGTTTTGCCACGTCGGACCTCAACGATCTCTATCGCCGGGTGATTAACCGGAACAACCGCCTCAAGCGGCTTATCGAGCTGCGCGCGCCCGATATCATCGTGCGCAACGAAAAGCGGATGCTTCAGGAATCGGTCGATGCGCTGTTTGACAATGGCCGTCGCGGCCGCGTCATCACCGGGGCCAACAAGCGCCCGCTGAAATCGCTCTCGGACATGCTCAAGGGCAAGCAGGGTCGCTTCCGTCAGAACCTTCTAGGTAAGCGGGTCGACTTCTCGGGTCGTTCGGTGATCGTGACCGGTCCGGAGCTGAAACTGCATCAGTGCGGCCTGCCCAAGAAGATGGCACTCGAGCTGTTCAAGCCGTTCATCTACTCGCGGCTTGAGGCAAAGGGCCTGTCCAGCACTGTCAAGCAGGCCAAGAAACTGGTCGAAAAAGAGCGTCCCGAGGTTTGGGACATTCTGGATGAGGTCATTCGCGAGCATCCCGTCATGCTCAACCGCGCACCGACCCTGCACCGTTTGGGCATTCAGGCGTTTGAGCCGGTGCTGATCGAAGGCAAGGCAATCCAGCTTCACCCGCTGGTCTGTTCGGCCTTCAACGCCGACTTTGACGGCGACCAGATGGCCGTGCACGTGCCGCTGAGCCTTGAGGCGCAGCTTGAGGCGCGGGTGCTCATGATGTCCACGAACAACGTGCTCTCGCCCGCCAACGGCGCGCCGATCATCGTTCCGTCGCAGGATATGATCCTTGGCCTTTATTACGTCACGCTGCAGCGCGACGGGATGAAAGGTGAAGGCATGGTCTTCTCGTCCTTGGGGGAGGTGCAGCATGCGCTTGACGCAGGCGAGGTGCATCTGCATTCCAAGGTGACGGTGCGCGTGCCGCAGATTGACGAGCACGGCAACGAGGTCATGGTTCGGGTTGTTACCACGCCGGGCCGGGCCCGTCTTGGGGCACTTCTGCCGCAAAATGCCAAGGCCCCCTTTAGCCTTGTCAACCGTCTGTTGCGCAAGAAAGAAGTGCAGCAGGTCATCGACACCGTCTATCGCTATTGCGGCCAAAAAGAGAGCGTCATTTTCTGCGATCAGATCATGACCCTCGGCTTCCGCGAGGCGTTCAAGGCGGGGATTTCCTTTGGCAAGGATGACATGGTCGTTCCCGACAACAAATGGAGCATCGTCGAAGAGACCCGCAGCCAGGTCAAAGGCTTTGAACAGCAGTATATGGACGGCCTGATCACCCAAGGTGAGAAGTACAACAAGGTCGTCGATGCCTGGTCGAAGTGTAACGATCAGGTCACCGAGGCCATGATGTCCACCATTTCGGCGGAACTGCGGGACGAGAACGGTGCTGTCCGCGAACCTAACAGCGTCTATATGATGGCGCACTCGGGCGCGCGGGGCTCGGTCACTCAGATGAAGCAGTTGGGCGGTATGCGCGGCCTGATGGCCAAGCCGAACGGCGACATCATCGAGACGCCGATCATCTCGAACTTCAAGGAAGGTCTGACCGTTCTTGAATACTTCAACTCAACCCACGGTGCCCGTAAGGGTCTGTCGGATACGGCTCTGAAAACCGCAAACTCGGGCTATCTGACCCGGCGTCTGGTGGACGTCGCGCAGGATTGTATCGTGCGCGAGCATGACTGCGGGACCGAGCGCGCGGTTACGGTTGAAGCGGCGGTAAACGACGGCGAAGTTGTGGCCTCCTTGGCAGAGCGTTGCCTTGGTCGGGTTGCGGCTGAGGATATCTTTGATCCGATCAGCGATGCGGTCTTGATCGCGCGTGGCCAGTTGATTGACGAGCGTATGGCGGATTCGCTGGAAGAAGCGGCTGTCCAGACTGTGCGCCTGCGTTCGCCGCTGACCTGTGAGGCCGAGGATGGCGTCTGTGCCATGTGCTATGGTCGTGACCTTGCGCGCGGCACCATGGTCAACATCGGCGAGGCTGTTGGCATCATCGCCGCGCAGTCGATTGGCGAGCCCGGCACACAGCTCACGATGCGGACCTTCCACATCGGCGGCGTGGCGCAGGGGGGGCAACAGTCCTTCCTTGAGGCAAGCCAAGAGGGCACGATCACCTATGATCAACCCCAGACGCTGGAAAACGCCAATGGCGAGACCCTCGTTATGGGCCGGAACATGAAACTCCGGATCATTGGCGACAAGGGTGTTGAACTTGCCAGCCACAAGGTCGGCTACGGCACCAAGCTCTTTGTCAAAGAAGGGGCCAAGGTTACGCGCGGTCAGAAACTGTTCGAGTGGGATCCCTACACCCTGCCGATCCTCGCCGAGAAATCGGGCACCGCGAAATTCGTGGACCTGACCTCGGGTGTCTCTGTGCGGGACGTGACCGACGAAGCCACTGGCATGACCCAAAAGATCGTGACCGATTGGCGGGCAGCACCGCGCGGCAACGAGCTGAAACCCGAAGTGTTCATCGTGGGTGAAGATGGTGAGCCCATGCGCAATGACGCGGGCAACCCTGTGACCTATCCGATGTCCGTGGATGCCATTCTGTCGGTCGAAGAAGGCCAGCAGGTGCAAGCGGGTGATGTGATTGCGCGTATTCCGCGTGAAGGTGGCAAGACCAAGGACATCACCGGTGGTCTGCCGCGTGTGGCTGAACTCTTTGAGGCACGTCGCCCCAAGGATCACGCCATCATCGCGGAAATCGACGGGTATGTTCGCTATGGCCGCGACTACAAGAACAAGCGTCGCGTTACGATCGAACCCACCGACGAAAGCCTTGAGCCCGTGGAATACATGGTGCCCAAGGGTAAGCACATCCCGGTGCAGGAAGGTGACTATGTCCAGAAGGGCGATTACATCATGGACGGCAATCCCGCGCCGCATGATATTCTTGCCATCATGGGCGTCGAAGCGCTTGCCAACTACATGATCGACGAGGTGCAGGAGGTTTACCGTCTGCAGGGCGTGAAGATCAACGACAAGCACATCGAGGTCATCGTGCGTCAGATGCTCCAGAAATGGGAGATCCAGGACTCGGGCGACACGACGCTGCTCAAGGGCGAGCATGTGGACAAGGTCGAGTTTGACGAGGCCAATGCCAAGGCTGAGGCCAAGGGCGGACGTCCGGCTATGGGTGAACCGATCCTTCTCGGTATCACCAAGGCATCGCTGCAAACCCGGTCGTTCATCTCGGCGGCATCCTTCCAGGAAACCACCCGCGTTCTCACCGAAGCCTCTGTTCAGGGCAAACGTGACAAGCTGGTCGGTCTCAAGGAGAACGTCATCGTGGGCCGCCTGATCCCGGCGGGCACGGGGGGTGCGACCCAAGAGATGCGCCGCATTGCGACAGCGCGCGACAGCATCGTGATCGAGGCGCGTCAGGAAGAGGCGGCTGCGGCTGCGGCGCTGGCCGCACCTGTGATCGACAATGATGTGGTTGGTGGCGACGAGTTTGACAATTTCGTTGAAACTCCGGAGAGCCGCGATCAGTAAGATTTGCGGATGAAATTTGGAAAAGCCCGGTCCTTTGACCGGGCTTTTTCATTGGGAAGAGAGGTTTTTAAATAAAGAAAACCTGTCGAAATCCGTTCAAGATTTCTGGGTCAGGGATTGAAAATCACGTAATTCGGCAACCGGAATATGGCAGTGGATGAGATGCTCATTGCCAGCGTCGCGCGCGGGCGGCGTTTCGGTTTCGCAAATCTCACCGCGCTTGACCGGGCAGCGGCGTTGGAACGGACACCCGCGCGCGGGGGGCGACAGTTCCACCGTATCCTGTGCCAGAAGCCGGGGTGCAAGATCCGGGTCCGGTTCCAGCACTGCACCCAGCAACGCCTCGGTATAGGGGTGTGAAGGCGCGGTATAGACCGCTGCAACCGGACCGATTTCACATAACCGCCCCTGATAGAGCACTGCAACCCGGTCAGACAGGGCCCGTACCACGGTCAGGTCATGGCTGACAAAGACAAAAGCCGTGCCATGCAGGCCTTTGAGATCGTTCAGCAATTCCAGAACCGCCGCCTGCACCGAGACATCGAGCGCCGAGGTGATCTCGTCGCAGAGCACGACGTCTGGTTCGGCGGCAAAGGCGCGCGCTACGGCCACGCGCTGTTTTTCGCCCCCCGACAGCTGCCCCGGTCGGCGGTCAAGGTAATGTGCCCCAAGCCGTACCGTTTCGAGCAATTCGGCGGCGCGGTCGCGCAGGGCGCGATCCTTGAGCCCGAAATAAAGCCTGAGGGGCTGTGCCAGAATGTCCTGCACCGTCTGGCGCGGATTGAGGCTGTCGTCGGGGTTCTGGAAAATCATCTGAAGGCGCCGCAAATGATCGGGGCGGCGGTGTTCGACCATCGAGGGCAGTGCCGTGCCATCCCCAAGACTGATCTGACCCTTGGCAGGCGGCAAGAGACCGGCGATGGATTTGAGTATGGTGGATTTGCCGCTGCCGGATTCACCCACCAATCCCAAAGTCTCGCCGCGCCGAAGGTTCAGCGTGATCCCATCCACGGTCGCGGGCGGTAATGGCTGCCCTGTGAGCCGCGCGAAAACACCGGGACGGCCATAGCGGATTGCGACGCTGTCGAGCGATAGGGCAAGGGGACTGTCCCCCGTGCAACATGTCAGTGCCTGCCCTGCCTGCGCCGGGGGCATCGCCGCAACCTGATCGGGGTAATGGCACCGGGTCATTTGCCCCGCTTCACCTTCTACCAAGGGGGGGCGCACCGTCTGACAGGTTTCGGTTGCCAAGGCACAGCGCGGGGCAAAAGCACAGCCCACGCGGGCCGTTGCAGGCCCCGGCGGCCGTCCCTCCAACGCGCGCGGCAGGGTGCGGTCTCCGAGGCGGGGGATAGAAGCCAGAAGGCTGCGTGCATAGGGATGTGCGGGACGGCGCAGCAGGTCTCGGGTTGGTCCTGTCAGCACGGCTTCACCGGCATAGAGCACTTGCACCCGGTCGCAGACCCGCGCGATGACGCCCAGATCATGGCTGACATAGACCATCGCCATGTTGCGCGTGCGCGCCAGATCGCGCAACAGGTCAAGGATATGCGCCTGCGTAGTGACATCGAGGCCGGTGGTTGGCTCGTCCAGCAAAAGCGCGTCTGGCTCGCCAGCGAGGGCCATGGCGATCGCCACACGCTGTTGTTGCCCGCCAGAAAGCTCATGCGGATAGCGCCGCAGGATGGCGTCAGGATCGGGCAGGCGTACTTGGGCCAAAAGATCGCGGGCCCGTTTGGGATGTTCCGCCCTAGGCAGGTTGCAATGCAGGCGCAGAGCCTCGAAAATTTGCCGACCGATGCGCAATGTCGGGGTCAGCGATTGCCCCGAGTTTTGTGGAATGAGGCCCAATTGCCCCCCCCGGATTTTCGCGAGCTCCCGATCCGAACGCGCGAACATGTCCGCCCCGTCATAGATCACCTCGCCCGAGAGCTTTTGCAGACCGTGCTTGAGATAGCCCATCGCGGCCAGCGCCAGCGTACTCTTGCCAGAGCCGCTTTCGCCAACGATCCCAAGGGTTTCTCCGCGACACACGGTCAGGTCGACCTCGTGAAGCACAGGCAAGACCTGACCTGAACGCCCACGAAAGCCAATGCAAAGCCGCCGGATATCGAGGAGGGGAGGCTGGCTCATGTCACACCACTGCTGCCCGGCTTTGATCAAGGCCAAGCGTCTTGGCAAGCGCGTCCGCCGTTAGATTGATCCCGATGATCAGGCTGGACAGGGCCACAACCGGGGCGATCACCCCCCATGGTGCCAATGACATATATACACGCGCATCCGAGACCATCAGCCCCCAATCGGGACGGGGCGGAGCCACGCCAAAGCCCAGAAACGACAGCGCTGAAAAGCCCAAGAGCATCCAAGACCAGCGCATTGCGCCTTCGACCAACAGGACATCGGTCACATTGGGCAAGAGTTCGCGGCGCACGATGTCAATCGGGCGATGTCCGCGTGCGCGCGCGGCGGCGATGAAATCGCGGGCGACCACCTCATGGGCTGCGGCGCGGGCGACGCGGATCACTGGAATCCCAAAGAAAAATGCCAATGTCGGCAACAAGACCTCGCCGCCGCTGCCAAAGACGGTGATGAGCACCAAGAGAGGCAGGATGCCGGGCAGGGCGAGAAAGGCATCGACGAGGCGCAGGGTGATTTCGTCCTCCCATCCACCGCGCAGGCCGAGGTAGACGCCCAAGAGACCGCCCCAGAGAAGGGCGATGGGGGTGGCGATGCCGGTGACCAGCAGTGCTTCGCGCCCGCCCAAGAGCACTCGGCTGAATACGTCGCGGCCCAGATGATCGGTGCCGAACCAATGTTCGGATGAGGGACCGGCGAGCGTTTGGAGTGCGTTCATCTCTTTGTAATCAAAGGGAACAATCCAAGGGCTGATGATTGCCAGACAGAGATGAAAGACAACAATGCCAAGCCCGATGGCGCCGGATGGGCGGTGCGTCATGGCGCGCAGGATTTCCAAAAGCCGGATCACCCTTGCCTCATATGGTGGCTGCGCAGGCGCGGGTTGAGCGCGAGGCTGAGGATGTCGGCGATAAGGTTGATCGCCACATAGGTCGCGGCGACAATGAGGGTGATGGCCTGCACCACAGGCAGGTCACGACCCGAAATCGCATCAATCAGCAATCGACCAAGCCCCGGATAATTAAAGACAACTTCGACCACAACCACCCCGCCCAAAAGCCATGCCACAGTGAGCGCGATGATGTTGATCGCGGGCAAGAGGGCGTTGGGCAGCGCATGGCGAAAAACGATTTGCCAGTAGGGAACGCCTTTGAGTGTGGCCATTTGCACATAGTCGCTGGCCATCACGTCGATCACCGAAGAGCGCACCATGCGCATGATATGGGCCACCATGAGCATGGTCAAAACCACCGCTGCGAGGATGAATTCCGGAAAAAATTCAAGAGGTTGGGCATCGGCCGGCGTGAGGACGATAGCCGGAACCCAGCCAAGCCAGATCGCGAAGACTAGGATCAAAATCGTGGCGGCGACGAATTCGGGGATCGTCATCGCGAGGATCGCACCAGTTGAAAAGAGGATGTCGAGCCATGTGTCGCGCCGCAGTCCAGCCACAGCACCAAGAAAAATTGACAAGGGAATTCCAACACTTAGCGCTCCAGCGGCGAGCATCAGGGAATTGCGAAGGCGGTAGCCTACCAGGTCGCTAATGCGTTCTTGTCCATTGGCGGAAACCCCAAATTCGCCCTGTACCGCAGAGGCCGCCCACGAGAGATAGCGGCTGAGCGCAGGCGCGTTTAAGCCCATGACTTCACGACATTTTTCCAAGGCCTCGCCATGGGCATCGCGTTCGAGAACGGCGGTGCAGGCATCCCCGGGCAGGGCCTCGACCCCAAGGAAAATGAGCACAGAGACCAGCCAAATGGTAACCAGCCCAAGCGCCAACCGCTTAAAAATCAGAGAAAACATCTATTCTGTCCCCAATGCGGCAAAGGTCCCCAACCCCCGCCTGCTGGCAGACTAGACCAGTCGTGACGCAGCCGTCGAGAAATTCTTGAGGGGAAACCTTACAGAGCTTACAAATCGGGGCGAGTTTTGTAAGGTCCGGCGATATTCTAGACACCAAGATAGGTATCGGTGATCTCTGGGGTGAGCGCGCGAAAGGTTCCGGTCCAGACGGAGCGCCCCTTTTCAAGGATCACGGCGCTATCGGCGACGCGGGCGAGTTCGCGGATGGATTTGTCGATCACCAAAAGCGCCATGCCGGTTTCGGATTTGAGGCGGGCGAGCGCTGCCCAGATTTCCTGACGCACAACGGGGGCCAATCCTTCGGTCGCCTCGTCGAGGATCAAAAGACGGGGGTTGGTCATCAGCGCGCGTCCGATTGCCAGCATCTGTTGTTCGCCGCCCGAGAGGGACGCGGCGATCTGATCCTGCCGTTCAGCTAAACGCGGAAAGAGCCGGGTGACGGCGGCCATGTCCCAAGGGCCGGGGCGGGCGGCTGCGATCAGGTTCTCGCGCACCGTAAGGCTGGCGAAGCAGCGCCGCCCCTCGGGGACAAGGCCGATGCCCGCGCGGGCGGCGCGGTGCGCGGGCATGCCGCTGAGGTCTCGCCCGGCAAAGGTGGCGGTGCCGCCACTCTGGCGCAGGAGGCGGCAGATCACCTTGACCGTGGTGGATTTGCCCATGCCGTTGCGGCCCATAAGGGCCACCACCTCGCCTTCGCTGACTGAGAGGTTAACATCAAAGAGCGCCTGACTTGCGCCGTATGAGGCGGTGATCTGGCTGAGGGAGAGGAGTGTCATGCCGTAGCCTCGTCCATGTCGTCACCCAAATAGGCGCTGCGCACCTCGGGGTCGCGCCGGATCTCGTCGACGGTGCCGGTGGCGATGATCTGGCCATAGACCAGCACGCTGATCCGGTCTGCGAGAGCAAAGACCGCGTCCATATCATGCTCGACCAGCAGGATCGGGGCCTCGGCGCGCAGGCCATCCAGAAGCGTGGTCAGGGCGCGGGTGCCATCGGCACCAAGACCGGCCATGGGTTCATCCATGAGAAAGGCGCGGGGGCGGAGCGTAAGGGCAATGGCCACCTCCAACTGGCGGCGTTGGCCGTGCGACAGCTCGGCGCAGCGGGTGTTGCGGGCGTCTGACAAGCCCACGGTATCCAGGGCCGCTTCGGCGCGGGTGCGCAGATCGGCATCGCGCAACACGGGGCGCAGGAAGCGCACGACATCGCCACGTTGGCCAAGCGCGCCCAGAATGGCGTTTTGCAGCACGGTATATTCCATCGGCAGGGCCGAAATCTGAAACGTGCGGGCCATGCCAAGCCGCGCGCGCGCTGCTGTATCGAGGGCGGTCACATCCTGCCCGGCAAAGAGAATGCGGCCTGCGTCGGGGCGCAGCGCGCCTGCGATTTGGGCAATCAAGGTGGATTTGCCCGCACCGTTGGGGCCGATCAGGGCGTGTATTTCGCCCGGTTTGAGATCGAGTGTGATGTCGCGGCTGGCGGTGAGCGCGCCAAAGCTTTTGCTGAGGCCAGATATAGCGAGAATGGGATCAGTCATGCGGCTGCCCCCGTCCGGCAAGTAGCCCAAAGAGCCCGCCGCGTGCGAAAAGCACGGTGCCAAGCAGGATCGCGCCCAAGTAGATGTGCCAATAGTCGCTGAGCCCGCCCAAGCTGTGTTCGAGCAGGATAA
The DNA here is from genome assembly GCF_902498815.1 of Roseovarius sp. EC-HK134. Classification (NCBI taxonomy): domain Bacteria; kingdom Pseudomonadati; phylum Pseudomonadota; class Alphaproteobacteria; order Rhodobacterales; family Roseobacteraceae; genus Roseovarius; species Roseovarius sp. EC-HK134. The sequence continues at coordinate 2,777,563 of NZ_LR701544.1, forward strand.
AAAGTGCCGCCCCTGCGACCGGGCCAAAGACGCGGCCCACCCCGCCCAAGATCACAAACACCATGATCTCGCCCGAGGTCTGCCAGGAGAACATCACCGGGCTGACGAAGCGATTGAGATCGGCAAAAAGCGCGCCTGCAAGCCCGGTGATCGCGCCTGAGAGCGTGAAGGCGATGAGATAGAGGCGGTAGGGGCGTTGGCCGATGGCGGCGACGCGCGCCTCGTTCTGCCGCGCGGCCCCCAGCATGAGGCCGAAAGGAGAGCGGGCAAGGCGGGCGGTGAAGAAAAGGATCAACGCCAGCAGGCCATAGCAGAGCGCAAAGAACTGGATCGGGTCCATGGTGTTGAGGCCCGGAAAGCCGTTGCGGACATAGATCGAGAGACCGTCTTCACCGCCATAGGCGGGCCAGGAGATCGCGAAATAATAGAACATCTGCGAAAAAGCGAGGGTGATCATGATGAAATAGACGCCCGTGGTGCGCAACGAAAGCGCGCCGACGGCGAGGGCGGCGAGGGCCGAGGTGAGTGTGGCGATGATCCAGATCACCGGCATGGATTTGGTGCCGGGAATCGTCAGGGGCCAGTCGGTGACGCTGGTGTAGGTCTGGGCGTGATAGGCCAGAATGCCCATGGCATAGCCGCCAAGCCCGAAAAAGAGCGCGTGGCCAAAGCTCACCAGGCCACCAAAGCCGAGCGCGATGTTGAGGCCGACACCGGCGATGGCGAGGATCACGGCGCGGGTGGTGAGGGTGATGAGAAACGGCTCGTCCGTGGCCCAAGCGTAGAGGGGGAAGAGCAGAAGTATGGCCATGAGGGCGGCGTTGAGCAGGGTTTCACGGCTCATGTCGCGGCCCCGAAAAGGCCACGGGGCCGAAAGATCAGCACGCCCGCCATGAGGATGTAGATCGCCATAGAGGCCAGCGATGCGCCGACCGAATTGGCCGCTGCTGGCTCCAGGAAGGTGGCGAAAGCTGAAGGCAGGAGGGCGCGGCCCAAGGTATCGGTGAGGCCGACCAAAAGCGCGCCGATAAAGGCCCCCTTGATCGAGCCGATGCCGCCGATCACGATGACCACGAAAGCAAGGATCAGCACCGGCTCGCCCATACCCACCTGCACCGATTGAATGGCGCCGATGAGTGCGCCGGCAAGGCCCGCAAGCGCTGCACCGAGGGCAAAGACCAGCGTATAGAGCGCCGAGATATTGACGCCCAAGGCCGCGATCATCTCGCGGTCATTTTCGCCTGCGCGGATGCGGATGCCGAGGCGGGTTTTCGAGATCATGGCAAAGAGGGCGGCGGCGATCACCAGCCCTGCGCCGATCATCGCAAGGCGGTAGCGTGAATAGTCGATGCCAAACGGCAGGCGCAGCGTGCCCGACAGCCAGTCGGGCGTATCGAGATAGAGCGGAAAAGAGCCAAAGACCCAGCGGGTGCCTTCGGACAGGATGAGGATTAGCGCAAAGGTGGCCAAGACCTGATCAAGGTGGTCGCGGTCGTAGAGGCGGCGGATGACGAGCAGCTCAATGAGCACGCCCGCCACCGCGGCGGCGGCGAGGCTGGCGGCGAGGGCCAAGAGGAACGAGCCGGTCAGCCCCGCCACCCAAGCGGCGGCAAAGGCCCCGATCATATAGAGCGAGCCATGGGCGAGATTGATCAGCCCCATCACGCCGAAAATGAGCGTAAGCCCGGCGGCCATGAGGAACAACATCACCCCGAATTGCAGCCCGTTGAGGGCCTGTTCGATGAGCAGGACGGCGGACATTGCCTGTGTCAGCCTTTGGGTTTGAGGCCGATACGACGGCCGATGCCATCGGGGCGGGGCAGGGCGGCATGCGCCTTTGCCATGGCGGCCACGCGGGCGGCGACATCCTCGGGCATGGGCACGACGCGCGGGCCGTTCAGGTCTACATGCAGCGTCAGCCCCTCGCCGGTGGCGGCGATCCAGCCGTCGCTGTGATAGAGTTGCTGAAAGAAGTGAAAGCGTTTGCCGTCGTGGTCGAGCAGATAAAAGCTGCTGCGCAGCTGATCGCCCAATTTCACCTCGCGCAGGTAGCGGATGTGGAATTCAGCGCTGAAGGTGGTGAGGTTGCGGGTGGCGCGGTAGTCGGGGCCAAAGCCCATCTCTTCGAACGCCTCATCGGCGCAGCGGTCAAAGAGCACAGTGTAATAGCCCATGTTCATATGGCCGTTATAGTCGATCCAGCCCTCTTCGACCGGGTGGAACGCGGAGAGGAAGGGCAGGGCGTCTGGCATCGGGCCTCCGGGCGGTTGGTTTGCCAGTCTTTTAGGGGATTTGCGGCGGGAATGGCAATGGCAAGGGGGCACTGGCGATTTCGTGATTTGGAATTCAGGGCGGCGTGCTTAGCTATGGCGCAGGATGGCTTAGCACGGGATGGGTAGGATGATCACACGGCGCAGGATTTTGGCGGGGGCGGTTCTGGTTGGGGCCGGTGCGCTGGGCTATTTTGTCTGGGGACGGGCCGGGTTAGAGGAACTGGCCGCGGTGCCGGTATTTGCCACAGAGGGCGTGGCGCTGGGCGGCACTGATCCGGTGGGGTATTTCACCGAAGGCCGCCCGGTGGCGGGATTGCCTGCGCATAGTTTCGACTGGAACGGGGCGACATGGCATTTCGCCAGTGCCGAGAACCGCGATGCCTTTGCCGCTGACCCCGCCCGCTACGCGCCGCAATATGGCGGGTTCTGCGCCTGGGCGGTGGCGGAGAAGGGCCAGCTCTTTTCCACCCAGCCAGAGAATTGGGCGATTGTGGAGGGCAAGCTCTACCTCAATTACAACGATGACATTGCCGCGAAATGGCAAGCGGATGTGCCGGGGTTCATCGCGCGGGGGGATGCACGGTGGCCGGAGGTGTTGAAGGGGGAGGGGTGAAGGGGGGTTAGTGGAGCCTTGGGTTTTATCCGTGTGTGACGGGTTCCGGCCCGGAGTGGACACGGCTTTTGATGCGAATTTGCGACAGTCGACCTTCGCTGCGCAGATCGCGAACTCACGCAATGCGGGCGTTTTCAGACCTTCATGATCTAGGTTCGTTTGTTGCTTCTTTAGCAAGTTTCTGGATCCCCAAACTCGACCGAACATTGCCATTAGCAAGCCTAATCACAGCTTCTCTTACTATTTCGGCATCAATTTCGTTAGCCATCTTTGAGTCTGCGACCCCTTCAAATTCGTAGGGTTCACAAAGAAATACGCTTCGCCGACCAATGTCGTCTATGTATTGAATAAATCCTGACATTTGCAAAACCGAAGCTGCCCTTTCCAGATCACCATTACACATGTTGTCGAAGGTTCTGATGGGGCCTCTAACGGCATGAATTTCTTCCCTGTAATGCATCTCAAAAATGCATCGCGCTAGCTCAAGAAGCATGCCTCGTTTTGAATAATCAGATTTAGGCAGCCAAGGGGGGAAATCCATAATGAATTTTTTTATCGTGTTTGAGTTCTAAAACAAGCGACACAATGGGCTCTCACCCGGAATTTGCAGCCCTCAGCTTGAAGGTTTGGTGTCAGGAAACTGCCCAAATTTTGCAAACTCCGCTTCCTGCGCATTGGTGGCCTTGGTGCGTAGTTCAGCATTGCTATCGTGATCCGATGCGCCGTGGCAGCCTCGCGCTTGGCACTCGTATCGTCGATGAGCGGACACAAAGTGCTGTCGCGCGGGGCCTGTCCGCCGGGTGGGCGCTTCAACCTCATCGGCTGGCAGTTTATGCCTGCCAAATCTGTCCGCAGTATCAGTTTGGCGTGAGGTCGCAAAAGCGCCCGCCCGAGGGGGCGGACGGGCGCTGCGCGGCGGTGCCTGCGGCACCTTGATTCCGCGCATTGGGATTTGGGGCGTGTGGCCGCTATCGTAACTGCGGTCTTGGGATTAAGACTCCGGGGTTCCCCCTCACGCCCAAGGTCCTCTTTGGGCGCGCTCTCCTGCCATCTCGCGCAGGGCGCGGATGCGGTTGGCGGGGTTGGGGTGGGTGGAGAAGAGTTTGTCATGGGCATGGGCGTGCAGCGGGTTGATGATGAACATATGCGCTGTGGCCGGGTTGCGCTCGGCGGCGTCATTGTCGATGCGGGCGGCGAGGCCTGAGATTTTCTCGAGCGCCGATGCGAGCCAGAGTGGGTTGCCGCAGATTTCGGCCCCGATGCGGTCGGCCTCGTATTCGCGGCTACGGCTGATCGCCATCTGCACAAGGCCCGCCGCAAGGGGGGCGAGGATCATCAGCGCCAGCGTGCCAATGAGGCCCATGCCGTTGTTGCGGTTGCCGCCGAAGAACATCGCGAAATTGGCCAACATCGAAATGGCCCCGGCAAAGGTGGCCGTCACGGTCATGATCGTAGTGTCGTGGTTGCGGATATGGGCCAGCTCATGCGCCATGACGGCGGCGATTTCCTCGCGGCTGAGATGGCGCAAGAGGCCGGTGGTGGCGGCGACAGCGGCATTGGCCGGGTTGCGCCCGGTGGCAAAGGCGTTGGGCTGATCGTTGTCGAGGATATAGACCGCCGGGCGCGGCATGCCGGCGGCATCGGCCATGTCATGCACCATTTGGGTGAGCGCCGCGCCTTCGGGGCCAGAGGCGGGGCGGGCATTGTGCATGCGCAGCACCATCCGGTCTGAATTCCACCAGCTGAAGGCGTTCATGGCGAGGGCCACGATCAGCGCAAAGAGCGCGCCGCCCATGCCGCCCAAAAGCGCGCCGATGCCCAGAAAGAGCGCGGTCATCGCCGCCATCAAAATGCCTGTGCCCAGATAGCCCATCGGGTTCCCCCTTTTGTTTCTGCGCCAAATATGGCGGTTGGCACGGCGCTTGCAAGCCTCTCGCGGGAGGCTGGGTTCGTTAAAATCCAAGGTAATCGGGGCATGAGGGTGCTCTGGCATTAAACGGTCCTTGGGGTTTACGCGGCAGGCTTTCCGTTGAGTCCGACGGAGATATGAGATGGCCACAGCCGCAGAACTGCCGATTGATACCTCTGCCAGTGCGATGGACATGGCCGAAGCCGTGTTCGGTCACGGCATCACGATTGTCTCGGCCAGCTATACAGGGGCCGCCAGCGCCTCGGGGATTTACAGCAATGGCGACGCGGTTTCGCCGGAACTGACACCGTCGGATACGGGCGTGATCCTATCCACGGGCACGGCCACGTCGGTGACCAACGAGGTCAGCCTGCTTAATTTGCTGGGGGATCCGAACCTTTTGCTGGACAGCTCGACCGATCATGGCTTGGCGGGGGATGCCGATCTATCGACGATCTCGGGGCAGGAGACCTTTGACGCGGCGATTTTCGAGGCGGAGTTCATCCCCGAAGGCAGCACGCTGACCATGCAGATCGTGTTCTCGTCCGAGGAATATCTTGAATGGGTCAACACCGGATTCAACGACTCGGTCGGGGTCTGGGTCAACGGGGTGCAGGCCGAGTTGACGGTGGGCACAGGCGACATCACCATCAACAACATCAACAATATAAGTAACTCTAACCTCTACATGGACAATTCCTCGTCCGCAGATACCTACAACACCGAGATGGACGGGTTCACGGTAACGCTGACCCTCAAGGCACCGGTGGTGCCGGGCGAGGTGAACACGATCAAGATCGGTATTGCCGATGGTGGCGATGGGGCGCTGGACAGCAACCTGTTGATTGCCGGGAACTCGATCCAGACATCGCTTATTGCGGGCGACGATATCATCGACGTGACGCGGTTTTCGCAAGTTGAAACGGATCTTTTGGCGAATGATTCGAATGCGGCGGGCGGCACGCTGACGATCACCGAGGTCAATGGTCAGCCGGTGGTTGCCGGCGATACGGTCATCCTCAGCACCGGGGAGACGCTTCAGATCACGGCGACGGGCTTTGTTCTTGTGTCGTCGGGAGAGGAGGTGGGCGCGTCGAACATGCTGTCCTATACAGTGGCAGACACGTTCGGCAACACCGATGTCGGGTTCATTACGATCAATACGGTGGCCCCCTGTTTTACCGAAGGCACGCAGATTGACACGCCCGAGGGCGCAGTCGCGATCGAGACATTAAAGCCGGGCGATCTGGTGCTGACGTTGGATCACGGCCCCCAAGCTGTGCGCTGGATCGGGCGAAGCCTGCGACGGGCAGAGGGCGCGGATGCGCCGGTGGCGCTTGCGGCCAATGCGCTGGGGCGGCATGATGCGTTGGAGTTGTCGCCCAATCACCGCATCCTGTTGGCGTCGCCACATGCGGAATTGCTGTTTGGCACGCATCAGGTTTTGGTCAAGGCGGCGGCGCTGATCAATGAGTGTTCTATCACGCGGCGGGTTGATGGCGCGCCGGTGGTGTATGTGCATCTGCTGTTTGACCAGCACGAAATCGTGCGGGGAAACGGGCTCTGGAGTGAGAGCTATCATCCCGGGCCGGTGACGCATGGCAGTTTCGATGCCGCGACCGAGGCCGAATTGCGGCGTCTTTTTCCGGTGATATTTGCCGAGGGTGGGGCAGGCTATGGACCAAGCGCGCGCTCTGGGTTGCGGGCGCATGAGGCGCAGGTGTTGGTTGACGCAATGCGTTGAGGCGCGCGCGAAAAGGGCTTTCACGTCGCGGCGCAGCAGCTAGGGTAGCGGCATGATTATTTCGCCCGGACGCAAGTTTATCTTTGTGCATATCCCCAAGACTGGCGGCACCGCGATGGCGTTGGCGCTGGAGGGGCGGGCGCAGGCCGAGGACATCCTGATCGGTGACACGCCCAAGGCCCGGCGCAGGCGGGCGCGGTTGAAGGGGGTTGAGGCGCGCGGGCGGCTTTGGAAACATTCGACCTTGGCCGATATCGACGGGCTGGTAAGCCAAGAGACGCTGAGCGCGGCCTTTGTCTTTACGTTGGTGCGCAACCCTTGGGACCGGATGGTAAGCTATTATCACTGGCTGCGGGGCCAAGAGTTTGATCACTCGGCGGTGCATCTGGCCAAGGACCTGCCGTTTCCTGCGTTTCTGGCCGCGCCAGAGACACAGGCCGCGCTGCGCGCGACCCCGGCGCGGCATTATGTGACGGCGGCGGATGGGCGCGAATATTGCCGTCTTTTCATCCGGCTAGAGCATTTGGAGACCGATGCCGCCCCGCTCTGGGCGCATCTGGGATTCGCGGTGACGGTGGCACCGTTCAATACGTCGGAGCGGGGGCCGTATAAGGACTATTACGATAGCCGCACAGCGCAGATCGTAGCGGATTGTGCCGCCGAAGACATCGCGCGATTCGGGTATCAGTTCTGACCGTCCTTGATCGTTTGTTAAGATTGCATGGGGTGTTTGTGCCAATCGCACGGCTTTGGCGGTGTTGTCCACTTGGCCGCAACGGTGCCTTATTCCTGCCGGAATCCGAGCAAAAACGGGTCATGTTAACCATGACTTAGTCAGCTTATCGGAGTGTTGGCCTGTTGACGAAACAGGATGGGTTGTATCGGGAAAGGGATCGACGCGGGTATGCTGGGTTGGTTTGGCATCAGTGAACGCGGGGCGGCGCGGACGCAGGTCGAAGAGCCTGCGGGCGTGCAAAGCGGGCTTTTGAGCGGGACGCGGGTGGCCACGGGCCATGGCTGGCGTCCGGTTCAGGCGCTCTGTGCGGGTGACCGGGTTGTGACCTTTGATGCGGGCGTGCAACCGCTCTGTGGCGTTACGCGGATTCCGGTCTGGACGGGTGAAGGCGCTTGCCCTTCGCGGTTTTGGCCGCTGGATGTGGGGCGCGGGGTGCTGGGAAACCGCGCGCCGGTGCGGGTTATGCCACATCAGGTGCTGATGCTTGAAAGCGATCTTGCTGAAACGCTCTGGGGGGATCCCTTTGCACTCTTGCCCGGTGTGGCGCTTGAGGCGGTGCCGGGGGTCACGCGGGTGCCGCCCGCTCAGGGCGCAGAGGTGGTCGTGCTGCATTTTGAGAACGAACAGGTGATCTTTGCCGAAAACGGGTTGATGGCGCTTTGCCCGGCGTCGTGCAACCTGCTGGATTACGCGCAAGAGCGTGCAGGGCCACGGTATCACGTGCTGCCGCTGGCCGAGGCGCGGGGTTTGGTTCTGGCAATGGCGCGGCTGGAGACGTCTACGACCCTGCAGGATGGGGTGACGCCGCCCGGCCCTAGGGTTTCTGTCTGACCGGCAGGCCGATACGCTGAATTTGATCAAATTGTGTTTCGGGGCTGGTGTTTCCAGACGGCGCGCAGCAATGTCAGACGTATTGACCTGTCTGCTCGGAGGATGCCATGTCAGAGGACCCCATTCGCATTGCCATCAACGGGTTTGGCCGGATCGGTCGCACAATCCTGCGGATCTTGATGCGCGAGGGGGCTGCGTTTGAACTGGTGTGCATCAACGATATCGAGCCGCTAGAGACCTGTGCCTATCTGTTTCAATATGACAGCGTCTTTGGCCCCTGGCCCGGTGTCGTAACCACCCGTCCCGGTGTGCTGATCGTGGATGGGCAGGAAATCCCGTTTCATGCGGCACGTGATCTGAGCACGCTCGATTTGAGTGGGGTTGATCTGGTGCTGGAGTGTACCGGCATGGGCGGCACGCGCGCCGTGGCCGAGCGGGGGCTGGTAGCCGGGGCGCGGGCCGTGCTGGTTTCGGGCCCATCGGCAGAGGTGGATGCGACGCTTGTGATCGGGGCCAATGAGGGCGATCTTGGGTCGCATCGGATCATCTCCAACGCTTCGTGCACCACGAATGCCCTGGCACCTTTGGCGCGGCTCTTGGATGAGGCCTATGGCATTGTCAGCGGGCAAATGACGACGGTGCATTGTTATACCGGCAGCCAGCCTACGGTGGACAAGCCCCGCGATGCGCCCGAGCGCAGCCGTGCCGCCGCCCTGTCGATGGTGCCCACGACGACAAGCGCCCAGCATCAGACCGGGCTGGTTCTGCCGGGGCTAAAGGGGCGGATCGAGGCTCGGGCGATCCGGGTGCCGGTCGCGAGCGTGTCCTGTATTGATCTGGTGGTGCAATTGCAGGCCGATGTGACGGTCGCGGGGGTCAACACGCTTTTGCAAGAGGCGGCGGAGCGTCATATATGGCTGGGCTGGACCGAGGCACCGCTGGTGTCGTCGGATCTGCGCGCGCGTCCCGAGAGCCTGATCGTAGCAGGGCCGCAAACCTCTGTATCGGTGGGCGGATTGCTGCGCGTCTTTGGCTGGTATGACAACGAATGGGGATTTTCCTGCCGTATGCTGGATATGGCGAGGTTGATCGGGCGGCGGGGATAGGCCGCCGCCCGGATTTTATTTGCGCAAGCTTACATTGGCAAAGCCCATCGCACGCAGGCGATCAGCCCCGGCGTCGAGCTGCGATTGTGTGGCAAAAGGACCAGCCAGCACGAGGGTCAGGGCGCGTCCGTCGCGTGTCACAGTGCCACGCCGTGCTGGAAGCCCTGCGGACGCGATGCGCTGTGCGGCGGCCTGAGCCTGCGCCGCATCGGCAAAGAGACCGGCCTGAGCGTAGCGATGGCTGGGCGCAGTCTGGGCGGTCGTCGCAGGCGCTGAGCGGGTCGAGACTGTGGTGCGCGGGGCTGCTTGCGCAGACTCGGTGCGCAGTTGCGCCAGTTGCCGGGTCGTCATCGGGGCGGGCACGTGCCGCCCTTGGGTTGCGACGGTGACACCGGCGGCGCGCTGCGCCTCGAAGCTGGTGTAGGGCGGTTGCAGGCCGGGGAATTGGTGAATCACATCAGCACCCGTGCGCCGGTCGATAAGGCGCTGCGGCACGGTGTTGGTCCACATCACCAACATCTGTTCGCGCCCTTCAAAGGTTTGGTGCGCGCGGTAGGGGTTGAGGCGGTCATCCTCCCACACCGGCTGCATGCCGGGGGGAACCGAGATACCGGTGAGGCTGGTCTTTTGGCTGGCATAGACACGCGCCGGGGCGACGCGGGTATAGGCGGGCACGGTTTCAGGGGTGGCCGGGGTGCCGGGGCGTGGGGCAAGTGTGCGGCCCGTGTTGCTGCCGCTGGCATAAGTCACATGCGGTGATCTTTGCGGGCCGCAGCGCACCGGCGAGCCATTATGCTGCACAGTATAGGCCGCCGAGACCGCAGTTAGGTTCGCGCAAGCGCTTTGTGCCGGGTCAGGCTGGGTCAGGCGCACGGCCTTGCCAGAGGTTTTGGCAATTGGTGTGGTTTTGGGCGCGGTTGCCGGTGCCGCGGCGCGGGCTGTCACTGGGCGAAGGGCCAAGGGGCGCGGATCAGCCTCGGGCCGAAGTGCACTGAGCGGCGCTTGGGCAGAGGCGGTGCGGCGTTGAGGTTGGACCGCAGCGACGGGGGCCGGTTGCCGGACGACGCGCGGTGCGGGGGTGGGTGCCGTGGCGACGCGAGGTGCGGGGGCCGGTGCCGTGGCCGTGCGCGGCGCTGGCGCTGGTGCGGTGGCGACGCGTGGCGCTGGGGCTGGTGCCGTGGCGACGCGTGGCGCTGGGGCGGCTGGCTGCGTGCGTGGGGCGGCCTGGGCCACGGGTTGCGCCGGGGCAGGGGCGGCGGCCTGAACGCTGGGCGCAAGACTGGGCTGGAAGCCACAGAGATGGTCGCGGCCACGTGTCATGCGTGGCACCCAAGTTACATTTCCCGCAACGCCCGCGCGCACGAACACACAGCCGGCACTGTCGACATATTGCCGACCCTGAAAGCTGGAGGGTGGAAACTCCGCCGGCTCCGAAGAGCCGCGAAGAGACTGCGCGGAAAGGTCGACCGTGCCAAGCAGCAGCACTGTCGAGGCCAGAATGGCAAGTGATGAAAATCTCATTACGCCCCCAACATCAATACGCCCCCAACATCAATTGGGTGCAGGTTGCCTTATTTTTGCCGTTTAGTAAACAGTGATTGGCTTATTTAGTGCCGAACATGCGGTCACCCGCATCCCCTAGTCCCGGAAGGATATAACCCTTGTCATTCAAGCGCTTGTCGAGCGCGGCTGTGACGACGGGCACATCAGGATGCGCCTCTTGCATGCGCGCGACGCCTTCGGGGGCGGCGAGCAGACAGAGAAAACGGATGTCACGGGCCCCTGCATCCTTGAGCATAGAGACAGCCGCCGCAGAGGAATTGCCGGTGGCCAGCATCGGATCGACCACAATCGAGAGGCGCTCGCCAAGTTGTTCAGGCACCTTGAAGTAGTATTTCACGGGTTGCAGCGTTGCCTCGTCCCGGTAGAGCCCGACAAAACCCACGCGCGCCGAGGGGATCAGTTCCAACATGCCGTCGAGCAGGCCGTTGCCCGCGCGCAGAATCGAGATGAGCGCCAATTTGCGCCCGGCCAAGACTGGCGCGTCCATTTCCATAAGCGGCGTGTCGATGGCGCGGGTGGTCATTGGCAATTCGCGCGTGACCTCATAGGCGAGCAACTGGCTGATTTCGCGCAGGAGCTGGCGGAAGACGGCTGTGGAGGTTTCCTTTTGCCGCATCAGGGTCAGTTTGTGCTGAACGAGCGGGTGATCGACGATGGTGAGATTCGGAAACATGACGGGCCTCTTGCGCTGCGGTGTAATCCGTCATTCCAGAAAACGCCGCCAAGGGCAACGCTGCGATGCAGGCATGCAATCGGCATTGCGCGGCGCGGCGCGGCGGTGCAAGCTCGGGCTTGAAAAATCGCGGGGGCATGGTATGAGCATGCCGTAGCGGTAGTTTAATATTAAACTATATTGCCCGCAGGGAGATGAGGACCATGACCGACAGCCAAAAGGAAGCCACCCGTCAGGCGGCGCTCGATTATCACGCGCAGCCCCGGCCCGGGAAGCTGGAGATCCGCGCGACCAAGCCCATGGCCAATGGACGCGATCTGTCGCGCGCCTATAGCCCTGGCGTGGCAGAGGCCTGTCTGGAGATCAAGGCCGATCCGGCCAATGCCTCGAAATACACCACGCGGGGCAATCTGGTGGCGGTCGTTACCAATGGCTCGGCGGTTCTGGGCCTTGGCAATATCGGCGCGCTGGCCTCTAAGCCCGTGATGGAGGGCAAGGCGGTCCTTTTCAAGAAGTTCGCCAATATCGACTGTTTCGACATCGAAGTGAACGAGAGCGACCCGGAAAAGCTGGCGGCGATTGTCTGTGCGTTGGAGCCGACCTTTGGGGCGATCAACCTTGAAGATATCAAGGCACCGGATTGTTTCATCGTTGAACGAATTTGCCGTGAGCGGATGAATATTCCGGTATTCCATGACGATCAGCATGGCACGGCAATCGTGGTGGGCGCGGCGGCCACCAATGCGCTGCACGTTGCGGGCAAGACTTTTGAGGAAATCAAAGTGGTCTCGACCGGTGGTGGGGCGGCGGGCATTGCCTGTCTCAACATGCTGGTCAAGCTGGGCGTGAAGCGCGAGAATATCTGGCTGTGCGATATTCACGGGCTGGTGCATGTGGGCCGTGAGGCAGACATGAACCCGGAAAAGGCGGCCTTTGCGCAGGCGACGGATTTGCGCAGCCTTGACGATGTGATCGCGGGCGCGGACCTGTTCCTTGGGCTATCGGGCGCGAATATCATGACGCCGGAGATGGTAAAGAAGATGGGCAAGCGGCCTATTGTCTTTGCTCTGGCCAACCCAAACCCCGAAATCATGCCAGATTTGGCGCGTGAGGCGGTGCCGGATGCGATTATTGCGACCGGGCGCTCGGATTTCCCAAATCAGGTCAATAACGTGCTGTGTTTCCCGTTCATTTTCCGGGGCGCGCTGGACGTGGGCGCAACCGAGATCAATGATGCGATGCAGGTGGCGTGTGTTCAAGGCATTGCAGAATTGGCACGCGCCTCGACCAGTGCGGAGGCGGCGGCGGCCTATCATGGCGAGCAGATGACATTCGGCGCGGATTACCTGATCCCCAAGCCGTTTGATCCTCGCCTGTCCGGGGTTGTGTCGACCGCTGTGGCGCGGGCGGCGATGGAGAGCGGCGTGGCGACGCGGCCGATGGCGGATCTGGAGGCCTATAAGGCGGGTCTGGATGCCAGCAAGTTCAAATCGGCGCTGCTGATGCGGCCGGTGTTTCAGGCGGCCTCTACCGCTTCGCGGCGCATCGTCTTTGCCGAGGGTGAGGATGAGCGGGTTTTGCGCGCGGCGCAGGCCATTCTGGAGGAAACGACAGAGCAGCCGATCCTGATCGGACGTCCCGAAGTGATCGCGCGGCGGTGTGAGCGGGCCGGGCTGTCGATCCGGCCAGAGCGGGATTTCAATATCGTGAACCCGCAGGATGACCCGCGCTATCGCGACTATTGGGAGACCTATCACGGGGTCATGGCGCGCAAAGGGGTCACGCCTGATCTGGCGCGGGCAATTATGCGCACCAATACCACCGCGATTGGCGCGGTGATGGTCTATCGCAATGAGGCCGATAGCCTGATCTGCGGCACCTTTGGCGAGTTCCGCTGGCATATGAAATATGTGACCAATGTTCTGGAAGACGTCAGCCGCCGTCCGCATGGCGCATTGAGCATGATGATCCTCGAAGACGGGCCGCTCTTTATTGCAGACACCCATGTGCGCGTGACGCCGAATGCGGCGCAATTGGCTGAGACCGCGATTGGCGCGGCGCGGCATGTGCGGCGGTTCGGCATTGCGCCCAAGGTGGCGTTTTGTTCGCAGTCGCAATTCGGCAACCAGCCGGATGAAGGTGCGGAAAGGTTGCGGCAGGCGATTGCGCTCTTGGATCAGGCGCCGCGGGATTTCACCTATGAGGGTGAGATGACGATTGATGCCGCCCTTGACCCCGAATTGCGCGAGCGGCTGTTGCCAGGCAACCGGATGCAGGGCGCGGCGAATGTGCTGGTCTTTGCCTATGCTGATGCGGCGTCGGGGGTGCGTAATATCCTCAAGATGAAAGCGGGCGGTCTTGAAGTGGGGCCGATCCTCATGGGGATGGGCAACCGGGCTCATATCGTCACGCCGTCGATCACCGCGCGGGGGCTGCTCAACATGGCGGCGATCGCAGGAACGCCGGTGGCGCATTACGGGTAGAATCAGGGTTTGCAGGCGAATTCTTTGCAGGTTTGCAAAGTCGCTGGCAATTTCCGGTGAGATGAACAAAAAAAGCCGCTTTGCAAAAATTTGCAGGGCGGCTTTGATCATTTCTGCAAAATTTCTGCGGCCATCTGTCCCGTGCCCCTGCATGATGCTTGCCCCAAGGCAGGGTGATCCGTAACACATATTCAACGGACCGGAGGAGGATACCATGGGATACACTGAGGTTTACGAGCGGTCGCTTGCAGATCCCGAAGGCTTTTGGATGGAGGCGGCAGAGGCGATTGATTGGGTGAAGAAGCCCAGCAAGGCGCTGTTTGAGGCCAACGCGCCGCTCTATGAATGGTACAAGGATGCAGAGGTCAACACCTGCTGGAATGCGGTTGACCGGCATGTGGCGGCGGGGCGGGGCGCGCAGACCGCGATCATCCATGACAGCCCTGTGACAGGCATCAAGCAAAAGATCAACTATTCGCAATTGCGCAGCCGCGTGGCGCGGCTGGCGGGGGCGTTGCGGGCCCGAGGCGTGGAAAAAGGCGACCGCGTCATCATCTACATGCCGATGGTGCCCGAGGCATTGGAGGCGATGCTGGCCTGCGCGCGGCTGGGTGCCGTGCATTCGGTGGTGTTTGGCGGGTTTGCCGCGCATGAATTGGCGGTGCGGATCGACGATTGCCAGCCCAAGGCGATTATCGCCGCCTCTTGCGGGATCGAGCCGGGGCGGGTGGTGCATTACAAGCCGCTTTTGGATGGTGCGATTGAGCAATCCAGTCACAAGCCCGAGTTTTGCGTGATCTTTCAGCGCGAAGAAGAGGTCGCCAAGCTGATCGAGGGGCGCGATTACGATTGGCATGCGTTTCAATATGGGGTGGAGCCTGCAGACTGTGTGCCAGTGTCGGGCGATCATCCGGCCTATATCCTTTATACATCGGGAACCACCGGCGCACCCAAGGGCGTGATCCGTGCCACGGCAGGGCATTTGGTGGCGCTCAACTGGTCGATGAAGAACATTTATAACGTGAACCCCGGCGAGGCGTTCTGGGCCGCGTCCGATGTGGGCTGGGTCGTGGGGCACAGCTATATCTGCTATGGGCCTCTGATCCATGGCAACACAACGATTGTGTTCGAGGGCAAGCCGGTGGGCACACCCGATGCGGGCACGTTCTGGCGGGTGATGTCCGAACACAAAGTGCGCAGTTTCTTTACCGCGCCCACGGCGCTGCGGGCGATCAAGCGGGATGATCCCAAAGGCGAGCTGATCAAGAATTACGACATGTCGCATCTGCGCGCGCTTTACCTGGCAGGAGAGCGGGCCGATCCGGATACGATCGAATGGGCGCAGCGGGTGATGCAGGTGCCGGTCTATGACCATTGGTGGCAGACCGAAACCGGCTGGGCGATTGCGGGCAATCCGGCCGGCTGTGAGGCGCTGCCGGTCAAGATCGGGTCGCCGACGGTGGCGATGCCGGGCTATGACGTGCGGATTCTCGACGAGGGCGGGCATGAGGTGGCGCCGGGCACCTTGGGCGCGATTGCGGTCAAACTGCCGCTGCCGCCGGGCACCCTGCCAACGCTGTGGAATGCTGAAGAGCGCTTTCGCAAATCCTATCTCAACACCTTTCCCGGCTATTACGAGACCGGCGATGCCGGGATGAAGGACGAGGACGGCTATCTGTGGATCATGGCGCGCACGGATGATGTGATCAACGTGGCGGGCCACCGTCTGAGCACTGGCGCGATGGAAGAGGTGCTGGCCAGCCATCCCGATGTGGCCGAATGTGCAGTGATCGGCGCGGCAGATGAGTTGAAGGGGCAAACGCCAGTCGGCTTTCTGTGTCTGACCAAGGGCGTTAACCGCGCGCATGAGGAGATCGTGAAAGAATGTGTCAAGCTGGTGCGTGACCAGATTGGCCCGGTCGCCGCGTTCAAGCTGGCAGTGGTGGTGGACCGGCTTCCCAAGACACGTTCGGGCAAGATCCTGCGGGCGATCATGGTCAAGATCGCGGACAGTCAGTCGTATAAAATGCCTGCAACCATCGACGATCCCGCCATTCTGGACGAGATCAAGAGCGCCCTGCAAAGCCTTGGTTTGGCGAAATAATCAAAAAAAGAGGGTTCCGGAGGAAGCCGGAACCCTCGTCCCCCAGAAGGGACATCTGGAAGAAATGCTGTCTGGCGCGACGCACTCACAAACGTCAGGCCAGACAGCGAGACCGGCCGATAAGTTCCCGTCATGAAGTCCGGGTGGCACTTGACCGGTGTATCCCGCACAAAAGGGTAAGGGTTTGCGATAAGAAAAGGGCTTGGGACACCCCTACACGCGAGATACCCTTACTGTATGGCAGCTTGTGCGCGAAGGTTCTGTGAGGCATCTCACAGGAATGGTTAAAAAAGGAGTCTGGCAGATGTCAATTCGGGCCACGCCGCAATGCGACGCACCGGGGCTGGTCGGCATTCTGGAGCGGCATGGCCGTGCGGTTGACTATCCCAAGGGCCAGATGATCTATGCAGCGGGTGCCCATGACAGCACAATGATGCTGATCCTCAAGGGGCGGGTCGAAATCAGCCGCAGTTCGGTTGATGGGCGGCGGTCTATTCTGACGCATCTGGGGCCGGGGGACATGCTGGGCGAGTTGGCGGCGCTGGATGGGGGCGCGCGCAGTGCTGACGCGGTGGCGGCCACCGCAGTGCGGGGCCGTATTCTGGAGGGGGCGCTGGTGTTGCAACGCCTGCGCGAGGAACCCGACGCGGCGCTCGACGTGATCGGCATGCTGTGCCAGCGTCTGCGCCAGACCTCGGGGATGTATACTGCGCATGTGTTGGCGGATGGTCAGGCGCGTCTGGCGCGGCTATTGCTGCATCTGTCGGAAAAATGGGGCGAGACCTTGCCGGGGGGCAAGTTGCGGTTGGCAGAGCGGTTTTCGCAATCGGATCTGGGTGATCTGGTCGGGCTGAGCCGCGAGAGTGTGAACCGGCAAATTCGCGATTGGGAGCAGGCCGGTTTGATCGAACGACAGGGCATGGGCATCGTGCTCTGTGATCCGGCGGCATTGGCGCGCACGGCGGAGCGGGCGGAATGAGGCATATTCTGGCCCTGCTGATCGGACTGTTGGCAGCGCCCGCTGTGGCGCAGGAGGGCGGCATGCTGGAGTATATCCCACCCCCGGCTGAGAACTGGCGCTATGTCAGCGATCAGGTGATGGGGGGCGTGTCCGAGGGGCAGGCTCAGATCTCGGGCCCAGAGGGGGCACGGTATCTGCACCTGAGCGGCACGGTGAGCACGGCCAATCGGGGCGGTTTCATTCAAATACGCGGCGATTTGGTGACGCCTCTGCCCGAAGGTGCGCAGGGCGTTGTGGTGCGCGTCAAGGGCAATGGCGAGGGCTATTTCATCCATCTGCGCACGCGCGGCACGATGCTACCCTGGCAATATTATCAGGCCCCGATCCCAAGCGGAGCGGAGTGGCAAGAGCTGCGCGTGCCCTTTACCGCCTTTCGCGCCTCGGGGGCGATGCTGCGGGATGTGCCGCGTGCGGGCGATATCAAGAGCCTGGCAGCGGTGGCCTATGGGCGGGATCATCAGGCCGATCTATCGTTTCAGTGGCTTGGGGTGTATTAATGCATTTTGTAAATAAAGTGGCTTATTTCAGGGGATAGTTCTGTTTTTATGTTCGATTAGGTAAACTGCTCACGCAGCAACCGCTCTTCCAGGCCATGGCCCGGATCGAACAGGATGCGATGCTTGATGCGGTTTTCCGAGCGGATTTCGACCCAGAGCACGTTTTCTACCCAGCGGCTGTCGGCGTCGGCCATGACCGGGCGTTTCTCGGGATCGACCACATCGAACCGCACCACGGCGGTCTTGGGCAAGAGCGCGCCGCGCCAGCGGCGGGGGCGGAATGCCGCCACCGCCGTCAGCGCCAGCACATCAGAGCCAATAGGCAGGATCGGGCCATGGGCGCTGTAGTTATACGCGGTCGAGCCTGCCGGAGTGGCGACAAGTGCGCCGTCGCACACGAGTTCCTCGAGGCGCAGGCGCCCGTCGATGGTGATGCGCAACTTGGCTGCTTGCGGACCGGCGCGCAGGAGCGAGACTTCGTTGATTGCCAATGCCTCGTGCAGGGTGCCGTCGAGGGATTCGGCGCGCATGGCCAGCGGGTTGATCACCTCTTCCGCGGCGGCGACGAGGCGCTCGATCAGGTCTGTTTCGCTGTATTCGTTCATCAAAAAGCCAACGGTGCCGCGATTCATGCCGTAAACGGGAATATCGAGCGCCTGCGTGCGATGGAGCGTGTGCAGCATGAAGCCATCACCGCCAAGCGCCACGATCACATCGGCCTCATCCTCGGGCGCATGGCCAAAGCGGCTGGCAAGGGTGGCGCGCGCGGTCTGGGCGATGGGCGCATCGCTGGCGACGAAGGCGATCTTGCGGGGCATGGGGTGTCCTGTTTCCAAAAGGCGATGGCATGCGGCGGATCGAACCATAATTCCCCCGCCAAGACCAGCCATGCCGGTGATACAGGTGAAATCGTCGCTTTACATTCTTTCAAACCGGACGAGTTTCCTTTAGGAAAATGACCAATTCACCCCTTTCCGGAGTTGCCCCTATGCCCCATGACGGACACCAGCCTGTTGCAGATCAAGGCTTTTTCACCGAATCTCTGGCCTCACGCGATCCCGACCTCTTTGGCGCGATCCGCTCTGAACTGGGGCGGCAGCGCGACGAGATCGAGCTGATCGCGTCTGAAAACATCGTCTCTGCCGCCGTGATGGAAGCGCAGGGCAGCGTGATGACCAACAAATATGCCGAAGGCTATCCCGGCAAGCGCTATTATGGCGGCTGCCAATATGTTGATATCGCGGAAAATCTGGCGATCGAGCGGGCTTGCGCATTGTTTGGCTGTAGCTTTGCCAACGTTCAGCCCAATTCCGGCTCGCAGGCCAATCAGGGCGTGTTCACGGCGCTGTTGCAGCCGGGCGATACGATCCTTGGCATGAGCCTTGATGCGGGCGGTCACCTGACCCATGGGGCAGCGCCGAACCAATCGGGCAAATGGTTCAACGCCATTCAATACGGCGTGCGGCGCGAGGACAATCTGATTGACTACGATCAGGTGCAAGCGCTGGCGACCGAGCATCAGCCCAAGCTGATCATCGCGGGCGGATCGGCCATTCCGCGCCAGATCAATTTTGCCCGGATGCGCGAGATTGCCGATAGCGTTGGGGCCTATCTGCTTGTTGATATGGCGCATTTTGCCGGTCTGGTGGCCGCCAAAGAGCATCCGAGCCCGTTCCCCCATGCGCATGTGGCCACCACCACGACGCATAAGACATTGCGCGGTCCGCGCGGTGGCATGATCCTGACCAATGACGAGACGCTGGCCAAGAAATTCAACTCGGCGATTTTCCCCGGTATTCAGGGTGGTCCGCTGATGCATGTGATTGCGGCCAAGGCTGTGGCCTTTGGCGAGGCGCTGCGCCCGGAGTTCAAGAGCTATATCCAGCAGGTGATCCGCAATGCGCAGGCGCTGTCGGATCAGCTGATCAAGGGCGGGTTGGACACGGTGACGCATGGCACGGATACGCATGTGTTGCTGGTCGACCTGCGCCCCAAAGGCGTGAAAGGCAATGACACCGAAAAGGCGTTGGGCCGCGCACATATCACCTGCAACAAGAATGGTGTGCCGTTCGATCCCGAGAAACCGACCGTAACCAGTGGCATTCGCTTAGGCTCGCCTGCAGGGACGACGCGCGGTTTTGGTGAGGCGGAATTCCGGCAGATCGCGGATTGGATTATTGAGGTGGTTGATGGGCTGGCGGCCAATGGGGCCGATGGCAATGGCGCGGTCGAAGCCAAGGTAAAAGCCGAGGTCGAGGCGCTGTGCAAGCGGTTCCCGCTCTATCCGAACCTCTGATTTCTGCGCATATACAGGCCCCGCGTGAGCCAAGGCTTGCGCGGGGTTTCCATTTTATTTCAGGATATTGGTGGGCGCTTTTAAAGCGGGGACTGCCAGCGGATCAGCGCATAGATCAAACCTGCGAGAAGCATCAGGTTAAGTACGATACCCCCGACGAGGCGCAGAACGGCGGTCTTGCGCGCCTCTTGCGGGTCGAGCGTATCCAGATAGGCGTGCAGATCCGAAAAGGCGCGATCAACTTGGCCCATGTCGAGCACGCGGGCGAGTTTGGCATGGGCCATCCAATCCTGTGCGCCCAGAACAATGGCCCCGGCGCGGCGCTGACGGCGGGGCAAGCGCCGCCCGGCACGGCGCAATTGCCGTTCAAGCGTGGGACCGCGCAGGCGCATCCGGTCTGTTATGGCCTGTTGTAGCCGCGTAGTCTTGGTATTAAATTCTTCTGTATCAATCACTTGGAAATCCCTCTTGAGGTAGTTTACCGGTTGCTGGGCTACGCGGCAATAGGGCTGGAAACGCTGTGATTCCGGCGGTATGAGGGGATATGTTGAACCGGATCGAACATGGCGCGCCGACTGAGCGGCCGGGATTGGTGATTGTGCATGGGCTCTACGGGTCTGCGCGCAATTGGGGGGTCATTGCCAAGCGGCTGTCGGACACGCGCCATGTGATCGCGGTGGATATGCGCAATCACGGCGCAAGCCCTTGGTTTGAAACGCATTCCTATGAGGATATGGCTGGCGATCTGGCCGAGGTGATCGAGGGGTTGGACGGCCCATATGATGTGCTGGGCCATTCGATGGGCGGCAAGGCGGCGATGGTGCTGGCGCTGACGCAACCGGCCTTGGTCAATCGGCTGATCGTTGCGGATATTGCGCCGGTGTCCTATGGCCACAGTCAGGTGCAGTATATCAAGGCGATGCAGGCGGTCGATCTGGCAACGGTTGAGCGAAGGTCGGACGCGGCCGCGCAATTGCAGGCCACGGTGGACAATCCGGCGCTGGTGCCGTTTTTCCTTCAGGCGTTGGATGTGGCGGAAAAGCGGTGGTTGTTGAACCTAGAAACGCTGGCGCGCGAGATGCCGAAAATCCTGAGCTTTCCGGATATTTCAGGGATTTACGAGGGGAAGGTGATGTTTCTCACTGGGGCAGACTCGGCCTATGTGACCCGCGAGCACCGCGACCGGATCAAGGCGCTGTTCCCTGCGGCACAGTTTGCCAAAATTCCCGGTGCGGGCCATTGGCTGCATGCCGAAAAGCCGCGCGAGTTTGAGGCGGCGGTGCGCACCTGGTTGGGGTGAGCGGCACCTTGGTTCAGCGCAGTTCGTAAAGCTTTTTGGCCACGATGTAGGACACCGGGAAGGCAGCGATAAATCCCAGAAGGGCGGCGATCAGGATCGGTTTCAGCGTGTCCTGTCCCATGACGAGGGCGGCGATCACCGCAGAGCCAGAGAGCGTGGAGCCGATGAAAAGATGCAGGATGAGGCCGAGGCGTAACATGGCGGAGACTTTCCCTTTTGGTGCGTTTGTTTATGGTACCGCACCTCGATAGAGCGGGCCTTGATCTGGGTCAGGGATTGCTTCTGAACATGAAAAAACCCGCCGGAGAGTGATCCGGCGGGTTCCATTTTAGCGTTTGCGGTTCAGGCCGCTTCTATTCCTGTTGCCCCATGAACATCAGCAGGAACTGGAACATGTTCAGGAAGCTGATGTAGAGGCTCAGCGCGCCGTCGTAGGCGGATTTGTCCAACCATTCCTGATCCCCATGTGCCGCGTGGGCGACATAGGTGTTCTTGATCTCTTGCGTGTGGAACGCGGTAAGACCGGCGAAGATCAAGAGGCCGATGGCCGAGATGGCGAACATCATGGCCGGGCTTTGCAGGAAAATGTTGATCACCATGGCGACAACAAGACCGATCACGCCCATGATGAGGAACGACCCCCAACCCGAGATGTCCTTTTTCGTGGTGTAGCCAAAGAGCGAGAGACCCGCAAAGGCGATGGCGGTCACGATAAAGGTCTGGACGATCGAGAAGCTGGTGAACATCAGGAAGATCGAGCTCATCGAAATACCGATGAGCGCGGCGAAGGCGAAGAAGCCAAGCTGCACGGCGGCAGCCGAAGCCCGACGCACGAGCGCGCCCCAACCAAGGAAGATGAACGCCAGCGGGGCCAGCATCACCACCCACTTGAGCGGCGAAAGGTAAAGCGCTGCGCCAAGGCCCGTCAGCATCTTGCCATTGGGAAGTTGTGCGGCGGCGGCGGAAGGATCGGTTGTCACGGCAAGCCCCGCGATGGCCCATGCCGCAAGCGCCGTGATGAGCATGCCCACGGACATCGTGCCGTAGACCTTGTTCATATGCGCGCGTAGGCCCGCGTCAATCTGGGCGGTGCGTGTGCCCGTCGCCGTCCGGATCGTGTTTAACTCTGCCATGTAACCCTCCGATATGTGAATGGCGATCCCGTTGTGGGACATTGCCAGTAATATCGGTAGGCCTGTCCGATATTTCAAGCGTTCATGCTTGTTTTAGACAGGTTTTATGCGGGGATTTTTGACGCGCGCTTGACGCGAGAGGCGGTATCGCGGCGCGGCACCTCAGATATCCGTGGGGTGGCCGTGTCAGGGCGGGCCCTGACACTGTCCTTGAGCGGGTCAGCAATGCAGCCGACGGGGCAAATCCCAGAAGGGGCGGCTTGCCTCGCGCAGCGCGGCTTCGCGGGTTAGACCAAGGTCTTCGAGCGCGGCATCGTCGAGCCGATAGAGGGCGCGGCGCTGTGTCCAGACAGCCAGCATCTCGGCAAGGCGCGGAGCGCGCAGGGCGGACCGGAGGACGGAGGTTTGGGCATGGACGGTCATGGTCTTTCCTTTCCCTTTGGTGATGTGGCTTGGGGTTTTCATTTCGGATGTTGATCTTTTGCCCGGATTCGTTCAATTTTGAAAATGAATGTTTGGCCGACTCATCATCAAGGAATGTGATATATGCGAAACCTCGACATCACTACGTTGCGCTCGTTGGTGGCGGTGGCCGACCATGGCGGTGTGACGCGCGCGGCGACGGCGTTGAATCTGACGCAATCAGCGGTCTCGATGCAGATCAAGCGGTTAGAGGAAATGCTGGATCTTACGCTTTTAGAGCGCGCCAATCGTCGGGTGTCATTGACCGCGCCGGGTGAGCAATTGGTGGGCTATGCGCGGCGTATGCTCGATCTGAATGACGAGGTGATGGGGCGGCTGACCGAAGAGACATTCGAGGGGGAATTGGCGCTCGGTGTGCCGCATGACATCGTTTATCCGGTGGTTCCACGTGTGCTCAAGCAGTTCAACGCGGCCTTTCCACGGGTCAAGGTCAACCTGCGCTCATCCAGCACGCTGCGGCTGCGCGAGGCGCTTGCGCGGGGGGAGGTGGATGTGATCCTGACCACCGAGGAAGGCGTGGGCGAGGGGGGCGAGACCTTGACGCAGATGAATCTGCGCTGGACCGGTGCGCAAGGCGGCGTGTCGTGGAAGCGACGCCCGCTGCGGTTGGCGTTTTGCCGCCAGTGCATTTTCCGGCCCATCGTGCTGCGCAAGCTGGATGCGGCGGGCGTGGATTGGGAGTTGGCGGTTGATTCCGAGGATGATCGCGCGGTTGAGGCATTGGTGAGTGCCGATCTGGCGGTTGGGGCGCTGCTCGAGAGCAGCATCCCGCCACATCTCGAGGCGATCCATCCCGGCGGGGCGCTGCCGGATCTGGGGATTCAGAAGATCAACCTGTACGGCAATGCGGGCCGCGATGCGGTGCGCGCCGAATTGATGCGGATGTTGCGGCAGGGATTTGGCGCGCTGACATCGCCGGTGCTTATGTCAGCGTGACCACGACCTTGCCGGTGGATTTGCGCAAGCGCAGTAGATCAAGCGCCTCTGCGGCCTGTTCAAGCGGCAAAAGATGCGAGACATGCGGGCGCAAGCGCCCGGCTGCATACCAGTCAAAGAGGGTGGCCATGCTCTGGGTTACCACCTCGGGGCGGAATTTGAGATAGCCGCCCCAATAGAGGCCCATCACAGTGATATTCTTGACCAGAAGGTGATTGGCGGGGATTTGTGGCACATCGCCAGAGGCAAAGCCGATCGTCAGGATGCGCGCTTCGGGGTTGCAGGCGCGCAGTGCGGCGGTAAATTGATCGCCCCCCACCGGATCATAAACCACATCGACGCCGCCAAGCGCGCGGCAGACATCGCGGATATCTTGGGTTGCCGCGTCGATCAGGTGATCGGCCCCGGCCTCTTGGGCCACGGCGAGTTTGTCGGCGCCGCGAGCACAGGCGATCACACGCGCGCCCATCTGCTTGCCGATTTCAACAGCCGTGAGGCCCACACCCCCGGCGGCCCCCAGAACCAACAGGGTTTCCCCCGGTTGCAGCCGCGCCTTGTGATCCAGCGCAACGTGGCTGGTGCCATAGGCCACTTGAAAGGCCGCTGCATCGGCAAAGCTCATGGCATCGGGCAGGGGCACCGCGCGGGCGGCGGGAAAACAGCCATAGTCTGCAAGCCCGCCCTGACCGCCAAAGACCGCGATGCGGGTGCCGGGGGCGGGGCCATCGGTGCCGGGGCCAAGGGCGTCAACCGTGCCTGCCACCTCCATTCCTAGGGTAAAGGGCGGTTCTGGCGTGTCCTGATAGGCCCCCTTGATCATCAGCAGATCCGCAAAGTTGAGCCCGCAGGCCGCGATCCGCACTCTGATTTCGCCCGGACCCGGGGTTGGCCGGGGCAGATCGGTCAAGAGGGGCTCTGCGCCCTTCGCGGGCAGGTGGTAGGCGCGCATGTTGAACCCTTGTGATTCTGACGAGGCGAGATAAAACTATGATCGTGGTTAGACGAATTCGATTCGCCCTGTCAAACCTGTGCAAGCCAAGCACAAAAAGTGGAAAACACCCTATCCAAAAGGATAGGTGCCCGCTTAGATTGTGTTTCATTGGGATAGGTCACGCAAATGGATAGCGATATTTCTTGAATTTTAACACCATCTTGGTAGGGTCTGGCACGCGCTGCTGGGATGCGTGGCGTCTTGCTCGGGGCATTTGTTTCGGGTGATCGAATTACGGTAATTCTCAGAGTAGGTAAGAAGGAACACTATATGCCGCACCCCGTTGATGTGCACGTCGGCAAACGTATTCGGCACCGCCGCTGGCTGGTGGGAATGACCCAGCAGCAGCTGGCAGAGAGCGTCGGAATCAAATTTCAACAGATTCAAAAATATGAGACAGGTGCGAACCGCGTAAGCGCGTCGCGGCTCTGGGACATTGCCGAATCGCTGGATGTCGAGATCAGCTTTTTCTTTGAAGGCCTGGATCAAGAGGGCGGTGTGGAGCGCGAAAAGAGCGATCCAGCACGGGCCGACCTGATGGGCGACAAAGAGGCGCTGGATCTGGTGCGTTCGTATTACGCCATTCCCGAAAACCAGCGTCGGCGTTTGTTCGACCTTGCCCGGGTTTTGAGCGAGGTGGCTTGAGCCGAGCCGGCCTTGGGTCTATCCCTCTGCGCAAGCGGTAGGAAAGGCGGGCCGGAATGGACAAGACAGATATCGTCAGGACAGCCCACGCTGTGGCAGATGCCGCGCGTGAGGCTGTTTTGCCGTTTTTTCGCAGTGCCGGGCTGACGGCGGATAACAAGCTGCCTGAGGGGCGGTTTGATCCGGTGACAGAGGGCGACCGTGCCACCGAACGTGCCATGCGCGAGGTTCTGCGGCGGTTGCGTCCGCAGGATGGAATCCTTGGCGAGGAATATGGCGCGGTTTCGGGCACCAGCGGCCTGACATGGGTGCTGGACCCAATCGACGGCACGCGGGCATTTATGTCTGGGGCCCCGACATGGGGCGTGCTGATCGCGGTTTCTGACGAGACTGGCCCGATCTATGGGATCATTGACCAGCCCTATATTGGCGAGCGGTTTGAAGGCGGCTGGGGCACGGCACGGATGACCGGGCCGATGGGCGCGCGGGATCTGCGGGTGCTGGGCGCGCGGGCCTTGTCGGATGCGATCGTCTTTACCACATTTCCAGAGTTGGGCAGCCCGGCAGAGGCGGCAGGCTTTGCCGAGGTCGCGGCCTGCGCGAAGTTAACGCGCTATGGGCTTGATTGTTATGCCTATTCTCTTGTTGCAGCGGGGCATGTCGATCTGGTGATAGAGGCTGGTTTGGCGGCCTATGATATTCAGGCACCGATTGCCGTGATCGAGGCGGCGGGCGGTATTGTCACCGACTGGCAGGGCGGCCCTGCGCATCAGGGTGGGCGGGCGATTGCCGCCGCCGGGCGCGCGCAGCATGAGGCGGCGCTGGAGATATTGTCGAAGGTGGTGTGAGGCGGGCAGTCGCTGGGCCGGGGACGGCCCGGCGATCGCGCGGCGCCCTTCGGGCTTGATTCCGCGCGGGGCGCTTTGTGCAAGCGTTGACAAAAGGTCAGATACGCACGGCCTTGCCCGCCACCCAAACGCCGGCAATGGCGCGGTCGTCGCCCATCATGATTGTGGGAAAGAGCGCCTCCCAGATGTCGTTTGCTTGCGCGCTGCGTTGCGCAATGGCGGGGGTTGAGGCGAGATCGAGGGCAACCAGATCGGCCTCCCTCCCCGGTGCGATAGTGCCGATTTGCGCGCCCATGTGCAGCGCCTCTGCCGAACCTGCGGTGGCGAGCCAGAGAAGCTGTGCCGGGTGCAGTGCTGTGCCGGTCAATTGCCCGATTTCATAGGCGGCGGCCATGGTGCGCAGCATGGAAAAGGACGAGCCCCCGCCGGTGTCGGTGGCAAGGCCCACACGCTGCCCTTCGGCCACACGCGCGGCGAGGTTGAATAGGCCCGATCCGATAAAGGTGTTGGAGGTGGGGCAATGGATGAGGGCTGCGCCCATCTCGCGCAGGCGGTCGCGCTCGCGCGTCTCAAGGTGGATGGCGTGGCCATAAAGCCCGCGCGCCCCCAAAAGGCCGTGCGATTCGTAGGTGTCGAGATAATCGCGCGCCTCAGGGTAGAGGGATTTGACCCAGGCGACCTCGTCCACCTGCTCGGACAGGTGGGTTTGCATCAGGCATTCGGGGTATTCCGACCAGAGCGTACCCAAGGCCGCAAGCTGATCCGGCGTTGAAGTGGGCGAGAACCGGGGCGTGATGGCGTAAGAGAGCCGGTCCACGCCGTGCCAGCGTTCCAGCAGTGCTTTGCTGTCGTCATAGGCGGATTGCGCGGTGTCGCGCAGCCCCTCGGGCGCGTTGCGATCCATACAGGTTTTGCCCGCCACGGCGCGCAGGCCACGCGCCTTTGCGGCCTGAAAAAACGCGGTCACGCTGGCGGGATGGATGGTGGCGTAGCTCGCGCAGGTGGTGGTGCCATGGGCGAGCATGAGGTCGAAATAGCGGCCCGCGATGTCCGCCGCATATGCGGGATCGGCAAAGCGCATTTCTTCGGGAAAGGTATAGGTGTTGAGCCAGTCGATCAGGCGTTTGCCCCAACTGGCGATGATCGCGGTCTGGGGGTAATGCACATGCGCATCGACAAACCCGGCGCTGATGAGGCGGCTGCCCATATTGGTCACGGTGGCCTGTGGGGCCTGTGCGCGCAGGTCCTGCGCGGTGCCTAGGGCAGCGATCCGGCCATTTTCGATCAAGAGCGCCTCATGCAGGGTCGAGGCCCCGGCGGGGTCGCCGTCGAACGGTGAACGATCGAAGGCGAGAACTTGGCCGGTGATCAGGGTGAGTGACGACATTTGCCCCCCGTGGGCTAAGGATTGCGCAGGGGGCAGGATAAGGGGGCACAAGGCCGGGGTAAATCGGCCCAATGTGATTGTTTTCCGCAAGACGGTTCTTTAATCCTGCGCGCAACAGAAACGCAGGGGGGCAACATGGCAGAACACGAAGACGATCTGGCCCCCGAGGTGGAACAGGACGAGGATGATACGCCGCTCACGCGGTCCTTGATTGCGCGGATCATGTATGCGGTCGAGACGCAGGACCGTGAAATGCTCTGGGCCGAGATGGAGCCGCTTCATGCGGCCGACATCGCCGACCTTCTGGAACAGAGCAACGCCTACGACCGACGGCGCTTGATCGCGCTTTACGGGCAGGAGTTCGACGGCGATATTCTGTCGGAACTCGACGAATCGATCCGCGAAGAGGTGATCAACCTTCTCACGCCGCAGGTTCTGGCCGACGCGGTGCGCGAGCTTGATTCCGATGATGTTGTCGATCTGGTCGAGGATCTGGAGGATCAGCAGCAAGAAGCGATCCTGAGCGTTCTGGAAGACAGCGACCGTGCGGCGGTCGAACAATCGCTGACCTATCCGGAATATTCCGCTGGCCGTCTGATGCAGCGCGAAGTGGTGATGGCCCCCGAGCATTGGACCGTCGGCGACGCGATTGATTTCATGCGCCATGCCAAGGAATTGCCAGAGCAGTTCTATCACATCGTGCTGGTCGATCCGCGGCTGCATCCGGTGGGCAATGTCACGCTGGGGCGGATCATGGCCTCGCGTCGGGATGTGCCGCTGAAAGACATTGTGGAGGAGACATTCCACACTATTCCGGTCACGCGCTATGACGGCGATGTGGCCTATATGTTTAACCAGTATCACCTGATTTCGGCCCCCGTCGTGGATGAGGATGGCCGGTTGGTGGGCGTGATCACCATCGACGACGCGATGGCGGTGCTGGATGAAGAGCATGAAGAAGACATCATGCGTCTGGCCGGTGTGGGCGAGGGCGGGATCAACGATTCCGTGATCGAGACCTCCAAGCAGCGGGTGCCGTGGCTTGCCGTCAATCTGGGCACGGCGATTCTGGCCTCGTTGGTGATTGCACAGTTCGAATTGGCGATTGCGCAACTGGTGGCGCTGGCCGTCTTGATGCCGATTGTCGCCTCGATGGGGGGCAATGCCGGAACGCAGAGCCTGACGGTGGCAGTGCGGGCGCTTGCGACCAAGGACCTGACCGGCGCGAATGTCTGGCGAGTGCTCAGGCGCGAAACGCTGGTTGGGCTGATCAACGGGTTGATTTTCGCGCTGGTGATGGGCGCGGTTGGGGTGGTCTGGTTTGGCGGGCCGGAACTGGGCTATGTGATCGGTGCCGCGATGGTGATCAATCTTGTCGTTGCCGGGTTGGCAGGGGCGGCCATACCGGTGATCATGGACCGCATGGGCGTTGATCCGGCGCTGGGTTCGGGCACCTTTGTCACCACGGTGACGGATGTGGTGGGTTTTTTCGCGTTTCTGGGGCTGGCGACGGTGTTTCTGATATGACCGATTTGACAGAGGTAAAGGCCGCAGCGCGCAAGACCGCGTTTGAGCGGCGCGCCGAGGCGCATCGCGCCCGGATGCCGGGGACGGCGGCGCTTTTGTCGGGGGTATTGGCGGGGTATCGGGGCGTGCCGCTGGCAGGCTATATGCCAATCCGGTCCGAGATTGATCCGCTGACCGCGATGGAAGAGGCGGCAGCGCATGGGCCGGTTGGCGTGCCTGTCATTCGCGGCGCTGGTCTGCCGCTTGATTTTTCGCGCTGGGGGCCGGGATGCGCGCTGCGCGAGGGGCCGTTTGGCGCGATGGTGCCCGAGGTGGACGATTTCTTCGAGCCAGAAATATTGATTGTGCCTTTGGTGGCCTTTGATCGCCGGCGCGGGCGGCTGGGCTATGGCGGCGGATTTTATGACCGCACGCTCGAGATGCTGCGTGCCCGGCGCGGGACATTGGCCATCGGCTTTGCCTATGGTGCGCAGGAGGCGGCGGAACTGCCGCTTGAACCGACCGATCAGCCGCTTGATATGGTCGTGACCGAGGTGGAGGTGATCAGCTTTGGCACGCGCGGTCAGAGTGGGAGATAATCCATCATTTCCCCGGCTGCACGCGCAGGATCGCTGACCGGGCGCACCATCAGCGCCCGGGCATTGGCGAGGATGGTCAAGAGTGAGCTGTCCTGTTTATCCTCGGGATGAATACCCTCAGGTGTTAGGGCCGCACGCATGTAATGCTCGCGCGGGCCGTTGGCGGGCAGGGCAATCGCCAAGGGCGCGCGCAGGCGCGGCGCGGGGGCGGTGCCCAAACCCAGCATGGCATTGATCATGGGCGCGATGAACACATGACCGCAGACCATGGCCGACACCGGATTTCCGGGCAGGCCGACCATGGCTGCGCCGTTCAGACGCCCGGCCATCAATGGTTTGCCGGGGCGCATAGCGACCTTGTAAAAGGCGCGGTCCATGCCCAGATCGCCCGCCACCCGACCGACGAGATCATGGTCGCCCACTGAGGCCCCGCCGATGGTGATGATCAGATCAGCGCCCCGCGTCAGGGCAAAACATGCGGTGAGCGAAGCCACGGTATCGCGGGCGATGGGCAGGATGCGCGCCTCTGCCCCCATCGCGTCGAGCATTGCCTTAAGGCCAAAGGTGTTGGACGCGATGATCTGATCGGGGCCGGGGGCCTCTCCGGGCATGACCAATTCGTCGCCGGTGGACATCAGCGCCACCTGTGGTTTGCGGCGCACCGGCACGGCGGCGATGTTCATCGAGGCGAGAAGTGCAATGTCAGCGGGGCGCAGACGTCGGGGGGCGGTGATGGTCTGACCTTCGCGGAAATCGCAGCCCAAGGGGCGAATATGATCCTTGCGGTCAAGATTTTGGCCAAGGGTGATCTGGTCGGCGTCGCGGGTCACATCCTCTTGGATGATCACGCGGGTGGCCCCTGTTGGAATGGGCGCGCCGGTAAAGATGCGCACCGCTTGGCCGGACGACACGGACCCGGCGTAGGCATGGCCTGCCGCGGCCTCGCCGATCACCCTGAGGGTGGTGCCGGGGGCCGCATCAGCGCCGCAGACCGCATAGCCGTCCATGGCAGAGGCGGCGAAGGGCGGCTGATCGCGCCGCGCGGCCACATCGCGGGCAAGGATGCGGCCTGCGGCCTGCGCGAGCGGCACCTCTTCGATGTCGAGCGGTTGAACAAGGCTGAAGAGATGCGCGAGGGCCGCGTCAACAGTGATCATGTCGCCTCATACCGTCCTGATTTTCCACCATCTTTTAGGATCACGCGAAGGCCGCCGATTTCCATCGCCTTATCCACCGCCTTGGTCATGTCATAGACCGTGAGGGCCGTGACGGAGGCGGCGGTCAGCGCCTCCATCTCGACGCCGGTCTGGCCTGTGGTCTTGACCGTTGCGGCGATGCGCACGCCAGGAAGATCGGGGTCAAGGGTGAGGTCCACCGTGACCTTGGTGATGGCAAGCGGGTGGCAGAGCGGGATAAGGTCGGGCGTTCGCTTGGCGGCCATGATCCCGGCAAGGCGGGCGACGGCCAGAACATCGCCTTTCTTGGCGCGGCCTTCGGCAATGATATCAAAGGTTTCGCGGGCCATCTTGATGTGGCCTTCGGCCACGGCCACGCGCGCAGTCACGTCCTTGTCCGAAACATCGACCATATGGGCATGACCTTGGCCGTCGAAATGGCTGAGCCCGGACATCAGAATCCGCCCGGTGTCAGCGGATTGGCCAGCAAGTTGCGCGTGGCCTGTGCCACATCCTCGGCGCGCATCAGGGTTTCGCCGATCAGGAAGGTGCGCGCGCCGTAACGGGCCATGTCGGCCAGATCCTCGGGCGTGGCGAGGCCGCTTTCGCAGACGATCATGCGTTCGGGCGGCACGAATTTGGACAGTTGCCGCGTGGTGTCGAGCGTGGTCTCGAAAGTGTTGAGATCACGGTTGTTGATGCCGATCATCCGGGATTTGAGATGGTTGGCGCGGTCGAGTTCGGCGCGGTTATGGACCTCGATCAGCGCATCCATGCCCCAATGGGTTGCGGCCTCTTCCAATTCGAGCGCTTGCGCGTCCGAGACACTGGCCATGATGATCAGGATGCAATCGGCCCCCCAAGCGCGCGCTTCGGCCACCTGATAGGGATCATACATGAAATCCTTGCGCAGCACCGGCAGGTCGCAGGCATTGCGCGCCTGTTCAAGGTAGTCCGGCGCGCCCTGAAAGCTGGGCGTATCTGTCAGCACCGAAAGACAGGTGGCCCCGCCGGTCGCATAGGCCTGCGCCAGCGCGGCGGGGTCGAAATCGGCACGGATCAAGCCCTTGGAGGGGCTGGCCTTTTTGATTTCGGCAATGAGGCCATAGCCGGTTTTGGTGGCCTTGAGCAACGCATCCGCGAAGGGGCGGACGTGCGGAGCCTCATGGGCCAGCGTCTCGATCTCGGCCAAGGGGTGCGCGGCTTTGGCTGCGGCAATTTCTTCGAGTTTATAGGCTTTGATCTTGTCCAGAATGGTCGGCGTTGTCATGCAGTCTCCGATGTCAGTTTCGCAAGGGCAGCGATTTTTGCGCGGGCTGCGCCGCTGTCGATGCTTTCTGCGGCTTGGGCCACGCCGGCGCGCAGGTCGCTGGCATGTCCGGCAACCGTCAGGGCGGCGGCGGCGTTGAGCAGCACAGCATCGCGGTAGGCGCCCGGCGCACCATCAAGAAGCGCGCGCAGGGCGGCGGCGTTTTCCGCAGGGGTGCCCCCCAAAATGGCCTCGAATGGATGCACGGGCAAGCCAAAATCCTCGGGATGCAATTCGGTCTCGTGGATGCTGCCGTCGTCTTCGAGGGCCGCGACCCATGACACGCCGGTGATTGTCATCTCATCGGTGCCGTCCGAGCCATGCACAAGCCAAGCGCGGGTTGAACCCAATTGGCCCAAGGTTTCGGCCATGGGGCGGATAAGATCGCGGGAAAACGCGCCGGTGAGTTGGCGCTTGACGCCTGCGGGGTTGGTAAGGGGGCCAAGGATGTTGAAAATGGTCCGGGTGCCCAATTCGGTGCGCACCGGGCCGACATGGGCCATGGCCGGGTGGTGCATGGGGGCCATCATAAACGCTATGCCCACTTCCGTCAGCGCGCGTTCGACCACTGGCACGCCGACCATCACCTTGATCCCCATTTCCGTGAGCGCATCCGCCGCCCCGGATTTGGAGGAGAGGTTGCGGTTGCCATGTTTGGCCACGGGCACGCCCGCGCCCGCCACAACAAAGGCCGTCGCGGTCGAGATATTGAGCGTGCCCTTGCCATCACCACCGGTGCCGACGATGTCCATCGCCCCCTCTGGCGCGCGCACGGCGTTGCATTTGGCGCGCATCACGGCGGCGGCGGCGGCGTATTCATTGACCGTCTCGCCGCGCGTGCGCAAAGCCATGAGAAAGCCCCCGATCTGGGCGGGTGTCGCTTCGCCTTCGAACAGGATCTCAAAGGCGGTTTCGGCCTCTGTGCGACTGAGGGGGCGGTCGACAGCGGCAGCGATCAGCGGTTTGAGCTGCTCGCTCATGCCGGAACCTGCATCATGTCGATGAAATTCTTGAGCAGCGCGTGACCGTGTTGCGATGCGATGGATTCGGGGTGAAATTGCACGCCCTGAATGGGCAAGTCGCGGTGTTGCAGGCCCATGATGGTGCCATCTGCCAGTTCTGCGGTGATTTCAAGGCAGTCGGGCAGGCTGGAGCGTTCGACCACGAGCGAGTGATAGCGCGTCGCCTCAAAGGGAGAGGGCAGGCCAGCAAAGACGCCTTTGCCCTCATGAAGGATCTGGCCCATCTTGCCGTGTACGATTTCGGAATGGCGGATAACCTTGCCGCCAAAGGCCTGACCGATGGTCTGATGCCCAAGGCAGACGCCCAAAAGCGGAATACCCGCCTCGGCGGCTGCAAGGGTGAGCGGCAGGCAAATGCCCGCCTGATCCGGATCGCAGGGGCCGGGCGAAAGCAGGATGCCATCGGGGCGCATCGCCATCGCTTCTTGCACATTGAGCGCATCATTCCGCACAACGCGGGTTTCTGCACCCAATTCGCCTACGTAATGGACGAGATTATAGGTGAAACTGTCGTAGTTATCGATCAAGAGCAGCATTCGCGCCTGTCCTCATGCAAAGGGGGCTGGAGGCCAAGGGGCCGGTCGCGGTATACTTGTTCAGTCTTGCGCGGCACCGTCAAGGGGCGCTAGGCCGGATAACAGGCAAAACAGGCAGATGTGGGGGCAAAGGCAGTGGCACGCGGAGTATTGGCAGGCATGATGACGGGAACGCTGGTGTCGGGGCTGGCGTTGGGCACACTGTCTGTGCTGAGCGGGGCACCGGGTACGGTGCCGCCTGAAGCGGTGAGTTTGGAGGTGCCTGCGGGGTCGGGGTTCGATCTGCGGCGCGAGGATGCAGAGGCGGCCTTGCCCGAGACGCAGGCCGCGCCCGAGACGGCGGGAGTGTCGCAGGCCGCACCGCCTGCGCCCGATGACAGCGCTGGCATCGGTGCAGTCGAGACCGCGCCGGCAGCGGTGCCGGAAACGGGGGAGGCGGCCGCCTTGGCTGAGGCTCCCGAAGTGGTGGCCGATAGTGGCGGTGTGGCGGTCGAGAGCGATGAGCCGGTTCTGCCAAGCCCGCTAGTGCCAGCGCCTGTGGTGCCGAACAGCGAGGGCGCGGTGGCGGTTTCGACCGATCCCGCGCAGCCGCCCGCACCCCCTCCAAGCGAGGAGAGTGCTAGGTTGAGCACGCCAGAGGCGGGGCAGAGCGAGTCTATTTTTCCATCCGAGGAGCCTGCGCCGGTGCTGATCCCTGACGCCACGGATGGCGAGGGCGTGGCGGATCTGTCGCCGGAAGCCGAGGCACAGGCAGAAGTGGCCCCTGTGCCGGAAGCGGACGCAGAGACTGTGGCCAAGACCCTGCCTGCGCTGGGCACGATCGGCAACCGGGCCGAAGGGGTGACAACCAATCGCCTGCCCAGCCTTGGCGATCCTGCGCCCGAGGTTGCCGAGGCCATCGCAGAGCCCGAGGCGGCGGAGGGTGCCTTGGTGCGCAATCGGGTGGCGTTCGACAATCCCGAGGGCAAGCCGCTGATGGCGATCATTCTGATGGATGACGGGCAGAGCCCGATTGGGATCGAGGCGCTTCAGAGTTTTCCCTATCCGCTGAATTTCGCGGTGGATGTCACCTGGTCCGGGGCGGCGGATGCGGCAGAACGCTACCGCGCCGCCGGATTCGAGGTTTTGGCCATGGCCGATTTGCCCGAAGGGGCGCGGCCCGAGGATGCCGAAGTGGCGATGCAGGCGTGGTTTACGCAGGTGCCGCAGGCGGTGGCGGTTTTGGAAGGGGCAGGCGCGGGCCTGCAATCGAGCCGCGAAGCCACGGCGCAATTGGCCCCGATTCTGAAAGAGAGCGGGCATGGGCTGGTGATGCATCCCAACGGGCTGAACACGGCGCAAAAGCTGATCGCACGCGAGGGCGTGCCCTCGGCCAGCCTGTTTCGGGATTTTGACGGGCAGGGACAGAATGCTGCCGCCATCCGGCGGTTTCTGGATCAGGCCGCGATGCGGGCGGATCAGCAGGAGGATGGCGTGATCATGCTGGGTCGGTTGCGGGCGGATACGATCAGCGCCCTGCTCCTCTGGGGCTTGGCAGACCGGGCCGCAAGCGTGGCCTTGGCGCCGGTGTCGGCGGTGCTTCGGGCGGAGTGATCCCGGCGCCTGCCTTGTGCGGTCGTTGACCGAGGCTGCCGTTCGCGGCTACGCTTGGGCCATAGTCATGCGAAATGGAGTTTTTATGATGTCCAAAAGATTGATTTTGGCACTTGGTCTTTCATTGATGGGATCGGCGGCCTTTGCGGATATGACCGTGCAATTGGGCGGTGGCTGGGATGGTCGCAAGGTGCCCGCCGGTCAGCATTGCCATTTGTCCGGTGGCAAAGGCAGCACGCCCCCGATGACGGTCTCGGGTATTCCTGCGGGCACGGTCTGGCTGATTGCCTATTACAACGACAAGTCTTACGGCCCGCTGTCGCAGAATGGGGGCCATGGCACGATCGGCTATCCTGTCAAAGGAGCCACGGCCGATCTGCCTGCGGTGCCCGGAATGACCGCAAAGCTGCCCGGTGGCGTGCGGGTCATCAAGCCTGCGCGCTCGACCGGGGATTACGCAAGCCCGGGATATCTGCCGCCATGCTCTGGCGGTCGCGGCAATCGGTATACGGTGGATATTCGGGCGGTCGATGCCGCGGGCAAGGTGTTGTCTGAACTGAAGAACGTCGACATCGGAAAATACTGAGCGCTGCGCCGATCTGGCCCATTGGGCCGCGAAAGGCCCGCATCATGCCGCACCGGGGACAGCCGGGGGTACGCTGTGACCGCAGGTTGGGACCACAACCATAGCGAAAGGTGCTGGCGATGATCCTCTATCCGACCTTGGAAATACTGGACGGAAAATGTGTCACTCTGACGCGCGGGCGGCTGGATGAGCCGGTCTTCTGGCATGTGGACCCGATCGAAACCGCGCGCCGTTTTGTGGCCGCCGGGGCCGATTGGATGCACCTCACCGATATGAACGGGCTGCGCGGCGCGGGTGACAATGATGCGCTTATCGAGCAGATCATCCGGGCCGTGGGTATTCCGGTGCAGCTTGGCGGCGGGTTTCGGGGACGCGAAGCGGTGGAGCGCTGGATCGACAAGGGGGCGGGGCGGATTGTTCTGGGCACAATGGCGGTTCAGAACCCCGAAGCGGTCAAGGCGCTGGCCAAGTATCACCCGGATCAGATCGTCGTGGCGGTGGATATCTATCAGGGGCAGTTGATGACCGATGGTTGGCGCACGGCCTCTGCCTTTGGTCCGGGTGAGTTGATCGCAGCCTTTGACGGTGTGCCGCTGGCGGGGATTTTGATTACAGATATTGATGCCGATATCGAGGATAGCGATGGCAGTCTCGGGGTGATTTCCGGGCTGGCAGCCAAGACGCGGCATGCGGTGATTGCGCGGGGCACGGTGCGGACGGTCGATGACGTGGCGCGGCTGCGCTACATTCCCAATATCGACGGCACGATCATCGGGCGCGCGCTTTTGTCCAAGGATGTCGATCTGGGCGAGGCTCTGGCGATTGCGCGGGCCGCCCCGGAAGCGAAGGCAGAGTTCATCTGAGCGCGCGGCCTTAGCCCCGCCACTCTCCGGGGCCGAGGCCGTCGAGTGTCCAGTCCCCGATGCGCCACCGGATGAGGCGCAGGGTGGGGTGACCGATATGGGCGGTCATGCGGCGCACCTGCCGGTTGCGCCCTTCGGAGATCGTGAGTTTCAGCCAGCAATCGGGCACGGATTTGCGAAAGCGGACGGGCGGGGTGCGCGGCCAGAGGGTCGGAGGCTCTGTCCGCTCGACCCGCGCGGGCCGCGTCGGGCCGTCGCTCAGCGTGACACCGGCACGCAGGGCTGCGAGGGCTGTGTCATCCGGCAGGCCTTCGACCTGCGCGTAATATGTTTTTTCTGTTTTAAAACGGGGATTTGCGATGCGCGCTTGAAGTTGGCCATCATCGGTCAGCAACAAGAGGCCTTCGCTGTCGCGATCCAGCCGACCGGCGGGATAGACGCGGGGGATGTCGATGAAATCCGAGAGCGTGGCACGCGGGCTGCCCTCGCTGCCGCGATCGGTGAATTGCGACAGCACGTCATAGGGTTTGTTGAAGAGGATGAGGCGGGCCATGCCCCTGTCTTGCCCGAGGGCAAGGCCCGCCGCAAGTCTCAGTTATAGCCGGGGCGCAGGCCTTGGCGGATCTTGTAGGTCCAGGGCAGACCGGCGTTGCGCCAGCCGTTGACGGCGCGCGCGCCGGCCTCGTTGGTGTCGCCCTCGAACCCATCCACGACGTTGTAGAGCGTCACGTCAATGCCGCCGTCGACGAGTTTGCCTATGGCCTCGGCGCTGCGCGAGCCAGAGCGGCACATCACCAAAAGCGTATCCACACCTGCAGCGGCATCACTGGCAAGCCATGCCTTGACCTCGTCAACAAAGGCGGGGTTGTCCACCATCTTGTAAGCGCCTTTCTTGGCGTCGAAGGTCAGGGCAGGGTCCATCAGTTTTGACGGGATATTCGCAGCAGCGGCCGTGGCATAGCCAATCAGGGTCACCTCGGACGGGGTGCGCACATCGATGAGGGCGACGTTGGGATGATCGGCCAGCACGCGGGCAGCGTCGGCGGCAATCATATAGAGGCCGGGGGCGGTCTGTTTGTTCTTGCTGAGTGTGTCGACAGCCACGGGCTCTTGTAGGGTCAGGGCACCGCCAGCCGCGCTTGCGAGCGGCGCGAGTGCCAAGGCCAAGGCCACGAGGGCCGGAGCGGCGAATCGTGTGATGCGGTTCATTAGGCTTCCCTCCATTACATTCCTAAAGTGGAATATGATTGGAAAGACCTACGCCCGCCTGCACCCGTGCGCCTTGACCTGTGTCAAACGGGATTAGCCGTTGCTATCGCCACCAAAACGCGCGGCATCGGCAGCAGCGCGACGGATGGCGTTCGATTTATGGACGGTTTCCATATACTCCGCCTCTGGGTCGCTGTCATAGACAACGCCGCCGCCTGCCTGAATATAAAGGTTCTGATCCTTGACCACGGCGGTACGCAGGGCGATGCAGACATCCATATCGCCGCCCGAGCTGAAATAGCCGACACCGCCGCCATAGACGCCGCGTTTCTCGGGCTCCAACTCGTCGATGATCTCCATCGCGCGGACCTTGGGCGCGCCCGACACGGTGCCTGCGGGCAGACCGGCGAGAAGGGCGCTGAGCGCATCCTGATCCTCGGCCAACTCGCCCACCACATTCGAGACGATGTGCATCACGTGACTATAGCGCTCGATGATGAATTTTTCGGTCGGATGCACGGTGCCGATCTTGCAGACGCGACCGGCGTCGTTGCGCCCCAGATCCAGCAGCATGAGATGCTCGGCCAGTTCCTTTTTGTCGGCCAAAAGATCGGCCTCAAGGGCGCGATCCTCTTCGGGGGTGGCGCCACGGGGGCGTGTGCCTGCGATGGGGCGGATCGTCACCTCTTGGCCAAACACACGCACGAGGATTTCGGGGCTGGCCCCGATCACCTGAAAGCCACCAAAGTTGAAATAGAACATGAAAGGCGACGGATTGGTGCGCCGCAAGCTGCGGTAAAGGGAAAAGGGCGGTTGGCGAAAGGTCTGGGTCCAGCGCTGGCTGGGAACCACCTGAAAGATATCGCCTGCGCGGATGTAATCCTTGGCCTTTTCAACGGCTTGCTTATAGCCGTCGCGGGTGAAATTCGAGACCGGGGCGGCATCCTCATGGGCCTCACCCAAGCGGCGGATGGATTGGGGCAGGGCGCGTTCCAGATCGCGGACTGCATCCATCACCCGCTCGGCGGCCTGCGCATAGGCGGCGCGCGCCGATTGGCCGCTGCTGACCCATGCGGGGGCCACAACCATGACCTCGCCCTTGACGCCATCCAGAACGGCAATCACCGAAGGGCGCAGCATCACCGCATCCGGCAGGCCAAGCGGATCGGGGTTCACATTGGGCAGGTGTTCAACCAGCCGGATCATATCATAGCCCAGATAGCCAAAGAGACCGGCACTGGCAGCGGGCATGCCCTCGGGCAGGGCGATGCGGCTTTCGGCGATGAGGGCGCGCAGATTGGCCAGAGGATCGCCGTGCTGATCCTCGAAGGCGTCATGATCAAACCGCGCCTGACGGTTGATGCGGCTGGTGGTGCCGTGACAGTGCCAGATGACATCGGGTTTCATGCCGATGATGGAATAGCGCCCGCGCAATTCGCCGCCCGTCACCGATTCGAGCAGGAAGGCATCGCGCGCGGCCCCGGTCAGCTTGAGCATGAGCGAGACGGGCGTGTCGAGATCGGCCGCAAGCCGCGCATGCACCACCTGATTTTCGCCCGCTTCATAGGCGCGCGCAAATTCCTCAAAGGACGGGGTCAGTTCCAATTTTGGCGGTCCTCAGTTGAAATTGGCGTGCACGGCATTGAGGGCCGCCTGATCAAGTTCGACGCCCGCGCGGCTGCGGATGTCATTGGCCAGCACTTGAAACAGATCCTGTCCCAGATCGGCGGCGGCCTGATCTTGCAGGGCGGCGCGCAGGCGGGCGAGATCCTCGTCCTCTTCTGCGGGCAGGGGCGGCGCGATGCTGTCAAGCCGCAGAACAAAGAGGCGACCATTGCCCTCGATCACGCGCACCTCGCCTTGGACCATGTCAAACACCGTGTCGATGAATTCTGCGGGGGCCTCGGGGCGGTAATCGCGGCGGGTCATGTCGGTCACTTCCGTTGCCGTTAGTCCCAGATCGGCAAAACTGGCACCGGCGCGCAGTTCTGCGAGCTGTGGTTCGAGCTGCGCGCGCAGGGCTGTCACCGTCGCCTCAGCGCGCCAGCCACGCAGGACGGCGTCGCGCACATCCTCAAGCGGTTGGATGCGGGGCTCTACGATCCCGTCGAGACGGAGGGCAAAGATGCCGCCATCCGCCAGTTGTTCAACCTCGGGATAGTCGCCCGTTGCCACGGCCTGCGCTGCGGCGCGAAAGCTGTCATAGCCTGCCATGCCTTCGGTCAGGCCGGGGTGCCAGTCGATGCTGCCAAGTTCGAGATCGGTTTCCTTGGCCACATCTTCGAGCGTGGCGCCTCCAGCAAGGAGATCATCGACCGTGTCGATTTTGGCCTCGATGACGCGGCGCGCGCGGTCGGCGGCCAGTTCCTCGCGCAGGCGCGGTTCCGCCTCTTCAAAGGTTGTGATCTGCGCCGCGAGAACGGCGTTGACGCGAAAGAGGGCCGGGCCAAGATTTGTGTCGATCGGTCCGACCACCTCGCCCGCCTGAGCGGAGAAGACGGGATCCGCGGCAGCGCCCAGATCCTCGCGGCTGACATCGCCCATGTCGATATCGGCCATATCCAGCCCGCGCTCAGAGACCAGCATTTCAAGCGCGATCCCGTCGTCTATCCGGGTACGCGCGCGGGTCGCAGCCGCGGAATCGGCAAAGACCAGACGTTCGACCAACCGCCGCTCGGGCATGTTGAATTCGGTCTCGCGTTCGGCATAGGCCTCGCGCAGGGCGGCTTCGTCGACCTCGACACTATCAAGGATCATCGCGGGCGTGACCCATGCAAAGGTGATGGTTTTGGTTTCGGGTGTCGTGAAATCGGGCAGATGGCCTTGATGATAGGTCTTGAGGTCGTCCTCGGACGGGACGGGCAGGCCAGATTGCAGCGCGGCGCGGTCAAGCACGGCAAAGGCCAAGCTGCGCCGCTCGGCCAGATAGGTCATCATCGTGTCCATATAGGTGCTTGGCGTTTGCAGACCGGCGAGGGCTGCGGCCTGCACCAGCGTGCTCGCGGTTTCGGCGCGGATGTTCTCTTCGAACTGGCTTTCATTCAGGCCGGCCTGATCGAGGGCAAAACGATACGCCTCGCGATCAAAGCTGCCATCGAGCCCCTGAAAGGAGGGAATGTCGAGGATTTGCTCGCGCAGGTTCTCATCGCCGATGGACAGGCCAAGGCGGTCTGCCTCATGCTCTAGGGCTGCGCGGGCCACCAGACGGCCCAGCACGTCGGTATCAACCCCGGCGGCGCGCGCCTCGGCAAAGCTCATGGCGCTGCCGCGCTCAGCCTCAAGCGCGCGGATTTCGTTTTGCAGGGCGCGGGCGTAGGTGGTCACGTCAATTTCGGCGGTGCCAACATGGCCGATGCTGCGGACATTGCCAGAAAGGTTGGTTGCGCCAAATCCGGCAAGGCCCACAATCAGAAGGCCCATCAGAACCCACATCGCGCCTTTGGATATGCTGTTGCCTGCCATGGTGGCCCCCTGTCCGTTTGTGGCTTGTGCCCTGCTTGGGCGACTGTCTACGCGCTGTGGCCGGTCTGGACAAGAGGCCAGCGGAGGGCAGCCAGCCGGTCAAAGAGCGTGTCGATCCCGGCACGATCAAGATTGGCGAAGGCCACACGCAACTCACGCGTGCCCTGCGGGTCATCAGACGGGCGGAACATGGTGCCGGGCAGCAAGAGAACGCCCGCCTCGGGCACGAGCGCCTGCGCCAAGTGATGCGAGTCCATCGCGAAAGGATGCGCCATATAGGCGAAATACGCACCGCATCCCAAAAGCCGCCAGCCTTGGCCGGTGAGTTTCGGCATGTTGTCATGGATCGCTGCACGCCGGTCGAGGATTTCGGCGCGCTCGCCTGCCAGCCATTGCCCCAAATTGCGCATGCCCCAAAGCGCCGCGATCTGACCCAGTTGGTTGGGGCAGATCGTGACGGTGTCGAGGAATTTCTCGACTTCGGCCAGACGGGTCGGAGAGGCGACCATTGCGCCCACGCGGTGGCCGGTCAGGCGGTACGCCTTGGAAAAGGAATAGAGTTGGATGAGCGTATCGGCCCAGTCGGGATCGTGAAAGAGGTCGTGCCCCGCGCCGGGGCGGGCATCGAAATCGCGGTAGGTTTCATCGACGATAAGGGCAAGACCGCGCTCTTTGGCCAAAGTGTAGAACGCATGTGTGAGGTCGGCGGGATATTCCACGCCGCCCGGATTGTTGGGGGTAACGAGCACGATGGCGCGGGTGCGGGGCGTGATGAGCGCCGCCGCGTGATCCGGATCGGGCAAGAGTTCCGCGCCCGCAGCCAGCGGGACAGCGCGCACGCCCGCCATATCGAGCCACATTTTATGATTGAAATACCAAGGGGTTGGAAGGATAACCTCATCCCCTTCTGCGCAAAGGGTCGTGATCGCCGCGCAAAAGGCCTGATTGCAGCCAGAGGTGATGGCGACCTCGGCGGGTGCGATGCTGCCGCCATAGGTGGCGGACCACTGCGCCGCCACTTCGGCACGCAGGTCAGGTAGGCCCAGCACGGGGCCATAAAGATGCGCCTGCGGCTCATTCAGTGCCGCTTCGGCCACCGCGCGGCGCAGTGCCTCGGGGGGCGGGGCCACGGGGGCGGCTTGGCTTACATTGATGAGCGGGCGATGGGGCGGGAATGTCACCCCGTCCAGCCAGCGCCGCGCCTCCATGACAGGGGGCGAAAAGGTGCAGGCGGTGCGGGGCGGATTGATCATGTCAGGCGCCCCGGTAGGGTTCGACATATTGCAGGGCCATATCCCACGGAAAGAAAATCCACGTATCCTGGCTGACCTCGGTCACGAAGGTGTTGACCTGCGCGCGGCCCATCGGCTTGGCGTAGACGGTGGCAACATGGGCGCGCGGCATATGCTGGCGCACCACCTCAAGCGTGCGGCCGGTATCCACAAGGTCATCGACGATGAGCACGCCCGCGCCGTCGCCGATGATCGACATGTCGGGCGATTTGATCACGACAGGGGCGGTCTGGGCCTGATGGTTGTAGGATTTGACGCTGATCGTATCGACGGTGCG
The DNA here is from genome assembly GCF_902498815.1 of Roseovarius sp. EC-HK134. Classification (NCBI taxonomy): domain Bacteria; kingdom Pseudomonadati; phylum Pseudomonadota; class Alphaproteobacteria; order Rhodobacterales; family Roseobacteraceae; genus Roseovarius; species Roseovarius sp. EC-HK134. The sequence goes on from NZ_LR701544.1 coordinate 2,820,564, forward strand.
AATGTCCAATTCGCGTGCGACGATCATCGCGGGGGCCATGCCGCCCCGCGTGATGGCCACCACTGCGCGCCACCCACCTTCGGGGGCCTCGCTCTGGAGCCGCCATGCAAGCGCGCGGGCATCGCGGTGCAACTGGTCCCAGCTTACGTGAAAGCCTTTTTCATGGGGGAGGCGGTCCATCATGGTGTTACCTGCTCAAGAGAAGTTTCAGCCCGAGCGCGCCCAGCAATAGGGCCGCCGCGCGGTCGATGATCGGTTTCGCGCCCAGATAGGCGCGACGCGCCGCAGCGCCGCTGAGAAGCGTGGCAAAGCCTGCGTAAAATAGCCATTCGACCAGCATGTGATTAACAGTGATGAGGGCAATTTCCGAGGCTGTAAGGCCCTTGGGAAAGATCACCACAAGCACAGAGGCCGCGAACAGCACCGATTTGGGATTGCCGAGATTGATCAGCACCCCGTCAAGAAAGGCCCGCCCGCGCGGTTTGCGTGGGCCCTCATTCACGGGCTGGCGCGCGGCACGCCACGTGGTCCACGCGATATAGAGCAGATAGGCCGCGCCCGCGATTTTGAGGATGATATAGGCCCAAGGGAAGAGAGTAAAAAGCGCCTCTAGCCCCAAGAGCGCCGCCAGTGTCCAGAGTGCCGCGACAAGGCCCAGGCCCAGGCCCGCCGCAATACCCGCCGCGCGCCCATCGGCAAGGGCGGTGCGCAGGGCAAAGAGCAGGGCGGGACCGGGGCTGAGAATGGCGGCGGCCAGAACCGCGTTGAAAGCCAAAAGATCGAGCGCGGTCATGTACGAACCTCTCAGGTGGCGTCGATGTCGGGGGCGTCTACGGCCTTCATGCCAACAATGTGATAGCCCGCATCGACATGCAGCGTCTCGCCGGTCACGCCAGAGCCCAGATCGCTGAGCAGGTAAAGCGCGGAGCGGCCGACGTCGTCGATGGTCACGTTGCGGCGCAGCGGTGAGTTCAATTCGTTCCATTTCAGGATATAGCGGAAATCGCCGATGCCCGAGGCGGCCAGCGTCTTGATCGGCCCCGCGCTGATGGCGTTGACGCGAATGCCGTCTTTGCCCAAATCCTCGGCCATATATTTGACAGAGGCCTCAAGCGCCGCTTTGGCGACACCCATCACGTTGTAATGCGGCATGACCTGTTCGGCGCCATAATAGGTGAGGGTAAGGGCCGATCCGCCCTCGCCCATCATCTTTTCGGCGCGTTGCATTACGGCGGTGAAGGAATAGACCGAGATATCCATCGTCATCAGGAAATTGTCGCGGCTCGTATCAACATAGCGCCCGCGCAATTCGTTCTTGTCGGAAAAGCCGATGGCGTGAACAACAAAGTCGAGGCTGTCCCAATGGGTGCCCAGATCGACAAAGAGCTGATCGACAGAGGCCATATTGCCGACATCGCAGGGCAATACGATGGTCGAACCCAGCTCAGCCGCCAGCGGATCAACCCGCTTTTTCAGAGCATCGCCCTGATAGCTGAACGCCAGTTCCGCCCCCGCATTGGCGCAGGCGCGGGCAATGCCCCAGGCGATTGATTTGTCATTGGCGAGCCCCATGATGAGCCCGCGTTTTCCCGCCATCAGATTGTTCGACATTCCCAGCCCCCGACCATCAGATTTTTCTGACCTTTAGGCGATTGGGGGGATTGCATCAAGGGCTGGTCATTTTTGCTGGCGCGGTGTCAAATGCCGTTGGGAACACTAGTTTGACACATATGGAAACATATGCGCGAGAATTCGCAGACAGGAATAAGAGATCTCATGGAACGCGACGGACACTTTGCAGGCGACGACCCCTTTGAGATTGCCAGAGGCTGGTTGGCCGAGGCAGAGAAATCAGAACCGAACGACCCCAATGCTGTGGCGCTGTCCACGGTGGATGCCGACGGGTTGCCGAATGTGCGGATGGTGTTGCTCAAGGAAATCTCCGACGACGGATTTGTGTTTTACACCAATTACAACAGCGCCAAGGGGCGGGAGCTCGCGGCCAACCCCAAGGCGGCGATGGTGCTGCATTGGAAATCCTTGCGCCGTCAGGTCCGCATTCGTGGTATGGTGAGTCGCGAGGAGGGTGAGGGTGCGGATGCGTATTATGCGTCGCGCTCGCTCAAGAGCCGGCTTGGTGCTTGGGCGTCGGAACAATCGCAGCCGCTCGACAGCCGGACGACCTTGATGGCGAAAGTCGCGAAGATCACCGCGCAGAAAGGACCGAATCCGCCGCGACCGCCGTTTTGGGGCGGTTTCAAGATCACGCCGGTCGAAATCGAATTCTGGGCGGATGGGGCGTTTCGCCTGCATGATCGGTTTGTCTGGCGGCGCTCGGACATAGGGGAAAGCTGGAAAATTCAACGACTGAACCCATGAATTTCACGTTGCGTGAAATGCAATGCATTGAAGTTATTGATTATTAACCACTTGCAAGCGGGGGTGAATATAACGCAAGTGTAATGCAGTCTTGGGGATGAAGGCTGTTAGGTAGGAAAAAGTGACGACACAGGATGATGATATTCGCAGAATAAAGGGGCGTGTTAAGTGGTTTGACCCTGTTAAAGGGTTTGGGTTTGTAATTGCCGATGAAGGCGGCCCGGATATTTTGCTTCATGCCAATGTTCTTAGGAACTTTGGGCAAAGTTCGGTTGCGGATCGCGCCGGGGTGGAATTGGATGTTCAGCAGACCGAGCGCGGTCGGCAAGCAGTGGCGGTGCATACGATTTCACCGCCCGATGATCTTGAACACACAGGGCTTGCTGATCTCGATGAGATTGATCCCGAGATCATTCGAAATGCTCCGTTGCAGCCCGCGCGCGTGAAATGGTTCGACAAAGGCAAAGGATTTGGCTTTGCCAATACCTTTGGTCGCGACGAAGATGTTTTCGTGCATATCGAGGTTTTGCGCCGCTCTGGTCTTGCGGATGTTCAGCCCGGTGAGGCGCTGGCAATCCGTGTGATTGATGGTAAAAGGGGGCGGATGGCAACCGAGGTATGTGGATGGGAAACGGCGGTAAAATTGTCCGAATGATAGCGGCGGTTGTGCTTGCCGGTTTGGCGAGCACAGCAGCGGCTGAAACCTGCCGTGAGGATGTGGTGATGTTGCGCAGTGATGCCGGCAGCGCCCGCTTCAGTGTGGAGGTCGCCGATGACAAGGCGGAGCGTGCCCAAGGCCTGATGAACCGCGAGAGTATGGCGATGAGCGCGGGCATGCTCTTTGTCTATCCCGAGCCGCAAGCGGTCGGATTTTGGATGAAAAACACCTTGATTCCGCTCGACATGATTTTCATGGACGAGACTGGCACCGTGAAAAAAGTGCATCACGAAGCACAGCCCTTGGACGAGTCGCCGATTTTTGGGGGCCAAGACATCCTGGCAGTGTTGGAAATCAACGGTGGTCTGGCGCGAAAAATCGGTATTTCCGAGGGCTGGACCATGCGGCACGCCGCGATTGATCAGAGCAAGGCCGCTTGGCCCTGCTCTGAAAGCCAATAAAGCAGCGCGAGGCCTGTTTTTGGCTTTTCAAGCCCAGTAATCCTCAGTATGCAGGCGCACGGTCCGGGGCGTAGCGCAGTTTGGTAGCGCACCTGTTTTGGGAACAGGGGGTCGTAGGTTCGAATCCTATCGCCCCGACCATTTTACCCACAAGTGCACAACTAAGACCCTCTGGGGTCTGTGCCTTTGGGTGTGCGCGCGCCGCATTTTTCGACAAACGCCCGGCGCGCCAAACTTCAACCTCTTTTGCAGCTATGCCCGGCAAATGTGCCGGAAATAACGGCTTCTTTGCGGGGCCGCCTGTGGATGAATCATGTCCGCGTCCGGGGGGGCGTGACCTGAGACATAGTCAAACGATTTTTCTGCCAAAATCCGAAAAGTTTTCGTTGACCGCCTATGGCAATATACGTCAGTTTGTGTGGACGGGCAGCAAGGCCACAACATATAGTGGCTCGCCCCGGCAGGGACATGACACCAACACTCAGGACGACGAGATAGCGACCACTCCGCACGGCATGGCCAGAGGGCGTTTCAGGGCGCCAAACCGCCACCGTTCAAGGTTGAAACGACCGACTCACATCAGGCGAGACGCCTGAAAATCACACGGGGCCAAAGGCCTGAAAAACGATTGCGATGGGGCAGAAGACATGAAGATCGAAAGAAAATTCACCACCGCCGGACAAGACGCCTATGCAGCGCTTGAGTTCGTGACCACGAGTTCCGAAATCCGCAATCCGGATGGCACAACGGTGTTCCGGCTGGATGACATCGAGGTGCCCCGCGGCTGGAGCCAAGTTGCAAGCGACGTGATCGCGCAAAAATATTTCCGCAAGGCGGGCATTCCGAACCGCATCGAAAAGGTCAAGGAAGAGGGTGTGCCCGAGTTCCTGTGGCGGTCCGTTCCGGCAGCGGACAATGATGGTTTTGGCGGCGAAACCAGCGCCAAGCAGGTATTTGACCGGCTTGCGGGTGCCTGGTGCTATTGGGGCTGGAAGGGTGGCTATTTCACCAAAGAGGCCGATGCCCGCGCCTATTTCGACGAGATGCGCTATATGCTGGCGCGCCAGATGGCTGCGCCCAACAGCCCGCAGTGGTTCAACACCGGCCTGCATTGGGCCTATGGTATCGACGGTCCGAGCCAAGGGCACTACTACGTTGATTTCCAAACCGGCGAGCTGACCAAATCCACCTCGGCCTATGAGCATCCGCAGCCGCATGCCTGCTTTATCCAGTCGGTCAAAGACGATCTGGTGGGCGATGGCGGCATCATGGACCTCTGGGTGCGTGAAGCGCGGCTGTTCAAATACGGCTCTGGCACCGGCACTAATTTCAGCAGCCTGCGCGCCGAGGGCGAAAAGCTGTCGGGTGGTGGCAAGTCGTCTGGCCTTATGGGGTTCTTGAAAATCGGTGACCGCGCGGCGGGGGCGATCAAATCGGGCGGCACCACGCGGCGCGCGGCCAAGATGGTGATCTGTGATGCCGACCATCCCGATATTCAGGAATTCATCAACTGGAAGGTCAAGGAAGAGCAGAAGGTTGCCAGCATCGTGGCCGGGTCCAAGATGCACGAGCAGAAGCTCAACCAGATTTTCGCCGCGATCCGCGCTTGGGATGGCAGCTCTGAGGATGCGGTTGATCCCAAGAAGAACGAGCAGCTGAAAGCGGCCATTCGTGGCGCCAAGCAGGTGCAAATCCCCGAGACCTATGTCAAGCGGGTGCTGGATTACGCACGGCAAGGCTATGAGAGCATCGAATTCCCGACCTATGACACAGATTGGGATTCAGAGGCCTATGCCAGCGTGTCGGGCCAGAATTCCAACAATTCGATCCGCGTCACCGATGCGTTTCTGAAGGCGGTCAAGGATGATGCCGATTGGGCGCTGATCAACCGCACCGATGGGTCCGTTGCCAAGACGATCAAGGCGCGCGATCTGTGGGAAGATGTGGGCCACGCGGCCTGGGCCTGCGCTGATCCGGGTATTCAGTATCACGACACCGTCAACGCCTGGCACACCTGCCCGGAGGATGGCGAAATCCGGGGCTCCAACCCCTGTTCGGAATACATGTTCCTCGACGATACCGCCTGTAACCTGGCGTCGATGAACCTGTTGAAGTTCTTTGGGGACGGCAAGTTTGATGCCGATGCCTATATGCACGCCACGCGCCTGTGGACCGTGACGCTGGAAATCTCGGTGACGATGGCGCAGTTCCCGTCCAAGGAAATCGCACAACTCAGCTATGAGTTCCGCACGCTGGGTCTGGGCTATGCCAACATCGGCGGTTTGCTGATGAACATGGGCTTTGGCTATGACAGCGACGAGGGCCGCGCGCTGTGTGGGGCGCTGACCGCGATCATGACCGGCGTGGCCTATGCCACAAGTGCCGAGATGGCCGGAGAGTTGGGGGCCTTTGCGGGCTACAAGCGCAACAGCAAGCATATGCTGCGCGTGATCCGCAACCACCGCAACGCCGCCTATGGCGCGACCGAGGGGTATGAAGGGCTGGCGGTGAAACCCGTGCCGCTCGATCACAAGAATTGCCCGGATGCGCGGCTCGTTGATCTGGCGATGGCATCTTGGGACGAGGCGCTGAAGCTGGGCGAAAAGCACGGCTACCGCAATGCGCAGACTTCGGTCATCGCGCCGACGGGCACCATCGGTCTTGTGATGGATTGCGATACCACCGGGATCGAGCCTGATTTCGCGCTGGTCAAGTTCAAGAAACTGGCGGGCGGTGGCTATTTCAAGATCATCAACCAGTCGGTGCCTGCCGCCTTGGAAAAGCTGGGCTATGGTCCGGCGCAGATCGAGGAAATCGTAAGCTATGCGGTGGGCCATGGCACTATCGGCAATGCGCCGGGGATCAACCACACGTCGTTGATTGGCCACGGCTTTGGTCCCAATGAATTGGCCAAGGTGGATGCCGCGCTCGGCTCTGCCTTTGACATCCGGTTCGTGTTCAACCAGTGGACGCTGGGCGCGGAGTTCTGCACCAATGTTCTGGGCATCCCGACGGAAAAGCTGAACGATCCGACGTTCGATATTCTGGCGCATCTGGGTTATTCCAAGCGCGATGTCGAATTGGCCAACGACCATGTGTGCGGCACGATGACATTGGAGGGCGCGCCCTATCTCAACGCGGATCATTACCACGTCTTTGACTGCGCCAACCCCTGCGGCAAGAAGGGCAAGCGCTATCTTGGCGTCGAGAGCCATATCACCATGATGGCGGCGGCGCAGTCGTTTATCTCGGGGGCGATTTCCAAGACCATCAACATGGCCAATGACGCCACGATCGAGGATTGTCAGAAAGCCTATGAGCTGTCGTGGTCCTTGGGTGTCAAGGCGAATGCGCTTTATCGCGATGGATCGAAGCTGAGCCAGCCGCTTGCGGCAAGTTTGGTTGAGGATGATGACGAGGCCGCCGAAATCCTCGAATCCGGCACGCCGCAGCAAAAGGCGCAGGTGCTGGCCGAGAAGATCGTCGAAAAGGTGATCATCAAGGAAATCCAGAAATCGCACCGCGAGAAGCTGCCGGAGCGCCGTAAGGGCTATACGCAAAAGGCCATTGTCGGCGGTCACAAGGTTTACTTGCGCACCGGCGAATATGAAGATGGCAAGCTGGGTGAAATCTTTATCGACATGCACAAAGAAGGTGCAGGGTTCCGGGCGATGATGAACAACTTTGCCATCGCCGTGTCGGTTGGTCTGCAATACGGTGTGCCGCTGGAGGAATTCGTCGATGCCTTCACCTTCACCAAGTTCGAGCCAGCAGGCATGGTGCAGGGCAATGACAGCATCAAGAACGCCACCTCGATCCTTGACTATATCTTCCGCGAATTGGCGGTAAGCTATCTGGATCGCACCGATCTGGCGCATGTCAAACCCTCGGGCGCGTCGTTTGACGATCTGGGGCGCGGCGAGGAAGAAGGCGTGCGCAATGTCTCGGAGATGAGCGAGGCCGCGGCCAGCCGTTCGCTGGAAGTGCTCAAGCAGATCAGTTCAACGGGCTATCTGCGCAAGCGTCTGCCGCAAGAGTTGGTGGTGTTTCAGGGCGGTCAGACCCTCGCCCGCGCCGCAGGCGATGGCATGGACCCGATGACCATGCTGGCCACGCTGGTCCCCGAGACGGCAACAGCCACCGTGTCGGCGGCGATGACCACGACAACGGCGGTCGCCTCTGGCTCGGTCAGCATGGATGCCCGCACCAAGGCGCGGCTTCAAGGCTACGAAGGCGAGGCCTGCGGCGATTGCGGCAACTACACGCTGGTGCGCAACGGGACCTGCATGAAGTGCAACACCTGTGGTGCGACAAGCGGGTGTAGCTGAGGAGATTGAGGGTTGGAGCGCGGAGCTGCAACTCCGCGCCCCGGCTTATCCCCCGCTTAAACAGTGCGGGCGAGGGATTAACCAAGTCGGTCTAACCAGGCCGATGCGTGAGGTGAAACACGTATGAGTTCGGTGATCAATGACGCGCTGCTAACCCACAGGAAATACATGGGTTATCCCCAAGCGTCCTGTGGAAAAGAGGAGTTTTGAGCGTGGCTCGAAGCAAAAACTCTGAGGTGACGAGCGCAAAAGTGGCTTCTGCAGCCGCTAAAGTGCTTCGCGATCCGAAGTCCTCGCCTGCTGCCAAATCAGCAGCGGCGTCGGCGCTAACTCAGCGGCCGAACAAACCGAAGTAAATTGTTGGGGCGGATCCGTTCGCCCCAACTCGAAGTTCAGGGGCGGGTGCGCTCGCCCCGGACGCGGATCGGAAGCAGGCAACAACCATAGTCGGGCAGTGAATGACACCCGATCCGCGAGACTCGAGGGGGCCTAGTGCCCCCTCTTTTTCTGTCTAGCGTGTGTCGCGCCCGATCAAAAACCGTCCCGGGCTTGACCCGGGACCTCTCCGACGCAGAGCAGAGGCCCCGGCTTGGGGCCGGGGCGATGTGAATTTGATCGGATGCAACATGCAGGCGCCCTGTTTGGGGGTCAGTGACCCATCTTGGAATGATCCACGCCATCGGTCGGATCGACCATGAATTCGACCTCAACCGGACCCATCTGCTCGAAAAGGAAGGTCGCGGGCACCATATCACCTTCTTTGAGTGGGGCGGTCAGGCCCATGAGCATCACATGCATGCCACCCGGCTCCAGCACCACGGTTTCGCCTGCGGGGATGTCGATCCCGGCAATCGGCTGCATCCGCGCCACCCCGTCGCTGCCATGTTCGGTGGTGTGCAGGGAGGTTACTTTGGCGGCGGCGGTGTCGATGCCAATCAGGCGAATCGCGGTCTCGCCCTCATTGCTGATGGCCATATAGGCCGCCGCTGATCTGGCCCCGGCGAAGGGCTCGTTGATATGGGGGTGGATGATTTCGATCGCGTCTTTCTTGACGCTATGGGCTTGGGCCGCGCCGCAAAGCGACAATGTCGCCAAAAGGGCCAAGGCAAGCTGTTTCATGACTGTCCTCATGTGTCTGTCGGGTGGCAGGGGCGTGCCCTAGTGGACCACGATCCCCGATGTATAGGACGGGCGGCGAGAGGCGTCCATGCGGCTGATCCCCGCAAGAAAAAGGGGCGCTCGAGAGCCCCCCTTGATCCGCCTGTCCTCTGTCCACGAAAGCGAGATTAGAGGATTTTCTGACCGGTCTTTTCCCAATCGGCCATAAAGGTCTTGAGCCCCTGATCGGTCAGCGGATGCTCTGCCATTTTCTTGATCACGGACGGGGGCGCTGTCATCACATCTGCGCCGATATGAGCGGCCTGAAAGGCGTGATTGACGGTGCGGATCGAGGCCGCGAGGATCTGGGTCTCGAACCCGTAGTTGTCATAGATCGTGCGGATATCGGCGATCAATTCCATCCCGTCGAGGTTGATGTCATCCAGCCGCCCGATGAAGGGGGAAATGAACGTGGCCCCCGCCTTGGCCGCCAAGAGCGCCTGATTGGCGGAAAAGCAGAGCGTCACATTGACCATATGCCCCTCGCCCGAGAGCACCTTGCACGCCTTGAGGCCATCCCATGTGAGCGGCACCTTGACGGCGATATTGCCTGCGATGGCCGCAAGTTTGCGCCCCTCGGCAATCATCTCGTCGGCGGTGAGCGCCACAACTTCGGCGCTGACCGGGCCATCGACCATTTCGGCAATCTCTTTGGTGACTTCGAGAATGTCGCGCCCGGATTTCAGAATGAGCGACGGGTTGGTGGTGACGCCGTCCACCATGCCAAGGTCATTGAGTTCGGCGATTTGATCGGTTTCGGCGGTATCGACAAAGAATTTCATGGGAGGGCCCTCTGTGGCGGGTTGGGTTTGCTTGGCGAAGCGTTTACCTCATGGGGGCGCAAGCCGAAACCCCTCATGCGACAGGAGCCGCCCGTTGACCCAAGCCTCGCCCGACTTTTACGACGAGGGCACATTGGTGGCCGTGCTGACCGCGCAGCCCTTGGAGGGGCCGCTAGACTATCTGGCCCCTGAGGGGGGCGTGAGGACCGGGGCCTTTGTCGAGGTGCCGCTGGGCCCGCGCCGGGTATTGGGCGTGGTCTGGGGGCCGGGGCGTGGCGGCTTTGACCTCAAGAAGGCGCGCGGCATTGGCCGTGTGCTCGATGTGGCCCCGATGCGCGTCGAGATGCAGGAGTTTCTGCGCCGGGCGGGCGAGTATACGCTGACGCCGCTGCCTGCGATGCTGCGGCTGGCCACACGCGCACCGGGGCTGAGCGATCCGCCCTCGATGCAAAAGATTTACCGTCTGGGCGACACAGAGCCTGCGCGCCTGACCGATGCCCGCGCGCGGGTGCTGGAGGTGCTGCGCGATCATGGCGGGCTTGGGTTCACGCTAAAAGAGGTGAGTGATCTGGCGGGGGTGACATCCTCGGTCGTCAAGGCGTTGGTGGCGCAAGGGGCTGTGCTCGAAGAAGACACGCCGCGCGATACGCCCTTTGTCCCGCTTGATCCTGACCTGCCCGCCAAGGCGCTGACCGAGGATCAGGCGGCGGCGGCGGCGCGGTTGCGCATGGGGTTGCAGGCAGGCAGCTATGGCACGACGCTTTTGCGCGGTGTGACCGGATCGGGCAAGACGGAGGTCTATCTCGAGGCGGTGGCCGAGGCGCTGCGCCAAGGGGGGCAAGCGCTGGTGCTCTTGCCCGAGATCGCGTTGACGGCAGAGTTCCTGACGCGGGTCGAGGTGCGGTTTGGCACGCGCCCGGCAGAATGGCATTCCGGCGTCACCATGACCGAGCGGCGGCGGGTGTGGAAAATGGTCGGGCAGGGGGGCGCACAGATGGTGGTGGGCGCGCGTTCGGCGCTGTTCTTGCCGTTTCAGAACCTCGCGCTGATCGTGGTCGATGAGGAACACGACACCTCCTACAAGCAAGAGGATGGCGCGCTTTATCATGCGCGCGATATGGCGGTCTTGCGGGCAAGCCTGTGTGGGGCGCGGGTGGTTCTGGCCTCGGCCACGCCAAGCCTTGAAAGCTGGGCCAATGCAGAGGCCGGGAAATATGAGCGGCTTGATCTGGATGCCCGGTTCGGCGTTGCGGTGATGCCGGAATTGGCGGCGATCGACATGCGGGCGGAAACGCTGCCGTCAAACCGCTGGATTTCGCCCACATTGCAGGCGGCGGTCAATGCGCGGGTAGCGGCAGGAGAGCAAGCGCTTTTGTTCCTCAACCGGCGCGGCTATGCGCCGACGACGATCTGCCGAGCCTGCGGGCATCAGATCGGATGCGATCACTGCGATGCGCGGATGGTCGAGCATCGGTTCCAAAAGCGGCTGATCTGCCACCAATGTGGCGAGAGTGCCGCCATGCCCGAGGCCTGCCCCGCCTGTGGTGTCGCGGGCAAGCTGGCGGCGGTCGGTCCGGGGGTGGAACGGCTGGCAGAAGAGGCGGCAGCGCTATTCCCACAGGCGCGGATTGCGGTGCTGTCGTCGGATTTGTTTGGTTCTGCGCGGGCCTTGAAAGAGCAGATTGTCGAGATTGCCCAAGGGGCGGCCGACATCATCATCGGCACGCAACTGGTTGCAAAAGGGCATAATTTTCCGCTGCTGACGCTGGTGGGGGTGATTGATTCCGATTTGGGCCTGCAAGGCTCTGACCTGCGCGCCGCCGAGCGGACGTTTCAGTTGATGCGGCAGGTGGCGGGGCGTGCGGGCCGGGCAGAGCGGGCCGGGCGCGCGCTTTTGCAGACGTTTCAGCCCGAGCATCCGGTCATTCGCGCCATTCTGGCCGGCGATGAAGAGGGATTTTGGCGCGCCGAGGCCGAGGGGCGCAGGCAGGCGGGGGTGCCGCCCTACGGTCGCATGGCGGGGATTATCCTCAGTTCCCCCGATATGCAGGCGGTGTTCGATCTGGGCGAGGCGCTGGCGCGGCGTGACGGGCCCATTCGGGCGGTGGGGGCGCAGGTCTTTGGCCCGGCACCAGCACCCATTGCCCGTATCCGGGGGCGGCACAGGGTGCGTCTGTTGGTCAAGGCCCCCAAGGGGGCGGCGATACAGGCGGCGGTGTCCGAGTGGATTGCGCAGGTGCGGTTGCCTGCGCAAATGCGCCTGACGGTCGATATTGATCCGCAGAGTTTTTATTGAAGCGGACCATGGCGCAGCCTCTCGCCAAGCCAGCGTCTTGGGCGTAAAGGAAAACCATGAGACCACAGTTTCCCTTGGGCAGAGCGCAAGAGCTGCCGTTCTGGCGCAGGCCTGTCACGCTGCTCTTTCTGATGGCTGCCGCGATGCCGGTGGCCTTTGCCACGTGGTCGGCGCTGCTCAATAATTTCGTGATCGAAGTGGCCGGGTTCAACGGCTCTGATATCGGCTGGCTGCATACGGTGCGGGAAATCCCCGGATTTCTGGCGATTGGCGTGATCGCGCTGATCATGTTCATGCATGAGCAGGTGCTCGCGCTGGTGTCGTTGCTTCTTTTGGGGGTGGCGACCGCGATTACCGCCCATTTCCCAAGTCTCGGTGGAATTCTTGCGATCACCATGCTCAGCTCTATCGGGTTTCACTATTTCGAGACGGTGAACCAATCTCTGCAATTGCAATGGCTGGACAAGCTGCGTGCGCCGCAGATGCTGGGCTGGTTGATGGCGGGGGGATCGGCGGCGACGCTGGTGGCCTATGTTCTTATTGTGCTGACGTGGCAGGCCTTTGATCTGAGCTATAATTTCGTTTACATGGTCTCGGGCGGATTTACGGCGGTGATCGCGGTGTTCTGTCTGATGGCCTATCCCCGGTTCGAGGCCCCCAATCCGCAACTCAAAAAGATGGTGCTGCGGCGGCGCTATTGGCTTTATTATGCGTTGCAATTCATGGCGGGCGCGCGGCGGCAGATTTTCATCGTCTTTGCGGGCTTCATGATGGTCGAGAAATTCGGCTTTGAGGTGCATGAGGTGACAGCACTCTTTCTCATCAATCTTGTGGTCAACATGATTTTTGCACCGCTGATGGGCAAGGCCGTGTTTCACTTTGGCGAGCGGCGCACGCTGATGTTTGAATATGCCGGGCTGGCGATTGTGTTTCTGGCCTATGGTGGCATCTATTTCTTTGGTTGGGGCGTGGTGCTGGCGGCGACGCTCTATGTGATCGACCATATCCTGTTTTCGCTGGCTCTGGCGCTCAAGACCTATTTTCAGAAGATTGCCGATCCCGGTGATATTGCGCCCACCGCGGCCGTGGCTTTTACCATCAACCATATTGCGGCGGTGTTTCTGCCTGCGGCACTGGGCTATCTGTGGTTGGTGTCGCCTGCGGCAGTGTTTTTTGGGGCGGCGGGTATGGCGGGAATTTCCTTTGGCCTTGCGCTGTTGATCCCGCGCCATCCGGAGCCGGGCAATGAGACGATCTTTGCCCGGTTTCTGCCCGCCCCCGCCGAATGATCCCGATCCTCTGAAAAGGAAACTGCATGCCGACCTATACCGCCCTCACTACCCTGCCCGGACGCGCCAATGCCGAGGCGCTGACCGAAGCGTTGGAACATCTGGAGCCGGAGCCAACCGGAGTTGGCTCGTTCGAGATGGAGGATGGATCGGGCCTTTGGGAAATCGGTGCCTATTTCGAGACGGCCCCCGATGAGGTGGCGCTGGCGCTTTTGGCCAAGATGCACGGGGCCAAGCCCTTTGTTATCTCCGAACTGCCCGAGGTGGATTGGGTGGCCAAGGTACGCCGGGATTTAACGCCCGTCGTGGCAGGGCGGTTCTTTGTCTATGGCAGCCATGATGCCGATAAGGTGCCCCAGGATTGCGAGCCGCTTTTGATAGAGGCGGCGATGGCCTTTGGCACCGGGCATCATGGCACAACGCAGGGCTGTCTCAAGGCGCTGGATCGTTTGGCGCATACCGGCTTTGTTGGGCGGTCGGTGCTCGATCTGGGATGCGGCACGGCGGTGCTCGCGATGGCGGCGGCACGGATCTGGCCCGGTGTGATGCTGGCCAGCGATATCGACGCGGTGGCGGTTGAAGTGGCGAACGCCAATGTCACGGCCAATGCGCTGGAGGGGCGGGTGGAGTGTATCGAAGCCGAAGGGCTGGAGCATCCGCGCCTGAGTGCTGCGGCACCTTATGATCTGGTTTTTGCCAATATCCTGAAAGGGCCGTTAATCCTGCTGGCACCGGGGATCACGGCGGCGCTGACGCCGGGGGGTAAGGTGATTCTCTCGGGTATTTTGAACGAGCAAGCGGATGAAGTGCGCGACGTTTATTGCGCGCTTGGAAACAGTCTTGAGCATCGCGAAGAGATTGGTGACTGGACCACGTTGACCCTATCTAAAAGTCTATAAAAATGCGTCAGGATTGGGGCTGACCCGCACGGTTGCCTTGGTTTTGCCACAATTTGGACCTAGCTTTTCCTCATCGCGGTGGGGGTCGTGATAATGGGATGTCTCGATATGAGTGACGCATTTCAGGGGTTCGACTCGCGCCTTAAGGCGATTGGCCGCAAGCGCACGCGACTGGCGCAGGGCTATGTCAGCAAAGTCGGCAAAGACGGTCTGATCATTTTCCGCCCCAAGCGCCGCAAGAGCGGACTTCCCCTTCGCGGTCTTTTCTATCTCGCGCTTGGTTTTACCTTTTTCAAGGCGGTGATCATCGCGCATTTGGGCGCGCCGCTCTATGGTGATCGGCTGGCGCAATTGGCGCAAGGCAGCATTGTGGAACAGGCGGGCGCCGTTGTGATGCAGACTGATCCGGTCAGTGAACTGCTTTCGACCTATATTCGGCCGATCCTGCGCTGAACGCAGGCGAACTGGACAGAAAAAAACCCGCGCGGTTGATACCGGCGCGGGCTTTTTCATGTGATCTGAGACAGTGATCAGATCTGGCGTGCCACCAGATCAATGTCGCCACGGCTCAGGCCGATGTCGTCAAGTTCGCGATCCGAGAGGCGCGACAGGGCGGCGCGGGTGGCGCGACGTTCGTTCCATGCAGCAAGAACCGAGAAGGCGCGGGCAAAGATTGCGCCGAAACCGGCGTGAGAAGCGTGTGAGCGGGTGCTATCAAGAGCGGCCATGATTTTATTCCTAGTGAATGAGGGGACAGAGCATGTCTGTTTCTGAGCCGCAGGTAATCCCCACCTATCGTTCTCGCAAGGCGAGTTTATTGCATAGTTCTTATGCGTTTTATGCATGGGTATAACAAGGTATAACCACATTGTTTTTAAAGGGTTTAATATTTCACCGCACATGCGTGCCATCCCAAAACGCGACATTTCTGCAACGCAGCGATGGCAAAACGGGCAGTTTATGAACGCGCATTCTGCTTGGTGCTTGTTCTCGTTTCGTGCTATTGCTGAAAAAAACCAGAACGGGCAGGGCAGTGAGATGCGGGTATTGGGCATTGATCCGGGGTTGCGCAACCTCGGTTGGGGCGTGATTGAGGTGTCGGGCAGCAGGCTAAGCCATGTGGCCAATGGCATCTGTAATTCAAGCGGCCCTGATCTCGCGGCGCGGCTCTTGTCGCTCTATGAGCAGCTCACGGATATTCTGCACCGGTTTGATCCGCAGGCGGCGGCGGTCGAGCAGACCTTTGTCAACAAGGATGGGGCGGGGACGCTGAAACTGGGACAGGCGCGGGGCATTGCCTTGCTCGTGCCGGCGCAATACGGGCTGACGGTGGGGGAGTATTCGCCCAACACGGTCAAGAAAACGGTGGTGGGCGTGGGCCATGCCGCCAAGGAACAGGTGGCGCATATGGTCAAGGTGCAATTGCCGGGCGTTGTGCTGGCCGGGCCGGACGCGGCGGATGCGCTGGCGATTGCGATCTGTCATGCGCATCACGCGCGGTCCTCAGACATGCTGGCGCGGGCGGTGGCGAGGGCCAGCGCATGATCGGGCGTGTCGCCGGACGGATTGATTATCGCGGAACCGATCATGTGCTGATCGACGTGCGCGGGGTCGGCTATCTGGTCTATTGTTCCGAGCGGACGCTGTCGGCGCTGCCTGCAGTCGGCGGCATGGCCGCGCTCTATACGGATTTGCTGGTGCGCGAAGACCTCTTGCAGCTTTTCGGCTTTCCCACGCTGGTGGAAAAGGAATGGCACCGCCTGTTGATGAGCGTGCAGGGGGTGGGGGCCAAGGCCTCGCTTGCTATTCTGGGGGCGCTTGGACCGGATGGCGTGGGCCGGGCGATTGCGATTGGGGATTGGAATTCCGTAACGGCGGCCAAGGGCATCGGGGCCAAGACCGCGCAGCGCGTTGTCAACGAGTTGAAGGACAAGGCCCCGCTGGTGATGGCGATGGGCGCGGCCCCGGCCCCTATGCCCGCCGCGCCGGACACAGACGAGGTGATCGAGACTGCATCTGTGCCCACACCCCCGGTGCCCCCCAGCCCCGGAGCACAGGCCGAGGCGCTGTCGGCGCTGACCAATCTGGGCTATACCCCCGGCGAGGCGGCGGGTGCCGTGGCGCAGGTGGCAGGCGAGACGCCCGAGGCCACCACAGCGGAGTTGATCCGCGCCGCGTTGCGGCGTCTGGCACCGAAAGGGTAAAGCATGACTGAGCCAGACCCGACCCTGCGCGGCGCAGCTTTGCCAGAGGATCAGGACCGCAGCCTGCGGCCCCAGGCCCTGTCGGAATTCATCGGGCAGCGCGAGGCGCGGGCCAATCTGGCGGTGTTCATCCAATCGGCGCGGCAGCGCGGCGATGCGATGGATCACACGCTGTTTCACGGCCCCCCCGGCCTGGGCAAGACGACGCTGGCGCAGATCATGGCGCGGGAGTTGGGCGTGGGGTTTCGCATGACCTCTGGCCCGGTGCTGGCCAAGGCCGGGGATCTGGCGGCGATCCTGACCAATCTGGAGCGCAACGATGTGCTCTTTATCGACGAAATCCACCGGCTTAACCCAGCGGTGGAAGAGGTGCTCTATCCCGCGATGGAGGATTTCGAATTGGATCTGGTGATCGGCGAGGGGCCAGCGGCGCGCACCGTGCGGATCGAATTGCAGCCCTTCACCTTGGTGGGCGCGACGACGCGGCTGGGCCTGCTGACAACGCCCTTGCGGGATCGGTTCGGCATCCCGACGCGGTTGCAATTCTACGAGATTGACGAGCTGCACGAGATCGTGACGCGCAACGCAAAGCTCTTGAACATTCCCACCGATCCTGATGGCGCGCGCGAAATTGCCCGCCGCGCGCGCGGCACTCCGCGTATTGCTGGGCGTTTGCTGCGCCGCGTGGTGGATTTTGCCGTGGTGGAAGGGGGCGGCAAGATCAGCCGCGCGCTGGCCGATAGTTCGCTCACCCGGCTGGGAGTGGATCATCTGGGGCTGGATGGCGCCGACCGGCGCTATCTGCGCCTGATTGCCGAGGCCTATCAGGGCGGGCCGGTGGGAATCGAGACCATCAGTGCGGCACTGAGTGAGAGCCGCGATGCGCTGGAAGAGGTGATCGAGCCGTTTCTCTTGCAACAGGGCCTGATCCAACGCACCCCGCGCGGACGAATGCTGGCGCAAGGCGGCTGGGCGCATCTGGGGCTGGCGGCACCTGGGCCGAAAGGGCAGAGTGATCTTTTCGGCAAGTGACGCGTCGGGGGCGGGCGTTGAAGGTGAGTATTTTCACCAAGAAGAATGCTGGATTTGCGAGACGCAACTTGGCTTGATACATGGGCGCAAAAATCGGAGACCTGCCCATGACCGACACCCTGACACCTGACGAGATCGCGGCGCTGTTTACGCGTGCGGATGGGCAATTTCTATTTGCTCGCTGGGGGCGGCCCATTGTGCCGGTGGTGTTTGGCACGGATGACGCGACGCTGAGCGTGGTCAAGGGCGCGGTCGAGGCGGTGGTGGCCTTGGCGGGGCATCAAATGGCCGAGACCGACCCGGAACTGGGGGCGAACCTCATGCTCTTTTTCTTTCGCGACTGGCGGGAATTGCCTGAGGTGCCGGGGCTGGACCGGCTGATCCCCGATCTTGGCCCGCTGGTGGCCAAGCTGGAGGCGACCGAGGCCAATCAATACCGCATTTTTCGCTTTGACGAGCGGGGCGCGATCCGGGCCTGTTTCGTCTTTCTGAGGATGGACGCGCATCTGAGTGCGGTTCCCGCCGAGACATTGGCGCTGAGCCAGATCGTGCAGAGCGTGCTGCTATGGTCGGATGCCGCGTTTCAGGATCGCTCGGCTCTGGCGGCCCTGCCGGGGGGCGCTGTGGTGTTGCGGCCCGAGATTGGGGCGCTGATCCGGGCCAGTTATGATCCTGTCCTACCCATGGTCAGCCAAGACCCAAGCCAAGCGCTGCGGCTGGCGGCCCGGATTGGGCAGAGCGGCGCGCATTGAGCTTGCAAAGCGCGGCGGCGGGACGGAAACGTCTTGACCGAATCTGCCGGATTGGCCTTAGTGCCTCCGTATCTGGGGGAATGTTTAATGAGGAACGCTATTGGTGGGGTGGTGTTGCTTCTGGCCGGGGTTTTGGCCGGGCATTCTCAGGCGCAGGGCTGTGGCGGCAGCTATGTGGTGCAACGCGGCGATAGCCTGACGCTGATTGCAGCCAGTTTTTATCAGGATGCGGGCAAATGGACCGCGATCCACTCTGCCAACATAGATCAGATCGGCGAAGACCCCAACAACCTGCGGGCGGGTATGCAGTTGCGGCTGCGCTGTATTGACGGCAGGCCAACGGGTCTGGAGGGCGGTACGACCGCGCCAGCTTTGCCGCTTGCCGCCGCTGCGCCGCTGGTTGTAGCCCCCGGCAATGCCGCCACCCGGCGCAAGATCAATATCCTGACTGGGGGCGATTTCTGGCCCTTCACCGACAGGGCTGCGCCGAATGGTGGGATGCTGACCGAGGTGGTGCAGGCGGCGATGCAGTCGGCCAATCCGACGCAGGGTTTTGCCATCCATTGGGTTGATGACTGGGCGGCGCATCAAGAGCCGCTCTTGTCCAATGCGCTGTTGGATATCGGGTTTCCATGGCTCAAACCGGAATGCGCCAATGACCCCGAGAGTTATGGCTGTGCCAATCTGCTCTACTCTGGGTCGATGTTTGAAGTGCTGATGCTGCTCTTTGTCGACAAGTCGCGCCCAATGGCCTTTCAATCGGACGCGGATATGCAGGGCAAGACCCTGTGTCGGCCTGCGGGCTATCCCACCTTCATGTTGGATCAACGCGGTCGGAACTGGCTCAAGAACGGGGTGATCACGTTGAAGACGCCCCAATCGCCCGGCGACTGCCTGCGGCTCTTGGTCGAGGGCGAGGTCGACGGCGTTGTGCTTAACGAGTTTCTGGGACGGGGTAAGATCAAGGACATGGGTCTGGGCGAGCGTGTTGGCGTGGCCGAAGGTAAGCCGATTTCGATCGAGGGCATGCATATGGTGGTGCATCGGTCGCATCCCGATGGGCCAGCATTTCTGGCGGTGTTCGAGCGGGGGCTGGCCGATATTCGCGCGGACGGACGCTATCAAAGCATCATCGAGGCGCATATGAGCCGCGTTTGGGCGGGGTTCTGAGGTGATGCGGGGCGGGATCGCAGCCGCAATTCTGGGGATTGGTCTGATGCTGCCGCAGGCTGCGCGCGCGCTCTGCGATGTGACCTACCGGGTGCAGCCGGGCGATACGCTGGCTAAGGTGGCCGAGACGCATTACGACGACGCCGAGCAATGGACACTGATTTACTACGCCAATCAGTCCGTGCTTGCGGGGCAGGGGCAAACGCTGATTGCGGGGAGCGACCTCTATCTTCCATGCCCGGCAGAAAATCCCGTACCAGATGCCACGCCACTGCGGCAAAGCGGGGCGGAGCTGACTTTGCTCACCGCCGGGGGGGATATGCCCTTTGCCGATCAGGATTGGCCCGGCGGCGGCATGATCACGGAACTGGTCAATGCCGCGCTGGAACTGAGCCCCTCGCCGGTTCCTTATGAAATCGTGTGGGACCCGGATCTCAGCCAGCATCTGGAGCCGCTGCTGGGGCAGAAACGTTATGATGTGGGGTTCCCTTGGATCAAGCCCGACTGCGGCCTGACGCCAGAGGTGACGCTCTGCAAAGAGTTTCACTTTTCCGAGGCCTTGATGGACCTGCCGGTCATGTTGTTCCGGCGCGCCGATAGCGATTTTCGCTATGGCGAGGATGCCGATATTCTGGGCAAGCGGCTCTGCCGTCCGATGGGGCGCTTTACCCATGATCTGGACCGGGCCGACCGGCGCTGGTTGGCGGACGGCAAGATCAGCCTGACCCAGCCCGGTAGCCCCGAGGAATGCTTTGCTCTGTTGATGGCGGGCGCGGTGGATGCCGTCAGTCTTGATGTCTTTGAAGGTGCGGCCAAGATCGTTGCCATGGGGCTGCGCGGGCAGGTGGTGCCGGTCGATCAGCCGCTATCGCGTGAGGCGCTCTATGCGGTGATTTCCAAAACCCATTGGCGCGGCACGACGCATCTTTACCGGCTCAATGCGGGGCTGGCCAAGCTGCGCGAGAGCGGGCGCTACGGCGAGATTGTGCAACGGCATCTGGCCCTCTTTTGGGAAGCGTTGAAGTAGCCTGATCGCTTTGGCCCGTGGCGGGTTGGGGTTAGAGCCCGTCGAAGGCGCAGAGGGTGTGCACGTCCATGCCCATATCTGTCAGCCGCTTGTGGCCGCCCAAGTCGGGCAGATCAACGACAAAGGCGCACCCGGTGATAATTCCGCCCAGACGCTCGATGAGGCGAATGCCTGCCGCCGCCGTTCCGCCGGTGGCCAATAGGTCATCGACCAAAAGC
The DNA here is from genome assembly GCF_902498815.1 of Roseovarius sp. EC-HK134. NCBI lineage: Bacteria > Pseudomonadati > Pseudomonadota > Alphaproteobacteria > Rhodobacterales > Roseobacteraceae > Roseovarius > Roseovarius sp. EC-HK134. Next base: position 2,841,217 of record NZ_LR701544.1, read on the forward strand.
ACGCGCTCGCCGGGTTGGATGGCGTCATCATGGAGTTCAACCACCGCCTCGCCATATTCGAGCTGATACTCCTCTGAGATGACTGCGCCGGGCAGCTTGCCCTTTTTGCGGATCGGCACAAAACCGACCGAGAGCTGATGCGCGATGGCACCGCCAAGGATGAAGCCGCGCGCCTCGAGCCCTGCCACCTTGTCGATGGGCTGGCCTGCGTAGGGGTGCAGCATCTGGTCGATGGCCATGCGAAAGCCGCGCGGATCAGCAAAGAGCGTGGTCACATCGCGAAAGAGGATACCGTCATGCGGAAAATCGACGATGGTGCGGATGTAATCCTGAACGGTCTTGAGGGGCGGCATGGGGTGGCTCCGGCTATGTGCGGCGCATGTTGTGGCGCGGGTGGTACGTAGATGCAAGGGCTGAGTGCGTGATCCGGTAAAGCGCGATGGCCTTGATCCGCGAGGGCGCTGAGGGTGAGGCCCAATGGGTAATGGTGACGATTGATAAGTTTCTCGATGCGATAGGCCATGCCCGCGTTATCGGGCATGGCGCGCGCGGGCATCCCGTGAGTGACACCCTGCGTGTAAAGGGGTGAACGCTGGCGATCAGCCCAGCACCCGACCCGCAACCGCATCGAGCCGCGCCAAAACGGCGGGGTCGCGTTTCTCGGGGGCGGTGATCAGGGCAAAGTCGAGTGCGCGGTCGCAGCCATGCGGGCAAGGCGCACGGTCTGGGCCGAGGAGAGCGGGCAGGCGGCGGACCATGTCGCGCCCCTTGTCGGCATTGCCGGTAAGGGTGGCGATGATGGCGGTGATATCGACCGCGCCATGATCCGGATGCCAGCTGTCATAATCGGTGATCATGGCGACAGAGGCGTAGCACAGTTCCGCCTCGCGGGCGAGTTTGGCCTCGGGCATGCCGGTCATGCCGATGACATCGCAGCCCCAGACAGTGCGATAGAGGTTTGACTCGGCCAGTGTCGAGAATTGCGGGCCTTCCATCGCCAGATAGGTGCCGCCCCGATGCACGGTGATGCCCGCGTCCTGTGCTGCGGTTTCACAGGCGTCCGAGAGGCGGGGGCAGGTGGGATGCGCGACGCTGACATGCGCCACGCAGCCGGGGCCGAAAAAGGATTTCTCGCGCGCGAAGGTGCGGTCGATATACTGATCTATGACAAGAAAGTCGCCCGGTGCCAGATCTTCGCGGAACGAGCCGCAGGCCGAGACCGAGATGACATCCGTGACACCCAGCCGTTTGAGCGCGTCAATATTGGCGCGGTACGGAACAGAGGTGGGGCTATGCACATGGCCACGCCCATGGCGGGGCAGAAAGGCCATCGGCACCCCATCAAGCGTCCCGGTCAGGATCGCATCAGAGGCCGCGCCCCACGGGGTTTCCACTGCGCGCCATTCGGCCCCTTGCAACCCGTCGATCTCGTAAAGCCCGGAGCCGCCGATCACTCCGATCATGGTCTGTGTCATGTGCCGCTATCCTGTTTGGTGCCTCTTTCAGCCATGGTTACGACGGTTCGCGGCAAATGAAAATGCCCGCGCGGTCCGTGATCCGCGCGGGCCTGCCCGCCTGTCCTCCTCGGCAGGCGGGCGCTGTGGCGGCGGGCGTCAGCCCAGCATCGCCACGACCTCTTCGGTGGTCCAGACGGCGTTGGCCATGTAGCGGAAATTGATAAGCGCCGCGAGATAACCGTCGCCTTCGGGCAGCATCGCGGCGGCGGTGGCGTCCTTGATCACGGCCACCTCGAATCCCTGTTCCAGCAGTTCGCGCATATGGGCTTCGGTGCACAGATTGGCAGACATGCCCGCGAGGATCACTTGGTCGATGCCCTGTTTGCGCAGTTGCAGGGCAAGGTCATTATGCTCTGGCCCGTAGAGCTTGTGCGGTGAGCTGACGATGGTCTTGCCGTCATGGATATAGGGTTTGTAAAGATCGAGGAAATCGGCACCGGAGCCTTCGAAGCCTTCCAGTGACAGGGGATCCTTGCGATCGAACATGCCGATGTTGTGCATCAGCTTTTCCAATGCGCCCTCAAATTTCCAGCCGTGATCGACGGGATAGTAGTAATGCGGCGACACGGCGACCGTGATGCCCGCAGCCTTGGCCGCTTTGAACAGGCTTTCGATATTGGCGACGGTGTTGTTGCGCTCGACGCTGGCACCGACCACACCCCAGGTTACGCCATTGGGGCTGAGAAAATCGTTCTGCGGATCGGTAACGACAAGGGCGACGCGGGAGAGGTCAATTTTCATATCGCTGGGCGGAAGGGCGGGCTCTGCAGGTTCCGCGTAGGGGTTTTCCTGCGCCTGTGCGCCGGTGGCGGCAAGGCCGGTTGCAGCGGCGGCAATGGCCACGGTGCCGGTCAGCGCCTGACGGCGGGTGAGTTTCGGCTCGTGGTCGTGGTCATGATTGTTGCACATGGTCTGTCTCTCCTGAGTGGGTGTTGAATAAAGAATGTCTGACAGGGGCTATGTGCCTTTGCGTCCCGAATTCGGGCGTGAGCAATTATTTCTGTGCCAATACGACCGCAGCCGTGCCAGTCTATCGACTATGCAGATCACAGAGACCCATGACCGTATCCTGAGCGAGCTCGATATACAGCCCGAGCCTTTTGCGCTTTGCGCGCTGGAGGGGGTGTGTAGCCTTGGGTTGGGGCGGGTGCCGGGGGCGACCTTGCATTACGTGCTGAGTGGCGAGGGGTATCTAAGCCTGCAAGGCCATGCGCCGATCCTGCTGGCCCCGGGGCGTCTGGTGCTGGTGCCGTCTTGTGCGCGCCACTCGCTGAGCCACACCGGTGCCGGCGCAACAATGGTGCCTGAATGCAGGCCTGCCGGGCTTGATCTTGAAGAGCATGTGGCGCGGGGCGAGGGCGAGGGCACGATGGTGGTGCTTTGCGCACGACTGCATCTGGGATTGCGGGGCACGCATGGGCTGATTGACCTGATGCGCGCGCCGCTCAGTCTGGATTTGACCACGACACCAGGTGCCGCGCGGGCGATGGAGACGCTGTTGGGTGAGGTCATGCAGCACCGCACCGGCGGGCGGGCCATGGTGCGAGTGTTGCTCTTGCAATGTGTGATCGAGATGTTGCGAGGGCGGCTTGAGGCGGGTGATCCGGGGGTCATGTGGCTGGGCGCCTTGGCTGATCCGGGGCTTTGGCGCGCGCTTTGTGCCATGCTCGACGATCCCGGTGCGCCGCATGCTCTGGAAAGTCTGGCTGAGGCTGCGGGAATGAGCCGGTCGCGCTTTGCGGAACGGTTTCAGGCGGCCTATGGGCAGGGGCCGATGGGTTTTCTACGCGCGCTGCGGTTGGCGCGCGCGGCGCAGCTCTTGGTGGATCAGCGCGTGCCGGTCAAGCGGGTGGCGCAGATGGTGGGATTTGCCAGCCGCAGCGCCTTTAGCCGCGCCTTTGTCGAGGCGTGGGGGCAGTCGCCGCGCGCCTTTCGGCTGGGGAAAGAGCGGTGACTACGCGGCAGAGCGGGCGCAGAATGTGACCATGTTGCGCCCCTGCGCCTTGGCCGCATAGAGCGCGCGATCCGCCTCTTCCAACAATTGCCCGACGCTTGCCGCCGGACGGGTGGGCGCAGGTGTTGCCATGGTCACACCGATTGAGATGGTCACATGCAGTGGGGCAAGGCCACTGGCCAACGGAATTGGAGTCTGCGCGATCATGGCGCAGAGCCGGTCGGCGGTGCGTTGGGCGCGCCTGCGGCTGGTGGCCGGGGTCACGATCAAAAACTCTTCGCCACCGATCCGGGCAAGCATGTCGCCTTCACGCAAATGCGCGCGCAGATGGTGCGTGACCTCGCAGAGCACCCGGTCACCGGCCGCGTGTCCGTGGCGATCGTTGACCTGTTTGAAAAAATCGAGATCGGCCAACATGACGGCAAAGCTTTCGCCCGAAAGCTGACTGGTTTCGATCAGCTTTTGCAGGAACGGTAGGGCAAAGCGTCGGTTATGCGCTCCGGTCAGCGGATCGAGCATGGCCGCATTCAGCCCGTCGCGCAATGCTCTGCGCAGTCGTTCGCCGCGCCGTTTGCGGCGCAGCTGTGCGGAGAGGCGCAAAATCAGCTCTCGTGCGTCGGGAGGGCCTGTGATCACGTCATCCGCGCCCATGTCGAGCAGGGTCACGCCAAGGGCTGCGGCATCGGCCTCTACAAGCGCGATGATCGGGCGGGCACGGCTGCGCGGGGCGGCCTTGAGGTCAGCCAGAAGGCGCAGGCCCTCTTCGGCCTCGGCACCGGTGATTTGCAGCAAATAGACATCGGCCTGCTGTGGGGCATCTGAGAACGAAAGGGCGCGGTCTGCGTCGATAACGGACGTCACATGGGGTGAATGGCGCGCGAGCAGAGTTTGCAGGCCAAAGGCCCCGGCGCGGGTACGCGCGATGATGCCGATGCGACCGGGCGCGTCAAAGCCCGGAGGGGCCTCGGCAAAGCCCAAAGCCTGCGTGCTGCCGATTTGCAGGCTGAGTTCCTGTTCACCATGATGCTGACGCAGCAGATTGCGCAGGCGGGCCAAAAGCAGCGTTTCGGGCACGGGCTTGCTCAGGACGTCATCCGCCCCGGCGCTGAGGGCTAGGCGACGTTCTGCCGGACAGTGCGTCATCTGGAGAATCATGATCGGCGTGGACCTTGTTTCATCCGAGCGGCGCAGGGATTTGACGAAGTCTGCCGCAGTGGCATCAGGCAGCTGCGCATTGGCCAGAATGAGATCGGGCCGCTCGACGGCAGCAAGGCGCAAACCTTCTTTTGCCGACGCCGCCTGCACGACCTCGTAATGTGCGCTGCATAATTTGACCTTCAACACGATCCTGTTGGTTGCAAGATCGTCGACGATCAGAATTTTTCCTGACATGGACGCGACGCCTTTGCTCTTGCCCTTTACGATTGGTTCACTATCCATGGCAGAGGTTAAGAAAACCTTTCCAGAAATTAACCGGGATCACGATGCAGCAGGAAACCGCCGAAACGATTGCCTTGCAGGCGCTGGGCTGGCTTGCGACGCAAGATGATCTTTTGCCAGTGTTCTTGGGGGCGACGGGGGCCTCGGAACAGGATGTGCGCGCGCGTGCCACGGAACCCGAATTTCTGGGGGCCGTCCTGGATTTCCTGATGATGGATGACGCATGGATCGTAGGCTTCTGCGATGCGCAGGGGTTGAAATACGAAACGCCGATGATGGCGCGCGCGGCGCTGCCGGGCGGGGCGCAGATGAGCTGGACATGAGCAGGGCTGACGGAATTCTCTTTGACAAGGACGGCACGCTGTTTGATTTCCACGCCACCTGGAGCGTCTGGGCCCATGGGGTGATTTCTGATCTCTCGGCGGGCAAAGCCGATGTCATGGCGCGAATGGCGGATGAGGCGCATTATGATTTGGTGGCGCGGCGCTTTCATCCCACAAGTCCGATCATCGCGGGCACCAACCGTGAGGCGGCCGAATGTCTTGGGCGGGCCTTGCCGGGCCGCGCCATAGAAGAAATAGAAGAACATCTGATGATGTCCTCAGGCTCGGCCCCTCTGGCCCCGGCGGTGCCGCTCGCGCCCTATCTCGAAGGGCTTGCGGCGAGGGGGTTAAGGCTGGGCGTGATGACCAATGACACGGAATACGGCGCGCGCGCGCACTTGGGGGCGGCCGGTGTGCTTGGGCATTTCGATTTTATCGCCGGGTTTGATTCCGGCTATGGGGCCAAGCCCGCGCCAGGGCCGCTTTTGGCCTTTGCGCGCGCCATGGCGCTAGAGCCTGCTCGTGTGGTCATGGTGGGGGACAGCACACATGACCTTGTGGCAGGGCGTGCGGCGGGGATGCAATGCGTGGGCGTTCTGACCGGCACCGCCACTTGCAGCGATCTTGAACCGCTGGCTGATATCGTCCTGCCCGACATCGGGCATATCCCGGCTTGGCTGACCGCATGAGGCAACACCCGCTGTTTGGGCTGGCGCTGGCGACGTTCGGCGCGCTGATGCTGACGCCGGATGCGCTTTTCATGCGGTGGTCGGGCATGGGCGGCTATCAGATGGTCGGCTGGCGCGGGTTGCTCATGGGGCTGGTGTTTCTGATCCTCTGGGCTCTGACCTCCAAGCACCGGCTGCGCGACCTGAGCATTCTGGCCAGTGGTTACGCGATTGGTATCGTTGTGTGCCAATATGCCAATGCAACGCTTTTCAGTCTTGGCATCGCCAATGCGCCGGTTGCTGTCGTGCTCTTTGCCGTGGCGACGGTGCCGGTCTTTGCCGCGATTTTTGCCCGGCTGATCATCGGAGAGCCGACGCGCTTGGCCACATGGATCACCATTGCCGTTGTGATGGGAGGTATTGCGCTTGCGGTCTTTGGCGGAGGTCACGGCGATGTCACGCTGGACCGCGCCGCCCTTTGGGGGGCCCTTGCGGGATTGGGCGTGGCGATGGTGCTGGCGCTTAACTTTGTGATCCTGCGGGCGCAACCGCAGGTTCCGATCCTATTGGTGATCGGGTTGGGGGCGGTTCTGGCGGGGGCCACGGGCGTGATCGTGACCGGACCTGCCGCGATGATGCAGGGCGAAGTGTGGGCCATTGCGATTTGTGGGCTTGTGATCCTGCCGGTGTCGTTCTTTTCGCTCTCGCTCGCGTCGCGCTATACCCATGCCTCGAATGTGAGCCTGTTGCTCTTGCTTGAAACGGTGATGGGTCCGCTCTGGGTCTGGCTGGGCACGGGTGAGGGGCCCACACCGATGATGCTTTTGGGCGGTACGATTGTGGTGGTGAGCCTGGCGATTTACCTCTGGCAGACGGGACGGCGGCGCATGGCGCTGCAATCGTGATCCGTGAAAAGCAAAAACGACAGGATACGTCGCTAAGCGGCATGTGAGGCTGCCCTGAGCGGTGTTTCGTTAGCTCAAACGAGCACCGGAGGGGCATCAGATGGCCGAAGATCTCAAACGCAGGACACGCAGTGGCGGGCGCGCAGGCGGGGTTGCCCGGCGCGGCAGTGCCGTGATCGAACAGATGCCGTGGAACCCGCCCATCAACCGGGACCGCCCGACAGAGCCATTGACGGATGCGGGTGTTCTGGCCATCCACGATGGCGCGATGCGGATCCTCGAAGAGATCGGGATCGAGTTTCTCAACCCCGAAGCGGTGGCAATCCTGCGCGCCTCTGGCGGCTGCAAGATCAATGGCGAGAGTGTCCGCATGGGCCGAGATTTCGTCATGGAGATCATTGGCAGGGCCCCGGAAAGCTGGACCATCACGCCGCGCAATCCCGACCGCACGATTACCATGGGCGGCCATCATCTGAATTTCGGCAATGTGTCTTCACCGCCGAGTTATTGGGATATGAAGATCGGGCGCAAGGTCGCGGGCACGCGAGAGATGTGCCAGAACCTGTTGAAACTGACGCAGTATTTCAACTGTATCCACTTTGCAGGCGGCTACCCGGTGGAACCGCAGGATATTCATGCCAGCGTCCGGCATCTTGATGTGCTCTATGACAAGCTGACGCTCACCGACAAGGCGATGCACGCCTATAGCTTGGGCGCAGAGCGGGTCGATGATGTGATGGAAATGGTGCGCATCGCGGGGGGGCTGACCCACGAGGAATTCGAGGCCAGCCCGCGGATGTATACCAACATCAACTCGACCTCTCCTTTGAAGCATGACTATCCGATGCTGGATGGCTGGATGCGTCTGGCGCGGCGCGGTCAAGGGCTGGTGGTGACGCCATTCACCTTGGCCGGGGCCATGGCGCCGGTGACGATGGCGGGGGCGGTGGCGCAGTCGATCGCAGAAGCGCTTTGCGCGGTGGTTCTCGCGCAGATTATCCGCCCCGGCGCGCCCTGTGCGATTGGCACCTTCACCAGCAATGTCGACATGAAATCCGGGGCACCTGCCTTTGGCACGCCCGAATATATGCGCGCGACACAGATGACCGGGCAATTGGCACGGTTCTACAAGCTGCCGATGCGTGCCTCTGGCGTCTGCGCCGCCAATGTGCCCGATGGGCAGGCGATGTGGGAGACGTCAAACAGTCTCTGGTCGGCGGTGCAGGCGGGGGCGCATATGGTCTATCATGCGGCCGGTTGGCTCGAGGGTGGGCTGATTGCAAGCCCTGAGAAATTCATCATGGACTGCGAAATTTTGCAGCAAATTCAGCGCTATATGGACCCGATGCTGACCGCCACCGGACCTGACGATATCGCAATCGAGGCGATCCGAGAGGTGGGAGACAAGGGGCATTTCTTTGGCATCCAGCACACGCAGGACCGCTATACGACGGCGTTCTATCAACCCTTCCTGAGTGATTGGCGCAATTACGAGGCATGGGAGGCGGCAGGTGCAGTCTGGACCCCGGCGCGCGCGCATCAGGTGTTTCAGGACATCATCGCCGGGTTCGAGGCCCCCCCGATGGAGGACGCGGTGCGCGAGGAACTGGCAGATTTCGTGGCGCGGCGTAAGGCTGAGGGTGGGGCGCCGACGGATTTCTGAGGGGGTGTTAATCTCAAGTGAAAGGCCGTGCGGTCGCTAGGCCGTCACGCAAAAGGCGTGCCGATGTAAAGCGGCGCACCTTCGGTGCGACGGACGGCCCAGCGATTGACGCGGCGGCGCGTGGCATGCCTTGTTCCGCGCAGGGGTGATTATGGTAAAGGGCAGGTCAGAATAAAAGGTGGTGAACCTTCTTGATGACAGCCGACTTGGTTCAGGCGGTTGCGAGCCTGAACGCTTCGGGCCTGTAGCGGACCATGTTAAGTCCATCATTGAGGGTCACATCGTAAATAGCCTTGCGGTTACTGAGATATTTTTTCCACGTCTTATCCGGATGCTTCGAAATGCAGAATTGATGCTCGGTTCTCATTTGATTTGAGAGATGGGTTACAGCGACGCCTTTGCCTTGCTTGCTGTCACGTTTTATAATCCTGTAAATGCGCGCATCTGTCTCATCAAAGATGGTCGGATTCTCCGACTCGCGACACCCTTCCAACTCTTCAAACACGGAACAGGCCGCGCGGAACCGCTCGGATGTCTTGGCCTCTCCGGCCCCAATCACGGTCAGCCCATAGCCGCGCAAACGGGTGGCAAGATGGGTGAAATCCTGATCCGAACTGACCAAGAGCACCGCTGCGCATTGATCCGAGAGCGCGCGCTCCATCGCGTCCACGCAGATCAGCATGTCGGTTGCATTCTTGCCGCAACCGGAGTGGATGAACTGAAAGCCGGGCAGCTTGTCCCAGTCCGGCAGAAGACCAACATTGCCATAGGCGCGCAGCAGGTCGGGGTCACCGTAGCGGCGGGCCAGATCGAGGATGGTCCGAGCGTGCGTCACGGGAATATTCTCGGCATCGACAAAGGCCGAGAGGCGCGGCGCAGGCGTAAGGCGGGTCGGGGGCAAGGTGCTCATGGCCCAAGCCTAGGATGGCAATCCGGATGGATTTGGGGCAGGAGGCGATCTTTTTCATGGCGCACACGTCTGGCGGGTGAGTGCGGGGCCAGAGGCGGGAAGGAGTATTTGGACCAAGAAGAAGATGGGGTTTGGGATTGCTTTCTGGGCGCGCGATGGGCGGAACGCAGTTCCCGTTCACCGAATGAGTTTTGCAGCTATTATCGCTTGAACGGCGAGCATCGCGCCAGTCAGAGCATAAAGAACAAAGAACCCGCCGCCGCCCGTCAGGTACGACATGAGCAGGAACTCTAGGCCAAAACCAATGCACCCGGAGAACATCGCAAGAGCGCGAGATTTGACCGAGCCCGCCACCATAGAGCGCCGTAGCAGGAGCGGCCCTTCGAGTGGCTTGTGTATCAGTTGACCTGGTACACCTGAGTATACCCGCTCCCTTGCTAGGGTCGCAGCGTTTAGCCTAAGCGACGCGTAGAAAATCAAAGGAACGCCCGTCAGTGCAGAAATGGTAACCACGCTGACACCGAGGCCAATCAGGTTAACATCCCTGTTGTGAAATTAGAAATAGACGCCAGCCAGGCTAACCATCGGTAGCGGTAGCGACAGCAAAGCGGCATTGAGCAACTCACTTAGAAAAGCTCTGCGACTTAGCGTTATGGTCATGGCCTCTGGTGCCATAGGGTTAAGTATCGGACCCAGAGTTCGTGACATCAAGCGGCATCCCAGATCCACAAGTTCGGCTCACATCGTAGCTTATTCCCAACCGCAAGCAATGAGCGCAAAGCGACCCCCAAACTGACACTGCATCACCCTACGCAGAGCCCCGCCTTCACCCCACCGCCTTGCCATCCAGCCACTTTTGACACCCACGGTCCACCCCGGCGTGCAGGCAAAGCGTCAGCACTGCCAGCACGATGAGGGCCGCGAACATGAGGTCGATCTTGGCGCGGCCATTGGCCAGCAGCATGAGATAGCCCAGCCCCTTGGAGGCCCCCACCCATTCGCCGATGATCGCCCCGATGGGGGCATAGACGGCCGCGAGGCGCAGACCCGAGGCAAAGCCCGGCAGGGCTGCGGGCACGCGGATATGCCACATGAGCCGCGCGCGGTTCGCCCCCATGACGCGCGCGAGGTCGAGCCACTGCGGCGGCGTGCGCATCAGCGCGTCAAAAAAGGCCGATGTGACCGGGAAATAGATGATGAGGAGCGCCATAGCGACCTTGGACCAGAGGCCATAGCCCAACCAGAGCGTGAGGATGGGCGCGAGGGCAAAGACCGGGATCGCTTGGGAGAATACCATGATCGGGCGGATAAGCCGGCGCGCCATGGGCGAAGAGGCCAGACCAATCGCCGAAAGACCGCCCAAGATCGCGCCCAAGGCCAGACCGATCAATACCTCTGCCGCCGTTATGGTGGCATGATGGGCAATCAGCGCGCGGCTGGCCCAGAGGGTTTCCGCCACGCGGCCCGGCCCGGGCAGAATGAAGGGCGGCAGCGCCGCGAGCGTCACCAGCGCCTGCCAAAGCACGAGTGCAAGGGCTGTCGAACTTGCGATGGTGACAAGGCGGCTCATGCGGCGGGGTATCCGGCAAGGGCCGCGTCAAAGAAGGCGCGTTCGAGACGTGTTGCCGTAACAAAGGCGGATTGCGCGGCGGCTTGATCCTCGGGGGTGAGGCTGGGCCAGACCTGATCAAGCTGACCGCGCAGATAGGTCACAACCCCCTCGAACCCCGGCCCGCTGTGCAGGGTGATCCATTCCCCGAACCAGAAAGGCAAGTCTGCGGCGCGGTTCGCATGCGGGCTGGCCCAATCCAGATAGGTCCATTCGGCCACGCTGAGGACCGCAATCATCTGCGCATAGCTGCCTGATTTTGCCGCCGCGCGCATCAGTGCCTGAAATTCGGCTGTGATCGGATGGGGCGTTGCAGGTGGCTCTGTTGTTCCGCCAAGCGCCGCGATTGCGCGCAGGAAATAGGTATTCTCCGGCCCCGAGATCAGCCCGAGAAACTGTGCCGCCGGGATCGCATCGGGCAGGCTGGGCGCATGGGCGATGGCAGAGGCCAGAAGCCGCACGAAATCTTCGATAAAGAGGTAATCCTGTTGCAGATAGGCGAGCATGCGGGCCTTGGGCAACGTGCCCGCCGCAAGCTGATCGGTGAAGGGATGCCGGGTGGCGGCCTGCCAATCGGTGGCCACAAGGGATTTGAGGTGTTCGGTGGGGCGCATCTTTTTCTCCTGTCAGGCGGGGGCGCGCAGGCGGGCCAAAAGACGGCCCTGCGCCGCGAGAGTTTCGGGGTCATCCACGGCGCGTGGCACCGGGGCTGCGGGCGGGGTCACATCCTCTAGCCCGGTTTCGGTCAGGATGTGGATGGCATGGCCCATGCGCGCGGCCTCAGCCGGGTCATGTGTGACCATCAGGACTGTGCGTCCTGCCAGATGTGTGGCCGAAAGATCCTGCATCTGCGCGCGGGTGCGGGCATCGAGGGCCGAAAACGGCTCGTCCAGCAAAACGATGGGGCGGTCCTCCATCAACGTGCGGGCCAGTGCCACGCGCTGTTTCTGCCCCCCCGAGAGCGCATGAGGCCGCTTGTCTGCATGGTCGGCCAGACCGACCCGCGCCAGCATCTCGCGCGCGCGCGCCACGTCGCGCGGCATCCCGCGCAGCCGCGCCCCAAGCGTTACATTGCCCAGCACATCGAGCCACGGCATCAGCATGTCGCCCTGTGCCATCAGCGCCATGCGCCCTGACAGTGGCCCGCCATCAGAGGCTGTGATCGTGCCGGTAAACTCTGTCACCTCATCCACCCCGGCGATCAGGCGCAGCACCGTGGTTTTGCCCACGCCCGAAGGGCCGAGCAGGCAGGTGATACGCCCGGCGGACAAGGTCAGCCGCAGTGGGCCAAATACCGGGACAGCGCCAATCCGGGCGTGGCCATCAAGGGTCAGACTGGGCGGGGCGGTCATGCGCGGCCTCTTCAAACAGGGCTCGCGGGCAGGGGGATGGCGCGCCGCTGCGCGGTTTCCGTTCCCTCCGCCGGTGCGAGCCGGATCAGGTTCGATGGGTTGGTGCAAGACCTCTCAGCCCCAAGGGGCACCCCAACGGATGCCCCAGATGTAGCCGCAGCGCTCTGCGATGACAAGGGCGCGATAGGGGCTGCAATATAGTGAAGATTTTAGATGTTCAGGGGGCCTTAACCCTTGGCTGTCAGGATGCAGGCATCTGAGAGGAGGGTGCCATGCACGGGCTGGTCAACCGCGCGATTGAGCGATTTGTCAGGGATACCTATGGGCGCGATGTCTGGATTGGCACGATTCAACGATTGAACCTGGGTTTTACCGAGTTTGAAGCGATGATGGTCTACGAGGCGCGCATCACCGAAGAGGTGTTGACCGCGGTTGGCGCGCGATTGGCGCGCGGGCGTGACGATCTGCTTGAGGATATCGGTACCTATCTGGTCTCGCACCCCGCGACCGAGGCGCTGCGCCGTCTGTTGCGCTTTGGGGGGGTGGATTATGTGGAGTTTCTGCATTCTCTTGATGATCTGCCAGAGCGCGCGCGCCTTGCAGTCGCCGATCTGGGGCTGCCTGCGCTGGAATTACAAGACCGGGGGGCGGGGGTTTATGCTCTGCATGTGGGGCTGCCCAAGGGGCATGATCTGCGGCTTGGCCCGGTGGTGGTCGGGCTTTTGCGCGCCATGGCGGATGACTATGGCGCGCTTGCGCTGGTCGAGCATCAGGGGGATGGCGCGGACTATGAGATCATTGAGGTGCGTTTGTTGGATGAGGGGTTCGCGCATGGGCGGGCCTTTGCTCTGGGGCTTGGGGAAAGCGCGGCATGACTGTTCAGGACAGGGGGCTTTTGGCGCTGCTTGCGGGGCTTTGCCCGATGCATGCGGTTCTGGACGCCGAGGGCCATCTGGTGCAGGCGGGGCCAACCTTCGCCAAGCTCTTTGGTGCGCGCGCGCTGCAGGGCATGCGGTTTCTGGATCTGATCGAACTGCGCCGCCCGCATCAGGCGGGGAATATGGCGGATCTTCTGGCCTGCGCCGGGGCGCGGCTTCGGCTGCGCTTGCGTGCTCCCCCCCATACGGCGCTCAAGGGCGTGCTTTTGCCATTACCGGGGGGCGGGGCGGTGGTGAATCTCTCGTTCGGGATTTCCGTGGTCGAGGCGGTGCGCGACTTTGACCTGACCGGCGCTGACTTTGCGGCGACGGATCTGACGACCGAGATGCTCTATTTGATCGAGGCAAAATCCGCCGCGATGGACGCCTCGCGCAAGCTGAACCTGCGCTTGCAGGGCGCACGCATTGCCGCGGAAGAGCAGGCGTTTACGGATATGTTGACGGGGCTGCGGAACCGCCGCGCCCTTGACCATGTGTTGGATCGGTTGATGCAGAGTGAGCAGGATTTCGCGCTGCTGCATCTCGATCTCGATTTTTTCAAACAGGTGAATGACACATTGGGCCATGCGGCGGGCGATCATGTGCTGCAAGAGGTGGCGCGGCGCCTGCGCGACGAGGTGCGCAGCGATGATTTGATCGCGCGGGTGGGGGGCGATGAATTCGTCATCCTGCTGCTTGGCATGACAGAGCGGGCACCCGTGGGCGATTTGGCAGCTCGGATGATTGCCCGGCTGGAAGAGCCGGTTCCCTATCGCGCGCAGCACTGTCGGATTTCCGGCAGTATCGGCATCACGCTTAGCTGTGCCTATGACAGCCCCGAACCCGTGCGGATGATGGCCGATGCCGATCTGGCGCTCTATGCGGCCAAGGGGCGGGGTCGGGGCTGTGCGCGGTTTCACGAAAGCCCATTGCCACGCGCGGCCCCGGCGCATGGCATCGCCTGAGCGCTTAACGCAGTTTCAGAGAAAGTTGACAGGCTTTCCCTGTAGGACATCGCGCCAAATCAAACAGCAACGCCGTTTCGGTGTTTCACCGTAAACCCGAAGCGCATCAGTCGGGCCAGTTGCTCGGATCAAGGATTGCGGCCAGGACGCGCGCGGCATCCTCTTCTTGGGCCACATGGCCAAGGCCATCCAAAGACAGCGTGCGCGCCCGCGGCATCTGGGCGGCGGCGCGGGCAGAGATTTCGGGCGGCACCGCCAGATCGACGGTGCCGGTGATCAAGAGGCAGCGATTGGGGATCGTGCCCAGCCGGTTCAAGAGCGGGGCCACATCCCATTGTGCCATCATTTGCAAGGTGCCATCGACATGCGCACGGTCCCCGATCAGCCGCGCATAGAGCATCAGCCCCTCGGGCGTGAGGCGCGATCCGGTGCTCTCGATCAGGCGGCGGGCGCGGGTGAGTTTGTCGGTGCCAAGGGTAAAGAGCGTGGGCGTCAGCGGATTGAGCGCCAGAACCTTGGCGAGAACCGGAAAGAGCCAGCCCGCCACCCCCTCGAACGGGCCAAGGGCCGCGTTGACGCAGGCAATATCGGGCGGCTGGTCTGTGGGCGTCCTCAGCCGCGTGGCGAGTTCCAGCGCGATGGCCCCGCCTGCGGAATGACCGAGGATCAGATCGGGGTGCCACCCCTCCGACTGGCAAAGCGCCGCGATATCCCCGGCCATGCCGGGCAGGCCCAGACGCCGCCGGTTTCCCGCGCGCGAGAACCCCTGACCGGGAAGATCCAGCGCAATCACGCGGTGGCTCTGGGCCAAAAGCGGCATCAGATCGCGCCAACTATGGGTCGAGGCCCCCGCCCCGTGCAGCAAAAGGGCAAGAGGACCGTTGCCCATTTCCTGCAGATGCCATTGGTGGGGGGGATGGTGAATGCGGCGCGACTGGGCATTGAGCGGCCAAGTCGCCAGATCGCGCTGCCAGTCCATCGCCTAGACCCCGAGGGCTGAGGTGACAGCCGTCGAAATTCGCCGGGCATCGGCGCGCGGCAAGGGCAGGTGGCGGGCGTTCATTTCCGCCGCGAGATGGGCGGGCTCTGGCCCCGGACGGGCGGAAATGTCAATCACGATGGCGGGCAGGCCCTGCGCGCGCCAGAGCCGCGCCATCGTGCTGGTGTCTTTGGCCGCCTCGGCGCGGTCACCGCGCCCGTCGAGCGTAATGTTGGCGCGGGCATCCGTCAGCAGGGCAAGCGTTGGGCTTAGCCCATGCGCCTCGGACTGGCGAGCAAGGGTGAGCGCCGCGCCAAGAGCCGCCGCAAGCGGCGTGCCGCCACCCCCGGGCAAGCTGCCCAGACGCCGCTTGGCCTGCACCAGCGCGCGGGTGGGTGGCAGAATGAGGTCGGCCCCCATGCCGCGAAACGCGATCAGCGCCACTTGGTCGCGCCGGGAATAGGCCTCGGCCAGCAAGAGCTCAACCGCGCCCTTGGCCTCGGCCAGCCGTGCCAGCGCCGAAGAGCCAGAGGCGTCAACGGCGAAGATCACCAATCGGTCGGCGCGATCCTCATAGCGCTTGAGGTGGATGTCAGCGGCATGGATGATCACGCCCGGTGCATCGGGGCGGGTGCGGCGGCGCAGCGGCTGCCACGGGGCTGCGGCGCGCAGCGTCGCAATGAGATCAATGCGCCCGCGCCCATCCGGTGCACCTTGCCGTGCAGGTAGGGGCCGACCGCGTTGATGCGCCTTGCGCCGGGCACCGGCACCCGAGCCTGCCGCACGCCGCGCGGCACCGCGTTGGGCCAGTTGATCCAGCAGCGCGGGGGGCAAAAGGGCTGCCACCGCAGCGATGAGCAAGTCATCGGGGATGTCGGGTGTTTCGCTTTGGCTTTGATCTTCGGGTTCGGGCGGTGTGTCGGGTTGTTCTGGTTCTGGATCTTGCGGCAGTTGCGTGGCGCGCGCGGGATAGACGAGCTCTGCTGCCTCGCGCAGATCATCCTGCGTGACCTGTGGATGGGCCTCTGATGCGGCCAGCGCGCGGGCGGCGCGCAGGGCAAGCCAAGGCGCGCGCAGGCTGTCGATGCCGAAACTGGCGGCCAGCGCGGTGAGCGTGGCGATATCCTCGGGCGTGTGGGTAACGCCGCCAAGCCGCGCGCGGGCCTCTGCCAGATCGGCGGCGGCGGGCATGAGGGCAGGGGCCGCGTCATGGCGGATGTCGTCGAGTGTCACATGCAGCGCCAGCCGTTCGCAGAGGGTTTGCGGGGCGGTTTCCTCGGCGTCGATCCCCTCGTCAAACAGAACGAGCGTATGGTCCGGGCTTTGATCCAGAAGTTGTGCCAGCCGGGCGGCAAGGGCGGGCGGTGTGCGTTCGGCCATGGTCAGGATCAGGCGCGCCGGGTTATCGGCCAGTCCAGCGCTGTGGATCAGGTGCCCGGCGGCGAGAGTGGCGGCAATATCCGCGCCGCCAAAAAGCTGCGTATCGCTAAGATCGGGGTGGATGCGCCGGGCGGGGCCGGGCAAACGCCCGAGCGCCGTATCGAACGCCTGCCGTACCGGACCGGCACGGGCGCGCAGCGTCAGCCCGCGCAGCCCCTCAGGATCAATCGCCAAAAGGGTGAGCGCCCGCAGGGCGCGCGCCCATGCGGGGCTGGGCGTCATCCCCAGACCTCGACCATGGCGCGGGCAATGCGAGTGGCGCTGCCCGCCTCGTCCAATGGATCGCGGCGTAGCCGGTGGCTGAGCGCGAGCGGCGCGACCTGGGTAAGATGTGCGCGGGTCAAAGCGGCATCGCCCTCATAGGCCGCAAGCGCACGCGCGGCGCGCAGCAGGGTCAGCTCGCCGCGCAGCCCATCCGCGCCGATGGCGATGCAGAGCGTCGCGCAGTCGCGCAAGACCTCGTCGGGGGATTGAACGGTTCGCAGCGCGCTGCGCGCCGCCAGAATCCGGTCGCGGATCAAGGCATCCTCGGCCTGCCATGTCACCATGAAGGCCTCGGTGTCGCGTTCATAGGCGTCGCGGCGGCGAATGACCTCGATGCGCTCCTCGATGTTCTGGGGCGAGCGCACCTCGACCGAAAGGCCGAAACGATCCAGAAGCTGTGGGCGCAACTCGCCCTCTTCGGGATTGCCAGAGCCCACAAGCACAAAACGCGCCGCATGGCGGATCGAGAGACCCTCACGCTCCACCACGTTTTCGCCGGATTGGGCCACGTCGAGCAGCAGGTCGACGATGTGATCCTCAAGCAGGTTCACCTCGTCTATATAGAGATAGCCGCGATTGGCGCGGGCCAAAAGACCGGGTTGAAAGGCCTTTTCACCCAAGGTCAGCGCCCGCTCGATATCGAGCGCGCCGGTCACCCGATCCTCGGTCACGCCCAAGGGCAGATCGACCACCGGGGTTGGACGCTCGACCATCTCGCCCAAGGGGGCGGTGGACCAGTCGGGCGTATCCTCGGGGCGTTCGGCGTTGATCGGGCTGCCGTCAATCATGCGGATGGGCGGCAAGAGCGCGGCCAGAGCGCGCACAGCCGTGGATTTGCCGGTGCCCCGGTCACCAAAGACCAGCACGCCGCCAAGCCCCGGCTCGATCGCCGTAAGGATCATGGCGCGTTTCATGTCGTCCTGACCGACGATGGCGGAAAACGGAAAGGCTGCGGTCATTGTTCTTCCTTGATATGCTCGAGTGGGCTCGTCCCGCCCCATGTACCCCGTTCGCCAATCACGCGAAACCGGGCATAAAGCTCTTCGCGAAACCAATCGCCGTCGCGCACGGCGGCGATGGCGCGGGCATGTGGGCCATCGCGGCGGGCGAAGTCTGCCATGCTTTGGCTGTCGGGCCAGATCGAGAATGTCACCTGATGCAGGAGAGGCACCTCTCCTACGCCGATCTTGAAGGCGACGTTGGGGTCGGCACCGATCACGGCGCTGATATCGGGCACGCGCCGCCAGAATTTCAAGGCCTTGCGCGGGCGCACAGAGGCGCGTGTCAGCGCGGCAAGGGGGCCTTTCTCTACGGGCGTGGTGATCTCGAACGGCGTATCACCGGCCCATTGCCCGCGCACCGAAGTGGGGGAGAGAAAGAGCGTCCAGCTTTCGCTGGCGCGCGCGAGATAGCGGCGAAAGACGCCTGCGCCCTTGGTCTGCGCTCGGGCTGTGGCGGCATCGGGCCAGACCGCGAGAATCGCATAGACACCGGTGTTGGGAATGGGGGTGAACCCCTCGCCCGTGCCCGATCCCAGCAATTTCCAAAAGCCGATACCCGGCACGCCCGGCAGCATGAAGCGCGCAGCGCCCATCATCGTCAGCGCCCAGAGCCGGTCAATGCCGCGGGAAAAGCGAAAGAAGCTGAGGCTGACGGTTTGAATGGCACCGCTCCTTGAGGGGCTGTAAGGCAAGTTTGACATGGTTTTGACCCCAAGAAAAGAGGTGCGAGAAAGGATTGTCAATTAAACTAGACACCTGTAGTCTAAACCTATGTTGACAAGAGTCGATCCGCGCCTGATTGAACAGGCCACACGCGCCGATGCCCCGCATGCGCTGGTCATTGGGGCAGGGTTGGGCGGTCTGGCCTCGGCCATGCGGCTTGGGGCCAAGGGATACCGGGTCACGGTTCTGGATCGTCTGGATAGCCCCGGGGGGCGCGGCTCTAGTATCACCAAGGACGGGCACAGGTTTGATCTTGGGCCGACCATCGTGACCGTGCCGCAACTCTTTCGCGAACTCTGGGCCGCCTGTGGGCGGGATTTTGACACAGATGTCGATCTGCGCGCCCTTGATCCGTTCTATGAAATTCGCTGGCCGGATGGCAGCACCTTTACCGCGCGGCAGGACCGCGATGCCATGCGCGCCGAGGTCTCTCGGCTCTCGCCGGGTGATCTGGCGGGCTATGACCGCTTCGTCAAGGATAGCGAGGCGCGGTATTGGTTCGGGTTCGAGGACCTGGGGCGCAGATCCATGCATCGCTTGGGCGATCTGATCAAGGTCCTGCCAAAGTTCGCATGGTTGCGGGCGGATCGGTCAGTCTATGCCCATGCGGCGGGGCGGATGAAAGACGAACGCCTGCGTATGGCGCTGTCGTTTCATCCGCTGTTCATCGGAGGTGATCCGTTCAACGTAACGTCGATGTATGCGCTTGTGAGCCATCTCGAAGCGGCTTTTGGCGTGCATTATGCCATCGGTGGCGTCGATGCGATCGCCCGCGCCATGGTGGGCGTGATCGAGGGACAGGGCGGGGTCATCCGGCAGGGGGCCGAGGTTGATGAAATCGTTATCAAAGAGGGCCGGGCCACGGGGGTGCGCCTGAGTGGCGGCGAGGGGATCAGCGCCGATATCGTGATCTCTAACGCCGATGCGGGCCATACCTATGACCATCTTTTGCGCAATCACAAAAAGCGGCGCTGGACGACGGCGCGACTGAAGCGGTCGCGCTGGTCGATGAGCCTGTTCGTCTGGTATTTCGGCACGACAGGCACGCGGGAGATGTGGCCCGATGCAGGCCATCACACCATTCTCAACGGTCCCCGATACAAGGGGCTGGTGCGCGACATCTTTCGGCGCGGCGTTCTGGCCGATGACATGAGCCTTTATGTGCACCGCCCCTCTGTGACCGATCCGGGTGTGGCGCCCGAAGGTGGCGATACGTTTTATGCGCTCAGCCCGGTGCCGCATCTGGGCCATTCAAACCCCGTGGATTGGGCGGCCGAGGCCGAGCCCTATCGCCAAAAGGTGCAAAAGGTGCTGGAGGATCAGTTGCTTCCGGGGCTTGGGGCGCATCTGTCTGCCTCTGAGGTGTTCACGCCCGAGACATTCCGCGACCGATATCTTAGCCCGCATGGCGCTGGCTTCTCTATCGAGCCACGCATCCTGCAAAGCGCGTGGTTTAGGCCTCATAATGTCAGCGAAGAGGTGCGGGGCCTCTTTCTGGTGGGCGCGGGCACGCATCCCGGTGCTGGATTGCCGGGGGTGATTTCGAGCGCCGAAGTTCTGGCGCAACTGGTGCCGGATGCGGTGCCGGTCGGGGTGATGCCATGATCGCGCCGCAGGATCTGGCGCATTGTACCGAGGCGATCCGCCATGGGTCGCGGTCTTTTCACGCCGCCTCCAAGCTCTTGCCGCGACGGGTGCGTGATCCGGCCTTGGCGCTTTACGCGTTCTGCCGTCTGGCGGATGACGCGGTGGATGAGAATCGCGAAAAGGCGGCGGCGGTGCTGTCGCTGCATGAACGGTTGGATTTGGTCTATGCGGGCAGGCCCCGCAATGCGCCGGCTGATCGTGCCTTTGCCGCGATCATAGACGGGTTTGACATGCCACGTGCTTTGCCCGAAGCGCTGCTCGAAGGGTTGGCTTGGGATGCCGAAGGGCGCCGTTACGAGACCCTGTCAGAGCTGCGGGCCTATTCGGCGCGGGTCGCCTCTGCGGTGGGGGCGATGATGTGCGTGCTCATGCGGATGCGCGAGCGCGATGCTCTGGCGCGGGCCTGTGATCTGGGCGTGGCGATGCAATTGACCAATATCGCCCGAGACGTGGGCGAGGATGCGCGCGAAGGGCGGCTATACCTGCCGCTCGAGTGGCTGTCTGAGGCTGGCATGACGCCGGAGACCTTCTTGCGTGCACCTGCCCCGGATGCCGAGGTGCGAAGGATGGTGCGCCGCCTGCTGATGGAGGCGGACACACTTTATGCCCGCTCTGAGGCGGGGATTGCTGTGCTGCCACTTTCTGCGCGGCCCGGAATTTATGCCGCGCGCTATATCTACGCGGGCATCGGCGCGCAGGTGCGCGGCGCAGGCCACGACAGTATCACGCGCCGCGCGCGCACCAATGGCACGCAAAAACTGGGCTGGTTGATGCTGGCGCTGCTGCGGGCGGCGGGCAGTGTGATCCTGCCCGGCTCGCCCGTGATCTATGCCAAGGCGCTGCCCGAGACGGAATATCTGGTGCGTGCTGCGGCACAGGACGCACCGCGCGCCGCCGATTGGAGCGATACGCTCTATGAGGCGCTGGCGCGTCTTAAAGCGCAGGACGTCGCGCGCGAAGCGGGCTTGAGCCGAGATGTCGGGCGGGTTAGAGAGACCGCATGATATGGCTCATTTTCGGGATTTTTCTGGCGGCTTGTTTCGCAGCAGGCTCGACAGGCGGGCTGTTTCCGCCGGGCGATTGGTATGACCGGCTGAAAAAGCCGTGGTGGACGCCGCCCAACTGGTTGTTTCCGGTGGCTTGGACCACGCTTTATATCTGCATGGCGGCGGCGGGGGCGCGGGTGGCGGTAAGCCCCGACAACGGCATTGCTATGGCGCTCTGGTCGTTGCAAATCGCGCTGAACGGGCTCTGGACGCCGGTCTTTTTCGGGCTGCAACGGATGCGGTTAGGGCTGATTGTGCTCTGCGCGCTTTGGGCTTCGGTGGCGCTCACATTGGTGGCGCTCTGGTCGGTGGACTGGATCGCGGGGCTGCTCTTTGTGCCCTATCTGACATGGGTCAGCGTGGCGGGCATGCTCAATCTTGCGGTGCTGCGGCTTAACCCGGATGCGGCGCGGTAACCTGCTTTGCAATTCACAACCGGGCTCTGCACAGAAAAGCCCTATCCTCTGGCCGTGAAATTGCTCTAGGCTCCCCCGAAAAGGGAGGAAGCGCACCATGCCGCAGAACGAGGTCAAGCCGCTGGGCGTGCCGGAGATGGGCGATGTCCGTTTTGACATGCTGGCAGAGGCGCTGCGCCGGGGCTGGGCGGATATGCGCCGCGCGCCGGGCTTTGCAGTGATCTTTGCCGGGGTTTATGTGGGAATCGGGCTGATTCTCGCGTGGATCACATGGGCCACGGGCAAGAGTTACTGGCTGATTTTCGCTGCCGTGGGCTTTCCCTTGGTGGGGCCTTTCGCGGCGGTGGGGCTTTATGAGGTGAGCCATCGGCTGAGCATGGGGCGGGCGCTGGTGGCGTCAGAGATTTTCGGCGTCATCGCCCATCAGAGGCGGCGGCAATTGCCTTCGATCTGCGCCATCATCATCATGGTGTTCCTGTTCTGGTTCTTTCTGGCGCATATGATTTTCGCCCTGTTCCTGGGGCTATCGACCATGACCAATGTCTCAAGCTCGCTGGAGGTCTATTTCACGCCGGAGGGGCTGAGCATGTTGGCGGTGGGCACAGGCGTGGGCGCGGTCTTTGCCCTGTTGCTATATAGCCTGACGGTGGTGTCGCTGCCCCTGTTGCTGGACCGGGAGGTTGATTTTGTCACCGCGATGCTGACAAGCCTGCGGGTGGTGATCGAAAATCCACTGCCAATGCTGGTCTGGGCGGCGCTGGTGGCGGGGCTGACGTTTCTGGCGATGTTGCCTGCGTTTCTGGGGCTTTTCTTTGCGCTGCCGCTCTTGGGCCATGCGACATGGCATCTCTATACGCTGATTTGCGAGGCGGGGGGCGCTGCCCCCCGGACCCCCTGGAGTATTTGAGCCATAAAGAAACGGGGTGGGCGCGCTATGCCTCGCGACCATGGGCGACAAGGCGGGCGTGAAGACGCGCGGCCTCGAGCGCCCCGGCTTCGAGTGCGAAGATATAGGCATGGGTGAGAAAAAAGCAGGCGGCATCAAGCGTATTGGCCCGGTCCGCCGCCTGCGTATAGAGCGAGATCAGCGCTGCCCGGTCGCCTGTTGCATGGGCGCGGATCATCGCACTGTCGAGATCAGTCATTCCGCCGCGCGGCCCATGGCGCGATGTGCCTCGACGCGGCCTGCGACCCAATCGTGAAAGCAATGCGTGGGGCTATCCATCACCGGAGAGAAACGCCCTCCGTCGAAATAGGGGGCGTGGCGGCCGCGCTGCATGCCCTCAACCACAAAGATATCCTCTTCGAACACGGTTTTCCAAAGCTGGGTATTACGCAGGCGTAGCCCACCATCGGCATTGGGAACCGAGTAATAGAGGTGGATATGCTCGACGGTGCGCTCGGGGCCCTTCGGCTCTAGTATGATGACAAAGGCGTGGTCGCGGTGCACGCCCAAAAGAACGTTGGGGTAGGCCGCGACATATTCAGCCTGTTCGTTCCATTTCGCGCCCACTTCGGCGAAATCAGGGAAGGTCTGGCCGGTCTCGTTGGTCAATTGGCGGTAGACCATGGTGCCCTGACCCGAATACGCGCCCGGTTTCTCGATGTGGTAATGATCTTCAAGCCGGGAATAGCTGTTGAGACCGGGATGGACCCAAGGCAGGTGATAGCTCTCACAGTAATTTTCGACGGCGAGCTTCCAGTTCGTTTGCACCTCAAGCGTAAAGCGGCTGTCAGCACCGCCATGATAGACCGGCAGATCGAATTCACCCCAGCGGGCGATGAGATCGGCCATGGCCACCTCGAACGCGGGGGCATCGCCCGAGACATTGATCCAGACCACATCGCGCCAGATATGGCTGCGAATCTCGGTCAGGCCCAACTCGTCGCGCTTGATGCTGGCGTGGGTGTTATGCCCCGGTCCGCCGACATGCGGGGTAGAGACCAATGCGCCCTTGGTGGAATAGCACCACGAATGATAGGGGCAGCGGATGGCCCCCTCGATCTTGCGTGGTTCCTCGACAAGGATCATGCCGCGATGGCGGCAGATGTTCTGGAAAACGCGGACCTCACCGTCCTTGTCGCGCAAAAGAAGGAGCGGCATGCCAAGAAATTCCAGCGGCTTGGCGTCACCCGGTTCCGGCACATCGGCCCCCACGGCAAGCCCGGCCCATTGGCTGAAGAGAAGCGCATGCTTTTCTTCCTCAAACACGGCGGGGTCGATGTAATGGGCGTTGGGCAGGCCGTTGGCCTGCTCTACGGGCGTGCGGACATTCGTGAGATCAGTCAGCGCGGGCATTTGGCGTCTCCGGGGTTGGGGCTGGCGCATACTCTGCCAGAGCCCCAACCCCGAACGCGCCTATCTGCGACGCGGCGCGTCAATCCCGCGACAAGCCTGCGATTGTGGCCCCTGTCAGAGACCGCGCGGCAGGGCGGCCACGCCGGTGCGGGCCATTTCCACCAGACCCAGAGGACGCATCAACTCGGCGAAGGCGTCGATTTTTTCAGGCGCGCCGGTGATTTCAAACACAAAGCTGGTGAGCGTGCTGTCCACCGCATTGGCGCGGAAGATATCGGCCAGACGCAGCGCCTCGACGCGCTTGTCGCCGCTGCCCTCGACCTTGAGCAGCGCCAATTCGCGCTCGACGCTGAGGCCTTCCACGGTAAGGTCATTGACCTTGTGCACGGGCACGATGCGGCCAAGCTGCGCCTTGATCTGTTCGATCACCTGCGGCGTGCCGGTGGTCACGATGGTTATGCGGCTCGTGTGGCCGGTATGGTCCACCTCGGCCACTGTCAGGCTGTCGATGTTATAGCCTCGGCCGGAAAAAAGACCGATGACACGGGCCAGAACGCCGGGTTCGTTATCGACCAGAACCGCCAAAGTATGGGTTTCCTGCACATCCGAAAAGGTTGGGCGCAGGTTATAGGCGGAGTGTTTGGACGAGCCTTTTTTGATTTGCAGGGGGGACATTATGCAGTTCCTTCTTGTCGGGCTTTGGCGGCTGTTGGGGGGGCGCCCACCCTAGGGGATGGGCGCAGGGTGGGTGAACCCACCATCACACCAGAACGGCACCGCCCTCTTTGATGGCGTCCTTGGTCGAGGCCTCACCCAAAATCATCTTGTTATGCGGCTCGCCGGACGGGATCATCGGGAAGCAGTTTTCATGCTTTTCCACGAGGCAATCAAAAATCACCGGCCCGTCATAATTGAGCATTTCCATGATCGCGTCATCAAGATCGGCAGGGTCGTTGCACAGGATGCCCTTGGCCCCAAAGGCCTCGGCCAGTTTTACGAAATCGGGCAAGGATTCCGACCAGCTTGAGGAGTAGCGCTCTCCGTGCAGCAATTCCTGCCATTGACGGACCATGCCCAAACGCTCGTTGTTGAGGATGAACTGTTTGACGGGCAGGTGGTACTGCATCGCCGTGCCCATTTCCTGCATGTTCATCAGCCAAGACGCCTCGCCCGCGACATTGATCACGAGCGCCTCGGGATGGGCGATCTGGACGCCGATAGAGGCCGGAAAGCCGTATCCCATGGTGCCAAGCCCGCCAGAGGTCATCCAGCGGTTCGGATCGTTAAAGCCGAGATACTGCGCCGCCCACATCTGATGCTGGCCCACCTCGGTGCAGATATAGCGGTCGTGATCTTTGGTCAGCGCTTCGAGCCGGGCAAGCGCGTATTGCGGTTTGATGGTCTTGCCCTTTTGGGTGAACTTGAGGCAGTCCACCTTTTTCCACTCATTGATGCGCTCCCACCATTTGGCGATTGCCTCACGGTTGACCTTGGCACCGCGCGCCTTCCAAACCTCGAGCACATCGGACAGAACATTGGCGATGTCGCCGACAATCGGAATATCGGCGCGGATCACCTTGTTGATCGACGAGGGGTCGATGTCGATATGCGCCTTGATGCTATCCGGGCTAAAGGCATCGAGCCTGCCGGTGATCCGGTCGTCAAAGCGCGCGCCAATGTTGATCATGAGGTCGCAGCCATGCATGGTCATGTTGGCCTCATAAAGCCCGTGCATGCCCAGCATGCCGATCCAGTTCTTGCCATTGGCAGGATAGGCCCCCAGACCCATCAGGGTGGATGTGGTGGGAATGCCGGTCGCTTCGACCAATTCGCGCAAAAGGCGCGTGGCCTCTGGGCCAGAGTTGATGACACCGCCACCGGTATAGAACACGGGGCGCTTGGCCTTTTCCAAGGCCGCGACCAGATCGGTGATGCCTTCGATGTCGCCTTTTACGCGCGGCTGGTAATGCGACACGCGCGCCTGATGCGGTGCCGTATAGGTGGCCGAGGCGAATTGGACGTCCTTCGGGATATCGACCAGAACCGGGCCGGGGCGGCCGGTGGTCGCAACATGAAACGCCTGATGCAGCGTATCCGCCAAGCGGGCGGTGTCGCTTACCAACCAGTTATGCTTGGTGCAGGGGCGGGTAATGCCGACGGTATCGGCCTCTTGAAAGGCATCATTGCCGATCATGAAGGTTGGCACCTGCCCGGTCAGCACCACCAGCGGGATGGAATCCATCAACGCATCAGTCAGGCCTGTCACCGCGTTGGTTGCCCCCGGACCAGAGGTGACAAGCACCACGCCCGGTTTGCCGGTCGAGCGCGCATAGCCTTCGGCGGCATGCACTGCGGCCTGCTCGTGACGCACCAGAATGTGGCGAATGTCATTTTGCTGAAAGATTTCGTCGTAAATGGGTAGTACGGCACCGCCGGGATACCCGAATACGACATCCACGCCCTGATCCTTGAGGGCTTGGACCACCATTTTCGCTCCGGTCATCTGACGTGTCATGTGCTCGTGCTCCGTATATGACGTCAATTCAAGTCGCATAAAAAAGCCCCCGGTTTTCCGGGGGCGCATGGGGGACCCGAAGGGTGTCCGTTACCGGCCCATGCGCCACTTACCTACGATGAATACGAGTGTGTCCATGCGGGCGACTCCGTTCTGCGTGGCCGGGACATTAGGTGCGGGGGCAGGGGGCGTCAAGCCGATTTGGTGGATAAAATGTCGCAAAACGGGATGAAATCTTTGCATTTGTTGCGCAAAAAGGGGCGCGGACGTGTGTTTCCCGTTTTGAGTGCATGTCAGGGCCGCATTTTTCGGGAATCGCCCCGTGATGCTGGGGCCATGCGCGCGGCTTTCATCTGGCCTAAAATACCTCGGGGGTTTGGGGGCTGGCCCCCAATCTGGCCGCAGGGATCAAAGGCGCACCCCGGTGCCCTGCAACACGCCATGTTCGAGCGCATAGCGGGTCAGCCCCGCCGTTGAGGCGATACCAAGTTTGCGCTTGATGTTCTTGCGATGCGTCTCGACCGTGCGCACGGAAATATCGAGCGCTTGTGCCACATCTTTGTTAGATTTGCCTTGGGCCAGTTGCAGCAGGATCGTCTGCTCGCGGTTGGTCAGCTGTTCGCGCTCGGGGTTTTCATAGGGCTCAAGCGAGCCTTTGGCCCCGGTGCACAGATAGCGTTGCCCGGTCATCACAGCGTCTATGGCGCGTTTGATCTCATCCGTGGGCACATCCTTGAGCACATAGCCCGCCGCGCCATGGCTGAGCGCTGAGGAAATATACTCGGGGCTGTCATGCATGCTCAGGATCAGGATGCGGGTCTCGGGGCGTTTCTCGAGGATGATTTCTGTCGTGGTCAGCCCCCCCAGCCCCGGCATGTTGAGGTCAAGCAGGATCACATCGGGCGCAAGGCTCTCGACCCGGTCGATGATGGCCTGACCGTTGCCCAGCGTGGCGAGGATTTCGACATCCTCATAGCTTTCGAGAATGGATTGGATGCCTTCGGCGACCATTGGGTGGTCGTCCACGATTACGATCCGGATCGGTCTTGGGCTCATGCGCGGGCCTTTTCCTTGGGGTTTGGCCGCTCTTGTGGCGGCAGAAGGTGTGTGAGGGGCACATTGGCTTCGATGGTCGTTCCGGTTTTCCCCGAGATCACGGTCAGTGTGCCGTCCAACTGTTCGACACGTTCCTGCATGTTGCGCAGGCCAAGCCCGCCGCCGGGCGTGCCCGAGGGTTTGGCGCGGTCGAGGCCGCAGCCATTATCTGCAATGCGCAGCGTGGCGCCATGTGTATGGCCGCGCACATCGACGGTCACGCGGGTAGCGCCGGAATGTCGCTCGATATTAGTGAACGCCTCTTGAGCGACACGGTAGAGCGCAATCTTGGCTTCGTCATCAAGCCGGTTGCGGAAAACCACGGTGCTGAATTCGGTCGTGATGCCGGTGCGTTTGCCAAACTCTTCGGCAAGGGTTTTGAGGGCGGGGCCAAGGCCCAGATCATCCAGCACACCGGGGCGTAGGTCGCGGCTGATGCGGCGAACCTCTTGAATGGCCCCAGAGAGATGGGTGATACCGCGTTCCAGCGTGTCGGCGGCGCGGGCGTCGCCTGCCGCCAGCCGCCGCTTGGCGGTATCGAGCGCATAGCGCACGCCAACAAGAATTTGGCTGATACCGTCATGGAGTTCGCGCGCAACGCGGCGGCGCTCTTCTTCTTGGGCATCAAACACCCGCTGTGTCAGTTTCTTGAGCTTGGCATCGGCAAGGCGACGTTCACGGATGTTGATAAAAAGACCGGAGACAAAGACCAGCAACAGCGCTGCCAGCATCGCGGCACCGATATAGAAGAAGGTGCGCTCTACCCGCGCTTCGACCATCTGGCGAGAGGCCGTGACAGTGGCCACCACATCGTCGATGAAAACGCCCGTGCCCACCGCCCATCGCCAGTCTTGGAGCCCGATGACATAGGTCACCATCTGCGCGCGCTCGCCGGTCGAGGGTTTTGGCCATTCATAGCTGTGATAGCCACCGCCCGTACGCGCCAGCCGGATCAACTCATCGGTGATGGGCTGGCCGCCTTCATCCTCCAGCCCCGTCCAGTTGCGGCCGATAAGTTCGGTGCGGCGGGGACTGACAAGGTTGGTGCCGTCATAGTTGAACACAAAAAAGTATCCGTCCTGACCATAGAGCATGCCCGCGAGGATCTGGCTGACCTGTTCCATCGCGGCTTCGTCATTCGGGGCCGCGCGCCCGTAGATGTTCACAAAGGCGGTTCTGGCGATGGAGAGGTAATTCTTGAGCTCCGCACGCTTGGCCTCGATCAGTTGCGCCTCAAGCGTTTCGATCTCGCGTTCTGCCAGTTGACGCGATTGAAGCGTGACGACGACAGAAATCGCCAGCGCCGTCAGGATCAGCGGCAGGGTGGCGATCAGAAAAAGCTTTTGGCCATAGTTAAGCCGGATGCGGGCGAAGAGGCGTTGCATGGATCAGCGATAGGGCCAAATGCGCCGCATTTCCAGCCTCTCGTGTATCAGTGCTCGGGCGGGCGCCAATCGGCGGGGGGCACATCGCCGCGGCGCAGGCGCAGCGCAAGCCCCAAGGCCACGCCCACCCCGATGGCAACTGTCAGGTCCGCCAGAACGGTCAGCACAAGCGTCAGCACAAGCAGCACGCGGTCCGAGGGACGGTCGGCCATGTAACCGCGCCATTTATGGGGCTCTGACATATTCCATGCGATCAATATCAAGAGCCCGGCAAGGGCGGGCATGGCGAAATACCCTGCCAAGGGCGCTGCAAGCAGCATCACAAGCAAGATCACGAGCGCATGGATCATGCCCGCAACGGGCGTGCGCCCACCGGCGCGCACATTGGTGGCGGTTCGGGCAATCGCGCCCGTGGCAGGCAGCCCACCAAAGAGCGCCGAGCCGATATTGGCCACGCCATTGGCCACGACCTCGGCATTGGGTTGTGATTTGTCTCCGATCATCCGGTCGGCCACGGCTGCGGAAAGAAGCGATTCCACGCCCGCCAAAAAGGCGATGATAAGGGCGGATGGCAGAAGGTCGATCATCCGCGAAAGGCTGAGGTCTGGCACCACGGGCAGGTTGGGCGTATTGGGCAGCGGACCAAAGCGAGAGAGAAGCGTATCCACTGGCAGATGCCAAAGCGCCACTGCGGTCGAGGTCAGCCCGACCGCCACGATCAGCCCCGGATACCGAGGTGCTGCGCGACGCAGCCCCACGATCAGCACCATGGTTGCCAATCCGATCACCAGTGCTTGTGGGTTGAACGTGTCGCGGGCCTGCCAGAGCGTTTCGATCTTTTCAAGAAATTCGGCGGGAAGGCTTGTTGTGGTGAGGCCCAGAAAATCCTTGATCTGGCTGGTGGCAATGATGATGGCAATACCGATGGTAAAGCCGTTGATCACAGCCTCAGGGATGTGACGCACAAGGCTGCCGGCGCGCAATCGACCCGCGACCACAAGGATCACGCCAGCCATCAGCGTGGCGATGATAAGCCCGTCCTGCCCGTGTTCTGCGATAACGCCGTAAACCACCACGATAAACGCACCGGTGGGTCCGCCGATCTGAACCCGGCTGCCCCCCAAGGCCGAAATAAGGAAGCCCGCGATGATCGCCGTTGTCAGCCCTGATGCCGGGTCCGCGCCCGACGCGATGGCAATGGCGATGCTGAGCGGCAGCGCCACCATAGCCACGCTGATCCCTGCGAAGAGGTCCGCACGGAACAGGGCCCCGGTATAGCCCGGTAGGGTGGTGAACAGCTTAGGTGTCATGTGCGAATCTCAACACCCGCGCCGATCCGGTTTCAAGCACAAAGAGCGAGCAGCGTGCACAATTGCATGCAAAGTCAGTGTGTGACCCCGGAAATCATCACGGAAAGTTTGAGACTCGCCACGGTTTCTACGCAGTAGTCGGTATTTGCAGATGCAAAACCCGTCGCTAAGGTCTGCCCACTACACAGGGTCCGGGTGCTGCCAAAGAGGTGGCGGCACTGTCATAAAAATGGGGAGGAAACCAAATGGATCGTCGTTCTTTTCTGAAAAATACCGCTTTGGGTGGCGGTGCTGCTGTTGCGGCTTCGACGCTGGCCGCGCCGCTTTATGCGCAGGGTGCGCGCAATCTGACCATGGTCACGACATGGGGCAGGGGCCTTGCGGGCGTGTTTGACGCCGCGCAGCGGGCCGCCGACAATATCAACGGCATGGCCGATGGCAGCATCGTGATCGACGTGAAAGGTGCCGGTGAACTGGTGGGCGCGTTCGAAGTGTTCGACGCTGTGACCGCGGGTCAGGCTGACATGTATCACGGGGCCGATTACTATTTCGTTGGTCAGCACCCGGCTTATGGCTTCTTCACCTCGGTGCCCTTTGGCATGACAGCGCAGGAATTGGTGAACTGGTACTACCATGACGGCGGTGCCGCGCTTCACGACGAGCTGGGTCAGATCTTTGGTCTCAAATCCTTTCTTGCGGGCAACACCGGCGCGCAGGCAGGCGGCTGGTTCTCGAAAGAGATCAACGGGCCGGAGGATTTCAACGGTCTCAAGTTCCGGATGCCCGGCCTGGGCGGTCTTGCGCTGGGCAAACTGGGGGCGAGCGTGCAGAACATTCCGGGTGCCGAAGTCTATCAGGCGCTGGCCTCGGGTGCCATCGACGGCACCGAGTGGATCGGTCCCTGGGCCGATGAAAAGGCCGGGTTCCAAGAGATCACCAAGTTCTATTACACCGCTGGGTTCCACGAGCCGGGCGCGGGCCTGTCGATCGGTATGAACCGCGAAGTGTTCGAGAGCCTGACCCCGGCCCAACAGAAGATCATCGAGATCGGCTGTGCCGAAGCGCATCAGTGGAATCTGGCACAGTTCCTGTCCAACAATTCGTCGGCCTTGCAACGCCTGCAATCCAATGGCGTCAAGACGCTGGAGTTCCCCGATAGCGTCTGGGATGCCTTTGGCCAAGCGTCTGACGCCGTGCATCAGGAAAACATGGGCGACGAGATCTACAAGCGCGTCTATGACAGCTACATGGCATCCATGAGGTCTTCGTCGGCTTGGATCAACAAGTCTGACGGGGCCTATACCGCGCAGCGCGACCGCGTTCTGGGCTAAGTCCCGGCAGGTTGGTTTGATTGACAGGTCCCGGTTGCCGGGGCCTGTTACAATCGGATAACGGGCCACGCGGGCCCGCAGCACCGCGTGTCAGGGGGACAGGATGCTGGACGCAGTTCTCTGGATTTTCCAGAATATCGGCATGGCCTTTTACAATTTGGCCTATGCCCTCAGCCATCCCGCAAGCTGGCTGGATTGGTCCGATAAAGAGGCGATCATGCGGGTCGTCTATTACGGTGGCTCGGTCGAGTTCTTCTTTGTGGCATTCACGGTGTTTCTTGTGATTACCGCCGTGGGCATGTGGAAGAACGCTTTTCTATGGGGCTGTGTGCGCGGGCTAGAGGGGATGGCCAATACGGTTGGCCGCTTTGCCGCTTGGGCCGGGCTGATCATGGTGATCCAGCAAATCCTAATCGTGTTTATCCAGCGCATCTTTGCGCGCCCGGATATGGTGTTTGGCATCGGTATTCCGCTGCAACTCGACATCAGTTGGTATTCCGAAGAACTCAAACTTTACAACGCGCTGATCGTGACGCTCTGCGCCACCTACACCTTTGTCCAAGGCGGGCATGTGCGGGTTGACCTGATCTATGCGCCGGTCAGTCACACCACCAAAAAGATCATTGATATGGTGGGCAGTCTCATTTTCATGATGCCGATGGCGGTGTTGACGTGGATGTATGGCTGGTTCTTCATGTGGCGGCATTTGATCGTGCCCAACCCTTCGGCCAGCGAGACGCTGGACCGGCTCTTGATGAAATCCCGCGCGCTGCGCTGGAATGTTGAAACCATCGGGTTCAGCCCCAACGGTTTCAACGGCTATTTCCTCTTCAAGGTGTTGCTGGTGCTTTTTGCGGGGATGGTGTTCCTGCATGCGATGGCGTTTTTCTGG
Organism: Roseovarius sp. EC-HK134; assembly: GCF_902498815.1. Taxonomy (NCBI): domain Bacteria; kingdom Pseudomonadati; phylum Pseudomonadota; class Alphaproteobacteria; order Rhodobacterales; family Roseobacteraceae; genus Roseovarius; species Roseovarius sp. EC-HK134. The sequence goes on from NZ_LR701544.1 coordinate 2,873,783, forward strand.
CGCTCTTATCTGGAGTTCAAGGAAGGCCCCGACAGTCTGGGCAAATACCTCGACCGCGACACGCTGGGTCAGGGCGAAGAAGCCTTTGAAGGCACACATTAAAGGGGCAGGGACCAATGCTATTCGGACTTGACGGGGTCGAGATCGGGCTGATCATCGTATTTCTATGCCTCTTTGGGGGCATTCTATCCGGCTTTCCCGTGGCCTTTGCCATCGGGGGTGCGGGTGTCGTGGCGTTTGGCATTATTGCCGGTTTGGACAGCGCAGGGCTGCTCATCCATCAGGCCATCGACACATCGAGTGAAGCCTATAATGCCATCGTGGCCAGCGGTGTGAGGCCCGATGCGATTTCGGTGTTCCGATACCCGGATTTGCCGCGAGCTGCGCAGCCGGTGTTTCCGCAGGGCTGGGAAGTTGCGCTGGATCGCAACGTATCGTTCCTTGTAAACCGGATCAACGAACGGGTTCTGGCAGGGGCCTCTATCGAGACGCTGCTGGCAGTGCTGATGTTCGTGATGATGGGCATCACGCTGGAACGCTCCAAGATCGCCAACGATCTTTTGACCACGATGTCGCGGGTGTTTGGCCCGCTGCCGGGCGGTCTGGCGGTATCGGTCGTGGTGGTGGGGACCTTCCTTGCGGCGTCGACCGGGATTGTGGGCGCAACTGTGGTAACCATGGGCCTTTTGAGCCTGCCCACGATGCTGCGCGCGGGCTATAGCCCACAACTGGCGACGGGGGTTATCGCGGCCTCGGGGACGCTGGGGCAGATTATCCCCCCCTCTATTGTGATCGTGCTTTTGGGCACGCTGGCGGGGGATCTCTATTCCGTGGCGCAGGAAAACCGGGCGCAAGCCGTGGGCTGCACCGATGCGCTGACCTATCTGGGCGAACCGGCAGTGGTCTCGGTTGGCACGCTCTTTCAGGCGGCGCTCTTGCCGGGTGTCATGTTGGCTTTGCTCTATGGGCTATACGCTTTTGGCTACGCGCTGGTGAACCCGTCCAAGGCCCCGGCGGTGCAGATCGCCAGTGGCCCACGCGGCGAGGTGATTACCCGCGGTGAGGGGTTCACGTGGTTTCTGGGTGTTCCGGTGGCCTTGATTGCCGGGGTGATGCTGTTCTCGACATTGGGGGTGGTCGGCAGTCAGAGCCTGATTGTGGACAGTTTCAGCGATCAGGGCAGTTCCGCGTCGCTGCGTACCAATGTAAGCCCCGAGTGTCAGGCGGCGATGATCGAATTGCACGGGCAATCCAAATGGGATGCGGCGGTGGCCGAGCAGCAGACGATTGATGCCGCCGGTGGGGTGGCGGCAAGCGTGCGACTGACTCCAGAAGAAATTGCCGCGCTGCGCGCACAGAAAGAGGTGGATGCCGCCCCCATCGGCACAGGGGTGGCCACGTTGATGGTGATGCTGGCCCTGACGCTGGCGGTGGCACGGGGCGTCGCTCCTTCGGCCAATCCGGCTCCGCTCCTGATCGGGGCGCTTGGTATCTTGCTTGGGCTTTTGGTGGATATCGCGCTCATCCGCCCGTCGACCTCTGCGGGGGTAACCGTGCTGTTGTTGCTCCTCCCATTGGCCATGGCCTGCTACGGCTGTGCCCACGGTGCGGTGCGGATGGCCAAGAACGATTTGATCCGCGTTGTCTTTCCGCCTTTGGTGTTGATCGTGGCGGTTCTGGGCTCGATCCTGGGTGGGATCACCAACCCGACCCCGGCGGCAGCGCTGGGGGCAGGCGGGGCCATCATGCTTGCGGCCTATCGCAAGCTGCGCGATCAGGACCGGTCGCCCAAGATCATCATCCTTGCCACCTTGGCGGTGGTTCTGTCGATCCTGATCGGCATCAACTTTGACCTCCGGATCAATCAGGGCGGAGTGAGCTTTGAATCTTGGGTGGCATTCTTCTTTGCCTATGCCGCCTATCTCTATGCGGTGTTCGGGCTCTTGTTCGCCTGCTGGGTGCTTTACACCGGCGGTGTGCTGACGCCCGTGGTGCGCGAGACGGCTAAGGTCACAAGCATGGTCTTTACCATCTTGATCGGTTCGCAACTCTTGAACCTTGTGGTCATCAGCTTTGGCGGTGAACATTACATTCAGGAATTCCTCAAGAGCTTTGACAATGAGCTCAAGGTTTTCCTGATCGTGATGCTGGTGCTCTTCGTGCTGGGCTTTGTGCTCGATTTCCTTGAGATCATCTATATCGTCATCCCCATCGTGGGGCCGGTAATCTATGGCGGCACGTTTGATCCAAAATGGGTGACGATCATGATCGCGGTCAATTTGCAGACGTCGTTCCTGACCCCGCCTTTTGGATTTGCGCTGTTTTATCTGCGCGGCGTGGCACCAAAGGAGGTCACAACGGGCCATATCTATCGCGGGGTTATCCCCTTTGTGCTGATACAGGTTGGGGCGCTTGGAATTTTGTGGTTCTTTCCGTCGATTGTCACGATTGTCCCGGCATTGATGGCGAATTGAGGGTGTCACGCGCTCTGTAAAGAGGGCCCAAGGTACTCTGGAACCAGAGACCCATAGAGCTGACCGCCCCTTACGAGGGGCGGTTTTATCTTTTCCAGGGCATGCGCAAAGGATCGGACAGACAGTCGAAATTTGGCCTTGTAACTCTCCTACAGGGGCGGCTATACGCGTCAACGGAGCTGTGGCCGAGTGGTCGAAGGCGCTCCCCTGCTAAGGGAGTAGGCCCGGAAGGGTCTCGTGGGTTCGAATCCCATCGGCTCCGCCATTACCCATAGTTTTATTGGGTAAAATCAATTTGTTTGAATCCTACCCCCCCTTAAAGCCCCACATAGAAGACGCGCTTACCGGCTTTTGGCTGACCGATACTAGTCCGAGGCCCAGCCGCTTTGCTCAATCAGCTTTTGCAACTCGCGTGTCTGAACAATTAGCTTACCGTCACGCGGTATTAAGCAATCAGCCCGTAAATTCTTTGGATGTGGCCTGCTCCGCTGAGAGTCCTCGTTCATGAGGTAGCTTTGTTCAGGTTTTGGCGGTCCCTCGAGCTTGCGGCTCTCCTGCCATTTCAGGATAGCGTTGGAAGTCCGTTCGGTCCCTTTGTGAGCGACCACCATGCAGGGATAGCCCCGCAGGTCAGCATCTTCTGATCGGGTAGGCAGTTGCCGATAGACACGCGGATTGATGCCAACCAAACCGCAGGCTCGCCGCTGCCGACATCCCTTCAGCGTTGATACATTCTTCGGCTGCTCGGCCAGCAGTTTCTTGAGCTTGGTGTTCTCGGCCTCAAGAGCCTTCAGTCGCTTGGCCTCCGACACGTCCATGCCGCCAAACTTCGCACCCAGGAGAGAGCCTGGTGTATTGACGCATTTCAGTCTGGTTGGGCGGCGCGTTCTAGGGCGGCGTGGTCAACGATCCGCAGACCGCCATAGTCTGTGCGCACCGCGCCGACCTCGATCAGCGTTGCAAAAGCGCGGCGAAAGGCGGCACGGCTCATGCCCGCCATTCTTCCGAGGTCTTCTTGTGTCACCCGGACGGTTCCATCGTCACTTGCCAGACGCAGCAGCATCCGGGCGAACCGGGCCCGCGGGGGTAGAGAAAGCGTCTCGGCGTGGACCCTCAGGGCAAGCATCGTGTTGTTGTGGCTGAGCCTGAAAAAGCATGGCCAATCTTCGGGATTGTTGGCAAGGTTGCGGCGCACGGCGTTGATCGGGATGCGGAAAACGCGGCAATCCGTAGCCGCCGAAACGGTCACGCCCCGGTTCTTCTCCGCCAAAAGCGCCGAGTCGCCGATCCAGAAGCCGGGCTTTGCCCGATAGATGGTCACTTCCTCGTCGCCCCCGATTGCAATCGAAACATCAAGGAGGCCTTGGCCCAAACCAAAGAGCGCGTCCGGGGCATCACCAATCGTATAGATCAGTCCGCCGCGCGGAACCGTCATCCAACGACCGGCCATCGCCATGCGGGTCTGGAATGCCAATGGCTGCTCATGGAGCCAGCCCTCAGTGGGCAAACTGGAGAGCAGACTGGTGGCTTTTTCATCTGATTGCTTCATTCGTCGCAAACCCTCCCCATAAAGTCGGTATGATTCATTAAATACGAATGACGTCTGAATTTCGTTGACAGATATCAATTGGGCTTTCGGGCGGCGAGACGGGTCTGCAGCCGAGGGGGAAAGCTTTCATATCGGAAACGAGCAGGCGACACGTTTTGACCGCAACTGGGGAGCGTGGAGGATGTCTTGGAAAACGTGCATCATTGCCGCGTTGACGGTTTCGCCACTGGCGTCGGTGGGGGCAGCGCAAGAAGCATCGTGGGAATTCACCCTCTCTCCGTATGTATGGACGCCCGGGGCCTCTACATCTATCGAGACCGGTTTTGGCACGATTGACGCCGATGCGGGTGTTGGCGACGTCCTCTCGGCAACTGATTTCGCCTTTATGGGGGTGTTTGAGGCGCGGCGCGGGCCTTGGAGCCTGATCGCTGATCTTGTTTATACCGATCTCTCTGAGCGCCAGAATGCCCCGTTCGGCGCTCTCTTTTCGCGTGCGACGGTGGAAACTGAACTGCGGGTGGCAAGCGGCTATGCGGCCTATCGGCTAAAGGAGAGCGCTCAGGTGTCGGTCGATCTGATGGGCGGGTTCCGTGCTGTGAGCGCCGATCTGGATGTGAGGCTCGCACCGGGCACGCTGCCGGGGCAGAGGTTCAACTTGGGTGACACTTGGATTGACCCAGTTCTGGGCGGGCGCATTCGTGTCGCCCTCAACTCGCGTTGGTATCTCACCGCCATGGCCGACTTTGGCGGCTCGGGGGGCGGGGACGACCGCACTTGGCAGGCCGTTGGGATGCTGGGCTACCAGATCAACGACCGTTGGTCGGTGCAGGGCGGTTGGCGCCACACGACGATCGACAGAGAGATCAAGGGACGCGACGTCGAGATTGATCTCGGAGGGCCGCTGATCGGTCTGACCGCACGGTTCTGACACTTGAGGATAACGCAATAAGGAGAGCACAATGACCACAAGGCGCCAATTCATCGGAGCCATCCCAGTTACGGGCGCAGCTTTTGCGCTGAGCGGTGCGCTATTCACCGAGGGGCCAGCCTTGGCTCAGGAAGCGCCGCCACCGCTTGCGGGTCATTTCCACCCCAAAGGCAAGGCACCCAGCGTTCACACCATCCGGGCGCTCGAGGCGTCAGTGGCAAATCTGCCGCTCTCGGATACTCGGGATTTCGAAGAGCAGGCGCGCGGCTTCCTTGCCCCCCTGCCTGACCTCAAGATTATGGCGGATGCGGGCAACGTCGCCTGGGATCACGAGAGGTTTCTATTCAACGAGACGCAAGAGACCTTTGACAGCATCCATCCCTCGCTTCTCCGGATTGCGCGGCTGAACAACAACTATGGGCTCTATGAGGTTATTCCGGGCATCTATCAGGTCCGTGGCCCCGATCTTGCCAATATTACCTTCGTGCGCGGCAAGACGGGCTGGATCATCTTTGACATCATGACAGCGGCCGAGACAGCGCGGGCGTCTTGGGAGTTGTTCCAGCGCGAGGTTGGCGACGGTCTGCCGCTCAAGGCGGTGATTTATTCGCATACGCACGGGGATCACTTTGGTGGGGTGCGTGGTATTGTCAGCGATGAAGACGTAACCTCGGGCCGGGTCGAAATCATCGCTCCAGGCGGCTTTATGGACTTTACCATCTCGGAAAACGTCTATGCCGGGAATGCGATGAACCGGCGGCTGTTCTACCAATACGGCCTGCTTTTGCCGGTGGCACCGCACGGGTTTGTAACGCAGGGCCTTGGCCATGTTGTCCCTGCCGGGGCATCCGGGTTGATCGCGCCCACGCGCTCGATCACCGAGCCCATCGAAGAGGTCGAGATCGACGGGTTGCGGATGATCTTTCAGAACACGCCCAACACCGAAGCCCCTCGGGAGATGAACACCTATATCCCCGAGATGAAGGCGCTGTGGATGGCCGAGAACGTGACGGCGACGCTGCACAATATCTACACGCTGCGCGGTGCTCCGGTGCGCGATCCGCTCAACTGGTCGAAATATATCGCCGATGCGCTGTTCCGCTTTGGTCAAGAGGCCGAAGTCATGTTCGCCTCGCATCACTGGCCACGTTGGGGCAACGCGCGCATTCAGGAGGTGCTCCGCGACCAGCGCGATCTCTACGCCAACGCCAATAACCAGGTTCTTCATTACGCCAATCAGGGTGTCACCATCAACCAGATCCACAATGTCTATGAGGTGCCGAAGGGGCTTCAGGCGAAATGGCATTGTCGGGGCTATCACGGCTCTCCTGAACACAACGCCCGTGGTGTGGCACAGCGCTTTCTCGGGTTCTGGGATTGCAACCCTGCAACGTTAATCCCGCTATCGCCCGCCGACTCGGCTCCGCTTTATGTCGAGATGATGGGCGGTTCCGAGCGGATCATCGCGCGCTCGCGCGCCTTGTTTGACGCGGGCGACTATCTGCTTGCCTCGGAGATCATGAACAAGCTGGTTCAGGCGGAGCCGGGCAATGTCGAGGCCAAGGACCTGCTTGCCGACGTCTTTGAACAGCTTGGCTATCAGCAAGAGAATCCGGGGCTGCGCAACAGTTTCCTCGCGGCGGCCTACGAGCTTCGGACAGGTATTCCTCAGGGCGCAACCGCAAGCTCGACCGGGCCGGATATCATTCGGGCCATGTCGACCGAGCTTTTTCTCAACTTCCTTGGCATCCGGATGGACAGCCAAAGGGCGGAGGGGTTGGAATTCAGCATCAATCTTGTGACGCCGGACAATGGTGAGCAGTTCATCGTCGAGTTGCGGAACGCAACGCTGACCAACATTCAGGGGTTCCAGGACCCGGCGGCGGACCTGACGCTGACGATCAACCGTGCCGATCTGGAGGTGACGATGGCGGGGATCAAGCCACTGGAAGAACAGCTTGCCGATGGCACGGCAACGGCCGAGGGCGATCTGGCAATCCTCGGGCAGCTTGCGGCGTTGATGGTAGATTTTGATCCAAGGTTCGAAATCATGCCCGGCACCAAGGCAAAATCTGATGCGGCGGATACAGACCCCTACGCGGCTACGGTCGGGGCTGTCATTTCCGAGTAAACCTCTGGTGGTCAGCGCTGGATCATCGCTTGCCACCCCCTTGTTCGCTTGACCTTGCATTCCGGGACGACGGCAGAACGCCGGAGGCGCAGCATCCGCCTTAGGACACCCCGGAGCAGATCAACCTCAAAAAGGAGACGATCCATGCGCCGACATCTTGTCGCTGTGGGCCTCAGCCTCTTGCTTGCTGGCCCATGGGGCGGGCAGGCCTTGGCCCAAGACGCCGAAGAGCTTGCCCAGCAACTGGCAAATCCGGTCGCCTCGTTGATCAGTGTGCCGTTCCAGTTCAATCAGGATGATGGCATCGGACCAAATGGCGATGGATCGCGACTGGTGCTTAACGTCCAGCCGGTTATTCCCTTTTCTATCGGCGAGAATTGGAACCTGATTTCTCGGACCATTGTTCCGGTTATCCGTCAGGACGATATAGTGCCTGGATCAGGATCGCAGAGCGGCCTTGGTGACATTCTCCAGAGTTTCTTCTTCTCGCCCAAGGCCCCCACGGCGGGCGGTGTCATATGGGGGCTGGGGTCTGTCGTGCTCTTTCCGACTGCGACCGATGATCTGCTCGGTTCCGAGAAATGGGGGGCAGGGCCGACTGGCGTCGTGCTGGTTCAACGCGGGCCCTGGACAGTGGGGGGGCTGGCCAACCACATTTGGTCCTTTGCCGGTGATGGCGCGCGCGCGGATATCAACAGGAGCTTTGTGCAGCCCTTCGTGTCTTACACCACCGAGAATGCTTGGACCTTCACGTTGCAGACTGAGACTGCCTATGACTGGGAGACCGAGGACTGGGCGGTTCCGGTCAATGCGGTTGCCTCAAAACTGGTGCGGATCGGGCGCAAGCCGGTCAGCCTGTTCGGCGGAGTTCGCTATTGGGCCGACAGCCCAGCCGCAGGTCCCGATGGTTGGGGGATACGCTTTGGGGCGACATTCCTCTTTCCAAAATGAGTTGGCACGGATCGGGAGGGGCGGGTTTGCGCAATATGTCGGGTGGGTTGTCCGTGTCGGCGCCGCATGGATGCGCCGACACGGATTTTCCTCAGGCGTTCGGATTAGCCAATGTGCCAATCGTCACGTCGAGGGTCTTTTCCGTGCCTTTGTGCAGCACGGTGACGGGCACGACGGCCTCGGGATCGGTCGCCGCCACGGCGCGGGTCAGATCGCGCAACTCGGCAATCGCGGTCTCGTTGAAGCTGAGGATGATGTCGCCTTGCATGAGCCCCGCCTTGGCAGCGGGGCTGTCGGGCGTCACATTCTCGATCACAGCGCCTCTGGGGGTGTCATAACCCAGCACCTGCGCGATATCCTCGGGCATCGGCTTGATCTGCACGCCCAGCCAGCCACGGGTGATCATGCCGTCATCCGACAGGTCCGCCACGATGTGCTGCACGAGGTCCGACGGGACTGCAAAGCCAATGCCGACCGACCCACCATCGGGAGAGAAGATGGCGGTGTTCATGCCGATCACCTCGCCTGCGTTGTTAAAGAGCGGCCCGCCGGAATTGCCCCGGTTGATGGCGGCATCGGTCTGGATATAGTCATCATAGGGGCCAGAATTGATGTTGCGCGACAGGGCCGAGACGATGCCGGATGTCACCGTGCCGCCCAGACCGTAGGGATTGCCAACTGCAACCACCTCATCCCCGGCCCGCATCGCGTCCGACTTGCCGAAACGCACGAAGGGCAGGGGTTCCTCTGTGTCAAGCTGAAGAACGGCCACATCAGTCAGCGGGTCGCTGCCGATAACGGTGGCGTCGAATGCACGGCCATCGGCCAATTTGACGGTCACGGTCTCGGCACCTTCGACCACGTGGTTGTTGGTGACGATCTTGCCGTCTTCGGAAATGATGAAGCCCGATCCAAGACCTTGACGGGCTGGCATCTCACCCTCGGGCATCATCCGCTCGAATTGACGGCGCAGCTCTTCGGGCAGGTCTTCGGGCAATTGGCCGGACATGTTGGTCGGCTGTGCCTTGGCGGTGACTTCGATATAGACCACTGCGGGCGAGACGGCGGCGACAAGATCGCCATATCCCCCCGCAGGGACAGCCAGTGCCGGGCTGGCGATGCCGAGAGAAAGGCCTGTTGCGCCCAAGACGGCGACAAGGGCTGCGGACCCTGCAAGGCGACGGGAAAGAGGTGTGGAGGACATCATTGAAAGCTCCGTTGTGTTGCGTGCGATGGTGCCCATATGATGCGCGGGTCTCACAGCCGGATGTGCCCAACTATACAAATAGTTTAGGAAGGGCAGGCGCTTCCAAAAACGGGTGCAAATCGGTTCCAACGGGGATAGCCGGTTCACAGGCCAAGGAAATCACGAGGATGACATGAAGCTGCTTGTGGTCGAAGACGATGCAACGACGGGGGCCTATATCGCGCGGGGTCTGCGCGAGGAAGGGCAGAGCGTCGATCTGGTCAGCAACGGGCGGGATGCGTTGATTCAGGCAATGAGCGGACCCTATGACGTTCTGATCATCGACCGAATGCTGCCGGAAATCGACGGGCTGACACTGGTCAAGACCCTGCGCTGCGCGGGCAACCACACGCCGGTTCTTTTCCTGACCTCGCTTGGCAGCGTCGACGAACGTGTCAACGGTTTGAACGCGGGGGCGGATGATTATCTGGTCAAACCCTTTGCCTTTGGCGAGTTATCGGCACGGGTTGCGGCGCTGGCGCGGCGTCCGCATACGCTGGAGCAAGAGACCGTGTTGCGCGCAGGCCCTCTGGAAATGGATCTGATCGCCCGCAAGGTGACGCGAGAGGGGCAGGAGATTGACCTTTTGCCACGTGAGTTTGCCATTCTCGAACATCTCATGCGCCGCAAGGGGCGCGTGCAGACACGCACGATGCTGCTCGAGGCGATCTGGGATATCTCGTTCGATCCGATGACCAATGTGGTCGAAACCCATATCAGCCGCTTGCGGGCCAAGGTTGACAAACCCTTTACAACCGAACTTATCAAGACGGTGCGCGGTGCCGGCTACCGGATCGACGCATGACCTTGAGGCGCGCCTTTTTGCTGCGCTCCATGCCGATCCGGCTGGCGGCGGGGCTTGTGCTCTTGTTCGCGCTGGTATCGCTGCTGGGGCTTTGGGCGAGTTACCTCTACACGCGGTCCTCTTTCGAGCAGACGCTCCGCGCCGATCTTACGCAGGATATGGCGGGTTTTCGCGCGGCCCCGTCTGCCGCCGCCCTCGCCGCACTGGTCGAGGCCGAGGCACGCAGCACCGATCCTGAGCGGGTCGTGCTGAGCTATTTCGCCCCGAACGGGCGGCATTATGGCAATGCGCTGGTGGCACGCGATGCGGATGGATATCGGATCATATCCTATCTTCCGGGCAATCCTGAGATTGAGGGGCGATTTCTGGCGCTGACCACATCGCTGCAGGGTGGCCAGTTGACCGTGGCGCGCAGCCTTGCGCATATCGACGCGCTGCGGGATGCGTTTCTCAACATTCTGGGTATCTCGCTGCTGCCGACGGTTCTTGTGGCGCTGTCGGGCGGGTGGGTGCTGGCGCGGCGCGGCGCACGGCATGTGGCGGTCATCAGCGGAACGCTGGATCACCTGACATCGGGAAACCGAGAGGCGCGGGTGGGGGATGTCACGGGCTGGTCAGACGATCTGGCGCGCATCGCCGCCAAGGTCGATCAGATGGCCCGCGCGCAAGAGGATGCGGTCGAGAGCCTGCGGCAGGTGTCCTCGGATATTGCCCATGACCTCAAGACCCCGATCCAGCGCGCCGCCGTGCATCTGGACGATCTGAGCCAGAGCCCGGATCTGACCAAGGAGGCGCGGGAGATGCTGGGCCGGGCTCAGGCGGAACTCGACAGGATCGTGGCGATCTTTCACGCGCTCTTGCAACTGTCGCAGATCGAAAGCGGCTCGCCACGAGGGCGGTTTGCGCCGGTGGACCTGTCAGAACTGTGCCAGACGCTCTGTGATGTTTACGATCCTGCAACGGCCGAGAATGGGCAAATGCTGATCTGCGCCCTGCCGGATGCGCCCGTGCGCCCGATGATGGGGGACCGCACCCTTTTGGGGCAGGTTCTGGCCAATCTCATCGAGAATGCGATGCACCACACCCCGCAAGGCACCACGATCACCGTTGCCCTATCAGAGGCAGAGACCCATATCGATCTGTCGGTCACGGATAACGGCCCCGGCATTCCCGAGGCAGAGCGGGATCTGGTGCTGCGCCGTCTCTATCGGCTGGATCGCAGCCGCGGGACCCCCGGAAACGGTCTGGGGCTGAGCCTGGTGGCGGGCATCGCCCAGGTGCATGACGCGGCGCTGACCCTCGAAGATGCGGGGCCGGGTCTGCGGGTCAGGCTCCGCTTTCCCGCCTAAAGCCTTTCGGCATTTCGCTGAAACGCCAACACGCTTTAACCCTTTAAATTGGCGAAACTTCAAACCCAAAAAAGTCTATCAACTTTTTCTGAAATTGCCTCAGCGCGGGGTGAGATCCCTCAGGTGGTTGATGAGCCGCGCTTCGATTTCGGGGGTCCAGCCTGCAGGCTCCAGCGTTTCGGCCCAGGCGGGAATATAGTGGCGTGCGGCGTAATCATGGCCATAGCCCAGCGTTCCAACCGCAACCGCCATGTCAAAACCGACCTGCAACATCGTGACAAGAGGCACCCAGCGCATGTCCGGCCCCAGATCCGGCGCGCGGTTCGCTCTGAGCCAGTCGGGACGCCGCCAAGCCAGAGAATAGTCGAAAAAGACGATGGGATCGCTGCCATATTGCAAGAACACAAGGCGGATCGGTCCCCATGGAGCCTCAAACCGCTCCAGCCCGCCATCCTGATTGGCGGTGCGGATCAAAGACCCGTTTCCGAATTTCGGACGCCATGCCGGGCTATCGGGATGGCGCCGGTCCTGCACCATCCGCCACATGTCGCTCAGGAACGGAGAGCCGGTCCACAGAGCGCCGTGAAAGGGATCCCCGAACATATTCAGAAGGGGAACGGTTTCCTGTGACAGGAAAGCCCCAAGGCTCAGACCGTGCAGATAGAGGCGGGGGCGGCTTGCCGGTGGCAGCGCGGTCCAGTGCCCATAGATCAGATCAAAGAGTGCGCGGGATTCCGCGAGCCCGTTCTCAGGGTCGATGATCACCGACATCGGGCTGGACAGGTAGGAATACTGGATCGCGACCGTGGCCACGTCCCCTCGCGTGATATACTCCAGCGTATTCATCGCACCGGGGTCGAGCCAGCCGGACCCGGTGGGCGTGGCGATGACAAGGTATTTCCTTTCGAATCCGCCCACCCGCACCAATTCGTCAAAGGCGAGCTTCGCGCGCTCTTCAACCGTCCCCGAGGCGGTGAGCCCGACATAGACCCGGATCGGTTGGCGGGCCGGTTCCTCCCAGAACGCCGCGATCTCGGCGCGGTCGGGGCCCGAGATCACATAGCCGCGCCCCCAACGCCCCAGATCCTCCCATGCGATCAGCGAGGCCGCACTCCCCGGCGTGTCCGCGTCCGTCGGCGGTGCAAGATCAGGCGGGATCACCAGATCGGCGATCCGCGACGTGGTGTCGATCGTCCTGAGGGCAAAGCGAAAGGCAATCCCGTCGATCACAGCCCAGAAGATCACGAGCGCCAAGAGCAGCCCGACCCCCCGCGCGACACGCGGTGGCAGATACCGCGCGGTGCGACGATACCATTTGGCCGCGAGCAGCTCAAAAAGTCGCCCCGCGAAAATTAGTAGCGCGGCAACGGCCAGGGCAATTGCGACAACAAAGGTCGTGGCAAAGCCGTCGAGTTCGGGCAGGCCCCAGACTACGCGGATAGAGTTCTGCCACTCTGCGCCCATCCAGAGGCCAAAGCCGCAGATCATCAGCGCGAGCGCATAGATCGCGTAGATTTGCACGCGCGATGGCCGGAAAGCCGGTTGCACACCCAGCCAGTAAACGCCTGACCTGACAACGTATGCCGCCGCATAACCAATCGCAAAGACAAGACCCCCAAGTGCCCCCTGTATCTCGGGGCCGCGCGGCACCATCGACGGCGTGAGCGACATGGCAAAGAGCACGGCTCCAACCAGAATGCCCGCAGGAGAGAGCGGCCCGAACAGTCTCGGCAGCAGTTGAATCACGCCATCGGGGCGATTTTCCTTGTCGCGCATCCCTGTACCTCGGACTGACGGTCTACCGCATTACATGGCACCATGGCCACCTGACAATCCAGCCCAAATGCCCGGATTGATGGTGATGCGAAGGTCAGGACCATCCGGACCGTTGATCCGCGCCGCGCAAACAGGGTCGACGGCCCGACGCCGCCCTAAGGATCAACCCGGTTGGGTCAATCCTCGTCTGGACAACTTAGGGAGCCTGACCGAATGTGCTTGGGAAACTTCCAACCTAGCGGGGGCGACATGGGTCTTGCACACGAATCCACAGTTCCTGCGCCTGTCCTTCAGTACCGTCGCTGCACCTTGATTATCGGTGTCTTGATGACACTGATCCTAGCGGCCTGCAGCCGTCCTCCTGAAATCATAGGCATCGACAATCCGGCACTCCGCCCGGCGGTTGAGGCTGAGAGCACGCGGCACCGAATTTTTATCACAAGCAGCCGCGCGCCGTCCGAGGAACCCGGAGCGTTCTTGTCGGCCAACCGCGCGCGGACACTTGGTCTTGCATCTGTGGATGTGTTGGTGCCTCCGACCCATGCCATCGGCCAGTTGAAGCGACCAAGACGCCTGCCGCCTGACCCGCGAACAGAGTTCATGGCCGTTGATCCGGTGACCTATGCCGGTGATGTTGCCTTTGTTGACGCGATCAACCGCGAGCTTGCAAGCCGCCCCGCCGACAAGCGGACGATCCTGCTTTTTGTCCACGGGTTCAACAATACGCCAACAGATTCCCTGTTGCGGTTGGGTCAGTTTGTCGAGGATAGCAACTTTGAGGGCGTGCCTGTCTTGCTGAGCTGGGCATCTGCGGCACGCACGATCCGGTATGTTCACGATCTCAACAGCGCTCTGATCGCCCGGGATATGGTGCCTGAAATAGCCGAGATTCTGGGACAGACCAAGGCGCATAGCGTTGATGTTTTCGCGCATTCCATGGGCAGTCTCTTGACCATGGAAGGTCTTGTGGAGCGTGATCGAAGCGGTGAGCTGGGCCGTAGAAAAAATCTGAATACCATCGTTCTGGCCGCGCCCGATATCGACATTGATCTGTTCCGAGCACAGCTCAACCGGTTATCCCCCGAAATCCGGCGCTCGATCTTTTTGCTAATCTCAGAGCGGGACGCCGCTTTGCGTGTTTCTGCCCGCCTTGCCGGTGGTGTGCCCCGTGTGGGGGCTGCCCCGCTCAGGGATCTTGAGGAATTCGGGCTGACCGTGATTGACCTGTCAGACATCAACGATTCTAGCTCCGGAAGCCATTCGGCATTTGCCGGTTCGCCGGATGTCGTCCAACTGATCGGGGCGGGACTGAACAGCGCAGGTCGCTTTGGAGAGGATACGTCCCCTCTGATTGATCAGATCCTGACCGTGTCCCCCATCCGGGTTTTGCGACAGAGCCCCGGCGGCTGAGGATCTGCCAACGCGCTCAGTCGATGTGCAAATTGTTGATTTTCGCGTCGGATTGACCCGCTTTTCCATTTGGCGCGGCCCCCTCTGAAACATGATAACCTCATGAAAAAGAGGCGGAATTGTTGAAACCAGCGGGTCACTGTGGCTCAGGACCCTGGATCAATTCCTCGCGAAATTCAACATTGGCGTCATGATCACCCGCAAATCGGCGCAGCTGGTTGTTTCCAGCCTTTTGAGCCAGTCGTGGAAAAGCCTCTGGGCGCGCCTTTTGGCGTGGGTGTTTCGCTTTGACATCAGGCTGATTGCTCCGCTGACAAGAAAGCTCATGGTGCATTATCTGGGCTATTTGACGGCGGTGACCGAAAAGACCGCAGAGCGTGCTTGATGTGTCGACTAACGACCCATAGCAGACTTTCGCTGCGAAGGTCACGAATGGCCGCAGTGCGCAGAAAGCGGGGTTTGCAAAGTTGGAACGCGGCCTTTGCCTTGAGAGCAAGACCGGCCCTTAGCGGCCGATCAGCAAATGAGACCTGAGTGTCAGAAATGTTGAAGGCTCATTCTGCAGGTGAAACTTTGTAATACGTTCAGGCAGATGGCGGGTTTCAGATCTGCTACTGGCCAAAGTCTGCGCGATAGCTGCTCGGGGTTGTGCCTACGGTTCGGCTGAATGTGCGAGCAAAATGGGCCTGATCGGCAAAGCCTGCGATGAAGGCGATCTCTGCAAGTGCTGGGCCATTGGATTTGCACAGGTGGGTTGCAGCGACCTCGATCCGCGCATCGGTCACAAGGCGGGAAAAGGAAGCCGATCCTTCGGTCAGGCGGCGCTGAAGGGTGCGGGGCGCGGCGCCAGCTTCGGCCGCAAGACTGGCCACTGTCCAGCGGCGCACCGGGTCTGCAACAAGACGGCCTCGCAACCGTGATACCAGATCGGTCTCCGGGTTATTGTCATGCACTTCGACCGTTCTGCTTGCCGATGCCGCTGTCAGAACGACACTGCCGACGCCTTGTGACGTGCCCGGGTCATGCCATTTACCCTCGCTGCGCCAGACCGCGCCCGCGTCAGTTTTCATCGTCACATCCGTCGATCCGGTCATCTCGGTCAGGATTGTAAGAAGCCCAAGCACCAACAAGCTTTCTGCCATGGATGGCGGAGGGCCATGGTCACGCGCGCGGTGGGTCAGTCGAAAGCGGTGCGGAGAAAGCTGCTCTATCTCGACCCTGTGTCGCCCATGGCTGAAGCGCTCCAGCCTGTGCCAGCGCTCCATGAGATCAGGTATGTCCCTTGCATTGGTCAAGGCTTGGACGACCGGCTCGGGGGCCATGGCGCATGCGGCGTCTGCAATGGACAGGATGGCCAACGGGCCATGGCATGCCAAGACAGCGCCGAGGACCGCACGCTTGTCCGCAAGCGAAACATGCGCGGTCGGGGACGTCGGCACGGGAATGGAAATGCCCTGCCGTGCAAGCCCCATTGCGACCAGGCGCATCATGGCGGCCGAAGCGAAATCCTGTCCTTCAATGCGTTGGGCCATGCACGTTACCCCTTTCCAGCCAGAGGGTAGTCCAAAACAGGGGGATGTTCAAAAGAACTAAGGTCCGGTGCCCTCTTTCGGAGGCAGGTCAAAACACGAAAGGCCAAGGCACTTTTGTAGCCGAATGCCATCATAACGCGAGGTCCCCGGCCCGCGCCGGAAGGCGGACCAGGCGTCGGCCGGTGGCTGCGCGGATCGCATTGGAGATGGCGCCGGGGCCTGCCACCATGACGGTTTCGCCTGCGCCTTGTGGCGGGCGATCGCTTTGGATCAGATCAACGGTGAGTGTGGGTGTATCGGTCATGCGCGGGATTGGGGCATCCGCAAAGGTCTGGGCCGTGACGCGCCCGTCTTCCGTGGGCAGATCGTCGGTTAGCACCATGGCAAGGCTCCAGACTAGATTGCCTTCGCATTGCGCACGGACCTGATCAGGGTTGATGACCAGCCCGCAATCATGCACGCACCACATTCGCGTGACCCGCACCCGACCACGGGCATCGACGGCCACATCGGAAACGGCCGCCGAATGGCTGGTCTCCTTGTAGGTGCCGCAGGCGATACCGCGTCCTACCCGCAGACCCTCGGAGAACGCAGGCGTTTTGCCCCAACTAGAGATTTTACCCACCCGCTCAAGACATGCCGCCAAAAACGGATCAGCAACATGCGCAAGGCGTAACGCCAAGTGATCGACGCCTGCGGCCAGTGCCGCCTCGTCCATGGCACTCTCAATAGCCAGCGCGTTCGGCCCGGCACCCAGCCCGCGCCATGGGCCGGTATGCACAGGCAGCCGCACCATGTCATAAGCTGCGCGGGCACGGCCCAGCACATAGGGCGCGGCCATACCTCGCGCCACGCCACCATCGCCGGCAAAGACGTCGGTGCCGCGCTGCATCCAGGATGGCACGACGGCGGCGGTGAACATGATATGAGAACTCATCTGCGCATGGTCCCAGTCGGTGATCCGGCCTTGGCCGACGCGCGCCCTGACCCGGTGAGAAGACGGCGGGCGGTGGAACCCGAGCGCATATTCCTGAGCGCGCGTCCACTGCACCTTGATGGGGCTGCTCACGGCAAGTGTGAGTGCCGCCGCCTCTGCCTCAACCGTGCAAATCGTCTTGCCGCCGAAGGCCCCGCCAATCCGGCAGGATTGGACAGTGACTGCACCGGCAGATAGCCCGAAGGCATCGGCCAGAAAATCTCGGATGTAGAAGGCATCCTGCGTACCGGCCCAGACCCGCAATGCCCCGTCTTCCCATGATGCTACGGCTCCGCGCGGCTCGATCGGGCCATGGGCTGCCATGGGGATATCAAGACGCAGATCGACATCCCACGGGCCAGCCTCGGGCGCGCCGTTCAGAACCTTGTGCGGGAGTGCGCCCGCTCCAAGACGGGCATCGACGTCAATGGCTCGCGCGATATCCGCGTGGGGGTGTTGGCCCGCCACATCCCACTCCACCTGCAACACTTCAGCAATTGCATCAAGCGCGCCGGGTCGGGCGGCGACAATGCCAAGCCCCTGAGCCTTGCCCATCGGCGGACCGCAATCCTCGACAACCGCGACAAAGCCAGGCACCGCGCGCGCCGCATCGATATCCCAGCGCCGGGGGCCAGAGTGCAACTCGACGGACGCAGGGGCGCGCAGCACCCGACCATAAAGCATTCCCGGCAGTCGGATATCGGCCGCATAAAGCGGTTCGCCCGTGACGATCCCGCGCGCTTGGACCAGTTCGGGGCTGGCGCCGATCAGGCCACCGCTGCGCAATGCGCGCAACTCGGAGACTGGACGCGACCTGACACGGACCAGTCCTGCAACCTGTCCGGCAGCCAGGGCATCGCGCAGGGCGGCACAGGCCTGCGCCAACGGTTCGGCAAACAGCATCACCGATTCACTGCCCACCGTCGCCTTGACGCGCGGCATGTCGGTCGCATGCGGGACCACGTCGACCCGGTCCCACTCCGCCCCAAGCTCGGTGCAGGCGACCTGCTTCAGTGCGGTGGCGATGTTCTGTCCCATCTCGGCGCGCGGCAGGGTCAGGGTGAAATGCCCGTCCCGATGCGCGATCCATCCTATGGCAGTCGAGACGTCCGGATCAGGACGTTTGGGGATAACCGGGATGCGCGAACACGCCGTCGCACCGATAGCGGCCACAAGCCCCACGGCCGAGGCCGCCAGAAACGCACGCCGCCGCATCACACACGCTCCGCCGCGCGGGCAATCGCCGCACGGATACGCGGATAGGTGCCGCATCTGCACAGGTTGCCGTCCATCGCCGCATCAATGTCATCTGCCGATGGGTCAGGCGTTTCCTCCAGCAGCGCCACAGCCGCCATGATCTGACCAGCCTGACAATAGCCGCATTGCGGCACTCCGAGGTCCAACCAGGCCTGCTGGACCGGGTGCAAGCTGTCCCCGTCGGAAAGCCCCTCAATCGTGCGGACGTTCAGACCCTCGATTTCGCCGGAGCGGATCATACAGGCGCGCGTGGCGGCACCGTCCACGATGATCGTGCAGGCCCCGCAAATGCCAACTCCGCAGCCGAATTTCGCACCCGTCAGTCCGATGTGTTCCCGCAACAGGACCAACAGCGGCTCATCCGCCCAATCGGCCGGAATATCCTGACCTAGTCCGTTCAGAGTGAAGCGCATGAGTAACTCCCGTTCATGGTTTGAACGGCAATTAACGCGCGGACGAACACCAGTCTTGAACGATCACGCCAAACTGCAAGAGCTTTGCCAAGGCACAGAGCGGACGCTCACATGAGGAGATCGAAAGACCGCTCCCCGCCCGACGCGAAGAATACGACCGCCTGCGAGCCGCGGCTGAAGATCTGGCCGACCTACAGACCTATGACCGCGCCAAGGCCGCGCTTGCGGCGGGCGAGGATGGACTGATCCCGGCGGACTACGCGAACCGCCTGTTGAACGGCGAAAACGCTTTGCGCGTCTACCGAGACCTGCGCGGGATGACACAAGCCGCCCTGGCTGCAAAAGCGAGCGTGAACCGCGTGACCGTGGCCGAGATCGAAACCGGTCGTAAGCAGGGCTCGGTCACGACCCTGCGGGCCTTGGCCAATGCGCTTGGCGTAAGTCTGGATGATCTGGCTGAGTAAGGCCGGCCCTAGGCCGCCGGTCAGCCTGTTGAGCTGGGTTCACCAAAGGGGCCACTCTGACTTGGTGAAGCATATTGTGTGAGAGGCGGGGTCGGCTGATAGCTTTCGCCGTCCACCGAAAGAAGGATGCGTTGGTGGGTAAACCGGTCGAAGATCGCGAGGTCGAGGTTAGACAGCATCTGCAACATCTGTATCCGCTTGGGACATCTGCGCGCCGATGGGGCATCCCCTGATTCAGCGCATGCCCGCCTCGTTGCTCCCGATTTTTCGGATCCAGTCGTGCCCCATTAACTCGACAGCTTTGACGCATCAGATGCTACGGATGCGCCTGACAAATTCCGACATCGTATCTGTCATCCGCAAGGCCGCATCGTCAACATGTTGCATCAGCGACATGACCTCGTTCGCCGCAGTTGATGCCAGCTGGGATGCTTTCTGAACCTCTGAAATACCGCTATCAACCTCATTCATCCGCGTGGCCGTACTGGACATGCGCGATGCAATGCTGGTGGTGACGGTGCCTTGCTGCTGTGCCGCAGCCGAGATGGTTCCCGCTTGGGCGTTAACTTCGCTTATCGAAGCAGAGATCGAATGTATCGCTGTTGAATTGCTGGCCACGGCGGCGACGACGTTCTGGATTTCCTCGCCGATCTGCGCAGTGGACTCGGCGGTGTTCACTGCCAGCCTCCTTATTTCTGCGGCGACCACGGCGAACCCGCGTCCAGCGTCGCCAGCATGTGCGGCCTCGACAGCGGCATTCAGCGCAAGCAGATTTGTTCTATTCGTGACCTCTTTGATCAGACCCACGATACCCGTAATGCGCCCGGCAACACGCTCCAACTCTGCAAGGATCCGGGACGCCGCGTCTGCTTGCCCGGACGCGGAGTCAACCAGTTGGGCCGTGCGGCCGATACCCTGAACAATCTCGGCAACAGAGGATGACAGCTCTTCGGACGCCTGTGCTACGGCATCTACCGAGGCAGCCGTTTCACAGGCGCTGTCCTTGGCGGCTTTGGACTGCCGGGATGTTTCTTCGGCGGTGCTCGCCATCGCGACCGCAGCCGAGCGCGCCTGTTCTGCGGCATGGGATAGCGCCTCGACCACCTGTTTCGCTTGCCCCTGCACTTCGCTGCCTAGCATGCGGATCGGCCGGATCAGCAAACGCGCCAGTAAGAGGCCAGCGAAAAAGATGACAGCTGCCAAAATCAGCATGTTACGTTGCGCTTCCTGTCTGCCTTTGATTGCGTCGGCGAGCACCTCGTCCTTTGAAATCTCGGTCACAACGCGCCAGTCTAGCCCGGACAGTGATAGGGGGGCGCTGGCTGCAAAGACGGGATCGCCATGATGGCTGATGCCTTCGAAAAATCTTGTGTCTGTCCCGCCACTTGCATTGATACTGCGAACCAAAGGGGTATCGAAAAGCATACCAACTTCGGCTTCCCGACTTAGCAGCGGGATTGACCGCAACCCCATGTCACCGGAAAAGATATAGGCATCTTCACTGCCATAGCGCCCCGTTGTCAGCCCCAGCACATCATCGGCAAAATCCGAAGGCAATTGGGCCGCGAACACCCCTGCGAGAGCGCCTTCATCGCGGATTGGCAGCAACAAGAATGCCGCTGCTGCACCGTTTGACGGGGCATAGGGGGCGAAATCGACGAAAGTGTAATCGCGGGCGGTATTGCCTTCGATTATCTCGACGACAGATTTCGCGAATTCCGTATCACGATAGGGACCGCTGCGGAGTGACGTGCCGAAGTCCGTTTCCTTGAACGTGGAATAGACAATGCGCCCGTTTACCGGCTCGATCAAGAAAAAGTCGTAAAACCCATACCTGTCCAAAGTCGCATTCAGCGCCGGATGGAATTGAGCGTGCAGCGTGCTGTAAAGGCTTCCATCGCCGGGATTGGCCAACGCTTGTTTGTTCCCAATCGTTGCGGGATTGCCGAAAATGAAAAGCTGCTGCAACAAGCGCGCCCGTTCATCAAGGTCGTTGATCCAAACTTGTGCCGCCGTCGCGGAGGCGTCCTCGGTAGCATCCCGTTGCGCGTCGAAACGGGCCTGCATCGCTGCGTTATCAAGGTTTACGGTTGGGGCTGCATGTAGCTGCTCTACGGCGTTGTCCAACCGACGCAGGGCGTCCAACGTAGCGGGGGAAGCGGCGACGGTTTGCATGGCGCGCACTGTCGCGTCGAAATAGCTCTCAACGGACTTTCGCTTCAGATTCAACGCAGAGGTTAGAAGCGCCTCGGCTGAAAGGTGAGCCTGTCGCGAACTGCGTTCCAGATCACTGGTCGAAACAAACCACAACGGAAACAGCCCTGCGATCAGCAATGCCGCTGTGACTTTGACGATAAAGGGTACTCGTAACTGACTGAGCATTTCTTATTGGTTGCCTTCTTGATTGTGAGAATGAATCTTGCCCATCGACGCGGGCCGCCAGACACAAACGACTGACCCGTTAGGATTGTTAGGCTCATTCCTACTACCCGCTTCGGGCTCAAAGCATCTATGCGGTGGTGCAGCATGGCCCGCTGACACTTTGAGGTCGACCATCGACACATCGGCTCACGGCGCAGCATCAACGCACTCGGCCCGTTGCTGCCGCTCGAACCCGAGATTTGTTTCTCTCGGCTTCCCTCATACCAGCCGCTCGACGTGAGAGGTGCGCGCCCTGCAGGCCTCCCGCACTGATCAGTGATCGGGCCTGGGCCAAATGAACCTTCGGCACTTCTTTGTCCACGCTCTTTGGCACCGATAGTGGAAAGGCGACGGATCAACCTACGGGACCGAGGGGTTATGCGCCTGAAACCCGAAGGGCCCCGAAGTACGGTTGTCGATCATCGGCAGAATATGTCCAGGAAGATCAGGATCATCCGGGGCCAAGAGCCCGACCCGGCGCAGGTTGGCAATCAGGCTCGCGCGGGGCGGCGTGCGCTCCAGATACGTGCGCACGGCGCATGGCACGTGATCGCGATTGGCCGAGACGCCGACCTTCACCCCGTGCAGCACCCGCCAGCGAAAGCTGTAGTCGGGGTAGAGCACGGTCTGCGTCACCTCGATCCCAGCGCCGGTTTCATAATCGTTCATGAACACCCTGTCGCCCGTCATAAGGGCAAGGCCCTGATAGCGGAAATGTCGGGTGACGACGGTCTTGGGGTCGCCGATACGCTCAAGACGGCTGTAGAACAGATGCTCTCCCTCGGGTGCAAAACTCACCAGCGAACGAATGACCATCCCCGGCGTAGACATCGACCAGTAATATTCGAAGAAGCTTCCCGAAAGCTGAAAGATGCGGGGGTCATTGCGCGCAAGAATGCGGTCGAAATGCATCCGCAAAACGCGTGAAAAGTTGTCCGACGACAGGCCGCGCAACTTCACGATGGCCGCAAAATCGGGCGGTGGCAGCCGGATCTCATATTCCTCTACACCGAAGTAATCGCAAATCCGCCGCAAAAGCGCGGTGCGTGGAGAGGAACTTCCCGCCAGATAGCGATTAAGCTGACTGCGGTTCAACCCGATATCCCGGGCCACCGTCGAGATGGACGGTCGATAGCTGCACAGCAGGCGCAGATTTGTAGACAGGTCGGACATGATGCTAATTGGCCCTGTTTCTGCACCGCAATGCACCAAAATGCAACGATTTGCGAAATTGTCAAGCGGCATGGCCTGACCCCAGTCTGTGCATCAAGGGGCATCAGACCCCAACCCTCGGGGATGTGATTCATGGACAGAACTGCCCGCGTCGCGCCGTGTCGCGCCACCATTGGGATTGTCGCGGGCTCGGGCCCCGAAGCAGGAATTGACCTTTGGGCCAAGATTCTGCGTCGCAACGCTGCCGCTCTGGGGCCTGCTTTCCGGGGCGATCTGGATGCGCCGCGCGTGGTTGTGTTGTCCGAACCACAGCTTGGACTGTCGATGGACCTTGCGGCCAATGAAGGCCCGGTCTGGGACGCGATGCAAAGCACAGCCACCCGCATCGCGGGGCAGTCGGACGCATGGGCAATCGCCTGTAACACGTTGAACTGGTTTGCCCCCCGTATTGCCAGCCTTGGGTTGCCCGCGGAATTCGTCAGCTTCCCCGGCGTGGTCGCCGATTGGATTGCCAGTTCTGGACTTCGTCGCATTGGCCTTTTGGGCGCGGCACCTGTGACCGAAATGGGCGCATGGTCGGCCTATCGAGACCTTGCCGGGCTGGTCGAGATCGAAACGCCCGCCGACCGCGCCGTATTGCAGGATCTGATCCATGACGTGAAGCGGCTTGGCTCGGCCGATCCGGATCTGCGGCCGCGCTTTGCCCGGATTGTCGAGGCGATGCAGGCCGAGACCCTGCTTTTGGCCTGCACCGAACTGCCGCTGATCGCCGATGTTTCAACCTCGAAAACGCTCGTCGATGTGACCGATCTGGTCGCTGACGCGCTTGTTGCGCGCTCCCTTGCGGGAAGGGACTGCGCTGTCATTTAACCCGCTCAACAGGAGAACGACGTATGAAGAAACTGCTTCTGACGGCAAGCGCTCTTGCGCTTGCAGCGGGCGCCGCAAGCGCCCAGGCCGCCTGCCCAATCAAGATCGGTGCCACCGCTCCTTTGTCGGCACCTGGTGCTGTCACTGGCGGCGAGGCGATGCGGGATGCCATGGCTATCGCCGAAGCCGACATCAATGCAGCCGGGGGCGTGCTGGGGTGTGAGGTGCAGGTTGTCGTGGCCGATGACGAAGGGTTGCCCGAACGTGGTCGCGCCGTGATGGAACGCCTGATTGCCCAAGATCAGGTTGTCGCCGTGGGCGGCGGTTATCATTCGTCTGTCGGGCTTGCGAATATGGAAGTGGCCGATGCTGCGGGCATTCCCGTGGTCTATGCCGAGACCTGGAACGACGGGATCACCGGCGCCGGACTGAAACACATCTTCCGCATTGCGCCCTTGTCATCCGAAGTCGCCGCAATCTTCTCGAGCTTTGCCGCCACGGTGCCTGGGGTGAAAAAAGTGGTGATGGTGGCCGAAAACACCGACTACGGCCTGCCCGCGTCGGAACAGACCAAAGCGGGGCTGGACAAGGCGGGCATCGCCTCGTCGGTCTATACCGTCGATATCGGGACGCAGGATTTTTCCGGGATCATCCAGCGAATCAAGGCCGAAGACCCGGATA
The DNA here is from genome assembly GCF_902498815.1 of Roseovarius sp. EC-HK134. NCBI lineage: Bacteria > Pseudomonadati > Pseudomonadota > Alphaproteobacteria > Rhodobacterales > Roseobacteraceae > Roseovarius > Roseovarius sp. EC-HK134. The sequence continues at coordinate 2,898,189 of NZ_LR701544.1, forward strand.
TGATCATCCAGCTCTTGACGGGCGAGGCAAGCTACAACTTTACCCAACAATCCGCCGAGGCCGGGATTGGCCCGCAGGATCTGCCCACCACCTGCGATCAGGCGGCGCTGGAATCCGGGGCCTTCTGGCAGAACGTGCCTGATGGCAACCTGTGCTTTGTCAATGCCGTTGGTCTGCCGCGCGCACTGTACAATGACAAGACCAATGCCTTTGTCGCGGCCTACACCGCCAAGACCGGCAAATCGGCAGCCGAGTCCTACGCGATGGAGGCGTATGACTCGATCATGATCCTTGCAGAGGCCATGAAGATTGCCGGGTCCACAGAGGGCGACGCCATCGTCACCGCGCTAGAGAACATAACCTATCAGGGCGTTCTGGGCGAGATTACCTTCCCCTACAACTCGGCCAACCCGCCCGCCACTGCCGGAGTTCCAGCCTATTTCTGGCATCAGTTCCCGAACCCGGCCGTAACCATGGTTCAATACCAAGCACCGGGACAACTGGCCGCCGATGCGCCCAATGTCTTCCCACCAGTCTACAAGACGGGCGAGCCGATCTGGCCTGCCTCTGTGCAGCAGTAAAAGGGGCGAGCAGATGGACCATCCGGGGTTCTTTTCCTTGGCCATTCTCTGGATGGTCCTTTGGGGCGCAATCGGCGGGGCGGTCATCCACCGCGCCTATCTGGCCCGCGATCTGGATGTGACCGCCGCCCGCACGGTCGGCGTGGCGGTCGGGGCGGCGACGGGGCCTTTCGGCCTTGTCCCGCTTTACCTGCGGACCCCGACACTAACCCGCGCGTGGCAGGCTCTGCCATGGATCGCAGTGGTAGCGGTGTTTCTGTTCGCCTTTCGGGCGGCTGACCCCGATAATGTCTGTTTCACCTCGGGGGCCTTTGTCACCTCGCAATTGGTGAACGGGCTGATCATGGGCACGATCTATGGGCTGATGGCGCTGGGTCTGGCGCTGATCTTTTCGATCATCGGCATCGTCAGCTTTTCGCATGGCGAATTCTACATGATCGGCGGCATGGTGGTCTACTACATGACCGAAGTCTGGGCACCCGGCCTTGGACCTATTGCCGCCGTGATTGCGGCCTGTGCGGTCACCTTTGGCATCGGTGCGGCGTTCGAGCGGGCCTTTTTCACGCCGATCTATGCAGGAAAGGTCGAGCGCCCGAATGAATACGCGATCCTAGTCACATTCGGTCTGGCCTTTTTCCTGCAATATCTGGTGCAGGGGCTTTCGGGGGCAAACCCTGTCAAGGCCTCGCCCTTTTTCGAACTGCCGCGCAGCGAATGGCCCGCAGGCGCGCCGATCATCGAAACCACCCGCTCCAACATCGAGCTGTTCGACACCATCTCGATTTCCACTCCGCGCCTGACGGCGGCGATCCTGTCGGTCGTGATGCTGCTGGCGCTGATCTGGTTCTTGTACAACACTTGGACGGGCCGCGCCTTGCGGGCAACCGCGCAGGACAGGCAAGCGGCGGCGGTCGCGGGCATCAATCCGGGGCGCATGAACATGCTGGCCTTCGGGTTGGGTTGCATGCTGGCGGGGCTGGCGGGTGCGGTGCTGGTGCAGGCGTTCTCGTGGCTGCCCCAAACGGGTGCCATCCCGGCGTTGCGCGCCTTTGTCATCATCGTGCTGGGCGGTCTTGGATCTTTGCCCGGAGCCTTTATCGGCGGGTTGATCCTTGGTCTGGTCGAGGCGGCAGGCGCGGGCTGCGTGCCTGACCCGACCCGGGCCGCGGCCTATCTGCCAGCCTATGGCATGATCATCCTGACCCTTGTCCTTCTTTTGCGCCCGCAGGGACTTTTCGGGAGGAAAGCATGATTTCCCATGCCCCCAAAATTGCCGGATATGTCGCGGCGGCCCTTCTGGTGCTGTTCCCGCTGGTCTATTCCGCAGGCAATTATGACTTCGTGATGCATCTGTGGATCACGGCCTTTTACTACGCCGTCCTTGCGTCTAGTTGGGCCTTGCTGGCGGGCTATGGCGGCCAGTTTTCCTTTGCCCATCTCGCCTTCATGGCACTGGGGGCTTACGGCGCGGGCATTCTGGACAACTACGTCTTTCTGACGTCTCTGCCGACGGGCACCTGCACGGAATTCGGCTTTCTGGGCACCAACATCGTTTTTCTACCCCCATCGGGCACCGGCGATGCTGCGGCCTGCCTGACCGCCGCCCGCGCGACATGGCCCGAGGGCGCAACCGTCAGCCGCTTTCCCCTGATCCTGCAAATCGCCTTTGGTGCCATCGTCGGCGGTGGGGCGGGTTGGTTGATAGGCACGTTGGTGCTGCGCCTGCGGGCGGCCTATCTGGCGCTGTTCACCGTGGGGCTTTCGGAAATCCTGCGTGCGGTCCTGTCGGCGGAAATCTGGCTGACCCGTGGGCAGGCCGGCATGCCGATGTCGCCGCTGTTCCCCGATGGCATCACTATCCTTGGCACGACCTATGGCCCCGCGGCCAAGCTGCCCGCCTATTACGTCATGCTGGCACTGTTCCTTGGGACGCTTGCGCTGCTTTTATGGGTCGCGCGGTCGCGCATCGGGCTGTTCCTGCGCTCGCTGCGCGAGGATGAAGATGCGGCCGAGGCGCTTGGCGTCGATACGGTCAAATGGAAACGCGCGGTCTTTGTTCTGACCGCCGCCATCGCGGCCACGGCGGGGGCGGTGCAGGGGCATTATGTTGGCCTCATCACCCCAAACACCATCGTCCTTTTGCAAATGTCGCTGGTCATCGCCATGGCGGTTATCGGCGGGCTTGAGAACGTGGTGGCCGCCGCCATCGGCGCGATCCTGATTTCTTTTGCGCTGGAGTTTCTACGAACGGATTTTACCATCTTGGGAGTTGAAATCGACATGACGACATGGCGGCTGGTGTTCTTTGGCCTGCTGTTGATGCTGACCCTGCGGTTCTTGCGCAATGGCGTGATCCAAGGGGCGTTGATGTGGATCGAAAGGCGCGGTGTGGGCGCGGAAACCGTCGCCAAGCGGCGCGCGGCGGAGGAGGCGAAATGATCACCCTTGATGTCAAAGACATAACCAAGACATTCGGCAGCCATCGCGTGTTGAAAGGCGTCAGCTTTCGCATCGAAGGGCCGGAACTGGTCGGCCTGATTGGCCCCAACGGTGCGGGCAAGACGACGCTGACCAATGTGCTGGACGGCGCGATCAAGCCTGACGGCGGCACGATCCGCCTGAACGGCAAAAGGATCGATCCGCTGCACCCCTATGAAATCGCCCGCGCCGGGCTGGGGCGTACCTTTCAGGTGACGCGCGCCTTTCGGCGGATGACCGTGCTGGAAAATCTGTACGTTCCCGCCATGGCCATGGATGCGCGGGTAAACCACAAGGAGATGGAGGAAAAGGCCAACGAAATCCTTGCCTTTCTGACGATCGACCACCTGCGCAACGAATATGGCCGCGCGCTTTCGGGCGGGCAGCAGAAGCTGCTGGAACTGGGACGCCTGCTGATGCTGAACCCGGATGTCTACATCTTGGACGAACCCTTTGCAGGCGTGCATCCCAGCCTGATGGCCACGATCTACAAATGGATCGAGCGGGTGAATGGCGAGGGCAAGGCGATCATCCTGATCTCGCACCAGATGGAATCGATCTTTACCCTCTGCCGTCGCTTGCTGGTGCTGAACTTCGGCGACCTGATCGCCGATGGGCCACCCGCCATCGTCAAGAATGATCCCGCCGTGATCGACGCCTATCTGGGGGTCGAGGAAGACATGTCGGGCACCGGCCTGCTGACGCAGGAGGCAACCCATGCTTGAAGTGCGCAATATGGACGTGGGCTATTACCGCGACCTCAACATCCTGTCATCGCTGAACCTTGATGTGAAGCCGGGCCAGATCGTCACCATCCTTGGCGCGAATGGTGTGGGTAAATCCACCTCGCTCAAGGCAATCTATGGCTTTCTGCGCCCCAATGGCGGCACAATCCATCTGAATGGTCAGCCGCTGATCGACGTGCCGACGCATGAACGGATCAACCTTGGCCTTGCCTATATCCCGCAGCACCCCGGCATCTTCCGCGAAATGACGGTCGAGGAAAACCTGCTCTTGGGCGCATGGACCTATCGCCGCGACAAGGCCCGGATTGCGGAAAAGCTGGACGAACAATACAGCCGCTTTCCGGTGCTGAAGGAAAAGCGCCGCCAGCCGTCGGGGCAGCTTTCGGGCGGTCAGCAACGCATGATCGAGATCGGCCGCACCCTGATGGGCAATCCCAAGGTGCTTTTGGTCGACGAACCCACCGCGGGCCTGTCCAAGACCTATGCCGAAGAGGTTTACCAAATGCTGCGCGATCTGCGCGACCGCGACGATCTGGGTATCCTGCTTGTCGATCAGGAAATCCGCCACGCCCTGCGCATCGCCGATTACGTCTATGTCCTCGAACTGGGGCGCAACAAATTCGAAGGCCCGCCATCCGAATTCGGCGACCTGCAAAAAGCATTCTGGGTGGGCTGATGCGTTTGATACACACTGGCGGCACGATCGGCATGGTGCCGTCGCCGCAAGGCCTTGTCCCCGCAATGAAGTTGGTCGAGGCGGCTGTGGGCGAACGGGCGCGGGTCACGGTCCTTGATCCGCTGGTCGACAGCGCAGCCATTGGCGCGGCAGACTGGAACCGCCTGCTTGACCTGATTGAGACCGCTGACGATCCGGTCATCGTGACCCATGGCACCGACACCATGGCCTATACCGGCGCGGCGCTGTCCCAAGCGCTGGCCGGTCGGGATGCGCCGGTCATCCTGTGTGGTGCGATGGCTCCGCTGGGAACCGGCGGCGATGCCGAAGCGAACCTTGATTTGGCATTGTCGGCACAACCCGGCCCCGGCGTCTGGTTGGCCTTTGCCGGCCGCTTGATCCCTGCTGCGGGCTTGGTGAAACATGACAGCCATGGGGCCGACAGCTTTCGCGCCGTGCCGCAGGTACCCCTGTCTCTGCCTCCAGCCCGCAGGTTCAGCGCGGCCCGAATTGGCATCCTGACCCTGACGCCGGGCATTCCGGCAGCGATGGTCGCAGCTGCCTTGTCCGAACTTGACGGCTGTGTGCTGCGGGTTTTTGGCGCGGGAACCGCACCGCCCGATCCGGCGCTTTATCGGGCGCTGTCAGAAGCCCATCAACGTGGATGTGCCTTACGGGCCGTTTCTGTCTGTGAGGCCGGGGGCCTTGTCCCCGGTGCCTATGCGGCAGGGGCCGCCCTTTGGGGGGCTGGTGTACAGAATGGCGGTCTGGACACTGCAGAGGCAGCCTTTGTCCGGCTCTGGCTCTACCATTCGAAAGGCGCATGATGCGGCAGGACAAGGATTCGCTGGGGAGTATCAATATCCCCGATCACGCGCTCTGGGGCGCACAAACCCAGCGCGCAGTCGAGAACTTTCGCGCCAGCGGCATTCCCATCAGCCATTTCCCGTCGCTGATCCGGGCGCTTGCACAGGTCAAGCGGGCTGCGGCAGCCGTGAACGGGTCTCAGAGGCGGCTGGACCCGGCGCTTGCCCGCGCCATCATGCAGGCCGCCGATGAGGTGATCGGGGGCACGCATGTGGCGCATTTTCCCGTCGATGTCCTGCAGGGAGGTGCCGGGACGTCATCGAACATGAATATGAACGAAGTTCTGGCCAACCGGGCTTTGGAAATCCTGGGGTATCCGCGCGGCGCGTATCATGTCTTGCACCCGAATGACCATGTGAACCTGTGCCAATCCACCAACGACGTTTATCCGACAGCGATCAGGCTGGCGTTGATGGCTGAGACGGTCGGCCTACAAGCTGCGCTGACCGGTCTTGCAACGGCGTTCGCGGCCAAGGGCACCGAATTTGCGGGGATCGAAAAGCTGGGCCGCACCCAGTTACAGGATGCCGTCCCAATGACCCTTGGACAAGAGTTCAACGCCTTTGCCAACACGCTGCGCGAAGATGTCGAGCGGCTGGACGAAATTCCTCGGCTGTTCGCAGAGGTCAATCTCGGCGGCACGGCCATAGGCACCGGCCTGTTGGCGCCGGACCCCTATCGCGCTGCGGTGGTTCCCGAATTGGCGCGGCTGACGGGCCTGCCGCTGACCTCCGCACGGGACTTGATCGAAAGCTCGTGGGACACTGGCGCTTTCGTTCTCTTCTCGGGGCTCTTGAAACGCACGGCGACAAAGCTGTCGAAGATCGCCAATGACCTTCGGCTGTTGTCGTCGGGCCCGCGAGGTGGGCTGGGAGAGATCAGCTTGCCCGCGATGCAGCCGGGATCCTCGATCATGCCCGGCAAGGTGAACCCAGTCATCCCCGAGATGGTCAATCAGATCGCCTTTCAGGTGATTGGGGCTGATCTTACAGTGACAATGGCCGCCGAAGCCGGACAGTTGCAACTCAATGCCTTTGAGCCGGTCATCGCCTATAACCTGCTCACGGCGCTGACACTTCTTCCCCGGGGTGCCACGGCGCTGGCCCAGCTTTGTGTCGATGGACTGACAGCCAACCCCGAAACTTGCCGCGCCCATCTTGACCGGTCGACGGCCCGCGTGACCGCAATGGTTCCAGAGATCGGCTATGCGCGGGCAGCGGAATTGGCGAAGGAATTGCTGCTACGTTAGAAATGCTAACGCTGATTGAGCGCCGTTCAGGCATGAGCGTAGAATTCCGATGGCGCATATCTAGCCTGCACTCCGCCCCGGCAAATCCCAAATGATCGCGGTCGTGGTTCAAGGCTTTTCACTGTTGCTGCGTCAAGGGCCGCTCTTCCCGCCGTCCAATGTTAGATTGCGATTCAAGCGCACGACTGCGTTCCGCCTTTTGCGCAGTCGACCAAACCATACAACGAAGATCAGGTAGGGTAAGACGGTTGCGCCCTCCCGCAACCAACTTACTTTGAAAATACTGCACTGTTTTTACTACATAAGCAGCCCCATAGATAATTAATAAGCAATTGATTATTAATAATTTATACTGCCGTTGATTATGGTTTTGGCCTACATCGGCTCCGCCATTTCATTTTTATGTGATTGCATTTTAGATATATTCTTGAGTGTCGTGAATGAATGCCACCACCGTTCACGTCCTCAATTGCGCGAAAAATAGGCGCTTTGCTGCCCTAAGTAAGAGCTTGGCTTACAAGGGAAGCAAGAAGCCCCATCAAAGCTGGAGGAATAATTCGGCCTAAGCGCGATGCCATCTTTTAACCACCCGAGCCACCATTTTTGATGCCGATTTTGCGGCATCTGCGGGGGGAGCAGTCTTGGTATTCTCCCACCGCGTTGATCAAAATCAGGCTGCTCATTTTGAAGAACCGTTTCTGAGCGGCAAAGCTTTTCACTGGCAGGTCATTGTTTTCGCCCGACTTCAGCAGGCAAAGATTGACCAGAGAATTTGTAAATCTAAACTCTTTCCAAGGCGCTCCGGAATTTGAATTTTATGCCCGAGAGGAAATATCATGACGCATTTATTTGACTATTCCTCCTCCTCTGTCGGGATCAATCAGTTCACGGGTTATAGCATAAGTAACTTGTTTGGCACCGTTGATGGCACTTTTCTGCCCGCCGAGTTCTGGGACCCTCTGGGCGCTCTTTCAGGTGTGTTAAGCTACCATTTCGTGGAGTTCGATGAAGTAAGAACCGGCAGTTTCCGATTTAACATCGATGCGTTCGGAACATTTTCACAGCAAGTGTCTGGTTCTGGGGATGTTTTTTCCCCCATTTTCTACGCCGACGATCCTGAGTTTTTCGCGTCCGAAGATTTTTTCACCGGAGAGGCACAGTTGACGCTCTTTGGTTTGAGCAGCCAGAGCTACTTGCGCTTCGAAGGGTTGCCGACACTTGAGCGGAGTTTTGGGCCGCTGCCCTCAGCGCCGTTTGCGGATTTTAACGATGCGACAGCATTTGCTGTCTCAGCGGCGGCGCTGGCAAACGCGGAACATCTCGCGAGCTTGCAGGCGTTGCAACCCGCGTCATTAGCCACGGCCATACGGATTGTTGCAGAGAATTTCGGCCCCGACCCGGCTGCGGGGACTGTCCGCCTCGTCTATACACCCGATGTGACCACCAGCCTGACCTTTGCCGATTGGATCGGACTAGATCCATCGGGCTTTAACGATGCCTATGGCGCGCAGCTTGTTGATACGCGTAGCCTTTTCTCAAATGAGGATGTTGAAGTTATTCTGACGGATTTCGACGATTCTCTTAGTGACGCCGGCGGAGGTTTTGCCGCGCGGCGCGTCATGATCAACGCAGGCGGGGGCGATGACATCATCGACATGAGAGGCGACGCGACGAGCGGTGTCTTGCCCTTCGCCCTGACAGTGCCGTCGATTGTGTCCGTTGACGGCGGCGAGGGCAACGACAGTATCTCCTTTGTCGTAAAGGTCTCTGGATTTGTTGATGGGGGCGCAGGCAATGACACGATCTTCGGGTCCAGTCCTTCAGACGGTCTTGCCGCCTTTTTCGAAGCGCATGGCGGAGATGGCGAAGATCAATTCCAAGGGCTTAATAACGGTGCAAATCTGTTCTTTGGCGGAAATGATAATGATCTGTTGATAGGTGGATTTGACTCTGCGGATACGATCCACGGCGGGGCCGGTGATGACAACATCGGTGCAGGGTCATTCTTCAACTTCTCACTGGGCGCAAACATTTACTCCGACGTCGCAAACCTGTTTCATGGTGACGCGGGCAATGACACCCTCTTTGGCGGCAATGGTGCTGACACTCTCCATGGAGGTGATGGAGACGACTATATCTTGCCTCTTCTTGGGGATGACGTTGTCCATGGCGGGGCGGGTCTTGATACTTATTCACTGAGCGTTGGAAACGGCGGATTTGAGGGATCGGATGTCTCTCGCAGCTTTGGGGATAAGGTCATTGTTGATACTGGCGGCATCCTGGAATTCGCTCCATGGATGAGCGTTGACTTCAACACAAATTTGCTGGAACGGCTTGGGAATGACCTTGTGATCGGCACTCTTGGTCAATCCAGCATTCGGCTGGTTGATTTCTACTTTAATCCTACCGGCTGGATTTCAACTTCTGACGACTCAAGAGAAATCGACTTTGCCCGTGCGGCGACACTTTCTGACTCATCACCAGAGGTGCCTGAGGGTGGTGACACGATTACTGGCGGTGACACCGACGACACAATCGCCGGGAGCGAAGGTAACGATGTGCTTGACGGGGGGGCTGGCAATGACCGGATTGCCGCCTCGGACGGCGATGACCTCGTATCGGGCGGCGCTGGCAATGACAGTATCGGCGGTGGTCTGGGAAATGACACGATCGACGGCGGCGATGGGGATGACGTTATCGGTGGTGGTTTTGGGAATGATTCCATTGTCGGTGGCGACGGCCGAGATTTAGTTGCAGGCGGCGCAGGCAACGACACGCTCTCGGGTGGTGCCGGAAATGACAGCATGTCCGGCAGTTTTGGCAACGATCTGATCGACGCAGGTTCAGGGGCGGATGACATCGGCGGCGGCACCGGGCGCGATGCCATCAACGCCGGTGCGGGCAATGACCGTGTTGGCGGCGGCGAGGGCAATGACACTATCTCGGGTGGCAACGGCAATGACTTTCTTGCCGGTGGTGGACGGGACGACATCATCGACGGCGGCACGGGTAATGACACGATCAACGGCGGCGCGGGCAATGACGTGATGACCGGGGGTGCAGATGCGGATCAGTTCGTGTTCAGCGCCTTCTTCGACGGCGAGGCGGATGTCATCACCGATTTCGAAGATGGGATCGACAGCTTCTTCATCCGCCGTTTCGATCCCGATACCGGCGTTGAGAATATCAGCAACGGCGGTAACGGGCTTGCCGGGTTCGTGGCGGCGATGAATATCGTCGACGTGGCGGGCGGCGCGCAGATGACGGTGAATGGCAACACCATCCTCGTCGAAGGCATCACAGCGGCGCAACTGACCGTGGAGGATTTTCAGTTCCTGTAATGGATAAACCCCGCCGGTTTCGGCTGGCGGGAATGTCGAGATGCACGCCTATATGTGGTCGCGTGCCTGCTAATACGCCTGCGTGCGGGAGGTAAATCGCCTTTGTCACCTGCCGAACCACTGGAACTGGATGGACCTGAAAAGCACAATAGGTTCACTGCGGTTCCATCGGTCCAAGCTAGGCTTGGCGATTTTGCAAAATCTCCGGGTCCTCAAAGAACACGCCTTTTAAGGCAACCGCGCAAGCAACGACGTTCTTGTCCGTAACAAGGTTCAGGTCGCTTTCAACGCCAAGGAATGGCTCGTTCGAGCGCGACTCCCTCGACAACTCCATCGAACGTCAGGGGGGTTAAGGCTGGCGCGGGCAATAACGTGGGGGATTTCATCGAGCCAGCGCGCAGCGCAAACTTGGGCCTTTCTGACCCTTCACTCGGGCGGTGTGGGACACAGATCGCCACGGCCAGCGGCCCAGCTTTTCCGGCCTTTGGCTGCGATACTCGCAATCTGATCGTCCGGCACCGGCACTGTTGGACGGGGCGTCAGCCCGTCATCGTGGAACAAGTAGAGCCGCGCGGCAAAATCCTCGAATGGTAGTGAACCTTCGCCGAACCGCTCTCCGCTGCCCTGTGTCGAGACAACGAGACCGTGGCCCCAATCTTGTCCGCTGTCATTGTTGGGATTGAAGAAGTAAACGCGCATCTGCCCTGTTGGGTCCAGACCTACCCGGATTAGTGTGATCGCGTGCCAGCCTACAAAGGTCGCGCCCGAGTCTGTCACGGCGATCCCGGCAGGTTGCGGGTGAATGACTGGTTGGTTGCCATTGTATTGCGGGTGGTAACAGGCGTGAAAGTGGCGCAGGAAATCCTCATAGTGCTTCAATGCGCCTGTGGCGACATCGACGGCTATGTGAAACTCGCGCCCAACCCACCAGCCGTGCAGTTCGGGATTGATCCAGCGATGTGGGTCTTCGGGGCGGCCGAGACATCGGCGGCCCATTTCGGCATAGGCGCGGTCCAGATGCGGTACCAGCAGGACAGAGATGGGATCGGCATCCAGCAGCGCCGACGTCGCAAGGCCGGGCGGTAGGGTCGCGGTGTCGAGTGGTTCGCCCTCGAAATGCAGCACCAGCCTGTCCCTGCGTGCCACCTGTGCGATCAGCCAGAGCAGGTAATCCGGATCGTTCAACGCCCACATCGACAGGGCCCTGGCAGATTGGCAGGTCGGATTGTTTCCCTGACCGACACCAAGGGGTTGGCCCAAGAACATGATGAGCCCTGCAATCAGATGCGTTCGCGCAGGGAGCGCCGTACCGCAGGTTGCCTCCAAAGCGCAGATGCACTCTTCGGTTAGTGGTGTTTCCAACAGGCGCCACAGGGACGGCGCAACGGGAGGGGAATACAGAATGCCCCGTTCCAACATAAGCGCCAGCCCATAGACCGCCTGCGCTGTGCCGGGCTGAATGGCGACATCGACCAAGGCGCGCACCAGCGGCTCATAGCAGCGCAGGGCATCAAGCCCGGTGCTCGACAGGCCCAAGGCGTCAGGGAGCACCTTGGTCTGATCGGCCTCAATTGCCCAACGCAGAAAGCTGGCGTGATAATCTGATACCAACCCCGTGTCGTGCATGGCGCGGGCAAAGGCATAGACCTCCTCCTGAACCGTACGCTCGTCCGCTCGTGACAGTCTGTCGATATAAGCTGGAATGCCCGGGTCCTCTCGGTTCAGGGCGGTCGGACCAAATAAGGCGCTGATCAATCTGTCGGCCCCCCGATGGGCGTCGGCGGTGAGGGCGGTTCCGGTTTGTAAGGCGCTTGCGATCTGCAGGATCATCGCCTTGACGTGATCAACCTGCAAAGGTCGCTGCGCCATGATGCGCCAGATCTCGTCTGTCAGGTGATCCAAGACACCGTCAGTCCCAACCTCTTGCAGCAGATACCGCATCAGCCGGTCAATAGCCGGTGTGAGCGCATTTTGCGCGTGGCGTTGCGCCTCGTCCAGGCCCTGTCCGAGCAGCCGGTCGAGATTGAACGACAGAACCTGCGTAAGAAATTGTTCGGCCTGCGCAGGTGACAGATCAGGCGTCGCATGTTCGCCTTTGGCAACCACAAGAAAGCGTAGCAGGCTCATCGCTTCTAATGCGATCGTCTGCTGGCTGGCCTGTGTCAGGGTATGTTTGACAAGGTTCGGCAGCAGGTACGCCGGACGTCCCCAATCCGTGCCAGAGAACAGCCCAGCCTCGTCCATGAGGCCGGCCCGCTGGCGCAAGGCCGGCAATCCGTCCTCATGCTGCAGAACCGGGCGCGCCGCATCCAACACGCGCAGCGCATGGTTGTTCTTGCCAATACGCGACGCGCTTTGCATACCACAAATCTGCCGGTCGAGCCGGTCAAGAAGCGTTGCAAGCTGTCCAGCGGCGTTCAAATGGGCTGTCATATCGGCTTCGACCATAGCGTCGCCCTTATTCAATTGGCCGGGGCACTGTTTATGCTGCCAACCGTCACTTCAAGGATGCGGCAACCCCAAGGGGTCAACAACGAAAATGCGCGACATCATGGGGGCCACAGCCATCGGCGGGGCCCGCAGCGATCGTCACAGATAGTAATCCAACTCTTCTTGCGCCTTTAGCAAGTCACGCATTTCGACAGCATCCTCGCCATAAAAATACACAAGGCCCCAATGCGTGCCGAACGCCGTTCGCTTGGTTACCTTTTGCGCATGTGGCGGGTTGAGTTCGTGAAAGTCAAAATAGGGATGGCTCTCGGTCTGTGGGGGGATTTCAAGATTGCTGACCACGCGGCGGCGGGGATAGACGCCAAAGCACCCGGCATGGCCTGTCGCATCCGTGACTGGGGTCGGAAAGAAGGCATCAAGCTCGTCCTGCGTTGTCTTGGGATCGAACACCAGAACCAGCGCCTGATACGCGTTGAACCCGTAGGCGCGTTCGAGCAGTTCGAACACGTTGAAGCCCGGCGGGCGATAGGCCACTTCGCCGAAATACATGGTGCCGTCAGAGGTGACGAAATACTCCGGGTGGATGAAACCGAAATCAATATCGAACACGTCAATTAGTTTTTCGATTTCCTGCGTGATACGACCGCGCCACTGCTCCAATTCAGGGGTTGCCGGGACGAAAACGGAATAGCCCAGGGTGACATACTCTGAAATGTTCAAGAACTGGATCTTACCATCCTTGATCCACGCCTCGACTGCGAATTCCCAGCCATCCAGATGGCTTTCCAGAAGCGCCGGAAATTCATCGTCCGAGATGGAGGCCACATCGTCAGCAGTGCGGATCACGCGGTGCCCCAGACACCCCGCCTTGTCGAATGCCTTGAAATGGATCGGATCATTCGGGTCGCCATCCAGTTTCAGCAGTGTCTGGTTCACGCGTCTGAGAAAGCGGATCACATCCGTCTGATCCATGGCTTCCTCAAAGATGCCAACACGGATGCCACCCAACTGCGCGCGGCGTTTCATAAGTGATTTATCGCGGAACAACATGGATTGACCCAACAAGCGCGCGTTTTTCATCAACACAGAGTTAACAGCACCCGCCCACTCGACCGTTTCCTCGAAAAGGGGAATCGCCACGTCGACCCCCATGTCTTTCAGTGTCGTGGCAAGTTCGAAGGAACGGTCGTTGAGCCGCTCAAAATCCCAGGAAACAAACGGTATGTCGTGCTCGACTGCATAGGACTCAGCCCAAGCGGGAGCGACGATTACATACCTACGATCAAATTTTTCGAGCGCGTCAATGCAACGCAAGCTCCAACCTAAAATTGCAACAAACCCTTTGTCCGAATTTTTATCGGTCATCCTAACTCCTTGCTGGTGTGAAGGATGTCTACCTACACTAAAACTCAAAAAAAACAACCCGCGCGGGTATTTGCAAAGCACATGAGACAAATCCTTGCCGGTTTTCCGTGCCACGTGAATTTTGCGATTTTAGGATAAAAGCCCTAAATTATAGCCGTTTCGGAAGCATCAGCATACGCGGGATTACGAAGCGGCGCGCAGGTGACGCCAAGCGCGCGCTCACGCCGCTAATACGGGGTCAACACCCCGGTGCGGGTTGGCGGCGCGACCGGCATCACCCGGGAGGCAGGTGGCGGAATTTTCACACCAGGTTTGGACACGCGCCTCTTGATTTCACGGTTTCGTGAAGACTAAGATTTTCTCATAAGATCAACCAGCATCTCACCGGGCGCTTTTGTGAGTTGTTTCACGCCATCCTCCCGGATGCCTGCAGTGAAGGCAGACATGAATGGGATGGTATCGAGCGCCCGCTGGTTGATTGGTGGAGTGTGTATGTTCGGCTTGGCCCTCTTATGGGCCTCTCTGAACAAGATTTTGCAATAATGCCCAAGTATTGAAATGGAGCTATGAATGTTTCCCGACACATTTGACATAACCAGCGTCGACGATCTGACAGCGCTGAACGGACAATTGCTAACGGCACTGACCTTTCTCGGCGATCAGGATCTGAACAACGCCTTCACCATCAACCCCGAGGCCATCACGGTCGGAGACTACCTTGCCTTGATCGACGCGGCCGAGGCGAGCTTGATCACAACCGACTTCAGCTTTCTTGCGTTCTCAATTCCGACAATCCGCGCGCAACTCGAGGCGATCCTGACGCCAGATAATGTGCCGGATGGGCTGAGCGTACAGCAGGTGATCGACCAGTCCATTGGAGTTCTGGAAGACATCGCGGCAGGCGATTTTGGCCTGCTGACTGTTGGCTTTGACGCGATCCGTGCGGCGCTCGAGGGGGTGCCGCCCGAAACCTTGCTGCTGGATGCGTTCGGTTTCACAGGGCCGGGCAATCCTGATATCATTGATGCCTTTTTGGATCTCTTGCCTCAGTTCTCAACCGATGCTTTCCCCGCTTGGGTCTCTGGCGATCCGCATCTCAAGACTTTGGATGGCGTGGATTACGATTTTCAGGCAGCAGGTGAGTTCGTCCTGTTGCAATCGACCGATGCGCAGGGCTTTGCCTTACAGGCGCGCATGGTGCCGGTGGTCGCGAATGTCAGCGTCAATCAGGCCATTGCCACCAATCTCGACGGCACGGCAGTGATGATTGACGCTGCAGATCCTGATCCGTTGCACGTGAATGGTGCGGTTGTGGCGCTTGCGGATGGGTCCTCTCTTGATGTGGGCGAGGGGCGCATTTACCGGCGCGGCGATGTTTACACCATTGTTTATCCCGGCGCGGATGGTGCGATCGGCAATGGCGACAGTCAGGTTGTCGTGCGGGTGCGAGAGGGGCGGCTTGACCTTGATGTGCGCCTGAACGCCGAACTGCTCGGATCGCTTGAGGGGCTGCTTGGGGATGGGGATGGCAACCCGGACAATGATATTGCGCGGGCCGATGGCACCGTCTTGGCGCGGCCTTTGGTCTTCTCAGAGCTCTATGGCGCGTATCGCGATGATTGGCGGATCAGCAGTCTTGGGGATAGCCTTTTTTCTTACGAGTCCGGCGAGAGCCCGAATGGGTTTTACCAATCGGATTTCCCCGGCGCGATTGTTTCGCTCGATACGCTTGATCCGGAGGTGCTTGCCACTGCGCGCGAGGCGGCACTGGCTGCGGGGTTGCAAGAGGGCAGCGAAGCCTTCGAGAATGCCGTGCTGGATTTCGCGTTGACCGATGACGAAAGTTTCCTGACCTCAGCGCTGGATGTGCCTCTGGCCAGCGTCGGCACAGAATTGGCGGATACCTTGATCGGGAATTCGGGCGATGACGTGCTACGCGGTGAGGGCGGCGATGACGGTGTGTTCGGACAGTCTGGCAATGACATTCTCGACGGCGGGGCGGGCAATGACTCGATCGCCGGGGCGGATGGCAATGACCTAATTTCGGGCGGCCTTGGCAACGACAACATCGGCGGTGGCCTTGGCAATGACACCATTGATGGCGGTGAGGGCGATGACATCATCGGGGCCGGGTTCGGAGACGACTCCGTGACCGGCGGGGCTGGCAATGACGTGGTTGCAGGCGGTGCGGGCGACGACACGCTCGAAGGCGGCGACGGCAACGACAGCATGTCGGGCAGCTTTGGCAATGACCTGATCGACGGTGGCGAGGGTGCGGATGATATCGGCGGCGGCACCGGGCGCGACACGATTGACGCAGGTGCGGGCAATGACAGCGTGGGTGGTGGTGAAGGCGACGACAGCATCCTTGGCGGCGACGGCAATGACTTCCTCGCGGGCGGCGGGCGTAACGACACGATCGACGGCGGCGCGGGCAATGACACAATCAATGCAGGCGCTGGCAACGATGTGATCACCGGCGGAACCGGGGCTGATCAGTTCGTCTTCAGCGCCTTCTTCGACGGCGAGGCCGATGTGATCACCGATTTCGAGGACGGTTTGGACAGTTTCTTCATCCGCCGTTTCGATCCCGATACTGGCGTTGAAAACATCAACAACGGCGGCAATGGTCTGGCGGGGTTCGTCACGGCGATGAATATCGTCGACGTGACGGGCGGCGCGCAGATGACGGTGAATGGCAACACGATCCTCGTCGAAGGCATCACCGCCGCGCAACTCACCGTGGACGATTTCACGTTCCTTTGACGACTATACAAACCCGCCAGCCCAAGCTGGCGGGTTTTTTCTGAACGCAATCTGCGGCGCGACTTTGATGACGTTGCCGCAGTGCTTCCCATGCGCATCTTTAGCCCCGGCTACGCTCCTGCCAGGAGGGATCACAGGCCGCTAGTGCAGGCTTGCGGGTGTGTGTCCATTTGTGGTTTCTATCGAATCTCCTGCATTTCATTCGCTGGGGCAATCATGATCGACAAGCTGGAAATGTTCATCGCGGTCGCGCAAGAGGGGCATTTCGGCCGTGCGGCGGTTCGGATCGGTATCACACAACCGTCGCTCTCAGCCGGGATCAAGCAGCTTGAGGAACAATTGGGCGTGCAGCTCATTTTTCGGGGCTCACGCTATGGTGGGCTGACGCCAGAGGGGCAAGCCACGCTGGTCTGGGCGCGCCGGATCGTTGGCGACGCCCGACAATTGCGCGAAGAGATGCGCGCCAAGCGGCATGGCTTGTCCGGCCAATTGCGCATTGCGGCCATTCCCACTGCGCTGACATGGGCGGCGCGGCTCTGTCATCGGTTCAATGCCAAGCATCCCAAGGTGCGGTTCACGATCCTGTCGCGTACCTCGATCGAGATCCTGTCGATGCTAGATAATCTCGAGATCGACGCGGGCATTTCCTATCTCGACAACGAGCCGATGGGGCGGGTCAGCATGGAACCGCTCTATGAAGAGCGTTACCTTTTGGTCTGTGCCAAAGGCGCACGTTTTGCCGGGCGCGAGCATGTGGGCTGGGCTGAGCTGGCGGGAGAGCCGCTCTGTTTGCTGACGCCCGACATGCAGAACCGCCGCATCATCAACCGCAATTTCGCGGCGGTCGAGGTGACACCCGAGGCGTGGATCGAGTCGAATTCCACAGTTGTCCTGATGGCAACGGTCGAGGCGGGCGGCTGGATGACAGTCTTGCCCGAGGATGCCGCACGCTTCCATGCCAGCGGGAAAAACGTGGACTTGATCCCATTGATCGGCTCGGAACCGGCGCATTCGGTTGGTCTCGTTGCGCCATGGCGCGAACCGCATACGCCCGTTCTGGAAAGCCTATTGCGCGAGGCGCGGCGGTTAGGTGGGGATACTTGATAGGCAATGTCTATCAAGCCACCGTATAGCGATATTGATTTGGCATGGTTAAACCTGATTGACTGGCATCAGCAATCGAAAGAGGCCAGCCATGACCACACCCGCCCCCGACGACATCACCTCGATCCTAGCCGCGCATCGTGATCTGGAAGGTCCGCTTTTGCCGATCCTGCATGCGATGCAGGCTGCCTTTGGATATATCCCCGAGGCGGCGCATCGCCCAATCGCCGAAGCGCTGAACATCAGCCGCGCAGAGCTGCATGGTGTGATCAGTTTCTACCACGATTTCCGTGCCAACCCCGCTGGTCGGCATGTGCTGAAAATCTGCCGCGCCGAGGCCTGTCAGGCGGTGGGTGGTGCTGTGCTGGCCGAAGCGACCTTGGCCAAACTGGGGCTTGCGTGGCATGGCACCACGGCCAATGGCGCAGTCACGGTCGAGCCGGTGTATTGCCTTGGCCTGTGTGCCTGCGCACCTGCGGCCATGCTGGATGACCGCGTTGTGGGCCGGGTGGATGCCGCCCGGATCGATGCCCTTTTGGCGGAGGCGGGCGCATGAAGATTTATGTTCCGATGGATAGCGCCGCCAAGGCGCTTGGCGCCGAAGACGTGGTCTCCGCGCTGCGCGCTGCAGCGCCTGAGGCGCAAATCATTCGCACCGGCACGCGCGGCATGATCTGGCTAGAGCCACTTGTGGAGATCGAGATTGACGGCGTGCGCCATGGCTATGGCCCGGCGACAGTCGGCGATGTTGGAGGTATTCTTGATGGGACGAGCCCCAAAGCTCTTGGCCCGGTCGAACACCTCGACTGGATGAAACGTCAGACGCGGCTGACCTTTGCCCGCACAGGGGTGATCGACCCGCTCGATCTGGAGGATTACGCGGCCCATGGGGGCTTGGTTGGTCTGCGCCGGGCTATCGCGATGGACGCCCATGACATCGTTGCCGAAGTCACAAAATCCGGCCTGCGTGGACGCGGCGGCGCGGGCTTTCCGACCGGGATCAAATGGAAAACGGTGCAGGAGGCGCAAGCGCCGCAGAAATACATCGTCTGCAATGCCGACGAAGGTGACAGTGGCACATTTGCCGACCGGATGATCATGGAAGGAGACCCGTTCAGCCTTGTCGAAGGCATGGCGATTGCGGGGATCGGTGTGGGGGCCACACGCGGCTATGTCTACCTGAGGTCGGAATATCCCGATGCCATCGCGGTGATGTGCCGTGCGGTCGAGATTGCGCGCGGGGCAGGGGTGCTTGGTTCTGATGTGCTGGGGTCTGGCCACGCCTTTGACATGGAAATCCGCGTTGGGGCCGGGGCCTATGTCTGTGGCGAGGAAACCGCGCTGTTGAACTCGCTCGAAGGCAAGCGCGGCGTGGTGCGCGCCAAGCCGCCATTGCCCGCGCTTGAAGGGTTCCTGGGGCGGCCCACGGTGGTGAACAATGTCATCAGCCTGGCCACTGTTCCGGTGATTTTCGAGAGAGGCGCGCAGCATTATGCCGATTTCGGGCTTGGCCGGTCGCGTGGCACTGTGACCCTGCAAATCGCGGGTAATGTGGCGCGCGGGGGGCTATTCGAAACCGCCTTTGGCATCAGCTTGGGTGAGGTGGTCAATGACTTGGGCGGGGGCACCATGACGGGCCGTCCGGTCAAGGCGGTGCAGGTGGGCGGGCCGCTTGGCGCCTATATCCCGGTCAGCAATTTTGATGCCCCGCTTGGCTATGAAGAGTTAGACGCGAAGGGCGGCCTCTTGGGGCATGCCGGGCTGGTTGTGTTCGACGATAGCGCCGACATGCTGCAAATGGCCCGCTTCGCGATGGAATTCTGCGCTGTGGAAAGCTGCGGCAAATGCACCCCTTGCCGGATTGGGGCCGTGCGGGGCGTAGAGACCATCGACCGCATCGCAGCGGGTGACGGAACGGCGATCCCGCTTTTGACCGATCTGTGCGAGACGATGAAAGACGGCTCGCTTTGCGCGCTTGGCGGGTTCACGCCCTTTCCGGTCATGTCCGCACTCACGCATTTTCCGAATGACTTCGCCACCCAGCAGGAGGCCGCCGAATGAAAGATTTCATTATTCCCAAAGACCGCGACATGGGCACGCCCGCCAAAGTGGGAGCCCCGGTGACGTTGGAGATCGACGGTGTTGCCGTAACCGTGCCCGAGGGCACATCGGTGTTGCGCGCAGCGGCCGAGGCGGGGATTTCCATCCCCAAGCTCTGCGCCTCTGATAATCTTGAAGCTTTTGGTTCTTGCCGCCTCTGTGTGGTGGAAATCGAGGGGCGGCGTGGCACGCCTGCGTCCTGCACCACGCCTGTGACGCCGGGCATGGTGGTGCATACCGGATCGTCAAAGGTGCGCAAGATCCGCAAAGGGGTGATGGAGCTCTATATCTCTGATCACCCTCTCGATTGCCTGACTTGCTCTGCCAATGGCGATTGCGAGTTGCAGGATATGGCCGGTGCGGTCGGTCTGCGTGATGTGCGCTACGAGGCCCCCAAGGATGGCGGCATGGTCAACCATTTCGAGGCTCGGAACACGAGCGGCGAGGCCAATCCGGAATGGTTGCCAAAGGACGACAGTAACCCGTATTTCAGCTATGACCCCAGCAAATGCATCGTCTGTAACCGCTGTGTGCGTGCTTGCGAAGAAGTGCAGGGCACATTTGCCCTGACCATTCAGGGCCGTGGCTTTGACAGCCGCGTATCGGCGGGTAATGCGGATGATGATTTCCTCGCCTCTGACTGCGTGAGTTGCGGGGCCTGCGTGCAGGCCTGCCCGACGGCGACTTTGCAGGAGAAATCCATCATCGAACTGGGCACGCCTGATCGCTCGGTTGTCACGACCTGTGCCTATTGCGGCGTTGGCTGTTCGTTCAAGGCCGAGATGAACGGCGACACGCTGGTGCGTATGGTGCCCTATAAACACGGCAAGGCCAATCGCGGGCATTCCTGCGTCAAAGGGCGATTCGCCTATGGGTATGCCCATCACAACGACCGCATCCTAAAGCCTATGATCCGCGAGCGGATCACTGATCCCTGGCAAGAGGTCAGTTGGGAGGAGGCGCTCAGCTTTGCAGCCACCCGTCTGCGCAGCTTGCAGGCGCAATATGGCAAGAAATCTATCGGCGTGATTACCTCAAGCCGCTGCACCAACGAAGAAACCTATCTGGTGCAGAAACTGGCGCGCGCAGTCTTTGGTAACAACAACACCGACACCTGCGCGCGCGTTTGTCATTCCCCTACAGGATATGGCTTGGGCCAGACGTTTGGCACCTCTGCCGGCACGCAGGATTTCGACTCTGTCGAACATACCGATGTGGTGGTGGTGATCGGCGCCAATCCGACCGATGGGCACCCGGTTTTTGCAAGCCGCCTTAAGAAGCGGTTGCGTGCTGGTGCCAAGCTGATCGTGATTGACCCGCGCCGGATTGACCTTGTGAAATCACCGCATATTTCGGCAGCGCATCACCTGCCGCTTCGCCCCGGCACCAATGTGGCGGTGGTCAGCGCGCTTGCGCATGTGATCGTGACCGAGGGGCTGATGGATGAGGACTTCATCCGCGCGCGGTGTGATTGGGATGAATTTCAGCATTACGCCGAATTCATCAGCAACCCGCGCCATTCGCCAGAAGCGACAGCGATGTTGACCGGGGTCGACCCGGCGGAACTGCGCGCCGCGGCCCGGCTTTTCGCGCATGGTGGGAACGGGGCGATTTACTATGGTCTTGGCGTAACCGAACATTCCCAAGGGTCGACCACGGTCATGGGCATTGCCAACCTCGCGATGCTGACTGGCAATATCGGGCGGCCCGGCGTGGGCGTGAACCCGTTGCGCGGGCAAAACAACGTGCAGGGCTCTTGCGACATGGGGTCTTTCCCGCATGAATTGCCCGGCTATCGCCATGTCAAAGGGCCAGAAGTGCGCGCAGTCTTTGAAGAGGCTTGGGGCGTAGAGATTGACGCCGAGCCGGGTTTGCGCATTCCCAACATGCTCGATGCTGCCGTCGATGGGACGTTCAAGGGGCTGTATTGCCAAGGCGAGGATATCCTGCAATCGGACCCCGACACCAAGCATGTGGCGGCGGGTCTGGCTGCGATGGACTGTGTCATCGTGCATGACCTCTTCCTCAACGAGACTGCCAATTACGCGCATGTCTTCCTGCCCGGTTCGACCTTCTTGGAGAAAGACGGGACCTTCACCAATGCCGAGCGCCGCATCAACCGCGTGCGCAAGGTGATCCCGCCACTCAACGGCTATGCGGATTGGGAAATTACCCAGATGCTTGCAAACGCCATGGGGGCAGGGTGGACGTATAGCCACCCGGCGCGGATCATGGAGGAAATCGCCGCAACGACGCCAAGTTTTGCCGGGGTCGACTATGCCCTGCTAGAAGAAAAGGGCAGCGTGCAATGGCCCTGTAACGAAGCACATCCCGAGGGCACGCCGCTGATGCATGTGGATGGGTTCATGCGCGGCAAGGGGCGGTTCATCGTCACCGAATATGTGGCGACTGATGAGAAAACCGGCCCACGGTTCCCGCTGTTGCTGACCACCGGGCGCATCCTCAGTCAGTATAACGTCGGCGCGCAGACACGGCGCACCGCGAATGTGGTCTGGCACGAAGAGGATCTCTTGGAAATCCATCCGCATGATGCCGAGGTGCGGGGTTTGAAAGAGGGCGATTGGGTGCGATTGGCCAGTCGCGCAGGCGAAACCACCCTGCGGGCCATGCTGACAGATCGCGTCAGCCCCGGCGTGGTCTACACCACCTTTCACCATCCGGATACGCAGGCCAATGTCATAACCACCGATTACTCGGACTGGGCCACCAACTGTCCGGAGTACAAGGTGACGGCGGTTCAGGTCAGCCTGTCGAACGGGCCAAGTGATTGGCAAGAGGATTACGCCGCGCAGGCCGCACAGGCGCGGCGCATCCTGCCTGCGGCGGAGTGACGGCGATGGGCTTTTCTCCCACCCAAAGCCGTCCGGGCCTCTCGGTGCAGGGCGAGGGGGCGCGTCGCGTCATCCGCGCTCTGCCCGATGAGGTGCCGGTGGCCTTTGTATTCGATGGCACGACACAAGCCGTGATGATGGCGACGCCAGCGGATATCGCCGATTTCGCCTATGGCTTTGCGGTAACCGAGGGGATCGTGACCACTCAGGCGGACATCGAAGGCTTTGAAATCGCCAAGCATTGTAACGGGATCGAGGCCCGGTTCTGGTTGCGTGGAGACCGGCAAGAGGCGCTTGCAGCGCGGCGGCGCTATATGGCCGGGCCGGTGGGCTGTGGGCTGTGCGGTATCGACAGCCTTGAACAGGCGGTGCGCCCGGTGCCGTCGGTGGCCCATGTCTCTCCTGCGTTTACAGCGCAAGAGATTGCCCGCGCGACCGATGCCCTGAGTGCGTGCCAGCCGCTTCATGATCTGACCCGCGCTACTCATGCTGCGGGGTTTATCCTGCCCGGTGCCGGTGTGGTCATGGCGCGCGAGGACGTGGGGCGGCACAATGCGCTCGACAAACTCATTGGCGCTCTCTGGCGGGCGGACATCGTCCCGGCAGAGGGTGGTATCGTGATGACCAGCCGCCTGTCTGTTGAACTTGTGCAGAAATGCGCGGTCGCGGGTTGCGGCCTGCTGGTCGCGGTCTCTGCGCCCACGGCCCATGCGCTACGGTTAGCCGAGAGCGCAGGGCTTACCCTTGCCGCCTTTGCACGCGGCGGCGGCTTCGATCTCTATTCCCATCCCCATCGCATTCCCCATGAGGTTCCCGATGTCGCCTGAGAAAATGGTCCATATGGTCAACCAGATCGCTACGTTTTTCAAAACCCAGCCGGGCACTGATCAAGCGGCCCGCGTTGCTGCGCATATCCGGGATTTCTGGGAGCCGCGCATGCGCCAGCAACTGCGCGAGTTTGTTGCCACCGGCGGCGAGGGGCTCGATGATATCGCGCTCAAGGCCGCAAGGATGATCGATTAGGCAGTGAAGACGCGAGGAATGGCCTCACGCCCGGGCCAAAATTCGCGCGCGTCAGTCAAGCGCGTCTGACGTGGCCCTGACCGTCCAATGGCGCGCTACCGCCAGCGGCGGCGCGATTTTGACCGGCTATTGCGGTGATCGGGTGCGTGGGCAGAGCAAAGACCGAGGCATGCTGACCACCCGCCAGGGCTGATTTCAGGCATGTCGAGACAGCCGTTTGCCTGATCTGCGACAGAGATTTGCGAACTGAACAAAAACACGGTGTTCATACACGCGGTGCCGCGTTCGTCGTAAATCATATCTGTGCTTGATTTTAAATGGAGGCGAGTAGGAGAATCGAACTCCTGTACACGGATTTGCAAGACTAGGTATCTCTATGTTTTATTTGTCTTATTTGTTTAGATGGCACTCGGATTTTGGCGGAACATAGCATGAATGTTTAGACGGTTTGTGGCGCTCAGAATTGCGCCTTTCAAAGGAAAGGGATTCTTTCTGGTGGTCGAGCGTTGAGCGTGGAAAGGACGCCGCGCTAACGCCAGCGCCGACAAAGCCCTTCCCCAATCATTACATCGGCGATGTCTCTGCCATTCGCCAGCCGACAATTGCCAATCCATCGATCATAGCTTTGCTCGCCTGTGAGGCTGCAGATGACGCGCTCACCTGACACCAATGCGCGCATTCGGCGCGTCGCGGCATCCCCCGCCACACTACCTGTTTCGGCACAGTCCAATGTCGCAATGCGGATGGGGCGCCCTTCAACTTCGATTGTGTCCCCGTCGCGAACATTGGTCACGCGACCACCAGACGAACCGCCAGCGGATGCCGCATGGCCTCCCATGGCTTGACCGCCTAGCTGTATGGCGTTTCCACCATGGAGCGCGCGCGGCAGGCTGCGTTGAGAGGTATCTTGAAGGGGAGCGCCAGTGATTTCTGACCACCAGCGCTGTGGGTGTTCATCGCGCTTGAAATAGGTCCCTAGCACCAAAGTGCTTCCCAACAGCAGGAGTATTAAGATACGCGGCGAAAAAATACGACGAGCGCGCCTCCGTATCCGAAAGGGAATAATGCTCCAATAGTTGCCGTTGCGAAATGCCATGCCTTTAAGTTAAAAGCAAAACTTGGCAATTTCAGGGCGAGTTGCGTCGAGAATGGCGCTGGACTGACCCAAGTTTTCCGGCGGAAAGTACAAGCACTTAGAGCCGGAAGGCGTGTGCAAGAAACACTGGAAAGCGGTAGCGAGACAGCGCGGTTATATGCTGGTTTTCAATAAGTGAGGGAGGGGTCGGCCTTTAGCTGTCGTTCAAGCTTGTGCGATCAAACAACTGCTTTCGGTTGTATTGGTGAAGGCACGTACTTGTCCGTCTAAGATCATGTGCAATAGGCGGACAAAGCAAGGGCCCTTAACCCTCGTTTTTGAGCTCTTGCAAAGACCTTGCAAAATATTGAAAGCTCGGCGATTTATTTTCCTCCACATCCAAGAGTGGAGCGATATCTACAGCCCAGATAGACTTCATCCGACCTACTTCCGGCTTTCCCTTCGCCAGAAGTGCGGTTGACCCGCCTTGATACACAGCGTCAGCTAGAACTTCCCACGTTCCGCAGATGCTGTCTGGCACATAAGTGTCTAATACAAATTGCTTTGCATCAGGATAGGCGGCTTCTACCGCTTCCCTGTGTCCCAACAGCCATGCTTCCCCTTCTTCAATGCAAAGACAAAAACGACCCATTGGTCTCGGATTGCACTGGAAAAGAATCTGACTTAACTCGGCAAGAAAGTCCTTAAAATTGCGATTATCTAAATCACATATGACAACTACGCACGCCCTATAGTTATCGGGATAAGATGCAAACTTCTTTCCGTAGCCAGCAAGTATGCGAGGCAACTGGTTTAAGAGAACACGTTTACTTGGGTCTAGCCTTGGCTGTAGACCCTTTGGAATGTGGCCAATCCCTTTGTAATGAAAGATACTGAACGTGCAGTTGACCGGCAGTATCTTTGGGACGACCTCCTCCAGTACTCTTTTACCAGACTGATCCTCAACAAGAATTTCGTAATGCATATTACTCTTCGTCCAAATAGTCGCTGTACCACAAGCCGCCTAACGGGAGCCCTTCACTTACCAGCTCCTTTACCGCATTAACTTCACTGGCACGCTGGACATATGAAAAACCGTCCTCTCGTTTTCGCAAAATCCAGACTTCTTCGGGATCAAGGGCATCGACCAAATAGGGTTGGTGGGTAGTGACAAATACCTGCGAACCGTTCTTGCGCGTCGACGCGTGCGCTCGAAACTCACCTGCTAGGCTCTCTAAAAGTTTATGGTACAATCCATTTTCGGGCTCCTCGATGCAGAGAAATGGTGGAGGAGATGGATCTTCCAACAACAGTAAGTAAGCAAAGACTTTGAGTGTCCCGTCAGACATTTGTTGTGCATAGAAAGGGTCGTCAAAGCCGCGATCATTGAATCTCAGAAGTAGACGACCATCTGGAGTTTTTTCGGTGTCAATCCTTTCAATTCCGGGAATCTTTTGCGCTATGGATTGGAGAATTGATTGAAATCGGCGAGGGTGTTCTCGTTCCATATACTGTACGACGTTCCCCAGATTATCGCCGTGCATATTCAAACGACGCTGAGGTCCTGCTAGAGGCAGACTTCTTGCTGCGTCTGGCGTGAAGTAACTGAGATACCATCCTTCTATGAACCTGCGAAATGCGGCAATTCTCGGATGTTGCTTCAATGATCCCAAGGTCGCAATACCCAACCGTCTGCTGTCATCGAGTTCAACTAATTCAGTCACATTAGACTCTTCTTCGGTAGCTGCCCTTCGGATGTTTTCAATCAGCTGAAAGATGGGCAATTCAGTAGGGCTATCCTCGAATTGTGCTCCTTCTTCATCGCCTTTCCAAGCGACGCCAGATCCGTTTTCCATGATTAGGAAAGAAAAAGGTCTACCAGTTTTTTGACCTTTTCGTCTCTGACGAAGCCGTTCTTTGGAAACAAAAGGACGTCCTGTTTTGTCTAAATCAATCGCGACTTCATAGGTTATCGGACGAGCATTTCCATCTTCTTTATAGTATACCTCAAACTCAATAGGTCCAAGTTTTCCTTGAGTTCGAAGCCTTGAGAACCCACCTCGCCCACGTGCGTCACATGCTTCCTCCACGCCAAGTTTCAAACAATCTGACAAGAACCCAAAAGCGTCAAACAGAGTGCTTTTCCCTACACCGTTTTTACCGATGACGGCCGTCATCGGAGTAAGTGGTAGATTTTCTCTTTTATTCCATAAGCGGCCAAGCGTTACGTCCTGCAGAGATCTGAAATTCTTCGCTTTAAAACCTTCAATTATTGGCATGTTTGTCCTGCTCTTAGCCTGATTTCTTAAAGCTATGTCCTAACAAGGAGCAAAGCAACTGACATTGGCTAATTGCTCATTCGCTCGGCAGATCAATAGATTCGCACAGAGTAAAACTTTGGCTTGCCACCTCGTGTGGCTACAACTTCGCCTAAAGGTGAAGGAAAGAACAACTGTTCGGCGGAATAGCTGATGTTAGAGCGACGCGCAGCAATTCTCCCTTTTCCACCCCAATTGCATTGCGGGCCAGTCTTAATTATTTTGCCATATTAGGCGGTTACTTCCCGCCTCTCAGGGCCGATGCCGTTCTGTCCGCATCTGCTGCGCCTGAACGGCCCGGATGCGCTGACGGACTTTCTTTGTATAGTGTTGGACCATCGCGGGGCTTTGCCCAGTCACAGCCGCGATCAGGTCGTCACCGCAGCCCGCTTCCAGCAGTTCACAGGCCGCGTTGTAGCGCCAACTGTGAATGTCGTAGGCCACGGCCCCGATTTGCTCTCTGACCTTCCTGACGGCGGCTGACGCGCCTCTGTAGGACCAGCGGTTCGTGCCTTGCTCGTTTGTGAGGATGTAGACCGAGTGGCGGCTGGCGACGTCGAGCGCGGCTTGCAGCTCTGGCAGGATCGGCACCCAGAGCTCTTTCGAGGTTTTACTTTGCCGGACCCAGACAGCACCGTTCTCGATGTTCGACCAGCGCATGGTGAGAACGTCGCCGATCCGCTGGCCCGTGCCAACGCACAGTTCCATGACAAGGCGTTCTCTGGTGCCGAGGGCGCAATGTGCGCGGTAGACGTCGAGAAGCTCGCGCGGCCAAGGCTCACGCTCTGTCTTGGCCGTTTTGATTTCCGGCACGCCTCGGGCTGGGTTGGTTTCCCGCCAGCCCAAGTCAACGCAATGTTCCATGAGAACACGCAACACGCGGAGCGAATAGTTGGCGAAATAGGCTTTCTCGGCGTTGGCATCGCGGAGGCGGATCACGTCCTTGCGCTGCATCTTGGCGGGATTGGCCTCGCCCATAATCTCGCGGAAAAAATCGAGATATTTGTCGTAGTCCAGACCCGTGCGCGGCTTGAGGTTTTTGTATCGTGGTGACTTTCTATAGTGGTCGATCAAAGCGCCAAAATTGCGCGCGACCACTTTGCAGGGCGCGTCTTTTTGCGAGAGGATGCCAGCGTATTCGGTCCAGAATTCCGCCGTTCCAAATTCACTTTGGAACTTTTGCGAGGGCCAGCCGCGCCGCTGGAAGTAAATTCCATTGCTTTGCCTGTAGACGTGCTTGGGAAGCTCACGTTTTGCCATGGCGCATGTCTATCCTGTCGAAATCATCGGAATCATGCTCTGTGGAAAGGACAATCTCAATCTTTTTTCCTTCCACGATGACCCGGCTGACAGACTTGCCCGCATTCTCGAAGGCAGCGAGCAAGCTAAGAGCCGATTGTTCAAGCTTGTTGGGGGCCATGGTCATAGTCCCTTTGAGCCGCGCAGCGCTGTCGCGGAGAGCATGAACAAGTCGATTATCCAGTCAAAGCCCATAGCCGATACCTTTCCCGTTCAGTTCGCGCGCCGGTTCCGGACGAATGGGGGAACCCATGCAAACTGTTCTGAGGTTCAAGCTATGATGGAAAGGGCAGGGGCAGCAAATCGGTGATCACGACTTGGGACCACTAGAGGCATATAGCAACCTGTAACAATTGAAACATTTTGTTACCAAATTTTAGTGTTTTTAGCCACCCCGGTAGACCTGAAGGTCTACGCCTAATCCTTTACATCAACTCGCGTTTCGCTTTGGGACCACTAAAAGGATATATAATCAAGAATGTATATCCCTCCGCGCCCCACCAAGGAAGATGGGGCGCGGCACGGCAATAGCCTAGGAACATGCTCGCAAGCTGTGCGTGTTCCTGGGCGATTGCCTGATGAGAGTTTGTGTGACGCTGGGAGAGCGATTTGACTGACACCCCCGCGCAAGCGCGGAGACCCCCGTCAGTCAAGCGCCTCTGGCGCGGTTCTGAACGTCGAAGTTAGAGCCGCCGCCAGCGGCTTGCGACGTGGTGCCAGTTTCAGCTCGTGCAATTGCTTAGATTGGGAGCGCGCGCGGAGCGAACGCGGAGGCGTGCTGACTACCCATGACCAGCTGATTTCCGAGCTAGTAAGAAGGCTGTTTCCCTGATTTGTAATTGAGCATTTGAGAACGGAACAAAAACAGAATGTTTAGGCAAATGTTTAGACGCGCTTAAGCGCGTTAATCAAAAATCATCTAAGTGATTGATTTTAAATGGAGGCGAGTAGGAGAATCGAACTCCTGTACACGGATTTGCAATCCGCTGCGTCACCACTCCGCCAACTCGCCATTCCGTGTGGTTGGGATGAAATATCTGATCGGGCCGGGTGGTGCAAGTGGGCAATGCAGGCTGAGCAGGGTCAATTTGCAAGGTCGAATTGTCCCGCGCCTCTGGGACCTATAGCCGTTGCCGCCGAACGGGTTCTGTGCGAAAACCGCAAGCGATAGGATTCCGAACGTAAGAGCTTCGATCATGACAGACTATGCCGCGCGGCGCACGATGATGGTGGACACGCAAGTTCGCCCGTCCGATGTGACCAAATTTCCGATCATCGACGCCATGCTGTCGGTCCCGCGTGAGGCGTTTGTTCCCACCGGCCTGCGCGAGGCGGCCTATATGGGCGAAAACCTTGATCTGGGCGAAGGGCGGGTGATGCTTGATCCGCGCACATTGGCCAAGATGCTTGACGCGCTTGAGATCGAGAATGACGATCTCGTGCTCGATATCGGTTCGGGCTATGGATATTCTGCGGCTGTGATCGCGCGCATGGCCGAAGCGGTCGTTGCGGTCGAGGATAAGGCATCTGTGGTCGCTGAGGCGCAGCGCACCCTGTCTGAGCAGGGGGCTGACAATGTGGTTCTGCACGAGGGGCCTTTGGCCGACGGTGCGCCGGAACACGGGCCCTATGACGTAATAACGGTTCAGGGCGCGGTCGAGCATCTGCCCGAGGTTCTGGCGGCGCAACTCAAGGAAGGGGGCCGCATGGCTTGCCTTTTCATGGAGGGTGCGCTTGGGGTGGTGCGGATCGGTTACAAGATCGACGGGCGGATCAATTGGCGCTACGCATTTAATGCGGGTGCGCCGGTGCTGCGCGGATTTGAACGGCACGCGGCCTTTACCCTGTGAGGGGAGCGGCGCGGCAAAAGAGGGATGGCGAGCGCATGAGAACGAACAAGTTGCGGACCTTGGGCGGTGTTTTCGGGCTGGCAATTCTGGGCCTTGCGCCGGTTACAGCCAAGGCTGAAACACTCGCCGATGCGCTCAAGAGCGCCTATGTCAACAGTGGCCTTCTGGAACAGAACCGCGCCTTGCTGCGCTCAGCTGATGAGAATGTGGCGCAGGCGGTGGCCAGTCTTCGGCCAATCATCGATTGGACTTCGGGGATCACCCTCGATTCATCGGATACGCGTTCGCAAGGGGCCAATCGTAACAACACGTCAACATCGCTCAATCTTGGGATTACCGGAAGCCTGCTGGTCTATGATTTCGGCCGCAGCGATTTTCTGACCGAATCCGCCAAAGAGACCGTGTTGGCCACGCGCCAGACCCTGATCAGTGTTGAGCAATTCGTGCTGTTGACGGGCGTGCAGGCCTATATGAACGTGATCCGCAATCAAGAATTCGTGGACCTGCGGCAGAACAACCTGCGTTTGTTGCGCGAGGAACTGCGCGCGGCGCAGGACCGGTTCGAGGTAGGCGAGGTGACCCGCACCGATGTGGCGCAGGCGGAATCCGCTGTGGCATTGGCGCAAAGCGGATTGGCTGCGGCGCAGGGCGACCTTACCCGTGCAATCGAGGAGTTCCGCGAGGCAATCGGACGTGATCCGGGCAGTTTGCAGACACCGAGCGAATTGCCGCAACTGGGTGAGAATGTCGATGCCGCCAAAGCCGCGGCGCTGCGGCGTCACCCGGATCTTTTGCAGGCGCAGCACAATGTTGCCGCCGCCGAGTTGAACATCAGCGCCGCTGAGGCAGCGCTGTTGCCCACCCTGAATCTGACGGCGCGCGTCGGGGCATCCGAAGAACTCGACGGGTCAGACATGTCGCGCACCGGCAGTCTGGGCGTCGAAATGCGCGGCCCGATTTATCGCGGTGGCCGCCTCACGTCGCAGCAACGCCAAGCTATGGCGCAGCGCGATGCGCAATTGGCGCTGCTGCATCTGGCGGGGCTTCAGGTCAAGCAGGATGTGGGCGATTCCTATGCCAATCTGCGCGCAGCCCGCGCCAGCCGCACGGCCAGCCGCGAGGCGGTGCGTGCTGCCCAAGTGGCCTTTGACGGCACCCGCGAAGAGGCGACACTGGGCGCTCGTACCACGCTGGATGTCTTGGATGCCGAACAGGACCTGCTTGATGCGCGGGCTAATCTGATCTCGGCCAATGCCGATGTGGTGATTGCTGCATATTCGGTGCTGGCGTCGATTGGCGAGTTGACGGCGCGGGATCTGAACCTTGGGGTGCAGACCTATGATCCGGCCGCGTATTACGAACTGGTCAAAGATGCGCCGATCGAAAGCAGTCCGCAGGGCCAGAAGCTCGACCGGGTGTTGCGGGCTTTGGGAAAGAACTGAAAAGTTTTTGAAACGGTTGTGTGGCACCGCCTGCAGCGGTAAGCTCTGCATAGGCAAGAATGGTACAAGAGCATGTCCGACCCCGTGACCAATGTGGAAATCGAGGATGTCCTGTCGTCGATAAGGCGGCTGGTCTCGAATGGCCAAGCCGAACGCCTCAGCACAACCGTGGCCGCGCCGCGCGAGGCAGGGATGCCGGCGGCGGACCGGCTTGTCCTGACACCGGCCTTGCGGGTGGATGAACCCGTAGCAGAGCCGCCTGCCGAGGCTGTGGATGCCGAAGAGCCGGATGCGCATAACGTTTGGACAGGCACGGATCTCTCTGAGCATGAGACAGATATTCAGGACGAAAGCGCGCCTGAGGGGATTGAGACAGAGTTCAGTGAGCCCGATCAGACGCCTGATCTTCCGTCGGAACTGAGCGCGCAGGCTGCAGAATTTGAAGCGATGATCGCCGGGCGCGACGATCAGTGGGAGCCGGATGGCGCCTCTGACGACGATTACGCCGGGGGAGCCGCTGAATCGGTGCTGAGTTGGTCCGAGACGGATGAGCCAGAGATTGACGAAGAGGCAGAGCTGGACGAGGCCGAGACGGCCCCCTCAGTTGATCCCGACTGGGATGAGTCGGACGATCTGGCCTCGGAACGCCATGTTCAGGATTGGCAGGATGCGGATGCGGCGGATTTGCGCCCGGCACCGGATGCCGATGCGGATCGCGGCGAGGGTCTGCTGATGGATGACGCCGTGCTGGATGAAGAGGCCCTGCGTGATTTGGTGGCCGAGATTGTTCGGCAAGAATTGCAAGGTGCCTTGGGCGAGCGGATCACCCGCAACGTGCGCAAACTTGTGCGCCGCGAGATTCACCGCGCGCTGACCAGTCAGGATTTCGACTGAGTTGGAATGTCTGCACTGAGCGAAAAGAGCAGATCTAAATCCATATACGCTTCCAGATGCGCCGCGAGAGCGTCGAGCGTGGCCTCGACATCTGCCCCATAGCTCAGGTCTGATCGCGCACCTAGCCCTGCCAGAAACGCCGCACGAAACGCGTCGGACGCGAAGAGCCCGTGCAGATAAGCGCCGCGCACCCGGCCACTGGCCGAAGCGGCCCCCTCAGGGCGATCCCCGACACGCAGCCATGCGTGCGCGCAATCCGGGCCGATGGTTTCACCTAAATGGATTTCATACCCTTCTACGGCATCGCCAGTTTCGAGATAGGTGGCCTGTGTCAGGGCAAGTCGCTTTTCCGGCTTCATCACCGTCACGACGTCGAGATGCCCCAGGCCGGGCACCGAGGCGGGAGGGCCCTCGATGCCGTCCGGGTCTTCGATCCGGTGCCCCAGCATCTGATAGCCGCCACAGATGCCCAGCACATGCCCGCCGCGCCGGATGTGGGCGGCAAGGTCAATATCCCAACCTTGGGCGCGGAAATGTGCCAGATCGGCGATGGTGGATTTGCTTCCGGGGATAAGCACCAAATCGGCATCGCCGGGCAGGGGGCTGCCTGCCCCGATGATTTCCACACTCACACCCGGTTCGCTGCTGAGGGGATCAAGATCGTCGAAATTGGCAATCCGGCCAAGACGCGGCACGACCACCTTGAAAGCGCCGCCCTTGGTCGAGGCGATATCCATCACATCCTCAGCCGGAAGGCGCCATGCGTCTGAAAACCATGGCACGACGCCCAAAGAGGGCCAGCCTGTGCGCGTCACAATTTCGCGCAAGCCCTCGTCAAAGAGGCTGACATCGCCACGAAACTTGTTGATGGCAAAAGCCTTGATCCGGGCGGCATCTTGGGGCGGCAACACCGCTTGGGTGCCGACAACCTGCGCGATGACCCCACCCCGGTCGATATCACCCACAAGGATCACGGGCACGCCTGCGGCCTCGGCAAAGCCCATATTGGCGATGTCTCCGGCGCGAAGGTTGATTTCCGCGGGGCTGCCCGCCCCCTCGACCAGCACGAGATCTGCGGTGGCGGCAAGGCGGTGAAAACTCTCAAGCGTGGGGGCCAGCAACTGCGGTTTGGCCCGGGCATAGTCGCGGGCGCGCAGCGTGGCAAAGCGGCGGCCCTGCACGATCACTTGGGCGCCAATATCGCTCTCGGGTTTGAGCAGTACGGGATTCATATCGGTGTGTGGCGCGCGGTACGCGGCCAGCGCCTGAAGCGCCTGCGCGCGACCGATTTCGCCGCCATCCACGGTGACAGCGGCATTGTTTGACATGTTTTGCGGCTTGAACGGGGCCACCGACAGGCAACGTCGGGCATAGGCGCGCGCCATACCTGCCACGAGCATGGACTTGCCCACATTCGAGCCTGCCCCCTGAATCATGATCGCGCGTGTCATTGCGATGCCCCTTTTGCCGCTCTGTGCTGATACCGTTTGAGAGTGCAGGGGGAAAGGCCGGTTTCCGTCACAAAGGCCTGTTTTCCCGACCGCAACGCAAAAGCCCTGCCGCAGGGGCAGGGCTTTTATACGTGGTCAGGCAGCAGTGCTCAGGCGGCTTCGGCCTGCGCCGCAGCATTCCGGCGTTCACTTTCTTCACGCGAGAGGGCCACAGAGGTGCGCACGCCCTTGGATACGAAATCCATCAGGCCGGCAACAACCCGCTCATTCGGGTCGATCCCGGCGCAGGACAATACTTCGCGGCCATCACGCGACCGCGCCCAGCGGGCGATCTGCTCGGGGCCATTGCCATATTTCTTGTCATCGGAAATGGCGTCATCCAGAGCGGCCAGCACAACGGCCGCAAAGAGTTTACGAGCACGGTTGCCCTGTTCGGCGTTGAAAGCCGTACCGTCAACGAAATCCTTCATCATTCGTCCTTGTTCTTATTGCTCTTGCGTTTTGGGCGTGACGGACCTTATGGCGGAGTTTTTGCGATTCGGATAGAGCACAGTTGCATAACTTCTATGCGAATTTTGCATACCTCGCCACGATGCATAACGACATTTCGTTGTCTTGCCACCCAACATCCCTCCAGATATAGGAAGCATCAATCTCACATCAACCTTTTGTCACGGTTTGAACGCAATGCCCAAGATCAATGGAAACGAAATTCGCCCCGGTAATGTGCTGGAGCATAATGGCCACCTCTGGGCCGCGGTGAAGGTCGATCACGTAAAGCCCGGCAAGGGCGGTGCCTTTGCTCAGGTCGAAATGAAGAACCTGCGCAACGGCTCCAAACTCAACGAACGCTTTCGCAGCGCCGACAAGGTCGAGCGTGTGCGCCTTGAGCAAAAGGATCAGCAGTTTCTCTATGAAGAGAATGGCAAGCTGGTGTTCATGGATGCCGAGACCTATGAGCAGATCGAATTGCCCGCTGACCTTTTGGGGGAACGTCGTCCGTTTCTTCAGGACGGTATGACCATCACGGTTGAATTCCACGAGAGCGAGGCGCTGCACGCCGCGCTGCCGCAAAAGGTGATTTGCCGCATCGTCGAGACTGAGCCCGTCGTGAAGGGGCAGACGGCGGCCAATAGCTTCAAGCCTGCGATCCTCGATAATGGGGTCAAGGTCATGGTGCCGCCCTTTGTTGGACCTGACGAGGATATCGTCGTCAACACCGAGACGATGGAATATTCCGAGCGCGCCTGAACGGGCAAGAGCACTCAAAACGAAAAAGGGGGCAGGCCGGTGTTGGCCTGCCCCCTGTTCTTTTGGAACACGCCCGGCTCAGCTGCGTCGAGCGCCCATCATCACCGCGGCAAATCCAGCGATCAACACCCCCACGCAGATGACCAACAGCTGCTCGTATTTATGGGCCTCTGGCAGTAGCGCAACGGCCCAGTCGGCTTCGCGCGCGAAGTAGAGCACGGCACCGAACATCGCCGCACCAAAAGCCACCAGATAGGACCAGAGTGCGATATGACGCCCCATCACCAGCCCAATGATCAGAATAGGTGTCAGAAACATGCTGGCCGTGCCGCTGATGGCCACAGCGTCGAACAGCGTCTGAT
Organism: Roseovarius sp. EC-HK134; assembly: GCF_902498815.1. Classification (NCBI taxonomy): domain Bacteria; kingdom Pseudomonadati; phylum Pseudomonadota; class Alphaproteobacteria; order Rhodobacterales; family Roseobacteraceae; genus Roseovarius; species Roseovarius sp. EC-HK134. The sequence goes on from NZ_LR701544.1 coordinate 2,933,730, forward strand.
TGCCCCATAGGGTCAGACCGGTGCCAACCACCATGAACGCGATCATTGCCATGCGCCCACCCGCAAGCGACCGCTGCCCCAGTTTCAGCTCGTCCACCACAAGCCGCGCGGCACTGGCCAGTGCGGAATCGAGCGTGCTGAGAGCTGAAATAAGCAGTGACACGAGCAACGCCACAAAAAGCCATGCCGGGAACATCGTGGCCCAAGTGCCAATCAACTCGCCCTCATATTCCGCCCCGACCAATCCAGCCTGAATGCCGAAAAAGCCAAAGCCAATAATGCAGAGCGTAGAGATCCAGAAGGCATGCAGGAAAGAGCGGCGCGTTGTCTCGGGATCGGCGATAAAGCCGCGATCCATCATCACCGGGTCATGTGCGGGGTAAGAGAACACCTGCAACAGCGCCACCAGCAAAAGAACTTGGCCACTCCAGGCACCGGAAGTGCCCGGCGCGGTCAGCACGGCCCCAAGGTCAAAGCCGGGGCTGATCACCAGCGCTACAAAGGCAACCGCGAAAACGCCCAAGAATACCACCATCTGCAACACATCGGTGCGCAGCGCCGCGCTTAGCCCGCCCCAAGCGCTATAGGCCAACCCAAGCACCGCGACGATCAGGATAGAGGCGTCGCGCGCGATGCCCATTTCAGGCAGGGCTGCGGCAAAGATCAGCCCCACCACGAGCAGATTGGCAAAAACCTCGGACAAGAGCCGCAGAGCAATGACGAAGTTGTAGCAGGCCTTGCCCATTGCGCCAAAATGTGTGCCCAGCCAATCCTGCACAGAGCCCGCGCCACCTGCACGCAATCGGCCTACGATATAGCCGCCGCTCAGGAAAGAGCCGTAGTAAGCAGCATAGGCCAGCGTGCCCCAAATCCCGAAGAAATACCCCAGAATGGCCGAATTCATCAAAGAACGAGCGAAAATCCAGGTTGTGACCTGGCTTAGGACCAGCACCCAAAGACCTGGCGCTCGGCCATCCGTGCCGGTGCCGTTGAAAAAACCTTCAATCGTGGCGCGACGCGGTGCGACGAACAGGCTGCCCAGAATGACGAGGCCAAAAAGGCCAATAATCGCCAATGCTTGCATGACGTGTGTTTCCTCCGTGGAATGGTTGCTCCAGTGCTAATGACCAGAGCGTTCCAGCACCAGAGTTTATGTAACCTGATCCCGCTTTCGTGATGCCCGCGATCAGAGCGTTGCGTTGACGCCGCCGCCATCCAGCAGGATGTTTTGTCCCACGATAAAACCCGCATGCTGGCTACAGAGAAAGGCACAAGCCGCGCCAAATTCCTGCGCCGTGCCATAGCGCCCAGCGGGAATGCTGGCACAGCGGCGCGCCTTTGCCTCCTCCATGCTGATCCCTTGTGCTTTGGCCACGCCTTCATCCAGTGCTGTGGCGCGATCCGTGGCATGGATACCCGGTAGCAGGTTGTTGATCGTGACGCCGCTGCCAGCCACTTGCCGTGACGTGCCCGCGACATAGCCTGTCAGGCCTGCGCGCGCCGAATTGCTAAGACCTAGCGCCGGGATCGGCGCCTTGACCGATTGCGAGGTAATGTTGACCACACGGCCCCAGCCCCGCGCCATCATTCCGGGGACCAAGGCCTTTATCAGCGCGATAGGGGTCAGCATATTGGCGTCGAGTGCTCGGATAAAATCCTCGCGGTCCCAATCAGACCACAGACCCGGCGGCGGTCCTCCGGCATTGTTGACGAGAATGTCCACGTCTTGCGCCACGGCAAGCACTGCTGCGCGACCGGCCTCTGAGGTAATGTCGGCCGCGACCGTCTGAACGGTAACGTCGAAATCCGCACGAATGGCCGTTGCAGCCGCCTCGAGCGTCTCGCCGCCGCGTGCGTTGATCACCAGATCGACCCCTGCCTCGGCCAATGCGCGCGCAGAGCCCAATCCCAAGCCTTTGGACGCGGCGCAGACCAACGCCCGTTTCCCCTTGATCCCCAGATCCATCATCCACTCTCCTGCTTAATCAACGCGAAATTAACACGCTGTCAGCAAGAATGGCCAGATGCTTGCAAGTGGGCGTGTGACGGGCCTCGTCCACGAGGGCATGTCCATCACATTGACGCCATGATACCACAATTCTAAACTACGCTGCCCGATAGAGAATTGTGACCCCAGCCATATCAGGACCAACTGCACCCATGACCTCTGATCTTGCCCCGTCCGACCACATCCTGCCCGTGTATACGGGATTGGATTTTCGCGTCGTCAACGGGGCGAACATGGGGGATGCGCTGTCTTTTGCGGCTGAGCTCGACCTCGACGATGTCTATGAGTTGCAGCCGCAAGCGCGGCAGCTTCGCCTCTCGCTTTCTCTGGCAGGGGGGGCACCATTTAAAATCGCTCGCGGCTCCGAGGTTGGTCGACCCGGTGCGCAAATCCATCTCGACTGTTGCCTGACGTTGATGTCGGGCACCGGGCGCACAACCGAAATGATCGTGCTGGTCGAGGTGGATGATGCCGGAAACATGGTAGAGGTTTTTGCCATGCCGCTGGCGCAGATGCGGCCCAAGACCGGCTATGCGCTGGTGGGCATTGACACGGAGAACGTGCTGCAACGCTTTGCTCAGGTGGCGTGCGTGTCGTTCTCGCGGGGCACCCACATCACCATGGCAACGGGGGAACAGCGCCCGGTCGAAACCTTGGTGCGCGGCGACATGGTCCTTACCCGCGATGACGGGGTGCGGCCAATTCGGTGGGTCGGGCACTCGACCGTTCGAGCGGTCGGGGATTTCGCCCCCATTCGGATTTCTGCTGGGGCGTTGCACAATGAAAACGACCTGTTGGTCAGCCCCGATCATCGGCTCTTTATTTACCAGCGCTCGGATGCCCTTGGTGCGGGCCGGGCCGAAGTATTGGTGCGCGCCCGGCATCTGGTCAACGGGGATACCGTGCGCCGCGAGAGCGGCGGTTTCATAGACTACGTTCAACTGCTCTTTGACCGGCATCAAATCATCTATGCCGAAGGGATTGCTGCCGAAACCCTGCTGGTCGATCCGCGCACCTCTGCTGCACTGCCCGCCGATCTCAAAGAGGCGCTGAGCCGACAGATTGCAGGCCAGAACGCCCCCAGCCACCTGCAATTCGAGGTGGGGCAAGCGCTGCTCAATCACCCGAATGCGGCGGATATCCTGAAACGGGCGTCAACGCGCTAACTACTGGCGTGGCAAGAGGCCAAGTCAGATTTGCGTTATCGCCTGCATCGCGCACAAACACAGGTGGCCGGCGCACATAAGACAGCGGATTCACAATATCTGGCGATCCCGGGAGGACTCGAACCCCCAACATCCTGATTAGAAGTCAGGTGCTCTATCCGGTTGAGCTACGGGACCGCTGGGCAGGGTCTTAGCGTGGCAAGGACACAAGATCAAAGCCTAATCTTGCGCGGCGAACGGGTCTTGCGCATAGCTGACCCCAGCCAGATAGAGGCCATGAGGGGGGCACACCGGGCCACAGGCGGCGCGGTCGCGTGCGTTCAGTGCGGCGCGCACCTCATCGGGATGCCAAGACCCCGCGCCCACACGCTCCAACGTGCCCACGATACTGCGGACTTGATTGTGCAGAAACGACCGGGCGCGCAGGCGGAAATGGATCTCGGGGCCCATGGCGCTCTCGTGCTCTGAAATCTCAATGGCGTCCAATGTCTTGATTGGGCTTGCCGCCTGACAAATGGTCGAGCGGAAAGTGGTGAAATCATGCATCCCGATCAGATGTTGTGCGCCTGCGCGCATCGCCTCGATATCGAGCTTTGGGCGCACATGCCAAACCCGGCCTCGGTCCAACGTAACAGGGGCGCGTCGGGACATGACGCGAAAAAGATAGCGCCGCTCGTTTGCGGAAAACCTTGCGTGCCAGTCTTCAGCGACACGCGCGCAGGCCGTAATCGCCACGGGCAAAGGTTTGAGGTGATAGTTGAGCGCCTCTGACAGGCGAAACGTGCCCCATTCCCGTGTCAGGTCGCAATGCGCCACCTGGGCAATCGCGTGCACGCCTGCATCCGTGCGCCCGGCGGCGGCGATGGTATGGGGCCCCGGTTCAATCCGCGCCAGCGCCGCCTCGACGGCACCTTGCACAGAGGGGTGATCGACCTGCCGCTGCCATCCGGCAAAAGGCGCGCCATCATATTCGATCCGGAGGGCATATCGGGGCATGGTCGGCGTGTCTTGCTATCAATTGCGGTTCATCTGGCCCGAAATACCTCGGGGGTTCGGGGGCAGCGCCCCCGTCCATCGCAGGTTTCAGTAGTCGGCGTTTCCGCCTTGTTGCCAGGGCTTGACCAGATTGCCAAAGCGGGTGAACTGCGCCTCAAAGCTCAATTCAACCGTACCGATGGGGCCGTGGCGCTGTTTGCCGATGATGACTTCGGCCTTGCCATGCAGGCGCGACATCGCCTCTTGCCATTCGGCCATCTTATCCATCTCGTGATCGCCCGGCTTTTCGCGTTCCTTGTAATACTCTTCGCGGAACACGAACATCACGACATCGGCGTCCTGTTCGATCGAGCCGGACTCGCGCAGGTCCGAGAGTTGCGGGCGCTTGTCCTCGCGGCTTTCGACTTGGCGCGACAACTGCGAAAGGGCCACGACGGGAATATTAAGTTCCTTGGCTATTGCCTTGAGCCCCATGGAAATTTCGCCAATCTCCTGCACCCGGTTGTCAGAGGACCCGCGCACAAGTTGCAGGTAGTCGACGATCAAGAGATCAAGACCATGCGTGCGCTTTAACCGTCGCGCGCGCGCGGCAAGTTGTGAAATCGGGATCGCGGCAGTATCGTCGATATAGAGCGGACAGGATTCCAGTGTCTTGGCGGCTTCGACAAAGCGGCGGAACTCGCTTTCGTCCATGTCGCCCTGACGGATCTTGTGCGAAGAGATTTCCGAGGCTTCGGCCAGCACCCGACCGGCCAATTGTTCGGCGCTCATTTCAAGCGAGAAGAAGCCCACGACGCCGCCATCCACAGCCCCCTCTGACCCATCGGGCAGCGTGCCTCGGCGATAGGCCTTGGCTACGTTAAAGGCGATATTGGTCGCGAGCGAGGTTTTGCCCATCGAGGGGCGACCCGCAAGGATCAGAAGGTCGGATTTGTGCAGCCCGCCCAGTTTTCCATCAAGATCGACCAGCCCGGTTGAGATACCTGCCAATCCGCCTTCGCGCTGATAGGCGGCGTTGGCCACATTAACAGCGTCTGTTACAGCCTTGAGAAAGCTTTGAAATCCGCTCTCGGACTGACCTTGCTCAGCCAATTGGTAGAGCTTTTGTTCGGCCTCGACGATTTGATCCTTGGGTTCGCTATCGACATTGACGCGGGCCGCCTTGCCGGCGATGTCATGACCCAAGGCAATAAGCGCGCGGCGGATCGCCAGATCATAGATCATCTGCGCATAGTCGCGCACGGCGAAGGTCGAGATCGCGGCACCGGCCAGTTTGGCAAGATACGCAGGCCCGCCAAGCTCTTTTAATCCCTCATCATTTTCGAGGAACGCGCGCAAGGTTACGGGCGAGGCAAGGTTATTCTTGGCGATGCGGGCGGCGGCGGTTTCGAAAATACGGGCATGGACGGGGTCGTAGAAATGCTGTGGGCCGATAATGGCGGCGATGCGGTCATAGACATCGTTATTTGTCAGGATCGCACCGAGAAGTTGCTGCTCAGCCTCGATCGAATGCGGCACGCTTTCAGCGGATTGAATCTCTGCCCCAGTCGGATTGAAAGCGCTGATCTCGTTCATGCCTGCGGTCCCCGTTTGTTCGGTGTTTTATCGGTATCGTGTCGGTAGTCTTGGTTCGAGAGTTCTAGGCCAATCCTTGCGCGCTCGCCACTTGTATAAACCTGTGGGCATTTGGCGGGATAAGTCGGTGGATAGGGCCGCGCCACAGAAGCGCCGCCCATATCCTGTATTAGGATTTTCCTAGCCTACCACATATCGAAGCATTTTACGATTCGAGAGGTGGTTTATCCCCATCCCCTGAGGACAAATTTATTTCTTGTGTGCCGCCTGCCACTTACGGGGATCGCGCAAGAAATCTTCGACCGCGTCAAGGGTAGCGGTCTCGAAAATCGCTTGCGTGCGCGCCTCGGCCAACACATCCCACCACGTGCAGAGGTGATGCAGGGCCACGCTGTGATCGCCAAGGGTTTTCTCGGTCTCGGGGAAAATGCCGTAGTAAAAGATCACCGCCGTATGGCCGCAGGTGGCCCCGGTTTCGCGGATGGCATCCACAAAGCTGAGCTTTGAGCCGCCATCCGTGGTGAGATCCTCAACCAAGAGCACGCGCTGCCCCTCGGTCATGGCCCCTTCGATGCGAGCGTTGCGCCCATAGCCTTTCGGTTTCTTGCGCACATAGGTCATGGGCAGGGCCATACGCTCGGCGACAAGGGCCGCAAAGGGAATACCCGCGGTTTCGCCGCCCGCGATATTGTCGAACGCCTCAAACCCGGCTTCCCGCATCACGGTGATCGAGAGAAAATCCATAAGGGTGCTGCGGATGCGCGGATAGGAGATCAACTTGCGGCAGTCGATATAGGTGGGTGAGGGCAGGCCCGAGGCCAGCGTAAAGGGCGTGTCCGCGTTGAAATGCACTGCGCCGATTTCCAGCAGCATGCGGGCGGTCAGACGGGCGATCTCATCCTTGGGCGGGTAGGTGGTGGGGATCATGGCAGGGTCCTTGGGTTGGGCGGTACGCGGAAGAGACTTGGGCGTCCAGAGGAGGTATTGTCAAGAAAAAGGGCTATATTTTTCAACTGAATGTGGGTTTGTCTGTCTCTTTATGTCTGCTTTTGGAATCTACGCTTGGCCCGATGGTTCAGACTGGGTTGATGCTTTGGATTTAGCATCTACCAATCAGCCAATGCCAAGAAAGCCCTTAAAAACAAAATGTCAGGGCCGCGCTACCGGATCTTTGGGTTCCTGTCGATTATTGGAAATCGGGGCCTTATGACCATTCAGCACCCCAAGCCGATGACAAGGTGAACCGGGTCTTTGCGCCAGACATGCCGAACCGGTCTTGGGTCAGCGATATCGTCTACGTCTGAACAGTGCACAGAGCCGTGTACCTTGCGCCTTTATCCTTGAATTAAGCCTGCATGCCCCCCGCATGGATCAAAAGACCCATGGCAGCGTTAAGCTATCGTGCCCGGCGTCGCGTGGGGGGCGGCGCCGATGTCCCGGGGCAGGCCCGGGACGTTAGGCCCCCGTCGACGATGCGCTTTAGACCCCGCGCACCCTTGGGCGGACCCATTTCGAGGCGGGTTCCACGATGAGATCGGTGAGCGCCCAGACCAACGCATCGACGCGGTCGGGGCTGCCACGGCCCTCATAGCCGCGCGCGGTCATGGCGCACATCTGATCCTCCAACGTGCCAAGCCCGCGCGCGTGATGCACCCGGCCCTGTTCATAAAGTGCTGCCACCGGCTCTGCCCGTGCCACCTTGCCCCGGCTGGCGTGGACCTTGCGCAGGGGCACGAGGGGGTCGACCTGCCGGATCACCTGTTCCACCAGATCGCCGCCCTGATTGACCTCGGCCACCACCCGTTCTGCCCCCCAAAGCTCGCGTGCGCGGATCACGGCGCGGGCCCAGCGGGCGGGGCTGGCGGCGCTGACGCTGGCATCGGCCAGAACATAGGCGCGCCAGTCCTGCACCGGGCCGCGCGTGATGGCCCCGACCACAATGATCCCGCATTCATCCGATGCGGCATGGCCCGAAACCGGAGGATCAACCGCCACCACCACGCGGTCAAATTCGGGCAAGGTGTCGACGCGCGCGGCCTCTAGCATGGCGGGGCTCCAGAGCGCATCCTCGGCCTCGTCAATCAGCAGGCCATCCAGTTCCTGCCGCCCAAGCCGCGTGCCTGCATAGCGTGCGCGCACCTCGTCAAGGAAGCTCTCGGCGAGATGGGCGCGGTTGGCCTCGGTGGGGGCGGAGCTGGTCACAGTGCTGGGGGTGGCAAGAATATCCTTGAGCACGCCCACATTGCGCGGCGTGGTGGTGACGCAGACGCGCGGCGCTTCGCCCAACCGCAGGCCGAATTGCAGCATGTCCCAGGTTTCGCGCGCGCGTTTCCACTTGGCCAGCTCATCCACCCAGGCCCCGTCGAATTGCGGGCCGCGCAGGCCCTCGGGATCATGGGCCGAAAAGGCCTGTGCCACCGCGCCATTGGGCCAGATCAGCCGCTTGCGCGTGGCCTGCCATTCGGGGCGGCGGTCGGGGGGCGAACAGGCGAGAATGCCGCTTTCGCCAAAGATCATCACTTCGCGCACCTGATCAATGGTCTCGCCCACAAGGGCGATCCGCTTGCAGCGGCCTGTATCCATGGGGCGCGCGCCTTCGACCTCGGACCGCACCCATTCTGCCCCAGCGCGCGTCTTGCCCGCCCCGCGCCCGCCCATGATCACCCATGTCCGCCAATCGCCCGAGGGCGGCAGTTGATGTGGCAGCGCCCAGAACTCGAAGAGATAGGGCAGGGCCATAAGCTCGCCGTCACTCAGGGCATCGAGAAAGTCGTCCCGGACAGCTTGCCCGTTTGAGACGATCCAATCGGCACCCGATCTGATGCCGGGCGTCGTCGAAATCGAGGGCGTATCCATGGACAATACCAAGGTCTTCTTTTCTGCGTCGTTCAAGTTGTGCCTCCGCTTCCAGAGCGATTTTGAGCCATTGCCGGATCTCCGCGGTGGCCTTGGTCGCGTTTTTCAATTCATCCAGATCACCGGCTCTGATCCGTTGATAGATCTCTGCCAGATCGACGCGCATGTCGGCCAATTGCTGTTCCAGCGCGTTGATCGAGGTGGTCAGGCCGGTGGGCCCCTCGTCGGGGGTGATCAAAACCATGCGTGCTCTTGCCTCATGAGTGGTGTGTTTCGGTGGGCCCCTCTGTCTGCTCGACATGAAAAAACGGCCTCCGGGGTTTCCCCCGGGGCCGTTGCCCATTTCGTCCAGCATGTCACAACCTATACGTGAGGCCGCGCGGTGAGTCAAGTCAGAGCGCTATAGCTTCGACCCGCAACTATCCGTTATATTTACGTTTTATTAACTATTCGGCATGGCGCTCAGGCGCGGTGCGCCCCGTCGGCCAGACCTTTCACAAAGGCCAAAACCTCTGTGACCGCTTTGCCCTTGGCAATCTCGCCCACGATGGCCGAGCCTACGACGCAGCCATCGGCAACGCTGGCAATCGTCTGCGCAGTTTCCGGCGTGCGGATGCCAAAGCCCACGATCACCGGTAGATCGGTCTGAGCCTTGATGCGTGCCACCTCGGGGGCGACATCCGCCGCCTCTGCCGCCGCTGCCCCGGTGATGCCGGTGATCGAGACATAATAAACAAAGCCAGAGGTGTTTTCGAGCACCTTGGGCAGGCGTTTGTCATCGGTGGTGGGGGTGGCGAGGCGGATGAAATTCATCCCCGCCTTGCTGGCCGGAATGCAGAGTTCGTCATCCTCTTCGGGAGGCAGATCAACCACGATCAGCCCGTCGATCCCGGCGGCCGTGGCATCGGTCAGGAACTTGTCCACGCCACGATTGTAGATCGGGTTGTAATAGCCCATGAGCACGATGGGCGTGCTGTCATCGCCTTTACGGAACTCTCGCGCCATGGCCAGGGTTTTTTCAAGCGTCATGCCCGCCGCCAGCGCCCTCTGACCGGCCAGTTGGATGGTCGGCCCATCCGCCATCGGATCGGTAAAGGGCACGCCCAATTCGATGATATCCACCCCCGCAGCAGGCAGCCCCTGCATCACCGCGAGCGAGGTGTCATAATCCGGATCGCCCGCCATGATGTAGGAAACGAACGCCTTTTTACCGGCGGCCTTCAACTCTGCGAATTTGGCGTCGATACGTGTCATGTTGGTCTGTCCTTCGAATGGGTCCGTGCGGGTTTGGCGCAAAGCGCGCGGGAAATCAATGCCCGGCTTGACCTTGGGGGGCGCAAACCCGTAGATGCGCGCAATTCACCGCATGGAGGGTCTGAGATGGGCTTTAAAATGGGAATCGTGGGCCTGCCCAATGTTGGCAAATCCACGCTCTTTAATGCGCTCACCCGCACGGCTGCGGCGCAGGCGGCGAACTTTCCTTTTTGCACGATCGAGCCGAATGTGGGCGAGGTGGCCGTGCCCGATGCGCGGCTGGACAAATTGGCGCAGATTGCCGGATCCAAGCAGATCATCCCGACGCGCATGACCTTTGTGGACATTGCCGGGCTGGTCAAAGGGGCGTCCAAGGGCGAGGGGCTGGGCAATCAGTTTCTGGCCAATATCCGCGAGACGGATGCGATTGCGCATGTGCTGCGCTGCTTTGAGGATGGCGATGTGACCCATGTCGAGGGGCGCGTTGATCCGGTGGCGGATGCCGATACGATCGAGACCGAATTGATGCTGTCTGATCTTGAGTCGGTTGAAAAGCGGCGCGCAGGCCTGCAACGCAAGCTCAAGGGCGGCGATAAAGAGGCGGCACAGGCCGAGCGGCTCTTGGCCGCAGCGCAGGCCGCGCTGGAAGAGGGACGCCCAGCGCGCACGGTTGAGGTGGATGCCGAAGACATTAAAGCATGGAAAATGCTGCAACTTTTGACCGCCAAGCCGGTGCTCTATGTCTGCAACGTGGATGAGGGGAATGCCGCGACCGGCAATACCCATTCTGAGGCGGTGGCAAAGATGGCCGCAGAGCAAGGTGCGGCCTCAGTCGTGATTTCTGCGCAGATCGAAGAGGAAATCTCCAAGCTCGAGCCGGAAGAAGCGGAGATGTTTCTAACCGAGATGGGGCTGGAAGAGGCGGGGCTGGATCGGCTGATCCGGGCGGGCTATGGCCTCTTACATCTTGAGACGTATTTCACCGTCGGGCCCAAAGAGGCGCGCGCCTGGACCATTCCGGCAGGCACGCCGGCCCCCAAGGCGGCGGGCGTGATCCACGGCGATTTCGAGCGCGGATTCATCCGAGCCGAGACGATTGCCTATGACGATTTCGTGACACTTGGCGGCGAGCAAAAGGCCAAGGACGCGGGCAAGATGCGGTCTGAGGGCAAGAGCTATGTGGTCAAGGATGGCGACGTTTTGCACTTTCTCTTCAACACCTGAGCGGGGCGAGTTGACGCCTCAAACTGTCGCGCCGCGCCAGATCCAGCCGCCGCCCAGCACGCGGGTGCCGGTGGTTTCATAGAAAACGCAGGCCTGACCGGGCGAGACGCCTTCCTCTGGTGTCAGCAATTCAACCGTCGCCTCGGTGGCGGAAATGGGGCGCAGCACCGCCTCGCGCGGGGGGCGGGTGGAGCGGACCTTGACCGAGATATGCCATTCCGCCTGAGAGGTGAGGGGGGCATCACCCAGCCAGTTGATTTCGCGCAGGGGCACCGTGCGGGTCGAGAGCATGTCCTTGGGGCCGACGATCACGCGGCGCGTGTCGACGTCAAGGCGCACGACATAGAGCGGCTCTTCCAGCCCGCCGATGCCAAGGCCGCGACGCTGACCGATGGTGTAATGGATGACGCCCTCATGTGTGCCAAGGATGCGGCCATCGGCATGGACAATCTCACCGGGTTCTGCGGCACCGGGGCGCAGTTTTTCAATCACGCTGGCGTAATTGCCGTTGGGGACAAAGCAGATGTCCTGACTGTCGGGTTTGTCCGCGACTTGCAGGCCATATTGCGCGGCCAATTCACGCGTCGCCTGTTTCGAGGGCAGATGCCCCAGCGGGAAGCGCAGGAATTCGAGCTGCTCGGGCGTGGTCGAGAACAGAAAATAGGACTGGTCGCGCGCCGAATCAGTGGCGCTGTGCAATTCCGGCCCCTGCACGCCCATCTTGCGCTGAATATAATGGCCGGTCGCCATGCAATCCGCCTCAAGATCGCGGGCGGTTTCCAAGAGGTCCTTGAACTTGACCCGTTCATTGCAGCGGATGCAGGGCACGGGCGTGGCTCCGGCAAGATAGCTATCAGCGAATTCGTCTATCACGGCATCGCGAAAGATGTTCTCGTAATCCAGCACGTAATGCGGAAAGCCCATTTCCTCGGCAACGCGGCGGGCGTCGTGGATATCCACCCCGGCACAGCACGCGCCCTTCTTGGCCAGAGCCGCGCCATGGTCGTAAAGTTGCAGGGTGACGCCCACCACATCATAGCCCTCGGCGGCCAGATGTGCGGCCACAACCGAGCTGTCAACGCCGCCCGACATGGCGACAACCACACGGGTTTCGGCCGGGGATTTCGGAAACCCAAGGGAGTTCAATGGTTTATTTATGTCCAATGCCATGGCGGCCTCCGCTCGGGTGTTTCAGAATATAGGAAAATCCTAAACACTCTCAAGACCCGGTTTCACACCGCATTAAGCCTGAAAGCGCCATTCTGGGTGCATCAGACCAAAGGGGTGAGCGTCATGTATCTGAAGAAAGTGGAAGGGCCAAGGGCTGTTACCTTGGCGGATGGAACGGTGTTCAGCCGGGCGGATTTGCCGCCCGCCGATACGGCGCGATGGGTTGCATCGCGCAAGTTGGCGGTGGTGCGCGGGGTGGCCTATGGGCTGATCTCGCGGCGTGAGGCGCTCGAAACCTATGGGCTGAGCGAAGAGGAGTTTGACGGCTGGATTGCCGCGGTGGCCAAGCATGGGGAGGGTGCGCTCAAGGTCACGGCATTGGGGGCGTATCGATAACTGCAGGTTGAGCATTTGAGATGTTGAAACAATGGTAACGGGTAGTTAACCATTTTTGAGCAGTGTGATCGGTATCAAAACAATGATCCATGGAGTCCCCAATGCGCGTACTTTTGGTCGAGGATGATCCGACAACCTCGAAAAGCATCGAGTTGATGCTCACCCATGCCAATCTCAATGTCTACACCACCGATCTGGGGGAAGAGGGCATAGATCTGGCAAAGCTCTATGATTACGACCTTATCTTGCTGGATCTGGGCCTGCCGGATATGAACGGGCACGAGGTGTTGCGCCAATTGCGACTGGCGCGCATTGCCACGCCGATCCTGATCCTGTCAGGGGCGGATGACACCGAAAGCAAGATCAAAGGGTTCGGATTTGGGGCGGATGATTATCTGACCAAGCCATTCCACCGCGATGAGTTGGTGGCGCGTATCCACGCCATCATCCGGCGGTCCAAGGGGCATTCGCAATCGGTGATCCGCACCGGCAAGATCAATGTGAACCTTGATGCCAAGACGGTGGATGCGGGCGGCAAGCCGGTGCATCTGACCGGCAAGGAATACCAGATGCTGGAGCTGTTGAGCCTGCGCAAAGGCACAACCCTGACCAAAGAGATGTTCCTGAACCACCTCTACGGCGGCATGGATGAACCGGAACTCAAGATCATCGACGTGTTTATCTGCAAGCTGCGCAAGAAACTCTGCGAGGCCACCGATGGTGTCAATTACATCGAGACGGTCTGGGGGCGCGGCTATGTGCTGCGGGATCCTGAGCAAGCGACGCTGGGCGGGCGACCTCTGGCCATTGGGGCCTGAGGGTAGCACAGGCTCTGGACGCTGGGCGGGTCGGGCACTATCACTCTGATCAGGGAGAGGCGGGCAGGGAATGGCCGCCGCATCCGGGATCAGCGAGGGGCCGATGACCGACAAACTTGCCGTTGAGGATCTGACCGAAAGCGAGGCGCAGGCCGAATTGGGGCGGCTTGCGGCGCTCTTGGCGGCGGCAAACCGGGCCTATCACACCGAGGATGCGCCCGAAATCACCGACGCGGCCTATGACGCGCTCAAGGCGCGCAATGCGGCGATCGAGGCGCGCTTTCCTACGCTCAAGCGCGACGACAGCGCATCGGATCAGGTAGGCGCCGCGCCGCTGGATGGCTTTGCCAAGGTGGCGCACAGCATCCGCATGCTGAGCCTGGGCAATGCGTTCGAGCCAGAGGATGTAGCCGAGTTCGACAGCCGTATTCGCCGCTATCTGGGCCTGCCGGACGATGCGCCGCTGGCCTATACCGCTGAGCCAAAGATTGACGGGCTAAGCCTGAGCTTGCGATATGTTCAGGGCAGGCTGGTGCAGGCCGCGACGCGCGGCGATGGCGAGGTGGGTGAGAATGTCACCGCCAACGCCCGCACCATCACCGATATTCCCGAGAGTTTGACCGGTGCGCCCGAAATTCTGGAAGTGCGCGGCGAAGTCTATATGAGCCATGCCGATTTCGCCGCGCTGAACGCGCGGCAAGCCGAGAAATCGGACAAACAATTTGCCAATCCGCGCAATGCCGCGGCGGGATCGTTGCGGCAGCTGGATGCCAAGATCACGGCCGCGCGGCCGCTGCGGTTCTTTGCCTATAGCTGGGGCGAGGTAAACGCGCCCTTGGCCGAGACGCAGATGGGCGCGATTGCGCGGTTGAAGGCGTTCGGATTTCAAACCAACCCGCTGACAGTGCTCTGTGATGGGGTGGAGGCGCTGCTTGAGCATTACGCGCGGATCGAACAGGCGCGCGCGACCTTGGGCTATGACATCGACGGCGTGGTCTACAAGGTCGATGATCTGGGCCTGCAGGCGCGTCTTGGCTTTCGCTCGACCACGCCGCGTTGGGCGATTGCGCATAAGTTTCCCGCCGAACTGGCCTGGACACGGCTGGAGGCGATCGACATTCAGGTTGGGCGCACCGGCGCGCTAAGCCCCGTTGCGCGGCTGACGCCGGTCACGGTGGGCGGCGTGGTGGTCAGCAATGCCACGCTGCATAATGAGGATTACATCGCCGGGCGTGACAGCAAAGGCGAGGTCATTCGCGGCGGCAAGGATATTCGCGTAGGCGACTGGGTGCAGGTTTACCGCGCGGGCGATGTGATCCCAAAAGTGGCCGATGTAGACCTGAGCAAGCGGGCGGAGGGAGCCACGCCCTATGTCTTTCCCGCGACTTGTCCCGAATGCGGATCGGATGCGGTGCGCGAAGAGGGCGATGCGGTGCGGCGCTGTGTGGGCGGTCTTATCTGTCCGGCGCAGGCGGTGGAAAAGCTCAAGCATTTCGTATCCCGCGCCGCCTTTGACATCGAAGGCCTGGGGGCCAAGCAGGTAGAGCAATTTTACCGCGATGGCTGGATCAAGGAACCGGCAGATATCTTTACCCTGCAAGAGCGCTATGGCTCTGGCCTGCAGCAGTTGAAGAACCGCGAGGGCTGGGGCGAAAAGAGCGCGAAAAACCTCTTTGAAGCGATTGAAGAAAAAAGAGAAATCCCGTTTGGTCGGTTGCTCTTTGCGCTTGGGATCCGGCATGTGGGCGAGCAGGCCAGTACCCTGATTGCGCGCAATTACGGCACTTGGGATGAGTTCATCGCGGCGATGGACGGGGCCAAGGATTATGAAGGGCCGGATTGGGAGCGTTTGTTGGGGATCGACGGGGTGGGCACGGTCATGGCGCGCGCCCTTGTCGGGGCCTTTGCAGAGCCGCATGAACGCGGCAGCATTGACCGGCTGACCGAGTATCTGACCGTGCAAGAGGCCGCGCGCCCCAAGACCGATGGCAGCCCGGTTGCGGGTAAGACCGTCGTCTTCACCGGCAGTCTCGAAAAGATGACGCGGGCCGAGGCCAAGGCGCGGGCCGAAGGGCTGGGGGCCAAGGTTGCGGGATCGGTCAGTGCCAAGACCGACCTTTTGGTGGCAGGGCCCGGGGCCGGGTCCAAGGCCAAGAAGGCAGAGGAACTGGGGATCGAGACCATTGACGAGGATGGTTGGCTGGCCCTGATCGGGGACGCATGAGCGGGCGGCCGGAAATCCTATTTCCGCTTTTTGCCGGGCTGGAAACGCTCGAGGGGATCGGGCCGAAGACCGCGCAAGCCCTCTCTGCGCTTGAGATCACGCGACCGCGCGACCTGATCCTGACACTGCCGCATTCCGGCGTGGATCGCCGCCGCCGCGCCACGGTGCAGGGGGCAGAGATGCCCGGGATCGTGACGGTCGAGGTGACTGTGG
Source organism: Roseovarius sp. EC-HK134 (assembly GCF_902498815.1). Classification (NCBI taxonomy): domain Bacteria; kingdom Pseudomonadati; phylum Pseudomonadota; class Alphaproteobacteria; order Rhodobacterales; family Roseobacteraceae; genus Roseovarius; species Roseovarius sp. EC-HK134. Next base: position 2,949,630 of record NZ_LR701544.1, read on the forward strand.
GGCAGCACCGTCCGCCCTCGCGCAAAGGCGGGCCGTATCGCGTGGTGGTCGAGGATGCCGCCACCAGCTTTCATCTCGTCTTCTTTCATGCCCGCGATGAGTATCTGCGCAAAATGCTGCCCACCGGCGCGCGGCGGATCGTGTCGGGCAAGGCAGAGCTTTTCGACGGAATCGCGCAAATCGTGCATCCCGATCATATGCTGCCTCTTGAGGAAGCATCGGACATCCCTGATTTTGAGCCGGTCTATCCGTTGACCGCAGGTGTCACGCAGCGGGTGATGACCAAAGGGGTGTACTCGGCGTTGATGCGCCTGCCAGACCTTACCGAATGGATCGACCCGGTGCAAAAGGCGCAGGCCGGCTGGCCCGATTGGGCCGCTGCGGTGCGTGCCGCCCATGGGCCGCAAGAGGCGCGGGATCTTTCGCCTGCGCATCCGGCACGCGAGCGCTTGGCCTATGATGAGTTGATGGCGCATCAGATGACATTGGCCTTGGCCCGCTCAAAACTGCGCCGCGCCAAGGGGCGCGCGACGGTTGGCACCGGGCGCTTGCAGGCCAAGGTATTGGCAGAGCTGCCCTATGCGCTGACCGGGGCGCAAACGCGGGCCATTGCCGAGATTGCCGCCGATATGGCCGCCCCACAACGGATGAACCGGCTGCTTCAGGGCGATGTGGGCGCGGGCAAGACGTTGGTGGCGTTCAAGGCGCTGCTCATCGCGGTCGAGGCGGGCGGGCAGGGGGTGATGATGGCCCCCACCGAAATCCTCGCGCGGCAACATTTGCAGGGCTTGCGCCCCTTGGCCGAGAGTGCGGGCGTGGTGCTCGAAATTCTGACGGGCCGCGACAAGGGTGCCGAGCGACGCGCCAAGCTGGCGGCGCTTGCGCGGGGCGATATTCAGATCCTCGTGGGCACCCATGCGGTGTTTCAAAAGGATGTGGAGTTTTCCGATTTGCGGCTGGCCATTGTCGATGAGCAACACCGTTTTGGTGTGCGGCAACGTCTTGAGCTGGGCAAGAAGGGCGCACAGGCCGATGTGCTGGTGATGACCGCCACTCCAATCCCGCGCTCACTGGCCTTGGCGCAATATGGCGATATGGATGTGTCGGTGCTGGATGAAAAGCCGCCCGGCCGCCAGCCAATCAAGACGGCGCTGATCAGTATGGGGCGGATTGACGAGGTGGTCGATCACCTGCGCCGCGCCTTGGCCGAGGGGCGTCAGGCCTATTGGGTTTGCCCATTGGTCGAGGAAAGCGAGGTGGTAGACCTGAGCAGCGCCGAGGAGCGGTTCAAGCGGTTGCGCGCAGCCCTTGGGGAGGGCGTTGTGGGGCTGGTGCACGGACAGATGCCGCCCGAGGACAAGGATGCCGCGATGGCCGCGTTTCAACGGGGCGACACAAGCGTTCTGGTCTCGACCACGGTGATTGAGGTTGGGGTGGATGTGCCCAATGCCTCGATCATGGTGATCGAGCGCGCCGAGAGTTTCGGGCTGGCGCAATTGCATCAGTTGCGCGGGCGCGTTGGACGGGGGCAGGCGGCGTCGACCTGTCTCTTGATGTATCAGGCCCCGCTGAGTGAGAGCGGCGAGCGACGATTGACCACGATGCGTGACACAGAGGACGGGTTTCGCATCAGCGAGGTTGATCTGGAGATGCGCGGCGCGGGCGATCTGATCGGCACGGCGCAATCTGGCCTGCCGCGATTTCGCATTGCCGATCTCGAATCGCAATCGGCGCTGATGGCAGTGGCGCAATCGGATGCGCGCAAACTGCTTCACGACGATCCGGACCTTGTGTCAGAGCGGGGACGTGCGGCGCGCGTGCTCTTGTGGTTGATGGAACAGGATCAGGCAATTCGTTTAATTTCCGTGGGTTAGAATTTTTGTTCACATATGTTCTTAAAAAGTTCTTTACTTGGTGTTTGCGATATGAGAACAAAGTAGCAACACAGAGGTTTTCAGAAGGAGCCCCCAGATGTTGCACCAGATCAAGACGACTGCGACCCGTGCGCAGGATACGATTGTCGGCGATGCGGTTGGCGCGCTTGCGCTGATGGTGACGCTGGTCGGTGCGCTTTATCTGCCCGGTTTTCTCTGATTTCTGCCTGAGTTTCTGCCTGCGGGTTTGCCCCGGCTCTGGCTGCATCCCTCCTGTCCCAACTTTGGGGATGCGCCACACCACCTGTCCCATCCGGTTTTCGGGATTTGCCTCAATCCTCCCGAATGTCCGGGGCCTGTGACCCGCTCAACTCTGCCGCCGCCGCTCATCCGAGCGTGCGGCGGTTTTTTCATTCCGAGGGCACAGGGCCGGGGCGCAGGCGCTGCACCAGAACGCTGCCGGTGTCGACGATGCCCTTCATCCGCTCCTCAAGGCGGATCATCTCGGACATGACATGGCGCAGGCGTTCGCTTTCATCGCCCAAAGCACCCAGATCAGCAAAGAGTGCCTCGCTTCCGGCAATCTGCGCCTCGGCATTGGCGACGACGGCGCGCAGATCCTCGATCAGGGCCCCGGCATCCTCGGGGGTCTGGCTGCGCAGGTCAGAGACAGCGCGGCGTGCCGTATCAAACCACGCTTTCGAGAGGCGCGGCTCTGACTTGGCGCTGAGCATCGCGGCGCGCTCCAGTCGCCGGATGCGTCCGGTCAGGGTGTCGATCCGGTCGCGAAGATCGGCTTGGATGGTGACGATGTCATCATTGACCGTGACCACCCGTTGCAGCACCTCATCGAGTTCGCCCATCAGCCGGGTGATGCGGTCTAGAAAGAGGTTGAGATCGCGTGCCAGCACACCAAACTCATCGGCGCTGCGAATTTCGGCGCGGTGGTTCAGCCCGCCATAGGCGCGGGCAAGATTGCTGACCACCGTGCGCAGACCCAAAAGCGGCTCAAGCCGCGCGCGCAGGATCAGAAACAAGAGCACCGAATGCAGCACGATTTTGGCCAGAGCCAAAAGGCCGGTCAGGCGCATATCCTCGATCCATTGTGCGAAATCCGTCGCAAGATCCCGCCGCACCGTCACCTCGCCCAGCACATCCCCCACCTGCGCTTCGGAGTGACAGGCAAGGCAAAAGGGCTCGGCGGTGATGGGCAGGGTGGCGCTTGCATGGGCGGTGTCGGGCCAATCGCCGCGCGGCAAGCCCTCGGGGGTAAACTCGAACCCCTGTTCAATGGAACGGATCGTGACATCGGAGGGGATGATCGCGATGCGGTAACCAAGCCCGTCCCAATTGTCCTGAAGGATCGGATAGACCGTGCGCGCGGCGACCGGCCCGCCTTCGTTGCGCATGATGGAACGCACATCATCGGCGAGATCCTGAGCCGCCTCGGTGGCATCAGTGGCACCATGCACGCGGAATTTGTAATAGACCATCCCCGCCTTGAGCGCGAATTCCAGCACCGTCACCATCAATAGGATGATGAAAAAGTCACGGATCATATGGATCAAAAAGGACTGATCAAATCGCCCGATCAGCGGGCTATTCTGGTCGAGTTTCTGCCCTGTCATGGCGCTGTCCCCGGCTATCTCTGAGAGAGATAGCGCGCAATTTACCGAAGGTAAGGGGAGGCCTGTTCACAAGCTGTCGCTTTGCCGCGACAGCACCGTCAGGCGCAGGACGTTTGGGCGCGCACGGTTTCCATTGCCTCAACCGCGGCCTCAATCGTGAGCAGGATAGAGGCGTGGCGGTTCTTGTAATCCCGCGCGGGGCGCAGCACCTCGAGCCCGTCAAAGGGCGCGGGCGGTGTGGGGCCGTCGGATTTCAGCATCTCGTGCAGCGCGTCGCGCGCTGCTGTCACCTGTGCCAGATCGCAACCGATGATGGCGCGCCCCACGACACTGGCGGCGGCCTGACCAAGCGCACAGGCCTTAACCTCGGCGGCGTAGTCGGTGATCCGGCCATCCTCGCAGCGAATATCGACGGTCACGGTCGAGCCACAAAGCGGTGCGCGCCGCTTGACGCTGGCCTGTGGGCTGGCCAAGCGCCCGTGATGCGGGATGTCCGCGGCCAGTTCCAGAATGCGCGCTGAATAAAGCTTGATCAGGTCGGTTTCGCCGCTCATGGCTTTCCCTTTCGTGTGTTGCCCCATAAATAGGCGTGGAGCGCGCAGATGCAAAAGGAAATCCGCCATGCCCTTCGATCCGGCGACACTAAAGTATGACGCGAACGGGTTGATCCCCGCCATCGCCCAAGAGGCCGAGACCGGCGAGGTGCTGATGATGGCCTGGATGAACGCCGAGTCGATCGCGCGCACGCTCGACACGGGCCGTGTGACCTATTGGAGCCGCTCGCGGCAGGCGTTCTGGATCAAGGGCGAAACCTCGGGGCATGTGCAAGAGTTGGTTGAGATGCGTGTCGATTGCGACCGTGACTGCCTGTTGGTGCAGGTACGCCAGAATGGGCCTGCCTGTCACACCAACCGGCGGTCGTGCTTTTACACGGCGGTGCGTGCCGGGGAAGAGACCGAGATCATGGCCCCTATGGCACCATTGGATTGAGCATTTTCGGAACGCTGTAAGGCTAGAGCCCGACCATGGCCCGGATGTCTTGTGGGCTCGCCCCTTGGGCGCGGTAGGTGGCGATGGCGCGCGCATCGTCGCGTTTGGCCAGCCGCTTGCCAGCGTCATCGCGGATCAGCGCATGATGGTGATAGGCCGGGGTGGGCAGGCCAAGCAAGCGTTGCAAGAGCACATGGATTTGCGTGGCCTCTTGCAGGTCTTCGCCGCGAATGACATGGGTGATGCCCTGATCGGCATCGTCCACAACAACCGACAGATGATAAGAGGCCCCCATCTCGCGGCGCGCCAGCACCACGTCGCCGACGGTTTCGGGCAGGTCACGGGGGGTGATGAGGTCGTCTTTTTCCCTATAGATGAGTGGTTTGGAGAGCCTTGCGCAGGCGCGGGCCATATCAAGGCGCAGCGCGCAACCCTCGGGCATCGACCCGTTTTGCGGGACTGTGGGGCGGCAGGTGCCGGGATAGATCACGCCATCTGGCCCCAAGAGCGGTGCGCCTTCTTGCGGGGCAGAGGCGGCGGCACGAATATCGGCGCGGCTACAGGAACAGTGGTACAAAAGCCCTTGATCCCAAAGTATATTCAAGGCCGCGCGATAGCGGGAGAGGCGGGTTGATTGGCGCAACACGGGGCGGGGCCAGTCGAGACCCAGCCATGCCAGATCATCAAAAATCTGCGCCTCCCATTCCGGGCGGCAGCGGCTGTGATCCAGATCGTCGATGCGCAGAAGAAAGGTTCCGCCCTCAGCTTGCGCCCGGTCATGGGCCAGCATCGCAGAATAGGCATGCCCCAGATGGAGCGGGCCGGTTGGCGAAGGAGCGAAGCGCGTTATGAACATATATTCAATGCGTTATGAGGCGATGCTCATGTTTTGAGCCGCCAGCCATTCGCCCCAAGCTGCCTTGGCGCGGTCGGTATAGCCCTTGTAGCGGTCGATGCGCCCACGCCGCCCGCCTTTGAAGCCATCAATCGGGCGAAAGAGCCCGAAATTGACATTCATCGGCTGAAAGGTTTTCGCCTCGGCCCCGCCGGTGATGTGATGGATAAGCGCGCCCATGGCACTGTCCTGTGGCACGGGGGGCAGGCTCTGGCCCAGGATTTCCGCTGCCGCCAGACGCCCGGCCAAAAGGCCCATGGCGGCGGATTCGACATAGCCCTCGACCCCGGTGATCTGCCCGGCAAAGCGGATATGCGGGCGCGAGCGCAGGCGCATCTGCGCATCAAGCAGCGTAGGGGAATTGAGGAACGTATTGCGATGGATGCCGCCAAGGCGGGCAAACTGTGCGTTTTCAAGGCCGGGAATCATTTTAAAAACAGTAGCTTGCGCGCCATATTTCATCTTGGTCTGGAAGCCCACGATATTGTAGAGCGTGCCAAGCGCATTGTCGCGGCGCAGTTGCACCACGGCATGCGGTTTGACATCCGGCGCATGTGGGTTGGTCAGGCCCACAGGCTTCATCGGGCCGTGGCGCAGGGTCTCGCGGCCGCGTTCGGCCATGACCTCGATAGGCAGGCAGCCGTCGAAATAAGGGGTGGGGTTGGGGGATGACTCTGCTTCGCCTTCGTGAAATTCGGTCTTGTCGGCGGCCAGCAGCGCGTCGATGAACGCCTCGTATTGATCGCGGTCCATCGGGCAATTGAGGTAGGCGGTGCGCTCGGCCTCGGTTTCGCCCTTGTCATAGCGCGATTGCATCCAAGCGCGCGACATGTCGATGCTGTCGTGATAGACAATCGGCGCGATGGCGTCAAAAAAGGCGAGCGCCTCTGTGCCGGTCTCGGCGGCAATGGCCTGTCCAAGCCCCTCAGAGGTTAGCGGGCCGGTGGCGATGATCCAATGGCCACTTTCAGGAAGTTGCGTGATTTCATCATTTTGCACGGTGATATTCGGGTGATCCAACAGCCGCGCCGTGACCGATTGGGCAAAGCGATCGCGATCCACCGCCAAGGCACCGCCCGCAGGCAGGCGGTTTTCGTGGGCCATGGCCATGATCAGGCCATTCGCCGCGCGCATTTCCCAATGCAGGAGGCCCACGGCGTTTTGTTCATCATCATCCGAACGGAACGAGTTGGAACAGACCATTTCGGCCAGATCACCCGTGCGATGGGCAAAGGTTTTGACGCTTGGGCGCATTTCGTGGATGACCACATGCACGCCCATATTCGCGGCTTGCCATGCTGCCTCTGACCCGGCCATGCCGCCGCCGATGATGTGTAATACGTTATCCATGGGCTGCGATTTAGGCCATTGAGGGGTGTTTGGAAAGGGGCGTCACTGATCCCAATCGGGGGCGCGTTTGTCGATGAAGGCGGCGATGCCTTCGGCGGTGTCGCGGTCGAGCATATTTTCGACCATCACCGCGCCAGTATGGGCATAGGCGGCCTCTAACCCCATGTCGAGTTGGTCGTAAAAGGCGCGTTTGCCGATGCGCACGGCAGAGCCAAGTTTGCTGGCGACGGTTTCGGCAAGGGCCATGGTCTCAGACTCCAGATCCTCGGGCGGCACGGCGCGGTTGATGAGGCCAAGCTCTGCGGCGCGGGCGGTGTCGATGAACTGGCCGGTGGTCAGCATCTCGAACGCCTGTTTGCGTGGGATGTTGCGGCTGAGCGCCACCATTGGGGTAGAGCAGAAGAGGCCGATATTGACGCCATTGACGCCAAAGCGCGTGCCATGCGCGGCCACGGCCATGTCGCAGCTTGCCACCAATTGACAGCCTGCCGCGGTGGCGATGCCATGCGGTGCGGCAATCACCGGTTGGGGCAGGGTAAGGATAGTGGTCATCATCCGGGCGCAACGTGCAAAGAGATCGGCGAAATAGGCGCGCCCGCCATCTTCGGCCTGTCGTCCGGCGGTCATTTCCTTGAGATCATGCCCGGCACAAAACGCTTTGCCGGCACCCATGAGGGTGATCACGCGGATGTGGCGATCCTGTGCCAGCCTGTCAAACTCGGCCTGAAGCGCAGCCAGCATGGCATCCGAAAGCGCGTTGAGATTGCCGGGCGAATTGAGAGTAAGCCGCGCGATTGCGCCCTGGTCGGTGCGGTCGAGAATTGCCATCTTGTAACCCCTTGTGCGTTATGGCCATTCTAGCGCGGAACAGCGCGGGGGGCAAAGCATGAGCGTCAAGATGACGGCGGCGGAATTGATGAGTTTTCTCGACCGGGAGTTTCCACAAGTCTCGGGGGAGTTTGCTATCGAGGAGGTGGGCGAGATGCACATCCGCACGCGGCTCTTGGTGGGAGAGCGGCATTTGCGGCCCGGCGGCACGCTGTCTGGTCCGTCGATCTTTGCGCTTGCGGATGTGTCGGTTTACTTGGGCATTCTGGCGATGATCGGGCCTGAGGGGCTGGCCGTGACGACAAATTGCAGCATTGATTTCATGCGCAAGCCCATGGCAGGGGTGGATTTGATCGCGGAGTGTCGGTTGCTCAAGCTGGGACGGGTGCTGGCGGTGGGGGATGTTCTGATCTATTCCGAAGGGATGAGCGCGCCGGTGGCGCGCGCGAGCCTGACCTATTCGATCCCCCCCAAATGAAGCCCTAGACGGGGCGCTGTTCACTCCCCGGACCCCCCAAGCGTATTTCAAGAACGGTGACGGGGTGGATTATTTGGGGTAAAATAATACCTATTTTTTAAGTCACTGATTTAGCTTGCTTATTTTGAACATATGGCAGTTGACCTTCGCATTGAACTGATTATAACCCGCCCATCGCATCAGAGCCGCCCGTAGGGTGGCCCAAACTGATCAAGACCAAAGACCAAGCACAAGGTTCTGCCTGAAATGAAAACATTCTCTGCTACCCCGGCAGATATCGACAAGAAATGGATCCTGATCGACGCCGAAGGCGTGGTTCTGGGCCGTCTTGCGTCGATCATCGCCATGCGCCTGCGCGGCAAGCACAAGGCCAGCTTTACCCCCCACATGGACATGGGCGACAACGTGATTGTCATCAATGCCGACAAGGTGCAGCTGACCGGCAACAAGCGCAACAAGCCCAACTACTGGCACACCGGCCATCCGGGCGGCATCAAATCGCGCACCACCGGCGAGATCCTCGAGGGTAAATACCCTGAGCGCGTCGTGATGCAGGCGGTCAAGCGCATGCTGCCGGGCAACCGCCTGAGCCGCACGCAGATGACCAACCTGCGCGTCTATGCTGGCGGCGAGCATCCTCATGAGGCGCAGAGCCCTGAGGTGTTGGACGTCAAATCCATGAACTCCAAGAATACGCGGGTGGCTCACTGATGGCTGACGAAATCAAATCCCTCGAAGGTCTCGAAGCCGTCGCTGGCGGTGTCAGCGCTGCAGCCGTGGCCATCAAAGCCCCGCGCGAGCCCGAGCGTGATGCGCTTGGTCGCTCTTATGCAACCGGCAAGCGGAAGGATGCGGTTGCCCGCGTCTGGATCAAGCCCGGTTCGGGTAAGGTCGTGGTCAATGGCAAGCCGATGAACGAGTATTTCGCGCGTCCCGTGCTTCAGATGATCCTGAAACAGCCGTTCACGATTTCTGGCACCGAAGGCCAGTTTGATGTGATGGCAACAGTCGCCGGTGGTGGTCTGTCGGGTCAGGCCGGTGCGGTCAAGCACGGCGTGTCGAAGGCGCTGCAGCTTTACGATCCCAGCCTGCGTGGCGCGCTCAAGGCTGCAGGGTTCCTGACCCGTGACAGCCGCGTCGTTGAGCGGAAGAAATACGGTAAGCGCAAGGCGCGCCGCAGCTTCCAGTTCTCCAAGCGCTGATCCATTTCGGATTACACAGTCAAAGGGCCGCCCAGAGGGCGGCCCTTTTTGGTTTTGCGGTACGGCTCAGGCGGTGGTTTGCGCCTGTGCGGGTTTGCGGCGTTCGTCGATGAATTGGTCGAACTCGGCCTTGTCGCGCGCGTCGCGCAGGCGCTGCAGGAAGGCTTCGAATTGCTCCTGCTCTTCCTCGAGACGGCGCAGCGTGTCGGCCTTGTAGGCGTCAAAGGCGGCATTGCCAGTGCTGCGCGTGGCGTTTTGGCGGTGAAAGCGAGAGGGAAGGCTGCGTACGGTCATGCGATTGCTCCAGATCATATAGGCCAGTAGGGCGAGCCCGAGGGGCCAAAAAACGATAAGACCCAAGACCATGGCGATGATCCAAGCGGGTTTGCCTTGGCGGTCGAGCCAAGATTCGGCCTGTGCGGGCCAGGTGGTAATGGCGGACATGACGTCTCCTTGTCGTGTGTGAATGTTACTTACATTTACATATGTAAGATGCCCAGTGCCGCACGCAAGAGGTGTGCTTTGAATTTTCGGGTCAGGGGGTGCTGTCGGGCGGGATGAGGCCAAGACCGCGCAGATAGACGCTTATGCCGGATTCAAGCAGGTCTTCGGGCGGAAAGGGGGCGCGGGCACCGGGGGTGCCACGCGCGTAAAGTTCGACCACCCCATGGCTCATCGCCCAGACATGGGCGGCGAACATCGCCGCAGGTGGGCGGCGGTCAGGCGGCAAATGCGCCGAGAGGGCGGCGGCGGCGCGGGTGAGGATCGCTTGGGCCCGCGCGGCGGCATCGGCCAATTCCGGGTTGGAGTTTACCGAGAGGCCGGATTCGAACATCGCCACGTAATGCCCGGCATTCGAGCGGGCAAAGGCCAGATAGGCGCGCCCCGTTGCCATAAACGCCGTCAGCGGATTGGGGCGGGCGTCATTGAACGCGGCTTCCATCCGGGTGACAAAGATTTCAAAGCCTTGGCGCGCGGCCTCGGCAATCAGTGCCTCGCGGCCTGAAAAATGCCGGTAGGGCGCGGCGGTCGAGACACCGGCCAATTTTGCGGCCTCGGCCATGGTAAAGCCCTGCGGCCCCTTTTCGGCAATCAGGGTCAGCGTGGCCTCGACCAGAGCCTGCCGCAAATTGCCGTGGTGATAGCCCTGCTTACCCATGCCAAATTTCAGGGCCGCCGACGATGCCCGGATCAGCGCTGCCCACCGCGCGGGCATCCTTGCGGGCATAATCCAGTTGGCTAAGGACATGACGGATGGTTTCAATCCGCGCGCGCCGCTTGTCGTCCGAGCGCACGACAGTCCACGGCGCATGGTCGCTATGGCTGCGTGTGAGAGTTTCGGCGATGGCGGCGGTGTAACTGTCCCATTTCTTGAGACCCTCGACATCGATCCAGCTGAGTTTCCATTGCTTGAGGGGATCTTGCTCGCGGTCGAGAAAGCGGCGGAGTTGCTCGGCACGGCCAACATTGAGCCAGACTTTGAAGAGATGGATACCCTCGTCGACGATCATCCGCTCGAAATCCGGGACTTGGGCAAAGAAATGCTCGCGCTGCGCGTCGGTGCAAAAGCCGAACACTTTTTCCACAACCGCGCGGTTATACCAACTGCGGTCATAGAATACGATCTCGCCCCCGGCGGGCAGATGGTCGATATAGCGCTGGAAATACCATTGTGTTGCCTCGACATCCGACGGTTTGCTAAGCGCGACAACCCGCGCGCCGCGCGGATTCAGATACTCGCGGAACCGCTTGATCGTGCCGCCTTTACCCGCCGCATCGCGCCCCTCAAAGACGATAGCGATGCGCGCACCGCTTTCCTTGGCCCAATGCTGGAGCTTGACCAGTTCGATTTGCAGCTTTTCGATATCTTTCTCATAGGTCTTTTTTGACAGGCCTTCGGAATAGGGGAAATCGGCCCCCAAGATATCATCCTTATCGGCGCGGCGGATTTCCTTGCGGATGGCTTCGGGGGCTTCCGTCTCGAAAAAGGCGCTGATCGCGCCGTCAAAGGGCAGGTCCATGGGGCCTCTCGCTATGGTTTCCGTCAGTATGGCGGCTCAATCGACGGGGTGCAATCCGGCGCGGGTAGCGGCGCGATCTATGGCTGCAATCACCGCCTCTGGATCGCTGTGGTGGGGCATGTGGCCGACGCCGTCGAGCACGGCCAGATGGGCACCGGGAATTTGGGCCGCCAGCGGTTCGGAATGGATCGAGACGCCCACGGTGGTATCAGCCGTGCCGTGTACGATTTCGACCGGCACGGTGATGGTGCCGTAAAGGGTGTGCAGTGCCTCGATCTCGGCCAGTAGATTGGCGCGCTGCAAGGCATTGGCCCGCAAAGAATGGCGGCGCAGCGTGAGGCCGGCACCAATATGTTCGAGATAACCTTCGGGTGGTTCTTGCGGCGTGAAAATTTCCCGCACCGCCTGTTCGACGCGGGTGTCATGGACAAAGGCGGTAAGCAGCGGGATCACGAGCGGGCCAAGCACCGGATGCGAGAGCACGCGGTAATAGGTCGAGAGGCCGGTATCCCAGGGTTTGGCGGCACCGGCCACATCCACGAGGGCTGCGATATGATCAGGTCGCGTCACCGCCCAAGCAAGCGCTACCGCGCCGCCATAGCTATGGCCGAGCACGATAGGCTTGTCGGCCCCAAGCTGGGCTGCCGCCTCTTGCAGCAGCGCCGCTTGTTGGGTGATCGTGGCCCCGGTGCGGTTGATGCGGGCGGTATAACCCAGACCGGGGCGATCAATCACGATGACACGGTAGCGCTCTGCCAATCGCGGGGCGAGTTCAAAGGTCAGATCGCGGGTATTGCCCGAGGCCCCGTGGATCAGCACCAGATCAGGCCCATTGCCCATCACGACGGCATGCACGCGGTGGCCGCTCACGTCGATGATCTGGCCCTCTGGGGGAAAGGAGGCTTCGGCGCGCGCCTCGTGGGTGCGGGCACGTTGCTGGGTCCAGCCCCAAAAAGCGACCAGACATACCGCAACAAGGATCAGGGATTTAACAGCCAATGGCATTCATATCGAACGGGGTCGTCTGATAGATCTGGTTCACCCAGTTGCCATAAAGAAGATGCGCGTGACTGCGCCAGCGGTTCTGCGGCGGGCGCGACGGATCATCGCCGGGATAGTAGTTGCAGGGCACATTGATCGGCGTGCCGTTGGCTATATCGCGGTCATATTCCTGTTTCAGCGTGTCGCTGTCATATTCAAAATGGTTGAAGATGTAGAGCGCACGACGCGCGGTATCCTCGACCAGACAGGGTCCGACATCATCGCTGTCCAGAAGGATCGTAAGCCCCTCGACCGCCTCGATCTCGGCGCGTTTCATCTCGGTCCAGCGGCTGACGGGGATCACGCAATCATCGGAAAATCCGCGCAGATAGGGTGACGCGGGGACCATGTTGCGATGCCGAAAGCAGCCAAAGGCCTTGGCGGGCAGCATGTGTTTCTGCACCCCGTGGAAATGGTTGATCATCGCCATCCCGCCCCAGCATACCCCAAAGGTCGAATGCACATGGGTTTGGGTCCAGTCAAAGACGCGCGCCAACTCTGCCCAATAGGTCACGGCGTCGAAATCGAGATGCTCAATCGGCGCGCCGGTGATGATGAGGCCATCGTATTTGTCACCCGAGGCGGCGACCTCTTCAAAGGGGCGGTAAAAGCTCTCCATATGTTCGGCGGCGGTGTTCTTGGTCTGATGTTCGCTCATGCGGATCAGGTCAAAGTCGATCTGCAACGGGGTTGCCCCGATCAGCCGGGCAAACTGGTTCTCGGTCTGGATCTTTTTCGGCATGAGGTTGAGAAGGCCGATGCGCAGGGGGCGGATATCCTGCCGCGCGGCTTGATCCGGGTCCACCACCATCACCCCTTCGCGCGTAAGCACGTCATAGGCTGGCAGGTCGGCTGGGATCTTGATGGGCATCAGGTGGGGTTCCTTGGCTGTCGGGCCTTAGATAGGCGTGGCGGCGCGGCGCTCAAGGGCGGTGGCGATCAGCGCCTCAAACTCCTGTGCCGTTTTGACGGTCGCCACCTCATTGGCGGTGACGCTGACGCCCCATTTTACCATCGCCTCATAGCGGGGCTGACGGTGCGCAAGAGCGCGAGCATAGGTCCAGCGGATAAAGCTGTCTGGATCAACTTCGTCCTCTTCGCAGTTGTTTTCTTTTAGGTATTCGGCCCATGCCGCATCGAGAAAGGCAGGCTGATACGCCATCGGCTTGGGCGCGCGATCAAATCGGCGGATCAATTCAGCCGTATGCGCCTCGGAGCCTTCAATATAGATCAGCAGACAATGTGCCGAAAGTTCCTTTAGGATCGTGTCCTCGGGATCGTCGCCGTCTACCCATTCACAGATCGACCCACCGGTGTCGCAGATGAAATGCGGATATCCATAGAGTGCGTCTGCGCGGCGGATGAAATAGGCCGTATCCATCAGCGCGTGGATCTCGGCTTGCCGAAACTGTTCTTGTCGGATGCGGTATTCTTCGATCGGCAGCCCGCCTTTGGCGGGATTGCCCGGCTTGCCCAGATAGGTCGAAACCGGGGTGAGGTTGTGAAACGTGATGTTGGAGCCGATATAGATCGAGTCGCTTAGCAGAAGGTCACGCAGGAAGGGCACCTGCATTGCATACGCCTTGGCATTGTCGGCGATAAGTTCGCCCATGTAGCGCGTGCCGATGCGGTAATCTATCGAGTAGTGAAACCAGTTCCCGGCATCCCGCAGCGTGTTCGACACATGCGTCTTGCCCAAGCCTGACATGCCGTAGAACAGCACCCGTTTATGTGTGGCCTCGCGCCAGTCTTGTGCCGAAGTGTAGATCATCGCTGCTCCCTCTCGCGGGTTTGGTACAAAGCGCGCGGCGCGGGGTCAAATGCAATCATGCAAAAGCCCCGCCCGGGTGAGGGGCGGGGCCTTATTTTTGGTTCTAGGACCGCTTAGAAGCGGAAGGCGACCTTGGTGCCGATGGCGATGGCATCGCTGCCAGAGAAGGCCGTGACGTTCGAGTTCGCGTCGCCGACATCGAAATACTTGATACCAGCGGTGATTTCCCATGCCTCGGTTTCGTATGTGGCGGCCAGACCGTAGCTGAAGTAACCGTCTTTGCCCGAAAGGTTGCCAACGACGTCCCCTTCATCCTTTTCATAGCCAAGGAGGACAGCGCCACTCCAGTTTTCGTTGAACCGGCGACCGATGCCCAGCTCATAGGTCCAGATGTCGCTCGGGCCGCTGGCGATGGGAACGTTGACCGGAACACCCGTGGCGACAGAGAAGAAGTCGCCGGGCTGAACGGCGAATTTCGACCATTCCCGCCATTTCACAGAGCCAAAGAGCAAGGTGTCTTTTGCAATACCTGATTGGGCATGAAGGGTGAACGCCTGCGGGATTTCCACTTTGAAACCTGCGCCGGTGTTGTCCTTGAAATCGTGCTCTGTTTTGGACTCATAGGTCAGGGCAACGCGCAGGGCGATGTCGGGGATTTCATAGGCGGCACCCAACAGGTAGCCGACTTGGAAATCCTTGTTCACGCCCAGCGTATAGGGTGAGTTGGGTGCAGGAACCGCGCTGCCAAGGGTGGCGGGCGAAATCACCGTGATATTGCCCGACAGGCCGACATAGCGCAGACCACCATAGATGCTGAAGCGATCAGTTGCCTTGTATTTTGCAAGGGCAGTGAACGCGACAGAGCTGACTTCGGCGCTTGATCCGCCAAAGAACGCGCCACCCAAGGCCGCCGGGGGCGTGCGATAATTGACCGAAGCGCCAACCGGTTCGTCGATGACAAACGCGAGCGCCACACGATCATTCAGTTCATGCTTGTAGCCGCCTGCAAAGGATTGATAGCGGTTCTGGATGTTGCCAGTGGGGGCCGTGGGCACACCGGGGCGCGCAACGCCCGAGACGGATGGGTCCACGGTTGCGGCCGAGAACTCGAGATAGTTCTTGCCTTTTTCGAACAGGATCATCGAAGGGTCGCCCCGTCGTTCGATTTCACCACCAAAGGCTGACGATGCCGTTGCGGCGATCACGGTCGCTGCGAGCCAAGTTTTCTTCATGTGTCCCTCTCCTCCAGAAATATTTGGATCACATTACCTTTACGCCGAAACCGGTCAATCTTTGACGCGGCGTCACAAATTGCGACGTGGCGGCAGGTGGCGCAGCGGACACACTTTCTAAGGAAAAAAGTGTAAATTCATACACTTTTGCGCGTTTCGCGCCAAAGATTCAGGTAATTCGCACCAAAGATCACAGCCGCGCCCACGAGTACAAACACGTCAACAGCCTCACCATAAACCAAAAGGCCGACAATGGCGATTACGGGCAGTCGTAAAAAATCAACCGGAGTGACCAAGGTGGCCGGGGCCAGCGAGAGCGCGGTGGTCAGGCAAAAATGGGCCAAAAGCCCCGCGCATCCGATCAGCACGAGCCATGGAGCAGAGGTGAGCGAGGGGAGGGCGATGTCCCCATCATACCCTGCGCAGGCCAGGCCAAAACCGATTTGCAGCAGTGTCATCCAGAAGAGGATGCAAGTGAGGGATTCCGTACGTGTCAGGCGCTTGGTCATCAGGATTGAACCGGCAAAGCCGATGGCGGCCGCCGCCGCAGCGATTGTGCCCAGGTTGATTGTCTCGGGACTGGGGCGCGCGACGATGAGGATGCCGGCAAAGCCGATTACGGCGGCGAGGGCGCGGGTGCCTGTCAACCGCTCGCCCAACACCAGCGGTGACAGGATCAGAACCCAGAGTGGGGCCGTGAATTCGAGGGCAAAGACCTGTGCCAGCGGAATGACGGTGATCGCATAGAACCACAGGTTTTGGCCGGTAAAATGGCAGAGGTTGCGGACAAGATGCGTGCCGGGGCTGCGCGTGGTGACGGTGGCAATCTGGCCGGTCAGGCGGGCCACGCATAGTACAAGGATAAAGCCCACAATGCTGCGATACATCATGATCTCGAACGTATCGAGTTCAAAGCTGACCGCGCGCCCCGCTACCGCCATAGATGAGAAAGAGGCGACCGCGCCCAGCATCCAGAGCCCCGCGCGCAAGGTCTGTGGGGCCGGGGCGGGGGCCGCCAGACTCATTCCTCGGTGATCTCGAAGTGACGGGGCATATGCGAGGTGACACGCCACCATTCGCTGGCGCGCGTCCGGGTCTGATGCGCGTCAAAGGCGGCACGGTCAACAAAGCGCTCTGACACCCTGAATTCTCCGGGCGCGGTTTCGGTCACGTCAAACGACAGACAGCCCGGTTCGGCACGGCTAAGGCGGATATGTTCCGTCAGGGCGGCGCGCGTGACCTCAAGGTCTTCGGAGGGACAAATCATTTGGCCAGTGAGAGAAATCATTCCCACTCGATCGTTCCCGGTGGTTTCGACGTGATGTCATAGGTCACGCGGTTGATGCCTTTGACCTCGTTGATGATGCGCGTCGCGGTTTCACCGAGAAACTCGTGGGTAAAGGGATAGTAATCGGCGGTCATGCCATCGACGCTTGTGACAGCGCGAAGGGCGCAGGCAAAATCATAGGTCCGCCCATCGCCCATGACCCCAACTGTTCGCACCGGCAGGATGGCAACGAACGCCTGCCAGATGTCATCATAGAGCCCGTGGCGGCGAATCTGGTCGATATAGACGGCATCGGCCTTGCGCAGGATTTCGAGTTTTTCGCGGGTGATCTCGCCGGGGCAACGGATGGCAAGACCGGGGCCGGGAAAGGGATGACGCCCGATAAAGCTCTGGGGAAGGCCCAGTTCGCGCCCCAAAGCGCGCACCTCGTCCTTGAAGAGTTCGCGCAGGGGTTCGACCAGTTTGAGGCCCATTTTCTCGGGCAGGCCGCCGACATTGTGATGCGACTTGATGGTGACAGAGGGGCCACCCGAAAAGCTGACGCTCTCGATCACGTCGGGGTAGAGCGTGCCTTGGGCGAGAAACTCGGCCCCTTCAATCTGGCTCGCGTATTTCTGGAACACGTCGATGAACAGGCGGCCAATGGCTTTTCTCTTTGTTTCAGGGTCACTTACGCCCTCAAGCTCACCTAGAAAAAGCTCTGCCTCATCGGCATGAATGAGGGGGATGTTGTAATTGTCGCGGAACATGGCCACGACCTCGTCGGCCTCGCCCTGACGCAAGAGGCCATGATCGACAAAGACGCACGTCAGTTGGTCGCCAATGGCCTCATGGATCAGCACGGCGGCGACAGAGGAATCGACACCCCCCGAGAGGCCGCAAATCACCTGTTTGTCGCCCACTTGAGCGCGGATCTTGGCAATCGCCTCTTCACGGTAGGCGCCCATGGTCCAGTCGCCCTTGAAGCCCGCCTGCCGGATGAAATTCTCATAGAGCCGCGCCCCGTTCGGCGTGTGATGCACCTCGGGGTGGAATTGCACGGCGTAGAAGTTGCGGGCGCGGTCTGCCGTGATGGCAAAGGGCGCACCGGATGAGGTGCCCAGAACCTCGAATCCAGGTGCGATTTCAGAGACATGATCGCCGTGGCTCATCCAGACCTGTTCGCGCGAATCCCCGGCGAACCAGCCATCGACAAAGCCGCTTGCAACACCCGTCGACGTCACGTAGGCGCGGCCGAATTCGGCGGTGGCATGTTCGCCCGCCTCGACGCGACCGCCCAAGTCCTGCATCATGACCTGCTGGCCATAGCAGATGCCCAAGATAGGCACGCCCAGATCATAGGCGGCCTGAGGCGGCCTTGGGCTGCCCTCGCGCATCACGCTATCGGGGCCACCCGAAAAGATGATCGCGCGCGGCGCCATCTCTTGCAGGAATGCGTCCGTCACCTTTTGGTAGGGATGGATTTCACAATAGACATTCAGCTCGCGCAGGCGACGCGCAATAAGCTGCGTTACCTGGCTGCCAAAGTCGATGATCAGGAGGCGGTCATGGGATATCTGGCTCATATCTCGCCTAGTAATTGGCGTCCCGCTCCGGCGCAAGAGAAAGCAGCGCGCCTTACCAGCGATAGCTGATGCCGGTTGCGATCTCGTGTTGATGCATGCGGATTTTCACCGGTTGTGCCACGCCGGTAAGCGCCGGGTTGGACCCCGAAAAGCTGTTGGAGAAGGCATGGGTGTAGGCAAAGGTAAAGGCCCAGCGGTCGTTGATCTCATAGGTGCCGCCCGCCGAGAGATGCCATTGGGGCGTGCCGGGGGCGATGGTGTTGATCACCACGTTGCCGTCGTTCTTGATGAACTCGGTCGAATAGCTAACGCCGGTGCGCAACGTCAGCTTGTCAGACTTCTGCCAGATGGCGGCCAGACGCCAGACATCGACATCCTGCCAGCCGAATCCTACGCCATTGGACGCCCCCAGCGGGCCGCCCGGAGGTGCGCTGGAATTGGCGATGGATTTCACATTGCCGTAGAAGATGCGTTGATACTCGCCCGTGAGTGTCCACTGGGGGGCAGCGGCGGGGGTATAGGCCGCCCCAAGGGTCAGCATTGCGGGCACGTCGAATTCGCCGTCGGCAAAGAGGCCCTTGTAGCGGCTGAACTTGGACATCTGGATTTCGTTGCGATAGGCCGCGCCAAAGGTCCATTCCGGATTGGCCTCATACAGCAGGCCAAGGTTTACGCCAAAGCCGGTGGACCAATCGTGCCCGCGGTTGGTGACATCGCCGGGACTGATCGACAGGGCAGAGAAGGCTTGCAGCCCCTGTGCCTTGAACCGCTGCACCGCAAGAATAGGAGATACGCCCAAGGTCAGGCGATCATTCACCTTGCGGGCATAGTTCAGCGTTATGAAGGCCTGTTCGAGATTGACCCCGACCGGGGCGGAGCCCGCGCCAAGCCCGGCAAAGAAATTGGTGTCAAACTCGGTATTCATGCCGCCATTGCCAAAGACAAAGGCGCCAAGCGATGAGCGCCCATCGAGTTTCCAGTTGGCACCGCCGCAGGGAATGAAGAACACGTCATTCTGGCTTTTGTGGGTGCCGGGGGTCAGTGGCCCGCCGGGGGCGATTTCCACGTCGCGGTTCGGGGCAAAGGTGGTTAGACAAAGGCCCGCTTGATTGCCCAGCTTGACGCCCGTGGCCGGATTTTGCGCCATGCCGAGGACACCCGTTGGCACCGCAACACCTGCGCCCGCCATGCCCTTGGACTGGCCACCATAGCCATTGGAGAAATAGCCATTGGTGGCTGTGGCGGGGCTTGCCAGCGCGAGTGCACTCATCAGCGCAGATAGTTTCGCCAAGTGGCGCAAACACGTCTTCATCGTAACATACCTCTTACTGCGGTGCGGTTAGCCCAGATCTGTCAGTTTGTCCTGCGCTTTTAGAGACTGACGCTGATCATGGTAAATAGATCAGGCCGAGATCAAAGCATTATGGTTTTTGAATATATTTTGTCATTCATTTTATCCAGTCCTGAAATCAACAAGGGGCGCGTGTCGCTTTTTCCCCTCAATCGCCGGAATCTTCGCCTGATACACGCCGACAAACAGGTATGACCAGAGCAGACCTGCCCTGTGGCGGGAGCCTTGGCTATTGCAATTGACCATATACGAAGGGTGCATCCATGTCAGAAGCAGCACTGAGCAGCAGACGGTCCCGTGGCGGCGGCGGGGCAGCACGCCGTGCCGAACGCACCGCCGTCAGCATCGAGACCGCGCGCTATATCGAGCGCAACATTCCGAATTTCGAGGTTCTGACAGAAGAGGCGCTTGAAATCATCGAGGCCAATGCCGAAACGGTACTGGCCGAGGTGGGCGTGAATTTTGTCCAGAATCCAGCCGCGCTGGAACGCTGGCGCCAGGCCGGGGCCGATGTGCAGGGCGAGCGGGTGCGCATTCCGCGCGGTTTGGCGCGGCAACTCTGTGCCACCGCCCCGTCGCGGATCATCCAGCATGCCCGCAATCCCGAGCGCACGGTGGAAATCGGCGGCAAGTCCCTCGTTCTGGCACCGGTCTATGGCCCGCCCTTCGTGCGCGACATGGAAGGCGGCCGCCGCTATGCCACGATGGAGGATTTCCGCAAATTCGTGAAGCTGGGCTATATGTCGAAATGGTTGCACCATTCCGGCGGCACGGTGTGTGAACCCACCGATATTCCGGTGAACAAGCGCCATCTTGATATGCTGCTGGCGCATATGACCCTGTCGGACAAGCCCTTTATGGGATCGGTGACAGAGCCTAGCCGCGCGCAAGACAGCGTTGATATGTGCAACATCCTCTTTGGAGAGGAGTTCGTGCAGAACAACACTGTCATGACATCGCTCATCAACGTGAACTCGCCGATGACGTTTGACGATGTCATGATGGGGTCGCTGGAAATCTACGCCGCGAACAATCAGGCCTGTATCCTGTCGCCCTTTATCGTTGGCGGTGCGATGGCACCGGTGTCGGTGGCGGGTACGCTGACGCAGGTTCTGGCCGAGGTTCTGGCAGGCATTGCCTATAGTCAGCTTGTGCGCCCCGGCGCGCCGATGATCTTTGGGGCCTTCGTTACCTCGATCGACATGAACTCGGGCGCGCCGACCTTTGGCACTCCAGAGGCCGCACATATCACCTATGGGGCGGGTCAGTTGGCGCGGCGGATGGGGCTGCCGTTCCGGTCTTCCGGGTCGTTCAACGGTTCCAAACTGCCGGATGCGCAGGCGGCGTATGAGACGGCAAATAGCCTGAACGTCGGGCTTCTGGCAGGGGTTAACTTTATGTTGCACTCTTGCGGCTGGCTTGAAGGCGGTCTTGTGTCATCCTTTGAGAAATTCGTCATGGATGCCGATCAGCTGGGCACGCTTCACCATTTGGCGCGCGGCGTGCAGGTGGATGAAGAGGCGCAGGCGATGGACGCCATTCGTGAGGTTGGGCCGGGTGGCCATTATCTTGGCTGTGCGCATACGCAGGCGAATTTCAAATCCGCCTTTTGGCGCTCTGACCTGTTCGACTACAAGCCGTTCGAGACGTGGGCAGATGAGGGCGAGCGCGACACGATGGTTCTGGCCAATGCGCGGGTTCACAAGCTTTTGGCGGATTATCAGCAGCCGCCGCTTGATCCGGAAATTGCCGAGGCACTTGCCGCCTATGTCGCCAAGCGCAAGGCTGAAATGCCGGATGCCTTTAGCTAAGATCATCGAGACTTGCCTAAAGAACGCGCGCCGCACCGACTTGCGGCGCGCTTTTTTTTGTGTCAGGTCTCGAGCAATGACGGGGTTATGTCCCGTGCCTCTGCCATCATGGCGATCAATACCTCGACATGGCGGGCCGGTGAGTAACCTGTGGACGCAAGGCGGCGTTCCTGATCCAAGGCAGCCTCGGTTTCAAGCAGGCGCACAAGCGCGGTAGGGCTCTGGGGTAGGGGGCCATCGCGCAGTAGCCGCCGCAAATGCACCTCGCGGCGGTAGTCTTGCAGACCAATCCGCGCCGCGCGGATCAAAAGTGGGGGGCGGCGTAACGCCCGCAGAGTTCCAAGAATATCGTGCATAAGAGGCTCCTGTGATCGTGCAAATGCTTCGTCGCACAGGTTCGGTGGCTGTTGCGTTTTCAGGCGCTGCGCCGCGCGCAGGGCTTTGGATTTGTTTACGATTTGTCAATGAAGGTTGCATTTCTGGAAACAATTAACGAACCGGTAATCTTTGCACTCTTAAGTTGTGGATAACTCTGTGGGTAAGTTGCCAGGTTGCGATCTGGTGCCGGAAGGCCGAAAATTTGGGGGACGGGCGATGCACGAGGGGTATGCATTCAAGACCATTTTGCATGACGTACCCTCTTGGGTGCCTGAGGCGGCGCTGCATTATCTGGCCCATACCGAATCCGGCACGCCGATCAGGGCCTTGGCGCGGCACGCGGGGCGGCACGCTTCGACCGTGATGCGCCAAATCCGTGCCTATGAGACCCGCCGCGATGATCTTTTGGTGGACGAGGCGCTGCGGCGGCTTGGACAAAGGGTTAACCATGACAAGATTTCCGGTTCTCCTGCCAAGGAGGCTGCCATGACATCCCACACCATCACGCGACACAATCAGACGCCTGAATTGACGGAAAACCGCTTGAAATCAGAGGCGCGGCGCGTTTTGCGCCGCCTCTGTGAGCCGGGGGCCCTGTTGGCCGTCTCTGCCGATATGGACAAGGCGGTGGTGGTGCGTGACACCGGTAGCGGCCAGACCCTGCGCACGGCGGTCGTCGAGCGCGAAGTGGCCGAGGCTATGGCGCTCAAGGGATGGGTGGCCTGTGACGGACCGGGGCGCATCGCGCGGTATCATATCACCGCCACAGGGCGCAACGCGCTCAGCCTGATGTTGGCTGAGGCCGAAAATCAGGCAAGCGGTCTCAGGGACGGGCCGTTATTGTCGGAGCAGGTCGCATCCCGCCCCACGCCAGTTTCCAGCGGACGACGCGCGCGCTACGGTCTGGTTGACTCGCCCCTTGTGGCTCTGGCCCGACGACGTGACAAGGACGGCAGCCGGTTTCTGACCTCGGATCTTGTGCGCGCGGGCGAACGGCTGCGCGAGGATTTCGAACTGGCCCAGATGGCCCCACGTGTCGCGCAGAACTGGGACCATTTTCTCAGTCATGTCGATGAGCATGGCAGCCCCGTGGTCTCTCGTGGGTATGACGCCGAGGCGGCACGCCTGCGGGTCTTGGCGGCGTTACGGGATCTTGGGCCGGGCTTGGGCGATGTGGTGCTGCGCTGCTGTTGTTACATGGAGGGGCTGGAACGCGCCGAGAAGAAAATGGGCTGGTCGGCGCGGTCGGGCAAGATCGTGTTACGCATCGCCCTGCAACGGCTCAAACGGCATTACGAGGGGTTGGGAGAAGCGGGCAGCTTGATCGGTTGAACGCGCAGGCTGCAAAGCCGCCATGCTATAATTCAGGCTTGTCATTGAGGTGGTGACCCATAAGCTATGGATATGAACATCACCCTTCGACAGCTTGGCTATTTCAAGGCGCTTGCCGAACAGCGCAATTTCGGGCGTGCGGCAGAGGTGGTCAATATTTCACAACCGGCGCTCTCTGTTCAAATCAAAGAGATGGAGACAACGCTTGGCCAAAAGCTGGTCGAGCGGCGTGCGCGGGATGTGGTGCTGACCCCGTTTGGCCGCCTGATTCTGGCGCATGCCCTGCGGGTTCTGGACGAGATGCAGGCGCTGAGCGAGGCGGCGCGGTGGCAAGGCGGGCTGGCGGGGCGGCTATCGCTTGGGATTATCCCAACCATTGCGCCCTATATTCTACCCGGCGTGCTAGAGGCGCTGCGCAGCCGCGATATCTCGCTTGATGTGCAAGTGCGCGAGGCCAAGACTGACCAATTGATCGCCGACATTCAAGGCGGTCAACTGGACGCCGCGATACTGGCGCGGCCGGTCGGGGCTGAGGGGCTGCGCGAGCGACTGCTGTTCGAGGATCGGTTCTTGTTGGCGGGAACCTCGGTTCGGTTGGCGGCGCTTGGGCAAGGGGCAGAGGCGCTGCGCCCGACCTCGCTGGTGCATAGCCCGCTGTTGTTGCTGGAAGAGGGGCATTGCCTGACGGATCAAGCGCTTGAGGTTTGCGGACGTGGGCGTGGGCACGCACAGATTGATATGGGCGCCTCTTCGCTTGGCACGCTGTCGCGGCTGGTGGCGGCGGGATTCGGCCTGACCCTCATGCCCGAGATTGCGGCGGCGACCGAAGTGAGGGCGGCACCGGGGATAAACCTGCGCCGGTTTAGCCCGCCAGAGCCCGCCCGCCAAATCGTTCTGGTGCGTCGTCAGAGCACGCAAGACGAGGTGTGGTTCGAGAAACTGGCCGAGGTGTTGGAAACTGCCGGTGCCGCGCTTATCGCTCTTGCGCGCGCGCAGGTGCCGGAACCCACAGCCGCGATGCGACCTGCGCCGCACGCAGCGCAGGTCGACATTTACAGGAACACTCACTAAGCGCGATGGACACTCGTTACCCATGGTGCAGTCGTCAGGATGTAACGCTGCGTGACTGGCACTCTCCATCGCTATGATTTATACTATCCAAGCCTTACCAAATCATTCGCGGGGAAAAATTCGTGCGCGATCTCAAACTGCCGGACCAACGTCATCCTGAAAAGGCGCATCGCCCCGATAACGCCCAACCACGCAAACCCGACTGGATTCGGGTCAAGGCCCCGACGAGCAAGGCCTATTTCGAAACCCATCGGATCATGCGCGAGCACAAGCTGGTGACGGTCTGTGAAGAGGCGGGTTGCCCGAATGCCGGCGAATGCTGGAGCCAGGGACACGCGACCATGATGATCATGGGCGAGATTTGCACGCGCGGCTGCACCTTTTGCAACGTGGCCACCGGCAAGCCGCAAACCCTTGATGCGTTCGAGCCGGGGCGCGTGGCTGATGCCGTTTCGAAGCTGGGCTTGAAGCATGTGGTTGTGACGAGCGTGGATCGCGATGATCTGTCGGATGGCGGGGCTGAGCATTTTGCGCAGACCATTCGCGCCATTCGCCACCGGGCACCCGGAACCACGATCGAGATTTTGACGCCGGATTTCCTGCATTGCGAGGATGGTGCGCTGGAAACCGTGGTGGCGGCCAAGCCGGATGTGTTCAATCATAACCTTGAAACTGTGCCCGGACTCTATCCCACCGTGCGCCCCGGCGCGCGGTATTTCCATTCCCTGCGGCTTTTGCAGCGGGTAAAGGAACTTGATCCGACGATGTTCACAAAATCGGGCATTATGGTTGGCCTGGGCGAGGATCGGCAGGCCGTGCATCAGGTGATGGATGATATGCGCGCCGCCGGAATAGATTTCCTGACTATTGGCCAATACTTGCAACCCACGCCGAAACATCACGCGGTTGATCGTTTTGTGCATCCTGATGAGTTCGCAGCCTATGAAAAGGCGGCCTATGGCAAGGGCTTTTTGATGGTCTCTGCCAGCCCGCTGACGCGGTCCAGCTATCATGCGGGCGATGATTTCGCGCGGTTGCAGGCGGCACGGAATGCAAAATTCGCCTGATCGTGCCTTGGGTGCGCTTTGACAGGTCATGATGCACAGAAAAACCGGCCAATGGGCCGGTTTTTTGGTTTCTTGGTACTGTGAGTGATTGAGGGTTAACGCCCCCAGGTCCGCACCGGGCCGCAATCCATATGTACGAAGTTGCTGCCGGAATAGCGCCCAACGCCACCGCCGCCACAGGCCACGCCGGCACGGTAAATCTGGCTGACAGAGCGGCTTCCAAGACGCAGGTCTGCGGCCTCGCCGACCATGTGAAGGGAATTGCGGGCAACACCATTGGAGCGGCTGCGCAGCATCGCGTTGGTCTGGGCGCTTCGATAGCCGCTCAAAAGCGTGTAGGGCTCGGATACGTCGAGCAGGTTATGGCTGGCGGCCATGATGTCGATGGTGCGAATATCAATGTTTTTCACCTGATTGGTACGCCAATCACGCATGAACAAAGATATCTCGCGCACGGCTTCCTTGAGGTAATCGCCTTCGATCCAATAGATTGTGTCGAGCCGTTCACCGGTGCGCGGCGAAACAAGGCGAATGCGGCGGATATCGCCAGCACCGCGTAGAAAGCCAGCTGCATTGGAAAATGTCGGGGCTGCTGCCACAGCTGTTGCCGCGAACGCAAGCAATACGCCACGCCGCGAGATGCCAGTTGAACTGATTTCTGTCATTGTTTCAATCGCCTGTCCCGTAGCCTACCTGTTGTTGCTGTCCCGCAACATTCTCAATCATCCCCAGATGTGCGGAATTTATGGCACAGCGGGAATCAATGACCAAGCCCTGATTTGCTGTGTCGTTCAATATTCAAGTCCTTTCGGCGGGATTTCGCGCATAATTTTCTCGATGTGGCTAGAATACGCATCCGCCGCTGCATTTTCGTCGCAGTCATGCACTTGTCGTCGAAACTGACACGGAATCCTTAGTAAAAAATTGAGAACGATGGGAAATCCCGCATATAGTTTCTCAAAGCGACCCCGTGACTTAGAGGTAAAAGAATGATTTTGGCGTCTTGCCACCCGCGCTCTCGCGATTTGCTCCGAATTGTCCCGGTCATGCTGACCGCCGCACTTGTTCTGTTTGCATGGATCATGCCAGCTGCGGCGCAAGAAGCGGCGTTTCGGCAAGCGGTGGCCGAGGCCGCAGCCGAGGATCGTGACCTTGCGGCCTTTTATCAGGATCAGAGCTATCGTCCGGTCTGGACCGGTGCGGGGGCCGAGCATCTCGCGCGCCGTCAGGCCTTGGTTCAGGTGCTAGCGCGGGCCGGGGTGCATGGCCTGCCTGCGGAGCGTTATGATCTTGACGGGTTGATTGCGTCGATGACCGCCGCGCGGTCACAGCGCGATCTGGGGCAGGTAGAGGTCGCACTCAGCCGCACCTATCTGCGCTATGCGCATGATGTGCAATCTGGGGTTTTGGTGCCCTCAAAGGTTATTGGTGACATCAAGCGTGAGGTTGTGCGGCAGGAATCTGGGGCGCTTTTGAAAGAGATTCTTGCAAAAGAACCTAGCCGTGTGATGCGAAACCTTGCGCCGCAAAGCAATGAATACGCGCGCCTCCTCAAACAAAAACTGCGGCTAGAGCAGTTGGTCGCAGAAGGCGGATGGGGGGCTACGGTTTCTGCAGAAAAGCTGCGGCCCGGCGACAGCGGCCCGGCTGTCATCGCCCTGCGTAACCGGCTGATTGCAATGGGCTATCTGGATCGGAGTGCGGCGCAGACCTATGATATGAGGCTGCAACAGGCGGTTCAGGCCTTTCAAGGGGATCACGGGCTTGAGACCGACGGCATTGCGGGGGCGACGACGCTTGCGGCGGTGAATACGCCTGCGACAGAGCGGCTCAAATCGGTGATTGTCGCGATGGAGCGGGAGCGCTGGCTAAGCCAGGAGCGCGGACAACGCCACATACTTGTTAACCTGACCGATTTCAGCGCGCGTATTCTCGACAATGACGCGGTGACCTTTGCAACCAGAGCCGTGATTGGCAAGAATGACCAGAACCGCCGGAGCCCCGAATTCTCGGATGAGATGGAGTATATGGTCATCAATCCGACGTGGCATGTGCCCTATTCAATCGCAGTCAACGAATACCTGCCGCAGATGCAGCGCAATCCGGGTGCGGCGTCGCATCTCAAGCTTTACAATCGCAATGGCCGCGAGGTGAGCCGGGGGGCAGTCAATTTCGGCGCGTATAATGCGCGCAATTTCCCTTTTGCGATCAAGCAACCACCGTCAGAGCGCAACGCGCTTGGGCTGGTCAAGTTCATGTTCCCCAACAAGTACAATATCTACCTGCACGACACGCCGCAAAAAGCGCTGTTCGATCTGGAGAAGCGCGATTTCAGCCATGGCTGTATCCGCCTGCATCAACCGTTCGATTTCGCCTATGCGCTCTTGGGGCGGCAGGAAAGCGATCCCAAGGCCTTCTTTCATTCCGTGCTGGGCACAGGGCGCGAAACCTATGTGCAACTGGAGCAGCATGTGCCGGTGCATATCATCTATCGCACGGCCTTTACCCAAGCACAGGGGCGTCCGCAGTATCGTGGCGATGTCTACGGGCGCGATGCGCGGATCTGGGAAGCGCTGGAAAAGGCCGGGGTGTCATTGGATACGCCACGGGGCTGAGATTTGAGTTTTTCGTCGGTTCAGGGCCCGTGCCGCGAGGTGCGGGCCTTTTGCCATGCGCCTGCCTGTGATAGCGCAGGGTTTCAGGTGCGGCACACTGCGCGGCTGTCTTGAAAAGATTGTCTGCGCGCGGGACCGATCTTAAATAAACTGTTACCAAACCGACGCAGAAGACCAGCATCCGCCCGGCCCCCGGGCGTCAGAATGAAAGACCTTGCCATGAGCACCATTCAGGACCGTGTCATCGCCATCATCGCCGAACAGGCCGTGCTCGAACCTGCGGATGTCACTCTCGACAGCACGCCCGAGGACCTGGGTATCGACAGTCTCGGATTGGTCGAGAGTATCTTTGCCATCGAAGAGGCGTTTGACATTTCCGTGCCCTTCAACGCCAACAACCCGTCAGAGAGCGATTTCGACATTTCCACTGTGCGTTCGATCATCGCCGGCATCGAGCGGCTGGTGGCCGCGCAATCGTGAAACGGGTGGTCATTACTGGCGCGGGCACGATCAACGCGCTTGGGGCCGATGTGCCCAGCACGCTTGAGGCGATGCGCGAAGGGCGTTGCGGCATTTCCGATCTGGAGTTTCAGGACGTCGAGCGCTTGTCGATTCGCATTGGTGGCCAGGTCAAGAACTACGATCCCGAGGCGCAGTTCAACCGTCAGCAACTGGCGCTCTATGACAGGTTTACCCAATTCACACTGATCGCGGCGCGGCAGGCCATGGCGCAGGCCGGGTTGGAGTTTTCGGGCGAGTTGGCCGCGCGGGCGGGCGTGATTCTTGGCAACTCAGGCGGGGGCATGACCACGCTCGACGAGAATTACCGCTCTGTCTACGAAGAGGGCAAGAACCGGGTGCATCCCTTTGTCGTGCCCAAGCTGATGAATAACGCCGCTGCTTCGCATCTGTCGATGGAATTCAATCTCAAGGGGCCGACCTTTACCGTCTCGACCGCTTGCGCGTCGTCCAATCACGCGATGGCGCAGGCATTTCAGATGGTGCATGGCGGCATTACCCCGGTGATGGTCACGGGGGGATCTGAATCGATGCTGTGTTTTGGCGGCGTCAAGGCGTGGGAGGGGTTGCGCGTCATGAGCCGGGATGCCTGCCGCCCATTCTCGGCCAATCGCAACGGTATGGTTCAGGGCGAGGGGGCCGCGATTTTCGTATTTGAAGAGATGGAGCATGCCAAAAGGCGCGGAGCCGAGATTTTGGCCGAGGTCGCAGGCTTTGCCATGACGTCGGATGCCTCCGACATTGTCATGCCCTCCAAACAGGGGGCCGCACGTGCCATCACCGGCGCGCTCAATGATGCGCGGATCAACCGCGAAGAGGTGGGCTATATCAACGCGCATGGCACTGGCACTGCGGCGAATGATAAGACCGAGAGTGCGGCGGTGGCGGATGTGTTCGGGCATCACGCGGATCGTCTGATGATTTCCTCGACGAAATCCATGCATGCGCATCTGATCGGTGGAACTGGCGCGGTCGAGCTTTTGGCGTGTATCATGGCGCTGCGCGACGGGATCATTGCGCCCACAATCGGCTATGAGGAACCGGACCCGGAATGCGCACTGGACGTGGTGCCGAACGTGGCGCGCGAGGCGCGAGTGAATGTGGCGCTGAGCAATGCCTTTGCCTTTGGTGGGCTCAACGCTGTGCTGGCGCTCAAGCGCTTTGCCTGAGGTTGGAACACAAAACGCCGCCCCATAGGGCGGCGTTGGCATTAGGAGTGATACTTTAATTACTGCTGAAGAATTGAGGCTTCTTCGAACGCAGCGGTAAAGCCCTTGAGCGAGGCGTCAATCTTTACCTTTTGATCCGGCGCCTGAGCCGGGACAATTTCAAGCGTCACCTTCACGCCGCGCTTCATCGTGTCGATGTCCTGTTGCGTCAGACCGATGCGCGCGAAACAGCCCGCCATGGTGCAGAACGAATAGGCATAACTCTTGGCATTGGCGCCATCGACCGAGAGCTTGATTTCTTCGGTCAAAAGCGTGCCCAGAGGGGCAGCAATCGTGGCGCCTGCGATCACCGGACCACCTTCGGGCAGACGGTAAATGGTGAATTCCGCCACCGGATTCCCGGCGCTCTCGGTCATCAGCTGATACATCTGGCAGAGGTCTTCTTGCCCTTCCACCCCGGTGCGAAAGCATTTGATCTGCCAATCGTCATGGGTGGATTTGATATAGGACGGATCCTCTTGCACAGGGCGTCCGGTGTCGAGACCGATCGCCGGGGTCTCGGCGTCCGGTTCTGCGGCCTCTACCGGGGCTTCGGGGGCCGGCTGTGTTGCTTCTTGTGCGCTGAGGGCTCCGCCCATTGCGAGAAGCGCCACAATCGAAAGGCTTGTAAGGAGTCTAGGCATCATTTCCCCATATCGGTCTATGTTTCCGCCGCGCTTTAGCATGGTGTGCCGGGAGAGTCAGGATGAAATACGTCGCAATGTCGCGTCGCCAGCAGCTTTACGCCATCTTGTAATACGCTGTGATTATGAGGTCAGCAAAAAAGAAAGAGGCCTCTCGGCCTCTTCCTACGTTTCTCCCCGTCGGACTGGCCGACTTAGTTATTGAAACGGACGCTAGGACAGATGCGCGCACCCGTCAACAGGGAAGGTCGCAAAATCGCGAAAAAAGGCCGCACCCGAGGGGCGCGGCCAGTCTGACAGGGAGGAAGTCACCCGCAACCAGAGGACAATCGGTTCCGGGCATGAATTCAGACTGGCATGAAAGGGTTAATTAAGTATGGTCAGCCCGTGACCTTTTCTGGATAGGGGGTGTTGGGGTGCAGACTTCGATTTTCGTGGGCGGCGGCGGTGCGGATTATTCCGAGCCTCAGGAACTCTTGCTCAAATACGGCAATCGGCATGGTCTTGTCGCGGGGGCCACAGGCACCGGCAAGACGGTGACGTTGCAAGTATTGGCCGAGGGGTTCTCGGATGCGGGCGTGCCTGTGATCCTGTCGGACATCAAGGGCGATGTATCGGGCATGGCCGTCGCAGGCAGCCCCGAAAACAAGCTGCACGGACCCTTCACCGAGCGTGCCCAGAAAATTGGCTTTGACGCCTTTCGCTATGATACTTTTCCGGTGATTTTTTGGGATCTCTTTGGCGAGCAAGGGCACCCGGTGCGCACCACGCTGGCCGAGATGGGGCCGCTCTTGTTGTCGCGGCTGATGGGGCTTTCGGATGCACAAGAGGGCGTTCTCAACATCGCGTTTCGCGTGTCGGATGAAGAGGGGCTGCCGCTACTCGACCTCAAGGATCTGCAAGCGCTGCTGACATGGGTGGGCCAGAACAGCGCCGATCTGTCGCTGCGCTATGGCAATGTGGGCGTATCCTCGGTCGGGGCCATTCAACGCGCGCTCTTGGTGCTGGAAAATCAGGGGGGGGCGCATTTCTTTGGCGAGCCAGCCTTGGCGCTAGAGGATTTGATGCGCGTCACGCCCGAGGGGCGTGGCTATGTCAACATCCTTGCCGCCGACCGGCTGATCAATTCGCCACGCCTCTATGCGACCTTCCTCTTGTGGCTTTTGAGCGAGCTCTTTGAGACACTCCCCGAAGTGGGCGATGTTGATAAACCCAAGCTGGTGTTCTTCTTTGACGAGGCGCATTTGCTGTTTGAGGATGCGCCCAAGGCTCTGGTCGACAAGGTCGAGCAGGTGGCGCGCCTGATCCGGTCCAAGGGGGTTGGTGTTTATTTCATCACCCAGAACCCGGATGACGTGCCCGAGGATATTCTGGGCCAGCTTGGCAATCGGTTTCAACACGCGCTGCGCGCCTTTACCGCGCGGGATCAAAAGGCGCTGAGCCGCGCCGCCGAGACCTATCGCCCCAATCCGCGCTTTGACACGGTAGAGGCGATCCGGGATGTGGGCGTGGGCGAGGCGGTGACGTCGATGCTGCAAAACAAAGGTGTGCCGGGGGTGGTTGAACGCACGCTTGTACGCCCGCCCGCAACACAGCTTGGCCCTTGCGATGCGGCCACGCGGCGCGCGGTCATCGCAGGCTCGCCCGTTGCGGGGAAATACGAGACGGCGATTGATCGGCAGTCCGCTCATGAGATTCTGGCCGCCCGCGCCGCCGCTGCGGCGAAAGAGGCCGAAGACGCCGAGGCCAAGAGTGCCGCAGAGGCCGCCGCCGAAGAGGCCGAATCCGAGCGCGCCCGCGAATTCAAAGCGGCACGGCGGTATTCAGGTGGGGCCACCTCGGGGCAGAGCCGCCGCGCGCGTGAACCCGAAGGCTTTGGCGACGCGCTTGCCTCAGCCGTGATGAAGGAATTGACCGGCACCACGGGTCGCCGCATCGTGCGTGGCATCTTGGGCGGGCTGTTTAAAGGGCGTTAAACGGTGGCGGTTATGGGGTGCTCGCACGTTGCAGCATCCCGAACAAGTCGCGGGGATCGTCCGGGTCGGCCAATAGGTCGAGATCAAGGAAAAGGTCGGTGCCCGCGATATGGTCGCGAACATAGCGAAGGGCCGAAAAATCCTCGATGGCAAAGCCCACGCTGTCAAAAAGCGTGATCTCATCAGCGTGGCTGCGCCCCTTGGCGGTGCCGTTGATCACCTGCCACATCTCGGTCACGGGGTGATCGGGCGAAAGTTGCTGTATTTCGCCCTCAATCCGGGTTTGCTCGGGATATTCTACAAAGATGGTCGAGCGCTGAAGCACGCCGGGTGCCAGCTCTGTCTTGCCCGGGCAATCGCCACCGATGGCGTTGATATGCACGCCGGCCCCAACCATGTTGTCGCTCAGGATCGTCGCATATTGCTTGTCGGCTGTGCAGGTGGTGATGATCTGCGCGCCTTCCATGCTTTCCTCGGGGGTGGAGCAACTGACCACCTCCAGCCCCAGACCGCGCAAATTGCGCGCGGCCTTGGCGGTTGCGGCGGGGTCAAGGTCGTAAAGGCGCACGGATTTGAGGCCACAAATCGCCTTCATCGCCAGCGTTTGAAACTCTGATTGCGCGCCATTGCCGATCATCGCCATCGTGTGTGCGCCTTTGGGGGCAAGATACTTGGCCACCATCGCCGAGGTGGCCGCCGTGCGCAGCGCCGTGAGCACGGTCATTTCGGACAAGAGCACAGGATAGCCGTTCCCCACATTCGCCAAGAGGCCAAAGGCGGTGACGGTTTGCAACCCCTCACGGGTATTCTTAGGGTGGCCGTTGACATATTTGAAGCCATACACCTCGCCATCCGAAGTGGGCATGAGCTCGATCACGCCTTCCTCGGAATGGCTGGCGATGCGCGGGGTCTTGTCGAACAGCTCCCACCGGCGGAAATCGGATTCGATATAGTCGGCCAGCCCGCGCAACATCGGCTCGATCCCGATGTGATGCACCAGTTTCATCATGTTATCGACAGAGACAAAAGGCACCAGCGCCTTGTGGGAGGGGGCAAGCGTCATCTTTGGGTCCTCAGCTATAGGCCTGGGTGGGGCGATCAAACACGCGGCGGCCAAGGGCAGAGGCCGCGAGATCGACCATCACCTGCGCGGTGCGCCCGCGTTCATCTAGAAAAGGGTTCAGTTCCACCAGATCGAGCGAGGTCATAAGACCACTGTCGCAGATCATTTCCATCGTCAGATGCGCCTCGCGGATCGTGACGCCGCCGGGCACGGTCGTGCCCACGGCGGGGGCAAAGAGCGGGTCGATGAAATCGACATCAAGGCTGACATGCAGCGCGCCACCCGCAGCGGCTACGCGATCCAGAAAGGCGGCAAGAGGGCGGGAAATCCCCTGTTCGTCGATCACGCGCATATCGTGATAGCGGATGCGGCTAGATTGCAGCGCCTCGCGTTCCGCACGGTCTACGGACCGCAGGCCGAGAATGCAGATGTTTTCTTCGGGCACCGGATTGGCAACCTCTGGAAAGCCGTGAAATCCGGCGCGGCCCGTGACATAGCCGAGCGGCGTGCCGTGCAGATTGCCCGACGCAGTGGTTTGCGGTGTGTGAAAATCGCTATGGGCGTCCAGCCAGAGCACGAATTGCGGGCGCCCCATGGCAGCGGCATGATTGGCCAAGCCCGCAACGGACCCAAGCGAAAGGCTGTGGTCGCCCCCCAAAAAGATCGGCAGCCCCTCTTGCATGGCTTCCTCTGCGGCCTGCATCAAGGTTGCCGTCCAACCCGCCGTTTCGGCAGGCGCGTGCAGATGCGCGGGCAGGGCGGGATCGACCGTCGCCGGGGCAGGGCAGAGATTGCCAAGGTCGCGCAAGCCATGCCCAAGATCGCCAAGCGCCTCGGCCAGCCCGGCGGTGCGATAGGCATCAGGGCCCATCAGACAGCCGCGCCTGTCCTTGCCGCTATCAACCGGGGCACCGATCAGAAGGATGGTTTGTGGGGTCATCAGAGGCTCTCACGTTTGCGCTTTGGGATCAGGATGCCGCCGAATTGAGTTGAAATGAAGCGGCTATTTTGCGCAAATAGGGTAGTATTTGTGCAAATTGGATCAAGGAAGCTGCGAAATGGACGATGCCGATCAGAGGTTGATTTCCATGCTACGGCATGACGCGCGCGCCTCTCTGTCAGATCTGGCGATTGGGCTTGGGATGTCGCGCACCACGGTGCGGGCGCGGATTGAGCGGTTGCGGGCAAGTGGCGCGATTGTTGGCTTTACCGTGGTGTTGCGCGGGGACGCGGCCCGTGATCCGGTGCGGGGCCTCATGATGCTGGGGATTGAAGGGCGCGGCACAGATCGGATCTTGCGCCAACTCAACGGTCTGAGCGCCGTGCGCGCGACCCATACCACCAATGGCCGGTGGGATGTGATTGTCGAGATTGGGACCGAAACGCTTGAAGAGCTGGACAAGGTGCTGGCGCAGATCCGGCGGTTCGAGGGGATAGCGCAATCCGAGACGAGCCTGTTGCTCAACACGTGGAAATCGGGGGCCTAAGCAATGGTTCAGCGCTTGCGCAATGCCATAAGCCAGAGTGTGGCAAGGCCGAGAGAGGCCAGCATGTTCCAACTGGCCATCGACAGGCCCAGCATCTCCCATGGCACCTGGTCGCAGCGCACAAGGGGGGCCGCCATGATCTGTTCAAAGAGGGCGTCGGCGCTGATCCCATCTGTGCCGGACGACGAGCAACTGGTCGGACCTTGCCACCAGCCACGCTCGACCCCGGTGTGATATCCGCCGATACCGGCCGTGGTGAGCGCAGCCAAAAGACCCCCGAGGCAGAGCAGGCGGGGCAGGGCGACGAGCGCAGCAACGCCAAAGGCTATCGCGATTACATGTGGCCAACGCTGCCAGATGCAGAGCTTGCAGGGGGCCATGCCGCCCAAGTGCTGAAACCCGAGCGCCCCCAGCATCAGCGCGGCAGAACCGCCCGCCGCAAGGAGGATGAGATGTTTCTGGCTCAGTTGCATCAAAAGAACCTCGTTGCGTAAAAGCCGCCAAAAAGCAGAACTACGAAGACGATGGTTACAAGCCCGAGACGGCGTTCGATGAAATCGCGCACCGGGGGCCCGTATTTCCAGAGCAATGCCGCAACAAGAAAGAACCGGATGCCGCGCGCCAGAATCGAGCTGGCGATGAACACCCCCAGCGGCATGGCCGTCCAGCCCGACATGATGGTGATGACCTTGTAGGGAAAGGGCGTGATGCCAGCGGTCAGCACCGCCCAGAACCCGAAATCGTTGAACCTTGTGCTGAATTCGGTCATTGCGTCGCCCTTGCCAAGGGCTGCGAGGATGGGTTGGCCAATTTCCTGAAACGCAAAGGCCCCAATGGCATAGCCCAGCAACCCACCGAGAACCGAAGATACAAGCGCCACAAGCGCGATCAACCACGCCCGCGAAGGCCGCGCGAGGATCATCGGGATCATCAAGACATCTGGGGGAATCGGAAACACCGAGCTTTCGACAAAGGACACCGCGGCCAGAACCCAAAGCGCATGGCGATGGTCGGCCATTCGGATCGTCCAGTCATAAAGGGCGCGGATCATTGCGGGTCTCTTACGTTGCCTGACGCGAGACACCACGCCCGGTGGCCGGGGTCAAGTCTCGAGCGCGGCCACATACAAATTCCGCCACAATACGCCGTTTCGGCACTGGACGTCAGTCGCGTGCTTGGCTAGAGAAAGAACAGTGCCCAAGTGGCGGAACGGTAGACGCAGCGGATTCAAAATCCGCCGCCTTTACGGGTGTGTGGGTTCGAATCCCACCTTGGGCACCATTTGTTTTCCTCTGATCAGAACCGGCTTATCCCGGTTGTTCGCGGTCCTTGGTCAGGGGGCGAAGGCGAATGTGTCTGGGCGGGCGTGATCCCAGTATTTGGCAAAGGCGGGATGGCTGACATGACCGCCGAGCAATTCGCCGGGTTCAAGCCAGAGATACTGGCTTGCGGCGGAACGCACTTCGCGGCTGTTGACGCGGATCATCAGGTGATGTGGCGTGAATTCCTGTGGTCGCTGAAGGCCAGAGGATTCCACCGCTTCCTTGAGGGCGAAGAGCGTGTTGCGGTGATAACTGGCCACGCGCAGATGCTTTTCCGCAACCACGATCGCGCGGTAACGGCCGGGATCCTGCGAGGTGACGCCAGTTGGGCATTTGCCCGAGTGACAGACTTGCGCCTGAATGCAGCCAACCGCGAACATGAAACCGCGCGCGATATTGCAGCCATCGGCACCAAGGGCGAACATGCGGCACATATCGAAGGCGCTGATAATCTTGCCCGAGGCAATCAGGCGAACGCGGTCGCGCAGCCCCATGCCAACGAGGCTGTTATGCACAAGCATGAGCCCCTCGCGGATGGGGGCACCTTTGTGATCGGCGAATTCCACCGGGGCCGCGCCGGTGCCGCCTTCGGCCCCGTCGATGGTGATGAAATCTGGCGTGATGCCGGTTTCATGAAAGGCTTTGACCATGGCGAACACCTCCCACGGGTGACCCACGCAGAGTTTGAGCCCCACAGGTTTCCCGCCCGAGAGATGCCGCAGACGGGCGATAAAGCGGCAAAGGCCGTCGGGCGAGGAAAATTCAGAATGGGCGGCAGGGCTGATGCAATCCTGACCCACCAGAACGCCGCGCGCCTCTGCAATCGCCTCTGTCACCTTTGCACCGGGCAGGATGCCGCCGTGTCCGGGCTTGGCCCCTTGGCTGAGCTTTATCTCAATCATCTTGACCTGAGGGTCAGAGGCATTGGTGACGAACATCTCTGGGTCAAACGCGCCTGTGGCGGTGCGGCAGCCAAAATAGCCTGATCCGATCTGCCAGATCAGATCGCCGCCGTGTTTGCGATGAAACCGCGAGATCGAGCCTTCGCCGGTGGTATGGGCAAAGCCGCCCAGTTTTGCGCCCCAGTTCAGCGCCTCAATCGCCGTTGGCGACAGCGCGCCATAGGACATGCCCGAAATGTTGAGCGCAGAACTGTCGTAGGGCTGTGTGCAGTCCGGGCCACCGATGGGCTGGCGAAATGCGATGTCACCCAGGTGGCTTGGCGACATGGAGTGATTGATCCACTCATGCCCGACGGCATTGACATTGCGCAACGTGCCAAAGGGGCGCAAGCCCTCGATTCCCTTGGACCTGCGATAGACAAGCGCGCGCTGTTCGCGCGAAAAGGGGGTCTCGTCATGATCACTTTCGAGGAAGTATTGCCGTATCTCGGGGCGGAAATGTTCAAAGAGAAATCGCAGACGGGCAGAGAGCGGATAGTTTTTGAGAACTGCACGCTTGCTCTGGTAAACATCGTAGAGCCCGATGGTTGCGGCCAAGCCCGCAAGCCCTGCCAGCATCCCGCCCCAGAATGGCAACCAAATGGCAATCGCCCCACCAATGGGCACGAGCAGAATACTGATCAACCATGGAATATAACGCATGCGATCCTCCCTTTTGCTCTGTTCCTGCACAAATCATTCCAAGCAGCAGAGCGTTAGGTCAGTCTTTTATGCCCGAATTCTGAGCAACCTGTAAAAGTTTTCGCGATTCCCTCAATAATCGCGTTCAAAAAACACGCCAACCCCAGAGGAGCCATCGTTAGAGGCCCCGCCCTTGAGCGTGACACTGTCGCTAAGATCAAAGTTCAGATTGATGCGTTGCTTGCCTTCGCTGTCGGCTGTGACTTCGGTATAGACCTTATCCGAGATATAGGCACCGGCACTCACCTCGGTGCCGCCATCCTCTGTTTGTGTGACGTCGAGATCCGAAAGGCCGATGGCACCCCGCAGCTTACCAACCACATCGCCGTTGCTATTGCCGGACAGCGTCGCCACCGCCGAGGCCATTTGCGCGGCCTGAAAGGCAGAGATATTATCCAAGCCGCGCCCAAAGATAAGCCGAGAGACCACCTCTTCTTGCGGAAGATCAGGGTCAGAGGCAAAGCGCACTTCGGGGGCGCTTGCCACGCCTTCTACGATCACTTGCACAGCGACGTCGCCCGCATCGGTGGTGGCCACAAAGCGCAGGTAGGGATCAAGAGAGCCCTGCATCGTGATGCGGCCTTCGGTCATGGTAAGCCTTTGACCCAGAATGTCGATCCGTCCCCGGATCAATTCAAAAAACCCGTCCGGGGCAACGGCATCGGTGGTTCCGGCAAGGCGCAGGCTGCCGCCCAGTTCGGCATCAAGCCCGCGCCCACGAACGAATATCCGGTTGGGGGCATTGATCGACAGGTTGAGCGCGTAGGGCCGCGCGCGCCCGGCTGTTTCGGTCTGGATCAGGCCTGCGCGCTCTCGGGTGGTGCGCACTGCGGCGGGTTCGTTGCGATGCTGAAGATCTGGCAACGAGACCGATGCCGCGCCCAAGCCCGAGGGGATGCGGATATTGGTTTCCTCAAGTGTCAGCGCCCCGCTGATCCGCGCGCCGCCTGTCAACGGGCCGTTGACGCCAATGTTGCCGTTCACCGTCGTGGTATAGATCAACTGGTCGCTCAGCACGAGGCCATCAAGCCCCACCGACAGATCGCCTGTGAAGCCGGGGGTCAGGCCAACCGGCCCGGTCACCCGTATCTGTCCGCCATCGCGCATCTGCGCGGTGAAATCTGTCTGAACGCGGCTTTGACCGAGCGTTGCCGTGCCGCTCAGGGTTTCGACCGTGAGGCCGGTTGCGGGCAGGGCAATGCGTGTGTCAGAGGTGCTGATCGTGCCCGAGACGGCGGGCAGGGCGGGGGCACCGTTGATCCGCAGGTCGTAGCGCGCCGTTCCCTGAATTGCGTTTGGTCGGATATAGCTGTTGGCAAGCGCCAACGGCAGCGCGCCACTGGCACTAAGATCAAGGCGCGCGCCGTGATCCACGATGTCGCCCGAGACCTGTGCCGTGGTGCCCCCCGGACCCTCGGCTGAAAGCGTCACGGCCACCCGTTCAGCAAGAGCGCCCGACAGGGTGGCGCGGCCCGTTGCGGTCACGGGGCCCGCGAAATCAGGGGCGAACATGCCCAAATTGGCCAGACGTATGTTGAAATCTACGGGAGCATCCGGGTTGGGCGACCCTGCGGAGAGCGCGAGTTGTGGCGTCTCAAGCCGGAGCGTACCAATCTCGATCCCGTCAAGGCGGCGCGCACCGTCTGCCCTGAGAGAGAGTTGTCCGGCGATGAGCTTGTCGAGATCGGCGATCCCGGTTCCAAGATTGCGCCCATCGAGCGTGGCGCTGATCTCTACATCCTGTCCACGATCCTTGGCTTTGCCGTCAAGTGTCAGGTCAAGGGCACCGCGCAGGGGAAGGCCCGCCAGGGCGCTGAACCGTGCCAGATCGCTGATCTCTGCCCGGAGTTCCCCGCTCAGGGGCAGGCCCTCGACTTCGGGCGAGAGGGTTGCATTGGCGCGCAGGCGGCTTCCCATGAGCGCTGCATCCAGTCCCGTCAGGGTCACATCGCCCCCGGTTTGCCAGGCCACGTTGCTGCTGATTTCTGCCGGACCGGACAGGCGCGGATCTGAAAGTGCCAGATCGGTCAACCGCGCCGCAAGGCTGAGCGCGCCGCTCTCGCCGCTGAGGCGCCCCGAAGCTGTGGCGCGGATCACGTCATTTTCGATCTGAAGGCGGTCGAGCGCGATGCCGGTGGTATCGCGGCGTGCAGCCATCGAGAGCGTGCCCGCGCTTGCGATCAGGGGATCAACCTGGGCAATGCCGACCGCAAGTTGATCCGTTTCCGCATCGAGTGTGATGTCGAAGTCGCCCCCAAGCAGGCTGCCAGAGCCTGCGATGGTCGCCTTGGCTGCCCCTGCAATGCTCTGCCCGGAGAGCGCGGCAAAGCGTGCGAGGTTGGGTGCCTCCAGCGTTGCGGTGCCAGAGACAGGAAACCCTTCGGCCAAGGCCGCGATCCGTCCATTGCCCGAAAGCTGCGCAGCGCCGGACACAAGCCGTAGGGCCCTCAAGACAAGTGGGCGATCTTCGGTGAAATCGAGCGAGGCAAGGCCGGACAGTTCTGTTCCGACGGCCTCAGCCAGCGCCGGATCGTCAACGCGCAGCCCGGCAAGGTCAAATTCAACAAGCGCCGTCACACCGCGCGGTGCGGTGCGTTCTAACGCCCCACGCCCCGAGAGCGTGGCCGTGGCAAGGCCGATATCAGGGCGCTCGAACCCGGTCAGGCCCAACCGTGCGCGCCAACGATCGCCGCGCGCGGCATCAAAGGCAGCGTCAATCGTAGCGCCACGAATGTGGATTGCGGGGTCGCTGATGGGCAAACGCACGCGGCTGTCACCATCGCCCAATTCGCCGGTCAGCCTAAATCGCTGAGGCCACCCCGCCGCATCGAGCGACAACGCGCCCGACAGCGTGACCTGTGCCGCCGAAAGTGTGAAATCCGCGATGTCCAAGGCCCCGTTTGGCTGGCGCGTGCCGGTCAGTTTGAGCGCGCTTTCTGTCCCAAAGAAGGGGCGGTAGTCAGCAGCAAAAAGCGGTGTGAGATCGCCCGAGATCGTCGCGCCAAAGGTTTTTGCCGTGACCCCCTCGGCCTCCGCGTCGCGGATCGTAACCTCTCCGGTCAGGCGGGGGGTGCCGTCCGAGGTAAGGCGAATGTCGGCCGTATAGTCGTTCAAGGGGGCCGTACCGCTGATCCCGAGCGAAAGAGCGGGCCGATCTGGCAGTTGCAGCAAAGTGGCGGCGATGCCGCCCGCGTCCTCTTGAAGTGACAGATCAAGGGCGAGAACCTGGGTCGCATTCACAAAACTTGCGTTCAGCGATACGGCACCGCGCCCGTCAAGGCGGGTCACCTCGATCTCTGCCGCCCCTTCACCACTTCCCAGTGACAGCCGCCCAAGCAGGCGAAGAGCGATTTCCTCACCCAAAAGCGTGGCGCCAAGAGTAAGCGTCTCGGCGCTGATCTCGCCGATGTTGACTGAGACTGGCAGCTCTGGCAGGCGAAAGGGCGTGGCCTCTGCCATGTCTGGCGAAAGCGGTTCTTCGGCAATTGGCGCACGCGCCACCGTGATTTCTCGCGCGGTCAGGCGATTGACTTCGACCCGGCCCCGCAAAAGCGCCGTGCGCGTCCAATCGAGCGTTACATCGCGCAGCGTGAGCCAGATGCCGTCGCGATCAGCGATGGTCAGTTCTGCGATAGTCGCCTGTGACGAGAGCGCCCCGGCAAAGCCGGTGATCCGCACCTCGCGTCCAGCACCAGAGAGGTTATCTTCAAGCAAGGCTTGCAGATAGCCGCGATCCTCATCTGCGGTTTGCGCCAAGAGTGGCGTTGCAAGCGCCCCCAGCAGCAACGACAGGAATAGGACCAGCCGGGCCATCAGAATGCCTGCCCAATACCGATGTAAAGTTCGAGGTCTTCCCCGGCCCTGTCACCCAAGGGTGTGGCGATATCCACGCGGATCGGGCCCACGGGGGTGAAGTAGCGGGCACCGATCCCGGCACCGCTGTGCCAATCTCCGCGTCCTGTGCCAAGCGCATCCTGACCGACAAAGCCCGTGTCGACAAAGGCCACGCCTTGGATCTTGTCTGTGACGCTGGCGCGGAATTCGCCCGAGAAGCCGACAAAGGCACGCCCGCCCACGCGCACGCCGGGGGCGATATCCACGCCCAGAGATTGATAATCCTGTCCGCGCACAGTGCCTGCCCCCCCGGAATAAAACAGCATGTCTGCCGGGATTTCGCCGATTGAGGGGCCCGCGACCGATCCGATCTGCGCGCGCCCTGCAAGGGTGTAACGGTCGCCCGCGCCAAAGCTACGGTAGTGCCGGGCATCTGCAAATATGCGCGCGCCGTCTCCCGATCTTTGGTCGAGGCCGATAAAGGGCGTGAGCGAGACCTCAAGGAAAAGACCCGAGGTTGCGTTGAGCGCATCATCGCGTTTGTCCCACGTCAGGCTGGCCGGAAACAGCAGATGCTGCAATTCGCGCCGTCCAAGATCGTCGTCGATGTCGGAATAGCGATAGGCAATGCCCGCCTCGCCGCGCAGTTCGTCCGAGAATACCCGAGTAAAGCCACCGCCGACTTCGACCTTTGATTCCGTATAATCCGGCTCGTCATTTCCCTCGATCCGCGCCTCAAGAAACAGCCCGGTGTCGGGGTGAAAGGTTGCGGGCCGGTCATAACGCGCGCCAAGGCGATAATCCTCGCCCCCTGAATCCCCGCCGATACCACCGATCATGGCATCAAGCCGCAGTCGCTCGGCACCGCCAAAGAGGTTGCGATGCAGCCAAAAGCCCGAAAGTGTCAGCCCTTCGAGCGAGGCCAGTTCCGCGCCAAAGCCAAGACGCCGCGGCGGGGCATCGGTGACGCGGGCCGTGATATCAAGGCTGCCATCGGGATTGGGCCTGTCTGCCTCGATCATCACAACCGAGCGAAAGGCACCGCTGCGGCGCAGGCGGGTGGCGGCGTTGTCCAATTCTTCGGGCGAGAATTTGCGGCCCGTCGGCAGGCCCGCAATGTCGCGGATACGGTCCGGGCGCACACGGCTTTCGCGGCTTTCTTCGGCCAGCAACAGTTCTCCAAAGTGCAGACGCGGTCCGGGATCAAGCTGGATGTCAGCGGACAAGGTCGAGGCCGCGTGATCGGCAATAATGGTTTGCTCTGACACAAGCGCCTTGGCGTGTCCGGTGGTGCGCCATGCGGCGATGCTGCTGCGTGTCGCATCGCCGATAAGATCGCCCTTGGCCCGGTTGCCGGTGACAAATTCAGGCGGCAGCTTGGTTTTTGGGGCAAGCGGCGCGACGCGCGCGGTTGAAAAGACGAAAGGCGCGTTGCGCTCGACGGTGATGTCAATCTGTCTGATGTCACTTGGCGCGCGCAGGGGCGGGATGCTGGCGGCCTCTTGGCCATCCACGAGGATGCGGATCACGCCGCCATAAAACCCCTCGGCATAAAGCACACCGATCAGACGCCCGTAATCCGATTGGGCCGCAGCCAATAGGTCTTGTGCGGTGGCCTCTTGTTGGGCGGCAGTGGTGATCGTGAGCGAGGCGCTGCGCAAACGGTCTGCAAACCCATCCCCCGCGTCAGGCGCGGTCAGCCGGACCTCAGCCGCCTGCGCCAGATCGGGCAGAATCCAGAGGCACAGCGCGGCAAGCGAGGCGACCCTGACACTGGATTTCAACACCGCGACGACCCTCCCAGACTGCTGGTCTTTTATGCCATCCCGATCACGGGAATGCCACCCTTGTGGGGCTACAAAAGCGGGGTCAGGCGCTGTCATCGGCAAGAGCTTACTCAGCGGGCTGGCCGCTTTTGCCGAGCGCTGCGTCGAGCGTTTTCTCAATTGCTCCGCGCGGGCGGGTGAACCGCGCCATCAAGTCATACAGGATGGGTGTGACAAAGAGCATGAGCGCCGTGGCCATGGCCAGCCCTGCGATGATCACAGTGCCCACAGCGATCCGGCTCTCGGCGCCCGCGCCAGAGGCGGTGACAAGCGGCACCGCGCCCAGTACGGTCGAGACGG
Organism: Roseovarius sp. EC-HK134; assembly: GCF_902498815.1. Lineage (NCBI taxonomy): Bacteria > Pseudomonadati > Pseudomonadota > Alphaproteobacteria > Rhodobacterales > Roseobacteraceae > Roseovarius > Roseovarius sp. EC-HK134. Next base: position 2,993,240 of record NZ_LR701544.1, read on the forward strand.
CAGTCATCATGATCGGACGCAGGCGCAGGACCGAGGCCTCGATCACCGCGTCACGCACGGCATAGCCTTCGTCACGTAACTGGTTGGCAAATTCGACGATCAGGATACCGTTTTTTGAGATGAGCCCGATCAGTAGAATAATGCCGATCTGGCTGTAGACATTCAGCGACAATCCCCCCGCCGCCATGGCGTAAATCGCCCCGGCGACCCCTATCGGCACGGTTAGCATGATGACAAGCGGATGCACGAAACTCTCGAATTGCGCGGCAAGCACGAGATAGACGATCAGCAGCGCCAGCAGAAACACCACACCCACCCCGGCGGAGGTGTCGATATAGGTGCGCGATTGACCATCATAGCCCAGCTTGGCCTCGGGCGGCAGGATGTCGGCGGCGATCTCTTGGAGTTGTTCCAGAACGTCGCCCAATTCTGCATCCGGGGCAAGCGCGCCCGAGAGTTGAATGGACGGCAGCCGGTCAAAGCGGCGTAGCGACGGGGTTGCGGCATTCTCGTTCAGGGTCACGAGCGCGCCAAGCGGCACCAGCGTTTCCCCGTCGCCCGCCCGCAGAAAGATGTTTTCGATATCCGTGGGCGAGCGGCGGTCCGCATCCTCGGCCTGAACCAGCACGGGATATTCGCGGCCCTGGCTGACAAAGGTCGTGACCTCGCGCGACGCGAGCATGGTTTGCAGCGTGGCCGCGATCACATCAGCAGAGATGCCCAGATCATCGGCGCGCGCACGGTCTATTTCGATGTCAAGCTGCGGCAGGTTCTGTTCAAAATTGATCTCGGGATTGACGAGCCCCTCAACCTCTTCGGCACGCTCTAGAAGGGTTATGGCCCATTCCTTGACACTCTCAAAGTCAGGCCCGCCGATCACCACCTGCACGGGCGTGGAACTGCCGCGCAGTCCAAGACCCGCTGGGGTTACGGGAAAGCCGCGCGCGATGGTGACTTGCCCCATCTGCGGTGCGATTTCGCTGACAATCTCTGATACCGGGCGGTCCCGCTCTTCCCATGGCGCAAGGCGGAACACGACGAAAGAGCGCCACGAACGCCCCCCCCAGCCGGTAAAGCTGAACACTGTTTCGACCTCACCCGATTGCACCAGCGGATCAAGGATGGCCTCGACCTGTCGGGCAGCCATGTCGGAATGCGCGACGGTCGATCCCTGAGGCGCGGTAAGTGGCACAAACCCAACGCCGCGATCTTCGCGCGGCGCAAGCTCGCGGGGCAGGTCCACGTAGAAAAGTGCTGCTCCTGCGGTGATGGCGAGTGTCACGGGCAGGATCACCAGTGGCATGCCAATCGCGCGGGTCAGGAGTGCGCGATAGGCGCGCTGAATCCATGAGGGCGGGCGTGGGCCGGATGGGGCATTGGCGCGCAGTTTGCGGGCGCTCAGCACCTTGGAGGCAAGCGCAGGGCAGGCGGAAAGGGCGACAAAGGTCGAGATGGCGACCGTGCCGGCCATGACCCAGCCAAACTCCACAAAAAGTCGGCCCACCTGACCGGGCATGAACGACAGCGGTACAAAAACTGCAATCAACGTGATGGAGGTGGCAATGACCGCAAAGGTCACTTGGCGCGCGCCATGCACGCTGGCCACGAGCGGAGATTCCCCATCCTCGATCCGGCGTTGGATGTTTTCCAACACCACAATCGCATCGTCCACCACCAGGCCAATCGCCAGCAAAAGCGCAAGCAATGTCAGCGTGTTGAGCGAAAAGCCCCACATGCCGATCAAAAGGAAACTGCCGATCAACGACACAGGAATTGTGATGAAAGGAACAAGTGTGGCGCGGATACTGCGCAGGAAAAGCAGGATCACCGCGACGACAAGTGCTAGAGAAATAAAGAGCGCGATCACCACCTCGCGGATCGACGCCCCGACAAAGAGCGCATCGTCAGAGCCGACGATGATCTTCATGCCTTCCGGCAGGTTCGGTTCCAGCGTCTTGATCTCGGCGCGCACGGCATTGGAAATTTCCAGCGTGTTGGACTGGCTCTGCCGCAAGATCCACATGCCGACCGCCTCTGTGCCATTGGTGCGCACAATTGTGGAATCGTCCGCCACCCCCGGCACGACCCGCGCCACATCGCCCAACCGAACCGGATAGCCTGCCACGCGGTCGATCACGATGTCGCGGAAATCCTCGATGCTGCGCAACCGGCTGTTCAGTCGCACGGTCATTTGCCGGTTGATCGATTCCACCTCGCCTGCGGGCAGTTCAAGGTTGTTGCGCAAGAGCGCCGCCTCGACATCCGAGACGGTGAGGTTCCGCGCGGCGAGCGCGCGGCGGTCAATCCAGATCCGCACCGCAAAGGGCTGCGCACCGATCACATCAACATTGGCCACCCCGTCGAGGGTTGAAAACCGATCCACCACGAACCGGTCGATATAATCCGTGATTTCGGCTGTTGTCATGCGGTCCGAGGTGACGGCGACGCGCATCACGGGATCGGCATCGGCATCGCTCTTGACCACCTGCGGTTCGTCGGCCTCTTCCGGCAGGTCGCCGCGCACACGGCCTACGGCATCGCGCACGTCATTGGCGGCCACGTCAATATCAACACTGGTTTCAAATTCGATAGTGACGCGGCTTCGTCCCTGTCGGCTTTCGGAACTGATGGTTCGAATGCCCGAGATCGAGGCAATGGCCCCCTCGACCGTCTCGGTAATATCGGTGTCGATCACTTCGGGGGCGGCACCGCGATAGGTGGTGGTCACGGTCACGACGGCATTGTCCACGTCGGGCAATTCGCGCACGGGGATAGAGCGCAAAGCCGCCACACCAAAGATCACGATCAAAAGGCTTGCCACGGCGGCCAGAACAGGACGTCTGATCGAGATGTCCGAGAGGGTCACGTCGCGCTCTCCGGCTTGGCAAGGTCCGTTTTCGCCGTCGCGTCCGCGTCTGCCCCCAGAACTTTGACCACGCTCCCGTCACGCACCCGCTGCAGCCCGCGAATGATCACCTCTTCGCCCGCCTCAAGCCCCGACAGGATGGCAACTTGCCCATCCTTGCGCTGACCAGAGGTCACGATGCGGCGATTGGCTTTGCCGTCAGCGACGACAAAGACGTAGGTTTCGGCGGCTTGAAAGATCAGCGCCTCTTCGGGAACGGTGACATGCGCGCTTTCAGAGAGCACCAATGTCAGCGCCAGAAACATACCCGAGGCTAGCGTGCCATCGGTGTTCGGTATCCGCCCGCGGGTTCGAAAGGCGCGCCCGACCGGATCAATCCGGCTGTCCACCACATCCAGCGTGCCCTCAAAAATCCGGTCTGCAAAGGCCGCGCTGCGGGCGATCAGGGTCTGGCCGGGGCGCACTTGGGAAAACACCGTTTCAGGCAGCGAGAATTCCACCTCGACCTCGCTTAGGTCATCCAGCCGGGTAAGCACCTGACCTTCGATCACGCGCGCACCAACGTCATAGTTGGTAAGCCCCACCACGCCCCCGAAGGGCGCGGTGATGGTGCGATCCTCAAGCCTGCGGCGTGCGCGCTCTACTTCGGCCTCGGCTTCGGCCAGACGCGCCACGGCCTCTTCTTCGGTGGCCTGCGACACGGCGGCGGTTTGGCGCAATTGGCGCGTGCGTTCAACGGTTTGCCGCTGTTCAACCAGCACAGCCTCGGCCTCGCTCAGGTCGGCACGCTGGATCGTATCGTCAAGCCGTGCCAGCACATCGCCCTGTTCCACCCGCGTGCCAGGCGTGATCCTGAGGCTGGTCAGCCGCCCGTCCGCCTCGGGGACGATGTCGATGGATTGCAATGCGCGGGTTGTGCCGACCGCTTCGATTGTCTGTTGAAGCGTGCGCTCTTCTGCAAGAGCGATCTCAACCGTTACAGGGCGCTCAGCCTGCGCCTCGGCAGCTGCTTCGGGCGCGCTCACGAGATAAGTCTGATAGCCGTAATAGCCACCATACGCTGTGCCGACTATGAGGCAGAGCAAAAGCAGTTGTTTCCATATCTGCATTGTATGCGGCAATCCGTTTTCAGAGGGCACCAAGGCGCGCGTGGGTTGTGGGCGCGGGCTGACTTGGTGCAAACGTATAGTAAGTCCGCAAAAAGGCAATTCATTGTGCGCGTTTCAGCCCGCGCGATTGTGGCCGTTCAGTTGGCGGAGCGTCTCTTGCAAGAGGTCGGGCAGGGCCAGAATGGCTGTCTGCGCCTCGGCTGTATCGCCGCCGCGCAGGGCGGATTCCGCGCGCCCCAGAAGGGCCTGCAAGGCAAGCCCGCCCGTCGCCGCCGCCGTGCCCGCCAGCTTGTGGATGCGATCCGCAAGATCCGTTCCGCTTAGCGGAGCATCGCGGTTCAGACCGTCCAGAATGGCCTCGCCTTCGGCTTCAAATTCTACCAAGAGGCGGTCGATGCGGTCTTGCGGCAAGGCGGCGCGCAGTTGTTCCATGTAACTCGGGTCAACATGGCAGGGTTGGTCCACGGGGGCCGAAGGGGCTGATCCAATCTGCATCAGCAGCGCGCGCAGCGCCTCGCGGCGCAGGGGTTTGGTCTCGACCCGGTCAAAGCCCATATTCTTGAGGTCGCCGCGATCCTCTGCGCGCACATGGGCTGTGAGCGCCACGATGGGCGTGCGCGCATTCGGCCCCTGACTTGCGCGGATGTGGAGCGTCGCTTCACGCCCGTCCATGCGTGGCATGCTGATATCCATCAAAATCAGGTCAAAACGCCTTATTTGGGCGCAATCCACACCTTCGATCCCATCGCAGGCCAGATGCACCTTGTGGCCATCGCCTGTCAGCATGCCTTCCAGCACAACGCGATTGGTGGCATTATCCTCGACCACCAGAACGTCGAGCGCGCGCAGGGGGGCGGAAACGGGGGCAGGGGCAACGATCGCCTTGGGTTTGGGGCCTACGACGGCCGATGCGGCGGGCAGCGGCAGGCGGACCCAAAAAAGGCTGCCTTCGCCAAGTTCGCTCTCAACGCCAATGGTGCCTTTCATCAGCTTGACGAGTTGGCGCGCGATGCCAAGACCCAGCCCCGTCCCCTCGGGTCGGTCGCCTGTTGTGTCCTGAACCCGCATGAAATCTTCAAACACATTTGGTAGATTGTCGGCGCTTATGCCGATGCCCGTGTCAATCACCTGAAACTCGATCATGTCTGGTTCGGTGTCTTTGGATGACAGGCGGCTCACGTCGAGGGTGATTTCCCCATCCCGCGTGAACTTGATCGCATTCGAGACAAGGTTGAGTAGAACCTGATAAATCCGCGCTCTGTCCCCGGTGACACGCCCGAAGCCGTCTTGGGGGGCCAGCAGACGCAGGCTGTTGCCGCGTGCCTGCGCTGGACCTTGTTGGGTTTCCGTCAGCTCTGCCAAAAGTTGGTCGAGGTCAAAGGCGGCGGGGCGCAACACGATTTGACGCGCGGCGGCCTGTGTCAGGTCGAGCGCATCGGTGATCTGCGTCAGCAAGAGCTGGCCCGAGGAGCGCATGATGCGGGTGAATTTCTCTTGTTCCGGGGTAAGCCCGGTATCCCCCAAGAGCTCTAGCGCGCCCAGGATGCCGTTCAGTGGCGTGCGCATTTCGTGGCTGATCATGGCCAGAAACCGCGCCTTGGCCCGCTCTCCCGCTAGGGCCTGTTCGCGGGAGCGATCTATTTCAGCCTCGGCAGCCAGACGTTCCGAGATGTCCCGGATGAAGAGGATGCAGATATCGCCCTCACCCTGTCGCGCGAGATCAGCCGAAAGTTCCGCCGCAAATTCACGCCCTTCCAGATTGCGTACGATCACGTCCTCGCGCCGCGACGGGCCACTGGCGCAGGTGTCACGCAAGAGTTTACCGGAAAGGGGCTTCAACGTCCCATCTTCTCCCTTGCAGAACAGCACGTCGCCCAAGTCTATGCGTGCCGTCAGCCGATCCGTCAGCGCCAAAAGATCATCCGCACGCGCATTCGTGTCTTCGATCCAGCCGTCGACCCCAACCACAAGCACGGCATCCTGTGACGTGTTAAGAATGGTTGTTAGTCTATTGGATTTGCTTATGTTTTGCTCTGCCTGCATACGGTAGCTGCGGTAGACGCGCCACACCAAAAGCAAGAGAGAGGACAGCGCGGCCAGCATCATCAAGATCAGAACGGCAAGGCTCAGGATTTTGGCGGTCAGCGCCGCGCGTTCGGAATCCGAGCGCTGCGCATCCGCCGCAAGACCCCGCGCAGCAATGTTGCGGATCGGATCTGCCATCCGGCTTCCAAGCTGGATCAGCCGTGCCCGTTCCTTGAAGATATCGCCCGGATCACCGTCAATGATAGGCACCATACTGGCCAAGAGTTCGGACACGCGATCAAGGTCTGCATGTGCAATATCCAGTTCCAGCACCTCGCGGTATACGCGGCCATCCCGGAGGGCGGTTGCGCGGCTGTAGAGGATATCGAACTGGCGGCGCACTTGGTCGACCAGATTTTCTTCGGGTCCGGTGAGCGCATAGAGAGAGGCGAGGAATTTAAGCTGGTCTACCTCCAGCCGTGAGGTGGTCCAATGCAGGTTGTCTTGGCTGGCGCTTCGATACTCGTCCAGTTGCACATAGACGCGGCTTGTCAACAGCACCGCAGCCAGCATGCACCCCGCTGCAAACAGGCCCAGCAGGATCACAAGCAGTCTGTTCAGACGGGGGAACCTGCGGGAGGAGGGGACGTGCATGTCGGGCCTTACACTGGAATACTTGGACAAAAGGTAGTTTGGGTGGATCTGATCCTTCGGCGCGGCGCGGCTGAGACAGTTTCCGAGTGATCTTCAGCTTTTGCGTGTGTAGAGTATATCAACCGGAGGAGTTCCTTGTCACGCGGGGTCATCAGGACAGGCCACATTCTTATACCATCTTTGGTATTTGCTTCTTTTCCACCGTTTGACCACCCCCCTATCCCTAAAGATAGGGGAGTTGACGGCTTGGCACGGAACTTGCCGGTTATAGGGTAGGCGGGACATACCCGCTTAGGGTTATCAAAGGATTGTCATGGTTCGGCAGCTTGCTTACGTGTTGAAAAATGAGAAAAAAAGGAATTTTGAGGTGGCAGAAGGAAGGACGCGCCGATGACCAAGCTCTTGTTGGCCGACGACCATGATCTGGTCCGGGAAATGATCGCCGCCTACCTGCGCGCGCAGGGTGGGTTTGAGGTGCATGTCGCCGAAAGCCTTGGGGCGGCGCTGGATGTTCAAGAAAAAAACGGGCCTTTTCAATTGGTTCTGCTCGACCTTATGATGCCGGGTATGGATTCCCTGACAGGCCTTGGGGTGATGAAAGCGCGGGCGAAATGTCCGGTGGCGATTTTGTCGGGGACGGCGACGGCGGAGATTGGGCGCAGGGCGCTGAGATCGGGGGCGGCGGGGTTCTTGCCCAAGACGCTTGATCCGCAGTCTTTGGTGGCCGCGGTACACCATATGTTGTTGGGTGAAACCTACACACCGCTAGATTTTCTGGAAACCGGAGAGTCGGAGGCGGAGGGGCCGGTGCGCCTGACGCCCAGAGAGACCGATGTGTTGGTCGGCATCCTGCACGGAAAATCCAACAAGGAAATCGCAAGAGACCTTGATATTCAAGAGGTTACAGTCAAGCTGCACCTCAAAACTCTGTCCCGCAAACTCGGCGCCAAAAACCGCACCCACGCGGCCATGATCGCCCGAGACATGGGGCTGACATAAGAGTTCGCGTGTAAGGTCGGTAAGGTCTGTACGTGGGTTTTGTAAGGTCTGGGGGGCCGTTGGCCGGTGGTTCCGACCTGTTTGAGATCGGGGCCCGGAATGGGTGAAACCTCGGGGCGGATTTTCGTGAGGGGTGAGGCGCGGTCGTTTGTGCACGCGTTCGTATGTTCCGTCGATTTGAGTTAAGTGGCTTTTCAGATCCACACAACCGAGCGCTAGGTAAGTTTGATCGAAGCTGTTCGAAGACGCAGTTGCGTGGTCTGCGAATGACGCCCAGTAACCATGATCAACGCGCGGGTCTCTGGAAAACTCGCTAACCCGGATGTTCCACACCTTGTGGGGCGGGGGCTTTGGTCAGTTGATTTTTTGGATGCCCTCAAACAGCGACGCGGTCATGCGTTGGTTTAGGCGTGGTTTCCACGGCCGTTTCGTTAGGATCGTCGGGTGCTGTGTGGTGACCAGACCGTCCTCGCGGATATTTGTCGCGGGCCATACCGTGCGATAGGCGTGCAGCCCAGCCTGCCGTGCGAAGGCGCCAAACGCCTGATCAGTATAGGTCACGCATTCGGGATAGAACCAGCCTTCTTTGGTATTCGACTTGGAAGGCATTCCGCAGCGGATATAGGTCACCATGCTGACGGTATCGTCGTGTGACACGTCGGCAATCGCCTTGAGCAGTTTCACGGTCATGGCTGGTCCAGTGTGCGACGCGATGGATTGCGCAAAAACGAAATCCACCGGCCCACCTGTCAGCGAAAAATCAAAGTCTGTGTTATGGGCGAAAGTCGCCTTTTTCTTTGCGATGACCTGCGATTTCTCGATATCCGCGCCAAAGTGCATCTCGCATCCGCGGTTCAGAATGTCGACGTTGGGTTCCAGACCAAAATACCGGTTTTCAAGCAGGTAGTTAATCGCCAGACGGCCCAACCGCAGGCTGCCGCAACCTACATCCAGAAACTTATGGTTTTCGCGCATGCCCAGATCGATCAGCAGCTGGAACTGCATCGCCCCCAGCAGATCGTAAATAAACGGGGGGCCGACCCAAGCACGGGGATGGTCGGACCCGGCACCCATATTGATCCCTAGCGTCTGTTGTTCCTTTTCGGTCAATACTTGGCGCATTTCTTCGCGCATTTTTGCAGGTTCTGCGCGGCGTTGGGTGATCAGCTGATCCGATATCGACATTAAATTGCTCCCGTAGGCTTCAGACTCATTGCTTCACAACCGACCCGACTTTGCTCAAGTGACTTGCTGCTTAGTGTCATTTTTGTCTTATATTGCTGCCACATCAAGTGTATTGCGCTCTCAGTCCCTAGAGCAGTCGCCACGGTGTTTGAATGTGCGTTGATTGTACTGCGACTGCCCACCACCTTTGTCAGCCGGCAAGTTTCGCAACGTGGCGGACAGGGCTGTCTTGCCGCGTTGCTTGGACTTTCGCCAATTTGCCAGTCACGCGCATGGTGGCGACACTCACGATGGTTGAATGGCGGTAAGAATAGCCCTGAACCTCGGAGCTATGACTACCACTTCGGCCAACTGCAGGGTGATGGCCGGGGGTGACGCGCGACGCGAGTGGTCGACCGATGTGAGGCCTGCTCGCGCGCGCAGGTTCTTCTTTGCCGCTTGTGAACCATCGACATTGCCGCCCTTTACACGAATGGCCGCTCTTCTACGCTTCATCGCAGCGTTGAAGGCCGCGGGAAGGCGCGGCACTGCAGGCCTCTGCGGTTGAGGTGACCGCTCTCCGCAGAGCGGGACATCGCGGCGCTTTAGAGCACGTGATTGGATGTCTGCGCTCAGGTCTTAGTGGTATGAGCGAACCTTGAACGCTTAGCTTCCAAGGTTCGCACTGTGACATGCTTTGGCCAGTTTATGCAGTTGAGACGTTGCTGCCAAAGTACATGAACTCACGATCCATTGCAGCAACCTCGGCTGCGTTCAGCGAGAGATTGGCGCTGTCGAGCAGCTTGAAGCTTTTTTGGTCTTTCACCCAATCATCCGCATGGCGCAGTGTGGACAGGGTGTAAGTGGAGGTTTCGTTCAGGTAGTGGGTCGGTACGATAACCTTGGGCTTGAGGCGGTCAACAATTGCATTCGCCTGCTCGTAAGACAGGATATGCTCTGAGCCATCCACCGGTATCGTCAATACATCAACCCGGCCGATGGCCTCCCAAAAACCAGGACCGGGATCTGCACGGTTATCGCCCCAGATCAACGTGCGAATGCCCCCTGTTTCGATCACGTACACAACCATATCCATGTGGCTGACATTGTTGGGCGCACAGGCTTCGGCGCCGAATTCCGCAAGGGCATTGGTCCAGTCGTAGTAGCCGGGGGCCTTGCAAACGTGTTTGTCCGCAAAGCCGGTGATCTTAAGGTCAGCGAATTCAAACGTGCCGACCATACGGTCAAGCACCATGGTCGAAACCGGCCGGTCGATAGCGTCATGATCAAAGTGCGTATGCGTGGAGAGCGTGATATCAGTCACCGTTTCGGGAAACTTGTACTTGAACCACAAACCCCAAGCGCCCGATGGATCGTCCCGCCACGGATCAACCACCACGGTCGCACCGCCCGGTGACGTGATCTTGAATGCGCAGTGGCCAAAGTATTCGATGCCGACCGCACCGTCGGGAAAACTTGTCGCGCTTTGAAGCTCAATGACGTGGTTGTTGTTGCCCGGCTGGGTCCAGTCCGTCGATTGAGCCTGAGCAGAGGTCGACGTCAGCAGGCTCGCCGCGCTGCCTACGCCAGCCGCACCGGCAGCCATGAAAAAGGACCGTCGTGACAGGCCGGGGGCCAGATCGTCTTTTTGCCCGTTCATTGTGATTGGCTTGAGATCTTTCTTGTCCATCGTTTTGATTTCCCTGTTGTGATCCACCGCCCGTTGCGCGGATGGTTCGAGGATAGGGCACGGTGGGCTGGTCAGGGTGCTAGAATACTGTGGGTTCAATATTGGGGGTTTCCCCATACTATTTCAAATTCTCCAGATATTTCTGGAGGTTTCTGCGACCATGGGTCAGGCCAAGTTTCTGTCGGATGTTGTTGCGATGGAAATCAATTGTGCTGGTGCCGCGGGACAGGGTCTTTGCGATTTCTTTTGTGCTGCGCCCTTGTGCGACCAATTGAGCAATCTCTGATTCCGTTGGCGTCAACCTCTCCAAAGCCACAGCCAACTTTCCCGAAAATGCCGACGTGATGTTTTTGAGATTCGCTTCGAGGGTGTCGAGATATGAGCGCGCGCGCTCGTCATCTGCATTCAACTGCCGCAACCGCGAAACATGCGGCAAGACCAACCCTTTGATCTGCTGCGCGACACGCTCCTCGATTTCTGTTTTGGATCGTTCGACACCTTTCAAAAGCACGCGCAACGCAGTGTTGGCCTCCTCCAGGTCTTTTGTTCGTGCTTCAACAAGGTCTTCACGCAAGTCCAGTTCTTTCTGCAAACGCGCCTCTGCCCGTTTCCGCCGCTCGATTTCCTCAAGCATGGCCAAGTCGTCCTCGATAATCTGACAAAAGTGCCGCAACCCCTCGCGAAACTGCAACGCACGCTGATTTGTGAACCGGTCCAGCATGCAGATGGTGCCGAAATTCGAACCATCCGGCCATTTAAGCGGCAACCCGACATAAAAGCTCATCCCGAACTCCATGTCAGGATTGTCATGCCAATGCGGGTCTTGCGTGGCGTCTTCGACGCAGAGTTCACCGTCTCGTTGGAACACGCCAGAACAGTACAACTTGTCGTGAAGTTGGAAGGATTGCCCCTTAAGATAGGGGTTGATATTGCCTGCGCTTTTTACAAAAACACTGTGCTGTTGTTCGCGCGTGTGCATGATCAGCGTTGCTGGAACGTCTGCAATCTTAGAAATCTGATCAACCAAAAACTGCCACTTGGCGAGGGTTTCAGCGGAAACTGTCGGTTCGCTCCTTGTTACGTCTTGTTCCATTTATAACAGGCATCCTAAATCTCTGGCCGCAGTCGGTCATCATGAAACGCCAAAAGTTAGTGTTCCCTAACCCTTCAAAGGTAATGAGCAGTTTGCAAGTGGAAACTTGACGCCCGGTTGGCATCGCATCACGTGCTTCAAGGGGCGCATCCACTGCGAGCTGGATGGACCTCCCGCATGGGGAACGACCGCTACGGCCGCGAGATCATCGCTGAGAAGGTCGACTTGCCTGAAGCCGCCCGAAGTCGGCCGAGAGTGAAAATCCCGAGCTGGCCGACCGCGAGGAGGTGATCCCGTTCTGAGGATCGGGGTCTCCCCAAGGGCCCGGCGGAGTAACCCGCCGGGTTCGCTGTTTCTTGCGTCATGAAGACGATGGTTGCGACCTGTGGAAGCTAAGAAGCAGTGTAACCATCTGAAAGAAATAAAGAAATATTGAGATACTTCTGAGCGTTCGCACGGGTCGATATACTCAAGGGAAACGATTTGGAGGCACGTATATGCGAATCTTGATCTTGTCTCTTGTCGCAGTGGCACTGCTCGTGGTCCTGATCCTCTTGATTGGGTGGCTCTTGCCGGCAACGCGCGAAGGTCGCGCGGAAACAACCATTGCGGCGCCGCCTGATCTGGTGCTTGCGGTGATTGCAGATGTGGAGACACAACCAGAATGGCGCGATTTGGGCACTGTCACACGGACAGAGACGGGATGGTTCGAGATGACATCGCGCGGGGAGCGGATCGACTTTGTTGCCGACGACATGTCCGCGGATCGGATATCGTTGCGCTTCACGTCGGATGCTGGCTACTCCGGTGAGTGGCAGGCGCTTTTGGAACCGGTTTCAGGGGGCACACGCATCGCAGTGGTCGAACGTGTGACTGTTCCCTCTCCTTTGGGGCGGATTATGGCTCGTTTGTTGTTTGATCCGACGGAGTTCGCGACCACGTATTTGGCCAAGTTGAAAGCCCGAGTTGAGGAACAGTAGATGGCAAAGAAGCCGACAGATTGGCGCAAACGGTTTGGCGCTGCAAAGCCGCCGCATATTGTCATGCTCCACAGCGATTTTGCAGGGGTGAAGGCTGGGACGACGATGCTAATCTCGTCACCGGGTGATGTTGCCACGTATCTCGCAAAGATCCCCAAGGGCGAAACGCGGACGATTGCACGGCTTCGCAACGAGTTGGCCCGCAAAGCAGGGGCGCAGTCGATGTGCCCAGTGACAACAGCCATATATCTTCGCGTGGTCGCAGAGGTAAGCTTGCGCGACCTTGAAGAGGGTAAACGGATCGAAGAGGTTGTGCCATTCTGGCGGGTGGTGACGCCTGAAAGCAAGGTCGCACAGAAGCTGTCATGTGGGCCGGACCATGTGGCGCATTTGATTGCGCTGGATCTGGGCCAGCCGCAGTAATGAGCGGCGGCTCATTTAGTTGTGGAAGAACGGAGATCAGAAGCGAGCCGCATAGATTATGGCTGGCGTCATTCAGCGGGCAGTCCTGATTGGCAGAGGAGTGACGGGTTGAGGGTTGGGCGCGTGGCTCTCAAAGCCTGTCGCGGGAGATGGCCGTGGGGTTTTATGAACGTTTTGGAACCGGTTGCGCTGGCGCGGTTGGCTGAAAAGTGGATGTGAGCCGGGCGGAACGGACGGGTGGTGCGTTGGCGCGGCATTGCGATGGAGGGGCTAGGCGTGAGAGGGAGGCGTTTCAGGTTTGGCTCGACATGAGGTAGGCCAACAGGCCCATGGCATCCCGGAGTTGGCTTTGCTTGATTTGCCCCCCCAGACAGACCCGTATCGCTTCGGAGGGTACTCCGGACACGGTAAACGCGTCTGAGGGCATGAGGCCGACCCCGGTGCCGGCCATGCGTCCGATGATGTCGGCGCGCGTGACGCCTTGGGGCAGGTGCAGCCACACGTTGAAGGCGTTTGGTGCCGCTTCGAATTGGTAGCCTGCGAGGACCTCGGCTGCGATGGCTTGGCGTTTCTGGCTCTCGTCGCGGATGAAACGTCTGATGCCATCTGCGGTGCCGTCCAAAATCCACCGGGTCACAAGGGCCATCATCAAGGGGGAGGGCATGACAGAGATGATCTTGATCTGATGGGCCAGTTCGCGGGCGGCATGGCTGGACGGTGCGACCGTATAGGCCAGCCGCAGACCGGCCCCGATGCATTTGGCGAGCCCGCCGATATGCCAGACGAGATCCGGCGCAAAGCTTGCCAGCGGTGCGGGGGGCTGGGGCGGAATGAAGCCATAGGCGTCGTCTTCGATCAGCTGCAAACGATGGGCGAGGAGCACATCCGCGATAGACTGACGCCGCGCGAGAGAGATGGTGCGCGTCGTCGGATTGTTGAGCGTCGGATTGAGATAGAGCGCTTTGGGCCGATGGTTCCGAATGGCCGTATCGAGCGCATCAGGATCAATGCCTTCGGCATCGCCGGGCAGACCGATAAGGCGCAATCCGAGCCGCGCGCAGATGGTGCGGATGCCGGGATAGGTAATGTCTTCGCAGAGCACGCAATCTCCGGGTTTGGCCAAACTCATCAGAATCGCGACGATCGTGGGATGAGCGCCGGGCGTGACGGCGATCCGGTCGAGTGACGGCACCAGTCCGCGCAGCGACAACCAGTTTGACGCGGCTTCTTTGTCGATCTGGCCGCCGGTTGAGGATTGGTATCGCAACAAGTCGATTAGATTGGCAGTGACGGTCTGCATGCCTGCTTGCATTCGCGCCAGCAGCACCGGGTCTTCGGTTTCTGGCGGCAAATTCATGGTCAGATCCATATCGGCGGCGCGGCGCTGTTCCCGCTGCGGATCGACGAGCGTCTTGCCGATGACGAAGGTGCCGCGACCGACATGGCTATAGACCAGCCTGCGATGCCGCGCCTCTGCATAGCCGCGCGAGACCGTCGTGAAATCTATGCCGAGGCGCTTGGCCAGCATGCGTTGCGGGGGCAAGCGTGCCCCGTCGTGCAGCGTGCCATTGGCAATGGCTGTGCCGATTGCGTCGGCCAGTTGGATATAGCGCGGCAGGCCTCCGGGGCGGAGAATCGGTGTCCAGTCTGTCATGGAAAAACCTTAGCGCCGTGCGCGCATGCATTGAAGTGGATTGTATGTATTGAGCCGTACAATCGTGGAAATGCGTTAGTCAGGCGGCCGTTTTCTATGCTGAACTGCTCAAAAATAGCAGAAATTCTGCGATGAGGAAAAAAATTGTATGCATAATTGAATTGATAATTGAATGTATGATCGCGGCGCTTCCATGGTTGCTCAACATCAATTGGCCCGCAGTGGCCTGACATCCAAGGGAGCGAACACATGCCAGCAGTCACGCAAGAGAAGCACAAGGACGGCGACTTTTTCGTCGACTATGAAGAAAAGGTATTTGAGGACGTCAAAGCCGAACCGGGCCAGAAGGCGCTGGTTACGTTTCACACCGTTGCCTTTGAAGGGTCTATCGGGTTGGTGAATATGCTCAATGCGATCCGTCTGGCGCGCAAGGGGTTCGAGACATCAATTCTGCTTTATGGTCCGGGTGTCACGCTGGGTCTTCAGCGCGGCTTTCCGACGCTGGGCGACGCGGCCTTTCCGGGCCACCAGAACTTTGCGGACAACCTCAAGAAGTTCATGGCCGAGGGCAGCAAGGTCTATGCCTGCCGCTTTGCGTTGCAGGCGCTTTATGGCCATGGCGAGCCATCGCTGCTGCCCGGCATCATTCCGATAGCACCTCAGGACGTTCTCGACCTGAAGCTTTTGCATGTGCGCGACAATGCGGTCATCGTCGACACCTGGACCGTGTAAGCCAACAGCGCCGAGGCAATGATTGCCTCGGCCCTTTTGTTTTGGAGGGATCACATGTCCCGCAGCGTGAAGGCGGCTGCAGTCCAGATCGCCCCCGATCTGACCAGCCGTGAGAAAACAATGGCCCGCGTGCTTGACGCGATTGACGAGGCTGCGGGAAACGGGGCCGATCTGATCGTGTTCCCCGAGACCTTTGTCCCGTTTTACCCATATTTTTCCTTTGTTCTGCCGCCGTGCCAACAGGGCAAGCCGCACCTGCATTTGTATGAGCAGGCTGTAACCGTCCCGTCTGACGACACGCGACGTGTCGCGGAGCGCTGTGCGCATCACGGCGTGGTTGTCGTGCTTGGCGTGAACGAGCGGGACCACGGATCGCTTTATAATGCGCAGCTCATTTTTGATGCGAATGGCACGCTGCTTCTCAAGCGGCGCAAGATCACGCCCACCTATCACGAACGTATGGTGTGGGGGCAGGGTGATGGCGCGGGCCTGAAGGTTGTGGAGACCCGTGTGGGACGCGTGGGCGCATTGGCCTGTTGGGAGCATTACAATCCGCTGGCCCGCTATGCCCTGATGACCCAGCACGAGGAAATACACGTTGCGCAATTCCCCGGATCGCTGGTTGGGCCCGTCTTTGGCGAGCAGATCGAAGTCAGCATGCGCCACCATGCGCTGGAATCGGGCTGCTTTGTTGTGAACGCAACCGGCTGGCTGACCGATGAACAGATTGACAGCGTGACACCCGATCCTGCCCTGCAAAAGGCGCTGCGCGATGGTTGCATGACCTGCATCATCACGCCGGAGGGTCGCCATGTCGTGCCCCCGCTGACCGAAGGCGAAGGCATCCTATACGGTGATCTTGACCTCGGGCTTGTGACCAAGCGCAAGCGGATGATGGATTCGGTGGGGCATTACGCCCGGCCCGAACTGCTGTCCTTAAATCACAACACCGACCTGACGCCGGCCCGCCACACGACAGGCACAGGCGCGCAATTTCAGCCGATCCCCTTGGAGGACTGACATGCAAACCGGAGATATCATCAACGACCTGCAAACGCGCGGCATGCGCCTTGTCGATCCCAAGGCTGGGGCGGACAGCCGCCGGGGCGGTGCCGGGCCGACGGACCATAAGGCCGTAACGATCAGCGGCATGACCGTGATGATCCCGGTTCATACGGCAAGCGCCTTTGACTCGCCCTATCTGGTCGAAGCGCCGGATGCGAACGGCCGGTCCCGCGTGATGAAGGACGGTGCCTTTTTTGCGGATGTGGAATTCCCGAAGCGGGCCAAGTTTCTGGATCTGTCCACGGCCGATGGCGTGCCCTACGGACATATTGCGCAGTTGCACGCCAAGGATGTTCTGGCCACCACCGTCCTGCAAACCTGTATTCGCTATGAAAGCCGCAAGAAGACCTGCAAGTTCTGCGCGATTGGCCAAAGCCTCGCCGCCGGGCGCACGATTGCGCATAAGACCCCTGCCCAATTGGCCGAGGTTGCCCGCGCCGCCGTGCAACTGGACGGGGTCAAACACATGGTCATGACGACCGGCACGCCTGCGGGCAAGGATCGTGGGGCCAAGGTGCTGGTAGAGAGCGCCGAGGCGATCCGCGCCGCTGTTGATCTGCCGCTACAGGCGCAGTGCGAACCGCCAGAGGATGACGCGTGGCACCGAAGGATGAAAGAGGCCGGGATTGACAGCCTTGGCATGCATCTTGAGGTCGTCACCCCGGAGTTGCGTCAGCAGATCATGCCCGGCAAGACGCAGGTGTCGCTTGAAAAGTATTTCGACAGTTTCGGCGCAGCGGTCGAGGTTTTCGGCTGGGGGCAGGTGTCGACCTATATCCTTGCAGGGTTGGGGGATACCGAAGAGGCCATCCTGTCGATGTGTGAACGCCTGACCGCCATTGGGGTATATCCGTTTGTTGTGCCCTTTGTGCCTGTCTCTGGCACACCGCTGGAAAGCCACCCGGCGCCCAGCTCGGCCTTTATGCACAGAATTCTGGGGCCATTGTCGCAGATGATCGTCGATCGGGGCATGCGGGCTGAGGATATAAAGGCCGGTTGTGGGCGCTGCGGGGCCTGTTCGGCGCTGTCGGCCTTTGAAAAGTTCAAGCGGCCCGCCTTGCAGGAGGCCTCGTCATGATCATCGAGCGCCCCGCAGCCTTTGTGACCCCCGAGTTCTTGATCAGGCAGGCGACAGCGCCTTGGGAAATCGGGGCGGCGGCGTCGTTGCGGCACCGGACATTCGTCACGGAACAGGGCATTTTCGCAGATCACGACCGCGATGAGATCGACCGCCACGCCCTGCCTCTGGTTGCCGTGTCGACAATGGCCTCGGAAGCGGATGAGGTTGTGGGCACGGTTCGCATTCACGAGGCCG
The DNA here is from genome assembly GCF_902498815.1 of Roseovarius sp. EC-HK134. Classification (NCBI taxonomy): domain Bacteria; kingdom Pseudomonadati; phylum Pseudomonadota; class Alphaproteobacteria; order Rhodobacterales; family Roseobacteraceae; genus Roseovarius; species Roseovarius sp. EC-HK134. Next base: position 3,011,009 of record NZ_LR701544.1, read on the forward strand.
ACAAAGACGTCTGGTGGGGCTCGCGGTTGGCTGTGGCCCCCGAATACCGCCGTGTCGGGCGTCTTGGCGCAGAGCTGATCAGGTTGGCTGTTGGCACGGCGCATGGTCGCGGGTGCAAGCTTTTCTTGGCCTTTGTGCAGATGCAAAACGTTCCGCTGTTCGAGAAACTCAACTGGACATCGCTGGGTCAGCGGGACCTGCACGGGCATCCGCATATGAAGATGCGGGCCGATCTGAGCAAATATCCCGCCATTGAGGACCCGGCTCGCGGGTGGATGGCCCTGACCCGAAAGACCACGGGATGACAGACATCGCCGCTCTTGCCGCAAGTCTTGCCACGAACCCGAATGTAACGGGCAAGCGTGACATCGACGTGGCCTGTGCGGCCCTTGGTTTGACCCAAGACAGCTTTGGTCGCCCCGGCGACGATGCTGCAGCCATCGCGGATGGTGACGGCTGGCAGTTGATGGCGACAGAAGGGTTCATGAACGATTTCGTCGCAAGCGCCCCTTGGTTTGCAGGATGGTGCGCGGTGATGGTCAACATGTCCGACATCCTCGCGATGGGCGGTCGGCCTATTGCGGTGACCAACGCGCTTTGGGCCCCCGATGCAGCAACAGCGGCTGAAATCTTGCGCGGGATGAAGGAGGCGTCGGCGGCTTATGGCATTCCGATTGTCGGCGGCCACACCAACCTGCGCACCGAGCAGCCACAGCTTGCCGCTGCAATCTGGGGCCGGGCGCGCGCGTTGATCACCAGTTTTGACGCAGGCCCCGGCGACGTGGTGATTGCATGCGCCGACCGGCGCGGTGGATATGCGGGGAAGACTAGCAACTTCCCCGCCTTTCTCGACGCGCCGCACGACCGTTTGCGCGGCGATATGGAAATTCTGCCGCTCCTGGCCGAGTCTGGTCTTGTCACGGCTGGAAAGGACATCAGTCAGGGTGGGATCGCGGGCACGGCGTTGATGCTGGCGGAATGCTCGGGCGTCGGGATCAGCATCGACCCTGCCAAGATCACGCCGCCCGATGGTGATCTGACCCGCTGGATGACCGCCTTTCCCAGCTTTGGCTTTCTGCTGACGGCCACGCCTGCAAATGTTGACGCGGTTCTGTCACGCTTTCACGCGCGGGGCATTGGGGCCGAGGTTATCGGCGCGGTTACCGCAGGTTCAGTCCTGAGCCTGTCGGACGGCGTTGACGAGCACCCCATCTGGGACCACGCCGCGCAGCCCTATCTTGGCCTGCCGCCCGCAAAGGAAATTGCCTATGCCTGAAGCCATTTTCCGCATCCGCTGGCCTGATGGGGTAGAGGAAGATTGCTATTCCCCGTCCACTGTCATCCACGACCATCTGACGGCGCGCGAAAGCTACAAGGTGGCCGAATTTCACGAGCGGAGCCGAGTGGCGCTTGAGCTTGCTGCGCAGCGGGTCGAAGCCAAGTTCGGGTTTCGCTGTTCATCCGCTGACGCGCAGGCCGCCAAAATCGCCGCTGCCGTGTCCCGCTTTGATCCTCAGGAGATTGTCACATGCCTGTCCATACGCTGATACCGCACGCCCGCACCCATGTCGCTGTCTTGATCGTCGGGGCTGGCCAAGCGGGCATGTCGGCATCCTACTACCTGTGCCAGGCTGGGATCGATCACGTCGTTCTGGAGCGGTACAAACGCTTTCACGCATGGAAAGAGGACCGGTGGGACAGCTTTTGCCTTGTGACGCCCAACTGGCAATGCAAACTGCCTGATTTTCCGTATCAAGGCGACGATCCCGAGGGCTTTATGCTCAAGGATGAGATCGTTGAATATGTTGAAGGGTTCTGCAACAGCTTTGAGGCCCCGCTACGCGAAGGGGTGACGGTCGAGCGCGTGGAAAAAATTGACGACATCTTTGAAGTGGACACCGATCAGGGGCTGTGGACGGCGGATCATGTCATCATCGCATCCGGTGGGTATGATCTGCCCATAACGCCGCCCTTTGCGGACAGGCTCGATCCCTCGATCCGTCAAATTCACTCAAAATTCTATCGACGCCCCTCGGACATTCCTGATGGCACCTGTCTTGTTGTAGGGACAGGGCAATCAGGTGTCCAGATGATGGAGGATATGATCATCGCGGGCCGCGACGTGCGCCTTGCGGTGGGGCCGGCGCCCCGCAGCCCGCGCTGGTATCGCGGCAAGGATGCGACGGACTGGTTGCATCAGATGGGCTATTACGACATCACCATCGACCAGCAACCCGACCCGAAGGGCACCGAGGCGAAAACCAACCACTATATGTCCGGTCGCGATGGCGGTCACGAGATCGACCTGCGCCGCTTTGCGCTGGATGGGCTGCAGATGTACGGGTCGGTCGCGGATATGGACGGGGCGACCATTCGCTTTCTCCCCGATCTTGCAGATAATCTTGATGCCGCCGACAAAAGCTATGTCGGGATCCGAACCATGATCGACGACTTTATCGCGCGTGAGGGTATTGAGGCACCGGTAGAGCCGCCTTTTGAAAAGGTGTGGCGCCCCAAGGCCGAGATCACGCAGATCGACGCTGTGGCGGAGGGCATCACCTCGGTTCTTTGGTGCATCGGGTTCCGCCCGAATTATGATTGGTTGAAGGTCGATTGCCTCGACTCGCGCGGCCGGCCCGTGCATCAGCGCGGCGTCTGCACTGAGAAAGGCGTTTATTTTCTGGGTCTTGGCTGGTTGCACACGTGGGGGTCCGGTCGGTTCCTCGGCGTGGCAGAGGACGCCGCCCATGTTGTGCAGTCAATCGTGCGACACTATCCCATGTCCCAACGACGCCGTCAGGTCGGAGGGTGAATACGCAATTGGGCCTGTCTTAATTTCGGACAGGCACCGCGCAGAGGGCTTCGCGCCAGAGACCTGCGAAAGGGCTGCGGCGCACCTTTGGGGGCGGGTCAGCGCCAAAAATCGCACCCATGCGGCGATGATCGCCCGGGATATGGGGCTGTCGTGTGGGGGGCGTGCAAGGTTTGTGAGGGGGGTTTGTAAGGTTTGGGGGGTGCAGAGAAATACACTCTAGATTTAATATTAGGGACTTGTGCTAATCTATTTGCGCAGACAAGAAAAATCGTCGACATGTTAGAAGTTCCATTAGAGGTTGAGCGATTATGGCAAATGCACGTGAAATTCTCCGCAAAGTAAATCTTGGCGCTTCCGTTGCTGAATTTGATAATGAGCTTGAAAAGTATTTCATAGAAACGGAGACATTTCGCTCTGTCATTTCTGACACTGGCGACATCATTTCGGGTGATAAGGGAACAGGTAAAACGGCGATATACAGAATTCTAAAACGTAACTATCGGGCCTACCCGCAGTTGGAAGACATTGAAATAGTCGACGCTTTTAACCCGCATGGCGATCCGGTTTTCCAAAGATTACTTTCAGGCCCAGAACTCACCGAAGATCAATATCGAACCTTTTGGAAGGCTTACATATTTTCTTTACTTGGAAATTGGATCATCGATATTTACTCTAAGGATTATAATCCCGAAATTAGTCATCTTTATGATACACTCACGCACCTTGATTTGGCTGCAACGGACGTTTCTCCGGAGACGATTTTCGGAAGGCTGTACGGCATTATTCAAAGAATGATGACGCCGAAGGCTTTTGAAACTCAATTTACTTTAACAGAATCTGGCATGCCTGTAGTCACCCCAAGGGTTGAATTTGGCTCTGAGAAGGAAAAAGGCTCAATAATATACAATGGTGAATATCTTAAAGTACTGAATGATGCCGTTGCGTCAGTAGACCTTGGGATTTGGGTTCTGTTCGATCGCCTAGATGAGGCTTTCGCTGGGAGCCCAAAAATTGAGGTTCCAGCGCTTCGTGCTCTACTAAGATGTTATCTTGATCTAACCAGCTTTCAAAGTATACGGCTCAAGCTATTTCTGCGAAAGGATTTGTTTCGAAGACTTATCAAAGGTGGTTTCGTTAACCTTACACATATTAATTCAAGAAGGATCGAAATTGTCTGGGACGACGAGGATCTTTGGAGCATGATCACCCGTCGGCTACTTCAAGATGACGAATTAATTGATTTTATTGGCCAAGGCGCAGATGAGGGGAGGGTTCTGTCAGTACTGTTCCCTAACCAGATTGATGTAGGGGATCGCAAGCCATCAACGGAACGCTGGATTATGAGCCGAATCCGTGATGGAAACAACAATAGGCCTCCTAGAAACCTTATTGATTTACTTAATAAGGCTAAAGACTCTCAACTCAGAAGAGAGCATCGGGAATCTAGGCAAATTGAGCCGGGCCGAGGGCCGATAATTGAAGCTGAGTCGGTAAAAAGAGCATTCACTCAATTGTCTGAACAAAGGGTGCAAGATACACTTCTAGCAGAAGCAGATGAGCTAATTCCGATCATCGAGAACTTTCGGGATGGCAAGTCAGAGCACAATCCTGCCACCCTCAAAGACACTATTGGTAATTTGGAAAATTACGCGACTATCGTACAATCATTGGTAGACGTTGGCTTTCTCGAGGAGTTCGGTGCTAATCACAAGATTCCCATGCTGTACCGTGACGGGCTGCGAATTAAGCAGGGCAAGGCGTTTTCACAGCAAGACGACATCAACGAAGAAGAATAACGACTTAATATCGAACACCGAAGTCGCGCGATAATGGGGCTTTAGTGCTTCAAAAGCTTCTGAGCATCAATCAATAGTCAGAAACTACATTTGCGCGCAACCCCAAGCCGCACAGCACCTGTCCGCCGGGGGGGCGCTGCTGCGGTGTTGGCTGGCAGTTTATGTCTGCCAAATACCCCCGCGTTTTCAAGGAACTGAGGCGTTGCAAAAGCGCCCGCCCGTCACGCCAGAGGCGTGCCGAGGTGAAGCGGCGCACCTTTGGTGCGACGGGGCGGACGGGCGCTGCGCGGCGGTGCCTGCGGCACCTTGATTCCGCGCTTTGGTGATTGGGGGGGAGAGAGGCCCCGGGTCGAGCCCGGGGCGGGGAGTGATGATCCGAATGGAACCCGAGATGATCAGTGAGATTGATGCTTATCGACGAACGTTAGATGATGTCCCGACCCGCCCGGAGGCGATGCGGCGGATATTGGCGGATTTTCTGGAAGCATGGAGAGAGGACATCGATTGAACGCTGGCGGTTTTCGCATGCCATGCGAGATGATGAGGTCGGCGGAAACAGCGTTCAGGATTGAGCTGCGGTCGCGTGAACTACAGTGCCGATACTCTATTTCTTACCAAGGTGTCTGAAAACTGAGTTGGCTGACTTCGTCGAACTGGCCTTCCTGATCGTAGGCATTGCGCAAAACGGCGCTGCACGGCATATTCCACGAAATCCACATTTGGCTGGGTCTCCATGATCGATAATCCAGAACCTCCAGTGTCCCACGCCATCCTCGCGGATGCGCTTGAACTTTTCCGTGAAATCGTGGCGGTCAACGAAGTCGGCGGGCGGAACTTCGTCTCTTTTCGGCAGGGCGTGCTTGATGGGGAAGAGGGCTACAAGGCCCGGAATCACGCGATCGCGAGGCGGCGCATGGGCAGCGAAAGTTGGACGTCAAGCGACGTTGGAAGCGGGAAGATCCTTACCGCGATGGTGCAGGCCATTACCGTTCCAGGCAACAATTTGCTGACGATAGATGATCGCAATGGTCCCGACACACGCGCACAATTTCCCCTCGAGAAAGCTCTCGGCGAACGTCGCACCGCGGAGATGGAAGGCTTCTTTCTCGCCCTCTATGCCGAGGCCAATACAGCTGCCGATGCGAACCTCTTTTCTGTAGCCGTCGACCTTTTCGGCCGCAACTATCCCTTGATCGGGTATTTCTTCTTTCTCAAAAATATTGACAGGTTCACGCCGTTGCGTCCCAGAGGGCTGCAAGCCGGATTAACTGAACTTGGGATCGACTACCCACTGGTCCAGAAATGCAGCTGGGAGAATTATGCGGGATTCCTGCGGATCGTTCACGGACTTCGCCCTATGCTGGAGGAGGCCTTAGATGATCCCAGGCTACGATTGATCGATGCACATTCTTTCCTCTGGGTGCTTGGAAGTTGGTCGAGAGGTAACCGGGCCGAAGGAACATCAAAGAATGGACCAATTTCCAGCTATGGTCCCGCAGAGATGGCAGCCTACGAAATTGCGGGCAACATTCTCTCCACCGTATCGGGCGCCAACGGCCAGATTGTGGAGCGACGCGTTAAGCCAAAGTCGACTTCGATGGGCCGCCAAGAGCTCGAAGCTCATGTGGCCGAACTCATTCACGCGCAGAAAGGGCTCTGTGCTTTAACAGGCCTGCCTCTCGACCTGCCACCTGCCATCGCGGATTCCGATATGAAGGCGTCGCCGGACCGGATCGACAGCGACCTCGGTTACGAAAAGGGGAATATTCAGGTCGTGTGCTGGTTCGCCAACCGGTGGAAGGGAGACGACAGCGACGCCAATTTCCGCAGACTGCTCTCTCGGTTCGGTGCTGGACCCGCACATTGACATGACCGTTCGTCTAACCTGTCCGCGTGTCTTATTTTCGGGCCAGTTCAGCGAACCGTGCCAATACGGCTTTCGCAATCACCATGTTGGGTCCTAGAAAGTATGGCTTGGTTAGGGCTCGGGCGCGAGTTACCGCTCTTGCCGTGGTTTGTTCGAGTCATAATGATGTAATCTGAAGATCGAGCAGCTTCCTGAGAACAAGCGTGTCCACTCGGAAAAGAAAATGGGCCGCCCGCCGACCGGCTCAGAACCGGTGATGATCCGGATTTAGCCCGCGATGATCGCAGCCATTGATGAGTATCGCCGGACGCAAGAAGACTTGCCTACGCGTCCGGAAGTAATCCGCAGGGTCATGGCAGAGTTTCTGGAGCGCGACACGTCCTACAAACCGTGAAGAATGGAGCGATCAGGCCGTCTTTGGTGGTCAGATCCGAAACAGGCCATGCGTGAGGCAGATGGCGACCGCGTGGGTTTTGTTCTTTACCCCAAGGCGTCCGCAGGCGTTGCGGATATAGGTTTTGACGGTCGACTCTGAAAGATCAAGCAGCCGCGCGGTTTCCCATGCTGATTTTCCACGGCCTGCCCATACCAGCACTTCCTTCTCGCGAGGAGAGAGGGAAGGCAAAGGCAACCGAGCTTGATATGCAGTCTCGGTAGCCTCGAAAGGCGTCAAGTCTAGCGCTGCGTCTGTCTTGATTGATTGGCTGAAACGCACATCCGAAGCAGTGCGCCAGCCAAGTTTTGACGCATGGCCGCTTACAAGTTCGGCATGCGCGCCGTTTAGAGGATGATCACCGTTCGCGCGGGTGGGCCGCGGACAGAACTGAAAATTGATAAACATATACTCGCCTCCACACACTCTAGAGGCGGCCCGGTCAAAGCCGGATGTTGGAATCCTCGTGCGTAGCCCGAGGCACCATTGCCTTTGGCTTTCGCTTGGACATACGCAATGGTCACCCGGCCGCTAAACGACCGAGCTACGCATCAAAGGGGATTCCACGCCCCACGGACAGAATTTGCCATCCGCGACGACAACTTGGCATGCCGGACGAGTTGGCGCAATGGCTACCACCTTTTTAGGGTATTTCTGTCTCGCGAAAGTTGTGCGACGTTTCTCTAACGTTGCCGCGAACCTGTTAACCATTGGATTCAGTTATGAAAAACAAGCCATCACTTTCAATTTTCGCAAGCTTTGTAGTGCTGTTCGCGGCACTACCCGCGCAGGCGCGCCCGGCGAAATGTCTCCTGCAGGTCGAGGGTAAGACCTACATCGATGGCCCATGCGATTTCGCCCCGTTGGGGAGCGGCGATGGCAGTTTTCAGATCACCGGCGAAAGCGGCAAGCATTTTGCTTATGTCTATGTCGAAGGCGGTGGAAAGGCATCGGCACATTGGAACGGTATTCTCGGGGAAAACCGTGCCCATGATCCTTTGGGAAAGCTTACCCGGGATGGCGCCTGTTGGACCAACGCCAACGCCAAGCTCTGCGCTTGGTAATTGTTTTTCAGAACCATTCGCTCAAGAGGGCCCTAGAAATGAGATTGAAATTTTCCGCTGCCTGTATCGTTGCCCTTGCATGTGCCTCAGGCGCTATGGCCGAAACAAACGTGCCCGTATTTGGAAAATGGGACTGCGAAATCATGCATTTTAGCCTCGATGGATCGACGTATGTCGTGAGCGGCCAAAAGATTAACGTCAAGAGTGTCGAGAAAATTGCTGACGATGCCTGGGGCGCAGAGATGACAGACGGATACAGATTTGCCATGTTTGACGTTACGGCTGACTCCCTGATCTGGCACTCACCCGCGAGTGGCGATACCTTCGAATGCAAACGGCTGAACGATTGACGGCAGGCCCATGGTCGGGCGCTTGTCTGGCTGAGGTCTGATCCGCCTGACTCCTCGCCGAAGCGGCCAAAATCACCACCAACACATGCACCCGAAAGGGTGCTGCGGCCCGCACCTATGTGCGCGGCGAATAATAATTCACAGGAGTAGCAGATGGTTAAACAGGCGGGATACGATCTTGGATATACGGTCACCAATGAGGGCGAAAAGCGGCACATCAAGTTCAAGGGCGATGGTCTGTCGTGGGCTGCCTATTTTGTCTTGCCTGTTTCGACGTTGATCATTTTATTGGTGCTGTTGTCCGTTCTTCCGGCATTCTTGTGGTTCATCCCGATTTGCCTGTTCGGCGTGCTTGCTTTCGTGGTCTACAAAGTTTTTCAAACGCAAGGCTTCACCTTCACGCCAGCATCGATCATCAAAGATGGCGTCGATTATGATCTGGCGCGCGTATCCGAAGTCCTGATCGACAATCCCATGGATAAGTCCGTGTCCTACGTCGGACAGCCGGGTTTCATCATCGGTGGCACCGGCGTTGCAGGGGCGTCGGTGGCAGCCATCGGAACCCTCGCGAATGCCACCACGTCAGCCCTCGCCGGGGCGTCAGTCGCCCTCGCGGCATCGTCGGCCAAACGGCGGTATCGGGTCAGGATTCGCTATGGAGCCAAGGTGGTCACCCTCGCCCGGAACCTGAAATACGACCGCGCGGTCTCCATTTTCCGCCTCGTCACAGGCCAATGATTATCGTTCCCTCATCGCGGTGCTTAACGTAGCACGTGCCAAGCCACGCCCCATCCGCATCCCATTCGGCAACCAATTTTTTAAGGACCTCGTGCATGACCCCAAGATTTTCGGCAACGAATCTGAAATTCAACCTGCGTCGCCTACCGATGGTCGTAGCGGCCATTCTTGCGGCGTCCCCGGCCTTTTCGTTCGACCTGACACTGGCAGTCGATCCGGCCACGATCACCATTGACCATCCATATCGGATTCTCGATCTGGCCCCGGGTGCAAGCTATGAAGAGATCGCCGCTACTGCCACTGCGAGGGGTATTCCGCTTTACCCGCAAGAAGGTGTGATGACAGTGACGAGTGGTGGCACAAAACTCGGGCTGAATGTCAAATACGGGTTTCAGACCCACGGCTATGACAACCCGTATACCTACCAAGACAAGGTGAAGTATGAATTCATGCAGGGGTCATTATCGACCGCCGCTACGGGTAATGTCGCGGTGTCCGTCTCACGCAGCCTCGGCATCCCTTTGCCTGAAGCGCCAAGCCTTGAGGCCCTGCGCAAGCAAGTGATCGACGAGTTCGGTGAGCCGACCTTGATCGACAAGGACCTCGGCTTTGATCGCGCCATTTGGATCCACGGTGTTGATGGCACAAAAATCGCCGCAGGCGAGATCACCGCAATGCCGGAAAACTGCGGTGGTCCGGCCCAGTTTCAGATCATTGACCCCTCGACGGTCGTAACCGGCTGTTCGGTGATCTATGAGGTAGCCTTTAAGCAGCAGATGTCCCACACACTTATCCGGTTTACCCTTGTGGATTATGCCCTGCGCGACACTGACCGGATCGAGGCAGCCAAGCAGATCAACGCCGCGATTGCCGGGACAGGTGCTGACGCCCCATCGAAACTGGATCTTTAAGGCGCCTGAACGCTCTATAGTTGCGATCCATTTTCGGGATCGCAACATTCCGGCTTGTTCAGTTAAGATATGTTGAACCGCGCCCGCCAGGCCGTGTTCGCTAACAGAAAAGAAATTTCCAATGGCGGCTTCGAGCCATCACCGACATTCAGGCATCCAGCAGGATGGAATGGCCTTTTGCCGTCGCAACAACGCGATCGGCCCACAACTGCCCTTCATGGATAGCTCAGCGCATGACCGCTCCGCAGCCCGGGGCAGACCCAGATGCAGGTTGCAGCATAGATGGGTCCATCGACCAGGAGGGCGGGAAGCGGACGGTCGCGGTGCGACGGACTAATGGCAGTGAGCGCGAGAAATAACGAAACGGCAGCAAGCTCAATCTTCTTTTTTCGTGGTTTTTTCCCGGGCGTTGTCGAACATATCTGCTGTCGAAGGGACGCCAAGTATCATCGCCTTTACCCGATGATCGGTCTTCCCAAGCAGCCGACTTACCATGGCATGGTAGTCCGCTACCTGTTTAGCAACGTAGTCGTCGAGGTGCTCAAAGGGTTGACGTTGATTGCAGAAGGCGAAGGATTTTTGCCAGCCATATATGCGCTTACCTAAAGAATCTAAAGTGGCGCTTTGTGAATGCTTGGGATTGAGGAGGGTGCCCTTCGCAAGCGCTGCCTTAATCGCAGCCTTCGAAGATGAAAGCGCCTCTTGGACACCATCCCTCATGTTTTCGATGGACTTCTTGCTGGGGACACATCTCTTCGGCTGAAGCGTGCAGCCAAGGAAATTGATGGACTTGCTGCACTCCCCTTGGGCAGCTTTCTCCGCGCCGTCTGCGGGCGTATAGAGGCCGAAACCAAAGTTGGTAAGCGTTTTTTCCGCATAGGCCTTGGCAACGTCGATGGAAGCCAAGTCTGCACTTACCATGAGAATATCGTCGATGTATCTCACAGCCGTCACGCCCATAGTGTTTAGCTTCTGATCCATTTCGTAAAGCAGCACGTTTCCCGCGAATGCTGAAAGCGAAGACCCTTGGGCCACGCCAACTCCGCCCTTAGGGAACAGGTGCGTATAGCCAACAAGCTCGTCCTCATTCCTCAGATGAACTTCGAGAGCCGTGGCGAACAGTCCAACGAATGCTTCGTCACCAGTTTCTCTTCTAACGAAGTCGACCACCTTGTCTGTCGGAATCTTGGTGAAGAAGGCCTGAATGTCGGACTGGAAGTAAAATTTCGCGCCATCGTCCATCGCGGTAATGATTTTCTCGATGGCGGGGCGAACGCCGCCATGCGGATAGATCAACCCTCCAACGCCATATTCGCTTCGGTTGACGTCGTTGATGCGTCCCAGCCTGTCGTCGCGAACAGCCTCATACCGAGTGTCCGGGTCGCGTAGGTTGCGCGCCTGCCGTGGCTGTAGAACCTGCAGGATTGCCCGCTGCACGACCCTGTTCTGTATTGTCGATATTGCGATGGGACGTGGGTCTTTACCAGCTGCGAGACGCTTGCGCTTGTCCTTCAAGACGCCCTCGACAGGATCAAAGGAGAGCTTGCCCGTGCGTAGTTGACCGATAATACGCTTAAGGTGGCGCTGGTGAGCATGCTCGAACTCGGAGGCCTTGCCACGAATATCGGCGTTGCCGGAGGTTAAAGCGCTGCGCTTCACGTGCCGCCAAGCCGAAAAGATATTTTGTTCGCTTCTAACTTCGTCAAATAGTGTCTTCGCCATATTCTTCGCTCGGGTCCTCCGCACATACAATCCCGACCGTTGACGGACACCCATCCTCTGCGCACGGCATTGCCGCGACGACAGACACCTCAGCGGCAACCGCCACCTTGGCGAGGTCTCCGTGGCGCACGATCCGCATGGACAGGTCCAGCTTCACGTCGGACGCCATGGCGACCATGGACGCTGCGGCGAGCACGATCAAAATACCGCGCAAGCCGGTAAGCCAGCTCTGGCGAGCCGGTTTTTCGGGGCAAGTTTACACATTTCGTCACCTTCCACGTTAGCAGGTTTTTCGCAGTGTCAAGCGCGTTTCGCCCCGGCCACGCCCGCCGCTTTGAATGCTTATCTGCTGCTTGGAGGCCGTCAGAAGACGGAGCATTCACAGCTTCAAAGCCAACGGTCAGGCTCAGCCCATCCTCTGCGCACGGCATTGCCGCGACGACAGACACCTCAGCGGCAACCGCCACCTTGGCGAGGTCTCCGTGGCGCACGATCCGCATGGACAGGTCCAGCTTCACGTCGGACGCCATGGCGACCATGGACATAACACACATTGTGGTGATGCAACGCCGGTCATTCAATAGCGTCTATATGCTTTCTGGCAAATAATGACGAACTGGTTCGACATATAAGAGCTTGAACCCGCCTTTTGCGGCGCCTAGCAGATATGATCGGTATAGACCGAGCGTGTCTTGAAGGGCGACTAAGGTTCCCGGCTTCGCAAAGGCCGCTATTTGCGCATTGCTGCCGTTAGTGGTTAGCGCAGTGGACGGCAGGTCACCGCTCTACAAGTCGGTGCTATTGCAACGACTCCAACGACGAAGGGTTTGCGGGCGGATGATGTGAACGGCAGAATTCCCGCATTGCTGACCTTCGTCACTGATGGCACATTGCGCATTCCCCCAGAATTCCCGATGCTTAACTCCAGTGCAAATGCGATTACGCACCCGGTCAGAAACCGGGCCCATCGTCCTGATCCGACTCGATTTCGATTTCTTCGTCTGGATCCGCAAGTTGTGGCATCATGATCTGGGCCTGGTAGGCAGCTTCGAAAAGCCTGACTTCTGCCCCGTCGATTGCTATGTTCACTATCGCAGGGCCTACTTTCGCCGCGCTTTGATCCGCGAACACAATGGCAACTCCGCGGTGACCGCGCATTGCCTTAATCCGCCAGCCTGCCGCACAATTTGCCGCGGCGATATCGACGCGAGCCAAGAGTGAGGCGAAGGTCAGTTGAGTGGCAGTAGCAACATCGTCAGCATCCGGGCGAGCTTCCTCTCCATCCGTGCCTAATGTTCCTCGATCTGCCTGAATCCCGAGACGATCATTTCGGTCAGCTTTGTCCCCAACTAAGTCAGCCGCTCTTTGGACTGTTTCTCCGATGTTTCGATCGCCTTCGTCAGTCGCTCTTGCGTGGCGCTCATGGTCGCCAGTTCCGTTTGAAAGTTGCTCAGCGTTTTGATCAAGTCGTTCAGCAGTTGCTCCAGCCGTTCCCCCAAGGTTTCCTTCTGGTCCGCTGGGCGGGACAATAGGTCCAGCAGCGGGTGCAGGGATGTCACATTCTGATCGGTCTGCAAAAGCTGGTTCAGGATGATTTCCGTCACTTCGGGGAGTTCCACAGGCACGGATGATGCGGATTGTTTCGGCAAGGGTTTTCTCCATGGATGGGGTGTTGAAAAGGGCGGCAAGGTTGCCAAGATCGAGGTCATGGCGGAGGGCACGCAGCGCTTGACTGAAACGCATGCGGGCTGAGACGAAACGCGGCGCCCATGCATCGCCGAGTTCGCCAGAAAAGAATTCCGATCTTTGGTTCTGCCAGAGGATCGACGTGGTCCCATGGCCGGTGTCTGCAACCATGCCCTGAAAGCCGCCTGGACGCTTCGCGAGATGGAGGTTCAGTTCTTCGAGATTTCCAGGTTGGTGGTTCAGAAAGACGTGCTGGAGGTCGGCATGCAGCTGTTTCTTGTCCTCGTTTGTCAGGTTGCGGGAGGGCGTGATCGGCAAAAGGCGCGGACCGGCATTGGGGTCAAAATAGGCAGGCTGCGGCAAACCCGTCATCCGGCACAACTCTCGATGGATGTCTTCACTCTTTTCGCGATTTCCCGTGACCACGATGTTGCGGCCTGAGAATTCCTGCAGGGCCGTCACGCAATGGATGTGATCGCAAGTGCTATCACTGTGTCGGGCGGCAAACCAAGGCATTGCGTTTGGGTCCATGCCCAATGCGCGAAGCGCGGCTTTGACGAGGCGAAGCCATACCTTCCGGGTTGCGCGATATCCTGCCGGCAATGAGAGGGTCATGTGAAGAAATGGCTTGGGGGCCGGAATTGAGGAGGACAGATCGCTCAGCCGCTTCTTCAGATCGCGATTTCCAAGATTGGGGATCGTGCCGCCGAGGGGCTCAGAGCCGGGCCTCATGATGTAGTTGAACACCACATCCAAATCACCGTGCCATTCAAGATAGGGGCGCATATATCACCTCCTCAATGCAGCCGATATGGCGTCGCAGGTTTTGATGATTTTCCGGACTGCCTTCTTCGCCTCGTCGCCCTCCAGTCGGGCATGTTCGGGGCTGTCCTCGTCGTCCATCAGAACTGAATTGCAGATCTGGCCGAGTTCGCCGATGTGCTGCGCGATCTCGCTCAGATGAACAGGGGCACCCCACAAGGCGCTGTCGATCATGTAGTCCGTGCGTGTCCTGTAGCGGGCTGCGATACGGGCGGCGTCGATCCGTGCCAGCGTGTCGACAGGGACTTTGATCTTCAGCGTTTGTGTTTCGATTTTGCTTTTCGTCGCCATGGTGGTCTTCCTCACCTCGAGTTCTGGATCGCCCACGTGATTGAACTGGGCAGCCGAAAACAGAGAATGTCAGGCTTGTAATAGTCACGCGGTTTTCTTAGTTCAGCACTTAAGGGAATTCTGCGGCCATACACCCCCAAGATCGCCACGTATCCTGCTGTCGAGTTGCTTTTATGTGGATAACCTCCTGACCCGCCTCGAGCCGATCTGAAATGCCAGACTTTCCGCCCTCGTCATTTCCACTGGTTCCTTGGTAAAACGATTTGCGATTGCGCCTGTTTGTCTACAGTTGTTCGAAATTCGGGATTGTTGATATTCTGATCTTCAGAACCTAAAGGGCGAGGGGGCCTATTTTACGGTTTCACAGTTTTCGCGAAGGCCGGCCAACGGGAATTCCACGGGCGCGAGTGCGCTTGGCGTTGCCACCACCGCCGCCAGCGTTTAGCCATGATGCACAGCATTTGGTGGAGCGTGACTATGAACCCGGTGGAGATCGAACAGGCTATTTCCGAACTCGCCGAACAACCGTTTGACGCGGCCGAATTCCCCTATGCCTTCCTCATGGCCTTCGGCAACAAGGACACCACCATCAAGCGCCTGCGTACCGGCGCGTCGAACAAGTCCGACATCGGCGGCGTCCTGCAGACCAACAACATCCACCTGAAAACCTGCGCGCCGGGCGACATCGCGGCAACGCTTGCCGCGTTGCGCGACAGCCCCGCCACCACGCGCGCCAAGGCAAAGTTCATCCTTGCCACCGATGGCATCGACCTTGAGGCCGAGGATCTGACCACCGGCGAAACCATCGCCTGTCGCTACACCGATTTCCCCGATCACTTCGGCTTCTTCCTGCCGCTCGCCGGCATCTCCACCGTCAAGCAGATCCGCGAAAGCGCCTTTGATATCCGCGCGACCAGCCGTCTCAACCGGCTCTATGTCGAACTGATCAAGGACAACCCCGACTGGGGCAGCGCCGAGAAACGCCACGACATGAACCACTTCATGGCGCGGCTGATCTTTTGCTTCTTCGCCGAAGACACCGACATCTTCGTCAGCGACAACCTGTTCACCGCCACCATCGACCAGATGGCGAACCGTGACGGGTCGAACACGCATCAGGTCATCGGCGAGATTTTCCGCGCGATGAACACGGCCATTCCGAAACGTGCCGAGGCCAGGCTGCCCCGTTGGGCCGACACCTTTCCCTATGTGAACGGCGGGCTGTTTTCGGGCAGCACCGATGTGCCGCGCTTTTCCAGGATCGCGCAGCGGTATCTCAGCCATATCGGCAGCCTCGACTGGACGCAGATCAACCCCGACATCTTTGGCTCGATGATCCAGGCCGTCGCGGATGAAGAGGAACGCTCGGTCCTGGGCATGCACTACACCTCGGTGCCGAACATCCTGAAGGTGCTGAACCCGCTCTTCCTAGATGATCTGCGCACGGAACTGGAGGCGGCGGGCGACAACGCGCGCAAGCTGGCCAATCTGCGGGCGCGCATGGCCAGGATTCGCGTGTTCGATCCCGCCTGCGGGTCGGGCAATTTCCTTGTCATCGCCTACAAGGAAATGCGTGGGCTGGAACATGAGATCAACAAGCGCCGGGGAGAGCCGCAGCGGCGCACCGACATTCCCCTGACCAACTATCGCGGGATCGAATTGCGCGATTTCTCGGCCGAGATCGCGCGGCTGGCGCTGATCATCGCGGAATACCAGTGCGACGTGACCTATCGCGGCCAGAAAGAGGCGCTGCGCGATTTCCTGCCGCTGGACGCGCAGAACTGGATCACCTGCGGCAACGCCCTGCGGCTGGACTGGCTGTCGGTCTGCCCGCCCACGGGGACGGGGGTGAAGTTTCAGGCCGATGACCTGTTCATGAAGCCAGAGGATCAGGCGCAGATCGACTTCGCGAATGAAGGGGGCGAGACCTATATCTGCGGCAACCCGCCTTATCTGGGGTCAACGTGGCAAAGCACGGAACAGAAAGAGGATTTGCAGCGCATTTTTGGCGGGCGCACGAAAAGCTGGAAGTCGCTGGATTATGTCGCGGGCTGGTTCATGAAGGCCGCCGATTACGGGCTGCACACGCCGACCGTTTCGGCCTTTGTGTCGACCAATTCGATCTGTCAGGGGCAACAGGTGCCGATCCTCTGGCCGCTGATCTTCCAGACAGGGCACGAGATTGCCTTTGCGCATACGAGTTTCAAATGGGCGAACCTTGCCAGTCATAATGCGGGTGTGACCGTGGCGATTGTGGCGATTTCTAATCACGCCGGACCAGTGCGCAAGCTGTTCTCACTGGCTGATGATGGTGGGTCAGTCGTGAAGGAAGCGGATAACATCAATGCTTATTTGGTGGCCGCGCCCAAGGTTGAAGTAACAGGCAGCAGAAGCCCTATCTCAGCGCTTAATATGATGACCTACGGTAACAAGCCTGTAGATGGTGGAAATCTATTTGTTGAACAACAGGATATTCCAACATCGTCACGTTCACTTGCTGAGCGAATTGTCAGACCCGTTGCAGGCAGCCATGATTTCATAAATGGCACAAACCGGTTTTGCATCTGGATTGAGGACAATGACCTTCAGGATGCAAGCGAAGATGTATTCTTTTCAAGCCGAATAGAGGCCAACCGGAAAAACAGACTGGCCAGCAAGGACGCAGGCGCAAGGAGTATGGCTTCAAGAGCGCACCAGTTCCGTGACACCGAAAAAGCAATAAATTGGTCGTTTATAGTGCCACGGCATACGTCCGAGAATCGCCCATTTTTGCCAATTGGAATGCTCACCGAGCGTTTTATTATCAATGACAGTGCCTTCGCCCTCTACGACGCCCCGCTCTGGAACATGGCGCTGATCGCCTCTCGCCTGCATCTGGTCTGGATCGCCACGGTTTGCGGAAAGCTGGAAACCCGATACCGCTATTCCAACACCCTCGGCTGGAACACCTTCCCCGTCCCGAAACTGACCGAAAAGAACCGCGCCGACCTGACAGCGGCGGCCGAAGGCATCCTTCTGGCCCGCGAGGCGCATTTCCCCGCCACGATCGCCGACCTCTACGACCCCGAAAAAATGCCCGCCAACCTTCGCGCGGCACACGACCACAACGACGAGGTTCTGGAACGCATCTACATCGGCCGCCGCTTCCGCAACGACACCGAACGGCTGGAAAAACTGTTCGAGATGTATACGCGGATGACGACCAAGGTGAGCGCCTGACCTTTGCCATAGCCCGGATGTGTGCTATGAATGCGCATGATCGGCCCACAGGAGGCACCCATGACCAAACGCGCCACAAACCTGACCATCGACCCCGCCCTGCTGGACGAGGCGCGCAGCCTGAACATCAACCTGTCGGCCACGTTCGAGGCCAGCCTGCGCGAGGCCGTGCGCAAACAGAAGGCCGCCGCCTGGCTGGAAGAAAACCGTGCCGCGATCCAAAGCTCGAACGAGTGGGTGGAAAAGCACGGGCTGCCGCTTGAACGCTACCGGCAGTTCTGATGGCACAATATGACGTGTTCCCGAACCCTACGGGCGATGGCTATATGCTGGATGTGCAGAACGACCTGCTGGAAGGGCTGAACGTGCGCACGGTGGTGCCGCTCTTGCCGCAAGGCAATGCCCCCATCGCCGCCAGCCGGTTGAACCCGGTGTTCCAGATCGACGGCGCGCCCTACCTGATGATGACGCAATACATCGCCGCCGTCCCGGTCGGCATTCTGAAGGCCCCCGTGGGGGATTTGTCCGAAAACTTCGACGCGGTCACATCCGCGCTCGACATGTTGTTTCACGGGTTTTGATGATGGCTAAGGTTCCCACCGTCGCCGTCACGTATGCGCGTAATGGCACATCGACCTCGTCGAACGAGCTTGGCATGCGGGTCATGCAAGAGCGCGCCTATGAAAAGCGGGGCGAGCAATACCTGCTGATCAAATCGCCACCCGCGAGCGGAAAATCACGCGCGCTGATGTTCATCGCGCTTGATAAGCTTCACAATCAGGGACTTAAACAGGCGCTGGTGGTGGTGCCGGAAAGATCCATCGGGTCAAGCTTTGCCGACGAGAGGCTCAGCGACTTCGGATTCTGGGCTGATTGGACGGTCGTGCCGCGCTGGAACCTGTGTAATGCACCGGGGGGCGATGATGGCAAGGTCGGCGCGGTGGGCAAGTTTCTGGCCAGTGAAGACCGGGTTCTGGTCTGCACCCATGCGACCTTTCGCTTTGCGGTGGAGCGGTTCGGGATCGAGGCGTTTGATGACCGGTTGATCGCGATTGACGAATTCCATCATGTCTCGATGAACCCCGACAACAAGCTGGGAAACCATCTGGGACAGTTGATTGCGCGGGACAAGGCACATATTGTGGCGATGACCGGGTCGTATTTCCGCGGCGATTCCGAGGCCGTTCTGTCGCCCGAGGACGAGGCCAGGTTCGAGCCTGTCACCTATACCTATTACGAGCAGCTCAACGGGTATAAGTATCTGAAATATCTTGATATCGGGTATTTCTTTTACTCAGGCTCCTATGCCGATGACATCCTCAAGGTGCTGGATCCAACCGAGAAGACGATTGTGCATATCCCCAATGTGAACTCGCGCGAAAGCACCAAGGACAAGCACAAGGAGGTCGAGCATATCCTTGACACCCTTGGCGAATGGACCGGCGCTGACCCGGTAACGGGCTTTCAACTGGTGACGCTGCCGGATGGTCGGGTGATCAAGATCGCGGATCTTGTCGATGACGAGCCTGCCAAGCGCGACAAGGTCTCGGCCGCGCTAAAAGACCCCGCGCAGAAGAACAACCGCGACCACGTCGACATCATCATCGCCTTGGGGATGGCCAAGGAGGGGTTCGACTGGATCTGGTGCGAACACGCGCTGACGGTCGGGTATCGCGCCAGCCTGACGGAGGTGGTGCAGATCATCGGGCGCGCGACGCGGGACGCGGCGGGTAAGGAGCGGGCGCGCTTCACCAACCTGATCGCAGAGCCGGATGCCTCTGATGAGGCCGTGCGTGAGGCGGTAAACGATACGCTCAAGGCGATTGCAGCGTCACTGGTCATGGAACAGGTGCTGACGCCGCGGTTCGAATTCAAGCTGAAGGCCCCGACCAATACCGCACAAGAGGGGTTTGATTACGGGGAAGGCGGCTATCAACCGGGCAAAGCCAATGTCGGTTTCAACGAGACGCGCGGCACGTTCCAGATCGAAATCGCAGGTTTGGCGCAGCCTGCGACAGCGGAGGCCAAACGGATCTGTCAGCAGGACATCAACGAGGTCATCACCGCGTTCGTGCAGGACAAAACGACCGTTGAACGCGGGTTGTTCGACGAAGAGTTGGTCCCTGAGGAACTCACCCAGGTCAAGATGGGGGCGATCGTGCGCGCGAAATACCCAGAACTGCCCCTGGAGGACCAAGAAGCGGTGCGCCAGCATGCGGTGGCCGCCCTGAACTTTACCCAACAGGCGAAGGCCGCCATTTTGAACGGGGGCGAGACGACGGAGGGCGCTAACACCGCCTTTGTGGATGGGGTGCGGCGCTTTGCGATGGACGTGCGTGATCTTGATATCGACCTGATCGACCGGATCAATCCGTTCAGCGAGGCCTATTCGATCCTTGCCAAGACAATGAGTGAAGCCAGCCTGAAGGAAGTGGCCGCGATCATCGGGGCCAAGAAGCTGAAAATGTCGCCTGAGGATGCCCGTGATCTCGCAAAGCGCGCTGTTATTTTTCGCAACGAGCGTGGACGGTTGCCCTCGTTGACGGCGGCGGACCCATGGGAAAAACGCATGGCAGAAGGTGTGGAGTTTCTTCGCCGCATGAAAGCAGAGGCGATGGATGGCTAAGTTTACGGATGAAGATGATGCGCTCTTGGCTGAGCTTGGGGTCGAGGTCGAACACAAGAGAACGTTGAGCCGCACACCCCGCGAGGAGCGGATCATCGCGGGGTTCGAGGAGATTCAGCGCTTCGTCGAGGCCCATGGCCGTCTTCCCCGCCATGATGAGGGCGGTGATATTTTCGAGCGGCTTTATGCTGTTCGCCTTGATCAATTGCGCGGTTCAGGAGAATGCCGCACGGTTTTGGCACCGCTTGATACTTCTGGCCTGCTTGACCGCGCGAACCCTGCGCCGGAAAAAGACTTGGATGATCTGGATGATGCGGCCCTATTGGCTGAACTCGGATTGGCCCCTGTCGAGAGTGAGTTGACCCAGTTGCGGTTCGTTCGCACGGCTGCCGAAAAGAATGCCGCGGAGGATGTTGCACAGAGGGACGTTTGCCCAGATTTTGTTGAGTTCAAGCCGCTCTTCGAAGAAATTCAGTCCGAAATTGACGCGGGCATTCGTGTTGCGCGGCCATTTGAGACGAAATCTGAAATTGCACCTGGGCGATTTTTTATTGTGCAGGGCCAAAAGGCCTATGTCGCCGAGATGGGGGAGGTGGAAACAAATGCCCAAGGACGCACCGACGCGCGTCTGCGGGTGATTTTTGACAATGGCACCCAGAGCAACATGCTGATGCGTTCGCTCCAGCGGGCCCTGAACGCCGATGAAAACGGACGGCGGATCACAGAGCCCGTTGCGGGGCCGCTATTTCTTGATGAACCGAGCGACAACGACGAGGCGAGCGGGATCATCTATGTGCTGGGAAGCAAATCTGATCACCCCTATGTCGAACAGCACCGCGCACTGGTTCACAAGATAGGTGTCACCAATCTGGATGTCCGTAAACGTATCGCGGGCGCCCAACTCCAGCCGACGTTTTTGATGGCTCCTGTCGAAATCCTCCGTGAATACAAGCTCTTCAACGTCAACCGCGTGAAACTGGAAGCGTTGCTGCACAAGATATTCGCGCCCGCGCAGATAGAAATCAAAATCCCCGACAGGTTCGGCCGACCCGTGTCGGCGAAGGAATGGTTCCTCGTGCCAATTTTTGTGGTTGATGAAGCGGTCGAGCGCATCAAGGATGGCTCGATCAAGGATTATGCCTACGACCCGGAAAGCGCTGCGCTCGTAAAATGCTGAGATAGGTCCTCATCTCGCCCCTGCGGCTGTCGCTCCCGGTAGCATTTTTATGGTGCAAATGAGATGCCTATGTGAAGGCAGAGCTAAGTAGGCATGTATTCCGACTGGAAATGTCAGATGACGGCAGCCAGTCCGGAGCAGACCCAGATGCAGGTTGCAGCATAGATGGGTCCATCGACAAGGAGGGCGGGGAGCGGACGTTCGAGGGCTTGCAATCGCACTTGGGCTTCACTGCGGAAGCGGACATT
Source organism: Roseovarius sp. EC-HK134 (assembly GCF_902498815.1). NCBI lineage: Bacteria > Pseudomonadati > Pseudomonadota > Alphaproteobacteria > Rhodobacterales > Roseobacteraceae > Roseovarius > Roseovarius sp. EC-HK134. The sequence continues at coordinate 3,032,774 of NZ_LR701544.1, forward strand.
CCATGACCAATCTACAGCTTTCGAAAGGAAGCTAGTTGGATTTCTGCGATTAGGGTTGAGGCGCGCACGTAATCGATTTCTAATCACTGATTAGCGCAAGCGTTGCCTCGGACCCGGTGGCGCAGAAAGGGTATGATACATTGACTAACGATGAAAACGCGGCCAGCCAGGCATCTTCGGACCCTGTCCGGCGGCCTCTCCTCACAGTTACGCTTTCTGCATTCGGGCCGAAGAATGTTGATCCCTTGAGGCTCTCGCTGGCTACTGGGGATCGCGCCTTTGTGCTTGGCGGCAATGGCACCGGCAAATCCTCTTTGATGCAAAAGCTTTACCGTGAGCGTGGAAGCGCAAGTGTCGTCCGTGTTCCAGCATACCGCCAAATTTGGTTCAGCACCGGACAAATCGCAATTACCCCGGCACAGCGCACCAAACGCAATGACCACAAAGCCCATCAAGAAGCGCAAGAAGAAGCGCGCTATGTCGATCACACATCTGGGCAACGAATCCTCGAATACCTTTTCGACCTCGTTGCAAGGGAAGCAGATGCAAATGCCCGCGTTGCTGATCTTGTGCGCGGGAACGATATCGAACAGGCAAGAGAAAAGGGGGGCGAGGAAACGCCGATTATCACATTGAACCGCATCCTGCGCGACGCAAACCTCGGCGTTGAGATCGAAGGTCGGTTCAGCGATGGCGTGCGTGCCCGCCGGCGAGGAGGTGCTCCCTTTGATGCAGCACAACTATCCGATGGACAACGTGCAGCCTTGCTAATTGCAGCGACCGTTCTAACTGCTGAGCCGCAATCTATAATTTTAATTGATGAACCTGAACGTCACCTCCATCGCTCGATCTCTGCTCCGCTGCTTCGTGATCTTTTTGCTGAGCGCCCTGACTGTGCGATTGTTGTGTCTACACACGATATCGACCTGGCGGCCGACCATCCGGGAGCAAGGGCTTTGCTCCTGCGAGATTACCGCCAAGCTACTCCGCAAACTGATCTGGAAGCGTGGGACTTCGACTTGCTGTCATCCGGCGGGACGCTGCCAGATGAGTTGCGCGTCGATGTTCTAGGTGCCCGGCGTGTGATTGTGTTTGTTGAAGGTGATAGCGCTCGAAGCCTTGATCACGACTTGTATCGCGCGTTGCTGCCTGATGTGAGCGTGGTTGCAAAGGGAAGCTGTCGACACGTTATTGAGGCTGTTCGTGGAGTTCGAGCCGCCAGAGGAGAGCATTGGATCGAAGCATTCGGTCTCATTGACCGGGATGGACGAAGCTCAGATGCCATGACAGCCTTTTCCGAGGAAGGCGTATACCTCTTAAGCGTAAACGCCGTTGAGTCAATTTACTACCATCCAGATATGATCCACTTGATGGCGCAAAGATCAGCCGCTTTTGGAGGTGGCGACACCAATAAAATGATCAGTGATGCACAAGAGGCTGCATTGGAAGCCTTCACTGCAAACCCCGACGATATGTGCGCGCAAGCAGTGGAGCACCAAATACGAGAGAAAATAATGGCGGCGCTACCCACCGCCAAAGACATCCTCGCGTTGACTGCGGCTCCACCGAGCTGGAACGTCGTAGAGCTAATGGATAAAGAACGTGCCTTGCTTGTTCAGGCAAAGGAGCAGAATGACCTAATCACGCTTGTTCAGCGCTACCGGATCAAACGGTCTGCAGCACCGAACCGGATCGCAGGCGCTCTCGGGTTTCGCGGACGTGATCAATATGAGCTGGCTGTTCGCCATCTACTGCGAGAAAATGCTAACGCACTGGATGCAGCCCGCGCGCTTTTGGGTGGTCTATGGCGTGCAATATCCTCAATCTAGAAGGATGGCTTATTCGAGGGCGCAACAGCACTCCTCAGCCGATCGGCCGAGCTAAGAAATCGCTACGAGTGTCTGATTACCCATAACACTGCGGACCGCGGTGGCCGTCAGAGTTTGCTTTGAACACCACAAGCGGCCGCTTTTGTGACAGCTGCAGTGCAGAATATTGGCATCCCGAAAGGCAGATTTGGGCCAGGTGTGTCTTGAAGGGCACCATAGCTTCCAGTTTTGCACCGTCAGCTCCCTGCGCTTGGCTGCCGGTCGCACCTTCGCCGAAAGGCGGATGGGCTCCAGAGGCAATCTGGGAAACTTGCGTCAGGTGCAGAACACTAGTATCGGCCTCAAAAAACCACCGGTAGCGCGTTGATCGCCTCCCGAAGCCGTTCGGTGGGCGCGTGCTTGCTATAGGTCTTTTCATGAACATCTTTGCCCTCGTGCCCGACGATGTCGCGCACCACTTTGTCGCTGATGCCCAATTCGTCTTCCATCACATTCTGAACGTAGTGGCGAAGGCTTTGGAATGACAGCCTCGCACCAGATGGACCGAAGACGTCATCTACGATCTGACGCATACGACGACCGAGTTTCCTGCCGTGTGCGCCGCTGGTAGGCTCCCGCAGGCTTGGGAAGATGTCTGTATGTCCTTGGGATGCCTGTCTTTTTACGTAGCCAAGAAAACCCAACTGGACCAACCGCGAATGGACCGGAACAATACGCTTTGAAGATATGTTCTTGATCCGCCGGATTTCCGAGTCCTCGATCGAAAAGCAGGTGATGCCGTCGACAGTTATGATGTCGGCAACGCCCAATCCGGCGATCTCTTCACGTCGTGCGCCCGTGTATGCTCCGATCAAGGGGCACCAGTAGATCCCGTTTTCATAAACAGTGGGGCCGGGTCGGGTCTGAAAGTGTTCTGATTCAGAGCCTTGCCAGACGGGGCTCTTGAATAACTTCAAGAGTTGCTCTTCGGTAAATGCAGGCTTCTTGTCACGATCTCGAACAGGGTCGGAAAGCCGTGCTTTGGTCGGCTTCAGACGCGGATCGAGCGAAAATCCCTCGTCCAATGCCCATTCTACGATCTGTCCCAAATGTTCCAGATGACGGTTGATCGTCCCGACAGACAGTCCAACCTTGTCGGCTGGCAGAGCTTGGGCGCGCTTCATGATCTGATCGCGTGTTGCGTTGCGGTCATTTGGGCTCTTCCCCCAACTTTTCGGCATTCTGCTGAGATCTGCGCGAAAGGCCTTCACTTGATGCTGTCGCAGCGTTCTGATGTCGCTGATGCCGGTCAAGCATGTGAACAAATTGGCAAAACTTTCGTATTGGCGGAGTGTCTTTTCCTCGATGTTTTCCGCGCGCTTGATCTCGTTCATGCGCTGGACGATGGCCGAGATCGTCGGGTCCAGGGTTGGTTCATCCGCATGAATATGGCTCACAGGAGCGGGGAGGGCCGGAGGATTTACGGGTTGATCTGGTTGAACAAATGATATGGCCGCAGGCGCAGGACATGCTTCAATGGATACAGGCGTGGGCGGATCATCCGTCAGTGCGCCCATGAGGCCGGGATCATCCTGACACATTTCGTCAGCAATGATGCCCATGGGCGCAAGCGCTTCGTCACAACGATTCCAGGCGGCAGCCTTGCCTTCGATCATCAGATTCATCAGCGTTACGATTTCCATAGCGGAAACATCTTCGCGTCCAGTCAATTCCCGGAAATCCCGTGCCACGATCCGTGCGCGGACGTCGCCAGTCAGATCGGCGCGGATCATTTCAAGGTTCGTCTTGCGAAGGTCGCGTTCGGGAACGTCTTCGGGAAGTTTCGCGTGCAACCCGGATTTTGCGATGTGCTGCCAGACAGATCGAACGGCCTCATCGTGGCGCAGATCATCCGCGGGGTCTTTGGTATCGAAACGGCGCATCATCTGGAGCCTTTCGATCTTGGCACGCTCAAGGTGGACCACATTGGCCAACCACTTACGTGCCTCGACCGCCGTGATCTGACGATCCACCAACTTTTCCATAACGATATCGCTCTCCGCACTCATCTTGCGGGACAATATAAGCGCTGTGCGCAGATCAGTCGTCCCCAGAGAGAGCTTGATATCGACGATTCCTGTGGATTGTCGGCGCGACCGTCGGCGCCATTGATAGACGTTGCCGCGTTTCATCAGGTGGGGAAGTGACTGCATGTCGTAGGTCCGTTCGGTTGAACAGACACGAAGGTGGCTTCGTCGGGATGTAACACCCCGATGTAACACCCACGCACCCATATAGGGAAAACGTGAGTGTTTTTAGCCACTTACAGTTTAAATGGCTCCGGCGGTAGGGATCGAACCTACGACCAATTGATTAACAGTCAACTGCTCTACCGCTGAGCTACGCCGGAACACTAGGGCCGTATAGCAACCGGATTCGGGGAGGTCCAGAGGCTTTGTGACAAAAATTTAGGACGAGGTGCAGGTGGTTTGGAGGCGTGCGAATTTTGCGTCTGCCTGTAGTTCGCCGACTGGCGCGACTTGGGATTTCTGCATCAGGTCGATGAGATGCGCGAGCACGTTGCGGCGGGCCGCGGCGAGAAGGCTTTGTGGGGTGTCGGCATAGACGTGGCTGGTAATCTCGGTGGGGGTCAGCGGTGCCCGCGTGAGGGAATCGAGGATTGCCGCCTCGCGCGCTTTGCGATGCGCGACGAGCCAGTCGACGCGGGCTTTGGGATGTTCGATCACTGCCCCGTGGCCGGGCAGAAAACGCCGCGCCTTCAGCGCGCCAAGACGCGCGCAAGACCGCAGAAAATCTGTCAGATCGCCGTCTGGTGGCGAAACCAGAGAGCTGGCCCAGCCCATCACCAGATCGCCGGACAGCACGCTGTCTGCGATCTCAAAGCTCATGTGATTGCCGAAATGCCCCGGTGTCCAATGCGCGGTGATCTGCCAGTTATCCCCCATGATCCGTTCCCCGTCGCAGAGCACCAGATCGGGGGCAAACTCCGTATCCACGCCCTCACCACCGCCCATAAGCCCGCTTTCGGCGAGGCTCTGCATCACGGCGCTGCGCCCGGCGGTGGCATCGCCATAGGCCAGCACCGGTGCGCCGGTTTCAGCCGAGAGGCGCGCGGCAAGAGGGGAATGATCCAGATGCGCATGCGTGACAAGAATATGGCTCACGCTCTGGCCCGGACCCAAGGCCGCAAGGATCGCTGCGAGATGGGCAGGGGTGTCGGGGCCCGGGTCGATCACCGCAAGGCGGCGCGTGCCCACAAGATAGGTGTTGGTCCCCCAAAACGTCATGGGCGAGGGGTTGGGCGCAAGAATGCGACGGATCGCCTGTCCGACATCCTCGGCCATGCCTACAGGGGGGCTTTTTCCTTGGTCGGCTTGCATGGCTCTTCCTTATGGCTGCGCGCGCGGCTAGGTTTAGCCATGTCGTTGCGTTGGCTCAAACCCTATCTTCCGCGAAGTCTCTATGCACGGGCCGTGTTGATCCTGCTTTTGCCGGTGATCACGCTGCTCTTGGTGGTGTCGCTCGTGTTTGCCCAGAGGCTGTTTGACGATGTCACGCAGCAAATGGTTAAGACGGTGGCGCGCGAGGTGCGCTTGGTGCTTGATGAACCCGAAGGCAGCCCGGTGTCAGAAATGCTGGAAATCGAGCGGCGGCGGGTGCCCGCATCCGAGATGCCAGAGGCCGATGACTATGATTGGTTCGACCTTTCTGGAAGCGTGGTTATTCGCGAATTACGTGGCTATTTCGAGGATCTCGAGCGTGTTTCACTGACCGATAATCAGTTTGTTATGCTTTATTTTCATAGGGATGGTGGGGTGGTCGAGCTTGTGTTTGACCGGCGCCGGGTGTCCGCGCGGCGGCCCTATCAAGTGCTGCTCAATCTGGCGTTCTATGGCATCCTCATGACCGTTGTCTCGTATGTCTACATGCGCAAACAGCTCAAGCCGATTACCCGGCTGGCTGAGGCGGCAGAGGCCTTTGGGCGCGGGCGGCATGTGCCCTATCGGGCCTCTGGTGCCCTAGAGGTGCGGGCTGCGGGCAATGCCTTTCTCGACATGCGAGCGCGGCTTGAACGGCAGATTGAGCAGCGCACGCTGATGCTCTCGGGCGTGAGCCATGACCTGAGAACGCCGCTGACCCGGCTGAGATTGAGCCTTGCGATGCTGGAGGATGAAGAGGCGGCCCCCATGCTGCGCGACGTGCGCGATATGGAGCGTTTGCTGGAAGGGTTTCTGGCCTTTGCGCGCGGGGCGCATGAGGGCGAGCCGGAACCGGTCGATCCGATTGCGCTTGTGACACAGATTGTCGAAGATGCCCAACGTGCACAGAATGACGTGACTTTGGTGGAGGCACGGGGCGTGGGCACGGTGGCTTTGCGGGCGGAGAATATTCGCCGTGCGGTCGAGAACCTGATCAACAACGCGGTGCGCTATGGCTCGCGGGCTGAGGTTTCGGTGGTCATGACCGAAAAATCATTGAGAATCAGGGTTGAGGATGACGGGCCTGGCATTCCGCCTGACAGCAGGGACGATGCAATCAAGCCATTCACCCGGCTGGAACCTGCGCGAAACCAGAATCGCGGCATGGGGGTCGGCTTGGGCTTGTCCATCGTGCTAGATGTGGCGCGGGCGCATGGTGGCACACTACGATTGGGAGAGAGCGCGCGGCTAGGTGGCCTGTGCGCGGATATTGTCATTGCGCGATGATCTCATCTCAGCGCGCAATGATTTTTGATAAAATGCTTCGAAAGTAACGGGTTACCCGGTGCGCCTCTCATCAAAGCTGAGCGCGATGAAGCTGGGCAGATGATCCCCAAGACCCATGACACGCGGCCCGCCACCGTGATCCTGACGCCCGCGGCCCTCTCTGTGGCGCGGGGCGTTATCGTCATTGCGGTCGCGATTGCGGTCCTGCCGGGGTTCGGGCGTCCGCTCGGGGCGGCGTTCCTGTGGGCGTTCCTGCGGTGGGGTCGCCTCAACTGCCTGTTCGGAAACGGTTTCCGGGGCCTTGTGGCTGGCGGCGGGACGCTCTTCGGGCTTTCCGCGGCTGACATTGCGTGCGCGGCGCGGTTTGGCGGGGCGCTCCTCGCTGCCCTGCGGCGGTTCGGTTTCTGTGGTCGGAGGGGTGAAGGTCACGGGGCTTTCGACCCGGGGAATTTCCTTTTGAATCAGGGATTCAACCCCGGCAAGGTTCTTTTCGTCGCGCGGGTTGCAGATCATCAGCGCCTTGCCGCTGCGCCCGGCCCGGCCGGTGCGCCCAATGCGGTGAACGTAATCTTCTGCATGGCTGGGCACGTCAAAGTTAAACACATGGCTGACCGCTGGCACGTCAAGTCCACGGGCGGCCACGTCAGAGGCGATCAGAAAGCGCAGCGTGCCTGCGCGAAAGCCGTCGAGTGTGCGCGTGCGCTGGCTTTGGTCCAAGTCACCGTGAATGGGTGCCGCATCATACCCGTATTTTATCAAAGACTTAGCGACCACATCTACATCAATCTTGCGATTGCAAAAAATGATGGCATTGCTACAGGCAGCACCTTCGCGGTCAATCAGTGCGCGCAGCAACTTGCGTTTTTCGCTATCGGCATTCTCACGGCGGGACGGTTTGAACATCACCACGCCTTGCTCGATCGTCTCGGAGGCGGTGGCCTGACGGGCAACCTCGACCCGAGCGGGGTTGGACAGGAAGGTATTGGTGATGCGCTCAATCTCGGGTGCCATGGTGGCAGAGAAGAAAAGCGTCTGACGGGTGAAGGGGGTAAGGCTGAAAATCCGTTCAATATCAGGAATAAAGCCCATGTCGAGCATGCGATCAGCCTCGTCCACGACCATGATCTGAACGCCGGTCAGCAAGAGCTTGCCGCGTTCGAAATGGTCGAGCAGACGACCTGGCGTTGCGATGAGAACATCAACGCCCTTGTCGATCAGCTTGTCCTGTTCCTTGAAGCTGACGCCGCCGATGAGCAGCGCCTTTGTAAGCTTTAAGTGTTTGGAATATGTATCAAAATTCTCGGCCACTTGGGCTGCGAGTTCGCGCGTGGGGCACAGGACCAAGCTGCGTGGCATGCGGGCGCGGGCGCGTCCACGTGACAAAAGCGAGAGCATGGGCAAGGTGAAGCTGGCGGTTTTGCCGGTGCCGGTTTGGGCGATGCCGAGAACGTCGCGGCCGACGAGCGCGTGAGGGATGGCTTCGGCCTGAATGGGTGTGGGCGTTTCGTAACCGGCCTCTTCGATGGCCTTTAACACCTTGGGATTCAGGTTCAGATCGGAAAATTTTGTCATGTGTATCCGTGGTTTACGGACGCAATCATGGCCCGTACGACTGATGCGGGTTCGGGCCCCTCATGGGCCTGTGGTTCTCCACATGGATGCCCCGCTGCGCTGCACTTACCTGAGAACGTCACCAGCGTCAATGCACCGCATAATCCGCGCAACAATCCAAGGGGTGCGGAGAGGGATTATGCAGTAATTGGAAACACTTAGCTATGTTCCGGAAAGTGGCGGGCGCGCTTTGCGTCAAGGTCGAGATTGATGTGATGAAGGTGGCCGTAAGACGCAAGGCGTTTTTGCAAGTCTGGGGTGGCGGTGCAGACCTCGGAGAAGAAGTGGCGCAGGGCGGGTTCCCCTCCGTCTTCCTCAAGCATGTGAAAAAATTCATGCATATTAAAGGCATAGCCGTCGGAGTGGGGGGCTGGCTTTAATTCGGCGCGGTAGGAACCCAGGCTGAGGCGATAGCGGTAGGCGGCGAGCCAGTGATCCCAGGTGGCGGCATGATGGTGACAGAGGCGAAGTTCATGTAACTCCTCAGCTTCGTCGTCCATCACTTTGTTTCTAAATGCATTATGTATGCGGAGGCTGATATCTGGTTGCCCGGTCCGCACAAAGACCTTGCCTGCAACGTGGCTGAGGAAACCGCCGTTGAGATAGGGGCCGTAGGTGGGATAAATGGCGTTGGTCTGGGCGCGGCGGTCAACCTGTGAGAGGGCGCAGGATTTGTAAGCTCTGTAAGGTTCGGCCTCGATTTTGTAAGGTCCGGGGTCCAATGCCTCGATGGGGCGAACACGGGCGCTTAGGCGGTCCGGGGCGACGCGCGCGAGACGGTCGGCGATGGGGGTTTCGGACCAGAGAAACTCATCCACGTCGATATGTGCCAGCCAATCGACCTGTGGACGTTTGTTAAGGCAGTGGGTGGCATTGAGGCTTTGGCGCGGTTGGTGTTTGTCGGGGCGTCCCTTGCGTGACCGACGGTTCCAATAGTCGTCGTCACAAAGGATGACACGGCATTTTGGATGGGCGCGCAGGGCGGCTTCGGCCTGCGGGTCGGGGGCGTCGAGATAGATATGAACCCGGTGAGCGCCCAGATCGAGATGATGGGCGGCAAACGTGAGGATGTCGCGGGTGGGGGCCTTGATCGTGGCGACCACGCCCCAGTTGGGTGCTGCGTTCATGGGCGCAGAATGCGGTCAGGCCGCAGTGCGCGCAAGAGCTGTCAGTCGAACTTGCGCGAGGGGGCCAGAACCGTGGCTTCGCCGATCAACACCTTTTTGCCATTCACCAGACAACGGCAGTCGAGTTGCACGCGGCGCTTGCCGTGGTCGATGCCGATCACCTCGACCTCTGCATGGACCATGTCGCCGGGGCGCACGGGGGCGAGGAATTTCAGGGTCTGGCCCATGTAGACGGTGCCATGCCCCGGCAATTGCTCGCCAATCACAGCAGAGATGAGGCCGGCGGTGAGCATGCCATGGGCGATGCGCCCCTCAAAGATGGTGTCTTGCGCATAATCGTCATCGAGATGCACCGGATTGCGGTCGGTCGAGACCTCGGCGAAGAGTTCGATATCGCGGTCGGTTACGACTTTGCGCAGATGGCGGGTCATGCCCATCTCGATGTCTTCGATACAGATCGTGCCGCGTGGCATATTGTCCAACATTCGCCCCTCCAGTAGGTTTGGTGCGCAATTATTGGGCTGCATTTTGGCCCATGTTGGAATTTTATTACTTTGCGGATGCAGAAAAATCAAGCGCTTTCTCTTAGCGCAAAAATCCGATCGTATAGGTGGGTGCGGAGTTTTCCTTGGAAAGATAAGTGGTTAGCGCGGCCTCATCGGGCTGGTGCGACGTTTTGGTCTCAGTCGCGGCCAAGCCGCCGGAAATAAAGAGGGAATCGATATCCTCGCCCATGGCCCCGTCGATATCGGTATGCACCCCGTCGCCGATGGCCAGAATGCGACCATTTTCGACATCGCGGCCAAGCGCCAAGAGCCTGCGGCGGGCAAGGTCGTAGATGGGGGGATGCGGTTTGCCAAAATAGAGGCTTGTCCCCCCCATTTCGGTATAGAGGCGGGCAAGAGCGCCTGCGCACCATTCCCGCACCTCGCCGCGATCCACCACGATATCGGGATTGGCGCAGAGCAGTTTGAGCCCCTTTTGCTTGGCATAAAGAAACTGTGGGCGCAGGTCGGCCGGATCGGCCAAAGGATCAAAGGGGCCGATGCAGACGATGCCTTCGGCCTCTTCCAGAGGGACACGGGCGATGGGCACGGGGTTTTCAATCAGGTGGAGCGGGTCAAAGAAGCGGTCATCGAACGGCTGGCCGATGAACCAGACCTTTTCGCCCACCACGCCCTGAAACATGGCGGCGCGCGCGCTGTCGCCGGAGGTGGCGATGCTATCCCACGCGTCGCGGGGCACGCCAAAGCCGTCGAGTTGTTTTTCCACGCCGCCCCGCGCGCGGGGCGAGTTTGTGACAAGCACCACGGTGCCGCCGCCCGCGCGGTAGGCCTGAAGTGCTGCGACCGCATTGGGCAGGGCGCGCACGCCATCATGCACACAGCCCCAGAGATCGACAAAGAGCGCGTCATATTTGTCGGAAATATCGCTGAGGGCGGTGATGATGCGGGTCATGGGCGGCTCCTGTTCCGGGGTGGGCGCAGATATGGCAGGGGGGCCGCTGTTTGGCCAGCGGTGGAATTGAGTATTTTGACCAAGAAGACGCGGGGGGTGTTCAGTGCCCGTGCGGGCGTACTATGTGGTAATCGCCACTGAGATAGGTCAGCGGTTTTTGCCCAGCATTGGTGAGGGCTGTGACGGTGCCGATGCAGATGGCATGGCTGCCATGGGTGATCCGGTCTGTGAGCAGGCAGGAAAAGGCGGTTGCGCGCGGCAGCACTGGGCCTTCGGGGCGGGGGGTGATCGTGAGCCCGTCAAAGCGCGCGGCGGGATTTTCCGGTGAGGAACCGGCAAAGGCGCGCGCCACCTCGACGGCATCCTCGGGCAGCACATTGACGCAGAAGGCGCCATTTTCTATCACCGCGCGCGCGATGCGGCTGTCGGTGCGCAGGCAGATGAGCACCGAGGGCGGATCAGCGGAGAGCGAGGAAAAGGCGCTCACCGTGGCCCCGGCGCGGCCTGAGACCCCGTCGGTGGTGACAACCGTCACAGTGGCCGCGACCTGCCGCATGGCGGCCAAGAAGGCGTCGCGGTCTACGCTGAGGGTGTCTGAGGTCACGGGTGGTGCTCCTGTATCGGGGGCGGACCCATTGGGTAGCCCTGAAATGTGGCGGGGTAAAGGAAATCCCGTGCCGGGACCGTAGGTAGTGTGGTTCTGTGGGCTTTCAAACCGTTTGGGCCTCAGACCCGAAAAAACCATTCGGGCCGGGCCTGCGGTGTCAGGGGGCCGGTTGATCCGCCCTTGGTTTTGAGAGAGGAGCGCGGGGGCGCTTGGGCAGTGGCAAAGCCCCAAGGTCAGGCGCGGCCAGCATCCGATGAGAGCATCAGGGGTGAGATGCCAAGACGGGTGAGCGCGGCCTCCCATTTGGCGCGATTTGGGGTGTCGAACACCAGTTCCATATCAGCATCACAGGTGAGCCAGCCGTTTTCCGCAAGTTCTGATTCGAGTTGACCCGGCCCCCAACCGGCATAGCCAAGCGCCAGCAGGGCGCGATCCGGGCCGGTGCCGCGGGCCAGATCCTCGAGAATGTCGAGCGTGGCGGTCATTGCGAAATCCTCATTCACCTCAAGCGATGTGAGAGTGGATTGATAGCCCCGATCATGCAGAACGAATCCGCGCCCGTGTTCGACCGGGCCGCCGAAATGCACTGGCAGATTGCGGGTTTGGCCGGTTGGCGCAATCGAGAGTTGTTCAAGCAAGTCGCGCAGGCGAAGATCGCTGGTTGGTTTGTTGATGATCAGCCCCATGGCCCCATCGGGCGAATGGGCGCAGAGCAGCACGACCGAATGCGCAAAGCGCGGATCGCCCATGCCGGGCATGGCGATGAGCAATTTGCCTGTCAGATCCATATCTTGACTGGTTCGGGTCACGGGCGGTCCCTGTGCTTGTTACCCATGAAAATGGGGCGAGCGGGCCGGGGGTGCAAGCCATCTCTTCATCCTTTGGCAAGAATTCTCGCCGGATTGTGAGTTGGCAATCGGCGCGGAATGGCCCATGTCAGCGGCATGATACAGGTTTGGCGCATCGTTTTTCTGACGGTTCTTTCGGTGCTGGTGCCCCATTCGGGGGCGCGGGCGCAGGAGGATATGGTCGCGGTCAGCATCGTGAACGGCTGGCAAACGGCCGATGGCAGCCATGTGGCTGCGCTGAAATTCGACCTGGCCGAGGGGTGGAAAACGTATTGGCGCGCGCCCGGTGAGGCGGGGATTCCACCGCGGTTCGATTGGCGCGGGTCGCGCAATCTGGCGCGGGTCGAGATTGAATGGCCGACACCCAAACAGACCGTGACCAATGGCATGCGCACCATCGGGTATGAGCATGTGTTGGTGTTGCCGCTGCGTTTGACGCCGGAACGTGCCGGACAGCCGATCACCTTGAGTGTGGATATGGAGATCGGCGTGTGCAGTGATATCTGCGTGCCGGTGTCTTTGACGGTGGCGCAGGGCTTGGATAGCGATGCGCGGCGGCCTGATCCGCAGATTGCCGCTGCCTTGGCCGCGCGGCCCTATACGCAGGCAGAGGCCGGTGTGGGGCGGGTGGTGTGCAAGGTGTCGCCCATAGAGGGCGGTGGCGTGCATCTGGTGGCAGAGGTCGATGTGGCGGCGATGGGCGCGCAGGAGATGATGGTGGTCGAGACTGCCAATCCTGCGCTTTGGGTCGCACAATCCAAGAGCGTGCGGCAGGGCAACCGTTTGCGCGCTGAAGCCGAGATTTTCCATGCGGAGGGGCGCGGCTTCATGCTTGACCGCAGCGGGCTGCGGCTCACGATCCTGAGCAGCGGCGATGCGGTTGATATTCGCGGCTGTCCGGCGGGCTAAGGGGGGTTTGAGGGGCTATTGACCGGGCCAAGGGTGCTGGACGGCACAGGCCCGTTTTTGGTTTTTCCCCTAGACAGACCGGGCGCGCAGCGGGCGGCCATCAGGCAATGAGATATTGGCGACCTGTTCGGAAATCGGATCGTTGACGAGAGGATGCGCCTGCGCGCGGAATTCCTCGGGATCACGCATTTTCTGCCAGCGGTTGCCGACATAGACTTCAAGACCCGAGAAGGCGGCCTTGTACCCCATTTTGGGGCTGCCGGGCACCCAATAGCCCAAGTAGACATAGGGAAGCCCATTTTCGCGCGCGATGGCGACGTGATCGAGGATCACATAGGTGCCTAGCGATTCGCTGCTGCGCTCGGGGTCGTAGAAGGAATAGACCATGCTCACGCCATCATCGAGAATATCGGTGAGGCAGACGGCGGTCAGCGCGCCGGTTTCGGCCTCGGTATATTCCACAACGCGGGTGCGTATAGGGGTTTCCTCGACCATGGCGGCGAATTCGAACGTATCCATATCGGCCATGCCGCCGGTGGCGTGGCGGCTTTCGAGATAGCGGCGGAAAAGGCTGTATTGTTCTTCGGTGGCCCAAGGCGAGGTGGCGCGGCGCTTGAGGGCCGCGTTCCGGCGCAAAGTGCGGCGTTGACCTTTGGAGGCTGTGAACTCTGCCACGTTGATCCGCGCCGAGAGGCACGCGGCACAATCGGCGCAGGAGGGGCGATAGAGCACGTTTTGCGAGCGGCGAAAGCCCTGTTTCGACAGACCGTCATTCAAACGCTGCGCGCCTTCGCCCTGAAGCGCGGTAAAAAGCTTACGCTCCATCCGGCCCGGAAGGTAGGGGCAGGGCTGTGGCGCCGTCACGTAGAACTGGGGCGCGATGGGAAGAGTATGCCGCATGGTTGATCCGTTATCTGTCTAAGCGGCACGATAACAACGATAAAGCGCCCCGCCAAGAGGCTTGTCATGGGGGCGTTACATGGCCGCGCGGCGGTTGATCGCGACGCATCCCATCACCCTGTCGGTGAGGCCCTGCGCCCGCTCGCCGGTGAGCATGAGCACGATGGAAATGACCTGTAGGATCGGGATGCTCAAAGAAACCGTGAAGCCAAGCGTGTGCAAGACAGCCTGCGACAGGTCAAAGCGCGCGCCCTTGGCATCGCGGAATTCGATGGCTGTCAGGCGCATGCCCCATGTGGCCGAGCCGCGCGCGAGGGTTACGACCCGGTAGGCAAAGCCCACCACTGCCGCGAGCAGGGGAAAGAAGAAAATCCCGGTAAAGGCGGTGAACGGCACGATCAAGAGGCTGATCCCGATGATCACGACCGTGTCGACGAGGAAGGCCAAAAGCCGCTTGAGCGGCACATCGGCGTAAAACTCTGGCTGGGTGTCGGGATTGGGCAGGTGCCAGCTTGTCTCGGTCATGGGGTCAATCAGTTTCCTTGTTGCGCCCTCAAGGTTGGGGGTGCGCCGGGGCATTGCAAGGGTTCAGGCGGTGAAATCCTCGACCGTGGCGCCGGAAATCTGCAAAAGCTGTGCGGGGTCAATGCCGAAGAGATGCCGGGGCGTGCCGGCGGCGGCCCAGACCATGGGGAAGGTCAAAAGATGCGGGTCAAAGAAGGCGCGCGGCGGGGTGAGATGGCCCAAAGGCGCCACGCCGCCAATGGCAAAGCCGGTCTGCGCGCGGATGAGGGCGGCATCGGCCTTGCCCAGAGGTTCGCCTGCAAGGGTAGAGGCGCGGTGATCGCAGACGCGGTTGGCCCCCGAGGTGACAAAAAGGAGCGCCGCGCCGCTCGTCTCGCCGCGAAACATGATGGATTTGGCGATTTGCCCGATGGAGCAGCCGATCAGATCAGCCGCCATTTGCGCCGTTGTGGCATCGCCGATCTCTTGGGGGGTGATGTCATGCCCTGCCAATTGCAGGGCCTCGGTCACGCGTCTGAGGCTCTTGCTCATGATCTTCTCCGGTTTTTTCACAGTATTTCAGGCGCGTGGGGCATTGACCAGCCTTGCGCGGGTTGTATCACTCGGGTCATGAATTTTCTTGATCGCCTCACCCGCCTGCCACGCCCCTTTGATCCTGCCGAGGGGGAGGAGGCGCGTGACGCCTTGCCCGGTCTTGACCCCAAGCTATCGGATCTGGTGGCGGGGGCGGCAGGGTGCAGCCCGTTTCTGAAATCGCTGATCTTGCAAGAGGCCGCGTGGCTGGAGGGGGCGTTTGACGATCCTGAGGCGGCGCTGGTCGCGCTTTTTGCGGCGTTGAAGGAGGCCCCGGCGGAGCGTCTGGCCTCTGGCTTGCGCGAGGGCAAGCGGCGGGTGGCGCTGATCACCGGGCTTGCTGATCTGGGGGGCGTTTGGCCGCTGGAGGAGGTGACGGGGCATCTGACGGACTATGCCGATCTGGCCTGCGATCTGGCGCTGAAGGCGGCGCTGGCGGCAGAGATCAAACGCGGCAAGCTGCCCGGTATGACCGAGGCGGATGTGGCCACCGGCGCGGGCATGGTGGTGCTGGCCATGGGCAAGATGGGGGCGCATGAGCTGAACTACAGCTCTGACATTGACCTTATCTGCCTTTTTGATGAGACGCGGCTGGCGCGCGAGGATTTTCACGAGGCGCGCGCCGCCTATGTGCGGGCCACGCGCAAGATGTCGGCGATGCTGAATGACCGCACCGCCGAGGGCTATGTGTTTCGCACCGATCTTCGGCTGCGCCCGGATTCGGGGGTTACCCCGGTCTGCATGGCGATGGCAGCGGCAGAGGCCTATTACGAAAGCCTTGGGCGCACATGGGAGCGTGCGGCCTATATCAAGGCGCGGCCCTGTTCCGGGGATATCGCGGCGGGGGAGCGGTTTTTGCGCACGCTCAAGCCCTTTGTCTGGCGCAAGCATCTGGATTTTGCCGCGATCGAGGATGCGCATAACATGCGTCTGGCCATTCGCGAGCATAAGGGGCTGGGGGGTGCGCTGTGTCTTGAAGGGCACAACATGAAGCTGGGCCGGGGTGGGATTCGCGAGATCGAGTTTTTCACCCAGACCCGTCAGTTGATCGCGGGTGGGCGGGATGCTGACCTGCGGGTGCGGGGCACGGTTGCGGGGCTGGCGCGGCTGGCCGAGAAAGGCTGGGTGCCGCAGGCGGCAGCCGAGACGCTGACCGGGCATTACCGGTTTCACCGCGAGGTAGAACATCGGGTGCAGATGCTGCGCGATGCGCAGACGCATTTGTTGCCCAATTCGGCAGAGGAGTTTGATCGGCTGGCCGCCTTTATGGGGCGTGACACGGCCGAGTTGCGCGCCGAGATCAAAGCACGGCTGACCGAGGTGCATGATCTGATCGAAGGATTTTTCCGGCCCGAGGAAGCGCCGGAGACACCTGAGGCGGCTGAGGCGCTGAATGGCGATGTGATCGCGCGTTGGCCGAGTTACCCGGCGTTACGCTCGGATCGGGCGGTGCAGATTTTCAAGCGGTTGAAGCCGGATATTCTGGGGCGGCTGGCGCGCACGGCGCATCCCAATGAGGCGCTTGTGGCGTTTGATGGGTTTCTGGCGGGTTTGCCTGCCGGGGTGCAGGTGTTTTCGCTGTTCGAGGCCAATCCGCAGTTGATTGACCTGCTGGTGGATATTGTTGGCACGGCCCCTGCGCTGGCGGCGCATCTGTCGCGCAATGCGGGCGTGTTTGATGCGGTGATCGCGGGCGATTTCTTTGCCGATTGGCCGGGGCGGGCGGCGCTGGAGGCAGAGCTTGCGGCGCGGCTCGCGGCGGAGTCTGATTATGAGCGGGCGCTGGATGCGGCGCGACGTTGGCGCAAGGAATGGCATTTCCGGATCGGGGTGCATCATCTGCGGGGGTTGACCGGGGCCGACCGTGCGGCGGCGCAATATGCCGATCTGGCGGGCGCGGCGATTGCGGGCGTCTGGCCAATGGTTCTGGCGCAATTTGCCGAAAAGCATGGGACGCCGCCGGGACGGGGTGCGGTGGTGCTGGGGATGGGATCGCTGGGGGCCGGGCGGCTGAATGCCGGGTCTGATCTTGACCTCATTGTGATCTATGATGCGGGCGAGGCCGAAAGCTCGGATGGGCGCAGGCCCTTGGCCGCACGGCCCTATTATGCGCGCCTCACACAGGCGATGATCACGGCGTTGACCGCGCCGATGGCCGAGGGGCGGCTTTATGAGGTGGACATGCGGTTGCGCCCCTCGGGCAATCAGGGGCCGGTGGCGACAAGCTGGCCAAGTTTCCAGAGCTATCAGCAGGAGGAGGCCTGGACCTGGGAGCATCTGGCGCTGACGCGGGCGCGGGTGATCACGGGCGAGCCGGGTTTGGCGCAGGACGTGGAGGCGTTCCGCGAGCGGTTGATCAGGGAAAAGGGTGCGCCCGAGGCGGTGCTGGAGGCGGTGGCCGAAATGCGGGCGCGGGTGGCGAGCGCCAAGGCACCTGCCGGGCCATGGGATGCCAAGCTGGGGGCGGGGCGGCTCTTGGAGTTGGAGTTGATGGCGCAGGCGGGCAACCTTTTGGCGGGGCAGGCGGCGCGCGATGTTGTCTCTGGCTTTGTGGGTGGTGTCGCAATCGGGTGGCTGAGTGACGGGGATAGCGCAGCGCTGAACGCGGCTTATGCGCTTTGCTGGCGGGTGCAGATGGTGGCGCGGCTGATCAGCGACAAGCCGCTGGAGCCTGAGCGTATGGGCGAAGGTGGTGCCGCGTTTTTGTTGCGTGAGACCGGGCAGGAGGGGTTGGCGATGTTGCAAGAGCGGCTGGAAACACTGAGCCGAGAGGCGTCCGAGGTGATGGGTGCGGCGCTCGTGCGTCTGCCCAAGGGGCGCTGAGCCATGGCACGTGATCCCATGGACCCCAAGGGGCTGATCACCGAATCCTACCGCATCGAGGGCATTACCGAGCCGGAATGTCGGTCGGTGTTCCTTGACTGGGCGTTGTCGCTGCCAGTGGGGCAGGAGGTGCCGGGTGCCATTACTGAAATGGTCGCGCGATATGGTGGTGATAATCCTGATCATCCGATGACGCGGGTTTTGCGCGAGGGCATGGTTAGCGCTGCCCCGGCGCGCAGGCGGGGGGGATGGCGATCCCGACCCCGCGACACAGGGGACCAGTCATAACCCTGCGTGTTTCGCATGGGTTGAGTTCCCGCTTGGGTGGTGAATGACACCGTAATACACCGAGTTTGTCTCAAATGCGCCCTAATCCGGCGTCATCCATAGGTTGCGACAAGGGACACAGCCCATGGAGGAAGACATGAGCTATTTGAGAATCATTACGGTGGCGATGCTGGGATTGACGCTGTCGGCCTGTGCGAGCGTCGAGACGGCAACCCGCAACGCCCCGCTGGAAACCCCAGCCCTGCGGGCAGCCGCTGTGCCACTGGATGTCCAGCAAATTCGGGTGACTGTGCCCAAATCCCTCAAGGTCTCGGAGGCTAACAGCTATTATCCCATGGGCGATATCGTCTGGCGCGAGGATAGGCCGGGGGATCGCCATGCGCAGGTCAAGTCCATCGTTGAGACGGCGCTGGCGCGCGGTGTGGGCGACGGTGTGCCGGGCGGCATGCCTGCGGTGCTTGATGTCCAAGTCACCCGGTTCCATGCGCTGAGTGAAAAGGCGCGCTATACCATCGGCGGCATGCATTCGATCCATTTCACCATCACCCTGCGCAACCCCGAGACGGGTGCACCTTATGGTCCGACGAAACCTGTCAAAGCCAGTTTCAAGGCCTATGGGGGACAGGCAGCGGTGGCCGCAGAGCAGCGCGGGATCACCCAAAAGGTGCGGATCACCGATCATCTGGCCAAAGTGATCCGAGGCGAATTGGGTCTGCCGCCGCGCGCTGAGACCGATCTGGTCGCGGCCTTGAGCGTGACCGAGTAAATCTGATCTTTTCCATGGGCTACAATCGGCGTAAGGGGGCGGTATGACACCGCCCCCTTATCCTGTGATCCGCCTTCGCCCGAATGTCGAGCCGCGCGCCATCCGTCATGGTGCGCCTTGGGTATTCGATAATGAAATCGTGACCGACCGGCGCACCAAGGCGCTGAGCGCGGGCACTATCGCACTTTTGGAGGATGCGGACCGCGCGCCTCTGGGCCTTGTCGCGGTCAATATGGCGTCAAAGATCATGGCGCGGATGATGGAACGCGATGTCAGCGTGGCCATTGATCGCGCGTGGCTGGTGGCGCGTCTGACCCGCGCCTATGAGATGCGCGCGCGGATGCATGACGCGCCCTATTACCGTTTGGTACATGCCGAGGCCGATCGGTTGCCCGGCGTTGTCATCGACCGCTTTGACGATATTGCCGTGATCCAGCCCAACGCAGCCTGGGCCGAGGCGATGCTGGGCGATCTGGTGGCCGCCGTGCAAGAGGTGACAGGCGTGGGCACCGTGCTCAAGAACGCCGGGGGCCGGGCGCGGGGGCTGGAGGGGCTTGATGATCAGAGCGCTGTTCTGGCGGGTGTGGCACCTGAAGGGCCGGTGCCGGTGCCGATGAACGGGGCCATTTATATGGCCGATCTCTTGGGCGGTCAGAAGACCGGGCTTTTCTATGATCAACGCCCCAATCACGCCTTTGCGGCGCGTCTGGCAAAGGGCGCGCGGGTGCTGGATATGTTCAGCCATGTGGGCGGGTTCTCATTGGCCGCTCTGGCCGCGGGGGCAGAGTATGCGCTAGCGGTCGATGGGTCAGAGCCTGCGCTGGGCCTTGCAACACAAGGTGCGGCGCGCATGGGTCTGGCCGAGCGGTTCGAGACGCGGCGCGGCGATGCGTTCGACGTGATGGAGGCGTTGGCGGCAGAGGGCGCGCAATTTGATGTGGTCATCTGTGATCCGCCGGCCTTTGCGCCGAGCAAACAGGCGATGGAAAAGGGGCTGCGCGCCTATGAGCGGGTGGCGCGGCTTGCGGCACCTTTGGTGGCACCGGGCGGCTATCTGGCGCTTTGTTCCTGTTCGCATGCGGCGGATTTGAGCAAGTTTCGCGCTGCCTGCACGCGCGGCATTGGGCGCGCGGGGCGGGTGGGGCCGTTGATCCATACCGGCTTTGCCGGGCCGGATCATCCGCTGCATGCCAATCTGGCAGAGTCTGGCTACCTCAAGGCGCTGTTCTATCGGTTATGAAAGTCTTGCTCGACACCTGCGTGATCTATCCCACGGTGATGCGGGAAATGATCCTGGGGGTCGCGGCGGGCGGCGCGTTTGAGCCGCTTTGGTCTGAGCGTATCCTTGGCGAATGGCTGCGCGCGGTGGTCAAGCTGGGACCGGGGGCCGAGGCGCAGGCGGCGGGCGAGGCGGCGATGATGACCGCGCGCTGGCCGCGGGCGTGCGTGACCTATCCACCGTCGCTAGAGGCGCGGCTTTGGTTGCCTGATCCGGCGGATCGCCATGTGCTGGCAGCGACGATTGCTGGCTCTGCGGATGGGATCCTCACGCTGAATGCCCGCGATTTTCCACGCCAAACGCTGGCCGAAGAAGGGGTTTGGCGGGCTGATCCGGATGGGTTTTTGCACGGTATCTGGCAGGCGCAACCGGGCCTGGTGGCGGCGGTGGCCGAAACGGTGCTGGACAAGGCGCGGGCGCTGTCGGAGCGCGACTGGGACATGCGCCCGCTTTTGAAAAAGGCCAAGTTGCCGCGTCTGGCCAAGGCGCTTGGGGCTGACTGACGGGCCTTTGCATTTTTTTCCGGCGTGGTTGGAATAATCCTTGCGCCGCGACGTTTCTCTCTTGTCCGCCCCGTTGCCGGGGTGTGGATCACAAGAGGAGAGAACCATGACACAGGACAAGGATACAATGCTGACGCGGCGGCGCGTGCTGGCCCGTTTGGGGCTGGCGAGCGGGCTTGCCTATGTGGCCCCGGTGATGATGCATCTGGGGGCGGCGCATGCGTCGGGCGCAGGCGGTGATGGTGGCGGCGGTGACGGCGGCGGCGGCTCGGGTGGCGGCGGGTCTGGCCCCGGTGGCTCGGGCGGCGGTGGTGGGTCCGGCCCCGGCGGCTCGGGCGGTGGGGCTGGCAATGCGCGCGGCTCGGGTCCTTCGGGGCGCGGATCCAACCGCAGTTCTGGTCCTTCGGGACGCTAGGACCAACGGGCGATCGTGGCGCAGCGGTGCCCTGATCGCCCGCACTCACCGCGCAAAGCGTTGGGCAGGGTCGGCGAAAGCCTGCGCATCAGAGCGCAAATCGGGATTTTCTGTCCAGCCAGATTAGGTTTTGCGACAGGATCCCCTTTTGGGTGGCTCTGCCCATCTGATGAAACAAGCACAGGATGAATGATATGGCACATAAGGACGAGACACATGTGACGCGGCGGCGCTTGCTGATGCGGTTGGGGCTGGCGAGCGGGCTGGCCTATGTGGCCCCGGTGATGGTGCATCTGGGGGCGGCACATGCCTCTGAGGCCAGCGGGCGCGGATCACGCGGGTCGCGGGGATCACGGGGATCGCGCGGTTCGGGTGGGGGCTATTCCCGCAGCGGGTATTATTACGGGCGCGGATCAAGCCGGGGGTCCTATGGGTCGGGGCCGTCGGGCCGTGGCAGGCAAGGCTATGTAAGTACGGGTCAGGTGGTCGATGGCATCATCGGCACCTTGAACGATTTGAACAGGCTGCGGTGACATGCGCGCCATGTTGCATCCGGTAAGACAGTTTGCGGCCCGGCTGCGCGCGGCGTCTGACTCCGCAGAATGCCTGTTGCGGTTCGACACCGTGCCGCAGGAGGTGGTGCTAAGCCGCGCCGAGGCGGTGGCCGGGGTGTTGTCAGAGGTAATGCCGGGCTGGGGCTGTCGGAGCCTGCCGGGAGCGCCCTCTGAGGCCGTGCCGGTGACGCGGGTCACAGCAGAGGACAGCGGGCGCTATAGCTATCAGTCGTGGTGGTCGCGCGCGCCGTTGACCGATCTGGGGCTGGCTGGGGCGACCTGTGGCGTGGTGGCCGACCTGGTGCAAAGCTATTGCGATGCGCGCCCTGAAATGATCGGGCTGCATTGTGGCGCGGTCGAGGTGGGGGGGCATCTCTTGGCCTTTACCGGGCCATATCGAGCGGGCAAGACGACGCTGGTCACGCGGCTGGCGGCAGAGCCGGGGGTGCGGCTTTATTGCGACGATGTGTTGCCGGTGAACCCAGACGGGCAGGGCGTGGCGCTTGGGGTTCAGCCGCGCCTGCGCCTGCCCTTGCCTGAGGGGGTTTCGGATGGGTTTCGCGCCTATGTTGCGGATCATCTGACGGTGCAGGACCGGCGCTATGGCTATGTGCGGTGTGACGGGCAGGCCCCGCTGGGTACGCAGGCCCCTTTGGCGGGGTTGATCGTGCTGCGGCGCGAAGCCTCTGGTCCGGCGCGGCTGCACCGGATGCGGGTTGCGGATGCGGTGGCCCATATGATCCGCCAGAATATCGCCGATCCCGGCGAGACCGAGGCGCATTATGATCGGCTTGCGGCGCTTGGTGCGCAGCTTTTCTGCGCGACGCTGGTCTATAGCGATCTGGAGGAGGCGGTGCAGGTGGTGCGCGATCTCTGTGCTGCGCCACAATTGCCGGGGAGCGGCGTGCAGATTGGCCCGATGCTGCCACCTGATCCGGTCGAGGCGGAGACCGTGCCAGCCGATCTGGCGCAGGTGTTTTGCCGCGCCGAAGAGGTCAGCGCGCGCGAGATCGGGCAGGATGTGTTTTTGTGGCAGATGGCGGGGCGCAATTTCTTTCGCCTCAATCCCGTAGCCGGGGCGGTTTGGGCGCTGTTGGAGGAGCCGTGCTATGGCCATGACATTGCCGAAACGCTGGCAGAGGTCTTTGTGGGCACGCCCCAAACGATGATTGCCGACGACCTGTCGGACCTTCTGGGGCAAATGTGCGCGCGCGGGCTGGTGCGCGCAGAGGGTTAACGCAGCAGTGCCCGCATGCCTTGATCGAGCCCGGCGAGGGTCATGGGCACCATGCGGTCCTCGAAAATCTCGCGGATCATGGCGATGGACTGGGTATAGCCCCATTCGCCCTGTGGCACCGGGTTGATCCAGAGGTGATGCGGCCATTGGCTGCGCGCGCGAGAGAGCCAGACCTGTCCGGCTTCGGCGTTCCAGTGTTCATTGGCGCCGCCGGGATAGGCGATTTCATAGGGCGACATGCTGGCATCGCCGACGAAGATGCATTTGTAATCCGGCCCATAGGTGCGCAGCACCTCTTGGGTTGGGATCTGGGCATTCCAGCGGCGGGCATTGTCGCGCCACACGCCTTCATAGAGGCAATTGTGGAAGTAGTAATACTCAAGATGTTTGAATTCGGCGCGGGCGGCGCTGAAGAGTTCCTCGACCACCTTGATATGCGGGTCCATCGAGCCGCCGACATCGAGAAAGAGCAGCACTTTGACCGCATTGCGCCGCTCTGGCCGGGTTTGCACATCGAGATAGCCATGTTCGGCGGTGGCGCGGATGGTGCCGTCAAGATCAAGTTCTTCGGCGGCCCCGTCGCGTGCCCATTTGCGCAGGCGCTTCAGCGCGACCTTGATGTTGCGCGTGCCCAGTTCGACCGAGTCGTCGAGATTGCGGAATTCGCGTTTATCCCAGACCTTGACCGCGCGTCGGTGGCGGCTTTCATCCTGACCAATGCGCACACCCTCGGGATTGTAGCCATAGGCCCCGAAGGGCGATGTGCCAGCGGTGCCGATCCATTTCGAGCCGCCCTGATGGCGACCCTGCTGTTCCTTGAGGCGCTCGCGCAGCGTTTCCATCAGCTTGTCAAAGCCGCCAAGCGCCTCGATTTCGGCGCGCTCTTGGGGTGTCAGATGCTTTTCGGCCAGTTTTTGCAGCCATTCGGCGGGCAGGTCGACGGCATCAAGCACGTCTTGGGTGCTGATGGCCTCTAACCCGGAAAAGCTGGCGGAAAAGGCCTGATCGAAGCGGTCGATATGACGCTCGTCTTTGACCATCGCGGTGCGGGCGAGGTAGTAGAAGCCGTCGACGTCATAGGTGACAAGGCCGCGCCCCATCGCCTCGAGAAAGGTCAAGTATTCGCGCAGGGAAACCGGCAGGCCCGCGCGTCTGAGGTTCTCAAAGAACGGCCGGAACATCGCGGATCAGAGCGCGCTGCGGTGGATGATCAGCGTCGCGAAGAGACCCAGAAGGGCGAAAATAAGGGCATATACAAAGGCGTATTGCAGAATATCCGCCAGCTTGCCCTTGCGCCGCCGTGCCATGAACGCGCCGGTGAGCGCGCCCAGTAGTGCCCCGATGATTACGATCATGCCTTACCCGTTCGGTCCTTTGAGCGGGCTGAGCGCGCCAACTTCGCGCAGTTTGGCACGCACGGCCCAATCCGCGCCATACCCGTAACGCGCCCAGCCCAGACTGTCCAGCCTGACGGCCTGCGCCTCTGAGACGCGGCCCGAGAGATCGAGCGCCTCGGCGCGCAGCATCATCAGCGTGGCCAAGAGGGCCGCGTTTTCGGCGCGCTCAGCCGTGGCCAGATGTGGGCCGATCAGCATCAGCGCATCCTCGCCGCGCCCTTGGGCGATGGCATAGGCGGCCAGTTGGGCGGCGGCAAAAGCGCGGTGCAGGTCTGTGCCCGGGTTCGCCTCGTAGAAGCGTTCGGCAAGGACAAATTGTTCCTGTGCAAAATCGGGATCGGAGGCTTGGGTGATCCGGCCGAGCGCGAAATGGCTGAAGGCGCGGCGGTGATCGTTCCAGCCGACCGCCTGCGCGATGCGCACCGCATCTGTTGCGGCGGCGCGGCGTTCCAGCGGGCGCGCGCCCGGCCCAAGAGCCGTCTGGATGGCGTCGATCCAAGCGCGGGGGGTGGATCCGGCAAAGCGCGGGGCCAACCCATCCCCGGCGGGATTGAGGCGTGACAGGATCGCGGGTAGACGTTCCTCGACTTCGCGGCGGGTCATGCCGGCGCGCAATTCGGGGGCGTAAAACACCTTGAGCACCAGCATGTCAAATCCGGTCAGCACGGCATGGACGTTGTCATCGTTAAAGACGCTGTCCGAAAGGCGGTAAAGATCGTTGAGGGGGCCAAGGGCCTGCGCGAGTTCCTCGTGCAGGCAATCGCGCACCTCTTGCGGGCTGGTGTCATTGGGAACGAAGATGGCGATTCTCTCGCGTTGGCGCAGCTGGCTCCAATCCGTGGCGCGGGAATTGCGGGCGGCGCGGTATTGCGACAGGCGCGAGATATTGGGCACAACGAAACAGGCGGCCTTGGGCAGGCTGCGCTGGATTGCGTCGCGGCTGACGGCCTCGATGGTGATATTGGCGGGGCCTTCGGAGACGCGGCTGATGTTGATCCCTGCCTCGGTTTGCAGGCGGTGCATCAGGCGGTTGAGGTCTGAAATGAGGGTGATCGGAGGTTCGCCGGTCACGCGCACGGTGATTGGCCCCTCAAAGCGCGAGAAATGTTGCAGCATGCGGCCCGATTCAAGCTGAAATCCAAGATCGAGGATGTCGCGCTGAATATCGCGGTTGGAGCGTTGCGGGGGCAGGGGGCGGGGGGCGGAAAACGCCTTCATTGGTGGCATCCCGGCCTCTTCCGGCATCGCGGCGCGGGTGGCCGGTTCGTGATAGCTATAGGTGCCGGGCACACAGGCCCCTAGCAGCAGGCAGATCGGTAGAATGACACGACGCATAAGACCCCCGTAACCTAAATCGAAACCAAGGAGCCCGCAGCCGCCGTGGCGCGGGCCCAGTCGCCGACGGGGGCGGGCAAGGGGCGTGCAAGACCCATCGGCCTTGCGCAGCGTATCCCTGCCACGGCCTTTGCCGGGTCGGGGGTAGAATTCATTTTCATCCTGTCCCGCGTAAGGAGCATTTGCGGCAAAATTGTGGCAACTGCATCTTAGCACGGAACAGGGCGCATGCCATGGTTGAATAGCATTCTAAAACAAGGGCATATCCCTTGAAACTTTTATCTCTGGCGGCGTGCCATGAAGGCGAGACGCTCAAAGAGATGCACATCCTGCTCGTTCTTGAGAAGCGCGCCGTGCAGTTTGGGCAGGGCATCTGCCCCGTCGCGGCGCAGATCCTCGGGGGTCAGATCCTCGGCCAGGATCAGTTTGAGCCAATCCAAAACTTCGGAGGTCGAGGGTTTTTTCTTGAGGCCCGGCTGATCGCGGATCTCGAAAAACTGGGTGAGGGCGGTCGACAGGAGCGCGTCCTTGATGCCGGGATGGTGCACCTCGACGATGCGCCGCAGGGTTTCGGGGTCGGGAAAGCGGATGTAGTGAAAGAAGCAGCGGCGCAGAAAGGCGTCGGGCAGTTCTTTTTCATTGTTCGAGGTGATGATGATGACGGGGCGGTGGCGGGCGCGGATGGTCTCGCCTGTCTCGTAGACATGGAATTCCATGCGGTCGAGTTCTTGCAGCAAGTCATTGGGAAACTCGATATCGGCCTTGTCGATCTCGTCGATGAGCAGCACGACCTTTTCGTCAGAGGCGAAGGCCTCCCAGAGTTTGCCGCGTTTGATGTAATTGGCCACATCATGCACCCGCGCCTCGCCCAACTGGCTGTCGCGCAGGCGGCTGACGGCGTCGTATTCATAAAGGCCCTGTTGGGCTTTGGTGGTGGATTTGATATTCCACTCGATCAGCCGCAGGCCAAGCGCACCTGCCACCTGCCGGGCCAATTCGGTCTTGCCTGTGCCGGGTTCGCCCTTGACCAGCAGGGGGCGTTCCAATGTCACGGCGGCGTTGACGGCGACGGTCAGGTCTTCGGTGGCGACATAGGCCTCGGTGCCTTGGAATTTCATCGGTTTTTCAATCCTGTCAGAGGTCAGCGGCGCTGTATTCGGTGGCAACCTAGACGGTTAGACAATTCACATCAATGGCGCGTGATTGGCTAGTGACAATCCTGAATGTGGCGTGTAGATCACCGCCCATGGGGCGCCGACTGTCTGAGGAGTTCATTATGCCAGACACTGGCCTTGATGAGGGGATCGAGATGAAAGCGGAAGTATTTCTGCCCGAAGATTACCAGCCAGCGGAAGATGAGCCGTTCATGAATGACCGGCAGCTGGAGTATTTTCGGCGCAAGCTGATTGCCTGGCGGCTGGAGTTGCTGGAGGGCAGCAGGGAGACAATCGAAGGATTGCAGGATGGCACTCGGGCCATTCCGGATGTGGCTGACCGAGCCAGCGAAGAAACGGATCGTGCGCTGGAATTGCGCACCCGCGACCGTCAGCGCAAGCTGGTGGGCAAGATCGACGCCGCGTTGCGGCGGATCGAGGATGGCGAATTTGGCTATTGCGAGATGACCGGCGAGCCGATCAGCCTCAAGCGGCTGGACGCGCGGCCCATCGCCACCATGACGCTGGAGGCGCAGGAGCGCCATGAGCGGCGCGAAAAGGTGCATCGCGACGATTGAGCTCACGGCCCAACAGCGAAATTTAAACGACAGAGCGCGCCGGGACTTTCCTCCCGGCGCGTTTCGTATCAAGAGAGGTGCCATGACACTGGATGGGCTGAACATCGCGGTCATTGGGGCCGGAATTGGCGGGCTGGCCGTCGCGCGCGCGCTGTGCCTGCGCGGGGCGGATGTGACCCTGTTGGAGCAAGCGCCCGAGATTTCCGAAGTGGGGGCTGGATTGCAGATCAGCCCCAATGGGTTTGCCGTGCTGCGCGCGCTTGGGCTGGATGTGCCGCTTGTGGCGCGGTCGATGCAGGCGCAAGCTGTCAGTCTGCGCGATTATCAGCGGGGCGAAGTGCTGCGGCTGGATCTGGCGGGATTACAGGATCGAAATTATCATTTCATCCACCGTGCAGACCTGATCGACGTGTTGGCCGAGGGCGCACGCGAGGTCGGGGTCAAGGTGCGGCTGATGCAAAAGGTCAGCGCGGTCGAGGGCGGCGAGCGCCCCTGCGTGCGGATGGCCAATGACTCGCGGTTTGATGCGGATCTGGTGATCGGGGCGGACGGGCTGCATTCGGTGGTGCGGCGCGCGCTGAATGGCACGCTGGCGCCGTTCTTTACCCGGCAAGTGGCATGGCGGGCGGTGGTGCCCAATCTTTTGGGGCGCGGCCCTGAGGCGCAGGTGCATATGGGGCCGATGCGCCATGTGGTGAGCTATCCGTTGCGGGGGGGCACGCTGCTTAATCTGGTGGCGGTACAAGAGCGCGCCGCCTGGACCGAGGAAAGCTGGAGCCAGAAGGATGATCCGATGGCGCTGCGCGCGGCCTTTGGCGATTTCGGGCCAGAGGTGCAGGCGATGCTGTCGGCGGTCGAGGAGGTGCATCTGTGGGGGCTGTTCCGGCATCCGGTGGCGCAGGTCTGGCAGCGGGACGGGCTGGCGCTGTTGGGGGATGCCGCGCACCCGACCTTGCCCTTTATGGCGCAGGGGGCGTCGATGGCGCTGGAGGATGCCTGGGTGCTGGTCGATGCTCTGAGTGCTGCGGAGGGGCTTGCCGAGGGGCTGGCGGCCTATCAGGGGCGGCGCGACGCACGGGTGCGGCGGGTGGTTGAGGCGGCCAATCGCAATGCGTGGAAATACCACCTGAGTTTTCCGCCGCTCCGTTGGGCGGCGCATACGGCGTTACGGGCCGGCGGGGCATTCGCGCCCGAGCGCATGTTGCGGCAGTTTGACTGGCTTTATGGCCATGACGTGACGCGCAAGGCGGGGTAGGGGCGTACGCTCAGGCAACGCCACTCTGCCCGCCTATTTGAAGTTGCGGCTTTCCTTGATCTGTTCCCACGCCCAGACCACCTGTTGCAACTGTTCCTCCTGGCTACGGTCGCCGCCGTTGATATCCGGGTGCAGCACCTTGATCAGCGATTTATACGCTTTGCGCAATTCGGCCTTGGTCCAGGTATCCTCGGCCTCGAGGATCTCGATGGCGCGGCGTTCGGTGGGGGGCAGTTTGCGGGTGCCGCCTTTTTTCTTGCCGGGGTTCTGGGTGGCGTTGACGCCCAGCACCTGATGCGGGTCCTCGATGCCCAGGCGTGCCCAAGCGCGCGCCTCGGGATCGGTGATGCGGCGGGTTTCACGCTCCCACACCTTGTCCTTGGACATCTGCGCGTTCAACTCGGCCTCGGTGGTGCCGTCAAAGAAGTTCCACTTGAGGTTATAGTCGCGCACATGCTGCTGGCAGAACCAGAAATAATCGTCGAGCACATCGGGCGCCTTGGGCGCGCGATATTTGCCCGCCTCTTCGCAGCCCTCGTGATCGCAGACGCGGGTCGAGGTTTCGGAAGCGCCGGACATGCCCCGCCGACCGCGCGGATTCTTCTTCTTGGCCGAGGAGACGGACATATCGAAACCGAAGGGATCTGATTTGGACATGGGGCTTACCTTTGCGAGTCGGAGACGAGAGTGTATGCCAAAACGCGCGGAATTGAAGGGGCGGCGGGCAAAATATTCCGGGTCGGGGCGCGCATTCGGGGCTTGACAGAGAGCCCGTGCGCAGGGTCAGGCGGTGGTCAATCCGTCTCAATCACATCCGGGGCACGTGGGGGGATGCTGGCTGTATCCGGCGCGGCGGTCTGTGCCGTGCCGGGGATCACCACCTCGCGGCGAAAGACCGCAACCGAGCGATAAACGGTGTGGGTCGAGGTCAGGCCTTGCCGCTCTTCGCTGGGGAGAATGTCTGTTCGCAGATATTCCCAACCGGCGCGCGCCATATCATTGAGCAGATCCTCGACGCCCAAGGCAAAGCGCGCCTCGGGGGTTTTGACGCCGGGGGCCTTGCGGCCACGGGTGGGCGCGGGCAGGACCTTGTATTCGAAAAGGGGCATTTGCAGCTCCGGATTGATGCAGGCGCCATACCTTACGCGACTGGTCTGGGGGCGCAAGCGAAACACGAAGCCCCGGACGATGGGTCCGGGGCTGTGCATTTGGTTAAGGCGGGCAGGGTTACTTGGGGCCCGGTCCGATCACCATGATCATCTGGCGACCTTCCATCTTGGGCATGTTCTCGACCCGGCCTACCTCTTTGATGTCATCGGCGATGCGTTCAAGAAGTTGGCGGCCCAAGTCCTGATGCGCCATTTCGCGACCACGGAAGCGCAAGGTGATCTTTACCTTGTCGCCGCCTTGCAGGAATTTCACGACGCTGCGCATCTTGACGTCATAGTCATGCGTGTCAGTGCCGGGGCGGAACTTGATTTCCTTGATCTCGATGATGTGCTGCTTCTTGCGGGCCTCGGCCTCACGCTTTTGCTGCTCATACTTGTATTTCCCGAAATCCATGATCTTGCAGACCGGCGGCGTGGCGCTTGGCGAGATTTCGACCAAATCAAGTCCTGCCTCTTCGGCCATTTCAAGCGCACGTTGTGGGGTTATGAGCCCGACGTTTTCGCCATCTGCGCCGATCAGGCGAATTTCATCACAGCGAATGCGGTCATTGATACGGGGGCCGGTTTCGCGCGTAGGGGGCGCGTTGTGGGGTCTGCGGGCTATGGCTTTGTTCCTTCGATTGTTGTTCGGGTCGGTTGAATTTGACGCTGCAAGGTAAACGCGGTGCGCCGCGCTTTCAAGCTGCAAATAGGCTGATCTGAGCCGAAAGCCGGTCAATTCCCCCTTGCGCCTTTCCTTTTGTGTCTACATTTGGGAGGGAGTTAGCAAAGGACCGCGCGACAAGCGTGCGGGCCAGACAGTTTTGGGGAGATGGTTATGAAAAACCTGATTTGGATTCTCGTGGCGGCGGTTGTGCTGGGGGGGGGCTATCTGCTCTTTTCCGGCAAGTCCGTGGAAGAGGTTGTCGAGAGCGTGAGCCCGACCGAGACCGAAGTCGAAGCGCCGGCCGCGTTGGAAGATGCGGCAACGGCAGTTGGTGACGCGGCAGAGGCCGTGGCGGACACCGCAGCCGAGGCGGTCGAGGCCACGCAAGAGGCTGCTGAGACAGCCGTTGAGGCTGTGAGCGATACGGCAGCCGCCGCAGGCGATGCCGCAGCAGAGGCGGTTGAGAGCGCGACAGAGGCTGTGACAGAGACCGCGACCGAGGCATCCGAGGCCGCAGGAACCGCAGTAGACGCCACGACCGAGACTGCGACCGAGGCAGCGGACGCAGCGCAGGAGACTGCCGCAGAGGCGGTTGAGGGCGCGCAGGACACGGCCACCGAGGCCGCGGACACCGCGACCGACGCAGCCACGGCTGCAACCGAGACCGCGACTGAGGCCGCGGACGCAGCACAGGAGACGGCCACAGAGGCGGTTGAGGGCGCGCAGGATACGGCCACCGAGGCCGCAGCGGATGCGGTTTCGGCAGCGGTTGATCAGCCTGCGACGGCGGCAGAAGTGGCCCCGGAGGCGCTGACGGTTGAGGGTTTTGACCTGGCCACGGTTCAGACGCTGATTGAAGGCTCTGACGTCGGTGCGTTGCAAAAGACGATGCTGCTGGAAGGCGTTAAGGCGGCGCAGGACAATCCTGAACTGCTCAAAGCGGCCCTTGAAGCGGCGCGTGCGGCGCTCGGCTACTGAGCAATGATATTACATGAAGAAGCCCGCGCAAGGTGTTGGCCCTGCGCGGGTTTTTTATGTTTGA
The DNA here is from genome assembly GCF_902498815.1 of Roseovarius sp. EC-HK134. NCBI lineage: Bacteria > Pseudomonadati > Pseudomonadota > Alphaproteobacteria > Rhodobacterales > Roseobacteraceae > Roseovarius > Roseovarius sp. EC-HK134. The sequence goes on from NZ_LR701544.1 coordinate 3,064,308, forward strand.
CGTTTGGGTTTAGTCGAGGAACGCTTTTTCCACGACATATTCCTTGGGGTCGGAGTTGGCCCCCTCGCGCAGCCCGTAGCCCTCGAGCATGTCCTTGATCTCGAGGTTGAAGGCCAGGTTGCCGCAGACCATGGCGCGGTCGGTCTCTGGGCTGAGCGGGGCCACACCCAGATCAGCAAAGACCTCGCCCGAGCGCATGAGGTCGGTGATCCGGCCCATCTTGGGGCTCTCCTCGCGCGTGGTGGTGGGATAATAGCGCAGCTTGTCGGCAAAGCCTTCGCCGATCAGTTCGGCCAGCATTTCGTCGTTGCGAATGCTCTCGATCAGATCCGCGCCATATTGCAATTCGCCCACTTCGCGGCAGGTGTGGGTGATGATGACCTCGTCATAATCGCTATAGGTCTGCGGGTCGCGCAGAAGCGAGGCAAAAGGCGCAAAGCCGGTGCCGGTGGCAAAGAACCAGATCCGCTTGCCGGGCAAGAGCGCGTCATGCACCAGCGTGCCCACGGGTTTGGGGCGAAGGATGATTTCATCGCCCACTTCGATGTGCTGGAGGCGCGAGGTGAGCGGGCCGTCCTGCACCTTGATCGAGTAGAATTCCAGCTCGTCATCCCAAGAGGGCGAGGCGATGGAATAGGCGCGCAGGAGCGGTTTTTCCTTGCCGGTTTTCTCATCCGTTTGCATGAGGCCGATCATCACGAATTCGCCCGAGCGAAAGCGCAAGCTGGCGGGCCGCGTCACGCGGAACGAAAACAGCCGGTCGGTCCAGTGTTTCACCTCTGTCACGATCTGCGCATCGGGGATCGCAAGGGTTTTGGGCGCTTTCGCGGTCGCTTGGGTCACGGCGGTCATCTCGTTCATGGTGTCATCTGCCGGTCGTTTAAACCGACATCCTTTTCTAATCTTTGATTCAGGTCAGGTGAAAGGGCTAATCAGCCGCGCAGCCGCGCCTGATAGTCATGCGCCTGCCAATCCGCGCGAAAAAGCCAATCTGCCTCGGGCTGACGGGAGGCGAGGGTATCGGAAATCTCGACCTCGTCGAAACCCGACCGCCGCGCCATGGCGTATTGATCGGCGATGACATGGCCGCGCGCGCGCAAGCGCCCGGTATAGCCCATGAGCCGCAGTTGACGCGCGATGGAATAGCCGCGCCCGTCAGCAGCCGCGGGGAAATCGACGCGAATGAAGGTGATACCCTCGAGCCGCCCGGCGAGCGTAGCGGGGTTGGCGTCATTGGGCAGATCGAGCGCTGTCGTCTCGGCACCCGCCTCGGCCAGGGGTGTGATCGGGGCGGTCCAGTCGTCGGGCGCAAAGCCCCGGTCGGTGATGATGACAGTCATGCGGATACTCCTTTTCGCACCATCTTGCCGTTGACAAAATGGATGCCACATTCGGTTTTGTCCTGATCGCGCCAGCGGCCGGATCGGGGATCTTCGCCCGGTGCAACGGGTGTTGTGCAGGGCATGCAGCCGATGGACGGATAGCCGCGCGCGACCAGCGGATGCCGGGGCAGGCGGTTTTCGTCCATATAGGTGCGGATATCTTCGGGTGCCCAATGGGCAAGTGGATTGACCTTGATGCGCCCGGTCTCGTCCTCGACCTCGAAGAAATCGAGCGCGGCACGGGTGCCGGATTGATAGCGTTTGCGCCCGGTGATCCAGCCATCAAAGCCTGTGAGCGCGCGTTGCAGCGGCGCGGATTTGCGCAGGGCGCAGCAGGCATTGGTATCGCGTTGATGAAGGGTCGCATCGGGGTCTTGGGCTCTCAGATCGCCCGCGTCCGCGCGAATGATGCGCAGGCCACTGAGGTTAAGCCGCTCTGCCAATTCCTGTTGATAGACAAGCGTTTCGGCAAAGAGCATTTCGGTGTCGATGAAAATCACCGGCGTGTCGCGACGGGTGACCGAGACCATGTGCAAGAGCACGACGGATTCCGCGCCAAAGCTTGAGACAAGCGCCAGCTTGCCCGCTTGTGGATCGCGCAACGCATGCTCGAGCACCGACACCGCCGAATGATGGCGGTATCGGTCGTTGAGCGCGTGAACCCGTGTGGTCAGGTCACTCTGCGGCATGGGCGCGGGCCTCTGCATCGTAGAGCGCGGATTTGAAGGGGGCCATCCCGAGACGATTATAGGCCTCGAGGAAGGTCTCTTCCGGTCCTTCGCGCAGGTCGAGATAGGCAAAGATCAGACGCTCGATGGCGGGCACAATTTCGTCATAGGCAAAGCCCGGCCCGGTGCGGGTGCCGATGGCCGTGTTTTCCGACGCATCGCCGCCAAGGGTGATCTGGTAGTTTTCAACGCCCGCACGGTCGAGGCCAAGAATGCCGATATGGCCCACATGGTGATGCCCGCAGGCGTTGATGCAGCCCGAGATCTTGATCTGAAGGTGGCCCACCTCATGCTCGATCTTGAGCTCTTCGAGGCGGGTGGCGATGCCTTGGGCCACGGGGATCGAGCGGGCGGTTGCCAGCGCGCAATAATCCATGCCAGGGCAGGCGATGATATCCGAGGCAAGGCCGATGTTCGCCGTCGCCAGCCCGACAGCTTTCAGGGCCGCATGCACTGCGGGAATGTCGGCCAAGGCCACATGCGGCAGAACAAGGTTCTGCGCGTGGGTGGCGCGGATGTCGTTATGGCCGTATTTTTCCGCCAGATCGGCAACGAGACGCATTTGGTCGGCGGAGGCGTCGCCCGGTGTTTGCCCATGCGCCTTGAGGCTAATGGTGACGATGCCGTGATCGGCGTGTTTGTGCGCTGTCACATTGGTATCGGCCCAGGCGCGGAACACCGGATCGGCATCGCGGGCGGCGTAATAGGGGGCGGCATCCCGTTCTGAGAGGGTGGGCGTGACAAAGGCCGCGTTGATCCGCGCCAGCCAGTCCTGATCGACGCCAGAGAAGGCGGCGCGGCGGCGGGGGAATTCCTCCTCGACCAGGGCGCGGATCTCATCAAGGCCGTTCTCGTGCACGGTGATCTTGATACGCGCCTTGTATTTGTTGTCACGCCGTCCGATGCGGTTGTAGGTCGCCAGCACCGATTCCAGATAGGGCAGCAAATCTGCGCGCGGCAGGAAATCGCGCAGCAGTTTGGCCACCATCGGCGTGCGGCCCATGCCACCACCAACCCAGACCTCAAAGCCGCGCGCGCCATCACGCTCGACGATCTTGAGGCCGATGTCATGGCTCTTCATCACGGCGCGGTCGCTGTCAGAGGCGATGACGGCAATCTTGAACTTGCGCGGCAGGAATTGGAATTCAGGATGGTCGGTGGACCATTGCCGGACAAGTTCGGCCACCGGGCGCGGATCTTCGATTTCATCCGCAGCGGCGCCTGCGAAATGGTCGGAGGTCACGTTACGGATGGTGTTGCCAGAGGTTTGGATGGCGTGCATCCCCACCTCTGCCAGAGCATCGAGCATATCGGGGATATCGCTGAGCTTTGGCCAGTTATATTGAATGTTGGTGCGGGTGGTGAAATGGCCATAGCCCTTGTCCCACCGCTCTGCCAGATAGGCCAGTTGGCGCAGCTTGGCCGGATCAAGCGAGCCATAGGGGATCGCCACGCGCAGCATATAGGCGTGCAGTTGCAGGTAGAGCCCGTTCATCAGGCGCAGGGGGCGAAATTCATCCTCGGTCAGGTTGCCGGCAACGCGGCGGTCCACCTGCGCGCGGAATTGGCGGTTACGCTCTGCGATAAAAGCGGTGTCGAAGTCGTTGTATTGATACATTTTCTGGGTTCCTTACCTTGGGAGGTCCCGGGTCAAGCCCGGGACAGTCCTTCGGATTGCTTGCCGTGAAAGAGGTTCGAGGGGCCCTTGCGGCGGAAATCCTCGCGGAAATGGGTGGGTTCGGGGCCGTTCGGGCCATGTTTGACATCGGCGAGATAGGCCCCGACGATTTCGCCTGCGCGTGCTTGTGCTTGCAGCAAACGATAGTCGGCATCGGCCTCGTCGGTCAGCACCTCGGCCTGAGCCAGATCGCGCGCCCATGTGTCGGCGGCGGTGAGATAGACGACATCGCCCTCGATCAGGGCGTTGGCGGTGACGACCTTGGGGGTGAATTCTTGGGCCATGTCAGGCAAGCTCCTGTTGGGATTGGGCAATTTGGGCCTCTGCCGCGCGGGGCGTGAGACCGAGAAAGGTGAGGGCGGGGCCGGTGATCGCGGCCTCTGCGAGATCCGTGGGCAAGCGATCCAGCGTTGTGGCAAGGATGCGTTGATCGGGGCGGCTGGCATTCTCGATTACAGTCACGGGCGTGGCGCGGTCGGCCCCGTGCATGATCAGGCGGCCTTGGATGAAGCGGGCAGATTTCTTGCCCATGTAGATCGCGGCCACCTCGCCCGGACGGGCGAGCGCGGACCAATCGTGATCGGCAAAGCCCTTCATGTCATGGCCGGTGAGAAACCGCACCGAGGCGTTGCGGCCACGTTGCGTGAGGCTTTGACCGATGCTGGCGACCGAGGCGGAGGCGGCGGTGATGCCGGGCACCACATGCCACGCGATGCCAGCGGCGGTCACGGCCTCAATTTCCTCGTCCAAGCGACCAAAGACGGTGGGATCGCCACCCTTGAGGCGCACCACTTGCGCGCCAGTGGCGGCATGTTCGACGATAAGGGCGTTGATCGCGTCTTGTGACATGGAGGCCCCAAAGCCCTCTTTCCCGGCGTCAATCAAGATTGCCTCGCGGCGGGCGAGTTCGAGGATGGCGGGCGTTACCAGACGGTCGTGGATCACCACATCGGCGGTATCGAGCGCCTTGCGCGCCTTAAGGGTCAGAAGATCCGGATCGCCGGGACCGGCCCCGACAAAGGCGACGTGGCCGTCACGCTCTTGCGCGTTCAGGTGCTGATCAAGGATTGCGTGGAGCGTGGTTTTGACCTGCTCTTCGCCGCCCTGATCCATCGCGCGGGGGCCTGCGTTGAAATAGTAATCGGCCCAGAACTCGCGGCGGCGGCGGCCCATGGGCAGCACATCGGCAGCCTTGCGAAAGGCCTTGCCCAACCGGGCAAGAGGGCCAAGCGTGGCGGGCAGGCGCGCCTCGAGATCGGCCTTGATGGCGCGGGCCAGCACCGGTGCGGCACCTTCTGTGCCAATCGCCACGGTCACCGGATCGCGATCGACGATGGCGGGGGTGATGAATTGGCTATCCTCGAGGTTGTCCACGATATTGACGAGTGCCCCGTCCGCCCGCGCGATGGCCGATGTGCGGGCATCCTCGGCGGTATCCTCATCGGCGGCATAGAACAGGACAGCGCAAAGGGCATCACCGGGCTGCATGGCGCGCTGCTGCAGGCGCAGGCGGCCTGCGGCGGCCCATTGCACGATTTCGGGCGCAGGTTCGGGCGCGAAGACGGTCACATGCGCCTCGGTCTTGAGCAGGAGGCGCAGTTTCGCCAGAGCGGCCTCGCCGCCACCGGAAAGCACGATACGACGTCCCTCGACGGCGACAAAGATCGGGAAATGTTTCATCGGGCGGGCCTCGGGGAACGGTTTGACTCTGCGGTTAATATAGGAAATATTCCCGGTTAAGCGCCATATGCTGGGCGGAATAAGGAAGTTTGTTCCAATTGCAGCGCAGGTCAGTTGGAATGTTTCGGCAAAAGGAAGAATTTGGAATGGCTGTTCGTCTCGATGATCTGGATCGGAAAATCCTCGTGCAGCTGCAGGAGGATGGCGGGCAGTCGCTGGATGATATCGCCAAGAACGTCGGCAGTTCCAAGACGCCCGTCTGGAACCGGATTCGCAAAATGCGTGAGGCTGGGGTGATCCGGCAGCAGACCTATTTGCTGGATCCTGAGTCGCTGGGGTTCGAGGCGTGTTTTTTCGTGCTGATCCGCACGTCAGAGCATGACGCGGGTTGGCAGGCGGCATTCCTCAGGGCGCTGAAGGCGCGGCCCGAAGTGCAGGAGGCGCACCGGCTGGCGGGGGATATCGACTATATCCTCAAGGTTCGGGTGGCCAATGCGCGGGCGTATGACGTGTTTTATCAAGCGCTGATTTCAGAGGTGAAGGTGCATAATGTGACAGCGCTCTTGTCGATGGAAGAGATCAAATCAACCACGATGCTGCCGCTCTGAGCGGGGAATGGGGGCGCTGCCCCCGGCCGCCTGCGGCGGCCACCCCCGGAGTATTTTTGCCAAAAAGAAGCGGGATCAGGCCTGTTCAAGCGCGGTGATGATCGGCGAAAACTCGGCAGTGGTCAGGCTTGCGCCGCCCACAAGCGCGCCATCGACATCGGCCAGTGCGAAAATCTCGGGGGCGTTGGCGGGCTTAACGGAGCCGCCATAGAGCAGGCGGATGCCTTGGGCGGCTTCTGCCCCAAAGCGCGCGGTAAGTTCTGCGCGCAGGAAGCGATGCACCTCGGAGATTTGTGCAGGGCTGGGGGTGAGGCCGGTGCCGATGGCCCAGATCGGTTCATAGGCGATGACGGTATTGGCCGCAGTCGCGCTGTCGGGCAGGGAGTGGCGCAGGTGCTCGGCGATGACATCGAGAGTTTGTGCCGCCTCACGTTCGGCCAAGGATTCGCCGACGCAGATGAGTGCCGTGAGATGGGCGGCATGGGCGGCGGTGGCCTTGGCGGCGACAAGGGCGCTCGACTCGGCATGATCCTGACGGCGTTCGGAATGGCCCAAGATGACCGCTACGGCCCCGGCATCGGCCAGCATCGGTGCGGAAACATCGCCGGTATGCGCGCCGGAGGCGGCGGCGTGGCAGTCTTGTGCGCCGATCATCAGGGGGCTGTCGGCACTGAGCCCTGCGGCCTGCACAATGAGAGTGGCGGGTGGGCAGATCAGGATGTCAACTTGGGGTGTGGGATGGGCGGCGATGAGAGCTTGCAATTCCGTCAGGCTAGCATTGATGCCGTTCATCTTCCAATTGCCGGCGGCAAGCTTGCGTCTCATACGTGCACTGTCCATTTATTACAAAGACTTGTGAGGCGAAGCTCACATATTGGCGAATTTGATCGACTCGCCGCAGCCACAGGCCTCTGTCACGTTGGGATTGTTGAAGACAAAGCCGGATTCAAGGAGCGATGTCTTGTAGTCAATCTCGGTGCCGAAGAGGAACATCTGGGCCATAGGGGCAATGAGAACGCGCGCCCCGTCCTGTTCGATCACCTCGTCATGGGGATCAATCTCGGTCACGTAGTCCATGGTGTATTCCATACCGGCACAGCCGCCCTTTTTTACCCCGATCCGCAGCCCTTGATGACCGTCGCGCTGCATCAGGCGGGTGATCTGGGTCACGGCGGCCGGGGTTATGGAGACGGGCGGTTTTCCGGGTATGCCAAACATGAGGTCAGCCTTCCAGTCGATTGATTTCGTTACATGAACCCGAGTTCAAGGCGGGCTTCATCGCTCATCATATCCATACCCCAGGGCGGTTCCCAAACGAGGTTTACATCCACCTGTTTGATACCTGCCAAGGGTTCGATCGCGTCGGCCACCCAACCGGGCATTTCGCCTGCCACGGGACAGCCGGGGGCCGTCAGGGTCATGGTGATCGAGACCGTGTTTTCGGCATCTATATCAATAGTATAGATGAGGCCAAGATCGTAGATATTGACCGGAATTTCCGGGTCATAAACGGTGCGGCAGGCCTCGACCACCTGTTCGAAGAGCGGGTGATCGGTGCTGGAGGGCGCGATCAGGGGGGCGCCTTCGAGCGGCTCTGAACTGTTCATCATGATCGTATCCTGCGGTTATCCTGAGCAAACATATAGGGTTTATCGAGGCCCGCGTCCAGAGGGGGACGTCAGCGGGCACCACGCAGCTTAGTCCGTGCCAGATTTGCGTCGACGTACCGGGACCGGGCGCACGCGGGTCTCGATCATTTCGTAAAGCGCGCCGGTGATGTTTTTGCCGCTGGCCCCTTCGATCCCCTCAAAGCCGGGGGAGGAGTTGACCTCGAGCACTTTGGGGCCGCTGTCGGAGCGCAAAAGGTCTACGCCCGCCATGTTGAGATCAAACACACGGGCGGCGCGGATGGCGGTATCGCGCTCGGCCTTGGTGATGCGGATGGTCTTGGCGGTGCCGCCACGGTGCAGGTTGGAGCGGAAATCGCCCTCTGCCCCGGTGCGTTTCATCGAGGCCACGACCTTGCCGCCGACAACAAGGCAGCGGATGTCTTCGCCCGCCGCTTCCTTGACGAAATCCTGTACGAGAAAATTGGCCTTGAGCCCGCGAAAGGCGTCGATCACCGACTCGGCGGCCTTTTTGGTCTCGGCCAGAACCACGCCTTTGCCTTGGGTTGATTCGAGCAGTTTGACGATCAGGGGGGCTGTGCCGACAAGGCCCATGAGATTGCCGGTGTCCTTGGGCGAGGCGGCGAAGGCGGTGTTGGGCATGCCCACCTGTGCGCGCGCCATCAGTTGATGGGCGTAGAGTTTATCGCGGCTGGAAATGATGCCCGCCGAGGGATTGACGCAAAAGGTGCCAATGGTTTCGAACTGGCGGATCACGGCGGCCCCGTAGGCGGTGATGGACGCGCCGATCCGCGGGATCACCGCGTCATAGCGGGGCAGGCGTTTGCCATCGTAATGCACTTCGGGGGCGAGCGCGTTGATCGCCATGTAACAGCGGGTGGTGTCGATCACCTCGACGGTGTGACCGCGCGCCTCGCCTTCCTCGACGATGCGGCGGGTGGAATAATTATCCTCGCGGCTGAGCACGGCGATGCGCAGGGCGCGTTTCGGCTGTGCGGTGCGGACGCGGGCGGTGTGATAGACATCATAGCTGAGTTCGGGTTGCAGAAAGCGGTCTGTGGCGACGATGGAAATATGATCCTTGAGCGCCTGACGGCCCAAGAGCATGCGGCTTGTCATGCTGGAGCGATTGGTCAACGTGATCTCAATCGGCCATGTATCGCCGCCGACCGAGAGCTTGGAGGCGATCACATAGCGCAATTCCCGCTCGCCATTCGACGAGGTCACATCGCGCCGGTCGATGATCGGGGCGGAGCAGGGGATGATCAGATCATCACGGCCGGGAATCGGATGCACGGTAAAGCGCACCTTGGGGCGCGAGGCGGGACCGAAGGTTTCGATGTCAAAGGCATGCAGCGCCGAGGTGCGCGCGCCGGTGTCGACCTTGGCCTTGATCGCGGGGACGCCAAGATCAGGCAGGCTGACCCATTCCTCCCAGCCGAACTGGAGAGGCTGGGGGCTGTCGGGGGTATCGGTCATCGGGCGTGTCCTGTTGCGTTGAGTCGCGGCGGGGGCGCGCGTGCCGCCTCTCTACTTGGGATGGACCTGAGGATGCAAGGAATGGGGGGGCAGGTTACTTGTTGATATCTTCGCGGATCACGCGGCTTTGGTCATCGGGAGCGCGAAAGAGCCGCCGCAGGATTACCCAGGCGGCCAAGGAGAGAAGCGTAAAGAGGGCGAGAAGCGCCGTGAGGCCAAGATTAAGCGGCAAGAGCACCAGCAGCGCCACGAGGGCAGCCCCAATGGCGAAGCCCAGAAAGATGAAACCGGGCACGAGGATTTCGAGGATGGCCAGCCCAAGGGCTGCCGCAAGCCAGACCCACCAGAGATGCCACAGGACCGTTTCCATCAGCTGCGTCCCTTGAGCATGTTGAAGGCATTGCCAAACGCCTCGAGCGCGTGGGCGGGCACGAGAATGGTGTTGGACGAGGGGCTGTTGCCAAGGGTGTTGAGCGCCTCGACCTGTTTCAGCGCCACTTGATATTGCGCGGCCTCCAGCCCATTGGCGGCGATGGCGGCGGCGACCACGCCGGTGGCATAGGCCTCGGCGTCGGCCTCGATGCGGCGGGCCTTGGCGGCCTGTTCGGCGGCGTAAAGTTCGGCATCGGCCTGAAGTTCGACGGCACGTTTATGCCCCTCGGCCTCGGTCACCTGCGCGCGGCGGGCGCGTTCGGCGTTGAGCTGTTGCAGCATCGCGGCGCGGGTGGCCTGATCAAGATTGACATCGAGAATTTCGGCGCGGGTCACTTCGATGCCCCAGTCATCGACGGCGTTTTCAACCAGCGATTTGATCGTGGTGATCAGTTGAGTGCGGTTGGATTGCACCTCGTCTAGGTCCATCTTGCCGATTTCGGCGCGCACGATGCCGGCCACGGTGGTGGCAATCGCGCCATCCACCTCGCGGATGCGGTAGACGGTCTTTTCCGGGTAGAGGATGCGGTAGAACACCGAGGTTTCGACCTGCAAAAGCACGTTGTCGCGGGTGATGGCATCCTGGCTTGCGTTGGGCAATTGCCGCTCAAGGATCGAAATCTTGTGCCGCACCACATCGAGAAAGGGCACGATCAGGTTGATGCCGGGGCCAAGCACCTTGTGCAGTTTGCCAAAGCGTTCGACGACATATTGCTCTGACTGGGGCACGATCTTGACCCCGCGGAAGATTATGATGATCCCCAAAAGCGCAATCAGGAGCCAGACGACATTTGTGGAAATCAGGTTCAGGATCATGTCTTCGGTCATGGGAACTCTCACACTGGGGCGGCCAAGACGGCATTTTACAAGGCAGGGTAAACCGCTTTAAAGGAGGGCAAAAGGGCTAAAGCGATAGGAATTGACGGCATGCGGTTCGGGTTCGAGAAACTGGCACAGGACGGCGCGGCGCGGGCAGGGGTGATCCGCACGCCGCGTGGTGACATCCGCACGCCAGCCTTCATGCCGGTGGGCACGGCGGCCACGGTCAAGGCGATGATGCCCGAAAGCGTGCGCGCTACGGGGGCGGATATCCTCTTGGGCAATACCTATCACCTGATGCTGCGGCCGGGGGCTGAGCGGATTGATCGCTTGGGCGGGTTGCATCGGTTCATGAACTGGGAGCGGCCGATCCTGACGGATTCGGGCGGATTTCAGGTGATGAGCCTTGCAGGGTTGCGCAAGCTGACCGAGCAGGGTGTGACCTTCAAGAGCCATATCGACGGGTCCAAGCATGAGCTGACGCCCGAGCGTTCGATGGAAATCCAGCGGTTGCTGGGGTCTGACATCGTGATGTGTTTTGACGAATGCCCCGCCTTGCCCGCGACCGATAAGGCGGTGGCCGAGAGTATGCGGCTGAGCATGCGGTGGGCGGCGCGCTCGAAAGAGGCGTTTGGCGACCGGCCCGGTCATGCGCTCTTCGGGATCATGCAGGGGGGTGTTACGCCCGAGTTGCGCGAAGAGAGTGCCGAGGCCCTGAAAGCCATTGGTTTTGACGGCTATGCCGTGGGCGGTCTGGCCGTGGGGGAGGGGCAAGAGGCGATGTTTGGCGTGCTTGACTATGCGCCGGGCTTTTTGCCGGAGGATCGCCCGCGCTACCTCATGGGGGTGGGCAAGCCCGATGACATCGTGGGGGCCGTGAAGCGTGGCATCGACATGATGGATTGTGTGCTGCCCAGCCGGTCGGGGCGCACCGGGCAGGTGTTTACCCGGCATGGTGTGGTCAATATCAAGAACGCGCGGCATCAGGATGATCCGAGGCCATTGGATGAGGCCTGCACCTGTCCGGCCTGTCGGAATTATTCCCGCGCCTATCTGCATCATGTGTTCCGGTCGCAGGAGATTATCAGCTCGATGCTGCTGACATGGCACAACCTGCATTATTTCCAACAGATCATGTCAGAGATGCGCGCAGCGATTGCCGAGGGGCAGTTTGAAGCGTGGGAGGCCGCGTTTCACGCAGGCCGCGCAGAGGGCGATATCGACCCGCTCTAAGCGCGCGCCTGTCAATGGCCGGGTTCTGTGCGGTGGTGCGGCAAGGCCTGTGGGATAGGGCGCAGCTGGCGGACTTGTGTGGCGGCAGCGGGGGCATAGGTTGAGTGCAAGCGTAAATCGCATGCACAAGGAGCATTCCCCATGAGCCACAAACTGTTTTCCGGCACCAAAGCTGGTGATCTTGATCTGTCCAACCGGGTTGTCATGGCCCCGCTGACACGCAACCGCGCCGATAATGACACGGGCGAGGTTGGTGCGCTGCATGTGGAACATTATGCGCAGCGCGCCGGGGCCGGGTTAATCATCACCGAGGCCGCGCAGATCAGCCCCGAGGGCAAGGGCTATGTCGGCACGCCGGGCATTTACAGCCCCGGGCAGGTTGCCGCGTGGAAAAAGGTGACAGAGGCGGTGCATGCCAAGGGGGGCAAGATCGTCATTCAGCTCTGGCATGTGGGGCGGATCAGCCATACGTCGCTGCAGCCCGATGCGCAGGCCCCGGTTGCGCCGGTGGCGGTGGCGGCCAAGGCACAGACCGTCACTACTGCCGGGTTCGAGGACACATCGACGCCGCGCGCCCTGCGCGCAGATGAGATGCCGCGGCTGGTAGCGGATTATGTCCATGCCGCCAAGGCCGCCAAGGAGGCCGGGTTTGACGGGATCGAATTGCATGCCGCCAATGGCTATTTGCTGGATCAGTTCCTGAAGGACGGGCCGAACACCCGCGAAGATGCCTATGGCGGATCGGTGGGCAATCGGGCGCGGTTGCTGTTTGAGGTATTGGACGGGCTGGAAACCGTCTGGGCACCGGGGGAAATCGGTATTCGCCTTTCGCCGTGGTCCGGGTTCAATGACGCGATGGACAGCGATCCTGATACCAGCTTTGGCTGGGTGGTCGAGCAGCTTAACCGGCGGGGTCTGGCCTATCTGCACCTGATCGAGGGCAGCACGGGTGGCGCACGTGACGGCGCGTTTGACGCGCTGCGGGCCAAATGGACCGGGGTTTACATGGCCAATAATGGCTATGACCGCGATCTGGCGCTGACGCGGGTGGCGACGGGCAAGGTTGATCTGGTGGCCTTCGGGCGGCCCTATATCGCCAATCCCGATCTGGCCGAGCGGCTAGAGCTGAATGCGCCGCTGAATGAGGGTGATCAGGCGACGTATTATGGCGGCGGGGCAGAGGGCTATACCGATTATCCGACGCTTGAGACCGTTTAAGGATCGTCTGACATGATATTTTGCGCGCGGCCTGTCGGGCTGCGCGCAAAGATGGCGCGATACGTGCAGGATCGCAGCAGGTGACGAGGGATAAGGGACTTGGACAGCGCAGGACGATTTGTGCCGGTCTGACCCTAAAGTTGTATAAAGCATGACCGTTTAGCCAAAGACGCAGGCGGTGTTGTCTGACCCTTCTGACCATGAAACATACTGCACGAGGTGGATATGCACGCCGACGCCGCACGGTCTGGCCCAAGGGCCGACAAAACACTTGTCGACCAAGAGGTTCCTTTTCGAGCAGATGAGCTGTTCTTTTCCCGCACCGACACGCGCGGGGTGATCCGGGCGTTCAACCCCGTGTTTGCCCGTGTCGGGGGCTACAGTGCCGAGGAACTGGTCTGCGCGCCGCACAAGCTGGTGCGGCATCCCGACATGCCCAAAGGTGTGTTCTGGTTGATGTGGGAAGGGTTGAAACGTGGCCATTCGGTTGGGGCCTATGTCAAGAACCGGGCCAAGGATGGGCGGTTCTATTGGGTGTTCGCCGTGGTTTCGCCGGTTGATGGCGGCTATTTGTCGGTGCGGTTGAAGCCGACGAGTGCGCTCTTCACGACTGTGAAAGAGGTATATGCCCGCGCCTTGGGCCGCGAGCGCGAGCGCAGTCTGACGCCTGAGCAAAGTGCAGCGGCCATTGAGGCCGATTTGATTGACGCGGGCTTTGCCAATTATGGCGTGTTTCAGATCGAGGCATTGCGCCGCGAACATGCGTCACGCGAGGGAGCGCGGAAACGCGCGGTCACGCCTGCCTTGGCTGCGTCTGGTCATCTTTTTGATGTCAAGCGCGAGATTGAGCAGGAATTACGGGTGCTTTGCGTTAATCTCAAAGAGGCTGAGCTGATCACCACCAATATGAAGATCCAAGCCTGCAAGCTCAAGTCTGACAGAGGGCCGATCAACGAGATTGCCAAGAATTACGAAATGATGATGCGCGATATTCGCAATCATCCGCGCGTGATCCAGACCCTGCGCGACGATCAGGGGACTTGGGATGTGGCCGACGAAGCAAAATCGGTGTTCATGATTGCCGTGGCCGATCTTATGGAGGAAATGGTGACGTTCTTTACCCAAGAAGCGGAGCGCGAAAACCATCTGGGTGCGACCGCCGAGATGGAGGTGGTCGCGGGCCTGCGGGATCGGTATCGGATCGAGGCGGATCGCGCCATGCAGGACGGCTATCGCGCAGTCCGGCAGTTGTCGGCGGATGCCGAGATGATCCGGCGCATGGTCACGGGGTTGGCGATGGTGCGGGTCGTGCTGCGTGTCGAGGCGGGTATTCTGCGCGAGCGCTTGTCGGGGCTGCAATCCATCTTGGGGCAGTTGGACCGCTTTCATGACGAGGTGAGTGCCGCGCTGGAGCGGGTGCAGGACGCGGTGACGTCGCTGATGCGCGACCGCAGTCTGGCGGCCTGAGACACCATGCAAAGCGGGGCCTAGGCTATGATGCGCCCTTGTGCCCGGTCTGATCTGAGGGCAATGTTTGCCGAATCTGTTGAAACCTGACGGGGTGCGCCCCAAGTTAGGACTAACGTAACGGAGAGGGCCGTGGTTGCCGCCGCGCGGGGCCGGTGCCCTCTTGCTAAAAACAGGAATACGAGCATGCAAGACACCCTTAACGCCTCTTATCCGGTCCTGCCGCTGCGGGATATCGTGGTGTTCCCGCATATGATCGTGCCGCTCTTTGTGGGGCGCGAGAAATCTGTGCGCGCCCTGGAAGAGGTCATGGCCGATGACAAGCAGATCCTGCTGTCGAGCCAGATTGATCCCGCCGATGACGATCCCGCCGAGTCCGGCATTTACCGCGTGGGCGTGCTGGCCAATGTGCTGCAACTGCTCAAGCTGCCCGATGGCACCGTCAAGGTGCTGGTCGAGGGCGTGGCGCGGGTGCGGATCACCGAGTATCTGGCCAATTCCGAATTCTTCGAGGCCAAGGCCGAGTATCTGAGCGAAATTCCCGGCGATGCGACCACGATCGCGGCGCTGTTGCGCACGGTCGGGGATGAATTCGCGCGTTATGCCAAGGTGAAAAAGAACATCCCCGACGAGGCGATGGCCGCTGTCACCGAGTCCGAAGAGCCGGCCAAGTTGGCGGATCTGGTAGCGGGTCATCTGGGGCTGGATGTGGGCCGCAAGCAGGAACTGCTTGAGACGTTGAGCGTGAGCGAACGTCTGGAGAAGGTTTACGGCCTCATGCAGGGCGAAATGAGCGTTCTTCAGGTCGAGAAGAAGATCAAAACGCGCGTCAAATCCCAGATGGAGCGCACGCAGCGCGAGTATTATCTGAATGAGCAAATGAAGGCCATTCAGAAGGAATTGGGGGATGGCGAGGATGGCGCGGGCGAGATTGCCGAGCTGGAAGAGCGCATCGCCAAGACCAAGCTGAGCAAGGAAGCCGCAGAAAAGGCCGAAGCCGAGCTGAAAAAGCTCAAAAGCATGAGCCCGATGAGCGCTGAGGCGACTGTGGTGCGCAACTATCTCGACTGGATGCTGAGCATTCCATGGGGTGTCAAAAGCCGCACCAAAAAGGACCTGCACAAGGCGCAGGATATCCTTGATGCCGATCACTATGGTCTGGACAAGGTCAAAGAGCGGATCGTCGAATATCTCGCGGTGCAGCAACGCAGCCAAAAGCTGAAGGGCCCGATCATGTGCCTTGTCGGCCCGCCGGGTGTGGGTAAGACCAGCCTTGGTAAATCCGTGGCGCGGGCGACGGGGCGCGAGTTCATCCGGATTTCTCTGGGTGGGGTGCGCGACGAGTCCGAGATCCGTGGCCATCGCCGGACCTATATCGGGTCGATGCCCGGCAAGATCATTCAGGCGTTGAAAAAGGCCAAGACCACCAATCCGCTGATCCTGCTCGATGAGATCGACAAGATGGGGCAGGATTTCCGGGGTGATCCGGCGTCGGCGATGCTTGAGGTGCTTGATCCCGAGCAGAACTCGACCTTTGTCGATCACTATCTTGAGGTGGAATACGACCTTTCGAACGTGATGTTCCTGACCACGGCCAATAGCTATAACATGCCGGGGCCTCTGCTCGACCGGATGGAGATCATTCCGCTGGCGGGCTATACTGAGGATGAAAAGCGCGAGATTGCCAAGCAACATCTGGTCGACAAGCAGGTCAAGAACAACGGCCTCAAGAAGGGTGAATTTGCGCTGACCGATGCGGCACTGACCGATGTGATCCGCTATTACACCCGCGAAGCCGGGGTTCGGAACCTTGAGCGTGAGATTGCCAAGCTGGCGCGCAAGGCGGTGACGCGGATCATCAAGGGGACGGACAAGGCGATCAAGATCACGCCTGAAAATCTTGATGATTTCCTTGGGGTGCGCAAATACAAGTTCGGTCTGGCCGAAGAGAGCGATCAGGTGGGTGTTGTCACCGGGCTGGCCTATACTTCTGTGGGCGGTGAGTTGCTGAATATCGAAGCGCTGCGCCTGCCGGGCAAGGGCCGGATGAAGACCACCGGCAAGCTGGGCGATGTCATGAAAGAGTCGATTGACGCTGCCTCAAGCTATGTCCGCTCTGTGGCACCTGATTTGGGGATCAAGCCGCCCAAGTTCGAGAAATGGGATATTCACGTCCATGTTCCCGAAGGCGCGACGCCCAAGGATGGCCCCTCGGCTGGCCTTGCGATGGTGACCTCCATCGTATCGGTGCTGACCGGCATTCCCATTCGCAAGGATATCGCCATGACTGGCGAGGTCACGCTGCGCGGCAATGCGCTGCCTATTGGTGGCCTGAAGGAAAAGCTGCTGGCGGCGTTGCGGGGCGGGATCAAGACGGTGCTCATTCCGCGTGAGAACGAAAAGGATCTGGCCGAGATCCCGGACAATGTGAAAGAGGGGCTGGATATTATCCCCGTCGATCACGTGCGTGACGTCCTGAAACTGGCGCTGGTGCGGGCACCGGAGCCTGTGGAATGGGACGAAGAGGCCGAAGAGGCCGCCGCTGCCGAGGCCGCGCTGAAATCCGGCGAAGAGGGCCGGGGGGCCGTGGCGCACTAAGCTGCGCAGGCCCTTTCCGATCTGACATGACAAAACGCCCCTAGCTCATCGCTTGGGGCGTTTTCCATTTGGTATATGTCCCAAAATGAAACCGGCCCCGCTGTTGAACGGGGCCGGTGAAATTTTTGCCTGGACCAGTATTTATCCGAAGAGGAAATTATCTGCGGTGAGGTCCGCCGCGAGAACCGCTTCGAAGGTGATGGTCTGGCCGTCGACCGTCACAACCGCACCGGCGACCGTATCGGTGATGTCGAGCGTGTCGAAATTGGCCACGCTGCGCAGGATCACGGTTTCGGTGCTGGCATCGAAATCGGTGATGATGTCGGCCTCGCCGCTGGTCAGCGTGTTGAAGACGAAGGTATCCACACCCTCGCCGCCGGTCATCAGGTCATTGCCCGAACCGCCGTTGAGCGTGTCGTTGCCCGTGCCGCCATCCAGCACGTCATCGCGCCCGCCGCCTGCGACAAAGTCATCGCCTGCGCCACCCAGAACGGTGTCGTCGCCCAAGCCGCCGCCGAGGCTGTCGTTGCCTTCGCCCCCATCAAGCAGGTCAGTGCCTGCGCCGCCGCCGATGAAGTCATCGCCGGTGCCACCCTCGACCGTGTCGGCGCCTTGACCGCCACCGAGGCGGTCATTGCCGTCCTCGCCCCGCACCAGATCGTTGCCTGCGCCGCCATTGGCCACATCGTTGCCAGCACCGCCGTTGACGATGTCGTCACCCAAGCCAGCCCCGATAGTGTCGTTGCCAGCTCCGCCGTTCACCGTATCGTTGCCAAAGCCACCGCCGAGGTTGTCATTACCTGCGCCGCCGTTCACGAGGTCGTCGCCCGCGCCTGCGCCAAAACCATCGTCACCGTCGGTGCCCACCAGCGTATCGTCGCCATCACTGCGCCCGGTCGGGGAACTGTCCACGCCGAGGTTGTCGAGGTTGTAGATTGCGGTGTTGCCGTCGCCCTCATAGGCGATGGCGATCTGGGCAAATCCTGTCGCGCTCTGGTCTGCGGGGATGAAAGCGATGGTTTCGGGGCTGATGTTGCCGTTGGCCTCGCTGTCGATATAGCTGTCGAACACCGGGTTTGCGGGGTCGGAGATGTCGAACACCATAATGCCGCTGTCGCGCTCAAGCCCGATGAAGACATAGGGTTTGCCTTCGACAACACCCACGGCGATGGCCTCGGGCTCAACCCCTTTGTCGTCTGAACGGTTGTCGAACTCGCCTTCGTCGTGATTGAAGAGCTCGGGCCGGATTTCGGCGATAAGCTGCGAAAACTGCGACCCGCTGTCAAAGACGATCTCGCCCGCCGCATTATAGACGGTGAAGGAGCGCGCGCCGTAGTGGAACAGCTGATCGTAATCGCCATCGCCGTCGGTGTCGCCCAGATCGGTGCGCACGTTGAGGCGGCCAAGGTTTTCGTTCAGTTGCAGGATATCGGCATTTGGAAAGGCCGTCGGATCAAGATCAAGGCTGCCAATCCGGGCCTCGGTCGCATCGCGGGCGTCGCCTTCGTTGGCGGTGAAGATATAGGTTTCGCCGCCGATTTCGATTGAGGTGATCGCGTCGGGCTGGCGCATGCCGAAGAGGTTGTCATAGGTTTGCAGGTTGATTGCGTTGTCGCGGTTGGAGGCGTCGATCTCGTTGCCCTGAAGCGAACGATCCACGAGGCCGAAGCTGCGGATGTCGGTCACGGTGTTGGTCGTGAGGTCGATGACCGCGTAGGCATTGGCCTCTTGCAGGCTGACCCATGCGGTGACGCCATCGGGCAGCACGGTGATATACTCCGGCTCCAGATCCTGCGAGGCGGAGTTGCCCGGTTGGATCAGAACGCCGGCCTCGCGCAGTGTGTCCTCTTGGCCGTCGAAGGCCGAGAAATCGAGCGTGACGGCGGTGGCATTGGCCGCGCCGCCGCTGAGGTCGATGATGGACACAGACCCGAGCGGATCGGTGCCGTCGAGCGGTTCGCCCTCATTGGCCACAAGGATGCGCGTGCCATCGGGGGTGAAGGTCAGCATGTCGGGCAGATTGCCGACCTCAATGGTGTTGAGCAGGGTGCCTTCGAGATCAAAGATCGCAACCACGCCATTGGCCTCGGCCGGTGTGACCGAAATGGCCGCGGCGACAAGGCCGTTTTTGGCAGCGACCGATTGCACGCCGTCAAAACCCTGAACCTGACCTAAATCGAATTCAAAGAGCTTCTCGCCGGTGGCGGCATCGAATACGTCAACCCGGTTTTGTGCGCCGTTGGTGACATAGGCGCGGCCTGCGTCCACCGAGACCACTTCGGAGCCGCCGGTGAAAAGCTCGGTCTCGCCGCTGAGCAGGTTGGCAGCGATGGACACCTCAAGCGTTGGGGTGTTTTCGTCCAGCAGAATGCGGTCAATCCCGCCATTGCGCGCCAATTGAACAATGCGCAGGTCGTTGGCCGCATCGGTTTCGGCATTGGCAAAGGCGGTGTCTTCGTCGGGGAAAGTCTCGGACATGAAATCGCCCAAGGCCTGCTGTTCGCCAAGGCGATCCGCCTCTGTGTCGGATGTGATGCCGCCTTCAGGCGTCAGGAATTGCACATCCGAGATCAGTTCCTGAAACGGATAGCCGTCGCCATTGCTCTGCATGAGGAAATCGAGCGTGACCATGCGGATCGTCTCGGGGGCCTCAGCCGTAAAGGCGCCATCGCGAAAGATCACGATGTCATCGCCGGTTTCGGGATCAATCAAGGCCACCGTCTTGATCCGGTCGCCCGCGACGGCCACTTGCGGGCGGTCGGTAGCCGGATCGACCACGTAATCGCCATTCGCATCGGTCACGAGTTGCTGGGCGGTGCCTGCCTCATCAAAGCTGACGCGGAAACCGCCGATCTGAAAGAAACGACCGGGGGTGTTGCCTGCGTCGGTATCGGTGTCGGCCACGCCATGCTCGAGCAGCATGAGAAAGCCTTCTTTGGTCACGGTGGCGACGGCCAGACCGTTGTTGAACCGCAGCGAGTTTTGCAGGTCGAGCTGCGACAGCACGCCGTCGCCTGCATCAGTGCCGGTATTGGTGGCCGAGCCGATTTCGGCGCGGATGCCGCCACCGTTCTTGAACGAGACGTTGACGGTGGTATCGGCACCCCGCGCCGCCGAGAGGTTGGCATCGGCAGTCAGGTTGCCAAGGTTGCTTTCCTCGGTGCGCACGGTTTCGCGGCGTCCGTCAAGGAACACGTCATGGTTGCCAAAGGCGATGGCGTCGGCCTCGTCTACAATGACCTGCACCGCATCGGTCAGATCCTGCACGATGCTGGCCTTGGCGGAGGCGTCGAGCGCTTCTGTCAAAGTGGCGGCACCGGTCACGTCGAGAACGCCCTGAGCATCGGTTGCGAAAGTGCCCGAGACGGCGGTGTTGATGGAATCGGCCACAAGAACGCCGTTGTCGTCGAATTCGACCACGAGGCGGCCAAGGTAGCTGTATTCGCCATCGGTCGAGACGATCGCCACGGGATTGCCATTCGTATCCACGGTCAGGAAAGGATAGGCTTCGGCCGCTGCATCGCCATCGCGCAGCCGGTCATTGGCATCGGCCTGAAGCGTGTTGGAGCCGCCCGCGATGATGATGTCTACCCCGTCAAGCAGCCCTGCCAGTTCCTTTTCCAGCGAAATCTGCTGAAGATGCGAGGTGAGGATGATCTTGTTGGCCCCCGCCGCGATCAACGCGTCGATCTGCGGCTGAATGACGGCGGCGAGGGCGGCCATATTGTTGGCCCCGCCGGTGATCTCATTGGTGCCGCCGGTCGAGGAAATCGTCTCGATGATCTGGGTGGTGGCCCCCACCACGCCGATCAACTCGCCGCCTTCTTCGATCAGAGTGGCGGGGGCGATGGCCGGGCCGATATTGCGCGCCGCCAGATCCGCCAACGATTCCGCGAAGATATCCGAGGTCAGGATCTCGTCGGTAAAGAGGCGGCCAAGGCTGTTGTCGCCGGAAAAGTCGATGTTGGCGGAAAGATAGGGGAAGAGGGCACCGACCCAGTTGATCTCGCCATTGCCGCCAGAGGCATTGATGATGCCGGCAAAGGCATTGGTGCCGGGGTCGAATTCGTGATTGCCGACTGCCGAGGCGTCAAAGCCGAGCACATTCATGATGGTGATGTCGACGCGGCCCGGGCCTTCGTCGATGTCGAGCGTCACGCCGGTCAGATCAAGGCCCAGAATCTCTGTGTAAAAGCGTTCATAAGCGGCGGTCAGGGTGGCCCCCATCGAGAAATCCGCTGCGGTCGAAAAGAATGGGCCGGGAATGTAATTGTCTCCGGCAGAAAGCAGGATCGTGTTCTCGAATGTATCTTCGAGCGTGTCGACGATCGCGGCAAAATTTGGCGCGTTGTCCAGAGCGGCAACGCCACCCTCAAGATCATTGGCATGCAGAAGTTGGAGCGTATAGGCCATAGGAGGGTCCACCCAGATTGAGACATGATACCGGGGACCGATAGAGGCGGTTTGTGACGTGGGTTTGAGAGATTTGTAACGTCTGCGTAAACGGCGCGGGTTCGCGGGGCGGGGTGCGTGGTGGTCCGTCTGACAGATGTGGCGCGTGGTTTGCGCTTAGTCGCGTTCTGGTGTCTCTGCGCGCGCGCGATTGCGCAGGCGTTGCGCCCGAGCGAGCCTGTCCACTTGGTTCATCGCTTGCAGGATGTTTCCCGTGGCGGCTGTGAACAGCGCTTCGCGCTCTGCAAAGAAGGGGTCGGCGAATGTCTCAAAGGCGCGGCGCGCGACGGCGGCACCGGTTTTGAGGTGGCGATGCCGCGCGAGGGCCTGCAGCATTTCCTTGTGATATTTGGGCAGCGTCTTGCGGGCGCGCATCTCGGAATAGAACCAGGCGTTGTCCAGCGTGCCGGTGCTGGCCTTGCGGAACACCTCCTTCAAAAGACCCATGGCGTCAAAGGCTTCGGGCAGGCCGTGCCCAAGCAAAGGGCTGCGCAGGTGCCGGACATTTTCCCCGGTAAAGCGCGCGGCATGACGGCGATCTTCGCTGTGGAACGGATCATAGAACAGATAGACCTCGGCGGCCTGACGCGATTCGACGGCGGCATCGTTGAAGAGACCATCCCAGCGTTGCCGACGTCCTTTGCCGTGGTTGGTTTCCCAAGGCACCAGATCGGCATGCAGGGTGCTTTGTGGGGTATAGCTGATCACGCGGCAGCCGGGGGCCAATGACGAAAAGGCCGCCGCACCAAAGCCGCCCATAGAGGTGCCGGTCATGACGACCTGCGCGAAGTTTTGGAAAAAACCCTGGTCGCGCAGCGCCAGCAGGCTGGCGTGCAGGGCAGGGCATCTGAACCAATCGGTGTCATCCGCCATGACACCCAGAACGGAATGCCCCTCTTGCAAAAAGAACCCATGCCCCCAAGCCCGCCTGTTCGGTGCCCTGCGCTGCGCCGCGACGGCATTGTCAAAGGACACAACCAGCACGGGCCCAGCCGCCGTGAAGGACAGGCGGTTCTTCGGCAGGATAGTCTCGAAATCCGTAACGAGTGGCATGGCGTTTTGTCTCTGTGCTTGGCCTTCTCAGGCCTCACCTCGGCGGCACTGATCGTTGCAACTGCATAACCTCTTAGCGCAGCAGTCTCGCGGATTTTAGGAGACACCACAATGAGGAGAGATGCCAGCAAACACACAGCCCGCCCAAAAGATTTTAAGTAGGTAAATGACTTAAGGGGATAGTGGCGGAGAGACAGGGATTCGAACCCTGGGTGGGGTTGCCCCCACAACGGTTTTCGAGACCGCCCCGTTCGACCACTCCGGCACCTCTCCGCGGGGGTCTGGTGGAGCAAGCGTTTATTTGCCTTTGGCGGGGGGGGCAAGGGGGATTTGCATTGTTTCGCGGGATAATTTGCCTAGGTTGGGCTAAGGTCTGAGCGAAGCGATCTGGAAAGGATGACGTGTCATGAGCGAGGTTCGCTTGCGGTCAACGGCGCGCGGCGTCGTTTTGACGGTTCTGGCGGTGGTGATGGTGGCGTTGATCGCAGGGCCTCTGCGTGCGGCGGATCGGGCGCGGCTGGAGGCGTTTCTGGAGGTGACGGGCTTTGGCGTGGCGCTGGACAGTATCGCGCTCTCGGCCTCGGGCGCGCCGGCGATGCTGGGGCTTTCGGCCAGTGATTTCGGGCAGGGCTGGAGCACGCTGGCCGATGAAGTGTTTGAGACCGCACGGATGCGTGAGATGGGGTTGAGCATCCTCGAAGAGGCGATGGATGACGAGATGTTGGGCCATGCGGCCGAATTCTATGCCTCGGATTTGGGGCAGCGTCTGGTTTTGGTCGAGAATGCCGCGCATCTGCATGAGGATGACGACGCCAAGCGGGCTGAAGGCGAGGCGCTGTTGGCCGCGATGCCGCCTGAGCGTGTCGAGGTGCTGCGCGCGATGAATGCGGCGGTGGACAGTGCGGGCACCGGGGTGCGTGCGGTGCAGGAAATTCAGGTGCGGTTCTTGCTTGCGGCCTCTTACGCGGGGGTGTTGGAGAGCGAGATCGACGAAACCATGCTGCGGGCGCTTTTGGCGGAGGATGAAGACGAATTGCGCGAGAGCCTGCGCGCCTCGGCGCTGGCCAGTGCGGCCTATACCTATCAGAGCCTGCCTATTGAGGATCTGCGCGCCTATGTTGCGGCGCTCGAGCATCCGATCATGGCGCGGGTTTATGAGCTTATGAATGCCGTACAATATGAGATCATGGCCAACCGGTTCGAGGTTTTGGCGGCGCGGATGCGGGGGCTGACCCCGGCGCAGGAGTTGTGAGGGTGCGGGCGGTTCTGTTTGCCTGTGCGGCGCTGCTGCTGGCGGCGCTGCCGCTGCGCGCGGGCGAGGTTGATCGGCTGATGGCCGCGCTGCACTTTGAAGAAACCGTGGCGATCATGCGGGCCGAAGGGCTGCGCTATGGTGGCGATGTGGGCGACGAAATGTTGAGCGCGGTCGAGCGGGCCCGTTGGGATCGGGTGGTGGGCCGTGTCTATGATGCGGATCGGATGCTGGCGCAGGTGCAAAGCCGGTTCGCACAGGCGATGGACGGCGCCGACACCGGCGCTTTGCTTGGGTTTTTCGAAGGGCAGGGTGCTGAGGTTGTCGCCTTGGAAATTGCCGGGCGTCGGGCGCTGTTGGATGACGGCACAGAGGCTGCGGCAGAGGCGCGCTATGCCGAGTTGGCGGCGGCGGATGCGCCGATTGTGCGCCATGTGGCGACCCTTATTGCGGATAGCGATCTGATCGAGCGCAATGTCGCGGGGGCACTGAATGCCAATCTTGGATTTTATCGAGGGCTGGCTGATGGCGGCGGTCTTGATCTGAGCGAACAGGAAATGCTGGCGGAAATCTGGGCGCAGGAGCCTGAGATGCGCGAGGAGACCCGCGATTGGTTGCAGGCCTATCTGACCATGGCCTATCAGCCGTTGCCGCAAGAGGTGCTTGAGGCCTATATTGCCCTTTACCGCAGTGCCGAGGGCCAGCAGTTGAATCATGCGCTGTTCGTGGCCTTTGATGCGATGTATGAAGAGTTGTCCTATCAACTTGGGTTGGCCACCGCTTTGACGATGCAAGGCGAGGATTTATGAGGGATTTGGCGTGGTTTTGCCCGGCTGGGCCTTGACTCTGACGATGGAGTTTGGCATTAGCGCGCAACCCGGCGGGATGATCTTGCCGGGTTTGTCTTTGATATACACCCCTATAGGGGCGCAGTTCGAGGTGGCCTGAGGGCCGAAAACGCCCGGTTCAGCCGGGGACCACAGAGCGCGGAGAGAAAAGGAAGAGCCCATGTTTGCGGTCCTCAAGACCGGTGGCAAGCAATACAAGGTGTCGTCGGGCGACATTCTTCGTGTTGAGAAACTTGCAGCTGATGCTGGTGAAAAAGTTCAGTTCAACGATATCCTGATGCTCGGTGGCGATGCCCCCGTCATCGGTGCGCCCTTTGTGGTCGGTGCGGCCGTTCAGGCCGAGGTCGTTGATCAAATCAAGGGTGACAAGGTTATCAACTTTGTCAAACGTCGCCGTAAGCACGGCTCGCAGCGCACCCGTGGCCATCGTCAGAAGCTGACGCTGCTGCGTGTCACCGAGATTCTGGCCAGCGGTGCAGACGCAACAGGCGTCAAAGCGGCTGTCGGTTCCGGCTCGGTTGCGACTGTGGTCGAAGCGAAGCCCGCCAAGAAATCCAGCGCCAAGCCGGCAGCGGGTGGCGATGATCTCAAGCGGTTGTCGGGCGTTGGCCCCGCACTTGAGAAGAAGCTGCTTGAAGCGGGTGTAACCACCTTTGCCCAAGTGGCGGCATGGACCGAAGCAGATGTGGCTGCCATGGACGAAAAACTGTCGTTCAAGGGCCGGATCGAGCGTGAAGGCTGGATCGAACAGGCCAAAGAGTTGGCTAAAGGCTAAGGAGAGACCAAATGGCACATAAAAAAGCAGGCGGTTCATCCCGTAACGGGCGCGACTCTGATGGTCGTCGCCTTGGCGTCAAGAAATACGGTGGCGAAGCCGTTATTTCCGGCAATATCCTCGTGCGTCAGCGCGGCAACAAGTTCTGGCCGGGTCTGAACGTGGGCGAAGGCAAGGATCACACGCTGTTTGCCGTCGCGGAAGGCGCTGTGAAGTTCCACAAGGGCCTCAAGGGCCGCACCTTTGTTTCGGTTCTGCCAGTGGCGGAGGCCGCTGAATAAGCCGTCCTTAGGGTTTTTAGACTAGAGGGGATCGGCGAGACCGCCGGTCCCTTTTCGCTTTTGCGGGCTGGGGAGCGTGTTCGCGGGGTGACGACACTGCACAATTGCGCGAGCGTGCCGTTGTGCTTTGGCGGGGAGGGGCCATCTCTTGCCATGACTTTGGCGCTGATCGGAGGAGCAGGCGCATGAAATACGAAACGATTGTCAACCAACCGGTGATGCCGGCGGAACGGTTCGATCTGCGCCCTTTGCGGGTGTCGGATGCGGGGTTGATCGGGATGAATGCCGGGGATGAGCGCGTGGCGCGCTTTACCCGAAGCATCCCGCATCCCCTGCCACCGGGAGCCACGGAGGCGTTGATCACCCGGGCACAGGCCGAGGACCGGTCCGAGGATATCTGGGCTATCGACGGCACCAAGGCGGGCGGCTCTGAGGTGATGGGCCTCATCAGCCTTGAACGGGTGGATGACGGACAGTCCGAAATCGCCTATTGGGTGGCTCCGGCCTATTGGAATACAGGGGTGGCCTCGGCGGCGGTTGAGGCGCTCTTGACGGCCAATCCGCACCGGGCGCGCACGATCTTTGCCTCGGTGTTTCAGGACAATGCGGCCTCGGCACGGGTCTTGACGAATTGCGGGTTTCAGTATCTTGGAGATGCCGAAGCGTTCAGTGTCGCGCGTGGGGCCAAGGTTCTGACTTGGACCTATAGTAAAAAGATGATCTGAGGCCCCGCACTGGGCCTTTGCGATAAGGACAGACTATGAAATTTCTCGATCTCGCAAAGGTCTATATCCGCTCTGGTGGCGGCGGCGCGGGCAGCGTCAGCTTTCGCCGCGAAAAGTTCATTGAATTCGGCGGGCCGGATGGCGGCGACGGCGGCAATGGCGGCTCGGTCTGGGCAGAGGCTGTGGATGGGCTGAATACGCTGATTGATTTTCGCTATCAGCAGCACTTTTTTGCCAGAAGCGGCACGCCGGGCATGGGGCGCCAGCGCACCGGCGCGAGCGGGGATGACATTGTTTTGCGCGTGCCGGTGGGCACGGAAATCCTTGATGAGGACATGGAAACAGTCCTGGCCGACATGACCGAAATCGGGCAGCGCGTGCTTTTGGCCCAGGGCGGCAACGGGGGCTGGGGCAATCTGCATTTCAAGACCTCGACCAATCAGGCCCCGCGCCGCGCCAATCCCGGGCAAGAGGGGATCGAGCGCACGATCTGGTTGCGGCTCAAACTGATTGCCGATGTCGGGCTTTTGGGTTTGCCCAATGCGGGAAAATCGACATTTCTTGCCGCCACGTCGAACGCGCGCCCCAAGATTGCCGATTATCCCTTTACCACGCTGCATCCCAATCTGGGGGTTGTGGGCGTGGATAATGTGGAATTCGTGGTGGCCGATATTCCGGGGCTGATCGAAGGCGCGTCTGAGGGGCGCGGACTTGGTGATCTTTTTCTGGGCCATGTCGAGCGGTGTGCGGTGCTGCTGCATCTGGTCGATGGCAGTTCAGGCGATCTCGTGGGCGATTATCAGACCATCATCACCGAACTTGAGGCCTATGGTGGGGGTTTGGCGGATAAGCCGCGTGTGACGGTGTTGAACAAGATTGACACCTTGGATGATGAAGAGCGCGCGTTTCTGCGCGAAGAGCTGGAGGCCGCCTGCGGCACGCCGGTGATGCTCATGTCTGGCGTGTCCGGTGAAGGCGTGACGGAGGTGCTGCGCGCGCTGCGCGAGCGTATCGACGCGGACCGCCTGCGCCACAAGGTGAGTGACGAGGACGAAGAAGACGCACCGTGGCAACCGTAACTGACGCAAAACGACTGGTGATCAAGATCGGCTCGGCCCTGTTGGTGGACCGGGTCAGTGGGGCCTTGCGGGCCGAATGGCTGGGCGCGCTGATCGAGGATGTTGTCTGGTTGCGGCAGCGCGGCACAGATGTGATCCTTGTCTCGTCTGGGTCTATCGCGCTTGGGCGTCGGGTGTTGAACCTGCCGCAAAGTGTGCTGACGCTGGAGCAGTCGCAGGCAGCCGCCGCCGTAGGGCAAATCCGGCTGGCGGGGGCCTATGATGCTGCCTTGGCCGCGCATGGGCTGACGGCGGCGCAGGTCTTGGTGACGCTCGAGGATAGCACCGACCGGCGGCGCTATCTCAATTCCCGCGCCACTCTAGAACAGCTTTTGCGGTTGGGGGCTGTGCCCATCGTGAATGAGAATGACACCGTGGCCACGGATGAAATCCGCTATGGCGATAATGATCGGCTGGCGGCGCAGGTTGCGGTGACGGCAGGCGCGGATCAGTTGATCCTGCTTAGCGATGTGGACGGGTTCTATACCGCCAACCCTGCGCAGGACCCGACCGCGCGCCGGTTTGACACCGTGGCCCTGATCACGCCCGAAATCGAGGCGATGGCGGGTGACGCCGTATCGGGCCTGAGCAAGGGTGGCATGAAGACCAAGCTTTTGGCGGCCAAGACTGCCACGGCGGGGGGCTGCGTGATGGCGATCACGCAAGGCGATGTGCTGCATCCGGTGCGCGCGCTAAATGAGGGGGCCGCCGCGACATGGTTTCTGGCGCAAGGCGATCCGCAGCAAAAGCGCAAGGCGTGGATTGCCGCGATGAAGCCCAAGGGGCGGGTCATCGTTGATGAGGGCGCTGCGCGCGCTCTTACTGCGGGTAGCAGCCTGCTTGCCGCCGGTGTGACAGAGGTCTCGGGCCGGTTTGGCCGGGGCGATCCGGTTGAGGTGGCCGATGCGGCGGGGCGCGTGCTTGGCCAAGGGCTTACGCGCTATGATGCGGCGGATGCGGAGCGGATCAAGCGGCTGCGTTCGGATCAGATCGAGGCGGTGCTGGGGTATCCGGCGCGGGGGCCTTTGATGCATCGTGACGATATGGCATTCTGATAGCCCGGAGGGCGGACTATGAAAGACCAGACAGAGATTGCGGCGCTGATGGCCGAAATCGGGGCGCGGGCGCGTGCGGCATCTGCGGATTTGGCCATTGCCGATGCCGCGAGCAAGCGCGCAGCGTTAGAGGCGGCGGCAGAGGCGGTCTGGGCCGGGCGGGGTGAGATCCTGGCCGCCAATGCCCGCGATCTGGACTATGGTCGTGACAAGGGGCTGTCTGATGCGATGATGGACCGGCTGGCGCTCGATGAGGCGCGTATTCAGGGTATTGTCGACGGGTTGCGTGCGGTTGCGGCGCAGGAGGATCCGGTGGGCGAGGTTCTGGCGGAATGGGACCGGCCCACGGGCCTGCATATCCGCCGGGTGCGCACGCCATTGGGGGTGGTCGGCGTGATCTATGAAAGCCGCCCGAATGTGACGGCGGATGCCGGTGCCCTCTGCGTGAAATCCGGCAATGCGGTGATCTTGCGTGGCGGGTCAGAAAGCTTTCAATCCTCGGGTGCGATCCATGCCTGTCTGGTCGCGGGATTGCGCGCGGCGGGCCTGCCAGAGGATGCGATTCAGCTTGTGCCGACGCGGGACCGCGCCGCGGTTGAGGCAATGTTGACCATGACCGACACGATTGACGTGATCATTCCGCGCGGCGGCAAGGGCCTTGTGGGCCTTGTGCAGCGTGAAGCGCGGGTGCCGGTCTTTGCCCATCTTGAGGGGATCGTGCATGTTTATCTCGATGCGGCGGCGGATGCGGCCAAGGCGCTTCGGGTTGTGCTCAATGCCAAGACCCGGCGCACCGGGATCTGCGGGGCGGCGGAATGTCTGCTTATTCATCGCGATATTGTCGACACCATCGGCCAGGATGTGATCCGCGCGCTGATCGAGGCCGGGGTCGAGGTGCGCGCCGATGCGGCGTTGCAGGGGATTGCGGGAACTGTGCCGGCCACGGATGAGGATTGGGGCCGCGAATACCTAGACAGTATCATCGCCGTCAAAGTTGTTGAAAACATTGATGATGCCATCGCGCATATCCGTCGCCACGGGTCGAACCATACCGAATGCATCGTGACCGAAGCTGATGCGGCGGCGGAGAGGTTCTTTGCCCGGCTGGACAGTGCGATTCTGATGCGCAACGCCTCGACGCAATTTGCCGATGGGGGCGAATTTGGCATGGGCGCGGAAATTGGCATCGCTACCGGCAAGATGCATGCGCGCGGCCCGGTGGGGGCGGCGCAACTGACCAGTTTCAAATATCTGGTTGAGGGGGATGGGACCGTCAGAGCGTGACGCGAAACTCTGTGTCAGTAAGTTGGCGCTGAAGGGTTGCGCCCTGCGCCGCGAGGCAGTGATGCAAGAGCTGGAAATGCACCTGCGCGGGGGTAGGCCGGGGCCAAGGCCCCTCTGCGCAGAGCGCGCGCCAAAGATCCACATCCGGGGCAAGACGGGCCGCAGTGGCCACGATCTGCCATCCTTCAGGCGTTTGGCTGACGGCGAGTTGCCCGCCCTGCGGCAGGGCCTGTTCCACGCACAGCAAGCCAAGCAGCAGGATTTGCGCCATCGGGCGTGGCAGCGGAGCGGTGATCTGAAGGGTAAGCGTGATGCGCCCCCCCGCGTGCAGGGTGCCAAGAATGTCGCGCAGTTCCTCGGCCCGCGTGACGTGATCTTCCTCAGCCTGACCAAAGGCCAGCCGAAAGAGCCGCACCCGCGCCAAGGCCTGCGCTGCCGAAGCCGCGATTAGCGCCATTTCCGGCCCTTCCATAGTGCCGGACAGGCCCATCAACTCTAGCCCATTGCCAATCGCCCCCAGTGGGCTGACGAGGTCATGGCAGATGCGCGAGGCTATCAAAGCGCCAAGAGCATGGGTATGTTGGGGCATGAGATGACTCCGGGACGGGATGCAGCATGACGGATATGAATTCGATACTTGAGCCAGGAATGCTGGTGCTGCATCCGCAGAGGCCGGATTGGGGAACGGGGCAGGTGCAATCCAACATTGGCGGACGGATCACGGTTAACTTTCGCGAAGAGGGTAAAGTGGTGATTGATGGCAATCGCGTGGAACTGATACCTCTTCTTGATCCCTGATCGAGGTTAGCAAAAGGTTAACAACCGCCGAACCTTGCGACCAGTGGTATCGTTGCACTTGGTGGCGCTCTTGCCTAAAAGGCGGCGCAGACCCCAGAGACAAGGCCGATGATCGCAAGCGCCCCCAAGTTCCGTGTGAAGCTGGCCGATACGCCCGAGGAATTGCGCGCGGCTCAACGCTTGCGCTACGAGGTCTTTGTCGAGGAATTGGGCGGTGATGGGCCGCTGGTCGATCACGCGGCGCGGTTGGAACGCGACCGCTTTGATCCGTTCTTTGACCACCTGTTGTTGTTGGACGATGCGAATAATGCTGCCGTTGTCGGCGTTTACCGCCTGTTGCGTGACGATCAGGCCGCGCGCGCAGGCCAATTTTATTCCGAAGACGAATACGATCTGAGCGCGCTCAAGACCAGTGGTCGGCGGCTGATGGAATTGGGGCGGTCCTGCCTGGCGAAATCTTATCGCGGGGGACCGGGCATGTATCATCTCTGGAACGGTCTGGGCCGCTATGTGACGGATCATGGCATCGAGATCCTGTTCGGTGTGGCCAGTTTTCATGGCACAGATATCGCGCATCTGGCCCCGTCACTAAGCTTTCTACATCAGCGACATCTGGCGCCAGAAACCCTGCGTGTGCGGGCGCGGGAAGGACATTTTCAGCGCATGGACCTGATTGCCGCGCGCGATCTAGATCGGCGCGCGGCGATGCGCCAAGTGCCTGCGCTGATCAAGGCCTATCTGCGATTGGGGGGCTATGTTGGCGATGGCGCTTTTGTGGACCATCAGTTCAATACGACCGATGTCTGCCTGATTCTCGATACAGACCGTCTAAGTGAAAAGCAGAAAAACATTTATCAACAGAGTATTACATCTTGAAGTTCAGGTGGCAGTCCGAGGTGCCGCCCCCTGAGTTCACGCTGACACCCGGCGGGTGGTTGCGCGTGGGCCTGCGGGGGCTGGGTATGGCGCTGGTGATTCTGCTGGGCGTGGTCATCGCGGTCGCGTTGCGGCTGATCGAGCGGCCCTTGTACGGCGTGCACCGTCCGTGGACGCCGTATGTGACGCAATGGGTGTGTTGGGCGGTGTTTCGCGTGCTGGGCATGCGGCATGAGGTGGTGGGCACGCCGATGCATGTGCCCGGTGCGGTGGTGGCCAACCACGTCTCTTGGCTGGATATCTTCGCGCTCAATGCCTGTAAGCGGGTGTATTTCGTGTCAAAATCCGAGGTGGCGGGTTGGCCCGGCATCGGGCATTTGGCGCGGCTGGTGGGCACGGTGTTCATCACCCGCGATCCGAAAGAAGCCAAGGCGCAGACCGAGATTTTTGAAGAGCGCCTGTTGGTGGGCCACAAGCTTTTGTTTTTTCCAGAGGGAAGCTCTACCGATGGGATGCGCGTTATCCCTTTTAAATCAACGCTCTTTCAGGCGTTCTTTAGCAAACGGCTAGAGCATTCAATCCACGTTCAGCCGGTTTCGGTGATCTATCAGGCCCCCGTGGGTCAAGATGCCCGTTTTTATGGCTGGTGGGGCGATATGGATTTTGGCACGCATCTTTTGCGTGTTTTGGCGGTGCGGCCTCAGGGCCGGGTGCGTGTGGTCTATCACGCCCCGGCGCGTGTCGATTCCTTTGCGGACCGCAAGGCGCTGGCCGCTTGGGCCGAGGCGCAGGTGCGCAGCGGCATGCCAGAGGCGCGCCGGGGGCAATAGGGACGAGGTTCAGCCCATCGCGGCGATGAAGCGGCCAAGGGCGGCAACCGGGTCCTCTTCGCGCCAGATTTCTTCGCCAAAGGCCAGAAAATCCGCCATAGGCGTCAGTTGCGCCACCAACGCCAGATCAAGCGCGCCTTCGGCCACGACCGGCAGTTCGATCACCTTGGACCACCAGTCGAACACATCCATATCAACCCGCGCGCCGTCGTCTAGCGGGGTGGCCCCCACGGGACCAAAGCTGATGTAATCAGCGCCTGCCTCGCCTGCGTTCATACCGTCATGGCGGGATGTGCCGCAGAAACAGCCGACAATCGCATCCTCGCCCAATTCCTTGCGCGCGGCGCGCACCGAGCGTCCGGCATCGGGAAGATGCACACCGTCCAACCCATGCCGCTCGACCAGCATCAAGTGGCTCTCGATGACCAAGGCCACGTCACGGGCATGTGTCACCTCACGACAGGCATCGGCCGCACGCGCGATGCGATCCTCGTCACGGCTGGCAAGGGCCAAACGCACGCAGGCTACGGGATGACTGTCGAGCACGCGGGCCAATGTGTCGGGAAAGACGCTCAGCTCGAATTCGGGTGGGGTGATGAGGTAAATCTGTGGCTGCTCGGTCTCGGCCATTGGGGCGCTCCTGATGGATTTTTGCCCCTATACCGTGGAAAAGCGGCTTTGACCATTGGGCAGGTCGGGCTTCCTCTTGGGTCAGATGCAAACCGTCTCACTCTGGTTCAGGGCTGCGGGGAACGCCCGGGCGCAATTGCCCCTAGCAACCCCTCTGGCGGGTCTCTATCTTGAGCGCACGAGAAAAAGGGGCAGTTCTTGGCGATTGCAGGTTTGGCAGACGGGGTGGTGCGCAGCATCGAAGGCTTGGGCGACCGGGTCGGGCAGGCATTGTTCGAGCCGGTGATCCGCGTCGGTGTGACGGGCCTTGCGCGCGCTGGCAAGACGGTGTTCATCACCTCTCTCATCGCCAATCTGATGGACCGGGGGCGGATGCCCGGCCTTTTGGCGCAGGGCGAGGGGCGAATTCTGGCGGCCTATCTGCAGCCGCAGCCCGATGTGACCTTGCCGCGTTTTGACTATGAGTCGCATTTGGCCGCGCTGACCGGCCCGGAACCGCATTGGCCCGAGAGCACGCGCACCGTGTCCGAGCTTCGGCTGTCGCTGCGCGTGCGGCCTGCGGGGCTTTTGTCGGGGGTCACGGGGCCACGTGTGATCCATCTTGATATCGTGGATTATCCCGGCGAGTGGCTGCTGGATCTGGCTTTGTTGGACAAAAGCTATGAGGAATGGGCCGCCGAGGTGCTGGCGCGGATCGGGGCGCGCAGCGAGGCGGCTGCCTATCTCGCACAGGTGACAGAGGTGGATACGGCGGCACCGCTTGATGAGCCATTGGCGCAGGCTTTGGCCGCTGGTTTTACTGCTTATTTGCATGCGGCGCGTGCCGCTGGTTTCTATGATTGCACGCCAGGGCGATTCATTTTGCCGGGGGATCTTGCGGGATCGCCGGTGGTCACCTTCGCGCCCCTGCCTGAGGGCAAGGCGGGCCGGGGCAGCCTGCGCGCCGAGATGGCACGGCGCTATGACGCCTACAAGCGTGAGGTCGTAAAGCCGTTTTTTCGCGATCACTTTGCCAAGATCGATCGGCAGGTGGTTTTGGTGGATGCGCTTGATGCCATCCACAAGGGGCCGCAGGCGGTCGAGGATATGCGCCGGGCGATGGCGGATATCCTGAGCGCGTTCCGGCCGGGCCGCAATGCGTTCCTGACACAGTT
The DNA here is from genome assembly GCF_902498815.1 of Roseovarius sp. EC-HK134. Taxonomy (NCBI): domain Bacteria; kingdom Pseudomonadati; phylum Pseudomonadota; class Alphaproteobacteria; order Rhodobacterales; family Roseobacteraceae; genus Roseovarius; species Roseovarius sp. EC-HK134. The sequence goes on from NZ_LR701544.1 coordinate 3,098,389, forward strand.
GTTCTTGGGGCGGCGCGTAGAGCGCATTCTCTTTGCCGCGACCAAGGCGGATCACCTGCATCATGCGCAGCATGGGCGACTGACGGGGATCATGGCGGCCCTCTTGCGTGAGGCGCGGGACCGGGCCGAGTTTGCCGGGGCCACGACGCAGGCAATGGCCTTGGCCGCATTGCGCGCCACGGTCGAGGAACGGGTAAGCCACAATGGCGAGATGCTCGACTGTGTCCGTGGACGGCTGCTCGAGACCGGGCGGCAGGCGGCGTTTTATGCAGGCGATCTGCCGGATGATCCGGGACAACTCTTGGCCCCGGCACGGGCGGGGGCCAAGGAGTGGTTGGGGCGGGACTATCAGGTGATGCGGTTTGCGCCTGCTCCGCTCAACCTGCGCCCCGGCGAGGGCCCGCCGCATATTCGGCTGGACCGGGCGGCGCAGTTCCTGTTGGGGGACAAGCTATGAAGACGGCGCGTGGGCGGCTTTGGCATTTGCCGCGTCTTGCCATGATCCTTTGGGCGTTTACGCGTGCCACGCCATGGTTGCCAAGGGTGCGCAGTCACTGGGACGATCTTCGCGCGCTGGCACGGGTCATCCGTTGGGGATGGGTGCGCGTGATCCGCGAGCAGGGCCGCGTCGCCGGATTTCTGGTGCGCGACGGCGATATCCTGCACGCGCTCTATGTCCATCCGGTGCTGCGTGGGCAGGGGTTTGGCCGGGCACTTTTGGCCGAAGCCAAGGCCGAAGCGGGCGTGCTGCGCCTTTGGGTGGTCGAGGCCAATGCCGCCGCCCGAGCATTCTATGCGCGCCAAGGATTCGTCGAGGCGGCGCGCAGTGCGGGTCTGGGAAATGATGAAGGGCTGCCGGATATCCTGATGGTCTGGCGTGGCGAGGGAGTGAGCGCGTGAGCGTTGATAAGGCCAAGGGCCCGGTATTGATTGAGATGGAGGAGCGTGCTGCCGAGGGACCGGACCGCGCGCCGCCTGTGCCCGATCTGGTTGAGCGGCCAGACGGGCGGGCGATGCGGGCGGTGATCACGCGCGGTGCGGCGGGGCCGTCTTGGCTGGGTCGGCTGTTTTGGGGTTTGGCGCTTGGGCTGATGGGCGCCGCCGTATCGGTGGCGGCATGGGATTTCGCAGTTGGATTGATCGCTCGGGTGCCGGTACTGGGCTATGGCGTCGCGGCGATGGGCGTGGGCCTTTTGCTGGTGGCAGCGATGATCGGGCTGCGCGAGATGGCAGGATTTGCCCGGTTGGGGCGGCTCGATACCCTGCGGCGCGAGGCTGCTGCGGCGCTGACCGGAGGCAATCTGGAGGCGGCGCGAGCGGTCGTGGCGCGGCTGCGCGCGCTTTACGCCGCGCGCCCCGAGGCGGCTTGGGGGCTTGAGCGGCTTGCAGAGCAGCAGGCGGATCAGTTCGACGCCGAGGCGCTGTTGGGGCTGGCGGAGGCCGAGGTTCTGGCCCCTCTCGATGCGCTCGCGCTGCGCGAGGTCGAGAGTGCGGCGCGGCAGGTGGCAATGATTACGGCTTTGGTGCCGCTGGCCTTGGCCGATGTGGTGGGGGCGCTTGTCTCTAATCTGCGCATGATCCGGGCAGTGGCCGAGATATATGGCGGACGGGCGGGGTTTCTTGGCAGTTGGCGCTTGGCCCGTGCGGTGATGGCGCATCTTTTGGCGACCGGGGCTGTGGCGGTGGGGGATGACCTGATCAGCAGTGTGGCTGGGGGCGGCGTGCTGTCAAAGGTGTCGCGACGGTTTGGCGAAGGCGTGGTCAATGGTGCACTGACGGCGCGGGTGGGCGTGGCCGCGATCGAGGTGTGTCGCCCATTGCCGTTTCAGCGCGGGCGCAGGCCCTCGGTGACAGGTGTCGTGCGTCGGGCACTGACTGGCCTGTTTGGGCAGGGGTGATCCATGGACGCGCTGGCAGTTGTCATCGGGCTTGGGATACTGGCGCTCCTCGTGATCGGGGTGCCCTATCTCTTGGTGTCGCATGCGCGGCTCAAGGCGCGGGTGGCGCGGCTTGAGGCGGGGTTGGGACAAACGACGCCAGAAGTTGTGACAGAAGTTGTGACAGAGACTGTGGGTGCGCCTGTGGTCGAGGACCGGGCCGGACCCTGGGCAAGCGCATCTGTTGTTGCGCCTCAGACCGAGCCGACGGACACACCGCCGCGCGCCTTTGTGCTGCGGGCGGACCGGCTTGGGGCGCTTATGGCGTGGCTGAGGGCCAATTGGGCCTTGGCCGTTGCGGGTGTCTCGCTGGCCTTGGCGGGCGTCTTCATGGTGCAATACGGCGTCGAGCAAGGGGTGCTTACGCCGTTTTGGCGGGTAATGGGCGCGCTGGCGCTTGGCGCCGCGCTAATTGCAGCGGGCGAGCGGCTGCGGCGACGCTATGGCGATGAAGCGGCGGGCGCGGTCACGGGCCTGCCCTCGGTTCTGTCGGGGGCGGGGGTGATCGCGCTTTTTGCAGGCGTTTTGGCGGCGCGGGGCCTGTATGATCTGATCGGGCCGGGCATGGCCTTGGCGGGGCTGGTAGGTGTTGGGGCCGGGGCGGTTGTACTTGGCTGGTTCCATGGGCCGGTGTTGACGGCGCTCGGCTTGATCGGCGCAGGTGTGGCACCGTTCCTGGTGGGCGGACAGTCTGATACGCCGGGGGTGTTTTACGGCTTCTACGCGCTGCTTGCGGCCGTCGGGCTGGCGGTGGATGCCGCGCGCCGTTGGGCATGGATTTCAGTCTTGGCATTGATGGTCAGCATGGGCGGTGCAACGCTGCTATATCTGGGGGAGGCTGGAGCGCTGCTGTATCTGGCGTTCTGGGCCGGGCTGGTTGTTTTGACGCTGCTGGTGCCCGAGGCGCGGATGATACCCCAGCACGCGGGAAATTCGCTGCTGCGACGCGTCATGGCTGGGGGCGCATATCCTGATTTTCCGGTGCGGCTGGTCTGGGCCGTGGTGGTATTGGCAAGCCTTGCTGCGCTGATGCTGGCGCGTGACGCGCGCGAGGCGCTGGTGGTCTGGGGCGCACTGAGCCTGCTTGCGGGATTGCTGGCGGCATTGACCCTTGGCACGCGGCGGGCTGAGGCGCTGGAAGATGTGCCACTGGTTCCGGCTTTGGCGGCGCTGGTGCTGGTGACGCTCGAAGGGTTTGGGAAGGGGCCAGTCTGGTCGGGGTTCATGGCCGGGATCGAGCGCTTGCCCGAATCCCCGATGCCCATGGCGGCGAGTGTCATTCTGGCGGGCGGGGCGGTGGCCTCGGTCGTTTTTGCCTTTCGCGCCCGATATGCGGCGGGGACGGTGCCGGTAATTCTGTGGAGCCTTGGGGCGGCGGTGATGGCGCCGGGGCTGGCGCTGATCCTTGAACTGCTTTGGACCCCGGCCATGGTGATCGGTGCCTATGGTTGGGCTTTGCAGGTGATGGCCCTGGCGGGGCTCATGGTGGTGTTCGCGGTGCGGGCACGGGGATCTGAGGCCCGGTTGGTGGCAGCGGTATTCGCTGGGGCAGCGCTGGTGCTCATCACGCTGGCCCTTTTTGTGATGCTGAGCCAGGCGGCGTTGACGCTGGCGCTTGGGGTGATGGTGCTGGCGACGGCGCTGATTGATCGGCGGTTCAATCTGCCGCTTTTGGGCGGGGTGGCGCAGCTGGGCGTTGCGGTGATCGGCTACCGTTTGGTGATTGATCCCGGTCTCTCTTGGGCGGTGCGCGAGGCGGGCTTGGGGGATGTGTTGCTGTCGCATCTGGGGCCGCTGATATTGCTCGGGGCGGCATGGTTTGTCATGGCGGCGCGGGCCGGTGGCACGACGCGGGTGGTGATCGAAAGCGCTGTTTGGAGCATCACGGCGATCGTCCTCAGCGTGCTTTTGCAGCGTTGGCTGGGGGGGCCGGGGGCGATGGGCCATGCGGGTCTGGGCCTGACGGCGGTGGTGTGGCTGGCCTCTGCCATGGTACAACTCTGGCGTTTGCGCGCGGGCGGGCGCGCGGTGCGATGGCTGCGGCTGGCTCTGGCGGCGGCTATGGGCGCGGTGGCGCTCGTGACGCTGGTGGCGCAGGCGCTGTTGACCAATCCGCTTGTGTCGGTACTCTGGCGCAAGGAGTTCGTGAGCGGGCCGCTGATCCTTGATACATTGGCCGCCGCCTATTTGCCCGTTGCCTTGGTTTTTGCCTTGGCCGCGTGGAAGCTGGATCATCTGCCACGTTTGCTGCGGCAGGTCTTTGTCGTGGCGGGCGCGGGCTATGGCGCGTGGTATCTCGGGCTTGAAATACGGCGGCTTTGGCAGGGGGATGATTTGAGCGTGCCGGGGGTTAGCGATGGTGAGCTTTACAGCTACACGGTCGCGCTCATTCTGGTCTCGGTGCTGCTTTTGGTGCTTGCATTGCTGCGACGGTCCGAGACGCTGCGCCGGGTGGCGATGGCTGGGGTCGCGTTGACCGTGGCCAAGGTGTTTCTGGTCGACATGGCAGGATTGGCGGGGCTGGTGCGGGTGGCCTCGTTCCTTGGGCTTGGCCTGTCTCTGGCGGGGCTGGCGTGGCTCAACCGGCGGATTGCCGAGCATATGGGGCGCGGGGCAGTTTAGCCCTGAGCGGCGCGCCATGCCGCCCAAGCCTCGGGTGTGTCAAGGTCGGTTGTGGCATGCTGACGGGGCAAGGGAACGGGCGTTACGGGATGCGCGCGCAAGAGGTCGCGCGCGCCAGTGTCGCCGGTGATCTGGGCTAAGTCTGGCAGAAGGCGCGCGGGCAGAATAACCGGATGGCCGGGGGTGCCATCCGCATCGCATGCCCGAAAGATATGTTCATAATCGTTGACTTGCAGCATGATCTTCATGTCATCAGCGGTCAGGTCCGGCAGGTCGGGGAGCAAGACCATAAGGGCTGTGACCCCTTCGGCCATTGCCCATGTCGCCCCGGCGCGCAATGAGGCGGACATGCCGGTTGCGGCATCAGGCACAGGCAGGAGAGTGGCATCTAAACCCTTTAACGCCGTGCGGCGTGCAAGCCCCTCTGGTGGCAGGGTGACGGCCACGTCGCATCCGGTGCCAAGCGCAAGCGTCACGCGGTCCCGCAGAAGCGGTTGGCCACGCACCATTTCCAAGAGCTTGTCCGTCCCCCGCATCCGCGAAGATGCCCCGGCCGCGGGCACGAGAATCGCCACAGCCCCCATCAGCGGATCAGGTTCATCCGCAGGCTGAGCTTGCGGCGGTACTCCTGCGGCAGATGGCGGTTGAGCCGGCGATTGATCAGGCCAAAGACACCGATCACAACCAGCGTGAGCAAGATGAAATAGCCGGCAAGAATGGGGTAGGGCACGAAGGGGTTAAAGGTCTTGTCGGCAAAATACTTGGCGTAGTACAGCGCATCGCCGCGCTGTTGCCAGACCGGAAAGCCCGAAAAGAACACCAGCGTGGTGGCGTGAAAGAGAAAGATCGCCTCATTCGTATAGGCGGGCCATGCGAGCCGCAGCATGGTGGGCCAGATGATCCGGCGAAAGCGGGGCCAGCCGGAAAACCCGTAGGCATCCGCCGCCTCGACATCGCCCTTGGGAATGGAGCGGAGCGCGCCATAGAAAATCTCGCCGGAATAGGCTGCGGTGTTGAGGAAAAGCACGATCAGCGCCCCGAGCCACGCCGAGGTCAGAATGTCAAAGAAGGGTGAGACGGATTTGAGCGATAGAAAGAAGAAATAGGCAAAGAAGAACTGGATAAAGAGCGGCGATCCGCGAAAGACAAAGATGAACCATTCCGACAGCTTGCGGATCACGCGGTTGCGAGAGCCTTTGCCAAGGGCCACGGCAGTGGCAAGGATGAAGCCGCTGATGAGCGCGAAGAACCCGAAATAGACATTCCAGATCAGGCCAGAACCGATGAGGGTGAATTGCTGGCATAGGGTGAAATCGCTTTGTGGCAGAAGGCGTTCCCCAATACCAATGGCGCGCAGTCCGTAGGCTTGAATGGTCTCAAGGCAGCTCATGCCGCTTTCCTTTGCGCTTCACCGCCGGTGGTGGCTTGCCCCAGAGTGAGGCGCTGCATCAGGCGTTCCAGCACCACTTCGGAGATGCGGGTAAAGCCAAGGTAAAACACCATCAGCCCGAGAAAATACCACATCCGCCAGTCGCCATGCGGGTATTCCGTAAAGCGCGGGTTGGCGGTGGCACCGAGTTCGCGCGCCCAATAGACGATATCCTCGACCCCCAAGAGAAAGAGCAACGGCGTGGCTTTGATCAGCACCATCCAGAGATTGCCAAGGCCGGGCAGGGCGTAAACCCACATCTGCGGCACCATGATCCGCCAAAACGCCTGACGCCGGGTCATGCCATAAGCCTCTGCGGTTTCCATCTGGGCGCGCGGCACGGCACGCATCGCGCCAAAGAGCACGTTGGCGGCAAAAGCACCAAAGACGATGGCAAAGGTCAGCACTGCAAGGGTGAAGCCGTAGGTTTCATGCACCCATTGTGGGGCAGAACCGAGCGGCAGTTTGGCGGCCTGACAGACCACGAAATCATTGCCTTGACGGATCGGTTGATCCCAATCAGGGCAGAGGATTTGATGCCGCGCCCATTCAAACGCTTGGTCAAGAGCGATGACAAAAAAGAGGAAAAACGCGATGTCGGGCACGCCGCGCACGATTGCGATATAGGCTTTGCCGAGCCAGCGGACCGGGGCGATATGTGCCCGCGCGGCCATGGCCCCGCCAAAGCCAAAGGCGAGGGCCGCAGGTGCCGTAATCGCCAGCAGCAACAGCACAGTGCCCACCGCATAGTAGAGTTGCAGGTGTTTGGACGTGGTGAGATAACAGCTCAGCCACGCAAGCCCGTCGAGATTGGCCGGATCGGAGCAAAAGGCAAACATCGCATTCAGCCTTGTTGGAGGGGGCGGGGCCGCATCGGACCCCGCCGGTCGGTCAACCTCAGAAGGTCAGGCCGATTTCCCATTTCTCGATGAGCGCGTTCAGGCTGCCGTCGTCCTTCATGGATTGGATGGCGGCGTCGAGCTTGCCTTTGAGTTCGGTGTCGCTTTCGCGCAGGCCAAGGCCGATGCCGCCGCCGATCATCACCATCTCTTCAAGCAGTTCGAGCCCTGCATCCTCTTCCGCCACGGGCAAAAGGAAGGCGCGGTCAGCCAGCACGGCATCTGCTTCGCCATTGCGCACGGCGGCGATGGATTCTTCGGGCGTGGCATATTCCACCAGCGTGGCACCGCTGCTGGCCACGTAGGACGCCTGAATGGTGCCCGACTGGGCCGCGATGACGCCGGATTTCACATCGACATCCGCCGACGGGGCAAGATAGGCCGAGGGATCGGGCAGGGTGTAGTTCTGGGTAAAGTCGATGACCTGATCGCGTTCCTCGGTAATCGACATGCCCGCGATGATCACGTCATAGTTGCCCGACACAAGGTTGGGAATAATGCTGTCCCAGTCATTCGTGACCCATTCGCAGGTCAGTTCGGCGCGCTTGCACAGCTCATCGCCCAACTCGCGCTCGAACCCGTCAACTTCGCCTTTGTCGTTGATGAAGTTATACGGAGGGTAGGCGCCTTCGGTGCCCAGCCGAACGGTGTCGGCCATGGCAAATCCAGCCGAGAGGGCCAGTGCGGCGGTGGTGAGTAGTAGTTTCTTCATGGTTTTCTCCCTTTGAGTGGTGGTCTTGCCTCAGCCGCCAGTGGTGGAACTGAGGAATTGTTGCAGGCGCGTCGATTTCGGCGCGCCAAAGAGGGTGTCGGGCGGACCCTGTTCTTCGATCAGCCCTTGGTGCAGGAACACGACATGGTCGCTGACATCAGCGGCCATCTTCATATCATGGGTGACGATCATCATGGTGCGGCCCTCATTGGCCAGATCCTTGATGACGCGGATCACCTCTTGCTCCAGCTCTGGGTCAAGCGCGGAGGTGGGTTCGTCAAACAAGAGCGCCTCCGGCTCCATGCACAGGGCACGGGCGATCGCTGCGCGTTGTTGTTGACCGCCGGACAATTGCGCCGGGTAAACATCGCATTTGTCGCCAATACCCACCTTGTCGAGATATTTGCGCGCGGCGGCCTCAACCTCGTGCCGATCCCGGCCCAAGACCGTAACGGGTGCCTCCATCACATTCTGCAGGATCGTGAGATGCGCCCAGAGATTGAATTGCTGAAACACCATGCTGAGATTGGTGCGGATGCGCAGCACTTGTTTGGGGTCAGCGGGGTGGCGCGCCAAGCCTGCGCCCTTCCACTGAACCGGCTCGCCCTTGAAGAGGATGTCGCCCTGTTGGCTATCTTCAAGCAGGTTGGCGCAGCGCAGGATGGTCGATTTACCAGAGCCCGAAGACCCAATGAGCGACACAACATCGCCGCGATGGGCGGCAATATCGACCCCCTTGATCACCTCAAGCGCGCCATAAGCCTTGTGCAGGTTGCGTATCTCGATAACCGGGGGCGTGTCTGACAAGGGGTGCTTCCGTGTTGGTGCGGTTTTGACGGCTTTATGACAATAGGGCCGAAAAAATGGGTCGATGCAACTTGCAAAACGGGCGATTGGGGGGTGGTTTGTGCGATTTGACGCGCCGTCAGCTCAATTCGGAGGCGTGAGTGGCGGGGGCGGCGCAGGATTGGGCGGGGCCAAATAATCCTCGGCGGCAATATAGGTCACGCCCTTTAACCCAAGGGTTGCGCGCGCCGCCGCAGGCAGCGCCATGATTGCTGCCTCAAGGGCGTCGCGCAGTGCGTCTGCATCGCGCCCGAGCGCGGTAATGTAGGGCAGCGCCGGGGTAGGATCGGTATGGGCCAACACGCGCAACCCCGTCGTGAAGGGATCATGTGCCTGCATCAGGTGCCAACTCAGCACATCGAGCGCGGCAATATCGGCGCGCCCTTCGGCCACGGCCATGGCCGAGGCGCGATGCGCGCCGGTGTGGACGGGCGTGGTAAAGGAAAATCCACGCGCGGCGGCCCAGTTCTGTGGCGCGGCCCAACCCGATTGCGACAGACCGTCGTTATAGGCCAGACGCGCGGTGGCGAACGCCTCGGGATGGGTGCGTGGATCATCTGCACGCGCGACAAATACGCTATGGTAATATCCCGGTGGGCAGCTTGGCAGGTCAAGCACGGGACTGGCCACCAGCGTTACATGCCCGTGCAGCCGCGCACGGTAGGGATAGCCGCAGGTTTGCGACAAGAGCAGATCAGGGCTACGCCAGTGATCCCAGAGATTACCGTCCCGGGTGAGGGTCTCTGGCCCGTCGCCCAAGGCTGCGCGCATGGCGTTCCAGAGGGCATCGTTGCACGCCGCCGTCTCGGGGCGGTCATACATGGGTAGGCTGACGATCACGTGCCGCCCATGACGCGCTGACGGGCGCGCGCGCTTTCCTGATCGGTGATGCCCAAGAGGCTGGCCACCAGACGCAAGAGCGCGTCCTCATCGGCCTCGCGCACCCCATCGGCCAAGGCCACTTGCCAGAGCGCTTCGATCACACCAAGGCGATCCTCATGCGGCACCGCGTCCTTGATGGCGCGCGTGAAGCGCACGGTGTCGGGGGCTTCGCTCTCAAGCGTTTCGGCCTCTTGGCGCAGGGCTTCGGCCTCTGACTGAGGCAGGTCGTAGCGGGCAGAGATGATGCGCGTGATGCGGATGATCTCGGAGGCGGAATAATCTCCATCGGTGCGCGCAACGCGCACGAGGAGGGCACAGAGCGCCAGACGGGCATCACCGCCGGTCAGGGGCTCGGGGGCTGGTTGGATCAGCCGTTTGAGGAAATCTGCGAACATGCCATAGGTATAGGGTGCCAACCGCGACGCGCCAATGGGGAATTACTGCGCCTCGGCCAAGGCGCGGGCGGCGTCACTATCGGCATGGCTCAGGCCCATCGCCTCTCGCGCGGCGTCTATCACCTGCAACTCTTCTGGCTGGCTTGCGCCGTCGGACAGCACCACTTCCCACAGCGCCTCGAGCGCACCAAGGCGAGCCTCGAGGCTGACGGTCTCGCGGATGATGTGGCCAAAGCGATCCGTATCGGGGGCGGCGTGCTCAATCCGTTCCGAGACTGCGCGCATCTTGGCCGCCTCAACCGGGCCAAGCCCATAAATGCGCGCCAACAGACGATCTATCCGCTTGATTTCGGCCAATTCGTAATGGTGATCGGATTTCGCGACACGCACCATCAAAGCGGCCAAGGCAAGTTTCTCATCCGGCTCTGGCAGGGGGCCGGGTTTTGACGCAGAGAAGCTGTGTAGAAGGCGATTCAACATACCCAAAGTTTACGCGCCAAAGCAGCGCGCCCCAAGCAAATTTTTATGGGCTGCCCAAATGGCGTCACAGTTGTTCCGCAGAAAGCGCACTTTCGGCGCGCAGAGATAGCGCATTGTTTTTTCGCGATAGTTACGGAGCCGATGATGCCGCAAGCCAGTCCGTTTGATTGGTCCGCAAGCCCTGTTGCCGAGCAAATCGAGTATTTGCGTGGCCTAGCGCCAGAGTCGTTTCATCAGGCGCTCATCGACTATGACTGGGCGCTTGCGCCTGAGCCTGTCTTGGGCTGGGCCATGGCGCAACGTGGTATTGATCTGTGCACAGCGCTTTCCGTTTTTTTCAACGGCGATCCGGGGCGGTTCAATTACATGCCAAAGCCACATGTGCCAGAGCCATATCGTGGCGTGGCACGGGTGCTGGATAATATCTGTTTGCGGGTCAACAGTGGATTTTACCTGATTTATCCCGGTAAACTCCCGTGTTGCCAGCACCGGCTCTCGAAGTGGCTGAGCTACCAGCAGGCGGACCGCGACGAAGGGCGGCGGGGGCGATGGATGCTGGATGAGCGTATTCTGGAACCGATGCTACAGGATGATCTGCGCTTGCCGCGCGATCAGGCCCCGCTGAACAAGCCGCGCCCGAGCCTCTGGCGCGATTTGCTGAGCCCGCTCATCGGGCTGGGGGTGGATCGCGACGTTCTGAAATACAAAGACCGTTTGTGACACGCGCCCTCAAAGCTTGCGCACTTTCAATCGCGTGATGCGGTTGTCCTTGCGGGCCATGACCTGAAACCGGAAGCCGTGAAAGATAAAGACCTGATCCACCTTGGGGATCATCTGCGCCTCATGGATCACAAGCCCTGCGACGGTATTGGCGGCCTCGTCGGGGAGGTTCCAGTCGTTGGCGCGGTTGAGGTCGCGGATGGTCATCGCCCCATCGACGAGAAACTGATTGTCTTCGGTCCGGCGCACGGGATGTTCGGCATCCGGGTCGAATTCATCGGTGATCTCGCCGACGATTTCTTCCAGAATATCCTCGAGCGTGATCAGACCCTGAAGCGTGCCATATTCATCAACCACCATGGCGAAATGGCTGCGCATCCGCAGGAATTGGCGCATCTGGTCGTCGAGCGTTGTGGTTTCAGGCACGAAATAGGGTTTGCGCGCGATACTGCATACGTCGAAATTCTTGAGCGCCGCCGCGCCATCCTGCGATTCTGTCACCAGTTTGTGCATGGCGCGCAACAGATCCTTGGCGTGCACCACGCCGATGATGTTGTCAGGGTCGTCGCGATAAAGCGGTAAGCGGGTGTGGTTGCTCTTGAGGCATTGATCGAGAATCGCGTCAGGCTCTGCTTCGGCGTCGATCATCTCGATCCGCGAGCGATGCAGCATGATTTCCTCGACGGCACGTTCTCCGAGGTCGAGCGCGCCAAGGATACGGTCGCGGTCTTCCTTTTCCACCACCCCTTCGGATTGCCCAAGGTATAGCGCACCTGCGATTTCCTCGCGCACGGCCAGAATGTGGCTGTCAGGATCGGTTTGCACGCCAAAAAGCGCCAGAACCCGGCGCACGAACCAACGCACGGCGGTGACGATCGGGGAAAAGATCTTGATCACCCAGACGATGATGGGCGCGGTGCGCGCAGCGGCGGCCTCGGCATTGGTGATGGCATAGGTCTTGGGCAGGACTTCGGCAAAGACCAGCACGAGAAGGGTCATCACCAGCGTGGCAAGGGCAACACCGCTCTCGCCAAAGAGGCGGGTAAAGAGCGCTGTGGCCAGCGACGCGGCCAGAATGTTCACCATGTTGTTGCCAAGCAGAACCGAGCCGATGAGCCGCTCGTTATCCTCGGTGATCCGCAGCGCCGTTTCCGCCCCGCGCGAGCCCTTTTCCGCCTGCGCCCGAAGTTTCCCGCGGGAGGCGGCAGTAAGCGCAGTTTCGCTGCCCGAGAAATAGGCAGACATGACCAGCAGGGTGACGATCGCACCGCAGGTGATCCAAAATGTCAGGTCGGTTGCGCTTGACGCGGCTTCCATCTCTTTGCAGTCCCTTTTAATTTATTGGGTTATGGGGTGTCCGTCCCCTGCATTCAAGGGAGCATGGGCCATGCGGATCATGGATTTAGGAGAGTTGTTTGGCCCTGTGCTGATTTTCGGAGGGCCCTATTCTAATTTGCAGGCGACGCAGGCGTTTCTGGCATGGGCAGATGCACATCACTTTCCCCCGGAGCGCCGGATTTGTACGGGCGATGTCGTGGCCTATTGTGCGAACCCTGCCGAAACGGTGGCCCTTATTCGTGCGGCGGAGTGTCCTGTGCTTGCGGGCAATTGTGAGCGGCAGTTGGCGCGCAATGAACTGGACTGCGGCTGTGGCTTTGGCGCGGGCACGCAATGCGATCTTTTGTCGGCGGGGTGGTATCGCCACGCCGACCGATTCATTGGGGCTGCGGATCGGGGCTGGATGGAGACGCTGCCAGATCTCATCCTGTTCACCCATGCTGGTCGACGCGCGGCCGTGATCCATGGCGGTCTGACGGATGTCAGCCGATTCGTCTGGCCAGTGTCGGATGAGGCAGTTTTTCTTGAGGAAATATCACATATTCAAAAGGTTGCAGGCCATATTGATTATGTTTTCTCAGGCCATTCCGGGGTGATGTTTCAGCGACGTATCGGCGCGGTGGACTGGATTAATGCGGGGGCAATCGGCATGCCGCCCCATGATGGACGAGTCGAGACCGGATTTGCCGTACTGGACGCGCACGTGACCTTTCATCGTCTCGCCTATGATTATCTGGGCGCGCAGGCTGCGATGCGGGCGGCGGGGCTGGTGCAGGGCTATGATACGGCCCTTACATCTGGCTATTGGCCATCCGAGGAGGTTTTGCCCCCGGTCTTGCGCCGGGCGGCCTGTGCCAACGGGTGATGCTCTTGCACAAGCGCCTGAAGGCGGGCTTCAAGCACATGGGTATAAATCTCGGTCGTGGCGACATCGGCATGACCAAGAAGCGTCTGGATCACGCGCAAATCGGCACCGTTGGCCAAAAGATGCGTGGCAAAGGCATGGCGCAGGGTATGCGGCGTGACCTTGTCGGGATCAACATGAGCTTTGACAGATATTTCTTTGATAAGGTTATAAAATCTATGGCGCGTGAGATGCCCAGAGGCACCCCCTGAGGCGAAGAGATAGGGGGAGGATTGCACGCCTTTGGCGCGGCGGGCGCTCTCTTCGGCATCGCGAATCGCAAGCCAGTCGCTGAGGGCTGCGCGCGCGGGCGGCGAGAGTGGCACCATGCGTTCCTTGCCGCCTTTGCCGCGCACCAAAATCATGCGTGGATCGCCTCGCGCGGCACCAAGCGGCAAGGACACCAGCTCGCTGACGCGCATGCCCGTGGCATAGAGCAGCGCCACAAGGCAGGCGTTGCGGCTGCGCTCCGACGCTGTGCGCCCATGAGCGGGGGCCATGTCGAGCAAGCGGCTGACCTCTTCTTCGCTGAGGGTCTTAGGCAGGCGCTGTGCCTTACCCGGCCCTTTGATGCGAATGGCGGGGTTATCCGCGCGCAACCGCTCATCAAAAGCAAAGCGGTAAAGCTGACGAATCGCCGAGAGCCTGCGCGCCCGCGTTGCCCGCGCGAGGCCCTGTTCATCGCAGAAGACAAGATAGCGATCAATGTCAGGCTGAGTGAGAGATTGCAGCGCAAGCCCTTGATTTTCAACCCATTCGGAAAAGTCTTTGAGATCCCGTGCATAGGCGAGCAGCGTGTTTTTAGCGGCTCCAAGCTCGGCGGCCTGCGCCTCGAGAAAGAGATCAATCCAGCGCGTAGCCTCGGTCACCCGCGTGGGTCCAACAGCAGCAATTGTAAAGCCGCGCGGCGGGCGGTGTCCTCTAGCCCCAAGGTGCGCAGCGTGGCAATTGCCCCAGGCAGCGCATCGCGCGCCCTGTCGCCATGGCCGATCTGTCGCGCAGCGGCCAGAATCGCCTCGCCCAGTCGTCCGGCGTCGATCAGCGCCTGATGATCTGCCGGCGGGGCGCTGTTGGCGAATCCTGCGGCGATCGCACTTTGGAGTGAGGTGCGCGCCGCTTCGGCCGATGGGGCACCACGGGCGGTATCAATCAGGAACTGTTGATCCGACGAGGGCGAGGAAAGCCGCGCAGATGCAGTTTCATACTGCTCTGATAAAAGCATGATTTCAAAGACTTGCGAGGCGATTTTTTGCGGGATTTCTGCAGTATCAAGGCGCTCTGCAAAAAGCTCGGCAAAGATCACCTCTAGCCGTTGGTCGCGCGCGGCGCGCCAGGCTCTTGGCAAGGCTTCGACAAGGTCTTGTGATGCCCCTTCGCTTAGCGCCTGATCAAGCGCTTGAATTGCCGCAACCCGATCCCAGACGCCGCCTGAGGCAGCCGGGCGGCGATCTGTATAAAGGCCCAAAAGGCGCGAGGCAGGCACGGCACCTGTGCGCGCTAGACGTTCTGCCGCCTCGATTTCGGCCTTCCAGCCGGAATTGCCGCGCAAATCAGCCATGGCGAAGGCGCGCGGCAGATTATGGGTTGGCAGGGCGGTGCCGATAGCCTCAAACAGGCGAAATTGCAGCGCTGTAAGGGATTGGGGTGGTTCCGGCGGTTCGGTTTCCTCGATCAATTCGGGATCAAGGTAGAGTGCCAGAAGGGTGGCATCGGTTTCGGAGAGTGTGCCGAGGGCCGTCGCGCTGTGATAGGTGAGCGCGGCGGTGTTCCAGTCGCCACTGCGGGCGGCGCAGTAGATACGCGCGCCGATATCCGACGTCAGACGCGGCTTGCGGCTGAGCATGGCGCAGGCGGGGTCCTCTTGTCCGAGCAGAAGAGAGAGGTCAAACCATTGATCAAAAAGTGATTTTGTCATGGGTCCGGCCCGCTCTGCCATGGCCTGTGCGGGTTCTATCGCGCCAAAGCTGCGCAGCGCCTTGAGGCGTGCTTGCAGGAATGCGGCATCTGATCCGGCATCAAGAGGCGCATTCGCCTCGGCCAGCAGCAGGGTGTAATAGAGCGCCTGAATGGCAGGTAAGGGTTCGGATTCTAGATGTGACAGGGCACGCAAAAGCGTTGAAGTTGTGCTTTTTTCCCAAAGGGTTACTGGCAAGCCTGTGGTGGTGCTGGGCAGTAGGCCGACAGCATCCGCACGCGGTGCGTCCAGCGCGGTGACGGTCACGTTTGGTACGGTGACGGTATTCGCGGAGGGCGGTTCCGAGAATGAGGGGCGCGGTACGGTCGTGACGGCTGCGGTGCTGGCCTCATCCAACCACTCAATCGCAGAAAGCGGTTGCTGCGCGAGGGCGGCACCCGTCGTGGTCAATCCAAGGAAAACTACCGTGCTAATCCGTCTCAAGAATGATGTCCTGCCGAATCTCGGTCTGGTCAGGTGAGAAATCCGCGCCAAAGAATGGCCCGATATAGGCATAGGCCACTAAGGCAATGAAGCCTAGAATAGCCAGATAAATCAGCCACTTGATCAATCGCAGCATGTTATCCCCTGCCTGAATTGCCCGTTCTTTTTCCCAAGTTATAACTGGCCTTTTGCGCAAGATCACGTCATTGAATGAAAAACTTTGTGAATGGGCAAGGGAGCGCCGAAAGTGTCGGGCAAAGGGCACTGGACATTGGGCAAGACGGTTGTGCTGGTGGGCATGATGGGGGCGGGCAAGACGGCGGTGGGCAAGGCGCTGGCGGCCCGGATTGGCGTGCCGTTTCTCGATTCGGATGCCGAGATCGAGAAGGCCGCGAGTATGGCGATTTCCGAGATATTTCAAAGGGATGGCGAGACGTTCTTTCGGGCGCGGGAGACCGAGGTGATCGACCGTTTGCTCGATGGGCCGCGTGCGATCCTGTCCACGGGCGGGGGCGCGTTTTTGGCGGAGCGCAACCGGGATCTTGTGGCGCGCAAGGGGGTTTCGGTCTGGCTCGATGCGGATCTTCCGCTTTTGTGGTCACGGGTAAAAGGAAAGAATACCAGGCCCTTACTGCGCACAGCTCATCCATATGAGACGCTTGCGGATATCTATAATGCCCGTGTGCCGATCTATGAGTTGGCAGAGATCCGGGTGCGGGCGCGGTCGGAGTACAGTGTCGAGGCAATGGCCGAGCAAGTTCTTAACGCGCTGAGCGCGCGCAAGGACGTATTGGAGTGGGTGGAATGACCGAAATCGTGCATGTGGGCCTGCCGGGACGGGAGTATGATATTCACATCGGGCCGGGTCTGTTGGGGCAATCCGGGGCGCTGATTGCCCCCCTGTTGCGGCGTCCGCGTGTGGCGATTGTGACCGATGAGACGGTGGGGCCTCTGCACTTAGCAACGCTTTGCAAGGGTTTGGAAAAGAATGGTATTTCTTCAGTTTCCCTGACCCTGCCGGCGGGGGAGGCGACCAAATCCTGGCCGCATTTCGAGCGGGTTGTCGAATGGTTGCTGGAGGAAAAGGTTGAGCGCAATGACGTGGTGATTGCCTTTGGCGGTGGCGTGATTGGTGATCTGGTCGGGTTCGCGGCGGCGGTGCTGCGGCGGGGCGTACGCTTTGTTCAGGTTCCGACGAGTTTGCTGGCGCAGGTCGACAGCTCTGTGGGGGGCAAGACGGGGATCAACGCGCCGCATGGCAAGAACCTGATCGGAGCGTTTCACCAACCAAGCCTTGTTCTGGCGGATATCGAGGTGTTGGGAACGCTGACGGAACGCGATTATCTGGCCGGTTATGGCGAGGTGGCCAAATACGGATTGCTTGGAGATAGTGAATTCTTTCAGTGGCTTGAAGGCAATGCTTCACGTGCCGCAGCGGGTGATAGGGCAGCGCGACTTTATCTTGTGACGCGGTCGGTTGAGATGAAGGCCGAGATTGTGACGCGCGATGAGACCGAGCAAGGTGACAGGGCCTTGCTTAATCTGGGTCATACATTTTGTCATGCCTTAGAGTCTGCCACACAGTATGATGGGTCGCGGCTCTTGCATGGGGAGGGGGTTGCGATTGGTTGCGCACTTGCGTTCGAGGTGTCGGCGCGGCTTGGCTTGTGTTCGCAGGAAGACCCAAGCCGAGTGCGGGCGCATCTGCGCGACATGAAGATGAAGGTTGATCTTTCTGATATTGCAGGAGATTTGCCAGATGCCGATGGGCTGATTGCGCTTATGGGGCAGGATAAAAAGGTTGTTGATGGCAAGCTGCGGTTCATCCTTGCGCGCGGGATTGGTGAGGCGTTCATCACCTCGGACGTGCCGCCGGATGTTGTGCGCGACGTGCTGCGCGAGGCGCTGCGCGGGCGAGGGTGACCCTTACGGACCTTACAAATCGTAAGCTGATTTTGTAAGGTCCGCTGTTGCCGTTAGCCGCTTAGTCTGACAGCTTGACGAGGGCGTGACGTTTCTTTCCCGCCGACAGCTTGATCGGCGATGTCAGGGCTGCGGCGTCAATCATCAGGCCCGCGTCGGTTAACGGTTCGTCATCCAGACGCGCGCCGTTTTCAGTGATCAGGCGCTTGGCCTCTTTGCCGGATTTGGCAAGACCGGCGCGCACGATGAGTTGCACGATGGAAAT
The DNA here is from genome assembly GCF_902498815.1 of Roseovarius sp. EC-HK134. Classification (NCBI taxonomy): domain Bacteria; kingdom Pseudomonadati; phylum Pseudomonadota; class Alphaproteobacteria; order Rhodobacterales; family Roseobacteraceae; genus Roseovarius; species Roseovarius sp. EC-HK134. The sequence goes on from NZ_LR701544.1 coordinate 3,116,139, forward strand.
CCCTGCGGCCAGTTCATCCGCTGTCACCTCGACGGTGGGGAGGTCATCACCCACGCCGCCATGTTCGAACACCTCGCGCGCGGTGGCCTCGGCCGCCGCCGCCGCCTCGGGCCCATGCAGGAGGGTTGTGACGGCGTTGGCGAGAATGATCTTGGCGGCGTTGATGTCGGAGCCTTCCAAAGCGCCAAGGCGGTCACATTCTTCAACCGGCAATTCGGTGTAGAGTTTGAGGAAGCGCCCGGTGTCGGCGTCGGTGGTGTTGCGCCAGAATTGCCAGAATTCATAGGGGCTGAGCATATCGCCCGACAGCCAGACCGCGCCGCCCGCCGATTTGCCCATCTTGCGCCCATCCGAGGTGGTGAGCAGCGGCGACGTGAGGCCGAATACCTCGTGGTCGATGACGCGGCGGGTGAGGTCGATGCCGTTGATGATATTGCCCCATTGATCCGAGCCGCCCATTTGCAGCACACAGCCGTGGCGACGGTTCAGTTCAAGGAAATCATAGGCTTGCAGGATCATGTAGTTGAATTCGAGGAAGGACAGCGATTGCTCGCGGTCGAGGCGCGATTTCACCGATTCAAAGGACAGCATCCGGTTCACGGAGAAATGCCGCCCGATGTCACGCAGGAATTCGAGGTAGTTGAGACCGTCGAGCCATTCGGCGTTGTTGAGCATCATGGCGTCCTGCGGCCCCTCGCCGTAGGCAAGGTAGCGGGCGAAGACGCGGTTCATGCCAGCGATATTGTCGTCGATTTGCGCGGGTGAGAGCAGCGGGCGTTCATCCGAGCGGAACGAGGGATCGCCTACCTTGGTGGTGCCGCCGCCCATGAGCGTGATCGGGCGGTGCCCGGTCTTTTGCAGCCAGCGCAGCATCATGATGTTGAGCAGGTGCCCAACATGCAAAGATTTCGCCGTGGCGTCGTAGCCGATATAGGCGGTGACGGTTCCAGCACTCAATGCCTCGTCCAGACCCTGATAATCGGTGCAGTCGGCGAGATAGCCGCGCGACATCATCACGTTCAGGAATTCGGATTTGGGGCGATAGGTCATAATGCTTGTCCCGGCTTGGTTTGCGCGGCATGTATATGCAGTCGGTGGGCAAAGGAAAAGGCCATGTTGAAGGCGGAGCGCCTCTGGGCGTTGGGGGCGATGTCGGGCACCTCTTTGGATGGGGTGGATGCGGCCATGGTCGAGACTGATGGCGCGGCAATTTATGCCTTTGGTCCAAGCGCTTATCGTGCCTATTCCGCCGAGGAGCAAGCGGTGTTGGCGGCGGCGTTGGGCAAGTGGCCGGGCGAAGATTTGGCGGAGGCGCAAGCGCTGGTTGAGCGCGCGCATCTGGAGGTTTTGAGCCGGTTTGACGGCGCGGCGCTGGTGGGGTTTCACGGGCAGACCTTGGCGCATGAGCCGCGCGGGCGGGGCACGCATCAGCTGGGGGATGGGGCGCGTTTGGCCGAGGGGCTGGGCCTGCCGGTGGTCTGGGATTTTCGCAGCGCGGATGTTCGGCTGGGCGGTGAAGGCGCGCCGCTGGCCCCGTTTTTCCATTTCGCCTGTGCCAAATGGATCGGGGCGACGGAGCCGCTGGCGTTTCTGAACCTTGGCGGGGTGGGCAATATCACTTGGGTTGATCCAAGTTTCGCGCGGCCTGAAGAGGCGGGGGCAGTGCTGGCGTTTGACACCGGGCCTGCCAATGCGCCGATCAACGATCTGATGCTGGCGCGGCGGGGCGAGGCGTTTGACCGTGATGGCGCCTTGGCGCGTCAGGGGGAAGTGGCGCAGGGGGCGTTGGAGCTGTTTCTGGACGAGCCTTATTTTCTGCGCATGCCGCCCAAGTCACTGGACCGGGACACATTCGCCGACATGATCGGATTGGTGGGAGAGTTGGGCGATGCCGATGCGGTGGCGACATTGACCGGAATGGCGGCGGCGGCGGTGTTGCGCGGCATGGAGCATTGCCCGCGCCCGCCGGTGCGATTGCTGGTGACGGGGGGCGGGCGGCATAATCGCGTGATGATGCAGATGCTGCGTGCCGCCCTTGATTGCCCGGTTGAGCCGGTCGAGGCGGTGGGGCTGGATGGCGATATGCTGGAGGCGCAGGCCTTTGCCTATCTGGCGGTGCGGGTGGCGCGGGGGTTGCCGACCTCTTGTGCCAGCACCACGGGGGTGCGGGCCGCTGTTTCGGGTGGAACAATCAGCCGGGTGGAGGGGGTGTGATGCAGTACGATCTGGATGAGGGCGCGGGGGCGGGGCTTCGGCTGGGCATGATCATGCTCAGCACGGATGAGACGGTGGAATATGAGGCGCGGATGGTGCTGGCGGGGCGCGATGTGAACCTGATGCATGCGCGTATTCCGGCCAAGGCCGATGTGACGCCTGAGGATCTGGCCAGCATGGCGCCCGAGATGACGCGCACGGCGGCGCTCTTGCCACGCGATTTGCGGGCGGTGGCCTATGCCTGCACGTCGGGGGCGACGATCATCGGATCGGACGAGGTGGCGCGGTTGATCAATCTGGCGCACCCGGGCGTGCCGGTGACGAACCCGCTGAGTGCGGTGATCGCGGCCTTGCATCGGTTGCAGGTGCGGCGGATCGCCATGGTGACGCCCTATGTGCGCGAAGTCAGCGGGCCGATGGCGGCGGCGCTTGGCGCGGCGGGGATCGAGGTGATCCATTCGGTTAGTTTCGGTCAGAAAGAGGATTGGACCGTCGCGCGGATTGCTGAAACAAGCACGCGGCGTGCGATGCTGGAGGCAGGGCGCGTGCCGGGGGTTGAGGCGGTTTTTGCCAGTTGCACCAATTTACGCACCTTTGGGGTGATTGACGCGGTTGAGGCGGAATTGGGCCTGCCGGTCGTGACCTCGAATCAGGCGCTTTTTTGGGATATGCTGCGGCGGGCCGGGGCTGGGGCACTGGGATGGGGGCCGGGGCGGTTATTCACGATGGACTATGGAAAGATCGACGCATGAAGAATGAACCGCTGAAACCCGCAACAATCGCCGCGCAGGCAGCGGGGGCCAAAGACAGTGCCACGGCGGGCGTGGTGCCGGGAATTTCGTTGGCCACGACCTATACGCGGGGGGCCGATTATGCCTTGCTGCGCCCCGACAATATCTATGGGCGCGATCAGAATGATACGGTGCGGCAGGCGGAAGAGGTGATCCGGCAACTCGAGGGTGCGGCGGCGACGCTTCTGTTCCCGAGTGGTATGGCGGCGGTGGCGGCGGTGTTTCGGGCATTGCCCAGTGGCGCGCGGGTGGTGATGCAGAATGGCATTTACTGGGGCACGTTGAAGTGGGTGCGGGCCTATTGTGTGCGGCGCGCCATCCTGCTTGATGAGATTGACGCGGCGGACCCGGCGGCGCTGGCGGCGGCATGCCGATCCTCGGCGGATATGGTCTGGATCGAGACGCCGTCGAACCCGTGGCTGAAAACGGTTGAGATCGCCACGGCGGCGGGCATGGCGCATAAGGCGGGGGCGCTGTTGGTGGTTGACGGCACAGCGGCGACGCCGGTGCTGACGCGGGCGCTGGATCTGGGCGCGGATATTGTCATGCATTCGGGCACCAAGGCGCTCAACGGGCATTCGGATGTGTTGGCGGGGGTGCTGTCGTGCCGCGAGCCGGGCAATCCGATGTGGCATGAGATCGCGACAGACCGGCATGATGCGGGCGCGGTGATGGGGCCGTTCGAGGCCTGGCTGCTCATGCGCGGCATGCGGACGCTGCCGCTCAGGATGGAGCGGATGTGTGAGAATGCGCTGGCGGTGGCGCGGTATCTTGAGGAGCATCCGAAGGTTGAGACGGTGTTTTACCCCGGATTGGCCAGCCATGCGGGCCATGCAATTGCCACGCGGCAGATGTGTGGCGGCTATGGCTATTTGCTGTCCGCCGTGGTGGTGGGCGGGCGGGAGCGGGCGCTGGAGGTGGCGGGGCGGTTGCAGCTGTTCCAGCGCGCCACATCGCTGGGCGGGGTCGAGAGCCTGGTGGAGCATCGCCACACGATCGAGCCGCATACCGGCATTCCCGAGGGGTTGTTGCGGTTTTCCGTGGGGATCGAGGATGCGGGCGACCTGATGGCTGATCTGGCGCAGGCGTTGGAGGGGTAGGCTGGGTTTTTCTGGGGTTGTTTGAGGGGGTTGAGTGAGGTCCCGGATCAGGCCCGGGACGGCCCCTAAGGAGGACAGGCCCCGGCCTTGAGCCGGGGCCTCTTACATCTCGTTTATGAGGTGCCGGGTCGAGCCCCGGACGAGTTGGTGCAGAGTGGCAAGAGGTCCCGGGTCGAGCCCGGGACGGGGTTAATGCGCCGAGCGGATTGCGGTCAGGAGCGCGTGATGCAGGGAGCCCGCCGAGGAGCGGGGGCCGATCACTGAAATATGGCGCGGGCTGTGGCACAAGAGGAAGCAGCCCATATGCTCGACCGCGGCACGCTGTGCCTCGCCGCCCGTAAATGCGCGGGTATTGGCGTTGGTGAGGCGTTCCAGCACTTCGGCCAGCCCATCGCCGCTGAGGTCAAAGCGGCACCATGCGCCGGTTTGGTCCGTGACGCTTGCGGCCCCTTTGGCCTGCGCCTTGACCTGCTTGGCCAAATCCTCGTGGGTTTCAACCGGGGCTGACAGCATCCATTGATCCGGTCCCATCCAAAAGGCGGTGAGTGTGGCACCGCCCATGCGGGCCGGGCCGGGGGCCTGGGTGCCGATCAGCGCGGCTATGAGCGCGCTTGTCTGTGCCTCATGCCCAAGGCGGGCGGCGACAGAGGCCAAGGCGCGGTCGGTGACTTCGGTCAGGGTCACGGGGCCGTGGTTGTCGATACGGGGACGGGTCGCCCCGAGCGGGGTGATGGCGATGAGATCATGCACGGAGGCGCTCTCCTTCTGGATCGACGAAATGGGCGCTGACGACTTCGACGTCATGTTCGACGCCGGTCAGGGGGGACACAAGGCGCAGAGTTTCGCCCATGCGGGTATCGCCGGATTTAAGGAAGGCCAGCGCGATGGAATGCCCGAGATTGGGCGAGTAGCAGGCGGAGGTCACATAGCCCTGATCATGAGCGGCATCGACCGGGCTGCCCTTGGTCATCAGATGCGCGCCTGCGGGCACGGGTTTGGAGCGGTCTACCGGGCGCAGGCCGACAAGGCGCAGCGCGTCCGGTGCATTGAGACCGTCGCGGCGCGAGAGCACGGCCCCGATGGAATCCTTGTTGGCCGAGACCATCTTGCCCATCCCGAGATTGAGGGCGGTGGTGGTGCCATTGAGTTCGTTGCCAGCCGCGTGGCCCTTTTCGATGCGCATGACGCCGAGTGCTTCGGTGCCATAGGCCACCACGTCAAACTCGCGCCCTGCCTCCATCAACCGACGGATCATGGCATCGCCGTAGCGCGTGGGCACGGCGATTTCATATGCCAATTCGCCCGAAAAGGAGATGCGGAAGAGGCGCGCGGGCAGGCCACCGCAAACGGTGATCTCGCCGCAGGCCATGAAGGGGAAGCCATCGTTCGAGAGGTCGAATTCCGGGTCCACCACCTTTTGCAGCAGTTTGCGGGCATTGGGGCCAGCGACGGAGAACTGCGCCCAAGCCTCGGTCGTGGAGATGAGTTGCACATCCATGTCGGGGCAGAGGCATTGGCGCACGAATTCCATGTGGCGATAGACCGTGACCGCGTTGGCGGTGGTGGTTGTCACCACGAAGTGATCCTCGGCCAGACGCGCGGCGGTGCCGTCATCCATGGCAATCCCGTCCTCGCGCAGCATGAGGCCATAGCGGACGCGCCCGACGGGCAGTTTGGCGAAGGCGTTGCAATAGATCTTGTTGAGGAAGGCGGCGGCATCGGCCCCCTGCACGTCGATCTTGCCCAAGGTCGTCACATCGCAGATGCCAACGGAAGCGCGGGTTTGCAGCACCTCGCGGTCGACGCTTTGCCGCCAATGGGTTTCGCCGGCGCGCGGGAACCATTGGGCGCGCAGCCACATGCCGACCTCGACAAAGACAGCACCCTGTTCCTCGGCCCAGAAATGGCTGGGGGTCTTGCGGGTGGGGCGGAAATCCTTGCCGCGTGCGCGCCCGGCAAAGGCGCCGATGGCGGTGGGCGTATAGGGCGGGCGGAACATGGTGGTGCCCACCTCGGGGATGGATTTGCCCGCCACCTCGGCCATGATCGCCATGCCTGCGGTGTTCGAGGTCTTGCCCTGATCGGTGGCCATGCCAAGCGTGGTATAGCGCTTGAGATGTTCGACGGAGGTGAAGTTTTCCTGATGCGCCAGTTTGATATCCTTGGCGGTCACGTCGTTTTGTTGATCGACCCAGGCGCGCTTGGCCCCCTGCACATGCCAGAAGGGGGTGATCGCCAGCGGTGTATCCTCGGCCTGCGGCAGATCGGGGCGCGTGGCGGTGTGGCCAAGGTCGGCCGCAATCTGGGCGGCGATATCGGCCCCCGAGGTCAGGGCGGCATGAGTCGAGAAGAGGCCGTTGGCCGCGCCCGCAACCACCATGCCCTGAGGCAGGGTGCCGCCGGGCACGAAGGCGTGAATATCCGCGTTCCATGTGGGGCGGCCACGCTGATGGCAGGTGAGGCTGACGTTGGGGTTCCAGCCGCCAGAGACGCCAAGCGCACCACAGGTCACGCTGCGACGAGTGCCGCGCGCGTCCGTCACCTCGACCTTGGTCAGGCCAAGGCGGCCTGAGGTATTGGTGATGGTGCCGCCCGCGATGACCTCATAGCCGGTGCCTTTGGGCGCATCGGGGCGGGTGTCGATCACTGCGGTGACGGTGACGCCCTTGGCCAGAAGATCCCGCGCGGTGCGATGGCCGTCGTCATTATTGGTGAAGACGGCGATCTCTTGCGCCGGGGTGGTGGCCCAGCGGTTGGCATAGGCGCGCAGCGCGCCTGCCATCATGATGCCGGGGCGGTCGTTATTCTCGAAGACGATGGGGCGTTCGGTGGCCCCGGCGGCGAGAATGGCGCGGGTGGAATAGATGCGCCAGAGGATCTGGCGCGGCTTGCCCTCGGGCGGGACGGGCAGGTGATCGCTGACCCGTTCCAGCGCACCGTAGATGCCGTGATCGAAGGCCCCGAGTACTGTAGTGCGGGTCATCAGGCGCACATTGGGCAGGGCGGCCAGCCGTTCGGCGGTTTCTGCCGCCCAGTCATGGCCGGGCTGCTGGCCCATGGCAAAGGTTTCGGCATTGAGGCGGCCACCGGGCAGGGAATCTTCATCCGCGAGGATGACGTTGAGACCGGATTCGCCCGCCGTGAGGGCGGCGGCCAAGCCTGCGGGGCCTGCGCCGATGATGAGCAGGTCGCAATGCAGATAGCCCTTGTCGTAGCTGTCAGGGTCGGCTTGCAGGCTGAGTGATCCGAGACCGGCGGCGCGGCGGATGATCGGTTCGTAGAGTTTTTCCCAGAAGGCCGCGGGCCACATGAAGGTTTTGTAATAAAACCCCGCGGCAAAGAAGCTGGAGAGGCGGTCATTGATCGAGAGCGCATCGAAGGCGAGCGAGGGCCAACGGTTTTGCGATTGCGCGGTCAGGCCGTCGAACAGTTCTGCGGTGGTGGCGCGGGTATTGGGCTCGCGCCGCGCGCCGTCGCGCAGTTCCACGATCGCGTTCGGCTCTTCCGAGCCAGCCGAGAGCGGGCCGCGCGGGCGGTGGTATTTGAACGAGCGGCCCATCAGGCGCACGCCATTGGCCAGAAGTGCCGAGGCAAGCGTATCGCCGGGGTGGCCCTTCATCCATTTGTCATCGAAGCGGAAAGAGATGGCGCGGCTCTGGTCGATCAGCCCGCCCTTGAGGCGATTTACTTGGGTCATTTGGAGCGTCCCTCGCGGCGGGCCACGTCGCGGGCCAGTTCCACAGCGGTGATTTCATGGGTGAGCGTGTTGCGGGTGACGACCAGCCAAGAGCGGTCGCCCTGTTCGTGAAACCACAGTTCGCGATGTGCCCCGGCGGGATTGTCGCGCAGATAGCCGTAGTCGATGAACTGCGCCAGCGCATCGGGTGCGTCCGGGTCGGGGCGGTTGATAAGGGCGGCGTCGCCTTTGTAGACGAATTCGCTGGCGTCGCGGGGGCCGAGGAGGGGGTGATTGATCAGCATGGCGCGGTCTCCCTCAATGCAGGTTGGGCTGGTTGCCCATGCCTTTTTCGTCGATCATCAGCCCTTTGGCGAAGCGATCGAAGCGATAGGCGGTGGCGGTGGGATGGGGCGTGTCGGTGGCGAGCAAATGGGCATAGACAAAGCCCGAGGCGGGCGTGGCCTTGAACCCGCCATAGCACCAGCCGCCATTGAAATAGAGCCCCTTAATATGGGTGTGGTCGATGATGGGCGAGCCGTCCATGCTCATGTCCATGATGCCGCCCCACATGCGCAGGAGCCGTGCGCGCCCGATCATCGGAAAGATCGCCATGCCGCCTTCGCAGACATCCTCGACCACGGGCAGGTTGCCGCGTTGGGCGTAGGAATTGTAGCCGTCGATGTCGCCGCCGAACACAAGCCCGCCCTTGTCGGATTGGCTGCAATAGAAATGGCCTGCGCCAAAGGTGATGACGCCGGGCAGCACGGGTTTGAGGCCCTCTGACACAAAGGCCTGCAACACATGGCTTTCAATCGGCAGGCGCATGCCCGCATGCGACATGAGGCGCGAGGACGAGCCGGCGACGCAAGCGCCGACCTTTTTGGCGCCGATGAAGCCGCGCGAGGTTTCAACGCCAAGGCATGTGCCGTTCTCGATGCGGAAACCCGTGACTTCGCAATTCTGGATGATGTCCACGCCGCGCTGATCGGCGGCGCGGGCATAGCCCCAAGCCACCGCATCATGGCGCACGGTGCCGCCGCGATGCTGCGCCAAGCCGCCTTTGATCGGGAAGCGGGCGTCATTCACGTTGAGGAAAGGGTAGCGCGCGACGATCTGCGCGGTGCTGAGCAGGTCGGCATCGGCGCCGTTCAGCATCATCGCATTGCCGCGCCGAATGAAGGCGTCGCGCTGTGCGTCGGTGTGAATGAGGTTCAGGATGCCACGCTGACTGACCATAGCGTTGTAGTTCAGGTCTTGCTCCAGCCCCTCCCAGAGCTTGAGCGAGAATTCATAGAAGGGTTCATTCCCGTCGAGCAGATAGTTGGAGCGGATGATGGTGGTGTTGCGGCCCACGTTGCCGCCGCCGATCCAGCCCTTTTCCAGCACGGCGATGCGCGCCTGCTTGAATTCCTTGGCCAGATAATAGGCCGTCGCCAGCCCATGCCCGCCGCCGCCTATGATGACGTAATCATAGGACGCCTGCGGCGCGGCATCACGCCAAGCGGGGCCCCAGCCCCGGTGGCCGGTGAGGGCCTCTTTGATGACCTTGAATCCTGAATAGCGCATTGTATCCGACTCCTTTGCCCCAATTTCGGGCAAAAAGGGCCGCTATGGTATATCGAATTCGGTCAAAGCAGGTCACAAATCGGACTCTGTGACAAAATGATTGCGCACGATGCCTAGTCGGCGCGGATCGCTTCGAATTCGAGGATGATCCCGACAGCATCGCCCACGAACTCGGGCAGGGCATAGGTGCTGCCGAAATCGCTGCGCAGGATTTCGGCAGTGGCGGAGATGCCAAGCGTCTCTTTGCCGTGGCAGCAGGGGTAGACGGCGCGTTTGTTCAGGGTCACGTCGAGGGTCACGGGCTGGGTCACGCCGCGAATGGTCAGATCGCCCGTTACGGTGCCGGTTGTTTCAGAGGTGGGCGTGCTGTCGGTGGCGGTGAAGGTGATCATCGGATGGCCGCCCGCATCCAGAAAATCAGGCGAACGGACGTGTTCGTCCCGCTTTTCGTGGTCTGTGTTGACGCTTGCGGCACCGATGCGGGCGGTCACCTCGCCCAGTTCCTGCGTCTCGGGGTCGTAGACAAAGCTGCCCTCGATGTCGGAAAAGCGGCCCAAGACCTTGGCATAGCCTGCGTGCATGATGGTGAAGGCCACCACTGTATGTTCGGGGTCGATTGTCCATGTGGCGGGGGCGGCCTGAGCGGGATGTGCCAAGCCAAGCGCGAGGGTGGTGCAAAGTGTGGTGCCAAAAGCGGTCAGTCTGAAAGCGGTCATGCGGTCTCTCCCATGTCAGGCGGTGTTGGCGTGGAGGGGGGCGGATTGCAGCGCGGGGCGGCGATCTTCGGGAATGTCAAACAGGCCGGTGGCCTGCGACCAGCGGCTGGGGCGGGGCAGGGTCGACAGCACCGCCACCGGAATCGAGAGGAGAAGCGCCAGCAGCACCGGCGCGCCAAAGATCAGCGCCCAAGGGGCCTGAATCCAGAACCACAGGCAAAGCGCGCCGCCAAGCAGGGTTTGCGGCCAGAGTACGCGCGCGGCCTCATGCCATTCGAGCCGGTCGCGGCTGCGTTGTTGCGCGCTCCAACCGATGCGCTGGCCAAACACGAGCCCGATGGCGAATTGTGTGAGCGCCACAGCCACCACAGGCGAGGTGAGCATGGAAAACACAATCTCTGCGAGGCCGCCCAAAAGGACACGCGCGCGCCCACCATAGGCCGCAGAGCGCGCGGAAGAGCAGAGCACCTGTGCAAGCCCCATGAGTTTCGGGCTGAGGCTGAGCGTCATAAGCACGGCAAAGAGTGTCAGACCGGCGGCGGCGGGAATGGCGTTGATCTGGTCTGCTGTGCCTGCGAGGGCGGCACCGATCAGAATAAAGGCAATCCATGCCGGGGCGCTGATATACATGAGGATAGCCAGCCCCAGTTGAAGGCGGCTCACAGGTTTCAGGCCGGGCATCGAGAGCAGTTTGAAGTATTGCATGTTGCCATTCATCCAGCGGAGTTCGCGGCGGATGAAATCCACGAGGCTGGGCGGATTTTCCTCATAGCTTTCGGATTCTTCGGCCAGAACGCGCACCTCATAGCCCGCGCGGCGCATGAGCACCGCCTCGACCTGATCGTGGCTGAGGATCGCGCCGGAAAGCGGCCCGCGCCCCTTGAGGACCGGCAGCATACATTGTTCGCGGAAGGGGGTGGTGCGGATCACGATGTTATGGCCCCAGTTGGGGCCGCAATCGCCCTGCCACCAAGCAGAGCCAAGCGTGTAAGAGCGCATGCCGTGGCGCATGCCGAACTGGAAGGCGCGGGTAAAGAGGCTGCGCGCGGGCAGGCCGGTGACAAGGCTTTGCAACATGCCGATTTCAGGGCTGACCTGCATGACGCGGATCAGCCGAAAGACCGTATCGGCGCCCATTTCGCTATCGGCGTCGAGCGGCAGGAAAAGATCGCTGGCACCTTCGGGGCTGTGCAGGAACTCGGCGATGTTGCCCGCCTTGTAGCCGGTATTGTCGGTGCGGCGGCGGTAGTGGATCGCGGCTGTGGGCCGTGCGCTGCGCCATTGCGCGATGCGCGCCTCTTCCTTGAGCGCGACATGGGCGTCATCGGTATCGCTGAGCACGTGGTAGGAGAAGCGCCCCGCATAGGGGCTACAGGCGATTTCCTCTTCCAGACGCCGCAGGCGGGCGATGGAGGCGTCCGGGTCTTCGTTGCGCAGGGGCATGACGACGGCGACGCGGGCGGTGATGGCCTCATCCCCGCGAATGCGCGACAGGGCCGGGGTGACATGGGCAGCGGCCCCCGCACCGTGGCGCAAATCAAGCAGCAGGCCAAGAATGCTGTTCCAGAGGCCGATTGAGAGCCAGGGAAGCGTGAGCAGGAAGGCGGTGAGCATCGCGCCTTCCGCCCAAGTGATGCCTAGCGGCAGAAAGAGTGCGAGCATCGCGGAAAAGAGCGCCGCGACCGTCACCACATTGAGCGCCAGCACGAGGCGGCGGCGGGTGGCGAGCGCGGGCGCGCGGCGCAGGCGCGGCGCGAGCGGCGTCACGTCGGGGGAGGTCGGGCGGCTTGGGGTCAACTCTGTCACGGTCACTCTCTCGATGCGGTTTCGCTGCACACAGTTATGGCGGCGCGTCGGCAGGTCCAATGAATTTCTCGGGTGCGCGCGGTGTTTCGCCGATTTGGTGCTGAGGCTTGACGCAATCAAGGTGCGTGTTAGGTCTCGGCTGCCATTCAAAGAAGGAAAGTTCCATGTTTGCCGTCGAAGTTCGCGATCACATCATGATCGCCCATTCCCTGCCCAATCCAGTGTTCGGCCCTGCGCAGGGGGTGCATGGTGCGACCTTCGTGGTCGATGCCGCGTTTTACACCGAAGATATTGATGCGCACGGGCTGGTTGTGGACATTGGCCTTGCCTCTGACGCTCTGGCGCGGGTGTTGGCCCCGTTGCGCTATGGCAATCTGGATGACAAGCCAGAATTCAAAGGCAAGTTCACCACCACCGAATTTTTGTGTCATCACATCTGGACCGGCCTGCGTGACATTGCCCGGTCCGAGGGGTTGGGCGATGCGGGGCGGTTGCGGCGCATCCGGGTGAAGCTGCATGAAAGCCATATGGCGCGCGGCTGGTACGAGGCGGATATCTGAGATGGGGTTTGCCCCCGAATGGCTGGCGCTGCGGGAACCGGCGGACAGGGCGGCGCGGGATGCGGCGCTGTTGGCTCGGGCGGTGGCGCTGGCCGATGGGGCGGTGCTTGATCTGGGGTGCGGCACGGGATCGACCCTGCGCGCCTTTGCCGGAGAGCGGGCGACGGGCGCGGGCTGGCGGCTGTTTGATCATGACGCGGATTTGTTGGCGCGGGCCGCAGCCTGGCATCCTGAGGCGGTGATCCATCAGGGGGATCTGGCCAGGGTGGAGGATCTGCCGCTTGAGGGCGTGGGTTTGGTGACCGCGTCGGCGCTGTTTGATCTGGTGTCGCGGGCGTGGGTCGAGCGATTTGCAGCACGGTTGGCGGGGGCTGGCACTGCGCTTTATGCGGCGCTGAGCTATGACGGGGTGATGCGCTGGCATCCCGAAGACCCTGATGACGCGATCGTGACGATGCGTTTCAACGCCCACCAGAGGGGCGACAAGGGCTTTGGTCCGGCGCTTGGGCCTGAGGCGGCAAAGGTGATGGCGGCGGTCTTTGAGGCGCTTGGCTATGAGGTGCATTATGCACCGAGCCCGTGGCGGCTGGGGCCGCAAGATGCGGAAATGCAGCGTCTTTTGCTGGCGGGCATTGCGCAGGCGGCAGGCGAGGCGGAATTCGCCGGGGCCGAGGCATGGCATGGGCGGCGCGCGCAAGTTCTTGCCGATGGTTGGGCCGAAATCGGCCATATTGACCTTTTGGCACTGCCGCCGGCGCTGGTTCAGCGGGCATGACATTTTTGAAAAGCCGTCTATCTCTGATATGCACACGATAAAGGCGCGCCCGAGTGGCGCGTGTTCAACCATGGCGAAACGCCGAGACGTAATGCAAAACGGAGACCCGGATGCAAAGTGCTGATGTCACCCCCAAGGTCTGGGAGCATATTTTGGCTGCGCGCGCGGGGCAGGCGTGTTTATGCTGTGGAGACTGGGCACCGGGCGAGCGTGCGGCGATGGCGCTCTATGGCTCGATGATGGCCGCGCCCGGCACGCCGCAGGTCGTGGCACAGATCGGACAATCACTGGATGGTCGGGTGGCCACGGTCACGGGGGACGCGGCGGATGTGTCGGGGCCGGATGGGTTGGCGCATCTGCACCGGATGCGGGCGCTGGTGGATGCGGTGATCGTGGGGGTCAAGACGGCGTTGCATGACAACCCGCGCCTGACGGTGCGGCTTGTGTCGGGACAAAACCCGGCGCGGGTGGTGATTGATCCCTCGGGGCGGCTGCCCAATGACGCGCGGCTATTCGCAGAGGATGGCACGCGGCGCATCGTCATTCAGGAGGTGGACAAGCCCCGTCCCGCCGGTGTCGAGGTCATTCAATTGCCGCGGAGTGACTGGATTTCACCCCCCGCCATTGTAAGCGCCCTGCGCAAGGTGGGCCTGCATCATTTGATGGTTGAAGGTGGGGCGATCACTATTGCGCGATTCATCGAGGCAGATTTGCTGGCGCGGCTGCATGTGGCGGTGGCGCCGCTCTTGATCGGGGCGGGACCGCAAGGATTGACGACGCGGCCTGTGGCACGGTTGGCGCAGGCGCGGCGGCCGGAAACGCAGGTTTATGGGTTGGGCACGGATGTGCTTTTTGATTGCGTCATGGGCGCGCGGGTGGCGGCAGAGGTCTGGCCCCATGCGCGCCAACCCGCTGTGCGGCTGGGGTGAGCGGCGTGTCTGAGGGCGCGCGCGCGCTCTGGATTGTGGCACCGGGGCAGGTGGAGGTGCGGCCTGTCACGGTTGCGCCCGGCGCGGATGAGGTTGTGATCGAAACGCTATACACCGGCATCAGCCGGGGGACCGAGCGGCTGGTCTTGGACGGCCGGGTGCCCGAGAGCGAGCATGGCACGATGCGCGCGCCCTTTCAGGAGGGAGATTTTCCCTATCCTGTCAAATATGGGTACTGCGCCGTGGGGCGCGTGACCGCCGGGGCCGCGGCGGGGCAGGTGGTGTTCGTGCTGCATCCGCATCAGACGCGGTTTGCCTGTCCTGCACCGATGGCGGTGCCGGTGCCCGAGGGCGTGCCGCCGGGGCGTGCGGTGCTTGCGGCCAATATGGAAACCGCGCTCAATATCTTGTGGGATGCGCAGATCGCTGCCGGGGACCGGGTGGCGGTTGTGGGTGCGGGCACGGTTGGGGCGTTGGTTGGATATCTTGCAGCGCGGGTGCCGGGCACAGAGGTGACCTTGATTGATCGCGACGCGGCGCGGGGGCCTTTGGCTGAGGCGTTTGGCTGTGGCTTTGTGGCACCGGAGCAGGCGGAGGACCGCGCGGATGTGGTGATCCATGCCACAGCCAGCGCGGCGGGATTGGCCACAGCGATCCGCCTTGCCGGGATTGAGGCGCGGGTGGTTGAGGCCAGTTGGTATGGCAGTGGCGATATTCCCGTGGCGCTTGGCGGGGCATTTCATCAGCGGCGGTTGCAGGTTGTCTCGTCGCAGGTGGGGCGAATTCCGGCGAGCCATGCGGCGCGGTGGGATTACCGGCGGCGGATAGAGGTTGCGCTGCGCCTGCTGGCCGATCCGGTGCTGGATACGTTGATTTCGGGGGAAACGCGGTTTGATGATCTGCCGCGCGCCTATGCGGGGATCTTGGCGGCGGCGGGGACGCTGTGCCATCGGGTGCGCTATGGCGACTGAGGAGGGGCGCGACATCGCCTTTGCCGTGCCGGGTGATCCGGGGTTGACGACGGGCGGCTATCTTTATGATCGGCGGTTGGGAGAGGCGCTGGTTGCGCGGGGTCTCAGGCTGCGGCATCTGCGGCTGGGCGATAGTTTTCCGCATCCCGATGCGCGGGATATGGCGGATGCCTTGGCGCAGCTTTCGGCGTTGCCGCGTGATTGCCCGGCCTTGGTGGATGGGCTGGCGTATGGTGCGCTGGATCCTGAGGGGGTGGCGCGGTTGGCGGCACCCATGGTGGCGCTGGTGCATCATCCGCTGGCGCTGGAGCCGGGGTTGAGTGCGGCGCAGGCTGCGGATATGGCGGCGCGCGAGCGGGCCAATCTGGGCCGGGCGCGGCATATCGTGGTGACGAGCGGGCATATCGCAGGCCTTTTGCGCGAGGCCTATGGCGTGGCCCCAGAGCGGATCAGCGTGGCGCGACCGGGGTTTGTGGCACCGCGTGCCAACGCTATGCCCGATGTGCCGCCACTGATCCTGTCGGTGGGATTGCTCGCGCGGCGCAAGGGGCATGATGTGCTGTTGCGGGCCTTGGCGCGGATTGCCGATCTGGACTGGCGGGCGGTGATTGTCGGGCGCTTGCATGAGCCCGAGACGGTCGCAGAGTTGCGGGGGCTGCGCGATGTCTTGGGGCTGGCGGAGCGGGTCGAGATTGCTGGGGAGGTATCGCAATCGGATCTGGACGCGCTTTATGGGCGGGCGACGGTTTTTGCACTGGCGACGCGCTATGAAGGTTATGGCATCGTGTTTGACGAGGCGATGGGCCACGGCTTGCCGATCGTGAGCACGCAGGCGGGGGCGGTGCCAGATACCGTTGCCGCCGGTGCGGGAATTTTGGTGCGCCCCGAGGATGACGCGGCCTTTGCAGAGGCGCTGCGGCGGATGCTGAGTGAGCCTGCGTTGCGGGCGGGCTGTGCCTGCGCGGCGCGGAAGGCGGCGCAGGGTTTGGGCGATTGGGCGGCGGCGGCAGAGGTTGTGGCGGCGGCGCTCAACCGCCCTTAGACATCGGCAGAGTAGTCGAGCACGCGTTCGCGGTGTTTGCCGCGCATATCCGAGGGCGTGACACCGTAGAATTTCTTGAAGGCGGTGGCGAGTGTGCCGGTCGAGCCGAAGCCGGTGGCGGTGGCGATGTCGATCAGCGGCAATTTCGTGCTCTGGATCAGGTGATGGGCGCGGCGCACGCGCAATTGCTTGTAATAATGCCCCGGTGAGGTTTCAAACACCGCGCGAAAGCGGCGCTCGAGACAGCGTTGCGAAGTGTCCACCTCATCGGCGATTTCCGCGATGGAGAGTGGATCGGTCAGATTGTCCTCCATGATGGCGAGCGCATCTGACACGGCCTTGTCGTAGAATTTGTGAAACGCTTCGGGGGCGAAGGGCTGTGTGCTGGAGCTGGTGCGGATTTCCGGCAAGAGCAGGTGGCGGCCAATCTCGGTGATGTCGGATACGGGCAGATCACGGGCCAGAAGGCCGATGACAAGCTCTGCTGTGGCGCCGCGTCCCGCGGCCGTGATGATGCCGTTGGAAAATTCTGACAAGTTTTCCGTGAGGCGCGGTTGATCTTGGGTCTCGCGCAGCACCACGGCATCGGCCCAATGGGTGGTGACCGCGCCCGTCTCGATCTGAGTGCGGGCGATGAAGGTGGTGGAGGCATCCGCCAAGAGGATCACCGAGCGCCCGAGCCGCCGCATGCTGCGGATGCGGGCCATCCAGACGGCGGGATCGGCGGTTTTCGATGCGATGACAATCAGGAAATCGGCCATGCAGTGATCGGGGATCACCGGCTCTGCGCGCACGAGGCAAACGCCGTTACCCTGAACGAGCCCCGGTCGGTCCGAGATGATCCGCCAACCAAAATGCGCGGAGCCATGCACCATATTGGCGGTTTGCAGGGTGTGGATGACCGACGCAAGTTCGAGATCGCAGAATTTTCGCTGCACAAAGATTTCAAAGAGAACCTTTGGGTCCTCATGGGTGACAACGGGGCGTGGCGTCTGGTTGGTCATGGCGATTCTATAGACTGGAACGTGCGGGATAAAAACCTTGATTGAATGCGCGGCAGGATCAAGCGCTTGTTACAGGTGGGACATCGGGGCTGTTGCGCGGGGCGGTGCTCGTGTATTCTGCGCGGGAAAACGAACCGGGAAACGGCGTATGAGCAGGATCATTGGCATAGGGCTAGCGCTTGCGCTGGTGATGGGCGGCGCGGCTGTGCGGGCGCAGGAGAGTGTGTTTAGCGGTTTGGCGCGGCTGGAGGCGGAAACCAGCAGCATTACGGACAGCCGCCGCGGGGTGGAGGTGACCTTGAGCCTGTCGCAGGGAGTGCCCTATCGCGTCTATACGCTTGATGCGCCGCCGCGTCTGGTGCTTGATTTTCAAGAGGTGGATTGGCAGGGCATCGGGGCTGAGGATCTGATCGCTGGCGCGCGCGTCAAAGGCTTGCGGCTGGGACAGATTCGGCCGGGCTGGTCGCGCATGGTGGCCGATCTGGACGCGCCTTATCCGCTGGAGCAGGCGGGGTTGGAGATTGACCGCGTGAGCGGGCGGGCGACGTTGAAGGTTGCCCTTGGGACGGCGGATGCCGAGCGGTTTGCCGCCACTGCGGGCACGCCTGCGTTGCCCGGCTGGGACCTGCCCGATCCAAAGGATGCGCTGGCGGCGGTGCCTGTGGGGGTGCCGGGCGAGGGGCCGTTGGTGGTGGTCCTTGATCCGGGCCATGGCGGCATTGATCCCGGAGCACAGGAGGGAGAGCTGACCGAAAAGGCGCTGATGCTGCAGTTTGCGCAGGAATTGCGCGATGAATTGCTGCGCGCTGGCGGATTTGAGGTGGTGTTGACGCGCGAGCGTGACGAATTCGTGAGCCTTGAGCGGCGGGTTGCCCTCGCGCATTGGGCCGGGGCGGATGTGTTCTTGTCGCTGCACGCGGATGCGCTGTCGGGGGCGCAGGCGCGGGGGCTGTCGGTCTATACCCTGTCCGAGAGCGCCTCGGACAAGGCCAGTGCGGCGCTTGCCGAACGGCACAATCGTGCCGATATGCTGGCGGGTGTGGACCTGAGCGGTAAGGATGATGTGGTGGCAGATGTGCTGATGGATCTGGCGCGGGTCGAGACGCAGCCGCGCACCGCGCATCTGGCCCAAGCCTTGATCGAGAGCTTTGCCGCGCATGAGCTGCCGCTGTTGTCGCGCCCCCTGCGGGAGGCAGGGTTTTCGGTGCTGAAAGCCCCTGATATTCCATCTGTTTTGATCGAATTGGGGTTTCTGTCGAGCCCGCGTGATCTGGCGCGGTTGCGCGATGAGGAAGGGCGGGCCCGGATCGCCGCAGCGCTGCGCGCGGCGCTGACTGCCTGGCGCGACGCCGATGCGGCGCGCGCGGGATTGGTGCGGCAATGAGGGGCGCGCGCGGCGATACCCGGCGGACAGTGACGCGACGCTTGGCCCATTCCCTTTTGACCCTGAGGCCCACTAGGCCTATACCCGGCGCAGCAAGCATGCGGGGGCCCTTGTGATACGTGCGATTCTCAGCCTTTTTGGGACTGTGTTCAGTTTGATCACGCTGGTTGTGGTGGTGATCGGCCTGAGCATTGGTGCCGTGCTGCATATCTATGGTCAGGATTTGCCGAGCCATGAGAGCCTTGCCAATTACACGCCGCCGACCATCAGCCGGATTTATTCGGGCGAGGGGCGGATCATCGACGAATTCGCGCGCGAGCGGCGGTTGTTCACGCCCGCTGAGGATATTCCTGATCTGGTAAAGCAGGCGTTCATCAGCGCGGAGGACAAGAATTTCTATACCCATGGCGGCTATGACGCCGTGGGTATCGCCTCGGCTATCGTGGATGCGGTGAAGTCGCGGGGGCGCAATGTACGCGGTGCCTCGACCATCACGCAGCAGGTGATGAAGAACTTCCTGCTATCCGGCGACCGGCAGATGGAGCGCAAGATCAAGGAGATTATCCTTGCCACGCGGATTGAGGAAACTCTGAGCAAGGATGATATCCTTGAACTCTATCTCAACGAGATTTTTCTGGGTCAGAACAGCTATGGCGTGACTGCCGCGGCACAGACCTATTTCAACAAGACCCTCACGGACCTTGCGCCGCATGAGGCCGCCACCATCGCCGCGATGCCGAAAGCCCCGAGTGATTATCATCCGGTGCGCGAGAAAGAGCGGTTGCTGGAACGGCGCAATTTCGTGCTGCGCGAGATGTGGGAGAACGGGTATCTGACGCAGGCCGCCTATGAGGAGGAGCGGGCCGCACCGCTGCGCTCTGTGCAGAATGGGGATTTTCCGCCGTTCAGCGCCGAATTGCCGCCGCGTGATTATTTCACCGATGAAATCCGACGGCAGCTGAGCCTTGATTTCGGTGAGGGCGAATTTTTTAGCGGCGGTTTGTCTGTGCGCGCGACCATTGATCCCGAATTGCAGGTTCATGCCGCGCGGGCGTTGCGGCGGCAGTTGGAAAATTATGACCGGGGGCAAGGACGGTGGCGCGGCACGGGCGAGAGCCTGCCCGCCGAGGCGTTGGGGGATGAGGCCGCTTGGCGAGCGGCGCTGGCAAGCGTCAGCGTGGCCCGGGATGTGGATCTGGATGGGGTCTGGCATCCGGCGGTAGTGCTGGGCATCGGCGATCAGGCAATGCAGGTGGGCATTGAGGGCGTCGACGGCGTGCAGGAGGTGCCGCGCAGCGATATCAAATGGTTGCCCGGCGATTTCGAGGCGACCTTTGATCTGGGCGATGTGGTGCATGTGCGCGCCGTGACCCAGGAGGGGACCTTTGTGAATTGGTCGTTGCGGCAGGTGCCTGAGGTGCAGGGCGGCTTTGTCGCAATGGATGTGAACACGGGCCGCGTGATTTCCATGCAGGGCGGGTTTTCCTATCAGGCCTCGGTCTTTAACCGCACGACGCAGGCGTTGCGGCAGCCGGGATCGTCGTTCAAGCCGTTTGTGTATGCGGCCGCGCTGGACAGCGGCTATTCACCCGCCACCATCGTGATCGACGCGCCAATCGAGATCAACACGCCGCAGGGTCTGTGGAGACCACGGAATTCGTCGAACAAGTTTTACGGCCCCACGCCGCTGCGCACCGGAATCGAACAATCGCGGAACCTTATGACCATCCGTCTGGCGCAAGAGGTGGGCATGGATGTGGTCGCGGATTATGCCGAGCGGTTTGGCGTTTATGAAAACATGGGCCGGTTTCTGGCCAATTCGCTGGGGTCCGAAGAGACCACGCTTTATAATATGGTTGCGGCCTATGCGATGTTTGCCAATGGCGGCGAGCGGGTGCGCCCAACGCTGGTTGACCGCGTGCAGGACCGCTATGGCAAGACCGTCTATCGCCATGATCAGCGCGATTGCGTCGATTGCGGTGATGCCGGAATCCCTGCGGATCGCGGCCCGCGCATCGTGTCGGATCGGGAGCGGGTGATGAATGCGGTCACGGCCTATCAGTTGACCTCGATGCTCAAAGGGGTGGTGGATCGCGGCACGGCGTCGGGGGCCATCAACCTGCCGGTGCCGGTCGCGGGCAAAACCGGCACCACCAATGACGCGCGCGATGTGTGGTTCGTGGGCTTTACCAGCAATATCGCGGCGGGCTGTTACATTGGCCATGACCAGCCTCGGGGTCTTGGACGGTCGGCCTATGGCTCGTCGCTGTGCGGGCCGGTGTTTCAGGATTTCATGGTCGAGGCTGTGAAGAAATATGGCGGTGGTCCGTTCGAAGTGCCCCCCGGCGGGCATTTCATCAAGATCGACCGGTTCACCGGTGCGCGGCTGCCGGATACTGCCGAGGGCGACAATGTGGTGGCCGAATATTTCCGCGACGGCGAAGAGCCGGTGTTTGGCGTGGCCTATGACGGGGGCTTTGCCATGGGCAATGACCTTGAGCTGTTCAGTGCGGGCGAACGCGAGCAGGTTCAGGAGGTTACGACCTCGACCGGCGAGAAGGCGCGGGTGGGGGGCAAGGCCAGTTTCGGGTCTATGAGTTCGGGCGGGCTTTACTAGGCTTCGGGCTCTCTTGCCCGGCCCGGCGCGCTGCGCTATCACCCGCACCTGACCAGACAAGGACATTCCGATGCGCGCAGAAACCCAGAACCTCGTGGCTGAGATCGAAAAGTCGTTGGAGCTCTTGCGGCAGCGGCTGGGGTGGGAGACGGCCCGCCACCGGCTGGAGGAATTCAACGCGCGTGTCGAAGATCCCACGCTTTGGGATGATCCCGCGCGGGCGCAGACACTGATGCGCGAGCGGCAGGCGCTGGTGGATGCGCTGGAGACCCATGACAGCATCAAGAACGAGCTAGAGGATAATCTTGGGCTGATCGAGCTGGGCGAGGCTGAAAGTGACGCCGAGGTCGTGGGCGAGGCCGAGGCCGCGATCAAGGCGCTGGCCAAGGTGGCCGCCGCCAAGGAGTTGGAGGCGCTGCTGGATGGTGAGGCGGATTCCAACGATACGTTTCTGGAGATCAACGCAGGCGCTGGTGGCACCGAGAGCTGCGACTGGGCGTCGATGCTGGCGCGGATGTATGTTCGCTGGGCGGAAAAGCGCGGCTATACGGTTGAACTGCAATCGGAATCGGCGGGTGATGAGGCGGGGATCAAATCCGCTGCCTATAAAATCAGCGGTCACAATGCCTATGGGTGGCTGAAATCCGAATCGGGCGTGCATCGTCTGGTGCGGATTTCGCCGTTTGATTCGGCGGCTAAGCGGCACACGTCGTTTTCGTCGGTCTGGGTTTACCCGGTGGTGGATGACAATATCGAGATCGAGGTGAACCCGTCTGATATTCGCATCGACACCTATCGTTCGTCTGGTGCGGGTGGGCAGCACGTGAACACCACCGACTCGGCGGTGCGGATCACGCATATGCCCACGGGCATTGTTGTGACGAGCAGCCAGAAATCGCAGCATCAGAACCGCGACATCGCCATGAAGGCGCTGAAATCGCGGCTTTACCAGTTGGAATTGGACCGGCGCAACGCGGCCATCAACGAAGCCCATGATGCCAAGGGCGATGCGGGCTGGGGCAATCAGATCCGGTCGTATGTGTTGCAGCCCTATCAGATGGTCAAGGATCTGCGCACCGGTGTTGAAACATCGGACACCAAAGGTGTGCTGGATGGTGATCTGGATGAATTCATGGCCGCCACGCTGGCGATGAATGTGAGCGGCAAGAGCCGGGCCGAGGCGCAGGGGGGTGATTGACCCATGCGGGTCGGCCTGCGTAGGGTATGGTCCGGGCAAATAAGTAGGGAATCCGGGGGGCATCGCTGCTTTGCCGCTTTTATCCGCCGGGATGACCCATTAGATACGAAGCTGAAATTCCCGGGGACGACAACCGACCCCCGAGAAAGGGAGAAATTGAAATGCTGAACAATATTGGCCTTCCGGGGCTTCTTCTGATCGCGGTGGTGGTGCTGGTGCTTTTTGGGCGCGGCAAGATTTCGTCGCTCATGGGTGAAGTGGGCAAGGGTATCACCTCTTTCAAAAAGGGCGTGGCCGAGGGCACCAAGGAACTGGATGACACCAGCAAAGAGTCTGCTGTGACCGCGCGCGACGTGACCCCGACCGAAGACAAAGACAAGGTCTGATCCTTAAATGTTCGATCTTGGCTGGACGGAGCTTTTGCTTATCGGCATCGTGGCCTTGATCGTGGTGGGCCCCAAGGACCTGCCGGGAATGTTTCGGGCTGTGGGGAATTTTGTGGGCAAGGCCAAAGGCATGGCCCGCGAATTTAGCCGCGCGATGAATGATGCCGCCGATCAATCCGGCGTTGGTGACATTCAAAAAACCTTTAAATCCGCGGCAAACCCGATGAAGACCGCGATGGATGAGGTGCGCAAGACGACGGACAGCGTCACGCGCGATCTGAACGATGTGACCAAGCCCACACTGAGCCCCGAACAGCAGGCCTCGGCCGAAAAGGGCCGCGCTGCCACCGCTGAGATGGCAGAGGCGCGCAAGGCTGCGAAAGCCGAGGCTGAGGTCGCACCGGAAAAGGTGGCGTCCAAGCCCAAGGCCGCCGCGAAGCCCAAGGCTGCGCCGAAAGGGAAGACGTCCAAGCCAGAGGACGAGGCATGACCCCGCGCGACGAGATCGAGGACAGCAGTGCGCCGCTGATCGAGCATCTGGCCGAGCTGCGCACCCGGCTGATCCGGTCGGTGATCGCCTTTATCATCGGGATCTGTTTGGCCTTTGCCGTGGCCGAGCCGATTTTGCAATTCCTGCTAGAGCCGATCGAGGCGACATTGCGCGAGTTGGGCGACCCGTCGCCCACGATGCAATATACCAGCCCGCAGGAATATCTCTTTACGTTGTTCCGCATTTCGATGGTGTTCGGCTTTGCGCTGGCTTTTCCGGTGATCGGGTTCCAGATGTGGCGCTTTGTGGCACCGGGGCTTTATAAGCAGGAAAAGAACGCGTTTTTGCCGTTCATGATCGCGTCGCCGATGATGTTCCTGTTGGGGGCATCCTTTGCGCATTTGGTGGTGACGCCTCTTGCGATGGCGTTCTTTCTTGGCTTTGCCGATGTGCCCTCGATCATTGCCGATCTGATGACCGGGTTGGTTGGGCCAGAGGTGGTGCCGGGGGCGGCGGCGGCCCCTGAGGCTACGGGCATTCGCATCACCTTTTTTGGTAAGGTCAACGAAAGCCTTGATATCACGCTGAAATTCATCATCGCCTTTGGGCTTTGCTTTCAATTGCCGGTCTTGCTGACGCTGATGGGGAAAGCGGGGCTGGTGAGTGCGATTGGTCTGAAATCGGTGCGCAAATATGCCGTGATCGGTATCCTTGTTCTGGCCGCGCTGGTGACGCCGCCTGATGTGGTGACGCAACTGATCCTTTTCGTGGTGGTTTACGGCCTGTACGAGATTTCAATCCAACTGGTGACGTGGGTTGAGAAAAAGCGTGAGGCGGAATTGCGTGCGCAGGGGCTGTGGTTTGATGAGGAAGAGGCGGCGGATGCCGCTGAGGCCGACGCGTCCGAGGAAAAAGGCAAGAATTGAATGAGTGATCCGTTGGACCGTATCGCCGCCGCGCTGGAGCGGATGGCCCCGGCACCGCTTTCGGCCCCTGATTTCGATACTGCGGATGCCTTTGTCTGGCATGTCAGCCCGGATCGGTTGGAGCCGGTGCGCCACGTGAGCCGGGTCGATATGGGTCTTTTGGTGGGGGTGGATCGGTCGCGCGATACGCTGTTGCAAAACACGCTGCAATTCGCGCGGGGGCTGCCCGCCAATAACGCCCTCTTGTGGGGCGCGCGGGGCATGGGAAAATCCAGCCTTGTGAAAGCGGTGCATGCAGCGGTGCGGGCAGAGGGCCTGCCGCTCAAGATCGTGGAATTGCAGCGCGAAGACTTGCCGTCGGTCAGCCGGTTGCTGAACCTCTTGCGCGGCGCGCAAACCCGGTTCTTGCTGTTTTGTGATGACCTCAGTTTTTCCCATGACGATCAGCATTACAAATCGCTCAAGGCGGTTCTGGATGGCGGGATCGAGGGGCGGCCAGACAATGTGGTGTTCTATGCCACGTCAAACCGTCGGCATCTGATGCCCCGCGACATGATCGAGAATGAGCGGTCATCGGCGATCAACCCGTCTGAGGCGGTCGAGGAAAAGGTATCTTTGTCGGATCGGTTCGGGCTTTGGCTTGGGTTTCATGCCTGCGATCAGGATCAGTATCTGGCGATGATCCGGGGCTATTGCGTTGCCTACGGTGTCGAGATTGACGAAGACACGCTGCGCGCTGAGGCGATTGAATGGCAGGCCACGCGCGGGGCGCGGTCGGGCCGGGTGGCGTGGCAGTATTTCACCGATTTGGCGGGGCGGCGGGGCGTCAGCGTCGCTTAGGGGCGGGATGCCGTGCCTGCTGCGCCTCAGGAATAGGCGATCATCCGACCGCAGAGCAGGACGGCGATCCACAGGCAAAGCGACAGTATGGCCGCCGCGCATTGGCGGGGGCGTGACAGGGCCAGCGGATGCAGATGCAAGGCCGCGTTCACCAGAGCCACGACCAAAAGCGCGATTTTCCAGCGGAACCAGCTATTTGCCACATAGTCCGACGCTTGCGCCGCAAAAAGCAGGCTGCCGCAGGCAAGCGCGAGACAGAGTCCGCCAATCGCATAGACGCGCAGCATCCTGATCGCGCGCAGATCGCCGCGCAAGAGCCGGACATCCATGGGCACGACGGCCCCGATCAACAGGGCCAGACCAAGGATATGACCCGCATTCACCAGCGGATATGTCCAGCGCGAGGCCCGCAGGGCCTGAGCGAAGGGCTGGGCCTCAAGCGTTGCCGCCCAATCCATCAAAGGCGTTCGGGGTACAGCTCAAAGAGCGCGCCTGAAAGCTCGATCGCCTCGGCCTTGACCAGACGCTCCTTGGGATCAGCGGCGCGTTTGCCAATGATCTTTATGTCCGTGCCGGGGGCAAGCATGGCGTCAGTCAGACCGGCGCGTTCGTTGCGCCACGGCTGGCCGACCTCGGCCTTCCAGATCTCGCCCTCTGCGTCGATGGTCAAGACGCCATGCGGATTGCCCAAGCGTGCCTCGGTGATGAGGCCCCGCAATTCGAACCGCCCATCGTCGGTCCAGCGCCAGCCGTGATGGGCGATGGCGGGCCGGGCAAAGAGGAGCGCGGGTAGGCCAAGCGCGATGAAACGGCGTGTCAGGGTCATAGCGGTCTCCTTTCGTGCTGTGCCAAGTAGGTGGGGGCGCGGCAGGGCCAGGTCAAATGAATTTTGCCTGACCATCTTGCGGCGCGGTTCTGTACGGGCGGCGATGTGCCGAGGACGGGCAGGGCGATTGTTGCATGTTCGCGCTCTGTTCACAAAATTACCTTGGAAGCGGCGCGGCTCTCGCCTATGTGTGGGGAATGGTGATCCGGGGGGTCAGAATGGCCGATCTGAAATATATCGAGGTGCGCGGGGCGCGCGAGCATAACCTCAAGAATATCGACGTGGATATTCCACGCGATCAGCTGGTGGTGATCACCGGGCTGTCGGGCTCTGGCAAATCCAGCCTCGCCTTTGACACGATCTATGCCGAGGGGCAGCGACGCTATGTCGAGAGCTTGAGCGCCTATGCGCGGCAGTTCCTCGACATGATGGAAAAGCCGGATGTGGATCATATCAGCGGTCTGAGCCCGGCGATTTCGATTGAGCAAAAGACGACAAGCAAGAATCCCCGTTCGACCGTGGGCACGGTGACGGAGATTTACGACTATCTCCGGCTGCTCTTTGCCCGCGTCGGCACGCCCTATTCGCCCGCCACCGGCCTGCCCATCGAGGCGCAACAGGTTCAGGATATGGTGGACCGGGTGATGGCGATGGAGGAGGGCACGCGCGCCTATCTGCTGGCCCCCATCGTGCGCGACCGCAAGGGCGAGTATCGCAAGGAATTTCTGGAACTGCGCAAATCCGGGTTTCAGCGGGTTAAGGTCGACGGGCAGTTTTACGAATTGGATGAACCGCCCACGCTCGACAAGAAATTCCGCCATGACATTGATGTTGTGGTGGACCGGCTGGTGGTCAAAGACGGGTTGCAGACCCGGCTTGCGGATAGTTTCCGCACGGCGCTTGATTTGGCGGATGGCATTGCCGTGCTGGAAACCGCACCCAAGGAGGGTGACCCGGAGCGGATGATCTTTTCCGAGAAATTCGCCTGTCCGGTCAGTGGCTTTACCATTCCGGAAATCGAGCCACGGCTTTTTTCGTTCAACGCGCCCTTTGGGGCCTGTCCCGAGTGTGACGGGTTGGGGGCGGAGCTGTTCTTTGACGAGCGGTTGGTGGTGCCGGATGAGGCGCTGAAGCTGGCGGATGGGGCGATTGCACCCTGGCGCAAGGGCAAGAGCCCCTATTTCACGCAGACCATCAATTCCATTGCCAAACATTACGAATTTGATCGCAACAGCCCGTGGAAAGACCTGCCCCCGCATGTGAAGCAGGTGTTCTTGCACGGGTCTGGTGAGGAAGAAATCGGATTTCGCTATGATGAGGGCGGGCGTGTCTATCAGGTGAGCCGGGTGTTCGAGGGCGTTATTCCCAATATGGAACGCCGCTATCGAGAGACCGATTCAAGCTGGGTGCGCGAGGAATTCGAACGCTATCAGAACAACCGCCCTTGCGGGGCCTGCGGTGGCTATCGCCTGCGGGCCGAGGCGCTGGCGGTGCGGATTGCGGGCCTGCATGTGGGCCAAGTGGTGCAGATGTCGATCCGCGAGGCGCTGGAGTGGTGCCGCACGGTGCCGGATCATTTGGGCAAGCAGAAAAACGAGATTGCGCGCGCCATTCTTAAAGAAATCCGCGAGCGGTTGGGGTTTCTCAACAACGTGGGGCTGGATTATCTGACGCTGAGCCGCAATGCGGGCACGCTGTCGGGTGGGGAAAGCCAGCGCATTCGGCTGGCCAGCCAGATCGGCAGCGGGTTGACGGGCGTGCTTTATGTGCTGGATGAGCCGTCGATTGGCCTGCATCAGCGCGACAATGGGCGACTGTTGGAAACCCTGCGCAATCTGCGGGATCAGGGCAATACGGTGATCGTGGTCGAGCATGACGAAGAGGCCATTCGCACCGCTGACTACGTGTTTGACATTGGCCCCGGTGCCGGGGTGCATGGCGGCCGGGTGGTGAGCCATGGCACACCTGACGCGGTGGCGGCTGATCCTGCGTCGCTGACCGGGCAATACCTGTCTGGCGCGCGCGAGATTGCGGTGCCCGAGGTACGGCGCAAGGGCAACAAGAAGAAGCTGACGGTGGTCAAGGCGACGGGCAACAACCTCAAGGAGGTGACGGCGACCTTTCCGCTGGGGCAGTTTGTTTGTGTGTCGGGCGTGTCGGGTGGGGGAAAATCCACGCTGACGATTGAGACGCTGTTCAAGACCGCCTCGATGCGCCTCAATGGCGCGCGGCAGACGCCCGCGCCCTGTGAGACCATCAAAGGCCTTGAGCATCTCGACAAGGTGATCGACATTGATCAGCGGCCCATTGGGCGCACGCCGCGTTCGAACCCCGCAACCTACACGGGGGCGTTTACACCGATCCGCGATTGGTTCGCCGGTCTGCCAGAGGCCAAGGCGCGCGGCTATAAGCCGGGGCGTTTCAGCTTTAACGTTAAGGGCGGGCGCTGCGAGGCCTGTCAGGGTGATGGTCTGATCAAGATCGAGATGCATTTCCTGCCGGATGTCTATGTGGAATGCGAGACCTGCAAGGGTGCGCGCTATAACCGCGAGACGCTGGAAATCCGCTTTAAGGGCAAGAGTATAGCGGACGTTCTTGATATGACGGTGGAAGAGGCGCAGGAGTTTTTCAAGGCGGTGCCGAGCATCCGTGAAAAGATGGATGCGCTGATGCGGGTGGGGCTTGGCTATATCAAGGTGGGCCAGCAGGCGACGACCCTTTCGGGGGGCGAGGCGCAGCGGGTGAAGCTGTCGAAAGAGCTGGCCAAGCGGTCCACGGGTCGCACGCTCTACATCCTTGACGAGCCGACGACGGGGCTGCATTTCGAGGATGTGAACAAGCTGTTGGAAGTGCTGCATGAATTGGTCGATCAGGGCAATTCGGTCATTGTGATCGAGCATAACCTTGATGTGATCAAGACGGCTGATCATATTATCGACATTGGCCCCGAGGGCGGCGATGGCGGCGGCGAGATTGTGGCAGTGGGCACGCCGGAAGAAGTGGCCGAAGAGCCCCGCAGCCATACCGGGCGCTATCTCAAGGAGATATTGGCGGCGCGGCGCGTGGCTGCGGAATAGGGATGCGGCGCGCTGCGGCGATCTGTGGACGCGGCTTGGGGATCGCTTGGCTTTTGGGGCTTGCGGTCTGGATTGGGCTAAGCCTGCATTTCCAGATCGCGGCACCTTGGGTTTATCTGCTCTATCTGGTGGGAGTGTTCGTCTGGCTTGCGCTTGTGCGGATGCTGTTGCGGGGGCGTTTGCGCCGGGCCTTGGGGCTGAGTGCCGTGGTTTTGGCGGTCTGGGCGCTGTGGTGGGGCGGGATTGCGCCGCGACAGGACCGGGATTGGATGGCGGAAGTGGCGCGCGGCGTCACCGCAGAGCCGGCGCGCGAAGGCGCGGTTCTGGTGCGCAACATCCGGGATTTTCGCCGGTCAAGCCCGACCGAGGCGGTTGAGCGCTGGTATGATCTGGAGGTTCAGCCCGAGCAGATCACCTCTGTTGATATGATCATGTCGGTCTGGGATAGTCCGGAGATTGCGCATACGCTGGTCAGTTTCGGGTTTGCCGATGGGCGGCATATCGTCTTTTCCGGCGAGATCCGCAGGGAAGTGGGCGAAGAATTTTCGGCCATTGGCGGTTTTTTCAAGCGGTATGAGCTGGTGTTGATTGCCGCCGACGAGCGCGACATCGTGCATCTTCGCACCGATGCGCGAGGCGAGTCGGTGTCGCTCTATCCGGTGGCGATGGGTGCTGGGCAGCGCGCGGCGTTGTTTCGGGCGTTTCTGGACTATGGCAACGCCTTGGCCGAGGAACCGCGTTGGTATCACACGCTTTGGACCAATTGCACGACAATGCCCTATCGGTTGGTGCGCGGCATTGCGGAGGGTCTGGTGTTTGACCTGCGGGTCATCTTGTCGGGGCGGTTGCCCGGATATCTTTATGATCTGGGGGTTTTGCCGGGGGCAGGGACGGTGCCCTTGGCAGAGCTGAAAGCGCGCGCCGTCTTGCCGCCCAGCCCGGTTGACGGGCTGAGCAGTCAGGAGTATTCGCGGCTGCTGCGGCAGGGGTGGCGCGACTAGCGCCTTGTCGCGAAACGGTCAGTTCAGAACCGCCGCCGCAGCGCCGATCAGGTCGAGAATTTCGCGTGTTTCGCGGTTCACGCGGTAAATCTGATCGCCAACGCGGTAGTAGGTCTCGTTCCGGTCCAGACCGTAGCGACCGGGATTACGCAGAATGATGTAATCCTCGTTGATGCGGTCGCCGATGCGGTAATATCCTTGCTTCTTCGCCTGACCGGGGGGCTGACAGCCGTTGTGTTTCTTGGCCAGTCCCGGCGGGCAATGGCCGTTGCCCGCAAAGGCCGGGGCCCCGCCAAAGGTGATACCCAACATCAACAGGATCAACGTGTGTTTCATGGCCTGTCCTTTCGTGTGTACGACAGACATGGGCCGTGTCACGCCCGATGCCAAGACGGGGCGTGCACCTTGGGCGAAACCTTGCCGTTATTTCTTGAGCGGGCAGGTCGAGATGCCGAGGATCGAATAGAGCGGGCAGGAGGACATGAGACCTGTCACCAGCGGGATGATCCCGATCAGATAGAGCCAGCTATAGGCGCCCTCGCGGTTCAGCGCGAAACCCGCCAGCAGCGCGAGGCCAAAGAGGATGCGCAGGGCGCGGTCGATAGAGCCAACATTTTTCTTGAGCATGGGATCACCTATGGATTGAGGGGCGCGGAGGCCCGGTTGATGCGCCATAGTCGCATGCGGGTGGGGGCAGCGTCTGTGATCTGGTCACAGAGGGGGGGATAGATTGGTGGCTCAGGCGTTGAGTTCAACCCAGAGCGGGACGTGATCCGAGGGTTTGTCGCGGCCACGTATATCCTTGTCGATGCCGCAATCGGTCATCAGGTCTGCTGCCTGCGGGCTGAGCAGGAAGTGGTCGATTCGAATGCCGTCGTTCTTGTTCCAAGCGCCGGCCTGATAATCCCAGAAGGTGTAATGCCCCGGCCCCTGCACCTGCGCGCGAAACGCCTCGGTAAAGCCGAGGTTGAGGATGCGGCGAAAGGCGGCGCGGCTTTCGGGGCGGGCCAGAGCATCCTCGCGCCATGCGTCGGGGCGGGCGGCATCCTCATCCTGCGGGATGATGTTGTAGTCGCCGCCCATCAGCACCGGTTCTTCGCTGGCCAGAAGGTCGCGGGCGCGGGCGTGCAGGCGGTCCATCCATGCGAGTTTATAGTCGTATTTCGGCCCCGGTGCGGGATTGCCATTGGGTAGGTAGAGACCGCAGAGGCGCAACGCGCGGTGATCGCCGACAACTGTTGCCTCGATCCAGCGGGCCTGTTCGTCTGTGTCGTCGCCGGGCAGACCGCGCGTGACATCCTCGAGCGGGCGCTTCGAGAGGATCGCCACGCCGTTAAAGCCCTTTTGCCCATAGGTTTCGACGTTATAGCCGCGCTCTTCGAAAATCTCGCGCGGGAAGCCGTCATCGACGGATTTGATCTCTTGCAGAAGGGCCACATCGGGGGACGCCTCGTCAAGCCAAGCGGGCAGGGCGTCAATCCGGGCTTTGATGCCGTTGATATTGAACGTGGCGATTTTCATGGCGCGGCCCCCTTTTGTCCTCTGGCATTCTCTATCGCGCAGGGGGGCGGAGGTGACAAGCGGTCACATCGAAAACGACGTACCGCAGCCGCAGGACGAGGAGGCGTTGGGGTTGTCGATGATAAAGCGCGCGCCAATCAATTCCTCGGAGAAATCAATCGTGGCCCCGGCAAGAAACGGCAGGGAGGTGGAATCAACCACGACCTTTTGCCCGTCGCCTTCGAGAATCAGATCGTCTTGGGCGGGCTCGTCGAGTTTGATTTCGTATTGAAAGCCAGAGCAGCCGCCGCCCTCGACGGCGACGCGCAGGGCTTGACCCTGATCGCCAGCACCGATTTCGGCGAGGCGGGCAAAGGCGCGGGGGGTCACCTTGGGCGGCAATTGCATCGGAATGCTCCTGACTGGTTCACGTTTGCTGTCAGGTGCAATATATGGGGCCTGACCTCTGGCGACAAGGATAAGCAGCGATGACGGCCCCCTATGCCTCTGATCCCGCGCAGGTGCGTGGGCGGCGTGTTGCGGAAGAGGAAAGCGCGTTTCGCTCGCCCTTTCAGCGCGACCGGGATCGCATCATCCATTCCAGCGCGTTTCGGCGGCTCAAGCACAAGACGCAGGTGTTTGTGGCGCATGAGGGGGATTATTTCCGCACACGGCTGACCCATTCCATCGAGGTGGCGCAGGTGGCGCGCACGATTGCGGGTGCGCTTGGGCTGAATGGCGAGCTGACCGAGGCGGTGGCGCTGGCGCATGATCTGGGGCATCCGCCCTTTGCCCATGCGGGTGAGGACACGCTGGATGCCTTGATGGCGCCCTATGGCGGGTTTGACCACAACGCGCAGGCGGTACGGATCGTGACGTCGCTGGAGCGGCATTACGCCGAGTTCGACGGGCTGAACCTGACATGGGAGACGCTGGAGGGGTTGGCCAAGCATAATGGCCCTGTGACGCCCCTCCGGGGCGATGGACCCGTGACGCTCCTCCGGGGCGATGGGCCTGTGACGCCCCTCAGGAGTGATGACCATGTGACGGGGTCGTTGCCCTATGCCTTGGCGGATTACAATGCGCGGCATGATCTGGAATTGCACACGCATGCCAGTGCCGAAGCGCAGGTGGCGGCCTTGTCTGATGATATTGCCTATAACAATCACGATCTGCATGACGGGTTGCGCGCGCGGTTGTTTGACGATGACGAAATCGCAGGCTTGCCCATTGTGGGCGATTGTTACGCCGAGGTGGACCGGCTCTATCCCGGACTTGACCGCAAACGCCGCAGGCATGAGGCGCTGCGCCGCGTGTTTGGGGTGATGGTGGGGGATGTGATCACGCGGTCACGGTATCTGTTGGAGGACGCCGCGCCGGCTTCGGTGGCGGAGGTGCGGCATCTGGGGCGTCCGGTGATCCGGTTCTCGGATGCGCTTTGGGGGGATTTAAAGCAAATCCGGGCGTTTCTTTTTGCGCGTATGTATCGCGCGCCCGAGGTCAACGACATGCGTCTGAGGGTGCATGGGGTGGTGAGCACGCTGTTTCCCCATTATCTGAACGCGCCGGATCACCTGCCCGAGGAATGGCGCCGCGACGTGGCGCAGGCGGCGGATGAGACCGCGCTGGCGCGGCTGGTTAGTGACTATATCGCAGGCATGACGGATCGGTTTGCCCTGCAGGAATATGCAAGCCTAACGGGTGAAGGCGCGCGTGATTTCTCCGATAACGGTGTCTAAGCTCTTATAACGAAAAAGTTTATACGCTTCTGCGTGCAGCCTGCGTTGTGTGCTGTGCGGCCCGATGCTAACCATCTCGTGGTATTTGGGGCGCTTTGGTGATGGTGGGTTTCGCGGAGCATGTTGCGGGCAAGACCGTGCTGATCGCTGCGGCGGGCTGTGCGGCGGGTGTTGTGCTCGCGCAGGGGTTGGCGCGGGCCGGGGCGCAGGTGATCGTGATTGACCGGGAAGATCGGCGGTGTCAGGCACTGGCGCGGTTGGTTCCGGGGCGCATCGAGACGCTGGCGCTGGATGTGCTGCGCCCGTCGGTCTGCGCGCGGTTGGGGGCGCTTTGGGGGCAGACACCGATTGATTTGCTGATCCATTTGCAACCTTTGCGCATGGCGGCGCGCTTGGGGGCGGTGACGATGGGCATTGCCGGGTTGAGCCGCGCGCTGCGACCCGGTTTGCAGGCGGGGCAGGGCCGGAGCTTGATTGTCAACGCAGTCCCCTGCGCGGGGGCTGGGGCGGCGGAACGGGCGTGCCGTCTGGGTCTGGATCATTTGGGCGGCTATCTGGTGCAAGAGGCAGGTGGTGCGCAGCCGGTGCACACGCTGCGTTTGATGCGGGCCGAGGGGCCGCGACGGGGCACGACGGCTGCGCTGTCGGTGGTGTTGGAGCCTGCTATATTTCTGGGCTTTGCACCTGGGGGTGAGGGCGGGGTGCAGTCGTCTTGCGTGACGGTTTGCGCCGCTTGTGATTGACGCGCCGCGCGCCGTTGGATAACCCGAGCCAAGGCAGCAAGGATAGCTTTTATGAACCTTTTTACCGATATGCGCGACCTCGTGCTGGAAACGCTGGCGGCAATGCAGGCAGGCGGCCAGTTGCCCGCGGGGCTGGATATGACCAGTGTGACGGTCGAGCCGCCGCGCGATGCGGCGCATGGCGATATGGCAACCAATGCGGCGATGGTGCTGGCCAAGCCTGCGGGCCTCAAGCCGCGCGAGATTGCCGATGCTTTGGCGGCACGGCTGGCCGAGGATGGCCGTGTCGAGAGCGCCGAGGTGGCGGGGCCGGGGTTTCTTAACCTGCGGCTGGTCCCTGCGGTGTGGCAGCGGGTGGCGCGTGCGGCGCTGACCGAGGGCACGGGCTATGGTCGCTCGACCCTTGGGGCGGGCAAGCGGGTGAATGTGGAATATGTCAGCGCCAATCCGACGGGGCCACTGCATGTGGGCCATACGCGGGGCGCGGTGTTTGGCGATGCTCTGGCGCGGCTGTTGGATTATGTGGGCTATGAGGTCACGCGCGAATATTACATCAATGATGGCGGTGCGCAGGTCGATGTGCTGGCCCGGTCGGTTTATCTGCGGTATCTTGAGGCGCATGGGCAGGCGGTGGCCTTTGCCGATGGCACCTATCCGGGTGATTACCTGATCGAGGTGGGTGAGGCGCTGAAGGTGCAAGTGGGCGATGCCTATGTTGGGCAGCCCGAGGAGGTTTGGCTAGAGCCGATCCGCGATTTCGCCACGGACAAGATGATGGCGCTGATCCGCGAGGATCTTGCGGCGCTTGGCGTTGAGATGGACGTGTTCTATTCGGAAAAGTCGCTTTATGGCACCGGGTTGATCGAGGCGGCGATCGAGGATTTGCGCAGCAAGGGCTTGATCTATCGCGGTGTGCTGGAGCCGCCCAAGGGCAAAATGCCCGAGGATTGGGAGCCGCGCGAGCAGACGCTGTTCAAATCCACCGAACATGGCGATGATGTGGACCGCCCGATCATGAAGTCGGACGGTGGCTGGACCTATTTCGCGCCTGATATCGCCTATCATTATGACAAGATCAGCCGGGGGTTTGACCTTTTGATCGACGTCTTTGGCGCGGATCATGGCGGCTATGTCAAGCGGATGAAGGCGGCGGTGTCGGCGCTGTCGAATGGCCGGGTGCCGGTGGATATCAAGCTGTGCCAACTGGTGAAGCTGTATAAGAACGGCGAGCCGTTCAAGATGTCGAAGCGCGCGGGCACCTTTGTGACGCTGCGCGATGTGGTTGATCAGGTGGGCGCGGATGTGACCCGCTTTGTGATGCTGACGCGCAAGAACGATGCGCCTTTGGATTTCGATTTCGACAAGGTTTTGGAGCAATCCAAGGATAACCCGGTGTTCTACGTGCAATATGCCAATGCGCGGGTGAATTCGGTGCTGCGCAAGGCCGCAGAAGCCGGAATTGCGGTGGAGGATGCCACATTGGCGCAAGCGGACCTCAGCGGGTTGACCCATGAGGCAGAGCTGGCGGTGGCGCGCAAGATCGCGGAATGGCCACGCTTGGTCGAGATTGCCGGGCGCAGCAATGAGCCGCATCGCGTGGCATTCTATCTCTATGATCTGGCGTCTGATTTGCATGCCTTGTGGAACCGGGGCAATGACGATGCGTCGCTGCGTTTCATCCAAGAGGGCGATGTGGCCACATCACAGGCGAAAATCGCCCTTGCGCGTGCTGTAACCGTTGTTATTTCCGCAGGCCTTGGTATTCTGGGCGTAACTCCGGCGGAAGAGATGCGTTAACGCACCAAGCCGGGGATGAGGCAGAACAGTACATCCCCGGCGACCATGTATCGCCGGAGAGCAAGAGGCGACATGGCAGATATGCACTATGCACGGCCCGAACCGGGGCCTGAGCGCGCAAAGCTCATTGTCAGGCTGACCAATCTGACCGGCGCGGCACTCTCGCTTGCGCTGATCGCGGGCGTTGGGATGTGGGGCACCAAGATGGTCCTGCGCGATGTGTCAGGCGTGCCGGTGGTGCGCGCGGCCGAAGGGCCAATGCGCGAGGCGCCTGCCGATCCCGGTGGCGATGCTGCGGCCAATCAAGGGCTGTCGGTTAATGCCGTGGCCGCCGAAGGCACGGCAGCGGCCCCGGCAGATCGGTTGGTTCTGGCCCCTCCGCCGCTTGAATTGTCGTTGGAGGATGTGGCCCCGCTGACCCCGACGGCGGAGGTCGCAGAGGCCACTCCGCGTGCGGAAGTCACAGAGCCTGCGCCACAAGCTGTGCCGGAGGAGGTGCAAAACGCCTCAATCCTTGCGCTTGCGGATCAGATTGCGGCGGGGGCCGCGCCGATAGCCCCGCTGGAGGAAGAGGTGACGGGCCCGGAGGCGGTCGAGACCCCTGACGTGGAAGACGTTGCCGTTGCGCAAGCGGTCGTGCGCCCGCGTGCGCGCCCTGCATCGCTTACCTCGGTGTCCGAAGCAGTCGCCCTTGCGGTGGCGGCGGCGCGATCTGCGCCCTCGGATGAGGTGGATGCGGAAACGATCCCACTTGGCACGCGGTTGGCGCAGCTTGGCGCGTTTGACTCGGCCGAGGTGGCGCGCGCGGAATGGGACCGTCTGGCGGGGCGGTTCGGTGATTTCCTTGATGGAAAACAACGGGTTATTCAGCGCGCTGAAAGTGGCGGGCGCACATTCTACCGGTTGCGGGCCATGGGCTTTGCCGATCTGGGGGATGCGCGGCGGTTCTGTTCGGCACTGGTCGCGGAGCGCGCCGAGTGCATCCCGGTGGTCACGCGGTGACGCGGTTTGGGGCGACGATCCTCGATGCGGAGGGTCTGCGGCTGACGACAGAGGAAAAGGCGCTGTTTCGCGACACGCGCCCGTTTGGGTTTATCCTCTTTGCGCGCAATATCGACAGCCCGGATCAGGTGCGCGCCCTTGTGGCAGAGATGCGTGAGGCCGCAGGGCATGACGCGATGGTCACGATTGATCAGGAGGGAGGGCGCGTGCAGCGATTGCGCGCGCCGCTATGGCGCGAGTGGCCTGCGCCGTTGGATCAGGCAGAGGCGGCGGGCAGCCGCGCGGCTGAGGCGATGTATCTGCGCTATCGTCTGATTGCGGCAGAGTTGCACGCGCTTGGCATCGACAGCAATTGCGCGCCGTTGGTGGATGTGGCGGGGCCTGCGACGCATCCGTTCCTGAGCAATCGCTGCTATGGCGTTGATCCCGATACGGTGGCGCATCTGGGCCGTGCGGTGGCGAATGGATTGCTAGACGGGGGCGTATTGCCCGTGGTCAAGCATATCCCCGGACATGGCCGCGCCGAGGCGGATAGCCACCATGATCTGCCGGTGGTCACGGCGCTGAAGAGTGATCTGCAAGATACTGATTTTGCGCCTTTTAGAGCGCTGAACGACCTGCCTTTGGGGATGACGGCGCATCTGGTCTATAGTGCGATTGATGCCGCGCCTGCGACCCTATCCGCATCTATGATGCAGGTGATCCGGGACGAAATCGGCTTTGACGGGCTGATTATGACTGATGACATTTCCATGAAAGCGTTGCGTGGCACCTTGCCGGACCTGTCGCGGGCGGCCTTGCAGGCCGGGTGCGATGTGATCCTGCATTGCAACGGGACGCTGGCGGAACGGCAGGCGGTGGCAGAGGCAGCTGGCGAGATGACCGAGCCTGCGCAAATCCGTGCCGACCGGGCGTTGACATGGCGCAAGACCCCCCAAGAGATTGACATTTCCGCCCTATCGGCACAGCTTGATGCGCTGACGGGCGGGTGTGCGCATGAGTGAGGACGATTTCGACAGGGATGAGGGGCCGGTCAATGTCGCCGAGCGGTTGGCCGCTGAGGCGCTGATTGTCGATGTCGATGGGTTCGAGGGGCCGCTTGACCTTTTGCTGACGCTGAGCCGGACGCAAAAGGTGGACCTGCGCAAGATTTCGGTGCTGGAACTCGCGCGGCAATATCTGGCCTTTGTGGAACGCGCCAAGGCGCTGCGGCTGGAACTGGCGGCGGATTATCTGGTGATGGCGGCGTGGCTTGCCTTTCTCAAATCGCGGCTGTTGTTGCCGCCAGACCCGAGCGAAGACGGACCCTCGGGCGAGGAGTTGGCGGCGCATCTGGCGTTTCAGTTGGAGCGCTTGCAGGCGATGCGCGATTGCGCGGCGCGTCTGATGGGACGAGACCGGCTGGGGCGCGATTTCTTTGCACGCGGGGTGCCAGAGGACGTGGCGCGCCTGCGGCGTGTGACCTATACGGCGACGCTGCTTGACCTCATGCAGGGCTATGCCCGGATCAGGACGCGCGACGAATTCCGCCCCTTTGTGATGGATCGCGATGCGATCTTTACCATGGAGCAGGCGTTGGAGCGGATGCGGGGTTTGATCGGCTATGCAGGCACCTGGACCGATATCCTGAGCTATTTGCCAGAGGGGTTCACCACCGATCCGGGGCGGCGGCGATCGGCCACGGCCTCGACCTTTGCGGCGGCGCTGGAACTGGTCAAGGAAGGGCGGGCAGAGGTGCGGCAAGCGGAGGTTTTCGCCGCTATCGAGCTGCGGCGCAAGGATTAAGAGTATGTCGGAAGCACCTGAAGAAAAAGAAAAAAGCCTGTTTCAAGCGCCGCCCATTGGCGAGCAGGAGCGGATGATTGAGGCGATGCTGTTTGCGAGCACCGAGCCGCTGACCACCCGCGACATGGCCGAGCGGATGCCGCATGGCAGCGATCCTGCCGAAGCGCTGGTGCATCTGCGCAAACGCTATGAGGGGCGCGGCGTGCGTGTGGTCAAGGTGGGCGATGCCTGGGCCATCCGCACTGCGCCGGACCTTGGCTATTTGATGAGCCGCGAGACGGTTGAGACCCGCAAGCTGAGCCGGGCTGCGATCGAGACATTGGCGATCATCGCCTATCACCAGCCGGTGACGCGTGCCGAAATCGAGGAGATTCGCGGCGTGGCGGTCAGCCGGGGCACGGTGGATCAATTGCTGGAGATGGAGTGGATCCGGTTCGGGCGTCGCAAGATGACGCCCGGGCGGCCTGTGACCTTTGTGGTGACGCAAGAGTTTCTGGATCATTTCGGGCTAGAGAGCGCGCGGGATCTGCCGGGGCTCAAGGAGTTGCGGGCTGCGGGCCTGTTGGACAATCGCCCGCCGCCGGGGACCATGCCGCAGATGGGCAGCGAAGAGGACGAGGACGAGAGTGCGCCGGGACAAAACGAGCTCTTCGAGGACTGACGCGGCAGATCCGTGCCGTCGGCGCGATTGCGGCGGCGATTGAAGGGCGTCGGCCATGGATAAGAGGGATCGCCAGTCTTCCGCCAGAGTACCCTAAGCGTGCGGGCCGTCTTGGTTGCAGGCCTGCGGCGGCTACATTCTTCTTTTGCAATCCGAACCTGCGCGGCATCTGTCCAGTGCTGATGGTGGCCTTTATCGGTGAGATGTAAGATCTCGACTTTGAGTCTATACCGATGGCCGGAGAGGGTGTCAGATCCGGGGCAAAAATCCTCAGCCCAAAAGACGGCGCTTTCCGGATGAATACAATTGACAAGGCAAGTGCCGGTCTCAACTATCGAGCTGCGTGCAGGCGTCCGGTTGGGTTTTTCGGCCATCTACCCAGTCTAAAAGGAGAAATATATTCGTGCCGGAGAATGAATTTCAGGGTCTGTGCGCGATTTGCGGCCATGTGGGCGTATTTCGACGTGGCGATCACCGCTCTTTGCGCGAGTCCTATCCCTGCCCAAATTGTCGTTTCACGATGCGCTGGCGTGACCAGGCGGCCGTTATCCTTGATGAATTCGGACGCGGGCAGGCTTTGTCGATTGACGAATTGGTGGCACGAGGCTTTCTGTCCAATGTCGCCGTCTATGAGCCAGCCTTGCGGGGACCTTTCG
Source organism: Roseovarius sp. EC-HK134 (assembly GCF_902498815.1). Lineage (NCBI taxonomy): Bacteria > Pseudomonadati > Pseudomonadota > Alphaproteobacteria > Rhodobacterales > Roseobacteraceae > Roseovarius > Roseovarius sp. EC-HK134. Next base: position 3,155,920 of record NZ_LR701544.1, read on the forward strand.
TTGCGCGTTTTAACACGCTGCCGCACTATACAAGATCCTATTTTCGACCCGACCTTGCGATTGGGGCACTAGCACCTGATGGCGTGCGTAACGAGGACCTGACCAAGCTGACCTTTGACGAGGACAGCTTTGATCTCATCATCACGAGCGATGTGATGGAGCATCTTCCTGATGTCGAAAGCGCATTTGCCGAAACCCTGCGCGTTCTTCGGCCCGGCGGGATTCACGTCTTTACCATTCCGAATGACTATCCCTTTCCTGACCGGACCGAGCCGAGGGTTCGGGTAGAGGAGGGGACGGAGGTTCACCTGAAGCCGGAGCGCTACCACAACGCTGGCGACGGGACGAAATGCTTGGTCTATACGGATTACGGGGCCGATCTTGCGGACATGATCCGCTCGCTTGGGGGCAGGCTGACCATCACGCGCCGCGGCGGTCCTGTCGAACCTCTCAACACCAACGCCACATTCATCCTGCGCAAGATTGCATCGGCGGGCAGACGGCGCCCGGTGTCCTCGCTCTCTGGTGCGGACAAACCTGTGGCCGAGGTGAAATCCGTTCAGGGTGCCCCCACGACGATCCGGACGGTTGACGAGGATCTTTGTTGCCCGATCTGTCACGGGACCGAGTTCGAGGATTTCAACGGTCGCTCCCATGCGCGGTGTTCATCCTGTCGGGGGGTGGAGCGCAACCGGCTTATGTGGATGGTGCTTGATCGACTGGGCGCTTTCGAGAAAGGCAAACGCATCCTTCATCTTGCGCCGGAGTTGGGACTGGCCCGAAAATTTGTCGAGCTTTCAGGGGATGCCTATCATGGTGCGGATCTTGATGCGGAGCGCTACAAGAGCAAGTTTCTCACGGTTCGAAAGCTTGATCTGTGCGTCGATCTGGCCGGCATCCCGGATGCAAGTTATGACCTGATCGTGCATAGTCATGTTCTGGAACATCTGCCTTGCTCAGTTGATGGCGTGCTGCAGGACCTTGACCGCATTCTTGCACCCGACGGGTTGCATTTCCTGTCGGTTCCAGTCCGCGGCGAACACACGCTAGAGGATCTGTCGCCAGATCTTCGCCCGGTCGATCGACTGACGCGCTTTGGTCAAGAAGACCATATGCGTATTTTCGGGGCGGTGGATCTACAGGCGCTTCTGACCAAAGTATGGGGGCCGGGACAGCATCTGATCGTGCCTGTCGAGTTGTTCGCGCGCGACGATCTGCGCCGCGCCGTTATTCCGACGGTTGCTTGGCAAGGCGTGTCGGGTCACAGCATCTTTCACTATCGCAAGGGTGCCAGACCTCCGGCAGAGATGCTGACTACGCAGGTGGACGCGGCACCGCCGTCTGATGTGGGGCGGTCGCTGGCCCCAAATGCTGCGAGCGGGCCGCAGGGCGCAAAGCCCAAGACGCAAGAGGCCGATCTTGCCGCGAACGCCCCAACGGGATCGCGCGTCATCCTGGGCCTCGACGCCTTGCAGAGGGATAATCCCTGGCCGGAGTTTCCATGGGATGAACACGCACCGTTTCACCTTGCGCGCGACGCGGACGGTGATGGCGGTCGCGAGATCATCTTGCGACAGATCCTGAACCGGGACATCCGATTGATGGCAGAGGTGGGGTGTTTCCTTGGGGGGGCTTTGCTGCATTGGCTCAAGGCAAAGCCTGATCTGACGGTCATTGGGATAGACCCGTGGGATGGAGATTGGGCCAGCTTTGTCGAAGGGGTGGCACCCCATGCCAATCATCTGTCCGACGCTGAGGTCACGCGCATCGCCCGCCTGCTGCGAAAGTACGGCAATTTCGCCGTTGCCCTGAACGCTCTACGCTTGTTCAAGGATCGCTTTGTTCCGGTGGGCTGTGCCTCTCCAGAGGCGTTGCACGACTTGCGGCGGCGCGACATCCCTATTGAGCTGATCTACCTTGACGGCTTCAAGAACCGCGACGAGCTTGATGTGGCGCATGACCTCTTTCCCGACGCCGTGTTGTGCGGCGATAACTGGCTGTGGCAGGACCAGGCAGGTGCATTTGTCGTGCAACACAGCATCAAGGCATTCGCGCAGGATCATGGGTTTGATATCGAGGATTTGCGGCAGTCTTGGATCTTGCACCGTGAGAGGTAGGCCGGGCGACCATCGGGTAATAGCCATGGGGGGGGCGTCAGGACGGGGTCGCAGGCTCGAGCGTGAGAAGCGGGCCGATGTAGCTGCGCAAGGGCCGCTCTGGTTCGCCCTTGAGCAGTTTGATTTCGGGGGCTTCCACGGTGGGGGATATCGTTATCTCACGCAGGTGGAGGCCGCGGTAGAAATCGAAGGCGACGGTTCCGATTCTGGGTGCGTAGCTGAAAGGATCGACGGTGGAGACTTGCAGACTATGGCCCGATGGGTCGAGGCGCAGGTTGATGTGCCCGCCAGCCCGGTGGAACAGGTGGACGAGAGCCTGGGCATGATACTCTTGCCCAAATCGCAGGACCGCGCCCGTGTTTTCGAGACGCATGTAGTGGAGGGGCAAATCCATGCAGTCATGACGCTCCATCGGGTGGTCGTGCAGAATTGCATCTGTGTCGAGGAGACCGCGGCGCCAGAACGGTTTGGGCAAGGAAACGGCATGGAACCAAGCAGCCTGATCGAGGCAGCGTTTCAGGAACGGGGTGACGCGGTCTGCCATGACCTCACCACCTTCGTAGGTCGTGTGGACATCATCGCGCAGGAGGCCCGCCACGACATCGGCCCCAACCTCGGCAAGCCATCCTTCGGCCATGTCCAACAATGGGATGCGAAACTCCTTGCAGAATTCGCGGGTTTGGGCGTTGAAATCGTGATGAACCGGCGATGTCCAACGGCGGTGGTGAAGAAAAAAGGCCGGGTCGGCCCCGATATCCTGAGCCACAAGTGCCATGTCGAGAAGCAGTTCGCGCCCGCGCGCCGGGGTCGTCAGGGGATGCAGGGCAAAGGCCGACGCGTTTACCTCGAACAGAACGTGGCTGAATGGCCCGAGCTTTGCGGCGGCAAGGCGCAGGTAGGGTGGGATCACATGCGGCTGTTGGGCGCCCAGCCCGACCCGAAGCACGGTAACGTCTGGTGTCTCGGCACGAAGCCGGTCGATGGTGGGATCGGAGAAGCCGGATCTTGTGGCCACGTTAGAGAAGCCGATGATCAAGAGACGGCGGGTTGGCATTTAGGTCCCCTTGCAGCGATGTTGGGACACACCTTGCGCGGCGGCCAAACCATGACCGAGGCGCTGACGATACCCCCGCCCTTGATCAGACCTGAGGTTGCGCCATGACGCAATCGCTTTTCGAACAATGCGTGGCGCGTGCTGAAGGTGCCGCAGCGGCACTGGCAAGCCAAACTGTGCCGGGCAGGGTGCTGGCGCATGCAGCGGCACGGCCAGATAAGGCGTGCTATTTCTTTCACAACCCGGCCGGACCACCGGATGTGCTGAGTTTCGAGGATCTGGTTGCACGTGCGTCACATGTCGCGGGGGTCTTGACCGCAGCAGGCTGTAGCCATGGCGCGCGCGTGGCGTTGATCTTTGAGCATGGACCGGGTTTTGTGATAGCCCTGTTCGGGGCCTTCTTTGCGGGCTGTGCTGCGGTGCCGGTCGCGGTGCCGACCAATGAGACGAAAAGAACGCGGGCGGGCGCTATTTTGGCAGAGGCTGACTGTGCGGTTCTGCTGACGTCGCCTGCCATCGCCAAAACACTTGCCGAGGACGGGATCGGCATCGCGGCCTTGCCGCCGATCATTGCGCTCGACACCGTCGACCGTGCGGCATCGGTAATTCCTGACAGGATTGTGCCCGAGGATGTGGCCATCATTCAGTATACATCCGGCTCGACAGGGCATCCGCGGGGGGTAGTGGTGACGCAAGGCGCGCTCTATGCCCAGATGTGTGCGATAGACCTCTGTCTGCGAAGTGAGAGCGAGGAGCGCGTGGTCACATGGCTGCCGCCCGAACATGATATGGGGCTTATGGGCGGGCTGCTCTTCAATCTCTGGCGTGGCGATCCGACTTATGTTCTCGCGCCCGAAAGCTTCATACGGCGTCCCTATCTCTGGCTTGATACAATCAGCAAATGGCGCGGCACGGTTTCCGTTGCACCGAATTTCGCCTTTGACCTCTGCGTGCGCGGCATTCCTGCTGACCGCCTAAAATCTCTTGATCTCTCAAGCTGGCGTGTCGCGTTGAACGGGGCGGAACCTGTCCAGCCCGAAACCCTTGCCCGCTTTGCCGACGTGTTCAAGCCTGTGGGTTTTGATCCTCAGTGCTTTCTGCCGTGTTATGGACTGGCCGAGGCGACGCTCTTGGTTTCGGGTGCTGCACGTGGCGGCGGGGCCACGACCCACTGGTTCGATCCGGAGGCGCTTGAAGCGGGCAGGGTTGTGCCACTGGTGGCGGGAACGGGGCGCTGTCTTGTTTCTTCCGGCCCGGTTCGCACGACCGGCGGGGTCCGGATTGTCGAGCCGGAAACTGGCGTTCCCTGCCGCTCTGACCGCATCGGCGAAATCTGGATTGCAGGGGAAAGCGTCGGCTCTGGGTATCATGACCGACCCGAGGAAAGCGTTTCGACATTCGGGCAGTTCACCGCGAATGGCGACGGACCATATCTGCGCAGCGGGGATTTAGGATTTCTTTTGAACGATGAATTGTATGTGACGGGGCGCATCAAGGACATCGTGCTCTGGCGGGGACGGACCCTGCACGCGGCTGACCTGGAACTTTTGATCACCGGCGCAGATCCAGCCATCCGGCCCGGCCGGATCGCGGCCTATCAGCGGGACGCAGGAAATGTCGATCTGGTTGTTGAGATCGCGCAGGGCCGGCTAGGGGCGGATGGCGGCACCGGTGTAGCCGAACGGATCTGGCGTGATCTCATGGCAGGGTCGGGGGTTGATGTGGCGCGCGTGCGTCTGGCGCGGCCCGGAACATTGATGTGGACCTCGAGTGGCAAGCTCCGGCGCCGCGACACGCACGCAAGGCTGGAGACCGAGAGCGGGCTGCTGGTGCTCGATTGGGAGCCGGGACCGCTCAGAGCGCGCGGCGCACAGATCGAGGCGACCCGGACCCTTGCCGGGGCTATCGCGCAGAAGAGCGCGGGGCCGGGCGCATATCTGCGTTTTCTGACCGATTGGGTTGCCGCAGCGGTCAATTGCGCGCCGCAAGACGTTGATCCCCATCTGCCCTGGGCGGACCAAGGCATGGATTCCTTGATGATCACGGAAATTGTGGTGGATTTGGAACAGGCGGTTGGGCGCGACATTCAGCCCGAACTGCTTTTCGAAATTCCCACCCCGTCGGGCTTGGCGCTTGCGCTCGCGCAAGGTTCGTCATGAGGCCGGACGAACCGATCGCTGTTATTGGTCTTGCGTGCAGGTTCCCCGGAGTGGACGGACCCGCAGAGCTGAACCGGCTGCTCCGCTCGGGGCAGACAGGCATTCGCGACATTCCGCCCGACCGATGGGCCTTGTGGGGACTGTCCGAAGACCTGTCCCTGCGCGAAGGTTTTCCCGTCACGCGGGCCGGTACTCTGGATGATATCGCGTTCTTCGACCGGCGTCCGTTTCGGATCTCGGCGAACGAAGCCCCGCTGATCGACCCGCAGCAACGGCTTGCTCTGGAAACGAGCTGGCACGCGCTTGAGGATGCCGGGTTTTCGCCGGCTTGCCTTGAGGATGCGCCCATCGGCGTCTTCATGGGGGCTGGGTCGTCTGACTATGCGCTCCGGATGGCCCAAGCGGGCATATCCGGTGCTGGAAACCCCCATTGTGCGAATGGCGCGCAGAATGCCGCGATTTCGGGGCGTATCAGCTATTGCTTGGGTCTGACAGGGCCAAGCCTGACCATCGATACTGCCTGTTCGTCGGGGGCCGCCGCCGTCGCGCTGGCGGGGGACAATCTGCGCCTTGGTCATTGTGATGTTGCGCTTGCGGGCGGCGTGAATGCTCTTTTGTCGGTTGAGCCCTTTCGGGCACTTTCCGGGATGAGTGTGTTGTCGGCCAAGGGTGAAACCCGCAGTTTCGACGCGACCGCATCAGGCTTTGTCCGCAGTGAGGGCTGTGGCGTGCTGGTTCTGAAACGGCTGTCATGCGCGTTGGCGGCTGGCGACCGCATCCATGCCGTCTTGCCCGGCTGGGCGATGGGACAGGATGGCCGCAGCAACGGGCTGAGCGCGCCCTCGCGCCGGGCGCAGGCGCGCGTCATTCTGCAAGCGGTGGAGGCGGCCGGACTAAAGCCCACCGATATCGGGGCCATCGAGGCACATGGATCTGCCACCGTATTGGGTGACACGATTGAGATATCGGCATTGGCAGACGTCTTTGGTGATCGGGTTGACGCAAAGGTTGTCGTGGGATCGGTAAAGGCGACGCTCGGCCATCTAGAGGCTGCGGCTGGGGTGGCCGGTCTGATCAAGGCCATCTTGATGGTCCGCGACGGATTCATTCCAAGGCAGCCCTGCTTTGCGACGCCGTCGCCACGGATCAACTGGGACGAGGTGCCATTCGAGATTGTGCGGGATCAGAGGGTCTGGCCCGGTCCCCGCCGGGTGATGGGGGTCAGTTCCTTTGGCATGAGCGGTCTGAATGCGCATATCCTTGTGTCCAATGCCGACATGTCACTCCATCAGGCGTTGCCTGCCGGTGGTCGTCATCTTTTCCTGCTGTCCGCCGCATCGCCCGACAGTCTGAGAACGCGCACAAGCCAACTGCTGGAGACGCTCCGCGCGCCGGGGGCCGATCTGGGAAAGATCGCCTTGGCAACGCGGCGCCGATGGGTCGGACTGAGCCACCGCGCGGGATTTGTCGCGGCATCGCAGGAGGAGGCGCAGGAGGCCCTCACGCGCAGTCTCGCGTCGCCCTCTCCGGGGCCCGTCGCACCGGCGGCAGAGATTGCGCTCAATATCCCCTCAGACCGGGCTGATCTGCATCGGGTCTTGCAGCAGGTCTGGCCCGGCTACGCTCTTGGCTTGTCGCAGGCGGCGGTGCCCGATCCGGGCACCCGTCCCGAGACGATGGAAGACGCGGTCCTTGCCCTGCACCTTGCCGGCGCCACGCTTTGCCTGGATGCGATCAGCCCGTCAGCCGCGGATGGGACGGACCTGCCGGGCTATCCTTTTGACCGACAGCGGCACTGGTTCGACGCAGTACGACCGGCCCGAGCACCTAGGGGATGAGACATTGACCTTTTATCAGCGACTTAAGGCAGGCTGGGCCAACGCGGATGCCATTGCTTTTGACGACGGAGTGGTCACCCTTACCTATGGTGAATTGGACGCGGCGACGGGACGCGCGGCCTCGGCGTTCCTTGCCCAAGGTCTTGAACCCGGTGACCGGGTTTGCCTTGCCATGCAGAAATCGCTGGCGCAGATCGTCGTGCTGCTTGGGGCTCTGCGGGCGGGGCTTGTAGTTCTACCGCTGAACCCGGATAGCCCCGCAGAGGTTGTGGCGGACCAGATTTCCCGAACCGCGCCTGTTCTGCTGATCGGGGAGCGCGAGGACGGATGGCGCGCGCGGACGGAGAGCGGACCTGCGGCGGTGTCCCGATGTCTTGACGCTGATCCCGCAAGGCCGCACGATCCCCTCCACGCGACGGACCATACCGACCCGGACAGATTTTCCGTGGATGACGAGGCTGGTGCCATCATCCTGTTTACCTCTGGCAGCACCGGAAGGCCCAAGGCCGTGATCCACAGTCACGGTGCCTTGTTCGCCAACACGGATGCGCTGAGGATCATCTGGGACATCGACGCGTCCGATCGCCTGCTGCATGTCTTGCCAACGACGCATGCTCACGGCCTGATCGTTGCCCCCATGCCGATCCTGCTGGCAGGTGGCACCGTGGTTTGGCGGCCCCGCTTTGATCCGGGCGATGCTGTCGCGTGGTTGCCTCGGGTCACCTGCTTTATGGGCGTGCCCTTTTACTATGGGCAGTTGCTTCAGCATCCGCAGTTCACGGCGGGCGCGGCCCGACAGCTGAGGCTCGCTATCTGCGGCTCGGCTCCGATCCTTCCAGAAGTCCGGGAACAGGTCGAAGACAGGCTGGGGCTGCCGTTGCTCGAACGTTACGGGATGACAGAGACGCTGATTATGACTGCCAACAGCCCCGCACGAAACCGGGCCGGATCGGTCGGTCTGCCTCTTCCGGGGTGGAGCCTGCGCATTAGGTCCCTTGTGTCGCATGAAACCGCGCCTCCGCAAGAGATCGGAGAGGTAGAGGCCCGCGGCCCTCTCGCACTGCCCAGCTATCTCGATGACCGGGCGGAAACGGCGCGCAAAACCGCGCCTGACGACTTTTTTCGTACCGGTGATGTCGGATGGGTCGACACGGACGGCTTTCTGCATATCACGGGGCGTGCTGATGACCTCATTATCTACGCAGGCCTGAACATCCAGCCCTCCGAAGTCGAGGCTGCGCTTGTCGCGATCAACGGGGTCGTTGATGTCTGCGTGTTTGGCGTTCCGCATCCGCACGCAGGCCAGGCTGTCATGGCCGCGGTTGTCTCGGCGGCGGGCACAACCCTGACACCTGCCGCCATCCGCGCGGAATTGATCGGCAAATTGCCCGCAACCAAAATCCCCAAGCGTGTCTATGTGGTGTCGACCTTGCCCCGAAACGCCATGGGCAAGCTTCGGCGCGATCTTCTTCGCAAGGCCTGCGAGCACGGCACCTTATGACTCATCCGGTCTTTCGGCGACGGCAATCACGTATCCTTTGATGGACCGCTCAAGCCCGCGCGCATAGGCGGCCATCGCGTTGCGTTTCAGCATCCTGACAAAGGGTAGGGTGGTGTCTGCGTGAATATCCTCGACTGTCACGGGCATCAGACCTGCGGCTTCGAGAGCCGAGCGGTAGGCCCCGACCGTGGGAAGAACATTCTCGTGGGGCACAAAGCTCGTTGGCTTATCAACAAGGACATCGGTAAGGATCAACCGCCCACGGGGACGCAAGAGCCGACGCGCCTCTTCAAGGAATTGCTGGCGTGTGCGGAAATGCATGGCGGTCTCGATAGCATGAATGCAGTCGAAGGTCTCATCCTGAAAGGCGATGCTTTCGGCGCGCATCCGTTGGAAGGAGATGCGCGGGCCTGCGTAAAGGCGGCTTGCATGGTCAATCTGCGCGCTGGAATAATTGATCCCGATCACGTCTGCCTGCGGATAGGCCGATGCGATCTGCGCCGTGCAGGCCCCCAGCCCGCACCCCACATCAAGCACGCGGCGTGCCCGCGCGCGGTTGGGATCTTGTGCGATGTGGCGGCGGACCAATTCGCGGGCCGCTTCGCCGGGATGGTCGATCCGCTGCCCATCTGAGTCATGCCAAAAGCCAAAGTTGTAGAGGTCGCTCTCACCATAGAACTGCCGGAACCGTGGATGGAAAATGGCGGTGTCATAGGCTTGCTCTGACAACCGGAGGCTTTCGTTCGCGTCTTGATCTGCTGGGTGTGATTGCATAGCATTAGTTTTTGTTGAATACTGCTGTGCAGGCAATACACAATCGCATTCCAGCTCTGAAAGGTCGATCATGCCCTCTGAAACGCAGCAGCCGGCACGTGCCGACGCAAAGAGCATCGAAACTTGGATGGCAAGTTACATCAGTTCTGTGATCGATGTGGCGCAAGACCCGTTTCCGGTGGATGATCGGTTTGACACTTACGGTTTGGATTCGGTCGAGATCACCATCATGTGCGGCATGATGGAAGAAGAGTTCGAGATCGAAGTGAACCCAGATCAAGTGTTCGACCACCCAAGCGTCACCGCCTTTTCCCAACATCTGGCCAAGCGCTTGGACGAGCGGTCCGTCGCCGCCTGAAGAGGCGTGATGATGGTGCGGTGGGGGCGAGCCCTGTGAATGGCAGCAGTCCTTGATTCTGCCGCCGCTGCGGTTGCCTGTCATCCGGACATCAGGTGCCCGGGCATTGCCGGAGCCTCTGGCGGGGGTATAATTGGGCAAAAATTATACGAAAGTTGCGGATTAATTCTGACTTGCCCTCAAATCGGCACGTTTAGGCATTATGTTGATGCCAGAGGCAGCAAGAGGAGTGGCGCGATGAACGCCAATCAGATGATCAACATGGTGGTGCGGATGATCCTGCAACGGGTGACGCGCAGTGGCATGAATGCGGTGAGCAAACGCATGAGCGGCGGCGATGACGCGGCGGCCCGCAAGACCGTGCAGCGGGGGCGGCAGGCGATGAAGATCGGTCGCAAGATGGGGCGCTTCTGAGGCGTTACGCCTTGAAATGCTTGGACAGTTTCAATCCTTGGCCTTGGTAGTTCGAGGCAATGCCCGCGCCATACAAATGGTCGGGCACCTGATCCATGTTTTCATAGACCAGCCGCCCGACGATCTGGCCATGTTCCAGAACAAAGGGGGCCTCGTGGCAGCGGACCTCAAGCACGCCGCGTGATCCGGTGCCGCCAGCGGCGGCATGGCCAAAGCCTGGATCAAAAAAGCCTGCGTAATGCACCCGGAATTCGCCCACCATGGCCACGTAAGGGGCCATTTCGGCGGCGCATTCGGGCGGGATATGCACGGCTTCTCGACTGACAAGGATATAGAACGCGCCGGGATCAAGGATGATCTGGCCGTTCTCGGAATGCACCTCTTCCCAATAGGCGGCGGGATCGTAGTGGCCGATGCGGTCAAGGTCGATCACGCCGGTATGCGGCTTGGCGCGGTAGCCCACCAGCGTGCCCGAGACAGGGCGCAGATCGACGGAAAAGCCAAGCCCGTCGTCGATCATCGCGGTGCCATCCACCAGCGGCGTTTGTGCGTGGAGTGCGCGCAGGGCATCATCCGAAAGCACCGCCTGACCGGCGCGAAAGCGGATTTGATTGAGGCGCATGCCGGGGCGGACCAGAACGGAAAAGGAGCGTGGGCAAATCTCGGCATAGAGAGGGCCAGCATAGCCGGGCGTCACGCGGTCAAATTCCACACCACCATCCGTGATCAAGCGCGTCAGCAGATCGAGTCGCCCGGTCGAAGATTTGGCGTTGGCCACAGCCTGCACGCCCATGGGCAGGGCAAGCGATTCCATCAGCGGCACGACATAGACGCAGCCTTTTTCCAGCACGGCCCCGGCCTTGAGGTCGATGCGGTGCATCTCGAACTCTGCGAGACGGTCCGTGACCGTGCGCCCGGCCCCGGTCAGAAAAGAGGCGCGCACGCGGTAGGCCACCTGACCCAAGCGGAGATCGAGGCTGGCGGGCTGGACCTGTTCGGGCAGGATCGCGGGCGTGCCCGACAGGGTGCCCGTTTCGATCATGGCGCGGATTTGTTGGCTGGAAAGAACCCCGGTCATCTCTGCCCCCCTCTCGTTGCGCCCCGCGATTTGGTCAGGGTGCCCGAGGGGCCGAGGCGGGCAGGATCGTCGGTAATTATGGTCGGGCTAGCAGGACTTGAACCTGCGACCTTCCGTCCCCCAGACGGACGCGCTACCAGGCTGCGCTATAGCCCGACGATGGGCCGTTCATAGCGATTTTGACCGCAGGGGCAAGAGGTAAATCCCGAAATCGGGCAGGGATTTAGCGGTCTTTTGTGCCAGAGGCTGCATGGGTCTGGAGGGCCGCGACCAGCGGGGCCAGACGTGCGGCCAATTGCGGCGATACGGGACGGGGCAGGGCGCTGAGGGCCGTGAGCAAACCCGGAGCGGCAGCCACATCATCAGACGGATCGGCGGGCAGATCAGAGGACGCGCGTGGATGCGGCGCGGTTTGCGTAGGGGACGCGTCCGGTTCCAAGGGCGGAGTTTCATCCTCTGCGCCCGCTGCGGTGTCGCCCTCGGGTTCGGGTTCCGGCGCTGTGTGAAAAGAGGGGGCTGTTTCGGACAGTTCTGGCGCGGCGGATGCCGCCTCGTGAGGCGTCTGGTCTGCTATTGGCGGTAAGGCAGGCGCGTCCAAGTCTTCTTTGGGCGCCGGTGCCTTGGTCTGCGGCGAAAGCGGGGCCTCTGCGTCTGCCGCATACGCGCCGTCCTCCAGTGCCTCAGGCTCTACTGCGACCTCAGCCGTGTCCTCTGGGTCAGCGGCGGGGTCATCGGCCCCGTCGGGGCGGGTAAAGGCCAGCACATCGGCGGGGCGGGCGGGAACAGAGGGCACATCAAGCGCAATGCCGCTGAGCGCGCCTTGGGCCTCTTCATCCAAGGGCGGCGACATATCGGACACTTGTTGGATGCCATTCTCGCGCAGGTATTTCTGCGCGCCCTTGATGGTCATGCCTTGATCGTGCAGCAAAACCTTGATGCCCCCAAGCAAGGCCATATCCGCGGGGCGATAGTATCGGCGCCCACCTGCGCGTTTGACCGGCTTGATCTGCGTGAACTTGCTCTCCCAAAAGCGCAGAACATGCGCCGGGACTTCAAGCCAATCCGCGACTTCGCTGATGGTTCGAAAGGCGTCGGCGGCTTTGCCCATGGGCGGCGATATCCTTAGCTTTTGGTGCCGTCGGCGACGCGGTCTTTCATGAGGTGAGAGGGCCTAAAGGTCAGCACACGGCGCGGGTTGATCGGCACTTCTTCGCCAGTCTTGGGGTTGCGGCCCACGCGCGCTGTCTTGTCACGCACCGAGAAGGTGCCGAAAGACGAAATTTTAACCTGCTCGCCGCGCACCAGCGCGTCGGACATATGGCCCAGAACGCTTTCGACCAGTTGGGCCGCATCATTGCGCGATAGCCCCACCTCGCGAAAGATGGCCTCGCTCAAATCCATCCGTGTCAATGTCTTGTCAGTCATCACATCCCCGCGATTTTTTTCGGTTACTTTGCGGCGAAGAATTTTACGAGTCAATCTCAACCACTTAGCGGTAGCCGTTCACCCGCGTGTTTTCGCCCATTTTCCGACGTTTTACCAGCGCAGGGCCACCGCGCCCCACGCCAGACCGCCGCCAATCGCCTCGGCAAGGAGGAGATCGCCGCGTTTGATCTTGCCCGAGGCCACGCCAACCGAGAGCGCGAGGGGGATGGAGGCGGCGGAGGTATTGCCATGATCCTGCACGGTGACGATCACCCGCTCCATCGGCAGGCCCAGTTTTTTGGCCGTGCCCTGGATGATGCGGATATTGGCCTGATGCGGGACGATCCAATCCACGTCTGAACCGCTGAGGCCGATTTTTGCCAGGGCTGTTTCGGCTGTTGAGGCCAGTTTTTCCACCGCTTGACGAAAGAGCGGGTTCCCTTGCATGCGCAATTTGCCCGCCTCGCCGGTGGTGGACACGCCGCCATCGACATAGAGCATGTCGCGGTAGCGCCCGTCGGAATTCAGATCGGCAGAGAGGATGCCGCGATCCTCGGATGTACCAGCCCCCTCTTCGAGGCCCAGCACCAAAGCCCCTGCGCCATCGCCGAACAGCACGCAGGTGGAGCGGTCTGTCCAGTCCATGATGCGGCTGAAGGTTTCTGCGCCGATCACCAGCACGCGCTGCGCCTGACCCGAGAGGAGGAGGGCGTTGGCGGTGGTGAGCGCGTAGATAAAGCCTGCGCAGACGGCCTGCACGTCAAAGCCGAAGCCGCGGGTCATGCCCAATTCGCTTTGCACCATGGTTGCGACCGAGGGAAAGGTCAGATCCGGGGTAGAGGTGGCCACGACGATACCGTCGATGTCATCGGGCGTGAGGCCCGCATGTTCGAGCGCGGCGCGGGCGGCGCGCACGGCAAGATCCGAGGTGGGTTGATCCTTGGCCGCGAAATGGCGGCGTTCTATGCCAGAGCGCGTGCGAATCCACTCATCCGACGTGTCGAGGGTTGCTTCGAATTCCGCGTTGGGAACGATACGTTCAGGCAGATAATGTCCGATGCCTTGGACGACGGCGCGCAGTGTCATTCAGATTCGGCCTCTGGTTGGGGCTCTGGGTGGGCATCCTGATCGAGCAGGGCGGCGGAGGCAACCCGCGCCGCCAGCCGTTCAGAAAAGCCGGATTGGGCCAGCTCGAACGCCAGCTTGATCGCCGAGGAGACGCCCATGGAATCGGCGGCACCATGCGATTTGACCACGGTGCCGTTCAGCCCGAGGAAGACCCCGCCATTGGCGCGGCGCGGGTCGATCCGCTTTTTCAGGCGCGCAAGCGAGGTATAGGCCAGCACCGAGGCCAGCCGCGAGAGAAAGGAATAGGCAAAGGCCTCGCGCAGCAAGTCGGCGATCAGTTTGGCGATGCCTTCGCCGGTCTTCAGAGCGACGTTGCCGGTAAAGCCGTCGGTGACGATCACATCGCATTTGGTGCCGGGCAGGTCGCGGCCTTCGACGAAGCCCACGAAATCGAAATCCGCAATCCGGGCATTGGCGGCGATAAGATCATAGGCCTCTTTCAACTCGGCGCGGCCCTTGTGCTCTTCGGTGCCGACATTGAGCAAGCCGATGCGCGGGCGCTCGAGCCCAAAGCCGTTGCGGGCATAAGACGCACCCATCAGGGCGTATTGCATGAGGTCCTTGGCATCGGCGCGGATATCCGCGCCACCGTCGAGCATGATGTTATGCTTTTGCGGATTTTTCGAGGGCCACATCACGGCAATGGCCGGGCGGTAGATGCCCGGCAGTTTGCGCAGGCGCAGCACAGACATGAGCATGAGCGCGCCGGTATTGCCGCAAGACACACATACGGTTGCCTCGCCCATGCGCACCGATTCGAGCGCGGACCACATAGAGGTGTCACGCCCGTGGCGCACCACATGCGACGGCTTGTCGTTCATGGTGACGACTTCGGGGGCGTGCCGGATTTCGCACCGTTCGGCCAAGCCGCGACGCTTGGCTATCAGACGCTCAAGCTCTTCTTTCGGGCCGTGAACGATAAAGCCGATATCGGGGTTTTTGGACGCAGAATAGGCAATGCCGGCAACAACCGTTGCCGGCCCCTGATCCCCGCCCATGGCGTCAATCGAGATGATGGTGCGTCCTGCACCCGCCTTGGAATGGTCCCTGCGAGCGGTCATGCAGCAAATCGCCTATTGCGGGTTCAGGCCGCGTCGTCTTCCAGGTCGATTTCTTCCACCAATGCCACGACCTCACGGTCGGCATAGTGTCCACACGCCGAGCACACATGATGCGGGCGCTTCAGTTCGCCGCAGTTGGTGCACTCGTTCGGGTTGCCTGCAACCAGCGCGTCATGGGCGCGGCGATTGTTGCGGCGCGATTTCGATACTTTGTTCTGTTGGACGGCCATGTCGCAACCTCAATTCCTGTGGGCCGATCTGGCCCTGTTTCACGGGTGTTCGCGGCTCTTAGTATGTTACGAGCCGCCGGTTCAACCCCAAATTCCGGTGAGAGCGGGAAAATACAGAGATTTAATGCCGGGGCAAGCGATTCTTGGCGTGCGGCGGGATCATTCCGTGTCGGGCTTGCCCAGCTTGTCGCGCAGGCCCGAAAGGGCGGCGAATGGTTTGGTTTCCTCATCCTGCATCGGGGTCACGCCCTCTTCGGCCACGGTCAGTTGGCCGAGTTCGGCCCCATCCTTGCGGGGATAGGGGGGCAGGGCGAGGCTCAGCGCCTCGATCATCACGCGCGCAAGGTCGATTTCCGTGCCCAGCGGTTCGAGTGTGTCATCCTCGGGCATCTCGATCTCGGCGCCCGGATCCTGGGCGTCAAGCCGCGCGTCGGGGGAAAAGCGGCGCATCACCGACTCGTCGATGCGGGTCTGCACAGGTTCAAGCGTGACGACACAGGGCTGCGAGACGGTGGCACCCAGATCGGCCTGCAAGAGCCAGTCGGCGCGCCCCTCCGCCGTAAGCGTGCCGCGCAGGCGCAGCTTGCGCAGAGCCAGCACCCCAAGATCGCTTGCGATGCGGGCCATCTCTGCGGCGTCGGGGGCGATATCGAAGGTCACGGGACGGCGCGCCGAAAGGTCGGCCACGCGAATCGCTCGGGTGTTTTGCGGGTGTTGTGACATCTTTACCCTCGCTTCCTTTCTTGAACCATTGCATCACCTTGCTGTAAACGGGATAAAAGCCGAAGCAGGCCGATACAAGAGGGCAGAAATGACAGCGATCCGAAACCGAGTGATCAGCGCCTTGGCGCTGTGCTGTCTGATGGTCGTCACGGGCTGCGCTGCCACCTATCGCAATCACGGTTATGTTCCACCCGAAGAAGATCTGCAAAACCTCGTGGTGGGCGTGGATAGCCGCGCCACTGTGGATGATGTGATCGGGCCGCCATCGCTCTCGGGGGTGCTGGCGGATGGCAATTATTATTATGTGCGCAGCCGGGTGCGGGAATATGGCATGTTCCGCCCACAGGTGGTGGAGCGCCGCGTTCTGGCGATTTCCTTCAATGACAATGACACGATCGCCAATATCGAGGAATTCGGGCTTGAAGATGGTCAGGTTGTCCCACTTGCGCGGCGCGTGACCGATTCTTCGGTGGTCAGCAACGGCTTCTTGCGTCAGCTCCTGAGCAATATCGGCAATATCAACCCTGTCGAAGGGTTCGGCAACTAGGCCAGGTCATGCCGCTGTCACAGCTTGCGTGCTAGAGCGACCGGGACTAGGGTCGCTCAGCGCAGACGAGGTCGCGGCATGGCAGGGCTTGGCAATCAGCGGTATCAGGCACGGATCGGCACCACGCCCGAGGATCGGGTTGCTGCACAACGGTTGCGGGCGCGGGCCTTTCTGGGCGAGGCCGATGGGCTGGATTGCGACCGTTTCGATGACATTTGCACGCATGTTCTGATTGAAGAGACGGGCAGCGGTGCGTTGGTGTGTTGCTTTCGGATGCTGATGCTGAATGGCGGGGCCGAGATTGCGCGGAGCTATTCGGCGCAATTCTATGACTTGTCAGCGCTTGCGGAATTCGAAGGCAAAATGGCCGAGATGGGGCGGTTCTGTATCGCACCGGGGCAGCTTGACCCCGATATCTTGCGGGTGGCTTGGGCCGCTATGACGCGGTTTGTCGATGACAATGGCGTTGAGATGCTGTTTGGCTGCTCCTCCTTTCATGGCACCAAGACCGAGACCTATCTGGATGCCTTTGCCATGTTGCGTGAACGGCATCTTGCGCCGCGACGCTGGTGGCCGCAGGTCAAGGCCCCGGCCGTGTTCCGCTTTGCAGAGCGGTTGCGGCGACACAAACCCGACCTGAAGCTGGCGATGCGGCATATGCCGCCGCTCTTGCGCACCTATTTGATGATGGGCGGATGGGTCAGCGATCATGCGGTGATCGACCGGCATCTGAACACCTTGCATGTGTTCACCGGTGTCGAGATCGGGGCCATTCCGGCCACGCGCAAGCGGCTGCTGCGCGCGCTTGCCGGTTGAGGTCTCTTGACGCTGGCGAGGCGGCAGGATAGCCCGCGCCCATGGCACGCGCACCTCTTTTACAGCTCACCGACATTTCGCTTACCTTTGGGGGTGAGCCTGTGTTTCATGACCTCTCGCTAGTGGTGCAACCCGGCGACCGGGTGGCGCTTGTGGGGCGCAACGGGTCGGGAAAATCGACGCTGATGAAGGTGATGGCCGGTCTGGTCGAGCCGGATCGCGGGCTTCGGGTTGTGACGCCGGGGATCAGTGTGGGCTATATGGAACAAGAGCCCGATATGGTCGGGTTCACCACGCTCGGCGACTATGCCGCAAGCCTGTTGGACCCGGCTGAGGCCTACCGCGTGGAGATGGCGGGTGAGGGGCTGAAATTTGATCCTGCGCGCCCGGTCAGCACGGCGTCGGGGGGCGAGCGGCGGCGCGCGGCCTTGGCCAAGCTGATGGCCGAGGCCCCGGATCTGATGCTGCTCGACGAGCCGACCAACCATCTTGATATCGAGGCGATTGCCTGGTTGGAAAATGAGCTGCGCGAGACGCGCAAGGGCTTTGTTCTGATCAGCCATGACCGTGCGTTTTTGCGTGAACTGACGCGCGCAACCCTCTGGATTGACAGGGGAATGACGCGGCGACAGGAAAAAGGTTTCGAGAATTTCGAGGCTTGGCGCGACAAGGTTTGGGATGATGAGGATCAGCAGCGCCACAAGCTGGATCGCAAGATCAAGTCCGAGGCGCGGTGGGCGGTCGAAGGCATCAGTGCGCGGCGCAAGCGCAATCAGGGTCGGGTGCGCGCCTTGGCCGAATTGCGCGCCGAGCGTAGCAGCCAGATCCGGCGGCAGGGCACGGCGGCCATGGCGTTTGATTCGGGGCCAACGTCGGGCCGCAAGGTGATCGAGGCGGTCGATATTTCAAAGGCTTACGGTGATAAGCTCATCTTGCAGAAGTTCAGCATCAAGATTCTGCGTGGGGATCGCGTGGCCTTTGTCGGCCCCAATGGGGTGGGCAAGACGACATTGCTCAAGATGCTGCTCAAAGAGATCGAGCCCGACAGCGGTGCCGTGACCCATGGCACAAATCTGGTGCCGGCGGTCTTCGATCAGGCACGAGCGCAGCTTGACCCCGAGATGACCCTCTGGGAGAGCCTGACGGGGGATGCCGATATGCGCGTCTCTGGGCAGGCGGATCAGGTGCTGGTGCGCGGGCAGCCCCGGCATGTGGTGGCCTATCTCAAGGATTTCCTGTTTGACGAGCGGCAGGCGCGTGCGCCGGTCAAGTCGTTGTCCGGGGGAGAGAAGGCCCGGCTTTTGCTGGCTAAGTTGATGGCGCGCGAAAGCAATCTGTTGGTCTTGGACGAGCCGACCAACGATCTCGACATCGAGACGCTGGACCTCTTGCAAGAGTTGCTGGATGATTTCGACGGCACCGTCCTTTTGGTCAGCCATGACCGTGATTTTCTCGACCGTGTGGCAACCACGACCATCGCGATGGAGGGGGATGGCCGGGCCACCACCTATGCCGGGGGCTGGTCGGATTACCGCGCGCAGCGGGGCGCGGATGCCGCCATGGAGGCGGATAAAAAGGCAAATAAAACAGACACTAAGGCACCGGAGTTGAAGCAATCCAAGGCCGCTGTCACGCGGCTCAGCTTTACGGAAAAGCACCGATTGGAGGAGCTGCCCGCCGTGATGGCACGGCTTGCCGCCGAGATTGGCAAGCTCGAAGATCTGCTTTCGGATGCCGCGCTTTTTACCCGCGAGCCGGTCAAGTTCAAGAAAGCCACCGAGGCGCTGACCGCCCGTCAGAGCGCCCTGGCCGAGGCGGAAGAGGAATGGCTGGCCTTGGCGGAGCGCGCAGAGGGCTGAGCGTTACTGCATCCGCAGCGCGCCATCGAGGCGGATCACCTCGCCGTTGAGATAGCCGCAGTCGATGATGAAGGCGGCAAGCCGGGCATATTCTGCCGGATCACCCAGGCGTTTGGGAAATGTCACCTCAGCCGCCAGACTGTCCTGCACCTCTTGTGGCAATCCGCGCAGCATTGGCGTCGCAAAGGTGCCGGGGGCAATGGCCATAACACGGATGCCTTCGCGCGCCAGATCGCGCGCCATGGGCAGCGAGAGGCCAACAATCCCCCCCTTGGAGGCGGCATAGGCGGCCTGGCCCTTTTGCCCGTCAAAGGCGGCGATGGAGGCGGTGTTGATGATCACGCCGCGCGCGCCGTCTGCGTCGGGCGTGTTCAGCGCCATTTGCGCCGCGGCCAGCCGGGCCACGTTGAACGAGCCCACAAGGTTGATGTCGAGCGTGCGACGAAAGAGATCGAGCGGGTGGGGGCCATCGCGGCCCAGCACCTTGGCGCCGGTGGCGATGCCTGCGCAATTGATTGCGGCGGTGATCCGTCCCATGGCGGATGTGGCTGCTGCGATGGCGGCGGCGACTGATGCCTCATTTGTCACATCGGTTTTGACGAAATATGCGCCAATGTCGGCGGCGATGGCCGCGCCACGCTCTGCATCGCGGTCGAGCAGCGTCACCTGAGCGCCCATGGTGCGGAAATGCCGCGCGGTCGCCTCGCCCAACCCCGAGGCCCCACCGGTGATGATCGCGGCTGTATCCTCTATGCGCATGGTGCCCTCGTTTGTTTTAAATGAACATATGTTCAAATACTGCCTGCGACCTGTCCTGTCAAAGACTGTGTTGGGCCTCTTCTTGGTACAAATACTCGACTCCGTCGCTTACCTTTTGCGCTGTCGCAGGCGGGTGATGACCCCCAGCGTCAGCACGGTCAGCACGATGCGGTAGATATGGTGGATCGTCACGAAAGCCGGATTTGCCTGAAGGCTGAGCGCCACCAGTGCCATTTCGGTGACACCGCCGGGGGCAAGCGTGATGAGGAGCACATCGACCGCCTCGCCTGTCATCTCATGCAGCGTAACGGCCAGCACCACACCCAAGGCCAACATGGACCCGACCGCCGCCAAGGCCAGCGCCGTTCCGCGCAGCAAGAGGCCACGGCTGAGCCCGGTAAAGCGCATGCCCAGCGCTGTTCCAAGAACGATTTGTGCCATATTTACAAGCCATTGGGGGATGTCAAAGCTGAGCCAGCCGCTAAGCGACAGGGCTGCGGCAAGGGCCATCGGCCCGGTCATCTGCCCCGCTGGCAGGCGCAGCAGATGGCCCAGACCCAATCCCCCCAGCCCCGCCAGCACGATCAACGGCAGGTCGGACCAGGGCACATCCGGGCGGGCCATGGTCATGCCCGCCGAGCTGCCCACAGGGGCCCCAAGCCAGAGCGAGAGGCCAAGGGGCAGGGCCGTCACCACCACGATGATGCGCAGGAATTGCTGCATCATCAGGCGGGTCACGTCGGCACCTGCTGCCTCGCCCATTTCGATGCTTTCATAAAGCCCGCCGGGGGTGCTGGCGTAAAAGGCGGTGGTGGGGTCATAGCCGCCGAGATGCCGAAAGATCGTATAGCCCATGGTATGGGCCAGAACGACGAAAAGTGTGACAGCACCGAAGGTTAGCGCGTAGTGATGGGCCTCGGTGAAGAGGGCGGGTGTGACTTGGGCACCGATCATCAAGCCGATGATGGCGATGAACATCAGGCGCAGTTTTTGGGGAAAGCGGTAGCCAGAGGGCAAGCGTTCGGGCAGGGCGGTGGCGATCAGGGCAGAGATCGCCAACGGACCCAACAGGAAGGGCAGCGGCAGGCCAATGGCCTGGCCCACAAAGCCCGAAAGAGCAGAGCAGGTCAGCAGGAGGAGAGTGGTTGCGTGGATCGGCATGGCGCCTCTTCAAGCACCGGGCGCGGGCGGGGGCAAGGGGCGGTCAGAGGAATTTGACGAATTTCTCAAAGGGCATTTCACGCAGGCGTTGCCCCGTGGCGGCAAAGATCGCATTGGCCAGCGCGGGGGCTGCGGGGGGCACGGGTGGCTCGCCGATGCCCTTGATCTTGGGGCCGTTTTCCAGCCCGCGCACGGTGATTTCAGGGCATTGATTGAGGCGAAGAGATTGAAATGTATCGAAATTCATCTGCTCTGCTGCGCCACCGGCATAGGTGATCTGACCGTGCATCGCATGGCCCAGACCAAAGAGCACACCGCCTTTGACCAGCCCTTCGAAGTTGATGGGATCTAGGATGCGGCCCACATCGGCGGCGACGAAGACGTGGTCGAGGCGCAGGCCGTTTTCGGTGTTTGTGACCTCGACGACTTGCGCGCAGGGCACACCGAAGGAGAGGCAGAAGGCCACGCCACGCCCTTGACCGGGGGCAAGCGGGCTGCCCCAGTTCGACATCTCGCCCACCGCCTCGAGCACCTGCCGGGAAGGGGCGTGATTGCAGAGGCGCAGGCGCTCGGCCAAGGGATCGGCCCCGGCGGCGTGGATCAATTCGTCAAGCAGGCTGTCGTGAAAAAACCCGTTGGACGAGGCCCCGACCGAGCGCCAAGACGAGATTGGGGCCAATTCGGGCGCACGGTATCCGGTGACACGGTAGTGAGGAATATCAAAGGGTTGATCCCATGCTCCGGCGACGATTTGCAGGTCTGGACCTGGGGCGGGGATGCCTTGGCGGCCCATTTGCGAGGCGAGAACTGAGGGCATGGCGATGCCCAGATCATAGGCCGCGACCTGACCATTGGCGACGCGCCCGCGCCCCCGCGCCATGGCGATCTGGCGGGTGAAGTCGTGGGTCATATCCTCTTCACGGGAATAGGTGAGTTTCACGGGCCTTCCGGGCAGTTCCATGGCGATGCGGGTGGCGTGGCGCGTCACCTCGTCTTCGAGGCGGTGGCCAAAGCTGCCGCCGATCATCAGGGCGTGAACGTGGATTGCGTCAGGCGTAAGGTTTGTAAGCTTTGCTACGTTATTTTGTACAAAGCGCGGCACTTGGGTGCCGGTCCAGATATCGACCCGCTCGGGTGTGTAGAGCACGGTGGCGTTGAGCGGTTCGAGCGGGGCGTGGGCGAGGTAGGGCGCGCGGTATTCGACCTCAATATCGGGGCCCTCTGAGAGGGCGGTTTCCACATCGCCCGCGTCGCGGAATTGGCTGTCTTGGCGGTCGGGGGTGAAGCTGTCGGAGAGGGCCTGCCAATGGGCGTCCATCTCGGGCGGGATGGGGGCGGGGCCCCATTCGACCGGGATTGCGGCGACCGCCTGCATTGCCCGCCAAGTGTTGTCGGCGATGACGGCGACGCCTTGGGGCAGGGCCACGACCTTGATCACGCCGCGCATTGCGAGGGCGGGGGTGGCATCATGGCTAAGGCGTGCGCCGCCCATGGCAGGGTTGAGGCGCAACGCGGCATGGGCCATGTCTGGGAGGGTGACGTCGATGCCGTAGCTTTGCGTGCCGGTGGATTTGGCGACGATGTCGATCCGTTGCATCGGTTGGCCGATCAGGCGCCATTCGGAGGGCGCGCGCAGGGTGACATCGGTTACGGGATCGGTGTTTGCGGCCTCGGCGGCAAGGCTTTGGTAGCTGAGACCGGTGCCATCGGGCAGGATCACCGCGCCACGGTCGGTGCGTAAATCGGTTACGGAGATGTTATGCAGCCGCGCGGCGGTGGCTTTGAGCGTTTCGCGCGCGACGGCCCCGGCGTGGCGCAGTTTGTCGTAACTATCGGGCACGGTGGTGGACCCGCCGGTGATCTGCATGCCCAGAAATTTCATCGGCGCGTCGGCAAGGCCGCGCACGGTTTCGGCAAGCCAGCTATCGTCGGTGGCGCGGAACGGCACGGCATCGCCCGACAGGGCGGTGTTGTAATAGGCGGGGCTGGGGGGGCCGGGATCGGTTTTGATTTGGTCCAGATCCAGATCGAGTTCTTCGGCGATCAGGGCCGCCTGGAGGGACACCGCGCCTTGCCCCTTGTCGGCGCGGGGGGTGATGAGGGTGATCGCGTCCGAGGTGATCAGCACATAGGGGGTGAGGGCCGCCGCCCCCTCGGGCAAATCGGTCAAGAGCGGATTGGCATAGGGCGTCTTGTACCGCCAGACACCGAAGGCCACGCCACCCGCAATCGCGGCGGAGCCGATCAGGAATGTGCGGCGGGCGATGGTTTTGGCGCGCCCCATGAGTCATGCCCCCTTAAGCGTGCGCGCGGCGGTTTTGACCGCCTCGCGGATGCGCGGATAGGTGCCGCAGCGGCAGAGATTGCCGGAGAGTGCGTCGTCAATCTCGGTATCGGTGGGATCGGGGGTTTCACTCAGGAGGCTTGCGGCCTGCATGATCTGGCCGGACTGGCAATAGCCGCATTGCGCCACCTGATGCGCGATCCACGCGGCCTGCACGGGATGCGGCGCGTTGGGGGTGCCCAGCCCCTCGATCGTGGTCACAGGCCCCCAGACATCGCCCACCGCCACCTGACAAGAGCGGGTGGCCACGCCGTCGATATGGACGGTGCAGGCACCGCATTGGGCGATGCCGCAGCCATATTTCGGCCCGGTGAGGCCCAGAACATCGCGCAGCGCCCACAGGAGCGGCATTTCGGGTTCGAGATCCTCAAGAGAATGTGCGGTGCCGTTGACGGTGAGTTGCATGGGTGGCCTTTGTGACAGGGATAGGGTCAAGGATAAACTGATCGGTTCAGTTGTCCAGATGGCATGGCAATTGCTGTTTCACTCGGGCGCAAAGACCGTATAGTGAGGGGCAATGATCCAAGAGACCGGAAAACGGATGCAGGTTGTCATTCACGCAGGCGCCCATCACACTGACGAGGACAGGCTGATCAACTGCCTGTCCGCCAATCGCGAAATGCTGGCGCGTCACGGAACCAATGTTCCCGATCCGCAGCGCTATCGCCGTTTGGTACGCGATGTATTGCACCACGCGCAGGACTCGGGGCTTGCCCCGGATGCGCGTGATGTTTTGGTGGATGCGATCAGCAACGAGGGGGCTGTGGATCGGCTGGTCCTGTCCAATCCGGGGTTTTTCGGCACGCCCAAGATGGCGGTGAATGGGGGCGTATTGTACGGCGCGGCCGAACATCGGTTGAACCTGTTTCGGCAGTTGTTTCCGGATGATCATCTGGAACTGTTTATCGGGGTGGTCAATCCGGCGACGTTCCTGCCGCCTCTTCTGAAAGAGACCGACTTTGACACGGTCGAGGCGCTGTTGCGGGGCCATGATGCTGCGCATCTGCGCTGGTCCGAGTTGATCACGCGGGTGCTGCGGCATCATCCGGATATTCCAGTGACGGTGTGGTGCAACGAAGATACGCCACTGATCTGGAGCCAGGTTGTGCGGGAAATGGCGGGCATTGATCCGACGGTCGCATTTGAAGGGGAATTCAGCCTGATCGAAGAGATCATGACCCCGGCGGGGCGTGAGCGGTTTCGCGGCTATCTGGCGTCGCATCCCGGCCTGACCGAGGTGCAGAAGAGGCGGGTGGTGGCGGCCTTTCTTGACAAGTTCGCCGATGAGGCGGCGATCGAAGAAGAATTGGATGCGCCGGGCTGGACCGATGCGCTGGTGGCGAAACTGACGGAACTCTATGATGAGGACCTGTATACGATCCAACGCATGCAGGGCGTTCAAGTTATCACGCCCTGAGCACGCGATTTCTGCTTGCAGAGGTGGAAAGGCTTGGCTAATCAGGCGCGCAAGCCCCTATAGCTCAGCTGGTAGAGCAACTGATTTGTAATCAGTAGGTCCGCGGTTCGAGTCCGTGTGGGGGCACCATTTCCCAAAATGTGATCAACACGGCGGCAGGCTTAGTCCGGTCATGCGGATGTGTGGCCGGGGATGTTATCCACAGCTATTCAGAGATTCGCGGCTATCTTTGGAGAGTCGTGTTTCCAATCTGGCAACAGAGACGTTTTGTGTGGTGCATTGTTGCCGAATTTTCCGCTCTGCCTTTTTTTAAACACAGAGGCGCCCTGAAGCCCGTGTTTGCGCGGATATGTCATGGGATCCGAAACAAACACACGCTATGCGTGTGAGTCGTGCTGAAATCCGAGCGTTTTGCTTTAATTTCGCGTAATTTTTGATGAATCCCTGCCCAGAGACAGAAACAGTTGGCGTGTCTTCGGAGGGGGATTTGTGGCGATAACAAGGCCAAAATTAACCTAAGAGGCGTATTTTCGGCACGTTTGCGCCAGATTCCACTTGGGCCAGACTATTCAAAAGGATAATGTCTGGACAGCCCATCTGGGGGGTCATGTCTGTAGGTCGCGGGGGCGACCGCACAAAACCAACGCGATGTTTCGTGGAAAGCTGCCGCAATCCCCGACTCTTTAATGATCGCAGTTATTGGAAGTTTTGGGCTGTTTCGTCCCGTTGTGTAATGCCGTTGGGCATTCCTTCCCTTTGGTTCTGTGCCGGTCGCTCTTGTTCCGTTGAATCGGGATCGATGCAGGCGTTTTGAACAGGGTCGCAAGCATGTGTCGGTGAGGCACGGGAGATGGAACATGGCAATTAACAGAGTCGACGGCGACAATTCCGGAAATAGAATTGATATTGCCTACACGGGCGATCCCGAGGGGGATCGGATTGATGCAAATGATGCGCCCGACGGGTCGAACGATGACGTCGTGGACGGATTTGGCGGCGATGACACCATTCTGGCTGGTGCTGGTAACGATACGGTATTTGCCGGATCGGGAAGCGACTCGGTCGAGGGCGGCGCGGGCAATGACCTGTTGGTGGGCGATACGCCCGATGCGACGGCGGGTGCGCGGGAAGTGTTCCAGTGGAGCGAGGCGCCCGATCCCAATGGTGCCGATCCGATCGATGCGGGCGATCCAATCACAGCGTTTACGCAGAATACCGGCTCTGTCGATGTGACCTTTTCGGTGCTGACCAGCACCGTGACCGATGATACCACCTTTGCTGACAATCCGCAGAATGTGACAGGGGTTGTCACGGATGGCACTGTGGCTGATGGGGGCAGTTCGCTGTCGGCGGATCTGGCAGCGCCGGGATCGACCGATCTCAAGCTTGAATTCTCGTCCGAAGTTTCGAATGTTTCGTTCAATATCAATGACCTTGATGGCACAGAGAATGTGCAGATCTTTGCCTTTGACGCGGCGGATAACCTGATCCCCGTGACCCTTGTCGGGGGCTCGGCCGTGACGGTGCTGAGCGCGGAGCAAGCGATGGGTGCGGGGTCGGGCACCGATGACGGCCCGGCGCATAGTCTTACGGTGTCGATTGCAGGACCGGTATCGCAGCTTGTGATCCGGTATTCTGATGCCGATGGCACATCGGATGGTCTGAATGTCACGGATGTGTATTTCGGGCTGACGGGGGGCGTGGTCGATGCCGGATTGCCGGGCGACGATACGCTGGTTGGCGGCGAGGGTGACGATACGCTCTTGGGTGAGGCCGGGAACGACGTTCTGTCGGGCGGTGCCGGTGCGGACAATATCTCTGGCGGGGCTGACGAAGACTTGATCATCGGCGGCACGGCAGGCGATGTGGTGGATGGCGGTAGCACGGGCGTGGACAATGACACGCTTGATCTGCGCGGTGCGGGCCCCCTGCGCGTGGTGGATGAGACGGTTGATCCGGATGGCAATTCGACCTCTGGTCGGGTCGAATTTCTGGGCAGCGATGGGGCTGTGACCGGCGACATGACCTTTGCCGAGATCGAAAACCTGATCCGGCCCGACAATACCGTGCCGGATGCTGTCAATGACGACGGTGTCACGACAGGATTTGAAACAGAGGTTACGATTCCGGTTCTGGCCAATGATACCGATGCGGATTTCGACCCGCTGTCGGTGACAGGAGCCACGGATGGGGCCAATGGCACCACCACGGTCAATGGCGACGGCACCGTGACCTATACGCCGAACGCCGGGTTCAGCGGCACGGATACGTTTGATTACACGATTTCGGATGGCAATGGTGGCACCGATACGGCCACCGTGACAGTCACGGTGGGCATCGCCCCGCCGCCGCCGCCGCCCACCCGTGACGGGATTGTGGATGGCACTGCCGGAGACGATCTGATTGATCTGGGCTATGCAGGCGATCCGGACGGCGATTTCGTTGACAACGATGACGCGCTTTTGCCGGGGGCTGCGCCGAATGATGACAGCATCCGGGCGGGTGCCGGGGATGACGTGGTCTTTGCCGGGGTTGGCGATGATCAGGTTGACGGGGCTGACGGGGCTGATCTGATCTTTGGCGAGGATGGCTCTGATACGATTGACGGCGGCGCGGGCAATGACACCATTGATTCCGGCACCTCTACGTCGACGTTGCCTTTGCCTGATCTTGGTTTCGGCACCACGGTGCCGGCCGATCTTGATCCCGAGAATGACCGCGATCTGGTGTTTGGCGGTGATGGCGACGATGTGATCACCACCGGCGACGATGCGGATACGATTTCCGGCGGGGCCGGGGCGGATTTGATCGACGGTGGCATTGATGCTGATGTGATCGACGGCGATGACGGCAATGACACGCTGATCGGTGGCGAAGGGTCTGACACGATCAACGGCGGTGCCGGGGACGATGTGATCTTTGGCGGGCTTGAGGAAGGCTTTCCCGACTCGATCAATATTCCTGATGCGACCGATCCGGAGCCGGGCAATGGCCGGGACTTGATCGACGGCGGCGATGGCAATGACACGATCTTTGGTCAGGACGATGATGACACAATTCTCGGCGGTGCCGGGGATGATGTGATCGACGGTGGCATTGACAACGATTTCATCGTGGGCGCTGACGGCAACGACTCTTTGATTGGTGGTCAGGGGGATGACACGATCACCGGCGGTGCCGGCAATGATACGATCAGCGGTGGTTTGGGTGCGGATCGTCTTGTTGGCCTTGATGACCGCGATGTGTTCGTTGATGTTGGCGCGGGTGACACAATTGATGGTGGCACCGGCGGCGACGATTTTGACACGCTCGACCTGCGCGGTCTGGGTCGGTTCGAGATTGTCGGGCAGACAACGGACCCGGACGGCGATTCGACCTCGGGCACGGTCAACTTCCAGGATCGTGATGGGACGGTTACCGGATCTTTGGTGTTTGGCGAGATCGAGAACCTTATTCCTTGCTTTACCCCCGGCACGGCGATTGCCACGCCGCGTGGCGAAAAGCTGGTGGAAGAGTTGAAGGTTGGAGACAAGGTGATCACCCGCGACAACGGTCTGCAAGAGATCCGTTGGATCGGTCAGCGGGGGCTGAGCGGGGACGAATTGGCGCGCTCGCCGCATCTGCGCCCAATCCTGATCCGTGCTGGTTCGCTGGGGCATGGTTTGCCGGAGCGGGACATGCTTTTGAGCCCGCAGCACCGCATCCTGCTCAATTCGGATCGTGCCGCGCTTTATTTCGAAGAGCGTGAGGTGTTGGCCGCGGCCAAGCACCTGATCGGGATCGAGGGTGTGAGCCAAGTCGAGACACGCGCAGCCACCTATATCCACTTTATGTGCGATCAGCATGAGGTGGTTCTGTCGAACGGCACCTGGACCGAGAGTTTCCAACCCGGTGAGCAGGTTCTGGACGGCATGGGCGCGGCACAGCGGGACGAGATCTATGACCTCTTCCCGGAGTTGCGCGCAGTCGAGGGGATCGAAGCCTATCAGGCGGCGCGGCGCTCGCTCAAGCGGCATGAGGCGCAATTGCTGGTGCGCTGAACGGCGGGCCTGATTGTTATCAAAACGTGGACAATCCCGGTTAAGAGCCGGGATTGTTTCGTTTTTGATGGGTGGTTTGCGAGGGGCGGCTGGGGCAGGGGCGTGAGGGGTGTTTTGTGCGCAGAGGGGCGGCAAAGCACCGCATCTTGCAGCGACACGCCGAGGCACACGACCCAGATTTCTGGGCCAGAGGGCAGATCAGATTGTTAGAAGAATTTCAGCTGGATCAAGGGGATAAATGGCGGACCGAGGAGGATTCTTTTGCATTGATGGTGTCAAATAACATGATGTTTTTAAACAATTTAATGTTTTTCGGTCATGCAAATTGTCATGCAAGTTGTCATGCAGAAACTCATCAATTGTCGGTCAACGAGGGGTGTAGAGATATTTGTGGCGACTGTTTGTTGTGAGAGTGGGAAGTGGATGTGGGGCAAGGTTGCGGCTCTTGAAGTTCGGGTAGGTCTGTCAAGATCGACGGTTATTGAGGGCTGCCGAAAGCGGCAGCCGGTGAGGGCAAAATTTTGCAATTTCGCCTGACGGCGGCGTCTTCACGCCTCCGGGATGCGGGGGCTGCGCCCCCGCGGGTCCTTTTAAGATATATATGGGTGGGTGTGGGCTGAGAGTTCTGTGCTTTCGTGGAAGGGAAGGTGGCGGTGGAGGTGGCGGGATAGTGGTAGGTTTTGGGTCGGTTTAGGCAGAAATATCTTGGTGTGGGTGCGCCGTGCTATGGGCGTTAACGCCATCGAGGAGGCGATTGATTGCCTCGGCCTTGAGTGATCTGTTTTCGACGAGATGGCGCGCCAATGTCTCGAGATAATGTGCATTCTCTAGAAGGATTTTCCCTGCGCGACTTTCAGCTTGAGTGATCCGCTGCAGGACCCGGTCCCTGATGGCGGGCGTTGTGAGATGGACGGCGTCGGGGTTCTCGTGCCAGACCGGCCCCTGCAAGCCTAAGCCAAAGGTGGTTTCGATGTTGAGGGCCGCCCGCGTTGCGAGTGCGAGGTCCGAATGAGCGGGGCCGCCTGCGCCGGCGGAGATTTCACCGAGGATCAGGCGTTCGGCCGCGCGCCCTGCCATAGAGTAGGCGATCTGGGCCTCGATGTCAGATAAGCGGCTTTCACTCGTGTGCATCAGGCAGTCGATCCGACCGCCTAGGTCAGTGATCATGATACGCTTGATTTCACCGATTTGAAGCGCTCGGGCGACCACGGCATGTCCCGCTTCATGAACAGCGATCCGCCAGGTCCGGTTTCGGTTTTCATGGCGCGGATCAAGATCCATATACGTCTCAAGCATGCCAAGGGACAACATACTGCGCGCGTGTCTCGCGTCGGAACGCGCGGCACGGATCGCGGCATCGATGTCGGCAGCCGTCTTGCCAACAGCGCGGCGTGACAGGCGGCGCAGATCATGGTCTGCGATATCCTCTGACAGATGGAAACGGAGGATCTCGAGAATGGCGTCGGCATCAGGGGGAAGGACTTCGATCTTGATGTCCATCCGACCGGCGCGGAGAACTGCGGGATCGATCCTCTCGATGTGGTTGCAGGTTCCTACGACGATCACACCTTCCTGTCGGGCGATCTGGTCAAGCTCGGTAAGGAAGGTTGTGATCACTTGGGTGCGATAGTTACTGGAATGACGATCAAGTGCATCGCGTGATCCAACGGCATCGATCTCGTCGATCACCAACACGCATGGAGCCTTGCGCCGCGCTTCGGCAAAGGCCGCTCGCATCTCGCGCAGCATGTCGCCCAGATGGCCTGCGGCTTGCCATTCTCCAAAGGTTCCGGTCACGAGATTGAGTCCCGCGCTGTTTGCCATCGCGCGGGCGAGCCATGTTTTTCCTGTGCCAGGTGCGCCGTAAAGCAGGAGGGAGCGGCTGATCTCATGCCACCGGGCCTTGCCAGCTTTCCAGTCCTGAAGGTCAGTGACGATACGCCTGGCAGCGGTGAGAGCCGTGCTGTCGCCGCGCATGTCCTCAAGACGCGGTCCAGACGTATGGACGTCGTGATGGGCCATCTGTCCCAAGCGTTCGACGGCTTGATGCAATACTGGCGTGCGTAGAGCGGCGCAGATTTCGATCGTGCTGAGCGTTTGAAGGTCGGCCTCTGATGGCAAGGCGGCACGAAGGTTTCCGGCACCGGCAACTTGTTCGGCGAGATGACCATTTTCCAGGAACGTCATCATCACGTCATGAGTCGCCGGGACCAACTGACAGAGCGTGTGGGTGGTCATCAGCAAGGCCTTTGGCAGTAAGAGGCCGTCCGCCTGGAGGATGAGCAGCGGCTTAATCTTGTCCAGATTATCCCTCACCATTCGCATTACATGAGTTTTTGAGCTCATTGCGATCTCCCCGTCGGTCACGTCGGGGGCGATGATTTCCCAGTGCGAAGGAAACACATCCTTGATCGTGTTCGTGAACGTCACCAGATCCTCAACAGCGATACCGCTGATGACGGTGATGGCCCCGCAATGATACGCGGCACTCTCAGCATCCGGCGACCCAATGGTGGCCGCGAGGCGGATGACGGACAGCAACTGGCGCGCGGGAACGTAACGGGACGGAAGGTCAGCACTATCTGAAAACTTTTCGACCGGTTCGGGCCCCTCAAATTTTTGAAAAAGAATATCCAGTTCTGACGGATCGTCTTTCTCGTCCGGAAAATGGACGCCGTGGACCTTGCGCAGACGCGTGATCAGTGTGTCGGCGTAAGTCGACCAATCGGGTTTTTGTGCTGTGTTCATGGGCATAATCGCGCCCTCCATATAGAATATGTGAATGGTGATTTCCGACCGTATTCGGTCGGAGACACGTGATGGCTGTTCTTTGCGGGTTATGAGGCGGGCGGGGCAATGCGGCTGGCAATCGCGTCCAGTTCAGCCAGAATTTTTGCAGTCAGGGCGGCGTCGTAGACCTCTGACTGCACTTTGATCAGGCCGTGGTAGACGTCCGGATCGACGACAGCGTCGGGATGCTCGTCGCGCAGTTTACGGTGGAGCGCCTTTTCCAACGTGATAGCCATCTGGCCCGACGCGACGGGAATCGTCCTGAGGAGTTTGCGGGGCATGTTCGGATCGCGGGAAAGCTGATGATAAAGGCGGCTTTCAGGATTGTTCGAATATCCGACCTTCACGAGTTCGCGGCTGTTCGGCAGGACGAAATGCATCGCATAGAGGTGGCTCGGGGCGGCGGTCCATTTCTCTCCACAGCCACCGCAACCGACCCGGCCCGATTGCATGTTCACCCGCGCGATGCGCTGGACATGTTCGCAGTCGATGTGTTGGTATCTGCGGTAATTTGCATTGCCGTCAGGATCTGGGCCGATGAGCCGCCAACCCTGTGCCGTCGCTTCATCTTGTTCATTTTCTTTATGGCAAATGTCGCACCGGACGCCGGTTTCGCCTGTCGCAACACGTTCAACGATCTCAAACTGTCGGCGGAGTTGGTGCCCGCAAGGCGCTTCGTAAAATGCATAGTGCTGGTCATCGGCGCAGCGACCGAGAAATGTCAGGCCCGCAGCCCTTGCCGTTGAAATCCAACCGGTCTGCACGCAGGTGGGGCACAGCGGTTGCGCCGACATGAGCGTGAACAGCCTGACCTTGATTACAGCGCCACAAAGGCGACAACGCAGCGCGAGGTGAAAACGGTCGGGGTTAGCCCCGGCGGCGGCTGCGGCTTCCGGCGCGGCCACCGGCGCGGACTTCTTCGCCGGGTTTGGGGGGGGCTTTGTTGAACTTGATCCAGTTGCCGCCATGCGGATCAGCGTTCATCAGGAAGTTGGCGGCCATGATCGCCTCCATTTCCTTGCCCGGACGCGCCTTGGTGGAGCCGAGACCGAAGAGTTGGCAGAAGGTCTCGTCATCCATGTCATCGGGGAGGATCAGGCCAGAGGCGGCGACTTCGGCCTTTTTCGCCTCGATCTCGGATTGTTTTACCGGCAGGGCAATCGGGTTCATGATCGCAGAGGTCATGCCCGACTGCATCGCCATGGGCAGAAAGGCGTTGTTGATGCCGTGGCGGTTGGGCAGGCCAAAGGAGATGTTCGACGCGCCACAGGTGGTGTTGACGCCCAATTCCTCGCGCAGGCGGCGCACAAGGGTAAAGACCTGACGGCCCGCCGTGGCCATTGCGCCCACGGGCATCACCAGCGGATCGACGACGATGTCATAGGCGGGAATGCCGAAATCGGCGGCCCGTTCGACGATTTTCTTGGCGACGGCAAAGCGCACATCGGGGTCTTCGGAAATGCCGGTGTCGTCGTTCGAGATGGCCACGACCGGCACATTGTATTTCTTGACCAGCGGCAGGACGTATTCGAGACGGTCTTCTTCGCCTGTCACCGAATTGAGGAGCGGCCGGCCATGGGCGGCCATTAGACCGGCCTCGAGGGCGGCGGGCACGGATGAGTCGATGCAGAGGGGCAGGTCAACGAGGCCCTGAACCAGCTCGATCATCTTGGTCATGAGGGGCGGTTCGGTCTCGTTGGGGTTGGGGTTGGAGTTGTAGACCACACCTGCGTTGATATCGAGCACGGTGGCCCCGGCGGCGGCCTGAGCCTGCGCATCGGATTCGACGGTGGAGAAATCGCCCGCCTCAAGTTCGGCGGCGAGTTTCTTGCGGCCCGTGGGGTTGATGCGTTCGCCAATGACGCAGAAGGGCTCGTCAAAGCCGATGACGGCGGTTTTGGTTTTGCTCTCGACGATGGTGCGGGTCATGGTTTGGTCTTATCCTTGCTGGTTGGCGGGCGTGGCGGAGGCCCCGCCGTTGTCGATGGCCCATTCGGCATTGGCCTTGATCCCGCCAAGCGGGAAGAAATGCACATGCTCGATGTTGAAATCGGGGTTGGCGGCCTTGTGGGCGGCGAGTTCGGTCAAAACCTCGGTCGGCTCATAGGGCAGGAGCAGTTTCGAGACATCCATGGCGCGTTTCTGCAGAACCTTGAGCGAGGGGCCGACACCGCAGGCGATGGCGAATTTGATCAGGGTTTGCAGCTTGGCGGGGCCAGCGATGCCGATATGGATGGGAAGGTCGATGCCCGCGGCCTTGAGGTTGTCGGCCCATGCGATGATCGGCTTGGCCTCGAAGGCGAATTGGGTGGCGAGCGCCATTTTGGCGTCGGTGGTTTCCGAGAATTTCTGTTTCCAGCGAAGGGCATCCTCGACATTCTTCATGCTGCCGTCGGGGTCGATATCTTTGTTGCCTTCGGGGTGGCCAGCGACATGCAGGCGCTTGAAGCCTGCGCGGTCGAATTCACCGGATTCCATCAGCTGCATGGAGCTGTCGAAATCGCCATGCGGGGTGGTGACGCCACCGGCGAGCAGGAGTGCTTGGTCGACGCCTGCCTCGCCTTGGTAGCGGGCGATCCAATCGGCGAGGGTGGCGCGGTCCTTGATGATGCGGGCCGGGAAGTGCGGCATCACGGGATAGCCATCGGTGGCCAGACGCTTGGCGGTGGCGACCATATCCTCGATCGGGGTGCCTTCGATATGGGCGATGTAGACGCGGGTGCCTGCGGGCAGAAGGTCGCGGAAATTCTCGACCTTTTCGGCGGTGCGCGGCATCACCTCGATGGAATAGCCCTCAAGGAAAGCCTCGAGCTGACCATTGGCGGGGGTGAACTTCTCACGCTTCTTGAAATTGAACAGAGCCATCGCGGCCTCCCATAGAGTTCCAGAGCGCATTCACGCCCAGCCATCATTCGCGATCAGGGCCTTGATACGCTCCTGATCGAATTCTGCGTCGATCCGGGCCGCCTCGGATTGGGCGACGGCGTCGGGTTCGCCTTCGATGGGATAGGGATCAGCCTTGCGCCATTCAGCGAGATAGGCATCGGTGCCTGCTGCGCCGCATTTCATCGCTGCACGGTCGATGGCCTGCTCAAACCGTTCGGGCAGCTGAACCTTGCTGCCGCGACGGCCTTTGCCGACGATGACCTGAGCGGGGATGTCCCGCCAGTAAACGATGGTGACGTCAACCATGGCTGATTCCTTTTTCCTTCGTGGTCCCTACGTAATGCAGGTGCGACGTTGCGCAGGGTCGGATTTCGACAGAACGGGCGCGTCATGCGACCTGCGCACAGTAGCGGCGCGTCGCCAGAGGGGCCATGGGGGCAATTGCGAAAAATACTCATCATCATCATGACCCCTCGCAACGCTTGCGTGCGCCTGCGCTTCGGACTAGTTTGGGGATAACTTGAAATGGAGGGCGTGTTGCGATGACGCCCAAGCGTCCCGAAAGTGCGGGCGCGGTCCCGAACACGGTTGAGAGCCCCGCACTGACCCGTCCGGATCGGGGGCCGCTCTATGCGGCACTTGATCTGGGAACAAACAGTTGCCGCATGCTGATTGCCCAACCTGAGGGTCATCAGTTCAAAGTCGTGGACAGCTTTTCGAAATCGGTGCAGTTGGGCGCAGGGCTGGAAGGCTCTGGCCGCTTGTCGCGGGCGTCGATTTACCGGACGATTCAGGCGCTCCGGGTTTGCAAGCAAAAGTTGAAGCGTCACGGGGTGACGCGGATGCGGCTGGTTGCAACAGAAGCCTGCAGGCGCGCCAGCAACGGGGCCGATTTCATGCAGCGCGTGGAGCGCGAAACGGGGCTGAGGCTGGATATCATCGCGCCGCAAGAAGAGGCGCAATTGGCGGTCGTCTCTTGTGCGCCGCTGGTCAATCAACGCACCGATCAATTGCTGGTGGTGGATATTGGCGGCGGGTCCACGGAACTGGTGTGGATCGACCTGACGGCGGTGCCGCATTCCGAGCGGCGGCGCGCGATCATGCGCATGCATCTGGGGTTTCACGCCAGCCCCGTTGGCCTGCCAGCGGCGCGGGTCGTGGATTGGATCAGTGTTCCGCTTGGCGTGGCGACGTTGCGCGATCAATTTCGCGATGTCGAGGATGACGCGGCGCGGTTTGCGTTGATGAGTTGGTTCTTTGAAGAGAACCTTGCCGAATTCGCCCCCTATAAGGACGAGCAATCGCGGGACGGGTTTCAGATTGTCGGCACCTCTGGCACAGTGACGACCGTTGCGGCCAGTCATCTGGGCCTCAAGCGCTATGACCGGAACAAGGTGGATGGCTTGACCATGACCAGCGACGAGATTGATCGGGTGATCCGGTCCTATCTGGCGCTTGGGCCTGCGGGGCGGCGGCGTGATCCGCGTATCGGTCAGGACCGCCAAGCGCTGATCATGTCGGGGGCGGCGATTTTGCAGGCGCTGCTGCGGTGCTGGCCTACGGATCGGTTGAGCGTGGCAGACCGGGGCCTGCGTGAAGGCATGCTGTATGCCCAGATGGCGGCGGATGGCGTGTTGACGGAAAGGGACGGATAGATGGGGGATGACGGATCGGCGCAATCGCAAAACATCTGGCCTTTGCCGAAGTTTTATTTCCGGGTGACATGGGATACCGCGGAGCTGAATTTCCAAGAGGTCTCTGGGCTGGATCCGGACAATCAGAGGATTGACTATCGCGCGGGCAATTCGCCCGTGTTTTCGCAGGTAAAAATGCCGGGTATACTAAAACCGAGCAATATCACCATGAAAAAGGGAATCCTTATCAAGGATAACTCGATCTTTGACTGGTTCGCCGAGATCAATATGAACGTGATCAAGCGCAAAGATATGACGATCGCCTTGCTGGATCAAAGCGGTGCGCCGACGATGATCTGGCGGGTCAAAAACGCCTTTCCGGTCAAGCTGACAGCCGCCGATCCGAAGGCCAAGGGCAATGAGGTGGCGATTGAATCGATTGAGATCGCCCATGAAGGACTGACAATTGAAAATGTGTGAGGCAGGCTAGATGGCCAAGACACCGGATGGGAAAAACACCTCGGGGCGGGGCCAGCGTGATCTGACGGTCAAGGTCAAGACCGCGCGCGGGCGTACATCGTCGTCGACGCGTTGGTTGCAGCGGCAATTGAACGATCCCTATGTGAAGCGCGCGCAGGTTGAGGGCTATCGCGGACGCGCGGCGTTCAAAATCATGGAATTGGACGACAAGTTCCGGTTTCTGGTGCCGGGCGCGCGGGTGCTTGATCTGGGCTGTGCGCCGGGGGGCTGGTGTCAGGTGGCGGTGCCGCGTGTCAATGCGCTTGGCGAGAAACAGGGCAAGGCGATTGGGCGCATTGTCGGGGTTGACCTGCAAGAGGTCGAGCCGATCATGGGCTGCGAGATCCATCAGCTGGATTTCATGGCGGATGATGCCGATCAGCAGGTCAAGGACTGGCTGGGGGGCAAGGCCGATGTGGTGATGTCGGACATGGCGGCCTCAAGCTCTGGTCACAAGCAGACGGACCATTTGCGCATCATCGCGCTGTGTGAGGCGGCGGCCTATCTGGCCTTTGACGTGCTGGAGGTGGGTGGCACGTTCGTCTCCAAGGTGCTGGCAGGTGGGGCCGAGGGCGAGTTGCAGACGCTGCTGAAAAAGCGGTTCGACAAGGTGGCCAATGTCAAGCCGCCCGCGTCCCGTGCGGACAGTTCCGAGAAATTCGTGGTGGCCACAGGGTTTCGCGGCTGAGCGGTCAGTGGGTTTTCCCGTCTTCGGGGGCGATGGAGCGGCTGGCGGCCTGAACAAAGAGGTGCAGGTCGGAGGGATCGGTTTCCGGCTGGCTGATGTGTCTGTGCGAGACAGAATGTGCCATGCCGCGTTGCCGGATCAGTTCGAACAAAAGCGCATGGCGGGCGCGGTCGAGCTTGGGGCGCTTATCGGTATCGGACATGAATAACCTCTTGTGAATGCGTGTACTCTGTAACGGCGATAAGATTGCAAAAGGATTACGGCGATTTTAGCGCGGGAATTGTGCGTTGATAAGGCGCTTTTCGATCAAGGCCGATGTGGCGCGCGCCGGTGCTCAAAGGTCGGCAAGCGGTTTGCGTCTGGGCGCGAGTTGCGGGATAGTCGAGGCAAATGGGATCGAGTCAGGCCGAGGTCTGATTGGGATCTGATCAAGAGTGAACAGGAAAGGATGGCCGAAATGCGTTATGAGGCACCTCAGGATGTCGAGGCCGCAGTGCGGCTGCTCGCGGCGGAGCAGGGGGCATATGTGCTGGCGGGGGGCACGGACCTATTGGTCAAGCTGCGCTCTGAGATGGTCGAGCCGGAACTGGTGGTCGACATCAAGCGCATTGCGGGCATGAAGGCGATCACGGCTGAAGCGGGCGGCTGGCGCATTGGCGCGGCTGTTTCAGGGGCCGAGATGGGCGAGCATGCGGGGCTGGTCGCGGATTGGCCCGGTGTGGTCGAGGCGGCGGGGCTTATCGGCTCGACCCAAGTGCAGGGGCGGGCCACTTTGGCGGGCAATCTCTGCAACGCCTCGCCTGCGGCGGATTCGGTGCCAGCTATGGTGGCAGCGGGGGCCGTTGTGCGGGTTGTGGGCCCCAAGGGCCCGCGTGACGTGGCGGTGATTGATATTCCCAAGTCACCGGGCAAGACGACGCTGGCGGCGGGCGAATTCATCGCCTCGGTCTTTCTGCCTGCGTGCGGCGCGCGGTCGGGTGATGCCTATCTGCGGTTCATCCCGCGCACCGAGATGGATATCGCAGTGGTGGGCTGTGGCGTGTCGCTGAGTTTCGATGACGCGGACAAAGTGTCTGCCGCGCGAGTGGCCTTGGGGGCGGTTGGCCCCAAGGTGATGCTGGTTGACGCGGCGGCAGAGGCCATCATGGGCCGGGCGCTTGATGAGGCGGCGCTGACAGATTTGGCGGCGGCCTGTTCCGAGGCGGCCACCCCGATAGAGGACAAGCGCGGCACGGTTGAGTTTCGCCGCCATGTGGCGGGGGTTCTGGCCCGACGGGCGGCGGTGATCGCCGAGACGCGCGCGAAAGGAGACAAGGTATGAGCCGGATACATGTGACGACAAAGGTCAATGGCGACGAGACCGAGTTTCTCTGTGATGCAGAGGCGACGCTGCTGGATGTGCTGCGCGACGAACTGGGCCTGACGGGCACCAAAGAGGGCTGTGGCACTGGTGATTGCGGCGCCTGTTCGGTGACGGTGGATGGGCGGCTTGTGTGTTCGTGCCTGATGCTGGGGGCCGAGGCCGAGGGCTGCGAGATCACCACGATCGAGGGTATGGCAGCGGGCGAGGTGCTGCACCCGTTGCAAAAGAAGTTCATCGAGATGGCAGCGCTGCAATGTGGCATCTGTACGCCGGGCATCCTTGTTGCGGCGAAATCGCTGCTGGAGCGCAACCCGGACCCGTCTGAGGAAGAAGTGCGCTATTGGCTGGCGGGCAATCTGTGCCGCTGCACCGGCTATGACAAGATCATCCGCGCTGTGATGGAAACGGCGGCGGACATGCGGAGGGCGTCGTAATGGCTTTGGATGACACCAAGAAAACCAAGGATTTCAAGGTTGTGGGCACGCGGCCCAACCGGCCTGACGGCATCGACAAGGTCACCGGGCGGGCGCGCTTTGGCGCGGATATGGTGGCACCGGGGATGTTGACGGGGCGCGTTCTGCGCAGCCCGCATGCCCATGCGCGCATTCTGCGGATTGACACGAGCAAGGCCGAGGCGCTTCCGGGAGTCAAGGCGGTGGTGACGCGCGCCGATTTCGGTGATGTGCCAGACCACGTGGCCGATGTGATTGACAATTGCATGGCGGGCGACAAGGCGCTTTATGATGGGCACGCGGTGGCCGCGATTGCCGCCAATTCCGCGGCGGTGGCGCGAAAGGCGCTCAAGCTTATCGAGGTGGAGTATGAGGTTCTGCCGCATGTGACGGATGTGGACGCGGCGATGAAGCCCGGCGCGCCGGTGCTGCATGAGGGCGCGCAGCAGGAAACGGTGCCCGAGGGATATTCGGGCAATGTCATCTCGCGGGTTGAGTTCGGACATGGCGATATCGAGGCCGGTTTGGCCAAGGCTGACCGCGTGGTCGAGCGGACCTATCGCACCGGGGCCACGCATCAGGGCTATATCGAGCCGCATGCCTGTCTGGCGACGATGAGCGCGGATGGGCAGGCCGATCTTTGGGTCTGCACACAAGGGCATTACATGGTGCGCAATGTCTGTGCCGCGATCCTTGGGATGGAGCAGGGGCAATTGCGGGTGACGGCCAGCGAAATCGGCGGCGGTTTTGGTGGCAAGACGGTGGTTTTCCTTGAGCCGGTCGCGTTGATGCTGGCCAAGAAATCGGGCCGCCCGGTCAAGATGGTGATGAGCCGGTCTGAGGTGCTGCGCGCCACGGGGCCGACCTCGTCTACCTCGATTGATGTGCGCATCGGCATGAAGAAAGATGGCCGGATCACCGCTGGTTTTGCCGAATTGCGCTATCAGGGCGGGGCCTATCCGGGGTCGCCGGTGGATATGGGCTCGATGTCGGCCTTTGCGCCTTATGATCTGGAAAATGTCAAAACCGTTGGCTGGGACGTGGTCACGAACCGGCCCAAGGCGGCCGCCTATCGCGCCCCCGGCGCGCCAATGGCGGCCTTTGCGGTGGAAAGCGCGATTGACGAATTGGCCAAGGGTTTTGACCTTGATCCGCTGGCGGTGCGGTTGATGAACGGGGCGAAAGAGGGCACGCGCGCCTCTTACGGCCCGACCTATCCGGCGATTGGCCTGATGGCGACCTTGGAGGCGGCCCATACGCATCCGCATTGGACAGCCCCCTTGGGCGAAAACCAAGGGCGCGGTGTGGCTTGCGGGTTCTGGTTCAACTTTGGTGGCGATACCTGTGTGAGCCTGAATGTAACGCCGGATGGAACGGTGACGGTGTCGGAGGGCAATCCCGACATTGGCGGCTCGCGCGCCTCGATGACGATGATGGCCGCCGAAGAACTGGGCATTCCCTATGATCAGGTGCGCACGGTGATTGCCGATACCGGATCGCTGGGCCAGAACGAGGTGACGGACGGCAGCCGTGTGACCTTTGCCGTGGGTCTGGCCACCATTGAGGCGGCGCGTGCCGCCAAGCGCGAGATGTGCAAACGTGCCGCGATGATATGGGGTATCGACGAAGAGGCGGTCGAATGGGAAGACGGGGCTGCGCGCCCGGCCGGCCCCAATGCCGGTAAATTCCCCCCCATGACCATCAAGGAGATTGCCGCCGTGGCCAGCAATACCGGCGGGCCGATTGCCGGGCACCATGAGGTGACAGCCGAGGGCGCGGGCGTGAGTTTTGGCACGCATATGGTGGATGTCGAGGTTGATCCCGATACCGGAGCCACCAAAATCCTGCGCTACACGGTGTTTCAGGATGCGGGCCGCGCGGTGCATCCGGCCTATGTTGAAGGACAGTTTCAGGGCGGTGCCGTGCAGGGCATCGGCTGGGCACTGAACGAGGAATATATCTATGGCGAGGATGGGATTCTGCAAAACGCAGGCTTCCTTGATTACCGCATTCCCGTGGCCTCTGACCTGCCGATGATCGACACGGTGATTTTGGAAATCCCCAACCCCGGCCATCCCTACGGCGTGCGCGGTGTGGGCGAAACGCCGATTGTGCCGCCGCTTGCGGCGGTGGCCAATGCGGTCTCGGCGGCG
Source organism: Roseovarius sp. EC-HK134 (assembly GCF_902498815.1). NCBI lineage: Bacteria > Pseudomonadati > Pseudomonadota > Alphaproteobacteria > Rhodobacterales > Roseobacteraceae > Roseovarius > Roseovarius sp. EC-HK134. Next base: position 3,197,208 of record NZ_LR701544.1, read on the forward strand.
GCGGGGGTGCGGATGACGCAGCTGCCGATGTCGCCGCCGCGGGTGTTGGCGGCGATTCAGGCGGCAAAGGGCTGATGGTCAAGGTCGTGCTCTGGGGGTCTTTGGCCGAGAGCGCGGAAGGCCAACGCGAGGTGGCGGTAGAGGCCGCCACCTTGCGCGAACTGCTTGACGGGTTGGGCGAGACATTCCCCGGCCTGCGCGCAGAGTTGGAGCGCGGCGTGTCAGTGTCGATCGACGGGCGCGTCTATAACGACAGTTGGTTCACGCCGATTAAGCCCGATAGCGAAGTTGTGTTGCTCAAGCGGCTTAAGGGCGGCTGAGGCGCGCGCATTCGCCGCTTTTCCTGTGCTGCGGCTTGGCTTATCCCGGTAGCCGAAAACCGGAGAATGTCCCATGATGCCTGCCTCTGTTCCCCTGACCCGCGATCTGGTTCTGATCGGGGGGGGGCATGCGCATGCGCTGGTGCTGCGGATGTGGGGAATGGACCAGCTGCCGGGGGCGCGGCTGACGGTGATCGACCCCAATCCGGTGGCGCCCTACACGGGCATGTTGCCGGGATTGGTGGCAGGGCATTACCGGCGCGAGGAGCTGGAGATTGATCTGGTGCGGCTGGCGCGCTTTGCGGGCGCGCGGCTGATCGTGGGTGCCGTGACAGGAATTGATGCGGGCGCGGGCCGGGTGACGGTCGCGGGGCGGGGCGAGATCGGGTTTGACGTGGCCTCGGTCGATGTGGGCATTCATTCGGGCATGCCACAGGTGCCGGGGTTCGCTGAGCATGGTGTCGCGGCCAAGCCGCTTGGCCCCTTTGCCGGGGCGTGGGAGGAGTTTTTGCGCCGGGTGGCCGATGGGGCCGCGCCGCAAGCGGCGGTGATTGGCGGCGGGATTGCCGGGATCGAATTGGCGATGGCGATGGCTTATCGGTTGAAGGGCGTTGCCGGGCGCGCCGAGGTGACGCTGATCGAGCGGTCAGCAGAGATTGCGCCGGGGGCACCGGTCATTCGCCCGCGTCTGACGCGCGCCTGCGTAGCGGCGGGCGTGCGGATTGTGACGGGCGGTGACGTGGCGCAGGTTACGGGCGTGGGCGTGACCTTGGGCGATGACACAGAGATTGCGGCGGGGTTTGTGGCCGGGGCGGCGGGGGCGCGGGCGCATGGCTGGCTGGCAAAGACCGGATTGCCGGTGACGGCGGATGGGTTTTTGCGCGTGGGGTCGGATTTGCGGGTTGAGGGGCAAGAGGCGATATTTGCCGCCGGAGATTGCGCGCATCTGACCCATGCGCCGCGCCCCAAGGCCGGGGTATATGCCGTGCGCGCGGCCCCGGTGCTGCGCGACAATCTGCGCGCGGTGTTGAGCGGGGGGACAACGCGGGCCTTTCATCCGCAGCGCGATTACCTCAAGCTGATTTCCTTGGGCGAAAAATCGGCCCTGGCGGAAAAGATGGGGATGGCCTTTGGCGGGCGGTTGCTCTGGCGGTTGAAGGATCGGATCGACCGCAAATTCATGGTGCAATTCGGCGATTTGCCGGTGATGGGCGCGGCAGAGGCCCCGGCTGTGCGGGCCTTGGGCGATCTGGGGCCAGAGCCGCTGTGTGGGGGGTGCGGGGCCAAGGTGGCCCCGGGGGTGTTGTCCGCAGTCTTGGCGCAGGAACAGCCCCCGGCGCGGGCGGATATCGTGACCGGGCCGGGGGATGATGCGGCGGTGATCATGGTTGGCGGCGTGCGGCAAGTGTTGACCACGGATCATCTGCGGGGATTTACCGAGGATCTGGGGGTGATGGCGCGGATTGCGGCGCTGCATGCCTTGGGTGATGTCTGGGCGATGGGGGCAAAGCCGCAGGCGGCGCTGGTTTCTGTGACTGTGCCGCGCATGTCGGAAGGTTTGCAGGCGCGCACCATGGCCGAGATCATGGCGCAGGCGGGGGAGGCGCTGCGCGCAAGCGGTGCCGAGATTGTGGGCGGGCATTCCACCTTGGGGGCGGAGGCCAGCATCGGGTTTACGGTCACGGGGCTGCTCGAGCGCGACGCGATCACGGTGGCGGGGGCGCGGGTGGGCGATGCGCTGATCCTGACGCGGCCCATCGGGTCGGGCGTGCTGCTGGCGGCTGAGATGCGTGGGCTGGCGGATGGGCGCGATATTGCGGCGCTGCTCGCGGCTTTGCAGGTGCCGCAGGGGGCGGCGGCGGAGATACTGTCGGGGGCACATGCGATGACGGATGTAACCGGCTTTGGTCTGGCGGGGCATTTGATGGCCATGTGCCGGGCCTCGGGTGTTGCGGCCGAGGTCGATCTGGCGGCGGTGCCGGTTTACGATGGGGCCGAGGCGTTGGCGGCGGTGGGCGTGCGGTCGACCATCTGGGCGGCGAATGTGGCGGCGGCACCGGTGACGGGCGGCGCGGGCGCGCGGGTGGCGTTGCTGCATGATCCGCAGACGGCGGGCGGGATGCTGGCGGCGGTCGATGGTGGAGAGGCAGAGGAGTCAGTGGCGCGGTTGCGTGCTGCGGGGCATGTGGCGGCGGTGATCGGGCGGGTTGTGGCAGGGCCGGTGGGGATTGTGGTGAAGGGGTGAGGGTCGCGGGTTCCCCCGCGCGGAATCAAGGGCGAAGCCCGCCGCGCGGATCGCTGGGCCGTCCGTCGCACCGAAGGTGCGCCGCTTTATCCCGGCACGCCTTTGGCGTGGCGGCCTAGCGATTTTGAGAGGGAGTGCCTCGCTGAGAGGTCACACGGACTTGGCACGCATAAAGTGGCAGCCGCGGATGTTGCTTCGCTAGTCCCTGGCCCAGCGACCCGCCCGGCTTAGTGGTCAACAGTAAACCCAAGCCTACCCGCTCTGGATCAAGCCCTTTGCTGCCGCTTGTAGCGTTGCCTCTGACAGATCGGGCAGTTCGAGTGGCGTGATGCCTTCAGGGCGGGGTTTGCGGATGTAGCGCGGGTCGTAATGGGTCTCGATCAGTTGCGCCACGAGGGTGGGAAAATCGCCCGTGGCGGCAAGGGCGCGCCATTGGTCCACTTGCGCATGACCGTGATATTGCACCAGCCGAGAGAGGATCGCGTCAAGCCGGTTGGGATCGGCGATAAGGTCTGTGTAATCAGTGCAGATATTGGACACGCGGGCGGCAAGCGGCACATTGATCCGGATCACGGGGGCGCTGCGCATGGCGCGGGCCAGCATGGGGGGCAGGGTGATGCGCCCGATGCGGCTGCTTTCGGCCTCGATATAGACCGGGCGGTTGGGATCAAGCCGGGCCATGCAGGCGGCAAGCGCGCTTTCGAATGACTTTTGCGAGGGTTGCCCGCCCGCGACGGGGCCAAAGACCGAGCCACGATGCGCGGCGAGATCCTCAAGGTCGATCACTTGCGCGCCAAGGGCAGCGAGATGGCTCAAGAGATGGGTCTTGCCGGTGCCGGTGCCGCCGTCAATCAGGCGGACGGGGGCGGCAAACGGCTCTTCATAAAGGGCGCGGGCGACAAGGCGGCGGTAGGATTGATAGCCGCCTTTGACGGTTTCGGCCTGCCAGCCGATCTGTTGCAGGATGACGGTGAAGGACCCAGAGCGCTGCCCGCCACGCCAGCAATAGACCAGCGGACGCCAGCCGCCATGACGATCCGCAAGCGGGCCCTCAAGATGGGCTGCGGCATTGCGCGAGACGAGGGCCGCACCGATTTTGCGGGCGAGAAAGCGATCCTGTTGCACATAGATGGTGCCCACGCGGGCGCGTTCCTCGTTCGAGAGCACCGGCAGGTTCAGCGCGCCGGGGATGTGATCCTCGGCATATTCGGCTGGGGACCGGACATCGATCACCTCGTCAAAGGGCAGGGCGGCGAGCGCCGCAAGACTGTCGAGGGCTATCGGCATCAAGGAAAATCGGGCTGAGGGCAGGGATGCAACATAGCCCTGTGCATGCGCCGACGCGCGGCCAAGATCAAGCCCCCATGCAGAGGCAAAAAAAGGGTGGGCAGCGCAGGGCCGCCCACCTCAGGTAGGGAAACTCAGTTCTGGAGGTAAACTTCGAGGCTGTCGTCGAGCGCGTCTTTCCACGGCGTGTGGTGCAGGGGCGCCATGGTGCCGGTGATGACCGATTTATAGGAATTGTTGCGGAAGCCCATGATGTCTTTCTTCTTGTGGCCCTTCCATTCCTTGAAGGCCTGACAGGCACCTTCGACGTCAAAGCTGGGATAATCGGTTTCGTCGATCAGTTCCTTGACGTAATCGCCCTGATACCAGATCGCGTCATAGTCATCCTGTCCGGCGTCCTCGCGGGCGACACGGTCGGCAACGTCCGCCTCCATTGTCGCTTGGTCGGGAATGGCGATGCGGCCCATGATGGCGTCACGCACCCACCATGCCTGCGCGTCGAACATGTTGAAGGTGAACCACTGGTCCTGCATGCCGAGGTAAAAGAGCGCAGGTTCGCGCACAAAGGCCACGCCCTTGTAAAGATCGGCGGTGGCAAGGCGGTTGGCGGTCTTGAGGCGCAGATCGTCGGGCAGGAAGGGGAAATGGTGTTTGTAGCCGGTGCAGAGGATCACGGCATCCACATCCTTGGTGGTGCCATCCTTGAAATAGGCGGTGTTGCCCTCGACCTTTTGCAGGAGCGGCACCTCTTGCCAGTTGTCCGGCCATTTGAAGCCCATGGGGGCGGTGCGGTGGCTGACGGTCACGGATTTGCAGCCGTATTTCCAGCATTGCGAGCCGATGTCTTCGGCGGAATAGCTGGTGCCGACGATGAGGATGTCCTTGTCCTTGAATTCCAGCGCATCGCGGAAGTCGTGGGCGTGCAGCACGCGGCCTTTGAAATTCTCGAAGCCGGGGAAATAGGGCACGTTGGGCGTGCTGAAATGGCCCGAACAGACGATCACGTGATCGAAGGTTTCGGTATAGGTGCGATCCTCGGGGAGATGGCAAACGGTGACGTTGAATTTCTCGCCGTCCTTCTCGACCCAGCGGACGGCGGTGGAAAAGCGGATGAGGTCGCGCACACCGGCCTTGAGCACGCGGCCTTCGATATAATCAAAGAGCACGGCGCGGGGCGGGTAAGAGGCGATTTGCTTGCCGAAATGTTCCTCAAAGGAATAGTCAGCGAATTCAAGGCCTTCTTTGGGGCCGTTCGACCACAGGTAGCGATACATCGAGCCATGAACCGGCTCGCCATATTGATCAAGGCCGGTGCGCCAGGTGTAGTTCCAGAGGCCGCCCCAGTTATCCTGCTTTTCAAAGCACACGATTTCGGGGATCTCTGCGCCTTTGGCGGCGGCGGATTGGAAGGCCCGCAATTGGGCCAGGCCCGATGGTCCTGCGCCGATGATTGCAATTCGTTTTTTGGTCATGTTGCCCTCCAAGCTGGTATGGACCAATATTCAGGTATTGGTGCCTTTGGTTCATGCCAGATTGAAGTTGTGGGGGCGGGCTTGTCAATAATTTTTCTTTCCAAGAATAATATTTTCCCATGAACCGCTGGCGCAATGCCGGGAACCTGCTAGAAATTGCTCATGTCAAATTCGAGTTTTGCACAACGTCTGGCCATTCAGAGCGCGTTGCCCCGGTTTTCGGTGGGCATGCGCAAGACGCTGACCATCGGCTTTCTGGCCCCCTTGAGTGGTCCGGTCGAATCGTGGGGCCTGCCGGGATTGCAGGGCTGTCGGTTGTGGGTGGATTGGCTCAACCGGGCGGGGGGCGTGCTGATGGGGGGGCGGCGATTCCCGGTGCGGCTCGAATCCTATGATTGCGGATATGACGGGGCGGATGCGCTGACCGGGGCGCGGCATCTGGTGCAGGAACATGATGCGGCGCTGGTAATGATGCTGGGGGGCGATTCGTTCACGGAGGTGCGCGATTACCTGATGGGGCAGAAGGTGCTGACCTCGTCCTTGCTGACCAGTGATCTGTCGCCGGACACGCCCTATCTGATTGCGCCGGGCGAATCGCTGCCGATCTATACGGTGACGGCGGTGGAATGGATTGCCAAGAACCGACCCGAGATCAAGACCGTGGCGCTCTGTGCGCAGACCGATGCGTTGGGCCTGCCGGCGCTGGCCGCCTATCGCGCGGCGTTCAAGGCGGTGGGCATCGAGATCATCGAGGAAATTCGGTATGATCCGGGCACGGCATCGGCCCCTGCGGTGGTGGCCCCGATGCTGGCGGCGGCACCCGATATGCTGTGCTGGTGTACAAGCTATACGCCGATGGTGCATGCGATGACGGAATATGCCTATCATCAGGGCTATGCGGGCCAAATCCTGAGCTGTACGGCGGATTGCTATGAGCAGTTGATCGCGCTTACCTCGCCCGAGTTCATGGAAGGATTCCTGTTCCAGTTTCCCGATTTCGACGATCCGGCGCTGGCGGAAAAGGCGTTTTTCTTTAACCAGCCGCAGGCGTTTTATGACGAATACAACGCGCGGTTTCCGGGCAGTTGGACGGCGGTGAGTTGGGAATATGCCGCGATCCTTGATATCTGGCAATCGGCGGTCGAGCGGGCGGGAACGGTCAATTCAGTCTCGGTTCTGGCGGCGATGCGGCAATTGGGCGAGGTCAACCACGCCTTTGGCCCGGCGCAATGGTGGGGGCAGGATATGTTTGGCCTTGATCATACGCTGATTGGCGATTGGCCGGTGGTGCAAATCCAACGCGGCAAGGCGCGGATCGTTGGTTTCGGGTCAATCCCCGATTGGCTGGCGCGGCATGAGCCGCTGTTGCGGGCGGAAATGGCGGCCCTTGGCCAGCTTTGGCATCAGCGGCACGGGCAGGGGGCGGGCAAGGCCTGTCTTGAGGCGCGGCTGGTGGTGAGCTGAGGCGGCTGCGCCGTCCTGCGCTTAGTCCTCTTGCAGCAGGGTTTTTTGTTCCTCGATCAGGTGCAGCTTGATGTATTCTACGGCGGTTTCCACATCGCGCGAAGAAATCGCGTTGAAAAGCGCGTTATAGCGTTTCTGGTAATCCTCGATGCGTTTGGGCGTGAGATGCCGCCGCATCATGGTGGAGCGATGCGTTTGCAAACAGGCCTCGATCGCCAGATCATAGCAGGAGGCAAGCAGGGGATTGCCGGTGCCCGCCGCGATTTTGCGATAGAAATCCTCTTCGCAGGCGACGAATTCGGCGGCGTCGGTGCTGATCGCCTCCATTCGGGTGAGGATGTCGTCGAGCTCCATGATGTCGCGCGGCGTCATGTTGATGACCGCGAGGCGGATCATCTCGGGCTCTAGAATGCCGCGCACGACAAGGTGATCAAGCGGGCTGGTATTTTCGGCAAGCGCGCTGCGGCTGGGGGTGCGGGTGAGTTCGCTTTTGTACGTGACAAAGCTGCCCGATCCGGCACGGCGGCGGATGATGTTGCGCGCCTCAAGCACATCGAGCGCATCGCGCACGGTGTTGCGGGCCACGCCCAATTCGGACGAGAGCGTACGTTCTGACGGCAGGCGCGCGCCCTCGGGATATTCCTCGGATTTGATGCGGGCAAAGAGGCTGTCGATCACCACCTGCACGGTGGCCCCGACCGAATGGCTGGTGACAAGCTGGGCTGTGGTGCTCTGGTTGGCCATCGTAGCGGGGTCCTTCGTGTGGCGCGGGGGCCGTTTGCAGCAAATCTAGGCGGAACCGGTTCCCTGCACAAGCCGCAGGTCAGCGGCATGGAACCAATTTCGATCCCCTTCCGGACCAGTTTTGCGGGCTGCGGGCGCAGATTGGTCGGATGCCTCTAAAACGACCCAGTTAAAATTCTGAGCAATATGAGAGATTTGGCGGGATAGGTGGGGTAAATTATAACTCTAAGAAACAAATTTTCTTGTGAGTTTCAAATCGCTTTGCTAGCCTTTGCTGGTGAGCCGAAACCAATTTCGGAAACTGGTATAGTCTCTGGGATTGGTAATGAACCAAAACAGGTCGTCCTTGGCTTCGCTCTGCTGCGCGATATCGCGCGGTGCCAACAGTTGGAGGAACGCATGCTTTCCAAATATATCTCTAAGGGGTTCACACGTCGGACCTTTCTGAAAACCTCCGCAGCGGCGACTGCCGCGCTTGGCCTGCCGAAGGTGGCGCTGGCGGCGGGTGAACCGATCAAGATCGGGTTTCTGGCCCCTTTGACGGGGGCTGTGGCGGCCTGGGGCAAGCCGGGCCTTGATGGCTGCATGATCTGGGCCGAGCGGGTCAATGCCGCGGGCGGGATCACGCTGGCGGATGGGGCGCATCCGGTTGAATTTGTGGCCTATGACGAGGAATACGATCCCGCCAAGGCGCGCACCGGGGCAACCAAGCTGATCCGTGAGGATGGCGTGAGCTTTATCATGATGCTGGGCGGCGATCCTTGGCCCGGTGTGCAGCCGGTGGCAGAGCGCACGGGGATGCTCTTTTCGACGTTGCTGCCGTCGGATCTGTCGCCCGATACCAAGACACTGTTGGCCCCGGCCGAGGTGCATCCCATCTATAATGTGACGGGTGTCGAGTGGCTGGCGCAGAACAAGCCGGAATTGAAGACGGCGGTGATGTGCGCGCAGGATGACGCGCTTGGCCTGCCGTCGGTGGCCACCTATCTTGCGGCCTTTGAGGCGGCAGGGATCGAGATGCTGGATGAGCCGTTGCTGTTTGATCCGGCCACCACGGATTTTGCACCGGTGGTGACGCGGTTGATGGCCAAGAACCCCGATATCATCTGTCTCGATACGTGCTATTCGGATTATGTGCACCCCATCGCAGAGCAACTGTTCCAGCAGAATTTCAAGGGTCAGATCATCAGCTGTACGGCGGATTTCTATGACCAAATGATCGCCAAGACATCCAAGGAATTCATGGAAGGGTTCATTTTCCAGTTCCCCGATTTTGACGATCCGGCGCTGAATGCCGAGAGCGTAAATTTCCAGGACCCCAACGGATTTTATGCCGAATACAACAAGCGGCATCCCGGTCAGTGGGGCGCGGTAAGCTGGGAATATGCCTCGATCATGGATCTGTGGAAGGTCGCGGCGGAAAAGGCAGGCTCTGCCGATCCCGAGGCGGTGCTGGCGGCAATGAAAGACGGCCCCGGCAACCACGCCTTTGGCGAGGCGGAATGGTGGGGCACCGAGCTTTTTGGTATCGACAATGCGCTGGTCGGCGATTGGCCGGTGGTGGCGATTGAAAACGGCAAGGCCGTGATCAAGGAATTCCGCTCGATCCCCGACTGGTATAGCCGCCATGGCGATCTTTTGATCAAGCATATGCAGGCCTATGGCCAGATGTGGGATCAGCGCGGCTGATGCACGTTCAGGACAGCGCCCGGCACGCGGGCGCTGTTATCCTTCCTCTCTAAAATTCGAGCATTCCGATGATGGAACTCCTGGCGCAGACCGGCCTGAACGCCGTCTATGCAGCAAGCTATATTTCTTTGGTGGCCGTTGGCCTTGTGCTGATCTTTGGCGTCATGGGCGTGATCAATTTCGCCCATGGCGAGTTGTTCATGGCCGGGGCCTATGCGGTGGTGGCGCTTTATGCTGACATGCACCTGCCGTTCTTTGTGGCTGTGCCCATTGGCATGATCTTTGTGGGCATGCTGGGGCTTGTGATGGAGCGCGGGCTGTTTCGACCGCTCAAGGGCAATCCGCTGGGCGGTCTGGTGGCCTCGATCGGGTTTCTGATGATCCTGCAATCGCTGGCGGTGATGGGGTTTGGCGTGCGGATGGAGCATATTCCGCCCGTGACACAAGAGGTCTGGCGCATCTCTGACAAGGTGGGGCTACCGGTGGCGCGCATCTATGTGATCGTGGCGGCGGTCGTTTTGTTGAGCGCGCTGTGGTATTTCCTAAAGCGGACGCGGTTTGGCTGGGCGCTGCGCGCCTCGGCACAAGATCCGGAGGCGGCGGCGTTGCAGGGGATTTCGATCACGCAAACCGCGCGCATCGCCATGTTCATCGGCGCGGCGCTGGCGGGGGTGGCGGGCGCGCTGACGGCGCCGCTGGTTTCGGTCAACCCGCATATGGGCCATTCGGTGATTGTCACGGCCTTTATCGTCATCATCGTGGGCGGGGTCGGGTCGCTGGAGGGGGCAATCATCGCCTCGGTGGTCTATGCCTTTGTCCATACGTTCGTCACCACATTCTCGGATGGGGTGGTAGCCGATATCGTGGGTCTGTCGCTTATGCTGGTGGTGCTGATCGTCAAGCCTACGGGCCTATTCGGGAGTGCGGATCGTGCTTAAGCCGGTGATGTTCCTTTTGGGTGCTGCCGCGCTGATCGCGCTGCCGCATGGCCTGAGTTTCTCGCAACAGGAAATTCTTGTCTTTCTGGTGATCAATATCCTCTTGGTCATGTCCTACCGGTTGCTCACGCTGACTGGAGAATGGTCGCTGGGGCATGTGGTGATCATGGGGGTGGGGGCCTATGCCTCGGCTCTCATGACCAAGAACCTGGGCGTGCCGGTGCCGGTGGGCATGATCCTGGGCGGGGTTACGGCGGCGCTTTTGGCGGTGCTCTTGTCCTTTCCGCTGTTCCGGATGAAGGGGTTTTATTTCCTGATCGGGTCCTTCGCGGCGGGCGAGATCATCCGCCTGATCTGGAAGCGGTTTCGCGAACCCTTCGGGGGCGCGCGTGGCATTTCGGGGATTGATCCGATGCCGGATTTCTCGCTTGGGTTTTACAGTTTCGATTTCTTCGAGCCGGTGTCTTATTACTACTTTGCCGGGACGATTGTTGCTGTCTGCCTCTGGGTGCTGTGGCGGATCGAGAAATCACCCGTGGGCCTGACCTTTCACGCGGTGCATTGGCAGGACAAGCTGGCGCAGGCGTCGGGGGTGAATCTTCGGGCCTATCGCACGCTGGCCTTTGCCATCGCCTCGGGCTTTGCCGGGATCGCGGGGGCGCTTCAGGCGCATTACGTGGGCACGGTGAACCCCAATTCCTTTGACATCGAAGTGATGGTGTTTGTGCTGACCTGGGCCATCGTGGGGGGGACGACAACGTTTTACGGCCCCATTCTGGGCTGTGTCCTGCTGACGGTGATCAATGAGGTCGTGCTGCGGGGGATGGGGTTCGAACAGGCGCGGCCGCTGTTTTACGGGGCCATCATGATCCTGTCGATCCTGTTTCTTCCCAATGGGTTGGAGAGCATTGTTCAGAAAATCCTGCCGCGCAAAGCCACGGCGAAACCCGATAGAAAGGCCGCAGCATGACCGATTTTCTAGAAATGCGCGGCCTGACCATGCGCTTTGGCGGGTTGATGGCGGTGGATGGGCTGTCGTTCAAAGTGGCGCATGGCAGTATCCATGGGCTGATCGGGCCTAATGGCGCGGGCAAAACCACCACGTTCAACATGATCTCGGGGTTCTATACGCCGACGTCTGGTCAAATCCTGCTCAGGGGCGAGGATATTTCCGGCCTAGCGATGCATGAGGTGGCGCGGCGCGGTGTGGTGCGGACATTCCAGCACTCGACGCTTTTTGCCGAGTTGACGGTGTTGGAAAACGCGCTGGTGGGCACGCATATGCCGTTCCGGCCCAATATCTTTGCCGCGATCATCGGCTGGGACCGCGAGGATCGGCGTGGGGCAGAGGCGCGGGCGCGCGAAGCGCTTGAGTTCTTTGGTTTGGGCGATCTGGCCGAGGAGCGGGCCGGGGATCTGTCGCATGGGCATCAGCGCGCTTTGGGGCTGGCGGTGGCCTATGCCAGCCATCCCGATGTGATGCTGCTGGATGAGCCATTCACCGGCATGAACCCTGAAGAGACGCGGCAGATGATGGAGCTGATGCGCCGCCTCAAGGCGGATGGGATCACGATCCTTTTGGTGGAGCATGACATGCAGGCGATCATGGGGCTGTGTGATACCATCACCTGCATGAGTTTCGGCAAGTTTCTGGCCGAAGGGGGGCCGGCGGATATCCGGCATCATCCGGCGGTGATCGAGGCCTATCTGGGAGGCGCGCGCCATGTTGCTTGAGATGCGCAAGATCGCCGTCAACTATGGCAAGATCAACGCGATCCGCGATATTTCCATTGCCGTGCCCGAGGGCAAGATCGTGACCATCATCGGTGGCAATGGCGCGGGCAAGACCACGACGCTGCGCGCCATGTCGGGGATGATCCCGATTGTGGCGGGGGAAATCCTGTTTGAGGGGACGCGCATTGATCATCTGCCCGCGCATAAGGTGGTGGCGCATGGCATCGCGCATGTGCCCGAAGGGCGGCGTATCTTCAAGGATATGACGGTTGAGGAAAATCTGCGCACCGGCGCGTTTCTGCGGCGCGACAAGCCCGAGATCGAGCGCGATCTGGAGCAGGTCTATGACCGTTTCCCGCGCCTGCGGGAACGGCGGGTGCAGCGGGCGCAGACCATGTCGGGGGGCGAGCAGCAGATGCTGGCAATTGGCCGCGCGCTGATGTCAAAGCCGCGTTTGTTGCTGATGGATGAGCCGTCGATGGGGCTGGCCCCGGTGATCGTCGAAGAAATCGCGCGGATCATCGAAGAGATCAACGCGCAGGGGCTGTCGGTGGTGCTGGTGGAGCAGAATGCCGAACTGGCGTTGGAACTGGCGCATCATGCCTATGTGTTGGAAACCGGAAACACCGCAATGGAGGGGCCTGCCCATGAGCTTCGTGGAAATGAACATGTTCGCGCCGCGTACCTGGGGCTTTGAGCGCGGCGACGCCGAAATGCAGGTGGCGCGGGCGGCGGGCTGGTCGCGGGCTGATCTGGTCTGGGAACGTCTGACCGAGGCGGGCTGTGCCTGTTATCAGGCGGGCGACCGTTTGGGGGCAGCCCGGATGCTGCGGCGGGCCGGATGGGTGGCGCGGCTGTTTTTCGGTGCGCGGGATTTGCGGTGGGCGACAAGCCTTGCCAATCTTGCGGTACTGGCGCGGGATGCCGGGCAGGGCGCGCGGGCGGAGCAGTTGCAAAAGCGGGCGCTGACCCTGTGGCGGACTGCGCCTGAGGTGGCGGGTGGACTGGTGTTCAAGCCGCGCAGCCGCTCGTCCTTGTTTCATCTGCGGATGGAGGCGCTGCACCGCGATACGTTCCACGACAATATGCGCAAGCGCTATCGCGCGATTGCCGCGGACAGTGATCAGGCGTTGCGGCAGTTGCTGGCGGGCGCGCGGCCCGAGCGGCCCATCTCTGCGCGGTGGCGGGGGGAAAAGCCGCCGGTGTTCGATGACGGGCGCAAATTTCTGGCCGCCGCGTTGTTGATCGCCGAGGGCTGAGGTTTTTGCATCTGTGAAGACCGAGGAAAGCGGCGGGTCAGTGCCCGCCGCCAAGCACGCCAATGGCGGTAAAGACGCCCAGCACCGCCAGCCATTGCGAGCCGCGCAGGCGTTCGCGCAGGAAGATGGCCGCAAAGAGCACCGTGATCACGCCAAAGGTCGAGGCGCCGATGGCGGCGAATTCGGGCCGCGCGGTCTGACCTGCGCCAATCACGCAGCCGATGGCCAGCGCGTCGAGTGTGCCCATCAAGATAAGCAGCGGCGTGTGGCGGCGGGTGAGGGCGAGAGGCGCACGCAGCGCGAGCGCAAAGCCCAACACCACCACAAGGGCGGCGGCGCGGGTCGGGGCCAAGAGCAGCAATTCGCCGCCCGTCGCCGTGGCCTTGTGCCCGATGGCGAAGGTCAGGGCAAAGCCCACGGCGGCCAGCAGCGACCAGGCGATGGCGGGCAGGGGGCTTGGGGCCTCGGCATGGTCGTGACCGGCATCGCTCTGGGCGATGTAGGCCACGCCGCAGATGATGAGGCCGACCATGATCCATTCGAGCGCTGTCGTGGGCGCGCCATTGAGGCTGGCCCAGCCCACCGAGAGAATCGGATAGGCCCCGATCACCGGCGCCACCAGCCGCACCGGGCCGATAGAAAAGGCGCGGTAGAGCGCGGTGCCGCCAACGCCAAAGCAAAGACCAGCCAAAACCGCCAAGCCGATGTCGCCCCCCTCGGGCGCGTGCAGCCCAGCATAGGCGCTGATCGGTGTCACGATGATAAGGCCGAAGGCCAGAACCCAGACGAGCGGCGCGAAAATGCCATTGTTTTGGCTGACATAACGCACGCAAACATCATGGGTGCCCCAAGCGAGGGCTGCGACAAGCCCCAAGATCAACGCAGTCATTTTAGGTCTGGTCCTTTGTCGAGGGCTGACAATTCTGGCTCTGGTTCGGGTTTCATGTTGCTGGCAAGGCTGGCTTGCGATATTCTTATTGTTAAATAAATATTCCGCTTATGCAAATAGCTTGCAGGGAAAAAGGAGGTCCGAGGTGTTGGAAACGAGCTATCCCGAGGTTCAGGCGGGGCCGCCCCGGCCAAGTGTGATTGTCGAGCCGCGGGTGTTTGCGTTGCCTCCTGGGACGGAACGCTATGTGGTCGACGGCGCGGGTGCAATCCTAATCCGGATCGAAGCGGGGGATCGCCTGCGGGTGGTGAATACCGAAGGCGGGCAACGCTGTGAGATCGTGGCGGCGGGGCCGGATGGAACGGTGGATCCCGGTATTCTGGGCGAGGCGGGCACGGGCGATGCGGCCGGGCTGAAGGCCTTGCTTGCTGGGTCCGAGACATCATTGCGCGGTTTGCGCATGGGCCTTGAGGCGCGCGGCATGGATCTGGCGCGGGTGCGGACGGTGGATGTGTTTAACAGCATGAGCCCGGCCGAGGATGCGGCGGAATTCACCGTGCAGCGCGACGGGGTGGCGGTGATCGCGGCCCCCGGCGGGATCATGGATTTCGCAGCACAGGATACCGCGACGCCGCTCACGGTTTGGGTCACGCGCGCCAAGCTGAAATCCGCTGCGCGCTTTGAATTGCCCGATCCGCTGGCCGATCCGGTGACGGATTTGCGGGTGCATTCGGCCACGGCTGAGGCCTATTTCGTCAAAGCCGGGGATTATATCCAGATCCTTGATGTGGACGGGCGGCAATGCACCGATTTCCAGTGTTTTGCCGCGCGCAAGCTGGACAAGGGCATCGAGCATGCGCTGGATGTCACCACGACCCGCACGCTGATGGGCCATGCCTATCCAATGCCGGGGCTGCATGCGAAATACTATGATCAGGATATGTTGCCGCTGGTCGAGGTGGTGCAGGACACGGTCGGGCGGCATGATGCCTTTGCGCTGGCCTGTGCGGCGAAATATTACGACGATATCGGCTATCCGGGGCATGTGAATTGTTCGGATAATTTCAACGGCGCTTTGGCCCCGCATGGGGTGACGGGGCGCGCGGGCTGGATGGCGATCAATTTCTTCTTCAACACCGGCATTGACGCGCATGGGGTGCTGTATACCGATGAGCCCTGGACGCGACCGGGGGACTATGTGCTGCTTCGCGCCTTGACGGATCTCGTGTGTGTGAGTTCGGCCTGTCCGGATGACACCACCGCCGCAAATGGCTGGAATCCCACGGATATCCATGTGCGCACCTATAGCGGCAAGGAAACCTTTCAAAGATCGGTGGCCTATCGGCCCACCCCCGACGCGGAGCCAAAAATGACCAAACAGACAGGATTTCACCCGTGTTTCGCGCGGTTCACCGAGAATTTCATCGAGTATAACGGTTTCTGGCTGGCTAGTGCCATGTCGAGCGCCGGACCGATCGAGGAATATCACGCCTGCCGCCAGAAATCCGTGGTGCTGGACCTGAGCGCGCTGCGCAAGTTCGAGATCACCGGGCCGGATAGCGAGGCGCTGTGTCAGTATGTCTTTACCCGCGATATCAAGAAACTGCCGGTGGGCGGAGTGGTCTATACCGCGATGTGCTATCCGCATGGGGGCATGATCGACGACGGCACGGTGTTCCGTTTGGGGCAGGACAATTTCCGCTGGATTGGCGGCAGTGATTATGGTGGCGAATGGTTGCGCGAAAAGGCGCAGGAACTGGGGCTGAAGGTGCTGGTGCGCTCGTCCACCGATATGCAGCACAATATCGCCGTGCAGGGGCCGGAGAGCCGCGATCTTTTGAAAAAGGTGATCTGGACCGCGCCGCATCAGCCCAAGTTTGAAGAGCTGGGCTGGTTCCGCTTCGCGCCCGCGCGCATTGGCGATCACGACGGCGTGCCTGTGGTGGTGTCGCGCACCGGCTATACGGGCGAGTTGGGCTATGAGATTTTCTGTCACCCCAAACATGCGGTCGAGGTCTTTGATGCGGTCTGGGCGGCGGGCAAGGATCACGGGCTGACGCCCATGGGCCTGCAAGCGTTGGATATGGTGCGGATCGAGGCGGGGCTGATCTTTGCGGGCTATGATTTCAGCGATCAGACCGATCCGTTCGAGGCGGGCATCGGGTTTACCGTGCCGTTGAAATCAAAACCGGATGATTTCATCGGGCGCGAGGCGCTTATTCGGCGCAAGGAACATCCGGCGCGGGTATTGGTGGGCCTCGACATCGACAGCAATGTGGCGGTGGGCCATGGCGATTGTGTTCATATCGGTCGGGCGCAGATTGGTGAGGTGACATCCTCGATGCGCTCGCCGCTTTTGGGCAAGAATATCGCCTTGGCGCGGCTTGATGTGGCGCATCATGCGGTGGGCACAGCCGTTGAGATCGGCAAGCTTGACGGGCAGCAGAAACGTTTGCCCGCGCAGGTGGTGCCCTTTGCCCATTACGATCCGCAAAAGACCAAACCGCGCTCTTGATTTCGGTCAAGGCAGGCGGCGTGCAGGGTTGCGAGAGTGGGGACCATGAGCACAGCCCTTGACGATATTGGCGGCGAAGCGCGGCTGCGGGATCTGGTCCGGACGTTCTACGACCGGATGGAGCAGGACCCTGCGGTGCATGCGCTGCACCGCTTGCATTTTCGCGGGCATGGGTTGGAGCATACGCGCCAGACGCAGTTTGAATTCCTGTCGGGGTTTCTGGGGGGACGCGCGTATTATCGCGAGCGGTTCGGGCATATGGACCTGCGCGAGATTCACGCGCATGTGCCGATCCGGCAGGCGGATGTGACCATGTGGCTGGAGACATTCGACGCGGCGTTGCGCGCTGAGGGTATGGAAGGGCCGGTGGTCGAGCGATTTCGCGCGGTCTTGCACCGTGCGGCACATATGCTGATCAACACAGTGCCGGATTGGCGGGAAGAGGCTGGTCACCTGGGGCAGGGGTGCCCGGTGTCGGGGGCGTGAGGGGCGCGTGGCTAAGTTGTGAGCCGCGCGGTCGCTGGGCCGGGGACTAGCGAAGCAACGGCGTAAACTGGCACTTAATCCCAGCAACGTCTGTCTAACGTGACAGTATGGTGTTTCGTCTCAAAATCGCTAGGCCGCGGGACGGCCCAGCGATCCGCGCGGCGGCGCGTTCCGCGCCTTGTTCCGCGCGGGAACACACAGCACGTGTAAAACCCAATTGCGTAGTTCGCGCGCGCAACTCAAACAAAAATGGCCCGCGCAATCTCTTGCGCGGGCCTGTTATCTGGTGTGTCACGCCCTCAGATATCAAGCGTGTTGTCGCGTTCCCATTTGGTGAAATGGCTGACAAAGGAATTCCATTCCTGGCGCTTCAGCTTGAGATAGGCGGCGGAGAAATCTTCGCCCATGGTCGCTTTGAGCTCTTTGTCTTTGTCATATTCGCGCAGCGCGTCAAGCATGTTGAGCGGCAGTTTGGGCGCGCCGCGCACCTTGTGACCGTCGGCATACATATCAATATCGTGACGCTTGCCGGGATCAGCCTTGGAGCGGATGCCCGAGAGGCCCGCCGCGATGATCACGGCCTGCAGAAGATAGGGATTGACCGCGCCATCGGGCAGGCGCAGCTCGAACCGGCCGGGGCCGGGGACGCGCACCATATGGGTGCGGTTGTTGCCGGTCCATGTGACCGAGTTGGGGGCCCATGTGGCACCTGAAATGGTGCGGGGCGCGTTGATCCGCTTGTAGCTGTTGACGGTCGGGTTGGTGATCGCCGCAAGCGCGCTGGCATGTTTCATGATGCCGCCCAGGAAATGCTTGCCGCGCTCTGACAGGCCGACTTCGCCGGTCTGGCCTTCGCCTTTGCCTGCAAAGACGTTGGTCTTGGCCTGTTTGCCGGGGCCATCCCAAACCGAGATATGCGCGTGACAGCCATTACCGGTCATGCCTTCGATGGGTTTGGGCATGAAGGTGGCGCGGAAGCCGTGCTTTTCCGCGACGGATTTGGTCATGAATTTGAAGAAGGAATGTTTGTCGGCTGTGTCCAGCGCGTCATCATATTTCCAGTTCATCTCGAACTGGCCATTCGCATCTTCGTGGTCGTTCTGGTAGGGTTCCCAGCCCAGTTCCAGCATGTAATCGCAAATCTCGCGCACCACGTCATAGCGCCGCATCACCGCCTGCTGGTCATAGCAGGGCTTGCCGCTGGTATCGAAGGGATCGCTGATCTGATCGCCCTCGGGGGTCAGGAGGAAGAATTCGGCCTCGATGCCGGTTTTGACATGCATGCCTTCGGCTTCGGCCTCGGCAATGAGGCGGCGCAGCACGTTGCGCGGCGCTTGGGGCAGGTCTTTGCCGTCCATGACGCAATTGGCGGCGACCCATGCCACATCGCGTTGCCACGGCAGTTGGATGACCGACGCGGGGTCTGGCACGGCCAGCATGTCGGGATGCGCGGGCGTCAGATCAAGCCAGGTGGCAAAGCCTGCAAAACCGGCACCGTCCTCTTGCATGTCGGCAATCGCCTCTGCCGGCACCAGCTTGGCGCGCTGTCCACCGAACAGATCGGTGTAGGAAATCATGAAGTATTTTACGCCCTTGTCCTTGGCAAATTTCGCCAGATCACTGGTCATTTTTTCGGTCCCTGTTGTCATGTGTTATCGGATGTTGGCGGGCGTGGCCCGTGGGGCCACGCCTGGCGGAGGATCAGAAGCTGGTGCCGGGTTTGCCGGGCCACCAATCGGTGCCGGCGAGCGGCACCTTTGCCATGGCGGCGGCCTCCATCGTCACGGCGCACAGATCCTCTGGTTCGAGATTGTGCAGGTGGCTTTTGCCGCAGGCGCGCGCGATGGTCTGCGCCTCGAGCGTCATCACCTTGAGATAGTTGTTGAGGCGGCGGCCCCCTTCGATGGGGTCGAAACGCTTCATCAACTCGGGGTCTTGGGTGGTGATGCCTGCGGGGTCTTTGCCTTCGTGCCAGTCGTCATAGGCACCTGCGGTGGTGCCCAGCTTGTTATACTCGGACTCCCACTTGGGGTCATTGTCGCCAAGCGCGATCAGGGCCGCCGTGCCGATGGCCACCGCATCCGCGCCAAGCGCCATGCATTTGGCCACATCGGCCCCGGTGCGGATGCCGCCAGATACGATCAACTGCACTTCGCGGTGCATGCCGAGATCTTGGAGCGCGCGCACCGCTTCGCGGATACAGGCGAGGATGGGCTGGCCCACATGTTCGATGAACACGTCCTGCGTGGCCGCTGTGCCGCCTTGCATCCCGTCGAGCACGACCACATCGGCCCCCGCCTTGACCGCGAGCGTGGTGTCGAAATAGGGGCGTGCACCGCCGACCTTGATATAGATCGGCACCCGCCAGCCGGTGATTTCACGCAGTTCCAGCAGTTTGATTTCCAGATCGTCGGGGCCGGTCCAGTCGGGGTGACGGCAAGCCGAGCGCTGGTCGATCCCCTTGGGGAGGTTGCGCATCTGCGCGACGCGGTCCGAGATTTTCTGACCCAAGAGCATGCCGCCGCCGCCGGGTTTGGCCCCTTGGCCCACCACCACTTCGATTGCATCGGCGCGGCGCAGGTCGTCAGGGTTCATGCCATAGCGCGAGGGCAGATATTGATAGACCAGTTTCTTGGAATGGCCGCGCTCTTCGGGTGTCATGCCGCCGTCGCCGGTGGTGGTCGAGGTGCCTGCCAGCGTGGCCCCACGGCCAAGCGCCTCTTTGGCGGGGCCAGAGAGCGCGCCAAAGCTCATGCCCGCGATGGTGACCGGGATGTCGAGATGAATGGGGTTTTTGGCAAAGCGGGTGCCAAGGGTCACCGAGGTATCGCAGCGCTCGCGGTAGCCTTCGAGCGGGTAGCGCGAGATGGACGCGCCCAAGAAGAGCAGGTCATCGAAATGCGGCACCTTGCGCTTGGCACCGCCGCCGCGAATGTCATAGATGCCGGTGGCCGCCGCACGCCGGATTTCGGCGTTGATCGACTGCGTGAAGGTTGCCGATTGGATCGGCTGGGTGCGCGGAGCGCCGTGGGTCTCGTCTTTCATGGTCTGAGCCCTCAGTATGCGTTGTCAGGTTTGAAGTTATAAAGCTGGCGAGCCGAGCCGTAGCGCTTGAACTCTTCTGGTTTGGCGTCACAGCCGCCACGTTCCAGCAACTCGGCAAGAAGTTCGAGATGTTCGGGGCGCATCTCTTTCTCGATACAGTCCGCACCCAGCGATTTCACGGAACCGCGCACGAACAACCGCGCCTCATAGAGGCTGTCGCCAAGCGCGTCGCCCGCATCGCCGCAGACCACGAGATTGCCGGATTGCGCCATGAAGGCGGACATATGGCCGATGTTGCCATGCACGATGATGTCGATACCCTTCATCGAGATACCGCAGCGCGACGAGGCATTGCCCTTGATGACAAGCGTGCCGCCATTGCCGGTGGCCCCGGCATATTGGCTGGCGTCGCCCTCGACGATCACGGTGCCGCTCATCATGTTTTCGGCAACACCCGGACCGGCAGAGCCATGCACATGCACGGTCGCCTGTTTGTTCATGCCGGCACAATAGTAGCCGGTCGAGCCCATGACATGCACCTCGATAGGGGCGTCGAGCCCGACGGCGATGGCATGGCTGCCGCGCGGATTGATGATATCCCAACCGGTTTGGTTGGTTTCATTGGCCTGGGCCTGAAGGGTGGCATTGAGGCTGCGCAGCCCATCGGCTGCTAGGTCAAATGTCTGCATGTCAGTGCTTCCAGAAATAGACGGTTGCGGGCTCGGGTTCCCAGACGCGGGCCTGTTCGATGCCCGGCAGGTTGACGAGGGCGCGATATTCGCTGCCGAAGGCCACGTATTGATCGGTCTCGGCCATGACGGCGGGCTTGCAGGCGATGGGATCGCGGACCACGCCAAACCCATCCTCGGTGCCGACCACGAAGGTGAAAAAGCCATCGAGATCGACCAGCGAGCTTTCCAGCGCTTCGCCCAGCGTTGCGCCTTCGCGCATTTTCCATGTGAGATAGGCGGCGGCAACCTCGGTGTCGTTCTGGGTCTCGATCCGCACGCCTTCACGCAGCAGTTTGCGGCGCAGGGAGTTGTGGTTGGAGAGCGACCCGTTGTGCACAAGGCATTGATCAGCCCCGGTGTTGAAGGGATGCGCGCCCATCGTGGTCACAGCCGACTCGGTGGCCATGCGGGTATGGCCGATTCCATGGGTGCCGCTCATTGCGGAAATCTCAAAGCGGGCGGCCACGTCTTTGGGCAGGCCCACCTCTTTGTAAATCTCGATGCTTTCGCCTGCGGACATGACGCGCACACCGGGCACGAGGCGCTCGAGCGCTGCGCGGGTGTCGGCGGCCTTGTCGGCGGGGAAATCCAGCACCGCATGGGTATCCTTGCGGGTCAGGGTGACCGGCGCGCCCAATTCGGACGACAGGCGTTCTGCCAGACCGTCGAAATCGCGGGCAGCGGTATCCGACTGGATGGTCAGTTTGGCATGGCCCGCCTGGGGCGCACCATAGATGGCGATCCCGGCACTGTCGGGGCCACGGTCCGTCATGGTGATCAACATATCCGTCAGCATGCTGCCAAGCTGGGGTTCAAGTGCTTTGTCTTTCAGGAAAAGTCCGACAATCCCGCACATTCGCGTTTGCTCCACTTTAGTGATTCTGCCCCGTGGGGCCCTTCAGTCCGAGGCTAACATCGGGCTCCGGTGACTGCAACTCAAATGAATAAAAGTTTCCTGTAAGTATTTGCGCGGGCGGCTATCGCCCGCGCAAATCAGAGCAGGATCAGTAGCGTTCGAGATGTTTGCGGATCTTTTCAGGATCGCCCATCTTGCGCGCTTGGTCCAGATGTTCGCCTTCGCGGACAAATTGAATGCGGTGCCATGCGAGCCAGAAGATCACACCCGCCACGACCATCGGGATTTCATACCCTTGGAAGGGGTAGATGGGCCCAACTTCGGCAAGATCAACTGCCCAGGATTCGTATCCGATTGTAGACATGTGCCTTATCCTTATTCTGCGGGGGTTGGTTTGGTGTTGAGATAGGCCTTGTCGGCCTCGATGACCTGAACAATGGCATCCTCATAGGCGTGGTGTTCTGCGTAATCGAGACCCTGCAATTCGACTTCGACCGGGATGCGCAGCACGCCAGCGGCGGCCTGCATCTTGGCCACGATGAAGGCGGGCAGGAAGCCCAGACAGAAGAACATGATCACCGCACCAAGGGTCTGACCTAGCGGGTTGATTGTCGCGTAGCCCTCAAACGGAGAGGAGGGTGCGCCCCAGAGCAGGAAGCCCGCGATGATCAGGCCGACCACGCCGGAATACCCGTGCACGGCAACAGCGCCCACAGCATCGTCAAGCTTGAAGCGGCGCTCGACCCAGAAGTGCAGTTTGTAGACGATCACGACACCGACCGCGCCGACCAGCATGGCCTGAACCGGATGATAGAGGTCATTACCTGCCGAGGCCGTAATGATTCCGGCAAGACCGCCCGAAAACGTCCAGAAGGCATCGCCCTTTGACACCACGTAGGCCGCCATCAGACCGCCCGAGAGCGACATCAGGAAGTTGAAGGTGATGGCCGACAGCGAGGTGGGCGCGAGGTAGATATTTGTGGCTGTCCAGGTGGTGCCGGTGATCTGGCCGCCAATGACTTCGGGCGAGATGAGCGGCACGTTGCAGGCGGCATAAAAGCCCCAGAAGCCGGTATAGATCAGGAAAATCCCGATGGTCAGCATCCAAGGGTTATGCGGCGGGATATCCCGCGGGGTGCCGTCGGCTGCGAATTTGCCGATCCGTGGACCCAGCACCATGATCACACCCAGAGCATAGCCGCCCGCGATGGCATGGATCACGCCAGACGCGTAGGCGTCATGGTAGCCCAGATATTTGACCATCCAGCCGTCATAGTGCCAGCCCCAGGCCGCGTCGATGATCCACCAGACCGAGCCGATCAGCACCGCATGCACCCAGAGCGCCGAGGAGCGAATCCGCTCGATCACCGAGCCGGACACGATCGAAGCGGCGGTCCAGGAAAACAGCAGGAAGGCCGCCCAGAACACACCGGTGATCCGGTCGTCAAGGTTGGTGGCCATGTTCGGTGACCATGGCAAATTGGCACTCGCCATTTCATGATTCAGGCCGCCAAAGAAGGGGAACATCGGGAAGGCCCAATAAATCCACCAGCCGAAAAAGAAGAAGGTCACGGTAACGAGGGGAATCACCATCACGTTTTTCATCAGCGTATGCATGTGGTTGCGGCGGCGGCTGGCGCCCACCTCATACATGCAAAACCCAACGTGGATCAGAAACATGAAAACGACCGTCACCCAATAGTAAAATTCGGTGAAGATGGTCGTCAACGCATCAAGGTTGCCGTTCATCGCACTCTCCCTGTTGTGCAGTTTGTTGTTTTATTGGTGGTGAAAACTTTTTCTTCTAAGGGAGACAAAGATTTCTCGCTCTGTCAACCAGTTTGAATCGAAGCCTCGCTCACTTGGCGTGACCACCGTTATTTGCGCATACAGCAAAAATATATTCCCGTCAGGAAAATAATCTGCATGAAAGTATTGATTTTTGCTGCGATCTGCGTCTGAATATCGCCAAACACAACACCGACAGGGAGGCTGACATGGCCATTATCTACAGAACATCTGCGCTCGCACCGCGTCATACTGAGATCGGTGGCGAGCTGACCGACTGGAATGGCATGGGCACCGCATGGTTCTATGACCACACGGATGAGCGCGCCGAGGCGGATTATCTGGCAGTCCGCACCAAGGCGGGGCTGATGGATGTGTCGGGCCTCAAGAAAGTGCACATCGTCGGGCCGCATGCCGCCGCCGTGATCGACCGTGCCACCACGCGCAATGTCGACAAGATCATGCCGGGGCGTGCGGTTTATGCGTGCATGCTGAATGATGCGGGCAAGTTCATCGACGACTGCGTGATTTACCGCCTGTCGGTCAATCATTGGATGGTGGTGCATGGCACCGGCACTGGCCACGAAACGCTGGCGATGGCCGCCTATGGCAAGAATGTCGCCATGCTGTTTGATGACGACCTGCACGATATGTCGCTGCAAGGGCCGGTCGCGGTGGATTTCCTTGAAAAGCACGTGCCGGGCATTCGCAATCTGGCCTATTTCGGCATTCTGCAAACCAAGCTGTTTGATCTGCCGGTAATGATCTCGCGCACCGGATATACCGGCGAGCGCGGCTATGAGATTTTCTGTCAGGGCCGGCATGCGATCCAGATTTGGGATCGGATTCTGGAAGAGGGCAAGGACATGGGCATCGTGCCGGTGCAATTCTCGACCCTCGATCTCTTGCGCACGGAAAGCTACCTGCTGTTCTATCCGGGTGACAATTCCGAGACCTTCCCGTTCAAGGACGATCTGTGCGGCGATACGCTGTGGGAGCTGGGGCTTGATTTCACCGTCTCGCCGGGCAAGACCGGGTTCCGCGGCTCGGAAAACCACTATGCGCTGAAGGGAAAAGAGCGTTTCAAAATCTACGGCGTGCGGCTTGAGGGCAAGCGCGCGGCGGATATGGGCGCGCCGCTGTTGAAGGATGGCGAGGTTGTCGGTGTGGTGACCTTTGGTCTGAATTCAAACCTCAACGGGTATAACGTGGGGATCGCGCGGATGCCGGTTGACTGCGCTGTGCCGGGCACCAAGATGAGCGTGCGCTATGCGGATGGCACCGAGGTCGGTTGCGTAGCCGAAGAGATGCCGTTCTATGACAAGGACAAGCTGATCCGCGCGGCCAAGGGGTAACCCCTTGGCCCACGGGCCTTTGGCTCTAATGACGCGAAAGGGAGCAGACGCGAAGATGTCGAAATTCCAGTTTCCGGAGAGTATCGCCAGCCGCCCGGTCTATGGCACATTGGCCCCGCGACCGGGCAAGGCGCATCTGATGATCGCCGATGCCGAGGGGGCTGAGGCGCTGTTGGATCTGGCCGCGCAGGATGCGGGGCTGATGGCCAAGACGCATGTCCTTTATATCCCCAAGGGCACGGGCGAGACCTATGTGGAGAAGCTGCGCGCGGCCGGTCCGGCGCAGCTTTATGTCGGGCCAAGCTATGCCGCTTCGGTGCCGCGGCTGCGGCGGGTGTTGTCGGATGCGCATATGGGCTTGCAGGTCTATCTTGCGGGGACAGAAGGGCTGATGGGGCAGGCGATGAATGAGGCGGTGACGGCGGGTATTCCGCATAGCGCCATTCAGACCGAGCATCGCGGCTCCACCGCACGGCGCATGCAATGTGTGCATTGCAAGGGGATCACCGAGGATGTGACCACCGATCCCTTTGTGTGTTCGCATTGCGGCCTCAACCTCTTTGTGCGCGATCACTATTCGCGCCGGTTGGCGGCCTTTCAGGGCGTGTGCATCGATGCCGAAGACCCCGGCAATATCCCCCCTGCGAAGGAGATTTATTCATGAGCGCCGCCCCCCAAAAGGCCCGCGCCGGGGCTGAAAAGATCGAGGTGGTTGTCGCCGCTGTGGTGCCGGTGAATGAGCTGGTGACGCGGTTTGAATTTCGCCGCCCGGACGGGGCAGAGTTTCCGCCATTTTCGGCGGGCGCCCATACGGTCGTGGAAATGCACGACGAGGGGCGCACGCGGCTTAACCCCTATTCGCTGATGTCTGATCCCGGTGATCGTTCCCTTTATGCCATTTCGGTGCGGCGCGATGACGAGGGGCGGGGTGGCTCGCTCTATATGCATCGCCATGTCAAACCGGGTGATGCGATGACCATCACCTATCCGGTCAACCTTTTCCCGCTGGATTTGCGGGCGCGCAAGCATGTGTTCTTTGCCGGTGGCATCGGGATCACTCCCTTTATGGCGATGATCGCGCAGTTGGAGCAATCGAATGGCAATTGGGAATTGCATTATGCCTGCCGGAGTGCCGCACTTGGCACTTATGCCGATGAGCTGCGGGGCAAGTATCCCAACAAGGCGCATGTCTATTACGACGATCAGGAGCAGGCGATTCCGCTCGATGATCTCTTGAGCGGGCAACCTTTGGGCACGCATATTTATGTCTGTGGTCCCAAGGGGATGATCACTTGGGTCAAGACCCGTGCCGCTGCCCTTGGCTGGCCCGAAGAGGCGGTGCATTCCGAGGAATTCCTTGCGCCGCAACCTGGTGCGCCGTTTGAAGTGCGGCTGTGCAAATCCGATCTGGTGATTCAGGTGGGCGAGCACGAAAGCCTGCTCGAGGCGATCGAGCGGGCCGGGGTTGATGCGCCGTTCCTCTGTCGCGGCGGGGCCTGCGGCCAATGCGAGACCGATGTGGTCGAGGTGGACGGCGAAATCGTGCACCGCGATCACTGGCTGGACGAGGCCGATCATGCCAGCGGCAAGAAAATCATGCCCTGCGTCAGCCGTTTCATCGGCAAGACGCTGGTTCTGGACCGATAAGGAGCCACGCGAGATGACCATTCAGTTCAATAACGAGACCTTCCGCGACGATTATTCGTTCCGCAATTCGGCTTGGGCGATCAAGCGGTTCCCGTTCCCGTTCCACGAAGACAGCTATATGTATTCGGTCAATATGGAGCAGCATCGCGGCGGGCCTGCGGGCTCGGTCTATGAAAAGCGGTTCGATGTCGACGAGCATTACCTGTCAGAGATGCGCGACCGGGCGCTGGTGCTGGCCGATGATCCGCTGCGCTGTCAATCTTTGCCGCATATGACGCTGGCCGGGTGGGACGTGCTCGAGCTTATCATGACCTGCAAGGCCGAGGATTACCCCGACCTCTTTGAACTGCACCGCGATGGCAACCGCTGGCGCTGGATCAACAAACCGATGGGGATCGACCACAGTTTCACCTTTCTTGACCCAACCACGCTGCCCTGCGGCCCATTGGAATATATCACCCGCCAGACGCAGGGCGATTTCGCGGTACTCGATCAGCGCGACGAGATGCTGTGGATGGATGCCGGGATGGTCACGACACAGGCGGATTGGTCGCTTGATTTCGATATCGGCATGAATTTCTTTGAATGGCACGCGCCGGTGCCCTTGGCGCATGAGATGGGGATTTTCCAGCGCGCGCTGAAATTCCTGCTTAATGTGCAGCAAGGCGCGCCCGCGCGGCGGCTGAACTGGACGATGACGGTTAATCCGCTCTTGGATACCAGCCCCGAGAACTACCACAAATGGGGTGTGCAAAAGACCACGCTGACGCCCGAGAACATCGGCGCGAAACAGCATTTGCGGGTGGAGTTGCAGACGTTTTTCCGGCTGCCGCGGTCCAATGCGCTGCTGTTTCCGATCCGGTGCTATCTGATTGCGTTTCAGGATGTTGTCAGCGTGCCGAAATGGGGCCGCCGGTTGCACCGTGTGGTGCGCGATCTGCCCGAGGAACTGGCGACCTATAAGGGGTTCATCGCCAATCGCCCGATGATGATCGAGTATCTGAGCCAGTATGACGATGGCCTGCCCACCAGCCCCGGTATCTGGCCAGATCTGGAGACAGAGCCGCCGTTACAAAAGTGAGGGGGTGCGGTGGCTGTTGCCAAGGGTGCCCCAATTCCCTGCGCGGATCGCCGGGCTGTTCCGCGGCCTAGCGAACCGCGCACCTCATTGTTTGCGGTTAAGGCAAGCAACCGTTCCCTCAAGCCTCAGCTTTTCTGGGGATAGCTGATGATTGACAGATACCGGATCGGGAAACGGATCAACTGGTCCGGCCCGTGCGGGGCGTCGGCATCAAAAAACAGGGTATCGCCGGGGGTAAGGTGATAGGTCTCGTTGCCATGGCGATAGCCGACTTCGCCGTCGAGCATGTAGATCATCTCGATCCCCTCATGCTGAAAGGTCTTGAACGTGTCGGATTCGGAGTTGAGTTCGATCAGATAGGGCTCGACCATAACGCCGCTGCTGTTCGATCCGATGTGACCCAAGAGATTGTATTGATGGCCGGCGCGGGTGCCGGCGCGCTCGATCTCGACGCCTTGGCCCGCCTTGGTATGCACCGCCTCGCGGCGTTCTTCGTATTCCTTGAAAAACGCGGTCAGCGGCACCGAAAGCGCATGGGCCAGTGTTTGCAGCGTGGTCAGCGAGGGCGAGGTGTTGCCGTTCTCGATCTTGGAGAGCATGCCGATGGAAAGTTCGGTCATGTTCGAAAGCTCGGCCACGGTGATGTTCTGTTTCTTGCGATAGGCGCGCACCTCGCGGCCGATGGCAACCTCAAGCACTTTTTCACGCTCGTCGCGCAGCTTATGAGGGTCCTGAGTCAGTTTGACCAATTTCGCGGGTTCCATGATGCTCATTGTTTTCCTCTCAGATTTAGGCCGGGCGGATCGAAAATGCCAGAATGTCTATTTTACCTTATGCTCTTCACCATATTGCATAATTTTTTCCCAAGTGGAAAATGTTACGTAGAGGCAAAAGCGCTAAGGGCAAAAGGCCGACCGAGATGACACAGCGCGTGATCCGAATAGGGTTCCTGATCTTTCCGGGCTTTCCGATGTCATGCCTGACCTCGGTGATCGAGCCGTTGCGCGCGGCCAATGAAATCTCGGGACATCGCACATTTGCCTGGGATTTGGTGGCTGAAGGCGCGGAGCGCGTCATGTCGAGCGCTGGCATCGGGTTTGAGCCCGGTCGGCGGCTGTCCGAGACCGATGATTGCGATTACCTGCTGCTGCTGTCGGCCCCCACCAGCCGGTTTGCCGATGCACGCTCTGCGGCGCATCTGCGACGCATGGCGCGGCATGGCACGGTGCTGGGGGCGATCAGTGGTGGTGTCTTCCCGCTTTTGCGCAGCGGGGCGGTGGCGGATGTCGCGCTATCGGTGCATTGGTGCTATGAGGCGGCCTTTCTGGCCGAGTTTCCCGGCGTTCCGGCCTCGGATCAGGTGATCGAGATCACGCCACGCTGTGTCACCGCCTCAGGCGCGGCGGCGGCGTTTGATCTGGCGCTGCATATGGTCGACACAGCGCTAGGGGCGGGCATTGCCACCGAAGTGGCCTGTTGGTTCCAGCATCCGATGATGCGCAAGGCGGGCGTGCAGCAAATGGTGCCGGTGCTGGGCGAGGGGGCGCGGGCCACCGATCTGCCGCCGATGGTGGCGCGGGCGATTGATCTGATGGCGCAGCATATGGCGGCCCCGCTGTCGATGGCGGAGGTGGCCGAAGATCTGGGCATCACCCCTCGGCATCTGGAGCGCAGTTTCAAGCGCGCGACAGGCCAGAATCCGACCAATTATTTCCGCGCCATGCGGATGAAGGCGGCGCGGCAGATCGTGATGTATTCCAACGACACGATGGCGCAGATCGCAGAGGCCGTGGGCTATGCCAGTTCCAAGGTGTTGGTGCGGCATTACCGGGATGCCTTTGGCATTTCACCGCGCGAGGATCGGCAGCGGATCAACCTGACGCGGGTCAAAGGCAATCTGCCGGTGCCCTCGGTCTGAGGGCCAAGGCGCGGTGCGCCCCATCTCAACCACACCTGTCCCGGGCTTGGCCCGGGACCTCGCCGAGATGGGGAAGAGGCGCCGGGGCGATATGATCCCGAGCAGATGCAATGTGGCCTAGCGGCGCAATCCCGTGCCGATCTGGTTCAGAATCGCCTCGATGGCGCTGTCGGGCGCGTCACCGGCACCGGAAACCCGCGCCTTGATGGCGTCAAACCGTGCGCGCAGCGCGATTTTTTCGGACCCTTGGCAATCGTTCCACGGTCTGCCCTGCAGGCCCATCACAAGGGCATAGTAGCCGATGAAATGCGGGGACGTGCCGTTGCGCAAAAGCGCCTCATAGGCGGCATCAGCCCCCATGGCGCGCAGGCTGTCGGCGTCATGGATACCCGCGCGGGCATAGCCTGCGTCCGAGGCGGGGCCGAGATTGCGGATGGACGAGACAGGAGCGGGCATCGGTGGCAATCCGTTGAACTGGTAGGCCCGGAGGGACTCGAACCCCCAACCAAAGCGTTATGAGCGCTCTGCTCTAACCAATTGAGCTACAGGCCCGACCTGAGGCAACTGGTAAGCTGGAGGCGCGGCAGGGTCAAGGCTTTGAGATTGCGCAGCGGCGGCCAATCGGCTAACGGGTGGCGCATTCTAGCGATGGGGACTTGAGGCCATGACCGAGCGACAGAACGGGATCACCTATGCCGATGCGGGCGTCGATATCGACGCGGGCAATGCGCTTGTGGAACGGATCAAGCCTGCGGCCAAGCGGACCAACAGGGCGGGCGTCATGTCGGGGCTTGGTGGCTTTGGCGGGCTTTTTGATCTCAAGGCTGCCGGGTTCTCTGATCCGGTGCTGGTGGCCGCGACCGATGGGGTGGGCACCAAGCTTCGGATTGCGATTGACACGGGCCATGTCGATGGCGTGGGGGTCGATCTGGTGGCGATGTGCGTCAATGACCTGATTTGTCAGGGTGCCGAGCCGCTGTTTTTTCTTGATTATTTCGCCACCGGCAAGCTGGAGCTGGAGCAGGCGACGCGCATCATCGAGGGCATTGCGCGGGGCTGCGAAGGCTCTGGCTGTGCCTTGATCGGCGGCGAGACCGCAGAGATGCCGGGCATGTATCCCAAGGGCGATTTCGATCTGGCGGGTTTTGCCGTGGGTGCGATGGAGCGGGGCACGGAACTGCCGGCGCATGTGGCGGAGGGTGATGTTCTTTTGGGGCTCGCCTCGGACGGGGTGCATTCCAACGGCTATTCGTTGGTGCGCCGGATTGTCGAGATGTCGGGGCTGGGCTGGACGGATGCCTGTCCTTGGGCCGAGGGCAGTCTGGGAGAGGTTCTGCTGACGCCCACGCGGCTTTATGTGCGCCCCGTTCTGGCGGCGCTGCAGGCGGGCGGGATCCACGGTCTTGCGCATATCACGGGCGGTGGTCTGACAGAGAATCTGCCGCGGGTGTTGCCAGAGGGGCTGGGGGCCGAAATTGACCTTGGCGCATGGCAGCTTCCGGGGGTGTTTCGCTGGTTGGCGGAGACGGGCAATATGGCCGAGGCAGAACTGCTGAAGACGTTCAATTCCGGCATTGGCATGATTGTCGTGGTTGCGGCGGACGAGGCCGAGGCGATTGAGGGGGCGCTGCGCGAGGCAGGCGAGACGGTTCACCGTTTGGGGCAGGTTGTGCCCGGCAAGGGTGTGACGTATCGGGGCCGTCTTTTGTGAGCAAACGCGTCGCGATCTTTCTCTCGGGCGGCGGGTCGAACATGCGCGCCCTGGTCACGAGCATGACAGGCGAGCATCCGGCGCGGCCTGCGCTGGTGCTGTCGAACCGGGCGGATGCAGGCGGTATTGCCTGGGCTAAGGCGCAGGGCATCGCGACCGAGGTTGTGGATCACCGGCCCCATGGCGGTGACCGCGCCGCGTTTGAGGCGGAGATTGACGCGCGGCTGCGGCCCTATACCATCGACATCATTTGTCTGGCAGGGTTCATGCGCGTGCTTACGGCGGGGTTCGTGACACCTTGGCAGGGGCGGATGATCAATATTCACCCCTCGCTTTTGCCAAAGTACCGCGGGCTGCACACCCATGCCCGCGCGCTGGAGGCGGGCGAGCAGGAGGCGGGTTGCACCGTGCATGAGGTGACAGCGGAATTGGACGAGGGGCCCATTCTGGGGCAGGCGCGGGTGCCGGTGCTGGCAACGGATACGCCCGACACGTTGGCGGAAAGGGTGCTGGTGCAGGAACATATCCTTTACCCTGCGGTGCTGCGGCGCTTTGCCCAAGGCAATCGCGCGCCTCTCTATCTGCCCTGAGCGCAGCGGTTGCATTTCTGGCGTTCTTCTCTATAGCTTGGGGCCGGGGGACAGAACCGGGCATTCAAGACAAGAGCAAAGATCACCCCATATGAAAACCATTACCACGACTGACGATCTGGCGGCCTTTTGCGCCATGGCGCGCAAACACCCCTATGTGACGCTCGATACCGAGTTTCTGCGTGAGCGCACGTATTATTCCAAGCTCTGCCTCTTGCAAATGGCTGTGCCGGGTGCGGATGACGACACTGCCGTTCTGGTTGATCCGATTGACGGTGCCGAGATGTCGATGGAGCCGCTTTACGAGCTGTTTCGCGACACATCGGTGGTCAAGGTGTTCCATGCCGCGCGGCAGGATCTGGAAATTTTCCACGTTGATGCCGGGGTGATTCCTGATCCGTTGTTTGACACGCAGGTGGCGGCCATGGTGTGCGGGTTTGGCGAGCAAGTGGGCTATGAAACGCTGGTCAAGCGGATTGCCAAGCAGACGGTCGACAAAAGCTCTCGGTTCACCGATTGGTCGCGCCGACCGCTGACCGAGGCGCAAAAGGTCTATGCGCTGGCGGATGTAACGCATCTGCGGGTCATTTACGAATATCTTGCGAAGAAGCTGGCAAGTTCCGGGCGCGACAAATGGGTGGCCGAAGAGCTGAGCGTGCTGACGGATCCCGCCACCTATCGCACCGACCCTGCCGATGCTTGGCAGCGGGTCAAGACGCGCAACACCTCGCCCAAGTTTCTGGCCATTCTGCGCGAATTGGCGCGGTTTCGCGAAGAATACGCGCAATCGCATGACGTGCCGCGCAGCCGGGTCTACAAGGATGATGCATTGGTCGAACTGGCGTCAACCAAGCCTGTGACGCATCAGGATTTGCTGCGCGAGGCGCGCAAGGGCGACATTGCCGATGGAATTCTTGCAGCGGTCAAGGCGGGGCTGGAATGCCCGGCAGAGCGGATGCCGCGCGCCGAGGCCTTGGAAGATCGCGCGCAGGTCAACCCGGCGCTGGCGGATCTGTTGCGGGTGCTGCTCAAGGCCAAGAGCGAGAGTTATGGCGTGGCGGCCAAGCTGATTGCCAGTGCCAGTGACCTTGACGCCATTGCGGCGGGGATGCGCGATCTGCCCGCGCTGCGTGGCTGGCGGCTGGATGTGTTTGGTGCGGACGCGCTGCGCCTGTGCAAGGGCGAGGTGGCCTTGGCGGTCAAGGGCAGTGGCGTAGAGACTGTGGATCTCTGAGCACTGCGGGGCGCGCGCGGCAGGGGCCGTGCCCTCTGCCCTCAGCGGCGGCTGACCTGCTCGTTGCGCGCGCCGATGACGCGAATCTCATTGGCGCGCTCGAGCGCCTGATTTGACAGGAACACCCCGGCCAGCACCGTGCGGGCACGTTCAGAGCCTTGCGGCTGATCCTCGGGTTGAATGGCCATGAGGCGCAATTCCAGCACGCCGTTCACCGGCTCATTTTCGGTGTCGGACACGAGGCGCACGTCAAACGCACCTTGGCGCAGGGCCACGCCTTCGACCCGGACGATACCACCGTCGCTGGTGCGCTCGATCACCATACGTGTGACCTGATCCACCGGCGTGCCTTCATAGACTTTGTCCCGGCGGCGACGAAAGATCGTGTCTTCGCGCTCGGGGATGAGGGGATTGGTATTGGCGGGCGCGGGTTCGGCAGTGCGGCGGCGCGGCGTGCTGCGCCCGAACCAATTGCGCGGATTTGCGCGAGAGCGGCGATATCCGCCACAGCCCGCCAAAGCCGACATTGCCACCAATGATAGAAAGACCCGCCGTTGCATGCCATGCGCCCCTGTCATCTTTTCCTTCCGACTATCCTATCCTCTCTGGCTTGAAAAGGTGCAAGCGGGGTCTGGACCTTTTTCCGGCCCGGCCCTAGGTCTGAGATAGACTGCTAGGAGAGTGTCATGGCCACTGCCGCCTTTGAAGAGATTGTTGAGGATTTCGAGTTTCTCGACGATTGGGAGGATCGCTATCGCTATGTGATCGACCGGGGCCGGGCGATGGAGCCGCTGGAGGCGGCGCTCAAGGTGCCTTCGACCAAGGTGGAGGGCTGTGCCAGTCAGGTTTGGTTGCATCCCAGAATCGAAGCGGGCGTTTTCAGCTTTGATGGCGATAGCGATGCGATGATCGTGCGCGGCCTGATTGCGGTGCTGCGCACGCTTTACAACGGCGTGCCGGTGGCGGAGGTCGAGCGTGTCGATGCCCCGGCCGAATTGGCCCGGCTGGGACTGGATGCACATCTGTCCGCCCAACGTTCAAACGGGGTGCGCGCGATGATCGAGCGGATCAGGCTGGTGGCGTCAGAGGCCGCGTGAGAGGCGAGGTTTGGGGGCGCTGCCCCCAAGCCCCCGAGGTATTTTCAGCCAGATGAATTGCAAATCAATGCGTTGCGGCCTGTTTCTCAAGTGATGCTTTAAGATCGCCATAGCCGGTGAAACGGTATTCATAGGCAAGACCCAGGCGGTCGGCGCAGTCTTGCGCCTTGGCGCGCAGGGCGGGGTCATCGGTTTGTGCCTGATAGACCAGTTTGGTGTAATTGCCAAAAATCATGTCGCGCAGCTGCGGGTGACGGTCAAGGCCCATCGGTTTCCAGACGAATGCATCGAACTGCCGCACCAGAAAATCGGTGAGGTAAAAGGCGCTGATTTCATCCTCATGCGCGGCAAAGCGGTCCAACCCTTCGTAGAACGCATAGCAATGTGGGCCAGCCACCATTTCAACGCCAAGGTCGGCGCATTTCGCCTGCAAGAGCCCGCCCGTGCCGCAATCGGCATAGACCACGAAAATGCGGTCATATTTGGCGCGTTGGGCGATCACGGCCTTTTCCACCTCTTCGGTGATCTTTTCCGGGTAGAGATGCAGTTTGGCGGGAAGGCATTGTAAATCCATGTGATCCCACCCGTTGTGACGTTTGAGGGCGAGAATTTCATGCGCGAGGGCCCCGCAGGCGATCAGGAGAAGGCGACCGCGACCTTCGGCCTCTAGCCCTTGGGTGGTGAGATGATCGTCGGTCAGATCCATGGCCGGTTCCCTCAAATGCAAACGGCCCGCGCAGGGGCGGGCCGTGTTGGAGCGTTTTGGATGCTCAGCTCGCGGCCAGCCGGTTGTGTTTGCGCGCCATGAAATCCTTGGCGGTTTCCACGGCCACAGCGGCATCGCGGCAGTAGGCATCGGCACCGATGGCCTTGCCAAATTCTTCGTTGAGCGGTGCGCCACCGACCAGCACGATATAGTCATCGCGTTTGCCCTGTTCGACCAGCGTGTCGATCACGACCTTCATATAGGGCATGGTGGTGGTCAGCAGGGCCGACATGCCGAGGATGTCCGGCTGTTCGGTTTCCAGCGCGTCGAGGTATTTTTCGACCGCGTTGTTGATGCCGAGATCGACCACTTCGAAACCGGCCCCTTCCATCATCATGCCGACAAGGTTCTTGCCGATGTCGTGGATGTCGCCCTTGACGGTGCCGATCACCATTTTGCCCACGCGCGGTGCGCCGGTTTCGGCCAGGAGCGGCTTGAGGATGGCCATGCCGCCCTTCATCGCATTGGCCGCGAGCAGCACTTCGGGGACAAAGAGGATACCATCGCGGAAATCCTTGCCGACGATGGTCATGCCACCGACGAGTGCCTCGGTCAGCACGCGGTAGGGGGCCCAGCCGCGATCCAAGAGGATGTGCACGCTCTCTTCGATCTCTTCCTTGAGGCCGTCGTAGAGGTCGTCGAACATCTGTTGGACAAGCTCGTCATCGTCGAGGTCGGCGAGGATGATGTCGTCGTCTTGGTCGGACATTGGGGGAATCCTTGAGTTCTCTGCGCGCGCGCATCTGGGTTGACTGGACGCAGCTTTCGTCAATTTGCGGCGCGGCCACTTTCCGAATTGCGACGCTGCCCGCGCCGCAACCGACGTATAGCTTGAAATCGCGCGGGATGTGACTGAATTATCAGCATGATGATTATCGGTTTCTTGCAAGTGTTCGCGTTATGTTCCATTTTGGGGGCATGAAACCAGAGCAAACCCTTCCCAATGATCTGCGCGTGCGGGCGCGGGGCGCGTTGAGCAACGCCGCGGGCCGGTTCGAGGCCTATGGCGTTGCCTATGAGGCTGAGGACCCCGGGGAGGCGGCGCGTGTGTTGCGCACGCAGGTGACGACAGAGCGACCGCGCCGGGTGATCACCTATAATCGCTCGCCCGATCTGCCGTTTGATCGGTCGATCAATCCGTATCGTGGCTGTGAACATGGCTGCATTTACTGTTTTGCGCGCCCGAGCCATGCCTATCTGGGCCTGTCGCCGGGGCTTGATTTCGAGACACGGTTGATCGCGCGGCCCGAGGCCCCCGCACGGCTAGAGGCAGAGTTGCGGGCGCGCAGCTATAAGATCGCACCGATGGCGATTGGCACCAATACCGATCCCTATCAACCGATTGAGGCAGAGTTTGGCATCACCCGCGCCTGTCTGGAAGTGTTGCAGCGCTTTAATCATCCGGTGGCGGTTATCACCAAAGGGGCGCTGATAGAGCGGGATTTGGATATTCTGGGGGATATGGCGGCGCGTGGGCTGGCGCGGGTGGGCATTTCTATCACCACCCTTGATGAGGTGCTGGCGCGGCGGTTGGAGCCGCGCGCGCCTAGTCCGGTGCGGCGATTGGAGATCATCCGGCGGTTGTCCGAGGTGGGGGTTCCGGTGCGGTTGATGGTGTCGCCAGTTGTTCCGGGGCTGACCGATCCGGAGATCGAGGCGATTTTGGCGGCCGGGCGCGAGGCCGGGGCAGGGGCCGCAAGCTGGATCATGCTGCGGCTGCCGCGCGAGGTGTCGCCTCTGTTTCAGGAGTGGCTGGCGGCGCAGTATCCCGACCGGGCGCGCAAGGTGATGAACCGGCTGCGCGAGATGCATGGCGGGCAGGAGTATAGCGCCGAGTGGCACCGGCGGATGCGAGGCGAGGGGGTGCATGCCCGCATGATCGCGCGCCGGTTTGATTTGGCGGCGCGTCGGCTGGGGCTGGATCAGGCGCAGGCGGTGTTGCGCACGGACCTGTTCGAGGTGCCGCTGGCGCGGGGGGATCAGTTATCGCTGTTTTGAGAGCGGCGTCCACTGATCCGGGCAAGCACGAGCAGTGTTGCGACCAAGGCTGCGGGGAAAAGCACGAGGATCATCAGATCTTCGCCGCGCATATCCCAGGGCATTGGAAACACACATCGGCCATTTGGGCTGCCAAATGCGCAGGCAAGGCCGGAGATCCAGATATAGCCCGCGATCCATGCCACAAGGGCCAGCAGGGCGGCGGCAAGGAAGATGCGGCGCATCATCTTCCCTGACATGCCGATCAGCCGCGCCTGCGGCGCGGGCGGCGGGGGGCTGCGGTATCGTCACCGGTGCCATCCCCGCCCGATGAGAAGCCGCCAAGCGCCTCGGTGATCTCTTCCAGTGTGGGGCGGGCACCGCGTGGGCGGTTCTCCAGCGCGGCGCGCATTTTCGAGAGGTGTTCGGGCATGGTGCCGCAGCAGCCGCCAATGATCGTGGCACCGGAGTCGCGGGCCAGCACGGCGTATTCGGCCATCAGTTCGGGCGTGCCATCGTAGTGGATGTGACCGTCATGATATTTCGGGATGCCGGCATTGCCTTTGGCAATAATGGGTCGCTCAGATCCTTGGGCGACAAAGCCGAGAATGGTGCGCAACAAATCCGAGGCACCGACACCGCAATTGGCCCCATAGGCCATCGGGGGGTTGCCCAGTTTTTCCACCATGGTGGCCATGTCGGACGAGGTGACGCCCATCATCGTGCGCCCGGCGGTGTCAAAGCTCATGGTGCCGCACCACGGCATATCGGCGAGTTTGAACGCCTCGGCGGCGGCCTTGTATTCTTCGGGGGCGGAAATGGTTTCGAGCCAGAGCACATCGGCCCCGCCTTCCTTGAGGCCTTCGGCCTGTTCGTGGAAAATCTCGACTGCCAGTTCATGGGTGAGCGCCCCCATCGGGGCCATGATTTCGCCGGTGGGGCCAACAGAGCCCGCAACGATCACCGGGCGGTCGTATCGGTCGGCCACGTCGCGGCCAATCTCGGCAGAGATGCGCGACAGCTCGCGGGCACGGCCCTGTGCGCCATGCAGTTTCAGACGCGCCGCGTTGCCGCCAAAGGAATTGGTGAGAAACAGGTCGCTGCCCGCATCCACGGCCTCGGTATAAAGGCGCTTGATCCGGTCGGGATGCTGGTCATTCCACATTTCGGGCGCATCGCCCGATTGCAGACCCATGTTGAAAAGATTGGTGCCGGTGGCCCCGTCAGCGAGAATCCAATCGCGAGTGGCGAGCATCTTGGTGAGGGCGTTTGTCATTTGGGCTGTCCCGTAATCCGTGAGCACGCAGATGTGCCATTAAATCAGGCAAGCGCGCAAATGCATAAATTTCATGTAAATGGTGAGGCGCGTTTGTATTGCCTGACCAAGACGTGAAGGGCGCGCCATGATGTGACGCGCCCCTGATTTCGTCGAATGAGCAGGCTCAGGCCTCTTTGGCCAGTTGGCCTTTGGCGATCTTGAGCAGCTCATCCATCTTGGCGCGGATGGTGTCGGCATCGGCGATGTCACCAAGATCCGATGCGACCTTGCGCACCACATCTTCATGGCCGGCCTCTTCAAAGTCGGCCTTGACCACTTCGAGGGCGTAGGTGTTGGCGTCATCGCCGGTTTTGCCCATCAGCTCTGCAGCCCAGAGGCCGAGAAGCTTGTTGCGGCGGGCCACGGCGCGAAAGGCCATTTCCTCGTCATGGGCGAATTTGTTTTCGAATGCGCTTTCGCGATCGTCAAAGGTGGTCATTGGGCCGGTCCCCTTGCATGCGTTGCCGTTGCTTCCGATATGCAATCTGGCACGCAAAAGGGCAAGGGGCCAACGCCATCTTGCGACGTGTTGGCCCATGCACTATGAGAGCGCATCGGCATGAGGGGACTCACGCCCCCCACCCTCAACGATGGAGTTCCCATGGCGCGGCGCAAGAAGATTTATGAAGGCAAGGCCAAGACCCTCTATGAGGGCCCAGAGCCGGGCACGATCATCCAGTATTTCAAGGATGACGCCACCGCCTTTAACGCCGAAAAGAAGGCCGTGATCGAGGGCAAGGGCGTGCTGAACAACATGCTGTCCGAATATTTCATGACCGGGCTCAACACCATCGGCGTGCCGACGCATTTCATCAAGCGGCTGAATATGCGCGAACAACTGGTTCGTGCGGTCGAGATCATTCCTCTGGAAGTGATCGTGCGCAACTATGCGGCGGGCACCATGGCCAAGCGTCTGGGGATCGAGGAAGGCACGCAATTGCCGCGCCCCATCGTGGAATATTGCCTCAAGGATGACAAGCTGGGCGATCCGCTGGTCACCGAGGAACATATTGCCGCCTTTGGTTGGGCCAGCCAGCAGGATATGGACGATATCCTCAGCCTCGCGCTGCGCGTCAACGATTTCATGGCGGGCGTGATGTATGGCGTTGGCATCAAGCTGATTGATTTCAAGATCGAGATCGGCCGCGTCTATGATGGCGATTTCCAGCGGCTGATCGTGGCCGATGAAATCAGCCCCGACAGTTGCCGGTTGTGGGATATCGCGTCAGGCCGCAAGCTTGACAAGGATGTCTTCCGCCGCGATCTGGGCAGTCTGACGGATGCCTATACCGAGGTGGCGACCCGTCTGGGTGTCATGCCCAAAGGCAGCACGCCGATGGCGCGGCCAAAACTGATCAACTAAAGAGGTATCCCATGAAAGCGCGCGTGCATGTCATGCTGAAATCCGGCGTTCTTGATCCGCAGGGCGAGGCGGTGCGCCATGCCTTGGGGTCGATGGGCTTTGACTGTGTCGAAGCGGTGCGGCAAGGCAAAGTGATCGAGCTGGATCTGGCAGAGACCGACGCGGCCAAGGCCAAGGCCACCGTCACCGAGATGTGCGAAAAGCTGCTCGCGAATACCGTGATCGAAAGCTATTCGGTGGAGTTGGCCTGATGCATGCCGCCGTCATCGTCTTTCCCGGCTCTAACTGCGACCGCGATCTGGCCGTTGCATTCGAGCGCGCGGGCGCGCGGGTGTCGATGGTCTGGCACAAGGATACGGACCTGCCGCAGGGTGTCGATGTGGTGGGCGTGCCGGGTGGGTTTTCCTATGGCGATTACCTGCGCTGCGGCGCGATTGCCGCGAATTCGCCGATCTGCCGGTCAGTTATCGCGCATGCGGACAAGGGCGGCTATGTGCTGGGTGTCTGCAACGGCTTTCAGATCCTGACCGAGACGGGGATTTTGCCGGGTGCCTTGCTGCGCAATGCGGGTCTGAAATATGTCTGCAAGCCGGTGGGCCTGCGGGTGGCGACGGCTGATAGCGTCTTTAGCCATGGCTATGAGGCGGGCCGCACCATCACCGTGCCGATTGCGCATCACGACGGCAATTATTTCGCTGATTCCGCAACACTTGACCGGCTTGAGGGCGAAGACCGTGTGGCCTTTACTTATACGGACAATCCCAATGGTTCCGCGCGCGATATTGCGGGCATCCTGTCCGAGAATCGCCGGGTTCTGGGCATGATGCCGCATCCCGAGCGGATGGCCGAGCCGTTGCAGGGCGGCACCGATGGGGCCGCGCTCTTTAGCGGGCTGATGGGGGCGCTGGAACGCGCCTGAGCGCTTGCGCTTGAGAAGCGGCGCGGCGCGGCATAGTCTGATCGCATGAGCAAAGCTGCCACTTCGACCGCACGGCACCGGATGCGCACCATTTCATGGCGCGCGCGTGCGGTGCTGTTTTGCCTTTTTGTGGTGGCGGTGGCGGTGGTTCTGACCACCAACCGCCTTTTGACGGATCGCTTTACCGAGAACACGCGCAACCGCGCAGAGCTGCGGCTGGTGCTGTATTCGGGTAACCTGCTGTCGGAATTGCGCCAGAATGCGATTGTGCCGCAGCTCTTGGCGCGGGACCCGGCGCTGATTGCGGCGCTCAACACACAAGACTATGCGCAATCCACACAGCGACTGATTTCATTTCTGGAAGAAATCGGTGCGGCGAACTTGACGCTGCTCGACAGGGACGGGCGGGCGGTTGCGACGACAGAGCGGGCGCGTCTGGGCGAGAGTCACAAGGCCGCCGCCTATTTCGTGGATGCGATGCGCTCGCGCGATACGATTTTCCATGTTTTGCGGCAGGAAACGGGGCAATTCAACTTTTACTACTCGCGCCGGATCGAGACGCAGAACGGCACCTTGGGGGTGATCGTTGTCGAAGTAGACTTGCGCAAATACGAGCGCGCCTGGGCCGGGATTTCCGATGCGGTCATGGTCACGGATACCGAGGGGCGGATCATTCTGGCCACCGAACCGCGTTGGCGTGGCTTGACAGAGGCCGAGGCGCTGCGCCGCGAGCCGGTCAACAGCGCCATCCAGCGCGCCATTCAGGCGACCTCGGATTGGACGGCGCTGCCGGCGGATGCCTATGTGCGCGGCGAGGCGGTGATGCGGGTCGAGGGGCGCGTGGCCTTTCGCGGCTGGCGGATCGCCGGGTTCACTACTTACACGGCGGTGCGTGACAAGGTGAACGGCTATCTTGCGCTCGAGATCATGGGATTCGCGATTCTTCTGGCGCTTGCGTTTTACTTTCTCAATCGCAAGGCGGCGCTTCGGATGGCGCTGTTTCAGCGGGAATCGGCAGAGCTTCGCGCATTGAATGCCCGCCTCCAGCGGGAAATCGCCGAGCGTAGACGCGCGCAAGAGAACCTCGCACAGGCCGAACAGACCATTCAGCAAAGCTCGAAATTGGCGGTTCTGGGCGAGATGTCGGCGGCGGTCAGTCACGAGTTGAACCAACCGCTTGCGGCAATGAAAACCTACCTTGCGGGGGCGCGGCTTTTGCTGTCGCGCAACCGGCCCGACGAGGCGATCTCGGCGTTTCAGAGGATCGACGATCTGATCGAGCGGATGGGGGCGATCACCAAGCAGCTCAAGTCCTATGCCCGCCAGTCAGGCACGCAGTTTTCCCCTGTAAACATGGCGGATGCGGTGGCCTCGGCGCTGTCGATGATGGAGCCGCAATTGCGTCAGCGCAAGATCACCATCACCCGCACTTTGCCCGATCAGCCGGTGATGATCATGGGCGACCGGGTGCGTGTGGAACAGGTGATCGTCAACCTGTTGCGCAATGCCATTGATGCCACCAATACCGTGCCCGATGCCATCATCGACATTCTCTTGGCGGCGGGGGAAACGGCGGTGCTGACGGTGCGTGACAACGGTGAGGGGATCGGGGATTTCAAGAACCTCTTTGAGCCCTTTTACACCACCAAACAGCCAGGCGACGGGGTGGGGCTGGGGCTTGCCATTTCCTCGGGGATCGTCAACGACCTTGGCGGACGTCTGGTGGCGCGCAATGCGCCCGACGGGGGGGCTGTATTCGAGATGCAGCTTCCCATATTGGCCGAAGAGACCCGTGCAGCGGAGTGATGTAAAATGCCAGCAGCCATGAAAATCGCCATCGTCGATGATGAAAAAGACATGCGCCAGTCGATCAGTCAGTGGTTGGCCCTGTCGGGCTATGACACCGAGGCCTTTGCCTCGGCGGAGGATGCGCTGAAATCGCTGGGGCCGGATTATCCCGGTATCGTCGTGACCGACGTGCGGATGCCCGGT
This sequence comes from Roseovarius sp. EC-HK134, assembly GCF_902498815.1. Classification (NCBI taxonomy): domain Bacteria; kingdom Pseudomonadati; phylum Pseudomonadota; class Alphaproteobacteria; order Rhodobacterales; family Roseobacteraceae; genus Roseovarius; species Roseovarius sp. EC-HK134. The sequence goes on from NZ_LR701544.1 coordinate 3,239,638, forward strand.
ATGGACGGGATGCAGTTTCTCAAAAAGCTGATGGGGGCCGATAGTTCGCTTCCGGTGATCATGATCACGGGACATGGCGATGTGCCCATGGCGGTCGAGGCGATGCGGATCGGCGCCTTTGATTTTCTGGAAAAACCGTTCAACCCGGACCGTATGACTGAGCTGGCGAAGAAGGCCACCAACGCCCGGCGCATGACGCTGGACGCGCGTGCGCTGCGCAAGGACCTGTCGGATGGGGGCCAGCTGATGAAAAAGCTGATCGGCACCAGCAATGCTATGGAGCGGTTGCGCGAGGATATTCTCGATCTGGGGCAGGCCGATGGCCATGTTCTGATCGAGGGCGAGACCGGCACCGGCAAGACGCTGGTGGCGCATGCGCTGCATGCGGTGGGGGCGCGCGCGGGGCGCAAGTTTGTGTCGGTGGCCTGTGCTGCCTTTGATGACGAGGGGCTGATCAAGCGCCTGTTTGGCCCGGTGCAGCCCGAGGATGCGCGCCTGCCCGCCTTTGAAGAGGCACGCGGCGGCACCCTGGTGCTGGAAGATATCGAGGCGCTGAGCGAAGCGGCGCAGGCCAAATTGCTGACCCATATCAACGCCGAGGGCACGCCGCCCGAGACCCGTGTGGTGGCCATTTCGAACATGCAGGACGAGGGGCATACCTGTGAGGATGCGCTGCGCTCTGACCTGTTTTACCGTCTGGCCAGCCTGCGGATCACCGTGCCGCCGCTGCGTCAGCGGGGCGAGGATATTCTGACGCTCTTCACCCGCTTTGCCGAGCAGTTTTCAGAAGATTACGGCTGTGACGCGCCGCAGGTCAGCGCGCAGGAGGCCACACAGCTTTTGCAGGCGCCTTGGCCCGGCAATGTGCGTCAGCTCTTCAATGTGGCCGAGCGCGCGGTGTTGCAGGCCCGGCGGGGGTCGGGCACGATCACATCGTTGCTGATGTCGGACCATCAGGACATGCAGCCGGTGATGACCACCGAGGGCAAGCCGCTCAAGGAATATGTCGAAGCGTTCGAGCGGATGCTGATCGACAACACGATGCGCCGCCACAAAGGCAGCATCGCGGCGGTGATGGACGAACTTTGCCTTCCGCGTCGGACATTGAACGAGAAAATGGCCAAGTATAATTTGCAACGGTCCGACTATCTTTGAGGGCGGCACGCGCTGCTTTTCATTTTGTCCATTGTCATTGGCATAGGGGTCGCTTTACTGTGACACTATGGTGACGGGCGTAATCCGCCCCGAAACCTCGAGAGATTCGCTGTTTCAGTCCTCCGTCCGGATCAGTCCGACATGATTGAGCAGACCGATTGGGTCCCGTTCACGGGGGCCACATACAAGCCTGACCCTTGAAAACGGTGGACAGGCCCTGAATTGGCTCCGCGAGGGGCCGGAGAAGAAGAACCGCGATGAAGCGCGCGAGACATCACTTTGTCAGTGCAGGGGCCGATACCGGCACCCTTGGCTGCGCGTCCGCCATCGCCCTTATCAGACATCTGCCGCAACGCGCCGCCCTACCGGGGCAGGCGGCCGCGCCGCGATGCAAACGGAAAACATGGCTACGAAAATGCTCATTGATGCCACCCACGCCGAGGAAACTCGGGTTGTGGTGGTCGACGGAAACAAGGTCGAGGAATTCGACTTTGAGTCTGAAAATAAACGCCAGATAGCTGGCAATATCTATCTGGCCAAGGTGACGCGGGTTGAACCCTCGCTTCAGGCGGCCTTTGTAGATTACGGCGGAAACCGGCATGGGTTTCTGGCGTTCTCGGAGATACATCCCGATTACTATCAGATCCCGGTCGCCGACCGCGAGGCCCTGATGGCCGAGGAAGAGGCGCTGGCCAACGCGCAAAACGACGAGGACGAAGATCGTCCGCGTCGCAGCAGCGGTGGCGAGGGGCGCAGTGACGGACGCAGCGAAGGGCGCAATAGCCGCTCGCGGTCACGGTCCCGCTCGCGCACACGCGCCGAAAAGACGCAAACTGACGATGCGGTGGCCACCTCTGAAATCTCGGGGATGGAAACCATCGACCTTGAGGACGAGACCGCCGCAACCGCCGAAGTGCCCGAGGCCACATCGCCGATGGAGCGCGTGGCCGAGACCCCGGTGGAAGAGCCCGAGGATAACGGTGCCGACGAGGCGGGCGAGGATGAGCCCGAGACCGACACCCGCGATCATGCCGCTCAGGATGACGAGATCGAATCCGTCGCCGAAGAGGATGACAGCGAAGATATCCGCCCGGTGCGCAAGCCCCGTGCGCGGCGCTACAAGATCCAAGAGGTCGTCAAGGTCCGCCAGATCATGCTGGTGCAGGTCGTCAAGGAAGAGCGCGGCAACAAGGGGGCGGCGCTGACCACCTATCTCAGCCTTGCAGGTCGCTACTGCGTGCTTATGCCCAACACCGCGCGTGGCGGTGGCATCAGCCGCAAGATCACCAATGCTGTAGACCGCAAGAAGCTCAAGGAAATCGCCACCGAGATCGACGTGCCGCGCGGCGCGGGTCTGATCGTGCGCACCGCCGGGGCGAAGCGCACCAAGGCCGAAATCAAGCGCGATTACGAATATCTGCAGCGTTTGTGGGAACAGATCCGCGAGTTGACCCTGCGCTCTATGGCGCCGGCGAAAATCTATGAAGAGGGCGATCTGATCAAGCGTTCGATCCGCGATCTTTATAATCGCGAGATTGATGAAGTGCTGGTCGAGGGCGAGCGCGGCTATCGCATCGCCAAGGACTTCATGAAGATGATCATGCCGTCCCATGCCAAGAACGTGAAGCATTACGTCGATCAGCAGCCGCTCTTTGCCCGCTTTCAGGTGGAAAGCTATCTGTCGGGCATGTTCAACCCCACGGTGCAGCTCAAATCCGGCGGCTATATCGTGATCGGTGTGACCGAGGCGTTGGTTGCTATCGACGTCAACTCTGGCCGTGCCACCAAGGAAGGCTCGATCGAGGAAACCGCGCTCAAAACCAACCTTGAGGCCGCCGAAGAGGTGGCGCGTCAATTGCGCCTGCGCGATCTGGCTGGCTTGATCGTGATCGACTTTATCGACATGGACGAGCGCCGCAACAACGCTTCGGTGGAAAAGCGGCTCAAGGACAAGCTCAAGACCGACCGGGCGCGTATTCAGGTGGGCCGCATTTCGGGCTTTGGCCTGTTGGAAATGTCGCGCCAGCGTCTGCGCCCCGGCATGATCGAGGCAACGACGCAGCCATGCCCGGCCTGCCATGGCACCGGGCTTATCCGGTCGGATGACAGCCTTGCGCTGTCGATCCTGCGTCAGATCGAGGAAGAGGGCGTGCGCCGCCGCTCGCGTGAGGTGCTGGTGAAATGCCCGGTGGGCATCGCCAACTATCTGATGAACCAGAAACGCGATCACGTGGCGCAAATCGAAGGGCGCTATGGCCTGTCGGTGCGGATCGAGGGTGATCCGCGTTTGGTCAGCCCCGATTTCACGATGGAAAAGTTCAAAACAGCGACCCGGAACGTGCCCGAAGTGCCGATGGCGCAATTCGTGTCCGGCACATCGGCGCTGATGGATGACATCGACGACGAGGTCGAGGACGAGATCGACGAGGAGGTCGAAGCCGAAGCGGGCGACGACGCCAAGAGCGCGCCGACCACCGGGGGCGATGGGGGCGACAAGCCCAAAAAGAGCCGTCGCCGCCGTAGCCGCCGCCGCAAGCCCAAGAATGGCAACGGTGCAGAGCGCAATGGCGAAGGCACCGATGAAGATCGGGAGGACGATGACGCTGAGGCGTCCGAGGGGAGCGAAGAGCAAGACAGCGCTGTACCTGCGGTTGTTGCTGAGCCAGAGGCCCCGGTTGAGGCCCCGGCTGAGGTGACGGCAGAGGCCGAGGCGCCTGTGGTCGCTGAGGAGCAGCCGAAGCCCAAGCGCACCCGCGCACCGCGCAAGAAGAAAGAGCCCGCAAGCGCAGCGGAGGCAGTCTCTGACGAGGAGGCCCCCAAGGCCAAGGCGGCAGCGAAGCCCAAACGCACCCCAACGCCGCGCAAGAAGAAAGAGCCCGAGGCCACGGCGGCGGTTGCAGATGAGAGCAGCGTGACTGCAGCGTCAGAGGCGGCAGTGCTGCCAACAGAGGCAACACCAGCGCCGGTTGCTGAGGTGGCCCCTGAGCCGGTTGCAGAGGTGACACCAGAGCCGGTTGCAGAGGTGGCACCGGAGCCGGTTGCAGAGGCAGAAGCGCCTGAGCCCGCGCAAGCGCCTGAACCTGTGGCCGAAACCCCGGCACCGCAGGAAGAGCCAAAGCCAAAGCGCCGCGGCTGGTGGTCTTTGGGCTGAGCGGAAGAAAACGAAAATCAAGGATGCCGCGCCCTCGGGTGCGGCATTTTTCGTTGTATGGCAGGAGCGCGTCGCGTCTGATCGGTTTCCCATCGCCCCTGCCCAGAGCCAGGGACGTGACGCAGCTGCTGCGAGGTCCCGGGGCAAGCCCGGGATGTGTGTGTTCCAGCGGTCGCGGAACGCCTTAGCGCGTCTTGCGGATCACGTAGGTCTGCACGCCATTCGCATCGGTCGCGGAAATCAGATCATGCCCGGATTCGGCGCAGAAATGCGGCACGTCGATCACGGCTGCGGGATCATCCGCCTGCATCGCGATCACCGCGCCGATACCCATGGATTTCAAGCGCTTGCGCAGCTTGAGAACGGGCAGGGGGCACAATAGGCCGCAGGCGTCGAGCGTATCATCGGGTGTCATGAGGCGTGAGATAGCGGGCTTGTTACAGCCTGTCCACAAGGTTGTGACAGAATGTCGGGTGACGCGGGTCGCAGTGCGGGCTATGTCTGGCGCATGTTCGGAATCGAAATCATAGACGCAGCGCTTTTGCCCGCAATGTTCGTGGCCTTGGCCGCTGGAATCATCTCGTTTCTCAGCCCTTGCGTTCTGCCGATCGTTCCGCCCTATCTGGCCTATATGAGCGGGGTCAGCCTGAATGATCTCTCTGAGAGCGGGCAGAGCCGGGCGCGGGCCGTTGTGCCGGCGCTGTTCTTTGTATTGGGCCTCTCGACGGTCTTTATCTTTTTGGGGTTCACCGCCTCTGCCATTGGCACGGTGTTTCTGCAATATCAGAGATATTTCAATACGGTAGCAGGCATTCTTGTGATGATTTTCGGCGCGCATTTCGTGGGCGTCTATCGGATCAAATTCCTTGACCGCGAGGCGCGGCTGGATGCGGGCGACCGAGGCGGATCGTCCTTTGGGGCCTATATTCTGGGGCTGGCCTTTGCCTTTGGCTGGACGCCTTGCATCGGTCCGCAACTGGGGGCGATCCTGTCTTTGGCGGCGTCAGAAGGGTCGGTTGCGCGGGGCACGATGCTCTTGGCGATTTATGCCATTGGCCTTGGTGTGCCGTTCCTGCTGGTTGCTGCCTTCTTGCCGCGTCTGCAGGGGCTGATGGGCTGGATGAAACGCCATATGGAGCAGATTGAGCGGGTGATGGGGCTTTTGCTTTGGACCATTGGTCTTTTGATGCTCACCGGCGGCTTTTCGGCGTTTTCCTTTTGGTTGCTCGAAACTTTCCCCGCCCTAGCGGTGCTTGGATAACGCCTTACGCTTGCCCGATTTCCGCGCTAGGTTTGCTGCAACATGAGGTTGGACATGAGCAGCGAGCCCCAAGTGCGCCGCAGGCGCGTGTTTTATATTCCGGGCTATGACCCGATTCCACCGCGCCGATACCGCGAGCTTTACCGCAAGGAAAGCGCTGAGCAGGCTGTTATTTCCGGATATGAAATCAATGTCTTGCAAGCCAAAGCTCAGGCGCGATTTGGCTGGAATGTCTCTGCGCAGATTGAGGGGGCCGAGGTTGAGAGCGCGGTTGAAGTGCTGGTCTGGTCCGATATCGTCAAAGGCAGCATGGATCAGGGGATTTTGGCCACCTATGTGCAGCTGATCCGCACGGCGGCGATCTATATCGGCACGGGCGCGCTGTTTCGGCTTATGCGGTTGCGCAAGGGTCCGGTGATTGCGGCGCTTTATCCGGTTGGATTTCTGTTGGTGCAGCTTGGCATAGCGTTCATGGTGGCGTGGGGATTGGGCCGCGAGCTGGCGCTTTGGCATCCGTGGGCGGCGTGGGGCGGGCTTGGTGTTGTGCCGTTCATTCTTGAATGGTTCCGGCGTCTGGATGGCCGGTTTTTTGCCTATTACCTGATGCATGATTACGCCTATTCGGCGCGGTATCTGGGGGCCAATCCGCCTGAATTGGAGGCGCGGATGGCGGAATTCACCGCCGAGATCGCGCAGGCCTTGCAGGGAGATTGTGATGAGGTGCTGGTGGTTGGCCATTCCTCGGGCGCGCATCTGGGGGTGTCGATTCTGGCCGATCTGATCCGGGGTGGGCAGGTGCCCAAGCACGGCCCGGCGCTGTCGTTCCTGAGCCTTGGGCAGGTGGTGCCGATGGTGTCCTTTCTGCCGCGCGCGTACCGGCTACGGGCCGATTTGGCCTATCTGAGCGCGCGGGACGAGGTGACTTGGGTGGATGTCACGGCACCCGGCGATGGCTGCGCTTTTGCGCTTTGCGATCCGGTGGCGGTGTCGGGCGTGGCCCCAAAGGACAAACGCTGGCCGCTGGTGATTTCGGCGGCGTTCACCCAAACGCTGAGCGCCGAGCGGTGGCGCGCCTTGCGGTGGCGGTTTTTCCGGCTGCATTTTCAATATCTTTGCGCCTTTGATCGGCCCGGTGACTTTGACTATTTCCGCGTCACGGCAGGGCCATTGACACTGGCCGCGCGGTTTCGTGACAGACCGCCCTCAAAAAGCCGGATCGAGCGTGCCACCTCGCGGTACACGAGCCTCGCCCCATGATCCCGCCCAAGCCGCCCGCGCGCCCGGACCATGTGTCGCTCTGGCGGTATCTGCGCCTCTTTCGGGCCGATATTCTGTCGGCACAGCCTGCGCGGCTTTATCGCGCGTGGATGGCTGAATTTCGCACGCCGTTCTTTCGCTCTTACCTTTGCAATGACACAGGCCTGGTTGATCTGGTGCTGAAACAACGCCCCGATGATTTCCCGAAATCCGCCCGCGTGTCCGAAGGATTGCGGCCCCTGCTGGGGCAATCGGTCTTTGTCACCAATGGCGAGACATGGAAGCGGCAGAGGCGCATCATTGATCCCGCATTCGAAGGCGGGCGGTTGCGCGATACCTTTGCCGCGATGGTCACAGCCGGGCAGGGGGCAGTTGCGCGGCTGGCCCCGCTGGCCGATGGCAGAGGGTTTGATATTGAGGGCCACACCAGCCATGCCGCCGCCGATGTCATCTTTCGCACGCTGTTCTCGCTGCCCATCGAGGATCGCACCGCCGCGCAGGTGTTTGACGCCTTCAAGGCGCATCAGCGCATGCAACCCGTGCTGAACCTTGCCGCCTTTGTGCCCTTGCCCGGTTGGTTTCCAAGATTTCATCGCCGTCAGACGCGGGTGACGGCGCGGGCCATCCGGGGGCTGATCACAGAATTGACCGCCCGGCGGCAGGCCGAGATTGCGGCGGGCACCGCGCCCGACGATCTGGCGACCAAGATCATGACCACTGCCGATCCGGAAACCGGCGCGCGGTTTGACACCGAAGAGATGGTTGATCAGGTGGCGATCTTTTTCCTCGCGGGGCATGAGACGAGCGCGTCGGCGCTGGCTTGGGCGCTGTATCTTCTGGCGCTTTATCCCGAGTGGCAAGAGCGGGTGGCCGAAGAGGCAGAGGCGGTTTTTGGCCCCCGTGCGCCAGAGTTTTCCGATATGGCGCGGTTGCGTGTTACCCGCGATGTGTTTCGCGAGACGCTGCGCCTCTATCCGCCGGTGCCGATGATGGTTCGCGAGACGGCCTGCCCCGAAAGGTTCCGTAACCGTGATATTCCACGTGGCGCGCAGGTGGTGATCAGCCCCTGGCATCTGCATCGGCACGAACGGCTTTGGGATAATCCCGATGGGTTCGATCCGGCGCGCTATGGCACCGAGAATGGTAAGACCTGTCTGCGCGAGGCGTTCATCCCGTTTTCCGCCGGGCAGCGGGTTTGCACCGGGGCGGGGTTTGCGATGATTGAGGGGCCTTTGCTGTTGGCCATGCTGGTTCGGGCCTATCGCCTTCGCCCGGTGGCCGAGCGCCCACCGGTGCCGGTGGCGCATCTGACGGTGCGGGGGCGTGACGGGATCTGGCTTAAACTTTCGCCAAGGTGACCGGCACCCCTTTGCAAGCCGCCTCAGAGCGCCTATGTATGGGGTGTTCGCGCAAGCGGACTATGGACATAAACGCGCTCGTAATAAGCGGATCGGACCCGGGGGCGGTACCCGGCGACTCCACCAAACATCCTTCATTTGGGGATCATGGGGTCGAAATAGGATCGACGAACGTCTAAAGGGGTTATGCTTTGTCCCGGTGAGGTACCACCGTTATCGGTCCGAAACGTACAGTTGCAAATGACAACCGTGCTCCGGTGGCCGTTGCTGCGTAAGCAGTAACCAAACCGAAACTTAAGCCCTTGCGCTTAGCCGCGTAAGGCGGGGTTCGCAGGCACCTGGCAACAGAAGCCTGCACTTTCACTTTAAAAATGATCCATAAGGCGCGGAACTGGCGTCATAAAACTATGTCTTGCGTGTCGTCGCGTGGCGCGCGACAAAGACATATGAGCGCGCCGCCCCTTGCCCTGATCTTTCGCAGCTTTGCCCGCATTGGTCTTTTGAGCTTTGGTGGGCCGGCGGCGCAAATCTCGATGATGCATGACGAACTGGTAGAGCGGCGCGGCTGGCTGACCGAACAGCAATTTCTGGGCGCATTGTCGTTTTGCATGCTCTTGCCGGGGCCAGAGGCGATGCAGCTTTGCACCTATGCCGGTTGGCGGCTGCGTGGGGTGCTGGGCGGGTTGATTGCCGGGCTTCTCTTTGTGCTGCCGGGTGCGGCGGTGATCCTCGTGCTTGGTCTGGGCTATGCCACCTATGGCGATCTGCCGCTGGTGCAGGCGGTGTTTTTGGGCATCAAGGCGGCGGTGGTGGTGATCGTGCTGCAAGCCTTGCTCAAGTTGGCGCGGCGCGCTCTCAAGGGCTGGGACAGCTGGGTTCTGGCGGGCTTGGGCTTTGTCGCGATGTTCTTTTTGTCGGTTCCCTTTCCGTTGATCATCGCGGCGGCAGCGCTCTGGGGCGCGTGGTCGCATCGCGGTGTGGCGGTGGATGCGAGCATGGTCGCCCCTGTGCCTGTGGCGCTCTCTCAGACCGTGGCGACCGCGCTCATATGGGGTGCGCTCTGGGCCGCGCCGGTGCTGCTGGTCTGGGGCACGGGGGCCACGTTTCTGACTGATCTGGCGCTTTTCTTCAGTAAATTGGCGGTGGTAACCTTTGGCGGGGCCTATGCGGTGCTGGCCTATATGACCGAAACCGTGGTGGCGACCAAGGGCTGGTTGACCACGGCCGAGATGATCGACGCGCTTGGGCTTGCCGAGACCACGCCGGGGCCATTGATCCTTGTGACCGAGTTTGTGGGCCTTTTGGCGGGCTATGCGCAGGGCGGAGTGGGCATAGCGGTGCTGGCGGCCTGCCTTACGCTTTGGGTGACGTTCATTCCCTGCTTTTTGTGGATCTTCACCGGGGCCCCCTATATCGAACAGATCCTTGCGCGGCCCCGTCTCAAGGGGGCTTTGGCCGGGATATCGGCGGCTGTGGTGGGGGTCATCCTCAACCTTTCGGTGTGGTTCGCGCTGCATGTGCTGTTCGGGCAGGTGGCGATGGGTGCCTTTGGCCCCCAGCCCGAAATCAGCAGTTTTTCGCTGCGCGATGCGGTCTATGTGGCGGTTGCGGGCGGTTTATTGCTGGGTCTTCGCCTGCCAATGGTGCCGGTTCTGGCGCTTATGGCGGCGCTGGCGGGGCTGGCTCATGTTTTGATCTGAGGCGCGCATTGCGGGTCTTTTGTTTTGTTTCGAATCCCCTATGCTGGCATGCAGCAATTCCCCAAGGGTCAAACATGTCTCGTTCAATCGACTACGGAAATCTTATGCATCGTGCCATGCGCGGCCTCATCCAAGAGGTGCTGAGCAAGGTGCAGGCCGAAGGTTTGCCCGGGGCGCATCATTTCTTCATCACGTTTGACACCAAACACCCCGAGGCCAAGCTCGCCGATTGGTTGAAACAGCGCTACCCCTCAGAAATGACGGTGGTGATGCAGCATTGGTATGATGACCTCAAGGTTACGAACGATGGGTTTGGCGTGACGCTGAATTTTGGCGACGCGCCCGAGCGGCTGTATGTGCCCTATGATTCGATCCAGACCTTTGTTGATCCTTCGGTTGAATTCGGCCTGCGCTTTGAGACGCAGGAAGTGGATGACGATATCGACGAGTTGGATGATACCGACCCACCCGATGACGATCCCAGCCCCGGCAAGGCCGAGGTGGTGCGGCTCGACAGTTTCCGCAAGTAACGCGCGCTTTGTCGCGGCCTGCGGTCTTTGTATCCCGTCGTATACAGCATTGATCTTTTGCAGAACTGCGGTATGAACGGGGCAAACCCGTCACGAAAGGCTTTGCCATGACCGCCACCCGCACCGAAACCGATAGCTTTGGCCCCCTTGAGGTGCCGAATGACAAATATTGGGGCGCGCAGACGCAGCGCTCGATCATGAATTTCCCGATTGGCTGGGAAAAACAGCCCGTGGCCATCGTGCGCGCACTTGGCGTGATCAAACAGGCCTGCGCACAGGCGAACAAGGCCAGCGGTGCGCTGGATGCGCGCCGCGCCGATGCCATCATCCAAGCGGCGGGAGAAGTCATCGCAGGCAAATTCGACGACAATTTCCCGCTGGTGGTCTGGCAGACCGGATCAGGCACGCAATCCAACATGAATGCCAATGAGGTCATCGCCAACCGCGCGATTGAAATCTTGGGCGGTGTCATCGGCTCCAAAGATCCGGTGCATCCAAATGACCATGTGAACATGGGACAATCATCCAACGACACCTTTCCCACCGCCATGCATATTGCCGCTGCCATGACGGCGCGCGATGTGCTTTTGCCGGGATTGGCCAAGCTTTTGGCCGGGCTTGAGGCCAAGTCGGAAGAGTTCAAGGACATCATCAAGATCGGCCGCACCCATACACAGGACGCCACGCCGCTGACACTGGGGCAGGAATTCTCGGGCTATGCGCATCAGGTGCGGCAGGGCATCGCGCGGGTCAATCTGTGTTTGCCCGGTATCTATGAGCTGGCACAGGGCGGCACCGCTGTGGGCACCGGTCTGAACACCGCGAAGGGCTGGGATACGACCGTCGCGGCGCAAATGGCCGAGATCACCGGCCTGCCGTTTGTCACGGCCCCCAACAAATTCGAGGCGTTGGCGGCGCATGATGCGATGGTGTTCATGTCGGGCGCGCTCGCCACGGTGGCCGGGTCTTGCTACAAGATTGCCAATGACATCCGGTTTCTGGGGTCGGGTCCGCGGTCGGGCCTGGGCGAATTGATCCTGCCCGAGAACGAGCCGGGCAGCTCGATCATGCCGGGCAAGGTCAACCCGACACAGGCCGAGGCGCTGACGCAGGTGGCCGCCCATGTCATGGGCAATGATGCCGCGATCAAGTTCGCAGGCTCTCAGGGGCATTTCGAGTTGAACGTCTATAATCCGATGATGGCCTATAACCTGTTGCAATCCATGCAGCTTTTGGGCGATGCCGCCGATAGCTTCACAGAGCGGATGCTCAACGGGATCGAGGCCAATGGCCCGCGTATCGAAAAGCTGATGCAGGAAAGCCTGATGCTGGTGACGGCCTTGGCCCCCACCATCGGCTATGACAATGCCACCAAGGTTGCCAAGACCGCGCATAAGAACGGCACGACGTTGCGCGAAGAGGCGATTGCGCTTGGCTTTGTCGATGGCGAGACCTTTGATCGCGTGGTGCGCCCCGAAGACATGATCGGCCCGAAATGAGCGATGCCCCGGTCAATCTGAACCGGGTGCGCAAGCAAAAGGCGCGGGCCAAGGACAAGGCCCGCGCAGATGAGAATGCCGCGCGCTTTGGCCGGACCAAGGCGCAAAAGGCGCTGGAGCAGGCGCAGACCGAAAAGGCGCGCGCCACGCTTGACCAGCATCGCCGGGACGAGGACTGAGTTTGGCTTCATCTGGCCCAAAATACCTCGGGGGAGTCCTGGATCTCATCCAGGACGGGGGCAGCGCCCCCCTGTCTGACCTATGACGGGCGCGCGCCCGGTCAAACGCTCGCTTACCCTGCGTGGGCATCGCACCAGCGTGTCTCTTGAGGATGAGTTCTGGCAGGCCTTTCGTGAAATTGCCGAGGAAAAATCCATGGCTCTCAACGTTTTGGCTGCCGAAATTGATGCGGGTCGCGGGATCGAGACCGGGTTGGCAACGGCGATCCGGCTCTATGTTCTGGCGTATTACCGGGATCGGGCCTTGTTGAACGGCTGACGCCGCGCGAGGGGCGCGGCGTCATGTCGCTCAGGTTCTGCGGTGGGATTATTCCGCCGGTTGTTCGGCCAAAAGCCCGTGCTTGTCGCGCAGATGGTCGCGGTAGAGCGCCTTGGTCAACGCCACCACCATCAACACCATCACCATGGCAAAGGGCAGCGCGCCGATGATCATGGCGTTCTTCAGCGCCTCGAACGGGTCGGCAGAGGCCCCCGAATTGCCCGCGATGATCAGCGCGCCGATCACCAGCGTAAGGATGATTCCCCAGATGATCCGGTGTTTGATGCCGGTTTCCGCCTGACCCCCTGACATGATCGTGTTCATCACGAGGATGCCCGAGTCTGCCGAGGTGACGAGGAAGGTCAGCACCAGCACCACGCACATGATCGTCACAGCCGTAAGCAAGCCGCCATCAATCATGAAACCCAATGTGACAAAGAGTTTGTTGGTGTTGGAGGCACCGATGATGGCCCCTTGCGCCACACCGCTAAGCTCAAGATCAATCGCCGTCGCGCCGAGGATGGTCATCCAGGCAAAGCACACAAGCGCCGGGGCAATCACACAGCCAAGAATGAACTCCCGCACGGTGCGCCCCTTCGAGATGCGCGCAAGGAACAGTCCGACGAAGGGCGAAAACGCGATCCACCACGCCCAGTAGAAGGTTGTCCAGCCCGCCTGCCAGCCAAACAGGCGACCTTGGGCACCGGCCTCGTAGGCGGCAATTTTGGTCGCCTCGGGCAGCTCAGCGGCGGCACCGCTCAGACCGCCGACAAAGCCATCAAAACTGCCCCATGCGTTCGTTGCGCCGCCGTAAAGGTCGGCGGCAAGCGGGGCCGCTTCGGTGGGAAGCGCGGCGGCAAAAGCCTCGGACGAGAGCGGCCCATAGGCGTTGAACGACAGCGAGGTGAAGTGCAGGATGTAATCGGCAAGGGCGGTTGCGTATTTGGTCATGGCAAAGGCGAAAGAGCCAAAGACGATAAAGACCAGCAACAGAACCACCGACAACACGAGGTTGAGGTTCGAGAGATATTTGATGCCGCGTCCCACGCCCGAGACCGCTGATAGGATCGACAGGCCCATGATCGCAAGCAGGGCGGCGATGAGGCCTGCGGTGGTGGGTTTTGGGGCCTCGCCCGTGGTGTTCATCAGCCATTCCATGCCACTGACCGCATAAACGCCATCGACAAATTGCGACACGCCAAAGCCGATGGTGACGGACACGCCGAGAATGGTGGCCACGACGCCCAGAATGTCGACAAGATCACCCAAAATGCCGTTGGCGGCACGCCCCAGCAACGGGGTCAGCGCCGAGCGGATGGTCAGCGGCATGTCCCGCGTATAGGCGTAATAGGCAAGGCTGAGCCCTGTCACCACATAGATGGCCCAGGCGTGAAAGCCGTAATGCGCAAAGGTATAGCGATAGGCCGGGGTCACGCCCTCTGCCGTGTTGCCGATGACGGCCCCGGTCACAGTCTCGGGGTTCGAGCCCCAGAGGCCCAGCGGTTCCGCCGTGGCGAACACCATGAGACCCACACCAAGACCCGCGCCGAACATCATCGAGAACCAAGAGAAGTTTGAAAACTCGGGTTTTTCGCCCACGCGCCCCATCATGCGCCTGCCTGTCGCGGGCAAGAGCGCCACGATGAAGAGGAAAAAGGCAAACATGCCGGTGGCGAGAATATAGAAGGTGTTGAACCCTTCGAGGAGCGACCAGTTGAGGCTCGACAGCGTGGCATTGGCATTGAGCGGCCAGACCAGCGCCCAGATCACCAAGAGCGCCATCGAGGTTTTGGAAATCAGCGCGATGGGCAAGCTATAGCCCTCGTAGAACCCCTGTGGGGCGGTTTTTATCTCGAGATCTGTGAAAGGGGGTTTTATACTCATCTGTGACGTCCCTGATCCATTGCGATTGAACGGGGTCCTTGTGTGGCTCTGAAATCGGCCTGTTGCCCCATCCCGTCATTTTCCCACGCCGAGGCCCGTGTAACGAGCGGGTAATCCGGCGCTCCGTGCGCAAATTACGACCATTGGGGTGTGGAATTGCGGCCATCTGTGCGCGGGGTTCAACCGGATTGATCCGCTGCGCAACGAAACTGAAATCGGCTTTCCATGAAAACAGGGCGCGCGAATCCCTTTGTGATTGTCGTTTGGCGACATGGTGAAGGTCGCAAACGTGACGTTTCCGTGCCGCCGGGTTGCAGTTTTGGGCGGTTTCTTGCTAAAAGGTTGTGACGATCCGGGCATGCAAGGCCCGGTGCGCCTGCGGACAGCGTGTCTGCTTTCCTCGTGCGCGAGACCTCAAAACGCTGCCACGTGCCGCACTGGTGCGTCGCCTTTGTCCGCTGCGACGGGCGCAACGGGCAGCAGAAAAACAAGCAAAGGGGGCCAGATGGCCGACGAAACAACCAATCAAGGCATACCCGCGCCCGAAGGGCAGTCGGACCTGATCGAGACAGTGTACGAGATCGGGCAGGACAATGTGCAACCACAGGTGGGGCCTTTTGGTCTCGATATTCATAACCCGGTCTTTTTTATCTCGGGCCTTAGCATCGTGATCTTTGTGTTCTACGCGCTGGCGCTGCCCGGTCATGCGGCATCGGTGTTTGACTGGCTGTTTGCGTCAGTTACCCAAGGGTTTGACTGGTTCTTCTTGAGTGCCGCCAATGTCTTCGTGATCTTTTGCCTTTTCCTGATCGTCAGCCCCTATGGTCGCGTGCGGCTGGGCGGGGATGAGGCGACGCCGGATTACAGCTATCTGGGCTGGTTCGCGATGCTTTTTGCGGCCGGAATGGGCATTGGCCTGATGTTCTTTGGCGTGTCAGAGCCGATGAGCCATTTTTCCAGCGCCTTGGGTGGCACGGCGATGGAGGACGGTGCGCGCAGCGATTGGGCCCCGCTTGGGGCGGCTGGCGGTGATCCCGAAGCGGCATCACGCCTTGGCATGGCGGCCACCATTTTTCACTGGGGTCTGCATCCTTGGGCGATTTACGCGGTGGTGGCGCTGGCACTGGCGCTTTTCAGCTATAACAAGGGTCTGCCGCTCACGCTGCGCTCGGCCTTTTATCCGATCCTGGGCGAACGGGTCTGGGGCTGGTGGGGCCATGTGATCGACACGCTGGCAGTCTTTGCCACGCTCTTTGGTCTGGCCACCTCGCTGGGCTTTGGGGCAGAACAGGCTGCGTCGGGGCTGACCTTTCTCTATGGGTCGGGCGACGCGGCAGAGGGCACGCGCGCATTCCTGGGAATTTCCTATGGCAATACCGAAGAAAGCGGCGTTGAAAATTCGAGCCTTCTTTTGGTCTTGCTGATTTCAGGCATCACGGCGATTGCCCTAGTCTCGGTGGTGCGTGGCCTTGATGGCGGGGTCAAGGTGCTGTCCGAGATCAACATGGGCTTGGCGGCGCTGTTGCTGCTGTTCGTGTTCTTTGTGGGTGGCCCGATTTTCCTGCTGACGTTCTTTTTCGACAGCCTTTGGGCCTATCTGCAAAACCTTGTCGCGCTGTCCAATCCCTTTGGGCGCGAAGACACCAATTTCATGCAGGGTTGGACGGCGTTCTATTGGGCGTGGTGGATCAGCTGGTCGCCCTTTGTGGGCATGTTCATTGCGCGTGTCAGCCGGGGCCGCACGGTGCGGGAATTCGTGATCTGCGTATTGCTCATTCCGTCGCTGGTCTGTGTCCTGTGGATGAGTGTTTTTGGCGGCACCGCGCTTAATCAGGTGATTGCCGGGGGCTATGAGGCGGCACAAAATGCCCCTCTGGAGCTTAAACTCTTCCAGATGCTTGATCCTTTGCCGTTGGCGACGATCACCTCGACCATCGGGATTGTTCTTGTGGTGGTGTTCTTTGTCACCTCATCGGATTCTGGCAGTCTTGTGATCGACACGATCACGGCGGGCGGCAAGGTTGACGCGCCCGTGCCGCAGCGGGTGTTCTGGTGCATCTTTGAGGGGGCCGTCGCGATTGTTCTCTTGATCGGCGGGGGCCTGACAGCGCTGCAATCGGCGGTGATTTCGACCGGCCTGCCGTTTACATTGGTGCTGTTGGTGATGTGCTGGGCGATCTTTCGCGGCTTGCAGAGCGAGCGAAAGATCCTCTGAGCGACCCATGGTCATGCGGTCCAAGGCCCTCCGGCGCTTGCGCGCCGGGGTGCTTTGCTGTTTTGTGGCCGCAAAAAGGGACAATGGGGACAGTGATGACACTCGATACAGATTTCGTACGTGCGCAATTTCCGGCCTTTGCCGAGCCAAGCCTTGAGGGACAAGCGTTTTTTGAGAATGCCGGTGGCTCTTATACCTGCGCTCCTGTGATTGCGCGGCTGGAGCGGTATTATCGGCAACGCAAGGTGCAGCCCTACGCGCCCTATGAGGCGAGCCAATTGGCCGGGGCCGAGATGGACGAGGCGCGGGCGCGACTGGCGGCGATGATGGGGGTGGCCACGGATGAGCTGAGCTTTGGCCCCTCGACCACGCAGAACACCTATGTTCTGGCGCAGGCATTCCGGCAGTGGATGGAACCGGGCGATGCGATCATAGTCACCAATCAGGATCACGAGGCCAATTCCGGGCCGTGGCGGCGGTTGGCGGACGCAGGATTCGAAGTGCGCGAGTGGAAAATCAACCCCGAGAGCGGTTTGCTTGATCCGGCCGATCTTGAAAATCTGCTGGATGACCGGGTACGGCTGGTGTGTTTTCCGCATTGCTCCAACGTTGTGGGGGCGATCAACCCGGTGGTCGAGATTACGGCGCTGGCGCATGCCGCCGGGGCCTTTGTCTGTGTCGATGGGGTTAGCTATGCGCCGCATGGCCTGCCGGATGTGGGGGGAATGGGGCCGGATATTTACCTTTTTTCGGCCTATAAAACCTATGGGCCGCATCAGGGGATCATGGTGATCCGGCGGGAATTGGGCAATCTCTTGCCCAATCAGGCGCATTATTTCAATGCGGGCACGCTCTATAAACGGTTCACGCCAGCGGGCCCGGATCATGCACAGGTCGCGGCAAGCGCCGGTATGGCGGATTATATCGACGATCTGGCGACGCATCACGGGATCACGGGCGATGCCGTGACGCGGGCGGTCGGGGTGCATGACCTGATGCGCGGGCATGAAACAGCACTTTTGCAGCCGCTCTTGGATTTCCTCAAGGATCGCAATTCTGCGCAGCTGATCGGCCCGGTCGAGGCTGAACAAAAAGCGCCGACCGTGGCTGTTGCGCTAAATCGGCCGGGGGCCGAGGCGGCGGCGCAACTGGCGCAGCATGGGATCATGGCGGGAGGCGGCGATTTCTACGCGGTGCGGCCCCTGACGGCGATGGGCGTTGACCCAGAGCGCGGCGTGTTGCGTCTGAGTTTTGTGCATTACACGACCCGCGCCGAGGTCGACAAACTCTTAACCGCCCTTGATGATATTCTTTGATCCGCCCGCGTCCCCGGCCCGTATTGCAACCAAAGACCGGGGCAGGGGATGACGGATATAGCACCATCAATCGTATGGCTACGGCGCGATTTGCGTCTGGCCGATCACCCGGCACTCTGTGCGGCGCTTGCAGGCGGCGGCGCGGTTATTCCTGTTTTCATCCATGATGAGAGCGTCGAAGCTCTGGGCGCTGCACCAAAATGGCGTCTGGGCCTGTCGCTGGCGTCGCTTGCGCGTGATCTGGCGGAGTGCGGCAGCCGCTTGATCCTGCGCCGGGGCGCGGCGCTGGATGTGCTGCGTGCGGTGGTGGCTGAAACCGGGGCAGGGGCGGTGCACTGGTCGCGGCTTTATGATCCGCAGTCTATCGCGCGCGACAAGGCGGTGAAATCCGCGCTGCGTGAGGCAGGGGTGGACGCACAGAGCCACCCGGGCCATGTGATGTTCGAGCCTTGGACGGTTGAGACCAAGACCGGCGGGTTTTACCGGGTTTACAGCCCTATGTGGCGCGCGGTGAAGGATCGCGACGTGGCGGTGCCGCTGACAGCGTCCGCGCAGATCCCGGCCCCCAAGGTTTGGCCCGCCTCTGACAGTCTGGATGATTGGCAGATGGGGGTCGCCATGTATCGGGGGGCCGACGTGTGCTTGCCCTATCAGCGCGCGGGTGAGGCCGCGGCGATGGAGCGATTGCACGCCTTTGCCGATGGGGCGATTGCAGAGTATCAGGACGCCCGGAATTTTCCGGCGGTCGATGCAACTTCTGCGCTGTCGGAAAACCTGACCTATGGGGAAATCTCGCCGCGCCAGTGCTGGCATGCGGGGCAGCGGGCCTTGCATGGCGGGGCCAAAGGCGCAGAGACATGGCTCAAGGAACTGGTCTGGCGCGAATTTGCCTATCACCTCATGTATCACACGCCGCATATTCTGAGCGGCAATTGGCGGGCCGATTGGGATGCCTTTCCATGGTCCACCGATGCGGATCATCCCGAGGTCATCGCGTGGAAACAGGGCCGCACCGGCGAACCCTTTGTCGATGCCGCCATGCGCGAGATGTATGTGACCGGCAAGATGCACAACCGCGCGCGCATGATCGTGGCCTCATACCTCACCAAGCATCTGATGACCCATTGGAAGATTGGTCTAGACTGGTTCGCCGAATGTCTGACCGATTGGGATCCGGCCTCCAATGCGATGGGCTGGCAATGGGCGGCGGGCTGTGGGCCCGACGCGGCGCCGTATTTCCGGGTGTTCAATCCCGAGACACAGTTGGACAAGTTCGACCGTGGCGGGGCCTATACCCGGCGCTGGATCGCTGAGGGGCAGCGCACCCCACCCGCCACGGCCTTGGATTATTTCAAGGCGGTGCCGCGCGCCTGGCGGCTTGATCCGTCGATGCTCTATCCGGGGCGGATTGTTGATTTGTCACAGGGGCGGCAAAGAGCGCTCAACGCCTATGAAGCGCGGGAGTTTTGAAACATGACCATACTGACCGCAAGATCGGCGATTGACGCGCCGCAAAAGGAAAAAGGGACCGAACGTATGATCCTGATCGACACCACCGGCCAGACGGGCCTGCCGCGCTATTTCAGCCGTTGCTTTGGCGTGGCGCGCAATATCGACGCCGGACGGCTTGATATTCGCCTGCCCGATGGCCGTGTGTTCCGCGCCGAAGGGCCGCGCCCCGGCCCGGTCGCGGTGCTGGAAATCCACGACACCGAGGTGTTTGCACGGCTGGTGCGCGAGGGCTATCTGGGTTTTTGCGAGGCGTATCTGGATGGGGACTGGTCCACGCCGGACCTTCAATCCTTTATGGACCTTCTCAACGACGACAATGACGGTATTTACAACGGCTATCCCGGTCAAAGGCTGGCGCAGATTTACGAGCGCATCCGCTTTTGGTTCAAACGGAATTCCAAGACCCAAGCCAAGCGCAACATCAGCTACCACTATGATCTGGGCAATGAGTTCTACAGCCTCTGGCTGGACGAAACGATGACCTATTCCAGTGCTATCTTTCAGCCCGGTCAGAACAGTCTGGAACAGGCACAGATCGCCAAATATGCCAGCATGGTGGATCAGATGGGGGTGAAGCCCGGCGATCACGTGCTGGAAATCGGCTGTGGTTGGGGGGGCTTTGCCGAATACGCCGCCAAAGAGCGGGGGTTGCGCGTGACGGGCCTCACGATCAGCGCGGAACAGTTGAAATATGCGCAGGACCGGATTGCGCGCGCCGGGCTGTCTGATCGGGTCACGCTCAAGTTGCAGGATTACCGCGACGAGCGCGGCACTTATGATGGCATCGCCAGCATCGAGATGTTCGAGGCCGTAGGCGAGCGCTATTGGCCGGTGTTTTTCAACAGTCTGCGCGAGCGGCTTAATCCCGGTGCGCTGGCCACGCTGCAGATCATCACAGTCGAGGACCGGCGGTGGGAAAGCTATCGTACCGATGTGGATTTCATCCAGAAATACATCTTTCCGGGCGGTATGCTGCCCAGCCCCACCGCGTTGCGCGCCGAGATCGAGCGCGCGGGGCTGAGTGTTGCGCGGTCTATCGAATTTGGCGAAAGCTATAGCCAAACCCTGCGCCGCTGGCATCAGGCGTTCAACGACAAGTGGGACGAAATCGCCGATATGGGCTTTGACGACCGGTTCCGCCGGATGTGGAATTTCTATCTCACCTCTTGCGCGGGGGCCTTCAAAGGGGGTAGTTGCGATGTGACGCAGATCACCATCGCAAGGCCTGGATAGATGCCCGTTACAGATCAAATGCCCACCGCCGCGCGGCTGGTCGCGGCGATTGGACTTAGCATTGTGGGATGGTTTGGATCAGAGCTCTTTCGCCCGCTTATGCCAGAAGACACCAATTTCGGCTGGTTCAACGTGGTCAATGTTGTGCTTGGCGCGATTTGCGGCTGGCGCGTGACGGGCAGGCGGCTGGGTTATGGCTATGCCGAAGGGTTCAGCGCCGGATTGACCGGGGTCGCCGCACTGGTGTTTTGGGCGCTCTTTCTTCAGAGCCTGAATGAGATGCTCAAACGTGCGCTTGATAACCGCTATGACGGGGTGATCAAGGGCCTGACCGCGATGTTCGACTTGATGGTTGACTATGGCATGACGATGATCAACGGGCCATTGATCGGCGCGCTGGTCACCGGCGGGATCGTGGTGGGCCTCGTTTCGGAATGGGTCTCGCATCGGTGGTCGTGACACCGGTTTTTCTTTACGGTCCCTTGGCTGACATCACCGTTTTGCAGGCAGCCTTGCCGGGCCTTGTTGCGGCTGAGGCGCGCGCCGAGGGCGTGCAGATTTGCTGTGATGACGCGCCCCTGCCTTTGGCGGGACTGCGCCGGGGGCTAGGGGCCGTAGACGGGTGGTTGGTGTCAGAGCCCCACACAGTGGAGTTGGTGACCTTCATCGCCGAGGCGCTTGGCTTGGGGCGTTCGGATGTCATTACCGTCAGTCAAGACGGCCGCCCCGTCGCTGCGCGTGTCTTTCCCGGTCGGCCCGGTCCCATGGACTGGGATGCCCAAGACTGGTCGCGCCGCGCCGCGCCGATCCTGCGCTATGCAGTTCAAGAGATACTCAGCTTGAGGGGCCGTATTGCCGCGCAAGACCTATGCGCGGGCCTGCCCATGATCTTGTCGCGCGCATCGGGCCGGGTGGCGGCGCAGACGCCTGCGCCCGCCGATGTGCGCAGTGCGACCGAGGCTGCGACCGTGCAAGAGATCGCCTGCGAGATCACCCATGCGGGGTTTTTCATTGGCCGCGCCTATACGTTGCGGCATCCCCGTTTTGATGGCACGCCAAGCGATACCTTGCGGCGTGAAGTGTTTGTCGCCACGGATGCCGCCCTTGTGCTGCCCTATGATCCGGTGCGCGACCGGGTGCTTTTGGTAGAGCAGTTCCGCATGGGGCCCTATGGGCGCGGCGATCCGCGCCCATGGATGCTAGAGCCGGTCGCCGGGCGGATTGACGGCGGCGAGAGCCCCGAACACGCCGCGCACCGCGAATGTCTGGAAGAGGCGGGGCTGACGCTGCGCGCGCTCGAGAAGATTTCCCAGCACTATTGCACGCCGGGATATTCGACCGAATTCTTTCACCTCTTTCTGGGGATTTGCGACCTGCCCGATCTGGAACAGGGGCGCGGCGGCCTCGCCACAGAGCATGAGGATATTCGCACGCATGTGGTTGATTTCGCGCAGGCAATGGCGCTTGTGCAGAGTGGAGAGGCCAATAATGGGCCGCTCATCCTCTGCCTTCTATGGCTTGAGCGTGAACGCGCACGGCTGCGTGCATCCGCTTGAGTTCCGTTCTCCAAGCGCCTAAACCCAAGGGAACACTTTGCCTACAGGAGCATGAAAGATGCGCATTGCACAGGATTTGGCTGCCGCTGTCGGGAATACCCCGCTCATTCGTTTGCGCCGCGCCAGTGAGGAAACTGGCTGTGACATCTTGGGCAAATGCGAGTTTCTCAACCCCGGTCAATCGGTCAAGGATCGTGCCGCGCTCTTTATCATTCGCGACGCCATCGCGCGCGGTGATTTGAAACCCGGCGGTACGATTGTCGAGGGGACGGCAGGCAATACCGGCATCGGTCTTGCGCTGGTCGGGGCCTCTCTCGGGTTCAAGACGGTGATCGTCATCCCCGAGACCCAGAGCCAAGAAAAGAAGGATATGCTGCGTCTGGCCGGTGCCGATTTGGTTCAAGTTCCCGCAGCGCCCTATTCAAATCCGAACAATTTTGTCCGATACTCGGAGAGATTGGCCGCCGAGCTTGCGAAAACCGAACCTAACGGTGTGATCTGGGCCAATCAGTTCGACAATGTGGCCAACCGTCAGGCGCATATCGAAACAACCGGACCCGAGATTTGGGAGCAAACCGGCGGCAAGGTTGATGGCTTTATCTGCGCGGTGGGGTCGGGTGGCACCTTGGCCGGGGTCGGCATGGCGCTGCAACCCAAGGGCGTCAAGGTGGGTATTGCCGATCCGATGGGCGCAAAGCTTTTTTCTTGGTATACCAAAGGCGAGTTGGAGAGCGAAGGCTCGTCGATTGCCGAGGGGATCGGGCAGGTGCGCATCACGGCCAATCTTGAAGGCTTCACGCCAGATTTCGCCTGTCAGGTGCCCGATGCCGAAGCGTTGCCGATTGTCTTTGACCTGCTTCAGCATGAGGGGCTGTGCATGGGGGCCTCGACCGGTGTGAATATCGCTGGCGCTATGCAGATGGCCCGCGACATGGGGCCGGGCCATACCATCGTGACGATCCTGTGCGATTACGGAACGCGCTATCAGTCCAAACTTTTCAATCCCGAATTCCTGCGCGCCAACAACCTGCCGACGCCAGATTGGCTGGATCAGGCTCCGCGCTCGATTCCGGGGGTTTTCGCGGGGTGACAAGAATGCTGCGGCTGCTTTGCCTAGTCCTCTGTCTGGCGTTGGGCGCGGCAGTTGCTGTGCCCGATACCGCGCTTGCGCAGGGGCAGCATACGCCTGACGCGGTCGATTATGTGACGTGGGAGGAACTTGCGGCCGATGCCGACGAGATGCTTGCCAACGGCGAGGCCTCCACCGGGCAACTGGAAAACATGCGCGCCCAGATCAACGGTTGGCGGCAACAGTTTGTTGAAATGCAGGGCTTGAATTCCACTGCGATCCGAACTGTGCGCGATCAAATCGCCGCCTTGGGGCCCGTGCCCGAGACCGGCGAAGAAGCCGAGGACATCGCAGCGCAGCGTGCGGAACTTAACCGGCGTCTGGCCCGGTTAGAGGCACCGGTGAAGCTGGCCGATCTGGCGCGCAGCCGCGCCGATGGGCTGGTCACGAATATTGATGGGGCGATCCGCGACCGGCAGACCCAAGCGCTGTTGCGGCTTGGGCCATCGCCGGTCAATCCGCTGCATTGGCCGACAGCGGTCAAGGAACTGTACCGCGCGGTGGATACCGTCCGGGCCGAGACGGCGACCAATTGGCAAAGCAGCTTTCGGCGCACGCGCTTTCAGGGCAACTTGCCGGGGGTGATTGCTCTGGGTCTTATCGGCCTTTTGCTGATGACGCGGGGCCGGGTTTGGACAATGCGTCTGGCGGCGCGCGTTTTGGGCGACACACCGACCGCCGGACGCCGTCTTGCGGCCTTTGCAATTTCGTTTGGCGAATGGTTGTTGCCCTATCTTGGGGTGATTTCCATTGTTGTGGCGGGTGTTCTGACCGGGATTTTGGGGTCCAAGGGAAACCTTGTGCTCGAGTCGCTGCCCGCGGCGGCCTTTATCCTTCTGCTGGCGCGTTGGTTGTCGCTACGGGTCTTTCCCCGCGATGATCGGCAGTTGCCCTTGCTCACGCTTGGCCCGTCCGAGCGCGCCACCGGGCGGCTTAGTGGCGGCTCTCTTGGATTGGTGGTTGCGGGGTTTGCCTATGTGCAGGACCTCGCCGATGGGTTTGATTGGTCCGAAGCGGCCCGCAATGTCATGATCTTTCCGTTGATGGTGCTGGCGTCGCTGCTGTTGCTGCGGCTTGCGCGGCTCTTGATGCGGCACAGCAAAGCGGCGGCGAACGAGCCCGAGACAGAGCTTACGTTCCGCAGCAAGCTGGTGCGTATTCTCGCGCGTGCGCTCTGGGCGCTGGCGCTGCTTGCGCCGCTTTTGTCCGCGATTGGCTATATGTCCGCCGCCGAGGCGATGATGTTGCCTGCTCTCTTGTCGTTGATGATGATCGCGGCGCTGCTGCTGGTCCAACGGGTGCTGTCCGAGGTCTATATCATGCTGCGTGGCAACGCGCAGAGCATTGATGACTCGCTCTTTCCGGTGCTTTTGGGCTTTTTCCTCGTGCTCGGGTCGGTGCCGGTCTTTGCCCTGATCTGGGGCGCGCGGCCTGCACAATTGCAAGAGGCGTGGCTAAGTTTCACCCAAGGGGTCAGTTTTGGCGGGATCACGCTATCGCCTACGGGCTTTCTGATCCTCGCGGTGGTCTTTACCCTTGGCTATCTGCTGACCCGGCTCATTCAGGGCACGCTCAAGAATGCCATCCTGCCAAAAACCAAGCTCGATATGGGCGGGCGTAATGCCATCGTGTCAGGCGTGGGCTATGTCGGGATTTTCCTTGCGGCGTTGGTGTCGATCACGGCGGCGGGGATTGACCTGAGTTCACTGGCCATCGTTGCGGGTGCGCTGTCGGTGGGCATCGGGTTTGGTTTGCAAAACATCGTGTCCAACTTTGTATCCGGCATCATCCTTTTGATTGAGCGGCCGATTTCCGAAGGCGACTGGATCGAGGTCGGCGGGCAGCATGGCTATGTGCGGTCGATCTCGGTGCGTTCAACCCGGATCGAGACCTTTGACCGCACGGATGTGATCGTGCCGAATGCCGATTTCGTCAGTGGCACGGTCACGAATTATACGCGCGGCAATACCGTGGGCCGGGTGATTGTGCCGGTGGGGGTGGCCTATGGCACAGACACGCGCCGGGTGGAAAAGATCCTGCGCGACGTGGCCGAGGCACATCCAATGGTGCTGATGCAGCCACCGCCGACGGTGCTGTTCCAGAATTTCGGCGCAAGTTCGCTTGATTTCGAGATCCGGGCGATCCTGCGCGATGTCAACTGGGTGGCCAGTGTGAAATCAGACATGAACCACGAGATTGCCCGCCGCTTTGCTGAAGAAGGCATCGAAATTCCCTTTCCGCAACAGGATGTATGGTTCCGCAACGCCACTGCAGAGGCAAAAGAGCCCAAGGCCCCGGTCAAACCCAAGACGAGCCAAAGCCCCGCCGCCCTGACAGAGGGCGATGTTGAGGGCGAGGGAGACGGTGACGGGCGATGACGACACCCCTTTTTCGGCTGGACGCCTATCAAACCGAGGCGGCCGGCGTCGTTGTGGCGCATACCCCAGAGGGTGGGATCGTGCTGGACCAGACGCTGTTTTATCCCATGGGGGGCGGACAACCGGGCGATAGCGGGCGGCTTATGTGCCAAGGGCGCAGCCTGCCCATTGCCACGGCCGTCAAGGCCGAGGGGGACCGGATCGCGCTGGTGATGGCAGAACCTATGGCCTTGCCGCCCATCGGCACGGCCCTGCGGCAAGCGATTGACTGGCCCCGGCGGCATCGTCTGATGCGGATGCATACAGCGCTGCATCTTTTGTCGGTGGTGATCCCGCTGCCGGTCTCGGGCGGGGCCGTTGCCGAGACGCGCAGCCGCCTTGATTTCGACATGCCCGAAGCGCCAGAAGACCGCGAGACGCTGGAAGACTACCTTAATCAGCTGGTGGATCAGGATTTGCCCGTGACCGAAGAGTGGATCACCGATGACGCGCTGCGCGCCAATCCGGGGCTGGTCAAGACCATGTCGGTGGCGCCACCCATGGGGTCTGGCCGGGTGCGTTTGGTGCGGATCGGGCAGGGGACGGATCAGGTCGATCTGCAGCCCTGCGGCGGCACACATGTGGCACGCACGGGCGAGATCGGGCGGCTTCGCCTTGGCAAGGTCGAAAAGAAAGGCCGCCACAACCGCCGGGTTTATCTTCACTTGGAAGATTGAGCGCGTTCAGCCCTTTGCAAAGTCTGCGATGGCTTCGGTGAGGCAATCGAGGCTGTCGGTATGTGGGGCCGTTGCGGGCAGGGCATCTGTCATCAAGGACAGTTCCGTACACGCCACCAACAGGTGATCGGCCCCATGGGCCAAGAGCGCCTCGGCCTCTTGGGCGAGCTGTGGCTTGAGGGTTGCCAGTGGTTCCCCCGCCTTGACCGCGCGGATGATCGCGAGAATTCCACTGTCATCGGGCAGGAACACCGGGGTCAGCCCATGGGCGGCGAAGGGCGCGGCAAAAACATTCGCCAGCCGGGTTGCGGGTGAGGCCAGCATCCCGACCCGTCGCGCGCCTTGGCGGGCGAGCGACTGGGCTGTCAGATCCAGCATGTTGAGAAAGGGCAGGGGCGTGGCGGCCACAACGGCGGGCGCGTAGTGATGCGCCGTGTTGCAGGGCATCGCCAACGCCTCTGCCCCCGCTGCCTGCAGATCGCAGGCCATGCGGGCCAAAACCGGGCCGGGGTCTTCGCCGGTGCCCTCGATCAGCGCCTTGATACGGCTGGGCACCTGCGAATTCTGATGCACGATGAGCGGAATATGATCGCTATCGTCGCGCGCGGGCACAGCGGCCAGCAGTTTTTGCATCAAAAGCACGGTTGCTTCGGGGCCCATGCCCCCCAGAATGCCCACGGTTCTCATCTGGCGGTCTTATCCTGTCGATGTTGCCGCGCGGTCAATCGGACCTGTGCGGATGTCTGCGCTGCGGGCATGCCCCTCCATCCGTTCGGCGCGGCTGAGGCTGGCGGTCACGCGCGCAAGATCAGGCAGCGCGCGGTCGTCCACCTCTTGCCAGGTGACGGTTTTCAGGAACTTGTGCACCGATAGGCCCCCGGTATAGCGCGCAGCCCCAGAGGTGGGCAAGACATGGTTGGGGCCTGCCGCCTTGTCGCCAAAGGCAACGGTCGTGTTTTCCCCAAGAAAGAGCGAGCCATAGGCCTGCAAGCGCGTGCGCCACCACGGCAGATCGCGCGCCTGTACATGCAGATGTTCGGGCGCTTTGGCATCGGCATATTGCGCCATGTCCTCGGGCGTATCGCACAGCACCACCTCGGCCAGATCGCGCCAAGCGGCGGTGGCGGCGGCGCGGTTCGGCTCTGGCAGGCTGGCGATAAGGGCCGGGGCACGAAGCATCACGGCCTCGGCCAATGGCCGATGCGTGGTCGCGAGCCAGACCGGCGAATTCGCCCCATGCTCCGCCTGTCCAACCAGATCGGCGGCGACGGTTTCGGGATCGGCCGTGTCATCGGCAAGAATGAGGCTGTCGGTCGGGCCTGCGAACATATCAATGCCGATGGGACCAAAGAGTTGGCGCTTGGCCTCGGCGACATAGGCATTGCCGGGTCCGACCAGAATATCGGCAGGCGGTGCGCCAAAGAGGCCAAAGGCCATGGCCGCAACCCCCTGCACCCCGCCAATGGTCAGGATGCGCGTGGCCCCTGCCAGATCCATCGCATAGAGCATGGCATCGGGAATGCCCTGATCGCCGCAGGGGGGCGAGACGGCGGTGATGTCAGCCACGCCCGCCTCGCGCGCGGTGGCGATGGTCATCAGTGCCGAAGCGATATGGCTATAGCGCCCGCCGGGCACGTAACAGCCCGCCGCCCCAAGGGGTATCTGACGTTGCCCGGCGCGCAGGCCGGGGCGCAATTCAATCTCCATATCCTGTGCCGTGGCGCGCTGTGCGGCGGCAAAGCGCGAGATATTGTCATGCGCCCATTGGATATCCGCCTTGAGCGATGCGGGCACACGGGATACGGCGGCGGCAACCTCGGCGTGGGTCACGGTGATGCCACCCTGCCAGCCATCAAGCTGCCGTGCATATTCCAGCGCCACCTGTGCGCCGCCCGTGCGCAACCGGGCCAGCATGATCTGGACGGTATCGGCCACGTCATGGGCGGTGTGCGGTGGCTCTCCGGGGGCGGTCTTGAGCGGGGTGATCGGCATGGTGGCAACTCCTTTGACCCAAGGAATGGGGGGCGTTGCGGCCAACGGCAAGGGATTTGCCGATGTAAGGATCGGCTTTTTCCAGCGGCTGAAAGCCGGTTTCGGGATTTCCGAAAATGGCCCGTGCCGATCAGCCCCGCCTGCGCTTGGGCGCGTCAAGATCCTGATCGGTTTCGGGCAGGCCTTCCCGCGACAGCAAGACCGCGATGGCGCGGAAACCCGGCACATGGCTGCAGACGATCATCAGCGCCACCATGATCGGCACGGCCAGAAACATCCCCGGTATTCCCCAGACCGCCGCCCAGAACGCAAGGCTGATGATGATGCCAAAAGAGGAGACGCGCAGCGCGCGGCCCATCAGCATCGGGTCAATGATATTGCCGTTGATAAACTGAATGATCCCCACGATCAGGAAAATCACCAGCGCCGTGGTGCCATCCGCCAGTTGCACATAGGCCACCAGTGCCACCAGCACCGTGGCCACAATCGAGCCGATGGAAGGGATATAATTGAGCACGAACGTCAGGATCCCCAATGCCCCGGCAAGATCGAGTGCGAAAAACTGCGCCACGCCATAAACCATGAGGCCTGTCACGACACTGACCAGCGTTTTGACCAGCAGGTAGTAATTTACCCGGTGGATGATAGAGCTGATGATGCGGCCCACCCGTTCGGCCTTTTTGGCATCGCCAAAGAGGCTTTCGAGTTTGGTTGTGAACCAAATCCGCTCGGCAAAAAGAAAGCCAACAAAAAGGATCACCAGCACCGTGCCCTGCATGATCCCCCCGGCCTGACCGGCCAAGGCGCGCAGATAGCCCGCCACATCAAGGGTCGAGACCGCATTGAATACCGCCTCTTCGGCATCAGGCCCGAGCCAGGCGACCATGGCGGATATCGCCTGTGGCGCGCGGTCGGTATAGGCCAGCGTGGTCGACAACACCGTGTTGATCTGCGACAGGATAACCGCCGAGAGGCTGAGCAACGCCGCCGAAATCAGCAAGAGCGCTACGATGCTGGCCAACCAGTTGGGCACGCGCACCGGCCCAAGGCGCACCCGCGCGATCGAGGTGATGGCATCCGAAGTAAGGCTGAACAAAATGATCGCCGTGGCCAGAGAAATCAGCAAGAACCGCGCCTGCACCAAGAGAAACAGCACCACCGCAAAGGCGATGATGATCTGCGCCACGGTGCGGATGCGCTGCAACTCTGGCGTGCTCTGGCCGGTAGGGCGCGTGTCTTGGTCTCTTGGTGTCACCGTCTGGCCTGCTTCTGATTTGGATAGGATGCAGTATCGGGAATATCGCGTCGGCTGACAATCGCAGAACGTGGCCTTTCGCCTATAAAATCAGGTGTTTCCGCCGCCTGCCTTGATTTGTAGCGGGTCTCAGACCTCCCCAAGGATCAGATCCGCGGCGCGCCAAGCCAGCATCATGGTGGGCGCGTTGGTGTTGCCTGACGTGACATTGGGAAACACCGAGGCATCGACCACCCGCAACCCCGTGACCCCATGCACCCGCAGCTGTGGGTCGACCACGGAATGCGCCGGATCGCGTCCCATGCGGCAGGTTCCGACCGGGTGAAACACGGTGCCGCAGCGTTTGCGGAAATCGTCCAGAATGGTGGCATCGT
Source organism: Roseovarius sp. EC-HK134 (assembly GCF_902498815.1). Classification (NCBI taxonomy): domain Bacteria; kingdom Pseudomonadati; phylum Pseudomonadota; class Alphaproteobacteria; order Rhodobacterales; family Roseobacteraceae; genus Roseovarius; species Roseovarius sp. EC-HK134. The sequence continues at coordinate 3,269,607 of NZ_LR701544.1, forward strand.
CCATGGTCCGCAGATCCTGATACATGGCACTTTCGACCAAGGCGGTCAGTGCTGCCGTGGACATGATGCGCTGACACAGGCGGCCCCCCGCAATCACCTGCGCGCGGTCTTCTTCGGTCGCGAGCGAATTGGGTTGAATGAGGGGCGGCGCCTCGGGGTTGGGGCCGCTGATGTCGATGCGGCCTCGGCTGGTTGGGCGCGAGGGCTGGAACGAGATGATGAACCCCGGAAACGGATCGGGGCGCACGACCGAGCGGGTGCCCGCAGGCGTGGTCGTATAGGTGACAGGGTTGAAATAGAGCTGTTGATCGGGATGGTTCTGCCCCGGCTTTGAGCGGAAATAGCCGCCACATTGATTGACCGAGAGCGACAGGGGCCCGCGCCGCGTCAGGGCAAAACGCAGCGCCGCGCGCACCTTGCCCATGAAGGGGGCAAGATCGTTGTTGAGCGTCGGTTCGGTGGCGCGGAAATAATAGTTGATTCCAAGATGATCCTGAAGATTGCCGCCCACATGGGTGCAATCGCGCAATGGCGTGATGCCATGCTGGCGCAACATCTCCGCCGGGCCGATGCCCGAGAGCTGCAAAAGGCGCGGCGAGGTAACGGCACCCGCACTCAGGATGATCTCGCGCCCCGCGCGCGCAACGTGGCTTTGCCCGCCGCGACGGTAATGAACGGCGACCGCCCGGCTGCCGTCAAATTCGAGGCGGTCCACCAAGGCCCCTGTGACCAACGTCACATTCGGGCGTTTCAGCGCGGGTTTGAGACAGGCGCGCGCCGAAGAGTTGCGCAATCCGCCCGCAGTGTTGATGCGGTAAACGGTGCCGCCTTCGCCACTCGGGTCGTTGAGATCGTCAGTGCGCGGCAAACCCAATTCATCGAGCGCGGCAAAGTAATGCCGGTTGACCGGGTGGATCTGGTCCGAGACATCCTGCACCGTGATCGGTCCGCTGCCGCGCCGCGTGCCATCGGCCGAGACCTGCGTCTCTAGGGCGTCATAGGTGGCACGAACGGTGCTCCAGCCCCAGCCGGTGGCACCCGCCGCCTCCCAATCGTCGAAATCGTGGGGCAGGCCGCGAGCATAGACCATCGCGTTGATCGCCCCCGATCCGCCCACCGTCTTGCCGCGTGGCCAGTAACCGCGCCGCCCATCGAGTGCCTCTTCCGGTTCGGCCTCGTATTTCCAGTTCAGACGCTCGTCAAAAAAGGTTTTGCCATAGCCCAGGGGCAGGGCGATCCAAGGGCTGCGCCCACGTCCCCCGGCCTCAAGAATCAACACACGGTGCCGCCCATTGGCACTCAGCCGGTCGGCCAGTACCGACCCCGCCGAGCCTGCGCCGACGATGATATAGTCGTGGTCTGTCACGTTTCGCCTGCCTTTGCCTTTTGCTCGCGCGCCAGCGTTACAAATCTGCCCCCGCCCCGGAATGCCGGAAAACGCCAAGCCTGACAGTTTTCCGACAGAACCTTGTGGCAGGTCGATGTCAAGCGCTTTGCTCTTTTCCCGCCCTGGCATGCATTCTCCCCCTTGCAAACCCCGTCCCCCTGCGGCTAGAACCCGCCCGATGGAGCGGTGGCCGAGTGGTCGAAGGCGCACGCCTGGAAAGTGTGTAGGCGGGGAACCGTCTCGAGGGTTCGAATCCCTCCCGCTCCGCCACACAATCGCGACCCAAATCGAAACAGGGGCGTGTCTTGGGGGTGTGTGGGATCCCTCGCTTTGATGCGTTCAATCTCGGTGCAACGTTTCCGAAAAACCCGCTTCCAGCTTTTCGATCGTATTGATTGCAGCGAGGCTCTCGGCAGGGCTGCATTGCGCGAATTCGGCGCTGATCGCGCGGCCGAGGCAGGAATAGACGCGGTCCGCATTGGCACGGAACTTTGACGTCAGTGCGATTTTGGCGCGGCGGCGATCGTGGGCATCTTCGATACGTTCCACGAACCCCGCACGCACAAGGCGGTTTATCAACGCTGTCACCGATCCGCTGGTCAGCGCAAGGCGCCCGCCGATCTCACCTGCCGTGAGCGGCCCGTTTTCCAGCGCGTTCACGCAGCGAAGGTCGGTGACATGCAGTCCCAGCTCGGACGCCGCCCAAGAGTCAAAGCGATACACGGCTTCGTAGAGACGTCGCGTGGCAGCGAGGAGTTCGTCTGACCGTCCGCGGTGTGAATGTTCTGTCAAGGCTGGCCTTTCTCTTGTTGCTCACCCCGAGCTAACGTCTCGGGTCGCTCGCTAGGCGTCGCTCACCATTGCGGCGGTTCTGTCGATCACGTTCCGGTGATGCCCGTCTGCGACGACACACTGCCTGTCATCCATGAATGACACAATGGCGCGGAAGTAGGGATCACCGTCCTGATCTTCCCTCTCGGAAACGGCAATGCCCATGACATCATCCGGTCTGATCCGCCGCGTCCGCCGCCGGAACAGCGTCGCCACGGTGAGTGTCATGTGCCCAGGTCGCCCGATGTCGAGGGTGACCGACGGTCGATGATTGGCGTGAACGAGAGCGGCCAGCACGCCGATGACATAGACGGTCAGAAGCCACCATGTCCAAGGTTAGAGAGGATCGTTCGGGCTGCTGCGCACCCATAAGACGGCCACGGCGATCAGCCATAAAACCAGAAGGATTGTGGATAGGACACGCCTAAAGCGCGGGGTAAGTTTTCAATCTTCATGTCATGCTCCCGTTCTGCGCCAGCTTGTGAGTGAAAGCTCTCTCCCACTCTTGACAGGCTCGATAGTGGCCATAAATCTTGATCATCAAGATAAATCAGGTTTTACGAGGACGCAATGTGGCACTACCGTTACGAGGAAGACACGCCCCTGAGGTGCGAAGATCTCTGGCCCGTTCTCGCGGATGTCGCCCGCTGGCCCGAGGTGGACCGGAATATCGAGTGTCTGAAGATCGATGAAGAGCCGGGCCCCGGAGTGACCTTCGTCCTCAAACCGAAAGGCGGCCCGAGACTGAACTTCGTTATCGGCGAATTCGAAGCGCCGTCGCGTTACGCCGATGTCTGCCGAATGCCGCTTGCGGTCATGCGCACCCGCCACACGCTGATCCCGGACGGGCTCGGGACCAGGATCCGCGTCGATATCGAGATCACGGGGCCTCTTGCACCGGTCTGGGGCCGTCTCGTCGGTCGCAGGCACGCGGCCGGACTTCCGGCCCAGACAGCGCGGTTTATCGAGGGCGCTCGGGCGCGGCTCAACCTTGCCTGAGAGGTCCGTCGCCTACGCCAACATGAGGCGTGCACTTCTGAGATATTTGGGCGAAATCCCCGTCGGTTCGGTGGTGGAGGTCGCGACGCTGGCCGAGGCGCTGAACCTGCCTGCTCGCCACGTGGCGCATATCCTGCCGCGGCTTGGCGATGATGAAGCCGAGTTGTTGCCGTGGCACAGGGTAATCCCGAGAGGCGGCGCGTTCACGAAGGCGCAGATGGGACGCCCGCGCACGATACGCCAGATCGGCCTACTTCAGGCAGAGGGGGTGCGGTTTGTCGACGGCTCCCGGCTCGACATGGCGTCCGTCACGTGCTGGCAGCCGCCGGATACCCACCTATCGACGTTCTGGGCCGATCTTGAAGACGATGAGCCCGCCTAGGCCGACAGGATGCCTTCCCAATGAGGGCGAAGAAGGTGGGATTCACGCCCCTCCCGCTCCGCCACTTGACCCTGAAAAAATCTTCTCCCGATCCGAAGGTGGCTGGATTTGCGTTGTATTCTAGGGTTATGCGGCTCGAGCCAAGTACTCGCCCTTACGCGAGGAGGCTTGGACGCAGATACCTCTGAAATCCAACTACGTCTCATCACCGGTAAAGACGCGGTCCGCAGCTTTACGTGACCCGATGCCTTGTTAAAAAGAGCGATTTTTGCCCCCGATCCAAACCCCTATCCAAAATTGAGGGATTGAACGGCCTGCGTTTCGCGCTTCATAAGAACTGGAAATCATCCACAGTGAGATCCGCTGCTGCCATCCCTTCAATCAGCACGCCATGGCCGTTCACGTTGAGTTGCGCACCGGCTGCTGTGTCGAGAATGCCCAAGGCCGCCACAAAGCCAGAAAGCCCCGCGTTGCCGTTGGTGATGTTCGTCTCACCAGTGTCGGGATTGATGATCCGGATGAAAAGACGGTCGATCCCATCTTGGAAATCAGTGATGACATCTGTCTCGCCCTCGTTGAAGGCGCTGAATACGAATTGATCGGCACCCGCACCCCCTGTCATGCGGTCATTGCCAGCGCCCCCGTTGATCGTGTCAGCGCCGCTGCCCCCGTCGATGGTGTCGTTGCGGCCGCCGCCTGCAAGAAAGTCGTTGCCAGCACCGCCCTGAATGCTGTCATCTCCCTCGCCGCCTCCGACGCGGTCATTCCCTGCTCCGGCGTCAATCGTGTCACGTCCGGTGCCGCCCCCTATGTCGTCAGCCCCGTCTCCGCCGCTGATAAGATCATTGCCAAAGCTGCCAGAGATGCTGTCATTGCCGTCGCCGCCCTCCAGCGTATCGTTGCCAGCACCGCCAGCCACAACGTCATTGCCAAGGCCTCCCGATACGACATCGTCGCCAAAACCGGCACCCATGACATCATCCCCAGTAGTGCCAAAGATCGTGTCATTGCCCAGACCACCGCCGACACTGTCATTGCCCGCGCCGGCATCTACAAAGTCATTCCCATCCGAAGCGGAAATATTATCGTTGCCGCCACCGGCCTCGATGCTGTCATCGCCATCGCCCCCGGCAATCGTGTCGTTTCCCTCACCCCCACGGAGTGTGTCGTTGCCACCTGATCCCTCTAAGAGCCTGTCCGGTGGAGGTGAATTGGGCTCATCTGGTCCGCCCGTATCCGGGCCTCCGTTGACGGGCAGTTCGGTTGTGGCGACGGAGCCTGCCAAAATTCCCGTAAAGAAACTGTCGTCAACCAAATACACGTCCAAATCGAAGTCAGCGAGCAAGCTTGTGCCGATGTCACCAAGCAGACGGCTTTCCGTCAGCACGACAGCATCAACCACGCCGGTCTGTAGGGCTTGGTAATGTTCCGCAACCGCGATGCGGATGGGGATCGCGCCGAGGTTGGAGAGGCGTGTCATGACACTGTCATCGACGTCCGCCTCTACGGCAATCTTCAAGCCTGCAATAGCGCTCGTGTCGCTTAGGGCTCCGTCGCGGGAAAGCAGATAGGTCCGTGTGCTGGTGCCACCCTCGGAGTCTATTGGAGTTTCTTCATTCGTGTTTGGCTCGCCCGTCTCGGTGTTTGGAGGGACCGGCAGCTCGCTGGGGATCAAGACAAAGGCGCCATCGCCTGAGAAGAATCTGTCGTCAACTCGGAATGTCGCCACGCTGAGTTGGGAAAAATCAATGGGATCGACGCCCAGTAACAACTCCTCTGGGACAAGAACGCCGTCAATGCCGTTTCGTGCAGCCAAAACTGTGGGCAAAGTTTCCGCAGCGACCCGGAACGGCACGGCACCAAAGCCGTCAATCAGCGCGTCAACAGTCGCATCAAAGCTGTCCGGTAGAGCGATATTCGCACCGCTGAGATCGTCGCTTTCGTTTATCCCAAGCTCACGGAGGACGATAAAATAGGTTGTCATATAGGCGCTCCCAAGAAGGCTTTGTGGGTTAACTACAGAATATTGAACCAAAATTCTAAAATCATAAGGGTGTATGTGTAATGCTGGCGTCACTTTGCGCACGGGTCAAGACCCTTGGGCACATCGAGTCTAGATCGGAGGTCCGCCGCGGGCGTTGAAAGCGATGTCGGATGACCAACATCACGTTCAGCGGCAGATCCCTGATCGGATTGCCACTGGACTAGCCAATGAGACCTGAGGCTGACCGGCGGAGTGCGGGTTCTAAAGCGACGTTTGCTAGGCAGTCGAGCTCGAGATCTTCATCAGCACAATGCCTGAAACGATCAAAGCCGCCGCAATCAGTCGCGTCGGTGACGCGGACTCTCCCAGGACCAAGACACCCACCGTGAAAGCGCCAATAGCGCCAATCCCAGTCCAAACAGTATAGGCGGTGCTGAGCGGGAGCGACCGCATCGCGACGGCGAGCAAGGCGAAGCTTGCGATCATGGTTCCAATGGTGATCGCACTGGGTATCAGCAACGTGAACCCCATGGATTTCTTCATGGAAAAAGCCCAAATGATTTCAAGCAGGCCAGCGAGAACAAGATAGATCCAAGCCAAAGGAGACCCCTTCATGTTAAGGTCGGGTCGTCCCGAAATGGATGCGTCAGGCACGGGTCGTCCCGCGCGCGATCAAAGGTACTAGTGAAGCAAGCGGTGGTCAATGTGCGGATTGAGACGACATTTTAGTGACCGACAGAGCGGGCCTTATGCCTGCCACTGTCAAAAGGCAGCTTGCCGTCCTCGTGAGGGCGACGCCCCCCCCGGTCATCGAGTAGAAAAGGAGCGTGAGGCGTAGGCTAGCGCATCGCGCTTGATGCTATGGTCGGGTGCGGCCAACCTTCAGTGCGACGAAGGTCGCAGCCCCGTGAAATGCGCCGGAGAGGGACACCACGACAAGGAACGCTGTGAGCAACCCGCCTGCCGGTCCCACTGCGACCAAAGCGTCGAGGATGGCATCCCGCCACCACCAGATTGCCAGCGCCGATACCGCACCGGATGCGATCAGGATCGCGCTCGATCCAGCGGATGGGCCTCTGAGGAAACCTCGGGCGCGGCCAGTCTGGAACAAGAGCACCGCGTAGAGCGCGATCCCAGCCGATGTTGCTACGGCAAGCCCGGCTGCGCCCAGCCACGGGGTGAGCGCGATCTTGAGTGCGATATTGACCACAGTTGCTGCAACAAGCAGCCGCAGTGGTGTTCTTGTATCCCCGCGTCCATGGAACCCAGCGACGAGCGAGCGCAACGCGAGCGCGGGCACCAGACCAAGAGCATAAGCCGCGAGGATGGCCGCTGACGCCTCGGCTGCGGCCAGATCGAACGCGCCCCGGACGAACAGAATGCGCAAAACCCAATCGCCCAGTGTCGCCATCATCACCGCGACGGGCACGCCCACGGCCAAGCAGATCAGAAGCGCCCGGTCGAGCACGGCGCGCATGCCCATCTCGTCTCCTAGGCCCGCGCGACGCCCGATATCGGGCAGGATGACGGTGCCGAGTGCAACACCGATCAGGCCGATGGGCAGCTGGTAGAGCCGGTCGGCATAGTAAAGATGCGAGAGCGATCCGGCGGGCAGGAAGGTGGCGATGATCGTGTCAGCAAAGATCGCCACCTGCAGCGCGCCCGAGGTGAGGATCGCGGGCCCAAGGCGGCGAAACACCAGCCGGGTATCGGGCGACAGGCCCAGCCGGGGGCGCGGCAGGGGCAGGCCCGCGCGCCCTGCGGCACCGGCCAATAGGATCACCTGCGCCACGCCCGACACCATGACGCCCCAGGCGGCGGCATGGGCGGTGCTTGGAAAGTGTTGGGCCATAAGCAATGCGCCGATCATGCACAGGTTGAGAAGGATCGGCGCTGCCGCTGGCGCGGCAAAGTGATCGCGCCCATTCAAGAGGGCCGCGAGGAAGGCGACCATTGACATGCAGAGCAGGTAAGGAAAGGTGATCCGCGTGAGCGTGACGACCAGCGGCCAAGTCTCGTCGGCAGGCGATAGGCCGGGCGCCAGCACCGCCAGCATCCAGCCGGTCGCCCCAAGCGCCAACGACAATAGCACAAGATTGGCGAGCATGAGCCAACCCAAAACCTCTGCCCCAAGGCGCGCGCTGTCGCGACCGCTTGCATCGGCTGCGGCCCATGTCGGCAGGAAGGCGGCGTTGAACGCACCTTCGGCCAGAAGGGCGCGAAAATGGTTTGGCAGGCGAAAGGCCAGCATAAAGGCATCTGCCACCGGCCCTGCACCCAACGTTGCGGCCAACACCACGTCGCGCAGGAAGCCAAGAAGACGGCTGACCAATGTCAGACCCGAGACGGTGCCAAGCTTGCGCAGCATGGGGTAGGGCGATCCTCTGGAGCCATCGCTTTTTCCCGGTGATTTCGGGGAGTTTCGGCAGATTGCAATTGAAAACACGAGTTACTTTATCGTTTATTGTTGGAAAATGCCATCGCCTTCGAGAGTATAGCCCATGAGTCTCGACCAGATCTTTGTTCTTGCGCTTGTCGCCGTGGTTTTCCTGAGCTTTGTCAAGGAGGTATACCCGCCCGAGGTCACCGCTTTGGCGGCGTCGGCGGCATTGCTGGCCACGGGAATCATCGAAACACGAGACTTTCTGACGGTGTTCAGCTCGTCAGCGCCGATCACCATTGCGATGATGTTCATCATTTCCGCAGCGCTTGAACGCACTGGCGTGCTGACCATCGTGGGTGATCTGCTGAAACAACAGGCGCGGGGATAGTTCCTGCGAGCGATGCTCTTGATGATGTTCGGCACCATGGGGGCCTCGGCCTTTATGAACAACACGCCTGTCGTGATCCTGCTGACGCCGATCATGATCTCGGTCGCGGCCTCGGTGGGCGTGGCCCCCTCGCGTATGCTGATCCCCTTGTCCTTTGCGGCGATCTTTGGTGGCACGCTGACGCTGGTGGGCACCTCGACCAACATACTTATGAGCGGCGTCGCGCAGGAGGCGGGCCAACCCTCGATCACGATGTTCGAGATGACGCTGCCCGGTCTGATATTCGCCGGGGTGGGCATGGCCTATATGATCTTTGCCGGCCGCTTTCTGCTGCCCGACCGTGCGTCGCTTTCTGGGTTGCTGGGGCAAGAGGGCAAGCGCCGCTTTCTGGCCCGACTGTTGATCCCCAACGGATCGAAATACGTGGGGCGGCGGCTGTCTGATTTGCCCTTCAACACCGCCGAGACGCGCATCCTCGATGTCGTTCGCGGAGAAGTTTCGATGCGCCGCACGATGAACGACCTCGTGCTCGAGGTTGGTGATCGGCTGGTTCTGAAAACCGGAACGGGTGAGATTCTCGGGCTTAAGGAAGACGGACAGATCGCGTTCCGGGACAGGGACGACCACGATGTGGAACCCGTCACCGCCGACCAGACCATCACGATGGAGGCAAGCGTCGGCCCGAACTCGCACCTGCGCGGGCGGCCGATCAAGGATTTGAAGCTGCGCCGCAAATACGGCGTCTACCTGATGGCCGTGCATCGGCAGGAACAGAATATTAGCGAGGAATTGCAGGATCTGCGCCTGCAATTCGCTGACACGCTGCTGCTGGAAGGTCCCCCTGAGGGGCTTCAACGGATGATGGAGGATGGCGGCATCGTCAACCTGTCAACCCCGACCGAACGCCCGCAGCGACGCTCCAAGGCACCCATTGCCATTGCGACGATCCTTGCCGTGATGGGGCTTGCGGCCTTCGACGTCATGCCCATCGCCGGTCTCGCAGTGATCGGGGCGGTGGTGGTGATGATGACCCGCTGCGTCGATCCCGAGGAAGCCTTTGACGCCATCGACTGGCGTATCCTGTTCCTGATCTTCGGGATGCTTGGCCTGTCGATGGGGATGGAGGAAACCGGCACCGCCCGCGTGATCGTCGAGGCGGTGGTGGGTGCCGTGGGCGGGATTGGCCCGCTCGCCATCCTCGCCGCCGTCTATGTCTTGACCAGCGCGCTGACCGAGATGGTCTCGAACAACGCGGTCGCTGTGCTGATTGGCCCGATCGTCATTGCCTTGGCCATCGAGTTGGGCTTTGACCCGCGCCCCTTCATCATGGCGGTGATGTTCGCGGCCTCGGCCAGCTTCGCGACACCTATCGGCTACCAGACCAACACCTTTGTTTATGGTGCCGGGGGCTATAAATTCAACGACTTCATCAAGGTGGGCCTGCCGCTCAACATCATTTTCGCCGTGGTCGCGGTGCTGATCATCCCGATCTTCTTTCCGTTCTAAGTATCAGGCGGCCGTGAAATCACGCGCGAAGTCAGTGGCGGGATTGCCGACCTGCTCGATACGGCACATTGCGATAGAGCGCGCCGACGCACTCTGCTGGATCAAGCCCGCTCTGCTCGGCATAGGGCCAAGCGGAGAGGACAGTCCAGCGCGCGCCACCGGAGGTCTTGAGGGGTTGGGGGGATGACCTATACGCCGTCGACGACAAGGTCGTTCCGGTCTTCGATGCCCTTAGGGTTCCCGTCGCGCACAAGAAAGACGATGGTGGACGTCTAGGGCGAGGAATTCTGCGGCAAGCGCGAGTGTCAGTCCGCCGGGAAGAGGCCCGTGCGCTCGGAAATCGCATCAATGTCAGCCGAAAGCACCACTGTGACCACTGTCGCCTTGAGCCCGTCGATCACGGCGCGTGCTTGGGCGTCTGCGCCACCAGCGCCGCCTGACACCCAAATACGACAGAGCTAATCGTGAGTTGCAAAGGAAGACTCACGCTCTTTTTGTCGTGACTTTAGAAGTTCATTCTCTGGTGGCGGGTTCGGAAAGCCCAAAGCTTTCCAAGGGCCGTGCATCCTTCTGAAGATCAGCGACAGTGAGCGATTCGATCATCAGGATGTAGGTGGCGTAAAACCCGCCGAAGACGGCGCGCACCCGGCAGGTCTGTTCATCCGTGCAATCTTCGCAGCGCTGGTAAGCTTTGCGCGACAGGCAGGGCAGGGGGGCCATTGGCCCATCGATCAGACGCAGAACCTCGGCAAGCGATACCCGCCTCGGCTCTTTGATCATCTCGTATCCGCCATTGCGACCTCGGCGACTGCCGATCAGACCGGCGCGCTTGAGATCCAGCAAGATATGCTCGAGAAAGCGCTTGGGCGCACCCGAGCGAGCCGCAATATCTTCGATGCGCAGGGCCACGCCTTCACCAGCCTTCTCGTCGGCAAGCACCATGAGTGCCTTGAGCGCATATTTGGTCTTATGAGTGATCATCGGCTGAATATGGCTTTCAAAACGGCGACTAACAAGGTCAAGATTATCAAGTTTTAAGCACAAGCGAGCGTGAATACAAAACACGATAAGGAGGATCGACATTAAGAAAAATTGGGGCCTGCTCGCACCGAAACATTTGATGCGGCCATCTTGGGCCGAAAGGAGGCGCGATGACATTCGACCGGATAGGCCTGAAAATCCTCGACATTTTGCATCGGGATGCGACCGTGCCAGTCGCCCGTATCGCCGAGCAGATCGGGCTGTCACAATCGCCTTGTTGGAAACGCATAGAGAAGCATGAGGGGGCTGGCGTGATCCGTGACGCAGAAGGGTTACGGGTCGATGGATCGATGCGCGAACGCCTTTGCCAACCAGATAAGCGCCCCAACGACAACGCCCCAGAACGCCCCGCTGATGCCAAAAAGCGTCATGCCGCTCGCTGCTATCAAAAACGTCAGCGCGGGGGCTTCCAATTGGGTGCGGTCACTGAATGCCGCTGACATCGACCCAACCAAAGCGGGAACAAGCGCAAGCCCAGCCACCGCGGTGATAAGGGCGAGCGGCGCAAGGCTGGCCAATGACGTTACTACCGCTGCCGCAAATGCCAGCACCACATAGACGACGCCCGATGTGATCGCGGCCCAATAGCGCTTTGCCGGATCGCGGCCAGCATCCTCACCAGCCATCATCGCGGCCGTGATCGCCGACATATTGACGGGAATTGACCCGAACGGGGCAAACGCGAGGCTGACGATGCCGGTTTTCCGGATCAGGGGTTGGCGTTCCACCCGATAGCCGTTCAGCTCCAAGACCGCAAAGCCGGGGATGTTTTGCCCTGCCATTGTCACCAGATAAAGGGGCAGAGCGATGGAAAAGAACGATTGCACCGTGAAAATAGGGATGGTCGGTGTAAAGGCAGGAAGCCATGTTGTGTCGGCCTGCAGAGCGTCTGTTGAAGTCTCGACGCTGAAGTAAAGAACGGCAAGAAACGCAAGCACAGCAAACGGCATTGCGGCCAGCCTGTTCCATGTCAAACCCACCAGCCACGCCACGAGCACAGGCAGAACCAAAAGAGGAATGCTCCCAAGCGCAATCGCGGGGGCAAAACACAGTTTGAGCAGGACGCCCGCCAGCAATCCGTTGGCGATGGGTTTCGGGATGGCGGCGACGACCCGGCCAAGGGTTGGAAAGAAGCCGGTCAACACAATCAACCCGGCTGCAAAAATCATCGCGCCGACAGCCTCACCAAAACCACCGGGCAAGGTGACCGTTGCTGCCAGAAACGCCGCTCCGGGCGTGGACCAGGCCACCGCAGCGGGAATTCGCGTCACGACAGGCAGCCAGATGCTGCAAATGCCCATCCCAACGGTCGCAAAAAATAGCCCTGTGGTCGCCTGCGCCGCCGTGGCCCCCATCGCCGTCAATCCGGCCAACACAATGGCGAATGAGGCCGAGTATCCAACGAAAGCTGCAAGGACCCCCATTGAAAATGCTGATACTGAAAGATCGCGAAACATGGACTGGAACCACCTTAGTTCGGGTTTTCAACACCATTATCGAACGCGGCAGTTTCTACCAGTGCGGTCATGCAAAAACGCAGGCGCGTCGGCAGCTTTGTTCGCAGGGCTTTCTATTCTTCGGGCATGCTACACCCGACTTTTAGGGCGGGTCGCGTCAGCGTCGTTTGCCTTGGGGTTTCGTGATCTTGTTGCCACGGGGGCCGGACTGGACGGGGGTATTGGTTAGGTTTTCCTGCGTCAGCTTGCGCCATCGGGCAAGGCGCGCCGGATCGAGTGTGCCGTCGGCTGCCGCGCTTTGAACGGCGCAACCGGGTTCGTGATCATGGGTGCAATCTCGAAAACGACACCGAGCGGCAAGCTCGACAATTTCCGCGAACAGCGTGTTGAGACCGGCCGCAGCATCGCGGACATGCAGTGTGCGCATCCCGGGCGTATCAATCACCCAGCCGCCACCGGCAATTGCATGAAGTGACCGCGACGTTGTTGTGTGACGCCCTTTGGCGTCGGCCTCGCGAATAGGGCCTGTCGGCTGTGCGTCCTCGGATGATTTGTTTGACAATGTATTGAGCAAGGTCGATTTGCCCACCCCAGACGATCCGACAAGCGCAACGGTCTGTCCGGGGCCGCACCAAGGTGCCAAGGTCAGGGCGGCCTCTGGCCCGGTTGCGTTCAACAGGACCACCTCCAACCCTTGTTGAAGCGTTTTGGCCTGCTGCAGGTAAGGGGCGGCATCTGCCGTCTGATCGATCTTTGTCAAGACAATCACCGGGGTCGCCCCAGCCTCGTTCGCAAGCGCGAGATAGCGCTCCAGGCGCGCCAGATTGAAATCATCGTTGCAGGATGTGACGATCAGCAACGTGTCGACATTCGCAGCAATCAGTTGTGTGGGCCGGCCGCCTTCGGTTTTTCGCTGTAACAGCATCCGCCTATCCAGCCGCCGCATCAGCAAGCGGGTCTCGGGGTTCACCAAAACCCAGTCGCCCACGGCAAAATCCGTCGTAAGCGACTGCGCGGAAAGCTCCAGCCGCACTGGGCCACGTTCGGAGATTGCTGTGACCCGGTCCCGGTGAACAGTCGCAATACGCATGGGGGCAAGCTCTGCCTCGCCATCCTCTACCTGCTCGGAAAAGAACGTAAACCAGCCGAGCGCGGCCAATGAAATTGAGGGCTGGTCTGATGAAATGCTCACATCCGCATGAATGGCGGCGGAATGGCGTTGTTGCAAGCATATCCTTCGGTTAAGCGCAGATATGACATTGCGAAACATCCGGTCGAACGCAGCTGTCGGCCAGCGCAAGCAACCGTTCAGATGGTTGCCTTTGGCGCGGCGTTGGACAAGGGTGCACGATCGAGACCAAGGGAGTTTGCGACATGATGATCTACGGCTTGCAGACTTGCGCACTCTGTCAGAAGGCCCGCAAAGCATTGGAGGCGGAAGGGCTGGATGTTTCTTTTCGTGATATCCGAGCCGAACCATTGAGCGAGGCGGAATTAGCGGCGCTGATCGTAGAGTTCGGGGATCGGCTCGTGGATCGCAAATCGAATGATTACCGCGCGCTTAGTGATTGGCTGAAGAATTCAGAGGCCGAGGCACAGATCGCAGCGCAGCCCAAGGTCATGGCGCGCCCGGTGATTCAGGACGGGGACACGTTTTACTTGGGTTGGGACGAGACCGTGCAGAACGCGGTGCTTGAAGGCCGCTGATTTCTCAAGCTGAGCTATTACCGCGACTGACCAGACCGAAGCGCCACGCCGCGGCAAAGCCCGTTCGTGCCTAGCATCGGGTCAAGACCGATTGACTGGCACCCAGGCCAAGAGGGGTCAGCGGAACGCTCTGACTCTCAAATGTCGCCGACCACCGCGCAGAGATGATAGCCGCTCGCGCATGTCACCTTGGCAAATGAAATCCAGCACCTTTTGCCCTGCGCAACGCTTACCTCGCCAATAGCGGAGCGATTTGCCCTGCAATACGCGCCGATCCTTTCTGTGACGGATGAAGCCGATCCGCGGCAAAAAGTGAACGGTCGTCAGGAAGAAACACGTCATCCAAGTCTACCAGCGTCACGCCCGCGTCAGCATGCGCCATTCGTCCCAGTCTTTGCTCCAGAACCTGATAGGGCGCTTCACATGTGGTGCCTGCATAGCGTGGCGCAGTATAGTAATCTGCCCAGATCACCTGTGATCCCCGCGCCCGCAAGTTGGCCACGAGGTCTGGGATGGCACCCCGTTCGCCATCGTCGGAGATCAGCCGATCCAGCACAGCCCCGCAGCTTGAGCAGGTGCAGCCCGTGCTCAGATCGTTGGCCCCGCCGTTCAGCACCACCCATTCGGCCCTCAATCCTTCAAGCTGGGTTGGAATATTCCAGGCACTCCACCCACCCGCGACCTGTGCCAGTGAAAGTGACACATCGCCGACCGGCTCTCCGAGACGTGCTTGCAGACCATCTGCAACCGAGGCCCCGGCGGATCGATTCCACGCCATAACAGAATCCCCCGCCACAACGATGCGCGCGGTCTCTGGAATGCCGCGTCCACAGGCGGCAAGAAGGCTTAAGGCCACAACGATCACGTATTTCATGACAGGTGAAGTAAGCCACGCAGGCCCATGCTCAAGCCAGGTCGACCGCATCCGGTGAATTCTAGGGTGATCAGCACGGCTTGTCCCGCCGCTTTAGGGTCACAGCCCACCTCAATTCCCATCGTGCAACATGTCGGTCTGGGGCCTGAGGTGCCGGATGCGCCCCTCGGTGGCAAGGGCGACAAAGGCGCGTTTGGGGCTGCCTTTTCCTGCATCTTGTGAAGATGTTACGACTTGGAAACCAAATGTGACAATCGGGGCAACATGTTGCCGATTGTCTCTGTCGGCATTTTTGGCCGGGTTCTTGGCTCAGCCGTCCTCATGTAGCGCATAGGATTTCCATAACGCAACCCGCGAAGTCACTGAGGGGCGATGCGCGGCGCCTGATCAGTCAAGTCGCCCCAGGTTGGCGGTCCAAATCTAACGGGCCGCTGCGGTTTGACTGGACTATTCTGGCGCATCTTCGTGTGGCGCGCTGCTGAATTCCCCGAGTTTAAGAAAGAATGATATGTATAAGTATTTAACAGATAAAATATGAATGTCACTCAAGGTTTCCTGCCCAAAATTCATCAATCGCTCACGCGCGCGAGGGTAGAGGGCTACCTATCAAAAGCTGATGATCTGCATCGGCTTGCCGGGTGGAGGCGTAACAATAGGGGCTCTGTTCTAACGCCGCTCTGCACTATGCCGCAACCCGGGCGTTTGATTTGGGTAAAGGGGGCGGGAACGGGCTGCGCGCTGGCATTGCAGACTGTGCCAAGTGATGTCTCGGAGGGTGCCTTGGCCGCGGGCCAAGTCCTTGACCTGAAACGCCAGCTTGTGCCATCAGACCCTCAAATGCCATATACTTGGTATGACAGAGGGCAAACCGACCAGAGTCGGAAGCGAAACAAGGAAAATTGGGATGCAGGCGACAGGCAGTTCGCACAGTCTCGCGTTGCGGCGCGGCGACTTCACGACGTTGATCGAGGCGCTCGACTATGCCGCCAAGGGCGACACGGGTGTCAATTTCTACAACGCGCGCGGCGAGCTTTATGCAACCTCCACCTATGCCGATTTGCAGGTCGAGGTTGTCGATCTCGCGCGGCGTCTTTTGGGACTGGGCCTTGAGCCGGGCGCGCGGGTGGGCCTTGTGGCCGAAACCTCGCCGCATTTCGTGCGCTTCTTCTGGGCCTGTCAATATGCCGGGCTGGTGCCCGTGCCACTGCCGGCCACGATGCATATCGGGGGCCATGCAGGCTATGTCGCGCAACTGCGCGGCTTGATCGAGAATTGCGGCGCGGCAGTGGCCATGGCCCCTGTTGAATGGATGAGCTTTCTGGAAGAGGCGACAACGGGCCTGACACTGAGCTTTGTCGGCACGCCCGAGGATTTTGATCGTCTGACGCCCTCGACCGCGACATTGCCAACAGTGGCCCCGGACAGCATCGCCTATCTCCAGTATACCTCTGGAAGCACGCGGTTTCCGCGCGGCGTAGTTATCGACCACACCACGGTGCTGGCCAATATCAACGATATGGCGACCCATGGCCTCAAGATGACCGAGCAGGACCGCTTTGGATCTTGGCTGCCGTTCTATCATGATATGGGCTTGGTTGCCTTTATCATGATGCCGATGGCGACCCAACGCTCGGTCGATTTCCTTGGCACGCAGGACTTTGCGATGCGGCCGCGCAAATGGCTGGAAATGATGTCCGGCAACCGCACCACGATCACTTCTGGCCCGCCCTTTGGCTATGACCTTGCCGCGATGCGGGTGCGCCCAAGCGATGCCGAGCAATGGGATCTGAGCGCGCTGCGCGTCGCTTGCGTGGGTGCAGAGATGATCAATCCCGAACCGCTTAAGCGCTTTGCCGAGGCGCTGGCCCCCTCGGGGTTCAAATCCACCGCATTCTTGCCCTGCTATGGCATGGCCGAATGTTCGCTGGGCATCAGCTTTGCCGGGCTCGATGAAGAGTTGCAGATTGACTATGTCGATGCCGAACAGATGCAGGAAGACAGCATCGCCACGCCGCTCGACCCGGAAGAGGCGCAGAAATCCAAACGCCGCGTCGCGCGCTATGTCGATTGTGGCGCGTTGCTGCCCACGTTCGAGATTGCGATCCGCGATGAGCATGGCAACGATCTGCCCGAGCGTCAGGCTGGTGTGATCCACCTGCGTGGCCCCAGCGTGATGAGCCACTATTTTCAGGAAGAGGCGATCACCCGCGAATGCCTGAGCGAAGATGGCTGGCTTGATACCGGCGACATCGGCTATCTGGCCAATGGGCGGCTCTTTGTTACCGGACGGCGCAAGGATATGATCATCATCCACGGGCGCAACATCTGGCCCGAGGATCTGGAATATCTGGCCAAGACGCAACCGGGCGTCAACTATACCGATGCTGCCGCTTTCTCGGTGCCTTCGGATGTGGATCAACAGGAAACCGCCGTTCTGGTGGTGCAATGCCGCGAGCGCGACGAGATCAAGCGTGCGCGTCTGGTCAAGACCATCGCGTCGCTGGTGCGCTCGGAATTCGGGATTGATGTTGTGGTCGAACTGGTGCCGACCCGCACCTTGCCCCGCACCTCCTCGGGCAAGCTGGCGCGGGCGCGGGCGCGGCTCGATTATCTCGGGCGGCGTCAGGCGGCCAAGATGCAGCATCAGCCGGAACCGGCCAATAGCCTGCCCATGGACGAGGCGATGCCGCAGGTCCGTTACATCGCATGACCGGCCCGGTGGCCGTCACGGGCGCCTCCGGCTTTGTCGGGCGCGCCCTGATCGGACAATTGCTGGACGCCGAACGCCCTGTTCGGGCGCTTGTGCACCGTCAGGGGCTTGGGATCACCCATCCTTTGCTGGAAACCGTGACGGGCGGCCTGTCGGACAAGGCCGCACTTGCCAAGCTGATGGCGGGCGCAGAGGCCGTCGTTCATGTGGCGGGGCAGGTGCGCGGACGCGATCTGGCGGACTTTCTGGGGGTCAATGCCGATGGTGTGACCCATGTGGCAGAGGCCGCGCAGGCATCTGGCGTACGCCGCGTGATCCTGATTTCCTCGCTCGCGGCGCGTGCGCCGCATCTCTCGCCCTATGCCGCAAGCAAGCGCGCGGGCGAAGAGCGGCTGGCCAAGGTGGCCATTGGTGCGGGGTTCACATCGGCCATATTGCGCCCGCCTGCGATCTACGGGCCCGAGGACCGCGAACTTGTGCCGCTCTTTCAGACGATGGCGCGGGGCATCGTGCCACTGCCGGGTGTGGCCGGTGCGCGGGCCTCGCTCTTGCATGTCGATGACCTT
The DNA here is from genome assembly GCF_902498815.1 of Roseovarius sp. EC-HK134. Classification (NCBI taxonomy): domain Bacteria; kingdom Pseudomonadati; phylum Pseudomonadota; class Alphaproteobacteria; order Rhodobacterales; family Roseobacteraceae; genus Roseovarius; species Roseovarius sp. EC-HK134. Next base: position 3,287,822 of record NZ_LR701544.1, read on the forward strand.
GCGCGCGCGATTGTCAAACTTCTGGACAGCGCGGCAGAGGCTACCTATGAACTCGACGACGGGCACGGGGCGGGCTACAGCTGGGACGAGATCGCGACCATTGTCGAAGAGGTTGCGGGGCGCGGGCGCGGCTGGCGCGTGAAACTTCCGGGCGGCCTGTTGCGAGCGGTGGCCACGGGCAATCTGTTGGCCTCGCGGCTTTTGGGGTACAGTCCGATGCTGACACCCGGCAAGGTCAACGAACTGCGCCACCCTGACTGGGTGTGCGACAACACCGAAATCAGCCGCGACACCGGATGGCTGCCGCTGATTTCTCTGGAGAACGGGCTATCCTCGATCTTGCGCGGGACGCCGTTGAAATCTGATAGGGGCATCACCAATGTCACATGACACCCAAGACCTTGAACAGGAAATCCTCGACGTGCTGTTCGAGCGCCTGTCGAAATTCCCGGTGAAATCCGGCGCATTGTCTGCGGACACCAGCCTTGTGGCCGATATGAACCTTGATTCCGTCAATATGATGGAATTGCTGATGGAGGTTGAGGACACCTTTGACGTCAGCTTTCCGCTCAACATGATGGCCAATGTCGATACGGTGCAGAACCTCGCCGATCAAATCAAACTGCTTGTGGAGAAAAAATCATGAGCATTTCAGACCGTTTTGCCGAACTGGCGCATCTGCGTGACGCTTTGGGTGCCGAAGAGGCCGACCCGACCCGGATTGTGATGGAGCGCATCCTGTCCTCTACCGAGGCGATGATTGGCAACCGTCCGACAATCCTTGTCGGAACGAACAACTATCTCGGGCTGACCTTTGATCCGGCAGTGCTAGAGGCCGCAAGCGCCGCGCTGCATGAGCAGGGCAGCGGCACCACCGGCTCGCGCATGGCCAATGGCAGCTTTGCCTGCCATGCGGCACTAGAGCGTGCCTTTGCAGATTTTTACGGCGTGCCCTCGGCGATGGTGTTCTCGACCGGCTATCAGACCAATCTGGGCCTCTTGATGGGCATCCTGCGCCCCGGTGACAAGGTCGTGCTGGATAGCCATAGCCACGCCTGCATCTATGACGGGTGCCGCATCAGCGGGGCCGATTTCCTTGCCTTCCGCCACAATGATCCAGAGGATCTACGCAAGCGTTTGCGGCGTCTGGGGGACGAGGCCAAAGGCGCGCTGGTGATCGCCGAAGGGCTCTACAGCATGTTGGGCGATACTGCCCCGCTGGCGGAACTCTGCGCCATCGCCAAGGAATATGGTGCGTGGTTCATGGTCGATGAGGCGCATTCCTTTGGCGTCTACGGCGAACGCGGTTTGGGCCTCTGCGAAGAGGCGGGCATTCTCGATCAGGTGGATTTCATCACCGGTACCTTCTCCAAAAGCCTCGCCTCGCTGGGCGGCTTCTGCGTAAGCCGTCATCCTGAATTGCAATTGCTGCGCTATGGCAGTCGGCCCTATATCTTTACCGCCTCGCCCAGCCCGGCCAGCATCGGTGCCGCCGCCGCAGCCCTAGAGGCAGTACGCACGCGGCCCGAACTGAAGGCCAATCTTTGGGCCAATGCCACCCGTCTGCACGACGGGCTGAGTGCGGCAGGCTATGAATTGGCCGCGCCCGTTTCCCCGGTCATCGCAGTGCGGGTACCCTCACGTGAAGAGGGCGCGCGGATCTGGAATGCGCTGATGGAGCATGGTGTCTATGTCAACCTCGTGCTGCCGCCCGCCGCGCCCGAAGGGGCAGCGCTTTTGCGGTGCAGCCTAAGTGCGGCCCATAGCTTTGACCAGATTGACACCATCATCGCCGCATTCAAGACCGTGGCACCCGAGGCGGCCACCCGCACCGCCCAGAGCACGGCGGCGCAGTAAATCGGCGGGCCGGGTCATGCCCGGCACGCCCAACCGTGGGCGGACATCTGAGACATGACAGGGCAGGGGCGATCCGACCCAGAGACAGGCGCTGGCATCACGCTGGCGCATCTGTCGGACCCGCATCTGCCGCTGACGGGGCCGGTGCCGTGGCATAGCGTGCTGAACAAGCGGGCGCTGAGCCTTTTGTCATGGCACCGCAAGCGCCGCCATTTCCACCGGCCAGAAATCCTCGCGATGTTGATCGCCGATATGCGCGACCATGCCCCTGACCAGATCGCGGTCACGGGGGATCTGACCAATCTTGGTCTGGAAAGCGAGTATCGCGCCGCGCGTCGCTGGCTTGAAAACCTAGGAGGGCCGGAGCGCGTCATGGTCATCCCTGGTAACCACGAGGCCCTCATTCGGGGCGCATGGGATGTGGGGGCGGCGCAGTGGCTGCCCTATTGGCAGGGCGATGCTGCACCCGTAACGGCGGATGTGTCCGACGCCTTTCCATATATGCGGCGGCGGGGGATGCTGGCCCTGATCGGCGTTTCAAGTGCTGTGGCCACCCCGCCGGCCTTTGCCAGCGGCGCGGTCGGTCCGGCGCAATTGGCGCGGCTGGCACCTAAGTTGCGCAAGGCGCGTGATGCGGGCCTCTGCCGGGTGCTGATGATCCATCACCCGCCGCTCGATGGCACGGTATCGGCGCGCAAGGCCCTGCGCGACGCGGCGGCGTTTCGTGCCGTGCTGCAGGCGGAAGGCGTGGAATTGGTGCTGCATGGCCATAGCCACCGCCACCATCACCAGACACTTGAAACCCGCGATGGGCCAGCCCCGGTTATTGGCGTGCCGTCGGCCTCATCGCTTTATCCCGAGGCGGCCGCCTATCACCTCTATCATATCCGGCCCACCGCCGCGGGCTGGGAGATTGACGTTACGGCACGGCACGCGACACGTGAGCAAGAGATGGCGACCGGGCGCTGCACCCGGTTGACACTGGCGCGCGCCCATGCAGCATGCGCGCCGTGATGACACCGCTGAAACCAAATGCGGCACGCGCCAAGGGCGCAGCCGCCAAGACAAGAGACCGGCGCACCAGAGGCGCAAACTGTCCTGCAAGACCATGAAAGACCTTCCATGCGCCTGATGCTGAACCTGTTCCGCGCCTATCCGATGGCCAGTTTCCTCATGGTGCTGGCGCTGTTCTTTTCGGGTCTGGCCGAAGGCTTGGGCCTGTCCGCCATGTTGCCGATGCTCAAGATCGTGCTCAACACCGATCCATCCGGCACGATGGCAGAGCCGCCGGGGCAGATGGAACAGATGGTGCTTGATGTGCTCGCATGGGCTGGAATTCCCGTGACACTCGGGGCGCTGCTGACCCTGATCGTGGTGGCGGCCACGTTCAAGGCGGTGCTGCTTTTGATCGCGCAACGGCAGGTGGGCTATACCGCTGCCCGCGTTGCGACCGATCTCCGCCTGCAGATCTTGCGCAACATGATGCGTAGCCGCTGGCATTTCTTCCTGCATCAACCGGCGGGCAAGCTGGCCAATACGCTGGCCACCGAGGCGCAGCGCGCGGCGGATGCCTATATGAATGGCGCAACGGCGCTGACCTTTTTCATTCAGGCGCTGGTCTATACCTCGGTTGCGGTGGTGATTTCGTGGAAAGCAACCTTGCTCAGCCTGATCGGCGGCATCGTCATCATCGGCCTGTCGCATTTTCTGGTGCGGATCACCCGCAAGGCCGGCCAGAAACAAACCGATCTTATGGTCTCGCTGATGTCGCATCTGACCGATACGCTGCAATCGGTAAAACCGCTCAAGGCGATGGCCCGCGAACATCTGGCGGATGAGCTGCTCAAGCACGAGACCAACCGTCTCAACAAGGCGCTGCGCCGTCAGGTTCTGGCCAGTGCTGCGCTCAACTCTGGCCAGGATCTGATGTTCATCATGGTCATCGCCTTTGGTGTCTATCTGGCGCTCGGCATTCTTTCGATGGATTTCGCCATTGTGCTGATGCTGGCGGTGACGCTGGGGCGCGGATATAATTTTCTGGGCAAGGTTCAGAAGCAATATCAGAAAATGATGCAGAGCGAGAGCGCCTATTGGTCGCTGATCGACACCAATCGCCGCGCCGAAGAAGAACAAGAGCATCTGGGCGGCCATGCCACCCCGGCGCTGACCAAGGGGATCGCCCTGCGCGATATCGCGTTTTCCTATGACGGCAACACGGTGCTCTCCGGCTTTGATCTTGATATTCCCGCGCATCAGATGACGACACTGGTCGGCCCCTCGGGGTCGGGCAAAACCACGATCATTGATCTGGTGATCGGTCTGTTGCGGCCGGACACGGGCCAGATCACGATTGATGACCGCCCGTTCGAGGAAATCGACCTCAAGGCGTGGCGTCGCATGGTGGGATATGTGCCGCAGGAAACGGTGCTGCTGCATGACAGCGTCTTGCACAACGTATCCTTGGGGGATCCGCAGATTTCCGAGGCTCGGGTAGAGGCGGCGTTGAAACAGGCCGGAGCCTGGGATTTCGTGCAGGATCTACCCGAAGGTATCCACACCCTCGTGGGCGAGCGCGGCGGGCGGCTTTCTGGGGGCCAGCGTCAGCGGGTCGCCATTGCCCGCGCGCTGATCAACGCGCCGCAACTTCTGATCCTCGACGAGGCGACCAGCGCGCTTGACCCCGAAAGCGAGGCCGCCATCATCGAAACGCTGCGCGGCCTGCGTGAACAGCTTACAATTCTTGCCATCACACATAACAGCAGCCTGTCGGATGCCGCCGATGTCGTCCACCGGCTAGAGCCTGCGGCGGCGCAAAAGGTCGCATCGGACGAGGCTTAGCTACGACCCATCAAGGCGTTGATCCGGTCCAGCGCACGCGCCATGTCACTGGGAGGGGGCGTGTCTGAGGCGGGGCGCACAGGCTCTCCCAGCCATGTCATGCGGCCCGAGCGCGCAAGCCGCAGGTGCATCTGGCTGATGTCGCGCGACAGATGCTTCCAGCCCCAACGCATCAAGGCGCGGTAGGCCAGTGCACCAAGGCTAAGATCAGGGCGGTCAGGATCGTGTCGCGCGAGCGCGCGTGCCTGCGCACGCTCTCCGATCGCCACCAGCGCATCGTGCCGCATGCTCAGCGTGCCCGCGCCCAGATCGAACATATGCACGGGCTTGCCCGTCGCATAGGCCTCAGACAACATCGAGATACTGTCGGCGGTGACAATGATCTCATCCGCCATGGCCAGAAACCCAAGATAGGGGTTTTCCGGGTCATTGGGCCGAAAACGATAAAGCTGCATCGGCACATCGGTTTGCGCGGCAAAGGCAGCGATGGCCTCAGGCGGCGTGCGGGCGCTGGAACTGATAAGAAGCGATCCGCCCCGCGTCTTTGCAAGCGCCATCGTATCGCGCAAGAGCCGCGCAGAGGCGCGCGCGCCAAACGCATAGGGGCCGCTCGGGCCGCCGATATTCAGCGTAAGATAAGGCCGGGGCAGATGCGCCAATTTGGGGGCCCAGTGCGCGCGCGCCACCTCCAGCCGTTCGGGCGTCAGCGGATGCAGGGGCAGGGCGTTGCGCAACACATTGGGCCGGTCAGGCACGCGGTATTGTGGCGTGGTGATAACCAGATCGAAATGTGCAGGATCGGCCCAGAGCCGCCCCAAAAACACCAGCCGCGTGCGCCCGCCCGATTGATCCTTGATCCAGCGCGCGACAGGCTCGTTGCGCATGCCCATGGAAATCACCAGATCGGGCCAAGGGGCGCTCAGCGGATCAGAGGCGGGCAGGTCTACCCCCCGCAAATCGCGGCCACGAAACAGCGTGGTGCGGATTTCCTTTTTGCGATAGCGCAGGGTTTTGATCTCATAAGGCCAGCCCAGCCCCTGTGCCAGCGCGCGCACTTGGGTTTTCTCGCCAGAGCGGTAGGCATCCAGCACCCAGACGCGTGGGGTCACGTTGGCCTCAGGCATCCGGGGCCTTTGGGGCGCTATCGCGGGTCTTGAACCAACGACGTTTCATGCAGATCCATTCGCCGGGATAGTCCCTGATCCAATCTTCAAAAATCAGGTTCAGACGATGTGTCATGTCAAGGATACGCTCTTTGCGCGGCAGATCGGGATCGGCTGGGGCAAGGGGGGCCAGAACCTCGATCCGAAAGCGGGCGTTGGGCAGGCGCACGGCGCGTATCGGCACCAGCGGATAGCCGCGCTGTGCCAACAAGGCAGGCAGGGTGCTGGTGGGCGTGGGCGTGCCGAAAAAGGGCACCATCTCGCCTTGATCAACGCGGGTGTCAAAGGCGGCACCAACCGACCGACCGGCTGCCAACTCATGCAAAAGTTCCCGCGCGCCCCCCGCACTTGGCACCAAGGGACCACCGAACGCCCGACGCAGCGAAAGAAAAAAACCGTGCAGCCACGGGTTTGGCTCGGGCGTATAGATCACCGAAATCGTCAACTCTCGCTCGCGCCCAATCAGGTTGCAGAGCTGCCAAGCGCTGACATGGGCGGTAGCAAAGACAATCGCCTCTTTGCGCGCGATGATTTCCTCTGCCTCGGGATGAACGAAAAACTCCAGGTGCCGCGTGCGGTTCTGCCAAAGCCGTTCGAGCAGGAAAAGTTCCGCAGCCGCACGTCCGGTAGACCGGAAAATATCGCGCATCACCGCGTCGCGTGTGGTGTCACTCGCCTCGGGCAGCACATGCGAAAGATTGCGCCCGACCGTGCGGCGCTTTTGCGCGTTGCGATAGCCCAGCCATCCCAGTGCGCGTGCAAAAACCCCCGAAGCCACAGAAAATGGCAGCAGCCGCGCAAACCCGAGCATCAGATAGAACACGCCCGCCTCAACCATCCAAGCCGGGGTCTGAACCCACGGAAACCGTGCGATCAGCCCCTTGGGCGTGAGGAAAAATTTTGCCATGGCGGATATCCGTTCCCGGACTTGTGGCGCGGATAAGACCCGCGCCTAGGTGCGGTCGGACCGTTCCGGCTTGGTCGGGTAGGTGCGAAAAATCAGATCCCACAGCGGCGAGCTGACACCGTAGCGCCCGGCATCATCCGAAAAGTGGTGCCGCATATGGTAATGCTTAAGGAATTTCAGCGCCGGGTGCCGCATCGGGAAATGGTGCGTGGCATAGTGGATATAGTCATAGACCAGATAGCCGATGATGAAGAACCCAGTGAACGGCTCGGCCCAGGGGTAGGGCAGAACCGTGTAGAACATCAGATAGAGCACGGCGATGATTGGCAGCGCGCCCGCGGGCGGCATCAGCAGGCGCGTCTTATCCTGTGGCGTATCGTGGTGCACGCCATGAAAAAGATAGATGAATCGGCGGCCCATGTCGGTCTTGGGCTCAAAGTGAAAGAGGTAGCGATGCAGCAGGTATTCCGCCAGCGTCCATGTAACAAGGCCCGCAACCCCGATCATCGCCATGCCGCCCCAGCCGATGCCATGCACCATAACAGCGCGCGCAATCAACCAGATGGCCACCGGACCCCAGACCAGCAAGGGCACGATGGGATGCACATGGCTCAACTTTTCAAGAAGCGGGTTCTCGAACAGGCGAACCGACTCGTCGACGCGATGCGTGCGACTGGGTTGATGACTTGTCATTTTGGGCACTCCTGATCTGCGCCGACTTATGCGTCTTCATATATGTCGGTTTTAGCCCGAAGAATAGAAGACGGCCAGATTTTGCTCGTGCAAAGCCAATCTCCGGGCTTTGCCGTTATCCATTGCTCGAACTTTTCGTTGATCTGACGGGCAAGGTCAACGGTCTGATTGTCGCGGTCCATCGTGGGGTCACTGGGCACCAAGGGCGGATAGAACCGCACCCGAAAGCGCGCACCGGGCAGCCGTTCGGCCTGCACGGGAACCAAAGGCACGCCAAACCGCAACGCCAGACGCGCGGGCAAGAGCGAGGATTCCTTGTCTTCATCGAAAAACGGAATCGGTTTGCCGCCCTCGACGCGCCGATCCGTCAGCATGATTGGCGACCGCCCGGACTTCAGCGCATCAACAAAGGCGCGCAAACCCTCGTTGCGCGACACCAATTCGCAGCCCAGCATGCCCCGATATTGCAGCATCGTGCGGTCAAGCCACGGGTTTGTCAGCGGGGCGTACATGGCGCAGGGGCGCACACCCAAACGCGCGATGGCGGTGGCCATCATTTCCCAGTTTGCCAGATGCGCCGACACGAAAACCGCCGGTTTGGTCGGATCAGAATAGGCGGGAATCTGCTCAAGCACTTCGATTTCCAGAGTGTCGCGCTTTGGATTGCAGAGCTTGGCCAGATTTGGATATTCGCCCAGCACCGCGCCAGCATTGGCCCAGACCTGATTGGCCAGATTGTCGATCTCAGCCGGCGACCTGTCAGGCAGGGACATTGTAAGATTGGCGCGCACATGCTGGTTGCGCCGGCCAAAGATCCTGCCAAACATCTGCCCCAGACGCGCCCCAAGCGCAGAGGCCCATGTCACGGGCATCAAACGGAAAAGCGACATGACCGAGGCCAAGACCACATAGTCGATGAACCACAGCACATTGCGCGCAACGCGGTTATTGAACAGCTTGTCGCGATGGGCATTGGCGAGAATGAATTTGGCCAAGGAGGACTCGACTTCTTCTGATGCAGTGTGGATACTTGTACCGTTAATTGAGGCAAGGTGCCGGAATTGCAAGCAGTTTCCATGGTTGGTTCCGCCGCTCTGGCATGCGCGCCACGCAGGGCTGCGCGCCGCCTTGCCCGCATCATCGCAAGAAAGGCCCAAGATGTCGCCAACACAGCCTGAGGGCGCTCACATTCGGCTGGTCGAGGCCGTAAATGGCGCGGCGGTCCGGGATTTCCTGCACTTGCCAGAGCGGATCTATGCCGATGATCCGGCTTGGGTGGCCCCACTGATCTTTGAGCAAAAGCAGCGCGTGTTCGAGAATGCGCCGCTCTTTGCCCATTGCGAGGTTGCCCGTTGGGTGGCCTACCGCGACGGCGTGCCCGTGGGCCGCATCACGGCGCAGCTTGATACGCTTCAACCCGAGGCCGAAGAGGGGGGCAAGATCGGCTATTTCGGGATGCTTGAGGCGGTGGATGACGGCGCCGTGTTCGATGCGCTTTTTGGCGCGGCCGAGGCGTGGCTGCGCGATAGGGGCGCGGCCCATCTGCGCGGGCCCTACAACCTCTCGATCAATGAGGATCTTGGCCTTTTGGTTGAGAATTTCGACGATCCGCCCTTCGTGATGATGGGCCACGCGCGGCCCTATTATCAAAGACAGATCGAGGATCGCGGTTTTGCCACGATCAAGGACCTCCTGACCTACAAGGTGCGCCCCGATTTCGTCGCCCCCGAGGTGATGACGAAACTGGCCCAACGTGCCAGCCGCACCGTCACCATCCGCCCCCTCAACAGCAAGGGCAAGGCGGCGGATTACGAGGCGATGCGCGATATCTTCAACGATGCCTGGTCGGACAATTGGGGCTTTGTGCCCTTTACGCGCGAAGAATTCGCCGAAACCGCCAAGGTTCTGTCGTTCCTTCTGTCGGACGATTACATCCAGTTCGCCGAGATTGACGGACGCCCCGTGGCCTTTATCACCGCCTTTCCCAATCTCAACGAGCTGATCGGCGATCTGCGCGGGCGGCTTTTGCCCTTTGGCTGGGCCAAGCTCTTGTGGCGGCTCAAGGTACGTGGACCGAAAAGCGCGCGCGTGGCTCTTATGGGGGTGCGCAAGGAATACCAGAATTCCCGCCTTGGGCCGACGTTGGCGTTTTTGGTGATCGACGCGGTGCGCAAGGCGATGCAGCAACGAAACGTCACTTCGGTCGAGATGGGCTGGATACTCGAGGATAATCATGGCATGCGGCATATCATCGAGGCCATCGGCAGCACGATCTACAAGCGCTATCGCGTCTATCAGAAACCCCTGTAGCGCGACCGAAGGCCAGACCAAGGCACTGAGAAAGTGAGACCGTGACAGATTTTGCTTCCGTAATCCTTGCGGGCGAACGGGATGACCGCGACGCCCTGCGCGACGAAACCGGTGTGGCGTGCAAGGCGTTGCTCGATATCGGCGGCACGCCGATGATCCGCCGCGTGATTGACGCGCTGCGCTCTGCGCAGTCGATTGGCACGATCCATCTTAGCGGCCCGACCGAGGCCTGTGTTCAAAGCGATGCCGGGCTGGCGGGATTGGTGGCACGCAAAGAGGTCGCTTGGGTTGCCTCTGGCCCATCCCCCAGCACCAGCGCGCATCAGATGCTCAGCCGCTTTCCCGGCAGTCAGCCGGTCATGATCACCACTGCCGATCATCCGCTTTTGACCGGTGAAATCGTTGATCATTTCTGCGGGGGCGCAGCAAAGAGTGGCTGCGACGTGGTGATTGGTCTGGCCCCCTATGATTTGGTGCGCGCGACCTACCCTGAATTGAAAAAGACCGTCTTGCGGTTCCGCGATGGCGGTTATTGCGGCTGCAATCTCTTTGGCTTTCTGACCGAGGACGGGCGCCGGGTGGCGGATTTCTGGCGGCAGGTCGAGAAAGACCGCAAAAAGCCGCTGGTGGTGATCCGGCTTTTGGGGCTGTGGTCGCTCTTGAGCTATCGCATGGGCTGGCTCACGCTGGATCGCGCACTTGCGCGCCTGTCACGTCGGGTGGGCGTGCGCATCGGTGTGGTCATCCTGCCCTATGCCCATGCCTCGGTCGATGTGGATTCCGTGTCGGATTACGTGCTGGTGCAGCAATATAGCGCCGAGGGGCGCGGCGGGGCGTAGGGGTGATTTTATAGTTCAGGCGTTGGCCCCAACCGTCCCGCGCGGCTCATCGCGAGGGGTCTACCCTCTCACACCTCGTTATACCCAAACACCGGGTCCAGCTTGTCCTCAACCAGCGCATCGACCACCTCTACCTCTTCGGGCGTGAAATAATCGCGATAGCCGCCAACCTTGCCGCGCCGCACCTTAAACGAGTCGGGGTTGCTCTCATCCCCCGGCTTGACGCGCTGACCGCTGCCGCGCATGCCCTCATTCGACGCCTCACGCTTTTTCATGTTTTCATAGGCAGCATAGTCTTTGGCCGCCTCGATATGCGCCGGGTCAGGATCAACGCCGGTAAAGCTGACGACCTGCCGCAGCACCTCGGCCGGGTCACGGCGTAAATCCTCGTAGCGCACCACCAACACATCCTCGCCCAAGCTGGGCAAGGACCGCGCCCAGGCATTGAACGCCGCGACAATGCGCGGGATGCCGCAATCAGGATTGCGCACAAAGTCATAGATCGCCACCTCGCTGCCATGGGCGGGATAGGCGTTCAGGGCCTTCTTGCGGGGGCGCATGCGATAGCTCCACTGGAAATATTGCGAGACCGCCACATCGCGTGGATCGCGCACCAAGAGCACCAGCTTCTTGCCGCGATACTGATCCAGATCGTCACCATGGTTGAAATGGTCGCGGATGTAATTGTTGTGGCTAAACAAAACCTTGGGCGCGGCTGGGTTCAGAGCGTGGAAATTGTCGAATTCCAGCATATACTCGGTCTCAAGCCCGTAATGCAGCTGATAGAACCGCGACAGCATCACGCGAAACCAAGTGCGCCCACTTTTTCCCCAAGACACCAGCGCCCAATCGGCCTCTTGCAGCTTGGCATTCTCCTGACGCCCGCGCAGGCGGCGTTCCAGCGCGATTTTCTGGCCCTTGGGCAAAAAGAACAGGGCAGAGAGAATGAGGTGACGCGCGGCCACGTCCCGGATCTCGCGATAGGATAAATTGGTCATGTTGGGCATTCTGGTCAGGGATCGGGGTTTCTTGCGGTCCTCATAGAGGGTATCGCTCGGTCTTTGTATGGGTAATTTTGACCCGTGTCGCATCCGGCGTGATTCCGCGCCATCGCGCAACAACAAGGGAGAGGCCTGTGCAGCCCAGCACCACATCGCAAGAGCCAAAGGTCTGGTGTCTCTTGGGGCGCAAAGCGGGCGATAACACGCAGGTCTTGGCCTTGGCCCATGCGCTTGGCTGGCCGATGGAGGAAAAGTTGATCCTCGCGCGTGGTTGGGAACTTGTTCCGCATCTCCTGTTGCGGGTCACGCTCTTGGGGATCGACCAACATGCATCCAGCCCACTGACCGCGCCTTGGCCCGATCTGGTGATCAGCGCTGGCCGCCGCAACGAGCCGGTGGCGCGTTGGATCAAGCGGCAATCGGGGGGGCGCACAAAGCTGGTGCATCTGGGCCGTCCTTGGGCACCGGTTGAGAGCTATGATCTGATCGTCAGCACGCCGCAGTATTTCCTGACGCCCGGTCCCACGGTCCTGATCAATCCTCTGCCTTTGCACCAATTCACCCGTGCTGGCGTGGATCAAGCCGCGACGGCGGCAACCACGGCACTGGCCCATATGCCACGCCCCTATACGACCGTGCTGATTGGCGGGGACAGTGGGCCGTTTGTCTTTACCCCAGACAAGGGGCGGCTTTTGGCACAAGGGGTGAATCGCCTGATCCGCCAGACCGGTGGCACCGCATTGGTCAGCGGCAGCCCCCGCACCCCGCCCGCCGTGGCCGAGGCGATCAGCGCCGCCCTTGATGTGCCGGCCCAGTGCTATTGGTGGCACAATCGCGACAAGGCCGCGCCCAATCCCTATTCGGCCTATCTCGGCCTTGCGGATCGCTTTGTGGTGACCGGCGAGAGCATGTCGATGCTGGCTGAGGCCGCAAGCCTTGGTCGCCCGCTCTATATCTTTGATCCGGGTGATGCGCCGGGGTCTTGGTGGTCGCATGCGCATAACTTGCGTCCAAAACCGCTGAGCCACGCGCTTGCCATGCGATTTGCCCCGCGCCGGATGCGCCGCGATGTGTCGCGCATCCAAAAGGCACTGGTGGAGGCGGGGCAGGCCCGCTGGTTAGAGGACGCGCCAGAGTTGATAGCCACAGGCGAGACTTGGGCAAAGAAAATGCGCCCCGACCCATCGGTCGGAGCGCATGTTGCGGCGGAACGTATCCGCGCGCTGTTTTGAACGCCTAAGCGCTTAGGCGGCCTTGGCCAGATTGCCGGTGCTCAGCGGATGCGCCGGTGCGGGCGGCAGGCTGGGCACGCGCGCGATCACGTCCAACGCATCGTGGCGCACGTGGTTGTCTTTCATCTCCTGACGCAGGAACTCTTCCGTCAGCTTGCCTTGCTCGACGCATTCCTTGACCAGACCCCAAAAGAAATTCTCTTGGTTCTTGTCGGGATGCTCTTTGTAGTTGCCCATCAGGCCGTATTCGCCAAAAATCTTGCGGCGCAGACGCAGCACCCATGCGGCTGGCGGGAACAGGCGGAACCGCTCTGCGGGGCGCCAATCCACCGGCAGGCCGGTTTTCCATGGCTGGGTTTTGCGGCGGGTGGTGTGCAGCATTTTGGTGTCGGTGGTGAACTTGTCGAAATCGTTCCACTCGTTTTCGATGAACTCCAGCGTGGTGGGGTCCTCGTTGCGCAGACCGATCCAGCGGGAATAGTCGTGGTCGCCATCGAACATGGCGTTGAACTGTTCCTCAACCTTCCAATGCTTTAGCTTTGCGCAATCGAGCAGCATCACAGAGCTGGCATAGGCCTTGTCGATCAGGCCCTTGGTGCCCGAACGCATACGCGCCATCACGGCTTTGCCCTTCATGTCGCGGTTCAGCAGTTCCCAGATATCGGCGCAGGCGAATACGTCGGGGTCGATGACCACGGCGCGGCCCTCATAGCCCATCAACTCGGGCGGCATAAAGCGGGTGGGGGTAAAGGATTGCAGATCCTCGTTCAACCAAACCCGCTTAACGCCGTCGCGCATATATTCCTGACCTTCACGGGCAAGGAAGAAGGGGTAATCGCGGCTGTTGACGATATGCACCTCGAATTTGTCATTGTTGGTGGAGTAGCGACGCAGCGCGTGTTCCGCGACGATGGCGCCGACAATCTGCTTGTGGTTCGTCTGGATGAATACAGCGTGTTTCATGATGAGTGATCCGCAACCTCGGTTTTTTGTTCTGAGCGGCTCTATACAGCAGAATTTGCAGAGACGCCATGTCCAGAAACACAATTAAAACTGTCATGTATTGATCTGGATCAGAGAATAGCCCCAATCTTACACGTTTGTAACTGAACCTGATCGCGATACGCGGGTTCTCGCCCATCGCGCCAGCGTTAGCGGAACACACCCCGTCGATAAAGCTGCCGCATAAAGCCCCAGATATGGATCAGGGGGCGGCGGCGCACCTTGTCGGGGATTTCGACCACTTGGCCGGAATGGCGCGAGAGTTTCCACGCAAGGTAATCAAGGCCGCCTTCAAAGGTGAACAGCCCCTTGATGAGCCGCGCCACCGACAGCGCCTTGCCCTGCACCCGGCGCAGCGCCCAGAGGATGGGTGCAAGGCGGCGTGCGCGGGGCGATACGTTGCTGCGATACCTCGGCGCGCCCTCCGCCCCTTGCTCAAGCTGCAAGACATCCGCCATACGCGGCAAGAGCGCCTGCGTCATCGCCGTGAAGAAGCTCCGCCCATGCCCCGCCAACTCTGCCGCGCGGCCCTGCTTTTCGGCACGCAATTCCGTGGCATAGCTCAGCGCCAGCGCGCCTTGCCAGAGCGCCTCGACCGATCCCTCGGGTGGCAAGGCGGGCAGGGCGCGGCGCAAGAGCGTTTCGCCCGCGCGCAAAAATGCGGCGTGAAGGCGCGTTTCCACATCCTGTGATTGACACCAGATTGGTTTGACCGGCTGTGCAAACCGCCCCCAGAGATAGGATTGAAACCAGCCGGGGCCGGTGCCGCGTTCAAACTGCCGCAGACTGAGGACCGCATATTTGCAGCGCACCGTGTCGGAGCCCAGAGGCGCCTCCAAGTAATAGACATTGGGCGGCAAGAGCCGACCGCCCAGCCGCAGCCAGAGGCGGGGTTCGGCCTTGGGCGTGCTCTCGACCAGCACGTAGAAATCCACCAGCCCATCCAGCAGATTGGCGCTGCGCAGGCACGATCCATACAGGATCACCGCCTGCAACCCATCGCCAAAGCGTGCGGTCAACGCCGTCATCAGCGCGCGCAATTCCGCAGAGCTGTCTAAGGTCGGGCCGTCCGGGGTGGGATACTGCGCGCCGGTCATGGATCTGTGCTGCCTTGCATCGGGTGGTGCCCGCCGTTCTATACGCGCTTGAGGCGCGCGCCAACTGCCCGCGCCTATTTCGGGCGCAGGAACCGGATGGGCCCTTCTGCGCCGATCACCAGCGGCACATCGCCCCCGGCTGTGGCAAACAGCTCGCCATCAAGGTTCAATTCGCCGTCAAAGCGCAATTCGATCCGCGCACCACGAAAGCTTTCATAGCCATTTTCTGCGGTGACATGCCGGTTGGGATGCCCGCGCAGCACCGAGGGAAAGGCGCGGGCAAACCGCGCTGCACCGCCCCGGATTGCGGTCAGGCCAATAGGGGCCTTTTGCTTGGCCCAGAAGGGCCGGATACCCAGAAACAGCCGCCCCAGCGTGCTGGCCACAAGGATCAGCATCGGGGCTGCGTCGCGGGTCACAGGCGTGGGCGCGCCATCCTCAACCCGCAACGCCACATGGGTCGGCTGATAGAATCTCGGGTCTTGGCGGATAAGACCCCAGACCGAGCGGATCAAGATGATGCCAAGGCTGATCTCGCCGCCCAGCCCGCGCGAATGCACGGTCTTATGGGCAAAGCGCGTGGCCTGCATGATCGCCCCGGTGCCCAGAAACATGCCGTGCCGGATATGGCCATCCGCAGCGCCTGTTACCCGCATGATATGGCGCGCGCGAATATCCCCCGAAAGGGGCGCGCCGCGATCAAGCCAGCGAAAAAACCGCTTCAACGCCCGCCGATGCGAAGAGGCGGTGCCAATATCCCCCGCCGTCATATTGGCGGTGCCGCCGGGCAAAAGCACGATCAGCGGCAGGCTCTCCCGCGGCCAATGGGTTAGGATCATGCCCAGAGCGGCGGCAATCGTGCCGTCGCCGCCATTGATTACCACCACATCGGGCCGTGAGGCGGCCAGTTGCGGCACCAGCGCTTCGGCCTCTTGGGGCGAGCGGGTTACGTGATGGGCAACCTGCGGATAGGCCGCGAGCCGCGCCTCGATATGCGCCTGCCATTTGCGGTTATTGCCGCTGGTGGGGTTGCTGATCATGCATATGCGGGTCGTGCTCATGTCAGCGCCCCAACAAGAGCGGATCAATCCGCGCAAGGATACGCGCCACATCGGCATCGGTGGCCGACAGGGCAGGGCGGTCGCCCATTCTGGCATCCTGACCCTCGCCCATCCATTTGGCCAGCCCGCGATCAATCAGGATCTGGTGAAACCGGGGGAAGTGCCGGGTTTGTTGCAGCATCCGCAAATGATAAAGCCCACGCGCCAGTGCGAGGCGCAGCCGCTCGGCAGGCCCTGCATTGCGGCGCGCCTGAAACATCCACGCCGCCGCGCGCCTGCGGGCATCGTCAAGCTTGCCCAAGGGACCAAAGGGTAGGGGCACGATTTCCAGCGCCTTTCCAAGCCGCGCCACCTCGACCAGCATAGAAATACTGTCGCCGGTCACAACAAAGCGGTCCGCCAGCGCCAAAAGGCCGGTATAGGGGTTTTCACTGTCGGGTTGGGTCCAGTCAAAGCGCTGCACGCCCTGAGGTAGCCCAGCAGTTACGCGGTCAAGAAACCCTGCGGGTGTGCGGCGCGACCCGACGATATAGGGCGTGCCGCCCTCGGACAGCACCTGTGCCATCCGTGCGCGCAGCCGCGCCTCCATCTCTGCGTTATAGATAAAGGGGCTGGTCGGCCCACCGATGAGAAACACCACCAGTGGCCGGGGTAAAGCGCCCAAGCGCTCTTGCCACGCCTTGCGCCCCGCCTCCAGCCGCTCGGGGCTGATCTTCATCAAAGGCAGGTCGATCTGCATCACGTTCTCAAAGGGCGCGGGCAGGGTTTCGGCACTGGTCACGATCAGGTCAAACTGCGCCATCTGATGCGAGAACCAGCCCGCAGGCTTGCCCACCAGCACGATCCGCGTGCGCCCGCCCGATTGCTTCTTGATCCAGAGCGCCACATTGGCCGGACGCCGCCCACGCGTCAGGATCACATCTGGCCAAGGCGGCTCGATCGGATCGCTCAGGCTCTGGTCAATGTGATAAAGCGTGGGGCCGACGCGCGGTTTGCCCACCACGAATTTCGGCAGCATTTCGAGGTGCCGCAGTTCCGACACCCAGCCGCGTTCCCGCGCCAGCGCTTCGGCGACAATCTCGACTTGCGCATTGTCGCCGCGCTTGTCCCCCAGAACCCGCCAGATGCGGGGCATCGCGTCAGGCTGGCTCATTCCGCCGGTTTGTCCGCATTTGCCGTGGCCGCATAGCGATAAACCGGATCAAGCCGTGCCTCGACCAGCGCGTCGATCACTGCCACTTGAGCATCGTCGAAATAGTCGCGATACCCGCCCACCTTGGCGCGCCGCGTCTTGTAGCTGTCGGGGTTGCTTTTATCGCCGGGGGCCACGCGCGCGCCACTCAGGCGGAAACTGCTGTCAGCCTCTTTCTTTTTCATATTCTCGAACGAGGCATAATCCACCGCCTCTTGGATGGCGGCGGCATCGGCGGGAATGTCCAGAAACTGCGCCACCTCGGTCAGAACCGTGTGGGGATTGGCGCGCATATCCTCATACCGAATGAGGCAGAGCGCGCGCATCTTGTCCATTTCCCGCGCCCAAAGGTTCATAAAGTCGATGATCTTTGGCAGGCCGCCGCCCTCATGCAGGACGAAATCATAGATCGGCGTTTCATCGTCATGGGCCGGGTATTCATTCAGCGCCTTTTTCTCCGACGGCATCCGATAGCGCCATTGAAAGAATTGCGACACCGCCACATCGCGCGGGTCGCGCATCATCAACAGAACCTTCTTGTCGTAGAAATCCGCCTTGTTGTCGGTGTTTCCGGTGAAATCACCGATGTAATTGTCATGGGTAAAGAACAGACGCGGCGCGCGCCGGTCCATGTTGTGAAAATTGTCGAACCCGATCAAAATATCCTCGGGCAGGTCATAAACCTGTTGATAGAGCCGCGAAATCATCACCCTCAGCCATGTGCGCCCACTTTTGCCAAAGGATACAACCACCGCATCGGCGCGTTGCAGGCTGGCGAATTGCTCGCGCCCGCGCATGTGGCGTTCGGCGCGGATACGCTCGTCTTGATCTGCGCCTGTCATGTCCATCTTGAGCTTGAGCAGGCGGCGGCTGGCCTTGCGCCAGACAACCTTGCTGGCCTCGGGAAAGGAGGCACGGAGAAGGCGGAGGGTGTCACGCATGGTCTTGGGCCTTTTCTGCCGGTGTCGCGGGGGGATGTGCCACCATGACCGGTTTTGGGGGTCGCATACCCATTCTACGTCCGATTTGCCATATCAAAAGCATCACTGCGTCAGCGGAGCCTTGCTCAGAACCAGATCCGCGATGGTGGGGCCGAACAGGCGCTCGCCACAGGGACTAAAGTGATCCACATCCCAAAAGGTCAGGCAATCGCCCTGTAACAGCGCGTCAGGCCCGAAATCGAGCGCGTCAAGCAACGACAGGTAACGATACGCAGTCTGCCCCTCGGCCTCGGATTTGAGCCGCGCTTCAAGCCGGTCGAAATGCGCCAAGGCCACGGGATTGAACTGTAGCCGCTCGGTGCTGTAATTTCCGGGATTGCTCAGGTCCACCCGTGCCTCGGCAAAGGGGCCAAGCCAGACCACATCCAGCCCCTCGGGCAGCTTTGCCAGATAGGCCGAGGTCAGGGTCACATTCTCTTCGGCAATCCGTCCCTCGGTGCCCGGCTCAAAGGCTGCATCACTGTCGCCCTCGTTGCGGTGGTCAAGGATGTAATGCGAGCCTGAGACGTGAAAGACCACCTGCGCCACCGCGTCGCGATAGGTGGTCAAAAAGGGGATCGCCGCCTCGTAAGAGCATTTGGCCTTGTATTGATAGGGGCGACAGCCGCCACGCGTCAGACCAACCAAAAACGGAAACCGCTCAGTGCTGCGCAGGGCGTTGTAAACATTCTCGGCATGAGAATCCCCAAGGATAAATACCCCCGGCCCATGCCGCGCGGCGCAGTCTTGCAACCGCGTGCCAAACTCCTCTGTCAGCTCTTCATCGCGGAACCGGCAGCCGTCATCGGCCACGCGCGAGCGGGTCGCGGTCGGGCTATACCTCTCGTAATTGGCGCGGGTGACGGGATCGAGCCGGTGCTCAAGGTAATGCGCGCGAAATCCGTCGGTTTCCTGCCCCAAAAGGCCCAGACCGCCCAGAACCACCATACAGGCAGCCGCAGTGCCAAAAAGGCGCAGGGGCGGCAGCGCGTGCATGCGCCGGAACGGTCGCTCGACATAGCGCCAACTCAGGCAGGCCAGCGCAAAGGCCAGCGCGCAGGCGGCCAGCATGAGCCACAGGTCTTCTCGCCCGGTGCCGATGCGTGTGAACACCAGCGCTGGCACATGCCAAAGATAGAGCGAATAGCTGACCAGCCCGACAAAGACGACCGGACGCCAGCCCAAAACCTGCCCGGTCAGGCTCTGCCCTTTGGCAAAGGCGATGACCAATGCCGCGCCCACACAGGGCAAGAGCGCGGCAAGCCCCGGAAACGCGGTTTCGGTGTCATAGGTGAACACAGCCCAGAGAATGAGCGCCAGACCCAACAGCGCGCCATGCCGAAACCGCCCGCCATCGCGCAGGGCGGCCCCCTGCGGCGTGGTCAGCCAATAGGCAATCAGAACGCCCACCAACAATTCCCACAGCCGAGCATAAAGCAGGAAAAAGGCGCGCGCTTCATTGCCCCGCGCAATCTGCCATTGCGCCAGCGCAAGACTGAGGAGCGCCACGGCCATGAAAATGCGGACCTGCCATTTTGCCCCCGCCCGCCATGTGAGCAGCACCGCCATGGGGAAGATCAGGTAGAACTGTTCCTCGACCGACAGGCTCCAATTATGCAAAAGCGGTTTGAACTCTGCCGCCGTCGCAAAATAGCCGCTGACCTCAAGGAAATAGACATTGGCGAAAAACACGGTTGAGGCGGCGATACTGCCGGAAAATTCGGCCATCGCCGAAGGGTCCAGCAGCGCCCAGGCAATGGGATAGCTGACCGCCATCATCACAAAAAGCGCCGGAAAAATGCGCCGAATACGGCGGCCATAAAATCCGGTGAGCGTAAAGTTGCCCGCGGCACGCTCGCTCAGGATAATCGACGTGATCAGATAGCCGGAGATCACAAAGAACACATCGACGCCGACAAACCCGCCGGGAAACCACGTAACGCCCGCGTGATAAAATACGACCGGCAAGATCGCTATCGCACGCAAACCGTCGATTTCGGGGCGATACTTCATGATGAACGCACTCGGCACACGTCGGGATTTTCAGTCACTGGCGAGGATCAGGCCATCCGCTCGACGGTCTGGTATTCTTTCTTGCGGTTCTTGGCGAAGCCGAACTTCTTCTTGCGCCCCGTCGCGGTCGAGGTGATCAGCCGGTAAGAGACATCCGTGTGCCGCATGGCGATCCCGTGAAACAAACCGGCCCACCATTCGGGGGATTTGACCGTGCAATGCACATTCTGCCCATTAGGCAGTACCTTGACCGCCGGATAGCAGGCGACATTGGCGTAAAGAAACTTGCGCGCATAGCCAAACATTTCTTCGACGATCCACGGCACATCGGGCGTGGTGATATGTTCCAGCACATCGGTGCAGATCACCCCATCATACTGCCGGTCGGGCAATTCCTTGAACGGTTCATGACCCGGGTCATAGCAGCGGATATCGGTCACGCCCCAATAGTCCTGAATGCTGGGCACCGTTAGCTCTTTGGTCAGCGCCACATCGCGCAGGTCATATCCAACAGCCTTGCCCGCGCCGTAATCCAGAATATCCGCCGCGCCGGTTCGGTCGATCATCTCTTTGATACCGGGCGCGTGGCGGATCAACATTTTACCGGGAAAGGTCTGGGTGCCGGATTTTCCAGCCGCCGCTTCGCCCTCTTCGTGCAGCCTCTCATACATGGCGACCATGTCGAGATACTCGGGGCTGGGGTTGCCGCGTCCGTAAGAGGTCATGCTGTCT
The DNA here is from genome assembly GCF_902498815.1 of Roseovarius sp. EC-HK134. Classification (NCBI taxonomy): domain Bacteria; kingdom Pseudomonadati; phylum Pseudomonadota; class Alphaproteobacteria; order Rhodobacterales; family Roseobacteraceae; genus Roseovarius; species Roseovarius sp. EC-HK134. The sequence continues at coordinate 3,308,739 of NZ_LR701544.1, forward strand.
GTCCGTTCTTGCAAAAGGAGGGTTCGTCGAGATTTTGACGCCCTCTTAATCGCTAAGGCGCGACGTTTCGACATTAAAATTGTCGCGGGGGGGGCAAAAGTAGCGGGGCCGCGTGTTTTTTTGCAAAGTTTCGTCTGGTTTTTCTACGCTTCTCGATCATTCGGCCTAATTCATATGTCAGGAATAAACCTTAAGAAAACCATCAGCTGCGCGAGTGGCTGTGATTAAATCTGCGGGAAATCAAAGGCTTGCATGCCGCTTGACACCTGTTGGAACTCTCCACGCCTTCCACGTTCTGGAAACGCTGCGTCTTTATGCGCTGAATTGCGCCGCCGAGAGCCCTCACTGGAAGTAAAAGATACATAATAAATGTCCCTTAAAGGCTGATCCACCCCGCACATTTGGAACGATTTTTGCAGCACTTGTTGAGGACCCACCCCATAAGGATAGGTTCCCGACAAGAGAAATATAAACTACCGGTTGTATTCATTGTTGTGTGTCATTGGTAATCCGGTGTTTTAGACCGTTTAGGATGATTGAATGATACGAGTTGTAGATCAAACGGACCGGAATTCGGGCACCACGGTCACGCCCGAAATGTTCGGCACCAACCTCACGATCACCACCAATATTTCCTTGCGGGACAAGGTGATCGACCGGTTCACAGAGGCGAATATCACCAATTTGCGGTTCCCCGGTGGCTCGATCACCGAAAGCCATTTTGACATTTCCGACATTGCAGGTGGCAGCCACGAGCGCACGGTGGGATCGTTCGAGAATAGCGGCGCGCTTGATCTGATCGCCTTTTCCGACTTTCTCGATTTCACCGCCACGCTTGGCACCAGCACAACCTTTGTTATTCCCACCTCGGTGGGCTTCACACAAACCGCCGGCGAGGCGCTGTTGGCGGGCACCTATGGCGGCCGGCTTGTGTCCGCGAGCTATCTTCAGGATGTGGCCGATTTCGTCACGATGGCGGTGCAAAGTGCGGCGGCGGCAGGTGTGCGGATCGACGCCTTTGAGATTGGCAATGAATTCTGGGGCTCGGGGCGTATGACCGCGCATGAATACGGCAGTTTGGCCGCTGCCGTGGCCCAAACGGTCGAGACAACGTTGTTCGATCTAGACCTTGTTCGCGCAAAGCAACCTGACATCGTGGTGCAAACCCTCAGTGCTGCGGGCGTCTATTCGCCAAATGGCGGCGGCGTGCTGTATGTCGATCCCCTCACACGGTTTGTGTATCAGCCAAGTCAGATTGGTGATGCGGGCGTGCCGCCGCTCTCACAGCTCACGCAGGTTGCCGTGCCCTCGCAAGGGAACGCCAGAACCCAGAACACCACGATCCTTTCGGCTTTCGCGCAAGAGTCGATGTTGGTGCAGGCCGCAAATGGCGGAATTTTCTCGATCGACGTGTCAGATGCAGCCAATGCAATCGACGCTGTCAGCGAGCACTATTACCTCGATGGTGGTTTGGGGGCCGTCGATACGCAGGAACAATTCGGCTTTACCCAGCTTGAGTTCTGGCGGATGAATCTAGGCAACCGCAGCGCGGCCTTGCCGGAACTCGATTACTACATCACCGAGTGGAACGTAAGCCGCACAGGCGACGTGAACGAGGCAAACAATCGCGGCCTGCAACACGCAATCCTTGATGTCGCCATGTTCTACGAGATGGTAACGCATGACGTGACCACCGCGCATTACTGGCCCTCGCTCTTCAACAACAGCCGCTCCGTCACGCTGGTCTGCACCTGTCGCGGGCATCTCACCATCGCAGGAGAATCGTATTCCCTCTTGCACAAAGCCGTTGGAATGACCCCGGTTCTGGATTTTCTCGAAGCGGATAACATCACGATCCACGGGTTCGAGAACGGCCCAGAGTCGTTCTTCATCCTGGCCGATCTAAGCGGCACAGCCACAGACAAGACACTTGATTTCAGCGCCGTGCTCGATCCCTCCGCGACGCTCTATCGCGTGTCCTATAGCGAGCTATGGGATGGCGGGGCCGGGGGACAGGACGAAGAAGCCGCACAGGTCGTGCTGGAAACTGAGTTTGTCGATCTGATTTCCGCCGAGGATCTGGAATCCTTTCTTGTGACCATGCAGGCTTGGTCCCTGGTCTATCTGCATCTTGAGGCGGTCACCGATGGTGTCGCGGCCAAACCCGGACAGGCGAGCCGGACCGTGACTGTCACCGTGGGTGATGACCCGCTCAGCCTTGGCGATATGCCGGGCGAAGAGGATCATCATACCAATGTCAAAGGGCCACGGTTCATTCTCAATGGCGGCGCAGGCGATGACACGCTCAATGGCGGGGCTGGCGATGACCGCCTCATCGGCGGCTTGGGCGATGACCTGATGCTTGGCGGTATCGGGGACGACGTGGCCGTGTTTGAAGGTGTCACCTTTGATACGGTGGCGTTCAGCCTGACGCCCGGTGGGCTGCGCGTTGTCTCTGCGCTTGGGATTGACGACCTGACAGATGTCGAATGGATGGAATTCGCGGATCAGACGGTGTCTGTGGCTGAGGTGCGCGTCGCGATGCTAGGGTTTCCGGGCGATTTCGTAATGGCGGGTGACGCGGGCGAAATGCTGTTCGGCACAGACTCGGACGATACTCTGATCGGCGGCGACGGCGATGATATAATTTCGGGGGGCTTGGGCAATGACAGTCTCGATGGCGGCGCAGGCAATGACAGGATTTCCGCCTCTGATGGCAATGATTTCATACTGGGTGGCCCCGGAAACGATGATATCGGCGGTGGTCCGGGCAATGACACCATCAACGGCGGCGAGGGCGATGACATTATTGGCGGCGGCTTTGGGGCGGATAGCATCTTGGGCGGCGACGGCAATGACGTGGTCGCAGGGGGGGCGGACAATGACACGCTCTCGGGCGGCGCAGGCAATGACAGCATATCGGGCAGCTTTGGCAGTGATCTGATCTTTGGCAATGATGGCGCGGATGACATCGGCGGCGGCACCGGTCAGGACACCATCAACGCAGGCGCAGGCGATGACAGCGTGGGCGGCGGCGAGGGCAATGACAGCATCCTTGGCGAAGACGGCAACGATTTTCTCGCCGGGGGCGGTCGCGATGACACGATCATCGGCGGCACTGGCGATGACACGATCAACGGCGGCTCGGGCAGTGATCGCATGAGCGGCGGTGCCGGCGCGGATCAATTCGTGTTCTCGTCCTTTTTCGATGGCGAGGTGGATGTGATCACCGATTTCGAAGATGGCTTGGACAGCTTTTTCATCCGCCGGTTTGATCCCGACACCGGGGTTGAGAATATCACCAACGGCGGCAATGGTCTTGTCGGCTTCCTTGCGGCGCTGAGCATCACCGACACCGCAGCGGGCGCAGAGATGAACGTCAATGGCAACACGATCCTTGTCGAAGGCATCACCGCCGCACAGCTGACGCTTGAGGATTTCCAGTTTCTTTAATGGTTCTCGCGCTAAGCCACTGCATCAGAGCGCCCAAGGGCGCTCTTTTGGTATCAACAACATTGGCCCACGCAAGGGCATAGATTTCATAGCTTGAAACTGGCGGCATTCGGTTTTACCGAACGCGTAAAGCGTTGGTGGGTGAGGTCATGAATCTTTTTACGATTAACGGTTTCGCGGCGCGTATTGATGGCATCTTTGTACTCCCGAATGGCACACTCTCGGTCCTGGCTGGGAATTTCCGAACGGTGTCGCTGGAACTCTCCGTGCCAGCCGATCAATTCTCTTATCGCTTGGCAGAGCCCGCCACCGCCGGAGAGATTCCAGACGTCATCATCAACAACCTCAGCGAGTTTCAGATCGCGCGCCTTGATGGCATTGACCTCAGACTGGATGATAACGCGATTGGTCTGGCGTCTTTAGGGGTGCTTACAGCTACATCCGGCTCTGCTGTCATGCTGTCGTTTTTTAATGTCCGGACCAATGACAATTATTTCTTCCAGTTAGGCACCTCCTCTGTTCCGCAACCCAATGATCTCGAGTCTTTCAGGCAATTTGTCTCCTCCATCCGTGGCGGCAACCCTGTGACCCAAGGGCCATTCGCCCCAAATCAACCCATTGCGCTCAGTGCCTTCGCGAACACAACGGTGTCAGAGCTGTCTGACGACGAGCTTGTGATTGGCACCAACGGTCAAGACCTTCTCACAGGCGACGAAGGGCAGGATACCTTGCTGGGGCTTGACGGCAATGACGTGCTAAACGGCGGCGAGGGCGATGACCTGCTGGACGGCGGCGAAGGTTTCGATACGGCCACTTATAACATTGGCTCGCCGAGCGAGTTTCAGATCACTCTGACTGAGACCGGCTTGCGCCTCGCCTCGCCCTCTGAAGGCGTGGATGATCTGATCAACATCGAGCAGGTCGAATTTGCGGGGCAAACCGTTCTGGTGAGCGACCTGATCGAGGAAATCGTCGGGCGTCCGGGCGTGTTTCTTGTGGCGGCAGAGGGGGGTGATACCCTGATTGGCACTGATGACAACGATACCCTGATCGGGGAACAGGGCCGTGACGGGCTCGCGGGCGGGCCCGGCAACGACACGCTCGAAGGCAACGGCGGCAACGATTCCATTTCCGGCTCGGATGGCAATGACCTGATTTCCGGCGGTGCTGGCAACGACAATATCGGCGGGGGTCAGGGCGATGACACTATCGACGGCGGCAGTGGTGACGATATCATCGGCGGCGGCTTTGGCGCGGATAGCATCACGGGCGGCGCGGGCAATGACGTGGTTGCAGGTGGTGCCGATAGTGACACCCTGTCCGGCGGCGATGGCAATGACAGCGTGTCGGGCAGCTTTGGCAACGACCTGATTTTTGGCAACGGGGGCGCGGATGATATCGGTGGCGGCACCGGGCGCGATACGATTGACGCAGGCGCAGGGGATGATCGCGTGGGCGGTGGCGAAGGCGATGACAGTATCTCGGGCGGTGACGGCAACGACTTTCTCGCTGGTGGCGGCCGTAACGATCTGATCGACGGCGGCGCAGGCAGTGACACGATCAACGCGGGCGCTGGAAATGACACGATCACTGGCGGTGCGGATGCCGATTTGTTCGTCTTTTCGTCCTTCTTTGACGGCGAGGCCGATATCATCACCGATTTCGAGGATGGTTCAGACAGCTTCCTGATCCGCCGCTTCGATCCCGATACCGGCGTTGAGAACATCAACAACGGTGGCAACGGTCTGGCGGGCTTTCTGGCAGCGATGAATATCGTCGATTGGGCGGGCGGCGCGCAGATGACGGTGAATGGCAACACCATCCTCGTTGAGGGGGTCACCGCCGCGCAACTGACGGCGGACGATTTCCAGTTCCTGTGATCGTCAGAGCGCCTTTGGCACGGCCACACCTTCGGCCAGATCCGCAAGCGCAGATTTGAGACGGGGACCGGCGAAATCCAGAAAGGCGCGCAGCTTGGGGGCCATCAGCCGCGCCTCGGGATACACGAGATTAACGGGTTGCGGCGGCAGAGTATGGGCCTGTAACACCGGCACCAGACGCCCCGCCCGAATGTGGCCTGCCACCATATAGGACAGGGTGGGCGTGATGCCCTGACCCAATATTGCCGCGTCGATGGCGGCCACCGCGTCGTTGATTTCCAGACGCGGGGCAAGTGCCACGCTGGCACTGCGCTGCCCGCTGCGATGCCGCCACTCGCGGTTGGGCATCAGCCCGGTAAAGGCGATCACCGCATGGTGGCGCAGGTCCGCAGGGGCAGCGGGCGTGCCGTGTTGCGCCAGATACTCGGGGCTTGCCACCAGAATGCGATGCACCGTACCCAACCGTTTGGCAATCAGCCGCGACTCGGGCAACTCTCCGATGCGAATGGCCAGATCCACGCCTTCCTCGACCAGATTGACCACCCGGTCGAGCAAGAGCACCGAGACCGACACACGCGGATGCGCCACCAAAAAGCTGCCAACCATCGGCCCAAGGGCGGAACGGCCAAACGTCACCGACGCGGTGACCGTCAAATGCCCCTGCGGCGCGGTCGTCTCTCCCATCGCCTCACGCTCTGCGGTGTCAAGATCACCAAGCACGCGCCGCGCGGCACCCAAGAACCGCTCGCCGACATCGGTGATGGTCAGACTGCGCGTGGTTCGCTGAAAGACGCGCGCGCCCAACCGATCCTCAAGCGCGGCAATCGCCCGCGTCACCGCAGGCGGCGACAGGTGCAGGCGCCGGGCCGCACCCGCAAAGCTGCCCGCCTCTGCCACAGCGATGAACACCTCAATCTCGTGCAAACGGTTCATCAATTATTCCTTTCAACGGAATAAAGCATTCCACATTTCATCTATTCTTTCAAATACCATTCTGCCCCACCTTATGCCCAAGCGCGGCACATTGCCTGCGCGCTCTCAATATAAGGACAAAAGACATGGCCCGTATTCCTGTTATCGACCCGAAAACCGCCACAGGCGAGGCCAAGGCGCTGCTGGATGCCGTGCAATCGGCGCTTGGTATGGTGCCCAATTTCATCCGCGTTTTGGCCAATAGCCCTGCGGCGCTTCAGGCGTTCCTTGGGCTGCATGGCATTGCCGGGGCAGGGGCGCTTGACCCATTGACGCGCGAACGTATCGCGCTTGCGGTGGCCGAACAGAACGGCTGCCAGTATTGCGTGTCTGCCCATACCGCGATTGGCCGCAAGGTGGGGCTGGACAGTGACGAAATCCTTGCGAACCGCGCGGGCCGTTCCGCCGATGCCAAGGCCGAGGCGGCGCTGACCTTTGCCCGTACGCTGGTCGAACATGCAGGCGAAGTGAGCCAAGCAGAGTTTGCCGCCCTGCGCGCCGCTGGTCATTCCGACGCCGAGATCGTCGAAATCATTACCCATGTTGCCATGAATATCTTTACCAATATTCTGGGCAAGGCCACACAGGTCGAGATCGACTTTCCCAAAGTCACGTTGAACACCGCCGCTTTAGCACAGATCGGCACAGCGCCGCCCAGCGCTGTGCCCCCAACCAAGGATAGCCAATGACCCAAGACGCTCGTCCCCCGCTTCCTCCCTTTACCCACGAGACCGCAACCCAAAAAGTGCGCATGGCCGAAGACGGCTGGAACGGGCGCGACCCCGCGCGCGTGGCGCTGGCCTATACGCCCGATAGCCGTTGGCGCAACCGCGCCGAATTTCCAGTTGGCCGCGAGGAAATCACGGCCTTTCTTACCCGCAAATGGGCCCGCGAGTTGGAGTATCGGTTGATCAAGGAACTTTGGGCCTTTGCCGAGAACCGTATCGCCGTGCGCTTTGCCTATGAATGGCGCGATGATGCCGGCAATTGGTATCGCAGCCATGGCAACGAAAACTGGGAATTTGACGAAAAGGGCCTCATGCGCCTGCGCTTTGCCAGCATCAATGACCAGCCGATCAAAGAGTCTGAGCGCAAGTTCCACTGGCCACAAGGGCCGCGCCCCGCTGATCACCCCGGCCTTTCCGATCTTGGCCTATAACCCCCAGAGGATGTCATGCCCCATCATTTTGCGAATATCGCCTTCACCCCAACGGTGACACGGCTGCAAGAGGAGCAGGGCAGCCGCGCCTCCTATGCCCGGATGCAGGCTGCGGACGGTCCGGTGAACCTCTATTTGAGCGAGGTCGAAGCCGAGTTCATCGCGGCCCGCGACTCTGTCTATATGGCCACGGTCACCGAAACCGGCTGGCCCTATATCCAGCATCGCGGCGGGCCTATGGGATTTCTTCGCGTGCTGGACGATCGCACCCTTGGCTTTGCCGATTTTCGCGGCAATCGCCAGTATATCAGCCTTGGCAACCTCAGCACTGATGACCGCGTGTCGCTGTTTTTGATGGACTATCCAAACCGCCGCCGGCTCAAGATTCTTGGGCGCGCGCGGGCTGTGGGGCTTGAAGATACGGCAACACTGGCGCGGCTGGACCTGCCCGATTACCGCGCCCGCATCGAGCGCGGGTTCTTGATCACCGTCGAAGGGTTTGACTGGAACTGCCCCCAGCACATTACACCACGCTTCAGCATGGAGCAGATCGACGGCGTGACAGCCCCGCTCTTGTCGCGGATCGCAACGCTTGAGGCGGCGCTTGGCCTCTAGACCTGAGCGCGCTCACAGCGCGGCAAGGTCATCCAGCAAGAGGCCATACATCTCTTCCGCGCGCTTGATCCGACTGTGTTTGAGCGCGCGGGTCTCGACCCGAATAAGCGCCTCGATGCCGATAAAGAACGGCAGCCAAAGGTTGCGCTCGATCTCGGTCAGCGCGAAGACCTCGGCAAAAACCTCTAGCCCCTCGGCATCAACCCCCAGATACCGCCGCCCCGACGGGATCATGCCACGTCGCCCCATATGCACCAGAAAGCGGGCGATATCCTTGCACACGGGCAACCGGCCAGAGCCGCCGGTGTCGATCCCTGTCAGGCGATCCTCTCCCAGAATAAGGTTGTTGGGATGAAAATCACCATGGCTGATCGCGACGCGCCATTCAGCCCCGTCCAGCGCGGTCGCCATCTCTGTCAGATGCGCGAGAATTCCACTCTCGATGCGGCGTAATCGCCCGAACGGTTGCGTGGCAGCGGCCCGCGCGGCCCGCGCGAGCCAGCCCTTGGCATTGCCCGGCTTCCACCCCTCGCTGATCTCGACATAGTCCCGCAACCATTCGGCAGCGGGGCGCAGATGTTGCGCGCGGCTGCCCACATCCGCCTGCCAGAGATGCTCCAACAGCGCCTCACCGGGCGCGCGTTCCATCACCAAAAGCCGCGCATCCGGCAGGTAGCAAATAGGTTCGGCGACACGGTAACGCCCGCTCTGCATATGCGGCCAGATGCGCTGCAACTCAGCCCATTCCTTGGCCAAGGCCTCGGCACCGCGTTCTTCAACCAACCGCGCCACCACCGCGCGCCCATCAAGACGCCCGGCCAGAACCGCGCGCTTGCCCGGTACGATGCGCAGCACCTCCGAGATGTCCAAGCCTGCAAGGTCCGGATGCGCCGTCACCAATGCCCGCAGGCGGGCATCCAAACGGGCCAACGCATCAAGGTCGGGCAGGGGGAGGACAGGCTCTGACATGGGCCAACTGTCCCTCAGCCGCAATGAAGCGTCAACCGAATTGCACCCCCCGCCACAGCACCCTATGCTAGGTGCTGAAATGCCCAGCACGAGGACCAGCCGATGACCGATACGCCCCCCTCCGAGATGACCTTTGAACAGGCGATGAAAGAGCTGGAGCAGGTTGTTGGGCGGCTGGAACGGGGCGATGTGGCGCTGGACGAGTCGATCACGCTTTATGAGCGCGGCGCCAAGCTCAAGAAACGCTGCGAAGAAAAACTGAAAGAGGCCGAAGAAAAAGTCGCCGCCATTACGCTCGACGCCGATGGCCAGCCCACCGGCACGACCCCGGTGACAGGTCTCTGATCCAGATGCAGGCGCGACTTGCCGCCGAGGCTGAAACCATTCAGGCGCATCTTTCCCGCGTTCTTGCCCCCTTTGGCACCGGCCCCGTTGCCGAGGGCATGCGCTATGCCACGCAGGGCGGCAAGCGCATCCGAGGCTTTTTGGTGATGGAAAGCGCGCGGCTGCACGATGTGCCTGAGACAGCCGCGATTTGGCCCGCCACGGCCATTGAGGCCTTGCACGCCTATAGCCTCGTGCATGACGATCTGCCCGCCATGGACAATGACGACCTGCGCCGGGGTCAACCCACCGTCCATATCAAATGGGACGAGGCGACCGCGATTCTTGTGGGCGACGCGCTGCAATCGCTGGCGTTCGAATTGGTGGCGCATCCCGATTGTGGCCCGGCTGAGGTGCGCGCTGGTCTGACACTTAGCCTTGCTCGCGCGGCCGGAGGGCAGGGGATGGTTCTGGGCCAAGCGCTCGACATTGCCGCCGAAACCGCCACATCGCCGCTCAACTTGGATGAGATCACGACGTTGCAAGCCGGCAAGACCGGCGCGCTCATCCTGTGGTCCGCCACCGCAGGCGCGTGCATGGCCCATGCCGATATGACCCCGCTAAGCACCTATGCCCGCGCGCTTGGTCTTGCGTTCCAAATACAGGACGATGTGATCGACGTGACCGGCGATGCCGCCGCCGCAGGCAAGGCTGTGGGCAAGGATGCCGCCGCAGGCAAAGCCACCTTTGTTTCACTGCTGGGGTTGGACGGGGCGCGCGCCCGCGCCGCATCCCTTGTTGACGCCGCTTGCGACGCACTATCTTGTTACGGGGAACGGGGCGAACGCTTGCGCGACCTTGCCCGTTTCGTTATCTCGCGCCAAAGCTAGACTTTGCTGAATTTACCCCACGGAGGGGCATGATGTCCGACCGCCCGCAAACACCGCTGCTTGATCAGGTCGCCAGCCCCGCCGATCTCAAACGGTTTTCCGATAGCCAATTGGTGCAACTGGCGCATGAACTGCGCTCGGAAACCATTTCCGCCGTGTCGGAAACCGGCGGGCATCTGGGGGCCGGTCTGGGCGTGGTGGAGCTGACTGTCGCCCTGCATCACGTGTTTGACGCGCCGCGCGACAAGATCATCTGGGACGTGTCGCATCAGTGCTACCCCCACAAGATCCTGACGGGCCGCCGCGACCGCATCCGCACCTTGCGGCAAAAGGACGGGCTGTCGGGCTTTACCAAACGCTCGGAATCGCCCTACGACCCGTTTGGCGCGGCCCATAGCTCTACCTCGATCAGCGCCGCACTTGGCTTTGCCGTGGCGCGGGACCTTGGCGGCAACTGCCCCTCAGGCCTTGGCGATGCCATCGCCATCATCGGCGACGGGGCGATGTCGGCTGGCATGGCCTTTGAGGCGATGAACAACGCAGGCCACCTGAAGAAACGCCTGATTGTTATCCTCAACGACAACGAGATGTCGATTGCCCCGCCAGTGGGCGCGCTCTCGTCCTATCTCTCGCGGCTTTATGCCGAGGCCCCGTTTCAGGATTTCAAGGCCGCCGCCAAAGGTGCCATTTCCTTGTTGCCGCCTCCCTTTCAAGAGGGCGCGCGCCGCGCCAAGGACATGCTCAAGGGGCTGGCCGTGGGCGGTACATTGTTCGAGGAACTGGGGTTCAGCTATGTCGGCCCCATCGACGGCCATGACCTGCACCAACTCTTGCCGGTTCTGCGCACCGTCAAGGCGCGCGCCACCGGCCCGATCCTTATTCATGTGCTGACCAAGAAGGGCAAGGGCTATGGCCCTGCCGAGCGCGCCCGCGATGGCGGCCATGCGACCGCCAAATTCGACGTGCTGACCGGCGAACAGCGCAAATCGCCCTCGAACGCCCCCAGCTATACCGGCGTCTTCGCCAAGGCGCTGCTGGCCCATGCCGCACAGGATGACAAGATCTGCGCCGTGACCGCCGCCATGCCCGATGGCACCGGCCTCAACCTCTTTGCCGAACGCTACCCCTCACGGCTCTTTGATGTGGGCATCGCGGAACAGCATGCCGTCACCTTTTCGGCCGGTCTGGCGGCGGGGGGGCTCAAACCCTTTTGCGCGCTCTATTCCACCTTTTTGCAACGCGGTTACGATCAGGTCGTGCATGATGTGGCGATTCAGCGCCTGCCGGTGCGGTTTGCCATCGACCGTGCGGGGCTTGTGGGCGCAGACGGCGCCACCCACGCGGGGGCCTTCGACACCGCCTTTCTCGCCAATCTGCCCGGTTTTGTGGTCATGGCCGCCGCCGATGAGGCCGAGCTTGTCCATATGGTCGCCACTGCCGCCGCCCATGATGAGGGCCCGATTGCGTTCCGCTATCCACGCGGCGAGGGGATGGGCGTCACCATGCCCGAACGCGGCGAACCGCTGGAAATTGGCAAGGGGCGTATCATCCAGACGGGCGCGCGCGTGGCGATCCTGTCCTTTGGCACGCGCCTCTCAGAGGTGCTCAAAGCCTCCGAATCCCTGCGTGCGCGCGGAATTACGCCCACCATCGCCGATGCCCGCTTTGCCAAGCCGCTGGACGAGGCGCTCATCCTCGATCTCGTCCAGAACCACGAGGCGATGATCACCGTCGAAGAGGGCGCGATTGGTGGATTTGCAAGCCATGTCAGTCACTTCTTGGCCGAAGCTCAGGTCTTTGATCGCGGCTTCAAATTCCGCTCCATGGTCCTGCCGGACACGTTCATAGATCAGGCCAGCGCCGAGGATATGTATGCCGTCGCGCGTCTGAACGCCGCCGATATCGAAGCGCGGGTGCTTGACGTGCTGGGCATCGCGCAACTGGCTGGAAAACGCGCCTGACATACCTATCTGGATGGGAAAAGGAGAAAGCGATGCGCCTTATCCCTCTCGTTCTGGCGGCCTGTTTCGCCATAACCCCGGCCCACGCGCTCGATAGCAGCGCGGGCAAACTGACCGTCACCAAAATGGTTGACCAGCTCAACGATCCTTGGGCCATTGGCTTTCTGCCGGATGACAGCCTGCTCATCACCGAAAAAGGTGGCCGCCTTCTGCATGTCGTAAACGGTCAAGGCCGTGCCATCACCGGCCTACCGGATGTTGCCACACGCGGGCAGGGTGGCTTGCTCGACCTCCTCATTCCCCGCGATTTCGCGCAGAGCCGTCAGCTTTACTTCACCTATTCCAAACCGCAACCGGGCGGGGCAGGCACCGCCATCGCCCATGCCCGCCTTGCCCCCGGCGCGGATCGCCTCACCGATTGGACCGTGATATTCGAGTTGGAACCCGGCTCCTCTGGCGGGCGGCACTTCGGCTCGCGTCTGGTCGAGGGGCGCGATGGGATGCTCTACGCCACCATCGGCGACCGGGGCGATGACAGTTCGGCCCAAGATCTGGCACGGCAAAACGGCGCGGTCGTCCGGATCGCCCGCGATGGCGCCATCCCTTCGGACAACCCGTTCACTCATACCGCCGGGGCGCAACCTGAAATCTGGTCCTATGGCCATCGCAACCCGCAAGGCGCGGCGCTTGATGCCGAGGGCAATCTCTGGGTGGTGGAACATGGCGCGCGCGGCGGCGATGAGGTGAACAGCATCGCCAAAGGCGCGAATTTCGGCTGGCCGGTGATTTCCTATGGTCGCCACTATTCAGGGCTGAAAATCGGCGAGGGCACGCAGAAATCCGGCATGGAACAGCCCGCGCATTTTTGGGATCCCTCCATCGCGCCCTCTGGCATGATGATCTATCAGGGCGATATGTTTCCGGAATGGCGCGGCGACATCTTTGTCGGATCCCTCAAATTCGACATGATCTCGCGCCTCGATGGCACGCCGCTTACAGAGGTGGAGCGCCTCAAGTCCCGCGAAACCCAGCGCGTGCGCGACATCCGAGTGGCCCCCGATGGGTCAATCTGGTTTCTCAGCGTCGGGCAGGGTGCCGCCTACCGTCTCAGCCCAGGCTGATCTTCATCTGGCTTGAAATACCTCGGGGGTCTGGGGGCAGCGCCCCCAGCCTGGCCGCACCCTCAAACAGACAGGCGCGAGCTATGTGCGCCGCGTTCGCGGTAGGGCGTCGTGTTGTAATGCGCCCGGTAGCACTTTGAGAAATGCGAGGGCGAGGCAAATCCGCAGGCCAGCGCCACGTTGATCACGGTCATATCGGTCTGCATCAACAGGTTGCGCGCCTTTTGCAGGCGCAGTTCCATGTAATACCGCTTGGGGCTGCGGCTGAGATACCGGCGAAACAGACGTTCCAACTGCCTGGTCGACATGCCCACATCGCGTGCCAATGTCGCAGGGCTGATCGGCTCTTCGATATTGGTTTCCATCATCTGAATGACTTGGCTCAGCTTGGGATGCCGAACGCCGATGCGTGTCGGAACGCTCAGACGCTGCGTGTCCTGATCGGTGCGGATCGAGCTATAGATCTGCTGATCCGCCACGGCATTGGCCAGCTTCTCGCCATGATCATCCGCGATGATATTGAGCATGAGGTCAATCGACGACGTACCGCCCGCCGTGCTCATCCGGTTGCCATCAATCACGAAGACCGATTTCGTCAGGGTGACATCCTCGAATTCTTCGAGAAAACTGTCATGGTTTTCCCAATGGATCGTCGCGCGCTTGCCATCCAAAAGCCCTGCGCGTGCCAGAACATAGGACGCGGTGCACAGCCCCCCCATGCGCAGCCCCTTGCGCGCCTCACGGCGCAGCCAGTTCAACATGCGCTTGGTTGCGGCCTTTTGCACATCCATGCCGCCGCAAACCAGAACCACATCCTCGCGGTTCAAATCGGAGAGGGCAAAGTCGAGATTGAACCGCACCCCGGCAGAGCAGGTGATCACATCCTCGGAATCACCTGTCAAAACCCAGCTATACAGCTCTTCTTCGGCCATACGATTGGCGATGCGCAGACATTCGATGGCCGAGGCAAAGCTGAGCAGGGTGAATCTGTCCAGCAACACAAACACAAAGCGTTTGGGCTCCTTCGGCGCTTTCACCGCGATCTTCGTAGCCTCTGACGTCATCATCACTCGATTCCCCGGCACAACGGCCTCTATAGCGGTCTGTCACGAATCTGTCGCGATTGACAAGAGAGCCATGGTCGATTTGCGACGCATTCTTGTGCGTTTCATATGGCCTCTTGCCCGCCGCTTTGCTAAGCACGGGTCTCAGATTACGTTCAATGCGGAGTAAGGACGATGACGGAATGGCAGAAAACGGGCTGGCGCGCGAAACCGCGGGTGCAGATGCCTGATTATCTCGATGCCGCCGCACTGGCCAATGTCGAGGCCCGTCTCAGGCAGTATCCGCCGCTGGTTTTCGCCGGTGAGGCGCGCCGGCTCAAACGTGCGCTCGGCGCTGCTGCGCGCGGCGAAGCGTTCTTGCTTCAGGGCGGCGATTGCGCCGAGGCCTTTGATCAATTCTCGGCTGATGCGATCCGCGACACCTTCAAGGTGATGCTGCAAATGGCGATGGTGCTGACCTATGGGGCCAAGGTGCCAGTGGTCAAAGTGGGCCGCATGGCGGGGCAATTCGCCAAGCCGCGCTCGGCCCCGACCGAGGTGATCGAGGGCGTGGAATTGCCCAGCTACCGGGGCGATATCATCAACGAACTGGCCTTCACCCCCGAGGCGCGCATTCCCAATCCGGACAAGATGTTGCAGGCCTATACGCAGGCTGCGGCCACGCTGAACCTGTTGCGTGCTTTTTCAACCGGTGGCTATGCCGATGTGCATCAGGTCCATGCCTGGACGCTGGGCTTCACCGAAAGCGAGAAAGCCGCGAAATACCGCGAAATGGCCAATCACATCTCGGACGCGCTCGACTTTATGAAAGCGGCGGGTGTGGACAGCGACAATGCCCATACGCTCAAGACCGTGGATTTCTACACCTCGCATGAAAGCCTCTTGCTGGAATATGAAGAGGCGCTGTGCCGGCTCGACTCCACCTCTGGGAAATGGCTGGCGGGCTCTGGCCACATGCTGTGGATTGGCGACCGCACCCGGCAGCCGGATGGTGCGCATGTCGAATTCCTGCGTGGCGTGCAGAATCCCATTGGCCTCAAATGCGGCCCGTCGATGACCTCGGACGATCTCAAGCGGCTCTTGGCCACGCTCAACCCCAGCAATGAGGCCGGGCGTCTGACACTGATCGCGCGCTTTGGTGCGGGCAAGGTGGCGGAAAACCTGCCGCGCCTGATCCGCACGGTGCAGGAAGAGGGGGCATCGGTGCTCTGGGTCTGTGATCCGATGCATGGCAATACGATCAAATCCGCGACCGGCTATAAAACCCGGCCGTTTGAATTGGTCCTGCGCGAGGTTCAGGAATTCTTTGGCATCCACAAGGCCGAGGGCACCATCCCCGGCGGCGTGCATTTCGAGATGACCGGGCAGGATGTGACCGAATGCACCGGCGGCATGCGGGCGCTCTCCGAAGAAAACCTGTCGGCGCGCTATCACACCGCCTGCGATCCGCGCCTCAATGCCAGCCAATCGCTCGAACTGGCCTTCCTCGTGGCGGAAGAACTGAAATCCCTGCGCCATGATCGCCGTCAGGCCGAAGCAGGATAACGCAACTGCCTGACCGCAACGGGGCGCAAGGCCCTGTTGCGGTTGGTGCCTCCGCGCGGCTTACTTGACCACCCGCAGATGCGCACGCCTGCGCGCCGCACCGCGCACCGGCCATTCACCGCGCAGACCTCCGTGTAAGGCTTCATTCGGCTTTGCCGCCGGTGCCGCTGAGTCGTCCAAGGGCAGCACCCGAACCGATGTCATCTCGAACCGGCGCGAGGCACGGCCGATGTCGCCCTGCGTGACCAAACAGCCAAGCGCCCGCGACACATCCCCAAGATCACTGCGCAACGGCCAGAGCAAAAGACGCCCCGTCATCTCGGGCCGTCCCAATCCCGCCTTGGCGTGCAGGTCTATGTCCAATCGCGCAGGCCGCTCGAAAAGATCCACCAGCGCCAGCGCAAAGGTTTCGCGCGCCGCAGGCGTGATCAAGCTCGACAATGGCATGCCGCGCACTTCCATCCCCATCAACGCATTAAGATGCAGCCCCGCCACCCGCAGCCGCGTCACCCCCGGTGCGATGCGCTCGACGATAAAGGCATTGGACAGCAGCCCGCCAATATGGCGCGGGTTGATGTCTGAGCGGCGCGGCACCTCGGCCCCCTCGCAAAGCCCCGCCCAATAGCTGTGAAGCGCCTGCAAGTCGGCGGCATGCAGCCGGTCAACGGCTGTGACCCCCGGAAAACACGAGCTGGTTCTGTCATCCTGCATGACCCACTCCTTTGCACCCTGCCTTGCACCCTGCCGATCAAGCCCTGCAACGACAGCCTGCCTGATGAACCTTGCGCAGCGCCTGAGGCACCGCACGTTGGACCAAGACTGCCACAAGTTTTTGGGAATTTATCTAAAAATCGCGGGGATTGGTTAACCTCTCGGGGCGGTGGGGCAGGCCACCGGGGACTTGCCAGCCGCCGGGTCACGCACTAGGACGGGGCAACGCCGCAAGCCCCAAGGACGACCGCCGATGATCCAGTCGATGACCGCTTTCGCCACTGCCAAAGGGGCCATTCCGGGCCATGACTGGACATGGGACTTGCGCAGCGTGAATGGCAAAGGGCTCGACCTGCGCCTGCGCGTGCCCGACTGGATCGAAGGATTGGACCCCGCGCTCCGGGCGCGGCTGGGGCAGGTGCTGGCGCGGGGCAATGTCTCGCTCACCCTGCGGCTCAACAGTGCGGATGCCAGCGGCCAAGTGACGGTCAACCCGGACCGGCTCGAGGATGTGCTGCGCGCCATGGCCCTCGTCGAGGATCGCGCCATGTCCTCTGGCCTGTCGCTCGCCCCGGCAACCGCCGCCGACATCCTGACGCTGCGCGGCGTGCTCGAAGCTGGCACCGGCGAGAGTGACAGCACCGCGCTCTGCGCCGCCCTTCTTGCGGATTTCGAACCGCTGCTCACCGATTTTCTTGCCATGCGCGCCGCCGAAGGGGCGGCTCTGGCGCAGATTTTGCACGCGCAACTGGATGAGATCGCCCGCCTGACGCAAGCGGCCCAAGATCTGCTTGCCCAACGCAGCGCCGACATCGCCCGCGCGCACCAAACAGCTTTGGCCCGCCTGCGGGACAGCGCCACCGATCTCGATCCCGCACGTCTGGCACAGGAATTGGCACTGCTCGCGGTCAAGCTCGACGTGACCGAAGAATTGGACCGCCTGCGCGCCCATGTGCAGGCCGCCCGCACCCTGCTTGAGTCCGGCGCGCCCGTGGGACGCAAGATCGACTTTCTCAGCCAAGAGTTCAACCGAGAGGCCAATACGCTCTGCTCCAAGGCGCAGCATAGCGGCCTGACCGAGATCGGGCTCAGCCTCAAGACGGTGATCGACCAGATGCGCGAACAGGTGCAAAATGTCGAATGAGGCACGCGCGGCCCGCGCAGGATTTGAGTATTTGCACCAAGAAGAAGGACAAGGGACAGCATGAGCAACCGCAGGGGCCTCTTGATCATTCTTTCCTCGCCGTCCGGCGCGGGCAAGTCCACGCTATCACGGCGATTGCGTGACTGGGACCCGACGATTGCCTTTTCGGTTTCGGCCACGACCCGCGCGCCGCGCCCCGGAGAGGTGGACGGGCAAGATTATCACTTCATGTCGCAGCCGCAGTTCAAGCAGGATGTGGCCGCCGGCGACATGCTGGAACATGCGCATGTGTTTGGCAATTTCTACGGCAGCCCAAGGGGCCCGGTTCAGGCCGCCATCGACGCAGGGCGTGACGTGCTGTTTGATATTGATTGGCAGGGCGCGCAGCAAATCCGTAACTCGGCCTTGGGCGCGCATACGCTCTCGATCTTTCTTTTGCCGCCCTCGATCCGCGAATTGCACCGCAGGCTGGAAACACGCGGACAGGATGCGCCCGATGTTATCGCCAAGCGGATGGAGAAAAGCTGGGACGAAATCAGCCATTGGGACGGCTATGATTTCGTGCTGGTCAATGAAGATCTGGACGCCACCGAGGCGCGGCTCAAAACGATCATCGAGGCCACGCGCCTGCGCCGCAGTCAGCAACCGGGGCTAACCGCACATGTGCGCGCGCTGCAAACTGAATTCGAGGAGATGCAATGACGATCTATACGCTCGACGGCCACGCGCCGCAGATTGCCGAAGACAGCTGGATCGCCCCCGATGCCAATCTGATTGGCAAAGTGGTGATCGAGGATTTGGCCTCGGTCTGGTTCGGCTGCACCCTGCGCGGTGATAACGAGGAAATCCGCGTGGGCGCGGGCAGCAATGTGCAGGAAAACTGCGTGATGCACACCGATATGGGCTATCCGCTCGTCATCGGGCCGGGCTGCACCATCGGGCACAAGGCGATGCTGCATGGCTGTATTTTGGAAGAAAACGTGCTGATCGGCATGGGGGCCACGGTGCTCAATGGTGCGCGCATCGGGCGCAACAGCCTGATCGGCGCAGGGGCCTTGATCACCGAAGGCAAAGAAATTCCCGAAGGCAGCCTTGTGATGGGCGCGCCGGGCCGAGTGGTGCGCAGTCTCGATGAGGCGGCGATTGCCACGCTGCGCGCCACAGCGTTGCATTACCAACAGAATATGCGCCGGTATCGCACCGGGCTTGTGGCGCTCTGACAGGCGATGCAGGGTCTGGCCACGGTTCTGGCAGGTATTCCGCTGGCGGCCATTCTGGTGGGGCCGGATGATCGCATCATCGCCGCCAACCAAGGCGCGCGTGACCATTTGGGGCAGGGGCTTGAGGGGCGACATCTCTTGACCGCGCTCCGACAGCCCGATGTGCTCGAGGCAATAGAGGCCAGCCTGCGCGACCGACAGCCGCGCAAGATCACCTATCAAACCTCTGAGGCGGGGCGTGACAGCAGCTTTCAGGTGCATGTGGGCTATGTCGAAACGCTGGATGCGCGCGGCACGCTTGTGTGTTTCGAGGACCTGACCGAGCGCGAACATGCCGCCCAGATGCGGCGCGATTTCGTGGCCAATGTCAGCCATGAACTGCGCACGCCGCTCACCGCGCTCATGGGGTTCATCGAGACCCTGCAAGGGCCTGCGCGCCATGATCAGGCGGCCATCGACCGGTTCCTGGGGATCATGCAATCCGAAGCGGCCCGGATGGAGCGCCTAGTGCGCGATCTTCTGTCCCTCAGCCGGGTAGAGAGCGAAGAGCGCGTGCGCCCGCGCGAAGAGGTCAACTTGGGTCAGGTGATCGGCTCGGTTCTGCATGCCTTGCGCCCCTTGGCGCGTGATCGCGCCTGCGAGATTACCTTTGAGGCGCCCGACGGCATGATCGTGCGCGGCAATGATGACCAGTTGCAGCAGGTCTTTACCAACCTGATTGAAAACGCGATCAAATATGGCGGTACGGGCAACCATATCACCATCACGCTGGAACGTATTGCGCGCGATGCCACCCTGCGTGCGCCGGCCATTCTGGCGCGGGTGCGTGATCAGGGGCCCGGAATCGAGCCGCTGCATATTCCCCGGCTGACCGAGCGTTTCTACCGCGTCGACACCCACCGCTCGCGCGAGATGGGGGGCACGGGCCTTGGCCTCGCCATCGTCAAACATATCGTCAATCGCCACCGTGGACGGCTGCGAATCTCCTCGACCCTTGGGGAGGGTGCCGAATTTTCAGTGATTCTGCCGCAATGGGATCGCCAAGAGGCCTGAGCACGCCCGCCTCGACCGCGAAAAAATCGCCCAGAACCACCAACTTCTCCGCGTGTCATAAAACCGTTACATAAGTGTAACAAAAGCGTTGTGGTTCTCACCTAGTGGTGATCCCGAGGTCGCCCCTGCCTGGGCGTCCCGTGAAACCGAACTCAGGAGCAACTCATGCTGTTCAAATCCACCGTTTCCGCCCTGGCCCTGACGGCCCTCGCCGCTGGCACTGCTGCGGCCCGTGACAACATCCAGATCGCTGGCTCCTCGACCGTGCTGCCCTATGCCGCCATCGTCGCCGAAGCGTTTGGCGAAAACTTTGATTTCCCAACCCCGGTCGTGGAATCCGGTGGTTCGGGCGCTGGCCGCAAGAAGTTGTGCGAAGGCGTGGGTGAAAACACCATCGACATCGCCAACTCCTCTTCGCGCATCAAACAATCCGACATCGACCTCTGCGCCCAGAACGGCGTGACCGAGATCATGGAAGTCCGCATCGGTTATGACGGCATCGTGTTTGCCTCTGACATTAACGGCCCGGCCTATGCCTTTACCCCGGCCGATTGGCACGCGGCTCTGGCGGCTCAGGTGTCCAAGGATGGCGCTCTGGCCGACAACACCAACAAGGTATGGTCCGATGTTCGCGTCGATCTGCCCGGCGACGAAATCCTCGCCTTCGTGCCCGGCACCAAGCACGGCACCCGCGAAGTGTTCGACGAAAAGGTGATCATCGCCGGTTGCGAAGAAAACGGCACCTATGATCTGCACCTCGCGGCCAATGGCGGCGACGAGAAAGCCGCTGAAAAGGCATGTATGGCGCTGCGCACCGATGGCGTGTCCATCGACATCGACGGCGACTATACCGAAACGCTGGCCCGTGTGGATGCCAACAAGAACGGTATCGGCGTCTTTGGCCTCTCGTTCTACCAGAACAACACCGACAAACTTCAGGTTGCCACCATGGGCGGCGTTGTTCCCTCGGTCGAATCGATCGCTTCGGGTGAATATCCGGTGTCGCGTCCGCTGTTCTTCTACGTCAAGAACGCGCATCTCGATGTGATCCCCGGCATGCAGGAATATATCGAGTTCTTCGTGTCCGACGAAATCTCAGGCCCCGATGGCCCGCTCTCGGCCTATGGCCTCGTGTCCGACCCCGAGCTTGCCAAGACGCAGGAAATGGTTGCCAACCGCGTGCCCATGGGCGTGTTGAACTAAGACCAAGACCTCTGAGGGGTGGCGCATCCGCGCCATCCCTCCCTTTTTGGCGGAGAGCAGATGAGTACCGGCTATATCACCCTGATCGTGCTCGGCCTGTGTGGGCTGGGCTTTTTCTTGGGGCGCGCGCGCGCCTATGCAACCTCCAAGACCACGGGCAAGAAACTGCACTCGCTGCCGAACTATTATGGTCAGGCGGTCGCGCTCTATACGGCAGTCCCGGCGCTATTGCTGATGCTCGCGTGGCTCTTTTTGCAGCCCCTGATGATTGAGGGGCGCGTCGCGGGCATGATCCCCGACAGTGTGATCCCCGAAGGCGGCGCCAAGAGCCTTGTCATGGCCGATGTCCGCCGGATTGCGGGCGGGCTTGATGACCTGATGGCCGCAGGCGAGATGTCCGAGGACGATCTGGGCGCAATGCGCGCGGATTTCACCGACATTCGCAACCGGCTTGGCACTGTCGGCGTGGCGCTTGGCTCGGATGTGCCGGTGCCCGTGTTCGAGGCGGCCAAGGAGCTGCGCAAATCGCAGAATGCCGGGAACTTTCTGATGACCCTAGCGGTGCTGGGGCTGTCGCTTGGCCTGCTGGCGTGGTCTTGGTCGCGGGTGCATCCCGATCAACGGGCGCGCAACGCCTCTGAAACCTTTGTGCTGGCGCTTTTGATCGGTGCCTCGCTTGTGGCGATCCTCACCACTGCGGGTATTGTCGCATCGCTGCTCTTTGAGACCATCAATTTTTTCAAAATGTATCCGGCGCGCGATTTCTTCTTTTCGACCGTGTGGAACCCGCAATTCCGCGGCGGGTCTGATCTGGGCATCCTGCCGCTCTTGTGGGGCACGCTCTATGTCAGTTTTCTGGCACTGCTGGTGGCGGTGCCTCTGGGATTGATGATTGCGATCTATCTGGCGGAATATGCCAGCAAACCGCTGCGCGCCTTTGCCAAACCGGCCATCGAGGTTCTCGCCGGTATCCCGACCATCGTCTATGGCCTCTTTGCGCTGATTACCGTGGGCCCGTTCCTGCGCGATTATATCGCCTCGCCACTGGGCCTTGGCACCTCGTCCTCTTCGGTGCTCACGGCCGGTCTGGTCATGGGGATCATGCTCATCCCCTTCGTGTCGTCGCTCTCGGATGACATCATCAACGCCGTTCCGCAATCCATGCGCGATGGCTCTTATGGCCTTGGCGCTACCAAGTCCGAAACCATCAAGCAGGTGATCCTGCCCGCCGCATTGCCCGGTGTGGTCGGGGCCATCCTCTTGGCCGCCTCCCGCGCTATCGGCGAGACCATGATCGTGGTCATGGGGGCAGGGGCCGCCGCCAAACTTGGCCTCAACCCGTTCGAGGCCATGACAACCATCACCGTCAAGATCGTAAGCCAGTTGACCGGCGATACCGAATTCGCCAGCCCTGAAACGCTGGTCGCCTTCGCCCTCGGCCTTACGCTTTTTGTCTTCACGCTTGGGCTGAACGTCATCGCCCTTGTGATCGTGCGCAAATACCGGGAGCAGTACGAATGACCGATTTCACCGCCTCAGACGCTGTTCCGGCACCGCGCAAAGGGTCTTTGCTGACGCAGGATGCCCGCACCAAGCAACGCAATGCCAAAGAGGCGCGGTTCCGCATGATGGGGCTTGTCGCCGTCACCATCGGTGTTCTTTCCTTGGTGGGCTTGCTGGCCTCGATCCTTGCCAGTGGCCTGTCGTCTTTTCAGCAGACCTATGTCGAGCTTGAGGTCTATCTAGACCCCGCAAAACTTGACAAAAACGGCAACCGCAATCGCGACGACATCGCCAAAGTCTCGACCTTCGGCTATACCCCGCTGATCGAGGCGGCAATGGTCGCCGCGATCGAGCGGACCGGTGTCGCCTCGGATGTCGCGAATGCCAAGGCTGCCGGCGAGTTGATCTCTAAAGAGGCCCCCGCCACCTTGCGCGACTTTGTTTTGGCTAACCCGGACAAGATCGGCGAAACCGTGCCCTTCGATCTGCTGGCCGCAGGCCGCATCGACGGCTTCTTCAAAGGCCGCGTGACCATGGAAAGCGCGGCACTCGACCGCAATGTCTCGCCCGAGCAATTGCAGCTTGCCCAACAGCTCAAAGACGCAGGCATCCTTACGACCAAATTCAACTGGGCCTTCTTCACCGCGCCCGATGCCTCTGACACCCGCCCCGAGGCCGCCGGTCTGGGCGTGGCGATCATCGGCTCGGCCTATATGATGCTGATTGTGCTGGTTCTGTCGCTGCCCTTGGGTGTCGCGGCCTCGATCTATCTTGAGGAATTCGCGCCCAAGAACCGCTGGACCGACCTGATCGAGGTGAATATCTCGAACCTCGCCGCCGTGCCCTCCATCGTATTCGGTATCCTGGGTCTGGCGATCTTCATCAATATGGTGGGCCTGCCGCAATCGGCCCCCATCGTGGGCGGTCTCGTGCTCACGCTGATGACCCTGCCCACAATCATCATCGCCACCCGTGCGGCGCTGAAATCGGTGCCGCCCTCGATCCGCGATGCAGCCCTCGGTGTGGGCGCGTCCAAGATGCAGGCGATCTTTCACCATGTCCTGCCCTTGGCCATGCCCGGCATCCTTACCGGCGCGATCATCGGTCTGGCGCAGGCGCTTGGCGAAACAGCACCCCTGCTGCTGATCGGTATGGTTGCCTTTGTGCGCGAATATCCCGCAGGCCCGCCTGAAGGCTTCTTTGACCCCGCCGCAGCACTGCCCGTGCAGGTCTATAACTGGACGCAGCGTGGCGACCCGGCCTTTGTGGAACGCGCATCCGGGGCCATCATCGTGTTGCTCGTCTTCCTCGTGATCATGAACATCGCCGCCATCCTGCTGCGCAGACGGTTTGAACGCCGCTGGTAAACAAAGGTATAGACCCATGTATGACGCCCCAAAATTCGCGGAGACGACAGTGACCAATAACGATATCAAGATCGCCGCGCGCAAGGTGCAGGTATATTATGGCGCGACGCATGCCATCAAGGACGTGGATGTCGATATCCTGGACAAGACTGTGACCGCCTTTATCGGCCCGTCGGGCTGTGGCAAGTCCACATTCCTGCGCTGCATCAACCGGATGAACGACACAATCGACATCTGCCGCGTCGAGGGGGACATCCGCATCGACGGCGAAGACATCTACGACAAAAAGGTCGATCCAGTGCAATTGCGCGCCAAGGTGGGCATGGTGTTTCAGAAACCCAACCCGTTCCCCAAGTCGATCTATGACAACGTGGCGTATGGCCCGCGTATCCACGGGCTTGCCCGCACCAAGGCAGATCTCGACGAAATTGTCGAAAAATCCCTGCGCCGCGCCGCTCTCTGGAACGAGGCCAAGGACCGGCTCGATCAGCCCGGCACCGGCCTTTCGGGCGGCCAGCAACAGCGTCTGTGCATCGCCCGTGCCGTCGCCACCTCGCCCGAGGTTCTGTTGATGGATGAACCCTGCTCGGCGCTTGATCCCATCGCCACGGCGCAGGTCGAGGAATTGATCGACGAATTGCGGCAAGAGTTTTCTGTGGTGATCGTCACCCACTCGATGCAGCAGGCCGCGCGCGTCAGCCAGAAAACGGCCTTCTTCCACCTCGGTCATCTCGTCGAATTCGGCGATACCGGCCAGATTTTCACCAACCCCAAGGATGAGCGCACCGAAAGCTACATCACCGGGCGCATTGGCTAAGGAACGCTCCATGTCTGACCATCAGCACATCGTCTCATCCTTCGACCGCGACCTCGAGACCATTCAGGCCCATATCATGAAGATGGGCGGTATGGTCGAACGCGCAATCTCCGACGCCGCTCGCTCGCTTGAAACCCGCGATGACGAACTGGCCGAAGAGGTGCGCGGCCGCGACAAGGCAATTGACGCGCTCGAAGAGCAGATCAACGAAGAGGCCGCCCGCGTGCTGGCGCTGCGGTCGCCCGCCGCGCGCGATCTGCGGGTTGTTTTGACCGTGATCAAGATTTCCGCCAGCCTTGAACGCATCGGTGACTATGCCAAGAACATGGCAAAACGCACCTCGGTCCTCAGCCAGATGGCGGCTGTCAACGGCTCGCCCTCGGCCCTGCGCCGCATGGCCCGCGAGGTCGAAGAAATGCTGAAAGACGTGCTCGACGCTTATATCCAGCGCGACATGGACCTCGCCCATGAGGTGATCCGCCGCGACCTCGATGTCGATCAGATGTATAACGCGATCTTCCGCGAATTCCTGACCTTCATGATGGAAGATCCGCGCAACATCACGCCCTGCATGCATCTGCATTTCATCGCCAAGAACACCGAACGCATGGGCGATCTTGTCACCTCTATCGCCGAACAGGTGATCTACCTTGTCTCGGGCCAGTTCCCCGATGATCCGCGCCCCAAAAGCGATACGACCTCGGTTGACCCCAGCCTTGCGCCCAAGGGCAGCCACTAACACGAGGAGCCGCCGATGTCTGCTGATCAACCCACCGTCCTCTTGGTCGAGGATGAACCGGCACAGCGCGAAGTGTTGGGCTATAATCTCCAGGCCGACGGCTTTCATGTTCTGACCGCCAGCAATGGTGAAGAGGCGCTGTTGATGGTGGCGGAAATGCCCCCCGACATCATCGTTCTGGATTGGATGATGCCGAATGTGTCGGGCATCGAGGTCTGTCGCCAGCTCAAGACCCGCTCGGAAACGCGCGGCATCCCGATCATCATGCTCTCGGCCCGCTCCGAAGAGGTGGACCGCGTGCGCGGATTGGAAACCGGGGCCGACGACTATGTGATCAAACCCTATTCGCTGGTCGAACTGATGGCGCGTGTCCGCGCCCAACTGCGCCGCACCCGCCCTGCCACCGTGGGCGAACGGCTGGAATATCTCGATATCGTGCTTGATGCCGAAACCCACCGTGTGACCCGCTGTGAAAAGCCGCTGAAACTCGGCCCTACGGAATTTCGCCTGCTGTCGACCTTCATGGAAAAACCGGGCCGCGTCTGGTCGCGCGAGCAACTTCTTGATCGCGTCTGGGGCCGTGACATCTATGTCGACACCCGCACCGTCGATGTCCATATCGGGCGGCTGCGCAAGGCGCTGTGCCAGCACGGCGGCGATGATCCGCTGCGCACCGTGCGCGGCGCGGGCTATGCCTTGGGCTGATCCCCGTCAGCGCGGCAGCAGGTCTTCATCCTCGGCCTGTCCCGCCAGCCAATCGCGGAACTTGCAGAGCGCCGGATCGCGCGCATTTTGGACGGGCCAAACAAGATAGTAAGCCCCGGAAATCAGCGTCTTGTCCCCCCAAGCTGATCTAAATCGGCCCGTCGCCAGATCCTGCTCTGCCAGATAATCCGGCAAAAGAGCGACCCCCAATCCATGCAACGCCGCCTGCGTGATGGTTGAAAATTGGTCATAGATGGTGCCGCTCACCTTGGCCCCGGTCACGCCCTGCGCTTCGAACCACGCAGGCCAGGCACCGGGGCGCGTCTCAATCTGCAAGAGCGGCAGGCGCATCAGGTCTGCCGCGCGTTCGATTGGCGCATGCGCTGCCAAAAATTCTGGCGTTGCCACCGCCACCACACGCTCGGTCCGCAGCCGGAGCGCTTCGGTGCCCAGCCAATCGTGCTTGCCAAAATGTAGGGCCGCATCAAAGGGTTCCGTGACAAAGTTAAACGGCTTCAGCCGTGTTGACAGGTTGATCGTCACCTCGGGATAAAGCCGCGCAAACTCGGCCAATCGCGGCACCAGCCAGCGCATCCCGAATGTCGGCAGAATCGCAAGGCTCAGACTCCCGCCCGCCGGGTCCGTCGTCAGCTTGAGCGACGCTTGCGCAATCTGTTGCAGCGCGCCTCGAATTTTATCGGCATAATCGGCAGCTTCCGGCGTCAGGTGAATGCCACGCCCTTGCCGCACGACCAGCCCCACGCCAAGTTGATCCTCCAATGTTTTCAATTGCCTGCTGACCGCACTTTGCGTTTGCGACAGTTCCGCCGCCGCCGCTGTGGCGCTGCCCAAACGGTCCAGCGCCTCTAGCGCACGCAACGAGGCAATCGACGGAAGAAAGCGGCGGGGCAGGGTCATTCTTGCGGTTTACTCATATGTCCATGTGAATTTATCGTTATTCATCGGCGTTTTGCCAGTGTAACCTGTGCCCAACTCGCAAATTAAGTGACAGGAGCCCGCCATGAACGCCAATACTCCAACCCTGCGCGCCAAGGATGCCCCAGATCTCAACAGTTTTGATTGGGCCGATCCCTTTCGCCTCAATGATCAACTCTCCGAAGAAGAGCGTATGATCGCGGCAAGCGCCCGCACCTTTGCGCAGGAAGTTTTGCAACCGCACGTCATCGCCGCCTACCGCGAAGAGCGCGTTGACCCCGATATCTTCAAGGAAATGGGCCAAATGGGCCTCTTGGGCGCCACCATCCCCGAGGAATACGGCGGGCTGGGTGCCAACTATGTCACCTATGGCCTTGTCGCCCGTGAAATCGAGCGGGTGGACTCGGGCTATCGGTCGATGATGAGCGTGCAATCCTCGCTCGTGATGTATCCGATCTATGCCTATGGCTCCGAGGAACAGCGGCGCAAATATCTGCCCGGTCTGGCCAGTGGTGATCTGATCGGCTGCTTCGGCCTGACAGAGCCCGATGCAGGCAGCGATCCTGCCGGCATGAAAACCCGCGCCGTGCGCACAACGGGCGGCTATCGCCTGACCGGCAGCAAGATGTGGATTTCCAACAGCCCCATCGCGGATGTCTTTGTTGTCTGGGCCAAATCCGAGGCGCATGACGGCAAAATCCGTGGCTTCATCCTCGAAAAGGGCATGAAGGGTCTCAGCGCGCCCAAAGTGGGCGGCAAACTCTCCTTGCGCGCCTCTGTCACCGGCGAGATCGTGATGGATAACGTCGAGGTGCCGGAATCCGCGCTTTTGCCGAATGTTCAAGGGCTTAAAGGCCCCTTTGGATGTCTCAACCGCGCCCGCTATGGCATCGCATGGGGCGTTATGGGGTCCGCCGAATTCTGCTGGCACGCCTCTCGGCAATACGGGCTGGATCGCAAGCAGTTCAACCGCCCCTTGGCGCAAACCCAGCTTTTTCAGTTGAAACTGGCCAATATGCAAACCGAAATCACCCTCGGCCTGCAAGCGGCGCTGCGCGTCGGTCGCCTGATGGACGAGGCCAATGCCGCCCCCGAAATGATCTCGATGATCAAGCGCAACAATTGCGGCAAGGCGCTCGAAATAGCCCGTCACGCCCGCGATATGCACGGCGGCAACGGCATTTCCGAAGAGTTTCAGGTCATCCGCCACATGGTCAACCTTGAAACGGTCAACACCTACGAGGGCACGCATGATGTGCATGCCCTGATCCTTGGCCGGGCACAGACCGGGCTTCAGGCCTTCTTTTGATCCATGCCGGGCCTTGGCAACCTCTGGCGCGCAAGTGCCGCTGAAACCTTCACCGCACAGCCCCTGCGCGGTGAACGCATGGTGGATCTGGCCATCATCGGCGCGGGGTTTACGGGCCTGTCGGCGGCGCTGCATGCAGCCGGGCAGGGGGCTGATGTCGCCGTGCTCGAGGCCGAAACCGTGGGCGAGGGCGGCTCTGGCCGCAACGTGGGCCTTGTCAACGCCGGGCTTTGGCTGCCGCCTGACGATGTGTGCACAATCCTCGGGCCAGGGCCGGGCGAACATCTTAACGCGGTTCTCGCCGAGGCCCCATCGCTGGTCTTTGACCTGATCGCACAGCATGGCATCGCCTGCGAGGCCACCCGCAACGGCACCCTGCATCTGGCCCACGCGCCCAAGGCGATGGCAGACCTGCAATCGCGCCACGCGCAATTGGCCGCACGCGGCGCGCCCGTGCGCCTGATTGACATGAATACCACCGCGCAACGCACGGGCACGGACAGGTTTTATGGCGCATTGCACGATGCGCGCGCGGGCACGATTCAGCCGCTTTCCTATGCGCGCGGCTTGGCCCGCGCCGCCCATGACGCAGGCGCCTTGATCTGCGAGCAAACCCCTGTCACCGCCGCCGAACATCGCAGCGGCCAGTGGATCATCACCACCCCCGGCGGCAAACTCCGGGCGCGGCATCTGCTGATCGCCACCAATGCCTATCACCGCCCCGTCACCCATGTCTCGCGCCCCGATGTGCCGATAGTCGAGTATTTCCAGCTGGCGACAGCCCCCATCGGCGACAATCTGGCGGGCGATATTCTGGCGGGTGGCGAGGGCTGCTGGGATACGGGCCTCGTGATGACGTCCGTGCGCCGCGACGGGGCAGGGCGCGTTATACTGGGGGGCATGGGGGGGGATGTGACCGTTCATGCCAATTGGGCGCGGCGCAAGCTGACACAGCTTTTCCCGCGTCTGTCTGGTGTGGAAATTCAACACGCATGGGCCGGTCGCATCGCCATGACCCACGACCATTTGCCCCGGATTCAGCGCATGGGGCCGGGCGCTCTGGCGATCTTTGGCTATTCCGGGCGGGGCATCGGCCCCGGCACCGTCTTTGGCCGTGCCGCCGCGCTGGCGCTCTTGTCTGGCGATCACAGCGGCCTTCCTGTTCCCGTGGTCGAAAGCCATGCAGAGCAGTTCGTCACCCTCAAATCGCTCTATTACGAGACCGGCGCGCGGCTGGTTCATGCGGTGGCGGCCCGCGGCTGAGCAGATTTGCACACTAAGTGTTGAACGCGTGCCAATTGCACCCCTTTGCTTAGGGTATATGTGGTCACCGGTAAGTTAACAGGAGCGGAACATGGCCCTCACCGATACCGGCGGCAGCTTTACCCAAGGCAATCTTTTTCGGCATATCTCGGTGATGTCCTTCACCTCAAGCATCGGCTTGATGGCTATCTTTGCCGTTGATCTTATTGATATTTTGTTCATTGCCATGCTCGGCCGCGAGGAATTGGCGGCCGCCGCGGGCTATGCCAGCACGATCATGTTCTTTGCAAGCGCCATCAACATCGGCCTCTCCATCGCCGCAGGGGCGCTTGTTGCACAGGCTGAAGGGCGCAAGGATCGCGCCGCCGCGCGCGAAGCAGCCAGCGCAACGGCGGTATTTGCTGTGGCGGTGGGTCTGCTTGTGCCCCTTTTGGCCTTGCCTTTTATCAATGAAATCCTCGGATTGGTGGGCGCAGACGGCGCGATGCGCGACATGGCGGCGACCTATCTGTGGATCATTCTGCCCTCTACCTTTGTTTCGGGCCTCTCGATGGTTGCCGTGGCGGTGTTGCGTGCCTATGGCGATGCACGCGGGGCGATGTATCCCGCGCTCTTGGGAGCTGGCGTTAACCTTGTGCTTGATCCCATCCTGATCTTCAGCCTCAACATGGGTCTCGAAGGGGCTGCAGTGGCAACGGTTTTTGCGCGTATCGCGACCATGGCATTGGCCTTGGGCTATGCCATCTCGCGCTATCAGGCCTTTGCCAAACCACATTTCGCCTGCGTGGCGCGCGATTGCGGCGGCGCGATCAAGATTGCCGCGCCCGCGATGCTGGCAACCGTCGCAACCCCCGTCGGTGCCGCGATCGTGACGCGGGAAATGGCCAAATATGGCGCAGATGCTGTGGCCGGCATGGCGGTGATCAATCGGCTGGTGCCCGTTGTTTTTTCGGTGGTTCTGGCGCTCTCTGGGGCCATTGGGCCGATTTTTGGCCAGAATTTTGGGGCAGGGCGGCTGGACCGGGTGCAAGAGACCTTCTTTGACGGGCTCAAGTTTCTGGCTCTCTACGTTCTCACGATGTCGGCGCTGCTCTTTGTGCTTCGCGGGCCGATTGCTGATCTTTTTGACGCCACAGGACAGATGCGCAGCTTGCTCTACCTCTACCTAGGCCCGCTGGCGCTTGCGTCCTTTTTCAACGGGGCGATCTTCATTGCCAATGCCTCGTTCAACAACCTTGGCCATCCTGGCTATTCGACATGGATCAACTGGGCGCGCAACACGCTGGGGATTTGGCCCTTTGCGGTGGCCTTCGGGATGATCTGGGGCGCGCCGGGGGTTCTTTTGGGTCAGGCGCTTGGTGGGGTGGTCTTTGCCGGTGTCGCCACATGGCTCAGCCTGCGCGTGATCGAAGCACCGTGTAAGGATCCTTTGTTGGGGCATTTCTCATGCCCCGACCAACGCATGCAGGTGGTGATGAACCGGTGCAGCCGGTCCTGAAGGTCTATACCCTTATTTCGCATAATCAGTATTATGTAATTAATGTAGATCACGAAAACCGCGTCACAGCATACAACGCTCGCCGTAAAACACTTAAAACCAACATCTTACACCTTACTCTTGATGTGAGACTCCTTGCAGCAACAGTGATCAGAATACACATCACCCTGCAGATGCGCGCGGTACGACCACGCAGGCCTCGACTCGGAACGGATTCGCGGTTTAAGAGAAGATTGCAGGAGTTTTACCATGACCGCACTTCTCTTTCTGAACGGACCCAATCTTAATCTTTTGGGCACACGGCAGCCCGAGGTTTACGGGCACACAACCCTCGCTGATATCGAAACCATGTGTCAGGATGCCGCCCGTCGGCGCGGCGTCACTCTTGCCTTTTTCCAGAGCAATCACGAAGGCGCGCTGCTCGATCAGATTCACGCGGCACGTGGCACCTATGACGGCATCATTCTGAACGCCGGTGCCTATACCCATACCTCTGTGGCGCTGATGGATGCTATCAGTTCGGTCGCCATTCCGACCATCGAACTGCATCTGTCGAATGTGCATGCGCGCGAGGCGTTTCGCCATCAGTCCTACATTGCCCGCGTCGCCGTTGGGGTGATCTGCGGCTTTGGCGCGCAGGGCTATGTTCTGGCGCTTGATGCGATGCTCGGCCATCTGGAGCGCGCCGGATGATCGAAGCCGCGAGGGTCAACACCCTGCTCAATGCCGCCACGATTGAAGAACTGTGGGATCATCATACCCAGTTCATGGCAGAGTATGGCTTTGACCGGCTGATCTATGGCTACACACGGTATCGCACCGCAACATCGCTCGGCGATCCCGACGATTTCCTGATGCTGACAAATCACGATCCCTGCTACACGAATGTCTTTGTGGGCGAAGGGCTCTATTTCAACGCGCCCATGGTGCGTTGGGCGCTTGAAAATGAAGGTGCCTGCTCTTGGTCTGTGCTGCGCCATATGACCGACAGCGGCACCCTCACCCCCCAGGAACGCCGGGTCGTCGAGTTCAACCATGCCCATGGTGTGACGGCAGGCTATTCCATCAGTTTCAAATCGTTCAGCCCACGCACCAAAGGCGCGATTGCCCTCACGGCGCGAAAGGGCGTCACTCAGTCAGAGGTGGACGACCTCTGGGAACGGTGCGGCGAGCAGATCCTTGCCCTCAACAATGTCGCACATCTGCGCATTCTCTCGCTGCCCTATTGCGCACCGGGCCGCGCCCTGACCCTACGACAGCGCCAAGTGTTGGGCTGGGTTGGCGACGGCAAGACGATCCAAGACACCGCCACCATCATGGGCCTGACCCCGGCCACCGTTGAAAAGCACCTGCGCCTCGCGCGACAGGCGCTGTCTGTTGAAACCACGGCACAGGCGGTGCTCAAGGCGGCCTTCCAGAACCAGATCTTTTTTATTGAAAAATAGTCAATAAAATGAAGCCTGTAAGCGATGGTATGGATTTCCTTACTTTCGCAAGTTGACGTTACGTAGCATGATCAGATCGTTCCGTGAGTGGTGGCTATTTTGCCTGGGAACAAATGTGGGCAGGATCGTTTGATCAATTGACAGGCGGTGTTTCTCACTCCGGCTAATCCGGATGTCGGCCGTTGGTTCTTATTTATCGGGACTGACGGTCGGCGCTACCTGATCGGTGTTTCATCCCCAATAGACGCGCCGGTCAAGAAACGGTGCCCTCCGCAAGGAAGGCACCGTTTTTTTTCATTTAGGCCTCAGGCCCGAAGTTGCAGACAATAAAAAAGGGCGCCCCACCGGGACGCCCTGTCTGGGTGATCAGTCGGGCGGATCAGCCCTGAGCGACCTTGGCCACCTCTGCGGCAAAGTCCTCTTCTTTCTTCTCGATGCCTTCGCCGACTTCCAACCGCACGAATGCGGAGATCTCGGTGCCGGCTTCCTTGGCCGCAGCCTCGACCGTCAGATCGGGGTTCATCACAAACGCCTGACCCATCAACGTGACTTCGGCCATGAACTTGGCCATCCGGCCCACGATCATCTTTTCGATCACCGCGTCCGGCTTGCCGGATTCGCGCGCGATGTCGATCTGCACCTGACGCTCTTTTTCAACAATCGCCGGGTCCAGAACCGCCTCGTTCAACGCGGCGGGGTTGGTCGCGGCAACATGCATGGCCACCTGACGGGCAAAGCTCTCATCGCCCTTGAACGCCACGAGAACGCCAATCTTGCCCATGCCCTCAGCGGCGGCATTGTGGACATAGGCCACCACGCCGTCACCCTCAACGCGGGCCATGCGGCGCAGCGCCATGTTCTCGCCAATGGTGGCGATCTTGTCGGTCACGAGATCGGCAACAGCCTTACCGTTCACGGTCGCAGCCTTCAGCGCTTCCACGTCAGCCACGCCAACGGCAGCCTCCGCGATCGAGGCAACCATGCCCTGGAAATCGGCGTTCTTGGCGACGAAATCGGTTTCGGAATTGATCTCAACCGCGACACCAACGCCATTCGCAACCTTGACCGCGACCAGACCCTCGGCAGCGGTGCGTCCGGATTTCTTGGCGGCCTTGGCCAGACCCTTGGTGCGCAGCCAGTCAACCGCCGCTTCCATATCGCCATCTGTCTCAGTCAACGCTTTCTTTGCGTCCATCATGCCTGCGCCTGTGCTCTCGCGCAGTTCTTTTACCATTGCAGCAGTGATCGCCATCTCGGCTCTCCTCAAATTCGGTCTCGGGATTGGGGGCGGGAATACCCCTGCCCCCATGTCAGTTTGATGACGGTGCCTCAGCTCTCGGCTTCGGCCAGCGCTTCTTCGACCGGCAGGTTTTCCAACGCGCCCATGTCAACGCCCGCAGCACCCAACTGTGCCGACATACCGTCAAGCGCGGCACGGCTGACCAGATCGCAATAAAGCGCAATGGCACGTGCGGCGTCATCGTTGCCGGGGATGATGTAATCAATGCCCGCAGGCGAGCAATTGGTGTCCACGATGCCCACAACCGGGATGCCCAGCTTGTTGGCTTCGGCCACGGCAAGCGCCTCTTTCTTGACGTCGATCACGAACAGCATGTCCGGCACGCCGCCCATTTCACGGATCCCGCCCAGGCTTGCCTGAAGCTTGATCTGGTCGCGCTCGATGCCCAGACGCTCTTTCTTGGTCAGGCCCTCTGCCCCATGCTCCATCATCTCGTCGATCTGCTTCAGACGCTGGATCGACTTGGACACGGTCTGCCAGTTGGTCAGCGTGCCACCCAACCAACGGTGGTTCATGTAATACTGGGCGCATTTCTCTGCGGCTTCGGCGATCGGCTGTGCGGCCTGACGCTTGGTGCCGACAAACAGGATGCGGCCGTTCTTGGCCACGGTCTCACGGATGGCATGCAGCGCGGCATCAAGCAGCGGCACGGTCTGGGTGAGGTCCATGATATGGATGCCATTGCGCGCGCCATAAATGAATTCGCCCATGCGGGGATTCCAACGCTGCGTCTGGTGACCAAAGTGAACGCCAGCTTCCAACAACTGACGCATCGTGAACTCGGGAAGAGCCATTACAAAGTTCCTTTTCCGGTTTTCGCCTCGGCACGGGAAGAGAAGCGGATGCTTCAACCGGTGGACGGTTGGGGATGTCTCCCCCAACAGCCCGCCCATGCCTGCGGGTTACAGTGGCGCGCGTATACCTGCCCTCTGGCCCCTATACAAGCCCCGCTCAGGTATTTTGAGCGACGTCGCCAACAGGGCCCGATGCCCCATTGTGAGCGGGGTCCATTGTGCCTAGATATCCGCGTGATCCGCAGGATGGAACCGTGATGAACACTCCCTTTGACGATCTGCCCCCTCCGCCGCGCAAACCAAAACGCTTCGGCGGCCTGCGCGCGTCCTTTCTCACCGGGCTTGTGGTCATTGCCCCTGTGGGCCTGACCGTCTGGTTGATGTGGACATTGATCGGCTGGGTCGATGGGTTTGTCCTGCCGCTCATCCCCGCACAGTATCAGCCCGAACAATATATCGGCATCAACCTGCGCGGCGTCGGGGTGATCATCTTTCTGATCTTCACCGTGCTTGTGGGCTGGGTGGCCAAGGGGCTGATCGGGCGGTCCCTGATCCTCTTCGCGGAATCTCTTGTCAACCGTATGCCGGTGGTGCGCTCGATCTATTCAGGCGTCAAACAGATTGCCGAAACGGTCTTTGCCCAATCCGAACGCAGCTTCGAAAAGGCCTGCTTGGTCGAATATCCGCGCAAGGGGATCTGGGCCATCGGCTTTATCTCGACCGAGGCGCGCGGCGAGATCAACCAAAAGGCCCGGACCGACGGCGCGGTGCTCAGTGTCTTCGTCCCGACCACGCCCAACCCCACCTCAGGCTTTCTGCTCTATTTCCCGCGCGAGGATGTGATCGAACTGGATATGAGCATCGAAGACGCCGCCAAACTGGTGATTTCCGCCGGTCTGGTCTATCCGGATCAGAAGAAATCCGAGGAAATGCGCAAAAAATCAGAGGATTAGGGGGGCATTTGCCCCAGACATCCCGCGCGCCATCTCATGCGGCCCTGTCATGCAACAGAGCGCCAGACTTTGTTTCATCTGGCCCGAAATACCTCGGGGGTCCGGGGGCCGCGCCCCCGGCCTCTCCTCTCAGAGCGCGGTCCATCCCCCATCAACACTGATTGTGGTGCCGGTGATCTGCGCCGCCGCATCCGAGCATAGAAACAGCGCCGTGCCGCCCAACTGTTCGGTCGTGGCGAATTCCTTGGACGGTTGCCGCTCCAACATGACCTTCTCGATCACCTCTTCCCGCCCCATACCGTATTTCTCCATCGTATCGGGGATCTGCGCCTCGACCAGCGGGGTCAGCACATAGCCCGGACAGATCGCATTGGCGGTGATCGGCTCTTTCGCGGTTTCCAGCGCCGTAACCTTGGTCAGGCCCACGATGCCATGTTTGGCCGCCACATAGGCAGATTTATAGGGGCTCGCGGTCAGACCATGGGCACTTGCGATATTGATAACCCGACCCCACCCCGCCTTGCGCATCATCGGCAGCGCAGCGGCCGTGGTGTGAAACGCGGAATTCAGATTGATCGCGATGATCGCGTCCCATTTCTCGCTCGGAAACGCGTCAATCGGCGCGACATGCTGAATACCGGCGTTGTTGACCAGAATATCGCAACGCCCCGCCTTTTCGATCAGCGCCCGGCATTGATCGCCCTTGGACATATCCGCCTGAATATAGCGCACCTCAACACCCGTCTCCTTGGCGATTCTTGCGGCCAGCGCATGATCCTCTTCCGAATCGGTAAAAGAGTTGAGCACCACATTGACCCCGGCCCGGGCCAGTTCTTCGGCGATGCCAAGTCCGATGCCGGAATTCGAGCCGGTAATGACGGCGGTCTTGCCTTTAACAGTCATGCGGTTTCTCCCAATAAACATTGCGTGCGCAGCATATATGCTGCATCTGCAAATTGCACGGGGAATAGCCATACTGCCTGCCAGACAGGCGCAAAAAAAACGCCCGCACGAAGCGGGCGTTAAGTTATTGAGGCAGGTTTCATACAGGCAAGAAACCTATCGAGCAGTGCCCCCTTTATAAGCAATCCTGCGCCGCAGTCCAAGCTAAAAGTTTGAAAAGCCTTGAATCCCTCTTTAGGGTCCGACCCAAGGAAACAAGGGCATCAAGGGATTGTCGCTGAAATGAGATCAGATTTATTCCGCCATATCCGGGCCGGACTGACCGCGATGCTCTTGGTCTGGGCGTGTGGTCCGGGGCTTGCCGCCCCCGCGCATGGCATAGCTATGTATGGGGCCCCGGCGCTGCCACCTGATTTTGTGTCCCTGCCCTATGCCAACCCCGACGCGCCCAAGGGTGGCCGGGTCGTCACCGGCAATGTCGGCGGCTTTGATTCGCTCAACCCCTTCATCCTGCGCGGCACCCCGCCTTGGCAATTGGCTGACCTCACCCATGAGACGCTGATGGGCCGCTCTTGGGATGAGCCCTTCACACTTTATGGCCTTTTGGCCGAATCGGTCGAGACGGATGAAGACCGCACATGGGTCGAATTCACTCTGCGCCCCGAGGCCCGATTCTCGGATGGCGCGCCCGTGACCATCGAGGATGTGATCTGGTCCTACGAGACTTTGGGCACCGCAGGCCACCCGCGCTATCGCGGTTTCTGGACCAAGGTCGCCAGCATCGCGCAAACCGGCCCGCGCTCTGTGCGCCTGACCTTCTCCGAAGAGGATCGCGAATTGGCGCTTCTGGCCGGCCTGCGCCCGATCCTGCAAAAATCGCAATGGCAGGGGCGCGACATCACAGAAGCCGGGATCGAGGACATCCCCCTCGGCACCGGCCCCTATGTGGTCAGCGATTACGAGGTCAATCGCCACGTCACCCTGAAGCGCAACCCAGACTATTGGGGCCGCGCCCTACCCCTGCGGCGCGGCACCCATAATTTCGACGAAATCCGCATCGAATTCTACGGCGATGACACCGTGCTGAAAGAGGCGTTCAAGGCGGGGCTGGTCAGCTATGTGCGCGAATTCAACGCCGAGGCCTGGGCCAGCCAATATGATTTCCCCGCCGTTCAGCGCGGCGACATTACCTTAAGCGAAATTCCCCATGGCAAACCTTCGGGCATGACCGGTTTTGTGATGAACACCCGCCGTGCGCCGCTGGATGATTGGCGCGTGCGCGAGGCGCTGATCACCGCCTTCAACTTCGAATATATCAACGACACCCTCACTGGCGGGCGACAGCCGCGCATCACCTCTTATTTCTCGGGCTCTGAACTCGGCATGGATCATGGCCCCGCGACGGGCCGCGTGCGCGCCCTGCTGGACCCTTTCGCCGATACGCTCCCGCCCGGCACGCTAGAGGGGTACAGTCTGCCGGTCGGCGATGGCACCGCGCGCAACCGTGGCAATCTGCGCCGCGCCGCCGACCTCCTGCAAGAGGCGGGCTGGCGGGTCGAGGGGGGGCAGCTTGTCAACGCAGCGGGCCAACCGCTTACCCTCACCGTGCTGTTGCAACAGGATGGTCTTATGGCACAGGCCAGCGCCATGATGGATATCTACGCCCGCGCGCTTGAACGGCTGGGCATCACCCTCAAGCTCGAGATGACCGATAAGGCGCAATATGCCGAGCGTGAGGCCCAGTTTGATTTTGACCTCACGATGATGCGCCGCTCGCTCTCGCTCAGCCCCGGCAATGAACAGACCTTCTATTGGGGGGCCGAGTATGCCGACCAACCCGGCAGCCGTAACCTGATGGGCATGAAATCCCCCGCCGCCGAGGCGATGATCCGCGCCATGCTGACGGCACGTGACCGCACCGAGTTTGTCGCCGCCACCCGCGCGCTTGACCGGGTGCTGACAGCAGGGCGTTACGTGATCCCGATCCATCAATATAGCGTGGGTCGTATTGCGCATAAGTCACAGTTGACATACCCTTCGGAACGGCTGCCGATCTATGGGGATGGCATTGGATTCCTCCCCGAGGTATGGTGGTTACAAGACTAATAATAAAAAATCGCAGCAGACACAGGCAAATGACAGGCAAACCCATGCGAAAACTGATTGCGCTCGCCCTTCTCGCGTCGCTGGCCGGATGCGCCACGATTGATGGTGTAGGACGGGATATATCCGGGGCGGCACGCGGCGTTCAGAGCTGGTTCTGATCCACTCGGCGCGCCTTTCCCCAAGCGTTTTATCGCCTGCTCCCTCTTGGGTGCGGGCCGGTTTTCCTGTGATCCGGAGGTGTCCATGCCTTTCCCCTTGACGCCCCCGCCCATCCTGTCAAAACCCGCCCCATGAGCACCGCAACCCTGACCATCGACCTAGACGCCATCGTGGCCAATTGGCGCGCGCTGGATGCTATGAACACCAGCGAAACCGCTGCCGTGGTCAAGGCTGACGCCTATGGCCTTGGCGCCGCCCGCGTGGCCCCAACCCTCGCGCGCGCCGGCGCGCGGCATTTCTTCGTCGCCGTCGCCGAAGAGGGGGCACCCTTGCGCGAGACGCTGGGCGCGGTCCCAGCAATCTATGTGTTTTCCGGCCATATGCCCGGCGATGCCGAGATGCTCCGCGCGC
This sequence comes from Roseovarius sp. EC-HK134, assembly GCF_902498815.1. Taxonomy (NCBI): domain Bacteria; kingdom Pseudomonadati; phylum Pseudomonadota; class Alphaproteobacteria; order Rhodobacterales; family Roseobacteraceae; genus Roseovarius; species Roseovarius sp. EC-HK134. The sequence continues at coordinate 3,348,231 of NZ_LR701544.1, forward strand.
ATAAGCTCATTCCGATGATCAATTCCCTCGATCAGATGATCCGCCATGCAGAGGCTTTGCCGGGGCACCCGTTTGGCATCCAGCTTGATAGCGGCATGAACCGTCTGGGCATGGAGCCTGCCGAATGGGCCGCCCTGCGCCAGATTGCGCTCGCGCAAAATCCAACCCTCATCATGTCGCACCTCGCCTGCGCCGATGAACCCGATCACGCCATGAATCCGCAACAGCTTGCCACCTTCCGCGAGATGACAGATGGGCTCGACGTGCCGCGCAGCTTTGCCAATACCGGCGGCATTCTGCTTGATGCAGCCTATCATTTTGATCTCGCCCGTCCCGGCATCGGCGTTTATGGCGGGCGTCCGTTCGACGCAGCACACCCCGTTGTCACTCTCGAGATCCCCGTGATCCAGTGCCGCGATCTTTTGCCCGGCGAAACGGTGGGCTATGCCAACAGCTTCACCGCCACCCGCCCCACCCGCATCGCCACCGTGGCGGCAGGCTATGCCGATGGCATCCTGCGCGCCATGGGGCCAAAGACCAGCCTTTGGGCGGATGACACCCCCTGCCCCATCGCGGGCCGCATCTCCATGGACCTGATCTGCGTCGACATCACCGATCTCGGCCACGATCCCGCCAGCCTGCAACTTCTCGGGCCACATCAGACCATCGACACACTGGCCGATAACGCAGGCACGATCGGTTATGAAATCCTGACCTCACTGGGGGCGCGCTATACGCGGCGCTATATCGGCGGATGAGTTTTATTCTTGGTTTTCTGGCCTCTATTGGCCGCACCGTGCTGGCAGGTCTGGCCGCCATTGGGCGCATCGCGCTCTTTGCGGCCGATACGATCAGCCAATTGGCGCGCCCACCCTTCTACTTTCGCGAATTCCTGCATGCGCTGGTGCAGATCGGCTGGCTCTCGCTGCCGGTGGTGGGCATGACCGCGCTCTTTACCGGCGGCGCGCTGGCGCTTCAGATCTACGCGGGAGGCGCGCGCTTCAACGCTGAAACCGTGGTGCCCTCGATTGTCGCCATCGGCCTCACCCGCGAACTTGGCCCCGTTCTGGGCGGCCTCATGGTGGCGGCGCGCGTCGCCTCCTCCATCGCCGCCGAGATTGGCACGATGAAGGTGACAGAGCAGATCGACGCGCTCACCACCCTTTCGACCAACCCGATGAAATACCTCACCCTGCCCCGCGTTCTAGCCGCGACGCTGGCCGTTCCGGTTCTTGTGGGCGTGGGCGACGTGCTGGGCATCATGGGCGGGTTTCTCGTGGGCGTGGGGCGGCTCGATTTCTCCGCCGCCACTTATCTGCACAACACGATTGATTTTCTCGAAACATGGGATGTGGTCTCGGGCCTGATCAAGGGCGCAGCCTTCGGCTTTATCGTGGCGCTGATGGGCTGCTACTATGGCATGAACTCTGGCCGCGGCGCGCAGGGCGTGGGCCGCGCCACCAAATCGGCGGTTGTGGCAGCAAGCGTGCTGATCCTCGCCTCCAACTACCTCCTGACAGAACTGTTTTTCGCGTCATGATAGAGCTTCACAACGTCCACAAAGCCTTTGGTTCCAACCGCGTCCTGCGCGGCGTTGATCTGACTATTCCCTCTGCCACCTCGCTTGTCATCATCGGCGGCTCAGGCACCGGCAAATCCGTGGCGCTGAAATGTATTCTCGGCCTCATCCGCCCCGACAGCGGCACCATCACCCTCGACGGCCAAGACGTGACCAAGGGCGACCGCGACGCTTTTCTTGCCCGCTTCGGCATGCTCTTTCAGGGCGGCGCGCTCTTTGACTCGCTGCCCGTCTGGCAAAACGTCGCCTTCCGTTTGCTGCGCGGCTCCCTCAAACGGCCCCTGTCCGAGGCCCGCGAAATCGCCATCGAGAAATTGCGCCGCGTCGGCCTAAAACCCGACGTCGCCGATAAATTCCCCGCCGAGCTTTCGGGTGGCATGCAAAAGCGTGTGGGCCTCGCCCGCGCCATCGCCGCCGAACCCGAAATCATCTTCTTTGACGAGCCCACCACCGGCCTCGATCCCATCATGGCGGGCGTGATCAACGATCTGATCCGCGAAATCGTCACCGAAATGGGCGCTACCGCCATGACCATCACCCACGATATGACCTCCGTGCGCGCCATCGCCGACAATGTCGCCATGCTGCATGACGGCGTGATCAAATGGACCGGCCCGGTGTCCGAGATGGACCATTCCGGCGATCCCTACCTTGACCAGTTCATCCACGGCCGCGCCGAGGGACCGATCGAGGCGGTGCGGTGAACGCAGCCCTGCGATACGGGAATCTTGCACTTCTTGCGCTTTTCCCCCTCGCGTGGTTCGCGCCCCTCTTGCGCGCAGGGATTGACCTGCCGCTCTTTGGTCTCTCCGAAATCAGCATCATCTCCGGCCTGCAAGCGCTCTGGCAGAGCGATGTCTACTTGGCCCTTCTGGTCACGGTCTTTGCCCTCTTCGCCCCCTATCTCAAGACCATCGGCTTGGCCCTTCTCGATTTTGGTCTTCTCTCGCCGCGCGCCCTACCCGCGCTGCATCTCTTGGGCAAACTCGCCATGGCCGATATTTTCCTCATCGCGCTCTACATCATCGTGGTCAAAGGTGTCGGCCTCGCGCGGGTCGAGGTGGCCTGGGGTCTCTACCTCTTTACCGCCTGCATCCTCGCCTCTCTCGCGATCAGCCTCAGGCACCGCCACAATCCCCCCAACTCGCCGGATACTGTCTGATTTCACGCAACAATTGCGGGGCAGTCACGCCACACTCCGCTAAACTTGACTCCGGGGTGATGGATTTAACGCTATGCCTTTTGGGCAATCGGCGTAAACTTGCCGATATTGGATATGATCTTTCAGGGGGAAGTCATGACCGCCACTTTGAAATCTGCTGCACTCTTAACCCATTCCATTTTGCAACGTCTGGCCTTTATCACCTTTCTGCTCTGCGCTCTTTGTCTCAGCGCCGCGACCATCGCCGCCAGCATCGGGGCTTTGCCTTGGCTCCAGTTCAGCGTCGCCTTTGGCGGCACGCTTTACGATAACGCTGGCCAGATCACCCAGATCGGCCTGACTGTTCTGGCGGCGCTGCTCTGCGTCTTTCTGCCTGCCAATGCCCGCATCATGGCGCTGGAAACCTCGCACCGGCGGTTCAACATCGGCATGCAGGACGTGGCCCGCGCCTATCACGCGGCCCATGCGGCGGATCGCGCCGGTCTATTCCGCCTCTCGTCCGAATTCGACGCGGTGCGCGAACGCCTCGCCTACTTGCGTGACCACCCTGATCTGGGCACGCTGGAACCGGACCTTTTAGAGGTCGCGGCGCAAATGTCCCATATCAGCCGGGAATTGGCGCAAGTCTATTCCGACGACCGCATCGCCCGCGCCCGAAACTTCCTCACGCAGCGCCAGCAAGAGGTCGAGGCCTTCAATGCCCGGCTCGATCAGGCCAAGCAGATCACCCGCGAACTCAAACACTGGTCCCACGAGGTCGAGTTAGAGGAAAGCGTCGCCGCAAGCCAATTGCAACGCCTGCGCGACGACCTGCGCGACGTGCTGCCAGAACTGGGGCTTGAGGATATGTTGCGCCATGACGGCACCGTGATCGACATCACCCAAAAGGCCGCCGAATAACCAACTCTGAGGTTTCGCATTTGACCGCGCCCGCCGCTTGGGGCATCAGGCGGGTATGGCAAAACCCGGCACCTTCACCTGCACGGCCTGCGGCGCGGTTCACAACCGCTGGTCGGGGCGTTGCGACGCCTGCGGCGAATGGAACAGCATTATCGAGGAAGCGCCGCTTTCGACCGGCCCCAAGGGCAAAACCTTGGGCGGCAAACGCGGCACGCCCCTCATCCTCACCGACCTTTCAACCGAAGAGGCGCCGCCGCCCCGCACCCTCTCTGGCATCGGCGAATTGGACCGCGTTTTGGGCGGCGGCCTTGTACCCTCCAGTGCCATTCTGGTGGGCGGCGATCCCGGCATCGGCAAATCCACGCTCCTGTTGCAGGCCGCCGCGCGCTTTGCGGGCGCGGGCCTCAAAACCTTCTACATCTCCGGCGAAGAGGCCAGCGCCCAGGTCCGCATGCGGGCGCAGCGCTTGGGCTTGGGCGAGGCCCCTGTCAAACTTGCCGCCGCCACATCGCTGCGCGACATCTTGACCACGATGGAATCCGAAAAGCCGGATCTCGTGATCATCGACTCGATCCAGACCGTCTGGTCCGACACGGTCGAGGCCGCCCCCGGCAGCGTCAGCCAGGTGCGCGCCGCAGCCCATGAACTGACCAGCTTTGCCAAACGCTTTGGCACCTCCGTGATCCTTGTCGGCCATGTCACCAAGGACGGCCAGATCGCTGGGCCCCGTGTGGTCGAACACATGGTCGATTGCGTGCTCTATTTCGAGGGCGAGCGCGGCCATCAATTCCGTATCCTGCGGTCCGTCAAGAACCGCTTTGGCCCCGCTGATGAAATTGGCGTGTTCGAGATGACGGGCGCAGGGCTGGCCGAGGTGGCCAACCCCTCTGCCCTCTTTCTCTCGGGGCGCGGCGCGCCCACCCCCGGCTCGGTCGTGTTTTCCGGCATCGAGGGCACGCGCCCCCTGCTTGTCGAGATGCAGGCGCTTGTTGCCCCCACCCCCCATGCCCAACCGCGCCGCGCGGTTGTGGGATGGGACGGCGCGCGGCTTGCGATGATTCTCGCCGTGCTCGAGGCGCGCTGCGGCATCCCCTTTGCCGGGCTTGATGTCTATCTCAACGTCGCCGGCGGCCTCAAGATCAGCGAACCCGCCGCCGATTTGGCCGTTGCCGCCGCTCTTTTGAGCGCGCGTGAGGATACCGCCCTCCCCGCAGAAACCGTAGTTTTCGGCGAAATCAGCCTCTCTGGCGCGCTGCGCCCGGTGGGTCAGACCGAAAACAGGTTGAAAGAAGCGCAAAAACTTGGTTTCACAGCCGCGATTACCCCGTCGGGTGGCAAGACGACGGGCGACAGTGGTCTCAAACTCACCCATATGGGCGATCTGACCACATTCGTGGGTGACATTTTCGGCGCGGGTTAGGCGTCTATCGAGACAGGAAGAGGCATATGGAAGGTTTCACCATCATCGACGGCGTCGTAGCGCTGTTCATCGTGCTCTCGGCACTGCTCGCCTATTCGCGCGGCTTTGTGCGCGAATCTCTGGCCATCGCAGGCTGGGTTGTGGCGGGCATTCTCGCCTTTATCTTCGCCCCGCAGGTGGAACCGCTGGTCAAGGAAATCCCCGTGATCGGCGAATTCATCGCCGATAGCTGCGAACTTTCGATGATCGGGGCCTTCGCGGTGGTCTTTGCCGTGGGGCTGATCATTGCCTCTCTGATCACACCGCTCTTTTCGTCGCTGGTGCAACGCTCGGTTCTGGGCGGTTTGGATCAGGGGCTTGGCTTTGTCTTTGGCGTGGCGCGCGGCGTACTGCTGATTGCCATCGCCTATTTCGTCTATCAGACGGTGATATCCTCGCAATCCATCCAGATCATCGACGATAGCCGCTCGGCCCGTGTCTTCTCGCAACTGACCGGCAAGATCGAAGACCGCAACCCCGATGAGGCCTTGGGCTGGATCACCCGGCAATACGAACAGCTGATCGCCAAATGCGAGGCACCGCAGTAACCCATGCTCCCGCAGAGCCCCGTTCTCGCCCTTTTCTTCATGGCCGTGGCCGGGCTTGCCGTGGCCATTCAGGCTCCGCTCAATTCGGCCCTCGGACGCAGCATCGAAAGCTCGGTCGCGGCGGCGGCTGTCTCCTTTGGCGTGGGCTTTGTGGCACTGGTGCTCTTGGTGGCGCTCTCGGGGGATAGCGCCGCTTTTGGCCGCGCGGCCCTAGCGCCACGCTGGCTTTTGCTGGGGGGCCTGCTTGGGGCCTTCTTTGTCTGGGCCTCCCTCTGGAGCGTGCCGGTTCTGGGCGTGCTCACCACCACGGCAGCGCTCATTCTTGGCCAAATGGTTGGGTCCATGGTGCTCGATTACATCGGTGCCTTTGGCATCGCGGCGCGCGATCTCTCCTGGACACGGCTCACCGCCGCCCTATTGGTGGGAACCGGCGTTATTCTTTCCCGGTTCTGACGCGGCGGCCCCCATCGCATCCCCACGTTATCTGTGATAGTTTCGTGACATGCGTCGCCTGAGCGCGTATGACACGCCCAAGCGATATCCATGGATTCGGAGCTGCCCGCTTTGCCCAAACATATGCCCCCCGCCCACCCCTTCGACGATGACAAGCTGAAGGAGGAATGCGGAATATTTGGCGTGATCGGTCTGACCGACGCGGCCAATTTCGTAGCCCTCGGCCTGCATGCCCTGCAACATCGTGGCCAAGAGGCTGGCGGCATTGTCAGCCATTGCCCCGACCAAGGTTTCAATTCCGTGCGCCGCTTTGGCTATGTGCGCGACAACTTCACCAGCCAATCGCTGATGGAAACCCTGCCCGGCCCGCTGGCTATCGGCCATGTGCGCTATTCCACCGCCGGGGCCAAAGGGGCCGCCATCCGCGATGTGCAGCCCTTCTTTGGCGAGTTTTCCATGGGCGGGGCGGCGATTGCCCATAATGGCAACATCACCAACGCCATCGCGCTGCGCAAGGAACTGATCGAGCGCGGCTCGATCTTTCAGTCCGGTTCGGACACGGAATGTATCATTCACCTTATGGCCCGCTCGCTGCAACGCAACATCCCCGAACGGATGGAAGATGCGCTGCGCCGGGTCGAGGGGGCGTTTTCCGTGGTCGCCATGACCCGCTCCAAACTGATCGGCGTGCGCGATCCCTTGGGCGTGCGCCCGCTGGTCTTGGGTCAATTGGGCGAAGGCTGGGTGCTCAGCTCGGAAACCTGCGCGCTCGACATCATCGGTGCCACCTTTGTACGCGAGATCGAGCCCGGCGAAATGGTGGTGATTTCCGCCAAAAGCGGCGTCGAAAGCCATTTTCCCTTCCGCCGCCAATCCTCGCGCTTCTGTATCTTCGAGCATGTCTATTTCTCGCGCCCCGATTCCATCATCGGTGGCCGCTCAGTCTATGAAACCCGCCATCAGATCGGGGTGGAACTGGCGCGTGAAGCCCCGGTTGATGCCGATCTGGTCTGCCCCGTCCCCGATAGCGGCACGCCTGCAGCCATCGGCTATAGCCACGAATCGGGCATTCCCTTTGCAATGGGGATCATCCGAAACCAGTACATGGGCCGGACGTTTATCGAACCCACCGAACAGATCCGCAACATGGGCGTGCGCCTCAAACTCAACGTCAACCGCGCCCTGATCGAGGGCAAGCGCGTCATCCTCGTGGATGACAGCGTGGTGCGCGGCACCACCAGCCGCAAGATCAAAGAGATGATCCTTGATGCCGGTGCCGCCGAGGTGCATTTCCGGATCGCGTCGCCCCCCACGGCTTGGCCGTGCTTTTACGGGGTCGACACACCGCAGCGGGAAAAACTGCTCGCCGCCACCATGTCCGAGGATGAGATGCGCGATCACTTGCAGGTGGACAGCCTCAAGTTCATCTCGCTCGACGGTCTCTATCGCGCCGTGGGCGAAGCCGGCGGGCGTAATGCCAAATGCCCGCAATATTGCGATGCCTGCTTCTCGGGCGAATACCCGGTGGCCCCCTCCGACATGATCGAAAAAGGCTTCGCGCTGAAAGCCGCCGAATAACACCGCTCCGCTCAGCCCTGAAACCCGGCTGAGCGGATAATTGCGCCTGAAATGCTGCGTTGCGGCAAATCCTTGCCGATGCGCGCAGGCCCCCCTTCTCCCTGCCCCCTGCCCTGTCTAGATGCCCCCAAAGCATCTTACGAAAGAGGCACAGGGTGACAGATCAAACAGAAACTCCTCTCGCCACATTAGAGGCCGCAACCCTGCGCGGCGCTCTGCCCGATGCCGGGCTTGTTCTGCTGGGCACATTGCACGGCCCGTCCCATGCCCGTGCGCTGTTGCGCGTAAAGGGCGCGGTCCACACCGTCGAGGTCGGCACAGACCTTGGCAGCGCGACCGTCGCCGCCATTGGCGAAGGGGTCGTGATCCTCGCCCGCGCAGGCCGAAGCGAACGCCTCAGTCTGCCCGCCTCCTGATCCTATGCACCCAAAGAAAAACGCCGCCCCTTTTACAGAGGCGGCGTTTCTTTGACGTCTTACGCTTGGCGCGCGGCTCAGCCCTTGCGAGCGCGGATCAGCACGGTTGCCCCGGTCACGATCATCGCCGCGATCACAGCCTTGACCGCATCGCCCAGCAGGAAGGGTGCCATCCACCCCGACCACAGCGCATCCGCGCTCTTGCCCAGCATCGCCGCAGGCCATGCAAGCCCCGGAATATAAAGCAGCGCCGAAATGCCCATGCCACAGAGCGCCGTGGATACGACGCCGCGCGCCAGACCACGCTCGACCGCAAGACCGGCCAGATAGGCCATGGCGACAAACCCAAAAAGGAAACCGGCGGTCGGCCCCATCAACGCCACACCGTTCAAGCCACCTGCAAACACCGGCAGGCCCATCGCGCCCTCAGCCAGATAGGCCAGCAGCGTCAGCGCACCCAGACGCGAGCCAAAGGTCAACCCGACCATCAGGATCGCCAGCGTCTGAAGTGTGAGCGGCACCGGATAGAACGGCACACTGATCTGTGCCGCCACAGCAATCAGGAAAGAGCCGCCTAGAACCAGCCCCACCTTCCGGAGCACTGTGTCGTGACCGATCACGGCCTTGGTCAAAACTGTATCGCGCATGGTTCGCGTCCCTCTGTTATGTCTCTGGCACGACTTTTTCGCTGCATGCGCGAGAAAGTCAAGCGATTGCCCTTGAATTGCCCCGCAACTGGTGGGATTTCCCTTATATGGACACAAGCACACCCCTCCCGATCGCCCTTGTCACCGGCGCCTCGCGCGGCCTTGGGGCCGCCATGGCCGAAGCCTTGGCCAAAACCCATCACGTCGTCGCGGTCGCCCGCACCACTGGCGCGCTTGAGGAACTGGATGACCGCATTCAGGCCGCAGGCGGTCAGGCGACGCTGGCCCCGATGGACATCACCAATACCGGGGCCATGGCGCAGCTGTGCCGCTCGATCCACGACCGCTGGGGCGCTGTTGCAACATGGGTTCACGCGGCGGTGCATGCCGCCCCCTTGACCCCGGTCGCGCATCTCTCTGAGGGGGATTGGGCCAAATCCGTGGCCTGCAACGTCACCGCCACCGGCATCCTGATCCCTTTCATCGCGCCGCTTCTGGGCACAGACGGCCAGGCTGTGTTTTTTGACGATCCCCGCGCAGGCGAAAAATTCTATGGCGCCTATGGCGCAACAAAAGCCTCACAAATCGCGCTCGCGCGCTCTTGGCAAGCCGAGACCGCCAAAACCGGCCCGCGCGTGCATATCTTGGCACCGGCCCCCATGCCAACCGCCACCCGCGCCCGCTTTCACCCCGGTGAAGACCGCGAGGGTCTCGCCTCTCCGCGGGACGAGGCGGCGCGCCTGATGGCGGCCTTGTCCTGATCCGGCGTCCCATGCTTGCCGCCCGCGCCCGCGCCCGTTAGACAGAGACCAGACAAAAACAAAGGGCAGGCACATGCGTATTCTCATCACCAATGACGACGGCATCAACGCCCCCGGTCTGGCTGTCCTTGACGAAATCGCCAACGCGCTCGCCGGTCCAGATGGCGAAGTCTGGACAGTGGCCCCCGCCTTTGAACAATCGGGCGTCGGGCATTGCATCTCTTATACGCGCCCGATGATGATCTCGAAAATGGCAGAGCGTCGCTACGCCGCCGAAGGCAGCCCCGCTGATTGCGTTCTCGCAGGTCTGCATGACGTGATGAAGGACGCTCGCCCCGATCTCGTGCTCTCGGGCGTCAATCGCGGCAACAACGCCGCAGAAAACGCCGTCTATTCTGGCACCGTCGGTGCCGCGATGGAGGCCGCGTTGCAAGGCGTGCCCGCCGTGGCCCTCAGCCAATATTACGGCCCCGCCAATCGCGATCTTGACGACACATTCGAGGCGGCGCGCGTGCACGGCCTGCCCACGCTAAAACGCCTGCTGGATAAGGGCGTCTGGACACGTGACGATTACGGCATCTTCTACAACATCAACTTTCCGCCCTTTCCTGCCTCCGGGGTCAAGGGCATCCGCGCCGCACACCAAGGGTTCCGCCGGGACATGGGCTTTGGCGTCGAACCGCATGTCGCCCCATCCGGTCGGCGCTTTCTCTGGGTCACGGGCGCGCCCCAGAACGAGCCTACCAGCCCCGGATCAGATGCCGATGTGAACCTGCAAGGCTATATATCCGTCACCCCGATGCGCGCGGATCTTACCGCCCATGACGCGCTGGAGGCGCTCAAGGCGATCGAATGACCGACGACGAGGATCACAGCAGCGCCGAACGCAAGATGCAGTTTCTCTTTGCCCTGCGCTCCAAGGGCGTGACCGATGCGCGGGTTCTGACCGCGATGGAGCAGATCGACCGTGGCCCCTTTATCCGGGGATACTTCGCAGAGCGCGCCTATGAGGATATGCCGCTGCCCATCGCCTGTGGCCAAACCATCAGCCAACCTTCAGTGGTGGGGCTGATGACGCAGGCCCTCAAGGTCACGAACCGCGACAAGGTGCTCGAAGTGGGCACCGGATCGGGCTATCAGGCCGCGATCCTCAGCCAGTTGGCCCGCCGTGTCTATACCGTGGACCGTCACAAACGTCTGGTCACAGAGGCATCCGAGATTTTTCGCGCCCTCGATCTGACAAATATCACCGCGCTTACCGCCGATGGCAGCTTTGGCTTGCCCGATCAGGCCCCCTTTGACCGAATAATCGTTACGGCTGCCGCCGAAGACCCGCCCGGCCCCCTATTGGCCCAGCTCAAGATCGGGGGTATCATGGTTGTGCCCGTGGGCCAGTCCGATGCCGTGCAGCGGCTGATCCGCGTAACCCGGCACGAATCCGGGTTTGACTATGACGAATTGCGCCCCGTGCGCTTTGTCCCTCTGGTCGAGGGGCTGGGGCGCGATGGGTGAACACGGTGACAACTGAACACAATGACAACTGAATACGGTGACCCACGGCGTCGTAAAGTAACAGTAAACCCAAGGCCCCGGCCAACAAGGGACCACTCAAGAGGATGATCGAGATGCGTAAATTTTCCCGCTCCGCACCGCTTCTGGCGACAATGGCCTTCGCTCTGGCGGCCTGTGACAAGCCGCTGGATCTCGACATGCGCGGCGCTTTTGGCAATGCCCCCAGCACCGCCGAGGCGGCACGTAATGCCACCGCCCCGCGCCCACAACCGGATGCGCGCGGCATCATCTCTTACCCCGGCTATCAGGTCGCCGTGGCCGAGCGTGGCGATACCGTCGGCAGCCTTGCCCGCCGCATCGGGGCCGACCCCGGAGAGATTGCCCGCTTCAACGGCGTGCAGACCGGCGATCCCCTGCGCAAAGGCGAAATCATCGCCCTGCCCGGCCGCGTCGCCGAACCCTTGGGCGGCCCGATCCAATCGCCCTCGGGCGTCGACATCGGCAGCATCGCCGATGGTGCGATCCGCCGCGCGGATTCCCAGACTGTGACCGCCACCGCCTTGCCCCCCGCAACGCCCGGCACCGCCACAGCCCCGGCGCAGGTCGGCGCAGAACCCGTGCGCCACAAGGTCGAGCGCGGCGAAACCGCCTTTTCCATCGCCCGGCTCTACAATGTCTCGATCCGCAGCTTGGCCGATTGGAACGGGCTAGGCCCGGATTTCGCGGTGCGCGAGGGGCAATTCCTGCTGATCCCGGTGGCGCTTCCGGGCGAGAAAACCGAACCCTTTGACGAGGCGGATGTGGTCGCCGTCACGCCCCCCGGCGCAGGCACGCCCACCCCGACCCCGCCGAGCGCCTCCAAACCGCTGCCCGACGAGGTCACAACCCCCAAGGCCGCGCCGGTCGAGAAAATCGCCGCCCCCGATCTGGGCAAGACCGAAACCAAGACCACGAGCGCGCGCATGACCTTCCCGGTCAAGGGCGATATCATCCGTGAATATGCCAAGGGCCGCAATGATGGCATCGACATCTCCGCCGCTCCGGGCGCGCCGGTCGTGGCCGCTGATGCGGGCACCGTCGCCGCCATCACTGAGGATACCAACGGCATCCCGATCATCGTGGTCAAACATGCAGGCTCACTCTTGACCGTCTATTCCAATGTCGAAGGCCTGACCGTCAAGAAAGGCGATAGCGTGACACGCGGCCAAAAGCTGGCCGAGATCCGTCGCACCGGCACCCCAGCCCTGCATTTCGAGGTGCGCGACGGGTTCGACAGCGTCGATCCGATGGGCTTTCTCGGGGGCTAACTGTCTCGCGGGTTATTTCGGCGGCGGTGCGGCGCAATGCGCCCCCGCCGCCGCCATGCCAGAGCCAAGCGCCAGCATCGGCGGCGCGGTATAGGGATTGAGCGGCTCTGCCGTCCCGGCATCAAACGCCACAATCGCGACGATCAGCACCAGCACGGCACCTGTCACATGCGCCCGGATCATTTGCGCGCCTCCAGCCCCAAAGAGGGCCGCAACCGCACGCCCACCCAAGACCCGGCAAAGGCCGCGATGAACCACACCCAGCCATGCGCCGATCCGGTGCCGATACCGCTGAAAAACGCGCCGATGTTGCAGCCAAACGCCAGCCGCGAACTATAGCCCAGCACCAGCCCCGCGATGATCACCGCAGCCCAGGCCCGCGCAGGCAGAACACCCACCGGCGAGGCGAGACCGGCCCGCCACCACGCCATCAGCGCCGCCCCCCCGATCAATCCGAAATCGGTGAGCGAGGTCACATCCGTAAGCACACTTGCCGCCACCTGCCCCTGATTGCCCGGTGCCGACCAGAACGCCGATCCCGACAGATCGCCCCCCACGGCCACCACCACCTTGGCCACCCAGAGACCCAAGCCGTAAACCACGCCCCAAGGTTGCCCCGCCACCACCAGATGCAGGATCGCCAACCCCGCGAGCGCCAGAATTGCCCCCCAATACCGCGCAGGCAGGCGATAAGAGCCGGGCTTGCCCACCATCAGGGCAAGGGCCGCGACTGCGCCCAGACCCACCAGCGTGATCGCCAACCCCTGCCCGCCCGACAGCGCTACGACCGGTAGACTGCCCAGATTGGTCCACCAAGTCAGGTGATACGCGCCTGCAAAACTGCCAATGGCAAAGAATGGCAGCGCCACCGCGCCGATGGCATTGCCGCTCCCGGCATTGACCAGCGTGCCCGATCCACAGCCCAGAACGATCTGCATCGCCGCGCCGAACACAAAGGCACCGCCGATCATCGCCACACCAATCGGCGCATGCGCACCCTTCAGCTCTGCCCCATTCGCCGCCAAAAGCGGAAAGGCAACGCTCGCCACAAGGGCAATGCAAATAAGCTGTGCCAATAACCCCGAGGCATCCCGCTCAAGGATCATCCGCCGCCATGGCCCGGTAAAGCCAAAGCGAAACCCTTCAAGCGCCAGACCAAAGCCAAGCCCGATCAGCAGCAAAAGACCATAGCGGGGCCCTGCGAACAGGGCCACCGCCAGAACCACCGCCGCCACAGCGGCCAGAGCCAAAAGGCGCGACAGAGCGCCGGGTGAGGACGACATCGCGGCAGAAGCGGCTTGGCTCACGCGGGGCTCCTATCAGGTGTTATTTCAGTATTTGCCGGTGATCTTGTTCAGCAGATTCTGGAACAGCCCCGGCACATTGGCCATGTCATAGCCCGCATTCGACCAGCCGACCATAGATTCGGGATACATCCGCACCCCTTCAATGCCCGCCACTTCGCTCAGGGCGAACCAGTTGGTCGCGGCCCAATGCCCGGTGTTGCAGAAGGAAACCAGCCGGTCCCCCGCCTCAAACCCGTTTTTCGTTGCCAACTCGCGGATCAGGTCCGGCTTGATCAGCGACGGCTCATCATTCCCGAACCAACGGTCATGCGTGAAATACCGCGATTGCGGCAAGGTGCCCGGTTGGGTGGCCGCGGCATGTTTGGTTTCCCCCTTCCAGAACGCTTCGGGGCGCGCGTCGATCAATTCGGCGCTGTCCTTGCCGTCGATGATCGCCTTCACATCCTCGCGCGTGGCGGTCCAGGTCGGATCATAGGTCACAGTTATATCGCTTGGGGTGATTGCCCCTGCTGCACCCGTCGCGGTCGGTTTGCCCGCCTGTTCCCAGGCGTTCATACCACCGTTGAGAATAGCCAGATCCGTCAGCCCACTCGACTTGAGCGACCAATAGACCCGCGCTGCCGCGCCAAAATCGGTCTGATCGCTACCCTGATGCACAACCACAATGGGCCGTCCCGCCGTCACACCCAGACTGCGCAGAACTTCGGTCATCTTGTCTTCGGGCACGATTTGTCCGGGATTGTCGGCCGGTCCGCGAAACAGCCCATAAGGTGCCGGGATCGCCCCCGGAATATGCCCGGCCTCATAGGCGTCACCGGGGCGAATATCGAGCACGATCGCCTCTTGTGTGGCCTGCGCCTGCGTCACCTCCTCCGGGTTAGTGAGCGGCCCCAATTGCGCCATCGCGGTGAGCGGTGCTACAGCCAGCGCCGCCGCCAGTCCCAGTTTTCTAAAGCTGTCAAACATGGTGATCTCCCCTTGATGTTCTGACGCCGTACCTAGGCCCGGCATAGCGTAACAACAAGACATCCGCCCCTATTTCGCAGCCGCGCGCGCGAATAAGACGCATCGTCCGGTCAGCGGGATGTCATCCCATCAAGATACTACAACGCCGCTCAAATACGAATATTTTTCCAATTCATACGTAACGCCCAGATCATTCTATCCGAATGCCTCAAAATCCTCACTCTCGTCCCCGCGCCCCGAACCCTTGGCCCCGGTCACAATGCCCAAGGATTTCAGCTTGCGATGCAAGGCGCTGCGCTCCATGCCCACAAACTCCGCCGTGCGGCTGATATTGCCGCCAAAGCGGTTGATCTGTGTCAGCAGATATTCCCGTTCGAACGCTTCGCGCGCCTCACGCAGGGCCATGGTGGCAATCGCCCCCGACAACACCACACGCCCCTCGTCAACCGGCCCGCTGCTCTCGCTGGGCAATTCGCGCGCCGCAATCGGCCCGCTGCCTTCGCCCAAGATCAACACCCGCTCGATCACATTGCGCAACTGCCGCACATTCCCCGGCCAGCGCATCGTCTGCAACAGCGCCGCCGCCTCCTCGCTCAGGGACCGCAGCGCGAGCCCTTGGGTCTTGTGGAACATGGCAATGAAATGCTCAGCCAGCGCCGGAATATCCTCGCGCCGCTCTTCGAGGCTCGGCACCGCAATCGGCACGACATTCAGCCGATGAAACAGCTCCCGCCGGAATCGCTCGGCGGCAATCTCCGCTTCCAGATCCCGGCTGGTCGAAGAGATCACCCGCAAATCCACCTGAATCTTGCTGCTGCCCCCCACCCGCAAAAACGTCTGATCCACCAATACCCGCAAAATCTTGGATTGCGTGCCCATCGGCATATCCGCAACCTCGTCAAAATAGATCACCCCGCCATTGGCCTCTTCCAACAGGCCCGGCACCACGCCACTCTCGTCAGATTCGCGACCAAAGAGCACCTCTTCCATCCGCTCCGGCGCGATCGAGGCACAGCCAACCGTGACAAACGGTGCCGAAGCGCGCGCCGAATTGGCATGAATATAGCGCGCCGCCAATTCCTTGCCGGCCCCCGCAGGGCCCGACAGCATGACGCGGCCGTTGGATTTCGTCACCTTGTCCAATTGCCCCATCAGCGCCCGAAACGCCGAAGCCTCGCCCAACATCTCCGACGGTGCCGTTTCCCGCCGCTTCAACGCCTGATTTTCCCGCCGCAACCGGCTGGTTTCCATGCCGCGCCGGATCACCACCATCAACTGATCAATGTTGAACGGTTTTTCGATAAAGTCATAGGCGCCCTGCTTGATCGCCGCGACGGCGATTTCGATATTGCCATGGCCCGAGATAATCACCACCGGCACATCCGGATATTCGCGTTTGACCGTTTTGAGGATATCGATCCCGTCCATATGGCTATCCTTGAGCCAGATATCGAGGATCAAGAGGCCCGGCTGTTCTGCGGCAATCGCTGCCATCGCCTCGTCAGAATTGCCCGCCCGACGGGTGGCATAGCCTTCATCCTCCAGAATATCCGAGATCAACTCTCGAATATCACGCTCGTCATCGACAATCAGAATATCACTCATCGGTCCCTCAAACAGCCAATTTGGCCTCTACAGTGTCTTGCACAACCAACGGCAGGCTGACCACGGCCATCGCCCCTGCATGTGCCCCCGCCTCGAACGGTTCGGCATCGACTAGCACCAACGTTCCGCCATGCTCTTCGATGATCTTCTTCACGATGGGCAGGCCAAGTCCCGTGCCCTTGTCGCGCGTCGTCACATAGGGCTCGAACAGCCGCGCGCGGTCCTGCGGCAACCCGATCCCATTGTCAGAAATGCGGATCACGGCGCGGTCTTCCTCGATTCCGCTCTCGATCCGAATCGTTGGGCGATGCCCGTCTGGCGCTCCTTTTTCTTGAAGCGTTTCAATCGCTTCCCCGGCGTTCTTCACCAAATTTGTTAGGGCCTGCCCGATCATCGCCGCGTCAATATCTGCCCTAAGCGGTGCCGTATCCAACCGCAGGTCGAACACAACCCCCGGCTGCCCAGTCTCTTGCAATAGCACGACCTCGCGCAACACCTGACTCAGGCTCTCCTGCTGCGTCACCGGCTCTGGCATCCGCGCAAACTTGGAAAACTCGTCAACAATCCGGCGCAGATCATTGGTCTGGCGCACCACCACATCGGTCAATTGCTCCAGGCTCTGCGCCTCTTCGGGCGGCAACTGCTTGGCAAACTTGCGCTTGATCCGCTCAGCGCTCAATTGAATGGGCGTCAGCGGGTTCTTGATTTCATGCGCAATCCGGCGCGCCACATCCCCCCATGCGGCCATGCGCTGCGCGCTCACAAGATCGGTCACATCGTCAAACGCCACCACATAGCCCTCGCGCGTGCCCGCCTCGCTGATCCGGGTCGACATCCGCACCAGCAAATTTTCCTGCCGCGTGGCGCGCATCACCTTGATTTCTTCTTGCACAAATCCGCCCGGCACCGTGCGCAGCCGATCAAACAGCGCACCAAATTCCGGCACCACCGCATTCAGCGCCAGCGATTGCTGATCCTCGGACCAATCCAGCAACCGCTCGGCAGCGCGGTTGACAAAGGTCACGCGCCCCTCCGCATCCAATCCCACAACGCCCGATGACACAGACCCAAGCACCGAGTCAAACAGCCGCCGCCGTCGCTCGATCTGCTGCGTATTGGTCAAGAGCGCCTCACGCTGCCCCTTCAATTGCCGCGTCATCTGGTTGAAATAGGTGCTGAGTTGCGCAATTTCGTCGTCGCCCTCCTCTTCGCGCACCTGCGTATCCAGATCCCCCTCGCCCACACGCTGCGCCGCAGAGGTCAGCCGCCCAACCGGTTGTGACAGCCGCTCGGCAAACCACATGCCCAGCCAGATCGCCGCAAGAATCAGGATCACGGCAAACCCCAGATAGAGCAGCCCGAATTCAAACAGAACCCGCCCCCGCTCACTCTCGCGCTGCTTGTAGAAATTCGCGGTTTCCTTGGTCTCATCCAGCAGGTTCAAAATGGCCCCATCCACCGTGCGGCTCACGTAAAGCAGCCGGTCGGGCAACGCCTCAAGCGGCATCAGCGCGCGAAACTCGTTATTCTCCCAATCCCGGATCACCACCACGCCCTCGGCCTGCGCCTCGGCAATCTGCGCCGCCGTCGGGCGCTCATAGTCAAACAGATACGACCGCTCACCACGGGCCCGGATCTCGCCCGTGCCATCAATCACAAAGGCCTCGCGCAGCCCCCGCTGAATCTCGCGCTGCCCCGAAGACAGAACTTGTCGAATATCCCCATCCGTCATGAATACGGCGGCGCGTTTGGTGGCATTGATCACCCGCGCCAGCACGCGAATATCCGTCTCCAGATCGCGGCGATGTTCCTCTTCATAGGCCTGCGCCGCCGCAACGGAACTGTCCACCACCCGGCCCACACGTTCGGAAAACCAAGCCTCTAGGCCCATATTCACCGACAATGTCGCAAAGACCGCCACGGTAATCGTGGGCAACAGCGCCATCAGCGCAAACACCCCCGTCAACCGCAGGTGCAGCCGTGATCCCGCCGAGCGACTGCGCCGCGCCGCCACCATCCGCGCCACGCGCTGCATGACCAGCCCGGCCACCATCAACACATAGATCATGTCGCAGAGCAGAACCAGCCGCAGCCCGTTCGACGTGGCCCCCTGATCAAGCGGCCCCATCATAAGATAGGTCGCAAGCGCCAGCACAGGACCCAACAGCACAAGGCTCAGCGTCGCCCCATTCTGAAGACGCTGCAACCTGCGTAGGCGGCTCACACCCTCCCACGACAACCGTCTGCCCCTGAACCCGCGTGTCTGCGTTGCCACGCACACCCCCCATTCCCTCGTGGGGCTGCATCTGCTTCCCCGCAACATATGGGCTGTCAGAGGGCACAAGCCCCCGTTCAGCAACAGCCCTGTTGCAGTTTTACATCAACTTGCGGCGGCGTGTCACGTTAATATCCAAATCGGTGATCTTCTTGCGCAACGTATTGCGGTTGATGCCAAGCAGATCGGCGCATTTCGCCTGATTGCCCGCCGTAGCATCCAAGGCAATCTCGATCAAAGGCAGCTCAATTTCCCGTAAAACGCGAGTATATAGCCCCGGAGGCGGCAAGGCATCGCCATGCAGATCGAAATACCGCCGCAAATGCCCCGCAACCGACGCGGTCAGGCTTTCGCCCCGCCCCTCGCGCATCACCGGCTCGGCGCGCGGCTGATTGCCCAGCACCGCCTCAACCTCGGTCCGGCTGATTTCCTCTGCCATCGCGGTCAACCCGATTCGCCGCACGGCATTCTCCAACTGCCGCACATTGCCCGGCCAGCTATAGGCGCGCATCAGCTCGGCCGCCTGTTCCGACAGATGCCGCGCGGGTTGTCCATCCCGCTCGTCGCGCGCCAGAAAATGCTCTGCCAACAGCGGAATATCCTCAACCCGTGCCCGCAAACTTGGTACGTCGATCACCGCCCCGCTCAGCCGATAATAAAGATCCTCGCGCAAGGTCCCCTCTTCCAGCGCCTGCCCCGGCGGCACCCGGCTTGTGGCCATGAACCGCGGCACATGATCGCCCGGCGCATCCATCATCCGCACCACCCGGCCCTGCGCCTCAAGCGGCAGATCCGTCACCTCGTCGAGCACAATCGTGCCCCCCTTGACCCGCGCCATGATCCGTGACGGCCCATCCAGCTCGCGCAAATCCCCCGGTGTGACCGTGACAAAAGGCAACGTGCGACGGTCTGAGAAATCATGGATCGCCTTGGCAATCAGCGATTTCCCCGTGCCCGACTCGCCACAGATCATCACCGGCAGATCGGTATTCATGATCCGCGCCACCACCCGGTAAAGCGCCTGCATCGCAGTGGTCCGCCCGATCAGCGGCAATTCCTCGGGCCGCTCCACCTCGACTTCGCGAATGGGCCGCCGTGCCCGGCTTTCAAGCGCGCGCGCCGTGCGCTTCATCAGGTCCGGCAGGTCAAAGGGCTTGGGCAGATAATCATAGGCCTCCGCCTCTGCCGCCTTGATCGCTGTCATGATCGTGTTCTGCGCCGAAATCACGATCACCGGCAAACCGGGCCGGTCCTGCGCGATCTTGGGCAGCATCTCAAGGCCGTTGCCATCGGGCATCATCACATCCGAGATGACAACATCGCCCTTGCCCTCGCCCACCCACCGCATCAGCGTGGTCAGGCTCGAGGTGGCATGCACCCGGCACCCCGCCCGTGTCAGCGCCTGCGTCAGAACCGTGCGGATCGTGCGGTCGTCATCGGCGACCAGTACCGTGCCATCCATCCTCAAGCCTCCTTGGTTGCGTCCGCTGCCCGTTGCAACGAAATCCGAAACACCGTGCGTCCCGGCACGGAATTGACCGAAATCCAGCCGTCATGGTCCGAAATGATCTTGGCCGCCAAGGCCAAGCCCAACCCCGTGCCATTCTCGCGCCCCGAAACAAAGGGATCGAACACCTGATCGGCAATCTCTGGCGGCAGACCGGGGCCATCGTCGATGATCTCGATCTGAAGGGGGAGCGCCTTGCCCTGCCCTTCGCCCCGCCGCACCCTGAGCGACTGTTCATAATAGGTATGCAGGCGGATCGTGCCGGGTCTGCCCCGCGCCGCCTCTGCCGCGTTCTTCAAGAGGTTCAGCACCACCTGCAGCAATTGATCACTATCGCCAAGCGCCAGAGGCAGCGATGGATCGTAATCCTCGATCAGCGCCATATGCGCGGCAAAGCCCAGCATGGCAGAGCGCCGCGCACGGTCGAGCACATCATGCACATTGACCGGCCGCATATCCGGCGCGCTGATATTGCCAAACTGCTCGACCCGCTCCAACAGGCTCACGATCCGGCGGCTCTCGCTCACGATCAGATCGGTCAGTTCCAGATCCTCTGGCCCCAAAGTCATCGACAAAAGCTGCGCCGCACCCGTAATGCCCGCCAGCGGGTTCTTGATTTCATGCGCCAGCATTTCCGCCATGCCGATCGCCGATTTCGCCGCCGATTTCACATTGCTGTTCTGCACCATGCGCCCGGCCAACTCGCGCGGACTGATCAGCATGATCATATGCCCCGGACAGCCCGTCAGCGGTGCCACCTGTAAATTACACTGCATCGGCGCGCGCTCGCCCGTGCCCACATCGACATCATTGACAAAGAGCGGGGCATCATTCGCCCGCGCCCGCTCGAACGCCTCTTCCAGCGGCGCGTTAACCGCCAGCTTGTCCCACACCGGCTGCCCCATCAGCGCCCGTGACGACGACATCATGAACCCCTCCGCCGCCGGGTTGATCCCCGCGATGCGGTCCTGCGGATCAAGCAGGATCGCCGGCACCGGCAGCGAGGTCCAGATCGCATCCTCCCCGCTCATGCTGCTGCCCGCGCGTCCATTGCCCGCGCCTCCATCGCTTCGGGCAAGTGCTCCAGCACCACAGCGGGCGTGCGCGCCGTCAACACCGCCCGCCGCAGACGATCACCCGTGCCCGCCGCATCCATATACCAACCCAGATGCTTACGCGCGACGCGCAGGCCCAGATCACCCCCGTAAAAGCCGAGCATCGCCTCGTAATGCCCCGCCACAAGATCGGCCAAGGCCGCCCCCTGCGGCACCAAGGGGGCCGTGCCCTGCCCCATCGCCGCCGCCACCTCTGCCAAGACCCAAGGCCGCCCACGCGCGCCCCGGCCAATCATCACACCTGCCGCCCCCGACTGTGCCACCGCCTTGCGTGCCGTGGCAGTGTCGACAATATCGCCGTTGGCGATGACTGGAATGTTAACAGCCGCAACAATGTCCGAAATTGCCGCCCAATCGGCGGCTCCCGTGTAAAACTGACAGCGCGTGCGCCCATGCACCGTAACCATCGCCACGCCCGCCGCCTCTGCCCGCCGCGCCAATTCCGGCGCGTTCAGGCAATCGTGATCCCAGCCTAGGCGCATTTTCAACGTCACCGGCACATCAACTGCGCCAACAACCGCCTCAATCAGCCGCAGCGCATGATCCGGATCCCGCATCAAGGCCGAGCCCGATGCGCCAGATCCGCTGCCACTCACCACCTTCTTCGCTGGGCACCCCATGTTGATGTCGATGATCCGCGCGCCTTGATCCGCAACGACGCGCGCCGCCTCTGCCATCCACTGCGCATCGCAGCCCGCCAGTTGCACCGCCGTGCTTTCGGCCCCGAGGCCCAATTCCGCCTTGCCGCGTGCCGAGGGTTTGGCCTGCACCATCTCTTGGCTGGCGACCATTTCACTTACCACAAGCCCCGCGCCAAAGCTCGCCACCACGTTGCGAAACGGCAGGTCCGTGATTCCCGCCATTGGCGCCAAAAGAACCGGTGTCGCCAAAGCCTTGTCCGCGATCCTGAGCATGTCCCTGCCTAATCCTTGTGCATAACCTCGGTTCTACCCGTGAACCCTGTGTCAAACAATGATCACAGGCCCAAATAACAGTCGCAGCGCGACGTAACGCCTAATAAATAGGCAGATGCTCAGCCATTGCGCTTGGATAAAACCCGCCCTAATCAAGAGGCATGACAACCGCCGCCCTCATCGTCGCCGCCGGTCGTGGCACCCGCGCAGGCGGGGACTGCCCCAAGCAATGGCAGCCCCTTCTGGGCCGCCGCGTAATCGACTGGACGCTCGACGCCTTTTTGGGTGCCGACGGCATCGACCGCATTTTGGTCGTGCTCCATCCCGACGACCTCGGTCAGCTCGCCCCTAATCCCCGGATCACGGTCACAACCGGCGGTGCAACCCGGTCCTCTTCGGTCCGAAATGGGCTCGAAGCGCTGGCAAGCGACCCGCCCGATCACGTGCTTATCCACGATGTCGCGCGCTGTTGTACAAAATCAGCTTACATAGCTTACATAGCTTACAAAATCGCCAACACCGACTTGCCCGCACTGGCCCCGGCATTGCCCGTCACAGATGCGCTCTGGACTGGGGCCGAAGGCCAGGTAACCGGCACCCGCGACCGCACCGGCCTCTACCGCGCCCAAACGCCACAAGCCTTTGATTTCAAAACTATCCTTGCCGCTCATCAGGCGCATGACGGCGACGCCGCCGATGATGTTGCCGTGGCCCGCGCCGCAGGCATAAAGGTTGCCATCCTCGACGGCGATGAGGATAATCTCAAGATCACCCACCCGCACGACTTTGCGCGTGCCGAGAAAATACTTGGAAATCAGATGGATATACGTGTCGGCTCAGGTTTTGATGTGCATCGCTTCGGCCCTGGCGACCATTGCATGCTCTGCGGTGTGGCCGTCCCGCATGATCGCGGTCTGCAAGGCCATTCCGATGCAGATGTAGGGCTTCACGCTCTTGCAGACGCAATATATGGTGGTTTGGCGCAGGGCGACATTGGCCGTCACTTCCCCCCCAGCGATCCCCAATGGAAAGGGGCCGAAAGCCACATCTTTTTGCGTCATGCCGTTGCATTGGCATCCGAGTTAGGATTTAAAATCAATAATATAGATGTCACTCTAATCTGTGAACGGCCCAAGATAACGCCCCATGCCCCCGCCATGCAGGCCGCTTTGTCCGAGATCACCGGCATTGCGCCGGACCGGATTTCTGTCAAAGCCACCACCTCCGAACGCCTTGGCTTCACCGGACGAGAGGAAGGCATTGCCGCTCAGGCCGTTGTCACATTGGTCAAGACATGCGCCTAACCCATTTGATTTGCACGTTTTTTTACGTGGGCCACCTGCGCCCAGCTCCGGGCACTTGGGGGTCTCTTGCGGCTCTGCCTGTGGCATGGGTGCTACATCTGGCCGGTGGTCCCGCCCTCCTCCTCGTGGGAATTGTACTCGCCTTCGCTTTAGGATGGTGGGCTACACATGTGGAAACAAAAGGAAAAGATAACCACGACCCGTCAGAGATCGTGATCGACGAGGTGGCCGGCCAATGGCTTGCCTTTTTGCCAGTGTCGATTGGGGCGTCTCATGCCGGGGCTGACCTCCTAAGCCTATGGCCAGGCTTTGTTTTTTCCTTCGTCGCCTTTCGGTTCTTCGACATTACCAAACTCGGCCCCATCGGCTGGGCTGACCGCCGCAATGACGCACTTGGCGTCATGCTTGATGATATCCTCGCCGGCCTTGCCGCAGCCCTCTGTGTGCTGCTGGCCGCAGGATTCTATCACGGGGTTCTAGGCCTATGATCACAAACGAAATTCTAACACTCGCCAGTGCGCGCGGCCTCATGATCGCCACCGCAGAAAGCTGCACAGGCGGCATGGTGGCCGCCGCCTTGACCGATGTTCCTGGCTCCTCAGTTGTGGTTGAACGTGGCTTTGTAACCTATTCAAATACCTCGAAAATCGAGATGCTAGGCGTGTCAGAGCACACGCTCGCCACCTATGGCGCAGTCTCAGAGCAGGTGGCACAGGAAATGGCGCAAGGGGCCCTCAGCCATAGCACAGCCCATCTCGCCGTATCCATCACCGGCATCGCAGGCCCCGGCGGGTCCGAGCACAAACCCGAAGGTCGCGTTTGCTTTGGCCTCGCGATGGCGGGCCACCCGACCAAAACGGAAACGGTTGAGTTTGGCCCTCTGGGCCGCAGCGCCGTTCGTGAAAACGCGCGCGACCACGCTTTGAAAATGCTTTTTATCGCTTTAAATGAATAACTTGTCGTCCATAGCTCATGTCGCGCCATACAGCTCTTGTGCCCGCTGCTCAAAGGCCCGCACAATCCGCTTCATCGCCTCGTAGAAAAACAGATCCGCTGCCGATTGCAACAATCTGTTTTTGAACGCAAAATCCACATCAAAGCTGACCTCGCACCCGCCTTCGACATCGCGAAACGCCCAGTTCGAGCGCATGTGGTGAAATGGCCCCTCCAGATATTCGGTCTCAATCCGCCGCATCTCGGGCCAGAGCACAACGCGACTGCCAAAGCGTTCACGGAACACCTTGAAACTAATCACAAGATCCGCCTCCATGATTTCAGACCCATCGTCTTGCGGGCGCAAGGATCGCACCCGCGCTGCCGCCGTCCACGGCAGGAATTGCGGGTAGCTGGCCACATCAGCGACAAGCGTATACATCTGCTCAGCCGTGTAGCGTAGAACACGTGTTTCTGAATGTGTTGGCATGCGCCCCCCGGTTTCCGCGTGACAGTGCGTCGCTTTTTCCTAGACTGTCCAGGGATGTTCAAGGGGGTCACATGCCGCAGCACGCCTATGTTATCGATAAAATGATCTCGGCCAAGAGCATAGCCGCGCGAATCGAGGCGCTTTCGCATGAGATCGAGGCCGAATTTGCAGGCACCCAAAAATTGGTGGTGGTGGGCCTCTTGCGCGGCTCTTTCATCTTTATCGCCGATCTCGTGCGCGAGCTTGACCTGCCGGTCGAGGTTGATTTTGTTGAGACCTCTTCTTATGGAAACGCCATGGAAAGCAGTCGAGAAGTGCGTATTCTCAAGGACTTGCGTGGCGATATTGAAGGGCGCGACGTGCTCGTTGTCGAAGATATCGTGGACACAGGTCATACACTTTTTCACGTGCTGCACCTCCTCCAGAGCCGAAGGCCGCATAAGCTCCGAACCATCGCCCTTCTCGACAAACCCTCGCGCCGCGAGGCGGATATTCGGGCCGACTGGATCGGGTTCGAGATCCCCGATGAGTTTGTCGTGGGCTATGGCATCGACTATGCCCAACGCAATCGTAACCTGCCCTATATCGGCAAGGTGAGATTTGTCACTGAGGAGCGTTAATGGCGGACCCAAGAGGATTCGAACCTCTGGCCTCTGCCTTCGGAGGGCAGCGCTCTATCCAGCTGAGCTATGGGTCCACTTTTGCGGTGGTATAGCGGGGCCAGACCGGCCCCGCAATCGTAAAATCAGCCGAAAAGCTCATGCGCCAGCTCAAGAGCTTCGACCAACACATCCACTTCTTCGCGCGTGTTATACATGGCAAAAGACGCGCGGCAGGTGGCACTTACCCCCAGATGCTCCATCAGCGGCCCGGTGCAATGCTGCCCGGCCCGCACCGCCACGCCCTTTTTGTCGAGAATGGTCGAGATGTCGTGGGCATGCGCAGCACCTTGCATGGTAAAGGAGAAAATCGCCGCCTTATCCGGTGCCGTGCCTTGCACATTGATCCAGTTGAGCCCCGCCAAACGTTCTTGCGCATAGTGGCTCAGATCATCCTCATGGGCGCTGATCGCCCCCATGCCAATGCCCATCATATACTCCAAGGCGACCCCTAGGCCAATCGTTTGGACGATGCCCGGCGTGCCCGCCTCAAACTTCATTGGCGGATCATTATAGGTCACCCCGTCGCGCGTCACCTCGCGGATCATATCGCCGCCGCCCATGAACGGGCGCATTTCGGCCATCCGCTCTTTTCGGACGAAAATCGCCCCTGATCCTGACGGCCCATAGAGCTTGTGCCCAGTGATTGCGTAAAAATCACACCCCATTTCATCAAGGTTGAGCGGCATATGCACCGCCGCTTGAGAGCCATCAACCAGCACCGGCACACCGCGCGCCCGGGCGGCATCGCAGATCGCCTTCACATCAACTTTGGTCCCCAACACATTGGAAAGATGTGTTATTGCAATCAGTTTCGTCTTGGGCGTGATCGCATCAATCACCTTTTGCGGGTCAAGAGAACCGCGCGCATCCACATCCACCCATTTCAGCGCGACGCCCTGACGCTCGCGCAGAAAGTGCCACGGCACGATGTTGGCGTGATGCTCCATGATGCTCAGGATAATCTCGTCACCGGCCTCCATGCGTGGCATCGCCCAGCCATAGGCGACCATATTGATGCCCTCGGTGGTGCCAGAGTTGAAGATGATCTGATCCTCATCGGCCACCCCCAGAAACCGCGCAACGATCCCGCGCACCGCCTCGTATTTCTCGGTGGCGAGGTTGCTTAGGTAATGTAACCCGCGATGCACATTGGCATATTCCATCGAATACGCCCGAGTGACTGCGTCGATCACCACCTGCGGCTTTTGTGCGGATGCCCCATTATCCAAATAAACCAAGGGTTTACCGTTCACTTCTCGTGCAAGGATTGGGAAATCGGCACGAATTTTCTCGACATCGAACATCTTATGCCCCTCCCATTGCGGCCACGCCGACAAGGTTTAGCAGAATGCTTAGTCCGACCGCCATTGCGGCAATGGACAGGATGATAATTCCAAATGATTTCAGCATGTTGTCATAGCGGTGCGCCGTATCTACGAATCCTGTCAGGATATAAATCCCCCAGACCGACGACACAAAGATCAACAGGGCTGCCACCGTTGGCAAGGCCAGAACAAGCACGGCAACCGCCGCTTGCAGGATAAGGCGCAGGACCTGCAACCAGCAAATCAGCACCAGAACATCCTGCACTGCCGCCTTGCCCCCCAGCATGCCGCCGACCCAAAAGAGCGCATAGACCGTGATGACAAGCGCCCCCAACAAGAACAGGGTGAAAAGCAGCGGCGAATGAAACGCCGGCGGCATCAGCGTTGGCGCGCTCGGGTCCATCGGCGGCGCAAGGCGCAATGACACAGAATACACGATCGCATTGAGCACCGACATCAGCGCCAGTGCCATCCACAGTATCTGCTGCGGCAGGCCAAACCCGATCAGCGCCCGTGCCGCCTCTCGCGGGCGAAACAAGGTTTCCAGCAACAGCGCCTTGAACTCTGCCTGCGTCATGCCCCGCCCCATTCTGCCTCGATCAAGCCCGACACCCAGAACCACAGGAAAACCAGCAACCACAAAAGGCCCACCCCCTGCAATTCTAGCCCAGGCCCAACGAATCCAGCGACAAGACCATGTAACAAGATCAACGGACTAGCGGCCAGAAACGCCCAGAAGAGGGCAATCCGCGCGCCAAAGGCGGTTCCTTTGCCACGCAACACCCGTGCAATGCCATGGCTCATAAGTGCCAGTGCATAGAGGATCAACGGCGCAATAAAAATCCAGGCTAAGAGCGAGGCCCCCAGCAGCGGATTAAGCTCTTGGCCCGTCAAATGCGCCTCTCGCGCAAGGCGTGGCCATTGCGCGACAAACACCACCACACAGGCCGCAATCAACATCACCAGCGCGCGGTCTTCACGCGGGCCCATGGCCAACAAGCGCCGCACCACCCGGCGCGGACCGCGATAGGTGGCCACAAGATCGGTCGTGACCGGCATCAGCGGCGCCTGCGCTCCAGCCAAGCGGCAAGCTGGCTGTTGATATCCTCGCGCAGGCCCTCATCCTCGATTTCCTCAACGGCTTCGGCCAGAAACGAGAGCGTCAGCAGATCGGTTGCGATCGGCCGCGGAATGCCCCGCGCCCGCAGGTAATAGAGCGCATCCTCGTCAATCGCCCCCGAGGTCGAGCCATGCGAACAGGCCACGTCATCGGCATAGATTTCCAGTTCCGGCTTCGCCAGGAACTGGCTGTCCTCATCCAACAAGAGCGCTTGGCTGATCTGATAGCCATCCGTCTTTTGTGCGCCGGGCTTCACCAGGATCTTACCTTGAAACACGCCCGTCGCCCCGTTGCGCAGCACTTTTTTGAACACCTGTCGGCTCTCGCAGCGCTGCGCATCATGGGTCACGAAGACCGTGTCATCCTGATGGAAATCCCCATCACCCATGGCGGCCCCTGCCACATGCGCCACCGCATCATCGCCCAACAGCTCAATCACACATTCATTGCGTGTCATCACCCCATTGGCCGTCAGGGTGAAGGATTTAAAGAGGCTCTCCGCTCCCAACCGGGCAAAGACATGGGTCGCGGCGCGCCGTTCGTGATCACGCCCCTGCGTGCGGATATGGTGAAACCGTGCGCCGTCGCCGACGTCAACTTCCATCACCTTGTTGAACCGCGCGGCGGCGGGGCCATTCTCGAGAATGGTAACTTCGGCCTCGGGGTCAAGCTTGATCACATGATGCAGGATCGCATCAGAAACCTCTGATTTATGGACATAAACCAGATTGATAGGCTTGCTCGGGCGGCCCGTCACATGGATCAGAACCCCGTCCGAGGCATAGGCGGTGTTCAGAGCGGCGAGCGGACGCACCACAGGCGTTTGCCCGCGTTCTTCGAGCACGCCGTAGAGATCGCGCACCCAATGGATATCGCTCTTCGCGGCCATGCTCAGCCGGTCGATACGCACCCCTTCCAGTGTCGGATCATCGCTGGCCTCGGCATCGAACACGCCATCGACGAAAACCAGCTTGAGCCGATCAACCGCTGCAAAGCTATCCGGCTCGTCGTCATTGAGAAACAGCGCCGCATGCTGGGCCTCGGCTTGCACCAGGGTGTCGGGGCGGGTGAATTTCCAGTATTCATCGCGCCGATCCGGCAGGCCCATAGCCTGCAAGCGCGTCAGCGCCGCCTCTCGCGCGCCCGTCGCCCAAAGCCCGCCTTTGGGCAATGTCATGGCCTCCAGCCGCGCCTCAAGCGCGGTTTGCTTTGCTTGCGGCTGCGCCATCACGCCACCTCCGCCAGAATATCGGCATAGCCGTTCTGCTCGACTTCGAGAGCAAGTTCAGGCCCGCCGGTCTTGATGATGCGCCCGTCATACATGATATGCACGACATCCGGTTTGATATGGTCAAGCAACCGCTGGTAATGCGTGATCACCAGAAAGGCGCGGCCCGCATCGCGCAGCGCATTCACCCCGTCCGAAACCAGTTTCATTGCGTCCACATCCAAGCCCGAATCGGTCTCGTCGAGAATGCACATCTTGGGCTCCAGCATCGCCATCTGGAGGATTTCGTTGCGCTTTTTCTCACCCCCGGAGAAACCCACATTGACCGGACGCTTCAGCATATCGGCGTCAATCTGGAGCGTCTTCGCTTTTTCCCGGACGACCTTAAGGAACTCTGCCGCACTCATTTCCTCTTCGCCGCGCGCCTTGCGCTGCGCGTTTACGGCGGTACGCAGAAAGGTCATGTTACCCACGCCCGGAATTTCGACCGGGTATTGAAACGCCAGAAACAGCCCCGCCGCCGCGCGCTCTTCTGGGTCCATGTCGAGCAGATCAACACCAGCCAGAGTGGCACTGCCATCCGTCACCTTATAGCCGTCGCGCCCCGAAAGCACATAGGACAACGTCGACTTGCCAGAGCCGTTGGGCCCCATGATCGCATGCACGGTGCCGGCCTCGACACTCAGGTTGACCCCTTTGAGAATGGTCTTGTCTTCTTCTTCAAGATCGACGTGCAGGTTATTGATTTCCAACATTTTCCATGATCCTTCTATATATCTTGGCGGCATCAGGGCCGCGTCATCATCTCTATGATCGTCAAGAGGTGCGCAGGGTTCACATCCTGCGGGGTCACCTCGAATTCTGCCATCCGCCCGATCATCCGCCGGGGCGCGCCGATGAAATCCTCGATCCGGTGGTAATGCTTGCGCGGGGCGTAATCGTCGAACAGAACCGTGACAGGTCGCTCAGTGCGCAGCGCCGCCGCCAGGGCACAGCCGGTGCGAAACCGCCCGTCCACCAACACCACATCCGGTTGCGCGAAACCTGCCATATCCCAGATCTTGAGCGGATATTGCGCATAGGTCTTCCAACCACTCGCATCGCGCGGGAATCCCCAATCCTTCGTCGGTCCGACATCAGACCAGATCACGTCCACCTCTGTGCCTGCCACGGGTGGATTTTGTGCAAACCAACCACGCATCATTTCGGCCCAGGCCTGATCGCTTTCGACCGAAAAGACCCGCTTGCCCTGCATCTCGGCGGCAACAACGGTCGAACCGCCAGACCCATATTCAAGGATCACCCCCGCTCGCGCATACACCTCGCGCAGGTGCGCCGCTTCGGCATCGGGCAGGGTAAGAACCGGCCTGTCTATGGTGTCTGACCCAACCATATCAGTCCAGTACGACCGCTGTGCCGCTGGCCGAGACCATGAGCATCGAATCGCCCACCACCTCGTAATCGAGATCGACCCCAACCACGGCATCGGCCCCAAGCTCTGCTGCGCGCTCTTCCAACTCGCTTAACGCGACTTCACGCGCTTCGCGCAGCTTGCTTTCATAAGAGTCAGACCGACCTCCGACCACATCGGTGATCTGCGCAAAGAAATCGCGCACGATATTGGCCCCCATGATTGCCTCACCCACGACGATGCCGCGATAATCCACGATCTTGCGGCCTTCTACACTCGGAGTTGTGGTTACAATCATCGCACTTTCCCCGAGGGTGGACGTTAGCCCACCGACCCTTCCAATGAAATCGCCACCAACTGCTGCGCTTCCATGGCGAACTCCATCGGCAGCGCCTGCAACACGTCGCGGCAGAATCCGTTGACGACAAGCGCCACCGCCTCTTCCTCGTCCATGCCACGGGCGCGGCAATAGAACATCTGATCGTCATCCACCTTGGAGGTGGTGGCCTCATGCTCGACCCGGCTCGAGTTGTTCTTGACCTCTATATAGGGCACGGTATGCGCGCCGCATTTGTCACCAATGAGCAAGCTGTCGCATTGCGTGTAATTGCGGCTGTTCTTGGCTTTGGGGTGCATGCTGACCAACCCACGATAGGTGTTCTGTGCATGGCCCGCGCTGATCCCCTTGGACACGATGCGTGACCGGGTATTCTTGCCCAGATGGATCATCTTGGTGCCGGTATCGGCCTGCTGGTAGTTGTTGGCGATGGCGATGGAATAAAACTCGCCTTGGCTGTCATCGCCGCGCAGGATGCAGGACGGGTATTTCCAAGTGACGGCAGAGCCGGTTTCCACCTGCGTCCACATCACCTTGGCCCGGTCGCCCCGGCAATCGGCGCGCTTGGTGACAAAGTTGTAGATGCCACCCTTGCCGTTCTCATCGCCCGGATACCAGTTCTGCACCGTGGAATATTTCACCTCGGCGTCTTCCTCGATGATGATCTCGACCACAGCGGCATGCAACTGGCTGGTGTCACGCTTGGGCGCGGTGCAGCCTTCAAGATAGCTGACATAGGATCCCTTGTCGGCGATGATCAACGTCCGCTCGAATTGGCCGGTGTTTTCGGCATTGATCCGGAAATAGGTGCTCAATTCCATCGGGCAGCGCACGCCGGGCGGCACATAGACAAAAGACCCGTCTGAAAAGACAGCCGAATTCAGCGTGGCATAGAAATTGTCACTGACCGGCACGACAGAGCCGAGGTATTTCTTGACCAGTTCAGGATGCTCGCGGATCGCCTCGGAGATGGAGCAAAAGATCACCCCGGCCTGGCGCAGTTCCTTTTGAAAGGTGGTGCCCACGGACACCGAATCAAACACCGCATCGACCGCCACTTTACGGCCTTCGGCGGGCGCATCCTCTGCCCCCTCAACCCCGGCAAGGATCAACTGCTCCTTGAGCGGAATACCAAGCTTTTCATAGGTTGCCAGCAGCTTGGGATCGACCTCGTCCAGTGACTTGGGCTTGACCTCCATCGACTTGGGGCGCGCATAGTAATACTGCGCCTGAAAATCGATCTTGGGGTAATCGACCATCGCCCACTCGGGCTCGGTCTTGGTCAGCCAGCGGCGATAGGCTTCAAGCCGCCACTCGGTCATCCATTCCGGCTCTTCATTCTTGGAAGAGATCAGCCGCACGATGTCCTCATTCAGGCCAAGCGGCGCGTAATCCATCTCAATATCGGTATTCCAGCCGTATTTATACGCCTCGCCGACTTGACGGACCGCATCGACGGTTTCCTGGTCTACCCCGTCTTTGACCTGAACCTTGTCCACAGCAGCCATTCCCCTCTCCTTACGTCTCAGGCCAAACGGCCACGATGTTTTTGCAAGCGCTTCAGCCAACTCTCGGCAAAGCGTAAAATGTCGTCCTCGGTCGTCTGCGGCCCCAGCGATACGCGGATAGCGCTTCCCGCCATGGCCTCGTCAAACCCCATCGCGCGCAGCACCCGACTGGATTTGACCTTGCCACTGGAGCACGCACTCCCGGCAGAGATCGCAAACCCGGCAAGGTCCATCGCCATCACCTGTGTTTCGCCCTTCCATCCGGGCGTGATGAAACAACTGGTGTTCGGCAATCGCGGCGCAGCTTTCCCGACAAAAATAGTCTCATTTGAAAACTCTGCAATGGTATTTTCTAGAATGTTTCTAAGTTTTTCGATGGGGTCCCAAATACCCTCGGCCAAATCATGCCCGGCCGCCTCTGCCGCAGCCCCGAATCCGGCGATTCCAACCACATTCTCGGTGCCCGCACGGCGGCCCATTTCCTGCCCACCCCCTCGGATCTGCGCCGCAAGATCGGTGCCGCGCTTGATCACCAGCGCCCCTACCCCTTTCGGTCCGCCAAGTTTATGCGCCGAAATCAACGCCATCTCGACACCGGACCAGTTAAAGGCCAGCGGCAGCTTGCCAAAGGCCTGGGTCATATCGCTGACGGCCAGCCCATTGGGCAGCGCTTGCACCACGCCGGTTTCGGAATTGGCCAGTTGCAAGACAGCCTGCGCCGGATCCGCAACCGCAACCCGCCCGTCGGCATCAGCCGGCAAATCGGGCGTGATCCAAGACGTCAGCGCGTCATGCTCGACCGCAGCACCATGGAGGTGTCGCCCAATACAGGCGAGCGCCGCCGCTTCGGTCGCCCCAGAGGTGAAAATCACATCAGCCCCATCCGCGCCAAGCGCCGTCGCCACTTGCGCCCGCGCCCGCTCGATCAGCCCTTTGGCGGCGCGCCCCTCGGCATGCACGCTCGAGGGGTTGCCGATCAGATCCATCGCGTCCAGCATGGCCTCGCGCGCTTCAACGCGCAGCGGGGCGGTTGCGTTATAATCGAGATAGACTCTCTGCATGATTGTCCGTTCTTCCAAGTGAAATACGCAGGATCTGCGACAGCACAGCCCTTAGAAAGGCCTGATCACTCGTCATCCACCACGGCAAAGAGATGCGGCACCGCCGGACAGGGTGCCAACGAATTGCCCGCCACATCGCTCAGCCGCGTTTGGTGCAAGAACACATAGACATGCGCACTCAGCCCCTCCCACAAACGGTTGGTCATCGACTGCGCCCGCGATCCGCTCGCGGCCCCCGAGGCACCCGCGCCCTTGTGCAGCGCATCAATCGTCTCATCCACTGCCGCCAGAATATCCGTGACCCGGATTTCCGACGCCGGGCGCATCAGACGATAGCCCCCACCGGGCCCGCGCACCGATTTCACCAGATCTGCCCGCCGCAATTTGACGAAAAGCTGCTCCAGATACGGCAGCGAAATATCCTGCCGCCTCGAAATATCGCCAAGAGTCACCACCGATCCCGCCGGCTGCAAGGCGATATCGACCAGTGCAACCATCGCATAGCGCCCTTTTGTGCTCAGTTTCATTGGCGTCCCCCCACGCGAACAGATTGACCTTGCGCGACACAAGGCTTATCTCGCTCTGAGCCATCCTGGCCCGGATCACAATTTAGAACATTTCTAAGGTGCCCGAGCGAAGTCGTCAAGATTATCGCACTCACCCATGAAGAGGACACAGGGAACCCATGCCCGAGGTTATCTTTCCCGGCCCCGAAGGCCGGCTCGAAGGCCGCTACCACCCGCAAAAGGAAAAAGACGCGCCCATCGCGATCGTGTTGCATCCGCATCCGCAATTCGGCGGGACCATGAACAACAAGGTCGTGTATAACCTGCACTACGCCTTTTACAACATGGGCTTTACCGTGCTGCGCTTTAACTTCCGCGGGGTGGGTCGCAGCCAAGGCGAATACGATCAAGGCATCGGTGAATTGTCCGATGCAGCCTCGGCGCTTGATTACCTGCAATCCATGAACAACAATTCCAAACATTGCTGGGTCGCAGGCTTTTCCTTTGGCGCTTGGATCGGCATGCAGCTTCTGATGCGGCGGCCCGAGATCACCGGCTTCATCTCTGTGTCGCCCCCCGCCAATATGTATGATTTCAGCTTTCTGGCACCCTGCCCCGCCTCTGGCCTGATCATCAACGGCAGCCATGATCGGGTGGCCCCGCCTGCGGATACCAAGTCTTTGGTGAACAAGCTGCATGAACAGCATGGCATCACCATCACCCATCAAGAGGTCGAGGGTGCGGATCACTTCTTCAAAGAGCCGCATATGGACACGATGATCGGATCGGTCAGCACCTATGTCAAACGGCGCCTGACCGAGAATACACGCTAAGGAGCACCCCATGGGCGTGACCGAGGATTTGGCCGACGAATTGGCCCGCGACGTGATCAAGGCGGTCGAGGCGACCGGCGATGAGATGATTATCACCGATGTGCAAAAAATCCTCGGGGCCACCTCACAAACCGCCGAAGAGGCGTTCTTGACCGCTGTGCGTGTGCGCCGCGCCAATATCAAGGCGCGGGCCTATCTCGTGGACAAGCTCAAACGCATGAAGGCCGCAAAAGAGGCCGCCGCTGGCGCTAAAAACGACAGCGGCGACGCCTGAAGCCTCAGGAGCGCAGGCGTGCGCCCTCTGGGTCGAACGGTGCCGCGTGCAGAATATGCGCGCGGTGCGGGCGACCCAGCACCATCACTTCCACCGCATCGCCCGGCATCGCCCCGCCCTTGACATAGCCAAGCGCCAAACTCATGCCGACGGAATAGCCATAAGCCCCCGAAGACACGCGCCCTACGCCCAAACCATCCTTGAAAATCGGCTCGCCACCCGTGGCATCGGCATTGGATGCGCTTACATCCACCTCCTCCAGATGCAAGATCACCAGCCGCTCACGGGGTTCTTGGCCGATCACCGCCTCAAGCGCGGATTTATTGAGAAAATCCTTGTCCATCTTGCACAGCGCGGCAAGCCCCGCCTCTTGCGGCCAATATTCTGGGCTATATTCGCGGCTCCACGATCCATACCCCTTCTCGATGCGCAGGCTCATCAGCGCCCGGCTGCCCACAGGCCCGGCCCCAATCTCGCGGCCCGCTGCCAACAAGGCGGCGTAAAGCTGCGCCTGATCCTCGGCGGGACAGTGCAATTCCCAGCCAAGATCGCCGGTGAAACTGACACGGATCGCAACGCAATCGACCCCAGCCAGTTCAATCCGCGCCGAGCGCATAAAGGGGAAATCTTCTGTCGCCAACGAGGCATTGGTCAGCCGTTGCAGCATCTCGCGCGATTTAGGCCCGGCCACGTTGAACCCACAGACTGTATCGGTCAGGCTCTCGAAAGTGGTCCCTTCCGGCAACGGCACGGCATCAAAGAACCGCTTGTGATAACGCTCGGCCATGCCCGATGAGATCACCCAGAACTCGTCTTCGGCCAGCCGCGTTACGGTGGCATCGCCCGCGATGCCGCCCCGCACGCCAATCAGCGGCGTCAGGCACGACCGTCCCACCGCCTTGGGCATCCGGTTCGCAAAGACCGCGTTCAGCCACTCCTCTGCCCCCGGCCCCTTGACCCGGTACTTGGCAAAATTCGAGATGTCGATGATACCGGCCCGCGCGCGCAGCATCTTGCATTCCTCACCCACCGGCCCCCACCAATTCTGGCGGGTAAACCCGTTGGTGTCAGTCGTGCCGGGCGCGTCAGAGAACCACAGCGGATGCTCCCAGCCATAGTTCAGGCCAAACACCGCACCCATGTCTTTTTGCATCTGATAGACGGGCCGTGTCCGCAAAGGCCTCCCCGCGCTGCGCTCTTCATTCGGAAAATGGATCGAAAAGCGATGCGCGTATTGATCGCGAACCTTGGCCTTTACGAATTCGCGATTATTGGCCCAGAGACCAAACCGCGCGACGTCCCACGCAAACATATCATATTTCATTTCGCCGTTGATCAGCCATTCGGCGACCATCCAGCCCATGCCCGCCGACTGGCTAAAGCCGGGGATGATGCCATTACAACAGAAATACCCCTTAAGCTCGGGCACAGGCCCCAGAATCACGTTGCTGTCGGGCGACCAGATCATCGGGCCGTTGATTACCCGCTTGATCCCCGCCGTGCCCACCACAGGCACACGGTCTATCGCGCGCAGCATGTTTTCTTCAATCCGCTCCAGATCATCGGGAAATAGGTCATGCGCGAAATCAAGGGGCGTGCCGTCCTCGGCCCAGAACCGCATATCGCGCTCATAGGCCCCGATCAGCAGGCCCTTGCCCTCTTGGCGCAGGTAATATTCCCCGTCGCGATCCGCCACCGACGGCAAACGCCGATCCAGGCCCGCAATCTCGGCGATCATTTCGGTGACGAAATACTGATGTTCGGTGGGTTGCAAAGGCAGCTCGATCCCCGCCAGCTTGGCCACCTCGCGCCCCCAAAGCCCTGCCGCGTTGATCACCCAAGGCGTATGGATGTTGCCCTTGGGCGTCTCGACGATCCAAGACCCATCCGCCTGCTGCACTGTCGCCGTAACCGGGGTGAAGCGGTGGATTTCCGCACCGCGCTGCCGTGCGCCCACCGCATAGGCATTGGTCACGCCAGACGGATCGACATTGCCGCCATCGGGCTCATACATGATGCAGCGAATACCGTCGAAATTCACCAGCGGATGCAGGCGTTCTGCCTCGTCCCGGCCAATTTCATGAAAATTCATGCCGTAAAGCTTGGCCTTGGCAGCTTGCAGGCGCAACTGATGCTCGCGATTCTCGGTCTGTGCCAGATAGAGACTGCCGGGCTGGAACACGCCACAGCTTTGTCCGGTCTCTGCCTCCAACTCGTTATAGAGGTTCATCGTGTAATGTTGCAGCCGGCTGATATTGGCACTGTCGTGCAGCCCGTGGATATTCGCAGCGGCATGCCATGTGCTTCCGCTGGTCAATTCATTGCGCTCCAAAAGGACAACATCGGTCCACCCAAGCTTGGTCAGGTGGTAGAGAATCGAGCATCCGATAACGCCGCCGCCGATCACGACAGCCTGTGCATGGGTTTTCATGGGGGGTCCCTTTGGAATTTTCTGCCCATATCCTGAAGCGGTGGACCGCAATTCGATTGCCGATCCCCGACATATTCTGTCGCTGTGATGCAAGTCAGCGCCAATGAGCAAAAGATTGGCCTGCCCCCGCAGGGACAGGCCGCACACCAAATAAATCGGTCAGAAGAGTCAGAGCTGCGTTACCTCAGCAAATGCCAAAGGTCTCGCTGATCACCGTGCTTCCGGCAACCTTGACCGACACTTTGACGCCGGTCGGGATGCCGAACTTGGTGCAAATGTCCAAACACGCTTCGGCAGCAGTGCCATCGGGGATGGATACGGGCAGAGGCAGGCAATGTTTGCCAAGCCCGAGTGGAAGGTTGATACAGACTTGATGGTTTGACACGCTGACAGAGATGCACTGAGCCGCGACCGCAACATGCCCGCCACCCGCCGGAAGAGCGGACTGTGCGGTCAGATTCTTGGCTGCGGTATGGCCCTCATGCCTGCGGCGGGCGACGTCAAGGGCGGCATCAACTGCGCTTTGATCAAATTCATAAAAATCTTGTGCCATTTCAAAGGCCTCCTAGGTTAAATTGATGTTACCCGCACAATAACGCGAGCAATTAACTAATACTTTAAAGGGATAATCTTTTCAATGATTCTCCCTATGATTGTATTTTGGCAAGATTTGTTAAAGCAATCTCTGGTGGATTCTGTGCCATACCGCGCAAAGCCCTAGGCAAATACGGCATAATCTGTCGCTAACAGACATGATCTTTCCAGCGCCACTGGCAGGCTCTGGCAAAATCTCAGGGAGTTATAAAATGAAGACCAGCACCCGTGTGGTCGTGATTGGCGGCGGTGTCGTCGGCTGTTCCGTGCTCTATCACCTGACCAAGCTGGGCTGGTCAGATGTCATGCTGTTGGAGCGTTCGGAATTAACCTCCGGCTCTACCTGGCACGCTGCGGGCGGGTTTCATACGCTGAACGGTGATACCAATATGGCGGCCCTTCAGGGCTATACCATCCGCCTTTATAAGGAGCTTGAAGAGATCACCGGCATGTCCTGCGGGCTGCATCATGTTGGCGGTGTGACGCTTGCCGACAACCGGGACCGCTTTGACATGCTTTTGGCCGAGCGGGCCAAACACCGCTACATGGGCCTCGACACCCATATCGTAACACCCGAAGAAATCGCCAAGATCGCGCCGGTGACCAATATCGAGGGGATCATCGGCGGTCTCTACGATCCACTGGACGGGCATCTTGACCCGTCTGGCACCACCCATGCCTATGCAAAGGCTGCGCGCATGGGCGGGGCCAGCATCGAGACGCATTGCATGGTGCGTGAAACCAAACAGCGCGCCGATGGCACTTGGGACGTTATAACCGACAAGGGCACCATCCACACCGAGCATGTGGTCAACGCGGGCGGCCTCTGGGCGCGCGAGGTAGGGGCAATGGCGGGCGTCTACCTGCCGCTGCATCCGATGGAACATCAATACATCGTCACCGACGAAATTCCCGACATCTACAACCGCGAAACCGAACATCCGCATGTCATGGACCCCGCCGGCGAAAGCTATCTGCGCCAAGAGGGTCGCGGGCTGTGTATCGGCTTTTATGAACAGCCTTGCAGGCCATGGGCGGTTGACGGCACGCCGTGGGATTTCGGCCACGAGCTCTTGCCCGACAACCTCGACAAGATCGAAGCCAGCATCGAATTCGCCTATCGTCGTTTTCCCGTTCTGGAAGACGCGGGCGTCAAATCGGTCATTCATGGCCCCTTTACCTTTGCCCCCGATGGCAACCCGCTGGTCGGCCCCATTCCCGGACTGCGCGGCTATTGGTCGGCCTGCGGCGTGATGGCGGGCTTTTCTCAGGGCGGTGGCGTCGGCCTCATGCTGGCGCAATGGATGATCCACGGCGAATGCGAACGCGACGTGACGGCGATGGATGTGGCGCGCTTTGGTGACTGGATCACACCGGGCTACACCCGCCCGAAAGTGATTGAAAACTATCAGAAACGGTTCAGCGTCAGCTACCCGAACGAAGAACTGCCCGCCGCACGCCCTTTCCGCCAAACACCGATGTACGAGGTCTTCGACGGTATGGGCGCAGTCTGGGGCGCACAATATGGTTTGGAGGTGGTCAACTACTTTGCCAAAGCCGACGAACCGCGCTATGAGACGCCCTCGTTCCGCCGCTCCAACGCATGGGATGCAACCGCGCGCGAAGTCAAAGCCGTCCGCGAGGCCGTGGGCATCAATGAGGTGCATAATTTCGGCAAATACCTTGTCACCGGGCCAAGTGCCCGCGATTGGCTCGACCGGATCATGGCCGGGCGCATTCCCAAGCCGGGGCGGCTCTCGCTCACGCCGATGCTCTCGCCCAAGGGGCGGCTCTGGGGCGATTTCACGGTCTCCTGTCTCAATGACACGACCTTTCAACTCACCGCCTCTTATGGCGCGCAAGCTGTCCATATGCGCTGGTTCGCGCAGAACG
Source organism: Roseovarius sp. EC-HK134 (assembly GCF_902498815.1). Lineage (NCBI taxonomy): Bacteria > Pseudomonadati > Pseudomonadota > Alphaproteobacteria > Rhodobacterales > Roseobacteraceae > Roseovarius > Roseovarius sp. EC-HK134. Next base: position 3,388,152 of record NZ_LR701544.1, read on the forward strand.
AGGCGACAGGCGTGCGTGTTGAGAATATTTCCGACCGGCTTAACGGATTTCAAATCGCCGGGCCAAAAGCGCGCGAGGTGCTCATGGCCTGCACCCGTGACCCGCTGGGCGAGATGCGCTTTATGGATGTGCGCCGCGCCACCGTGGGGATGGTTGACTGCCTTGTGCAGCGTGTCAGCTATACCGGTGATCTGGGTTATGAGATTTTCTGTGATCCGATGGCACAACGCGCGCTCTGGGATGTGCTTTGGTCGACGGGGCAAAAGCACGGGATGCAGCCCTTTGGGATGCGGGCGATGATGTCACTGCGGCTGGATCGGTTCTTTGGCTCTTGGCTCAACGAGTTTTCGCCAGACTACACGCCCGGCGAGACCGGGATGGACCGGTTCATCAGCTTTACCAAGAACACCGATTTCTTTGGTCGCGCGGCGGCCGAGGCGGAGCGTGCGACAGGTGCGGCGCGTAAACTGGTGGCGTTTGAGGTCGAAGCGCTGGACGCCGATGTCAACGGATACGAACCGGTCTGGATCGACGGCGAGGTGCGTGGCTTTTGTACCTCGGGCGGCTATTCGCACCATGCGGGCAAATCCATCGCGCTCGCCCTGATCCCCGCAGATCTGGCCGAGGCGGGGCTGCAGGCCGAGATCGAAATCTTGGGCCACAAGCGGGCGGCAACGATCCTCACCGAGACACTCTTTGACGTGGACGGGGCGCGGATGCGCGGCTGAAACAGAAAACCGGCGCATGCTCATGGGCAAGCGCCGGTTTTTTACGTATTTTCAGGGATATGAACGGCTAAGTTAATCTTTTGACGCGTCCGGGTCAGGTTGCCCCACCCCAAGGAACACGCGCTTGAGCGGCACGATCCAAAGGAATCCCAACCCCACGTAAATCAGCAATTCCACCCAGATCGAGGGCCGATCCATCCAGTTCACAAGGGTCACTGCCGCCACCACATAGGCAGGCAAGCCCACCAGCAACACCACCAATGACCAGCGTTTCCGGGCCTTGTAACTGAGCGGCATCGGTCCTCCTCAATCTGCGAAAGGGTCTGTCACGAGGATCGTATCCTCGCGCTCGGGTGAGGTAGATAGTAGGGCGACGGGACAGTCGATCAACTCTTCGACGCGGCGCACATATTTGATGGCCTCGGCGGGCAGATCGGCCCAACTGCGCGCGCCCTCGGTCGATTGCGACCAACCCGGCAGCTCTTCATAGATCGGCGTGCACCGCGCCTGTTGATCGGCAGCGGTCGGCAGATAATCCAACCGCGTGCCGTCCAGATCATAGCCCACGCAGATTTTCAGCGTCTCGAACCCATCAAGCACATCAAGTTTCGTGAGTGCGATGCCAGTGACGCCAGAGGTCACGCAGGTTTGCCGCACGAGACAGGCATCAAACCAGCCGCAGCGCCGCTTGCGCCCCGTCACCGTACCAAACTCATGCCCGCGCTCGCCAAGGCGTTGACCATCCGCATCGTGCAATTCGGTTGGAAACGGCCCCTCGCCCACGCGCGTGGTATAGGCCTTAACGATGCCCAACACATAGTCAATCGCCCCCGGCCCAAGACCAACGCCGGTGGCCGCCTGACCGGCGATCACATTGGAAGAGGTCACAAACGGGTAGGTGCCAAAATCAATATCCAGAAGGGCGCCCTGCGCGCCTTCGAACAGGATCCGCTTGCCCGCGCGGCGCTGTTCATTCAGCACCTTCCAGACCGGAGCGGCATAGGGCAGGATCTGCGCCGCGATGTCTTTCAGCTGAGCAATCAGGGCCTCACGATCAACCGGGGCGATGCCAAGACCGCGCCGCAACGGATCGTGATGCTGAAGCGCGCGGTCGACGCGCGCGATCAACGTGGCCTCATCCGCGAGATCCGCCACCCGGACCGAACGACGCCCCACCTTGTCCTCATAGGCAGGCCCAATGCCGCGCCCTGTGGTGCCGATCTTGGTGCCTTTGCTGGCCGCTTCTTCGCGGGCGCGGTCCAATTCACCGTGAATCGGCAGAATGAGCGGGGTGTTTTCGGCGATCATCAACGTCTCGGGTGTGATCGTCACGCCCTGCTCGCGGATCGAGGCGATCTCTTTGACCAGATGCCAAGGGTCCAGCACCACGCCATTGCCGATGACGCTCAGCTTGCCGCCCCGCACCACGCCAGAGGGCAGCGCGTTGAGCTTGTAGACCTTGCCGTCGATCACAAGAGTATGGCCCGCATTATGGCCACCCTGAAAGCGCGCGATCACATCGGCGCGTTCACTCAGCCAATCGACGATCTTGCCTTTTCCCTCGTCCCCCCACTGGGCCCCGACGACGACGACATTTGCCATGATTTACCCCTCGGCATTTGGTCCAAACCGCGCGCTGGTATAACGGGGGGATGCGCCGGGTGAAACATCTAATTCACCACAGCCCCCCGAGACGCCGTTACATTCCCCGATTTGGCACGCCAGAGCCGATTGCCGGGTTGCGGGCGGGCGCGGAATTGCATAGATAGCGGCAGATCGAGACATAAGCACAGGCCCCCTGATCCATGGAAAATGTCGTTCTGACCGTCCATCTTCTTCTTGCGCTCGCCCTTATCGGCGTGGTGCTGCTGCAACGCTCCGAGGGCGGCGGGCTTGGCATGGGTGGCGGTGGTGGCGGGGCCATGACAGGCCGCGCGGCGGCCACGGCCCTGGGCAAGATGACATGGATTCTCGCGGCGGCATTCATCGTGACCTCGATCACGCTGACCATCATCGCGGCGCAAAATGCCGCTGGGGTCTCGGTTCTGGACCGTCTGACCGATCAGCCGCCCGCAGCAGAGACGACTACGCCCGCGCTTCCCGATGTTGACGCATTGATGCCACCGCCTGCAGGCGATACGGCACCTTTGACACCGACAGCGGACTGACACAATTCTTTGAGGGCACGACGGGATTACGCAACATCATCTAGCGGTTGGCTTGCGTAATCCTCGCGAATCCTGTAGAGGTTAAATCCCGTGGCAGGGTGGTCTTTTGGGCCACCTCTGGGTTTTTTGACCGACCATAAAAAACACGAGATCACGGGGGCCTCAGCGCATGGCACGATATATTTTCATCACCGGCGGCGTTGTGTCTTCGCTCGGCAAAGGGCTTGCTTCGGCCGCACTTGGGGCGCTGTTGCAAGCGCGCGGGTTCTCAGTACGGCTCCGCAAACTTGATCCCTATCTCAATGTCGATCCCGGCACGATGTCGCCTTTTGAGCATGGCGAAGTCTTCGTGACCGATGATGGTGCCGAAACCGATCTTGATCTCGGCCATTACGAACGGTTCACCGGCGTGCCAGCACGGATTTCTGACTCGGTCAGTTCCGGGCGCATCTACTCCAATGTGCTGGAAAAGGAACGCCGCGGCGATTACCTCGGCAAAACCATTCAGGTGGTGCCGCATGTCACCAATGAAATCAAAGACTTCCTGAGCATTGGTGAGGATGAGGTTGATTTCATGCTCTGCGAGATCGGCGGTACTGTCGGCGATATCGAGGGGTTGCCCTTCTTCGAGGCGATCCGCCAGTTCAGCCATGACCGCCCGCGCGGACAGTGCATTTTCATGCATCTAACCCTCCTGCCCTATCTTGCCGCCAGTGGCGAGCTAAAGACCAAACCGACGCAACACAGCGTCAAGGAATTGCAGAGCATCGGCATCGCGCCTGATATCCTTGTCTGTCGCTCGGAACAGCCGATCCCGGACAAGGAACGCGAAAAGATCGCGCTCTTTTGCAATGTCCGCAAAGAACATGTCGTCGCGGCCTATGATCTCAAATCCATTTATGAGGCCCCGCTGGCATATCACCGCGAAGGGCTGGATCAGGCCGTGCTCGATGTGTTTCAAATCAGCCCCGCCCCCAAACCCGACCTGACAGTCTGGCTTGATGTGGTGGACCGCATCCAAAACACCGACGGGGCGGTCAATATCGCCATCGTCGGCAAATATGTGCAGCTAGAGGATGCCTATAAGTCGATCAAAGAGGCGCTGATCCATGGTGGCATGGCCAACCGGGTCAAGGTCAACGTGGAATGGGTCGATGCCGAGATTTTCGAGCGGGAAGACCCCGCCGCCCACCTTGAGGGGTTTCACGCCATCCTTGTGCCCGGCGGCTTTGGCGAACGTGGCACCGAGGGCAAGATCAAGGCAGCAGAATTCGCCCGCACCCGCAAAATCCCCTATCTTGGCATTTGCCTTGGCATGCAGATGGCGGTGATTGAGGCCGCGCGCAATGTGGCCGGCATGAAGGACGCCGGATCAGAAGAATTCGATCATGAGGCTGGCAAGCGCCGGTTCGAGCCGGTCGTCTACCACCTCAAGGAATGGGTGCAGGGCAACGAGAAGGTTCAGCGCAAGGTCAGCGATGACAAGGGCGGCACCATGCGTCTTGGGGCCTATGATGCCGTGCTCAAGGACGGCACGCGGGTTGCGGCGATCTATGGCACCACCGCGATTGATGAGCGTCACCGCCACCGCTATGAGGTGGACACCAAGTATCGCGAGAAGCTCGAGGGCTGCGGCCTGACGTTTTCGGGGATGTCGCCCGATGGCCGCCTGCCCGAGATTGTGGAATGGTCGGATCACCCGTGGTTCATCGGCGTGCAATATCACCCCGAACTGAAATCCAAGCCATTCGCGCCGCATCCGCTCTTTGCAGATTTCGTGCGCGCGGCGCTTGCAACCTCGCGTCTGGTCTAAGACGCGCGCCTCAGCCCTTAACGGGAAAAAGGAAACAGCGGTCGCGCCGGATCATCAGCCAGAGCGCCTTGCCCGGTCTGGGCAGGAACACGTTGGGCACGGTGGCCTTGAGCAGTGACCCGTCGTGATCCATGCGAAACTCGACCAGGCTCTCGGACCCCATGAAGCGCGCGCGCTCGACCACACCGCGCGCGGGCGTGCCATCCTGTGGGGTTGGATTGGGACCGCGCCCGTGCCGGTCAAAGTCGATCTTGATGTGCTGTGGCCGGATCACAATCTCGACTTCGCTGCCCTCATAGGCCCCGGGCGAGAGAAACTGACCAAACGGGGTATCAACCAGCGAGCCGCGCACCCGCCCCCGGATCACATTGACCTCTGAGAAGAACGCCATGGCGCTGCGATCCACAGGGGCGTTGTAGACGTTATAGGGCGCGCCCTGCTGCACGATCCGCCCGTCGCGCATCAGCGCAATCTCATCAGCCATGCGCATCGCCTCTTCGGGCTCATGCGTCACCAATAGCACCGCCGTATCCTGCTCGCGCAGAATTTCCAGCGTCTCGTCGCGGATACCGTCGCGCAGGCGGTTATCAAGACCGGAAAAAGGCTCGTCCATCAGCATGATACCGGGGCGGGGTGCCAACGCCCGCGCAAGGGCAACGCGCTGCTGCTCGCCCCCGGAAAGTTCATGGGGATAGGCGTTAAGATATCGCGAAAGACCAACCCGATCGAGCAATTCCTCGATGCGACGTTGCTTGGCGGCCTTATCCCCGCTCAGGCCAAAGCCAACATTCCGCGCCACGCTCAGATGGGGGAACAGCGCGAAATCCTGAAACATCAGACCGATATGACGCCGCTCGGGGGGCACGCGATAGACCGTGTCACAGACCAGCGAGCCATCCACCCAAATCTCGCCCGAATCCTGCATCTCGACCCCTGCGATCATCCGCAGCGTCGTCGATTTGCCACACCCAGACGGCCCCAGCAGGCAGGTCACATGCCCCGGCATCACCCGCAAGGAGACGTTATTGACCACATGCCGGCCGTCGTAGCGGCGCATCAGGTTCTTGATTTCCAGCCGGGGAATTGGGGTCTGCACCGGGGCCTCTTGGTCTATCCGATCAATTCTATCGGGTTTTGTCCGCTGGAAATATCAACCCCTCGCCACCTGTGCAAGCCATATGGCGGCCGTCCGTTGACAGCCCGGCACAGAGCTGTTTGGTTACAACGATCTTTCACCCTCAGGAGTTGCTCCCCATGCGGATTTTGACCGGCGCTTTGGTTGCGCTTTGCCTTGCCATACCTGCGCATGCACAGGATGAGCGCGCCACCCGTGTCGCTATTGCCAAGGACTATATCGACGCCACCGTGACCGACGCGGACATCGCGGAATTTATTCGCCGCCTCTGGCAGCCTATGATCCAGCAAATGGCGGCCAACGGTCAGAGACTGTCAGAAGAGCAGCTTGCCGAGATCGACAAACTTTTTCTCGATCACCTGACACAGCCCCTGACCGATGTGATGCGCAAGCAAGATGAGGTCATGGCCGACCTCATGACATTAGAGGAGTTGACCGCCCTGCGTGATTTCTACACCTCCGAGCACGGCGGCGCAGTCATGCGCAAGATGCCGCAATTGGCACAAATTCAGCAGCCGATGATTTCAGCCACGCTTCAAGACGCAATGCCAGATATCATGCCCAAGATCGAAGCGATCACCACGCCTCAATAACTCTGCGCTTCAGGCTTTGGGCAGGTCCATCATAGCAGTGAACTCGGCCTCTGCGGCGAGTTCACCCTCAACCTCTGCAATCCCCGAGAATTTCCAGACCTTGCCCCCCGGCTTGCCCCGCGTCGTGTGCAGCTTCATTTCAAGCACATCGCCCGGCACCACCATGCGGCGAAACTTGGCGCTGTCGATGGCCATGAAATAGACCAGCATATTGCGATCCTGCATCTCAAGCGCGGTGCCCACCATTACGGCAGCCGTCTGCGCCATGGCCTCGATGATGGTGACGCCGGGCATGATCGGCTTGCCGGGAAAATGCCCTTGGAAATGCGGCTCGTTCATGGTCACGTTCTTGATCCCACGCGCCGATTGATAACCGTCAATGTCGACCACCTTATCCACCAGCAAGAACGGATAACGATGCGGGATGATCCGCTGAATCAGATGAATATCTGCGGATTTGAGGGACTCAGTCATGGGTTGTCCTTTCACGTGCCGTGCCCCGCGTGCGTAGCAATCCGCAGGACTATGGGCAAGATGACTTGCGTTACCTAATCGTTCGTCGGGTCGGGTTGGCTTGGCGTCTGATCGCTGGGCACCGCCGCGTCTGGAGCCAGCGGCCCAACACCGATCTGTTCATTGATCCGCAGCACTGCCAAGTCCGTGACATCTGCTGCGCCGCTGTGCAACAACACCGCGCGCGCATCAATCATCACCATTGCATTGGCCTCGGTCAGCAGGTCCGACAGCACCGGCTGCACGACCCGCATGAACTGAATCGGGATCAATTCGCGCCGCCGTTCCAACTCCCGAGAGCGCCGCTCGCTCTCAAGACGCAGCTCTTCGACCCTTTGGTCAAATGCATCGGCCATGTCCCGGAACGCATTGGGTGCCGTGGTCGCGCGCAGCGCGGTCAGCCTCTGCTCTTCCGCTTCCAGCTCCTGCGCGATCGTTTCATTATACGCGATCAGCCGGTCCCGCTCGGCCTGAATGTCTTGTTGCAAACGCTTGCCATATTCGGACTCGAGCAGCATGCGCTCGGGGTCGATCACCAAAACATCGCTCTGGATGACGCCGATCTGCTGCGCATAGAGAGGAAAGGCCGCGCCAAGAGTGACCCCAAGGCACAGGCCCAACCGGGCAAGCGCCGCACGCATGATCAGAATTCCGTGCGAACGGTCAGATCAAAGGTCTGCTCGATATCGCCCGGTTCCTTTTCGAGGGCCTTGGAAAAATTCATCCGGATCGGACCAAAGGGCGACGACCAGAACAAGGAAACACCAATCACGTGGCGCGCCTTGAACCCTGTCGACGACAGTGTATTGCCCGGCGCAACCGATCCCCGGTTTCCAATACCCCAGATCGAGCCGATATCGTAAAAGGCACCGCCCGTGATGCCATATTCATCCGGCAGACCAAGTGGGAACTCTGCTTCAAACTTGAGGGCTGCGAAAAAATCACCGCCCAAAAGCTCGTTGCCTTCGATCGGCCCCATGCCGTTCGGCTCAAACCCGCGAATGACCTGAGACCCAAAACGATTGAGGAACCGGCTATCCCTGCTTCCAGAGAAGTTGAGCGCGCCCCCTTCAAGGATTGCGCGAAGCGTCACATCCTCGTTCAAGACCGTGGTCTGTCCCACAAGCCGCGCCGTGGTTTTGATGAAATCGTTATCCCCACCAAGTCCAGCGAATTCCTGGCCAAAGGACAAAAGCACACCGGCATTCGGGTTTAGTCCACCGGCCCGCGTGTCAAAGCTGAAATTATAGCCCACGGAACTGGTCCATAGCCCGCCTTGCGCGATCTCGTTCTGAAGAATGCCGGACGTGCCCTGATAGTCGGTCATATCCTCGTAGCTGGTATTGTAATAGACATTCAGGCGTGTGTTCTCGCCAGTCGGAAACGTCAGACTGGGCCGGAACGTCCCGATTGCCGTATCAAAAAGACTGTTGTCGCTTTCGGTTTCCCGGAAAGAGAAATCGAGACCAAGCGCCACGTCCCGTCCAAGAAAGGCCGGTTCAACAAACCCCAAGTTGTAGTTAATGTTGTCAGCCGTCGCGAGAATCTGAGCCGTCAGTTGCTGACCGCGCCCGATGAAATTGCGCTCGGAAAAGCCAAGCGAAACGCCAAGACCCGAGTTTGTCGAGAAACTCGCCCCGACCGAAACGGTGCCGGTTGTGGTTTCCTCGACATCTGTTTCGATCACAACCTGATCGGGGCGTGATCCCTCGCGGGCGTTCACGTCGACGTCCTCGAAATAGCCCAAAGCCCGGATACGGTCCGCAGCCTGTTGGATCGAGCGCGGGTTAAAGGGATCACCCTCGGCCTGATCGAATTGGCGCCGGATCACGCGGTCAAGCGTGGTGGTGTTGCCTTCAATGTCGATCCGCTCGACAAATACGCGCGGACCGCGTTGGATCACAAATTCAACATCCAGCGTCAAATCCCGGTCGTTGCGCGTGATCCGTGGCTCGACGCGCATGAAATCGACACCATTCTTGAGCGCCAAACGCTCCATCCGGGCGATGGAGCTTTCGACCAGCGTCGGTGAATAGACCACTCCGGGTTTGATCTTGAGTGTGTCGCCATAGATTTCGGCCTCGACACCGTTAATTTCGCTAACGGTGGTGATTTCCCCAAACCGGAACTGTTGGCCTTCTTGAATGTTGAAGGTAACGAAATAGGCATCCCGCTCGCGCGCAAGCTCGGCATTGGTGCCGGTGACGCGAAAATCGACAAACCCGCGCGAATTGTAGAAATCGCTCAGAACCTGCCGATCAAAATTAACGCGGTCCTCGACGAATGTGTCCCGTTCGATCAGGGCGCGCAGAAGGCCTGTCTGCTTGCTTTCAACCACACGACGCAGGCGCGTATCGGAAAAGGCCTTGTTGCCAACAAAACCGATGCGCTGAACCTCGATCTTGCGCCCTTCAAAGATTTCAAACACCAGATCGACGCGATTGTCGCTCCGGCGGATCACTTTGGGTGTCACCCGCGCAGCGATGCGGCCGTTCTGGCTATAGGCCTCAGAGATAACGCCAGCGTCCCGCTCGGCCTGTGTCGGGCTGAACACCTGACGCGATTTGCTCTGGATGAACCCGGCAAGGTCTTCATCCTTGATCTTGTCGTTGCCCTCAAAGGCGATCTGGTTGATCGTCGGAAACTCGACCACGCGGATCAAAAGATTGCTGCCCTGCGGCACCAGCTCCACATCTTCAAAAAGACCCGATCCAAGGATTTTTTGGTAAGCGTCGTTCAACTGCCCCGCCGAGACCGTCTCGTTGCGCGCAATGCCCGCATAGGACAGAATCGTTCCGGTTTCGATCCGTTGGTTTCCTTCAATCGCCACAGAAGAAAAGCGATAGGATTGCGCATCGGCCCGCTGGCCCGTTCCAAGCAGAAAAACAACAAAGAAGAGCGCGAAGATGCCACCTGCGCCTATCCGCGCCGCAAGAAAAAGGTTGCGGCCCTTTGGCCGATCCACGTCGCGATTATTCATTGCTCAAACCCAGTCAGACATCCCATTGAGGATGTCAGTAACCCGTCTGTCTGGCCTTGTCAAAATGCGAGTGCGGGCCGCGCAACCTCAGGGCTCATAGGGTGCCGATATAGGCCGCCGCCAAGAGTGCCGCCCCAAGGGTCGCCACATAGAGCAGGAAATCCGCGTTCACATGCAAAAGCACGCGTGCCCCGCGATAGCCATTTCTGATCTGTTGCATGTCATGCCCCGGTATCGAAAGTTTCAGAGTCGGCACGAAAGTGACACAGCCGTTCGGCAACAACATGCCCAGAATGTGGCAAATTTCTGACAAGCGGCCCTTACAAGGTCCGCCCTTAGATATCTTGCGCCCTTGCCATGCCCCGGCTGACCATGAACTGTCGAAGCCGCGTCAAACCTTCCTCGATATCCGCCGTGGCACGGGCATAGGAAAACCGCAGCGTTTCCGCCCCGCGCAAGGGATCAAAATCAAGCCCCGGCGTGACCGCAACCCCCGCGTGTTCCAGAATCTCGGCAGCAAAGGCACGGCTGTCTTGGGTCAGGTGGCTGACATCGGCATAGACGTAAAACGCGCCATCGGGCGGCGCGATACGGTCAAACCCTGCCTTGGGCAGCCCCTCCAGCATCAGCGCGCGGTTGCGCCGGTAAACGGCCATATTGGCCTCCAACTCCTCAGAACAGTCCATCGCCGCAAGGGCCGCCACCTGACTGACATGGGGCGGACAGATAAAGAGGTTCTGCGCCAGCCGTTCGATGACGCGCACATGATCTTCGGGCACCACCATCCAGCCAATCCGCCAGCCCGTCATCGAAAAATACTTTGAGAAAGAATTGATCACATAACAATCGTCAGTGATTTCCAGCGCTGAGACCGCACGACGCTCATACTCGATGCCGTGATAAATCTCGTCACTTATAAATGCCGCGCCCTGCCCCTCTGCCGCCGCAATCAACCCGCCAAGCGCCGCGCGATCCAGCATCGTACCCGAAGGATTCGCCGGGCTGGCAACCAAGAGCCCCTGCAAATCCTGTCCATGCAAATCGCTCGGCACCGGCTGCAGGCGGTTTTCCGCCGCCGTCTCGATATCCACCGGCACAAGATCAAGCGCGCGCAGGATCTGGCGATAGCTGGGATAGCCCGGCGCGCCGATCCCAACACGGTCGCCCGCGTCAAAAAGCGCTGTAAAGGCCAGAATGAAGGCCCCGGACGAACCGGGCGTAATCACCACACGTTCTGGGTTCAAATCGAGATTATACCAATCGCCATAAAGCTGCGCGATCCGTGCCCGAAGCGCTGGCAGGCCAAGCGCCACGGTATAGCCCATGGGCTCTGTCGCCATGGTTCGGGCCAACGCCGCGCGCGCACCCTCTGGCGCGGATGTGCCGGGTTGCCCCACTTCCATGTGGATAATGTCACGTCCCGCAGCTTCGGCGCGGCGGGCGGCCTCCATCACATCCATCACGATGAAGGGATCAATTTGGCTCCGGGTTGAGTTCCGCATTGGTTTTCTCCTAGACTGACCCCACATGTGACCCGTCTCACTGGAAAAGGCCGCCAAGGTCAATGCTGCTTCTCCGTCTTGCCCTTCTCTCGCTTCTCCTGTCGCTGGCGCTGCCGGCGCGTGCCGTCACGCTCTTGCGCGACCCAGACATCGAACAGGCTTTGCGCGCGCTGGCCGCGCCAGTGCTTCAGGCGGCGGGGCTTAGCCCCGCGCGGGTGGATATCCTCGTGATTGACGATTCGAGCATGAATGCGTTTGTCATTGATGCTGACAGCATCTTTATCCATTCCGGCTTGATCCTTCGGATGGATACACCGGCCATGCTGCAATCTGTGATCGCGCATGAGGCCGCGCATATCGCCAATGGCCACCTGATGCGCCGCCCGATCAATGCCCGCAACGCCCGCACAGCAGCAGCGCTCGGAACGGCCCTTGCGGCGGTTGCTGGGGCCGCGGCGGGCAGCGGAGAGTTTGCAGTAGGGGCCGCTGCCGGGCTTCAGGGCGCGGCACTACGCAGCTTCTTTTCCCACACCCGCGCCGAAGAAAACGCCGCTGATGCCAGCGGCATGCGCTTTCTCATGGCCGCAGGAATTGACCTGCGCGGGGCGGTCCAGGTGATGGAGCTCTTTAACGGGCAAGAGGCGCTCTCGGTGAACCGACAGGATGCCTATGCCCGCACCCACCCCTTGTCGCGCGACCGGTTCCGCCGGATCACCCAATTGGCCGAAGCACAGGGCCGCACCGTCGCCCCCGATCCCGAGGCGACCTATTGGTTCGCCCGGGCCAAAAGCAAACTTTCCGCCTTTCAACGCTCTCCCAAATGGACCCTGACCCGCGCCGGGGAATTTGGCTATCCTGACATCAAGCTGATGCGCCAGGCCATCGCCTATCACCGGCAGGCAGATTTGCGCCGCGCGCTGGCCGCGATTGACGGGGCTGTGGCCCTGCGGCCCAACGATCCCTATTTGCACGAATTGCGCGGTCAGATCCTCATGGAAAGCCGCCAGATCAAGCCCGCCGTTGCCGCCTATGCCCGCGCGGCCAACCTTGCCCCCAACAATGCGCTTATCCTTGGCTCTTATGGGCGCGCCCTCTTGGCCGACAATCAGACGCAAAAAGCCGTGCAATTCCTCGAAACCGCACGAAGCCGCGATGGCCGTGATATCCGCATCCTTCGTGATCTGGCGCAGGCCAACGCCAAGCTGGGCAACAATGGCATGGCCTCAGTGCTGACCGCTGAACGATATGCCATCGCAGGGCGGCTCAAAGATGCTAAGATACACGCCGAACGCGCCTCCAACCTCTTGCCCCGTGGTTCCGCCGCATGGCAAAGAGCACAGGATGTACTGTTCGCTGCAGAAGCCGAAGAAAAACGGAGAAAATGATCCTGATGCCACGTATGATCCTATCCGCCGCCAGCCTTGGCCTCTGCTTTGCCTTCGCACAGCCTGCCGCAGCTCTCGACCTTGAGAGCCTAAGCGACGCAGACCGCACGCTTTTGCGCGCTGAAATTCGCGACTACCTGCTGGCAAACCCCGAAGTGATCATGGAAGCAGTCGCCGTGCTGGAACAGCGCGAGGCCAAAGGTCAGGCCGAGGCCGATAGCGATCTGGTCAAGGTCAATGCCGAGGCGCTGTTCAATGATCCCAACTCTTGGGTCGGCGGCAATCTGGACGGCGATCTGACCCTTGTGGAATTCATGGACTATCGCTGCAGCTATTGCCGCCGCGCCCATGAAGACGTGAAGGGTCTGTTGGCCGCTGATGGCAACATCCGCTTTATCATCAAGGAATTCCCGATCTTGGGTGAAGAATCGGTTATGGCCTCGCGCTTTGCCATTGCCACGCGTCAGGTCGCAGGTGATGAGGCCTATGCATCTGTGCATGACGCCCTGATGGCATATTCGGGCAGCATGAGCGAAACGGGCTTTACCCGTCTGGCCGATTCACTCGGTCTTGATGCTCCGGCGATCATCGCCGAAATGAACAGTGACGCGGTGACCCAAGTGATCGCCGCCAATCACGCCCTTGGCCAGCGGATGCAGATCAGCGGCACGCCCTCTTTCGTGATGGGCGATCAGATGCTGCGTGGGTATCTGCCACAGGACGCCATGCAGCGCATTGCCGATGAGATTCGCGCGCAATAACCATGCTGCGACGTTCCCTTTGGGCGGCCCTTGTTCTTGGGGCCGCTGGACCTGCATGGGCGCAGGACCTTCCGGATCAGTCGCGCCCCCTCTTGGGCGCAGCGATCCGTGACGTCTTGATCGAAACACCCTCGCTGCTTGCCCCTTTACGAGAGCCCATTCCGCTGACGGCCGCCGATCTTTATGGCGACGAGTCCGCGCGCGATCTGAACCTGCTCAAACGCGCTGCCCCGCGCCTCTTTGCACCCGGACTGCCCGGTTTCGGCCCCAAGGGTGCCACCGCCGCACTTGCGTTCTTTACGCAGGCGGATTGCGCCGATTGCGCCAGCGCCGAGGCCGAGTTGCGAGCGCTTTCAGACCGGCTTGGCCTGCGCATCAACACGTTCGATATGGCCAACGACACGGCCCTTGCCACCGAACTCGGTCTTGATATGGCACCCTCTTATGTCCTGCCGGATATGCTGCTGCGCGGGGCCATGCCCGCTATCGTGCTAGAAAAATACCTCACCCCATAAACAGGAAAGGCGCGCCACCGGGGCGCGCCTTCTGTCTCTTGCAAGGCAGATACAGCTTAGTTGACCAGCGTCGCTGCCGCTGCCTGTGCCATGGCCTCAATCCCGAACATATTGACGATACCAAGCAGCATCACCGCCGCTGATCCCATCAGGAACAGCCATTGCACCGCCGAACGGCCGGTTTGCAGCCCCGCGCCCTCTTCGCCAAAATACATGTAGAACACGATCCGCAGATAGTAAAAGGCACCAATCACCGAGGCGATAACACCTGCAATCGCCAACCACGCCAACCCGCCCTCATAGGCGGCGCGCAGCACGTAGAGCTTGCCGAAAAAACCCAAGAGCGGTGGCACACCGGCAAGGCTGAACAACAGGATCAGCATGGCAAGCGCCCGGCCCGGCTCTGCACGCGAATACATGGCAAGGCTGCGAATATCCGTCACCGGCTGCCCATCCCGCTCCATCGAAAGGATAAAGGCAAAGGTGCCGACATTCATCGTGACATAAATCGCCATATAGATCAGCATCGCCTGCACGCCAAAGACCGTGCCTGCCGCCAGACCCATCAGCGCATAGCCCATATGTGCAATCGACGAATAGGCCATCAGACGCTTGATATCGGTCTGGCCAATCGCCGCAAAGGCCCCAAGGAACATCGACAGCAGTGCCAGAAGCGCCAGCACCTGCTGCCAATCCGCGACCACACCGCCGAACGCATCATGGACCACACGGGCAAATAGCCCCATTGCCGCCATCTTGGGGGCGGTGGCGAAGAATGCGGTAATGGGTGTCGGCGCGCCCTCATAGACATCCGGGGTCCACATATGGAACGGAACCGCCGAAATCTTGAACGCAAGACCCGAGATGACGAACACCAGACCTATCAAAAGGCCCACGGGCGCCTGACCTTCAGCCGCCGCAATGATCCCGGAAAACAGCGTCGTGCCCGCATAGCCATAGGTCAGCGACGCGCCATAGAGCAAGAGACCCGACGACAACGCGCCCAAAACGAAATACTTAAGGCCCGCTTCGGTTGATTTGGCGCTGTCCCGACGCAGCGACGCCACGACATAAAGCGACAGGGATTGCAATTCGAGGCCCATATAAAGCGCCATAAGATCGCCCGCGCTGACCATGACCATCATGCCAACCACAGCAAGCGCCACCAAGAGCGGATACTCAAACCGCAGGATACCGCGCCGCTGCATGTAATCCTGCCCCAGCACCAGCACCGCCGCTGCCGACAACAGGATCGTAACCTTGGCAAAGCGCGCAAAGCCATCGTCGTTGAACATTCCGCCAAAGGCCGTACGAGTGCCCTCGCCCGACGCACCGATCCAGATCGCCAACAAGGCAAACAGCCCCGCCGTCACCCAGACCAACATGCCCGCCATGCGGTCTTGCCCGGTATAGGCCACGCCCAACAGCGCCAAGATCGCATAGACCGAGAGCACGATCTCGGGCAGGATTATGGTTAGATCAGCCTGCATGTCTCAGGGCCTCCGGTTCAATGCGAGGTTTCGGCAAGTTGCGTCGTGGTCTGCGCCATCGCCTGTGCCGTCTCAACGTTGGAAATCAGCGCCTCAACCGAGGGGCCGGTGATATCGGTCACAAGCCGGGGATAGACCCCAAGCAACAGCGTCATCACCACCAGCGGCGCAAAAATTGCCCGCTCGCGTTTGGTCATATCGGTGATCGTGCGCAGGCTCTCCTTGATCAGGTCGCCCATCACCACCCGGCGATAAAGCCAGAGCGCATAGGCCGCCGACAGGATCACACCCGATGTGGCCACCGCCGCAACCCAAGTATTGACCTGAAACACACCCACAAGCGTCAAGAATTCACCCACAAAGCCAGAGGTGCCCGGCAGGCCCACATTCGCCATGGTGAAGAACATGAAGATCAGCGCATACGCCGGCATCCGGTTCACCAGACCGCCATAGGCGTCAATCTCGCGCGTGTGCATCCGGTCATAAATCACGCCGACGCAAAGAAAGAGCGCGCCCGAGATAAAGCCGTGGCTCAGCATCTGGAAAATCGCCCCATCCACGCCCTGCTGATTGGCCGCGAAAATCCCCATAGTCACGTAACCCATATGCGCCACCGACGAATAGGCGATCAGCTTTTTCATATCGGACTGCGCCAGCGCCACCAGCGAGGTATAGACAATGGCAATGGCACTCATCCACAGCACCAGTGGCGTCAGAACCTCCGACCCGATCGGGAACATCGGTAGGCTAAAGCGCAAGAACCCATAGCCGCCCATCTTCAAGAGGATGGCCGCCAGCACAACCGACCCGGCTGTCGGCGCCTGCACGTGGGCATCCGGCAACCAGGTATGCACCGGCCACATCGGCATCTTGACCGCAAAGCTGGCAAAGAACGCCAGGAACATCAGCGTCTGCATCCCGCCAATCACCTGAACTCCGAGGATCGAGAATGTCTCGCTCTCGAATTCATGCTTGAGCAAGGCCGCGATATCCGTGGTGCCCGCATCCGAGAACATCGCCACCATCGCCACCAACATCAGCACAGAGCCAAGGAAGGTGTAGAGGAAGAACTTGAACGAGGCGTAAATCCGTTCCTTGCCGCCCCAGATCCCGATGATCAGGAACATCGGGATCAGCCCCGCCTCAAAGAAGAGGTAAAAGAGCACCAGATCCAGCGCCATGAACACGCCCAGCATGAGCGTTTCCAAAAGCAAGAAGGCGATCATGTATTCCTTGACGCGCGTGGTCACACCCCAGGACGCCGCGATAGTCAGAGGCATCATGAAGGTTGTCAGCATCACGAACAGAACACTGATCCCGTCCACGCCCATTTTGTATTTCAGGCCCAAAAGCCACTCGCGCTCTTCAACGAACTGAAACCCGGTATTGGAGGCGTCGAAATCAAACAGGATAAACAGCGACACGACAAATGTCAGCGTGGTGGCAATCAACGCCACCCATTTGGCATTGCGCTGTGCCGCCTCATCCGAACCACGCAGGAACACCGCAAGAATGGCCGCCGCGACCGCCGGGATGAAGGTCACAATGGAAAGCAGGTTGTCCATCAGTTGGCTCCCCCGAAGATCGTCATCCACGTCACCAGAACCGCGATCCCGATCACCATGGCAAAGGCATAGGTAAAGATGTAGCCGGATTGCGCCCGACCGGCGAGGCGGGTGAACCATGGGATGATCCCCATTGCCACGCCATTGATCGACCCGTCGATCACATCGCCATCGCCGCGCTTCCACAACAGATGGCCAAGCGCCTTAGAGGGCCGCACGAAGAGAAAATCAAAGATCTCGTCGAAATACCACTTGTTGAGCAGAAAGAGGTAGAGCGGGCGATTTGTCTCGGCGACACGGCGTGGCATCGCCGGATCCCAGATATAGAACCAAACTGCCATCAGGAACCCGGTCAGCATCGCAACAAAGGGGCTGACCTTGACCCATTTCGGGGCATGGTGCGCGTCATCCATCACGGTATTGTCGGGATGCATGAAGATGGCCCCCTGTGGTGCCTCACCCTGACCTATGGCCGGGGCATGCGCCTCTGCCGTTTCGTCCGCGTGATCCGCAGCACCCTCTGTGCCATGCCCCTCAGACGCCTCAGCATGATGCGCCGGGATGCCAAAGAACTTGTTCACACTCTCATGGCTGCCAAAGAAACTGTTAAACCAGATCATCCCGGCAAAGACCGCGCCAAGCGCCAGCACCCCGAGGGGCACCAGCATGACCATCGGGCTTTCATGGGCGTGCTCATGTGTGTGCTTGTCGCCCCGCGCCTCGCCAAAGAACGTCAGGAACATCAGACGCCAGCTATAGAATGACGTGAACAGCGCCGCGATCACCAGCATCCAGAACGCATAGCCGCCGTCCGTGCCCGCCCACGCGCTCTCGATCACCGCATCCTTGCTGAGGAACCCGGCAAAGCCGATATGTGTCAGGGGAATACCCACGCCGGTAATGGCCAGCGTGCCGATCATCATCGCCCAGAACGTATAGGGCAACTTCTTGCGCAGACCGCCATAGTTGCGCATGTCCTGTTCGTGATGCATCCCGTGGATCACGGACCCCGCCCCAAGGAACAGCATCGCCTTGAAGAACGCATGCGTGAAAAGGTGGAACATCGCCACCGAATAGACGCCCAGACCAGCCGCCACAAACATATATCCAAGCTGAGAGCAGGTCGAATACGCAATCACGCGCTTGATGTCATTCTGCACCAGACCCACGGTTGCCGCGAAAAACGCGGTGGTGGCCCCAAGGAAGACGACAAAGGTCATCGCTTCCGGCGCGTATTCCATCAGCGGCGACATGCGGCACACAAGGAACACCCCCGCCGTCACCATTGTCGCCGCGTGAATAAGGGCCGACACCGGGGTCGGGCCTTCCATCGCGTCCGGCAACCAGGTGTGCAGGAACAGCTGCGCCGATTTACCCATTGCACCGATGAACAGCAACACGGCAATCAGATTGGCCGCATTCCACTCTGTCCACAGGAACGTCAATTGCGTCTCTGCCAGCATGGGCGCTGCGGCAAAGATATCATCGAACTTGATCGAGTCCGTCAGAAAGTAAATCGCCATGATCCCAAGGGCAAAGCCGAAATCACCTACCCGGTTGACCACAAACGCCTTGATCGCCGCGGCATTGGCGCTCGGCTTGCGAAAGTAAAAGCCGATGAGCAGGTAAGAGGCAACGCCCACACCCTCCCAGCCAAAGAACATCTGAAGCAGGTTGTCCGACGTGACCAGCATCAGCATCGCGAATGTAAAGAACGACAGATACGCAAAAAAGCGGGGCCGATAGCTCTCGTTCTCGCGGAAATTCTCGTCATGCGCCATGTAGCCCATGGAGTACAGATGCACGAGCGCCGAGACGGTGGTAATCACGATCAACATGATCGCGGTCAGCCGGTCCATCCGAATGGCCCAAGCCGTATCCAGCGTGCCCGATTGCACCCAATCAAGCAGATGTACCTGATGCATGACCCCGTCATGCCCCAGAAACACGATCCAGCTCAGGATACAGGACAGAAACAGCAGGCCCGTCGTCAGCCATTGTGCGCCCTTGTCACCCAGGATGCGCCAGCCAAAACCCGCAAGGAGCGCGCCCACGAGAGGCGCGAAGAGGAGAATGGTTTCCATGGCTTCAGCCTTTCATCACATTGGCATCTTCGACAGCAATCGTGCCGCGATTGCGGAAGAAACAAACGAGGATCGCAAGGCCAATCGCGGCCTCTGCGGCGGCAACGGTCAACACGAAAAGCGTGAACACCTGCCCCACCATATCGCCCAGATGCGACGAAAACGCCACAAGGTTGATATTCACCGAAAGCAGCATAAGTTCGATAGACATCAACAGGATGATGACATTCTTGCGGTTCAGGAAAAGGCCAAAGATACCGATGACGAACAGCGCTGCCGCCACCGTCAGATAATGTTCAAGTCCGATCATCGTTTCACCCTCTGACCCTCAATCTTCTTCTTTTCATGATGCGCAGGATGAAAAATCCCAGCACCATCTTTACACTCCAGATCGCGGCCAACCCCGCCAGCCCGAGGGCTGACACCGCGTGATGCAGCAGATCCGCCATTACAGCCCCTGCCCCGGTTTCACATCCCGCAGTTCCATGGCTTTGGCCGGATCACGGTACATCTGCGCCAGCACATCCTGCCGTTTGACATCCGTGCGATGCCGCAGCGTAAGCACAATCGCCCCGATCATCGCCACCAACAGGATCAGACCCGAAAGCTGGAACAGGATGAAATAGGTATCATAGAGCAAGAGGCCCAAAGCGGCGGTATTCTCAACCCCTTCGGGTGTCACCGCGCGGCGCGCCGCCTCGGCCCCATCCGCCATTTCCCAATTGCCGAACGCCAGCCCGAATTGCATGAGCAGGATCACCCCGATCAGCAGTGCCAAGGGCATGTATTTCGCCATTTCCGCCTTCAACTCGGCGAAATCGACGTCAAGCATCATCACCACGAACAAGAACAGCACCGCGACCGCGCCCACGTAGACGATAATGAGCAGCATCGCCACGAACTCTGCCCCCAAAAGCACGAAAAGCCCCGCAGCGCTGATGAACGACAGGATCAGCCAGAGCACCGAATGCACCGGGTTGCGGCTGATCACGGTCATCAACCCGCCGGTCAGCAGCGACACCGCAAAGAGATAAAAGGCCATGGCCGCAAACGTCATTTGTCTTTTCCTTCTTTATCGCCCTGGTCCATGACCTCGCGGGCGAAATCCATGGCGCGCGTCATCGAGGGGATGCCGGCGAACATCGCCATCTGCGCAATGGTCTCGGCAATCTCGTCACGGGTTGCCCCGGCCTCCAGCGCATGGCGCACGGTCATGCGGATTTGCGTGTCACTCTGCGCCCCCAGCATCGTCAGCCCGGCAAGGGTCAAGAGCAGGCGCGTCTTGGCATCCAGCCCCTCCTTGTTCAACCCCTTGCCAAAGCTCATTTCCATGAAATCCTTGGGCATGGTTGGCCACAGCGTTTCGAACCCTTTGGGCGAAAAGGATTCAAGCGCCGGATTGAGCGCCTTGGCCATTTCCTGAGCCTGACGCATCATCATCTCGAAGGGGTTGCTGGGATCGCTCATCGGTAGGGTGCATCCATCTCTAGGTTGCGGGCAATCTCGGCCTCCCAACGGTCGCCGTTCGCCAAGAGCCGCGCCTTGTCATAGAACAACTCTTCGCGGGTCTCGGTGGCAAACTCGAAATTCGGCCCTTCGACGATAGCATCAACCGGGCAGGCCTCTTGGCAGAAGCCGCAATAGATGCATTTCGTCATGTCGATGTCATAGCGCGTGGTCCGGCGGCTGCCGTCGTCGCGCGGCTCTGCATCAATGGTGATGGCCTGTGCGGGGCAAATGGCCTCGCACAGCTTGCACGCGATACAGCGCTCTTCCCCATTGGGATAGCGGCGCAACGCATGCTCTCCGCGAAAGCGCGGCGACAGCGGCCCCTTTTCATGCGGATAGTTGAGCGTGGCCTTGGGCGCGAAGAAGTATTTCAGCCCCAGCTTGAACCCTTTGAAGAAGTCGGAGAGCAGGAAATACCCCGCCGCACGGCCGTAATCTATCTTGGTCATGGATCAGCCTCCAATCGCCCAGCGGGCCCAAAAACCGCCCAGCACTTCGAATTTCGCAAGAAACGCCACGATCACCACCCAGCCCAAGGACATGGGCAGGAACACTTTCCAACCGATCCGCATAAGCTGATCGTAGCGGTAGCGCGGCGTGATCGCCTTGACCATGGCGAAGAGGAAGAAGAAAAACGCCATCTTGCCAATCATCCACAGCACGCCATCCGGCAGGCCCGGAATGGGCGACAGCCAGCCGCCGAAAAACAGCAGGCTCATCAACGCGCACATCAGGAAAATCGCGATATATTCCCCCGCCATGAACAAAAGGAACGGCGTCGAGGAATATTCCACCTGATAGCCAGCCACCAACTCGGATTCCGCCTCAGGCAGGTCGAACGGCGGGCGGTTGGTCTCGGCCAATGCGCTGATAAAGAACAGGAACACCATCGGCAAATGCGGCAGCCAATACCAGCCAAAGAACCCATAGGCCGTATCCTGCGCGCCCACGATGGCACTGAAGTTGAGCGATCCGGTCGAAATGATCACACCAATGATGATCAAGCCCAGCGACACCTCATAGG
Organism: Roseovarius sp. EC-HK134; assembly: GCF_902498815.1. Taxonomy (NCBI): domain Bacteria; kingdom Pseudomonadati; phylum Pseudomonadota; class Alphaproteobacteria; order Rhodobacterales; family Roseobacteraceae; genus Roseovarius; species Roseovarius sp. EC-HK134. The sequence goes on from NZ_LR701544.1 coordinate 3,409,917, forward strand.
AAATCATCTGCGCAGCAGAGCGCAAAGAGCCGAGGAATGGGTATTTGGAGTTTGACGCCCAGCCCCCCATGATCACGCCATAAACCTCAAGCGAGGACACCGCGAAAACAAAGAGCACCGCCACGTTGATATCCGACAGCACCCAGCCTTCGTTCATCGGAATAACGGCCCAAGCCAACACCGCCAGAACGAAACTCGTCATAGGGGCCAGCATGAACACGGCCTTGTCAGCCCCCGCCGGAACCACGACCTCTTTGACCACGTATTTCAGCGCATCCGCCACCGTCTGCAACAGGCCCCAGGTGCCCACGACGTTCGGACCCCGGCGCATCTGCACGGCGGCCCAGATCTTGCGGTCGCCATAGACAAGGAACAAGAGCGAGACCATGACAAAGCCCACCACCGCAAGGCATTGTGCCAGGATGATCACGAAGGTTCCCAGCGGGGTTGTAAAGAATTCAGCCATCAGGTCCTCACACCATCGGTATTCCGTTTTCCGCACAATTGGCGGCGACGACTTCGGCGTCGATTGTCAGTAGTCCTCGGGGCAGCGCCGCCGAGATCGTATAAACCGCATCGCCCTGCCAGATGCCAGCCTCTTCCGAGACGCTTGTGCGCAGGTGGCGCGCAAAGCCGTAACCCCGGATCAACGCATATTGCGCAGCGGCGCATTCGGCATAGCGTTCCACGTCCAGTGGATCGCGAGCGCCACGCATGGACACGTGGAAATTCACCAGATCCCCATCCAAGAGCCGCGTCTCGATCCCCTGATAGTCAGGCGCAAAGGGCACAGGGGATGCACTCTCTGCGCAGCCCGCCAGCCCAAGCGCCACAGGCGATATGAGGGCCATGACCATCCTCACTCTGCCGCCATCGGTTGCGTGCCACGCGCCTTGGCATTGGCACTCAATTCCGCCATCAGCTCGCTCGCGCGGGCAATCGGGTTGGTCAGATAGAAATCCGCAATCGCGAGTCGGAAATCAGCCTTGCCAAGCGCGGCTGTTTCCAGAGGTTGCCAGTCATTCGCGGGCACCTGATCCACCTTCTTGAGATGTGGCACCGCCTTGACCAGCGCCTGACGCAACTGCGCGATGCTGTCATAGGGCAGAACCGCGCCCAATTCGCCACTCAGCGCCCGAAGAATGGCCCAGTTTTCCTTGGCGTCACCGGGGGCAAAACCGGCGCGCAACGCCAATTGCGGGCGACCTTCGGTATTGACGAACAGCCCCTGCTCCTCGGTATAGGCAGCGCCCGGCAGGATCACATCGGCGCGATGCGCGCCGCGATCACCATGGCTGCCCTGATAGATCACCAACGGCCCCGCCGCGATATCAACCTCATCCGCCCCAAGGTTATAGATCACATCGGCCCCGTCGATTGCGGCCTCTAGCCCACCCTCGGTCACAGCGCCCACATCCATCGCACCAACACGCCCGGCCGCAGTATGCAGCACCAGCATCCGGCCAGACAGCGCCATAGCCGCAGCCAGCACCGCCGCGCCATCGGCCTCGCGCAGCGCGCCCATGCCGACGATGACAATCGTATCCTCAGGCACGCTCAGCCCGCCAAGCGCGGCACGATCCGTGCCCGCATGGGTGTAGTCATAGGTAAGATCAACCTTGGGGCCAACCAGCGTGATATTGGCCCCCTTGATCCACGCCTTGCGCAAACGCGCATTCAGCACCGGCGCTTCAACCCGAGGATCGGTGCCAATCAGCACCACATTCTTGGCCGTATCAAGATCCTCGATACGGACATTCCCAACATAGCCGCTGCGATTGCCTGCGGGCAGACGGGCAGTGTCCGTGCGGCATTCCACATGGCCACTCTGCCCCTCGATCAACGCCTTGAGCGCAAAGGCCGCCTCGACCGGCACAAGATCGCCCACCAAACCGGCCAATTTCTTGGCCCCCTTGATGGCACCTGCCACCTTGGCCAAGGCCTCAGCCCATGTGGCCACCCGCAGCTTGCCATTCTCCCGGATATAGGGCCGGTCCAGGCGCTGACGCCGCAACCCGTCCCAGACAAACCGTGTCTTGTCGGAAATCCATTCCTCGTTCACGCCGTCATGATTGCGCGGCAGGATGCGCATCACCTCGCGCCCCTTGCAATCAACGCGGATATTGCTGCCAAGCGCGTCCATCACGTCGATGGTCTCGGTCTTGGTCAATTCCCACGGGCGCGCGGTAAAGGCATAAGGCTTGCTTACAAGCGCCCCCACCGGACACAGGTCGATGATATTGCCCTGCAAATTGCTATCGAGCGTTTGACCCAGATAGCTGGTGATCTCGGCATCTTCACCGCGCCCGGTCTGGCCCATCTGCATAATGCCGGCCACCTCAGAGGTGAAACGCACACAGCGCGTGCAAGAGATGCAGCGCGTCATATGGGTCTCGACCAGCGGGCCAAGATCAAGATCCTCGCTCGCCCGCTTGGGCTCGCGGTAGCGGCTGAAATCAACGCCATAGGCCATGGCCTGATCCTGCAAGTCGCACTCGCCGCCCTGATCGCAGATCGGGCAATCCAGCGGGTGGTTGATCAGCAGAAACTCCATCACCCCCTCGCGGGCCTTCTTGACCATGGGGCTGTTGGTCTTGACTACCGGCGGCGTGCCATCCGGGCCGGGCCGCAGATCCTTGACCTGCATGGCACAGCTTGCGGCCGGTTTCGGCGGCCCGCCCACGACCTCGACCAGACACATCCGGCAATTCCCAGCAATCGACAGACGCTCGTGATAGCAAAAACGCGGCACTTCGACCCCGGCCTGTTCACAAGCCTGAATGAGGGTCATTGCGCCCTCGACCTCGATCTCTTGATCGTCGATGATGATCTTGCGTAGGTCAGCCATGGTATCTCACTTTGCTTTCAGAAACTTGCCGATCGGGCTCTGTTTCGCGATTTCTGCTCGGCCAAGGTCGCACAGACTCGGGCCGTCATTGGGCATCGCCCCCATCGACCGGATATAGTCGTCACTGCGCCCGCGTATCTTTCTCTTCTCGGCTTTGTCCGAGATATAGGCGTCAATCTCGGCCTCGGTGTAGCCGCGCGACTGCGCCTCGGCTTTGAGCGCGCGCATATAAGAAATCGCGGTCATAACCCGTGGCGAGATGTCACCACAGCGTTTGCGGATTTCATCGGCGACCGCCATGTAAAACAGGCCCTGATTGATATCGGCCTCTTGCGCCAGCGATCCGGCACGCACAGCGGCCACGCCGCTCGAAACACCCAGACCAAGGCTTAGGACAAAAGACAGGATCATACGCATCAGATCATTCCTTTCATATCAGTGCAGGCGCAGGCCATCACGGCACGCCCATCTGCATCGCAGATGGGTCCGATGCCGCCTGCTATGCAATAGCAAGCGTGGCAAACCCCTGATATGAAACGGTTTATGACCATATGATACAGCGTCCCCTCACCGATACCGTATCCCCGGAACGCGCATAGACAGGCCCTTCTGCACCCGCAGGAACGCCAACCCATTCAATCTCGGACGTGCCGAAATTATCCAGACAATAGCGCGTCGCCTCATAAAGCGCCGCTTGCTGTGCGCCTTCGACCCCACGACCGGCCCGCCGCACAAAGGCGGTGAAATTGCGTCGGTCTTCCTTTTCGGCCCGCGCCTTGCCGGGGTAATAGTTGCCGTTGAACAGCACACGCTCTTCGCGCTGGGCACAGCCGACAAGCATAGCCAACGCGATCACAAACAGCCCGCCCCGGCGGTATTTCTGCAGCACGCTCATTCCGCCGCCACTGCGCTGACGCGACCGGTACGTTTGGCCTTGATCCGGTCTTCGATCTCGTCGCGGAAGTTGCGGATAAGGCCCTGAATGGGCCACGCCGCCGCATCGCCTAGCGCGCAGATTGTGTGGCCCTCAACCTGCTTGGTCACGTCAAGCAGCATGTCGATTTCCTCGACCTCCGCCTCGCCCCGAACCAGTCGATCCATAACCCGCATCATCCAGCCGGTGCCCTCCCGGCAGGGCGTGCACTGTCCACAGCTTTCATGCTTGTAGAATTTCGAGAGCCGCCAGATCGCCTTGATCATGTCGGTTGATTTATCCATCACGATCACCGCTGCGGTGCCAAGGCCCGACCGCTGCTCGCGCAGGTAATCAAAATCCATGATCGCCTCGCGCATGAATTCGCCGCGAATACAGGGCACAGACGACCCGCCGGGAATAACAGCCTTGAGGTTGTCCCAACCGCCGCGAATGCCGCCGCAATGTTTCTCGATCAATTCCTCGAACGTGATCGACATGGCCTCTTCAACCACGCAGGGGTTATTCACATGTCCCGAAATCGCAAAAAGCTTGGTGCCTGAATTGTTGGGTCGGCCAAAGCCTGAAAACCACTCTGGCCCGCGCCGCAAAATGGTGGGCACCACCGCAATCGATTCCACATTGTTCACCGTCGTCGGACAGCCATAAAGACCAGCCCCTGCCGGGAACGGCGGCTTCATCCGGGGCATGCCCTTCTTGCCCTCAAGGCTTTCAAGCAGGGCCGTTTCCTCGCCACAGATATAGGCGCCCGCGCCATGATGCAGGTAGATGTCGAAATCCCAGCCGGATTTGCAGGCGTTCTTGCCCACCAGACCGGCGGCATAAGCCTCGTCAATCGCGGTCTGGAGCGCCTCTTTCTCGCGGATATATTCGCCGCGAATATAGATATAGCAGGCATGCGCATTCATCGCGAAGGACGCGATCAAACAGCCTTCGATCAGCGTATGGGGATCATGGCGCATGATCTCGCGGTCTTTGCAGGTGCCAGGCTCGGATTCATCCGCATTCACCACCAGATAGGATGGCCGCCCGTCGCTTTCCTTGGGCATGAACGACCATTTCAGGCCCGTGGGAAAGCCCGCGCCGCCGCGCCCGCGCAGCCCGCTGGCCTTCATCTGGTTCACGATCCAATCACGCCCGTTCTGCAATATCTTGGCCGTGCCATCCCAATGCCCACGCGCCAAGGCCCCCTTGAGGCTGCGATCGTGCATCCCGTAGAGATTGGTAAAGATACGGTCCTGGTCCTTGAGCATTCCGCTACCCCTGATTATCCCGGCGCAAGCGCCAGATTTGATAAGTCACCACCAACGCCCAGATAAAGGCGGCGATGGCGGCCAGATCGAACAGAAAGACGAACCGGATCGGCCATCCCATCTGCGCGCCCAGCCATTGCGCCGCCATCCAGATCAGCATGGTCGCCGCAATCACCACACCCACGGTGCGGCCCTTGCGTGCCATTTGCCTGTCTCTGTCTTGCCCGCGCATCGCTTGCATCATTCCTCGTAAACGCCGCCATGTGCGACGCGATTGGAAAACTCTGTCTCGCCTCCTGCGGCGAGAATCTTGGCCTGTTCGACCCAATTGTCCCGGCTGACCCGGCCCTTGAACCCTTTAAGGTTCTGATCGACCCACGCAACCTCTGCTGCCGACCAGCCCGCGATCTGGTCAAAGTGATAAAAGCCCAGTTCGTGACACAGCACTTCAAGTTTGGGCCCTACGCCCTTGATCTGCTTGAGATCATCCGCCGTACCATCACGCGGGGCCGCAAGCGCCGCAGGCTTCGTGCCCTCTGCCTCTGTCTCTGCCTCTGCTTCCACCTCAACCGGTGCCGCCGCCACACTCACAGACGCCGATTGCGCCGGAGAGGCCACCGGAGAGGCGGCAGGTGTTGGGGCCTCCTCCTCGACATCCGGCGCCTTGTAGCCGGTAATCCCCGTCATATCCCGCAACGTCGCCTCGACATCCCGCACCTCGATCCCGCGATCCCCAGCGTTATAGCCGGTGCAGACCAGACCGGTGATGACCAGACCAAAGAACACCGCAAAGGCCAGCCCCAACAAAAGCGCGGCAAAGAACCCAACCGCTCCGGATGTGGACCAGATCACCAGAACCCCAGACAAGAGCGCGAGGCCCCAGCTTATGATCTGGCAAGTGCTCAGTTTCGACGTATCAGACATGACAGTTACCCCCTGTTGTGTTCAGCCAGGCGTATTCAGTAGACGCCACCTTTCTTGGCCCGGGCAGAGAACTCCGTCTCCTTGCCGTCAGCCAACAATCTTGCCTGCTCAACCCAGTTGTCCCGGCTGACCCGCCCCTTGAAACCCTCAAGGTTCTGATCGACCCAACTGATCTCTTCCTCCGTCCATTTTGCGATCTGGTCAAAGTGGTAAAAACCCATGCTGTGCAAAAGCTGCTCCAGCTTGGGACCGACACCTTTGATCATCTTCAGATTATCCGCGCCACTCTTGCGGGGTGCGCTCAGCACTTTGGGCTTTTTGCCCGGCGTGGGCTCGGCCCCGGCCTTCACGGGCTTTGCCGCCGGTTCAACCGCTGGCTTCGCCGTCGGTGTGGCCTGTGCCTCGGCCTTTGTGGCTCCGGTTGCATCCGCAGGCGTGGCAGGGGAAACCTTGGTCACAATGGCCACAGGCTCTGCATTCTGCTTGACGGCTGATGGCGCGGGCTTGTGCATCGCGCCCTTGTCACGCCAGGGTGTCAACAGCGGCACCTCAGTCCCATCAATCCGCTTGACCGTATCGCCAATATCAACCGCCGCTTGCACGCTGGCATTATACTGTGCGCGGCCACTGTCAAAATCCTTGAGGCTGGTCAGCCCCGATTTCGGCTCGGCGGCATAGCGGCCATTCTGCGGCCCCGGCACAGGCACCTTGCCTGCCGCCAATTCGTCGATAATCTCGGCAAAGCGCGCGGCGGTCAGATCCTCGTAATAATCCTTGCCGATCTGGGCCATAGGCGCATTGGCACAGGCCCCAAGGCATTCCACCTCTTCCCAGGAAAACTTGCCATCCGCCGACAGATCAAACGCCTTGGCCGCGATCTTGTCTTTGCATACGGCAATCAGATCCTCGGCACCGCAGATCATACAGGTGGTGGTGCCGCAAATCTGGAAATGTGCCACGCTGCCCACAGGCTGCAACTGGAACATGAAATAGAACGTCGCCACCTCAAGGGCGCGGATGTAATCCATCGCCAGCATGTCAGCCACATGCTCGATTGCCGGACGGCTCAGCCAGCCCTCCTGCTCCTGCGCGCGCCACAAAAGCGGGATGATCGCGCTGGCCTGACGACCCTCGGGATATTTGCTGATCTGCCCTTCGGCCCAGGCCTGATTGGCGGGGCTAAAGGCAAAACTCTCGGGCTGTTGATGATAGAGACGACGTAGCATTCTCAGGCACAGGCTCCTGTAGTCAGTTTCACGCCCCCATCAGGCAGCCGAACGGCTCCGCCCGAGGACAGTTTATAGGCGGTGATGTCAAGCAGTTGCTGCCGCTCCAACCCGGTCTGGATTTCAGCAGCCAGATAGTCTGGCTCGGTCACAAGGCGGCACCCCAAGGATTTTGCGGCCGCATCATAACGGGCAATACCCTCTGCGCCCACACCCTCTGGCGGCAGGGCACATCCGGCCAGAACTCCAAACGCGGCCAGTGCCGCAAGACGCACCATGATCATAGGGCACACACCTCTTGTGAAAGCGAGGCGGAGGTATCGTAGGTGTTCGTCACCACCTCCCCCTCTTGGAAAATCCTGCCGATGACCAGATGCAGCCCCGTGTCGGCCAACCCGGCCTCTGGTACCCTCTTGCTGGGCTGAGAGGGCGATAGGTGACCGGCGCGCGCGCCACGCGCACCCGCGAAATCAGCGACCGGCGCGCAAACCGTCAGCGTATCAAAACCGCTCATGACCCCTGCCCAATCGCCAAAACCGTTACACCGAACACGATCAAAGCTGCGATTCCCGCGCCGATGTGTTTGCTCACCGCCTGCCCCGCACGGGCGTAGATCCAGGAATCATGAAACGCCATATAGGCGAACGCCGCGAAAAGAAGCGCGATCACCTTTAAATCCCCGTAGACAGTCGCCCCGACCGCCAGCACCAGCATTGCCACATAGCGATTGGCCATCACCTGCGGCAGTTGCTCGGCGCGATGGCTTGTTGCCACCATGCCTGCCACCGGGTCGCGCAGGAACAGGGCCGCCAACGCCCCCGTCACCAGCACTCCCGCGCCCGAAAGCGCTATGGCAAGGCTCGCCCAGCTCATTACCGGTCGATCTCCCCAAAGACGACGTCCATCGTCCCGATGATCGCCGCCACATCGGCCAGTTGATGCCCTTTGGCGACATGGTCCATCGCCTGCAAATGCAAGAAGCCCGGCGCGCGCAGCTTGGCGCGGTAGGGGCGGTTGGTGCCATCCGCGACCAGATACACGCCAAACTCACCCTTGGGGGCCTCGACAGCGGCATAAACCTCGCCCTCAGGCACGCGGAAGCCTTCGGTATAGAGCTTGAAGTGGTGAATAAGCGCTTCCATCGAGCGCTTCATCTCAGCGCGCGCAGGCGGGGTGATCTTGCCCCGCGCCAGAATATCGCCCTGCCCCTCGGGCGCGCGCAATTTGGCAATCGCCTGATGGATGATCCGCAGGGATTGGCGCATTTCTTCCATCCGGCACAGATAGCGATCATAGCAGTCGCCATTCTTGCCCACCGGAATGAGGAAATCGAACTCGTCATAGCACTCATAGGGCTGCGCGCGGCGCAAATCCCACGCCATGCCAGACCCGCGCACCATCACACCGCTAAAGCCCCAATCAAGCGCCTCTTGCTGGCTGATAATGCCAATATCAGCATTGCGTTGCTTGAAGATGCGGTTTTCGGTCAAAAGCCCGTCGATATCATCCAGCACTCGGGGGAATTCATTGGCCCAGGTCTCGATATCGTCGATCAACGCCGGCGGCAGATCCTGATGCACACCACCGGGGCGGAAATAGGCCGCGTGCAAACGCGCGCCGCAGGCCCGCTCATAGAACACCATCAGCTTTTCGCGCTCTTCAAAGCCCCAGAGCGGCGGCGTCAGCGCGCCCACGTCCATCGCCTGCGTGGTGACGTTCAACAGGTGATTAAGAACCCGCCCAATCTCGCAATACAGCACCCGAATAAGGCTCGCCCGGCGCGGCACCTCGACCCCGGTCAGCTTTTCGATGGCCAGACACCAGGCATGTTCCTGATTCATCGGCGCCACATAATCCAGCCGGTCAAAATAAGGCAGGTTTTGCAGATAGGTGCGGCTCTCCATCAGCTTCTCGGTGCCGCGATGCAGCAGGCCGATATGCGGATCACAGCGCTCCACCAACTCGCCGTCCAGCTCCAACACCAGACGCAAAACGCCATGTGCTGCAGGGTGTTGCGGGCCAAAGTTGATGTTGAAATTGCGGATCTTCTGCTCGCCGGTCAGGGCGTCATCGAAACCTTTGCTGCCGTCCATCACTTCGCCCCCTTCTCATCACCGGGCAGGATGTATTCGGCACCCTCCCACGGGCTCATGAAATCGAACTGCCGGTATTCCTGCACCAGGCTCACAGGCTCATAAACCACGCGCTTTTGCACCTCGTCATAGCGCACTTCGGTATAGCCCGTGGTCGGGAAATCCTTGCGCAGCGGATGCCCGCGAAACCCGTAATCGGTCAGGATACGCCGCAAATCCGGGTGGCCAGAAAAGAGGATCCCAAACATATCAAACACTTCGCGCTCGAACCAGTTGGCCGCCGGATAGGCCTCGGTGATCGAGGGTACCATATCTTCATCACGCACAGCCACGCGCAGACGGATGCGGTGGTTCTGATACATGCTGAGGAAATGATAGACGACATCGAACCGCTTGGCCCGGTCGGGGTAATCCACCGCCGTAATATCCACCAGCGTGGAAAAGGCACAGTTCTGGTCGGTTTTCAGAAACTCCGCCAACCCATCAATATGGTTCAGCGCCACATCCACCGTCAATTCGCCAAAGGCGACATCCCAGCCCAGCACACAATCGCCGCGCTTATGCTCGATATAGCCGCCAAGTTCCTTGAGTGTTGCGCTCATCTGACAATTGTCCCCGTGCGGCGAATCTTGCGTTGCAATTGCAGGATACCGTAAACCAGCGCCTCGGCGGTCGGCGGGCAACCCGGCACATAGATATCAACCGGCACGATGCGGTCGCAGCCGCGCACAACGCTATAGCTGTAGTGGTAATAGCCGCCGCCATTGGCACAGGAACCCATCGAGATCACATACCGCGGCTCGGGCATCTGGTCATAGACCTTGCGCAGCGCCGGGGCCATCTTGTTGGTCAGCGTTCCCGCCACGATCATCACATCCGATTGACGTGGGCTGGCGCGCGGCGCAAAGCCAAAGCGCTCAACGTCATAGCGGGGCATGGCGGTGTGCATCATCTCGACCGCGCAGCAGGCCAGACCAAAGGTCATCCAGTGCAACGACCCGGTGCGCGCCCAATTGATGATATCCTCGGTCGAGGTCAGCAAAAACCCTTTGTCCTGCAACTCGGCATTCAGCGCTTGCGTTGCAACCTCGCGATCCGGCCCTGCGGTATGGGCACCCGTCATCACTGCCATTCCATCGCTCCTTTGCGCCATTCATAGGCAAACCCGGCGGTCAGCACGGCCAGAAATACCATCATCGACCAGAACGCCGTCATGCTCAGATCCTGAAACGCGACAGCCCATGGAAACAGCAGCGCAATTTCGAGGTCGAAAATGATGAACAGGATCGACACGAGGTAGAATCGCACGTCGAACTTCATCCGCGCATCGTCAAAGGCGTTAAAGCCGCATTCATACGCGCTGACCTTTTCGGGATCGGGGTTGCGCACGGCCAGAACAACGGCGGCGAGGATCAGAACAAGGCCCAATCCAATGGCAACGGCCAGGAAAACGAGGATGGGAAGGTATTCCCTCAGCATCTCTTCCACGAGGTGGCTCCTTTCATGCGCATGGATCGGCGCATCAAGATGGCTGCATGACTACGCCGGGTTTAAACCCGCCCCGGTCAGGGGTCAACCGAGCGCGCGCAGGTTTGCCCCCCCCAAACGCCGGATTTTCGCGTTTTGCATGCGACGGTATGCCGAATAAGCCCAGAAAACCCCGCAGAGCAGCGTTTTCACATGCCGGAACGCGGCAAATCCGCGCGACTCAGCCCTGCCAGTGCGGTTTGCGTCGCTCGAAAAAAGCCCCGATGCCTTCGCGCGCCTCCGCCCCTTCCCAGCAGTCCGTCAGCGCGCTGATCGTCATGGCAATCGTATCCTCGTCAATGCGCGGACCAAGCGCGCGCACCAACGCCTTGGCCTGCCCAACAGCACCCGGCGCGCAGTCAAGATAGGGCGCAACTTCCGCCTCAACAGCGGCCTCTAGATCCGCCTCGGGCACCGCCCGCGCCAATAGGCCAAGCTGCACCGCCTCGGCGGCATCGAACCGGCGGCCAGACATGAAAACGCGCCGCGCGCGGGCCGCCCCCATCCGCGCCACCACATAAGGGCCAATCGTGGCCGGGATCAGCCCAAGACGCGTCTCGGCCAGCGCCATCAGCGCGTGATCCGCCCCAATCGCCACATCGCAAACGCTCATCAGGCCGATACCGCCGCCAAAGGCATTCCCCTGCACCCGGCCAATCAATGGCTTGGGCATCGAATCGAGCGCGCGCAGCATCTGCGCCAGCTTGGCGGCCTCACGCCCGCGCTGCACGGGTTCGGCGTCGAACTGATCGCGCATCCAGCCCAGATCGCCCCCCGCGCAAAATGTCTTGCCGCGCGCCGCCAGAACAACAACCCGCACGCCGTCATCCGCACCCAGTGCTTCGGCGGCCTCATGCAATTCCGCAATCATCTGCGCCGACATGGCATTATGCTTGTCTTCCCGCGCCAGCGTAAGGGTTGCCACCCCCCGCGCGTCTCTCTCGATGCTGATCGTCTCGCTCATCGCCATCCCCTTGTCACGAGTCTTGCCCCGCACCGCGCATCGCCCGCGCCATATCTGCCGCCCGCGCCAACACGCCCGCATCCAGCCCAGTCTCATACCCAAGCGCCGCAAGCCGCGCATGAACGGCTTCAGTGGCCACATTTCCCGCCGCCCCCGGCGCATAGGGACACCCCCCAAGACCGCCCACAGCCGCATCGAACACCCGCACCCCCTGCGCCAAGGCCACCTCGATATTCTCAAGGGCACGGCCCGACGTATCGTGGAAATGCCCCGCCAAACGCTCCACCGGCACCACCTCGGCAACCGCCGCCAGCATCGCGGCAACCGCCTCGGGGCTGCCGCGCCCGATGGTGTCGCCAAGGCTGATCTCGTAACACCCCATCGCCCACAGCGCCTCGGCCACTCGCGCCACTTCGGAAGGGACCACCGGCCCGTCATAGGGGCACTCGACCACACAAGACACATAGCCCCGCACCCGCAGCCCTTCGGCCCCCGCCGCCGCCATCACCGGCGCGAACCGTGCAAGGCTCTCGTCAATCGTGGCGTTGATATTAGCACGCGAGAACCCCTCTGACGCAGAACCAAAGATCGCCACCTCATCTGCCCCCGCCTCGAGCGCATCGTGAAGCCCGCGCATATTCGGTGCAAGCGCTGCATAGCGCACCCCCGGCGCGCGCCGAATACCGCGCAGCACCTCGCCCGAATCCGCCATCTGCGGCACCCATTTGGGGCTGACGAAACTTGCCACTTCGATCCGCGCAAAGCCCGCGTCGCTCAGACAATCCACCAGCGCGATCTTGTCTCGCGTTGGAATGTGCCGCGCCTCATTCTGCAACCCGTCTCGCGGACCAACCTCGAAAATCTCGACACGCGCGCCCATCATGCCCCCTCCGGCACCGGATAAAACTCTTGGGTATAGAGATCCTGCACCCCGTCCCGCGCCTTGGCCCGCACATAGGCAGGCCGCGCGCGCAATCGTGCCCAATAGGCCATAAGGCGCGGATAAGCGTCCAGATCAACGTAATATCGCGCCAATTCAAACCCATAGGCAAACATCACATCCGCCGCCGAAAAGCCGGAAGGCAACAGATACTCCCCCTCCATCCGCGCCTCCATCGCCGCAAGGCTGGCGCGCAGGCGGGCATTCAGCAGCTTGACCACCACCGGCGCGGGCTGCGCGGGCGGGCGCAAAAAGACCTGATTGAGATTAAGGTTTTCCAAAAGACACCCCACCGTTTCGGCATAGCCGAAAATCTCCAGACACCGCGCCCGCTCCGCACTCCCCGGCGCAGGCATCAAGCCAGCCTCTGGATAGGTCTCGCACAAAAGCTGCACAATCGCGCCACTTTCGAACCAGACCGCGCCCTGATGCTCCAGCACCGGCACGCGACCGGCAGGCGACAGCGCCAGAAACTCCGCGCTGCGCATAGAGCCGTCGCGGATCGAATAATACGCGACCTGATAGTCCAGCCCCAGCTCCTCCAAAAGCCACATGACCCGCAGCGACCGCGCCAGCGGCACATGATGAAGCCGGATCATGCGCCCTCCTCCTCCAGCCGCACCAACGCCGCCCCGGCGCTGACTTGATCCCCGGGCGCAACCAGCACCTCGGCCACCACACCATCGCGCGCGGCCAAAAGGCTGTGTTCCATCTTCATCGCCTCCAGCACCGCCAGCCGGTCGCCCTTCACCACCGCCTGCCCCGGCGTGGCATAGACCGCCTTGACCAGCCCCGGCATCGGGGCCTCGATCAACGTGGCATCACCCCCGGCGGCCCCCTCCCGCGCCAAGGGATCAACCAGATCAAAGACCAGCCCATAGCGTGCGAATACCGTGATCCGGTGGCCATCGACCGCCACTGACGGCGCAGGCTGACCATCGAGCCGCCAACTGCCGCCCAGATGCCGCGCCTCGACCCGCACGTCAGCCACCTGCAGATCATGCGCCGCAGCGCCCTGCGTGGCGACCCGCACCACGATCTCTGCACCGCCATGGATCAATCGCACCTCACGCTCCAGCGAGGCCCATAGAACAAAGCCCGCATCAGACGACGCGCCCTCCAGCAGCCCCAGCCCCGCCAGTGCGGCCAAGGCCACATGCTGCGGCCCCGCCTCAGGCACCACCACCAATGTCTCGATATCGCGCGCGATCAGCCCGGTATCAACCTGCCCACCGGCAAAGCCCGCATGCCGCGCCAAGGCCCCCAGAAACCCAAGGTTCGTGACCGTGCCAGCCACTTCTGTGCCTTCCAGTGCTGCGGATAGACGCCGCAGCGCCACAGCGCGCGTCGGGCCATGGGTGATCACTTTGGCGATCATCGGATCATACCAAGGGCTGATCTCATCGCCCGCTCGCACGCCACTATCGGCGCGGGCCAGCGCCGGAAACTCCAGATGCGAGAGCCGCCCCGTCGCGGGCAAAAACCCCTTCGGTACATCCTCGGCATAAAGCCGTGCCTCAAAGGCATGGCCGTTGATCGTCAGTTCCTCTTGCTGCGCGGGCAGCCCCTCACCGGCCGCCACCCGCAATTGCCATTCGACCAGATCGACGCCGGTGATCGCCTCGGTAACCGGATGCTCGACCTGCAAGCGGGTGTTCATCTCCATGAACCAGAACCGGTCGGCGCGCAGCCCGTCAGACCCATCGACGATAAACTCGACCGTGCCCGCCCCACTATAGCCAATCGCCTCTGCCGCGCGCACTGCCGCCTGTCCCATCGCCGCGCGCATCGCCTCGGTCATGCCCGGCGCGGGGGCCTCTTCGATCACCTTCTGATGCCGCCGTTGCAGCGAGCAGTCCCGCTCAAAAAGATGCACCGCGCGGCTGCCATCGCCAAACACCTGCACCTCGATATGCCGGGGCTTCTGGATGTATTTCTCGATCAGCACGGCTGCATTGCCAAAGGCCGTGCGCGCCTCGCCCTGCGCACTTTCCAGAGCATCGGCAAAGTGCTCGGGTTGCTCGACCAGACGCATGCCCTTGCCGCCGCCGCCCGCCACGGCCTTGATCAGCACCGGATAGCCGATAGTTTCCGCCGCCCCGGCCAGATGCTCAGGGTCCTGATTGGCCCCGTGATAGCCCGGCACCACCGGCACGCCCGCCTGCTCCATCAACACTTTCGCGGCATCCTTGAGGCCCATCGCCCGAATGGCCCGCGCCGACGGCCCGATAAAGACCAGCCCCGCCGCCGCGACCGCCTCGACGAAATCGGGGTTCTCACTCAGAAACCCATAGCCCGGATGAATGGCCTCAGCCCCAGCTTCCAGCGCCGCCGCAATGAGTGCCTCACCGCGCAAATAACTCTCCGCCGGGGCCGCGCCGCCGATCCATACCGCGCGGTCCGCCAGCGCGACATGCGCCGCATCCCGGTCCGCGTCGGAATAGACCGCCACCACCTCGACGCCCATCGCCCGCGCCGTGCGCATGATCCGACAGGCAATCTCTCCCCGGTTCGCGATCAAGATACGTTCAAACATGGCACGCGCCCCCGCATTCATCGGTCTTCAAATACTCAATTTCCACGGCTTGCCTCATTTTGATCCCTCTCAGCACCATCCCAGCCGCGCCTCGCCATCATAGGGTCGCGCCAATCCGCGCGAGATCATGGCGCGTGCCACTGGCACCCCGTCCGCCGAAGCAAAAACCAAGGCGCGACCATAATGATCGGTCCCTTCGCGGACAAATTTCAAATCTCTGGATGTCATCAGCATCCATCGCAACGCCCATTTCGCCCGAAGCGCGTTCTTGAACTCGGCCGCACATTTTGGCGAAAAGAACTCAGGCGTGTCGAGCCCGGTCAAGCGCGCTTGGATCAACCCTCTGTTTGGGCAATAGAGGCGCAGTGTGTCTCCATCGGTCACACTCACCAGACGACACCCAGTGCTCTGCGCCCCGGTGAGCCCGATCAAACCGATCCGCACCGTCGCAACAGCATCCGCCCCAAGCGGCAGGATGACCAAGGCGACCGCTGCAGCCACCATCACACCGCGCCTGTAAAGCGCGGGATCAAGCAGCCGATCGCGCAACCTACACCGCGCAGGGCGCAACGGCGAGCGGTCGCGCGGGTTCGGCGGCGTTCCAACGTCCCATTTTGGATCTCGGCGCGGGCCCTTGTAAAGGCGGGTGATCTTGCCTTTTCGCATACGCCCCCTCACATCCGAAACACGCCAAAGCGCGTTTCTTCCACCGGGGCGTTGAGCGCCGCGCGCAAGGACAGCGCCAGCACATCGCGGCTTTTGCGTGGGTCCACGATCCCATCATCCCAAAGCCGCGCCGACGCATAAAGCGGATGCGCCTGCCGCTCGAACATCTCGACCGTGGGGCGCTTGAACTCGGCCTCGTCCTCGGCCGACCACGTGCCCCCCTTGCGCTCGATGGCGTCCCGCTTGACCGTGGCCAGCACCCCCGCCGCCTGCTCGCCGCCCATCACCGAAATGCGGGAATTCGGCCAAGACCACATGAAGCGTGGCTGATAGGCGCGCCCCGCCATGCCGTAATTGCCCGCGCCAAAACTGCCGCCCACCACCATGGTGATCTTGGGCACAGAGGTCGTCGCCACAGCCGTCACCATCTTGGCCCCGTGACGCGCAATGCCCTCGTTCTCATATTTGCGTCCCACCATGAAACCGGTGATATTTTGCAAAAAGATCAGGGGTATACGCCGCTGGCTGCACAATTCTACGAAATGCGCACCCTTTTGGGCAGCCTCTGAGAACAAGACGCCATTATTGGCTATGATCCCCACTGGACAACCCTTGATATGGGCAAAGCCCGTGACCAGCGTCTCGCCGAACCGCGCCTTGAACTCATCCAGACGCGAGCCATCGACGACGCGCGCGATCACCTCGCGGATGTCATAGGGTGTGCGCAGATCAGCAGGCACGACGCCCAGCAAGTCCTCGGGGTCATAGGCCGGTTCTTCGGATGCCTCCCAACGCAGGGTCGGCGCATTCGCTTTGCCCAACGATCCAACCGCCTGCCGCGCCAATGCCAACGCATGCCCATCATCCTCGGCCAGATAATCCGCCACCCCCGAAAGGCGCGTATGCACATCACCGCCGCCCAGATCCTCGGCGGTGACAACCTCGCCGGTTGCCGCCTTGACCAAAGGCGGTCCAGCCAAAAAGATCGTGCCCTGATCGCGCACGATGATGGTGACATCCGACATCGCAGGCACATAGGCACCACCGGCGGTGCAACTGCCCATCACCACCGCGATTTGTGCGATCCCCTTGGCACTCATCCGCGCCTGATTGTAGAAAATCCGCCCGAAATGGTCGCGGTCCGGGAAAACCTCATCCTGATTGGGCAGGTTGGCACCGCCACTATCCACCAGATAGACGCAAGGTAGATGGCATTCCTCGGCGATCTCCTGCGCGCGCAGGTGCTTCTTGACCGTCATGGGATAATAGGTGCCGCCCTTCACAGTGGCGTCATTGCACACCACCATCACCTCGCGCCCCATGACCCGCCCGACGCCGGCAATCACGCCCGCACAGGGTGCCGCGCCCTCATAAAGCCCATGCGCCGCCGTGGCCCCCACCTCTAGAAACGGGCTGCCGGGATCAAGCAATCCCGCCACCCGGTCGCGGGGCAGCATCTTGCCGCGTGACAAATGCCGCTCGCGGGCCTGCGCACCGCCCCCCGCCGCCGCCCACTCGGCAGCCTCGCGCACCACGCGCAACGCCTCCAGATGCCCGGCCCGATTGGCCTTGAACGCCTCAGACCCCGTCAGAACCGATGATGTCAAACGCATAGAGCCTCTCCCTGCCTTGGCACGATTGTTGCAAATATACCGCGCCCTCGCGGCCAAGGGCCTACTTGACCCATATCAAAGTTTTCCGAGTCGAATGCGCGCATACCGCCCCTTGTAAGAACAAGAGTGGACAGACCATGAAACATTTTACCGCCCTCACCCTTTCGGCTCTGCTTGCCTCTGCGGCAGTTCCGGCCTTCGCCCAGGAAAAGGGCGACTTCCTGCTCGGCCTCGGTCTTGGCTGGATCGAACCCGATAGCGCCACGACAACTGCCGTGGGCCGCGTGAGCGCCGATGGCGCGCTCAGCCCGACGATCACGGTGGAATACTTCATTGCCAAGAATGTTGGCATCGAGCTTTTGGCCTCGCTGCCCTTCGAGCATGACGTCGACCTCGCCGGTGCCGGTCAGGTTGGCGAGGTCAAGCACCTGCCGCCGACCCTCTCGCTGCAATACCACTTCACCAATTCCAGCGCCTTCACCCCCTTCGTCGGCGTCGGCGTCAACTACACCTACTTCTTCGATGAAAAAGGCAAAGGTCCGCTGGCGGGTGTCTCGCTTGACCTCGACGACTCTTGGGGTCTCGCGCTGCACGCAGGTGCCGATTACGCCATCAGCGAGAAATCCGCTGTGCGTCTTGATGTGCGCTACATCGACATCGAAACCGACGTCAAAGTTGGCGGCGCGCAGATCGGCAAGGTCAAGATCGACCCGTGGGTCTTCAACGTCGCCTATGTGATGAAATTCTGATCCCCTCCCAAATTGGATCGGACACTGAGGGCTGGCACATACGCCAGCCCTTTTTTCATGGTCAACGCGCATCACGTCTGCCCCTCCGCCACGGCCCGCGCCTTCAGGTCCTTGCGGATGACCTTGCCGGTCACGGTCATGGGCAGCGCGGCGAGAAAGGCAATCTCGCGCGGATAGGAATAGCCCGCCAACCGCCCTTTGACGTGATCCTGTAGCGCCCGCGTCAGCGCCTCGGACGGTGCGTGACCGGGTTTCAAGACCACATAGGCTTTGACAATTTCGGTGCGCAGGGCACAGGGCTTGCCAACCACGCCCACGGTCGCCACAGCCGGATGGGTCAGCAGGCAATCTTCGATCTCCGCAGGTCCGATCCGATAGCCCGCACTCGTGATCACATCGTCCTCGCGGCCCACAAAGCGGATATGCCCGCCCTCGATCACCCCTCGGTCGCCGGTCAGCAACCAATCCCCACGGAATTTCTCTGCTGTCTCACGCGGTCTTTGCCAATACTCCAGCATCATCGAGGCGGAACCACGCCGCACCGCAATCTCGCCCTCGCCCTCTGTGACGCAGCCGTTGGCATCAATCACCGCCACATCATGCCCCGGCACCGCGCGCCCCAGACTGCCCGGCACTGCCGGATAGAGCGCCGCACAAGACGTGCCCACCATATTGCATTCGGTCTGGCCGTAAAATTCGTTGATGGTCACGCCAAAGGCGCGGCGCCCCCACTCCAGCATTTCTGCCCCGAGCGGCTCGCCGCCGCTGGCAACACTGCGCAGGCCCGCGATGCGCGCCTCGGCAGCCCTGAGCATCCGCAGCGCAGTGGGCGGAAAAAACACATTTTTAACAGAGCCTTGCGATATGATGCTCGCGCAGTCTTCAGGCGAGAACTTGGCCATCCGCGCCGCCACCACCGGCACGCCAATCGCCAAGCCCGGCATCAGCACATCAAACAGCCCGCCGATCCACGCCCAATCCGCAGGCGTCCAAAGACAATCGCCGGGTTGACCCAGAAAATCATGGCTCATCTCGACGCCGGGCAAATGCCCGGTCAGCACGCGGTGCGCATGCAGCGCACCCTTGGGGCTGCCCGTGGTGCCGCTGGTATAGATCAGCACGGCGGGCTCTTCGGCCCCCGTGTCCACGGTTGCGAATCGTCCCTCAGGCAGTGCCTCATGCTCTGGTATAAGCGGTGTTACCCCCGGCAAGGCGCGCAGCATCGCGGCACCTTCGACATCGGTCACAACCACCTTTGCCCCCGCATCGCCCACCCGGCTGACCAGCGCATCCTCCTTGAAGAGCTTGAAGAGCGGGATCGAAATCGCGCCAATCTTCCAGATCGCAATATGCGCCGCCGCACACCACCCGCCTTGACTGCGCAGCACGCCCACCCGGTCGCCGCGCTGCACTCCGCGCGCCACCAAAATATGCGCCAGCCCATCCGCCATGATGCGCAGCGCGCCATACGTCACATCACGCGGCCCCTCGCCCGACAGATCAATGATCGCCACACGCGCAGGCTCTGCCTCGGCCCAACTGTCACAGACCTGCGCCGCCATGTTCAGACGCGTCGGGATGCTCCACCGAAACCCATCACAAAGCTGCGCATAGGGCGCAGACCGCAGCAAAGGGCGCATCCCGCTCATGATGTGACCTCCGCCACATTCACATGCGCCACCCGCCCATAGGCATCGACGAAATATTCATAGCGACCGCACACCACCACCAACCACAGATCGGCGCTGGTTGCCGGGCGCGCCGCGCAATCGCTGCGCAACGCCCCTTGCCCCGCCTCTTCCAGATACCGGGCTGCGACCCGCTCGATCACCGCGGTCTCGGTCGTCAACACCGCCCGCCCCCCGAGCAAAAGCCCGATGCCAGCCACCGCCGCAATCAGCGCCAGCACCGGCACAAAGAACAGACGGCGCGGCATGGGATCATTCCCCCAATTGGCTCGATTGCAGATAGAGCATCTGGCGCGCGGTCTCATGTAGATGACAACTGACCGAGGCCGGTCCCGCCCCCGTGCCGCCCCCCCATTGCGACGCGACATAGCTGCATTTCGCATCGCGAAACCCGATCCACGCCCGCTGCATCTCGCGCAAGGCCTCGGCCTGCTTTGGGGCATAGGGTGGGGCTTCGGCATCCTGCGCCTCAAATTTCGTGGACAGCGCCTGATACAACTCATTCAGCCAGCCATCCCAAGCGGCCCGCTCGTACTCCGTGCAGGCGCCCATGCCCACAGTGGAATAGCCGCCGGGAGTAGCGTTGATACAAGCCTCTGCGGCGATGCCTACGCACTCCTCGCCACCACCCGATTGCAAACAGGCCGCCACCGGCGCGATATCAAAAATAAGGTCCTGCGCCATGGCAGGAACCGGCAGCATCAATGCGGCGAAGATGATCGCTCTCATGCCATCGCTCCCATCAACTCGCGGCCCACCAACATGCGCCGGATCTCCGACGTGCCCGCCCCGATCTCCATCAGCTTGGCATCCCGGAACAGGCGCGCCACCGGCGCATCGGCCAAAAACCCCGCCCCGCCCATCGCCTGAACCGCCTGATGCGCCTGCACCATCGCCTGCTCACTGGCATAAAGACAACAGGCCGCCGCATCCTGCCGGGTCACATCGCCCCGGTCACAGGCCTTGGCCACCTCATAGACATAGGCGCGCGCCGAATTCATCGCCGTGTACATATCCGCAATCTTGCCCTGCATGAGCTGAAAATTCCCGATCGGCTGGCCAAACTGCTTGCGCTCCGCCAGATAGGGCATGATCTCGTCCAGACAGGCCGCCATGATGCCCGTCCCGATCCCCGCCAAGACGACCCGCTCATAATCAAGGCCCGACATGAGCACGCGCACGCCGCGCCCCTCTTCGCCCAGCACATTCTCGAACGGCACCTCCACATCGTCAAAGATCAACTCGGCCGTATTGCTGCCCCGCATCCCCAGCTTGTCGAAATGCGGCGATGTGCTGAACCCGGTCATCGTCTTCTCAATCAGAAAGGCGGTAATCCCCTTGCTGCCCGCCTCTGGATCAGTCTTGGCATAGACCACCAGGGTATCGGCATCCGGCCCATTGGTGATCCAGTATTTCGTGCCATTCAGAACATAGCGATCATTGCGCTTTTCGGCGCGCAGCTTCATGCTCACCACGTCGCTGCCCGCACCCGCCTCCGACATGGCCAGCGCGCCCACATGCGCACCACTTACCAGACCGGGCAGATATTTCCGCTTCTGCGCTTCTGTGCCGTTCAGCTTGATCTGGTTCACACAGAGGTTGGAATGCGCGCCATAGCTCAGCGAAACAGAGGCAGAGGCCCGCGCGATTTCCTCAACCGCGATCACATGCGCAAGATAGCTCATCCCAGCCCCGCCGTATTCCTCGGGCACGGTGATCCCAAGAAGGCCCAGATCCCCCATCTCTTGCCAGAGCGCATTGGGAAAGGCGTTGCTGCGGTCCACCTCAGCCGCCATCGGCTTGACCCGCTCCTGCGCCCAGCGATGCACCATCTCACGCAGGGCGTTCACATCCTCGCCCAGATCAAACTGCATGACCGCATTGAACATCGCGCTTCCTCCCTCGAAACGGATTTATTGAACACTTGTTCATTTTATACACAGATGCTGTCACCCGTCAATCACAAGCCTGCTCAGGCTTTGGGCATAGCACCGCCGAAACAGGCCCATTATTTAGATTTTTCAGACTTTGTCCCCTGACTTGCCATATTTGACGTGCAATACTTGCCAAAACCCGACTTTTGAGGTCACGCAGAATGCCACATGCCGAGATCAAGACCGTGGCGCAATGGGCGCGGGGCACCGATTGGCACCTCACGCTGCAGCACACATGCCCCGATCACGCGCTCATCTGGATCACCCGTGGGCAGGGAATCGCCATTGTCGATGGGGTGCGGCGCGGTATCGGCGTGCATAATGCGCTGGCCATTCCCGCAGGGTCGATGTTTTCCCTCGATCTGGGCAAGACCGGCTTTGGTCTGGTCTGCATCCTGCCTGCGGGCGGCCCCATCTTGATGCCGGATCACGCGCAACATCTGCGCATCCGCGATGTTACCAGCCAAAATGAACTCACCGCCATTCTCGAGGCGATGCAGCGCGAGCAATCCGCCCGCCGCGAGTTCATGGACGAGGCGCTTAACGCACAGGCGCGGATGCTGACCGTCTGGCTGCGTCGCGCCATGATTGCCCAAGGACCGCAAGAGCGGCCCAATTCCAGCACCCGGCTCATGCAGGCCTATGCGGCCCTTGTGGCCCGCGATTTCACCAGCGGGCGTGCCATGGCGGTCTATGCGCGCGCGCTGGGCGTCACGCCAACCCATCTGACGCGCGTGTGCAAACAGGCCTCAGGCCTGACCGCCGCTGACCTGCTGACAGAACGCAGCCTGCACGCCGCCCGCGACATGCTCGAAGCGGGCGAGCTGCCCATTGGCCAGATTGCTGCCAGCTTGGGCTTTGGCAGCGCCGCCTATTTCTCGCGCTTCATCCTGCAACACACGGGCGTTAGCCCATCGGCGCTGCGTCAGGCCGCGACCACGCGCAAACCAATGGCTGCAGCACACTGAGCGTGCACGATATCGTGCAGCGGGTTGCGCTTTGAGCACGCGCATTATCTAATGAAGCAGAACAGACTGCCTCGCATAGACCGAAAGCCCCTGATGCCGCGCCAAATCCCCCCCGTTCCGCACTCCGCCACCCTTTGCGATGCGCAGGCCCTGCGCGCAGGCAGGATGCAGCGGCGCGAATTCCTGACGCGCGCCACGGCCTTGGGTCTTAGCGCCGGTGCAGCCTATGCGCTGGGTGGTCTCAGCCAACCTTTGCACGCAAAGCCCGCCATCGCTCAGGGCGGCACCCTGCGTATCCAGCAGAATGTAAAGCCCCTGAGCGATCCGCGCAGCTATGACTGGAGCGAACTGGGCAACCAAACGCGCGGGTTTCTGGAATATCTTGTCGAATACCAAAGCGACGGCACCTTTACCGGCATGCTGCTCGACAATTGGCAGGTGAATGAGGACGCCACCCGCTATTTGCTGCACCTGCGCGCCAATGTGACATGGAACAACGGCGATCCCTTTACAGCGCGGGATGTTGCCCGAAATATCGCCCGCTGGTGCGACACCACGGCCGAGCGCAATTCAATGGCTGGCCGCTTTGCAGGGCTGATCGACCCCGATACCGGTCAGGCGCGCAAGGATGCCATCACCGTGCTTGATGATCTGACCCTTGTGCTCAGCCTCTCGCAACCTGATATCTCGGTCATCGCCAATATGGCCGATTATCCCGCCGCCCTTGTGCACGAAAGCTATGACGGCGGTGATCCGTTCCTCAATGGCATCGGCACCGGCCCGTTCCGCCCCGTCAGCCTTATTCCCGGCGAACGGTGCATTCTCGAACGCCATCCCGAGCATCGCTGGTGGGGCACCGAAGTGTTTGGCGGGCCCTATCTTGACCGGGTAGAGTTCGTGGACCTTGGCCTTAACCCTTCGGCTTGGCTTGGCGCTGCGGAACGCGGAGAGATTGACCTTCTCTATGAAACAGTCGGCGATTTCATTGATGCGATGGACGGGATTGGCTGGGCCAGCACCCGCACCGAAACCGCCGCCACAACCGTGATCCGCGCCTCACAATCTGCGCGCATGGTTGGCACCAACCCCTATCTCAACCGCGACATTCGCCGCGCCATGGCGCTCGCTGTCGATAACGAAATTTGTCTTGAACTGGGCTATGGCGGGCGCGGCACGGTAGCGGCCAATCACCATGTCAGCCCGATTCATCCCGCCTATGCCGATATCGGCCCAGCCCCCTATGACCCCGCGCAGGCCCGCGCGACCATCGAGGCGGCAGGGCTTTTGGGCTTTGAGCACGAGCTTGTCACCGTCGATGACGAATGGCAGCGCAACACCGGCGACGCGGTCGCAGCGCAATTGCGTGACGCTGGCCTTACCGTGCGCCGCCGCATCCTGCCCGGCCCGGAATTTTGGTCCAATTGGCGCGAATTTCCGTTTTCCGCAACACAGTGGAACCACCGTCCGCTTGATGTGCAGGTGCTCAGCCTTGCCTATCGCTCTAACGCCGCCTGGAACGAAAGCGGCTTTGCGGATGAGAAATTCGATGCCCTGCTCGATGAGGCCAACCGCCTGAGCGATGCCGACCGCCGCCGCACGGTGATGGAACAGCTACAGACCATCCTGCGCGACGAGGGCGTGATCATTCAGCCCTATTGGCGCGCGCTTTTCAACCATCACAACGGCCAAGTGGTGAATGCCGAAAAACATCCCGCCAACGAGATTCACCTCTACCGGATCGGTTTTGCCGCCTGACTGCGCACAGGATCAGCTGCCCAAGATCACCTTGACGTAATTGCGCGTCTCTTTAAACGGTGGCACCCCGCCGTATTTCGACACCGCCCCCGGCCCCGCGTTATAGGCCGCAAGCGCCAGGCGCCACGACCCAAACGTGCGGTACTGCTCCGCTAGATAGCGTGCGCCACCTTCTAAGTTTTCACGCGGATCATGTGGATTGACACCTAGAATGCGCGCCGTATCAGGCATCAGCTGCGCAAGCCCAATCGCCCCCTTGTGCGAGCGTGCATCCGCCCGCCAGCCGGATTCCTGCTGCACCAACCGCAAAAACAAATCCTCAGGCACCTGATACCGCCGCGCCGCCTGCTTGGCCAAATCAAGATATGGCCCGCGATAGGCCCCCCGGAACGTCGGGGACAGATCATCCCACATCGTCGGCGTCTTGACCCGCTCTGGCTGAAGCCGCACAGAATTGTTGTATTGCTGGCGCGCGCGGTTATCGAGAACCTTGGTCTGAGATTTGAACAGGCTGACCCGGCTCTTGCTCGAGAGAACATCCGCCTCTGACACACCCGGAAAAATCAGCCCAAAGGCCACAAGCGCGCTTGCGATCCACCGCATTACTGTCCTGCCCTCATCCACCACTTTGGCCGCACTATATGCAATAATTTCGAAAATTCGAGACTTCTTTTGCCCCTTGGCCCCGGATCAGCAGCTTTCGTCGTATTTACCGACAATTTTAACCTTTCCTTCACGCCGATGCGGTGGTGTAACCGTCAGACGCGAACCATGGCATGATTCAAGGAGGGCGCGATGTCCGGCTCTGTTAACAAGGTAATTCTCATCGGCAATCTGGGCCGCGACCCCGAGGTCCGGACCTTTCAGAACGGCGGCAAGGTGTGCAACCTGCGCATCGCCACCTCCGAAACGTGGAAGGATCGCAACAGCGGCGAACGCCGCGAGCGCACCGAATGGCACACCGTCGCCATCTTCTCCGAAGGGTTGGTGCGCGTGGCCGAGCAGTATCTGCGCAAAGGCTCCAAGGTTTATTTGGAGGGCAAGCTGCAAACCCGCAAATGGCAGGATCAGTCCGGTCAGGACAAGTACAGCACCGAAATCGTGCTGCAAGGCTTTGATGCAACCCTCGTCATGCTTGATGGGCGTGGCGAAGGCGGGGCCAGTGGTGGCGGCGGCGGCAGCTATGGCGGCGGTCAGGATCAGGGCTACGGCGGCGATTATGGCGGCGACTACGGCTCTTCCCCGGCCCCCGCATCAAGCGGCGGTGGGTCGCGCCCCGCGCGCGATATGGATGACGAAATCCCGTTCTGATGCGCTGCCTTTAACGCGCCCTCGCCGGTTCCTGCGCTCTGATTGGGCGCAGGAACCGGCACATCTGTGATCCCCGGCACCCGCCCCGGCCCCGCCGACACCGCGCAATCCCCCCGCCTTGCCCGCCTCAAACTGGGCAACGGTGCCTTGGCACAGCGCCTTGGTCCGAGTATGCTGGCCTTGCCCCGTGTCACCCTCCTGTTCCCAAAGCGACACAACCACGCGGCATGATCCGGCCCGAGGGATGCTTTGCCTCTGGTCTTTCCGCGTCGCGGCGTATAGGGCGCAGGCGAACAATGTCAGGACAGCTACACCCCATGGATCTGCGCAATATCGCCATCATCGCCCACGTCGACCACGGCAAGACCACGCTCGTCGACCAATTGCTGAAACAATCCGGTGCCTTTCGCGCCAATCAGGCCGTCGATGAACGCGCCATGGACAGCAATGATCTGGAACGCGAGCGCGGCATCACCATCTTCGCCAAACCCACCAGCGTTCTTTATAAAAAGACCCGCATCAACATCGTCGACACCCCCGGCCACGCCGATTTCGGTGGCGAGGTAGAGCGGATCCTGTCCATGGTCGATGGTGTCGTTTTGCTTGTCGATGCCGCCGAAGGCCCGATGCCGCAAACGAAATTCGTAACCTCCAAGGCACTGCGCCTCGGGCTGCGCCCCATTGTCGTGCTCAACAAGGTCGACAAACCCGATGCAGAGCCTGACCGCGCGCTCAACGAATGTTTCGATCTTTTCGCTTCGCTCGATGCCAATGACGATCAGCTCGATTTCCCGCATATGTATGCCTCGGGCCGCGCCGGTTGGGCCGATCACGATCTTGAAGGCCCGCGCAAGGATCTTTCGGCGCTCTTTGACCTGATCGTCAACCACGTGCCCGCGCCGAAACAACTCGCCCATATCGACGAAGATTTCCGCATGTTGGCCACCACGCTTGGTGCCGACCCCTTCGTTGGTCGTCTGCTGACGGGCCGCGTCGAATCAGGCCGCCTCAAGGTGGGCCAGACCGTCCAAGCCCTGAGCCGCATCGGCCAGAAAATCGAACAGTTCCGCGTGACCCGCATTCAAGCGTTCCGCGGCCTTTCCAGCCAAGACATCGACGAGGCGACAGCCGGCGATATCGTCAGCCTCGCGGGCATGTCCAAGGCAACTGTGGCCGATACGATCTGCGCCCTCGCCGTCGAAGAGCCGATCGAAGCACAGCCGATTGATCCGCCCACCATCACCGTGACCTTCGGCATCAACGACAGCCCCCTCGCCGGGCG
The DNA here is from genome assembly GCF_902498815.1 of Roseovarius sp. EC-HK134. NCBI lineage: Bacteria > Pseudomonadati > Pseudomonadota > Alphaproteobacteria > Rhodobacterales > Roseobacteraceae > Roseovarius > Roseovarius sp. EC-HK134. The sequence goes on from NZ_LR701544.1 coordinate 3,437,128, forward strand.
CGAAGGCAAAAAAGTCCAAAGCCGGGTGATCCGCGAACGCCTGATGAAAGAGGCCGAATCAAACGTCGCCATCAAAGTCACCGACACCCCCGGCGGTGACGCCTTTGAGGTGGCCGGGCGCGGCGAATTGCAGATGGGCGTTCTGATCGAGAATATGCGCCGCGAAGGCTTTGAACTCAGCATTTCGCGCCCGCAGGTTCTGATGCGCGAAGGTGACAAGGGCGAACGTCTGGAACCGATCGAAGAAGTAACGATTGACGTGGACGACGAATACACCGGCGCCGTGATCGAGAAAATCACCGGCCCGCGTCGTGGCGATCTGGTCGAGATGAAGCCCTCGGGTGCCGGCAAGACGCGCATCATCGCCCATGTGCCGTCGCGCGGCCTCATCGGCTATCATGGCGAATTCCTGACCGACACGCGCGGTACAGGCGTGCTCAACCGTGTGTTCAACTCTTGGGCCCCCCATCGCGGCCCGATCCCCGGTCGCCGCGCGGGCGTTCTCATTTCGATGGAGAATGGCGAGGCGGTTGCCTACGCCCTCTGGAACCTCGAAGAGCGTGGCCGCATGTTCCTTGGCGCACAGGCCAAGGTCTATACCGGCATGATCATCGGCGAGCACAGCCGCGACAACGATCTCGAGGTGAACCCCCTCAAAGGCAAAAAGCTGACCAACGTGCGCGCCTCGGGCACCGATGAGGCCGTACGCCTGACCACGCCCATCACCATGAGCCTGGAAGAGGCCATCGCCTATATCGACGATGACGAATTGGTCGAGGTGACACCGCAGTCGATCCGTCTGCGCAAACGCTATCTCGATCCGCATGAGCGCAAGCGCATGTCCAAGAAAGACTAAAACGATTGTCCCCGGCCCCGCGCCGGGGACTTTGTTTCAAGGCGCGATCATATAACGCCCGACGGGGATCAGCCCCTTGGCCCCCCGCCGCGTCACGATAATCTCGCCCGATCCGACACCAAGGCCGGTCAGCGCCGTGATATTGACCTGATGGGTCACGATCAGCACCCGCGCCGCCTCGGGCAATGTTTCGATCATCTCCAACGTCGCCTTGGTCTGCCCCTCGGGGTCACCCTGCCCCGCGTAAAAGGAATCGAGCGGCGGTTGTTCCACCACCGTGCCCATCTCCATCAACGCCGCTGTGTCGAGCGCGCGGCACCAGCGGCTGGACCAGACGTGATCAAATGTCACCCCCGCCGCCCGCAAGGCTGCTCCGGTCTCTTGCGCCTGCGCCCGCCCCCGCGCATCCAGATTGCGTTGCGTTGCGCAGTCTCTGAGCCGAAACGCTGCCGGATCACCCGTTCCCGGTGCCAAAGCATGCCGCATCAACGCCACCACCCCCGGTGCCTTGAGTGCAGACAGATCCGCAGCCCCGGCCAAACTGCCCGCCACGATCATCCAAAATGTCAGTAAAAACCGCATCGCCCACTCCTGCTTTGACGCAAAAGCTAGGGCCACGCGGCAGCCGGTCCAGCCTATTCAGTGATCTCGACGATCACCAACTCCCGCTCAGAGGCCCCGCGCGCATGATCAAGCGCCGCTTGATACTCCGGACTGTGGTAACACGCCTCGGCATCCTCAACGCTCGGGAACCGCGCCACCACATTGCGCGGCCGCTCCTTGCCCTCCAACTGCACGAACCGCCCGCCGCGCGCGATAAACACGCCGCCATGCTTGGCAATCGCAGGCCCGGCAAGGGCGGCATACCGGCCATAGGCCTCGGTGTCGGTCACGGTCACATGGGCAATCCAGAGGGCAGGCATTGTAGAACTCTCCTGTAGTTTCAGTTAGATACCGTCCACAAGGACGATATCACGCTCACTGCTGTTCAGCGCCAGTGGCAAAATGCGGCGATAGGCGTCAGAGCCATACCACTCCAGTGCCCTTGCCCGGTCGGGGAATTCGATGATCACATGCCGGTCGGGGCAATTGCCCTCCAGCACCTGCTGCGCGCCCCCCTTGACCAGAAACCGCCCGCCGAACTTTTCGGCTGTCGCCACGGTTTGACTGGCATAGGATTGATAATCCAGCGGATTCGTAACCGTGATCCGGGCAATGATATAGGCGCTCATCCATCCTCCCTAGGAGGTCATGACCCCCTCGATAACCCCGGTGGCCGCCGCAATCGCGGCCTCCGCCCCGTCCATGCTCGTACCGCCGCCCTGCGCCATATCCGCACGGCCACCGCCGCCCTTGCCGCCCAGTTCGGCCACCGCCGCGCGCACCATCTCCACCGCCGATATCCTGTCGGTCAGATCCTCGGTCACACCCGCCGCTACAGCCACCTTGCCGCCGGTATCGGCAATAAGCAAGACCGCACCAGAGCCAAGCCGCGCCTTATGCTCGTCGATAAGCGGCGGCAGATCCTTGCCCTGCACGCCCGTTAGCACCTGCGCGATGAGCTTGACACCGCCCACCTCGCGCGCCTCAGCGCCGCCTCCCTGCCCGGCCCCGCCTGACATCGCCAATTCGCGGCGCAGCTGCGCCACCTCATTGGCCAATGCGCGGCGCTCCTCCATCAGCACTTTGACGCGCTCCGCCACATCCTCGGGCCGCGCCTTCAGGTCCGAGGCCACCTGTCCCAAACGCGCCGCCTGCCCGCTCAGATAATCGAACGCCGCCGCACCGGTCAGCGCCTCGATCCGGCGCACGCCAGCACTCGACGCCGACTCCGCAAGCGCCACGAAAACACCGATATCCCCCGTACGCCGCACATGCGTGCCGCCACACAGCTCGATCGAATAGGTCCGACCATCAGCGCCCTTGCCCGATCCCTCGGCCTGCCCCATAGACACGACGCGCACCTCATCGCCGTATTTTTCACCAAAAAGCGCCTGTGCGCCAAGCGCACGCGCGTCATCGGGGGCCATGATCCGCGTCTCAACCGGCGCGTTCTGGCGGATATAGTCATTAACCTCGCGCTCGACCCGCTCCAACTCCGCAGCACTCAGCGCCTTGGCATGGCTGAAATCGAACCGCAGCCGGTCCTCCGCATTCAGCGAGCCACGCTGTGCCACATGCTCGCCAAGCGCGCCGCGCAGCGCCTCATGCAAGAGATGCGTCGCCGAATGGTTGGCCCGGATCGCGCTGCGGCGGGTATGCGACACCTCCAACTGTGCCGCCTGCCCCGCCTTGATCTCGCCGGTTTCGACCACGGCGATATGCACGAAAACGCCCGCCACCTTCTTCGTGTCGGCCACACGCACCTGGCCTGTTTCGGTCTTGAGCAGGCCGCTATCGCCCACCTGACCCCCCGATTCCGCATAAAACGGCGTCTGGTTCAGCACGATCTGAACGCTCTCGCCCATGGTTGCCGCGCTGACCCGGCCCCCGTCACGCACCAAGGCCACGATCTGCCCCTCGGCCCGCTCCGTGTCATACCCCAGAAAATCCGTCGTGCCTTTTTCCTCGGCAATATCGAACCAGACCGCTTGATCCGCCGCCTCGCCCGTACCCGCCCAAGCCGCGCGCGCCTTGGCCTTTTGCTCGGCCATTGCCGCGTCAAACCCGGCGGTATCCACGTCACGCCCTTTTTCACGCAGCGCATCCTGCGTCAGGTCAAGCGGGAAACCATAGGTATCATAAAGCTTGAACGCCGTCGCCCCCGGCAGGGCCGCGCCCTCGGCCAGATCGCTCAACTCGTCATCCAGCAGCCGCAAGCCGCGCTCCAACGTCTGCTTGAACCGCGTTTCTTCCAGCTTCAGTGTCTCTTCGATCATCGCCTGTGCGCGGCCCAGTTCCGGAAAGGCCTGCCCCATCTGCGCCACCAAGGCAGGCACCAAACGGTGCATTACCGGGTCCTTCGCCCCCAGCATATGCGCATGCCGCATCGCCCGCCGCATGATCCGGCGCAGCACATAGCCGCGCCCCTCGTTGGACGGCATCACGCCATCGGCCATCAAAAACGACGTCGACCGCAAGTGATCCGCGATCACCCGGTGATGCACCCGCCCCGGACCATCCGGATCCTGGCTCGTCGCATGCGCGCTCGCCTCAATCAGGCTGCGCATCAAATCCGTGTCGTAATTGTCATGCTTGCCCTGCAATAGCGCGCCAATCCGCTCAAGGCCCATGCCTGTGTCAATCGACTGCATGTCAAGCGCGCGCATCGAGCCATCCTCGAACCGCTCATTCTGCATAAAGACAAGGTTCCAGATCTCGATGAACCGGTCGCCATCCTCCTCGGCACTGCCCGGAGGGCCGCCCCAGATGCTGTCGCCATGATCATAGAAAATCTCGGTGCAAGGACCGCAGGGGCCCGTCGATCCCATCGACCAGAAATTATCATCCGTCTTTATCCGGATGATCCGGTCATCGCTGAGGCCTGCGTATTTCTTCCAGATATTCGCTGCCTCATCATCAGTGTGATAGACCGTGACCAAAAGCTTGGATTTGTCGATCCCAAAATCCTTGGTCAAAAGATCCCAAGCATAGGGGATCGCTTGTTCCTTGAAATAATCGCCGAAACTGAAATTGCCCAGCATCTCGAAAAACGTGTGATGCCGCGCCGTATAGCCCACATTATCCAGATCGTTATGCTTGCCGCCCGCGCGCACGCATTTCTGGCTGGTGGTCGCCCGCACATAATCGCGATGCTCCACCCCGGTAAAACAGTTCTTGAACTGCACCATGCCGGAATTGGTAAACATCAGCGTCGGATCATTGCGCGGCACAAGCGGTGAACTGTCGACAACGCGGTGATCGTTACGCTCGAAAAAGCTCAGAAAGGTGGAACGGATTTCATTCAGCGTGGGCATGGGCATCTCTTTCCGGGGCGTGTGTGGGCCTGCGTTCCGCTGATTTAACGGGGCCGTCCGGGCATGTCCACCGCAAGAAAAAGGCCCGCGCAGCGCACGGGCCTCTTACTGTCGGTCAAGTTCCGCCTCAGCGGCCCTCAAGCCTCCATTACATCGCCGTCATCAGAGCTTTCGGTCATGTGAAAATCAAGCCCATGCGAGGCGCGAATCTTGTCCTCGATCTCAATCGCCATGGCCGGATTGTCGCGCAGAAACCCCTTGGTGTTTTCGCGCCCCTGTCCAATTCGCTGGTCGCCATAGCTATACCAACTGCCGGATTTCTCGACCACGCCCGCCTTGACGCCAATGTCGATCAACTCGCCAGTCTTGCTGATCCCTTCCCCAAACATGATGTCGAATTCCACCTGCTTGAAGGGGGGCGCCACCTTGTTCTTGACCACTTTGACGCGGGTTGTGTTGCCAACCACCTCGTCCCGATCCTTGATCGAGCCGATGCGCCGAATATCGAGGCGCACGGAACTGTAGAATTTCAGGGCATTCCCACCAGTCGTGGTCTCGGGGCTGCCAAACATGACACCGATTTTCATGCGAATCTGATTGATGAAAATCACCGTGCAATTCGTGCGGCTGATCGAGCCGGTCAATTTGCGCATTGCTTGGCTCATCAGGCGAGCATGCACGCCCACGCTGCTATCACCCATTTCCCCCTCAAGCTCCGACTTGGGCGTAAGGGCGGCGACGGAATCGACCACGATCATGCTCACTGCGCCCGAACGCACCAGCGTATCGACAATCTCGAGCGCCTGTTCGCCAGTATCGGGCTGCGAGATCAGCAGTTCATCCAGATCAACACCCAGCTTCCGCGCATAGACCGGGTCGAGCGCGTGTTCAGCATCGACAAAGGCGCAAACCCCGCCCTTCTTTTGTTCTTCGGCCACGCAATGCAGTGTCAGCGTGGTCTTGCCAGAGCTTTCGGGGCCATAAATCTCAACGATCCGGCCTTTTGGAATTCCGCCAATACCCAGAGCGATGTCGAGCCCGAGCGAGCCGGTCGACGTGGCCTCGATATCCTTGACGGCGTTGTCGCCGCCCAGCTTCATGATCGAGCCTTTACCGAACTGCCGTTCGATCTGCGCCAGCGCGCTGTCGAGCGCCTTTTGCTTGTCCGCGTTCCGCTTGTTATCCATCGAGAGAAGATCTGCCGTTGCCATTTGTTCGGTCCCTTATTCCACACCCTGTCACGGGCGGCAATCATTGCCTGCGTTCACCTCTTGTTCTCATCTCTATGCGGACAAAATGTGAACATTTCAAGAAAATTCTGATGCCCCCACTTTCGGCGCGCAAGATTAACAAGTAGTTTACACAAGCCGAAACCGATGAAATTTCCCTGCGAGAGGCGCAAATGCTGGTGTTTTCCAAGGCGCGGCTGGTGCTCTTGTCGGTCCCCAAGACCGGCAGCACCGCCTATGAGACCGCCCTCGCCCCCCAGGCCGCGATTGCCGTCTCGGCCCCGCCCGAGCTCAAACATGCGCCAGTGTTTCGCTACAACCGATTCTTTCGACCGATGATCGAGCGCTTCTTTGACGGCCCGTTTGATATCGTTGCGGTGATGCGTGAACCGCGCGACTGGCTTGGGAGTTGGTATCGCTACCGCCAGCGCCCGGAACTTGCCGGCCACGCCAACAGCACCCAAGGGCTCAGCTTTGATGATTTCGTGAGCGCCTATTGCACCGGCGAGCCACCAGCTTACGCCCGGGTCGGCAGTCAGGCCAAGTTTCTAGAGCCCCAACGCAACGGGGCCCAGGTTACCCATCTTTTCCGTTACGAGGATCAGCCGGGGTTGCGCAGCTTTCTCGCGGCCCGGCTTGGCGTGGCGGTCGACCCTGCCCCGCTCAACCGCTCCCCCGCCCTGCCCCTCAGCCTCTCGCCCCGGATCGAGACCCGGTTGCGGCGCAAATATGCCGAGGATTTCACGCTCTGGTCCGGGATCAGCGCAGGCGGTGCCTATACGCCCCAACCCGCCCGAGCAAAGCCCGAGCCAGACGCGCAGACCTGATCGCCCGCGCCCTCGCAAGCCTTGCCCTTACCTCAACTGGCGCTGCACCGTCTCTGTCAATTCATTGAGCGAAAAGGGCTTGGGCAGGAAAACCGATTGCGGAATGCATGCCTGCCGGTCGCCAAAGGTCTCTTCGGCATAGCCCGACATGAACACCACCCGTGCCGCAGGGCGTGTCGTCAGCGCCCGCCGCACCCAGCCGGGCCCGTCGATCCCCGGCATGACCACATCGGTCACAAACACATCAACCTGAAGATCCGGATCCTCGAGGATTTCCAGAGCATCTTCCGCCGATTCAGCCTCGAGCACGGTAAAGCCGCGCAATTGCAGCGCCCGGCTGGCAAAGGCGCGCACAGGGGCCTCGTCTTCCACCAGCAGTACAACGCCACAGCCGCGCGTTTCCGATACCGCCAGGCGGGGCACCTCGCGCACGCTCTGCGGCTCGCCCAAATAGGCCGGAAACAGCAACTGAAAACAGGTGCCCTCGCCCAGAGTACTATCCACAAAGATGAAACCGCCAGTCTGTTTTACAATGCCATAGGCCGTCGAGAGGCCAAGGCCCGTGCCCTCACCCGTGCGCTTGGTGGTAAAGAAGGGCTCGAACACTTTTTGCAATTTGTCCGGTGCGATCCCCGCTCCTGCATCGATCACCTGCACCGAAACATACCGCCCCGGCTGGACCACGGCCCGATCCCGACACAGTGCCTCGGTCAAGGTCAGGTTATGGGTAACAATCCGAATTTCCCCACCCGCGGGCATGGCGTCGCGCGAGTTCACCACAAGGTTCATCAGCACCTGTTCCAGCTGCCGCTTGTCGGCACGAATTGCGGCCAGCGTTGGATCGTGGCTGAGCGAGAGCGAAATCTTCTCTCCCACCAGCCGGTTTAGCAAATGCGTGAGATCTGCAAGCGTGTCGCGCAGGTCAATCACCTCGGGGCGCAACGTCTGTTTTCGCGAATAGGCCAGCAATTGGCTGACCAGCGCCGCCGCGCGATTGGCATTCTGGTTGATCTGCATGAGATCACCGTAGTCGGGATCACCCTGATCGTGGCGCAAGAGCAAGAGGTCGCAATGCCCTGAAATCGCCGTCAAAAGGTTGTTGAAATCATGCGCAACCCCTCCTGCAAGCTGCCCAATGGCCTGCATTTTCTGGCTTTGGACAAATTGCGCCTCCAATGTCTTGAGTTCGGTGGCATCGCTCAGCACCGCGATCAAAACCGGCTCGTCCCCCTCCATTGTACGGTTCAGCGTGACCTGCACGAAAACCTCGCGATCCTGGCGGCGTACGCGCAGAAACTCGGCATGCACCGTGCCACGCCCCGCCGCCGCATCCCCAAGCCAATCCGTGATCGACCGGCCCAGACCCTCAAGCGTATCTCCCAAACTCAAGGCTGTCACGCTTTCAACACCCAGCAATTCGCGGGCAGGCCGGTTTGACAGCTGGATCAGCCCCCGTGCCGACACCTTCAACAGAGGGACCGGCAGCGCATCGAAAAACGCCCAGCCATCCGGCGCGCGTGCGCCCCCCTCGACCCCCGGCAAAAGAAACATCTCACGCCGCCCCGCCATCCCCTCGCGCACCACCACAAGGCAGGGCATGGGGCCATCCGGGGTCGCGATGTCATTGACCGCACCGGGGCGCAGCGGCGGCGTGACGCACAGCCGGTCCAGCGTCCGTACCCGCTCGCCCACCAGATCCCGCGCCGCCGCATTCATAAAGAGAACCGCGTCGCGACGGCCCAATGTAAGCATCGGCAGGGCCTGCGCCTCGGCCTCGCGCGGCACATTTTCAGTAGATTTTTCGATCCGCCATAGGAAATGCTCGTCGCCGCTCCGATGCACACCGATACGCAGATGCCCGCCCCGCGTCACCAAATCCTCAACCGCCGCCCCTTTGGCCAGCGCGCGCGCCTCCATCCGAAACAGGATAGGTTCGGGATTGGCCAGAACTTCGCGCAGCGCACCCACAAGCGACGTTGCACGATCCGCCGCCAACAGGCGCCGCGCGGCGGCATTGGCATGGATCAGATGGCCCGCGCCCCCGGTCAAAACCAGCGGCACCGGATCCGCCTCCAGCATGTCTTGTGCCAGATGCGCCACCGCCTGCCGCCCTCCCTTGGACCGCCGGTTGATCCCCCTCGTGATGACCATAACCCAGAGCGCGACACCGCCAAGCGTCGCCGCGACCAACACCAAAAGCCGTTGCCCCTGACCCGGTGGCACAAAGAAGGCCGTAACCGCAAAAAGCGCCGCCGCCAGCATCAACAGACCGGCACGCGGCCCAAGCCGCAGCGCCGCTTGCTGAAATTGTCCTCCTGCCTGCGGGATGAACGCCACGCCGTGCCCTCGCTTCACGATTCCTGCACCGTTTTACGGACGAACAGTTAAGCGAGACTTAACGGTGGCCAAATCCACCCGTCAAGGTTGATGGATTGTTAACATACTCTCTCTAATTGAGAGAGAAAAAACCCGTCACCCGTTTCCGAAATCGGCCAGTACTGCATTTCGCGCACCGTCCACTCGGGATTTTCACTTGCAAAACGCGCTATAACGTCTTGATTTTCTTCTTTTAAGACAGAGCATGTCGCATAGACCAATCGTCCGGCCGGGGCGACCAACGGCGCGGCCTCTGACAGAATACGCAGCTGCAGCCGCGTCAACTCTTCCAACCGCTCCGGTGTCAACGCCCATTTCGCCTCGGGGGTGCGCCGCCAAGTGCCGCTGCCCGAACAGGGCGCATCGCACAAAACAAGGTCAAATTCCCCCTCGGGCTGCGTAAGAAGGCCCACATCAACCCCGGCTCGCGCCTCCCGAACCGGCAGGTCGCGCATCCGTTGCGGGGCCACATCATGGGCAAAGAACGCGCCAGTCACGCGCGCGGCCAAGGCCAGCACCTTCCCACCGCCACCTGCGCAATAATCCAGAACCCGCGCCCCGTCCGGCAGCTCAAGCGCCTCCATCGCCGCCTGACTGCTGCCATCCTGAAGCTCGACCCAGCCCTCGGCATAGCACTGCGATGTTGTAATTTTCCTCTCGCCGTCAATCACTTGCAGCGCATGTCTGGCAATTTCTACCGGCTGTGCCACGATCCCCTCACTGGCCAGCCGCGCCTGCGCCGCCGCGCGCGTGGCACGCCTTGCATTCACCCGGAGCATGATCGGGGCCCGCACGCGCAGAGCCTCAACAGCAGCCTCTGCATTGGCCCCCAAAGACGCCTCAAACCGCTCCCAGAGCCAGTCGGGCAAGTCACGCACCGCCGTCGCATCCGGCACAGCCAACACGCGCTCAACCTCCGTCAGCGGCGCGGGCGCATGCCCCTCTCCTGTGAAAATCGTATCTGCATCAATCCCTTGCAGGCGCAAACTGCCCAGCATGAGGGCGCGGCCATCCTCACCGCCGCCCCACGCAGCACAAGACCGCCAACAGCGCAGCACCGAAAACACATGGTCGCGCAACGCCGCGCGATCTTTGGAGCCAGCATAGCGCGCCGTCCGCGTCCAATTGGTCAGCGCCTTTTCCGCAGGCTCGCCCCCGCGAATACGCTCCAAAACCTCGATGGCTGCGGCGACGCGCGCGCCGGGCGTCACCGCTTCACCTCAAGAACACCGCACAACACAATGAAAACCCTAGCCAATTCGATAGTTCGGGCTCTCACGGGTGATCTGCACATCATGCACATGGCTTTCCTTGAGACCCGCACCGGTGATCCGCACGAATTGGCAGTTATGGCGCATCTCTTCGACCGTGGCACAGCCGGTATAGCCCATCGCGGCCCGCAGCCCCCCCACAAGCTGATGGATCACGCTTCCCGCAGCGCCTTTGTAGGGCACCTGGCCCTCGACACCCTCGGGCACCAGCTTGTCACTGGCGGCATCCTTTTGAAAATAGCGATCCGCCGAACCGCGCGCCATGGCCCCAAGGCTCCCCATACCGCGATAGGCCTTGAACGACCGCCCTTGATATAGAATGACCTCACCGGGGCTTTCATCGGTGCCCGCCAGCATGCTGCCCACCATGGCACAAGACGCACCCGCCGCAATCGCCTTGGCGAAATCACCCGAAAACTTGATCCCGCCATCGGCGATCACCGGCACGTCACCTGCGGCGCGCGCGCTGTCCATCACAGCGGTCAGCTGTGGCACGCCCACACCCGCCACCATCCGCGTGGTGCAGATGCTGCCAGGGCCAATCCCCACCTTGACGGCATCAGCCCCGGCCCCGATCAGGGCGCGCGTGGCCTCGGCTGTGGCGACATTGCCCGCCACCACCTGAACGGCATTGGACAGCGCCTTGATCCGCTCGACGGCGCGCGCCACGCCTTCGGAATGGCCATGCGCGGTGTCGATCACCACCATATCGACGCCCGCATCAATCAACGCCTGCGACCGCTCGAACCCGGCATCGCCGACGGTTGACGCCGCCGCCACCCGCAACCGACCCAGATCATCCTTGCAGGCCGTCGGATTAAGCACCGCTTGCTCTGTGTCACGCAGCGTCAAAAGGCCGGTCAACTTGCCCGCCTTGTCTGTCACCAGCAGTTTCTCGATCCGCCGCGCCTTCATCAGGCTCTTGGCCTCGTCGCGATCCGCAGGCTCTTGCAGGATCGCCAGATCATTGCTCGTCATCATCACCCGCACCGGAGTGCGGTCATCCTCGGCAAAGCGCATGTCGCGATTGGTCACAATCCCCACCACGCGCCCGGTCTCATCCACCACCGGAAAACCGGTGACGTTATAGCGGTCCTGCAGCGCCTTGGCATCGGCCAGCGTCTGATCAGGGCTGAGCGTGATGGGATTATAGACGATCCCGCTCTCGAACCGCTTGACGCGGCGCACTTCGCGCGCCTGTTCCTCGATGGTCAGGTTGCGATGGATCACCCCCATGCCACCCGATTGCGCCATGGAAATCGCCATGCGCGCCTCGGTCACGGTATCCATGGCCGAGCTTAAAAGTGGAATGTTCAGCGTGATGGATTGCGTCACGCGCGTCCGTGTATCCGCCGTGTTGGGCAGCACACTCGATGCCGCCGGCACCAGCAGAACATCATCAAAGGTGAGGGCCTCGCGAATCTCCATCGCATATCTCCATGGACAGCTCGTTTGGCGCTTCCCTATTGCATGGATAGGCATGAGGTAAAAGGGCGATTCGTCCTTTTATTCCGCAGCGTCCCGCCTCTTGCGCGGCTCGGGCACCGGGTCATGGCCACATTGTCCCCAGGGGTTGCACCGCAGGATACGCCAGCCCGCCAACAGCCCCCCGCGCAACGCGCCATGCTTTTCCAGCGCGTCCAGCGCATACTGGCTGCACGTCGGATGATAGCGGCAATGCCAGCCCACCCAAGGGCTCAGGATCAGCCGATAGGCCCGAATAGGCAGCGCCAGCACATGCGCAAGCGGGCTCATGCCCCCCCCGACAGCTTGCGCAGCGCATAAGCCAGATCACGCTTAAGCGCCTCATAGGGGCGCGCGTCGGTCTCTTCCGCCTTGCCGATCAGCACATAGTCCCATCCCGGCAGGCCCTGAGCGGGCAAAAGCTCGCGCGCCAAGGCGCGCAGCCGCCGCTTGGCACGGTTGCGCGCCACGGCATTGCCAACCTTCTTGGAACAGGTAAACCCAACCCGGATTGCCGTATCACCATCGCGCCGGTCACGCCCCTGCACCAGCATTGATCCGGTGCCCTGCCGCCGCGCCCGCGCCGCCGCCAGAAAATCAGCGCGCTTGCGCAGCACTGTCCATTTTTCCGGCACATGGCCTTGCGGCTCAGTGGCTCGCGGTGAACATGACGAAACCGCCGGTGGCGTTATCCCTGCATCACTGCGGGGGGCCTCCGGCGGTGTCATTTTCGTCTCACTATCGCGCGCGCTTATGCGCAGAGCGACTTGCGGCCCCGTGCACGGCGCGCATTCAGAATCTTGCGGCCAGCTTTGGTTGCCATACGCGCACGGAAACCGTGGCGATGCTTGCGAACGAGGTTCGAGGGTTGAAAGGTGCGTTTCATCGCTCCGTCTCCGACTTATTGGGCCACGCGTCTGAGGAATCGCGCAACGATCATATCTATCCGAAGCCCGTCCTATAGAGCGCCCATTTTCCCGTGTCAAACCCCGGGCCAGAGATTTGCAACAAAAACATGCTCCAACCGGGCCAATGAATGTTACAAACTCTGCATAACACAGGCCCAACACCGCGTCATCCCATCACCCATGATCACCCCCGCGTGAGGCCACTGGCGCAGGGCACCCACAGCATGCAACTAGATGTCAGAGGCCCAACCCAAAGCGAGACGATAGCGATCATGGATCACAGTACAGGCAACAGCAAACGGGCAAAGCCCTCCGTCGCACGGCATCTGCCGCTGGCGATCATTCTGATCGTAGCGGTGGTCGGGTTCATCACGCTCCGCGATTATCTCACATTCGATACGCTGCGCGACAACCGCGAGGCGCTCTTGGCCTATCGCGACGCGAATATCACCCTGATGGCGCTCGCCTTCATCGCAATCTATTTCGTGATCGTGGCCTTTTCGCTTCCCGGCGCGGCGGTGGCTTCGGTCACGGGCGGCTTTCTCTTCGGCCTCGTGCTGGGCACGGGCTTTAACGTAATCGCCGCCTCACTCGGGGCCTTCGCCATCTTTCTTGCGGCCCGCGCCGGGCTGGGCCAAACCCTCGCCGCCAAGCTCGAAACCTCCGATGGCACGCTCAAGCGGCTCAAGGAAGGGCTGCATGAGAACGAGATCAGCGTGCTCTTTCTCATGCGCCTCGTTCCAGCCGTGCCGTTTTTCGTGGCCAATCTCTTGCCCGCTCTGGTCGGCGTGCGCTTTTTCAACTTCGCCTTCACCACCGTGTTGGGCATCATTCCCGGTGCCGTCGTCTTTACTTGGATTGGCGTGGGCTTGGGCGAGGTGTTTGACCGGGGTGGAACCCCAGATCTTTCCCTGCTCTGGGAACCCCAAATCATCGGGCCTATTCTGGGCCTCAGCGCGCTTGCCGCCATGCCGATGATCCTCAAGGCCCTGCGTGGCAAAAAGGAAATCTGAACATGACACGATTGAAGACCGATCTTCTGGTCATCGGGGCCGGCTCCGGCGGCCTGTCGCTGGCCGCTGGCGCCGTGCAAATGGGCGCAAGCGTGATCCTGCTCGAAGGGCACAAGATGGGCGGCGACTGCCTCAACTTTGGCTGCGTGCCCTCCAAGGCGCTGATCGCCAGCGGCAAAGCGGCCTATGCCCAATCGCACGCCGCCCAATTCGGCATCGCGGATCAAAGCCCCAAGGTGGATTACGCTGCCGCCAAGGACCATGTCGCAGATATCATCGCCCAGATCGAACCCGTCGACAGCCAAGAGCGTTTCGAAGGCTTGGGCGTGCGCGTGATCCGTGACTACGGCGAATTCCTCTCACCGACCGAGGTCAAGGCTGGCGAACACATCATCACCGCCCGCCGCATCGTCATTGCAACCGGCTCATCCCCCTTTGTCCCGCCCATTCCGGGGCTCGACACTGTGCCTTATGAAACCAACGAAACCCTCTTTGATCTGCGCGAACGCCCCGACCATCTGCTCGTTGTGGGCGGCGGCCCGATCGGCATGGAAATGGCGCAGGCGCACCGCCGCTTGGGCTGCGCCGTGACGGTGATCGAGGGGGCCAAGGTGCTCGGCAATGACGATCCCGAAATGGCCGCCGTGGTGATCGACCAATTCCGCGCCGAGGGCATCGAGATCGAAGAAGGGGCCTTGGCCGCCGAAATTCGCGGACAGGCGGGCGCCATCGAGATCGAGGCCAAAGACGGGCGCATTTTCAAAGGCTCTCACCTGCTCATGGCCGTGGGCCGCAAGTCCAACACAGATCGCCTCAATCTCGACGCCGCAGGCATCGAAACCACCAAACGCGGCATCAAGGTCGATGCATCCATGCGCACCACCAACCGCCGCGTCTATGCCATTGGCGATGTCGCGGGCGGGCTGCAATTCACCCATGTTGCGGGCTATCACGCGGGCCTCATCATCCGTCAGGCGCTCTTGGGCCTGCCCGCGAAAAATCGCACCGATCACATTCCTTGGGCCACCTATACCGATCCCGAACTGGCCCAAGTCGGGCTAACCGAGGCTCAGGCGCGGCAGGAACACGGCGGCAATCTCGAAGTCGTCCGCTTCCATTATTCCCACAACGACCGCGCCATTGCAGACCGCAAAACCGCCGGTCTGATCAAGGTCATGGTGGTGCGCGGCCGCCCCGTCGGTGTCTCTATCGCGGGCGCGCAAGCGGGCGAACTCATCAATCTCTGGGCGCTCGTCCTCGCCAACGGGCTCAAGATGAAACACGTGGCCAATATGGTTGCCCCCTACCCCACCATGGGCGAAATCAACAAACGCGCCGCCGGGGCCTATTTCTCGCCCCGCCTGTTTGACAGCGCAGGCGTCAAGCGTATCGTTGGCTTTGTGCAACGCTGGCTACCCTGATCGCAGCCATCCTCGGGAGGGGACATTTTGCTGAATTCGCTTTCCGGGCGCTTCCTGATCCTGACGGCCATTTTCGTGATGCTGGCCGAGATTTTGATCTTTGTCCCCTCCATCGCCCGCTTTCGCGAAGATTACCTGCTGACCCGGCTGGAACGGTCCCAAATCGCCTCGCTGGTGCTTTTGGCCGATGAAGAGGTGACGCCTGACCTGCAAGAAGAACTCTTGCGCAACGCCGAGGTGTTCAACGTCGTGCTGCTGCGCGATGATGCCCGCCAGTTGATCCTGTCCTCCCCCGTGCCCGAACCCGTGGCGCAAACCTTCGACCTGCGCGACGCCCCCGCCATTACCCTGATCCGCGATGCCATGATGCGGCTTGTCACACCCGAGCGCCAGATCATCCGTGTCATCGGCGAGCCGGTGCGCATGGGCGGGATGTTGATCGAGATCACGCTCGATTCCTCCGGCTTGCGCGCAGCGATGATCGACTACGGGCTGCGCATCCTCTGGCTTTCGCTGGTGATTTCCATCTTCACGGCTGTGCTGCTCTTTCTCGCCGTGCGCGTGACCCTAGTCAAACCGATCAAGCGCGTGGTTGCCGCCATGCAGACCTATGCCGCCGCCCCCGAGGATGTGCGCCGCGTGCTGCGCCCCACCGCCCGCGTCAAGGAACTGCGCGAGGCCGAGGAAACCCTGCAATCTCTGCAAACCCAACTCACCGGCGCCCTCAAGCAAAAAGAGCATCTCGCCCAGCTGGGCGGGGCCGTGGCCAAGGTTAATCATGACCTGCGCAATATCCTCACCTCCGCCCAGCTTTTCACCGACCGGATCGAAACCAGCGAAGATCCCACCGTCAAACGCCTCGCCCCCAAACTCATCAACGCCCTCACCCGCGCCGTGCATCTGTGCGAAGCCACGCTGGCCTATGGCAAGGCCGAAGAGCCGGGGCCCGTCTTTGCCCGCCTCTATCTCGCGGATGTCGTGGCCGATGTGATCGACAGCGAGCGTCTCGCCGCAGGCGATGCCGATGTCAGCTTTGCCGAAGATGTTCCCGGCGACCTCGTCGTGCTGGCCGATGCCGAACAGCTCTATCGCATCATCGGCAACCTCGTGCGCAACGCCCGCCAAGCCATCGTCAATAGTGGCCGCCCCGGCGAGATCAGCGTGATGGCCGATGAGGATGCCGCCGAATGGATGATCCGCGTTGCGGACACCGGCCCAGGCCTGCCCCGACGGGCGCGCGAACATCTCTTCAAACCCTTTCAGGGCGGCACCACCAAGGGCGGCAGCGGCCTTGGCCTGACCATCGCCGCAGAACTGGTGCGCGGCCATGGCGGCACGCTCATTCTCGAACGCAGCGACGCCACGGGCACCGCCTTCTGTATCACCCTGCCCAAGGGAAATTTCGGCGCGACGTCATAATTTCTTCCAAAACGCCCTTGCATTGCCCGACGTCAGAGTCTAATTGCTGCCCTCACGGACCGATAGCTCAGCTGGATAGAGTACTTGACTACGAATCAAGGGGTCGGGGGTTCGAATCCTCCTCGGTCCGCCATACACAAAAAATTACCACTCCCTAACCACTTGTTATGAAGCGATAATCTAGTGATTGGTGGCGTTTACACGCCAGACCTGCATGACAATTTGCATGTCAATTTGCATGACGCAGGGATATAGTGGCCGCTCTTGAGTATAGGAGCCTGCCATGCCTAAAGCCCTAAAGCTGACTTTGCGAGGCGAGACATGGTATCTCGTGAGGCGCATTCCAAAGAGATATGAGCAGGTTGAGGCGCGTAAGCGAATAATCTCAATTTCGCTTGAGACAGACTCGCACAGGCAGGCTTGGCAGAAGGCGCCTCATGTTTGGGAGGCACAGCTAGAACATTGGCAGGCTAAGCTGGATGGTCGCGCATCTGACGCGCGCGCGGCTTTCGAGGCTGTTCGAAAAGTGGCAAAGGGACGGGGCTTCAATTATCTGCCGGTCACACAGGTCGCAACCCTGCCGGACGACGCTTTGCTTGATCGCATCGAAGCTATCAGTGTGACAGATAATCAGGTCGATGCAGATGAGACCGTCGCTTTGATGGGAACTGCCGAAGCACCACCGCTGCTAATGTCGGAACTGTGGTCTGAATTTTACAAGCTGACGGCAGATCGACGCTTGGGAAAATCCCGTGATCAAATCAGGAAGTGGGAGAATCCGTTCAAACGGGCACTCAATCGATGGATTGCGGTTAATGGTGATGGGGCGTTAACGGCCATCCGGCGTGAAGACTTCTTGTCATTTCGCTCGTTCTGGGTTGAAAAAATCGATCTGGAAGACAGGTCGAGCAACACCGCGAACAAAGATTTCGACAAGTTGACGAACGTGCTTCATACGGTGATTGATGCCTTGGGTCTGGATTTTATCCCGCCGATTCCGAAGCGGAACTGGCGGTTGACTAAAGTTGATGCGGTGTCACCACCGCCGTTTTCTTCGGAATGGATCAAGAACCGCATCCTGGCTGCGGGTGTGTTGGACGGCCTCAACCCGGAAGCCAAGGCGATCTTGCTGATCTGTATCAACACCGGGGCGCGCCCGTCGGAAGTTGCAACCCTCACGCCAGTTAGAATGGCGTTGAACGCAAATGTCCCTCACATCCAGATCCGGGCGGATGGCCGCATCGTAAAGACGAAAAGAGCGATCCGGGATATTCCGCTGGTCGGTGTCGCACTCGAGGCCGCGCGAGAATTTCCCAACGGCTTTCCCCGTTACCGTGAGACACCGTCGTCGCTTTCAGCAATACAACTCAAATTCCTACGCAATAACGGGCTTATGGAGTCCGACGATCACGTCGTTTACAGCCTGCGTCACGCTTTTGAGGACCGCATGTTGAAGGCGAACTTTCCCGAGCGCGTCAAAGCCGATCTAATGGGACACGACATTAACCGAGAGCGCTATGGAGCGGGTTTGTCGCTTGCTGATACGGCCGCTTTGTTGGCCGATATCTCGTTCTGAGCCGCCAACCATGCTCGGGCGCTGGCCTGGGCTTCTGTCTCTTCGTGCCGCCGTGTGGTGGCTTGCTGGTGCATGTCCTCTAACCGTGCCCAGATCAAGCCAACAGAAGGATTTGCCGGAAGAGCGCGCGCGATCTTGGACATCGCGGCTTCAATGCGCGATACACTTGCAACTGCAATGGAAGAGGCTGCAACGGGCGGTGCCGTCGGCACCTCCCCGTCCTGCGCATGTCTCTTCCGGTCCCGTGCCATCGGCCGAGCTCTCCTGTCCGTCCTGAGGCTGGATCAGGCGGGTTACAATGATCTGATAGGGGCCGGAACTCTGTCCGGCAGTGCTGTGATCACTATAAAGCATGGGGGCCTCTTGGACTGGCAAGAAGAGCGGGAAAAACGGCGGGCGAGTTCGAATAATGTGGATAACCAATGGGTTGGAAAACCTATGGTGCAAACTCTGCTTTGAAAACGAGGCAAAGGGATAACCGCAAAAAAGAAAAATTAAAAAGATCAAAAATCCGTATTTTCCATCCTGCTCTGAAACAAAGAAACTGGAAAAAATGACACGCGCAGGATGAAAGGTCTCTCTGCTATTGACTTGTCCACATATAGACTATAAGTCTGCAAATAGACAAAGGAGGCCAGCGATGCAGATTGCCAATTTTCCAAATGCGTCGGCTTCGACTGATGGCATGCAGTTTCGCACCATCTCCAGAGAGGACCGCGAGCGGACAAGCGCTCCAGGTCTGAGGACCTTTCGCGAAATTGCAGATCGCTTTGATCTGAGCGAGGCGGAACGCATCGCTATCCTCGGGGATCCGGGTCGATCAACTTATCATCAGTGGATGAAGAAGGCGCGCGAGCACCAACCCCTGAGCTTGCCACTCGATACGCTGCTGCGGATTTCAGCCATACTCGGGATCTACAAGGCGTTGACCATTCTGTTCGAGGATGAGAACCAAGCGCTGGTCTGGCTGAAAGGACCGCATCGGGGCACGCTCTTCGCGGGTGCCGCGCCTATGGTCTACATGCTCGAAGGCGGGCACGACGGGCTCATGTCCGTGCGCCGTTACCTCGATGCCTGGCGCGGCGGCAGCACAGGCTTTGGCGCGCCGGAAGGCAGCTTCGAGGCTGTCACCGAAGACGACCTTGTCTTTGCATGAGGATTACCGATTACGATGTGGTGTCCGCTCCTGCAGGCACCACACGCCTCATTCCTTCGCGATTTCCACCAATCCCGGCCTTTGATGCGGTCACCACCGCCGATGATCTGGATGCCGTGATGGAGCTGGAAGGCTGGACTAACGATCGGCTGGTAGCTCCTCGGCTCGCGCGCCTGCCCCGTGCAGAGTGGGTGTTTGGACGCCCGAATGCCAGCGTGGTCATGGCGGCGTTTCTGCATGGATCCCCCGGGGGGCTGCGGTTTTCAGATGCAAGTCTCGGGGCATGGTATGGGTCCACCCACCTCAACACCGCGCTGCTCGAGGTGGCTAACGGGTTGCGCAAAGAGATCGTGCTCAGCGCATTGACGCAGAAATCCGAGAGCTACCGGCAATACCGGGCAGACCTCGCGAACGACTATGTCGACATCTTTGGCGCGCACCCCGAATATCATGATCCCGACGATGCGAGCTATCCAGTGGCCCAAGCCTTCGGACGGCGTGTTCGAGAGGAAAATACGCGTGCCGGAATTCATTATGAAAGCGTGCGTCACCCGGGCCATGAGAACTGGGTCTGCTTCCGACCGTCCCTCGTCCTGAATGTGATACAGGCGGACCATTTCAGGCTCGAAGTCCCCCGAACGGGGCGCGTCGTCGTGCGTCGACTTTCCTGATCAGTGATGTCAGTCTTTCACCCTCAGCCCGCGCCGTAGATGTCCAAAAGAAGATCCGGGTTTGTCCCCTCGCCGAGCAATTCTGCTTTGAGATCGTGTAGTATCGGCAGAATCTTGTCACGTCGCCTCTGGAGGTTGACACTCGGCCTGCGCCGGTTAACCAAATCCGCTTCTACTTCCTCGATAACCGCCAAGAAATCAGCCGCCAGCGGATCAACCCCAGACACCAAGGCCGTTGGATTCTCGATACGCCACCTCAGCAGCCCCGCAAGTAAGAACGGCGCGTAGTTGAACATGGTGTATTCTTCACCGATGTTACGCCGGAAATCTGCTATCGCACGGCCCGCCAATCTTTCCACATCTACACGAGACAACAGAGTTGGCGCCGTGTCCGATCGAGACAACAGAAACGCCATGCACGCACTTTGCCTGTTCCACACCCAGCTCTCAATGTCGGACGACAGGAGCATTTCCATGACCCGTCGTTCGGTATCATCGCCCTGCACAATCCGTCCCAGCCCCTGGTAGACAAGTATCCAGCTCGCCTGATGGCGCACGAATGGATGGGAACGTTCGGACTTCTCGATACAATCCATCAGCCATGATGCCACCTCTGGTGGGCATCGCCGGAATTGCCAGGTCAGAAACTTGAGGGCCGCGTTGTCTTCAGTCCCCGGGCCCGTTCCGCCTACCAAACGGCTGCGTGTGACCTCCAAAGCTTTTTTCGTCAGGATGTCGAGGCGCTCTATATCCCCCTGACTCACCTCCGCAGGTAAATGTCCATCGCTGGAAATGCAGTATCGACCAAATGGTCGCTGCGCCAACTTAACCGCGAGCGTATCCCAATCAGGATTTTGATGGAGAGGTTCTGTCTGGAGCAGGCTGAGCATCCCGTCTGACCGCGCGCTGTCTTCCCACGGGGACATGCCACATGGAAGAACCAAGCGCTGCGGAATTGAAAAGTTTATTTTCAGGCTTTCAATAATCTCGTCCCAAGATCGCGTATCTTCGTGCGCATCGTCCCATTCAACCGTGAAGTTCCGTCCCAAACTCTGCGCTTCCAGCAGAATTCTCGCCCGGCCTGCCGCCGGTTTTTGTTCGACCCAGAGCGACACGGCCGCCTGTTTCGTCAATGGCGTTCCGATCGCCACCGTCGCCTTTCGCGGTGGTGGCGCGGCTTCTTTGCGCAAATACACCGAGATATTCTTTTGCCCCGCCGGAATGGCAAGAGAGGCGGGCTCGGGGCTACGATATGTGCGCCCGGCCTCCAGCGTTTCCTCGGGCCGAATGAGGTCGAAATTCGCCGCACCGTCAGGTCCATAGACGATCGTGGACAACCTTGGCAGAAAGTCGAAGAATATCGGCGCTCCATCCCCGGCCCGATGCGCGGCGAACAATGCACCCAGTGCCACAGCTTGCGCAGGTAGGGCTGTTAATGCCACTGGAGATTTGCTCTCAATGTTTGTGACAATACGGTCTTTAAGCCTTCCTTCGGTTAAGGTCTCGAAAAGCACCACGTCGCAGCCACGCAGATCGAGGCCTTCTTTAAAAGCGACCACTGACGCTGCGGCGTGGTATCCGCTGAGGTCGAGAGTCTCCCAATCGCCATTTTGAACCCGTAGCATCTCGGATGGACACTCAATGCCAAGCGCTGCCTTTCCGACCGAACGCGCGATGGCGCGGTGGGCAGTCCTTGAATTGAGGCCATCCGGACCAATTGCAGCATAGCGCGCGGCACGCACTAGACTTTCGTATCCGATATCACTTGGCGCATGCTTCGCGGCCTCGCGCCGTTCAGGCGCCAGAACGCCGCCTGCACTCCTGATCAGGAGTTGCTGAATTGCAAGGCCCCGCCGATCTTGGCAAATAACGCCTACACGCTGTCCCTCCAACACAAGACCATGCTCAATCGCATAGAGTGCAGCGAGAACAGGGCGCCAAACGAGCGCCCCGTTCCGATACTTACCAACAGAGAGCGCTTCGAGCAGATGTTCCTGCGCGGTCTCGGACCCGTCGGGTCCTTCGTCGATAGACAAGATGTTGTAGGAGGCTCCTTGTGCCGATCCGGTAAAGCAGGAGGACAGCTTGGTTACGTCATCGTCCTTCATTTCCAAGAGCGTGCGAACCGAGACACGACGACACACTTTCCCAACATCACCCCAACCGCCGCCAAGACCATGAGGGGCGGTGTCAGCCTGAGCGCCGCCAATCCATCGGGTCCTTTCACCATCTCCAACGTTGACAACCGACGTAAGGGGGCCGCTCGGCACAATTTCAACGGGACCGACCTCCTCTTCTTCGCCCGGCACAGAGCGCCAGTTCTTGGCAACAAAATCGCGCCAACCGTTTACGTCAAAGCCACAAAGTTTTCTGGCCGTCATTTCGTGGCCTCGTAAATTTCGCTCCGCACGAAGTCACGAACAGCGTTGAATCCCTTTGCAAGATCATCCCCGGCAGGACCAAGCGCTATGGCTTTTGCCGTCACCCGTCCTTGGGTAGCGCTGATTGCGCCCGCTTGACCGCGTGCGGGCGTCATTATCAATCCGTGCCGAAGCACCTCGGTCTGGGCAAGAGATTGCATCTGGTGGAGAAGCGCAGCCGCCTCTTTGGCGCAATCCTCAAGATCGATTCGACGCATCGCATGGGGCGTCCAAACCGCGACACGCCGAGGCAAATCCGTTCGGGCCGGGTCAGATATCCGAAGCGCTACATGAGCGCGGGCGACGCTCAACAACGCTCCCGGTTTTTCTGGGCGCGCCTGGACTTCTATGATCCGGTTCGTGTCGCGGAGCCAAAAGACCGCGATAGGTCTATCCTGGTCAAACCAGCGCGCCCCGACGGCCTCGGCATTCCAGGATATCGGAGACTGGGCAACCAGCTCTGCTTCCTCCAATTCATCAATGGCGAGAATGATCGCAAGAACTGCAAAATCTGTCCAGGTTTCAGCCTGCCACGCCCACAGATCATCTTCGATCTTACGCCGTAACAATAGCCTGAGCCAGCTCGTGTGGACCTCTCGGTAGCTGCGGTCCTGCATCAGAACGTAGTTGGGGGTGATACCGGCAGGCGCGATCATTACCCCAAGATCTGCAAGCGTTCTCGCTAAGGTTCGGCAGGATTTCCGGAAACCATCGACCTGTGCGTAGCGAGCGCTGGACTTGGCGCGTGGGTGTTCCCGGATCCATTCCCGAGCCGCATCGGTGGCCAGACGCGCATATGCATGAAGAACGCGGTTTTCCAACGTGTCGAAATTTTCGCGTCGCACAGTCGCGAGGATCCGCTGAGATGCCCCTGCCCGCTCCGAAATGTTCCGGCCGGGTTGTCGGCTGAGCCAGACCATCGAAGCGCGATCCATTTCTTGGACGCGGTCGAGCGGGGTAAGCTCCCGTTGCCTGCGCAACACCCGTCGCACCCGCTTTTCCAAATCACGAAGCACGGGCTGCATTTGCCGTGCCTGCCGGACGATTTCGGCCATCTTGGGGTCGGCTTCATCCTCAGCGCGCCGCCATGCCTCGCGCAAACGACCCCAGGTGTTGCTAGGGTCTTCAAGCGCCTCCTCGAGCTCTTGGATCCGGGCAAGAACTTCGTTCATGTGCTGAAGGGCTGCGGCCCCCTCGTGTTCGGCTTCGGTCACCGGGTCATGCCCGGAACGCGGCCGCACCGGGAACCCCTTGCGCTCAGGGGCAAAAGCATGATCGCGCTTCGGATAGGGAATGAGAGCCAAACCTGTGGCCGTGTCTCTCACCATGCCACTCAGGAGCGTTGTATATTCGAGGCCGCGCGGGGCCTTCCCGTGTAATTCACCAAGCAAGCAATCCCTTGGCCCGAACGCCCTACCTTCCGGCAGGGACCGCGATGACCATGGGCGCGTTATAAACCGCATCAGCGCGTCACCCCACTCCAGACAAACTGTCCTGTGGCCTCGGCAAGCGTAATGGAATCGTCGATCGCCTGGGCCAGAGCATCATCGCCAAGGTCGCGTTCAACGAAGGTTTTCAGTTTGGAGAATTGCGGGCCCGCCATATCGACTTCGACGCCACGTAGCTTGGGCAGGAGGCGCATCTCGACCTGGTCGGCCAAGGCATCGTCGACGCCGCGACCGCCTTCGACCTCTGGATAATTCGCAGCATAGGCCATGATCGCTCGTCCCAAGCGATGACCAAAGGGACGCTTGAAGTCTCGCATCAGGTCGAGCATTTCCTCGACCCGGCCAGTAACCCGCGCATCCCCTTCAACCGAGGCGCTCGAGCAGATCCACCTGTTCCATGTTTTTCTCGACAGTGCCTTGGTGGGTTCAGCTTCACCATTAGCCTGACCGCCCATAATCTTCTTCGGGGCTGCGAAACGAAGGATATTTGCGCGATCGACGACTTTGTCGGACAGCGACTGTGTGCTTTCGTCCTCGTTCATCGTGCCAGCGAACAGAAGGTTGTAGCCTGGGAATATCCGCGGCGCGTGCTCCATGTTCGGAATTTCGAGCTCTATCTGGGCATCTTTGCGTTTATTTTCATCGCCGACGTCGCTTGGGCGTGGCCGACTTTCCAAACGGCTCAAGAAATCCGAAAAGTAGTATTCGACCCGGGCGAGGTTCATCTCGTCCAGTAGGATCATCATCATACGATCCTCTTCCGCGTCCTTTTTGTTATTCAGCTCGTCCATGGCCCAAAGAGCGCGCGCCATATCCGTGGGTCGGAACTTGCCTTCGATGTAGTTATAGAACCCCATGAGGTCCTGTGGGCTGTCCCAACGCGGCTGAACTGGCACCTGAAGGAAGCCGATCCCCATGCCCGCGGCGTATTGCCGTGGCAACTGGCTTTTCCCGGTGCCAGAAATACCGGCGAGCACGGCCATCTGCGTGGTCTCGTTGACCTTCATCGCGGTATGGAAGGCGCGAAGCGTCCGCGCGGGGTAATCTAGACCCTCCGCGCGAAGCCGACGCTCCACCCGTTTGATCGCGTCCGCCTCGTTTTGAAGAGGCGCAGGATCCCAGGATCTCATCGCCGTAATGACCGGGGGCGTTTCCTTGAGTTCGCGCAGCGGATCGGCTTCGCCGGTTTCACCATCGACAGAACGACCCTCATTGCGCGCGATCTCGGCTTTCAGATACGCCAATCTCGCGTCGAGGGTGCTGCGCGTTTCATTGAGGGTTTCGATTTCGCCTGCTATACGACGCACGTCCAGCGCCTGTGCTGCGACCTCCGCACCGATACGCCCGAGTTCAGTCTGCGTCTGTGCCAAAACCTCACGTTCAGATGCGACTCGGGCGTTCAACTCACCGAGTTCGGTTTCGTGAGAGGATTTCCGCCCCTCCAGTCGAGCGTTGTCTGTCTCTAGGTCTTTAGCGCGCGCCTCAAGGCGTGAAACTCTTTCTTCCGCCTCCTCAAGTTCCCGCTTTTTGTCACGAAGGTCGTCAACCTGGCCGGAAATTTCTTCATATTCTCTTTTCAGGGCGTCAATACGCGCCAAAAGCTCTTCTGCCCTTTCCAGCCTTTCCTTGACCGCGAGATATTCCGCTCGCAGCGGAGCGATCTCGGATTCGAGTTGCTGGCGTTCTATAACGGCCGCCTCCGTCTCTTGCCGCACCGCCGCGACTTCGTCCCGCCGCTCCCGCAAGCTCTCCCATTCTGCGAGAAGTTCCTCCTTCTGGCGCCGCAATCCATCCACCTCGGCTTGAATATCCGCTACCACAGACATGGCTTGGCGCCGCTTTTCCAGTTCGTCTTCGAGATCATCCATAAGCCGCTGTTTTTCCTCGAGGCGCTTCTCATAGACAGCGAGTTCTTCGATGGGGCCAGCGGCCGTCACCGCGCGGTCATGGCGCGCAGCAAGAGAAAGTTGAACCACGGCGAGCAATATGAGGACACCTGCAATGGCGAGCACGAGTATCGTATTATCGGTTAGCATTATCGATCACCTCACTTGTCCGTCTTCGTTCTGTTGTGGCACTTCAGCGGGCCCCGCTTCAGAGGATACAGCTGCCTCTGCCGCAACAATTTCCTCTTGCAGGTCAGCCAGTCGCTTTTGCCCTTCGGAAAGCCGCTCATTCAAACGTGACAGCTCAGCATTTCGTGCTTGCACGCTTGCATCAATCTGACCCTGATCAGCGCGCAGGTTTTTCAGGGTTTCTTCAGCTGCTTCGACCTCTGCCCGCGCGGCCTTAGTTGCAACTTCTAAGGCATCGCGGCGTGGCTGCAGACGCTCAATGTCTGTCTCCAAGCTGGAAGCCCGCCCAGTGAGTTTCGCAACACGCTGCTGCTCTGCCATCGCATCCGCTTGTGCCGACGCCAATGCAGCACGAGCCGCTTCAGCCCTCTCTTCGAGGTCCGGCAAGGCTTTTTCCAATTCCAACTTTTGTTCTTGGAGTCGACCGACTTCGGCCCTCAAGCTATTGAATTCTGCGCGCTGTTGGTTGAGCCCGGCCAACTCTTCTTCTGCCAATACGATCAGCCTCTCGTGCCTCTTGAGCGGGGCATCAACTGCCGAAAACTGCTCTTCGGCAAGCTTCAACGCTTCCTCGGCCTTGGTGCGCCGTTCTTGGATCGCGGCCAATGCATCCCGTGCGATATCAGCCTCATTCTGCAATTGAGAAAGGCGCACCTGAGCACCTTCTATGTTGGCTTCCTGTTCAGATTTGCGTTCTTGCAGTCCTTCGAGATCGGATGTGAGTTCATCAAGACGTGTTTTGGCCACAGTCAGTTCTTTCCGACTTTCGCTCAGCCTTTGGGTGTCCGCCTGGATCTGCTCGGTCAAAGCCGTCAGTTTGTTCTGTGCATCACCCTCTTTGGCTGTGAGTTCGCCAATGCTATCTTCAAGACGCGATTCAACGCCCCGAAGTTGCTCGACACGCCGTTCCTGAGCCTTAAGATTTTCGACTTCTGGCGCGAGACTGTCCACTTCGCGCTGCAACTCGTCACGCTTGCCTTCGAGGCGCTCGATGTCTGTTTCGGCCTTTGCCGTCTGAGCAGCCAAATTCTGCTTCTGTTCCTCGAGGCCTCGCACGTCGCCTTCGAGGCTAGCCACCTCAGTTTCGAGATCATTCCTTCGCGTCAACGCTTGCATGTTCTCAATTTCGAGCCGCTGGGCTTCGGAGATGGTTTGTTGTGCCTCGGCCAAACGTTCCTGCACCGATGTCAGCTCCACCTGCCTCGCCGCTAGCCTTTTCTCGGCGTCAGACTCACGCTGGACCGCGCTCTGGCGACTACTCTCCGCGCTTGCGACCTCTGCCATCAAGTTCTGATTGCGGTCGGACAATTCACGCGATTGCGTTCTGGCGCTTTCGAGCTGTTGCTGCGCTGATTGCAATTCCTGCGTGTAGTAGCCCAAGTTCTCTTCAATACGTCCGTATCTGCGGTCTAGAGAGTTGACTTGCAGAACAAGAAAACCTGACGCGAGGATCGCTGCGCCACCGAGGCCCAAAGCGATCGAAGTATTTCTGGTCGACTTACGATAAGTCTTGTTCGACTCGGTCAAGGCATTTCTCCATATCTCTCGAAAGTTCGTCCACCCAGAACCGGCGCACGCGCCAGCCGAGGGACTTCAATTGATGATCACGCCAGAGGTCCGACGTTTTTCGTCGGCCATCTGGGCTCTCGTGCCATTTTCGCCCGTCCACCTCGAGATCAAGCTTGACCCCGTTCGTGCCAAAAAGCGCGAAATCGAGGCGGCGGCCTGCGATCTCGTGTTGTGGGTGCGGATCCAGACCCCGCGCTTTCAGGGCGTGGTAGACCTTCCGCTCCCAGTCACTATCGAAAACCCCTTCCCCAATCTTTCCGCGTGGTTCGGTCGCCATTGCCGCCAGTCGCCGCAACGGCTTGGACTGCCCAGAGCGCGCGAAGTTTAAATCGCCGAAAACCATTGCGACGGCACGCGCTCGTGAAATGGCAACATTCAGGCGGCGGGTATCCCGCTGAAAGAAGGTCAATCCAGACTGCGGACTGCGCGGCCCGACGCAGGGGGAAAACAAGATCAGATCACGTTCTTGGCCTTGAAACCCGTCGACCGTTCCAACCTTCAAATCACAAGCCACCCGCTTTGGTGCCTCGATCGCCGTCGCAATCGCGTTCTCAATGGCCAAAACCTGCGCACGGAAGGGGGTGATCACGCCGATGCTGCCACCATATTCATCGTCAACGAGGAGCTTTCGCAGATGCCGCACGATGGCGGAGACTTCGGCCGGGTTCACATTTCCTGCCTGTGGCACCGCTGGCGCGGTGACATCCTCCCATGCAATCCCGGCTTTGGCACCTTTCGGCACCACGAGCCCTCGCGGATCATAAGAGGTTTGCAGTTGGCCCCCGTAAAAATTCTCACTGATATAATCGACAATTGGCCCGGCCGATCTGTATTGATGGCGCAGCGTGATCCTTTGAGCGTCCGGGACGCGCGACGCGAAGTCGAACAGAGACCGGCGGCTTTGCGCGAAGCGCCCCATTTTGGCAACTGGTAGGCCCTGGGCCTGCATGAGATTTCGGTCCTGCGCCTGGCCGAGTTGCGGGATGAAAGACAACTGCCGGTCGTCCCCAACCACCACGGCCCGTTTCGCGCGAGCGAAGAGCGGGATCGCCGTGGCGATATCGCACTGGCTCGCCTCGTCAAAGATCACGAGGTCGAACAAACCGTCGTCGAGAGGAATGCGCCGAGGAGTTCCCAAGATCGACGCGAGCCATAGAGGCCGATAGGACATCAAAGCCTTCGACAAATCAGATGGAGGGTGTTTCTTGCCACCTTCGAACGTCCAATCGTCGTAGATTTCCGATATTTCGCGCCGCTCATCTTCCGGCAAATGGGTGCGGGCCGACAAGATCGCGGGCAGGAGCCGCCCCGTGGCCTCACGAATCCGCTCGCCCATCTCGATTGGATCGTCGGGATCGCCAAGCTTTTCTCTCGTCGCACGTAGGGCCACCAAGGTCTCGCGAAGGTCCGCAAGGCTCATGCCACGACGGTCTGGGACCGCCGAGACCGGCAACGCCCTTCGCGAGGCGCTGCGGGAGAAAATAGACCGCAACCACGAAAGAAAACGCTTCAGAATGCCTGGGGAACCCACTGGAGACAGACTTTCCGCGCTCGCCTCACGGCCATGGGCCTCACGAACATCGATCCGCTCGAGGACGTCTGATATTTCGCATTGGAGTTCGGCAATCCGGTCATGGTTATCAACTGCGTCTTTCCGTCGCCAAGCTGCCTCGACCAACTGCCCCAAGGCGAATTCATCCACGGACGCACGACGCGAACCGCTCTCATTCTCCAAAAGCTTCTTGAGCGCGTCAGAGAAACCCGTGTCCGTCTCATCACTGGGATTGAGGGTGCGCACCGAGAACGGGACCTCGGGTGCGAGAGAACCAAGGCGATCTTCCACCGCGTCCAGAGCCTGATGGTTCTTAGAAGCAACCAGCACGCTGCCGCCCGCCGCAAGGATTGAGGCCGCCATTGAAACGATCGCTTGGCTCTTCCCGGTTCCGGGTGGGCCAGTGACCACCGTGAGCGGCGCTTCACAAGCGCCCCGGACGGCCCGCAGTTGCTCTTTGTTCAATGGCACCGCATCAATAGCCGCGACAGGATCCGCACTGTTTGCACTATCAATGCCGAGCACGGCAGCAAGTGCGGTGCGTGCGATCCTCTCCTGGGGCCAGGCCGCAATCGCGTCAAGATCCCGCGCAGCCCCGGCCGTAAAGGAAGAGTCTGTTGGCAGAAAAATCGCTGCGCTGTCGTAGATGCCTTGAGCAGAGCCATCGAGCTGAGATGCAAGGTCTTCACCTACCACGCGACCACGGATCTGGCTCGCAACGGCAACCCTGATTTTCTCAACGAAGTCATCCGCGCGAAGTCCAAGACCATCGTCCACCGAGAACAGGTCAGCGAGGTCGTCTCGATTCCATCCGCTTGCACGTGCCGCACTTTTCACCCAGTCCGGATTAACAAGGACATCATCCGCATCCACCGTAAGGACGAGAGTTTCACCCTCCCGCTTCCACGCTGCGGCGAACATACCGACCGGCTGAAAGATGGGCACTCCCCCACGTCTATTCACCGCCATTGGCCAGCCGATCGCGAGCGCGTTCTCGTTCCCTTCTCGGCGAATGAGGGCCTCTTGGAAAGCTGGGGCAATCGTAGCCAGATCAATTGAAATCCGCAGGCAACCGCTCTCTCCAGGACTGACAGGACCTCGTCCAGATATGAGCGACCACTCGATCCCATGCGTATCAAGCACTTGTGTCGTCGCACCACGTGGGTCGGCACGCAGTGCAGAGCGCCAGTATCTGAGGAGCGCTTGCGGATCGAGATGTTCGTCTCCAATATCATCCGCATCAAATTGCTCGCTCGCAAGCGGTTCCAAGATGAAAGTTGCAGCGGCTGCGTGAATAATATCCTCAGAAGTGATGCCTCTTACTGGCTGCGCTCCCCCGGCGCTCCGCCCATGTTCAACGAGAGATTCGCGTTTAGATCGCCAACGCCCGTCGTGTCCTTTTTCGACGAGACCATCGTGCAGAAGCTGGTCCAGTTCGGCGATGGCAGCGAGGCGTCTGTCATGTGAAAACCCAGCGCCAACGAGCACGAGCAATTCTTCGGTGGTTCTACCACGCGGAAAAGCCCGCACCATCTTCAAAACCAACGACACGAATTAAACCTGATGCTTAAGCTGATTATTCCAATTTGGCAGCCAACAACTGTCGCACAGTATTAAATGCATTTCCGAATTTAACCCCATGATCGAAGATGGGCAATTTGTTCTTATTGGCTTCAAAGGAACGCCCCCGGATGATGAACAATTTTACATTGGCACGCTCGAAAGCCGGATTTCCGCACCAAACTGGCGATCACCAACGGAAACCCCTATTCCCCCACGAACACGAAAACCACTCTCCCCTTTTCGCAACCTGTATGGCGAACCGAACTCGCGGACACAAGCCCTGCGAGAGCTGTGAATGCGATGACCTGCCAGTTGTCCGGCATCAACAAGCACCGCTTCTCCATGATTGCACTTGGCGTCTGGTAAGGCCATGGTGACACGAACGAAATAACTTTGTGTGCCCGTGTCCCAACCTGTCAACCAGAACCCAGAACAGATCGCCCGCGATCAGATTGACAAACGCTTGATCGCCGCTGGCTGGCAGGTGCAGGACAAGGCGACTCTGAACCCCAACGCGGCCCTCGGCGTCGCAGTGCGGGAATACCCGACGGATACCGGACCCGCTGACTACGTTCTCTTTGTCGATGGGCGCGCCGTTGGTGTTGTCGAGGCCAAACCGGATAGTTGGGGCGAGCGGCTGACCACGGTCGAGGAACAATCGTCCGGATATGCCGCGGCCCGACTGAAATGGGTGAACAACAACGAACCCCTGCCCTTCGTCTATGAAAGCACATCTGTCGTCACCCGGTTCACTGACGGGCGCGATCCCGCTCCGCGTTCGCGCGAGGTGTTCACGTTTCACCGCCCCGAGACCCTCAAGGCATGGGTGAACGCGCCGCTGTCCCTGCGGGCTGGCCTGCAAAACCTGCCCGATCTCAACACGGATGGCCTGCGCGACTGCCAAATCAAGGCTATCACCAAGCTGGAAAACTCGCTCCAGATGGGCAAGCCCCGAGCGCTTGTCCAGATGGCGACCGGCTCGGGCAAGACCTTCACCGCGATCACGCAGATTTACCGCCTGTTGAAACACGCAGGCGCGCGGCGGATCCTGTTCCTGGTCGACACCAAGAACCTTGGCGAGCAGGCCGAGGGCGAGTTCATGGCCTACCTGCCCAATGACGACAACCGCAAGTTCACCGAGCTTTACAATGTCCAGCGCCTGACCTCACCTTCCATGGCCGGTGATACGCAGGTCGTCATCTCCACGATCCAGCGCATGTATGCCACGCTCAAGGGCGAGCCGTTGGATGAGGCCGCCGAAGAGGATCATCCGGAGGAGCAAAAGTGGCAGCGCAAAAAGCCCCTGCCCGTAATCTACAATCCCAAACTCCCGCCCGAGACGTTCGATGTTGTCGTGATCGACGAATGTCACCGGTCGATCTACAACCTGTGGCGTCAGGTGATTGAGTATTTCGACGCCTTCCTCATCGGCCTGACCGCCACGCCGGACGCCCGCACATATGGGTTTTTCCAACAGAACGTGGTCAGCGAATACACCCATGAGAATGCCGTCGCCGACAAGGTGAACGTGGGCAATGAGGTATTCCTGATCGAAACCGAGATGTCCAAGGGCGGCGGCAGCGTGAAGGCCCGGCAACTGGTCGAAAAGCGCGAACGCCAGACCCGCGCCCGCCGATGGGAAACGCAGGACGACG
Source organism: Roseovarius sp. EC-HK134 (assembly GCF_902498815.1). Classification (NCBI taxonomy): domain Bacteria; kingdom Pseudomonadati; phylum Pseudomonadota; class Alphaproteobacteria; order Rhodobacterales; family Roseobacteraceae; genus Roseovarius; species Roseovarius sp. EC-HK134. Next base: position 3,469,514 of record NZ_LR701544.1, read on the forward strand.
ATCTGACATATGCCGCCAGCCAGCTCGACCGCTCCATCGTCGCCCCCGATCAGATCCGCACCGTGATCGCGACCTACCGCGATGCCTGGCCCACCATCTTTCCGGGGCGCAAGGAGGTCCCGAAAACTCTGATCTTCGCCAAGACCGACAGCCATGCTGACGACATCATCCAGATGGTGCGCACCGAATTCGGGACAGGCAACGAATTCTGCCGCAAGATCACCAATGGTGCGAAGAATCCGAAATCGACCCTCACTGCGTTTCGCAACGAATATTACCCGCGCATCGCCGTCACGGTGGACATGATCGCCACCGGCACCGACGTGAAGGCCCTCGAATGCCTGATCTTCATGCGCGATGTAAAATCGAAAAACTATTTCGAACAGATGAAGGGCCGCGGCACCCGTGTCGTCTCTGCCGATGCGCTGAAAAAGGTGACGCCGTCGGCGCAGGCCAAGACGCATTATGTCATCGTCGATGCCGTGGGCGTCACCAAATCCCTCAAAACCGCCAGCCAGCCGCTCGACAGCAAACCGTCGATCCCGTTCAAGGATCTGGCCATGGGCCTGCTGATGGGTGACCGCTCGGCGGAAACCGTAAGCTCGCTGGCCTCGCGCCTGTCACGGCTTGACACCAAACTTAACGCTGCCGACAAGGACAGGATCGCGGCCGAGGCCGGCCAACCGCTGTCCAACCTCGTGCGTGATCTGTTCGACGCGATCGACCCCGACAAGGTTGAGGCCGATGCACGCGCCGCTGGCCACCCCGAACCTGACGACGCCGCAATGAACACCGCACAGGAGGCGCGGATCAAGCAGGTCTCGACCCTCTTCACCGGCACGCTCATCAACATGATCGACACCATCCGCCGCGACTATGACCAGACCATCGACCATGACAGCAAGGACACGCTGCTCAATGCCGATTTCGCGGGCGATGTGGCCGAGAACGCGGCCAAGATCACGTCGGAGTTCGCCGAATACTTGCACGAAAACCGTGATCGCGTCGCCGCCCTCACGATCTATTTCAACACACCCGCGCGCCGGGCCGATGTGAGCTATGCCATGGTCAAGGACCTGCTGGCGCGGCTCACCGCCGACCGCCCGCGCCTTGCGCCCCTGACCGTCTGGCGCGCCTATGCACATCTGGACCAGTATAAGGGCGACAACCCGGCCAGCGATCTGACGGCGCTGGTGGCACTTGTGCGGCGGGTGACCGGGCTGGATGCCACGCTGACCCGCCATTCAGACCGCGTGCGCCGCAACTTTCAGAACTGGGTGCTTAACCGCCACGCGGGCAAGGGTGAGAAATTCACCGAGGCACAGATGGACTGGCTGCGGATGATCCGCGACCACCTTGCCACGTCCTTCATCATCGAACGCGACGATCTGGACATGGCCCCCTTTGACGGCAAGGGCGGCATGGGGCAGATGTATGAATTGTTCGGCGATCAGATGGAGACCGTGATGACCGAGATGAATGAGGCGCTTTCGGCATGACGGAATTACCAATGGGTTGGGTGAAAGGCCCTTTTTCTGAATTCATTCAGCCAAGAGGCGAAAAAGCAGCCCCTTCTGACCATTCAGACCTAAAGTTCATCGGCATGGACCACGTTGAACCGCACACGATGCGCATCATTGGCTCGGTGCCAGCATCGGAAATGAAAAGCAGCGCTGCCCGCTTTTACAAACATGATGTTTTGTATGGGCGTCTCCGGCCGTATTTGAACAAAGTCGCTCAGCCCAAATTTGATGGCCTAGCATCGGCTGAGTTTATCGTTTTTGGCGGTAATGAATTGGTTGACGCTTCTTTCTTGCGTTATCGTCTCAATTCGAGAGACTTCGTTAATTTTGCGAACCACTTAAACGAGGGCGACCGTCCTCGCGTCAGTTTCGATCAGTTCGGGAACTACGAATTACTTATTCCCCCTCTCAACGAACAACGCCGCATCGTTGAAAAGATCGAGGCGATGTTCGAGAGGATCGACAAGGGGGGCGAGAGCCTGCGCGCGGCCAAGGCCACGCTGGCGCTTTACCGCCAATCCCTGCTCAAATCCGCCTTTGAAGGCCGCCTGACCGCCGACTGGCGCGCGCAGAACGCAGACAGCCTCGACGACCCCAAAACCCTGCTGGCCCGCATCCAACACGAACGCGACACCCGCTACAAAGCCGCCTTTGAGGACTGGCAAACCGCCCTCACCGAATGGCGCGACGGCGGCGAGAAAGGCAAGAAGCCCACGAAGCCGAAGCGGGCGCCGGAAATTCGTTTCGAGAATGGCGAAGTTGACGCAAGGAACTGGGGAAAATTTCCCCTCGATGTATTGATCAGCGAAATGAACCAAGGTTGGAGCCCGAAGTGCAATGGCAACGACTCGATAGGCCCCGAAGATTGGACCATCGTCAAGACAACAGCAGTGCAACATCGAAAATACAGCGATACGGCGCTTAAGCGACTTCCAAAAAATCTAAAGCCAAGGCCCGAAATCGAAATTCAAGCAGGCGACTTCTTGATGACAAGAAAAGGGCCACGAGTTCGCACAGGTGTAGTGTGCCTCGTCCGCAAGACGCGCGCTCGAATAATGCTCTGCGACACTGTCTATCGGTTTCGTTGTGATGATCATCTGATTTATCCGCCATTGCTTGAGTATGCGCTGAATTCGCCAGATACTCTTAGGGAAATAGACGCTTTGAAAGCGGGGATCTCAGAAAGTGGGATTTCCTTGAATCATGGAAAAGTGAGATCAGTTCGCGTTTCATTTCCCTTTGATCGTGCCGAACAAGCCGAAATCACCCGCATCCTCGACGCCCGCCTCGACGCCGCCGACAAGATGGAAGCCGAGATCGACGCCACCCTCACCCGCGCCGATGCCCTGCGCCAATCCATCCTGAAACAGGCCTTCGCCGGCAAGCTTGTCCCCCAAGACCCCACGGATGAACCCGCCGCCACCCACCTCGCCCGCATCAGGGCGGAGCGGGCACAGGCCCCAAGGGCCAGAAAGCAGAACGTGGCGCATGAATAATTTTCAACGCGGCGGCGCGAATAGCAACACCCAGGTCGGACGGGACTTTGAATTGCGGGCCATGAGAATTCTGGCGGCACATGGGCTTACGCTGGAACTCAACCACAAGGTTCCCTGCGGCTTAGGAAACCTGAAAAAAGACCACGCCTTTGACCTCGGATCGGACACACCGCGCATCATTGTCGAATGCAAATCACAAACATGGACGTCCGGGGGCAATATCCCCAGTGCCAAAATGAAAAACTGGGCCGAAGCCATGTTCTATTTCCATATGGCACCCCCAGACTACAGGAAGATTTTCTTTGTCGAGCGAAGTCTTCGTGCAGGCTATTCGGAGAGCCTTTTGGACTACTTTCGCCGCACACAGGCCCATATGATTCCCCACGATGTCGAGTTCTGGGAACTCGAGCGTGACAGTGACGCAATTGTTAAACCCGAGGACCAAGCATGAGCACATTTGACAGCACGAAACTCCCCCTGCCGCAGGTTCTGGCCGATATCACGTCGGGCGTCATCCAGCTGCCGGATTTCCAGCGCGGCTGGGTCTGGGACGACGAGCATGTCAAATCCCTGCTGATTAGTATCGCGCGGTCCTTTCCCGTGGGCGCAGTCATGATGCTGGACACGGGCGGCGAGGTGCGGTTTCAGGTCCGCCCCGTCGAGAACGTGACCTTCAAAGACAAGGTGCCGGAACCCGAACGCCTCATCCTCGACGGACAGCAGCGCCTGACGTCGTTGACGCAGGTTCTGGCACTGAACAAACCTGTGCAGACGTTCAACGAAAAAGGCAAGGCGATCAGCCGCCACTACTACATTGACATCGCGACCGCGCTTGAAGACGACCGTCTGGAAGAGGCGTTCATCTCTGTTCCGGCTGACAAGAAGAAGAAAAGCAACTTTGACCGTGACATCGACCTCGACCTCTCGACGACCGAGCTTGAGGTGAAGAATTTTCATTTCCCGTGTTCGGAAATACTCAGTTCAGACTCCTGGGAGGAAGCTCTCCACGAACATGCGCCCGAGAAGTTCAGCGACTTCATGGCATTTCGCAAAAAGGTCCTGACGGCATTCCGAAGCTACCAGTTGCCCGCGATTACATTGGGCAAGGCCACGTCGAAAGAAGCGGTTTGCCTGGTATTTGAAAAAGTAAATACTGGCGGCGTTCCCCTCTCCGTGTTCGAACTGGTCACCGCGACGTTCGCCGCTGATGGCTTCAACCTTCGGGATGATTGGTTCGGCAGCAAACAGCGGGGTGTGACAGGCCGTTTGTCGCGTCTGAGCAAGGAGCCGATCCTGAAAGGCATTGCGGCCGCCGATTTCCTGCAAGCGATCTCAATCCTAAAAAGCTCGGCCATGCGCAAGGTGGACATCGCCGCCGGGAAGAAGGGGAAAGCCGTGTCCGCCGTCAGTGCAAAACGTGCAACCGTCCTTTCGTTGACGCTGGACGACTACCAGAAATGGGCCCCAGAGGTCGAAGAAGGCTTTTTGCTTGTCGCAAAATTTATGCGCAAACAATGCTTCTTTAGCGGTCGTGAGCTACCGTATCGCACGCAGCTGGTGCCCCTCGCAGCCGTAATGTCCCAGATCCAGGAACGCTGGTTGGAACCGAGGGTCTATGACCGTTTGTCCAGGTGGTTCTGGTGCGGTGTTCTGGGTGAACTGTATGGCGGTGCCGTCGAGACGCGCATTGCGAACGATTTCGAAGAACTGATGCCGTGGATCACGAGTGATGACGCCGATGACGAATACGAAAATCTGAACGGTTTGCCCCGCACGATTGGCGAGGCCGCGTTTCAGGAAAGCCGTTTGGATACCCTTAGGTCCAGGAACAGCGCAGCCTACAAGGGGCTGAACGTGCTCGTCCTGCGCCAGGGCGCGCATGATTTCTTTTGGAAAGCGTCGATACAGGAACTGGATCACGAAGATATAGCACTCGACATCCACCACATTTTTCCCCGCGCCTGGTGCGAAGATCAAGAGATAAAGGAAAACGTCTACAACTCGATCGTCAACAAGACGCCGATCTCATACAAGGCCAACAGGATGATCGGTCGCAAGGCGCCGTCGACGTATCTGAGTGACCTGCAAAACCATAAGCAGGTTTCACTGTCCGATGATGAGATGAACGCTATCCTGCTCAGTCACTATATTCCGGTCGAAATGCTTCGCGCCGATGACTTCGATGCGTTCTACAAGGGCCGTAAGGCCAAGCTGATCGAGATTGTTGAAAGCGTCATGGGCAAGTCAGCCCAACGAGATCAATCCGGCGCGAGTTACGAGGTTGAAGCATGAGCACCGCCCCCATCGTCTCCAAGGTCTGGAGTTTCTGCACCACCCTGCGCGATGACGGGGTGGGATATGGCGACTATCTGGAACAGCTGACCTATCTGATCTTCCTCAAGATGGCCGATGAATACGCGCGGCCCCCCTATGATCGTGATATCGGGATACCGGAAGGGTTCGACTGGACCTCGCTGACCACGCGGCGCGGGGCCGACCTTGAGGCGCATTATGTCGCCCTGCTGCGCAAGCTGGGCGAACAGCGCGGGATGCTCGGGCAGATCTTTACCAAATCCCAGAACAAGATCACCGATCCGGCCAAGCTCTTCCGGCTGATCGACATGGTGGACAGCACGAAATGGGTGCAGCTCGGGTCCGATGTGAAAGGTGACATTTACGAGGGCCTGCTGGAGCGGAATGCCGAGGACACGAAATCGGGCGCTGGCCAGTATTTCACCCCGCGCGCCCTGATCAGTGCGATGGTGGACTGCATGCGCCCCGCCCCCGGTCAGACCATCGCCGATCCGGCCTGCGGCACCGGCGGGTTCTTTCTGGCCGCCAATGACTATCTGACCGATCCCGATCACTATGCGCTCGACAAGGATCAGAAAGCCTTTCTCAAGCACCAGACGTTCTTTGGCAACGAGATCGTGGCGGGCACGCGCCGCCTGTGCCTGATGAACATGTTTTTGCATGGCATCGGCGAGATGACCGGCGACAGCCTTGTGTCGCCCGCCGACGCGCTGATCTCGGCCCCGTCACGAGGCGTCGACATCGTGCTGGCGAACCCGCCCTTCGGCAAGAAAAGTTCCATGAGCTTTACCAATGCCGAAGGCGCGCAAGAGACCGAGGACCTGACCTATAACCGACAGGATTTCTGGGCGACGACCTCGAACAAACAGTTGAATTTCGTCCAGCACATTCGCGCCATGCTCAAGACGACGGGCCGCGCGGGGGTGGTCGTGCCGGACAACGTATTGTTCGAAGGCGGCGCCGGTGAGGTGATCCGGCGCAAGCTTTTGCAGAACACCGACCTGCACACGATCCTGCGGCTGCCGACCGGAATTTTCTATGCCCAAGGCGTCAAGGCGAACGTGATCTTTTTCGACAACCGCCCCGCCAGCCCCGATCCGCAGACCGCTGAGGTCTGGTTCTATGACTATCGCACGAATATTCACCATACCCTGAAACAAAAGCCGCTCACCCATGCGCATCTTGACGATTTCGTCCGGTGCTACAATCCCGAGAACCGGCACCTGCGCACAGCGACCTGGAGCGACGAGACCCCCGACGGACGCTGGCGCGCGTTCTCTCGCGAAGAGCTGTTGGAGCGTGACAAGGCCAGCCTTGACCTGTTCTGGCTCAAGGACGCAACCATGACCGACCTCGACAACCTGCCTGAACCAGAGGTCCTGATGTCAGAAATAATGGAAAACCTTGAAGCCGCCATTGAACAGTTTTCCGCGGCAAATCGGGTTTAATTCCGCGGCAATTTCCCGAGTTTTTCGAGAACGCACAAAAGATGCCCATCCGTATCTGTATCCGGGCGGCGGAACGTTCTGAACGTGCCAGAGTTTCAGGGTAAGCGTCCGGTTGAGCCGCGTTGTCAGGCGTTTTCGGCCTGCCAGTTCCAGGGCATGAGTTCGTCGATGCGATTGATCTTGTGATCAGGCAGGCGCTGGAGGACCCATGTGAGCCACGCTTCGGGGTCGACGCCGTTCATCTTGGCGGTCTCGATGAGCGTGTAGGCGATGGCGGCCGCTTTTCCGCCCCCGATTGACCCCATGAACAGGTAATTCTTGCGGCCAAGGGCAATAGGTCTGATCGACCGCTCGCAGGTATTGTTGTCCAGCTCGAGATGCCCGTCGCTGAGATAGCCGCGCGCCTTGGGCATGCGGTTCAGGGCATAGCGGATGGCTTGTGCCAGTTTGGTTTTGCCAGAGATCTTGCGCAGCTGTGCCTGCAGCCAGAGTTCCAACGCGTCGAAGACGGGCTTGGCCTTGGCCTGCCGCAGGGCCACGCGCTCTTCGGGGGATTTCCCCCGTGCCTCCTTCTCCACAGCGTAAAGCTGCGCAATCTGTTTGATCGCCTGTTGGGCAATGGGTGAGCCAGTGCGCTCGACCTCGTCGGCGAACTTGCGGCGCACATGGACGATGCAGGCTTGCTCATCGGCTTTGCCTTGTAACCGCGCCATTGGCACCGCCTGCCTGACCTTTGCGTCCTGCTCTAAGACACGTGTTTAGCGACGTCGCTTGCGACGTGTCTTATGGGGGATCAGCGATGCGGGGCGAAATTCTGGGGATTGAGCGGCGGCGACTTTGGCGTGATGAGGACAAGCTCGAGATTGTCCTGTCGGTTGGGATTGGCGGGGCGACAGTGACGCAGGTTGCGCAACGCCATGAGGTGACGCGGCAGCAGATCTACAAATGGCGGCATGAGCTGAAGAAGAAGGGTCTGTGGTCGCCTGATACCGGGGCGCTTTTCTTTCCGTTGGACATGCCAGTGACGTCTGGAGTGCCGGTGGCGCAGCCACCGGCTGCTGAGGCGCTTCCAGCGACCGCGGTTGAATTGCGCCTGCGGGGTGGGCGTAGTTTGCACTTTTACAGCACTGTGGACCCGGCAGCGCTGACCTCCCTGATCCGCGTGGTGGACGCCGCATGATCGGGCCTGGGACTGGCGTGCGTGTGTATCTGGCCTGCGGTGTCACGGACATGCGCAAGGGGATCGCGGGGCTGGCGGCATTGGCGCAAGACGTCCTGCATCAGAAGCCCGCCAGTGGCGCAGTGTTTGCATTCCGTGGGCGCCGGGGGGACCGGATCAAGTTGCTCTATTGGGATGGCCAGGGGTTTTGCCTCTACTACAAGGTGCTTGAGCGCGGACGCTTTCCTTGGCCGAGTGCTGCGAATGGGTCGATACGGCTGACCTCTGCGCAGCTTGCGATGCTGTGGGAAGGGATCGATTGGCGGCGTCCCGATTGGGGCGTTCCGCCTGCGCGTGTCGGATGATTTTGCGCGCCCATTAGCGTTATTTATATGGTGCTTTGGCCTGACTTTTGGTAGTCAGTTGCATGTCAATTATTGTCGAAAATCTGCCTGATGATCCCGCCGAATTGAGGGCCATGATCGCAGTTTTGCAGGCGGAAAATGCCCGGATCGAGGCTGAGAATGTCAAGATATCGGCCGCGTTGCGGGTGCATGACCAACTGGTTCAGGCGCTGCGTTTGCGGATCGCCAAACTCCAGAAACTGGCCTTCGGCAAGTCCTCGGAGAAGATCGAACGCGAGATCGAGCAGTTGGAACTGGCACTCGAAGACCTGCTGGTAGCGGTGGCTGAGGAAGATGATGCGCCCATCGACGAAGGGCGGGATGAACCGTCACCGGAAGCTGCCGATGCACCCGCTTTGCGCCGCCGCCCACGTGTCTCGGATACGACCCCGCGCGAGCGGCGTGAACTGGACCCCGGCACATGCTGCCCTGACTGCGGCGGCGACCTGCGCGTGGTAGGCGAGGATGTCAGCGAATTGCTGGACATGATCGCCGCCCAAATGAAGGTGATCCAGATCGCCCGGATCAAGAAATCCTGCCGCCGCTGCGAACGGATGGTGCAGGAGTCGGCCCCCAGTCGTCCGATCCCGGGCAGCATGGCGGGGCCGAACCTGCTGGCCCATGTGCTGGTCTCCAAATTTGACGATCACCTGCCTTTGTATCGCCAGCACGAGATCTTCGCGCGTATGGGGGCCGACATCCCCGAAAGCACGCTTGTCGGTTGGTGTGGCCGTGCCATGAAGACCCTGTCGCCACTGATCGAACGGATCGAGGCGGACATCATGGCCAGCGACTTGTTGCACGCAGATGACACGCCGATCCGGGTGCTGGACCGGTCATTGCGCGACAAGGGGCTTGGCCGCGGGGTCAAACAAGGCCGGATCTGGGCCTATGTGCGCGATCAACGCCCTTGGGTGGGGGCATCGCCACCGGGTGCCGTCTACCGGTTCGCGCCAGACTGGAAGGAAGAGCATGTCCTCAGCCATCTGGCCAACGCCCGTGGCATCCTCCAAGCGGACGGCTACAAGGGCTATGCCAAGCTTTATAAGCCTGACCCCGATGGCTAGCCGCGTTTGCGCGAGGCCGCCTGTTGGGCCCACCTGCGGCGCGACTTCCATGACTTCTGGACCTCGACCAAGTCCGAGATCGCCCGCGAGGCGCTCGACCGGATCGGCAAGCTCTACGACATCGAGCGCGACATCAACGGCCAGTCTGCTGACCTCCGCCATGCGGCGCGGCAAAAGCTGAGCCGACCAAAGGTCGAGGCCTTCTTTGCCTGGTCCGAACAGCAGCTCCTGCGCATTCCAGGCAAAAGCGATGTGGCCAAAGCCTTCCGCTATGGCCTCAGTCGGCAGGAGGCCTTCAGCCTGTTCCTGACCGACGGTCGCGTGGCCATCGACAACAACCCCGCCGAGCGCGCCCTGCGCCCGATTGGAATCGGACGGAAAAATTGGTTATTTGCAGGGGCCGACACCGGTGCGGAAACCCTGTCCCGCGCCATGACCATCATCGAGACCGCTAAACTTAACGGCCTCGACCCGCTGGCATATCTCGCTGACATCCTCGACCGCATCCATGATCACAAGATCAACCGGCTGGATGAACTGCTGCCCTGGCATTGGGCACCACTGGTATCTGTGACGGACAGTCAAGCCGCATAACCTGCGGTATCAACGGGGCGCTTACTTTGCCTTTGCCGAACAGGCCATTGAACCCGGCGAAGCCATCGGCATGGACCGTGCCGGTATAGCCTGCAAGATGGTTGGCGGGGTGCTCGCCCTTCCGATCGACGCTGAACTGATACCAGGCGCAGGGGGGTGCTGCCCCGCACCACGGGCGTTCGTCCCGGACATAACTCCAGAGCCGGGCCGTTTTGGTCTTCGTTGTGTTGGCGCGCACCTGCAGTTTTACGGGGGTGTCGTCCGCAAACAGGGCGGGTCCCGCCCGGACCAGTTTGCCAATATGCTCGCCCAGAGGCTCCAGCAAGGCGGTTGTGCGCCCGACCCAATCGCTCAGCGTGGAGCGGTGCAAGTCCACCCCTTCACGGGCGTAGATCCTGGATTGCCGCTCAAGCGGCAGGTGATCACAATATTTGCCAACCAGCATGTGCGCCACGAGGCCGGGACCGGGCCGTCCGCGCTCGATCAGGCGGGACGGCAGCGGGGCCTGGGCGAAGGCTTCACAGCAGGTGCAGGCCATGCGGGGGCGGATGAACCGGCGCACCACGAAGTGCCCCGGGATGTAATCGAGCTCTTCGGTCACGTCCTCGCCCACCTGGCGCAGGGCGCCGCCGCAGTCGTGGCATGCCTCGCCCGGCGACAGGACCTCATCTTCCCGATCCAGATGATCTGGCAGCGGCTTGCGGCTGTGCTGGCGTTTGTTGTTTGGGGCCTCATCGTCACTGGGTGGCTGCCCGGTGTGTTGATCCTTTGCGGCCTGCGCGATCTCATCGTCTTCCGACAGATCCAGCGCCAGCTGATCCATCGCCTCTGACTTCGCCCCGAAGCGCGCCTTGCGATGGCCATGAAGTTCGGCCTTCAGCTTCTCGATCTGATAGGCTTGGGACTGGATATGCTGCAGCATTTGCGCGCTGACAGAGCGCAGCTCATCAGGGTCTTCGGGCAGGGATTTGAAGGCCTCCAGCATGGCATAATTTATACCGGATCGCCTCTTAAGAGGGAACGCAAAACTGCGCTAAATCCCATGTTTTATTGATGATTCATGTCACCCGGCGACCAGCGGTCGCCAGGTTTTTTGTGGGGTCCGCCAGTCGATCCCTTCCAGTAGCATCGATAGTTGTGATGGGCTCAGGCTGATCTTGCCTTCCTTGGCAGCAGGCCAGACAAACCGGCCCCGTTCCAAGCGCTTTGTAAACAGGCAGGCCCCTTGGCTATCCCACCAGATGATCTTCAAAAGGTCACCCCGGCGACCACGGAAGACGAACATGTGGCCCGAATATGGATCCTCGGCCAAAACCTGTTCGGCCTGTGCCGCCAGCGTATTGAAACCGCGTCGCATGTCCGTGACGCCGGCCGCCAGCCATACCCGCGTGTTGCTCGGCACCGGGATCATCGCGCCAGTCCCGAGACCATCGCCACGATCGCTGACAGCGCAGTCGGACCCTCCACCAATATCCGCCGACCATCCGACAACGTGATGTCCACGCGCTGCGCGGTGACGGAACCTGTCGAAGGGGTGGGCGCAATGGGTGCCGTTGGAGCGGGGGCTATGCCCGCAATCTCGATTGGAAGAAACGTTGCATCCTCAGGCACCGACAAATCCGCAACGTGCTCCTCGGATACAAACCGAGGATCGCGGAGCCACTTGTGGATCAGGTTGGTGTTCATTGCGTAGCGCCGAGCAACCTGCGCAACCGAGACCCCGGAAACCCGCGCCTGAGCGCAAATCGTGCGCTTCTCCTCGTCCGACCAAACCCGCTTCTTCTGGCCCTTCTTGCCCGCCATAACCAACCTCAAGATGTCCACTATCGATGGTGGACATCTAGCAGGCACTCCATCACTCCGTCAGAGCGGGGACACCGGACGCTTACGTTTCAGGCAAGCCCAACGCATTTTAATTTTCCCGTAATCGGTCACTCCGAAAATCAAAAAACTGAAAAAACGGGCCCCCGCTTTAGGTTCTTGTCGCGGCAAGACAATTTGAGGGTAGTTGGTAAAAAGTAACTGCTATCTGCCGCCCCACTCGGACAGGAATGCCAGAAACTTCCAGAGATGACCCTGACTCTCGGACTGGAGGTCAAGACTCAGAGGTTATCCACAGAATAGCGACCTGTCCCCCGCGATACTCCAATATCGCCCGATGACATACGTTTCATTTTCCTTATGTCAGAGGCATCAAGGTGGAAGTTAAGCACACGGGAAAACGCTCAGCAAGGCGATGTTCGGGACAAACGAAACAATAATCAGGCTGATCCTACGCGCAAGAAGTTCACCGTCACTTTGGGCGGAGAAAGCCAATGGCGAAAAGAACAGAAGACATGAAGTTCAAGGTGTCCGACACCGAGAAGACCACGATCGAACTCAAATCTGAACTGGCGCGATACAACACGCGAGCGTCCTATTTGCGCGATTGCGCACTGCTGGGCGCACCAGTGCATTTGTCCGAAATCGCCCTTCGTATCGGTCAGCTGTCACTTCTATGCAATGAGGTGCTGTGCGAGGCGGAGGAAGACAACTTTCGCAAACGTCGTCTGACAGGGCCCGCAGAAAAGAAGGTCATCAAGAAGATCATGGCGACGTGCGATGCGGTCACGCAAGAATTGCGGGAGATGACCTCGTGCGCCCATATCTGAACTGGCACGGCGATCCTGACAAGCTGAACCGCTACATCAACAAGGCGGATGCCGAACCCATTGGCGGAACGATCCCGAACTTCGGAAGCCGCGATCTATTTCAACGTTTCCGTGCGCTCATGGTTGACGATCCGCGGCCTGAGCCGGTTTTGCATATGACCTTGTCTCTGCCCAAGAGCGTCAGGGTAACACGCAGCACGTGGCTTAAAATTATCAAGGCTGGCATGAAGGTCATCGGTCTTGATCCGGAGATGACGCCCTGGTTTTCAAAAAGGCATCGGGATACCGATTGCGACCATGTTCACACGGCCATCGTCCTCCGGGATTTCGCGGGTCGTCTTGTGAACGTGTCCGGATCAGAGAAAAAGGCAGAGGATGCCCACCGGTATCTTTGCGAAATGCTGGGCTTGCCTGCGCCTGAGTATTTTGACGAAACGGCCCCACCCCGACTTGATCCTATTACCCCAAAGCGCCGATTGCAGGAAGCCAACCATGCGGCACTGCATTGTGATCTGCAGAACATCTTCCGTGAACGACAGCCCGCAACGCTATCCGATTTGAATGACGCACTGGCAACACAGGCCGGCGGTTTTCAGGTTGAGATGGTGGCCAACCGGCACGACGTCCCGGCATTCAAGTTCACCAATTCAGAAGGTGCGATTTTCGGCGGCCTACTCGGAAAGGCCTGGGAACCGCGCCACTTGCAAAAGCGCCTTCAGTTCACAGACAAGCTTCGCCGTCTGCGCGACCGTATCGACCTCGACCAATTGCTTCAAATTTTCAAAACCCCAATCATGGAGACGATCGTTGCCAACATCATCAACAGACAAGACGCCCCTCGAACTTCCTGCGAACCTGCAGATCATTCGGGATCAGATAAATACGATGGACCGGCACGTCCTCGCTCTGCACGCCCTGCTGGATCTTTTGGATCGACCGGACAACCAACGGGAATCGCTGGGCGAGCTGATCGCCAACTTGCTGAAAGACCTGTCGGATCGTCAGGCACAGTATCAGGTGGAACTGACCAAGCTGTCCGCCCAGATGGAAAGCACGGAGAAACAGATCACGGAAGAAATGCGGATCACGCACGAGAACCAGCAGAAGCAAAATGTGAAGCTCGACCGGATCCTCAAGTTATTGAATCTGCCTCTGGATTGACCGTCGGGATGCTACTTGGCCGTGTCTGCAGGGTCGCGGCAGAACGGAAACCTGGCTGGCGCGTGAAATTTCTGGCGAAATCTATGAGGGTCGCGGTCAAATTTGCGGACCGCAGTGGCGTCGTCATTGACCAGCAGGCCACCAAGATCACGCAAGATGGAGAGGAAGCCCGGAAATTCGAGGCGGCTTATATGGCCGTCGTGGTGTCACCGGACAATGACTGGGAAAAGGAAAAGGAAAAGGACGCGGAAGAAGACGTGGGCTTCACTCCCGAATTCTAGGGGTTTGTTCACGAACGTAAAAATGCCCCGCCGGACAGAAGGTCGGCGGGGCGATACTCGTGACACACGCAACTACTGAAGGACGAAGATGATCGGCATCCGTGCCTCGGCACCCTCGACTGCAAAGATCGCGATCTCTCGGTTGATCGCATTCACGCCCCTGGTATTTTCGAGCGGGTCGTAGAACGGGGTGACATCTTTCGTTGCCCCTGCCCCCGCCGCATACGCCTCGACTCCGCCATTTCCGCCAAACTGGACAGCGATGCCTTGTTTCACCTCTTTAGGATCATATCCGAGTTTCGCGGAGAAGCCGTCCAAGGCCTCAGCTGCGTCGCTACCGATGAAAGCCTCGACCGCCGCTTGAGCTGAATTCGTGCGCTCCATCTCGATTATGCCATAGGCACGGGTCAGAACATGGCCACCATCCGACGGCGAGAATTCGAGCACGGCACAGCGATCGTGGGTCTCAGGTGTATAGCAGGCAAGCCCCGGCCCGGTGCCCTTGATATCAACGGAATACGCGCTGTTCATGCCGGCCATCACGGAATCACTGCTGAATCCCGAGGTTGTCCTCCAGGGGCCGTCGACCTGCTGGAGGAAGACACGGAACGGGCGATCAGCAATGTGGGCCTCATCCGTCACAACCTGTCCGGCGTCATAGCGATAGGCGACCATCTTGCCCCTCGCAGTATAGGCGAAATCATCGCTGGCGACATATGGATAGGCCTCAGACAACAAGTCCTTTGCCTCAATCCACGACGTCCCCAAAGCGGGTATACCTGAAGCCTCGATTATCCGCGCACGTGCAGCTGTCACAAGATCCGCAGAAACCTCATCGGAGAGCGGGGCATCTTCAGTCGCGGTAAATTCGGCGAGTGGGAGGCCGTCTTGGGCGAAATAGGCAACCTTTGTGACAAAACCGTCGTAGGCATTTGGCCGCGTTGTCGATTTCTGGAAGTTGGACATGGTCACTTCCGCCGCCACTGCCTGCTGCCCGATCCGCTCGCGAAGCGCCCGGCCTTCCTCGGTCGTTGCCGGAAAAATGTTGAAATCTGACCAATTCCGAAAGAACAACTGATTGAAGTCATACTTCATGTGCATGTTCTGCGAGAAGATGCTCACGGGAAATCCGCTTTTCTCGACGCTATAATCGCCCAGATTCGCGCGGATCGAAATGGTGACCACTGCATTTGCGACGTCGATATCCGCCTGTTCTCCCTGCAAGCGGGCAATCACCTCCTGAAGCACCGCTGCTCGATCAAACTCGTCCGCAGAAAGATAGGCGGGGTCTCGTCTTGCAAGCGACTCATAATCAGGCGTCACGCCGTCGACGGCCTGAAAGAACGTGCCCCACCAGGGCCTGTCGGGATTCAGGTAAGTCTCGGCCATCGCGGGTGACCAAAAGGCGAGGCCAAGCCCCAATGCCAGTGTGAATGTCTTGTTCATAGATCGATCCTCTCATCGGGAAATTGAAATAGGGCGGCAATCGCCGCGTTCGCGGTGCCTTCCTTGCCATTTGGATTTTCGAGAAGTTTCCTGCACCACCACGCCGCGCGTGATTTATTCCTTTGTCAGCAGGTCAAAAATCGCGATGGCGCGGTCTTGCTTGAGGTTGCGAGCCAATGTGATCAGCTTTGCCCCATATCGGATCCGGACACGGAAGCGGCGTTTTGCCGAGGATCGGGAAATTGCCATGCTGGCACCCAGAGCGGCCGAGGTCGTCGCATTCGCCATCACGCCCATTGCCGCCATCGAAGCGCCCGCCACGCCGGTGCCGCCGACAATCATTGAGGGGCTTCCGGTGACCGAGATCGCGCTGTCCAAGGGGTTATCGATCAGTATCTCCGAAATCTTGTCGCGGTCATATTCGGTTCCGCCCTTCACGATACCGTCTTTCGTCAGCGTGAATGTCTGGCGCTGGAACGTCAGGTAAATCAGATACCCAATCCCCGATATCAGCACCAACGGGATGAACCAAAAAGGGGAAAAGAAAAGCATTGAGGGCCAGATCAAAACGATCGGAAGGACAACATATGCGGCCCATGACACCCCATCGCCGCTAAAGCTAACGACCGACTGGTCGCCGTCGGGAATGAGATCGTAGCCTTGGGTAAATGTTGCTTTCTTCATACGCGGAACTCCACTGGCAAAGGGATTTCAAGCTTCTCAGCCGCGCAGGAACACGCCACCGGTCAGACCTGCAATTGGGATTATCGGGACATCTCGGAGGAACCGAACGGCCTGGATTTCGGCAACCATCTATTCCCGACGGCACTCAAAAGTGTCGCCGCTGGCCGGTGAATGCCAGACCAGCCGGTCCGCCGTCACATCGAAAAGGGCGAAACGATATCCATCTTCCAGCGTGACCCCGAATGCATCATCCGCAATCCGTTCGATGCCTTGGACAGCCGCAGCCGGAGCGGAGGAATTCTTGTATGTTCGATCATCCAGCGTGAACCCCATGATCTCGCAATCCCATGAGCCCATCGGCGAAACATCGGCACTCTGTTCTGCCGCCATGGCACAGATGCGCGCGCTGTCACTGGTCCAACAGGCCCCGTCGCGCCGCAGCGCGCCGAGCGGCGTGTGGGCACGGTTCACACCGGCAAACTCGTTCCAGTGCGCGGTCGCCCCACCGCCCTCAACATACACATAGGCAAAATAGTCGCCCGCGGTGTCCATGATCTTGAAGCTACCGTCGTCACTGGACAGGCGCTCGAAAGAGCAAGGTCCGTCTATGTAGGATTGCCCCCCGACCTCAAGCACACAGGTCGCGGGTTCGGCAGACGCGGGAAGCACTGATGCGGCGAAGCCAAGCCCCGACACCGCGCATAAAAAAGCGGAATAGAATTTCATGTCGGAACCTCATGCGAATGTCGTTTTGAATAACGTCGATATTTCATCACCTTGCCCGACCGAAAATACCTTCAAAAAGAGGTATCGCGTTTGCGTCCTCCTCAGCCGCGTGCGATATTGAAACCAGAGCACGGCAAAATCCGTGCTTCGGGGCGTGGAAACTCCGCAACACACGAGCCGGTCAAGTTCTCTTGGCCGGGTGGCCGTCACGTATGTCCAAGGCTCTGCCCAAAGGTGGCGGCGCCTCGTGCCGTGTGCGAGGTTTCCAACACCCGGCTGCTGAGCCGGGGCCTCTTCATCAAGTAAGGGGTGCCGTGATGTTTTACGATTTCAGATTTACAGATACCGCCACACCAAGCGCCTATGGGCGCCACACGAGAACAAATACCAAACCTTCTGTCAGCTGGTCATTCATACCTTGCGCAACAGCGCCTGTCCGGCACCACATGGCCGGTCCCGATGATGGCACTCCCCCTGGAAAACAGGACCGTCAAGTCGAACAGGTTGAAGAAGGACAGGAACCGGCCGCGCTATATCTCGCTCCCCGCGAACTCGAGGTTCTTCGATGGGCCGCCCAAGGGAAAACGACATGGGAAACAGCGAAACTCCTCGGGCTTTCAGAAGCAACAGTCGCGTTCTATGTGCGCCGCGCATGTTCACGTCTCGGTGTAAAATCCAAGATCCATGCCGTTGCCGTTTGCATCAGTTCCGGGCTTTTCCGGATCTGACGACACGTGACGACCGGCCTCCGCACCACTGAGATGAGTATCAAGGGGCCTAGTTGGACAATCACAAACAAATGCGGTCAGGATGCTGCACAGTTGTTCAGCTGAAAACGAAGGCCACCTTTTCCCACACAACCAGAGCCAAGCCGTTTTTTCAACAAGCCCCATAACTCAGCAGCGTAGCGTTACTAAATCTGTCATTAATGCTTGCCGCAGCAAGCTGAATGGTGCGTCGAAAGTGGCTCCTAGACATGTAAAAAGAATGATACATCCGAGGGAACGCAGTGAAAATCTGACACGACTTGTCCGAAATTAAATACAACTTAGGAGTCCATATCCATGCCGACCGATTCACATGAGAAATTCCAAAGGCGTTTAAACCTGGCCCGCAACGGCGGTGGCATCCTATTTTGCGGTGCCGGATTTTCTGCGGATTGTCTGAATTTCAAGCCGGATGAAACGCTCGGCACGGGCGCACAGCTCCTCAATCTATTCAATACCGAACTCAGGCAGGAGCCGCCATACAGGGATCTTAAAAACGCTGCCGATGCCTTGTGGGACAAGATTGCCGACAACGGCATGATGAAACTCCTGAAAGATCGTTTCACCGTTTCCAATGTAACTTCTGACATGGCCGATCTGTTACGCTATCCTTGGCAAGCGGTCTACACGACAAATTACGACAATGCGCTCGAAATTGCGGCGCAGGCAACGAATAAGCCGACCGAGGCTCTCAACAACACCGACGATCCCGGAACGGCCATACCAAATCTCCCGATCATCCATCTGCACGGCTATGTGCAGAAATGGGACATCCATAACATACGTGAAAGCTGCGTGCTTGGCGCCGAAAGCTACTCAAAGCTTACCTTCGTAAAAAGGTGGCTCAGCCGCTTTCGGCGCGACATCGATCAGGCTCAGATTGTGGTCTTCGTCGGGTTTAATGCCGGTGATTTCCACCTCAACCAAGCAATCAACGACCTGACCGGCTTGCGTGAAAAGGCCTTCTTCATCAACCGCCCGACCGCTCAAGCCGATCCCGATGTCACTGCGGCACAAAATCGGCTTGGCACGCCTCTATTCACCGGCCGGGCTGGGTTTGCCACCACTTTAAGGGAACTTCTGGCCAAGGATGCGCTGAAAGAGCCGCGCCTCGCCAGTTTCGCGAAATACACACCTCCAGACCCCGCGACTACCGTTCCTACGCAAGCTCAAATCGAAGACCTGTTTCTTTACGGCAAGGTCGAACCCTCTCAACTCGCGCGGGATGCGTCCAACGATGTATCCGACTACCATATACAGCGCAGCGTCATACAGGAAACTCTGGCTGCCATCGCAGGTGGTGGCCGCATCGTGCTTCTTGAGGGATACCCCTGCGATGGCAAGACTCTGCTTACAGCCGATCTTGCCTATCGCCTGTCGGGGGCAAGACCTGTCTACCAAATGCGCCAAGCTTATGAAACCGTGCTGAACGAGGTCGCAGACATTCTGCACCATGCGCCGAACGCCACACTGATCATCGAGAACTGCTTTGATCTGCCAGCAGAACGGCTTGCCAGCATCGCCCGTCAGTTTGATGGGCAGGAAGGCGTCTTGATCTTCACCAGCCGGGCCGTGGCGACCGATGCCAACCCTAATGGCCTCGCAACGCTCGAAGGCTTCGGAAGTTTTCGGAAAATGCCCCTCGCCCGTCTTGACGAGAACGAGGCGCAAGCCCTGAGCGACCTCGCCGATCAAATCGCCGGGTGGCGTGATTTTCACGCGCTTGATACCGCCACGCGGCTGCGTTTCATTCAGAGCACCTGCCAAGCAAGCTTGCCGCATTTCCTCATGAGGTTGCTCCGGTCAGATTACGTTGCCAGTCGGTATCGAGAAGAATTCAACAAGCTATCACTTAGCCAGACTGAACGCCAAGCGATCATCATCGCGCTCTATGTCACTCATATAGGTGAGAATGCACCGGTCTCCTTTCTCAGCAATGCGATGGAGACCGATTATGGCGCCATCATCGACAACCTGAATGCGCGGGCCGGAAATGACACCTTCCGTCTCGTGCGCCGGACCGGTGAGTTCATCCAAACTGTCCCCTCGATCGGGGCCCAGAACATCCTGCAAAACCTTTTCAAAGATGATGAAATCGTCGAAGCTATAGTCCCTTTGTTAAGGAATCTTGCGGCGACCTATCGCAACTCGTTCGAACAGCGCATGTTCAATCAGATGATGCGGTTTTCAATCCTCTCCGATGTCGTAACCGACCAGGATGAAATCGACCGGTTCTTCGAACATAACAAGCAGGAACAGCAAATCAGGCGAATGCCGCTTTTTTGGCTACAATGGCACATGGCCAAATGCGCGGCCAGCGACCTTCTCGTCGCCGAGAAGCTTCTCGAACAGGGCTATGGAGAAGCCAAGGAATTCGAACGCCGCACAAGTAAGACTTTCGACCGGCGCCAACTCAACGACCGGCGTGCGAAGTTTCTGATGTTGCGGGCGGAAAAAAACAACCGCGCCGGGGTCGACCTTTTCAGGGATTTCAAAGAGGCTATCGAACTTACTGACAAGATCCTGCGCCAGAACGACCCGCAGCACTATCCGTTCGAGACTCTTGCGGAAATCGTGCGAAACTATGGCGTGGTGGGTCATCACTTGGATGACGGGCAAAAGCGAGTGATCGATACGTGGCTGGAGAAGCTCTCAATCTATGCCAGCACACGGATCGGCATGCTTCCTTCTGGATATCAAAGGGACAAAGCCCAATCTGCGCTCGACAATATTGGCGCACGATCATCATAGGGTGAAAGTGAGCTGTGATGGGATTTTATTCATCTGTGACTGAAGCCCGCCTCACGGCGATCTGATCGTCTGTCTCGGACTGGCTCGCCTTGAAGGCCGACCACAACCAGCCCCTCCAAAAAGCGGACCCTCGCGCCAGATTTAACGAGGGCCCGCATCCCGCCAAATTTTTTGAAAAACAAACGTTTGCAAGCGCATAAATAGCTGTTCTGAATTCGCGGGGAGCACCTTTCTTGTAAGGCTCTTTCGCGTTTTCTGCGGCGCTAGAATGAGAAAGGTCTTGCACCAGTTTGCGGAGGTTTTGGGCGGTGTCCCTGCCAAATTTTCCCCCTATCATCTCGCATGGTATGCCAGAACCGCCAGGTTTCAATCTCTGCCGTCTCTCCATGCTTCCAGAAAATCCGCCAATATCCGCCGCATCGCCTCCGGGCGGGTCGGGACATCATCTAACGTTCGTCGATAAGCATCAATCTCACTGATCATCTCGGGTTCCATTCGGATCATCACGGGCTTGGTGTCCGTCTTCGGGCGACCGATCTTCTTTTTTTGCTCAGGCATGTCGAATCATCCTCAAATCTGCTTGACTATTTGATTACAACATTACATNGACACAGGCCACCGCCCCCGCAACGGCATCGCCACCCCCCGGCTCCAGCCAAACCCTCGGGCCACATTCAGGACAGGCTACGGGCTGCGCATGAAACCGCCGGTCGGCGGGGTCTTCATATTCGGCGCGACAGGCGTCGCACATCGGAAACGCCGCCATCGTGGTGCGCGCCCGATCATAGGGCAGCCCCTGCAATAGGGTGAAACGCGGCCCGCAATGGGTGCAATTGGTAAAGGCATAGCCCTGCCTGCGTCCCGGCGCGAAAACCTCCGCCACACAGTCGGGACACGTCGCCGCATCGGGGGTCACCCGCGTTTCGGCCCCCACGCCCCGGCTTGGCGCAATCTCGAACCCGTCGGGCAGATCGAACACCGCCACCTCGTGCAAAACCGCATCGACCCGCGCCAAAACCGGCGCGCGCGCGGGAATAGCCGCCACGAATGCCGTCAGACCTTCGCCCGCCGCCTCGATCAACACCCCCTCAGGATCGTTGAACACGCGGCCACGCAGCCCCATTTGCCGCGCCAACTGCCAGATATAGGGGCGAAATCCCACACCCTGCACCTGCCCCCGCACCCGGATACGCCAGCCTTCATCCATAGCCCGGCCTTTCATCTGGCCTCAAATACCTCGGGGGGGTCGCGCCATCGGCGCGACGGGGGCAGCGCCCCCACGCCCCGCTCAATGCACCGTGCAAACCATGCAGGGATCAAAACTGCGCACAATATGCTGCACGGCAATCGGCGTCTCCTCGCCCGGCTGCACCTCTGCGCCGACCAGTGCCGCCTCAAGCGGCCCCGGCACGCCGCCCGCATCGCGCGGGCTGAAATTCCATGTGGTCGGCGCGATGATCTGCCAAGATGCAATGCGCCCCTTTTCAATCCGGCACCAATGGCCCAGCGCGCCGCGCGCCGCCTCTACCAAACCTTCCCCCACCCCGTCACGCGGCGGGGCCCAGTCGGCCATGAACCTTGATGCAGGATCAATCCCGGCCAGCCTCTCCTCCATCCCCACCTGCGTGCGCGCAATCTCCAACAGCCGCCCGATGATCCGCGCCCGCACCCCGCCCTCGCTCGCCATGGCCCGCGCCAAAGGATGCCCATCCACCACTTGCCGCGCCAGCGCGCCGGTCTCATAGCCCAAGCCCCCCAGTCGCGGGGCCTTGCACCAGCTATAGCCGGGATCGCGCATCGCCTCGTCGGGCACAGTCTGCCCCGCCTCCGGATGCACCGCCTCACCCAGCATCCAGGCATGGCTCAGGTCCTCGGTGATCTGCGCGGTCTCCAGAACCCCAAGCGCGCCCCCAGCCCAAACACCGCGCGCAAAAACCGGCCCTTCACCACTCGGATAGGCGCCATAAGACAGATAGCGCCCAGATCCCTGCCCCATCCCCGCCAAATCTAGGTCGGCGGCAATCTCCAAGAAAAGCGCCACATCCCCAGTGTCCCACGCCTCCAGCGCAGCGACACTCTCCAAGGCGATGAACGCCTCCAGCGGCGCGCCGAACATCTCGGCTTCCAGATAGGCGCGAAAGGCCCGCAAACTGGCCTGCATCCGCAGCTTGTCGCGCAAGGAGGGCGCGCGCGTGACCCCTCCAGGCTGAATGGCCAGCGTATGCGGCCACTTGCCCCCCAAAAGGCCCACGATATGCAAAAGCCGCGCCCGCGCCTCCAGCGCCCCATGCAGCGCCGAGCCTTGCATCGCCGTGAACCGCGCCACGGTGCGGGCATGCCAACGCCGCCCCGCATAAACGCTGCGCGCGAAATCGGGCATGAAGAACAGGTTGAAATGCGTCATGTGATCGGCCTGGTTCTCGACCATATGCAAAAGCGCCGCCACCTTCTCGCCCTCAGGGGCCGGCACCACGCCCGCCGCCTGCGCCAAGGCCCGTGCCGCCGCCGCCGATTGGCTGATGGAACAGATCCCGCAAATGCGCGGCGTGATGGTCAGCGCATCCATTGCCCCCTTGCCCAACAGCATCC
Organism: Roseovarius sp. EC-HK134; assembly: GCF_902498815.1. Classification (NCBI taxonomy): domain Bacteria; kingdom Pseudomonadati; phylum Pseudomonadota; class Alphaproteobacteria; order Rhodobacterales; family Roseobacteraceae; genus Roseovarius; species Roseovarius sp. EC-HK134. The sequence continues at coordinate 3,492,574 of NZ_LR701544.1, forward strand.
GCTCGAACCCGCGAAACATCGGCGAATTCACCTGCGCAGACCGCACCCGGCCCTCCGCCACATCCAGCCGGATTTCCAGATCCCCCTCGACCCGGTTGAACGGGCCAACCAAAAGCTGCGTGTCGCTCATGGCTTGGGTTTCTTGAGGCTGGGGGGCACGGTGATCCGGTCGGCCACCGCATTGCGCGCGATGCGCGGCGGGGTCGCAGCCTTCGACAGGCTCGCCAGTGCCATGAACCAGGCTTTTGGCATGTCAGACGGCAGGCCCACCGGAATCCCTGCGAATTTCGGCGTCTCGGCAAAGCCGTGGCCCGGCTCCTCGAATTCCGGCGCGGTGCAGTTGATGCACGGATAGCCCGCCCGCGTGCAACTGCCCTTTCCATTCCAGCCGCGAATATTGCAATCCCCCACCGCCTGCGTGCCGACACAGCCCAGATGCTCCATCATGCAGCCCATTTCCGACAGATGCGTCGCACTGGCCTTGTATTCATAAAACTCATTCTTGGGACAGGCATGATGCACAAGGTGATCCGCATAGAAACGCGGCCGCCCATAACCATCAAGCATCTCTGCCCGCATCTCGCCCGCTGCCAGCATCAAAAGCGTCTCTGTCACCCAATCCGGATGGGTGGGGCAGCCCGCCACATTGATCACCGGCAGGCCCGAGCGTGACCGAAACTCCGCCGCCAGCGCGCCGCCCACATGCGCCCCGTCATATTGCACGCCCACCGCATCGGCGGGATTCTCACCCGCCGAGGTGACGCCGCCATAGGTGGCACAGGTGCCCACCGCCACCACATGCCCCGCGCGCGGTGCCAGATCCCGCAGCCAGTCCAGCATCGACCGCCCGGTGCCTGCCAGCATATGAAACCGCCCGGTGCCATTCGGCCCCCGCAGAATAGACCCCTCAACACAGAGAATATCGAGCGTTTGACGCTCCTCGCGAATATCCTCCAACATGCGCCGCACCGGCGCGCCGGTGGCCTCGCTCAGTGTCGGATGCCACAGAAATTCCAATCCCGCCCCCGCCAGCAAAGCCAGCACATTGGGATCCTCGGCACAGAGAAGCGACATGGTGCAGCCGCCACAGCCCCCCGATTGCAGCCAAAGAATATTCATGCCGCCCCTCCCCGTGGCAGGCTCAGGCGGAAACAGGCCCCCGGCCCGGCCCGCTCGACCAGTTCCAACGTGCCGCCATGTTCCTCGACAATCTTATGCGAGATTGACAGGCCAAGCCCCGTGCCCTTGCCCACCTCCTTGGTGGTATAGAACGGATCGAAAATCGCCTGCGCATCCGCCGCCGCAATCCCCGGCCCCGTGTCGGATATCTCGAGCACCGCGCGCGCGCCCTCGTCACGCAGGTCAAGCCGCAGCGCGGGTGCCTCCATGCCTTCCATCGCATCCACCGCATTTTGCACGAGGTTCATCAACACCTGCTGGATATGCCCCGGTCGCCCCCGCACCATGCAGGGCGCCTGCCCCTCATAGCTGATCCGCAGATCGGATTTGCTGCCGCGCTCAATCCAGTTGACGGCGATGCGCGCTGTCTCGAGCAGATCGAAATCGGTCATTTCGCCCGCCCCATCCGCCGACAGCCGGCGCAAATCCTCGACAATATCGCGGACCCGTTCGGCCCCGTCGCGCGCGCCCTGCACCACATGCGCAAGGTTCTTGAGATTGCGATCCAGCTTCAACGCCTCGCGCAGCGCCACCAATTCCTCGCGGCTCGCCCCCGCCTGAACCCGCTCGAAATAGGTCTCGAACTGCGACAGGTACTTCTCCAGCGTATGCGTATTGGCATAGACGAAACTGATCGGGTTGTTCAGCTCATGCGCCACGCCAGCCAGCAACCGCCCCAGAGAGGCCATCTTTTCATTGCGCACCAACTGACCTTGGGTCTGTTTCAGCGCCTCATGGCTGCGCTCAAGCTCTGCATAGGCCCGCTTCAGCGCCCCCAGTGGCCGCCCAGTCAGCACAACGCCGGTGCTTTTGCGGCGGCGGTCAAGCTGCGGTGCGATGCTGAATTCCACCGGCTCCAAACCATCGGGCGTGATCAGATCCGCGCTCTGGGTATGGGTGCGGCGCAGGGCGACCGTTTCGGCCACCGCAGCACTCAATCCCCCGGTGTCGGCCTCGGCCACAAAGTCGCGCAAGGGCCGCCCCACCAGATCGGCCACCTCGATCCCCACAAGGTTGCAAAATGACGCGCTGGCATCGGCAATCGCGCCATGCTTGTCAGCCACCACCAGATAATCACTGATCGACACCATGATCGAGGACAGGAAATGCCGCAGATTGGTCAGTTCCGCATTGCGGCTCTCCAACTGCTCCTGATAATCCACCAGCTCCGCATAGGTCCGGTCCATGGCGCGCAAGACATCAACCCAGGTCTGGTCGCCCAAATCCTTGCGCAGATCATCGATTCCCATGCCAGACCAGCCTCCGGGCCAAGACGCCTCAGCGCGCCTTGACCAAGCCTAAAACCAATCCGGGAAAAACAAAAGCGCCACGCAGAGGGGAACGGAATTTTACAATCCGCCCCCCCGCGCGCGCTTATTGCAGGATCGAACGCCCCGCATAAATCGCCGTCTCGCCCAGCATTTCCTCAATCCGGATCAACTGGTTGTATTTCGCCAGCCGGTCCGACCGCGCCAGACTGCCAGTCTTGATCTGCCCGCAATTGGTGGCCACAGCCAGATCGGCGATGGTGGCATCCTCGGTTTCGCCCGAGCGGTGCGACATCACATTGGTCATGCGCGCGCGATGCGCCATATCGACCGCTTGCAGCGTCTCGGTCAGCGTGCCGATCTGGTTCACCTTGACCAGCATCGAATTGCCGCACCCGCGCTCGATCCCCATGGCCAGACGTGCGGGATTGGTGACAAAAAGATCATCGCCCACCAGCTGCACCTTGTCGCCCAGCGCCTCGGTCAGCGCGCGCCAGCCCTCCCAATCGTCCTCGGCCATGCCGTCTTCGATGGAAATGATCGGGTAATCCGCCACCAGCGCTTGCAGATATGCAACATTTTCAGCGCTGCTCAGGCTCAAACCCTCGCCAGAAATTTCATATTTGCCACCTTTGTAGTATTCCGTCGCGGCGCAATCGAGACCAAGGTAAATCTCCTCACCGGGGCGGTAACCCGCCTTCTCAATCGACTTGAGAATGAAATCCAGCGCATCGCGCGTCGAGGACAGGTTGGGCGCAAAGCCGCCCTCATCGCCCACACCCGTCGCCAGACCCGCCGCCGACAGCTCTTTCTTCAGCGTGTGGAACACCTCAGAACCCATGCGCACGGCATCGCGGATATTCTCCGCCGCCACCGGCAGGATCATGAATTCCTGAATGTCGATCGGATTGTCGGCATGCTCACCGCCGTTGATGATATTCATCATAGGCACCGGCAGCACCCGCGCCGAGGTGCCCCCCACATAGCGATAGAGGGGTTGGCCGGAAAAATCCGCCGCCGCCTTGGCACAGGCAAGGCTCACGCCCAGAATCGCATTGGCCCCCAGACGCGCCTTGTTGGGCGTGCCATCCAACTCGATCATCGCCATATCGAGCGAAACCTGCTCGGTTGCATCCATACCCGCCAGCGCCTCGGCGATCTCACCATTGACGGCGGCCACGGCCTCCAGCACGCCCTTGCCCATATAGCGGGCCTTGTCACCATCGCGCCGCTCGACCGCCTCATGCGCGCCTGTCGACGCCCCCGAGGGCACCGCCGCGCGGCCCATGGTGCCATCCTCAAGCGTCACATCGACCTCAACCGTCGGATTGCCCCGGCTGTCCAGAATTTCGCGGGCGTGAATGTCGATGATACTGCTCATGGGCGGGGAATCCTTTGCTGGAATTGGCTCGCGCCTGCCTTAGCAAGTTTTCCACGCTTTGCAAACGCAGCAGAGCCGCAAACCCCGCCCCTACTCCGCCGCCTGCGCCGCTGTCTCTGCGTCAATCTCGGCGGCCCGTCGCTCGACCTGTTCGACGATGTGGTCGATCATCTGGGCATTGTCCATCCGGTGGCTCTGCTTGCCCGCCAGATAGACCATGCCATTGCCCGCCCCGCCGCCGGTAAAACCGACATCGGTCATCAGCGCCTCACCGGGGCCATTGACCACGCAACCGATGATGCTCAGGCTCATCGGCGTCTTGATATGCTCCAGCCGCTTTTCCAGCGCCTCGACCGTCTTGATCACGTCAAACCCCTGCCGCGCGCAGGACGGGCAAGAGATGATATTGACCCCGCGATGCCGCAGCCCCAGCGATTTCAGGATTTCATAGCCAACTTTGACCTCTTCCACCGGATCAGCCGACAGGGAAACCCGGATCGTATCGCCGATCCCCATCCACAACAGGTTGCCCAGACCAATCGCGCTCTTGATCGTGCCCGACATGAGGCCGCCCGCCTCGGTGATGCCAAGGTGAATGGGCGCGTCCGTGGCCTCGGCCAGTTGCTGATAGGCGGCGGCGGCCATGAACACATCCGACGCTTTCACACTGATCTTGAACTCGTGGAAATCATTGTCTTGCAGAATACGGATATGCTCCAACCCGCTCTCGACCATCGCATCGGGGCACGGCTCGCCATATTTGTCCAAAAGGTGCTTTTCCAGCGACCCGGCATTCACGCCAATCCGCATCGAACAGCCATGATCCCGTGCTGCCGCGATCACCTCGCGCACGCGGCGCGCATCGCCAATATTGCCCGGATTGATCCGCAGGCACGCGGCCCCCGCCTCGGCTGCCTCAATCCCGCGTTTGTAATGGAAATGAATGTCCGCAACGATGGGCACCGGGCTTTCGCGCACGATATCTTTCAGCGCCTTCGCCGATGCCTCATCCGGCACCGAGACCCGGACAATATCCGCCCCCGCATCGGCGGCCGCCTGCACCTGTGCCACCGTGCCTGCCACATCGGTGGTCAGGGTGTTGGTCATCGTCTGCACGGTGATCGGCGCATCGCCCCCAACAGGGACATTGCCCACCATGATCTGACGGGATTTGCGGCGGTAGATATTGCGCCACGGGCGGATATGATTGAGCGACATCGCGTCGGGCCCCGTTCGTCTAAAGGTGACTTTCCCACACGATAAACCGTGCCGGGGTCAGGGGCAATCGCGTGTCGCTTATTGCTGCGGAACAGCCTCAGGCGCGATCTGCGCCTCGGCCACATACCGCATCAAATCCTGATCTGCTGTGATATCGGCCAAGGCATAGCGCCCGGTCAGCCCCTCTGCCGTCAGCGCCAACCCCGAAGTGACCGCCCCTCGTGTGCCCGCAGGCCCATAGTGCTGCCCGTTCACGGCGAAATAAATCGCGCCCGATTCGCCCACACGCAGCGTCGGCGGCTCTTCCGTCGCAGGCACCGGGTAGGTATCACCCGCGTTCAGAATACCCTCAAAGATCACGCTGCCATCGGCGGCACGCACCCGCACCCAGGCCGGGCGCACCGCAACCACCTGCACCTCTGCCAAATTTCCGGCCACCACCTGCGGCCGGTTCGGGCCGGGCGCGTCAAAGTCTTGTGCCTCGCGCAGGGCCAGCGCAATGCCACTGTCGCGATCCGCCTCTGGGGCGACCGGGCTCAGCGTGCCCACTTCGCGCGGATCAAGCGTGGAAATCGGCGCATCCCGCGCCACCATAACCGGCACATCCAGCGCCTTGGGCCGGTACAGCCGGCTCAACCGTTCATCGCGCGGCGGCTGAAACACGCCCGACGCGGCCTCCTCGCCCTGAGGCAGATCATCGGCAATCACCGCAGCCCCGCTCAACGGGTCAAGATCGGCCAAGACTACCGGCGTATTCTCTACCGGCGCAAGCTGCACCTGCTGCACCTGCCGCAATACGCTCCACCCGCCATACCCAATCGCCCCGATCAGCACGACCAGCACCAGCGCCGATCCAATCGCCCCCGGCTCGATCCGCGACAGGAAACTCTCAGAGGCAGGCAGGAATGGCGTATTGGGCGACACCAACGGATCTTGCAGCGCCGCCTTGCGCTGCTTGACAGGGCCAGCCTTGCGGATCGAAGACGCCTCTGCCGACATCCCATGGGCAATCGAAAACCCGGATTCGTCGCAAAACACCTTGAACGCCTGATCTGGGTCCATACCCAGATAGCGCGCATAGGACCGGACATAGCCGGGAATGAAACCGGGGGTGTCAAAGGCAGACGGATCGCAATTTTCAATCGCGGCCACGTAATTGGCCTTGATCCGCAGCTCACGTTCCACATCCAGCAGGGATTTTCCAAGCGTCGCGCGCTCGCCGCGCATCAAATCGCCAAGGCGCAATTCAAAAGCGTCAAAGCCTCGGGCTTCAACCTCTTCTACTTCGGCCTTCCGCGAAAATCGCCGCCCGATCATGCGCCCCTGCCTCTCGAGTGTCTTGCCCAGCTGCCCAAATGTCCCGATTCGAGCTCTGAACTTTTCTTTCTCAGACCGTAACACAAGGCAAGGTATAATGCACGTGCAGAGAGGTTAGCCCGCCAATTCGGCGCGATTCAGCGCACAATGGCTCCAGAGCTCATCCATGGCGCGCACCAGCGCATCCATCTCTTTGGGGCCATGCACCGGCGAGGGTGTGAACCTCAGCCGTTCGGTGCCGCGCGGCACGGTCGGGAAATTGATCGGCTGCACATAAATGCCATAGCCTTCAAGCAGCATGTCGCTCAATTTCTTGGTATGCACCGGATCGCCCACGATCACCGGCACGATATGGCTGCCATGATCGATCATCGGCAGGCCCATCGCCTTGAGCCGCGTCTTGAGGATTTTCGCCTGAGTCTGATGCTGCGCCCGCAGCGCCGCGCCCTCGGCCGTCTTCAGAAATGCAACCGAGGCACTGGCCCCCGCCGCCAATGCCGGCGCCAGTGAGGTCGAGAAAATGAAGCCCGGCGCATAGGACCGAACCGCGTCGCACATCTTGGCGCTTGCCGCGATATAGCCGCCCATCACCCCATAGGCCTTGGCCAAGGTGCCATTGATGATATCCAGCCGATGCATCAGCCGGTCCCGCTCGCAAATCCCCGCCCCGCGCGCGCCATACATGCCCACCGCATGCACCTCATCGATATAGGTCAGCGCGCCAAACTCATCCGCAAGATCGCAAATCGCTTCAATCGGGCCAAAATCGCCGTCCATCGAATAGACGCTCTCAAAGGCAATCAGCTTGGGTGCGGCGGGATCATCCGCCGCCATCAGCTCGCGCAGATGTGCCACGTCATTGTGCCGGAAGATCCGTTTGGCCCCGCCATTGCGGCGCACGCCTTCGATCATGCTGGCATGATTCAGCGCATCGGAATAAATGATCAGCCCCGGAAAGAGCTTGGGCAGCGTGCTCAGCGTCGCGTCATTGGCGATATAGGCAGAGGTAAAAAGCAGCGCCGCTTCCTTGCCATGCAGATCGGCCAATTCCGCCTCAAGCCGCTTGTGATAGACCGTCGTGCCGGAAATATTGCGCGTCCCGCCAGATCCTGCGCCCGTGGCGTCAATCGCCTCATGCATCGCCGCAAGGACAACCGGATGCTGACCCATGCCCAGATAATCGTTGCCACACCACACAGTGATCGGCTGCTCGGCCCCATCGGGCTTGCGCCACACCGCATGGGGAAAATTGCCCTTCGTCCGCTCGATGTCGATAAAGGTGCGATAGCGACCTTCCTGATGCAAACGGTCGATCGCCTGATCCAGCTTGGCTTCGTAATCCACTGGCGTTTCCTTCCTGATCGTCACCGGCAAACGGGGCCAGCCGTCCTTCGGGTCTTGGGCGGCGAACCGGGCCACCTATTCAATATTTGGAATGGATATAAAATACATTCCCCTCACGCAACAGGTTACAAATTGACGCTGCCCCCCACTTTGACTTGGGTCAAGTGACTGGACAGTGCCACGCGGCCTGATACCCTCATTCTCAATCATACTCAAACCCAAAGGCCCGCCATGTCGCTTTCCGCCGTTCTCTCCCGCATCGACGACCAATTGCCCGCCGCTCTCGACCGGCTGACCGGGCTCTTGCGAATCCCCTCCATCTCGACCGATCAGGCCTATGCGGGCGATTGCGAAGCCGCCGCAGATTGGCTTGTGTCAGACCTGCAAAGCCTTGGAGTGAAAGCAGAAAAACGTGCCACACCGGGCCGCCCCATGGTCGTGGGCCATATTGACGGGCCTGCGGATGGCTCTGGGCCGCACCTGCTTTTTTACGGGCATTACGACGTACAGCCGGTTGATCCCTTGGCACTCTGGCACACTGATCCCTTCGCCCCCGAACTTCAGGACACGCCGCATGGCAAAGTGATCCGCGCACGCGGCGCCTCCGACGACAAGGGCCAATTGATGACCTTTGTCGAGGCTTGCCGCGCCTACAAGGACGTGACCGGCGCGCTCCCCTGCCGCATCACCTTCTTTTTCGAGGGCGAAGAGGAATCAGGCTCGCCCTCGCTCATCCCCTTCATGCGCGACAATGCCGCAGAGCTTTCCGCCGACTTGGCACTGATCTGCGACACCTCCATGGTCGCCCCCGGCGTGCCCTCCATCGCCTCGCAACTGCGCGGCATGCTCAAGGATGAATTCACCATCACCGGCCCGCGAATCGACCTGCATTCCGGTCACTACGGCGGTCCTGCCCTCAACCCCTTGCGCGAAATCTCGCGCCTTATCGCGTCTTTCCACGATGACACGGGTCGCGTCGCCGTCGAAGGCTTCTACGAGGGCGTCCATGAGGTGCCCGCAGACCTGCTGCGCCAATGGGAAAGCTGCGGTTTTGACGAACACGAATATCTCTCTTCCGTTGGCATGACCCGTGCCCATGGCGAGGCGGGCTATTCCGCCCTTGTCCAGCAATGGGCGCGGCCCACGCTGGAAATCAACGGGCTTTGGGGGGGCTATCAGGGTGCCGGCACAAAAACCGTGATCCCGTCCGAGGCGCATTGCAAACTGACCTGCCGCCTTGTCGGCGATATGGATCCCGACAGCCTGCGCCAAAAGGTCCGCAAACATGTCGAAGATCGCCTCTCGCCCGATGCCAAGATCACCTGGAATCAGGATCTCGACGGCTCGCCCGCGGCCGTGATGAACATCAGCCGCCCCGAGTTCGAAGCCGCCCGTCAGGCCCTTTCAGACGAATGGGCGCGCGAAGCGGTCTTTACCGGCATGGGCGGCTCGATCCCCATCGCGGGCTTTTTCAAAGAGGTGCTCGGCCTTGACGCCATGCTCATCGGCTTTGCCCAGGAAGATGACGCCATTCACTCCCCCAACGAAAAATACAACGTCCAGAGCTTTCACAAAGGCATCCGAAGCTGGGCACGGGTGCTCGACGCGCTGGCCAGGTGACAAGAAGGAGGCGTTGGCCTCACGCAAGAATGCGCGGAATCAAGGCGCTTTGCGCCGCCGCGCATCGCCGGGCCGCCCCCCGGCACGGCGATTTGGCCGCAACATGCACTATGCGGTGGTGTTTTACGGATTCGGCACGATAAAGCGCCTCGAAACTGCCGTTGGATCGCCGCACCGCGGCCCGTCAATGCGCAGGCAACGCCCCCTAAACGCCCTGCGCCTGATACACCGCGCCCACCTCTGCCCGGATGATCCGCGCAATCTGCGCGCAATCCTCTAGGCTAAAGGTCAGCGGCAGCCGCATATCGACAATCCCGCGCAAGATCCGGTCGCTCGCAGGCATCGGCGATGACGGCGCATAGCGCCAACTGTCATAGCGGCTGGTAAAGCCCACCGGCTCCGCCCCGCCAAACCACTTAAGCTCGACCCCGCGCGCCAGACACCGCTTCAACACATCCGCAATCCGGCTCCCGTCCCAGTCCAGCAACAGGAACTGAATGGACGATCCCACATAGCGCTCTGCCTCGGCGCGCTCGACCACCGTCAACCCCGGCGTGCCGCGCAATCCCTCCTCGACAACGCGGTACCGCGCGTTCCATTTTTCACATTGCGCATCCAGCGCCCGCAACTGCGGCCGCAAAATGGCCGCGCGCAGATGATCCATCCGCCCCGACACATTGGGCGTGTCATATTTGACCTGCTCGAACACCTCTGCCGGCGGCACCGTGCCATGCCGCCCATAGAGCATGTAAGACCCCGACAGCATCACCGCCCGCGCCATCACCATCTCGTCATCGGTGATCAGAAACCCGCCCTCGCCGGAATTCATATGCTTGTAGGTCTGGGTGGAATAGCATCCGATCTTGCCCCAACGCCCCGAAGGGATACCGCGCCACGCCGCCCCCATCGTATGCGCGCAATCCTCGACCACCGTCACCCCGGCAGCGTCACAAATCGCCATCAGCGCATCCATATCCGCCAGATGCCCGCGCATATGGCTCAGCATCAGGACCTTTGCCTGATCCACCTTGGCCGCCAGATCCTCCAGATCAATCGTCAACGCCTCGGTGACACCCACGAACACCGGCACCGCCCCCACGCTGGCAATCGAACCGGGCACAGGCGCAAGCGTAAAGGCATTGGTCAGCACCTTATCCCCCGGCCCCACACCCAAGGCCCGCAGCGCCGTGGCCATCGCATAGCCGCCTGACGTCACCGCCAGCGCATAGCGCGCCCCCGTATACTCCGCGAATTCCCGCTCGAGAGAGGCCACCGCCCCCGCCTCCTCGCCCACGAGGTTATACCGATGCAACCGGCCCGAGCGCAGCACATCGAGCGCCGCCGCGATCCCCTCTTCGGGGATCGGCTCCTGTTGCGTGAAATTGCCTGTGAATCTCTCTGTCATGCTCTTGTTTTGGGGCGCGTCTGGCCTTGCGTCAATGGTTTTGCAGGCCAGCCCCCCCTTCCTTCAGAAAACCCGAAACCGCCCTGCGGCTCAGCCGATAAGACGCCGCACCACGCCCGGCAATTCGTCATAATGCCCGATCACCGCCTCAGGCTTCAAGGCCGCCACCGTGCCCCCACCGGGGCCAAACCCCACAAGCACCGACGGCACGCCCGCCGCCCGCGCCGTATCGTGATCCGTCACCGTATCGCCCACCATCAGCGCACGAACCGGATCACCGCCCGCCCGCCGCACGGTCTCGCGCAGATGTTCCGGATCGGGCTTGCGCACCGCCAGCGTATCCGCCCCGGTCAACGCCTGAAACGCTCCAAGCACGCCCAACCGCTCCAACAGAATTCGCGCCAGACGTTCCGGCTTGTTCGTGCAAATGGCCACGCGGTAGCCGTCTTCGCTCAACTGCGCCACAGCCTCCATCGCGCCGGGATATAGCACCGTATGCACATCAATCGCCTCGGCATAGGCCTCCAGCAGCACCGGGTAATACCGGTCAATCGTGGCCTCATCCTCGGCGCGGCCCAGCCGCTCCATCCCCAGCCGCAGCATCGCCCGCCCGCCGCGCAGCGCAACGCCCGAATCGGTGTCCGCCCGCAAAAGATCGCCCGCGCCCATATCGCGAAAACAGGCATTTGCCGCCGCCAGCAAATCGCCGCTGGTATCCGCCAGCGTCCCATCCAGATCGAAAACCACCGTGCGCATGCCCTGCCCTCTTGCCGCCTCTCGCCAGCGGATAGAGCGCCCCTGCCCGAAACACAAAGGAAAAGACGCGCAGCCCTAGTCTGCCAGCCGGTAAACCTGCAGTTCCGGCAACGCCGTCAGGGGTGCTCCAACGGCCCGAAACCCCGCCAGCGACAATCGGCTGCCCGACCCCGGCACCGCGTCGAGCGGAATAAGGTCGACCGCCACCGACTGCCCGGTCACGGCATAATCCACCCGCCCCCGCGCGGGCGCATCCACAAGCGGCGTCTTCAGCCAAAGCCCCGGCTCAGCCGGTGATCCAAGCGACGCCACAGTGGGTCCCAGCGCCCCGGCCCGTGCCGTGGCAGCCTCGACGCGCGCCGCCTTGCGCTCGGCGGGCGTTGTCACGTCCAAATCGTCCGGTGTCATCGGTGCCACCACCTCGGGCGCGGGCTCTGCGCGCGGCGCGAACACCCGCTCCACCTGCGCACAGCCCGCCACGCCCACAACACCCAAGATCATGATCAAATATCTCATTTGTCCACCCTACCCCCCGAAACTTGCCCCTTCAACGGCCAACTTGTCCCTTGCCCCGCCGCGCCCCCCCGCCTAGATTTACGCCATGACAGCACCTCTGATAGACCCGTTCCAGCGCGCCATCTCTTACCTGCGTGTCTCCGTGACAGACCGCTGCGATTTCCGCTGCGTCTATTGCATGTCCGAAAACATGACCTTCCTGCCCAAGCGCGAATTGCTCACGCTCGAGGAACTCGACCGCCTCTGTTCGACCTTCATCCGCATGGGCGTCGAAAAACTGCGCATTACCGGCGGCGAACCGCTGGTGCGCAAAGGCATCATGACGTTTTTCGACGCCATGACCCGGCATTTAGAGGACGGCACCCTCAAGGAACTGACCCTCACCACCAACGGCAGCCAGATGGAACGCTTCGCCGCCGATCTCTATGCGGCCGGCGTGCGCCGGGTGAACATCTCGCTCGATACGCTCGATGATCAGAAATTCGCCGATATCACCCGTTGGGGCCGCTTGGCGCAGGTGATCAAAGGCATCGACGCCGCCCAAAACGCCGGGCTGCGCGTCAAGATCAACACTGTGGCCCTCAAAGGGTTCAACGAAGACGAGTTGTTTACCCTTACCGAATGGTGCGCATCGCGCGACATGGACCTCACCTTTATCGAGGTCATGCCAATGGGCGATATCGGCAACGAGGACCGCTTGGGCCAGTATTGGAAACTCTCCGATCTGCGCGCCCGCCTGCGCGACCGCTTCACCCTCACCGAATTGACCGAGCGCAGCGGCGGCCCCGCCCGCTACGTGCGACTCGAGGAAACAGGCCAGAGAATCGGCTTCATCACGCCGCTCACCCATAACTTCTGCGAAAGCTGCAACCGCGTGCGCCTCACCTGCACCGGCGAGCTCTACATGTGCCTCGGCCAAGAGGATATGGCAGACCTGCGCGCCCCCCTGCGCAACAACCCCGGCCATGACGCTATGCTCGAAGACGCCATTCGCGCCGCCATCACGCGCAAACCCAAAGGCCACGATTTCGACTACTCGCGCCAGACCGTCGATGGCCGCGTCTCGCGCCACATGAGCCATACAGGCGGCTAAGCCTGCGCGCGTCACGCCCGCCCGCGGCTGTCATCCTTCCAAAAATACGCGAAATCACTGGCCTGCTTGAAAAACAGTGCCCTCAGTGCAAATAGGCCACGGCCTCGATCGTGCCGAAATCGACATATTGCAACAGCACAATCGCCTTATCCTCGCGCGCCAAAGCCACATCCAGATCAAGCGGCTTGCGACTGTCCCAGACCGCAACCTGCGTTATATCCGTGACGATATTGGCATAGGTGATGGTCTTGCCAGCATTCTCGCCACGGGCAATCTTCACCGTTTGCTCGGGAACATAACGCACCAGTTGCACCATCAATGGCGTCCTGCGCGCAGGCTCGGCCCGCGCCTTGATCCGCACCTTGCCTGCGTCCCGCACCACCTCGACGGCGATGCCGCTTTGCTCCCGCGCGCGGTGCTGCGCGATCAGGGCCTCAACATCCCCGAACCGCGTGCCCACCACGTGATCCGCCCCGTTGATGATCATTTGCGGCGTATACACCATCGTGCGGCCGCTCGCCTGCGCATACCCACGCTGCCGGTTGCTGTTATGAGGACTGCCAAAACTGTCCTCCCAGCCGATGTAATCCCAGTAATCGACATGCAGCGACAGAGCGATCACATCATCGCGCGTCACAAGGTCAAGAAAATAGGCATCCGCAGGCGGGCAAGAGGAACAGCCCTGCGACGTGAAAAGCTCTACCACAACAGGATGGTCACCGGCACTTGCCTGCACCGCCCACAGGGATAAAATCCCCCCCAATACGCTCGCCGCCACGTGTCGCATATCGTGTCTTCCCACTCGGTGTGCTTGTTTGCCCGCGGATCATACCACATCCGCGCCCAATGGAACCTAGGCCTCGTGGATCGCAATAACCAATCAAGGTTTCGAGAGTCCAAAGTGATTTCCTGAAATATTGATCAATTGTGTGCAATAGTATACAAATATTCTCGCGCCCCTCTTGATCGGACGTTTCAAATCGGTCAGAAGCAAAAGCAAGTGATCCAGCCTCGACCATGAAAGGACGGCCCATGCCCATCAGCGTCGGACAAGACAGCGCCAAGACCCGCAAGACCCTCACCATCGGCGACCAGTCGGTCGCCTATTACTCGATCGCCGCCGCCGAAGAGGCCGGTCTTGGCGATTTCTCGCGCCTTCCCGCTGCCCTCAAGGTGGTGCTGGAAAACATGCTGCGCTTCGAGGATGGCAAAACCGTCTCGCTTGACGATATTCGCGCCTTTTCAGAATGGGCGGCCAATGGCGGCACCGCCAACCGCGAACTGGCCTACCGCCCGGCGCGCGTGTTGATGCAGGATTTCACCGGCGTTCCGGCGGTGGTGGATCTTGCCGCCATGCGCGACGGGATCGTGGCCTTGGGCGGCGACGCCCAACAGATCAACCCGCTCAATCCCGTCGATCTCGTCATCGACCACTCGGTGATGATCGACGAATTCGGCAATCCCCGCGCCTTCCAGATGAACGTGGACCGCGAATATGAGCGCAACATGGAGCGCTACCAGTTCCTGAAATGGGGCCAGGGCGCCTTTAACAATTTCCGTGTCGTGCCGCCGGGCACTGGCATCTGCCACCAGGTCAACCTCGAATACCTCGCCCAAACCGTCTGGACCGACACCGACCAGAACGGCGAGACTGTGGCCTATCCCGATACGCTGGTAGGCACCGACAGCCACACCACCATGGTCAACGGCATGGCCGTGCTGGGCTGGGGCGTCGGCGGGATCGAGGCCGAGGCCGCGATGCTCGGTCAACCGATTTCCATGCTCATCCCCGAAGTCGTGGGTTTTGAACTCACAGGCCGAATGGTCGAGGGCACGACCGGCACTGATCTCGTGCTCAAAGTCGTGGAACTCCTCCGCAAAAAAGGCGTGGTCGGCAAATTCGTCGAATTCTACGGTGCCGGTCTCGATCACCTGCCGCTGGCGGATCGCGCCACCATCGCCAATATGGCCCCCGAATACGGTGCCACCTGCGGCTTCTTCCCGATTGACGACGAGACGCTTCGCTACCTGCGCAACACCGGCCGCGATGAGGCCCGCGTGCAATTGGTCGAGGCCTATGCCAAGCAAAACGGCTTCTGGCGCGGCTCCGATTACGCACCGGTCTATACCGACACGCTGCATCTCGACATGGGCACCATCGTGCCCGCCATCTCGGGCCCGAAACGCCCGCAGGATTACGTCACCCTCGACAAATCCGCCACCTCCTTCCTTGACGTCGTGTCGCAATACCGCGGCAAGGATGCCAGCCCCGCCGCCGCCGACATGGCCGCTGAGGGACCGGCCACCGCTGTCGCCGCCGACCCGCGCAAATCGGTCAAGGTCAAGGGCGAAGACTATAGCATCCGGGATGGCTCGGTCGTGATCGCCTCGATCACCTCCTGCACCAATACCTCCAACCCTTACGTGATGATCGGCGCGGGCCTTGTCGCCCGCAAGGCGCGCGCGCTTGGCCTCAACCGCAAGCCATGGGTCAAAACCTCGCTCGCCCCCGGCTCGCAGGTGGTCTCCGCCTATCTCGAGGCCGCAGGGCTGCAAGAGGATCTCGATGCCGTGGGCTTCAACCTCGTGGGCTATGGCTGCACCACCTGCATCGGCAACTCGGGCCCACTGCAAAAGGAAATCTCCGAGGCCATCGCCGAGGGCGACTTGATGGCCACCTCCGTCCTTTCGGGCAACCGCAACTTCGAGGGGCGCATTTCCCCCGATGTGCGCGCCAATTACCTCGCCTCCCCGCCGCTCGTCGTGGCCTATGCCATCGCGGGTGATATGAATATCGACCTCACAACCGAGCCCTTGGGCACCGACAAGGATGGCAACCCGGTCTACCTCAAGGACATCTGGCCCAGCCAAAAAGAGATTGCCGAACTGGTCGAGCGCACAGTAACGCGCGAGGCGTTCTTGTCGAAATATGCCGATGTCTTCAAAGGCGACGAGATGTGGCAATCGGTCGAAACCTCCGAAGGCGAGACCTATGATTGGCCCGCGCAATCGACCTATGTGCAAAACC
The DNA here is from genome assembly GCF_902498815.1 of Roseovarius sp. EC-HK134. Lineage (NCBI taxonomy): Bacteria > Pseudomonadati > Pseudomonadota > Alphaproteobacteria > Rhodobacterales > Roseobacteraceae > Roseovarius > Roseovarius sp. EC-HK134. The sequence goes on from NZ_LR701544.1 coordinate 3,508,699, forward strand.
CGCCCTATTTCAAAGGCATGGCCAAGGAACCGGGCACCATCTCCAACATCTCCGGCGCGCGCGTTCTGGCGCTCCTGGGGGATATGGTCACAACCGATCACATCTCTCCCGCAGGCTCCTTCAAGGAAACCACGCCCGCTGGCAAATACCTGACAGAGCGTCAGGTGCCCGTGCGCGAGTTCAACTCCTACGGCTCGCGGCGCGGCAACCACGAGGTGATGATGCGCGGCACCTTCGCCAATATCCGCATCCGCAACGAGATGCTCGATGGGGTTGAGGGCGGCTATACCCAGGGACCGGACGGCGCGCAGACCTCGATCTTTGACGCCTCCATGGCCTATCAGGACGCGGGCACGCCGCTTGTGATCTTTGGCGGCGAGCAATATGGCGCGGGCTCTTCGCGCGACTGGGCGGCCAAGGGCACGGCGCTTCTGGGCGTCAAGGCGGTGATCGCCGAGAGTTTTGAGCGTATCCACCGCTCCAACCTCGTCGGAATGGGCGTGATCCCGTTCGAGTTCACAGGCGACGACACGCGCAAGACGCTGGGCCTCACCGGCGCAGAAACCGTGGCCATCTCGGGTCTTGATACGATCAAACCACTGGCCGAGGTGCCCTGCACCATCACCTATGCCGATGGCACGACCAAGGTGATCACGCTCAAATGCCGGATCGATACCGCGATCGAGATCGAATATATCGAACACGGCGGCGTGCTGCATTACGTGCTGCGCAACCTCGCCAAATCCGCGGCCTGACAAACCCCGCGGCTTCATCAACAGGGCGGCCCCTCATCCGGGCCGCCTTTTTCGTATCTTGCGCAGGGTTCCGCCACCCTTGCCCAATTTCCGGCCATTCGCCGCCGATGCGCTGCTCCTGCTGTCATTCTGCGGTGATTCCCCTTTTTTCGTGATCGCCAAGCGCCAATCTTGAGGGCAGAAGATTGAGAAAGGGTAAATCATGCGCACCACCGCACTCATCCTCGCCCAGGCCGGGCTGATCAGCTTGCTCGCCGTTTACGGTGCCTATGGCGACAACCCAGCAAAGCCCACCTGCCCGCAGCACGCGACCACGCAGGATTGCGCAGCCCCGAAATGACGCGCGCAGCCAGACCTTACAAAATCAGCTTACAAACCTTACAAAATGTAAGGTCGCGCGCCCCGGGGCCAATAGCGCCTAGCGCGCGGCCTCGATCGCAGGAAGGATCGTGCTCTGCATCACCCGCTCGGTGATCGGCCCGGCAAAGCGCAGCACGATATTGCCTTTGCCATCAATCACATAGGTTTCAGGCACGCCGTAAACCCCCCAGTCAAGCGCCATCCGCCCCGTCGCATCCGCGCCCATCGCGGCATAGGGGTTTCCAAGTTCTTTCAGGAAATTCAAGGCGTTATCAGCCTTATCTTTGTAATTCACCCCATAGATCGTGATGCCATCCTTGGCCAGCTTCTCCAGATTGGGATGCTCCACGCGACAGGGCGCACACCAGCTCGCCCAATAGTTTACAAGCGTCACAGTTCCATCGCGCAAGTCACTGTCATCAAATGTTTTTCCATCGCCAAGCGGTGTCACTGCCACCACCGGCGCCGGCTTACCAGCCAGTGCCGAAGGCAGCTCATTGGGGTTATCCCGTTGCAACCCAACAAAGGCCAGCCCGGCAAACCCGGCAAAGATAACCAGCGGCAAGACCATCATCGGAGAAAGCTTAGCCATTGGATTTCACCTTAATTTCAACTTCTTGTAGCTCTTTCTTCACACGATTAGACCGCCGAACGCTGAGCACGATCAAAACCGCGATAAGCGCAATCGTCACCGCGTAAGACGATAAAACCGCCTCCGCATATTTCCCCAGATCCGGCATCATGCCCCCATCCTCTCGCGCGCCAAAAGCGCCCGCATCCGCCGCGCGCGGATCTCGGTGCGCGTGCGCATCAAAACCAAAGCTATGAAAAGAAACACAAATCCCGCCATGCAGACCAGCAGCGGATACCAGAATACATCCGCCACATTCTCTTCCTTATCGAGGCTGAGCGAGGCACCCTGATGCAAGCCTTGGTTCCAGAAATTTACCGCATAGCGGCTGAGCAACGCGAAGACCGATCCGACAAGGCATAAAATGCTGGTCAGATCCGCTGCCGTATCGTCATTCTCGATGGCTTCCCACAGGGCTATGTATCCGAGATAAAACAGAAAAAGGATAAGAAAGCTGGTTAGCCTCGGGTCCCAGGCCCACCAGGTGCCCCACATCGGTTGTCCCCAGATGGCCCCAGTCACCAGTGCGATCACGGTCATCACCATTCCCACAGGTGCCGCTGCCCGTGCCGCCAGCGCGCTCACATGATGCCGCCGCACGATCCAAATGAGCGATGTGATCAGCATCATCAGCCAGGCATTGATCGCCATCAGCGCGCTAGGCACATGTAAATAAATGATTTTCACCGTCGATCCTTGGCGGTAGTCCTCGGGCGTAAAGAAAAAGCCCCAGATCAGCCCCCCCACCAACGTCACCGCCGCCAGCCCCGCGAACCACGGCAAGAACCGGTCGGTGGTCTGGATGAATTTCTTGGGATTGGCATATTCCCAGAGTGCGTTCAGGTTCATCGCATGTCCTGTGTCATCAACGTAGGTTCACCCTCAATACCGCAGCCGAGGCGAAAGGCAAAAGTGCGATGGTGCCGCAGGTAATCCCCGCCAACATCAACAGCGGCGTGGTCACGTCAAACCCCTCTGCGCCACGTCGCGCCACCTCTGCGCCGAAAATCAATGTAGGTACATAAAGCGGCAGCACAAGCAGGCTCAGCAATAGCCCCCCACGCTTAAGCCCGACCGTCAGCGCCGCCCCAAAAGTGCCAATGACGCTAAGCGCAGGTGTTCCCAATAAAAGTGATACTATCAACCACTTATAGCCCGACTCTGAGAGATTGAGCAGCAGCCCCAGCACCGGTGCCGCCGCCACCAAAGGCAGGCCCGTGGTTAGCCAATGCGCCAGCGCCTTGACGCTCACAATCCCCTCCATCGGCAAGGGCGAGGTGGCCAGAAGGTCAAGACTGCCATCCTCCCAATCCAGCGCCAGAATGCGATCCAGCGACAGCAAACACGCCAGCAACGCACCCAGCCACAGGATACCGGGGGCAATCACCGTCAGCAGCGCGCTTTGCGGCCCCACCCCAAAGGGCACCAGAACCACGACAATCAGGAAAAATGACAACCCCAGACCAAAGCCACCACCGGCACGCATCGCCAGCCGAATATCACGTAACAGGAGAGCGATCACAGAAATGCCCCGTCAAAATCATTATCCATCAACGGCTTGGCTTTGTATTTTCCGACATCAAGCACCTGCGCCTCACTCAACCCAATGTCGATATGCGTCGCCATAAGCGCCATGCCCCCCGTCGCCAGATGCCCGCGCACGGCATGGGCAAACATCGCCACCGCCTCAGTATCCAATGACACGGTCGGCTCATCCAGCACCCAGATCGCCCGCCCTGTCACCAAAAGCCGCGCCAACCCCAAGCGCCGCTTCTGGCCAGCCGATAGCGCCCCCGCCAGCCGGGCCGAGAGCGCGGTCAGCCTGAAGGCCTCAATAGCCTGGGAATAGTCTTTGCGACCAAAGGCTTCCGCCCAAAACTTCAGGTTCTCTGTAACCGTCAGAGTGGCCTTGATCCCATCGGCATGCCCGGCATAGACAAGGCTTTCGGGGGGCACGTCGATCCGGCCTGAAACCGGCGGCTGCAAGCCCGCGATCGTCCGCAAGAGCGTGGTCTTGCCGATGCCATTCGGCCCGCGCACCACAAGCGCCTGACCGGGGGATAGCGTGAAACGCACCCCTTCCAGCACGGGTATCCCGCCACGCGCGATGGTCAGATCAGAGACTTGCATCATCATGCGCTGTGCTTAACCCAATGCGAGACCTTGGAAAAGCACCATCAGCGCGCGGATCGTCACACCGGTTGCAACGCAACGGCCACCCGGCGCCCTTCGGACAAAAGCACGTTATAGGTCCGGCAAGCAGCGGGCGAATTCATGGTCTCAACACCCAACCCCACCGCCTCAAGATCATCTCTCAACCCTTTGGGAATATGCGATATCTCTGCGCCAGTGCCGATAAAGACCACATCGACCTCCGTCGCAAGCGCCATCAGTGCCGCGGTGTCTTCATAACCGCCCCAGGTGCGCGCCCCAGTCGGTGTGACAAGGATCGCGCCCTCCATAACCTGTCCGGCAACCCGAAAGAATCCCGGCCCATAGCCATCAATCGGCGTCGCCCCGCTAAAACTGATTTCCGTCATGCGCATGGCTTACCCCTCCTTGCCCCAGATCGGCAGCCCGCTCACCACCGCAAGACCGATCACTGCATAAGCCGCCCAACGATAAAGCCGCTCGTGACGCGGGTCAAAGAGCGATTGCCCAATCAATGAGGTAATGAAATACGGCACCGCAAGTAGCAGCGCCAAAAGGAAAATCTGCCCATTGATCGCCCCGCGTAAAAGGAGGTTGGCCACGATCACCACATCCAGCGCAGCCAGAAACAGGATCGTATTCGCGCGCACTGATTGCGCCGCCGACTGCCCCGCGAGATAGAACAGGATCACCACCGGGCCGGTCAACCCTGTCAGCCCTCCAATCACGCCGGCCACAGCCCCAATCGCGACCAGCATGGGGCGGCCCACCTGCCCCGAGAACCGCCACCCGGTGATCAGCGCCGCCAATGTGATTGCGCCCACAGCGGCCACCACCCACCGGATGCTGACTGGGTCAAGCCGCCCCATCAGCCACAGACCAATCGGCACGGTCACAAGCGCCGCAAGCGCCAAGATACCCACTTCGCGCCGGTCCGCCTGCGACCACGCGCGCGGCAACAGTGCCGAAGTGCTGGCAATTCCCGTCAGCGTGATCACCCCGACGATGATCTCTGGCCGCAGAAAAATCCCCGCCACGGGCACGAAAATCAACGCCGTTCCAAAGCCGGTAAAGCCCCGCACGATCCCTGCCAGCCCAATCGCCAGCAATAGCCAGACCAGGCCGGGCGTCGCCCAGACCGCGCTGAATGCCTCAGGCATCTATATTGGCGAATTGCGTGCCCGCATTGGCATCCGGCTTAGACCAGTCGCGTTTGATACCCAGCCACATCAGCACCGTACTGGCCACAAAGATTGACGAATAGGTGCCGACAATCACGCCCCAGATCATGGCAAAGACAAAGCCCCGGATCACGTCACCCCCCAAGACATACAAGGCCAAAAGCGCCAGCAACGTGGTCAGTGACGTTACCATCGTGCGGCTCAGCGTCTCGTTGATTGACAGGTTCAGCACCTCTCGCAGCGGCCTTTGCTTGTATTTGCGCAGGTTCTCGCGGACCCGGTCAAACACCACCACCGTATCGTTAAGCGAATAGCCGACAAGCGTCAGAAGGGCCGCAATGATCGCGAGATCGAATTGGATTTGCAGTTCCGAAAACACACCGATGGTTAGCGCCACGTCATGCACCAGCGCAATCACCGCCCCGACCGCGAATTGCCACTCGAACCGCATCCAGATGTAAACCAGCACCGCCCCGATGGCGAGTGCGACGGCAAGCACCGCCGTCTTGATCAACTCGCCCGATACTTTGGGGCCAACGCTCTCCACGGATGTGAACTGTATATCCGGCACAGCCTGCTGCAAGGCCGCTTCGACCGCCGCGATCGTTTCGGGGGTGACACTCTCGGTCTCGTCCTGCGCCTGAATCCGGAGCATTGCCACGTTCTCTTCCGGGCCAAAGGTTGGATCGAACACCTCTGTGATGCTGACATCACCCAACCCCATATCACTAGTCGCGGCGCGATAGGCCCCGATATCAACAGGTTCTGCGCTGAGCGTCCGGATCGTGGTGCCACCCTTGAAATCAATCCCGAAATTCAGCCCTTGCACGGCAAAAGAGCCAAACGCCACAAGGATCATCACCCCGGAAATGCCCAACCACAGCTTCCACCGGCTAAAGAAATCCCAAGAGGTGATTTCCGGCACGAGCCGGAAACCGCGCCCGACCAACACCGTTTTTGGCCGCTTGCGCTCAAACCACATCACTGTGATCAATCGCGTCACAAACAGAGCGGTAAAGACCGAAGTCACAATCCCCAGCCCCAGCGTTATGGCAAAGCCACGCACCGGACCAGACCCCATGACATAGAGGATCAGCGCCGTCATGAAGGTGGTGATGTTGGCGTCGACAATCGCGCTCATCGCCTTCTCATAGCCCAATTCAATGGCCCGCGCCGCGCCCTTGGCCGATTTCATCTCTTCTCGGATACGCTCAAACACCAGCACATTGGCGTCCACCGCCATCCCGATGGTCAGCACGATCCCGGCGATCCCCGGCAAGGTCAGCGTAGACCCGATTAGGCTGAGCAAGCCGAAAATCAGACCAACGTTCACAATCAGCGCAATATTCGCAAAGATGCCGAAAATGCCGTAACTCACGATCATGTAAACGAGCACAAGCGCAAAGGCCACGAGACAGGCCAGCTTGCCCGCCTCGATACTATCGGCCCCAAGCTCCGGCCCGACCGTCCGCTCTTCCAGAAACTCAAGCCCCGCCGGAAGCGCACCAGCCCGCAACAGCACGGCCAGTTGCGTGCTGTCCTCAACATTAAAGTTGCCGGTGATGATGCCCGACCCGCCGGCAATATGGCTTTGGATCACCGGCGCGCTGATCACCTCGCCATCAAGCACGATGGCAAAGGGATTGCCGATATTCTCAGCCGTGTAATCGCCGAATTTGCGGGCACCCGTGGGATTGAACCGGAACGACACCGCCGGGCGACCGTTCTGGTCGAAATCTGGCTGTGCATCGACCAATTCCTCGCCCGTCACAACGGGCGCGCGCTCCAGAATGTAGTAAACGCCCGCCTCGTCCAGTGACGGCAGCACCTCGTTACCTGCGCCCGCGGGCGCATCAGCGCTCGCGGCACGGCTGATCACCGGCTGGAAGGTCAGTTGGGCCGTGGTCCCGATCAGCGCCTTCAACTCGGCTGCGCTGCCAATCCCCGGCACCTGAATCAGGATGCGGTCAGCGCCCTGGCGCTGGATGGTCGGCTCGCGCGTGCCCACCTCGTCGATCCGACGGCGAATGATTTCCAGCGATTGCCGCACGGTGCGATCATCGGTCGCGCGCTGCTCGGCCTCGCTCAGCCGGATGATGATATCCGCACCGTCCGTTGTCACCTCGATATCGCTACCACCCACGCCAGTCAGCACATCGGTCACGGGCCGCGCCAGCCCACGCACCAGCGCCGCGGCCTCTGTGGCCATTTCGGGCCGCTCGACAAGGCGCACCCGCAACTCGGGCGCATCGGTCTGCTGCAGCCGGATGGGCCCCACGCTGTCACGCTCTTCACGCAACAGATCGCGCACCTCGGGCCACATCCCCTCAACCCGCGCCTGATAGACATCTTCGACCTTGACCTCGGCCAAAAGATGCGCGCCCCCGCGCAGATCAAGCCCCAGATTGACAAGGCTTGAGGGCATCCAATCGGGCCAAAGCGCCAGATCATCGGCCACCGACGCCGGATCAGCCCCCGCCTCAACGGCGACGACGGCGTCATTGTGCCGCTCGACCTTTCCGTAAAACCCATTGGGCAGGGCGAGCATCAGACCAAGGGCCACCGTCCCCCAGATACAGAGGCGTTTCCACAGGTCGATTTGCAGCATGTTCCTGCCCTTTCAGAGGTTTTTCGCAGGGGAGCGGGGGCTTAGCCCTCGGCAGGCTCAGTCTTGGACAGAACCTGTGCGATGGTGGCGCGCACCACACGCACCTTGATGCCCTCAGCAAGTTCCACCTCGATCTCGCTGTCATCCTTGACCTTGGAAACCTTGCCGATCAGGCCGCCTTGCGTCACCACCTGATCGCCCCGGCGCAGCGCACCAATCATGGCCTTATGCTCTTTGAGCTTCTTCTGTTGCGGGCGGATCAACAGGAAATACATGATCGCAAAGATCAGAATGAGCGGGATGAACTGGCTAAAGGCTTCCATCGGGTATCCTCTTTTTGTGACGCGGACAGCGGGCCGCGAATTGCCGGGGAACCTAGGCGCGGGGCCGGGTATTTGCAAGGCGCGAAAGCATGGCGCAAGCCCGGTTTCTGGTGCATAACGCCGCCCAAGCGATTCACCGACAGCTTTGAGGACCAGCGCCATGCACGATATCCGCGCCATCCGCGAGACCCCCGATGCCTTTGACGCCGCCCTCGCACGGCGGGGTCTGGCTCCGGTCTCGCCCCAGATTCTGGCCCTCGACGAGGCGCGTCGCACCCGCATCCACGCGGCCGAGAGCGCACAGGCCGACCAGAACCGCGCGAGCAAAGAGGCAGGCGCCGCCAAAGGGCGCGGTGACGAGGCAGAATTCGAACGTCTGCGCACTCTGGTCTCGGCCAAAAAGGAAGAAATGGCCGCCATGCAGGCCGAGGCCAAGGCGCTTGATACCCAGCTCACCGACCTCCTGATGGCCCTGCCCAACCTGCCCTTTGACGATGTGCCCGATGGCACGGACGAGAGCGGCAATGTCGAGTTGCGCCGTTGGGGGACGCCCGCAAGTTTCGATTTCACCCCGAAAGAGCATTACGACATCACCGGCGTGCAACCGGGCATGGATTTTGAGACAGCTGCGAAACTCTCTGGCGCGCGCTTTGTCGTCCTGTCGGGCAGCATCGCCCGCCTGCACCGCGCCTTGGCCCAATTCATGCTCGACACCCATATCGAGGAAAATGGCCTCCAAGAAACCTGGACGCCCGTTCTGGTGCGCCCCGAAATGATGCTGGGCACCGGGCAATTGCCGAAATTCGGCGAAGACAGCTATGAGACCACCAATGGCTGGTGGCTCGTTCCTACCGCCGAGGTGACGCTGACCAATATCGTGCATGGCGAGACGGTCGATGCCGCCACCCTGCCGCGCCGCTACGTGGCCCACACCCAATGCTTCCGCTCCGAGGCCGGCAGCGCGGGGCGCGACACCGCCGGCATGCTGCGCCAGCACCAGTTCGAAAAGGTCGAAATGGTCTCGATCACCCACCCCGACGAAAGCCGCGCCGAGTTGGACCGGATGACCGCCTGCGCTCAAAGTATCCTTGAACGGCTTGGCCTGCCGTATCGCACCATCGTGCTCTGCACCGGCGACATGGGCTTCGGCGCGCGCCGCACCCATGACATCGAGGTTTGGCTACCGGGGCAGAACACCTACCGCGAAATCTCGTCCGTCTCGGTCTGCGGCGACTTTCAAGCGCGCCGCATGAACGCCCGCTTCAAACCACAAGGCGGCGGCAAACCCGAATTCCTGCACACGCTCAACGGCTCGGGCCTCGCCGTGGGCCGCTGCCTGATCGCGGTGCTGGAAAACGGCCAGCAGGCCGACGGCTCCGTCCGCATCCCCGACGCGCTCCACCCCTACCTGCGCGGCAAGACGATCCTCAACGCCGATGGGAGTCTTGGGTAAAGCAGCTTACCTCTGATCGCGTTCACATCGCCCCGGGCCTGACCCGCGGCCTCCCCCTCCCGCTTGGGCGAGGTCCCGGATCAAGTCCGGGACGGGTGCGGTTTCAATCGGGCGCAACCTGCCCTACGCAGGGCTTCCCGCTCACCTTTGACACCTCGCGGGGGCAAACGTCGAGCGGTCAGTCACTCTTTAGCCAAAGGCCAAGCCCGTCCAACCAAGGCCCGACCTTCGAGCCCGAGCGCACGAAAGTCTACAGAGCGGACAAAGAGAGCTTTCGCTGCCGCTTCGCTGATGACTGCTTCAGGAGCATACCAAGCAGCCATCGTTCTTGACACGTCTGGCAAAGGTGGCGACGAAACCACCCAACTTGGCCTCTAACGACTATCTCGAAGCAGCGGTCTCCATACCGGATCAGAATCAGCCCACCAGAGCAGCATTCCACCCAACATCATCGAGTGACCAATCGAAACCATGATCCGGAAGACCATGAGCAACCGCTAGAAAACCCTTTGGGTAAGGGGGGCAAATGGCACTTGGTCTTTGCCGGAAGAACTCGTACCAAGCGCGCAGTTTTTCGAGCCTCTCGGGCAAGTGAACACCGTAGACGTCCGCTGCAAATTGCAGGGTCGCCATCGCGATACAGTCTGCAATGGTGTTCTCAGAGCCAGTTAGGAAGGGTCCTTGATTTTCAGTCAGTACGAGATCGAGGCGTTCCAGCTGCTTCAGATAGGCCGCCGCTGCAAAACGCGCTGTAGCTGGATGCTGCTCCTCCATGCCGGCGAAGACCGGACTGCCCTTATGGGCCCATACCCCAAGCTGAAGCGCTGCCTCATCTGCGATGCTCATTGCTTCCCGCGTTCGGGCCTGCGCGGCGGGTGACCACCCGATCATGTTCGGCTGCGGATACCGATCCTCCAGATATTCCAAGATTGCGATCGAAGATCGGATCTTGTGACCATCTTCGGTTTGCAACACTGGCACTGTTCCGAACGAACTCACTGCCCTCAGGCGGCCGAGACTTTCCGGGTCCATCGCATCAAAGGCAATCCGGGCTATATCGGTGATCCCTTTTTCGGAGAGGTAGATTCCGATGCGACGTGGGAAGAGCGCCCAGTTCAGTTCGTAAAGCTTCATGGAGGTTCCTTCCAATAGTTTGATCTCAGCGCGAGGGCCAAACAAGTGATCTGTGAATTTGTGCGCCGGCAGTTGCGCCATCGGCCACGGCAAGCGACACCGAGTGCGGGGCGCGTGCGACATCACCGCACGCAAATACGCCACAGATAGATGTCTCTTTCTCATCGGACGTCCGCAGCTGAGACCCCATGGGCGTTTCTATCAAGGCGCAGCCCATGGTTTCGGCCACCGCACTGGCCGGCGAACAGATGGGCGCCGTGAACAAACCGGCAAAGTCCACGCGGCGACCGTCGGTCAGAAAAACTTCGGCCTTGCCCTCGATCCGATCGATTGGCGTTTCCTCCATGGTAGCACCGCGGCGATGAAGATCGGTACGGGTTTCATCGTCGAGTGGCATCAGGGCGTTGGTCAGGAATGTGACCTTGCCCCACTCCGTCAGCAACTGCGCCTGATGCACGGACATGGGCCCGGTTGCAATCACGCCGATATGGCCCTGATCCAGCTCGTAGCCATGGCAATAGGGGCAGTGAAACACCGAACGCCCCCACCGCTCTGCCAGTCCAGGCACCGAGGGCAGTCCATCCGTCACACCGGTGGCGAACAGCAGGCGACGCGTTTCGAAGCGCTCGCCAGTGGTGAGGGTCACTTGGAACGCGTCGTTCTCTCCAGCAGCGCTGGCAACCTCGCCCTCTTTCCAGGTCAGGGTCGGATACGCCTCGAGCTGGGTTCGGGCAATGCCGGCCAGTTCGGCCGGATCGACACCATCCTGTCCCAGAAAGCCATAGGAGTGGCTGGCTGACCGGTTGCGTCGCATCCCGGCGTCGATGATCAGCACTGACCTGCGCGCACGCAGAAGCTGCAGGGCGGCTGCCATTCCTGCATAGCCACCCCCGACTAAGATAACATCCTGCATTTTCATTCTTTCTGTTTAAGCGTTTCCGCGTGGCGACGTTTGAAGTCGGCAGCCAGATCGGCAAGTGTGACATGAGCGAAACGCTCAAGCAGCAACGCTTCGGCTTCTTCAAACGTGTGTTCCAGTGCGGCGTTGACCGACTGCTCCACCAGGCAGAAGGGGTTCTCTGTCCGATTGCCAATCGCGAAAATGGCTGGTTCTCCAAGTGCCTTGTGCAACTGGTGCAAGGTCACGACCTCAAGATCGGCGGTGATGCGCCATCCCCCAGCGTGGCCCCGAGCGGACGAAACGATCCCTGCTTCACGCAGAAATGCCATGGTGCGCCGGACGACAACAGGATTGGTGCCCATGCACTGCGAGATGGCTTCCGAAGTCATGGGCCCTTCGTGCTCTGCCATGTGCAGAAGCGCGTGAAGGACGGAGGAAAGGCGGCTATCTCTTTTCATGTAACAATATATGTTACGATTCGTGCAGTGTGTCAAGTTAAAGGGCGATCATTCCAAGAATGCCTCTTTTCACCAATGAACCAGCGACCGCTTCCATAGCCGCCCCCCTAATCCCTTTCAGACCCGCCAGTTACCGAACCTTTCGGAAGGACTGCCGAGAGCCGCCATTCGCTGCTTAGCAGAATATCGACACGACGGGCTCTTTCCAAACCTTCGCCCACACACAGCAAGAATGTCCGATTACGGTTTTAGCCCAACGGTATAACGTGAAAGTCAAACAACCTGCCAACTCCCCCTACTCCGCCGCCACCATGCGCGTCGTCTCAGCCTTCGGAAACGGCACCAACCGCCCCGCCGCCTCATCCCAGAGCTTCAACCGGAAACTGCGGATCGCCTCGGGCCAGCGGATCACGTCATGGGCGCGCAACGCCTCCGGCAACGCCCTCTGACAGCGCCGCAGGTTATAGGACGGGATGCCGGGGTTGTAGTGATGCAGATCGTGATAGGCGATATTGCCCGTCCCCAGATCCCACAGCCACCCCAGATCAAGCGAGCTTGACCCCACAAGCGTCGCCTTGCGGAAATCGAGCGATGGTTTGCGATCCCAATAGGTCTCTTCGAAATTGTGCTGGAGATAGACCAGAAACACCCCGATCACCCCCGCCAGCACCGCGCTCACGCCCCAGACCGCTAGGCCCACGCCCCCCAGCATGGCCCAGATCAGCGCCAGATAACCCGCCAGCATCAGGTTGTGGGCAATCACACCCCACACGCCCACCACCCGCGTATTGCGCGGCCAGCGATAGGCGATGAAATAGGCATATATCCCACCCAAGGACAGCATCACCACCGGATTGCGATAGAGCCGATACCACAGCCGTCTGTGCCATGGTGCCGCCTGCCATTCCGCCAGCGTCATGGTATAAACCTCGGTCGTCTCGCGGTGATCGAGATTGCCCAGATAGGCGTGATGCTGGTTGTGATTGTATTGCATGACCCGGTATGGCGTCAGCGAAAACACCGACAGGGCATAGCCCACCACATCATTCAGCCCTTTGCGCCGAAAAAGCGCGGCATGCCCGCAATCGTGCTGCAACACGTAAAGCCGCACCGAAGCAAAGGCGAGCACGCCAACCATCGCCACCGCGCCAGCCCACTGCCCCGCCTCTGCCAAGGCCACACCCAGGATCAGCGCGCCGCCATAGACCACAAGAGTGCCCGCAAACGACAGCGCGCCGCGACCATCGCTCTTGGTGGTATAGGGTCTGAGAAAGGCGCGCAGCGCCGCCTGATCGGGGGTCTCGGTCATGTCAGCCTCCATTCCACAGAGGGGTAACACTCTTTGGCCTCAGAGATTTGACCTCGCCCCGCACGAATGCAAGAGGGGCTGCACAGGAATTTGCACGCCCCTGCCCGGCTCAGTCGCTTGATCGCCCCGTCAAATGCTTGCGCAGGCTCGACGGCCCGGCCTTTTTCTTGCTCTTGTAGGGGTTGCGATCCGCCTGACTGCGGAAATAAAGGCGGATAGGCGTGCCAGGCATGTCAAAATCTGCCCGCAACCCATTCACCAGATAGCGCGAATAGCTCTCGGGCAATTTGTCGGGATGGCTGCACATCACCACGAATCCCGGTGGCCGCGTCTTGGCCTGCGTCATGTAGCGCAGTTTGACCCGACGACCGCCCGGCGCGGGCGGCGGGTGCTGCTCCAACATGCCGATCAGCCAACGGTTCAGTTGCGCCGTGGTCACGCGCCGGTTCCAGACCTCATGCGCCTTGGCCACCGCATCACGCAGGCGGTCCAGCCCCTTGCCAGTCTTGGCCGAGACGGTGACCAGAGGCGCGCCGCGCAATTGCGGCAAAAGCCGCTCGAACGCCTCGCGCAGCTCTCTGATCTTGTCGCTCTTGTCGGGCTCCATGTCCCATTTGTTGATCGCCACGACCACCGCGCGCCCTTCGCGCTCAGCCAGATCGGCGATCCGCAAATCCTGTTGTTCAAAAGGAATCGCCGCATCAAGCAGAACCACCACCACTTCGGCAAATTTCACCGCCCGCAGCCCGTCCGACACCGACAGCTTTTCCAACTTGTCCTGCACCTTGGCCTTCTTGCGCATGCCTGCCGTGTCGAAAATCCGCACCGGAATCCCGTCCCAGTCGATCCGCAGCGAGATCGCATCGCGCGTGATCCCGGCCTCAGGCCCGGTCAAGAGCCGCTCTTCCCCAAGGATCTTGTTGATCAGGGTCGATTTTCCGGCGTTGGGCCGCCCCACCACCGCCACCTGCATCGGACGGGCCTCGGTCGGCTTGCGATAGCTGACATCCTCGTCGTCCTCGATATCCTCGTCGAGCGAGACATCCACCTCTGGCGCTTCCGCCGCCGCGCGCGCCTCAAAGGCATCAGCCAGTGGCATCAGCTGGGAATAGAGGTCGTTCAACCCCTCGCCATGCTCTGCCGACATGCGAATAGGCTCGCCCAGACCCAGCCCCCAGGCCTCGATCACGCCCGCATCCGCCGCCGATCCTTCGGCCTTGTTGGCGGCAAGGATCACATGCGCCGAACGCTTGCGGAGAATCTCGGCAAGGCTTTCGTCGGTGGGCGTGACCCCGGTGCGCGCGTCGATCACAAAGAGGCAAATATCCGCCATGTCGACTGCGCGCTCTGTCAGCTTGCGCATCCGGCCCTGAAGGCTCTCGTCGGTGGCATCTTCCAGACCTGCGGTGTCGATCACCGTAAAGCGCAGATCGCCCAATCGCGCGGCCCCTTCGCGCAGGTCTCGGGTAACGCCGGGCTGGTTGTCAACCAACGCAAGGCGCTTGCCCACCAGACGGTTGAAGAGCGTCGATTTGCCAACATTGGGACGGCCCACGATGGCTACGGAAAAGGTCATGTCTCAGGCTCCGATACGGATCAAGTCGCCCTGATACAGGATCGCACGATCAACGGAAAGCCAGCAATTGACCCTTTTTCGACACGACATAAAGCGTATTGCCCGCAACCACCGGGTTGGACGTGGCACCACCGGGCAAATCCCGCGCGCCCGTCATCTGCCCCGAGGCCGGATCAAAGAACCGCAATTGCCCGTCGCCCGAAGCCAGGATCAGCTGACCACCGGCCAGAATGGGGCCAAAATGGCCCACGATTTCCGCCTGCCGCTTGGGCTTGCGATCCGCAAAGAGCGGCAATTCATGCCCCCAGATGCGCGTCCCGTCCTCGGTGGCAAGCCGCACCAATTCGTTGCGATCCGTGACCATGAACAGCGAGTCCCCGGCGGGCCAAACAGGGTTAAGCGGGCCTTCTTCGGCAGTCCAGAGGCGGTTGCCGCTGCCAAGGCTTAGCGCAACGGTGCGCCCCGAATGGCTGCCGGTATAGAGGCGGTCACCGACGACCACCGGATCGCCGGTGATGTCATCCACCCGCGCACTCGCTACGCCCAAACGCTCGCCCGCAACCTGCGCATCCCAGAGGCGCAGACCACCTCGGCGGAATGCGCCCTGCAATTCCCCTGCACCAAAGGCAAAGACCACGTATTTGTCGGTGATGGCCGGGGCAGGTCCGCCCAAGACGTTGTGAATATCCGGCGTGCCGCTCAACTGCCAGGCAATCCGCCCGGTATCCGTCTCAATCGCCCAGGCCACATCATCGCCCGCAACCACATAGACCAGCCCGTCAAACACCGCCGGTGTGCCGGTGCCGGGCGATCCCAACGCCTGTTGCCAGATCACGCCGCCTGTCGCAGGGTCAACCGCCGTGAGCAGGCCAAACCCGGACGAGACAAAGAGCTTGCCATCGCCATAGGCCAAGCCGCCACCGCTGGCATTGTCCGACCTGTCATTGGCCGGCGTAAGGTCGCGCGTCCAGAGCAATTGCCCCGTGGTCGAGACAGCCGCCACCGTCGCCTCGGCATCCAGTGTAAAGATACGCCCTTCGGCCACTACCGGGTCAGCGGTGATCCGCACCCGCCGCCCGTCACCTGCGCCGATATTGACCGACCACGCCAGTTGCGGTGCACGCGACAGCGCAGGATGGGCCGTGCGCGTTGCAGGCGTTCCGATGCGCTGGCGCCAGTCCGCATTAACTGTCGCCGCTGGCAGCGAAACGGGCAGAACTTGATTTGTTGGTGTCACACTTGCCTGAGCGCGCGCAGTCTCGCTCTGGAGAACCTCGCGAATTCCCTCGCGCTCACCGCTCAGAATCTGTGTCTTCTTGGTGCAGGCCGTCAGCGCAAGGACTGCAATCAGCCCAAGGATCAATCCGTTCGGTTTCACTGCTCTTGCCCTCACTCTTCGCCTTTTGCCGTCCTGCCGGCCCGCATGAGCCTGTGGCCCGAAGCGGCCCCTGTCATTCACCTAGCGACTCGGCCCCTGTGACAGGCTCCGGCAGGTCGGGCATATCTTCGCCCAAGGCCACAATCACTTGTGTCACGCGCCTACGCAAGCCCATCGTCGCCTCCGCATCGCTGGCAATCGCGCCAAGACGCTCCAAAGCCGCATCCCGGTTGCCCGTTTCCAGATCAATCAGCGCCAATTGTTCCTCGGCCAAGAGGCGCAAAACCCCGCCGCTCAACGCCAATCCGTTCAAGCGCCCGCGTCGTGCCTCGGCATCCAGCCCCGAACCCGGAAGCATCACCGCCTTGAGCGTTGCAATATTGCGATAGACGGCATCCACATCCGACCTGTCTGCAAGCGCCAGCAACCGCGCCGCCGCTGCCTCGGGAGTGTCCGCCGCTTCTTCCGCCGCCGCGAGCAAGGCAATCACCGATCCCGCTTGGGCCCCCGGCGCCTCGATTGCATCCAGTGCTGCGGCGCGGGCGCTGCGGTCTTCGGTCGCCAGGGCCGCAAGCACCGCATCGCCCAACGCTTGGGCGGCGGCCTGATCCTGCGCCTTGCGCCATTCGTTCCACGCGGCACCGCCCACCAACATCAGGATCGCCAGAACCGCGATCCAGCCATATCGGCGCATCAACGCGAATAGCCTGTCGCGGCGCACCTCTTCAGTGACTTCATCGATGAAAGTGTCGGTGTTGCTCACGCCGCGCCCCCTTTGAATTTCGCCCCTCTTACCCCGAAGCCCTGCCCCTGCCAAGGGGCACCGCGCCCGCGACGCAAGGGCGTGCTTGCAGCAGGCATTGGAAAAGATTAATCTGAACCGGTTGGTTTAGCGTAAGCCAATGATGTTGCGTCAAGGGCATGTCCCGCAAGGCAGGCCCAAGCCCGGCCCAACGCCACGCCTCATGGCCCGAAGGTAGATAAATGCGGTTGCTTCCTGTTCTCATCGCCCTCGTGGTCTCTGTCCTTGTCTATGTTCTTGTCTTTGAGCATGACAGATTTCTTCCAGCCCCCGCCACTCAGCCGCAAACCGAAACCACATCACCAGAAACCGCCCCCCAAACGACGCAGATCATGCGCGTCGTGGCCCTGCGCTCACAAGCGCGTGAGGTCGACAGCGCCGTCGTGGTGCGCGGCAGATCCGAGGCTGACCGCATCGTCGAATTGCGCGCCGAAACCTCGGGCCTTGTCATCAACGACCCGCTGCGCAAAGGGCATATGGTGACCCAAGGCGATATTCTTTGCCGCCTCGATCCCGCCGCGCGCAACGCCGCTCTGGCCGAAGCCCAAGCCCGGCTGAGCGAATCCCAAACCCGCATCCCCGAGGCCGAGGCCCGCGCCAACGAGGCCCGCGCCCAACTCGAAGAGGCTGAAATCAATGCCAACGCCGCCGAAAACCTTGTCGAAAGCGGCTTTGCCTCACAAACCCGCGTCGCCGCCACACGTGCCGCGGTCAGCTCGGCGCAAGCAGCGGTGCAGTCGGCCACCTCTGGCCTCGAGGCCGCGCGCGCCGGGATCGAATCCGCCCGCGCCGCCGTCGCCGCCGCCGAAACCGAGATCGCCCGCCTCGCCATCGTCGCGCCCTTCGACGGCGTGCTCGACACCGACACCGCCGAAATCGGCAGCCTCCTGCAACCCGGCGCGCTCTGCGCCACGGTGCTGCAACTCGACCCGATCACCATGGTCGGCTTTGTTTCGGAATTGCAGGTGGCCCGCGTGGAAATGAATGCCCCTGCGACAATTCGCATGGCCTCAGGCCGCAGGGTCGAGGGGCGCGTGACCTTCGTTGCCCGCTCCGCCGATGACGTCACCCGCACCTTTCGCGTTGAAGTGACCGTGCCCAACCCGGACCTCTCGCTGCGCGACGGGGAAACCGCCGAAATCCTGATCGGTGCCGCAGGCAAACGCGCGCATCTCCTGCCGCAATCCGCGCTCACTCTTGATGACGAGGGGGCCTTGGGCCTGCGCATCGTCAACCCCGAAAGCCTTGCCCAATTCGTCCCGGTCGAGCTCTTGCGCGATACACCCTCCGGTGTCTGGCTCACCGGACTGCCAGATAGCGCCGATGTGATCGTGATCGGACAGGATTTTGTGACCGATGGCGTGCCCGTTGACCCGGTGTTTCAGGAGTTGGGCCAATGACCGGAATCGTCGATTGGGCCGCCACCCGCGCCCGGATGGTTTTGGCCTTCATCGTGCTCTCGGTCCTTGCAGGCACGCTGGCCTATGTCGGCCTGCCCAAAGAGGGCGAGCCTGACATCGAGGTGCCCGCCCTCTTCATCTCGGTCCCCTTCCCCGGCATCTCCGCCGAGGATAGCGAAAAACTGCTCGTCAAAGTGATGGAGACCGAGCTGAGCGATCTGGACGGTCTGAAGAAAATGACCGGCACCGCTGCTGAAAACTATGGCGGCGTGGCGCTCGAATTCGAATTCGGCTGGGACAAGACCAAGACCCTCGCCGATGTGCGCGACGCGATGGACACCGCCGAGGCCGATTTCCCCGACGGCGCTGAAAAATACACCCTCAACGAAGTAAATTTCAGCGAATTCCCGATCATCATCGTCAACCTCTCCGGCCCGGTGCCGGAACGCACAATGTCGCGCCTTGCCAATGACCTGCAAGACACGCTCGAAGGGCTGGAACCCGTGCTCGAGGCTGGGATCGCGGGCAATCGCGAAGAGATGCTCGAGGTTATCATAGACCCGCTCCGCCTTGAGGCATATAACGTCACGGCGCTGGATCTGATCAACGTGGTGCAGAACAACAACCAATTGATCGCAGCCGGTGAAGTCGACACAAGCCAAGGCACTTTCGCGGTCAAAATCCCCTCGTCCTTCGAAGACACCAGCGATTTCTACAACCTTCCGGTCAAGACCAATGGCGACCGCATCGTGCGGCTTGGCGATCTGGCCACCATAAACCTCACCTTCGAGGATCGGCTAGGCACCGCGCGGTTCAATGGCGAGACCACCGTCGCGCTCCAAGTGGTCAAGCGCAAAGGTTTCAACATCATCGAGACCGCAGACCTCGTGCGCGCCGCCGTCGCCGAGGCGGAAAAGACATGGCCCGAGGATTTACAGGTCGCAGTCAGCGTTGGCACCTCCAACGACCAATCCAGCACGGTCGCCTCGATGGTCAGCCAGCTTGAGGGCTCGGTTCTGACCGCCATTGCCTTGGTTATGATCGTCACGCTGGCGGCCTTGGGCATCCGTCCTGCACTGCTGGTGGGCTTTGCGATACCAACCTCCTTTCTGCTCTGCTTTGCCCTTCTCGCCGTCATGGGCGTCGCGGTCTCGAATATCGTGATGTTCGGTCTCATCCTCGCGGTTGGCATGCTTGTGGATGGTGCCATCGTCGTGGTGGAATATGCAGACAAGCGGATTGCCGATGGCGAAGGCCCTATGCACGCCTATGTGGGGGCCGCCAAGCGGATGTTCTGGCCCGTGGTCAGTTCAACCGCGACCACGCTCTGTGCTTTTCTGCCGATGCTCTTCTGGCCCGGTATTCCGGGGCAATTCATGGGCATGCTGCCCGTTACACTGATTTTCGTGCTCTCTGCATCGCTCTTGGTGGCGCTCGTCTATTTGCCAGTGCTGGGCGGCGTGACCGGGCGGCTGGAACGCTGGTTCAACGCCCGCACCGATCAGATTGCGGGCGGTTTCTGGCTCTGGCATGTGCTGCTCTTGCCGCTGGCAATCGGTGCGGCGCTTCTGGCCGGCCAATTGGCCCCCACCCTGCTGAACGAAGTGCGCGCGCAATTTTCAGCCATGGACGGCACGCAAATCCTTGGCTCAGTCATACCCGTGTTGACCACGGTCTTTGGCCTCTTGCTTGGCGTGTCACTTCTTGCGGCGGTAGGGCTGTCGGGGGTGGTCGCCACGCTTCTGGCGCTTTTGGCCATTCCGCGCCGTTTTGGCAAACTCCTGCACGTCGCGCGGCAACGCTGGCTGCCCCCGCGCCGCGAACGGGTCCGGGGCGGCTATCACCGCTCGGCCTTTGGCTGGGTGATCCACGCCATCGCGGGCAATCCGGTGATGCCTCTGGTGGCCTTTGGCGCGATTTTTGTGCTCGTGGGCTCTGTGCTCATGTTCTACATCAACAACAACAATGGCACCGAATTCTTTGTCGATAGCGAACCCGAGCAAGGCATCGTTTATGTGCGCGGGCGCGGCAATCTCTCGATTGATCAAAAGGATCAGTTGGTCCAGCAGGTCGAGGATATCATCCGCGCCCATCCGGGCATCCAGACCGCCTTTGCCTTTGCCGGGGATGGCGGGCTTGATACCAACACCGGTGGCGCACAGCCCCCACGCGACACGATCGGTCAGATACAATTCGAAACCATCGCCTGGGAGGATCGCCCCCAGACGCACGAGACATGGTTCACCATTCCCCTGATCAACCTTGCCGTATCGCGCGACGTGGTGGCGGCAGACTTTGACGGCGATGCGGTGATTGCGGAACTGAGCGCCGAACTGGAGCAAATTCCCGGCATCAAGTTTGAGGTTCTTGCCCAATCCCGTGGCCCCGCTTCGGCCAAGCCGGTGCACCTGCGCCTCAAAAGTGACAATTGGGACGATCTCATCGCCTTTACCGAAGTGGCGCGACAGAAATTCGACGAAACCGAAGGCCTGCGCCAGATCGAAGATACCTTGCCGCTGCCCGGCATTGATTGGCAGATCGACGTTGATGTCGAAAAGGCCGGGCGTTTTGGCGCCGACGTGGCAACCGTTGGGGCGATGGTGCAGCTTGTGACACGCGGTATCCTGCTCGACACGATGCGCGTGGACAGCAGCGACGAAGAAATCGAGATCCGCGTCCGCCTGCCCGACCAAGACCGCGTGCTCTCAACCCTCGACAGCCTCAAGGTGCGCACCGATGACGGGCTGGTTCCACTTTCGAATTTCGTCAGCCGCAAACCGGTCAAACAGCTGGCCCAGATCGACCGTGTCGATCAGACCCGCTTTTTCGACATCAAGGCGGCAGTTGAGGACGGGTTATTTCGTAAGGAATCGGCCACAGATGTTACAGATCGTAAGGTGCCCATCACCGCAAACGAGCGCATCGCGCTCCTGACTGAGTGGCTCGATTCCGGCGTTCTGCCCCCCGGAATCAGCTATGAATGGACCGGCGACGCCGAGGATGAGGCCGAATCCGGCGCGTTCCTGCAAAAGGCCTTCGCCGGGGCGCTTGGCCTGATGTTCATCATCCTCTTGGCGCAATTCAACAGTGTTTACAACGCAGTGCTCGTGCTTTTGGCGGTCGTGCTTTCAACAACCGGCGTGCTGATCGGGATGCTGGTGATGGATCAGCCGTTTTCGATCATCATGACAGGCACCGGCATCGTGGCCCTCGCGGGGATCGTGGTGAACAACAACATTGTTTTGATTGATACTTATCAGGAATACGCCCGCTACATGCCCCAGATCGAGGCCATCACCCGCACCGCGCAGGATCGCATCCGGCCCGTTCTTTTGACCACGATCACCACCATGGCGGGCCTCGCGCCGATGATGTTCGGGCTAAGCCTTGACTTTGTGAATGGTGGCTATGCCTTTGATAGTCCAACAGCTTTGTGGTGGAAGCAGCTTGCCACCGCCGTGGTTTTCGGCCTCGGAATCGCAACCGTGCTAACGCTGGTCTTTACCCCCGCGATGTTGGCGTTGCGGGTGTGGCTGGGCACCTACGCGCTCTGGGGCGCGCGCCTCTTGGCCAAGCTTTCGATGGGTCGCTCCAGCCGCGCCGCTCAGGATTGGGCCCTCGCCCACACCGCAAACCGCCTCGCACACGCTGAAATTGTCTGGCCCGACGAAAATCAAACCGTGCCAGCAAACCCAACCCAACCTGCTGAAAAAAGTACAAAAACACCGGATTCCATAGGCCAAGATTCGCCTCTACGCGCGGCAGAGTGATTCTGTTGAAGATGTGAGTTCGCCCCTGTATCCCGCAGGAAGATTGCCCGATGTTTCAGCATCTCAGCCTATAATCCGGAAACAAAGCGCCCTGTAGACCCGGTTCGTTTCCAAATATAGGACTCGACCGGCACGAAGCTTGAAATGTGTCCGAAATCTGGCATATCTAAGGTCAGAATTTGAACGCATGGTAATACGGAGACGACTGATGTTTGATTGGTTCTGGAGTGGCTGGTATGGTGGAACCACGTCGAGCGGTGGCTCGACATCGACGTCCTCCGTACCGGAAATGGACGCTGCAAGTGGCACATTGGCCATCGCAGTGGTTCTCGCGGCCCTTGTCCTTGCTTGGGAAATCAAACGCCGTCGCGCGCGGAACTGACCTCTACCGTCAGATCAGCGCCCAATCCCCCCTCCAAAGGGCGACGGCTGCGATAACAGCATTGGCAACAGCATGGGCGGCCATGGCATCAGCCAGCCGCCCATTGCGCATGTAAACCAGAGAAAAGACAACACCAGCCAGCCCCGCTTCGATCCATCGGCCATGGACAAGCGCGAAAAGGCCGGCAGAAACACCAATCGCGATGATCTGGCTTGAAACAGTGCCCCGGTCCAGACGTGCTTGGACATAACCCCGAAAAAATAGCTCTTCGATCACCGGCACAAGCGCCACGGTGCCAAGGATGCGCACGCTGGCCCAAAGGGCAAAAGCGCCGGCCCCAAGCGACATGAGCGCGTCAGAGGGTGGCTCTGACGCGGGCGCGGTTGCGATCCAAACCACCCCAACCGCGATGCCTGCGACCACCGAGAGCATCGAGGGCCAAGCTAAATGCTGCCACAAAGTGGCGCGCACCCACCAAAGCGCAGCCAGCATCATGCCGGCCTGCACCGGATAAGCGAGGGCAGGTTCGCTCCAAAAGGCCTGTGCGATCAATCCCGACAAGGCAAAGACGATAAAGGGCAGGATGCGGCCAGCCACATCATCCTGAGCCAGCGGGGCCACGCTGCGCACCTGTGGCACCACCACCGCCTGAAGCGCATAGCCACTGCGCCCGACAACAACCAAAACGCCGATCGACAGGGCTGTGAACATCAACCAACCGGCAAAGCTGTGAAACCCGTTGACCGCCAGTTCCGGCGAGACATGCACACCGATCAGGATCAACCCCGTGATCCGCACCGCGTTGAACAGCCAGCTTACCAACAGCGCAAGGGGCCAAATCACGAGGCCAAAGCGGCGCAAGCGCAATTCGTCACGGAAAAGCACCCCGTAAAGGGCAAGAAAGGCGGTGATCAACACCAGCCCTTCGATCCCCGAACAACTATCGGCCACCATAACCTGAAACTCTGGCGTGCCGATCACATAGGTCGCGGGATCAACGACCACCTCCTCGACAAAGAGGCGCAACAAGAGAAAGACCGCAATGAATGTCACATCCGTGACAGCCTGCACGCTCCAGAGTGGCCCCGCCAAAACCACAGCCCCCGGAAGAGCGGCGGCAAAAACCACCATCGCCAAAAGGGACAGACTGCGCCCCTGTAACCAACTCAACCATGCTGCGGGCCGCATCAGCCACAGCAGACCACCCAAGGCCGCCATCAGCGCGCCCAAGGCCGCCAGAGGGAAAACAGACTGAAATTCTGCGCTGAGCGCCTCAGGCGCGATCACGATCAGCGGCGCGAGCATGGCCAGAATGCCAAGGCCATGTATCACGGCCCATCTTAACCCGCCCGGCGCACGGCTTGCCGCCATGCCAAAATCGGCGCGCGCTACGGGGCGCGCCCAGAGGTATATCCCAACCAACGACCCCGCACAAAGCAACCAAAGCGCCACAAACCGCAATCCGCGACAGGCAGCTTCGATCCCGGTGGCGCGACATTCTAGGTCGCTCAACACCTGATACCCAAGCACGAGAACCACCATCTCGGCGACAAACAGTCCGCCAAGGGATAGAGCCCGCCCATGCGGGATAAGTTTGCCAGTGTCCTCACTCATCCGTCTTGCGCTAACTCAAGAGCGCCGCCGCAATATGGCAAGCCTGAGGCGATTTGTGGAAAACCGTTAGAGGCCAAGTTTGTCGCGCATAAAGGCCAGGGCCACTGACAGCCCGTCAGGGGCAATTCCGTGGCCTGTACCCTTCATGATATGGGCATAGACATCCTGCCAGCCTGCCCCCTGCAAGGCCTCCGCCGCCTGCGGCAGCGACTGTACCGTCACCACCTCATCGGCATCGCCATGCACCAGCAGAACGGGAGGGCGGCTCTGCGTCTCATCTTCCAACAAGTCCGGCGAAAGAAGCCGCCCGGAAAAGGCCACGACGCCAGCCAGTGCTTCTTCGCGCCGGGGTGCCACATGCAACGCCATCATTGACCCTTGGGAAAAGCCAAAGAGCACCACCTGTTCAGGCAAAAGATCCTCATCCACCATCAGCGCATCAAGAAAGGCATTCAAATCCGCCGAGGCCGTCATCAAGCCCCGGTGCGCTTCTTCCTCGCTTGATCCGTCGATCCACGGGATAGGAAACCATTGCAGACCAAAGGGCATCCCCGGAATGCTCTCCGGCGCGTCGGGCGCGACAAAGAGCGTATCTGGCAAGTGTTCCGCCAACGGGTCTGCCAGCCCCAGCAAATCCGCGCCATTGGCCCCGTATCCATGCAGAAAGACGACAGCCGAACGTGTCTCACCCGAAAGAGGCGCCTTGCGGCCTGCTTGCAATACCCGTGTCATCTGATCCCTTCCCTGTCCTTGGCCACCCGGTAATAGGCCCACAAAAGTCGCGCCGCAACGGCGCGCCATGGCGACCAGTCCTCGGCCATTTGCCGCAGCGCCCGTTCCTTGGGCCTTTCGGGCAGGTCGTAGAGCAGGCGCACCGCCTCTTGCAAGGCCAGATCACCGGGCGCAAACACGTCTGCACGCCCCAAGCTGAACATCGCATAGATTTCCGCCGTCCAGACACCGATACCAGACACTTGCGTAAGCGTGGCAATCACCTCAGACGTCGGAGCGCTGCGCAAGGCGGCATAATCGATCCCTGCCTCGGCAAGCGCGCGGGCATAGCGCGCCTTTTGGCGGCTGAGGCCTACGGCACGCAGATCGTCATCCGTGACCGCGACGATGCGCTGAGGTTCGGTGAAGCCGGCCTGTTCCAGTCTTGACCAAATCGCATTGGCCGAAGCAACGCTGACCTGTTGGCTGACAATCGCACTGAGTAGCCGCGCAAATCCGTCCGGGTTCCGCCGCAACGGCAGCGGCCCCGTCAGCGCATAGGCATGATGCAGGCGGGGGCAGAGGGCGGCCAAATGCGCTGCCCCTTCTTGAACGTCCGCGTCGCACTCGATGATCCGGCCCGTCATATGTTGCGCACCCACTCCATTGCCGCCGCCACCGTCGCCACGCGCGGGGCCTTTGGCTGTGGCGGTCGCGCGATCATCGCCACGGGCAGGTTCAGCGCCCGCGCAGCCGCCAGCTTGCTCTCGGACGCGGCCCCCCCCGCATT
Source organism: Roseovarius sp. EC-HK134 (assembly GCF_902498815.1). Lineage (NCBI taxonomy): Bacteria > Pseudomonadati > Pseudomonadota > Alphaproteobacteria > Rhodobacterales > Roseobacteraceae > Roseovarius > Roseovarius sp. EC-HK134. The sequence continues at coordinate 3,534,386 of NZ_LR701544.1, forward strand.
CTTGACCACCAGCCAATCGATACCTAGCCGGGTGAAAAGCGCGATCTCCTCCGCCACGGAAAACGGTGGGCGGCCAACAAGATAGGTGCCATTTGCCATCGGAAAGGGTGCCTCGGGTGGATCGACCACGCGGCAAATCAGCCGCCGCCCGTCGAGATTGGCAAAGCGTGTCACGCCCTGCCGCCCGGTGGCAAGGAAAACCGTCGCCCCCTCGGGAATATGCTCCACCGCCTCTTCCTCTGCGGCGATAATGGTCCAGCGGTCACCGGCCCCGGGCACCCATTCCGGCCGCAAAAGCTGGCAATATGATACGGCCTTGTCAGCGCAGAGCCGTGCCGTGCGCTCGGATATCCGGCTGGCAAAAGGATGCGTTGCATCAAGAACTGCGGTGATCCCGGCCTCGGTGAGGTAGCGCAAAAAGCCGTCCTCGCCGCCAAACCCACCTATTCGCGTGGGCAGGCCCATGGCGCGCGGCGCGCGCGTGGCCCCGGCAAGCGAGGCAATGGCAGGACGCCCCTCGGCAACCAAAAGTCGTGCCACCTGCTGCGCCTCTCCCGTGCCCGCCAGCAGCAAGAGCGTCATGCCGCCCCCGCCCGTGCCAGCACCACACCGGCCCTGTCGATCACAACCGTATCAACCGCAACGCCTTCGGGCAGCATTGACAGCACCTTCAACCGGCTTTCCTGTGCCACCCATTCTGCCAAGACTTCCCCAGCAACGTCATAGGCTTGCAACGCCGTGTTCATGTATTTCAGATCCGGTATGGCAAGCGCCTCGGCGAGGCCTGCGAAATCCACTTGGCTGCGGCCTGAATGCAAATCGCGCGCGCCCTGCGCCAGCTTGATCATCTTGCCGATACCGCCCCCCACCGTCAGGCGCGGCAGCGGATGCCGGGCGAGATATTTGAGCATCCCACCCGCAAAGTCCCCCATATCCAACATCGCGTGATCCGGAAGGTCATAAAGGCTCTGCACCACCTGCTCGCTCGTGGCGCCGGTGCAGCCTGCCACATGATCCAGCCCCGCCTCGCGCGCCACGTCAATGCCGCGATGGATCGAGGCGATCCAAGCGGCGCAGGAAAACGGGCGCACGATCCCTGTTGTGCCCAGAATCGACAACCCGCCTTTTATGCCCAGCCTCGAGTTCCAAGTCTTTTGCGCAAGCGCAGCCCCCCCAGGTACCGACACCGTGATTTCGATATCCGGGCTTTCAGAGAGCCGCTCGGCCATGTCTTCCACGGTCTCTCGCATCATCTGACGTGGCACGGGGTTGATCGCAGGCTCACCCGGCGGGATGGGCAGCCCCGGCATGGTGACACGCCCCACGCCCTCGCCTGCGCGAAACACCACGCCCCCTTCTGAGCGGGCCACCCGCGCGATGATCATCGCCCCATGTGTGACATCCGGGTCATCGCCCGCGTCCTTGATCACCCCAGCCTCGGCCCACCCCTCGCCGCTGGCATGATGGGCAATGGCGAATTCTGGCGTCTCACCCCTTGGCAAGGTGATGCAGACACGCGGCACGGCCCCTTCGCCCCATAGCAGGCTGAGCGCCGCCCGTGTCGCGGCGGTTGCGCAAGCGCCCGTGGTCCAGCCACGGCGCAGGGGGGTATCGGGTTTGCGGGTCATATCCAGTCAGGACTATAGGCGCGCCACAGCCAGAGGCCAAATGCCAAATCTAACGGTCGGACCCTGTGCGCGCCCCGCAAAACCTGCGGGGCGCGCACGCGGCCTCACTCTGCCGCGATATTCGCTGCCTCGACCTTGACTGCCGAGAATTTGAACTCTGGGATCTTGCCATAGGGATCAACCGCCGGATTGGTCAGGATGTTCGCCGCCGCTTCGACATAGGCAAAGGGCAGGAACACCATATCAGGGGCCACTGCGCGATCTGCCCGCGCCATGATCCGGATTGAACCACGCTTGGTGCTCAGCCGCACCATGCCGCCCGGCTCTACGCCCAGCTTGCGCAGGGTCGCAGGATGCATCGAACAATTGGCCTCCGGCTCTACCGCATCAAGCACGCTGGCGCGGCGGGTCATCGACCCTGTGTGCCAATGCTCAAGCTGCCGCCCCGTTGTCAGGATCATCGGATACTCGGCATCGGGCACATCGTCGGGCGGAATGATTGCCGCCGGGGTGAATTTCGCGCGTCCCTCAGGCCGCGGGAAACCGTCGCCGAACACGACCGACTCACCCGGCTGATCAGGCCCTTTGCAAGGATAGGTCACAGCGCCTTCGCGCTCCAACCGCTCCCAGGTGATATTGTCGAGCGAGCGCATGTTGACCTTCATCTCGGCGAAGACATCTGCCGGGCTGTCGTAAGACCAGTCAAGCCCGATCCGATTAGCCAGCTCAACGGTGATCGCCCAATCCTCGCGCGCCTCGCCTGGTGGGGTAACGGCGGGTCGGCCCATCTGCACCTGACGGTTGGTATTGGTCACGGTCCCCGATTTCTCGTAGAACGCGCTCGCGGGTAGGATCACATCGGCATAGTTGGCTGTTTCCGTGATAAAAATGTCCTGCACCACCAGATGCTCGAGCTTGGCCAAAGCATCGCGGGCGTGTTCGACATCAGGATCAGACATCGCCGGGTTTTCGCCCAGGATATACATGCCTTTGATCTTGTCGTCATGAACCGCGTCCATGATCTCGGTCACGGTCAGGCCCTTCTGGTTCGAGAAGTCCCCCGATTGCCAGACTTCGGTAAAGGCGCGGCGCACGCCGTCATCTGTCACCGTCTGATAGTCTGGAAGGAACATCGGCACGAGGCCCGCGTCAGACGCGCCTTGCACGTTGTTCTGGCCGCGCAGCGGATGCAACCCTGTGCCCGGACGGCCCACATGACCGCACATCAAGGCCAGAGAAATCAGGCAGCGCGAATTGTCAGTGCCGTGGATATGCTGGCTGACGCCCATCCCCCAAAAGATCATACCGGCCTTGGCCGTGGCGAAATCCCGCGCCACAGCGCGCAGGGTCTCGGCGGGAACACCGCAAATACCCTCCATCTTTTCGGGCGGGAATTGTGACAGGTGCTTTTTCTCGGCTTCCCAGTTCTCGGTGAAGGCCGCGATGTATTGCTGGTCGTAGAGCCCCTCTTCGACAATCACATGCATGATCGCATTCAACATCGAGACATCTGCGCCGGGACGGAATTGCAACATATGCGTGGCAAAACGCTTCATCCCCTGCCCGCGCGGGTCCATCACTATCAGCTTGCCACCACGCTTGGTGAACTGCTTGAAATAGGTCGCGGCGACAGGGTGGTTTTCAAGCGGGTTGGCCCCGATGATAATCGCCACATCGGCGTTTTCAATCTGGTTGAAGGTCGCCGTCACGGCACCAGAGCCGACATTCTCGATCAGCGCCGCCACAGACGACGCATGGCAGAGCCGCGTGCAGTGATCCACATTGTTGTGACCAAATCCCTGACGGATGAATTTCTGGAAGAGATAGGCTTCTTCATTGGTGCATTTCGCGCTGCCAAATCCTGCAACACTGGTGCCGCCATGGGTGTCCTTCAGCCCCTTGAGTGCGCCTGCTGCAAGATCAAGCGCCTCGTCCCAAGATGCTTCACGGAACACTTCCTGCCAATTACCGGGATCGACATTCAGCCCCTTTGCCGGCGCATCATCGCGGCGGATGAGCGGCTTGGTCAGGCGATGCGGATGGTGGATATAGTCAAAGCCGAACCGCCCCTTGACGCACAGACGCCCCTCGTTGGCAGGCCCGTTGATGCCCTCAACATATTTGACCTTGCCATTCTTGACCTTGAGCGAAACCTGACACCCCACGCCACAGAACGGGCAGATGCTCTTGACCTCTTCATCGAAATCGGCGCTGTCGCCCTGCTGTACGTCATCGAGCACGGTTGCAGGCATCAGGGCCCCGGTCGGGCAGGCCTGCACGCATTCGCCGCAGGCCACACAGGTCGAATCGCCCATCGGATCCGCAAGATCGAACACCGGGTAGGCGTCATGCCCACGCCCGGCCATGCCAATCACGTCATTCACCTGAACCTCGCGGCACGCCCGCACGCAGAGACCACATTGAATACAGGCGTCGAGATTGACGCGCATCGCGATGTGGCTGTCATCGAGCAGCGGAATGCGGTCGCGCTCCAGTTTGGGAAAGCGGCTATGGGTCACGCCATTGGCTTCGGCCATATCCCAGAGGTGGCTTGAGCGGTCATGCGACTGCGCCTGCTCGGGCTGATCGGCCAAGAGCATCTCAACAACCAATTTGCGCGCCGATTCTGCACGGGCGGAGTTGGTTGTCACAACCATGCCCGCCTTGGCCTCGCGGATGCACGAGGCGACAAGCGTACGCTCACCTTGGACCTCGACCATACAGGCGCGGCAATTGCCATCGGGGCGATAGCCTGGGGCAGGCTTGTGGCAGAGGTGCGGAATTTTCAGACCACGACCATTGGCGACTTCCCAGATCGTCTGACCAGCCTCTACCTCGACCTCGCGGCCATCCAATACGAGTGTGATCTTGTCGGTCATCAGCGTGCCTCCCTGCTTTGGGACTTTTTAAAGCATGCAGCAGCATGCCAGAGGCCGTCAATCCCGACACCTCACCCCACATTTGCGCCACGAATGGCAAAGAGCCACGGCAGAGGTCTTAAATCGACAGCACCGTCACGCCTGTCAGCGATGGGATGGAATATTTCACGCGCTCCCTTTAACCCCGCCGCAACCGGCGCTAACGTCGCGCGGAATTCGGGGGAGGGAAACCTTGGCAGAGCTTATTCTGGTGCGGCACGGGCAGGCCAACAGCCATGCGACCGATGAGGCAGGCTATGACCGGCTATCGCCTCTGGGCGTGCAGCAGGCCGAATGGCTGGGCGCACATCTGGAGCGGACGAATCCGCATTTTGACCATGTGATCACCGGAACGCTCAACCGTCAGATCGGCACCGCCCGCGCCATGGGCTATCAGATCACCGAACAAGACCCGCGTCTTGACGAGTTAAGCTATTTCGCCCTCGCCCGCGCCATCGAGGCACAGCACGGCATTCCGGCCCCTGCGGACGCCACCGAATTCGCCCGCTACCTGCCTCAGGTGATCGAACACTGGGCGCGCGGCGATCTGGAGGATGTACCTGAAACCTTTGCTCATTTTACCAACCGGATCACCGGCTTGATCGACGACATCTGCCAGCAGCATGGGCGTGTTCTGATCGTAACCTCAGGCGGCGTGATCGGCATGGTCATGCGGCATGTGCTCGGGCTGGATATTCCGGGCATGGCCAAAGTCATGTTGCAAGTGAGGAACAGCTCGCTCCACCGGCTGGAGCATGTGCATGACATGCTGATGCTGGGCACGTTCAACGCAACGCCGCATCTCGACACTCCCGATCGGGCGCATGCCCGCACCTTTATCTGACAGCAAGAGGAACCGCGCCATGAAGTTATACTATGCCAAAGGCACCATCTCGATTGCGGTGGCCATCGCGCTGCACGAGGCGGGTCTGGATTTTGAACCGATGCGCCTTGATTTCCGGGCGGGGGAACAAACCAGCGCCGCATATCTTGCGATCAATCCCAAGGGGCGTGTCCCGACTCTCGTTACCAACACCAGTATCCTGACCGAAACCGGTGCAATCCTCGATTTCATTGCGGACACCACACCCCAAGCAGGTTTGCGCCCCACAGACCCCTTGAAGGCTGCCAAAATGCGCGAGGCCATGTATTACATCGCCTCCACCATGCATGTGAACCACGCACACAAAATGCGCGGGCACCGGTGGGCCGATCAGCAAAGCTCTTTCGACGACATGAAGGCCAAATCGGTACAGACCATGACCGACAGCGCTGATTACGTCGAAAATCATATCCTGACCGGCCCCTTTGTGCTGGGAGAAACACTCTCTCTCGCCGATGCCTATCTCTTTGTCGCCTGCAACTGGCTGGAAGGCGACGGGGTGGATGTGGCCAAGTTCCCCAAAATCGCAGCCTTCGTGCAGGCAATGCGCGCGCGCCCATCTGTAGAACGGGTGATCGCGGATAACATGATCTGAGAGGCTGAGATGACACATCTGTGGGTAAGGGCCGAACAGCGGCCCAATGAGGAACGCGTGGGGCTGACGCCCGAGGGCGCGGCGCAACTGATCGCCAAAGGCATCCACGTCACAGTGGAAGAAAGCCAAAACCGCGCCATCCCAATCGACGGCTACCGCGCCGCCGGCTGCGAAATCGCCCCGGAAAACGCATGGCCCTCGGCACCGCAGGACGCAATCATCTTTGGCCTCAAGGAGTTGCCCGAGGATGGCACCCCCCTGCCGCATCGCCACATCATGTTCGGCCATGCCTTCAAGGGGCAACATGCCGGACGGCGACTCTTGCAGCGGTTTCAGGCTGGGGGCGGCACGCTTTACGATCTGGAGTATCTGGTCGATGTGACCGGCCGCCGCGTCGCGGCGTTTGGCTATTGGGCGGGCTATGCGGGGGCAGCGGTATCGCTCATGGCATGGGCGACACAACAGGGCGGTGGCCTCTGCCCGACCGTCGATACCTATCCGGGGCGCGACGCACTTTTGGCCGATCTTGGCGCGCGGCTTGAGGCTTCGGGTGCCACACGCCCCCGCGCCATTGTCATCGGGGCCTTGGGCCGCGTGGGCACAGGGGCGGCGGATCTCTGCGAAGCGATGGATGTGCCCGTCACCCGTTGGGACATGGCCGAGACCGCATCGGGTGGGCCGTTTCCCGAAATCCTAACGCATGACATCTTCCTCAACTGCATCTTTGCCCGCCCCGGCACGCCGGTTTTCGTGCCTAAATCCGCCTTGGCCGCGCCGCGCCACCTGACCGTAATCGGCGATGTCGCCTGCGACCCTGACAGTGACTATAACCCGGTGCCAGTCTATGATGCGGCAACCACTTGGGCCGCGCCCGTACTGCGCGTGCACGATGTTCCGCCGCTCGATGTCATGGCCATAGACAACCTGCCCTCGCTCTTGCCGGTGGAATCCTCTCAGGACTATGCGGGACAGTTGCTAACCTCCCTGCTGACGCTCGACACGCCAGATCAAGGCGTCTGGGGGCGCGCGGCAGAGACCTTTCACACCCATATGAAAGCGCTCTGAATGGCCCCCTATGTCGGATATCTGGCCGCCTTTCTGGGCACGATCTGCTGGATTCCACAAGCGGTCAAGGCTTGGGCCACGCGCGACACATCCGGCCTGTCGCTGCCCTCGAACCTGCTGTTTTTGACCACCGTTTCCCTCTGGCTGGTCTATGGGGTGATGATCGGCGACTGGCCGCTCATCCTTGCGAATATCTGCGCCGTGGTCGCGATGCTCAGCATCGTCGCGGCAAAACTCCGCTTTAAATGAAGGAGAGAACGACATGACAATCCACTGGTGCGGCACCGGCCTATCGGCCATCCCCGGCCTACGGCGGCTGATCGAGGCAGGGCGTGATGTGACGGTGTGGAACCGCTCGACCGACAAGGCGCGGGCAATGGTCGGCGATCTCACCGACACGATCCACGCATTTGACATGGACGCATTGGCCAAGGTGCTCAATCCCGGTGACGTTGTGGTGTCAATGCTGCCGGGCGACTGGCACGTGCCCCTGGCCGAACTTTGCCTTGAGAGGGGCGCGCATTTCGTTTCATCCTCTTACATCGCACCAGAGATGCGCGCCCTCGATCAGGCTGCGCGCGACAAGGGGCTGTGCTTTGTCAACGAAATCGGTCTCGACCCCGGCATCGACCACCTCATGGCGCATCATCTGGTGGCCGACTATCGCGCCTCCAAGGCCTATGACGCGGGCAATGATCTCAGCTTTACCTCCTATTGCGGCGGCGTGCCAAAACAGCCCAACCCGTTCCGCTACAAATTCAGTTGGTCGCCCTTGGGCGTGCTCAAGGCGCTTCGCTCGCCCTCGCGGTCAATCCGGAATTTCTCGGAACTTCGGGTGGCGCGGCCTTGGGATGCCATTTCCAGCTATGACGCCCCCTTGCCGACCCCCGAAACCTTTGAGGTTTACCCCAACCGGGACTCGATCCCCTTCATCGCGGATTACCGCTTTGATCCAGACTGGCGGATCAAGGATTTCGTGCGTGGCACGCTGCGGCTCAATGGCTGGTCAGAGGCATGGAAGCCTATTTTTGCGGAAATCGAGACCTTGGAAGGCACCGCAGGCGATAGCCGCCTCAAAGAGATGTCGGATCAGTTCTGGCAAGAGAACGCCTATGAGGAGGGCGAGCCGGATCGAGTTGTGCTCTGCGTGGATCTCAGGGCCGAAAACGCCGGGAAACCCGTCTGGCACAAGATCTATGTGATGGATGCCTGGGGCGACGCGCGCGGCACGGCGATGGCGCGGCTGGTGTCAATCCCGGTTTCTCTGGCGGTCGACTCGGTGCTGACGCGCGAGATTGCGGCAGGCGTCAGCGCAGCCCCGCATGATCCGAAACTGGTTGCGCGCTACTTGGGCGAGGTCAACCAATTGGCGCAACATCTGACGGTCGTCGATCACCTCAGCTAGGCGTTTCGGCGCTAGGTCGTACAGGAGTATTTGCACCAAGAAGAAGCCAAGCCAGGTTTCTTCTTGGCAAAAATACTCAAATACGCCGCGATCCTCCGGCTAGAACGGAACGTCATCCGCGCCCGTGATGAAACGGGCAACAACCTTTTTGGTGCCCGCCTTCTCGAACGCGATTTCGAGCTTGTCGCCCTCGATGGCGATGATTGCGCCATAGCCAAACTTTTGATGAAAGACGCGCTCGCCCACTGTGTGCGCGCTCATCGCCTGCAGGTCGATCACGCCGTGGCGCGCTTCACTGGGTTGGCTCAGGGGCCGCTCCGCGCCCCGCGCCTGAAGCCGTCGCCAACCGGGGCTATTGTAGACATTGGCTTCGGCGGCGCGGCTCTCGATGCCTGAACTGGCCGCCGCCCCATAGCCCCCGCCATAAAGGCCCGGAGGGGTCAGCACATCAACATGAGCCTCAGGCAATTCATCAATGAAGCGTGATGGCATCTGGCTCTGCCACTGGCCATAGACCCGGCGATTGCCCGCGAATGAAATCGTACAGACCTCTTCGGCACGGGTGATGCCGACATAGGCCAGCCGCCGCTCCTCTTCCAATCCCCGCACGCCGCTTTCGTCCATCGAGCGTTGCGAGGGGAAAAGCCCATCCTCCCATCCCGGCAGGAACACGGCCGGAAACTCGAGCCCTTTGGCCGCGTGCAAGGTCATCAGCGTGACCTTCTCGCCCTCTTCACCCGCCTCATTATCCATGATGAGGCTCACGTGTTCCAAAAACCCTTGCAGGTTCTCGAACCCTTCGAGGGCCTTGACCAGTTCCTTGAGGTTTTCAAGCCGCCCCGGTGCCTCGGGCGTCTTGTCGTTTTGCCACATGCCAGTATAGCCGCTCTCGTCGAGGATCATCTCCGCCAGTTCGACATGGCTGATATCGGCATCGCCTACCATCCGGCCCCAACGGCCAAGCCCGTCGATCAAAAGGCGCAGCTCGCCTGCCGCCTTGCCGGTGATCCCCTTGTCGTCAAGCAAAAGGCGCGCGCCTTCGACCAACGGCACACCATGCTGGCGCGCGGTCATCTGGATTTTCTGCTGCGCCTTGTCACCCAACCCGCGCTTGGGCGTGTTGACGATCCGCTCAAAGGCCAAATCATCCGCAGGCGAGACCACAAGGCGGAAATAGGCCATGGCATCGCGAATTTCCAAACGCTCGTAAAAGCGCGGGCCGCCGATCACGCGGTAGGGCAGACCGATGGTCAGAAACCGATCCTCGAAGGCGCGCATCTGGTGGCTGGCCCGCACGAGGATTGCCATTGCGTCAAGCGAATAGGGCCGCATGCCCCGCGTGCCGCGTTGCATCGCGTCGATTTCTTCGCCAATCCAGCGCGCCTCTTCCTCGCCATCCCAATGGCCGATCAGGCGGAGCTTTTCTCCCTCTTCAGCCTCGGTCCACAACTCTTTGCCAAGCCGGTCGCGATTTCCCGCGATCACACCAGAAGCAGCGGCGAGAATATGCGGCGTCGAGCGGTAATTCTGTTCAAGCCGGATCACCGCCGCGCCGGGAAAATCCTTTTCGAACCGCAGGATATTGCCCACTTCGGCCCCGCGCCAGCCATAGATCGACTGATCGTCATCGCCCACGCAGCAGATGTTCTTGTGCCCCCCCGCCAAAAGCCGCAGCCAGAGATATTGCGCGACGTTGGTATCCTGATACTCGTCCACGAGGATATAGCGGAACCAGCGTTGGTATTGCCTGAGCACGTCATCGTGGCGCTGGAATATTGTCACAACATGCAGCAGCAGATCGCCAAAATCGACCGCATTCAATTCCTTCAGTCGCGCTTGATACTGATGGTAGAGCGCCGGACCCTTGCCATCATAGGCGCTGCCCTCTGACGCGGGCAGATTGTCAGGCGTCCAAGCGCGGTTTTTCCACTGGTCGATGATTCCCGCCAGCATCCGCGCGGGCCAGCGTTTGTCGTCGATGCCAGACGCCTGCACCAGTTGTTTGAGTAGGCGCAGTTGATCGTCGGCATCAAGAATGGTGAAATTCGATTTCAGATCAACCAGTTCGGCATGCCGACGCAAAAGTTTGACGCAGATCGAATGAAAGGTGCCCAGCCACGGCATCCCCTCTGCCGGCTGACCCAAAAGGCGGCCCACACGCTCTTTCATCTCGCGCGCGGCCTTGTTGGTAAAGGTCACAGCCAAGATATCGCCGGGCCCCGCGCGCCCGGTGTTCATCAGATGCACGATGCGCGTGGTCAGCGCCTTGGTCTTGCCCGTGCCCGCGCCCGCCAGCATCAGCACCGGACCATCCAGCGTTTCCGCCGCGCGGCGCTGTTCGGCGTTGAGATCATCAAGATAGGGCGCGGGCCGCGCCGCCATGGCACGGGCCGAGAGGCTGGCCCCCTCAAAGGCGTCGGATTCGTCAAATCTGTTCATGCCCCCGACAATAGCGCGGAGGCGCCGAGAGATAAAGAGATGTTCGGGGATTGTTCCGCCCCCATCTGGCCTCTGGACAAGCCCCTGAAAACCCGCGCAAATGCGCGCCATGAACCTGCATGCAACCTATCCCGCCCTGTCTGATCTGCGCGCCCGAGCCGCGCGGCGCATTCCGCATTTCGTCTGGGAATACCTTGACAGTGCCACAGGGACCGAGGCGACCAAGGGGCGCAATCGCCTGATGCTCGATCAGGTGCGGCTCAGCCCGTCGATCCTGCATGGTGAGTTCACACCCGATATCTCGGCCACCCTCTTGGGACAGACCCACGCTTTGCCGGTGGGCATCGCGCCCGTGGGCATGTCGGGCCTCATCTGGCCCGATGCCGAGCGTCTCTTGGCGCGGGCGGCCACGCAGGTGGGCATTCCCTATGGCCTGTCGACTGTGGCCAGCCAAAAACCAGAGGACATCGGGCCACATCTGAACGGCAATGGCTGGTTCCAGATGTATCCGCCGCGCGATACCGGCATTCGCACCGACATGCTCAACCGCGCCCGCAATGCCGGGTTCACGGTGCTGGTGCTGACCGTCGATGTGCCCGTGGGCAGCCGCCGCGAGCGGCAAGTGCGCTCGGGCCTGACACAGCCGCCCAAGCTGACCCCACGCCTGATGGCGCAGGTTGCCCGCTGCCCGGCTTGGGCGCTTGGCACCGCGCGGCTGGGCATGCCGCGCATGCGTCTGATTGACGATTACGCAGGCCAGACCAAGGGCCTGCCCTCGAACAAACACGCCGGTTACTTGCTGCGCACCTCGCCCGACTGGGATTATCTGCGATGGCTGCGCGACGCATGGGACGGTCCTTTCGTGGTCAAAGGTGTGCTGCGCGGGGATGATGCTGCGATGCTTGAGAAAGAGGGCGCAGACGCAATCTGGATTTCGAACCACGCAGGCCGTCAGTTCGACGCCGCCCCCGCCACCATCGAGGCCCTGCCAGAGGTGCGCGCGGCAACCACCCTGCCGGTGATCATGGATGGTGGCATCGAGGGCGGGCTTGATGTGCTGCGTGCCATCGCCCTTGGCGCGGATTTCGTGATGATGGGGCGCGGCTGGCACTATGCGCTTGGCGCGCTTGGAGAGAGTGGCCCGGCGCATCTGGCGGATATTCTGGCCGAGGATTTGCGCGCCAATATGGGCCAGTTGGGCACACGCACGCTTTGGGACGTACGGTCGCGCCTGATCCCTAACGGGTAGGGTGGACCACCCGTCGGGACAGGAAATTTCCCTTGCCGGGGAATACCCAGTTTGCCGGATTGCACAAACCTTTCACAAATCTTACAAGGATGCAGCGCTGCAATGCGGCATGGAATGCCGCGCCGCCAGAACTGATAAACCGGGGGACAGGCATGGCCGACTTCAAGAAAATTCTCATCGCCAACCGGGGCGAAATCGCCATCCGCATCATGCGGGCCGCCAATGAAATGGGCAAGAAAACCGTCGCTGTCTTTGCAGAAGAGGACAAGCTCGGGCTTCACCGGTTCAAGGCGGATGAGGCGTATCGCATCGGCGAGGGTATGGGGCCAGTTCAGGCCTATCTGTCCATCGAAGAGATCATCCGCGTGGCCAAGCTATCGGGCGCGGATGCCATCCACCCCGGTTACGGCCTCTTGTCCGAAAACCCGGCCTTTGTTGATGCCTGCGACGCGGCGGGCATCACGTTTATCGGTCCGCGCGCGGAAACCATGCGCGCCCTTGGCGACAAGGCAAGCGCGCGCCGTGTGGCCATGGAGGCAGGCGTTCCCGTGATCCCGGCAACCGAAGTGCTGGGCGACGACATCAAGGCCATCCGCAAAGAGGCCAAGGCAATTGGCTATCCCTTGATGCTCAAGGCGTCTTGGGGCGGCGGCGGGCGCGGCATGCGACCAATCGAGGATGAAAGCGAGCTTGAGGATAAGGTTCGTGAAGGGCGGCGCGAGGCCGAGGCGGCCTTTGGCAATGGCGAGGGCTATCTCGAGAAGATGATCCTGCGCGCGCGCCATGTCGAGGTGCAGATCCTGGGCGACAAGCACGGCAATATGTACCACTTGTTCGAGCGGGACTGTTCGGTGCAGCGCCGCAATCAAAAGGTGGTGGAACGCGCCCCCGCCCCCTACCTGTCCGAGACACAGCGCGAGGAAATCTGTCAGCTTGGCTACAAGATTTGCAAGCATGTGAATTACGAATGCGCGGGCACTGTCGAATTCCTGATGGATATGGACACCGGCAAATTCTATTTCATCGAGGTCAATCCGCGCGTTCAGGTCGAACATACCGTGACCGAGGCCGTGACCGGCATCGACATCGTGCAGGCGCAGATCAAGATTGCCGAGGGCAAGAGCCTGATGGAGGCCACCGGCAAGGCCAGCCAGTATGACATCACCCTGCATGGCCACGCGCTCCAGACCCGGATCACCACCGAAGATCCGCTCAACAACTTTATCCCCGATTATGGCCGGATCACGGCCTATCGCTCGGCCACCGGCATGGGCATTCGTCTGGATGGTGGCACCGCCTATGCGGGGGGTGTGATCACACGCTATTATGACAGCCTTCTGACCAAGGTCACGGCTTGGGCACCTACCCCCGAACAGGCGATTGCCCGGATGGACCGCGCCCTGCGCGAATTCCGTATTCGCGGTGTCAGCACCAACATTGCCTTTGTCGAGAACCTGCTCAAGCACCCGACCTTCCTCAACAATACCTATACGACCAAATTCATCGACACGACGCCAGAACTGTTCAAATTCGCCAAGCGGCGGGATCGTGGTACGCGCGTTCTAAGCTATATCGCCGACATCACGGTCAACGGGCATCCCGAGGTCGAGGGGCGCACGCGCCCCCCTGCAGATCTCAAACTGCCACGCGCGCCGCGCCCCGCCAACTCCGAGATCAAGGATGGGCCAAAGCAGATCCTTGAACGCGAGGGCGCGCAGGCCGTGGCGGATTGGATGGCCGCGCAAAAGCAGCTGTTGATCACCGACACCACGATGCGCGACAGCCATCAATCGCTTTTGGCTACGCGCATGCGGTCGATCGACATGATCGGCATTGCGCCCAATTACGCCCACGATCTACCGGGGTTGTTTTCGGTCGAGTGCTGGGGCGGTGCGACGTTTGACGTGGCCTACCGGTTCCTTGACGAATGCCCATGGCAGCGCTTGCGCGACATTCGCGCAAGAATGCCCAACCTGCTGACGCAGATGCTGCTGCGCGGCTCGAACGGGGTAGGCTATACCAACTATCCCGACAATGTGGTCGCGGCCTTTGTCAAACAGGCGGCCGAAAGCGGCGTTGATATTTTCCGCGTGTTCGACCCGCTGAACTGGGCCGAGAATATGCGCGTCTCCATGGACGCCGTGCTCGACTCGGGCAAGGTGCTGGAGGCGGCGATCTGCTACACGGGCGATATGCTCGATCCGGCACGCTCCAAATATGACCTCAAATACTACCTCTCGATGGCCAAAGAGTTGAAAGAGGCGGGAACGCATATCCTGTGTATCAAGGATATGGGCGGATTGATGAAACCGGCCACGGCGAGCGTGCTTTTCAAGGCGCTCAAAGAAGAGGTTGGGTTGCCGCTGCATTTCCATACCCATGACACAGCAGGCATTGCCGGAGCCACCATTCTGGCGGCCTCAGAGGCGGGCGTCGATGCGGTCGATTGTGCTATGGATTCGCTCTCTGGCAATACCAGCCAAGCCACGATCGGCACCGTTGTCGAGGCGCTGCGCCACACGCCGCGCGACACCGGGCTCGACATTGGGGCGATCCGGCAAATCTCGAACTACTGGGAATCGGTGCGCAACCACTACGCTGCGTTTGAAAGCGGGATGCAATCGCCCACCTCTGAGGTCTATCTTCACGAAATGCCCGGCGGACAGTTCACCAACCTCAAGGCGCAGGCGCGCTCGATGGGGATGGAAGACCGCTGGCATGACATCGCGCGCACCTATGCCGATGTGAACCAGATGTTCGGCGATGTGATCAAGGTGACGCCGATTGCCAAGACAGTGGGCGATCTGGCGTTGATGATGGTGAGCCAGGGCCTGACCTGCGAAGATGTGCTCGACCCCGCGACCGAGGTCAGCTTTCCCGACTCGGTCATCACACTGATGAAGGGCTATGTGGGGCAGGCACCCGGCGGCTTTCCCCCCGCGATCGTCAAAAAGGTGCTCAAGGGCGAAGAGCCGATCACCGTGCGCCCCGGCACGCTCTTGCCGCCCGAAGATCTGGACGCGCGGTTTGCCGAACTGACAGAGCGTTTTGGCAAAAAAATCGACAACGAGGATCTGATGGGCAGCCTGATGTATCCCAAGGTTTTCGCCGATTACATGGAACGTCACGCGCAATTCGGCCCCGTCCGTACCCTGCCTACGCGCACCTTCTTTTACGGGATGGAGACAGGCGAGGAAATCACCGCCGAAATCGACCCCGGCAAGACGCTGGAAATCCGGCTGGTCGCGGTAAGCGAAACGCAAGAGGATGGCGAGGCGCGCGTGTTCTTTGAACTGAACGGCCAGCCGCGCACGGTGCGCGTGCCCGACCGGCGGATCAAGAGCACGGTCGCAGCCCGACCCAAGGCAGAACTGGGCAACGCCAACCACATCGGCGCGCCGATGCCGGGTGCTGTTGCGACAGTTGCGGTCAAGGCCGGGCAAAAGATCAAGGCAGGCGACCTTTTGTTGACCATCGAGGCGATGAAGATGGAAACCGGCCTGCATGCGGAACGCGATGCGACCGTCAAGGCGGTGCATGTCCAGCCCGGCAGCCAGATCGACGCCAAGGATCTGCTGGTCGAATTGGAGTGAAGCGCCCCGTCACCCTCGGGCTTGTCCCGAGGGTGACGGCTATACCCAAAACAGATAGCCCTTTTGCACCGCAATCATTTCGGCCATGCTGCGCGGCATAGCCAAATGACAGGCCGCGCCATGCACAAGATCCTCGTTTTCACCGATGTTCATATCGTCGCTCAGGGCCAGACGATCATCGGCCTTGATCCCTTTGCGCGTTTCACCCAAGGGCTTGCGCATGCGTTGACGCGACACCCGGATGCCGCCCGCATCGTGCTATGCGGTGATCTGACCCACCGCGCCGCGCCCGAGGAATACGCCCGCCTGCGCGAGGCATTGGCCGACTGCCCCCTGCCCGTCAGCCTGATGCTGGGCAATCACGACCGCCGCGCCGCTTTTCTAACCGCCTTTCCCGAGACAACGCAGATGGACAGCGGGCATATCCAGCACACCGCCGACATCGGTGCATATCGGCTGATCTGTCTCGACACGTTGGATGAAGCGGCGCCAGACCTGCACTCGGGCTGGCTCTGCCCCGCGCGGCTTGACTGGTTGGACCAGCGTTTAAACGAGGCGGGCCCGCGCCCGGTCATCGTCTTCACCCATCACCCGCCCATCGACACGGGCTTTGCCGGGATGGATGCCATCGGCCTACGCAACCGCGACGAGTTGATTGCGCGCCTTTCGGCGGCGGACAACGTGGTACAAATCATGTCAGGCCACATTCACCGCACAGTGCAGGGGTCGGCAGGCGGCATCCCCACCGCCATCCTCAAGAGCCCCTGCCACCAGATGCCCATGAGCCTTGACGCCCAAGATACGAGCCTCTCGATTGACGAGCCGGGCGCCTATGGCCTCTTGCTGCTGACCGAGACGGGCGTCATCGTGCACACCGAGGATTTCACCCTGCCCGCCACCCTGTCCGCAACTTATTCCTGACCGAACGGTATCCGAATGACCCTTACAATCACCTCTCTCTACGCGGGCCTTATCGGCCTGCTTTTTGTGCTGCTCAGCGTGTTAGTGATCACCGCACGGTTCAAAACAAATGTTTCCATCGGCGATGGCGGCAAGGAATTGTTGGTCCGCCGTATCCGGGTGCAGGCAAATTGCGCGGAATACGCGCCGCTCGGCCTGATCCTTTTGGCCCTGACCGAGGTTCAGGGCGCGCCGGGGTGGGTCGTGCATGTTCTGGGGCTGATGCTTCTCTTGGGGCGGCTTCTGCATGCTGCTGGCTTTGGCCGCACACCGGAAATCATGCCGATGCGCAGCGCCGGAATGGTGCTGACCTTTGCCATGCTGATCCTGAGCGCGCTGGCCAATATCGGCCACGCGCTGCTCTGACACTATCCAGACGATCAGCTCTGCGGGCTGGGGCGGCGCAGAAGGCTTCCCCTGCTGGTAAAAATCGTCCATCATTCTAAAACGTACTGAGATCCGCGCCGCGAGCGTCCCTGCAGCGACCCGGATGAGGGAGGACCTGATGATGTGCCGAATTTTTGCCGGACAAGACCCCGACCGTTATGCCCTGATAACGCGCCGCATGCGCCTGAATGGACAAAGCACAAGCATCCGCTTGGAAAAATCCTTCTGGGGCATCCTAGATGAAATCGCCGAAAGCGAAGGCCTGACGACGCCCGGATTTGTCTCGAAATTGCATTCCGAAGTGCTGGAACTGCACGGTGAACCTGCGAATTTCACCTCGCTCCTGCGCTGCACTTGCCTCGTCCACCGCGAGAACCCGCTGGAAGGCGAAGCGCGGCAGATGGCGGCTGAATAAGACAAAATTCGGCGTAGTATCCCCATACTACCTACCCTCCCCCTGCTTTGGTAACTTTTCCAGACCAAATACAGTATTCGGAGGGCATGATGGCCAAAGCCATTCACAGCATGATTCGCGTTCTCGACGAGGCGCGGTCGGTCGATTTCTATTCCCGGGCCTTTGGCCTAAGTGTTGCCGACCGGCTGGATTTCGAGAAATTCACCCTCGTCTACATGTCGAATGACGAAAGCCCATTCGAGGTGGAACTGACCATCAACAAAGGCCGAACAGAGCCCTATGACCGCGGCGATGGCTATGGCCATCTGGCTGTTCTGGTCGAGGACCTCGCCGCAGAGCATGCACGTTTCGAGGCCGAGGGGCTCAACCCCCGCAAGATGGTGGAATTCGCCCCCGACGGAAAACTTGTGGGCAAGTTCTTCTTTGTCGCCGATCCTGACGGCTATGAAATTGAAGTTTTGGAACGCGGCGGGCGTTTCAAATGACAACAAGCGCGCGTCCTCACGGGGGCGCGCGCATTCATCATATGGGAGGAGAACCAATGACTGAGACCAAACCCCGCAAGGGGCTTAACCGGCGCGAATTGCTGTCGCGCTCGATCGCGGCGGGCGCAAGCTTTGTCGTGGGCGCTGGCTTTGTCGCCAGCACAGACGCGGCCTGGGCACTCGAAACACAGGCGCTCAAGCCCGAGACAATGGCGACCCTCATCCAGATGGCACGCGATATCTACCCGCATGACCATCTCGCCGATGAATACTATGCCATCGCGGTCAAAGGCTATGACACGGCCGAGGCCGCCGACGCCATTGAGGCTGGCATCGCGGGCCTCAACGCGGTGGCACAGGGCAAAGGCCACGCCGATTACCTGAGCATCGGCTGGGAGCGCGACCGCGTCGACATTCTGCGCAGCGTTGAGGACAGCGCGTTCTTTCAACAGATCCGGGGAGGGCTGGTGACAGGCTTGTATAATCAAAAGGCGGTTTGGCCGCTCTTTGGCTATGAGGGCGAGTCCTTCAGCCAAGGCGGTTACATCAACCGCGGCTTTGACGACATCAACTGGCTTTAGGCCATAGCCATCTAGGGAGGAAAGACTATGGCTGCACCTTTTGATTTTAACGACGACTCTGTGATCGTCGTCATCGGCACTGGCGCGGGCGGCGGTGTGCTGTCCAACGAACTGGCGCAACGCGGCGTGTCCGTTGTGGCGCTTGAGGCGGGCGGGCGCTATCTGCCCGAGGATTACATCAACGACGAATGGGAAAGTTTCGGCCAACTGGCATGGCTTGACCCCCGCACGACGTCGGGCGACTGGCGCGTGGCCAAGGATTTTTCCGGCCTGCCCGCTTGGATCGTCAAGGCCGTTGGCGGCACCACGACCCATTGGGCCGGGGCTTCGATCCGCTTTCAGGACCATGAATGGAAGGCCAAGACCAATTACGGACCGGTGCAAGGGGCAAACCTGCTCGACTGGCCCATCGACGGGGCCGAAATGGAACCTTGGTATGATCTGGCCGAAAAAAAGCTGGGCGTGACCCAAACCAACAATCTGGCCGGACTGCCCGGCAACAATAACTACAAAGTGTTCGAGGCAGGCGCCAAGGCGCTTGGCTATAAGGAAGTGCACACCGGCCGCATGGCCATCAACTCTGAGGAATATGACGGGCGCATGGCCTGCCAGCAGACAGGGTTTTGCTTTCAGGGCTGCAAATGGGGTGCGAAATGGTCCGCAGCCTATACCGATATTCCGCGCGGCGAGGCCACTGGCAATCTCGAGGTGCGCTCGAAGGCGCATGTCGCGCGCATCCTGCATGATGACAGCGGCAAGGTGACGGGTGTCGAGTATTTCGACGAAGCGGGCAATCTTCAGATGCAAAAGGCGCGTGCCGTTTGCGTCGCAGGCAACTCGTTCGAATCTCCGCGCCTGCTCTTGAATTCCGCCTCGTCGATGTTCCCCGATGGGCTGGCCAATTCCTCGGGTCAGGTGGGGCGCAACTACATGCGCCACATGACAGGATCGGTCTACGGCGTGTTCGACAAGCCGGTGAAGATGTGGCGCGGCACGACCATGGCAGGCATCATTCAGGACGAATCGCGCCACGATCCTTCGCGTGGCTTCGTCGGTGGCTACGAGCTGGAAACGCTGGCCCTAGGCTTGCCCTTCATGGCAGCGTTCCTCGATCCGGGATCTTGGGGCCGCGAATTCACCACCGCCCTCGACGCATACGAGAACATGGCGGGGATGTGGATCGTCGGCGAGGATATGCCGCAGGAAACCAACCGCGTCACCCTCAACCATGACGTCAAGGATCAATGGGGCTTGCCGGTGGCAAACGTGCATTTCTCCGATCACCCCAATGACATCGCAATGCGCAACCACGCCTACAAACAAGGTGCTGCGGTCTATGAGGCGGTCGGGGCCACCCGCACCTTCCCGACGCCGCCTTACCCCTCGACCCATAATCTTGGGACCAACCGCATGTCGGAAAATCCACGCGACGGGGTGGTGAACAAATGGGGTCAAACCCATGACATTCCCAACCTCTTCGTCTCGGATGGCTCGCAATTCACCACTGGCGCGGCAGAAAATCCGACGCTGACGATCGTGGCATTGGCCATCCGGCAGGCGGATCACATCGCAGGTGAGATGTCACGCGGCAACCTTTAAAGGACGCCCCGTCCCTCCCCCGGCACCTCAACTCTCCCCGAGTGTGCCGGGGGATATGGGCCAGTTTGGCCGTTAGTCTGATTTGAAATCCGCAGCAATGCGCAACTCGCGCAGGGGGCGGACAAGGGCGATACAATCGGCATAGATCGGATCGGCCTTATACGCGGCAAGGGCCGCCTCATCCGCGAATTCTGCATAGACCACCAGATCCACCTGAGCGCCCGCGATCACATCGCTTTGAAGATTGCGCCCCACTTCGAAATGCGACGAATGCGGTATCTGCGCCAGCATCATCAGGCCTGTGCGAATACGGTCGATATCGTCCGGGTTGGTGGCGGAAAAGAATACAATATGGCGGATCATGTCTCAGTCTTTCGAGCGGGAGGCTTTTTCTGCAAGGCCAGAGGTGCCCTGACGACGGGCAAGTTCAGCCATGACATCAGATAGGGCGACGTCGCGCGATTGCAGCATCACCAGCAAGTGAAAGAGCACATCCGCCGCCTCAGAGGTCAGACGCGCGCGGTCGCCTTTGACCGCTTCAATGATCGCCTCAATGGCCTCTTCGCCGAATTTCTCGGCGCATTTTTCCGGGCCTTTGGCCAAGAGTTTGGCGGTCCAACTGCTTTCGGGATCGGCGGCAGCGCGCGCGGCGATGATACAGGCGAGATCGTCGAGGGTCATGCCGCCAGCCTCATGGGAATGCCTGCGGCAGCCATATGTGCCTTGGCCTCGGCAATCGTGTAGGTGCCGAAGTGAAAGATCGAGGCGGCAAGCACCGCCGAGGCATGCCCCTCTGTGACGCCCTCTACCAGATGATCAAGCGTGCCCACACCGCCACTTGCGATCACGGGAATATCCACCGCATCGGCAATCGCCCGCGTGAGCGGCAGGTTGAACCCGGCGCGCGTGCCATCGCGGTCCATTGAGGTCAGCAAGATTTCCCCTGCCCCTTTGGCCGCGACAAGACGGGCAAATTCCACAGCGTCAATGCCTGTAGGTTTGCGCCCGCCATGGGTGAAAATCTCCCATTTGCCGGGGCTTACGGTCTTGGCGTCGATGGCCACTACAATGCACTGGCTGCCAAACTGATCGGCGGCGCGCGCCACAACATCAGGATCGGCCACTGCGGCGGAATTGAAGCTGACCTTGTCCGCCCCCGCCAGCAAAAGCGCGCGCACATCCTGCGCGCTCCGAACACCACCGCCGACGGTCAGCGGGATATAACAGGCCTCGGCGGTGCGACGCACCACGTCGAACATGGTGCCGCGATTCTCATGCGTGGCGTGGATATCGAGGAAACACAGCTCATCCGCCCCCGCCGCATCATAGGCGCGCGCCGCATCGACCGGGTCGCCCGCATCCCGCAAATCGACAAAGTTTACGCCCTTGACCACACGGCCATCGGCGACATCGAGACAGGGGATGATACGGGTCTTGAGCATATTACCGCTGTTACAGGAATTTCACGCCGTTGTTTATGGGCAAATCAGTTAACATGCCAGAGGATAAGACCCATATTAGCGTTGCAATTGAAGGAGTTTACCATGAAGCGTTTTCTTGTCGCCGCCGCGATGACCCTGACCGCCCTGCCCGCCCTTGCCAGTAACGATGATATCATCAAGGTGAAATCCACCAGCGATGTTGCCACCACCATGGACCGGCTTGAGGCTGCTGTAACGGGGGCCGGGGCCACGGTCTTTGCCCGGGTCGATCACGCAGCGGGCGCGGCCTCTGTGGACCTCGCGCTTGATCCCTCTCAGCTCTTGATCTTCGGCAACCCGAAAATGGGCACGGCGGCGATGCAGGATGACCCGGTAGCAGGGCTTTTCCTGCCGCTGAAAGTGCTGGTTTATCAAAACGCCGCAGGCGAGACATGGCTCGCCTATCATGACCCCGAGGATACGTTCGATGACACGACCATCAACGATGACGCCGCGTATATCAAGATGATGACCGGCGCGCTTGGCAAGCTGACGGCTGCAGCGGCAGGGCAGTAGGCAACCGCTCTGGCTGCGCTCAGCCCCTGAGCGTGGCCAAGGCCGCCCCAAGGTCGAGCGCCCCATCATAAAGCGCGCGGCCCGAAATCGCCCCATCAAGCGCAACGCCGCAATCGCGCAAGGCGATCAGATCATCCAGCGACGACACCCCCCCCGAAGCAATCACCGGAATATTGACCGCCCGGGCCAAGGCCGCTGTCGCCTCGATATTGGGCCCCTGCATGGCCCCATCACGGTTGATGTCCGTGTAAATGAGTGCAGACACCCCGGCATCCTCAAAGGATTTCGCCAAATCTGTTGCGTCAACATCGGTCTCTGTGGCCCATCCCTTGGTTGCCACCCGGCCATTCCGCGCGTCGATGCCGACCGCCACATGCCCCGGAAAGGCGCGCGCCGCTTCGCGCACGAGGGTGGGGTTCTCTACCGCCACAGTCCCCAGAATGACCCGCGCCAACCCCTTGTCGAGCCAGGCTTCGATGGTGGCCATATCGCGAATTCCGCCGCCCAGTTGTGCAGGGACCTTGCACCGCGCAAGAATCGCCTCAACCGGGGCCGCATTGACCGGAACCCCGGCAAAAGCGCCGTTGAGGTCCACGAGATGCAGCCACTCGCAGCCCGCCGCGACAAATTCCAACGCCTGTGCCGCCGGATCTTCGTTGAACACCGTGGCAGCGCCCATATCGCCCCGCAAAAGACGCACGGCCTTGCCGTCCTTGAGATCGATAGCAGGGTAGAGGATCATTGCGCCGGGCCTTTCATCTGTAATGTTCGTGCGATTTGGCATGCACAGGCGGGAAATGCAACGCGACCCGACGTCAGACTTGATTTGTCCCGCAGCCGTGGCACAGGGTTTTCGCGGATGTCAGGGAGGATCAGACATGCGTAAACTCGTGATGATGACAGCGGTATTCACGTTGGGTGCCGGAATGGCGATGGCAGAGCCGCTCTTGGGCACATGGCGCACCGCCAAGGATGACAACGGCCATTCTGGCCTGATCGAGGTCGCCCCTTGCGGCGCAAAACTCTGCGGCACGCTGGTCAAATCCTTCGATGAAGCCGGCAAGGAAATGCAGAGCAAGAATATCGGCCGCAAGATCATTTCCGAAACGGCCCCCACCGGCGGCGGGGAATACAAGGGCAAGGTCTATTCGCCCGACCGTGACAAGACCTATAATTCCAAGCTACAACTCTCGGGGGATACGCTCTCGGTCAGCGGCTGCGTTCTGGGCATCTGCCGCGATGGCGGCACCTGGCAAAAGGTCAAGTAACGGCCACAAGGCCCGACTTGGGGCAGATGCGGCGCATCTGTCCCGATCATGTCGGCCCGAATACCGACCATCCCGTGCGTGCGGCCAGCTGCTCCATCGCCTCGGTGCCCAGCTTGGAATTGCCATAGTGATTAAGGCCCGGCGACCAGACCGCAATCGCCGCGACACCCGGCACCACGGACAGAATACCGCCCCCCACCCCGCTCTTGCCCGGCAGCCCCGCGCGGAAGGCGTAGTCGCCCGATCCGTCATAGTGGCCGCAGGTCATCATCAGCGCGTTGATACGGCGGATTCGGGCCTGTGACACCAACCGTGGTGCCCCTGCCCCGCCCACCAGAAAAAGTCCGGCATTGGCCAATTGCGCGCAAGTCATCTCGACCGCGCATTGATGGAAATACGTGCCAAGTGTCAACTCTGGCGGATTTTTCAGATTGCCATGCGACAGAAGGTAATGCGCGAGGGCAAAATTGCGGTGGCCCGTGGCGATTTCAGAACGTGCGACGCGCTCGTTGATATGGATCGCCTCATCCCCCGCCGCCGCGCGAATGAACCGCAAAAGCGCGCCAAGGGTCTCGCGCGGGGTTGCCCCTTGCAGCACCGCATCGGTGGTCACAATTGCGCCTGCGTTGATGAACGGATTGCGCGGATAACCCTTTTCCAACTCCAAAAGCAGCATCGAGTCAAACGAATGCCCCGACGGCTCGCGCCCGACGCGCGACCAAAGCCGGTCACCCAGCTTGCCAAGTGCCAAGGCCAGCATGAATACCTTGGACACGGACTGAATCGAAAATGGCACCTGCGCATCGCCCGCCATCACCGTCGGCTGACCGGGGCGCGCAATGGCGATGCCGAATTGGTCTGGATCGACGCCTGCCAACTCCGGGATGTAATCCGCCACCTTGCCCCGGTTCTCAAAGGCGCGGGCAACTTCGGTGATCTCGTCCAGAAGCGGTTGCAGCGGGGGCAATGCCTGCGCCATTCAAGGTTTCCAGCGCAGGAAGTTCGCAATCATGCGCAGGCCGGTTCGCTGGCTTTTCTCTGGGTGAAACTGCGTGCCCACAATCGTATCGCGCCCGACCACGGCCGTGATGGCCCCGGCATAGTCGACATGCGCCAGCAAATGCGCGGGGTCCTCGACCCGGAACTGATAGGAATGCACGAAATAGGCATGATCGCCGGTGCTGATCCCGTCAAAAATCGGATGCGGGTTGTCGATGACCAGATCATTCCAGCCCATATGCGGCACCTTCAGCGCCGGGTCTGAGGGGGCGATTGCCTCAACCGTTCCGCGGATCCAGTCGAAGCCGGCGGTTTCCTCATATTCAAGCCCGCGCGTGGCCAGCATCTGCATACCGATGCAAATCCCCATAAAGGGGCGCGCATGGGTGATCACCGCCTCTTCAATGGCCTCGAACACGCCGCGATGGTCATAGAGCGCGCGCCGACAGGCCGGAAAGGCCCCATCCCCCGGCAGCACGATCCGCGTCGCCGCGCGGATCACATCAGGGTCAGAGGTCACGATCACGGCCCCGGCCCCTGTCTCTTGCGCCATACGCTCGAACGCCTTTTGGGCCGAGTGCAGATTGCCGCTCTCGTAGTCAACAATGACGGTGGTCATGGGTTACAGGCTGCCCTTGGTCGAGGGAATCGCATCCGCCTTGCGTGGGTCGGTCTCGACCGCTTCGCGCAGGGCACGGGCCACCGCCTTGAACGCCGCCTCGGCCATATGGTGACTGTTGATCCCGTGCAGCGCATCGACATGCAGGGTAATCCCGCCATGGGTGCTGAGCGCCTGAAAGAATTCGCGCACCAATTCAGTGTCGAAGGTGCCGATTTTGGCCGTGGGCAGGTTCATGTTCCATACCAGATAGGGCCGCCCCGACAAATCAAGCGCAGCCCGCACGAGCGCATCATCCATCGGCAAGAGACAGGCCCCGTAGCGCCGGATGCCACGCTTGTCCCCAAGCGCTTGGCTCAGCGCCTGTCCAAGGGCGATGCCCACATCCTCGACCGTGTGGTGATCGTCGATATGCAGATCGCCTGCACATCGCACGGTCATGTCGACCAGCGAATGCCGCGCGAGTTGATCCAGCATGTGATCAAAGAACCCCACGCCGGTCTGATTGTCATAACGACCGCTGCCGTCGAGATTGATCTCGACGCTGATGTCGGTCTCGGCCGTTTTCCGGGTGAGTGTGGCGCTGCGCATGGGGCCTCCGTCAAGCTTTGGTGGCTCTATACTGCGCCCCGTGGCGCAGGCCAAGCCTCAAGCGCGGATTGTCCCGATCCCCCCGGCGGATCGCTCCAAATTTCTTTAATTTTAAGGAAATTTGGAGCGGGCGAGGCGATTCGAACGCCCGACCCTAACCTTGGCAAGGTTATGCTCTACCCCTGAGCTACGCCCGCATCCTTGGGTGAGGCGTGATCTATAAACTCTGGCGCGCGGCTGCAAGAGGAAAATTCGCGGCACCCGGAAAAATTTTACAATGGCCTCCGCCCGGCGCGGCTGCGACCTAAGTAGGAGCGTCAAAACGCCCTGCCCCCGCGCCGGGCGTGTTAGGGTTTGCGGGCATTTGGGCCGTGGGGGATGGTGGCCCGTCACATCAGGAGAAAGCACATGCCAGCCTATCTTATCGCGCAGGTCAAAATCACCGATGACGCCTGGGTCCCTGACTACGCGGCCCTCACCCATGATATCGCTGCCAAACATGGCGGGCGCTATCTGTCACGCAGTGCCAATATCGAGACGCTGGAAGGCGCGGCACCAGACACCACGCTGATCGCCCTGATCGCGTTCCCCTCGGCTGAGGCCGCTCGCGCCTTTGCGCATGATCCCGATTACGCACCACTGGCGAAGGCCCGGCAAGCGGGCAGCGAAGGGCATTTCTGGGTGATCGACGATACCGATGCCGCAGGCTCGATTCCCTATCTGCCCAAGGGCTGATCTGACCTCACGTTAGAGATCACGCGCCGCGCGGGGCCGCCGCACGGCGCAAGCGGTCATTGATGGCGCGCCCCAGTCCCACCTCTGGAATCGGAGAAACCGCAATCGGCGCGTCTCGGGCATCAAGCGCGTGAAGATGCCCAAAAAGATTGGCCGCCGCCTCGATCAGATCACCCGAGGGCGAGAGGTTCATGTCGGCGTCCACCGCACCAAACCCAAGTAAAAGCTCGCCCGCCCGCCGATCTTGGGCATTGAGGCGCACCGGCGCACCGGGCGCGTAATGCGATTGCAGCTGTCCCGGTGCGACCAGCGGATCACCCGCAACGTGACGTGCCAAGGGCATACCCAACGCGGCCTCGATCGCCTCGACCGGCACGCCACCGGGCCGCAACAGGCAGGGTTCGCCTGCAAGACCCACAATGGTCGATTCCACGCCAACGGCACAGGCACCGCCCTCAATCACCCCTTCGATCCGCCCAGACAACCCCGCCAGCACATGCGCGGCCGTGGTCGGGCTGATCCGCCCCGAAGGATTGGCCGAGGGTGCCGCGACCGGACCGCCGAACGTGCTCAGCAGGCCACGCGCGACGGGATGCTCAGGCACGCGAATCGCCAATGTCGGCAGCTCTGCCGTCACAAGAGGCGAAAGGCCGGCATCGGCGCGCAGCGGCAATACAAGGGTCAACGGACCGGGCCAGAAGGCCGAAGCAAGGATTTCCGCCGCATCCGACCAAGTGACATAGCGCCGGGCCGCATCGTCACTTTCGACATGCACGATCAGCGGATTGAACCGGGGGCGCCCCTTGGCCTCGAATATCCGCGCCACAGCCCTATCGTCGCGCGCATCGGCACCCAACCCATAGACCGTCTCGGTCGGAAAGGCGACAAGCCCACCGGCAGACCAAATCGCAGAGGCCGTCGCAAATCCGGCGAGGTCCGCTTGCAATATTTCGGTTGCATTTGGCATATACGTCCCCTGACCTGACGCCGCGTTTCGGTTGCCGCCGCCGAACCTTAGGCTAATCTGACAATCAAGGCCGGATCACTACAGGCCTTCGTGACGGATGCCAAGCGACGCCGACGAGATGAAAAGGAAAACGGAACATGCCCTATCGCGCCCCGGTTGATGAGTATCGCTTTCTGTTCGATCACATTGTTGGTCTCTCCCATGTCGTCGACACCGACCGTTTCGCCGAAGCAACGCCCGACATGACCGCCGCGATTCTCTCTGAGGCTGCGCGCCTGTGCGAAGAAGTGCTCTATCCCCTGCAACGCAGTGGTGATCTGCATCCTGCCAAGCTGGAGAATGGGGTGGTGCGCACCTCGCCCGGCTACGCCGATGGCTACCGCGCGATTGCCGATGGCGGCTGGGTGTCGATCAGCGCGCATCCCGATCATGGCGGCATGGGCCTGCCGTTGACGGTGACGACCGCCGTAAACGAGATGATGTCTTCTGCCTGCCTCTCGCTGCAACTCAACCCGCTGATGACCCAAGGCCAGATCGAGGCGCTGGAACATCACGCCTCCGACCATCTCAAGGCCACCTACCTGCCCAAGCTGGTCAGCGGCGCGTGGGCGGGAACCATGAACCTGACCGAACCGCAGGCCGGATCGGATGTGGGTGCGCTCCGCTCCAAGGCCGAACCGATAGGCGACGGCACCTATGCCGTGACTGGGCAAAAGATTTACATCTCGTGGGGCGACAACGACTTTACCGAAAACGTCTGCCACCTCGTGCTTGCGCGTCTGCCCGATGGCGTGCCGGGAACCAAAGGCATCAGCCTTTTTCTGGTGCCCAAGTTCATTCCAGACGAAAACGGCGCTCCGGGCAAGCAAAACAGCCTCAAGGTGGTCAGCCTTGAGCACAAGATGGGCCTGCACGGCAGCCCGACGGCGGTGATGCAATATGACGGCGCGATCGGATGGTTGGTGGGCGAAGCGCATGACGGCATGCGCGCCATGTTCACCATGATGAACAACGCCCGACTTGGGGTGGGTGGTCAGGGCATCGGCGTTGCCGAAGGTGCCTATCAACACGCGCTCGCCTATGCGATGGATCGCAAACAGGGTCGCACGCCGGTTCAAGGTGGGTCGGGCAGCATTATCGAGCATGCCGATGTGCGCCGGATGCTGGCCACGATGAAGGCCGACATTTTTGCCGCCCGTGCCATTGCCCTTGCCTGCGCGCAGGCCATCGACATGCAGACCGCCACAGACAAGCCCCATTGGGCGGCACGCGCAGCGTTTCTTACCCCGATTGCCAAGGCATTTGGCACCGATACCGGCATTGCAGTTGCCGAAATGGGGGTGCAGGTGCATGGCGGCATGGGCTTCATCGAAGAAACCGGTGCCGCGCAATATTCCCGCGATGTGCGCGTCACCGCGATCTACGAGGGCACCAACGGTATTCAGGCGATGGACCTCGCGGCGCGCAAGCTGATGGATGGCGGCGAGGCGGCCTATGCCCTGCTCGACGAGATCGAGGCACAGGCCGAGGCCGCCCGCGCCAGCCTGCCCGAACTGGCAGAACCCGTCTGGCAGGCCGCAGAGAGCCTGCGCGAGGCAGTGGACTGGATGCTTGGTCACCAAGACCTGAACCAGCGATTTGCCGGGGCGGCCCCGTTCCTGCGCGGCTTTGCAAGGGTCTTGGGCGGGCATTTCCACCTCAAGGCCGCCTTGACCGAAGCGGGCGACGGCCCGCGCACGCGTCTGGCGCGTTTCTATATCACGCGGCTATTGCCGGAACACGCCGGTCTCTTGGCCCATGCCACCCAAGGAGCAACCGATCTTTACGCCCTCACGCCCGAGGATTTCGCAGCCTGATGCATGGGGGAACGGTCATAGCTACGCCCTGGGACACGCCCCCCCCAAGTGGGTCTGCGACCGAAGTGGCGCCCGGTGTCCTTTGGCTGCGCCTGCCGTTGCCGATGGTGTTGGATCACGTCAATATCTACGCGCTGGATGAGGGCGAAAGCTGGACCATCGTTGACACCGGCATTCATTCCAAGCGCAGCGTGGCCCTTTGGGAGGATATGCTCGCCGGTCCGCTCCAAGGCCGCCCGGTGCGCCGCGTGATCCTGACCCATCATCATCCCGACCATATCGGCATGGCGGGCTGGTTGATGGAGCGTTTCGGCGCAGAGCTTTGGGCCTCGCGCACGAGTTGGCTGATGGCGCGCATGCTGATCCTTGATGTCGAGGACAGCCCAACGCCGCAGGCCCTCGCCTTTTCACGGGCGGGCGGGATGGACCCTGACGTATACGAGGCCCGCAAGGCCGAGCGCCCCTATAATTTCTCAGACATCTGCGCCCCCATCCCGGTGGGCTATACCCGTATCCAAGAGGGGGGTGTGATCCGCGCAGGCGGCTATGATTGGGATGTGCGGATGGGCGGGGGGCATGCCCCTGAACATGTCACGCTGTGGTCGCGGACCGGCAATCTGGTTCTGGCCGGGGATCAAATCCTGCCCGGTATCAGCCCCAATATCGGCGTTTATCCGACCGAGCCAGAGGCCGATCCGCTGGCCGACTGGCTGGCAGCCTGCGACCGTCTGGCGGCCCATGCCCATGACGATCACCTCGTCTTGCCCGGACATAAACTGCCCTTTACCGGCCTGCCGTTTCGCATGCGGCAATTGCGGGACAATCACCATGGCGCACTCGACCGGCTGCGCGATTTTCTCAGCACGCCGCACACCGCCGCCGAGTGTTTCCCCCTGCTCTTCAAGCGCCAGATCGACCGGGGCACCTATGGTCTGGCGCTGGTCGAGGCCATTGCGCATCTCAACCACTTGCTGCACGCTGGTGAGGTAACCCGCTGGCGACGCGCCGACGAGGCGTGGCTCTGGCAAATCAAGGATCTCTGACAAGGGGCCGCCCCATGGAACAGACCATCCACACCACCGCCGACGCCGTTGAGGCCGACGCCATGCCCCGCGCGCATGAGGTGCATTCCGACCCGAACCAGCCCTGTATCGAAACAGCCGCTAACTCTCTGACCAATGGCGCAGGCCAGACCAAGAGCGCGGCGCAATGGGCCTATGAACGCCTGATTCTCTATATCCAGAACTTTGAGAAAACACTTGATGAGGCGCATGAGGTGGCCATGGGCTTTGCCGGGAGCGATAGCGGCGTGATCCGCATCGAAGGCATGGGCTATTTCGAGCCAGACATCCTGACGTTTTACGGACAGGATCAGATGGGTATGCGCACGCAACTGATCCAGCATGTCGGACAGCTTAGCGTGATGCTGCGCGCCCTTCCGAAACAGGTCGAGACAGCAGAGCCGAACCGGATCGGATTCCGCCTCGCCCAAGACCTTAACAAAGCCTGAGACCGCGACAGCTTGGGTGGTGACAGGCCCAGCCAAATGGGCTATCCAACGGCGGAATTTGAACGGAAGTCAGCAAGGGACACGCAGAACATGGCCGAGCACAAGCATGGTGAAATGAATATCGACGTTCAGGAAAAGACCTTTGATGGGTTCATCAAATGGGTGACATATGTCGCCATCGCCTGCATCGTCCTGTTGCTCTTTATCGCTGCGGTCAACGGCTGATCTTGCGGTTCGGCTCCCGCGCTGAGGGTATGTAATGCGGTCATTGGTTCTGGCGCTTGCCGCCTCTCTCACGCTGGCGGGATGTTCGGCGGAATCGGTCTGGGCACCGGATGAAGAGGTGGCGCGCGCCGCCTATCGCCATGATGGCCCGCCGCGCCTGACCCTTTATACGATGATCAACAATAGTAACGGTTCTGGCGCGCATACCTCGCTGATGGTCAACGGATCGCAGCGGGTGATTTTTGATCCTGCGGGATCCTTCAACAAGGCCAAGCACCTACCCGAGCGCAATGATGTTCTCTTTGGGATCAATCCACAGGTCGAGGATGTCTATACCCGCTACCATGCGCGCGAGACCTTTCGGGTGCAGATACAGCAACTCGACGTCTCGCCGGAATTGGCCGAACGCGCGCTGCAACTGGTAAAGGCCAACGGACCGGTGCCGCAGGCACAATGCTCGTTCGCCACGTCGCGCATTCTGGCAGAGCTTTTTCCCGGCCAGATTCCCACCTCTTGGTATCCGCGCAAAACCGCCGAGGCCTTTGGCCAAATCCCCGGCGTGACCGAGCAGACGCTGTACGAATACGACAGCGACGACAATTCCAATGTCCTCGCCGCTTGGGACCCGCAGCGCGCCAAGGCACAGTGATCCGAACAAAAGACTTGGCCTGAGTCGTCTCGCGCCATGCGATGCGTCTTGAAGTGTGCTAGATGATCTTCGCACGAGTGGTCGTAGGGCCAAATCCGCTTGCCTGAGATGTGGCGCTCTCGGCACCATCTCGTGGCAACGCCGCCCGTGGGGATTGGGGCAAAAGACAGCACTATCCCCCTGCCAGATGCAGAGCCGCCGCCCCCCCAAACAGAAAACCACGCCCCCACAGGGCGGACGGGGCTTTGATTTCGTGGAATTGAGCGAGGGGGTTATTCCGGCTGGCCCCCAGCCATAACCGAGAGACCGCGCAGGATATCAATGGCATAGGCCAGTTGATAATCATCTTCGCGCAGCTTGGCCGCCAGTTCGGCCCGTGCCCGATCTTCTTCGATCTGCTTGATCTCATCCTCGGTCAAGCTGTCATTGTTCAGTCGTCCACGAAGATCGGCCTCAGAGCGGTCGGGACGATTCGTGGTCTCTTCCTCCTCGGTCTGCGGCGCGCGCGGCGGCTGCTCGACAAGAATGTCAGGGCTCACACCAAGCGCCTGAATAGAGCGGCCCGATGGCGTGTAATACCGCGACGTGGTCAAGCGCATTGCGCCGTTCCCCCTCAGCGGCATGACCGTCTGCACCGAGCCTTTGCCAAAGCTCTTGGTGCCCACAACGATAGCCCGGTGATGATCCTGCAACGCACCTGCCACGATTTCTGAAGCGCTCGCAGAACCGCCATTGATCAAAACCACGATCGGCTTGCCATTGGCCAGGTCGCCGGGCGTGGCATTAAAGCGCTCGCCGTCCTGCGGGTTGCGGCCTCTTGTGCTTACGATCTCGCCCTTGTCCAGAAACGCATCCGAAACTTTGATCGCCTGCGTAAGCAGGCCGCCCGGATTGTTGCGCAGATCAAGGATGATGCCGCTCACCTCATCTTCGCCACCCAATTCCTCGATCTTTTCGGCAAGGCCACTTGCAAGATTGGCATAGGTTTGATCGTTGAATGTGGTCACGCGCAGAACAACCGCATCTTGTTCGGCACGCGCGCGCACCGCCGTCAGTTTGATCGTGTCGCGGATGATCGAGACGTCAAACGGTTCCGGAGACCCCTCGCGCACCACGGTGATAAGGATCTCGCTACCTACCGGCCCGCGCATCAGATCCACCGCCTCGTCAAGCGTCAGACCCAAAACGCTGGCCCCATCGACATGGGTGATAAAATCGCCCGCCTCGATACCCGCCTGATCCGCCGGGGTGCCATCCATGGGCGAGACCACCTTGACGAAGCCATCCTCTTGCGTGACCTCGATCCCCAAACCGCCGAATTCGCCACGCGTCTGCACCTGCATGTTCTCGGCATCATCGGGCGAGAGATAGCTGGAATGCGGATCAAGCGAGGTCAACATGCCGTTGATCGCCGCCTCGATAAGCTCCTTGGTTTCAACCTCTTCGACATATTGCGCGCGGATGCGTTCAAAAATATCTCCAAACAGATCAAGCTGTTCGTAGACGTTATTGGTCGTCTCGGCCTCCTGCGCCAACAGCGGGGCGGCCACCTGTGTCGTTACCACGGCGCCGGTCAAAATGCCGGCAGAGGCAGCCATCAGGAATTTTTTCATGTCTCAACCATCCTTATCGGTCTTGAACCACGTGAGCGGGTCCACTGGAGAATTGTCTTGCCGCACCTCAATATAGAGCGTCTGCGTGCGTCTGGCACCCGTATCCTGCACATTGGCGGCAAGTAGCAGATCACCTTCGGTGCCCGCACCCCCCATAAGCCCCACTGGGCTACCGCCCGGCAGGACCTGCCCTGCCTGACCATAAACAACATCAAGGCCCGCAAACACCAGCAAAATCCCCGCCTGTGGTTCCAGAATGATCACATTTCCGTAGTCAAGCAAAGGACCGCGATAGCGCACGGTCGCGGCACTGGGCGAAGTGACAAGGGCGCGCGGGCGCGTGGCCAATAGAATGCCGGGGCGTGCAATCCCGGCGGCGTCCGCCTCGCCCGCGCGGCGCAGGATCACCCCTTCGGCAGGCAGCGGCAGCGCGCCTTTGCGCGCCGTGATATCAGGTAGGCTACCGGGTGCCTCATCTACCGCAATCTCGCTGAGACCACTGGCGAACCCCTCCAGCGTCTCGGTCGAGGCGATCAGCAACGCGGTCCTGACCGGGTCCTCGGTGAAGCGGCGCGGCAGGTCTGTGCGCTCGGCCATGGCGGTGCTGAGCGCGGTGCGCGCCTCTTGCACGCCTTCCAGCCCCTCTTGCAGCTTGTCTGCCGCACTTTGCTGAAGCACACGCAGCACGCTCAACTCCTGCACCTTGTCGCGCAGTTCGAGCGCGCGCGCATCCAGCGCCGGTGCAACCTCGGACAGGATCATACCCGCCCGCGCCGTGCCAACCGGCCCCGATGGATGCATCAGCAGCACCGGCACCGGCGCACTGCCCATGCCCGAGAGCACGCCCAGCAACTGCGCAATCTCGGCCTCGCGCGCCTGCAATTCGGCCCCAAGTGACTGTTCGCGCAGTGATGCCCGGCGCAGCCCGTCGCGCATCGCCTCAAGCCCATCCTCATAGGCCGAAATCACTTGGGTCAGGGCCTTGACCCGGTTCTGTGCGCCCTCTGCCTCAGCCAGGGCCTCGGCGGCTAGGCTGAGCTGTTCACTGGCCGCCCGTGCTGCAGCCGCAGGGTCCTGCGCCAAAGCGGGCGAAAGCGTGCCACAGAGCAGAAATACAGCGCAACAGGTGGGCAAAAACCTCATGTCAGCAGGGTCTCCCCGGTCATTTCCACCGGTTGTTGCAGCCCCATCAGCTGCAACACCGTCGGTGCGAGATCCGCCAACCGCCCCCCCGCACGCAGGCCCGCCCCCTCTGGCCCACCCAACAAGATCACTGGAACGGGGTTGAGCGTGTGGGCGGTATGCGGCCCGCCGGTTTCAGGATCGACCATCACTTCGCAATTGCCGTGATCCGCCGTGACAATCATCGTGCCGCCCACTTCTGCCAGCGCCGCGACAACTTTGCCAAGCCCTCGGTCCACAGCCTCGCAGGCTGCCATAGCCGCCTTGAGATCGCCGGTATGGCCGACCATATCGGGATTGGCGTAGTTCACCACGATCAGATCATAGCGCCCTCGGATCGCCGCGACCAGCCGGGTCGTCACCTCGTCG
The DNA here is from genome assembly GCF_902498815.1 of Roseovarius sp. EC-HK134. NCBI lineage: Bacteria > Pseudomonadati > Pseudomonadota > Alphaproteobacteria > Rhodobacterales > Roseobacteraceae > Roseovarius > Roseovarius sp. EC-HK134. The sequence continues at coordinate 3,569,168 of NZ_LR701544.1, forward strand.
GCGGACATCTCGGGCTTGAGATCATACGTCGCGACATTGGGCGAGGGGGCCATGTAACGATCCTCGCCCGGCTCCGGTTGCTCTTTGCCCCCGTTCAGGAAAAAGGTCACATGCGGATACTTCTCGGTCTCGGCCAGATGAAACTGGCAAAGCCCGTGTTGCGCCACCCATTCAGCAAGAGTGTTGACGATGTCGCGCGAGGGAAAAACTGTATCGAACCACGCAGTATGCGCCTCGGAATATTCCACCATCCCAAGCAGCGCCGCCCACTGCGGACACTCTCCCCGCTCGAATGCGGCAAAGGCCGGATCGGCAACAGCTTGCAGGATTTCGCGAGAGCGGTCAGCGCGAAAGTTGAGACAAAAGAGACCATCGCCATCTCGCGCGCCGGCGTAATCGCCAATCACCGTCGCGGTGATGAATTCGTCGGTCTCGGACCGCGCATAGGCATTGGTGATTGCCATCCGCGGATCGGGGCAGCGCAGGCCGCGCCCTGAAACAATCGCCTCATAGGCTTCTTGAACGCGCGACCAACGGTTGTCACGGTCCATGGCAAAGTAGCGCCCCGTGACGGTGGCGATACGCACCTCCGGCGGCATCAAGTCGCGCAAGGCCTCCAACTGCACCCGCGCCGATTTCGGGGCCACGTCCCGCCCGTCGGTCAGGGCATGAAGCAGAACCGGCACGCCCGCTTCGGTCAGGGCACGCGCCGCCGCCGCGATGTGATTGAGATGCCCATGCACCCCGCCATCTGACATCAGCCCCAGAAGATGTGCGCGCCCGCCACTCGCCTTCATCTTGGCAATAAAGCCCTGCAAGGCGGTGTTTGAAAAGAAGGATCCATCGTCAATGGACAGGTCGATCTGGCCCAGATCCATCGCCACAACGCGCCCCGCGCCGATATTGGTGTGACCCACCTCGGAATTGCCCATCTGCCCGCGCGGCAGGCCCACATCCGGGCCATGGGTGATCAATGTGGCATGGGGGCACGTGGCCATCAACCGGTCGAAAACAGGCGTCTGCGCCAGATGCGGCGCATTGGCATGGGGGCTGTCGCTCAGCCCCCAACCATCAAGGATGCACAGGACGACGGGTTTCGGCATGCTTTCTCCTGACCTTCGTGTTGCCGCCTTCTAGCCTGTCGGGACCGCAGGGTGAAGGTGCTTTGCAGTCGCGCCGCAATCCGGCGGAAACCTGTCGCGCCTCGCGCGGTTCGTCTTCGTGCCGCGCTCTATCAGAGCGCGACGGTCCAACGTCACGCAGGCGGCCCCCTCAGGATGCTTGCGAAGGCAGCGGAATTCCGCTTGAACGGGCCAGCGGACAAGGAAAGGCACAAAATGACAACCTGGATCACCATCTGCGACACCTGCAAACGCGAGGATTGGGACGCCGCCACGCACAGCCGCCCGCATGGCGAAGATCTTGCCGCCCTCGTCGAGCGCGCGGCAGAAGGCCATCCCAACGTCCGCACGCGCCGGGTGGCCTGTCTCATGGGCTGCGGCAAGGGCTGTAACGTCGCCATTCAGAGCGCGGGCAAGCTGGCCTATACCTTGGGCGATTTCACCCCCGAAAGTGACGCCGCCGAAGCGATTGTCGCTTATGCCGCGCTGCATGCCGAGAGCGCGACAGGTCAAGTGCCCTACAAACAATGGCCGCAGGGGGTAAAGGGGCATTTCGTAACCCGACACCCTCCTCTGCCCACCGAACCAGAGGTCTGAGGACCATGCACCGGGATCATGGCGGCGGCCTTGACGCGGCGCGGGCAGACTATGGCGGGGCGCGGGCCGATTGGCTTGACCTGTCGACAGGGATCAACCCCCTGCCCTACCCGGTCGAGATCACATCCCCCGAGGCTTGGACCGCCCTGCCCGACCGCGCCGCGCAAGAGGCGCTGACCACGGCCGCACGGGTATTTTGGCAGGTGCCCGATGGGGCGGCGGTGCTGGCCGCGCCCGGTGCCTCTGCTCTGATCGCGCGCCTGCCGGGGCTGCGCGCGCCCGGTTCGGTGCATATCCCCGGCCCGACCTATAACGAACATGCCGCGAGTTTCCGCGCCCATGGCTGGCAGGTGATCGACACCCGCACAACCGATGCGCCCATCGACGCGCGGGTGATCGTGCATCCCAACAATCCCACGGGACAGTTCTACGGGGCGCAAGATCTGACCGCTCCCCTGAAGGTGATCGACGAGAGTTTCTGCGACGTGGCCCCGGATCGCACGCTGGTGCGCCATGCGACGACACCGGGCACAATCGTGCTCAAGAGCTTCGGCAAGTTTTGGGGTCTGGCGGGGCTGCGGCTTGGCTTCGCCATCGGCGCACGCGCCGAGGTGGATCAGTTGGCCGACATGCTTGGGCCATGGCCGATCTCTGGCCCGGCACTGGAAATCGGGGCAAGGGCACTCAACGATCCCGACTGGGCGCGCGAAACGCGGGTGCGCCTGAATGAAGAGGCCGCGCACCTCGACGCGCTGATGTGGCGCGCCGGGGCCGAGGCGGTCGGCGGCTGTGCGCTGTTCCGGCTATACCGGGTCAACTCTGCGCAGGCGTGGCACGAGCGGTTGGCGAAACACCGCATCCTCATCCGGGTGTTTCCCTATGCAGAGGATCTGATCCGTCTGGGCCTGCCGGGGCCGGATGGCTGGGCACGGCTCGAGGCGGCACTGTGATCCTTGTATGGGCAATGCTGCTCGATGCAGCCTTGGGCGAACCACGTTGGCTCTGGGATCGGCTGCCGCATCCGGCGGTTCTGATGGGGCGTGCGGTGGGCTGGTGCGACCGGGTGCTCAACCGCGGCGTGGCGCGGCGGGCGCGGGGTATTGCGGCCATGACCGGGCTCGGGGTCTTGGCCCTAGGGCTCGGATGGGCCTTGGCGCAACTTGGCCCTGTGGTCGAGGTCATCGTTGCCGCGATCCTTTTGGCGCAACGCTCGCTTGTGGATCACGTGGCAGCCGTGGCGCGGGGCTTGCGTATTTCTTTGGGCGACGGGCGGCACGCGGTGGCACAGATCGTGGGGCGCGACACGGCGGCGATGCAGCCCTCGGATGTGGCGCGCGGGGCCATCGAATCAGCCGCTGAAAACCTCAGCGACGGGGTCATCGCACCTGCCTTCTGGTTGCTGATCGGGGGGCTGCCGGGGCTCATGCTCTACAAGATCACAAATACCGCCGACAGCATGATCGGCTATCGCACACCGCGACATGAGGCCTTTGGCTGGGCGGCGGCGCGATTCGACGACCTGCTCAATCTGGCACCCGCACGCCTGACGGCCGCGCTGATCCTCGCCACTCACGGGCTCTGGTGGCAATGGGATCAGGTCGCGCGCGAAGCGCGCCAACACCGCTCGCCCAATGCCGGATGGCCCGAGGCCGCGATGGCGCGGGCCTTGGGCGTGGCCCTGTCCGGCCCCCGCTCTTACCACGGCACGCGCCAAGAGTTTCCCTATGTGAACGCGACCGGGCAACGTGACATCGGCGCGGCAGAGATTGAAGCCGCCTGCGGCGCGCTCTGGCGGGCGTGGGGCGCGGCTCTGGCTTTGGTGGCGGTCTCTACGCTTCTGATCTGACGCCTTAGCCGATCAGCATCTTCAGACCTTGGGTGACATCCGAGCGCACCGCGAGACGCAGGCTCGGCTCATCCCCTGCCTTGAGGGCCGCGATGATCAACCGGTGATAATGCGGCGGGTCTTTGCGCCGCAGGCGGCCATAGAGGGCCCGCATGGTCGGACCAAGCTGAAGCCAAACGGTTTCCGCCATCGCCAACATGGCTGGCGCTTGGGCGCGCAGATAGAGCGTGCGGTGAAATTCCAGATTGCGTCGGATATAGGCCACCGCGTCCTGTCGGGCGATATCCTCAGACACGCGGGCGTTGATGCTCTGGAGACGGTCAATCAGCGCGATATGCGCCCGCGGCAGCGCGCGACTGGCCAGTTCCACCTCGATCAGCGCACGCAGCGCCGCCAGCTCTTCGATCCGTTCGCTGTTGAGTTCCGGCGTAGACACGCGGCCAGAGCTGGACATGGTCAGCGCACCCTCGGCCGAAAGACGGCGCACGGCCTCACGCGCAGGCGTCATCGACACGCCGAACTCTGCGCCAATTCCCCGCAGGGTCAGTGCCTGCCCCGGAGCAATCTCGCCATGCATGATGCGCGACCGCAGACCGCGATAGACGCGGTCATGCGCAGACGGAGACGGATCGGGGCGTGGCGGCAAAAGCATGCGCCCATGTGATCACAAACTGCGCTTAGGTCAATTGCCGAAACGATACCGGTGCAACGCCCCGCCTTCGCGTCGAAGCCAGGCGCGCCGCGTTTCATACTCGGGCATCAGCCGCGCCACTTCGGCCCAGAACGCGGGCGAATGGTTCATCTGCGCCAGATGCGCGACCTCATGCGCCGCCACATAATCCAACACAGCGGGCGGCGCGAGGATCAGCCGCCAAGAATAGCTCAGCGCCCCCGAGGCCGAACAAGACCCCCACCGCGACCGCGTGTCGCGCAGGGTCAGCCGGGTATAGCGCCGCCCCAAAAGGCCCGCGTAATGATCCGAGGCCGCCGCCAGCCGATCCCGCGCCCGCGCTTTGAGCCACCCTTCCAGACGCGCCGCAGCGCTTTCTTCTGGCCCCGGCACACAAAGTTGCCCCGGCGCGCGCTGAACACGCCGCCCACTGCCCAGCACGATTCGCAGTATCTCGCCCTCAACCGGAAGATCGCAGCCAATGCCCACAGCCATCTGCCCCGGTCGCCCCTCCAGATGACCGCGCAGCCAATCAGCCCGCGACCGGGCAAAGGCCAAAGCCTCTGCCTCGCTTACACCGCGCGGAATCGTCAGGGTCACACGCCCGTCCAGCCCCGACACACGCAGCGAAATGCGCCGCGCGCGCGCACTGTGGCGCAAAGTCAGGGCAACCGGGGGGTTGCCCGTCAGCGTGTGATGGCCCATATGCGCTCCTGCTCGGGGTCCGGGTGTCACCGTCAAAGGCTTTGACAGCCATTCAATGTTATGGCAGGGGACGCGGATCGTCGACAAGACCAGAGATTCAAAGGGGATCACCCATGCCCAAGGAAGAATGGGGCGTCAAGCGTATCTGCCCGACAACCGGCAAACGCTTTTACGACCTGAACAAGAACCCGATCGTCAGTCCCTACACCGGCGAGGTGGTGGAACTGTCGTCGCACAAATCGCGCTCGATGGCTCCGGACGCTGAAGATGCGGAAACGAAGAAACTGAAGGCAGGGAGCATCCTTGATGATGATGCGGATCTGCTGGATGATGATGACGTTGATGTCGAGCTGGATGATGATCTGCTCGAGGATGACGAGGACGAGGATGTGTCGCTCGACGACATCGCCGACGTGGCCTCGGACGACAACGATCTTTAATGATCGGAGGGCGGGATTTTCCACTTGATCCCGCCCGCCGCTTTGCTTAGAGAGCGGCGCACGGCCCAATGCGGCCATGGAATTGGGGCCTTAGCTCAGCTGGGAGAGCGCTTGCATGGCATGCAAGAGGTCAGGGGTTCGATCCCCCTAGGCTCCACCAATTCCTTATAGTTCAATATGATAGCTGAACATTAGAGTGGTGTAACACACAGGTGTGACACAGAATGAAGCTACATGCGTATCTAAGCAAATCACGACACGGTATATTCTATTTCCGCTGGCCACTGCCACCATATGGCCATCATGCCACCCGAAAGACCTTTCGGCTGTCTTTAAAGACGCGATGCCCACATGAGGCTGGCATGTTGGCCCGACACCTCGCAAGTTGCGGGTTCGTGTTGAAGCAACAACTACAAGAAGTACGCATGGACCACGCAACACTCCGGGCAGCAGTCATTGACTACTTCAGCAAACAACTTGCCGAGGCGAGAGCACGCCGTGCGTCTCTTGGGCCGCAAACGCCAGCAGAACGCGAACAGGTTGTGAATACCATTAGCATGCTCGAACAGGCAAATAGCGAGTTCTGGCAACTCTTAGGGCGCGATCACGCCGAACAAGAGCTTGGCCGGTTCTTTGAAGCCACCGGGCTATCACGTCACGAGTACTGTGAATCGTCCCGGTTTCACCGGAGACCTATAGCTTCATTTCACGCGACCATATCGAGCACGTCGCGCTGTGCATAGAAGTTCTCCTCAGCCTCCGCTGGCGGGATGTTTCCGATGGGGCCAAGCAGGCGTCTGTGGTTGAACCAATCGACCCATCCGAGGGTGGCCATTTCCAGATCCTGCATGTTACGCCACGGGCCTTGGCGATGGACAAGTTCGGTTTTGTAAANTGCTCAAAAACCATCCGGACCGCACGTGCGCGGACCTCTGGCGAGTAGCGATTTGCCATTTTGCTTTTTGTCATAACCATCATCCTTACTTAAGTTGACGGTCTCCGACAAACTCGGGGCGATTCAGACCACCTTGAGCGCGCGCGCCTCGTTGAGGACCGGGGTCGCGAGACAGGCTCCGTCACCACCTCTGACGTGCTGACGACCGACAGCGACACGCTGTTCCCGCTGCAGGCTGCTCTGGGCTATGACATTGCCCAGCACCTGTTCATCGCAAAGGACAACCTCGTGGTAGAGGGGCCGTCCGACTTCCTCTTCATGCAGACCATCTCAGAGCGGCTGATAGAGGACGGGCGCGAGGGACTCGACAAGCGCTGGTCAATCATGCCGCTGGGCGGAGCGGACGTGATCCCGGCATTTGTCGCGCTCTTGGGCAACCACCTTGACGTGACAGTTGTGGTGGACTCTCGAAAAGAGGGCCACCAGAAGCTGACCGCTCTCTCCAAGGCTGGATTTCTGGGGAGGAAACGGATCATCACCGTTGGCAAGGTTGCCGACCGAAAGATGGCCGACATTGAGGACCTGTTCGCCAAAGATGACTACCTGGCACTCTACAACGCTGCCTTCGGCAAGAAGATCAGGGCAGCGGACCTCAAGGGCACCGACCCCATTGTGCGGCAGATCGCCCGCAAAGAGGGCGTGGACCGCTATGACCACAACGCCCCGGCTGAGGTCCTTCTTCGCGAGCGAGCGAAGCGCGTTGCCGCCCTCTCCGATGAAACGCTGGACGCCTTTGAGGCACTGTTCAAGCGGATCAATGAAACCCTTGGATAGCTTGGCCTTCGATCAATGCATACCGACACGCTAGTATACGGCGAACTATCCTGTGAGGTATCAAGCCGCGATGACGCTCAGTTTTCGGGCACCCTTAAGTACCGGGCGTTCGTCAGCGGTGAGTTCGTTGGTCCTGATGTACATAGCATCTCTGATCAGTTTCAGGCTGTGTGTGAACTCATAGATCGAGGCGGGCAAGTTCGGCACGGGATCGTTATGACCGGATACCACAACGGAGCAAATGAGGGCGATGTCGTGCGGTTGGACGGCGAAGTTATTGGCGTATGGGCAATGTCTGAGGACGATGACTGGAGCATGTTCACTGCTGGCGGCTCCTCGGAGTGCACCTTGAGTGCACCGTCTGCGTGGATGCTTCATGACAGTATCGCAAGTTGGGTTAAGAGTGCCGGAGATGATGCAGACTAGCAGACCAGCCTACGGATTTACCGCGGATGACTGTCCGAGAACTACGGCACATTTTTTCAAGGGGGTATATACTGTGTCCCGCGACCCGATCTCCCCCATAGGCCCCTTCGGAATGTCTTCCAAGCAGGTGAGAACGGTCTGAGTTGAAACGAAGAACTTGGCGGAGGTTGAGGAGAAGACAGAATGACCAGTGGAAGAGGCAAGCGCATCAAGCCTTTCAGGAAATATGTGGCGGAGGGGAAGAGCACCTATACCGTTTTTTACCACTTCGAGATCACGGATCGAGTGGCTGAGGTTGTAGTCCGTCTTCTGTTGAACGAGTCGAAGCCTTACGTTGAATTGGGCAAAGGCCGGGCTATCCTGCACCATAAAGCGCATATCCCGGACACTCAGGATCATCTTCATTTTCGAGTTAAGGGCACGAACATCGCAGCCATTAACAAGGATGGTTCGGCCCATGACAAAAGTCATGGCGTCATGCTCCAAAAATGGGCGACTAACGGCGCGAAGAAGTACTTTCCCGACTTTCATATTCCCGATGACGGATTGATTGAGAGCATCTTTTGCGATGAAGTGACACTGCTGACTGAGGAAGCGGATCACGGGCAAGTGGTCTTGTCTCCAGATGTGCAAAGCGAAGCGGAGCAGGCAGTCGAATAGCAATGATCTGAACTGCGCCGGGCTGGTGTTACATGCACAACCGTGGCTGACTTATCGCCCTGACTTGCCTAACGTGATGGGCAGGTGGCGTGTGAGGTTGAGAAATGGGACTGGCAGACTTGGTAGATGAGTTCTTAAGCGATCCTCAGACCTGCTTTTCAGGTGACGAGGATTGCATAGATTTTGAGTTTTCCGACATGCACACCATCGACGACAGCATCAAGATTGCATGCGGTTCAACAGGAGTGTGCGGAAAACGGCATCCGCATCAGTATCGAATTCCATCAAGCATCTTAGCTCAACTCACACGCTCCCTTCTAGCCGTCTCCGATACGATGGTCGTCGTTCGTGAGTTTGATGAACTGCACGACCTCATTGTTCGACATTGCGACCGCATCAAGGGTGCAGGGCCATTGCTTGCTTACGACACGGCACTGAGGATTTCAGAAGGTTACTTAGACCTAGAGCCCAAGTATGTTTACCTGCATGCTGGTGCAAAAGAGGGAGCACGGCACCTAGGTGTCCGGGGCACAAAGCAACCATTGGATGCCTTCCCACTTGAAATGCGAAAGTTGACGCCAGCGCAAGCTGAAGACTTTCTTTGTATCTATAAGCGCAGACTTGCGGGTTTGGTCATGCGATCTCATTAGACCTTGCCCTTATGAGACAGCACTAACCGCCCAACACATCGTCTCACACAAGTAACTCTTGACTTTTGAGACAAATTGCCTCCCTGTGTCTTAAACTCGTATGAGACAGGAGTGTTGTTATGCTTATCGGATATGCGCGAACCTCGACCCTAGACCAGACTGCCGGGTTAGAAGGGCAACTACGTGACTTGAAGGCCGCTGGCTGTGAGAAAGTGTTCGAGGAGCAGGTATCTTCCGTCGATGTAGCGGCACGAGCAAAGCTCGCTGAGGCGGTTGAGTATGTCAGAGACGGTGACACCCTTGTGGTCACGAAACTAGATCGGCTTGCAAGGTCAGTGCCTCACCTATTGGACGTGCTTGAAGAGATAAAGGGTAAAGGCGCCAGCCTACGTATTTTGGGCATGGGCATTGATACAAACACTCCGACAGGGAAGTTAATGCTGACCGTGCTGGGTAGCGTTGCCGCATTCGAGCGCGAGATCATGCTAGAGCGTCAACGTGAGGGTATTGCGAAGGCTAAGGCTGCTGGGAAGTACAAAGGGCGCAAGCCGACAGCGCGGGCGAAGTCTGAGGAAGTGTTGCGGCTTCATCAGGAAGGCGTCGGAGCATCGAAGATCGCTGCGGAATTGGGGATTGGCCGTGCATCCGTTTACCGCATCCTTGGAGACACGGAGAGCGCCGCCTGAGGCACCTGAGTTTTTCGGCCATATAGTCCCGTTGCATCGCTTGGGCGACCATCCGGGCGCGGCGACAAAGGAAGGCCACTTAGCAGGCGGCTCCGGGGCTATTCGATAGAATGGGGGCGCATCTATTTGCTTTTGCGGCCCGGTTTATTCAGGATCGTTTGCCCCGACGATGCTTGACGTGGCCCCAGCCCAAGCCTCTTAGCAAGAGATGACTGCAATCCTACGAGCCGGTTAGCACCTACCCCTCCATCCTATAGATAGAAAAATCACACCCGGCTCCGTTCGCCCTTTAACCCTTCATACTATAGACAGGTCAAATGTGGCGAGTGCCGCATCTGTTTTCACCGAGGGTTATATTACATCAGAGTAAGCTCGGATAAGGGTGCAGGGCTATTATACTTATATAGCTGATTGATATATCTACATAATATTCTGATTATATACTGATCTATAACCCGAATTAGTATCTAGGTTATATAACTGACTGATATAACTGTGTTATATAATGGTTGGATTAGTTGATTACATAACTCAATGCTCAATCTGTTATGGGTCAGCCCGGGTTGCATCTATTTAAGATATTGATTTATAATAATTATTTTAGGGATATAGCTAACCACGTGAGAACAAAGGTTGCAGTTAGCTAGAGTGTGACGCTATAGTGTGGCACAAGACAAACCATCACACTTCAATAGTGTTCTTTATCAACAACTTAGGAACTCGTCCGGGCTCCCCCTAGGCTCCACCAATTCCCCGTCATACACTGATAGTTGACCGCCTTCGACCAAAAGACCGACCTTGCAGTCGCCGTCTCGGTTTTGGGCCGGACAGCCTCGCCAACGGCGACCACAGGCTCGAGACCCAGAACGTTAGGGGAAGCTTCCTGATTGCGGCAAATTCGGCCCGAGAATCCCTTGACGCGCCTGTGCTTTGAGCCTAAAGACGCCAAACGGAATTCGGGGCGCTGCCTGTGGTGGTGCCCGTTTGTGTTAAGAAGGGCCAGCACGCGCCCTCAGCAAGAACGAGGATGATCTCATGTCGCGCCGCTGTGAACTGACCGGAAAAGGCCCGATGGTTGGCAATAACTCCAGCCACGCCAACAACAAGACACGTCGTCGGTATCTGCCGAACCTCAACGACGTGACCCTGCAATCCGAGACCCTGAATCGCGGCATCAAGCTGCGGATCTCGGCGCATGCCCTGCGCAGCGTCGACCATCGCGGTGGTCTGGATGCGTTTCTTGCCAAGGCCAAGGACGACGAGCTGTCGGCCTCCGCGCTGAAGGTCAAGAAAGAGATTGCCAAGGCGCAGGCCGCAACCGCCTGAACCAAAGCGTAAACTGTTTCGCGAACAGCCCTGCCCAACCGGCGGGGCTGTGCTTTTTTGTCGCTTGCCCATGCCGGGCGCGCAGGCCTATACCTCTGGCCGATGAGACCACTGCACCCGATCCTGGCCTTGGCCCTCTGCCTTGTTCTGGCCCTTACAAGCCAGAGCCTTGCCGTGGCACGCGGCATGGCACAGCCCGTAGGCCAGATCGTGCTCTGCACCGGCACAGGGCCGATCACAGTCGCAGTGGACGCAGAGGGGCAGCCCCTTGCAACGCCCCACCTCTGCCCTGATTGCTTGCCCGGTTTTGCCGTTGTGCTGGACACGCCCCTGGCCCTTGGCCTGTGGCTGGCGTCAGAGCGGCGGATCAGCACGATTACAGTGGAACGCCATGCTGCGATGCGCAGCTTGCCCCCGAATGTCGCACGGGCACCGCCTGTGGCGGTCTGACAGCCAATTTCAGACCGTAACTCAGACATTCAAGGAGCGACCCATGTCCTTCAAATCCACCCTTCTGGCGGCCTTCGCCACAACCATCCTTGCCGTGCCCGCACTGGCCCAAGAAATCCAAGTGCTTGACACCTACGCCCGCAGCGCCAGCCCAACGGCCAAGACCGGCGCGGCCTTCATGCTGATCGAGAATATCGGCGATACTGATGACCGCCTGATCGGCGCGGTCTCGCCCGCCGCGCAACGGGTCGAGTTGCACACCCACATCGAAGAGAGCGGCGTGATGAAGATGGTGCATGTCGAAGAAGGGTTTGCCATCACAGCAGGTCAGACGCTGGTGTTGGAACGCGGCGGCGCGCATGTAATGCTGATGGGCCTCACCGAGAGCTTTGAGCAAGGCAAGATCATACCGATAACGCTGCTGTTCGAGAAATCCGGCGAGATCGTGGTCGACGTGCCCGTCGATCTGGCGCGCAAACCAGAAGAGGGCCACGGCAAAGCGCACGGGACCAAACACTAACCGGTTTAGGCCCTCGTAAGGCATCGCAACGCAAATTTCTGATCGCCTTCAAAGTGTTTCGGTTGTTCATTGGAACGCCGAAACACTTTTTTCGCTTGATGCGGCCCTGCCGAACGTCGCTAAAGTATCAGCCGACGGCGCGACCAGCCATCTTTTCAAGATGCGCGCGCAGTTGTTCAGCCTCATAGCGCGCCTCGCGCAGACCGTCCATGGTGGCGGCCAGTTCTGCCTCGGTCTGGCTGATCTGATTGGTCAACTCCGCCTCACGCTGTTGCAGATAGGTGATCGCCTGATCGCGGGTTTCTTCGGCCTCGTGCAGTTCTTGCGCCAACCGCTCCAGTTCCCCGACATCCGATCCCGGCACGCGGATAAAGCGATGTACCAGCCAATTGGCGAACCAGCCCATGCAGAACGCCACGAAAAGAACGATGGCGGTTGCGATGATGAATTCGGTTCTATTCATTCGGTTGGCGTATCCTGCGTGGTCTCTTCTGCCTCTGCACCTTCTTCCCCCGGTTCTTCAAGGCTTTCAAGCGCTGTTTGCTCATCTGGCAGTGGCTCGGGGCGGATCAGGCGAAATTCGATACGGCGGTTGGTCTCGCGGCCCTCTTCGGTCTCGTTATCAGCGATGGGCACGCTCTCGCCATAGCCCTTGGCGTCAATGCTCGATGTCAGCACGCGGCGCATTCGCAATTCGTCCAGAACCGCGCGCGCACGCGAGAGGCTGAGTTGCGCGTTCATATCCTCGCCACCCTGGCTATCGGTATGGCCGCCGATTTCCATCCGAACCTCGCCGCATTTTTTCAGCACATCGGCAATGTCATCCATGATGGCCGCCCCTTGGGCATCAATCTTGGCCGATCCCGGCTCAAAGTTGATCTTGCGCTCTGCTTGGATCCCAGCGATTTGCGCCTCGCATTCCTCTGGCGTCGGAAGCCCGGCCACAGGATCGAGGGCCTCTTTATACGTCACGTCGATAGAGTATTGTTCTGCCTCGCCCAGCTTTTCCGCAAGAAACTGCGCGATTTCCGCACTGGCAGTCTTGCGGCCCGTATTTCCCTTAACGCCTATATTATCGGGCGTGACGGTTACGACACCGTTCGACAGATAGGACAAGGCTTCAAGCCCGGTCAGAACGCGGATCGGCCAATCACGCGGCAAACCCTCGGCGACCCGCGCCGTCAGATGCACCGAATCTGACGAAAACCGCGCCTTGGCAAAACTACGCACCGTCTCGCGGCTGGTCTCGCTGCCCACCCGGCCCCGAATCAGAACCTGACCTTCGGGCGACAGAGTGGCCACAAACTCTGGCGCTGCGGGCTGCGCGGCATCGGGCGGCGGCGGCAACGTGGCAGTAAGGGCAAAAACCTCGGGCAGATCGGCCTCAAGTTTGCCCGCCACATCGTCAAAGAGGCTCTGCGCCGTGCCTTCGGGCGCCAAAAGCGCTACATCGGCATCCGAAAACGTAACCGTCCCGCCGCCAAGGTCCGCGACCGCCGCGATGGCCAGTTCTGCCGCCCGCGACCATTGGGGCGAGGGCACACCCATCCCGACCACACAGTCGGCCTTGGTCTGGATGCCAGCCTTGCCCGCAGCGCGCAAAATACCATCGCGCGCCTCTTCGGTATCCGCAGAGCAGGAGTCGAATCGCGCGCCTGTTTCGTCGATGACGAACCGCAGGGTAAACGGCGTGATCACTGGCCGCGGTGCCGAGATTGCGAGCGCCAGGCGCACATCGTCCGGGGCCGTGCGCGCCAGATCCGTCTCGATCCGGCGCTGTGCCTCTGTGCTGTCAACCATGGCCTTGATCTCGACCCTGTCCGCGCTCACCGAAATCTTGGCGCGCGGCAATTTTCCCAGCGACCGCACCGCATAACGCAGCGCTGCGGGCCATGTCTCTGGATACGGGTAATCTGCGGAATCAAGTAGGTCGGCCACCGGGACGTCATCGGTCACAGACGCGATATCCGCCAAAAGCTTATCTCGGTCCGTGGCGGCAGGTACCAGCCCGATCAAGGAAATGCCGCTATCGTTGCGCAGGATTTCGATGGCAAAGCGCGGCGGCGCGATATCGGCCGCATCCTGCACCAACATCTGGTCGATCACCCGCGCTGCATCAACCACCGTGCCCGCCAGCGACAGCGCCTTGAACCGCAACGCCTCAGAGGGCGCGGTGCCCGCCAGAAAGAGTTGCAGCCCGTCCGTATCGACATCGGCCCAGACCAATCCAACCCGGTCCAACGTGTCACGCACCGCCCGCCGAGAGCTGTCTTCGATGGCGCTCACAGCAAAGCCTGCGGCAACAACCGCAAGCACCGCTGCCCCGACAAAGGTTCCGGCGATCGTAAAGGCAGATGATAAACGCATCGGGCAATAGCCAATTTATGAGTGCTGCCCACGTCTTTAGGCGTGCGGCGGCATGAGTTCAATCACAGCAGACAAGCGACGGCGAAAAACGGCACAGGCAAGAGACCTGCATCGCGATTGGACCGGAAAAGGTGAAGCAAGCGCGCGGTATCGTCCAACCGCAAGCGGCGCATCTGGCCTTGCATATGCCAGCCCATCATCCACGGTCCGCAGAGCGCCACAAGAAGCGCCGTCATCCGGGCGTCCGGCACCGCAAGAATAACCGCCAACGCCATCAAAGAGACAGTCGCCACCAAAAACCACCGCAGCCAGCGCGGGGAATTGTCGCCAAAGAGCCGCGCCGTGGATTTCACCCCGATAAGGGCGTCATCCTCGGCGTCCTGATGGGCATAGATCGTGTCATAAAAGAGCGTCCAGGCGATACCCGCGAGATAAAGGATCACAGCAGGTATCTCGAGGCGTCCGCTATGGGCCGTCCAGGCCAAAAGCGCGCCCCAGTTAAAGGCAAGACCCAGAAAGACCTGCGGCCACCAGGTGAACCGCTTGGCAAAGGGATAGACGGCGACGGGCAAGAGCGAGAGTATGCCAAGCACGATTGCGGCGGTGTTGAACGTCAGCAGAATCCCGAATGCAATCAGCGCCTGCACCGCCATCCAGATCAGCGCGCCGCGCACCGTGACCTGCCCCGAAGGAATAGGCCGCGAGGCCGTGCGCGCGACAGAGCCGTCGATATGCCGGTCGGTGATGTCATTCCAGGTGCAGCCCGCCCCGCGCATAAGAAAGGCACCAAGACCACAGCCGATGAAGATCCACAGATCATGCCACCCCGCCTGCCCATCTGACAGCATCGCCAGCGTCAGCCCCCACCAGCAGGGCAAAAGCAATAGCCATGTGCCAATCGGTCGATCTGCTCGGCTCAGCCGCAAATAGGGGCGCGTCGCCGCAGGGGCCAATCGGTCCACCCAATTGCCCGCATAGGCATCGGCCACCTGTCCCGTGGCCTCTGGCGTCTGGTTCTTTGCGGTCATATGTTGGCCCCATGAAAGCAGCGAAGATCAGGCTTTATGTAGAGCACCCGTTGGGGGAAGGGCAAACCATTCCTCTGACGCAACCACAGGCCCATTACCTCTTTGGGGTGATGCGACAAGGCGTCGGTGATGCTGTGCTGCTCTTTGACGGGCGGCACGGCGAATGGCGCGCCGACGTGATCGAGGCAGGCAAGCGCGGCGGGGTGTTGCAGGTGGCAGAGCAGACAGCCCCGCAGCACGATCCGCCGGATCTTTGGCTCTTGTTCGCCCCGATCAAAAAGGCGCGGACCGATTTCATCGTCGAGAAAGCCGCCGAGATGGGGGCAGCGCGGATCATCCCAGTTCAGACCGAGTTCACCAATGCCGAACGCATCCGACAGGACCGCCTTCAGGCCCATGCCGTCGAGGCCGCCGAGCAATGCGGCGGCACCTTTGTGCCCGAAGTCGGCGATCTGCACCGCCTTGACCGGGTGCTTGCGGACTGGCCCAAGGACCGGCAGTTGATGTTTTGCGATGAGGGGCTGGCGGGCCACGCGGCAACGCTTGCCGGTGATTTGCCGCGCGGCGCGCCTTGGGCCATCCTGATCGGCCCCGAGGGCGGGTTTTCAGAGGCCGAGCGCGCGCGCCTCGCGGCGCTGCCGCAGGCGCATGCCGTCAGCCTTGGGCCTCGCATCCTGCGCGCCGATACGGCGGCGGTGGCGGCAATGACGCTCTGGCAACGCGCTTTGGGGGATTGGACATGAGCTTTATTCGCCCGCAAGCGCGCGCTGCTCTCTGGCGCTGGCGCGAAGTGCTCAGCGGTGTCGGGTTGGCGGCACTTGGGCTCTGGTGGGGGATCGGCAGCTATGGCCTTTTGCAATGGCTGGGCTACGCGCTTTTGATCCTTGCCGGGGCAGTACTGGTGATGGGGCTGCAACGCGCGCGATTTCGCGCAGGCGCGGGCGGCCCCGGCGTGGTGCAAGTGGACGAGGGGCAAGTCGCCTATTTCGGGCCTCTGACGGGGGGCGTGGTGGCCATTCGCGATCTTGACGCGCTCACGCTCGATCCCACAGGCAAGCCGCCACATTGGGTGCTAAGCATAGATGGCGCGCCCGCGCTGCATATCCCGCTCAACGCCGAAGGGGCCGAAGCGCTCTTTGACGCCTTCGCCGCCCTGCCCGGCCTGCGCACCGAACATATGCTGGCGCAGATGCGCCGCCTACCCGATCACCCAACCGTGATTTGGCAGAACCCGCAAAGCGCGGTCTCGCACCTTAGGCTGCATTGACAGTCCGTGTGTTTGCCGCCAACTGTGTCGCCCGAGACAATGCCCTGATCAGGAGGCCCGAATATGTCTATCCCACAATCCGGCGGCGGGCCGATCGAACGCCATGAGCAACTTGCAGAATATCTGGCAAGTGGTTGCAAACCCAAGCAAGATTGGCGCATTGGCACCGAGCATGAAAAGTTCGGCTATTGCAAGGACACGCTGCGCCCCATTCCCTACGAGGGGCCGCGCAGCGTATTGGCGGTGCTTGAAGGGCTGCGCGATGTGCATGGCTGGTCGCCCGTGGAAGAGGGCGGCAAGCTCATCGGCTTGGAAAAGGACGGGGCGAATGTCAGCCTCGAGCCGGGCGGTCAATTAGAGCTTTCGGGTGCGCCGATTGAGACCATTCACCAAACCTGCGACGAAGTGAACGACCACCTGCGCGAGGTCAAAGACATCGCCGACAAGGTGGGCGTGGGCTTTATCGGCCTGGGTGCTGCCCCGATCTGGATGCATGACGATATGCCGCTCATGCCCAAGGGCCGCTACAAGCTGATGGACAGCTATATGCAGAAAGTCGGCACCATGGGGCGCACCATGATGCGCCGCACCTGCACCGTGCAGGTCAATCTCGATTTCTCCTCAGAACCCGACATGGTGCAGAAACTGCGCGTGGCGCTGGCCTTGCAGCCGGTGGCAACAGCCCTTTTCGCCAATTCGCCGTTTTTCGAGGGCAAGCCCAATGGGCACAAAAGCTGGCGCGCCCGCGTCTGGCGCGATCTTGATCCCGCGCGCACCGGCATGTTGCCCTTTGTGTTCGAAGAGGGTTTCGGGTTTGAGGCCTATGCCGATTACGCGCTCGATGTGCCGATGTATTTCGTCTATCGCGACGGCAAGTATATCGACGCTCTGGGGCAGTCGTTCCGCGATTTCCTGCGCGGTGAACTTCCTGCCCTGCCCGGCGAGAAACCAACGCTGAGCGATTGGGCGGATCACCTGACCACCACCTTCCCCGAGGCGCGGATCAAGAAATTCATGGAGATGCGCGGGGCCGATGGTGGCCCGTGGCGCAGGCTCTGTGCGCTGCCTGCCTTCTGGGTGGGGTTGATGTATGACCAATCCGCACTTGATGCGGCATGGGACGTCTGCAAGGGCTGGGATGCCGAGACGCGCGATGCGCTGCGGGTGGCGGCCAGTGTGGACGGGCTTCAGGCGCGGGTGGGCGACATCCACATGCACGAACTGGCCCGCGAGGTTCTCAACATCTCTGAGGCGGGCCTTAAGGCGCGCGCGCGGTCGGGCGGCGGCGGCATGATCCCCGACGAGACGCATTTCCTCAATGCGCTGCGCGAAAGCGTCGAGACCGGCAAGGCCCCGGCGGATGAATTGCTGGACCGGTATAATAGCGATTGGGCGGGTGATCTCAGCCGGATTTACGCTGACTACAGCTATTAACCGCCTGTTCAGGCCGGCAGCGGGTTGCCCGTTCTGGTCCGGGTGCGCATCAGGATCAGAACCATGATCCCGATGTTGAGGAAATTCCAAGCAATGCCGTTCAGAAACGCCATGTGATAGCTGCCGGTCAGGTCATAAATCCAGCCCGACATCCAGCCGCCAATCGCCATGCCGGCGATGGTTGCCATCATCACAAATCCCACGCGCCGCCCAGCCTCGGCACTGGGCATATACTCTCGCACGATCACCGCATAGCTGGGCACAATGCCGCCCTGCGCCAAGCCAAAGACAAGGCTGACGACATAAAGCGAGGTCAGCCCGCCCGAGGGCAGGTAGAGGAAAAGCGCCAGA
The DNA here is from genome assembly GCF_902498815.1 of Roseovarius sp. EC-HK134. NCBI lineage: Bacteria > Pseudomonadati > Pseudomonadota > Alphaproteobacteria > Rhodobacterales > Roseobacteraceae > Roseovarius > Roseovarius sp. EC-HK134. The sequence continues at coordinate 3,587,441 of NZ_LR701544.1, forward strand.
CATTGCAGCGCCGAACCGATCAAAAGCGTGCGCACGCCCCCCAACCGATCCGCAAGCAGGCCTGAGACCAGACGCGATGCAACCCCGCCCAAAAGCATGAGCGACAGCATCTGTGACCCCACGGCAGGGCCATAACCCAGATCAACGCAATAGCTTACGATATGGACCTGCGGCATCGACATCGCCACGCAGCAGCCCACCCCGGCAAGGCCCAGAAGCAAGGCCAGAGTGCGCGGCGACAGCCCCGTCGCCCCAGCACGGGCCGAAGACAGGCTGTCAGCATGGGCGCGCGCCGCCAAAGGCACCCGGCGTCGCAACAACAGCGCAAGTGGGATCACCCCTGCCACCGTGACGACCGCCAGCACCATATAGACCGCCCGCCACCCCTGCTCTGCCAGAATACCGGCAAGGATCACCGGCCAAATTGCCCCTGACAGGTAATTACCGCTGGCGGTGATCGCCACAGCAATCCCGCGCCGCTTTAGAAACCAGAGCGAGACATCAGCAATCAGCGGCCCGAAACTGGCGGCAGATCCGAAACCGATCATGAATTGAAGCGTCGAGAGCAACAAAACCGTGGGGCTCATCGCAGCCAGGGCCGTCGCAGTGGAGATCAGAAGCGCTGACCCGATCAGCGCCGCCGTGACACCAAAACGGTCCACCACCCGCCCGATACCAAGGTTGCCCAGCGCAAACCCCACCATGGTCAGCGTATAGGGCATAGAGGCCGCCGCGCGGTCGACGCCAAACTCGGCCTGCATGGCGGGCATGACCACGATGATGGACCACATACCGGCATTGCCGATCATGGCAATGGCCAAAGACACGCCAAGGCGTGTCCAGGCATAGCGGCTGTCGAGAAGGGCGGTATCGGCGTTCATGGCGCGACGATAGGACGGCGCGCAGAGACTGACCAGATGGAAAAGAGCGGCCTTCAACGGGTTGTGATGGGGCGGCATTTTGCTGCAATCTCTATCCCGTGCTTGGCCCGGCGCGCGCGACAGGCTAACACTTGCCGCAAAAAGGAGGGCTCAGCCCATGTCGACCGCCAAGACCCAAACCGGGACCCAGATCGAAACCCCGACCGAGATTGCCCGCGACGTCATCCGGATCGAGGCCGAGGCTCTCAGCGCCCTCCACGCGGACCTGCCCATCGACTTCGATGCAGTGGTGACGCGCCTTCTTGAGGTCAAGGGTCGGGTCATCGTCTCGGGCATGGGGAAATCTGGCCATATCGCCGCCAAGATCGCGGCAACCATGGCCAGCACCGGCACGCCGGCGCAATATGTTCATCCGGGCGAGGCAAGCCATGGCGATCTGGGCATGATCACACGGGAAGATGCGCTGATCCTGATCTCGAACTCTGGCGAAACCCGGGAACTGGCCGATATCATTGCCCATAGCCGCCGCTTTGCGATCCCTCTCATCGCCATAACCAAGAAGCCGGACAGCACCCTTGGACAACAGGCCGATTTCCGTCTGACCCTGCCCAATGCCCCCGAGGCCTGCGCCATCGGCATGGCCCCCACCACCAGCACCACCTGCACGCTGGCCTTGGGCGATGCTCTGGCTGTGGCGATGATGCGGCTACGGGGCTTTGAGCGCGAGAACTTTCTGGCCTTTCACCCCGGCGGCACGCTGGGCGCACAGCTTTTGCGCGTCTCTTCGGTCATGCACAGCGGCGCGGCGCTGCCCGTGGTCAGCGCCGAGACCCCGATGGGCGAAACCTTGATCGAGATGACGGCCAAGGGCTTTGGCGTGGCGGCTGTGGTCGAAGAAGGTCGGCTAATGGCGGTGATCACCGATGGCGATTTGCGCCGCAACCTGTCGGACCTCATGGCACGCACTGCCGGAGAGGTAGCCACCCGCAACCCCCGCAGCATCCTGCCCGAGGCGCTCTTGTCCGAGGCTTTGGGCGTGATGAACACCCACAAGATCAGCGCGCTCTTTGCCGTGGATGAGAGCGGGCAATTGCGCGGCCTCGTGCATATCCATGACATCCTGCGCGCCGGGGTCGCCTGATCCCGGATCAGGCGCTCAGAAAGCTCGCATAGGGGATATAGCGCACCGGATCACCCGGCTGAATGGTCACCGCACCGTCAGGCAATTCCACCAGACCTTCGGCCCAGCTTAGGCCACTGATCCGCCCCGAGCCTTCCGAGGCGAAAACCTCTGCCCGCCCCTCGCGGATCCGCGCGCGCAGATATTCACGGCGGCCCGGTTTCTTGCGCTTCTCAAAACCGGCAGGCACGTGAAATCCCTGCGGCAGCGACCAGCCCGCCCCGGACAAGAGCCGCAACGCAGGCCGCGCAAAGATCAGCGCACAGACAAGGGCCGCCACCGGATTGCCCGGCAGGCCAAAGACCGGCACACCGCGCCAGAGGCCAAGCGCCAAGGGCCGCCCCGGTTTCAGGGCGATACGCCATTCGGCCATGGCCCCCGCCTCATTCAACAAGGCCGATACGTGATCCTCATCCCCCGACGACGCGCCGCCAGAGGTGAGAATGGCATCCGAATCTTCCGCCGCACGATCCAACGCGGCGCGAAGCGCTGCGCGGTCATCGGCAATACGCCCCAGATCAAGCGGAGCATAGCCCATCTGCCCTACAAGGCCCAAAAGCATAGGACGGTTCGCATCATAGATCTGGCCGGGTCGGGCGGGATGACCGGCCTCTACCAGTTCATCGCCAGTGGAGATGACCGCGACGCGCAGCTGTTCATGCACTGGCAGATCCGCCACGCCAACAGCGGCGCAAAGCGCCAGATCGGCAGGGGTAATCACACGGCCCGGCGCAAGTACCGGCGCATCTGCCGCCACATCCTCGCCCGCGCGGCGTGTATTGGCACCGGGCTTTAGCCCCGCACGAAACGCGATACGCCCCGCGCCCAAGGTCACATCCTCTTGCAGGATCACGGTATCAACGCCCTCAGGCAGCGCAGCCCCCGTCAGCACGCGCACCGCATGGCCGGGGGGCACGCTGTCGGGATAGGGCACACCAGCGGCGGCGCGCCCCTCAACCAGCGGCAGCGTTTGATCGCCAGCGGTCAGGCTGGCATGGGCAAAGCCATAGCCATCCACGGCGGTATTCGCCTCGGGCGGGTTGGCGCGCAGCGCGGTGACGGGTGCGGCCAGAACGCGACCCAAGGCCTGAGCGAGCGGCGCGCGGGTCTGGCCCACCACGGGACGCAGCCGATCTCGCAAAAGCGCCAATGCGTCATCGACCGGCGTCCAATCCACGCCCGCAGGCAGTGCAAAACAATCATTGCGCAGGGGTGGCGGCTTGAGCACGTCGTCACATGCGGCAATCAACGCCGCCTCATATCCCAAACCCAGAATCCAGCCTTCTTCGGGCGCATCTACAGCAAGCATTTCGGCCAGTTGGTCCTGAGGCAAACGCGCCAATGCGCGCGCCATCAGCCGAACCTGATGCGCATCCCGGATCTCGCCCAAGGGTTTGACAGCGGCATTGATCAGCCCCGGCCAGATTTCGACCAGCGCCACGGGCTTGTCCAACACCTCGAACGGCCAGACAGACACTTGCCCGTAAAACCTGCGTCTGAGCCGGTTAAGCACCGGCAGCCCGGTCAGAACCTGCCCACCCACGGCCCCCGCGCGGTGAAGGCCCCCGGTGCCCGCGCCTCAGCCGCGCGCTTCTCAGCCATGCCATGGCCTGCGCGCGTATCCTTGCGCGGCAACCCGTCAATCTCGCGCTTCAACCCGTTGAACCAGAATGGCCCCACGCCGGGAAAGCGCCCGTTGATCTCGCCCGCCACATCAAAGCGGTTATTGCCGCCCGGTGCATCCTCAATCACCGTTTCCAGCCAGTCCCAGACGGCAAAGGGATTGTCGCAGCCAGTCAAACCTCGGGCAAACCCCGCCGGAAAGCCAAAGGGAAAATCCACCCCGATGAGCAGCCTGCGCCCCGCCGCAAGCTCTGCCGCAATCAGGGCCATTAGCGCCGCCTCGGCCTCGGCCCGGTTGCGCAGATACATCGGGGCCTCATCCACCCCGTCGCGTGTCACCCCCAGCCAGATCGCATCGCGACACGGGCGCGGCCCGGTGTCGTTGCCGCCCGACCAATCCAGCATCGCAAACGTGTCAAACCGGTTCACAACGCCACCTCCGCCAAGATGAAATCGGCAATTGCCTTGGTGTCGTTAAGGTCGAACAGAGGCCGGTCGATCGTCAACGCCGTATCGCTCGCCACGGCGCGGATGGTGGGATCATCGGTGGCAATCAGCGGATTGCCGGTTTCGGCGCGAAACGCCTCGACCTTGGGATGGCGATCACGCTTGTAGCCCTCGACCAACACCAGATCGACGGGGGATAGTTTCTGCAAAAGCGCTTCCAGCGTCGGTTCGCCCTCTTCGCGCAGTTCATGCATCAGGGCAAAGCGGTTACGCGAGGCCAAGAGCACCTCGGTCGCGCCCGCCACGCGGTGGCGGTGACTGTCCTTGCCCGGTTGGTCCACGTCAAAGGTATGATGCGCGTGTTTCACAGTGGAAACCGTATAGCCGCGCCCCGTGATCTCGGCCACCAGCCGCTCCATCAGCCCGGTCTTGCCCGCGTTCTTCCAGCCGGTGACGCCATAAATCCTCATGCTGATAGTCTCCTGCGTGCCGCGTCCAGATCCCCGGGCGTATTGACGTTGAAAAAGGGATCGAGCGCGTCGTCAAATACCGCCTCGCGCCCGTCATGTTTGTCGGTCCAGAGCACCACCTTGCGCAGCCCGTCCAACAGGGCCGCGCGCAGATCATGCCGCAGCGCCGTCGGCCAGAGGCCAAAGGTCGGATGGCGGATCAAACCGCTGCCGCTCATGGATTTGGTCTCGGTGTCACCACGCGGGGTGGCGGCAAGAACGAGGGGATGGGTCATGCCCTCTGCCACGCCTGTCAGATGCGCCACAAGATCGGTCGGGAAAAACGGCGTATCGGCGGCGACAGTGACGATTATGTCGGCCCCCTGCCCCGCAGCCCAATCAAGACCAGCCAGAACGCCCACCAGCGGCCCGGCGAAACCGGGGATGGGATCGGGCAGCACCGGCAGGCCAAAGGCCGCAAAGCGGGCGGGCTCGCCATTTGCATTCAGCGCCATCGCCCCCACCTGTGGGGCCAGACGGTCGATCACATGCGCAAGGATCGGGCGATCATCAAGGGCCAACAGCCCCTTGTCGCCGCCGCCCATGCGCGTGGCTTGCCCGCCGGCAAGGATGACACCAAGGGGCTCGGTCATTCGTCGGCCCCTTTGCGGCGGTGTTTTTTCTCCTCATCGCCCACGCTTTCGGGGTCCGCATCCCGCAACAGGCGGTCATCCCCCGCAAGACAGACAAAGCGCTTGCCGCGCATCCGGCCTATCAGCGTCAGCCCCACCTGGCGCGCGATTTCCACGCCCCACGCGGTAAAGCCAGAGCGAGAGGCCAGCACCGGAATGCCCATCATCGCGGTCTTGATCACCATTTCCGAGGTCAAACGCCCGGTGGTGTAAAGCAGTTTATCGCCCGCCTCGACACCCTCGCTCAGCATCCAGCCCGCGATCTTGTCCACGGCGTTGTGGCGGCCCACATCCTCCATATAGACCAGCGGGCGGTTGCCTTGGCAAAGCACGGTGCCGTGAATCGCCCCCGCCTCAAGGTAAAGCGAGGGGGTGCGGTTGATCACACTGGCCAAGGCATAAAGATCCGAGGTCTTGACCGTCACGGCAGGCAGGGTCACGCCCTCGAGCCCCTCCATCATATCGCCAAAGACCGTGCCCACGGCACAGCCGCTGGTGCGGGTCTTTTTCTTGAGCTTTTCCTCGTAACTGGTCTGGCCGTCAGTGCGCACGACGACGGTGTCCAACTCTTCGTCGTAATCCACGCCCAAGACCGTCTCTTGCGGCCCCAGCATCCCTTGATTGCGCAGGAACCCAAGCGCCAGATATTCAGGGTAATCGCCAATCGTCATGGCAGTCACGATTTCCTGCGCATTGAGGAAAATCGTCAAGGGGCGCTCCTCGACCACCGAAATCTGCGTGCGGTTGCCCTCGTGATCCATCCCCTCGACCGCGCGCGTAAGGCGCGGGGCGGCAGGATCGGGCGCGATGAGATAAGACAGGAGGTCCTCGGTCGTGGCCAATTGCATCTCCTTCTGGCATTGGATAGGCGGTGTCAGGGCACGGGGGCAACTTAGGGGGCAAGCGGTGCATAGGCAAACCACCAATTCGACCTATTGGCAAGGCGTGCGCGACGGTGCGCCCTTCATTCTCGTGATCGTGCCCTTCTCGTTGCTCTTTGGCGTGGTCGCGACCGAGGCTGGATTGAACGTGTTTGAAACGCTCAGCTTTTCGGTTCTGGTGATCGCAGGTGCGGCGCAATTCACCGCGTTGCAACTGCTCAGTGATGGCGCGCCCACCGCGATTGCGCTCATTTCTGCACTGGCGGTCAATTTGCGGATGGCGATGTATTCGGCCTCTCTCACGCCCTATATCGGCGGGGCAAGTTTGGGGCAGCGGGCGCTGGCCGCCTATTTCACCGTCGATCAAAGCTATACCTGCGCCATCGTCGCCTTTGAAAAAAACCCCGGTTGGTCAATTCCCCAAAGGCTCGCGTATTTCTTTGGCGTTGTCACGCCGATTTGCCCGCTTTGGTATATCTTCACGCTGGTGGGGGCGCTGGTTGGCACCTCGATCCCCGAGGGGCTGGCGCTTGATTTTGCGCTGCCGATCACCTTTCTGGCGATGATCGCGCCAATGCTGCGCACGCCGGCGCATCTTGCGGCTGCCTTTGTATCCGTCACACTGGCGCTGGTCTTTGCGTTCCTGCCCTATAACCTCGGGCTTCTGGTCGCCGGCGTTGCGGGCATGATGACCGGCGCGCAAGTCGAGCTGATGCTTGAGCGGCGCAAGGAGGCGCGGTTGCCATGATCGACAAAACTAGCCTCTGGATCGTGATCGTGCTTTTGGGTCTGGGCAGCTTTGGGCTGCGCTTTGTCTTTACCGGGCTGATCGGCGACCGGCCCCTGCCCGCGTGGCTGCTCCGGCATCTGCGCTATACCGCCGTCGCGGTTCTGCCGGGGCTGGTGGCGCCCTTGGTGGTCTGGCCTGCGGCGACGGGTGGCACGCTTGATGCCCCGCGCATGGCGGCGGCGCTGGTGACGCTGATCGCGGGCTATCTGCTGCGCAACGTGATCGTGGCGATTCTCTTGGGCGCGGTCACGCTTTATGGCGGGCTTGCCCTGATGGGGCAGATGTAAAGGCGAACGCCCTCAGGCGAAAATCTGCGCCGCATGCTCTGCCATGTAAATCCGCAACCATGGCGTATAGCGCGTGGGATGCATGCGGATCGCGGCGTTCAACGCATTCAGCGAGATCCAGCGCGTCTCCATCACCTCATCCGGGTTCGGGGCAAGCGCACAGCGCGCAGGCAGGCGGCACATGAACATATCCACCACCTCATGCTCGGTCAGACCACCGCCCACATCGGCGCGGTATTCGACCTGATCACGATGGGTGAGCGAGAGGCCGGTGATGCCCAACTCCTCGGACAGCCTGCGATGCGCGCAGGCCAGCGGATCTTCGCCCCAATGCGGATGGGTGCAGCAGGTATTGGCCCACAGACCGGGCGTATGATATTTGCCAAGCGCGCGGCGCTGAATCAAAAGATCCTCACCCGCCATGACAAAGACCGACACCGCCTTGTGCCGCAAGCCGCGCTGATGCGCCTCGAGCTTGTCCACGGCAACCAGATCACCGCCGATCCATGTCGGGATGAGCGCTGTCATGTTCGGGTCGCGGACACCAGCCGCGTCAGATGGGCGAGGTTCTTCAACCCGATCTTGAGATGTGCCATGGGTCGCGCCTTGACCAGTTTCTTGTTCATATAGGCCTCGAATGTCAGCCGCTGCACGTCGATGTCATGGCAGAGCGAGACAAAGCGCTCGCGCCGCTCGTCGGACCTATAATAGGCATTTTGCATCGACGCCAGAACCCGGAACACCGTTTTATGCTCGCGCATGAAAAGCTGTCGCGCAAGTTTGAGATCGCGCACCCGCCCCGAGGCAAGGCAAGCACTCGCCGCCGTCGCGGCCACCCGACCGCCGACCATGGCATAGTAAATCCCCTCACCCGAAGACGGCGCAACCACGCCCGCCGCATCGCCCGCCAAGACCACATCGCGGCCATTATCCCAGCAATCCAACGGCTTGAGCGGAATCGGCGCGCCCTCGCGGCGGATTGTCGGACAGTCCGTAAGGCCAGAGGCCGCGCGCAAATCGGCGGTGGCCTGTTTCAAATCGACATCCTTGATCATGCTGCCCATGCCAACGCTCGCGGATTTGCCATGCGGAAAAACCCAGCCGTAGAAATCCGGCGAAATCGCCCCGTCATAGATCACATCACAGCGCTTGGGATCATAGGCGGCGGTGGCCTCCGGGGCCTCGATAATCTCGTGATAGGCGATGACATAGGGGATGCGCTCGGCCCCCGGCACCTCGTCCCGCGCCACGCTGGAGCGCGCGCCATCGGCCCCGATGATCAGCCGCGTGGGTAGGCTGCGTGCGTTACCCGTAACCTTGTCGCGGTAGATCACCGCCGGTGTCGGCCCGCTGCGATCAATCCGCAGATAGGTGCCCGTGGCGCGCACAGCCCCGGCCTGTGCCGCACGAACACGCAGGAACTCGTCGAAATGCTCGCGATCCACCATGCCGACAAAGCCGTTTTCAATCGGAATATCCACGTGCCGCCCGGTGGGCGAGATCATGCGCGCGGTGGTGATCTTGGCCACGATCTGCGCGTCAGGCAGGTTGAAATCGGCAATCAGGCGCGGCGGGATCGCCCCGCCGCAGGGCTTGATCCGCCCGGCACGGTCCAAAAGCGCCACCTTATAACCCGAGCGGGCCAGATCCTCGGCTGCAGTGGCCCCAGACGGACCGCCCCCGATTACAACTACGTCAAACATGGTCATTCCCCCGGAACAAGCGTCGCGCCGCGGTCGCGGCCATGATCAATCACCCTGAGCGCCATCAGCGCCGAGAGCACGAAAAGTCCGGCCTCAAAGAAAAAGACCGTGCCGAACGCCGTAGCATCCGTATCAGACAATAGGCGCATCACATCGACCGAGGCCGCGCCCATCAGCCCACCGAAACCTGCGGCCATCGCTTGTGCCGCGCCCCAGAGACCCATCCGCGTGCCTTCGCGCGCCTCGCGCCCCTGCCCCGCCAGCGCCATCATCGCGCCAATCGCGCCCACCGCGAACATGCCGTTGAAGAACCCGAGCACGACGACGATCGGGACGAATGCCGCCGCCGCGCCCGAGGCCCCGAGCAGCGCAATCGCTGCAAGCGCCGAAGCCGAACCCAAACAGCCCCCCACCACCCAATGCCGGATCGAACCAAGCCGAAGCCCCGTGGCGGCAACCCCGACGGTCAGCATGCCAAGGAACACCCCGCCATTCTGCGCACCGCTGAGCTGCGTGGATTGGCCGGGGGTGAAATGAAACACCAACCCGGCATAGGGTTCCAAGATGAGTTCCTGCATGAAATAAGCTGTCATCGACAGGAAGACGAAAATCGTAAAAAGCCGCGCCTCGCGCTCGGCCCAGATTTCGGCCAAACCTTCACGAAACCGCAGCGGCGCATCAGCACGGGCAGGCTGCGCCCCAACGCGCGCCTCGATGCCGTGAATGGCAAGCGCTGTCAGCACCACCGCGCCCAGTGCCACAACGCCCACGATTTCCAGCAACAAGGCCGGGGTATAGGGGTCGAGAAAGGCACCCACCGTGGTTGCGGTTACGGCGATGCCGCCGATCATCATCAGCCAGGTGATCGTGGCCGCCGCCGCCCGCCGCCGCGGGGCTGTGGCCGTGGCCAAAAGCGCCAAAAGCGAGGTGCCCGACGCACCGACACCCAACCCGATAAGGGCATAGGCAAGAATAGACAGGCCCAGACCAAGGCCGAATTGGCTTTCCATGATCACCACGGCAAGCGCCGCGAGATACCCACCCGAGGCCAGGACCGCCATTCCCCCGATGATCCAGCGGGTGCGATGCCCGCTCGTATCCGAGAGATACCCCCAATTGGGCCGCGTGATCTGAATGCCGTAATGCAGCGCCACCAAAAGACCCGGCAGCACCGCAGGCAGCGCCAGTTCAACCACCATCAGGCGGTTGAGCGTCGAGGTGGTCAGCACCACCACCGCGCCAAGGCACATCTGCACCAGACCCATGCGGAAAATCTGCAACCAACTCAGCGTCATGGCGCGCCTCCGATCATGCGCAGGGCAAAGGCCGCGATCATCATACCGGTGACATAGGCCATGACGCCTGTCCCGTTATACCAAGGCGCACGGCCCTTGGGATCAGAGAGAAGAATACGCATTGCCCAAAACTGGCCAAGCAAAAGCACGGCGATTGCGGCAGCATGCCACGGGCGGCCCCAGGCCAGCAAAAGGCCGATCACCGCCAGTTGCGGCAGGGCCATCACGATACAGGCCACGCGCGCCGCCCGTTCCGGGCCAAGTGTGACGGGCAAGGAATTGACGCCCGTCTGGCGGTCGCCCTCCAATGCCTTGAAATCATTGAGTGTCATGATGCCATGCGCGCCAATGGCATAGAGCGCAGCAATCACGATAACCGGCCCGCTGGGCGCGCCTGCGGCCAACACCGCCGCGCCCGTGAACCACGGCAGCCCCTCATAGCACAGCCCGACAAGGCCCGGCCCCCAGATACCCGACCGCTTGAGGCGCACCGGCTCTGCCGAATAGGCCCAAGCCGCAAGCACGCCAAACACCGTCGCGCCAAAGCCCCAAGGCCCGAGGAACGCCCCCATCCCCAGCGCCAGCGCCGACATCGCCAGCGCCACCCACAGCCCCCAACGCCCCGGCACCCGGCCAGAGGGAATCGGGCGATGCGGTTCGTTGATCGCGTCCACATGCCGGTCACACCAGTCATTCGCCGCTTGGCTCATGCCACAGACAACCGGCCCCGCCAGCACCATGCCCAGGATCACCAGACCCCAGTTATTCAAAGGAGAAACGCCCGAAGAGATCACACCGCACAGGTAGGCCCAAATGGGCGGAAACCATGTGATCGGCTTGATCAAGGTCAGCAGGGCCCGAGGCTCTGGCAGGCGGCGCACGATGTGTAAGGACTCTGTGACACTCATAGTGTCAATTAAACTATACAATCCATCGAGAGGGAAGAGGATTCTCGAATGCAGGCGCGCAAATCGGCCTATTCATCATCCTGTGCGTTGATCAACCCGAACTTGCGCAGCTTGACATAGAGGCTCTGCCGAGACAGGCCCAGCATTTCGGCGGCTGCGACCCGGTTGTTGTTGGTCAGGCGCACAGCGGTTTCGATGCACATCTTTTCGACCACGTCCGAGGTGGCAGATACCAATTCCTTGAGCGAGGCTGTCCCGACAAGGTCCATCACATTGCGCATCGCTTCTTCGCTGACCACGGCCGAGGCTTCTTCGACATTGGGCAGATCGCGGGGGCTGGTATCGCGAATGATCAGGCCAACACCCAGATCGGCATTGCGCCCACGCAGGCGCGCGGCGGAAATATCCACGGACGTGCGCGTGCCAACGATGCTCTGGACCTGTGCGGCATAGCTGCGCATCCGGCCGGTTTTGCGGGTGTTATCCAGAATAAGCTTGAGATCGACACTGCCCCGCGACAGGAAATCCGCCATCGAACGGCCCTGCACATCCCGCAATTGCGCGGCATCGGACAGCACCAAAAAGCCCTCGTTCGCATCCCGAACCAAACCATTGGCATCCAGCAGCACGATTGCATCGCTCGCCGCTTCAAAGAGCGCCGTCAGCGATTGCGCCGATTCAGGGCGCGCCGCCTCTTCATCCTCGACCGGTGCCATGCGGCACAGCATCAGCACCTCGCCCGAGGCGCGAAAGAAATCCGGGCTCAGCTGCACCAGCCGCCCATTGCGCCGCGCCACAGCCTCTACCCCGGTGATTTCATCCGAGGCCGCCGCAGCGCGCAACTGATCCATGAACCCGCCCCGCCGCTGCCCTTCAAAGGCCTGCGCAAAAGCATTGCCCGCAAGCACATCCCGCTTGGACCCAAGCAACAGCGCCCCGGCGGAATTGATGTCACGAATGCGCCCCTGATCCGGCTCGACCAGAACCAGCGGCGTCTCGGACGCCTCAAGCACCACCCGGTAACAGGTCTCAATGCCGCGAAACTTTTCCAGCTCCCGCTCGCGCGCCATCTGCTCGCGCACCAGACGCTGCTGAATTTCCGCCAGCGGCTGCATATCGCGCCCCAGCAAGAGAACGCCACCACTGTCCGGATCACGGTGCAACGTGTAGCGCACCGGGAATTCCCAATTGGCATTGTCTCGGTGATTCATCTCCAGCGGGCGCGGCAGGGCATCAGGATCAGCCCGCATCTCTAACAGACGGGCATCAAACTTGGTGCGGCTTTCAACCGTGAGGAAATTGCGGAAATCCCGCCCAACCCAATGCTCCAGACTGCCCAATTCAGGCAGGTCCGGGCTAACCGATATGGCGACCACAAGAGATTTGTCGTCAAGCATGACCGCGATGTCAGAGGCTTGCTCGATCAAGCGATCAACGCTCGATGATCCGGGCAATCCACCCGTTAGGGGCCGCTCAGACGTCCTGTTCTGCTTCGTCACGCTGCTATCCCAACTCTCGCGCGCAGGGCGCGCGGATTACGTATTCGCGTCGATTGATAACGGATCAACCACGGATGCAAGACCGCACAGCTCAATTGCTTCTCGTGCTGTCCGTACTGCAAAATCCGCGCCAGTCCGCTTTTCCACTTCTCTCGGCTTGTCCACCAACCGCCCTCCGATAACGATGGGCGGACAGCTGTCCAAATTAGAACGTAGGTAATCTATCAATTCCGTCAATTGTTCAAGCGTTTTCAGACTTCCCGCCGTGATACCGGCCATGGCGAACCTGCCAGACCCAAGCAGATGTTTCAGCTCCTCAACCTCCAGCCCGATGGCCATGTGGACCCAAATACCATGTCGGCGGAACTGATCCGCCGCGACAAAAGCGCCAATCGAGTGATCCTCAAAGGTTGGCACAATCATCAACACCGACTGACCAAGCGGAATACTGCGATCCATCCAGCCGCCCAGATCGGCCGCGTCCCGCGACCGGAACAGCGCCTGAAGCCGGGCCGCCCCCACCGTTACATCGACAAAGCTTGCCTTGTCCTGCACCCACATCTCTCCAAGAAAGCGCGCGGCGTCGGGAACATAAGTCTGATAGATCTCGTTTGAGGAAATCCCATTGGCCACCATCGAGGCGATGACCCGCTGATGCGCCGCTTCGGATTCGTCCGTAAGCGCGGCGCACAGCCGTGCAATCCACTCACCGCGGCTCTTGGGAATATCTCCGCCCTGCTTGTCGAGCGCCACCTTTCGCAAGGCGGATTCGACAAGAAACCGTATTCCTGATGCTTGCGGACCAGACCCGCTGTCGTCGGGTTCCCTCATGCGTTGCCCTCCCAGGCGACCCTACTATCCCGCGATCCTCTGCGTTTCACTATACTGCGAATCGCGCACGGGACAAAAGGGCGGCGCGTTTTCTGCTCCGTATACCTAGTGTGCGGGCGCAGAGGTCAAATGTCAAATTATCCTGACAGACCAAGGCAACAAATCTGCCCCGCGCGCGGAATCCATGCGTATCGGGGTAAAATTAGGCAAACCACACGCAGAATGGGCGATCAACCGCCTAAAAAAGCCGCTGAAGCCGCGCCGCAAAGCCGCCGCACGACACGCGTCCAGATTTCATTACAAGTTAACCGCGCCCAAAAGTGTAAATTATAATTGACACATTTAGCCCTCAGGTCGTAGCATCAGGACAGGCCAGAGACACGGGACCGGAGGGGATATGGCGCGACAGGCGCATCATCAACAAGCGACCGGAGCGCTCTACACCGCCGCAGAGCGCGCGCGCCGCGATGCCACGGTCTGGACGCTTGTGCAGGGCATTCTCGCACCCGTGCAATTTCTTGTCTTTCTCATCTCGCTCGGCCTTGTGCTGCGTTACCTCATCACGGGTGACGGTTTCGCCGCGGCCACCTGGTCAATCGTAATCAAGACCGGCGTTCTTTATCTCATCATGGTCACGGGCGCCGTCTGGGAAAAGGTCGTGTTCGGCCAATACCTCTTTGCGCCTGCGTTCTTCTGGGAAGATGTGTTCAGCTTTGGCGTCATCGCCCTACACACCGCCTATCTCTGGGCGCTCTGGACCCATGCCCTGCCCCCTCACGCGCTGATGGGTCTCGCACTGGCGGCCTATGCGGCTTATGTCATCAACGCCGGACAATTCCTGTGGAAACTGCGCATGGCGCGCCTTCAAGCAGGAGAGGCAGCATGAGCTTTGACACCCCCCCAAGCACTGGCTGTCGCGAAGCCCCTGTTTTGCGTGAACGCGGTCAGCACGAGGTGTTTTGTGGTCTGACCGGCATCATCTGGCTGCATCGCAAAATGCAGGATGCCTTTTTTCTGGTGGTCGGCTCGCGCACCTGCGCGCATCTGCTGCAATCCGCCGCCGGCGTGATGATCTTTGCCGAGCCACGTTTCGGCACCGCCATTCTGGAAGAGACCGATCTTGCCGGTCTCGCCGATGCTCAGGTCGAACTTGAGCGCGAGGTTGGCCGCCTCATCGCGCGGCGTCCCGACATTCGCCAACTTTTCCTCGTCGGCTCTTGCCCCTCCGAGGTGATCAAGCTGGATCTCGCCCGCGCCGCCGAAAAGCTGAGCGTGCAGCACGCCCCACATGTGCGCGTGCTCAACTATTCCGGCTCAGGCATCGAGACCACCTTTACCCAAGGCGAGGATGCCTGCCTGGCCTCCATGGTGCCTTCCCTGCCCGAAACCGACGCACGCCAGTTGATGCTGGTGGGTGCCCTGCCCGATGTGGTCGAGGATCAGGCCCGTGATCTGCTGGCACAGATGGGGATCACCGATGTGGCAATCCTGCCCGCGCGCCGGGCGGATGATCCGCTTAGCGTGGGGCCGAACACTGTTTTTGCCCTGTTGCAACCGTTCCTTGGCGATACGCTGGCTGCATTAGAGCGGCGTGGCGCGCGGCACCTGCCCGCCCCTTTCCCCTTTGGCGCTGAGGGCACGACCGGCTGGTTGCGCGCCGTGGCCAATGAGTTTGGCGTCGATGACGCCACATTCGAGCGTGTCACCGCCGCCCCCCGCGCCCGCGCAACCCGCGCCGTGGCCCAGGCCGCCGAGAGCCTGAGCGGCAAGTCGATTTTCTTCTTTCCCGACAGCCAGCTGGAAATCCCACTGGCCCGGTTCCTGACCCGCGAATGTGGCATGCGCGCCATCGAAGTGGGCACGCCCTTCCTGCACAAGAACATCCTCGGCCCCGATCTCGATCTGCTCGAGGCAGGTCCGCAACTGACCGAAGGGCAGGATGTGGAACGGCAACTTGACCGCTGCCGCGCGGCACAGCCCGATTTGACCGTCTGCGGTCTGGGCCTTGCCAACCCGCTCGAGGCCGAGGGGCTCGCCACCAAATGGGCCATCGAACTGGTCTTTACCCCGGTGCATTTCTACGAACAGGCGGGCGATCTGGCGGGGCTCTTCTCGCGCCCGATGCGCCGCCGTGCGGCCCTAAAACTGGGGGCGGCATCATGAAGCTCACCCTCTGGACCTATGAAGGCCCGCCGCATGTCGGCGCGATGCGTGTCGCCACCGCGATGAAGGGGCTGCATTACGTGCTCCACGCACCGCAGGGCGATACCTATGCCGACCTGCTTTTTACCATGATCGAGCGGCGCAATCACCGCCCGCCCGTCACCTACACCACCTTTCAGGCGCGCGACCTTGGGGCCGATACTGCCAATCTCTTCAAGACCGCCTGTCAGGCAGCCTATGACCGGTTCAAGCCCGAGGCGATGATTGTCGGCGCGTCCTGCACCGCAGAATTGATTCAGGACGATCCCGGCGGCATGGCCGAGATGATGGGCCTGCCCGTCCCGGTCATCGCGCTGGAACTGCCCAGCTATCAGCGCAAGGAAAACTTCGGCGCAGATGAAACCTTTTTCCAGATCACCCGCGCCTTGGCCAAGCCGGTGGAGAAAACCGCGCAGGTCAGCTGTAATCTGATCGGCCCGACCGCCCTTGGATTTCGGCACCGGGATGACATCACCGAACTGACCGGCATGCTGGCCGATATGGGCATTTCGGTGAATGTTTGTGCGCCCTATGGGGCCACGCCGTCTGACATCGCCCGGCTGGGGGCCGCGCATTTCAACGTGCTGATGTACCCAGAGACGGGCGAGAGCGCCTGCCGCTGGATGGAGCGGGAACTGGGCCTGCCCTTTACCAAAACCGTTCCCATCGGCGTTGGCGCCACCCGCGATTTCATTCGCGAAGTCAGCGTCTTGGCCAATGTTCCTCAGGCAATGGATGAAGAGCGTTTGCGCCTGCCTTGGTATTCGGCCAGCGTCGACAGCACCTATCTTACGGGCAAGCGCGTGTTCATCTTTGGCGATGGCACCCATGCCGCCGCCGCCGCCCGCATCGCCCGCGACGAAATGGGTTTCGAGGTGGTGGGCCTTGGCTGCTACAACCGCGAAATGGCGCGGCCCATTCGCGCGCTGGCCAAAGAATACGGTCTGACCGCGCTGATCACGGACGACTATCTTGAGGTTGAGGCCGCGATCGAGGCCGCCGCCCCCGAGATGATCCTCGGCACCCAGATGGAGCGGATGATCGGCAAGCGGTTGGGCATTCCCTGCGCCGTGATCTCGGCCCCCGTCCATGTTCAGGATTTCCCGGCGCGCTATTCCCCCCAGATGGGGATCGAAGGCGCAAATGTGATCTTTGATACCTGGGTGCATCCGCTGGTGATGGGGCTGGAAGAGCATCTTTTGCATATGTTCCGCGACGATTTCGAGTTCCACGATGCCGCCGGTGCCAGCCATCATGGCGGACAGCACACAGCCAAAGCCCCGGCAGAGACCCCGGCCCCGACAGACACACCTGCCAAAACATCCGACGTGGTGGTCTGGCTGGCCGACGCCGAACGCGAACTCAAGAAGATCCCCTTCTTCGTGCGCGGCAAGGCCCGGCGCAACACCGAGATTTTCGCCTCGCAAAAGGGGCTGAACGAAATCGGCATCGACACGCTTTACGAGGCAAAGGCCCATTATGCGCGATGACGTGATCCCCCCGGCCGCAACGGCCCCCTACCGCGTCGTGATCCTGACGCTGGATGCCCATGCGGCGGGTGCATGCGCCCGCGTGGCCGAACGGATGGCGGCCGAATTCCCCGGCCTCACGCTCAAGGTGCATGCCGCTGCCGAATGGGGCGAAAACCCCACAGCACTCGAGGCAGCCCGTGCCGATATCGCGCGCGGCGACCTGATCCTCATCAGCCTGCTGTTTCTCGAAGATCACATCCGGGCAATCCTGCCCGACCTTCAGGCGCGGCGCGATCACTGTGACGCAATGATCGGCATCATTGCCGATGCCCAGATCGTGAAACTGACCCGCATGGGCACGCTCGATATGGCCGCCCCCGAAACCGGCGCACGCAAGCTGATCAAGCGGCTGCGCGGCACAGACAAGCCGTCGGCAGAATCGGGCGAGAAAAAGATGAAGATGCTGCGGCGCTTGCCGCGCATCCTGAAATACATCCCCGGCAAGGCGCAGGACCTGCGCGCGTGGTTTCTGGTCATGCAATATTGGCTGGGAACATCAGACGACAATATCGAAGCGATGCTGCGGTTCCTGATGTCGCGCTATGGTCACGAGGCACGTTGGCGCGCACTCCGCGCCCCGGCCCCGCAGGATTACCCCGAAGTGGGCCTTTACCATCCTGACCTGCCAGAGCGGATCACGACCGACCTCGCCCGCCTGCCCGCACCGCAAGAAACCACCGGCACTGTCGGCCTCTTGGTCATGCGCAGCTATGTTCTGTCGGGCGATCACGCCCATTATGACGCCGTGATCCGCGCGTTCGAGGCGCGCGGCCTCAAGGTGATCCCGGCCTTTGCCTCGGGTCTCGATGGCCGCCCGGCGGTCGAACGGTTCTTCGAGGGGCGTGTCGATACGCTTGTGTCTCTGACCGGGTTCAGCCTTGTGGGCGGCCCCGCGTATAATGATAGCGCCGCGGCGGTTGATGTGCTCAGCCGTCTGGATGTTCCTTATGTCGCGGCCCATCCGCTCGAATTTCAGACCCTTGCACAATGGGCCGGATCGGCGGGCGGATTGGGCCCGATTGAGACGACGATGCTGGTGGCCCTGCCCGAAATCGACGGTGCCACAAATCCCACTGTCTTTGCCGGGCGCCATGGCGATACGGCCTGCGACGGCTGCGCGCGCCGCTGCACCGGTGACGGGGCCAAGGCGATGGCCCCCTGCCCCGAACGGATCGAGGTTCTGGCGGCGCGGGTCGCGCGGCTGGCGCATCTGCGCCGGCAAGAGGTGGCAACGCGCCGCGTGGGCATCGTGCTCTTTGGGTTTCCGCCCAATGCCGGTGCGGCAGGCACGGCGGCCTATCTCGATGTCTTTCAATCGCTGCACAACATGCTGCACGCCATGGCCGCGCGCGGCTATGACCTGACCCCGCCCGCAACGGTCGAAGAGCTGCGCCGTGCCGTATTAGAGGGCAGCGCCCGCCAATATGGACAAGAGGCCAATATCGCGGCCCATGTCAGCGCCGACGATATCGTGGCCGGCACACCCTGGCTCCGCGAGATCGAGGCGCAATGGGGCGCTGCCCCCGGCAAGGTGCAATCGGACGGGCGTGGGGTGTTCATCCTTGGGGCGGAATTCGGCAATGTCTTTGTCGGGCTGCAACCGGCCTTTGGCTATGAGGGCGACCCGATGCGCCTGCTGTTCGAGCATGGCTTTGCCCCGACACATGCTTTCGCGCAATTCTACCTCTGGCTCAAGAACCGCTTTAACGCCGATGTTCTCTTGCATTTTGGCATGCATGGCGCGCTGGAATTCATGCCGGGCAAACAGGCCGGACCGGGCGCTGCCTGCTGGCCGGACCGCCTGATTGGCGACATGCCCAATGTCTACCTCTACCCGTCTAACAACCCGTCTGAGGCCAGCCTTGCCAAGCGCCGCTCCGGGGCCGTGACCGTCACACATCTGACCCCGCCGCTGGCGACCTCTGGCCTTTACAAGGGTCTTGCGGAACTCAAGGACAGCCTCAAGCGCTGGCGTGAAATGGCGGGCGACGCGCCCGAGCGCGAGGAATTGCGCGCCCTCATCGCCGAACAAGCCGTTACCGTCGACATGGGCGGGCGCGAGCCCGACACGCTCTGGCTCAAACTGCTCGAAACCGAAGACGCGTTGATCCCCGAAGGCCTGCACGTGCTGGGCCGCCCCATGAGCGCCGAAGCGCGCGCCGGGTATCTTGCGATCATGGACGGCACTGATGCCGAAACACGGGCGCGGGTCGATGCGCTCTTGCAGCAGGAAACCGAAATTGCGGCGCTCTTGCGGGCGCTTGGCGGGCACTTTACCCCGCCCGTCCCCGGCGGCGACCTGATCCGCTCGGCGGATATCCTGCCCACGGGTCGCAATATCCACGCCTTCGATCCCTTCCGCATGCCGACCGAATTCGCCTGCCGCGATGGCGCGCGTCAAGCGGCACGTCTGCTGGAAACGCACAAGAGCCTGCCACGCTCCATCGCGCTGGTGCTCTGGGGATCAGACAATATCAAGGCCGATGGCGCGCCCATGGCCCAAGCCTTGGCGCTGATGGGGGCCAAGCCGCGGTTTGACTCTTTTGGCCGCCTCTCGGGCGCAGACCTCATCCCGCTTGACGTGCTGGGCCGCCCGCGCATCGACGTGATGATGACACTCTCTGGCATTTTCCGCGATCTGCTGCCGCTTCAGGTGCGGATGCTGGCCGAGGCGGCGCTGGTGGCGGCCGGGGCCGATGAACCCGACGAGATGAACTATATCCGCGCCCATGCCCGCGCACAGATGGCCAAGACCGGCTGCGATCTGGAAACGGCGGCGCTGCGTGTCTTCTCGAATGCCGAAGGCGCCTATGGCTCCAATGTCAATCAACTGGTCGATAGCTCTGCCTTTGACGACGAAGACGAGCTGGCCGATGCCTATCAGGCGCGCAAAGGCTTTGCGTATGGCGTCAACGGCAAGGCACAGGCGCAAGGCGCGCTGTTGCAAGCGGCGCTGGAGCGGGTCGAAGTGGCCTATCAAAACCTCGAGTCAGTCGAACTGGGTGTCACCACGGTCGACCATTACTTTGACACGCTGGGCGGGATTTCCCGTGCCGTGCGCCGCGCGCGCGGTGGCAAAGAGGCGGCGATCTACATCTCTGATACCACACGCGGCACCGGCACCGTGCGCACGCTCGCCGATCAGGTCGCACTGGAAACCCGCGCCCGCTCGCTCAATCCGAAATTCCACGAGGGCCTTTTGCGCCACGGGGCCGAGGGTGTGCGCCAGATCGAGGCGCATGTCACCAATACGATGGGCTGGTCCGCCACCACCGGACAGGTAGAGCCGTGGATCTATCAGCGGATTTCCGAAACCTTTGTTCTGGATGAGGTGATGCGCAAGCGGTTGAGCGATCTCAACCCGGTGGCCTCCTCGCGGATGGCGAACCGCCTGCTCGAGGCACATGACCGCGCCTATTGGCAGACCGACGCCGCAACCCTCGCCGCGCTGCAATCAGCCGCCGCAGCGATGGAAGACCGGATGGAAGGGGTGGCCGCAGAATGACGACTGTTTGTGACTATGACCAGTGTCAGAGTGGGGGCCTGCCCCCACACCCCCGGAGTATTTCGGGACCGATGAAACACAACATCACGGCGCAAGCCGATTGGAGGACCATATGAGCCCGCGCGACGACATTCCCAACTTGAGGGGACAGGACGGCGAGGGATCGGTGCAAGTGCATCAGGACGCCGATATGAAAATCGAAGGCGCCAAGGTCTTTTCGGTCTATGGCAAAGGCGGGATCGGCAAATCGACCACCTCGTCCAACCTTTCGGCGGCCTTTGCCGCCATGGGCAAACGGGTGTTGCAAATTGGCTGTGACCCCAAGCATGACAGCACCTTTACCCTGACAGGCCAGTTGCAGCCCACGGTGATCGACATTCTCAAAAGCGTGGATTTCCACGCCGAAGAATTGCGCCCCGAGGATTTCGTGACTGTGGGCTGGGGCGGCGTGAAATGCGTCGAGGCTGGCGGCCCGCCTGCGGGCACCGGCTGTGGTGGCTATGTGGTCGGCCAGACGGTCAAACTTCTGAAGCAGCATCACATGCTTGATGATGCCGATGTGGTGATCTTTGACGTGCTGGGGGATGTGGTCTGCGGTGGCTTTGCCGCCCCGCTGCAACATGCCGACCGGGCGCTGATCGTCACCGCCAATGATTTCGACAGCATCTATGCGATGAACCGGATCATCGCGGCCGTGCAGGCCAAATCCGCCAATTACAAGGTGCGGCTGGCGGGCTGCGTCGCCAACAGATCCAAGGACACCGATGAGGTGGATCGCTATTGCGACGTGGTGGGCTTTAACCGGATTGCCCATATGCCCGATATCGACGCCATCCGCCGCTCGCGCCTCAAGAAAAAGACACTGTTCGAAATGGAGCTGGATGAAGAGGTGCAGATGGTCCGCGATATCTACACCGGGCTCGCACAACATCTTTGGAATGGCACCGATCCGCTGGCCCCCGCGCCGATGGAAGACCGGGACATCTTTGAATTGCTAGGGTTCGATTGATGCGAGACTTCAGCGCACCTCCGGCCCTTGGGACCCCACAAGATGACTGGGCGCAGACGCGCGACCGGGTCGAAACCTATTTCGACCGTACCGCGACCCAGGTCTGGGAACGGCTGACGAGTGATGCGCCGGTGTCAAAGATCCGCCAGACCGTCCGCGTGGGCCGTGACCGGATGCGCGCGCAGATGCTGGCGCGCCTGCCGCAAGACATGCGCGGGCTGCGCGTGCTCGATGCGGGCTGTGGTGCCGGACAAATGACAGCAGAGTTGGCCGCGCGCGGGGCCGAGGTGATGGCGGTGGATATTTCCCCCGCCCTCATCGACGTGGCGCGGCGGCGCTTGCCAGAGGCGCTCGCACCGCTGGTCAGCTTTCACGCAGGCGACATGCTCGATCCTGCCCTTGGCCGGTTTGATCACGTCATGGCGATGGACAGCCTGATTTACTACACCGAATCCGACCTCGCGCGCGCGCTTGATGCGCTGGCCGCGCGCACCACCGCAACGGTGGTCTTTACCGTAGCGCCGCGCACGCCGCTTTTGATGGCGATGTGGCGCATGGGCAAACTTTTCCCGCGCGCCGACCGCTCGCCCAGCATGGTGCCCCATTCCGCCAAACGGCTACAACGGGCGCTGCGCTATGCCGGCAGCACCGCCACCCTGCGTCCGCTGACCCGCGTGACCTCAGGCTTTTACATCTCTCAGGCGATGGAGGTTCACAGATGAGCACGCGCCGCCCCTCCCCCCTGATGGCGTTGACCACGCGCTGGCTGCCCTTTGCCGATGCGGCAAGCGAGGGTCTGCCACTTGGGCAACTGTTGCGCCTGTCGCTCTTTCAGGTGTCGGTGGGGATGGCGACGGTGCTTCTGTTGGGCACCCTCAACCGGGTGATGATCGTGGAACTCTCCGTGCCGGCCCTTGTGGTTGCGGCGATGATCGCCCTGCCGGTGCTGATCGCGCCGTTCCGGGCCCTGATGGGATTCCGGTCAGACACACACCGCTCCGCCTTGGGGTGGAAGCGTATCCCCTATCTCTGGTTCGGCTCGCTCTGGCAGATGGGCGGCCTTGCCGTCATGCCCTTCGCGCTTTTGGTTCTGTCGGGCCAACAAGAGGTGGGGCCGACATGGGCAGGCGAGGTGCTGGCGGCGCTGGCGTTCCTGATGACCGGCCTTGGCCTGCATATGACCCAGACCGCCGGTCTGGCCTTGGCCAGCGACCGCGCAACCGATGAAACGCGGCCCCGCGTCGTGGCGCTGCTCTACGTCATGTTCCTGTTGGGCATGGCGATTTCGGCCATTGTGATCGGCTGGCTCTTGCGGGATTTCGCACCTTTCACACTGGTGCGCGTGGTGCAGGGGGCGGCCTTGGCAGGCATCCTGCTCAACCTTGTGGCACTCTGGAAACAGGAAAAACTCAATCCCATGAGCCGGGAAGAGCGCGAGGCCCCGCGCCCCGAATTCCGCGCTGCTTGGGCGGATCTTATGGCGGGGGGCACAGCGGGGCGGCTGCTGGCGGTCGTGTTCCTTGGCACCATGGCCTTTAACATGCAGGACGTGCTGCTCGAACCCTATGGCGGCGAAGTTCTGGGGCTGTCGGTCTCCTCCACCACGATGCTCACCTCGGTCTGGGCGATTGGCGCACTCTTGGGCTTTGGTCTTGCGGGCCGCGCGCTCTTGCGGGGGGCAAATGCCTACCGGATGGCGGGTACGGGCCTTTTGGTCGGGATCGTCGCGTTTTCAACCGTGATCTTTGCGGCGCCGATGCAGGCGCCTGCCCTGTTTTTCGCCGGGGCTGGCCTGATTGGCCTTGGCGGCGGGCTTTTCGCAGTCTCGACGCTTACGGCGGCCATGGCGCTGGCCGCAGGCGGCGTTGCCGGGCATGGCCTGGCGCTTGGGGCTTGGGGGGCCGCACAGGCCACCGCGGCGGGTCTCTCGATTGCCATCGGCGGCGGCGTGCGCGACGTGGTCAATCATCTCGCCCTTTCTGGTCAGATGGGCGAGGCGCTCAGCACGCCCGCCACTGGCTATTCCATCGTCTATCACGGGGAAATTGCCCTTTTGTTCATTACCCTTGCCGTCCTTGGCCCGCTGGTGCGGTTCAAACAGGCCGGCAGCACAACTCACTCCGGGGGCGGCCGCATCGGGCTGGCCGATTTCCCCACATGACCTGCGATCGCTCGAAAGGAGTCTGATATGACCGAGCCGTTCTTTGGAAATTTTGATCTCGCAAGCCTCTCACTCTGGCTGTTTTACGGATTCTTTGCCCTGCTGATTTTCTACATTCAGCGCGAAAACATGCGCGAGGGCTATCCGCTTGAGGATGACGATGGCAAGCTGTCGGCCAATCAGGGCCTGTTTCCGCTGCCAAGCGACAAGACCTTCAAGCTGCCGCATGGCCGGGGTGAATTGACTGTACCCTCGGGTCAAAACCCCGAGCGTACCGATCTGGCGCTGGAAAAGACCGCGGCTGGCAATGGCTTCCCCTTTGCGCCCACCGGCAATCCGATGGTTGATGGGGTTGGTCCCGCCTCTTGGGCACCGCGCCGCGATGTGCCGGAACTGGACGGCCACGGCCATCCCAAAATCGTGCCGATGGCCGCAACCGAGCATTTCGTGGTGGCCGCAGGGCGTGATCCGCGTGGCCTGCCGGTGATGGCCGGTGATGGCGAGATCGTCGGCAAGATCAGCGACATGTGGATCGACGAGCCCGAGCAACTGGTCCGTTACCTGGAAATCGAGCTGGCCGCACCGCATGGCGAGGGCAAGCGTTTGGTGCCGATCACCTTTGCCCGGATCAAGTCGGACCGCGTCAACGTCCGCTCGATCTTTGGCCCGCATTTCGCAGGCGTTCCGCAACATGCCTCACCGCGACAGGTCACCCTGCTCGAGGAAGACAAGATCAGCGGCTATTACGGCGGCGGCACACTCTATGCCAGCACCGCGCGGCAAGAGCCACTGCTGGGATAAGAAGGAGCCAAGACCATGAGCCACGACGATTTTGCCGTTGAACCCGTAAGGGGCCTGCCCGAAACCCCGCCCGAGGGCGAGCGTATCCTCTGGCAGGGAGCGCCCGATTGGTGGCGGTTGAGCGTCGAGGCGCTCAGCCTGCCATGGGTGGCAGGCTATTTCGTCGTGCTCGCGGTCTGGCGGTTCATCACCATGATGGACCAGATGCCACTTGTCACAGCCATCGCGGCCGCCCTGCCGCTGGTGATCATGGGGATCGTGGTCTGCCTTATGCTGATGCTGGTCGGCTATATTCAGGCCCGCGCCACTGTCTACACGATCACCAACCGCCGCGTGGCCATGCGCATCGGCGCGGCGCTCACAGTCACGCTCAACCTGCCCTATACGCAAGTCGGGCGCGCCGATCTCAAACTGACCAAGGGCGGAACCGGCACCATCGTGCTTGACCTCATGGGCGACACGCGCCTCAGCTACCTCGTGTGCTGGCCGCATGTGCGCCCTTGGGTCATGCGCCGCACCCAACCTGCGCTGCGCTGCATCCCAGAGGCGGCCAAGGTCGCGCATCTTCTGGCCGAGGCGGCAGAGACCCGCGTTGCCACACCCAAAATCGCCCGCAGCGCCCCGCAGCACGCCCTCGCGGCAGAATGAACAGGAGCGGATAAGATGACCGATACAAGCGCCCCCCGTTACAAGGCCCCAGCAGATCGCGAACTTGTGCCGCGCGTGATGATCCGCGCGATGCTGGGTCTGGTGCTGGCGGTGCTGGCGCTGGTCACTTATGCGCGCCTCACCGATGCTCCGCTGGTCGCCACCCCGCCGGACAGCGAAATCGTGCTGGAGCGCCATGTGTTCCTCAGCGGCGATATGAGCGGTGCCGCCAAGGTTCTCGATGCCAATGGCGCACTGATCGCCACGCTCTCGCCCGAAGAGGGCGGCTTTATCGCCGGCGTATCGCGCGTTCTCGACCGCGAGCGCGCCAAGCATGGCGTGCCCCTCACCGGCCCTGTCACCATCATCGCCCGCAAGGATGGCCGCCTCTCGGTCTACGACCCCTCGACCGGATGGGGTGCCGATCTGATGGGCTTTGGCCAGACCAATTCGATGGCTTTCACCAAACTTTTGACCCGCTAGGAAAGGATCACCACAATGGGACTTCTGACACGCGAAGTTGAACGCGCCCCCTGCACGGTCGAAATCAGCCACTGTTTCGATAGCTTGCACGCGCATGTGCGTTTCAACAACGGCACCACCGTCTATCCCGGCGACAGCGTCAAGGTGCATGGCCCCGAAATCATGGCCCCCTACGGCATGGTCGTGAGTGAGGATCGCGAGGCCACCATCATCCGCGCCAGCGCCCTCGAACGTCTCTGGACCCGCTGGACCGGCGATTTCGAAGTGATGGAACTCTGTGAATTCTCCTTTTCCGACGAGGTGACGCTATGAATATCGCCGTCAAACATTCCGCCGACGCCACCACCGTCGAAGAGGGTCTGGCCATTCAAGAGGCGAATGCCAAGTTCGACAGCAAGGCCGCCACAGAGCTGGCAATGCAGAACACCCTGCTCACGCCGCGCTTTTACACCACCGATTTCGATGAGCTTGACGCGGTCGACGTCTCTTCGGTGCGCGAAGACTGGGACAAACTGATTGATCAGATGGAGGCCGACCCCAACAAGGGCCACTTCAAGAAAAACGAAGATTGGGACCATGTCGATTGGGACGGGATGGAGCCGAAGCTCAAGAAAGAATTCATCGACTTTCTGGTCTCAAGCTGCACCGCCGAATTCTCGGGCTGCGTGCTCTACAAAGAGATGAAGCGGCGCGGCAACAACAAGGACATCACCCAGCTCTTTCAACTCATGGCGCGCGACGAGGCCCGGCATGCCGGCTTCATCAACGACGCGCTGCGCGAAGCGGGCGTGGCGGTGAACCTCGGGTTCCTGACCCAGCAAAAGAAATACACCTATTTCCGGCCCAAGTTCATCTATTACGCCACCTATCTGAGCGAAAAGATCGGCTATGCCCGCTATATCACGATCTTTCGCCATCTCGAGGCGCATCCCGAACACCGCTTTCATCCGATTTTCAAATGGTTTCAGGAATGGTGCAACGACGAGTTCAGCCATGGCGAGGCCTTTGCGCTTCTGATGAAGACCGACCCCAAACTGACCTCCGGCAAGAATGTGCTGTGGATCAAGTTCTTCCTGACGGCTGTTTATGCCACCATGTATGTGCGCGACCATCAGCGGCCCGCGTTTCATAACGCGCTTGGCGTTGATCCCGATTGGTATGCGCATGAGGTCTTCACCAAGACATCCGATATCAGCAAACAGATCTTCCCGATCACCCTCGATATCGAGCATCCGCGCTGGCAAACCGGGTTGGTGAAGCTGCAAAAGGCCAATGCCGATCTGGCAGTGGCCCGCACGCAGGGCGGCCTGAGCGGGCGCTTGCGGTCGCTAGGCGCACAGATGCGCGCGGCGGCGGCCTTTGTCGGGCTCTACACCATTCCGGCGAAAAAGCACGCCTTGCCCGCTTCGACCCGGATGGAACCGGCCTATTGACCCAAGTGGGGGGCCAGCCCCCCATGCCCCCCGAGGTATTTAAAGCCAGATGAAAGGACAGTCGTGACAAGCCCCTGGATCGCAGCGCTGATGGCGGTTTTTCTCTGGTGGTTCGCCACCGGGGCGATCCTCATTGTCGTGCGGCTCTGCGAACGGCGGGGGGCTGCGGCACGGCGGCGGGCGGTGCTGATGGCGCTGCCCGTACTGGCACTGGGTATCTGGGGCTACGAGACGACCTTGGGGCAAACCGGCACCGGCGCGGCCTGTGGGGCATTCCTCGCGGCATTGGCGATCTGGGGTTGGATCGAGCTCAGCTTTCTCACCGGGGCGATCACCGGACCCAACCAGCGCCCCTGCCCCGCGCATATCGTCGGGTGGGAGCGGTTCATCCGCGCCTGGGGCACGGTCGCCTATCACGAAATGCTGCTGACGGGCGTGCTGATCCTGCTTTGGCTCTATGCCACCGATGCGGTCAACACCGTTGGTCTCTGGACCTTCAGCATCCTCTATTTCGCCCGGATCAGCGCCAAGCTGAACCTCTATTTCGGCGTGCCCAAGATCAATACCGAATTTCTGCCTGCGCAACTGGCGCATCTGGCCAGCCATTTCCGCATGGCCCCCGTGGGCTGGTTCTTTCCGCTCACGGTCTCGGCGCTTAGCTTTGCCGTGGCCTGCTGGCTCGAGCGGCTGTGGTCTGCGCCCACACCCGAGACAGCCGTTGGCTTTGCCCTGCTGGCGGCGATCACGGCGCTGGCCCTTCTCGAACACTGGTTGATGGTGCTGCCATTGCCGGATGCGAAACTCTGGCGCTGGATGCTGCCCGCGCCCAAACCCACACCTGAAAAATCAAGACCGGAGGGACATCATGGATTTTGATGCCATGTTCACGGCGCAACTCGACGCGCTGAAAAAGGAAGGCAATTACCGCATTTTCGCAGAGCTGGAGCGGCAATGCGGCGCCTTTCCCAAGGCCAAGAGCCATGATGCAGATGCGCCCGAAGAGGTCACGGTCTGGTGTTCCAACGACTATCTCGGCATGGGACAGCATCCCGTGGTCCGCCAAGCGATGAAAGACGCGATCGACGCCTGCGGCACCGGCGCGGGCGGCACGCGCAACATCTCGGGCACAGCCCATCACCATCTGGTGCTGGAGCGCGAATTGGCCGATCTGCATGGCAAAGAGGCGGCGCTGCTGTTCACCTCTGGCTATGTCTCGAACTGGGCCGCACTCTCGACCCTTGGCGCGCGCCTGCCCGATGCGGTGATCCTGTCGGACGAGCTGAACCACGCCAGCATGATCGAAGGCATCCGCCACAGCCGCGCCAAAAAGGTGATCTGGCGGCATAACGACCCCGAGGATCTGGATCGCAAACTGGCCGCCCTGCCCGCCAATGCGCCCAAGATCGTCGCCTTCGAGAGCGTCTATTCCATGGATGGTGACATCAGCCCGATGGAAGAAATCGTCGAAGTGGCCGAGAAACATGGCGCGATGACCTATCTTGACGAGGTGCATGCCGTCGGCCTCTACGGCCCGCGCGGTGGTGGCGTGTCCGAGGAACGCGGCCTTGCGCATCGGATCACCCTGATCGAGGGCACACTGGGCAAGGCCTATGGCTGCATGGGCGGCTATGTCACCGGCTCTGCCGCGATGTGCGACTTTATCCGCTCTTTCGCCAGCGGCTTTATCTTTACCACGGCCCTGCCCCCGGCAGTGGCTGCGGCGGCGACGGCCAGCATCCGCCACCTCAAGGAATCGCAAACAGAGCGGCAGGCGCAGCGCGCGCAAGTGGCGCGGTTGCGCAGCTTGCTGGACCGGGTGGGCATTCCGCATCTGGACAATGACAGCCATATCATCCCGGTGATGATCAAAGACCCGGTCAAATGCCGGATGCTGGCTGACATCCTGATGCGCGACTATGGCATCTATGTGCAGCCCATCAACTATCCCACAGTGCCCAAGGGAACCGAACGCCTGCGCTTTACCCCCGGCCCGCTGCATACCGACGCCGATCTCGACCACCTCGTGCGGGCCCTGACCGTGCTCTGGAAGCAATGCGCCCTCGCGCATGCCGTGGCGTGATATTTCTGGCCGTCAAACGCATAGCGCACGCGGTGTGACAACCGCGTGATCTGCCCGCCCCGCTGATTGACCTGACCTCAAGACCGCCCACCTAATAACGGGAAAGCGGAGGCGAGGAGGTCTCAGCATGCGCAACCTTTGCGCGATTTTGATTCTTGGGCTTTTGATTCCTGGGCTGTCGGGACTTGGCACCGCGACGCTCGCCGCCGATGCACAGCGGGGCGAGGCGCTTTTCAAGGATTGCCGGGCCTGCCATTCAATCATCGACGAGACAGAAACGCCGGTGGTGCGCGGTGGGCGCACCGGCCCCAATCTCTATGGCGTGATCGGGCGGCACGCGGGCAGCGTGCCGGGCTTCAACTATTCCCGCTCGATGGTGGCGGCGGGTACATCCGGCCTACGCTGGAACGAAGAGGGCTTCGTGGGCTACATCCGCGATGCCACGGCATTTTTGCGCACCTACCTTGATGATCCGCAGGCACGCGGCAAGATGGCCTATCAATTGCGCGATGTGCAAATGGCACAGGATGTCTGGGCCTATCTTCAGACTGTCACGCGCCCGCCTGCGCCGTAGATTCAGCGCACCTGCCGCAATGGCACCACTTCGGCCCGCCCTGCCACAGCGGCCCGGATCGAATGGGCGATATCCGTGGCCGACAGGCCCGCATCGGCATACATATCCGCAGGGTCCGCCTGATCTATGAACCGATCCGGCAAGCAGAGCGTGCGCAGGATCAGCCCCTTGTCAAACGCGCCACGCCGCGCC
The DNA here is from genome assembly GCF_902498815.1 of Roseovarius sp. EC-HK134. Taxonomy (NCBI): domain Bacteria; kingdom Pseudomonadati; phylum Pseudomonadota; class Alphaproteobacteria; order Rhodobacterales; family Roseobacteraceae; genus Roseovarius; species Roseovarius sp. EC-HK134. Next base: position 3,617,527 of record NZ_LR701544.1, read on the forward strand.
AACTCGTGCAGAACCATGCTGCCAAAGCCCCCCATCGCCCCCTGTTCCACCGTGATGAGCGCACGGTGATGACTGACAAGCTGCATCAAGAGGTCTGTGTCGAGCGGTTTGGCAAAGCGGGCATCGGCCACGGTCACGGTGATCCCGTCATCCGCCACCATATCGGCCGCGACCTGACATTCAAAAAGATGCGCGCCAAAGCTGAGGATCGCCACATCGGTGCCCTCCTCGATGACGCGGCCCTTGCCAATGGCCAGCGGCTTGCCCCGTTCTGGCAGCGCAACGCCCGTGCCGGATCCACGCGGATAGCGAAAGGCAATCGGCCCTGCATCATGCGCGGCAGCAGTGGCGACCATATGGACCAGTTCCGCTTCATCGGCCGCCGCCATCAGGGTCATGCCCGGCAGATTGCCCAGATACCCGATGTCGAACGCGCCCGCATGGGTGGCACCATCGGCCCCCACCAGCCCCGCGCGGTCAATGGCAAACCGCACCGGCAGCCCTTGCAGCGCCACATCATGCACAACCTGATCATAGGCGCGTTGCAGGAAGGTGGAGTAGATCGTGCAAAACGGCTTCAATCCGCTTGCTGCCATCCCGGCGGCAAAGGTCACAGCGTGTTGCTCGGCAATGCCCACATCGAACACCCGCGCCGGAAACCGCTCGGCCATTTTGGTCAGGCCGGTGCCATCAGGCATCGCGGCGGTCACGGCAACGATGCGATCATCGCGCGCCGCTTCATCGACCAGCGCTTGTCCGAATACACCCGTGTAGGACGGCGCACCGGGTTTCGATTTCGCCTGAGCGCCGGTGGCCGGGTCAAATTTCGACACGCCGTGGCCCTTGTCCGCCGCCCCCTCAGCCGGGGCATAGCCCTTGCCCTTGACGGTGCAGACATGGATCAGAACCGGCCCCGTCGCCCGCGTGCGCGCAGCGCGCAGCACCGAGAGAAGCTGCCCCATGTCATGGCCATCAATCGGCCCGACATATTGAAATCCCAGCTCTTCAAACAGCGTGCCAGAGCCCGTAAGCCCCGTCACCAATTGCCGCGCGCGCTTGGCGCTTTCCCGCAACGGCGTCGGCAGCGCCGCCTCGAACCCTTCGGCGAGAGACGCCATACGCGCCAGAGGCTCGCTGGCATACATGCGGCTGAGATAGGACGACATCGCCCCAACCGGCGGCGCGATACTCATTTCGTTGTCGTTGAGAATGACAAACAACCGCCGGCCCTCGGCCCCAGCGTTGTTGAGCGCCTCATAGGCCATGCCGGCGCTGATTGATCCGTCACCAATCACGGCAATCGCATCGCCCGTCGCCTGCCCCATGTCGCGCCCGACAGCAAAGCCAAGCGCGGCACTGATCGAGGTCGAGGAATGCGCCGCGCCAAACGGATCGTAGATCGACTCGCTGCGCTTGGTGAACCCCGACAGCCCATCCTTTTGCCGCAGCGTGCGGATACGGTCGCGGCGGCCGGTCAAAATCTTGTGGGGATAGCATTGATGGCCCACGTCCCAGATCAGCTTGTCCATCGGCGTGCTGAACACCGCGTGAATGGCCACTGTCAATTCGACCACGCCCAGGGATGATCCCAGATGCCCGCCGGTTTCCGACACGGCGGAAATCACCTCGGCGCGCAATTCATCGGCAAGGGCGGCCAATTGCCGGTCCGGCATCTGGCGCAAATCCGATGGCCCGGCGATACGGTCCAGAAGCGGTGTGTTGGGTCTGGTGTGGGTCATGGCGGCCTCCTCCCCGGTGGCGCTGATGCCACCCGCGCGAGGGGCGGCAAAGGGCAACGGGGGCGCATCATAGCGCCCCCGTGCTTTGTCAGTTGCTGTAATCCGGCTCGCCGCTTGTCGTGGCAAGCTCGGGCCAGTCGCCGATCACATTGGTGCCTTGCAGAGGCTGCTGGTATCCCTTGTGACAGGTCTTGCAGGCGGCCTTGGGCGCGTCAGCATAGACAGGTCCCAGCCGGTTTTCGGGCAAGAGGCCCTCAAGCGGCACGAGATAGGTGTTGTTCAACTCCAACACCATTTCGATCCCGAGGATTTCCGTGCCCCACTGCGGTGTGACCTGCGCCCCGTCATAGAAGGCGCGGGAATTGTGGCAGAACACACAGTTCACCCCAAGCGAATTGCTGACATAATTCATCAGCGAATAGGTCCGCTCGGCCTGCTGGATACCCGGATAATCATCCGTGCCCGGCACACCCGCCACACGGGATTCAAGATCATGCACCTTGATGCTCTCGCCATCGAGCAGGTATTTCTCCAGCGCGTCCGAGGGCAACGAGGTGTATTGCGACTGCACGGTCACCCGGTTCTGATTGGCCGACCAACCCTCGACGGCCTCATTGACCGGGCTGATCTTGTACCAGATGTCCGAGGGCACCGGCTGACCACGGTGACAGGTGTAACAGGTCACACCCACCTCCTTGTTGGCGTTGACGTGACCGGACCATTCCTCGTTGAGGTTCTGGGTCATGCCGATCATGACATGGCCCACAGAGGTCTGGTAATTGTCCGGGCTCTCGAAAAGATCGGGAATTCCGGTCCAGACACGCATCGCGGTCAGCAAGCGGTCATAGTTCTCAACCGTGAGGTTTTCCAACCCCGGCGGCACGTTCTCACGGGCCTCACCGGCGGTCTGCTCGCCCCCTTGTGGCACAACGGGTGCCGAGGTTGAGGCAAGGAAGCTCTCGATCGAGGGATCGGGCTTGGCCAGATCCACCTTGAACTCGGGCACCGACATGCCCGTGCCGCGTGGGCCGGTCTGCATACTCTCGGTGGCATAGGGCTGGCCCCATGTCACCAAGAGAGCTGCCACAAAGACCGCGCCGCCCACTGTGCCGATGGCCACCGCCGGACCAAAGATATTGGTCGGATTGTCACGGTTCCATTTGTCAAACCATTTGGGAAACATGGCTTACTCTCCTTTTCCGATAAAGGCCTCGTAAGAGCCATAAGCCTCGTAGCCATAAGACCCGTCGTACATCGGCGCAAAGTTGTGCTCTTGTGCCCAGATGAACCAGTTGTCCACGACCGTGCCGGTCAGCAGGATGCCGATACCACCCGTGATCGGGGTGAGAACCGCAAACCACCAGGCCCAGCGGTGAATCCCCTCCATCGTCGCGTTGAACCCCATGGTCCAGCGCCAGAAGAGGGCGGCACGCTCAGACGCCGTGCCGCGATCAACGATCTGTTCCAACTCCCGGTCGCCACCAAAGCGGGTCACAGCCAGAATGGTCGCCCCGTGCATCGCAAACAGCAGCACCGAGCCATAGAGGAACACGATCGAGAGACAGTGGAACGGGTTGTAGTAGAGGTTGCCGTAGCGGATCGAGAACGCCGTGGTCCAGTCAAGGTGCGGGAAGATACCGTAAGGCACCGCCTCGGACCAAGACCCCATCAGGATCGGCCGGAAGAGGCCCAGCACCAGAAAGAGCCAGATGGCAGAGGCAAAGGCCCAGGCGACATGTTTGCCCATCTTGTGGCTTGCGGCCAGTTGATAGGTGCGCAACCACCAGGCACAGACCGCCACCAGCAGAAAGAACGAGCTGATGATATACCAACCGCCATCATTGAGCGGCGGCATCGACAGCCCATGCTCCGGCCCCGGCGGCTCCAGCGCCAGCCAGAAGAGTTGGCGCAGAAACTCGGGCAAAGACCAGCCCACCTGCGCCAGCATATTGAGGCCGACGATAAAGAACCACATGAAGCCGCTGATCAGGCTGACCACACCCAGCATGCCGAGGTTGATCGGCCCGATCTGCGCGTTGCCAAGCCAACCGACGAGGGTCGAGAAGAAGGGCTTGCCGGCGCGTTCGGCCGTCAGCCGCCCGCCGGTGTCGTCCATGCCCATCTCGGGCGTGCCCTGCACCTGAACTTGGGTGAAAATGTTCTGATATTCAATCATGGTTCACATCCCTACCTGAGAGGGCCAGATCGGCAGGTCGAGCCACCAGTTCCACCACTCGGGCCAGCCTTTGGTCCAGACCGGGCCGGAAATGATGATACAGACCGCCGAAAAGAAGACCGCATTGATCGCCAGAAGAAAGCCAACGCGGTGGATGCCCAGCGTGCCGACAGAATAGCCAATGAAGTCGCGAAAGAAGGTGTCCTCGTGATCGGGCGTCTTCATCTCTTCGCCCTTCTCGGGGTTGGCCGCCGACAGGATCAGGCCGCCATGCAGCGCCAGAGCAAAGGTGGTGGTAAAGAACAGCGTCACCGCCAGCATATGCGCCGGATTGTAGTGGAAGTGCAGATAGGCATATCCGGTATTCGAGACCCAATCGAGGTGACTGAAGATCCCATATGGAAACCCGTGCCCCCAGGCCCCCATCAGAAGCGGGCGAAAGATCACCAGCGTCACATAGGCCAGGATCGCGAAACTAAAGGCAAAGGGCACATGATAGCCCATCCCCAGTTTGCGACAGATTTCCACCTCGCGCAGCGCCCAGCTGATAAAGGCCCCGGTGGCGCAGAAGGTGATGATTTGCCACAACCCTCCCTCCATCAGCGGTGCCAGACCAAGACCGTAGCTCAGGTCAGGTGGCGCGATGTTGATGAGCCATGGGTTGAACGTCCCCTGTTGCGACGCTCCCCAGAAAATCAGGATCGTGCCAAGGGCTGCGAAAAATGCGGTCGTGACCCCGAAGAAGCCGACATAGAAGGGCCCGACCCAAAAATCGAACAGATCGCCGCCAATCAGCGTTCCTCCGCGGACACGGTACTTTCTTTCAAAACTGAGCAAAGCCATCTCGTGGTCCCCGCGTTGTCCGGCCGTCGCGGGTGCCCGCTCAGCCGTTTCGTTTCGTTAGGTAGCCGCGGGCGGCGTTGGCCCCGCCCGCAGCGATCATTGGGACAGTGAAATCACTGACCATACTTGGCAGCGGCGATTTCAAACCAGTTGAAACCGTCGGTGCTGAGCAGCACGAGATGGATCATCGCGGCCAGAAGGAACAGGAACGCGCCCTGCGCCACGAAAACGCGGCGGGGGTCGAAAATGAGCCAGATCTTGTAGAACTTTGCCATGTCTATCCCCTATCCTTAAAACCACGGGAACCAGATGAAGGTTGCAATGTGTGCAACCACTGCAAGTGCCGTGAACAGCCAAAGGCCACTCATGTACACAGAATGCAGCTCCTGGGCCTGCTCGTCGGTGAGACCTGTGAACGACAGGTCAGATTTATCAGCCATGAACTTTCCTCCGGAACGTTATGCTGACGTCGCGTGCCCCGCGACCGGGTCCTTCGGGGCCTGCATGGCCCCGCAGGGTTCTGTCCGCCCCATCATGGAGCAGGCAGCTCGTGATCTCGGCCTATCAGGCCGAGAAAATCAGTGGCGTTGTGCGATCCGCCTCGGCCCAGGCACGCGCCAAGGGTCCGCGCAGATCAAGCGTGCGATACTGCACCACTTCGCGCATCCAGCGCAGAGTGGCGAAGGGCAGCGCCAACGCAAAAATCAGAGCAAAATAGAGCTGAAACTCCAGACCACGGCGGCGCGCCTGACGGCTGCGCACTCGGGGCGGGTTTGATGTCATGTCAGTCATCGTCTCAGTCCTCCTCTCGAACTGGAACCCCGGTCATACGGGGGGAAATCGCTTGAACGGTTTGCAACACGACCCGTTCGTCGCCCTGCCGCAACGCCGCGTCCTCGGCGGCATCGCGCAATGTCTTGGCTGCGGAAATCCGCGTCAGTACCGGATGTTCGGCCACGATCCGCTCCAACTCGCGGGCGGCATCGGCATCCCATGGGAAATCCCGGCGCAGCGGTGTGGGCGTAGCCTGCACAGCATCCATTTCGGTGGCCAACGGCAGGATGTGAAAGAGCGCATCAAAAAGCCCGTTGCACACTTCCTGCAAAAGCCACGTTGCCCCGGCATAGCCCATCACTGGCGTTCCTGTGGCGCGCCGGATGGCCGCCCCCGGAAAGCTCATGGGCAGGAATACCGGCTGCGGGCCAAATCCGGCGCGCGTCTCGGCCAGATAGATCTTCTCGTTGATCGACCCCATCAGGATAAGCGGCCGCTTGGTATGAACCAGACTGCGCACTTCCTCGTTGTTGGTCTTCTTGCCCGCACAGCGCGCCACCGCAAAGGCGCAGGGCAGGCCAAGATCGCCCTCAAGATAAAGCCGGATACCGCGGGCATAGGTCTCGTTCGCCACGATCCCGAAATTCGCGGTGGCAAAGAAATCCTGCGTCACAGAGCGCCATAGATCCCAGACCGGCTTTAGCGTCGAATGTTTCTCACGTTCGATGAATGGTTCCGGGTCAAGCCCCAGCATCTCGCCCAGCTTGCGCAGGAACAGCGTCGTGCTCTCTACGCCAATGGGCGCTTGCAGATAGGGCTTGCCCAGAACCTCGGCCAAACCCCGGCCAAACTCGCGATACATAACGACATTGACGTCGGCGTTGACCAGATTGCGCATCTCGGCCAGATGCGCGCCCAAGGGCATCACCATATTCACCTCGGCCCCGATCCCCTCGACCAGACGCCGGATTTCGTGCAGGTCCGAGGGCATGTTGAACGTGCCATACATCGGCCCAAGGATATTGACGCGGGGGGCTGCCCCCTCCTCACGCGGCTTTTCGGGGGGCATCCGCCCCTTGGTCATGCCGAATTCGGTGAAAATCCACGTCATCGCCCGATCCGCCGACTGCCATTGATCCTCGTCAATGGTGCGCGGCAAAAAGCGTTGAATATTCGTGCCTTGCGGCGTCACACCGCCGCCGATCATCTCGGCGATCGAGCCGGTCACAACCACCGCAGGCAGCGCCGGATCAAGCGTGCCCCAGGCGCGCTTCATCGCCTCTTCGGTGCCAGACCCCATCTCGCCTTCGCCCAAGCCCGTCACCACGATGGGCAACTCATGCGGCGGCAGCGCGTCGGTGTAATGCAGCACAGAGGTCACCGGCAGGTTCTCGCAGCCCACGGGGCCGTCGATCACCACTTGCAATCCCTTGACGGCGCAGAAGGCATAGACCGCCCCCCAATACCCGCCCGCGCGATCATGATCCTGAATAAGCATCAGATCATCTCCTGCGCTTTGGCGGCACGCGCCTGCTTATCGAGCTTTTTCTGATGCTGCGCGCGGAAATCGGGGCGCAGATTTGGGCTGCCTTCCCAGATACCGGCGGTGTCGCCTTCGCCCACCCCGGCAAAGAACTCGCGCATGCTGTCCATACGGGCCTTGTTGCCCATGGCGGCATTGACCACCTCGGCCAGGCTTCCCGCCCCCGCCGGGCCCATCAAGGGCCGCGCCGAGATAAGATTGGTGAAATAAAGCGACGGAATGCCCTTGGCCTTGGCCTTTTGCACAACGGGCGTTGTGCCAATCGCCAAATCAGGCTGAACCGCTTCCATCGCCGCGCAGTCATCTTCCAGCGAGGCGCGGAATTTGACCTTGACGCCCTTGGACACCAGCCATTCGGCATCCGCCGCCGACCACGGTGTTTTGGGGCAGGCCGTGCCGACATAAGGCACATGCGCTCCGCTTTCGATCAACAACCGCGCCACCAGCAATTCGCTGCCTTCATAACCCGAAAGGGTGATCGTGCCCTTGATCGGCGCATTGGCCAGAGCCCCTTTGATCGCGGGCAAAAAGGCGTTCTGCGCCGCCGCAACCTTCTCTGACGAGAGACCAAAGGCATCGCCAATACCGGCCAACCATGCGGCGGTGCCATCATGGCCCACCGGTGCCGAACCCACGATGGGGCGGCCTGCGGCCTCGAATTCGCGGATTGCAGCGGTATAGAACGGATGGATCGCCGCCACCGCGCCGCAATCCAGCGCGGCATAAAGCTCGCGCCATTCGCGGCAGGGCACGACCGGCCCGGCGGCAAGGCCCATGGGCGCCAGCATCGCGCCGATCATCATCGGGTCTGCCGGAAACATCTCGCCCAGCAATGTCACGGTCGGGCGGTCAGACTTGCCACCCGCAGGGGCCGCAACCGGCCCCGCCATCACTTCTTTGCGGGCGTAATTCAGCATCGCCCCCGCCAACACATCCTTGGCCTCGGCATGGGTCGGGATACCGAACCCGGGCACATCAATGCCCACAATCCGCACACCGTTGATTTCACTGGGCAACAGGCGCAGCGGCACGCCGCTTGCCGTCGGCACACAGAGGTTGGTCACGACAATGGCATCGAACCGCTCCGGATCAGCCATTTCATGCACGCTCTCGCGGATGTCTTCGAATAGCTTGCCCGTGACAAGTGTCTCGGAATTGAACGGTACATAGCCCACCGAGCGGCGCGCGCCGTAGAAATGCGACACGAAAGTCAGACCATAGACGCAGCAGGCCGAGCCAGACAGCACCGTCGCCACCCGCTTCATCCGCAGGCCCACGCGCAAGCTGCCAAAGGCCGGGCACATGCTCTGCGGCTGGTCATGCGGCCCTTTGGGATAATCGCGGGCGTATTGATCCAGCAAATCCGATTGCCCCGCCAGACGCGCAGCCTTTTCCATCTCTGCCCCGGAATGGCAGCCACCCGCCAGGTCAGGCGCGGTCTCAACGGCGGTGCCGGTGATCACGCGGGCCTCTGCGGCCCCGTCATATGTGACTTCATCGCTCATGACACCCGCCTTTGGGGGGATGCGTGCTCATCCCGGTTGGTCATCTGCTGAACGGCCTGAATATCGGCCAAGAGGCGGCGCAATTGATCGGGGCGCGCGCGCGCCAAAAGGCGCTGCACCTCGGCCAATGTCTCGCGGCGGGGTTCCTCACGCATCGTCATAAACCACCTCCAAAGAGGCTTTGGGCGCTGCATATTTGCCGCGCATATCCTCATCTGTCGCCGGTTCCAGCACATAGTCGCCGCCCGTGTCCTTGCTGTCGAACAGCGCCAAAAGCCCGTCCTGATCCAGCGGATTGGGTCGCACCGGCGGCGCAACAGAGACCGCATCGGCCAGCTCGGCAAATAGATCGCCCCACTGGCTCGCCGCCGTGCCAACGATTTGATAATTCGCGGATTTCTTGCGCAGATCGTCATCCTGCGGGATCGCGGCCAGCACCGGGATATTCACCGATTTGGCAAAGGCTTGTGCCTCGCCAGAGTGGTCATCCTTGTTGATAACCAGCCCGGCCACACCAACATTGCCGCCCAATTTGCGGAAGTATTCCACCGCCGAGCAGACATTGTTCGCCACATAAAGTGACTGCAGATCGTTTGACGCCACCAGAATGACCTTTTGCGCCATGTCCCGCGCAATCGGCAAACCAAACCCGCCACACACCACGTCACCAAGGAAATCCAACAAGACATAGTCGAAATCCCAGTCATGGAATCCGAGCTTTTCGAGAAGCTCAAACCCGTGAATGATCCCGCGTCCGCCACAGCCCCGGCCCACTTCTGGTCCGCCCAATTCCATCGCGAACACGCCGCCGCGCTTGAAACAAACATCGCCGATCTTGACCGGCTCGCCCGCCAGATTCTTGCGGGTCGAAGTCTCGATGATCGTGGGGCAAGCTTTGCCGCCAAAAAGCAGGCTGGTGGTATCGGATTTCGGATCGCACCCGATCAGCAACACGCGCTTGCCCATCTCGGCCATCATGTGGCTCAGATTGGCCAGGGTAAAGGATTTGCCGATGCCGCCCTTGCCGTAAATCGCGATGATCTGCGTCTTGGACTTGGGTTCGCCTTGCGGAATTTCGAGGGTGGGCTCTTCATGCGCCTCGTCGCGCAGCCGCTGGTCGAAATCCTTGAGATTCGGTACTTCGTCCTTCATGCCGCGTCCTTCCAGTTGAGTATCATTTTCAGGCAATCGGGATCGCTGAACGCGGTCCGATAGGCCTGCGGCGCGGCATTTGCCGATGCCTGATGTGTGATCAGCCCACTCAGGCTAAGCACACCCGATTCGACGAGCGCGCGGGTCGCGGTCAGGTCGTCATGGACCCATTCCGCCGCAACGCGCAGCCGCGCTTCCTTCATGAACGCCATGGGAAAGGCAAAGCTGAGCGCCTGGGGATAGAACCCCGCCAGCACCACCTCGCCACCCTTGGCCAGACGCCCGATCAGCGTATTCAGGATCGCGGGATCGCCCGAGGCATCGTAAATCGCGCGGTAGTCGCGGCGCGTGTCCGTATCGGGATGGATCACCGAATAGCCCTGCGCCCCGGTGCTGCGCCCCGCCTGCGTTTCCCAGACGGTCGGCGCAGGTGCGCCCGCCGCAATGGTCAACCGCGCCAACAAGCGCCCCAGAACGCCGTGCCCAACGATGAGGTCCGGCACTGCCTTGTCCAGCCCTGCCATCGCATGCCGCGCCGTCGCCGCCAGCGCCAAAAGCGCGCCCTCGGCCCCGAAACCCGCATCGATTCGGCACACCCGCGACGCCTTGGTCACAAGCCGCGCAGAGGCACCACCAAAGAGACCAAAGGCCCCCTCGTAGCAATCAGCACCGGGCACAAACACATGATCGCCGGGCTTATAACCGGTGCCGGGTGCGGCCTCGACCACCTCACCGGCGGCCTCGTAACCGGGCACCAGCGGATAGCCCATACCGGGAAACGGCGGCATCTGACCGGACCAGAACAGTTTTTCCGTGCCGGTGGAAATGCCCGAATGGGTCACGTCAACCACCAGATCTCCGGCCCCCGGCGCTTTGAGCGTCAGGCTATCAACCGAGAGGTCTTCTGGTCCTCTGAGATGAACGGCGCGGGTTTCGATGGTGGCCTCCTGTCCGTTGTCTGACACTGTCAGATTTTGGATTCCCCTTGCCTGTAAGTGTAACGGGACAGGCTAAAGTGTCAACTCTTCTTTACACTGTCAGAATTATTTTCGTCAGCCGTTCTTTACACAGCTCAAAGCACTGGTGACGAAGGGGCGCGGGCTGCGCGGGATGCGAATGTCCGCAAACCCCGCCGCGCGGCACAGCTCGGCAATACGCGCAGCAGAGCGCGCGCGCCCAGTGCCCATCGCCATGGTATAAAAGGCAAAATAGACGTCGCCCGCCCGCTCGGGGCTGGCACCACCGGCCATCGGTTCTGCCACAATCAGCCGCCCACCGGGGGGCAAGGCAGCATGCACCTTGGCCAAAAGCGCCGTCACCGTGGCGTCGTCATGGTCATAAAGAACCCGGATGAGCGAGATGGTATCAGCACCCTCAGGCAACGGATCACTGCGAAAAGAGCCTGGAAAAAGTGTCAACCGCCCAGTTAGACCAGCCTGTGTCAATCGCCCCTGCGCCGCAGGAATAACCTCTGGCAGATCAAAAAGACTGAGCCGCAGATCGGGATAGCGGGCGGCAACCGCAGCCAGAAACGCGCCGCTCCCGCCACCAATATCCAGCAGATGCCTGCTCTCGCGAAAGGGCACCATCCGCAGCACATCCTGCGCCACAAGCCCCTGAGACTGCGCCATAAGATCGGAATAGCGCCGCGCGACCTCTGGCTCCATCTCGGCCGCTGCGCCAAACACATAGGGCCAGAACCGCGCCAATTCCGTGTCGCCCTGCCCACGCAACAGCGCCACAGGATCGGCCATATCGGCGTAAAAGGCGCTGTGGTGACGAATCATCGCCTCCAGCCCCGGCACCCCGAGAATCGCCGCGCCCTTGCGAGCCAGCGCAAAACGCCCGTCGCGCCGCCGCTTGAAAAGCTCCAAGGCAGCACCCGCCTGAAGCAGAATCGCCATGCGGTCTTCGGCCATGCCGGCCCGTCGAGCAAGGACAGTTGGTGCCTCCGGCCCGTCGGCCAGATGATGCAATAGATCCAGCTCAACGATCGCTGAGAGCACCTGCGATTGCACGAAGCCTTGGACAATATCGAAAATCTCGGCCCCGTCGCGCCGCGCAATGCCGCGCGTCAGGGGAAAGCCGCTGGCCCACTGCTGAAAGCGCGGATTGGCGATCAGCCGTGTCACCCAACCACCGCGCCGCCGCTCTCGGCGCTCGGGCAAATCGCCCGCCACGGTCATGTCAGGCCCGCATGCGCGCAGGCAGCACCGAGATAATGCGCTCGGCCTGCATCTGCACCATCTTGGCCAGCCGCGCCTCGCCGGGACAGGACGGAATCGACGAAATCGCCCCTGCCAGAATATCCTTTAGCCGCGTCACAGCCCCGGCCACACCCAATTCCGATACGGCATTGGGCCGCCCGTGCAGATCATCCTGCCCCACCGGCTTGCCCAAGGTTTCGGCATCCAAAAGCGCGTCACGCAGATCATCCGCCACCTGAAACGCGGCGCCAATGCGCGCGCCCAGCTCATACCACGGCTCTGGCTCGTGCCCCGCCGCGATGGCCCCCATCTGCGTGGCGGCAATAAAGAGCGCGCCTGTCTTGGAACGGTGATAGGCCTCCAGATCAACGGTCGGCTCACTCTCCCAGCCCTGCCCGGCACAAATGCCGTTTGGCATGCCACTGCGCCGCGCCAGCGCCAGAATCAGCGCATTGGCACGTGCCGCATCGCACTCTGCCACTCGGGCAAGAATTTCAAACGACATGATGATAAGCGCATCACCCGCCAGCACCGCCAGCGGTTCGGAATAGGCGCGATGCACCGAAGGCTTGCCGCGCCGCAAATCGGCATCATCGAAACAGGGCAAATCGTCATGCACAAGGCTTGCACAATGCATGATTTCCAGCGCGGCAGCGGCGGCATCGCTCAATTCGGGACGATCATCGCCGCAGGCCAGCGCCACAGACATGAGAATCGTCGGACGTATGCGCGCGCCGCCGGGGCTGGTGGAATAATCGAGGGCATCCGCCAATCGGGCCGGGGTCTGCCCCGCCTGCCCCCGCGCAATCGCCTGCGCTATGGCCGCTTCAATGCGGGTCTCAATGGGCATGGCCGCTCCTTTTTCGAGGGATGTATCATTATTCTGACACACCATGTGTAAATCATACTGGACACATTGCTCGCGCGAGTCAACAATCGCGTTATGAAATCAGACACGCCCCCTCTGAAAACGCGCGACAGGGTTGTGATTGTCGGCGCCGGGATCGCGGGGCTGGCTGCGGCGCTGCGCCTTGCGCATGCGGGGCTTGCCGTCACCGTGCTGGAACGCCACGCAGGCCCCGGCGGCAAAATGCGTGCCCTACCCTCGGATGCGGGGCCCGTCGATGCCGGACCCACCGTTCTGACGATGCGGGCGGTGTTCGACGCGCTCTTTGCAAGTGTCGGCGCGCGTCTTGAGGATCACATTGACCTCGTACGCCAAGACGTCCTCGCCCGGCATTTCTGGCCTGATGGCAGCCGCCTAGACCTTTTCGCCGACGAAACCCGCAGCCGCGCCGCGATCCATGATTTCGCGGGCAACAAAGCCGCCCGGCAGTTCACACAGTTTTGCGCCCGTGCCCGTCGCCTCTTTTCCGCCTTCGACGCACCGATGATGCAGGCGGCAGCACCCTCTGCACTGGCCCTCGCGGCAACTGTCGCCCGACAACCGGCCCTGCTTCACGCCATGTCCCCGCTCTCAACCCTGGCACAAAGCCTTGCGCGCCAGTTCGATGATCCCCGCCTGAGACAGCTCTTTGGCCGCTATGCCACCTATGTCGGCGGCTCGCCCTACCAATCCCCCGCCCTGCTGTCGCTCATCTGGCAGGCCGAGGCCGCTGGCGTTTGGGTGGTGCGGGGCGGCATGCACCGCCTTGCGCAAAGCCTCGAGGCGCTGGCCCGCGCCCATGGCGCAGATTTTCACTACGGCGCTCATGTCGCGCGGATCGAGACCGAGGGCGCACAGGTCCGCGGTGTTACCCTTGGCGATGGCACGCGACTTGCGGCGGATTACATCGTGTTCAACGGCGATCCGCGCGCCCTTGCCCTTGGTGCTCTTGGGCCCGCCACAACCTCGGTTGCGTCCCAAACGCTGAAACTGCCGCGCAGCCTGTCGGCGCAGGTCTGGGCCTTTGCCGCCACGCCCTCGGGCCTTGATCTGGCACATCACAACGTGTTCTTCGCCACGGATGCCCGCAGCGAATTCGATGATTTGAACGCCGGGCGCTGCCCGCGCGACCCTACGATCTATATCTGCGCACAGGATCGTGGCCTCTCGGAACACCCGCCCCACCGCGAGCGGTTCGAGATCATTCTCAACGCGCCACCACTCGATGGCCTCACCCAAACAGCCGAGGATTTCGCCTCATGTCACACCCGGACCTTTCAGACCCTCGCGGGTTTTGGCCTGCGCTTCAGTCCCTTGCCGGGCGAGGGAGCGCTGACGACACCGGCGCGCTTCGACCGGATGTTTCCCGCCTCTCTCGGATCGCTCTACGGGCAGAGCCCGCACGGCATGACGGCGGGCCTGAAACGGCCCACGGCGCGCACGCCGATCCGGGGGCTCTACCTCGCGGGGGGCGGGGCCCATCCNCTCGGACTGCTTGACCCATTCGCGCAAGGTTTGAGGAATACAGCCAATCTTGGGTGCAATGGCCGCAATCGCGCCCGCCTGCGTTTCATAAGAGCCTTGATGCTCAAAAACCATCCGGACCGCACGTGCGCGGACCTCTGGCGAGTAGCGATTTGCCATTTTGCTTTTTGTCATAACCATCATCCTTACTTAAGTTGACGGTCTCCGACAAACTCGGGGCGATTCAGACTGCGGGCAAGAGGTGACACATTCACCCCGGGCTCCAGCGCCGCGGCGACGACTCTCTCCTTGAACGCGTCAGACCACCGCCGTCGCTTACCAATCGGCGCACCGTCGAAATGCTCTGCAACTGCTTCAATCAACTGTAAGCTACCAGTCGCAGGCATAGGCGTAGAACTAGGGGCTGTTGACGTTCAGGATTCCTATTTGTTTTGAGTTCTGATTCAAGGTTGCAAACAGAGGAGAGCAGCCTTGACCCGTCATGTTTTGACCGACGCCCAATGGGCGATCATCGAACCTTTCTGCCTTGGCAAGGCCACAGATCCCGGCCAAACCGGACGCGATCCACATCTGTTCATGGAGGCTGTGTTGTGGATTGTGCGAACCGGCGCGCAATGGCGGGAACTGCCCGTCGAGTTCGGGAAGTGGAATTCGGTCTTCAAGCGTTTCCGGCGGTGGGTGAAAGCTGATGCTTTCTACAACATGTTCAGAACATTGGCTGCGGACGCCGACTTCGAATACGCGATGATCGACGGTTCCATCGTCAAGGTCCACCGCTCCGGCCAGGGCGCAAAAGGGGGACTCAGAGCCAGGCCATAGGACCCTCGCGCGGTGGCATGACGACGAAGATCGTTGCCCTGACCGACGCGCTTGGCAACCTTGTCGACTTCCGCCTGTTGCCGGGTCAAGCGCATGACCTGCGCGGCGTGCCGGAGCTGATCGACACGCTCGCCGCAGATCACCTGCTAGCAGATCGCGCCTTCGATGCCGATTGGCTCCGAACCGCGCTGTCCGAACAGAGTATTACACCAGTCATCCCGCCGAAATCCAACCGCCGCTTTCCTGCCGAGTTCGACAAGGAAACCTACAAATGGCGGCATCTGATCGAAAACCATTTCGGAAACCTCAAGGAAAACAGAGGCATCGCCATGCGCTCATGCAAGACCGACCAGAGCTTCAAGGCGTTCATTGCACTAGCCGCATCAATCATTCAACTCAGATGAACGTCAACAGCCCCTAGTCGTAGACATGAAACCTCGGCGATCAGACCATCGCCAAACGCTTACCCCAAAACGGAACGGCCATTAACCCACGGGGTCGCCTTGCCGCTTACAAAAATCCCCAGAAGTGCCGAAGTGAAATTCCCCACTTTCACGGGTCCGGTGATCACCCGGTTTCAGTGATCTGCGACTCCGTTTTTGGTTTTGGGCGGTCGCCCGTGCCGCTTTGGCAGCGGTGGCGGGGTGATGGGTGCGTTAGTGCGGACATGCTCGGGGATGAGGTCAGCATGGCTGCGTAGCCAGTAGCTGGCGCCCTCGATTTGGATGATCACGGTGTGGTGCAGGAGCCGGTCGAGCAGTGCGGTGGCGACGACCGGATCGCCGAAGATCTCACCCCATTCTGCAAAGCCGCGGTTTGAGGTGAGGATCATTGCGCCATTTTCATAACGGGCGTTGACGAGTTGGAAGAACAGGTTGGCTCCGCCAGGCGTGATGGGCAGATAGCCGATTTCATCGACGATGAGCAGCGATTCGCGGGCGTAGAACCGGATCTTCTCGGCAAGACGTCCCACGCGTTCAGCCTTGGTCAGGGCCTCGATCATGTCGGCCAAAGTGCAGCGGTAGACGCTCCGGCCGGCTTTCACCGCCGCAACCCCAATGGCCGTGGCCAGATGACTTTTCCCGGTCCCGGGCGGGCCGAGGAAGTGCAGCACTTCGGCGCGCCTGATGAACTCAAGCTGCGCCAGCGCCATGATGCGGTGGCGATCCAGCGAGGGCTGGAAGGAGAAGTCGAAGCTTTCGAGGGTCTTTATCGGCATCAGGCGTGCAGTGCGTAGCGCGACACCGATCCTGCGCCCCTCTCGGAGGCTGAGTTCCTCGGCCAGCAGCTCGTCGATTGCTTCGATCGCACTGATCTAGCCCTTCTCCAAGCGGCTGAGGGTCTGATCGAGTGTTTCCATGGCCCGGGCCATGTGCAGCCTGACAAAGCTCTGGCGGATCCGTTCTGTGACCGAGATCATGAGCGCGCCTCCGAAGCACTGGCCAGGCGGCGTCCGACAGCGTCATAGAATGCCATCGGGCGCCGGGCCACCAGCGCATCGGCTGGCGATGACGGAAGCTGGACAGCCCTGCGTGCGGACGGGGTGGGCTTGCGATGGCTGGGATTAACCCGACGCTGGTTTTTGCCCTCAAGCACCGGATGGATGGCAATCAGATTGCCATCCTCGAAGATCCGAACCTCAGCCGGATGGTTCTGCACCTCGACGATACGCCGTCGTGTTGTGTCGGGCACACTGTAGTGGTTGCCGCTGACGGCGACCATCCAATCTTTACTGATGCGCAGGTCCACGGTCAGAACGGCCTCATATGGCCGCGCTGGTAGGGTCAAAAGGTGCGGCCTTTCCTCGGCAAAGTGTGCATCCACGATCCGCTGCGTCGTGGCATGGACACGCGGGTTGGCAATGGTCGTGCGCCACTCTTCGAACTGGGCATTCAGATCATCGAGATCGTGGAAGCTATGTCCAAGAAAGAAGTCCTGCCGCACGTAGCGGAACGGACGCTCGACTTTGCCTTTTATTTTAGCCCGATACCGCTGGCATGCCCGTGGAGCAGACCCGTAGTGGGCCAGTAGCGCGACCAACGATTCATTTTAGGTCACGACACACGCCGCATCTTCGCCGATGACCGCCGTCTTCATGCGGTCATACAGGATCTCGGTGCAGGCCCCGCCCATCACATCGAACGCGGCGATGTGGCTGCGCATTACTGTTTCCAGCGTCTGGTTCGGGCAAAACTGCCCCCAGAGCCAGCGGCTTTGCCCGAGTACCGTCGAGAACAGCCAGACCTTGCGGACGATCCCGGGCTTATCGGTGAACTCAACTGTGAACTCGGCAAAATCGACCTGGGCCTGCTGGCCCGGCGGGGTTTCGAACTGGCGCTCGAACTGCACCTGCCTGGGCGGGCGCACCTCGCGCAGCAGGCGCGCCCCGCTGAGATCGGGAAAGAAGCGCTGAAACGCAAAATTACGCGAATTTTTATTTTTCCATAAGGCTCCAGCCATAAATAACTTTTATTAAAAGGCGAGCATTATGAACGAACATAGGAATTTTGCACTTAGGCAACGACAAGTATACCGCTCTAGGGTTGAAACGCAGTTCACGGACTACGCCCTCGCGGGACTTCGAAAATCTCATTACGCGGGCGTGTTTGAGAGAATCAAGGACCGCGACAGACCTGCCTGGCTTGCAGAGTTAAAGTTGGACGGCTTTCAGCGGAGTCTTTTTGTCAAGTTATGGAGTTCCCGCGACAGGGCTGGCAATATCCGCCGCGTTGGACTGCTGCAGGGTCTGTCGTTGAAGCTCGAGAAGCGGACGTTTGATTTGATCACTATCCCCGAAACTCGCGACAGGTTCCAAGGGATCGTCGAGCTGCAATCCGACCGCTTGGTTATCAATGTGTTTCCGGCAACCGCAACTGGGGAGCGTAAGATTTATTTCTGTCACCTCGAATTGGTCCGAAGTGACGGTTCAATTGTTGGTTAAAGGTGCAAGGATGGTTCAACAAATCTGTTACTGCTTTTTACATTTTTGCGACTGGGTTCTGGGCTTTCATTACTGCGCCGCCATCTTTGGCGGTCGCATGACAGGTCAAATTCAAGACTGCTCAAAGGCTTGGCTTAACCATCCTCCCCGCGACGGAGTGGGGGAACACTACGGAGGCCTATGGGATGTTCAATTTCGAACCCGCTGGGCGCAAACGGTATCTGAATACAAATTTTTAAAAAGAAGGAGATTTCTAAAATGACATATTTTGAAGCCAATGTTTTCAAACCAAAGAAGGACGACCCATTCACAGACTTGCAAGCGGCATCTGATAACAAATGGCTTGAAAACGATTTCTTTAATAAGAGTATCGCGGCCTATCAGTTGGCCCTGCATTCTAGCATAAAGTATTCAATTGCAGATCTTTATCGGTCAGGCAGCTGGCAAAAATATGAGCAGCGGGCGGCAGCTTTAGCGCGCAAGCATCCCTCGCGAGATCCTTTTCGGGCGTATCTATCTTGGACCGAGCATGGCGGCTGGGTCGGCGCAAACAGTCGTCAAAGTTATCGCTCAGCACTCGTGCGGTTAGCCGCCCAAAGAGTTCTCGAACTGGCCCCAGTGTATTGGTGGCACATACTCGCGAAGACCACCTACACTGAGGCTCACGGGGAGCTTGTTCGTCATCTTGATGAAGAAACGTGGTCTCAGATCAATTCCGCCACTCAGTTATTTTCGTTTACTGAGCTTAAGACGTTCGAGCGCGCTGTCGAGTTCTTGATTCAAGTGCCGCCAGATCCTGAGCATAAAGCAGTCCGACACGTTTCTGCCAACCCGCGAATTAATTCGTCTCGAGCAGAAAACTCAAAGAAAAAAACGCTTTACTCGCTCAATCAACATCAACGACGCCGCGCCAAGGAGAGCCCGGGGTACGACTGGCGCAGTCACCTGTGGGCGAGGGCGGTACTGCCAGACCGATATATAGATGATAACGCACGTGCTGCCATTGCAGTGCTTATGCTGACGGGATGCCGCCCGTCCGAGCTTGCCGATGACCTGGGCGTTGTTATCCGGGCGTTTGAGCGCGAGGGTCTGGACCACCTTGGGTTTGAGATTTCCGGCGCGAAACTCGGCGAGGCGGATGCCGGGGGACATGGAAAAGGGCAAGGTCTGCGCAGGATCGAAGTTTGCTGTCAAACCCCGGAAGCCCACTGGCTCTTTGCGCATGTCTCACATCACTGCGATGGTCAAATGCTGATAAGTTTGGCTGCGCCGGTTCGCAGCCAGATGGGCATTGCGCTTATGCCGACTGAGCGGCAGCGTCGCGTGACGAACAGGCTTGGGAAGCTGATGGAGAGGCTTGGCCGCGTAGCGTTTCCGCGACTGCAACACCGATTATCGCCCTACGTATTTCGACATGCGCTTTCTTCTGATCTGCGATCTGGGGGAGCTGGGTGGAGCAAAGAGGAAATAGCGATCGCCCTCGGCCATCAAAGCACGCGTACGCAATCCAACTACGGCAATGTGAACACGTCTCGCGGTCTCGCGGGCAGCCGGGCAGTGCAAATCGTGCAGGTGTCAGCATTCAATCCGGTGCGCAGACCAGAACACGGTCATCCGGGCGCGCCTGAAAGGCTGCGCCCGGCATAAGGCGAATGGGGGACTTCAGACCTGGTGTCATCGCGCAAGTTCAACGGAGAAATTGATCCGCCACTGCTGTGCTGACATTGCACCTATCGGCTTGCGGACCGCTAACGTGCGAGCGGGAGAGCGCAGATGCAGGACAGACAAAGGCATGTTGTCACCGCTAAGCGGGCGGACAGATGATCCGCGAAGGGCCAAGGGGCAGTATCTGGTTTCCAAGCCCTTGGGAGTCACGCGAATATTCAGGCAAGGGGAAACATTCGCTCCAAATACATGTTGCCCTTGGTTTCAACAATTGGTGCAACGTTTCTATCTTTGGGATTGCGACTTCTGCTCAAGCCAATCGGCAAGGATTCGGCGGATCATTTCAGGCCTTGAAGGCCGGTCAGCACGCTTTTCACATTCTGCATCAATTGCTTCAAGCATACTTCCATTTAGGCGAACCAAAATTGCCGAAGAATCGGTTTTGGGGCGTCCACGTTGTGTCATTTCAAGTATATCCATTTTCCCGTTGACATATATTAAATAATATCATAATATATCAAGCGAGACAAGAGTTGCCGCTCTTACCTCGCTCTAAACACAAAGATCTATGAAGGAGATCATCATGTCTAATAATTTTACTACCACTCACACGCTGACGGCGAAAGCCGCAGCAAAACAAGAAGACAATTTGTTCGATCACTTTTGCGAACTGATGCTTCGGGTGCTGCTCGCGCTTGAAGAAGAAGAACTCGCTGCAAATGCAGGTTGGCATATGATTTGCCACCAGCCGTATTGTGCAGAAGTCGACGCGGCCTGGAAACTGGTCGCACTTCAGGCCGATGTGATCGCAGCCCTTAAACCGCGCTCTGCAAATGAAAAGCTGCTGCATCGTATGGCTGTCCTCATGTCATGTGCCGTCACTGCAGAGTGCATGAAGGTACTCGCGGCTGCGCGGTCTCATGCAGTGCGGTGGGTGATGCGAGCACAGCAGGACATTTCACCGGCAGTGCTTGACCTCGCAGATGAAGGGCGTCTCGGTATTGAGCAAATGCTGGAGCATGCGTCTGCTCGTTCTGGCGACAATAAGTCGACGCGTCACTTGCCGCTCGCAGCCTGATTTTCAGAATTTTCAGAAACGTCATTTCCCCTGTCGGCGCGCCTGCGCCGGCTGGCTCAACTCATAACTCACAAAGGAATAAAGCATGAGTAAACAACCACTTCTGAGTGGATTTGAAACGCTGTGCGCGTCTCAAATCGACAGCACCCACACCAACGATATTCGCGATTTCCCGAACCTGTCGCGGGACACTATGACCCGAAACGCAAAATGGTTTGGCCTCGCAGGTGAGTATCTGGTCGACAGTATTTTATTGCGCTTTGGTATCTACACATCGCAGTTGCCTGAAATGCTGCCAGCAGATCGAATCGTCTATCATCCAGCCGCAGACTTGCGGCTGCAGATCAAGACGTGCTGTCGGGCCCGTGACGGATACTTTCACTATAGTTTGACCAAAGGCTACCACCGTTCCCCAGCGGGGGTTAAACGCTATCAGGAAAGCGACTTCGATCTCGTGGCGCTGGTCGCATTGTCCGAAAACGCAGTTAAGTTCTCTGCGGACCGGCAGGGGTCGCAGAGGATTGCAATCTCCGAAATTGAAACTTTGCGCGCAGACCCGTGCGCTAGTCTTGAGCAGGCGATTGATGATCTGGGCTTTGCAGGGGGGAAAGTCCCCGGTTCCAGCCTTTCGCCGATGTTGGGCGGAGGAGGTTGCCGATGAGCTCACAACCAATCTTCAAGACACCTAGTGCGCGTGATTTTGCTGCTGCGCTCGCCAGCGCCACGGTCCGCCGTCTCTTCGACGCGATCTGGAACTGGACCATCGAAATCCGTCAGGACTATGACGAGCCAGACGCCCCGGATTTCGATGAAGGCGTCGTGATTGATGCGCCATCACCTTCCCGTCAGATGTCAGAAGTTGGGCCGCGACCGCCGATGGCCGACAGTATGGGGGCCGCCGAAATCGCGGCCTCTATACGGGATGGCGTCGATCCTTGGGCCCGGTCATCCTCGGATGAAGGTCGTTCATGGCGCAGCGGCAACCCACCGCCGTCACTCATCGTCTCGGCTTTTGGCATGGCGCAAATCGTTGACAGCGAGGATGATCTCCAAGCTCTTTTCTGCCCGGGGCAAATCACGCACTTTTGCTGTCATTCCCTGGCGTTCCTCCACGTGATGGAACAGATCCTACCAAACGTCACTACACATTGGCGCGGTCTCCTGCCGTCTGGCGACACGGCACAGCTCGAAAGTATCGCTGTCGGCACGGATGCAGGGACAGCAGGTAAATCCGCGTGGCAAAAGCTTAGCCCTTTGGACGCAAAGATCGAACGCAGCATGTCCTTGGGGGCCTCTGTTTTGCTCGTAACGACGGCGGAAACTCAACTGTCTGCTGCAACGCGCGCACTCGTTAAGCGCCGGGTCGACTGGCGGGGCCCCACATCGGATATAGTGATCGAGACTCTGCGGTTGACCCACAGTACAACTGGTCTGCTTGCGGAGAGTGAAATTCGCAAACGTCTGCCGTCTGAACATCTTCTGAAACGGATGACACCGGCGCAGATTGATGCAGCCTTTGCGGCATCAACAACGTTGAAAGTCGCAGATCGGCTCGCTGAAATCGCCCGGAAAATGACGCAAGGGCAGCCAGACCTGACCCTCGATGCGGTGCATGGCGTAGGCGAGGTTCGAACGGATCTGAACCGACTTCTCAATGATCTTAACGCATGGCGTGAGGGAAAACTTGCATGGTATGAGGTGACATCCAGCGCAGTATTTTATGGCCCACCCGGGACTGGCAAAACAACGCTTGCGAACGCCTTTGCGGGCTCTGCTGGTATCCCAATTATCTCCACGTCTTACGCGGACTGCCAAAAGTACGGCCATCAGGGCGATATGCTGCGCGCCTTGGACGGAGTCTTTGCTGCGGCGAAAGAGGCTGCGCCAGCAGTGTTATTCATCGACGAGTTGGACAGCTTCACCCAACGAGACACGCGGGATTATAACGGGGGCTATATGCGCGGTGTCGTCAATGGCTTGCTCGAACAGATCAACCGAGCGAAGGATGTTGAGGGGCTGGTCCTGCTCGGGGCGACAAATTCGTTGGAAGCTGTCGATTCTGCCGTGATCCGCAGCGGTCGGTTCGATCTTAAATTGCATGTGCCGCCCCCTGACAAGAAGGGACTCGAGGCAATTTTGACGACAAAGATTGGCAGTACCAACGCTGGGGGGCTGGATCTGTGTACGATAGCTGATCAGCTTTTAGGTAAATCGGGCGCTGTTGCGGAAGCGGTTGTTCGTGATGCTTTGGGGCGTGCGCGGGCGAATGGCATTCCAATCAACCAAGACCATCTTGAGGCTGCGACAGATCGGGTTTCGCCAAAGCCAGACACCGATACTCTACGTCGGGCAGCAATACACGAGGCCGGACATGTGGTTGCTATGACGCAGCTTGGGTGGTCCTTGCCAAAACGTGTGTGTCTGACCGGCGAGGGGGGAAAAGTTGAGCACGAACCGTTTAGCTTCCTGACGCCCTGTAAAGCTCGAGAACGATTGGTCGTCCTCTTGGCGGGGAGGGCGGCAGAAATATGTGTGCTTGGGGCACCGAGCTCGGGCGCTGGTAGTGGTGAGAAAAGTGATTTGGCGAAAGCTACTTCTGTCGCAATGTTCATAGAACGGCAATGGGGCTTTGGGGAAACAGGCCTGCTTTGGGACGGAGAAGCTGCAACAAATATCTGGAGCGTACCCGGGTATGTGAGACGGCGTGCAGAACAGCATCTGATGGAAGCTGAACGAAACGCTCTTGCTCTGATGAAAGAGCACAAGGCACAGCTTATCACGTTAGCAAAGCATCTCCTACGCGTCAGGGACATGACCACGCGTGATGTCGAGCTTTTCAACTATTTCCATGCTTCGCAAGGCTCTTAACGAATGTCTTTAAGGTGAAAGCGCTGCGCATAGGCAAGGAAGTATCATGAACTTATTCTGCCCGGCCCCTAAATTGCAGACACTCAAGCGTTGAAGCGCGCGCTCAACTTCAAGGCGGACTGGTTGCGCGTTGCAAACTATTCCCGGACACTTCGGTTATCCTTTTCGCAGTTGCGGATGGCGAAGTAGATTGACTTGGCTGCGATCTCGTCGGTCGGGAAGGAGCCCCGCGTCCTGGAGGCGTTCCGGATCATCCCAGGCTTTCGAAGGCCTTCGTCTTGCAAATGATTTTGCGGATCGCCGAATAGCAGCTAAAGAACGGGGCCGCCTCCTGCTTGGGCGGCCCCTAAGTTGGAGCGATCAAGGCGTATTTTCCGCCCCAATTCTCCCAAGAGGCATAGAGTTCCGCCTCTTGCACTTGGAAGGAAGAATTATCTGTTCATGGGGTCAATCGGCGGCGGAAAGGCAGCCGCCATCGCCTACACGCTTATCGAGACCGCCAAGATGAACGACGTCGACCCCGAAGCACGGCTCACATGGGTCCTCCAGCGTCTGCCTGATCACAAGATCAATCGCATCGACGAACTCATGCCGTGGAACTGGCAGCCCGTAAAGGCCTGAAACCGCAGCTCAACCGGACGCTTACGTGAACGGCGTTTTGTTTGACGGTCCGGCAGTCCGCGTCGGTGATCTTCACCCTTAGCCATCGAATATACGTTTCCGTGAAGTGGAGAGGCAGGAATGTTAGCGCAGCCCACGGCCGTTTGGGGGCGCTGAGATAACCACGGCGCTTATCGACCGTTAACTCCATGACAGCAGGATTATCGAACCTGTCGACGGGTAATGGCATCTGAAAGAACGAATGACCCCAATCGGGGCTTAGCGCGACGCCACTCTACCAATAGTTCCGGCGGTTAATGCCCTGACCCTGTCTGCGTAAAGAAGATTAATTTCATTAACTTACTTAGAAAATGGTATAAATTTAACATTAGTTAAACCTTTGTACGCTTAATACATAACATAAATCTTAAAGAGGAAGGCAGTAATGAAAATTATTTTCAATAGGAAAATATACGACACGGAAATGTCAAACGCAATCACCTTCGTTCGTCATTCTTCACAAAATAATATTTCTTGGTACCACGAAGTTCTTTATCGCTCCCAGAATGGTGCTTGGTTCACAGCGGGCGAGGGTGGACCGCTATCACACTATGGGATTGATTTGGGCGATGGAAATAAAGAGGGAAGTAGCAAACTCACCCCAATGTCATGCAACCAGGTTGTTGAATGGCTCGAGCGCCATGCAAAATATTCAGTGATTGAAGAATATTTCTATGATCAACTTGAAATCGCCTGATTTATAAATTTATGAATAGCACAAGATACCGCCTTGGTGAACTGGCCTCTTTTTTGACCGGACACCTAGGCAAATCAAAGCGCGTCAGGCAACGCCCAAAACCAAACCTCAATTAGCACAGATTGGCCCTGACAGGCCAAAGCATCCGGGCAACCACCAGCTCTGTGATAAGAGCGGTCGCCCGGATGGTGGCGCACGCTTATGCCGCAATTTCGCACGCCCAAAAGTGGCAACATTTTCCGCTGCCCTTTGGCCCACTTTTGCTCTGCCGTTGACATGTTGCCACGACATTTATGCCGTAGCTGTCCAGACACTTAGTCGCAAGGACGTCACATGAATTCGGTTCGAGGCAACAATCAGAGCGGCAAGGCACCGACGGCACCCCACGCCGGCCTCCCTGACCATTTCCGATCAGCAGACCGCATCCCTGAGGGGTTTGCTTGCCCGAAAGGGTGCAAAATGCTATTCTTAGTCATTATTATCTGCGCCTTTCTTCAATGATATCAGTTTCTGCCGGGATGAATTTCTCTCGGCTCTGAGACAAAAGGATCGTTTTCATGGGCTTGGAACTTGACGCCTATAAGGCGCGTACGGATCAGACAATCCTAAGATTACAAGCGCTTCAGGATGTGACGTTCCGCATTGGCACGCTGATATCCGCAGCCCAGTTTGGCGTCACGAAATACAAGACTGCGGATAAGACCGCAGAGAATATCGACGATTCCCTTTTCACGGTGAACAATCTTTTGACCGTCGCCGGGTTCGTTTCTCCGCTCAAAACGCCGGTGACGGCCCTCAAAACAGTGCTGAATCGCATCGAACCGGTGGTTGACAGGGTCGACGACAAATTTGACCAAATCAGCGGCAAGGATAATACTGCAACCCCAGAGACCGAAGCGGATGGCCAGTTTGTCGAGACGATCGAGACCGGGCTGACAGGTGCTGCGGTCACGTTCAGCATCGTGGCAGATTTGCTGACCCTGCGCGTGCGGCAACTTGAAATCGCCTCTGCCGCGACGGGAAGCTTTTCAGACGCGCTCGACGCGGCCACCCGTGGCTCCGAAGGCTGGAGCGGTAATTTCACGGCATTGAACGCGGCAGTCGAAGCACAAATGGCCGCGCGGAACGACCTGATCCAAGGTGTCCAGACCCTCTACACCAACGTCAAGGCCGAGGTGGACGCGTTTCTTGCTGTCTTGGTGGACATTGATTTTGAAAGCATTCTTGGCGAGCTTGTCGATCTTGAAGAAATCGGAAAGGTGTTTGATTTCCTCAAGGCCCCTCTCAGCGCCGCCGAGACCCTTCTCGCCCCCATTCAACCGCTGTTGAACGCGGTCGATTTTCTGGTTGGGCTGATCGTCAATCCGATCATTGATTTCGTCATCGAAACCCTGAACCTCGACAGCATCCTCGAAGCCACCGAAGCGGCGATTGATGCGCTTATTCCCTCGATCAACCTGTTGGATGCCTTCGAACAACTGATCCAGCCTCTTCAGGATTTCCTGCTGGAATACATCGTTGACGGGCTGGGCACGATCCCCTTGTTGGATACGGTCGAGGATGCCTTTTTTGGTGGCGTCGTGGGGAATGCCGATCAGGGGCCAACCGGCTGGGGCAATGATGTTGCGAACCTGCTCGCCGGAGACAGCGGCGATGACATCCTTGATGGTCTCGACGGAAGCGATACGATCTTGGGCGGCGGCGGCAATGACGTGCTTATCGCCGGGGCTGGCTCTGACCTGCTTGATGGGGGCGCGGGCAACGATCTGTTCTATTTCGGGGCAAGTTTCACCGAGTATGAATTGGCCCGCGATCCCGATACCGGCGATATCATCGTAAGCCATCTTGCACCGCAAACTGCGGTCAACACCGGCATCGACGTTCTTGTCGCCCTTCAGGATGGCGACCACGTGGTGTTTACGGATATCTCCTTTAGCGGGGCCGACCTTAATAATGCGCTCATCGGTGGTTCGGTCCTGAATGGTGACCGAAATGGGTTTGCCGAGGATGATCTTCTGTTTCTCAATTCATCGGGAACCCCGGTAAACGGATTTCATGTGGCGAATGGCCTTGGTGGCAATGATCGGATCTTTGGCTCGACCCTGAACGATCAGCTCAACGGCGGTTCGGGCGACGATGTGCTGGTGCCGGGGCGTGGCGACGACCAAGCCAATGGCGGCGCGGGCACAGATACGTTTCAGGTGCTCAGAGGGGCCAATTCCAGACTGACAGTCGATCTTATTGCGGGGACTTCGTTTGGGCAGGGGCAGGACACGCTGAGTTCGGTGGAAAATGTCATTGCCTCTCCGGATCAGGATCACAAGATCCGCGGCACCGATGGGGCAAACGTGATCTACACAGGCGATGGGATCGACGTGATCACGGGTCTGGACGGCAATGACACGATCGACGCTGGCGGCGAGGATGATTACATCATCGGTGGGCGCGGTGCGGATGTGATCAATGCTGGCGCAGGCAATACCGATGTGATGATTTCGGGCAGCGCGGCACAGGCTGGGATCAGCGATCACTATATAGGCGGCGACGGCTTTGACGTGGTGTCCTACACCAGCTCGTCGAATACGATCCGTTTCGATATCAATGATCAGACTGATGATCCGTCGATCCTTCAACAACTTCTCAGCTACATGGATGGGATTGAGGCCAGCGGCCCGGTGCGGATTGATGCGGGCACCGGTCGCATCAGCCGGTTTGACCTGGCGGGAAATCTGGTCACCACGGATACGACTGACGGTGTCGAAGGGTTCATGGGGTCGGATCTTGCCGATACGCTCTTTGGCGCGCCGACCGCCCGTCTGTTGCATGGTGCGGGCGGCGATGACGTGATCCACACAGGGGGCACGGAAAACATCGACGGCGGAGAAGGCGATGACCTCATCCTGATCGAAGAGGTTGAGGGCGGATCGACGGCACTTCAGGTCAAGGGGGGCAGTGGTTTTGACCGCTTGCAACTTGATGGTGTTGGTGATGCGCGTTGGTTCTACCGCGTGGAAAGCGCGATTTCCCTTACCCTGCGGGCCCATAAAACCACCGTTCAAGGCGAAGACCTGCGCAATGCTGGGGATGTTTTCTTTTCCCTGCGCCCCAGAGAGGTTGAGGAAATCTCGCTCGGTAATTTCGACGACCACGCCATCTATGCCCCGGGTGGCAGTGCGACGGCGTTCTTCTTCTTGCAAGACGGGAACGATCGGTTCGACGGGCAAAATGGCTTTGCCGATGTGCATGCCGGGCTTGGCAATGACATTGGCAATTTCAACACTGGTGGTGGCGGTATTTTCCGGGGTGGTGCGGGGGATGACTTTGCCGTGTTTGACGACGCCGGTAGGGACAATGCGGCGATCATGGGCGCGGATAACGATGTGGTCCGGATCGAGCGGTTTCGCGGCACTGCTGACGGTGGCACGGGCTATGACACGATTGCCTTCGATGTGAATTTCAACTCGCGGATCGTTGCCAATCTTGCAGCGGGCACGGTTGTTTCGTTCAATGGTCTGGTGGTCAACAACTCGGAACAGGTCGATATGACCTTGGAAAACTTCGAGGTGGTCATCGCGACAGAGTTCAACGACCTGATAGACGGCAGCAGCCGATCCGAGCAGATCCTCGGGCGTGGCGGCAATGACACGTTGCGCGGGGCAGAGGGCCGGGACAAGCTTTATGGCGGTGCGGGCAATGACACGCTCGAAGGTGGCGCTGACGAGGATTTGCTGCATGGCGGTCCCGGGAATGACCGTCTTGACGGGGGCGCAGGCAATGACACCGCGTCTTACACATGGGCCCGTCCCGGCGGTCTGGACGGCGCGATTATTGCGGATAGTTTCGGGGCTGTGACGGTCAATCTGGAAACCGGCAGCGCAACAGGTGCCTTTGGCACTGATGTTTTGATTTCCATAGAGAATGTGATCGGCACCGGCGCGGATGACCGTCTGATCGGCAATGCGCTGAACAACATGCTGTCGGGCGGTGCGGGCCATGACAGCCTTGAGGGCGGAGGTGGTGACGATATTCTCATCACGGGTGCTGGGGATGATACCGTCGTTGCAGGGGCAGGGGATGATACGGTCGTCGTTGGACTTGGCAGCAAGACCCTTGATGGGGGTTCTGGCTTTGACACGCTGGACTTTGGCACATCATCCGGCGCGATCAACCTGAACCTCGCCACCGGTATCTATAGCGGCACGCTGATTGACCGCGCCCCACGTTGGGTAGAGCTAGACCCGAATGGCGATGGCATCGCCGAGAGCGATGGCACCGAGGCCCGTATCTTTGGTGGTGTCGCCCTGACGCCTTTGGACGTGTTCGAGGCCAACCCGAGCCAAGCCAATAGCGCCGATGACCTGAGCAGGGTCTTGCCCACGCTGCAAGACAGCAGCTTTGCGGCGTTTCAGATCGCCTTGGTGGACGTTGCGGTTGCCACATCGGGCAGTTTTGCGGGGTTTGAACGCGTGATCGGCGGGGATGGGAACGACACCGTTTCGGGCACATCCGAAGGCGATCAAATCTTGGGTGGGGCCGGGCGTGACAGCCTTTCAGGTTTAGCCGGGAACGACGTGCTGAGCGGTGGAGAGGGCGATGATACGCTGAGCGCAGGGGCGGGTGATGATACGTTGGAGGGCGGCCTTGGCAATGACCGCCTTATTGGGGGCGCGGGCTTTGATGTGGCGGTGTTCACAATCGCCTCAACCGAGGTCAGGATATCTCAAGAGGGCACGTCTTTGTCGCTTGTCTCGTCCGAAGGCCGGGACACGGTCGATGGCATCGAGCAGTTCCGCTTTTCGGATGGCACGCTCACCCTTGCGCAAGTGTTAACCTTACCGCCCGCCGGACGGCTAGAGACAGGAACAGTGGGTGACGATACGATCATCGGCAGCTCTGGTGACGATACGTTGAGCGCACAGGGCGGCAACGACGCGATCAGTGGACTTGGCGGAAATGACGGCGTCTTTGGCGAAGATGGAAACGACACTCTGTCGGGGGGTGAGGGCAATGACACGCTCGCCGGTGCGGATGGTGACGACGACGTAAGCGGCGGCCCCGGTGATGACAGTATGGGCGGTGGGCTGGGCAATGATACGCTTCGCGGCGGTGAAGGCGATGACATCATCGGGGCCGGGTTCGGAGACGACTCCGTGTCCGGTGGCACTGGCAATGACGTGGTGGCTGGTGGCGCAGGAAATGACACCCTGTCCGGCGGCGATGGCAATGACAGCATGTCGGGCAGTTTCGGCAACGACCTGATTGACGCAGGCAACGGCGCGGATGACATCGGCGGCGGAACCGGGCGCGACACAATTGATGCCGGTGCGGGGGATGACCGCGTCGGCGGCGGTGAAGGTGATGACAGTATCCTTGGCGGCGAGGGCAATGATTTCCTTGCTGGTGGCGGCCGTAACGACACCATCAACGGCGGCGCGGGCAATGACACGATCAACGCAGGTGCAGGAAATGACGTGATCACCGGCGGAACCGGCGCAGATCAGTTCGTCTTTTCGTCCTTCTTCGACGGCGAGGCGGATGTCATCACAGATTTCGAAAATGGGATCGACAGCTTCCTGATCCGCCGCTTTGATCCTGATACTGGCGTCGAGAATATCAACAACGGTGGCAATGGGCTTGCCGGGTTCGTGGTGGCGATGAATATCGTCAATTCAGCCGCGGGCGCGCAGATGACGGTGAATGGCAACACGATCCTCGTCGAGGGGATCACCGCCGCGCAGCTTACCGTGGATGATTTCACCTTTATCTGAGCGCTGAAAAGCGGATTGGCCCAGACATTCACAAGCAAGTTCTTTGCGCTTGATGCAAGGCTCAACCTCGCGCGTGGCGTGACGTCTTGGATATGGGCAGGTCACGCGACGCTATGCGCCTCCGAGGGCATCTGATTGTTTCGCTTGGCTAATCCCGGTTAAACTACCGGCCATGGCATAAGATGATCGCGATGGATTTGCATATGCGTCTTGATGAACTCCATCACCGCACGCTCGCGCAGCATGGCGCGCACATCCCGGTGACAGGTCAGCCAATAGCTGCGCAGGATGGTGATCTCTGACGGCAGGACTGGCACCAGATCGTCATAATGCCGCGCGATATAGCAGGGCAGCACGCAGAGGCAGAGACCCGCCCGCACAGCCGCCAGTTGATTGAAGATCGAAGAGCTTTTGAACACTGGCCTGATCTTGGGGTGGACATCCCCCAGATAATCGAGACCGCGGGCAAAGATCATATCCTCGATATATCCGGCAAAGGGATGGTCGAGCAGATGATCGGGCGCGGTGATCGGGATGTGGTCGCCCAAATACTGGCGGGTGCCATAGACCCTGAGCGCGTAGTCCACGATCTTTTCGGAATGGTAGGGTGACGCCTTTGTCGGATCCAGTGTGACCGACAGATCAGCCTCGCGGCGCGACAGGGACATGACCTGCGGAAGTGTGATCAGCTCTAGCGCGATGTTGGGAAATTTGTCCATGAACCCCGGCAGCAGGCTTTCGCTGAAGAAGCTGGCGAAGCCTTCGGGCATGGCCACACGCAGCAGGCCCCGCTGCGCGCTGATGTCTCCGGTAAGATCCAGCAAAAGACGCTCTGCTTCTTCCTCCATGCGCTCGGCGGTTTCAACCAGCCGCCGCCCATTGCTGGTCAGTTCATAACCGCGTGGATTTCGTTCAAAGAGGCGCAGGTCAAGACCCGCCTCTAGCCGGTCTATCCGGCGGGAAACGGTCACATGGCTGGTTTGCAATTGCCGCGCTGCGCGCGAGAGCTGACCTTCGCGCGCGACTGCCAAAAAGAACTGCAGATCATCCCATGTCAGATGCGCCATACCGCCAGCCTGTTCATTTTCGTACAGATAGTGTATGAAATTAGATAAAAGTGAACTGTTGTGTCAAACTTTAAAACCTGTATCACTAGGGCACCGATGCGTCTGGGGAGGCGGTCGGGGACTAGAATTGAAATGATGACACAACCTTTGGGCGCCCGTTGAACGGGAGTTGCAGCCGAAGGTTGGTTTGGGAGGATACTCATGCGTAAACTGCTTACATCCGTGGCGGCCATCGGCCTTTTGGCCGCGCCTGCACTGGCACAGGTCAGCGACGACAAGGTCAAGATCGGCATCCTGAACGATCAGTCCGGCGTCTATGCGAACTTTGGCGGCCGCTATTCCTATGAAGCCGCCCTGATGGCGGTCGAGGATTTTGGTGGCACCGTTTTGGGCGCGCCGGTCGAAGTGACCACCGCCGACCACCAGAACAAGGCCGATATCGCCTCGAACATCGCGCGTCAGTGGTATGACACCGAGCAGGTCGACAGCATCATGGAGCTGACCACCTCTTCGGTCGCTCTTGCTGTTCAGGCGCTCTCGAAAGAGGCCAACAAGATCACCATCACAACTGGCGCTGCCACCACCGAACTGACCGGCGCTCAGTGTTCGCCTTACGGCTTTCATTGGGCTTATGACACCCACGCTCTGGCTGTGGGGACCGGCGGCGCACTGGTCGAGCAGGGCGGCGATACCTGGTATTTCCTGACTGCTGACTATGCCTTTGGCTATTCGCTGGAAGAGAACACCGGCAATTTCGTCAAGGCGAACGGCGGTGAAGTTGTCGGCGCAGTCCGCCACCCGCTGGCGTCTACAGATTTCTCGTCCTTCCTGCTTCAGGCGCAGGCTTCTGGTGCCAAGGTGATCGGTCTGGCGAATGCCGGGGCCGATACGCAGAACGCCATCAAGCAAGCTGCTGAATTCGGGATCGTGCAAGGGGGCCAGCGTCTCGCGGCGCTGTTGTTCACGCTGTCCGAGGTGAATGGTCTGGGTGCAGAGGCAGCACAGGGCCTGACCCTGACCGAGAGCTTCTACTGGAACCGCACCGACGCTTCGCGCGAATTCGGCAAGCGTTTCCTTGAGCGCACGCAGGCGATGCCCAATATGATCCATGCCGCGACCTATTCGGCCGTGACATCGTATCTCAAGGCGATTGAAGCTGCCGGTACGGATGAGACCGAAGCGGTCGCCGCCAAGCTGAAAGAACTGCCCGTGCAGGACCTTTTCGCTGAGAACGGTGTTGTCGCTGCGAACGGTCGCATGATCAAGGACGTCTACCTGATGGAAGTCAAAGCGCCCGATCAGATCACCGAGCCGTGGGATTACTATAACGTCCTCTCCACGATCCCCGGCGATGTGGCCTATATCAAACCTGCCGAGAGCGGTTGCCCGCTCGTGACGCAGTAAGGCATCGCAGGCTGATGACCGCACATCCTGTGAGCAAGCAGGACCAACCGCGGGTGGTACTTTCCGCCCGCGGTCTTGGTAAGGACTTCTCGGGTTTCACCGCTGTGAACAACGTCGATCTTGACGTGCAGCACGCGCGCATCCACGCGCTGATCGGCCCGAATGGCGCGGGCAAGACGACGGTGTTCAACCTGCTGACCAAGTTCCTGCAACCCACCCGGGGCAAGATCACCTTGCTTGGGGCGGATATAACGAAAATGAAGCCTGACCGTGTCGCCCGGATGGGCCTTGTCCGGTCTTTTCAGATTTCCGCCGTGTTCCCGCATCTGACGGTGCTGGAAAACGTGCGCGTTGCGCTGCAACGGCCCAATAATCTGGCAACCCAATTCTGGCTGCCGATGTCGGCACTGGACCGTCTGAATGCGCGGGCGGATGTTTTGATTGATGATCTGGGGCTACGCGAATACCGCGATACCCGCGCGTCTGATCTGTCTTATGGCCGCAAACGTGTGCTGGAAATCGCAACCACGCTGGCCCTTGACCCCGAAGTCCTGTTGCTGGACGAGCCGATGGCGGGGATGGGGCGCGAGGATGTGAAGCTTGTGGCGAATATCATACGCGATGTCGCGCAACACCGCGCCGTGCTGATGGTTGAACATAACCTGTCGGTTGTGGCCGACATTTGCCACCATGTCACCGTGCTGCAACGGGGCGAAATCATCGCTGAGGGCGATTACGATAGCGTCTCGAAAGACCCGGTCGTGCGCAGCGCGTATATGGGGAGCGAGGCATGAGCGAACCGCTTTTGAAGGTCACGGACCTGCATGCGTGGTATGGCGAAAGCCATATTCTGCATGGCGTCAACCTGCATGTGAACGAAGGCGAGACCATCTGTATTCTCGGCCGCAATGGCATGGGCAAGACCACGACGCTGCGCACCATCATGGGTATCTTGCGCAAGCGCACGGGCCAAATGCGGTTTGCCGGGCAGGATCTGATGACCATGCCCCTGCATCGCACAGCGCATACCGGATTGGGATTTGTCCCCGAAGAACGTGGGATATTCGCGACGCTGAACGTCGAGGAAAACCTTATGCTACCGCCAAAGGTGGCCGAAGGTGGCATGTCGGTCGAGGAGATCTTTCGCCTCTTCCCCAATCTCAAAGAGCGGCGCAACAGCCCCGGCACCAAACTCTCGGGTGGCGAACAGCAGATGTTGGCAATGGCCCGGATCCTGCGCACCGGCGCGCGCTGTCTGCTTTTGGACGAGCCGACAGAGGGCCTTGCCCCGGTCATCATCGACGCCATTGGCGAGGTGCTGACCGAACTCAAGAGCCGGGGTATGACGGTTGTGCTGGTCGAGCAGAATTTTCGCTTTGCCAGCCGGGTCGCGGACCGTTTTTACCTGATGGATCACGGACAGATGGCGATGGAATTCCCGGTGGGCGACCTTGAGGCGCGTCGTGAAGACCTGAACCAAGCTCTGGGAGTGTGAGATGATAACGATATTCGGAGTGCCCACAGCCGCCCTCTTTGGGCAGCTTCTGGTTGGGCTCATCAATGGCTCGTTCTACGCGCTGCTCAGCCTGGGCCTTGCGGTGATCTTTGGTCTCTTGCGGGTGATCAACTTTGCCCATGGGGCGCAATATATGCTGGGTGCCTTTGCGGCCTATCTGCTGTCGCTCTGGCTTGGTCTGGGCTATTGGTCGGCGCTGATCCTTGCCCCCGTGATCGTGGGCCTGTTGGGGGCTCTGGTCGAGCGTACGATGCTGTCGCGCCTTTACAAGCTGGATCACCTTTATGGCCTGCTCTTTACGTTTGGCCTTGCCCTGACGATCGAAGGCACGTTCCGCTATTTCTATGGGGCTGCGGGCCAGCCCTATGCAACCCCGGCGGCCCTTTCGGGTGGCGTGAACCTCGGGTTCATGTTCCTGCCGATCTATCGCGGCTGGGTCGTTGTCGCCTCGCTGATCGTCTGTATCGCTGTCTGGCTTTTGATAGAAAAGACAAAACTCGGCTCTTACCTGAGGGCCGCGACAGAGAATCCGACGCTTGTTCAGAGCTTTGGGGTCAATGTGCCGCTGTTGCTGACCTTCACCTATGGTCTGGGCGCGAGCCTTGCAGCTTTTGCCGGGGTTCTGGCGGCGCCCATCTATCAGGTCAGCCCGCTGATGGGATCCAACATCATCATCATCGTCTTTGCGGTCGTGGTTGTGGGCGGTATGGGGTCCATCCTGGGCGCAATTGTGACGGGCTATATGCTGGGCATCGCTGAGGGCTTGACCAAGGTCTTTTACCCCGAGGCTTCAAACATCGTGGTTTTCGTCATCATGGCGATTGTCCTTATCCTGCGTCCCGCAGGTCTGTTCGGAAAGGATGCGTGACATGGCAGGCAAATCTGAACCCGTTGCAAGCGAAACCATTGCCACCTTGCCCAATGCGGGGACGGTGCGGATCGTGCTGCTTTTGATTGCCTTGGCCTTTCTGCTGGTGGCTCCGTTTTATCTCTACCCGATCTTCGTGATGAAACTCCTGTGTTTCGCTCTCTTCGCAGCCGCCTTCAACCTGCTCTTGGGCTACACCGGGCTGCTCAGCTTTGGGCATTCCGCGTTTTTCGGCGGGGCTGCGTATTTCACCGCCCATGCGGTCAAGGAATGGGGCTGGTCGCCAGAGTTTGGCATCCTTTTGGGCGTTGTGGGGGCTGCGGTTCTGGGGCTGATTATGGGTGCCATCGCCATTCGCCGTCAGGGTATCTATTTCGCGATGATCACGCTTGCCCTCAGTCAGATGTTCTTTTTCTTCTGCTTGCAGGCGGGCTTTACCAAGGGTGAGGACGGTATCCAATCCGTACCACGCGGAGTGCTGTTTGGCTTCATCGACCTCTCAGAGGCCACCAACATGTATTACTTTGTGTTGGGTGTGTTCCTCTTGGGCATGTTGATCATCTGGCGGATCGTCAATTCACCGTTTGGCATGATCCTCAAGTCGATCCGCGAGAATGAGAGCCGCGCAACCTCGCTTGGCTATTCGGTGGCGCGTTACAAACTGGCGGCCTTTGTGATGTCAGCGGCATTAACCGGCCTTGCGGGTGGGATCAAGGCGCTGGTGTTTCAATTCGCCACGCTGACGGATGTCACATGGCAAATGTCGGGCGAAGTCATCCTGATGACCTTGCTGGGCGGCATCGGCACGCTGATCGGGCCGATCTTTGGCGCGGGCATTGTCGTCACCTTGCAGAACTATCTCGCCACCTCTGACTTTCCGGTGACGATCATCACGGGCGTCGTGTTCATGGTCTGCGTGCTGCTGTTCCGCCGGGGTCTTGTGGGTGAATTCTACGCCTCGCGTCTGGGGCGGCGTCTGGGATTCAATCCTGAAAACTGACCCATTGGCCGGGCTGCGTTGAACAGCCCGGCCCATTTCTGATCTAAGAACGACCGGTCATGTCCGGTTCGGTGACTCGTGTCGTCATGCGGCAGGGAATGGAGTAGGCGTATGGATCAATATGATTACATCGTGATCGGGGCGGGCAGTGCGGGCTGCGTGCTTGCCAACCGGCTATCGGCAGACCCGGCAACCCGTGTGCTCTTGCTCGAGGCAGGAGGGAGCGACAATTACCACTGGATTCACATCCCGGTCGGATACCTCTATTGTATCGACAATCCCCGCACCGACTGGCGGTTTCGCACTCAGCCAGAACCGGGGTTGAATGGCCGCTCGCTGCTCTATCCGCGCGGCAAAGTGTTGGGGGGCTGCTCTTCGATCAACGGCATGATCTACATGCGCGGTCAGGCGCGCGACTATGACCAATGGGCGCAGATGGGCTGCACCGGCTGGGGATGGGACGATGTGCTGCCGCTTTTTCGCTGCGCCGAGGATCATCACGCAGGTGACAGCGATTTGCACGGGGCAGGGGGCGAATGGCGGGTAGAAAAGACCCGCGTGCGTTGGCAGGTGCTGGATAGTTTCCTTGAGGCGGCCGAACAGGCGGGCATCCCGCGTACCGACGATTTCAATTCCGGCGATAATGAGGGCGGCGGCTATTTCGAGGTCAATCAACGGGCTGGCATTCGCTGGAACACGTCCAAGGCCTTTCTACGCCCGGCCAAGGCGCGCAAGAACCTGCATATTTTAACCGGCGCACAGGCTGAACGGCTGATCATTGCAGAGGGCGAGGTCAAGGGCGTGGTCTATCACCACGAGGGCCGCCGCATCACCGCCCACGCCGCCCGCGAAACCGTGCTATGCGCGGGCGCTATCGGCTCTCCGGCCTTGTTGGAGCTGTCGGGCATCGGTGATGGTGCGGTGCTGCAGAACGCAGGTATCGCGCCCGTGGTCGAGGTGCCGCAGGTGGGGGGTAATCTGCAGGACCATCTGCAATTGCGTCTTGTCTACAAGGTTCACGGAGTGCCGACCTTGAATGAAAAGGCCAGCAGCCTGCGCGGCAAGCTGGGGATCGGGTTGGAGTATCTTCTGTCCCGCTCGGGGCCAATGTCGATGGCTCCCAGCCAATTGGGTATCTTTACCCGATCAGGTCCGGAAAAAGAAACGCCAGACCTGCAATACCATGTGCAGCCCGTCAGCCTTGATAAGTTCGGCGATCCGGTACACCCCTTTCCCGCGATGACGGCCAGCGTCTGCAACCTGCGCCCCGAGAGCCGAGGCAGTGTGCATGTGACCGGCCCTGATTTCCGTGCTTCCCCCTCCATTCGCCCAAACTACCTGTCTGCAGAGGCAGACCGCGATGTCGCGGCCCGCGCCATCCAATTGACGCGCAGGATTGTCGCGCAACCCGCCTTCGCGCAGTATCACCCCGAGGAATATCGGCCTGGCCCCACGTATCAGAGCCGCGATGACCTAATCCGCGCCGCAGGTGAGATCGGCACCACGATCTTTCACCCGGTCGGCACCTGCCGGATGGGGGCGGATGAGGCGGCGGTGGTCGATCCACGCCTGCGGCTGAAACAGCTCAGGCGCCTGCGCATCGCCGACGCGTCGATCATGCCCACCATCACCTCTGGCAATACAAATTCGCCGACCGTGATGATCGCCGAAAAGGCAGCACAGATGATTCTCGAGGATGCCCGCGCCTGACATCACAAAGGGTGGGACGCCAGCCGCGCCACGCTCAAGGCAGCTTTGGCGCGCTAAGGCCTTGTGACCAGAAGGGCATTGACCGCCCTATGATGCGGGCCGCATAAGCAATCTGTGCTCCCTAACCTGTGACACGGCGGGGCACAGTCTGCGACTGCCATAGTATCTGGACCCAAGCATGATCTTGCCCCAACTTGCGATTGGAATGTTGGCGATTTCGGTCACTGTCGCCATTCATGCAGGGTTTATGGTGGTGGCGGCGCGGTTCGGGCGCAGGGCGTCGGGTATGCCAAAGAGAGCCGTGACCAAGGCCTTGGCCGTGATCTCTGTTGTGATGTGGTTCTTTCTGTCCATCTGCGCGCAGTGCTGGTTCTGGGCCATGTTGCTGATCGGATTGGGCGCTCTTGGCGGTGTCGAAGAGGCGCTTTATTTCACAACCGTCACATTCACCACGCTTGGCTATGGCGATATGGTTCTGGGACCGGATTGGCGATTGCTTGGTGCCTTTGCGGCGACCAATGGCACGATTATCGTTGGTTGGACGACGGCAATGATCTTTGTTGCGGTCCAGCGGGTCTATGGCACCGCAGGCCGGTGACGACTGCGTCGCTGGTCGGCAAAGATCGTTGCATAGAGGCAAGGCACGACAAAAAGGGTCAAGAGCGTGCCCACGCCCAGACCGAACATCATCACGATGGTCATGCCGCGCCATAGTTCCCCACCAAAGAGATGCAGCGGCAGCAGTCCGAGGATGGTGGTGAGCGTTGTCATCACGATAGGGCGCAGGCGCGCCGCACAGGCCGTGACCAATGCTTGCCCAAGGTCATCATTGTGGGCCCGCTCGGCATCTATGCGCTCGATCAGGACAATGCCGTTATTGATGATGATCCCCGCAAGTGACAGCACGCCAAGAAGCGCATTGAAATCCAAGGTTCCCTTCATCAGCAACATGCCGGGGGCCACCCCCACCAGCACGAGCGGAATCGTGGCAAAGATGATCGCCGGGCGGCGGAAGCTGTCGAACTGCCAGATCAACAATAAAACGATGCCCAGCAGGCACTGTGGCAGTGTCGCAAAAAGCGCGGCATTGGCGTCCGCCTTTGCGACGACTTCGCCATCGGGCTCCCAGCGGATGCCCTGTGGCAGGTCCAGCGCCTCAAGCCTTGGCGCGACCTCGGCGAGCAACTCTGCGGCGGATAGGCCGGGGCGCAGGGCCGAGATGGTCAGGGCGCGCTCTTGTTGCACACGTCGGATCACCCAAGGCTGCAACTCTCCGCCGTAGTCGGCGATCTGCATGAGGGGCACCGCCAAGCCATCCCCTGACAACACCGTCACATCGGCGAGCGCATCCAGACTGTTGCGCGCCTCTTGTTCGGCGCGGATCACCACTGGAATTACACGGTCGCCTTCGCGGTAATCCGTCACATGCGCCCCGTCAAAACGCGCCGCAAGGGTGCGGGCAACGGCCGATGGTGCGACGCCCGCGCGCCGGGCACGCGCCTCGTCGATCAGGACCGTCAGTTGCAGAACGGGATTGGCCCAGTCACCACGGATCTGCCGCGTGCCGTCCATGTCGCGAAAGACCCCCTCGACCACCCGACCCGTCGAGAACAAGGCGTCGGCATCGCCGCCGATAAGGCGTATTTCGACCGTTCCGGGCGGTGTTTTTCCAAGGAATAGCAGCTCTGTCCAGCCACGCGCTTCGGGTAGATTGGCGGCCATCCAGTTCTCGACACGTTCACGCACGACAGACACGGACGTGGCATCAGCAAGGTTCACAACGGCAAAGGCAATATGTGGCGCAGGGTCTAGGGGGGAGAGCGCGAGAAAGAAGCGTGGTCCGCCGGCCCCCACATAGACCACATTGCCAACGATTTCGGGGTTGGCGGTGGTGTCGCCAAGAAAGCCTGCGAGACGGCGTGCGACACGCGCGGTTTCGTCTTCGGAGATGCCAGCGGGCAATTCAAGGCTCAGCACGAATTGTGCCCGCTCCGAGGGGGGCAAAAGGCCGGTGGGCACACGGCCTAGCGCCGCAAGCGCCACGGCAAAGGCGAAAAGCGTGGCAAGAAGCACAAGTGCCCGCGCCCCCAAGGCCCGGCGCAGCGCCGCCTGATAAAGCCGCGCACCGCGACCCGGCGCCGTTTCTGTTGGGCCCTGCGTGGATCGCAAAAAGCGCACGCATAAAAGGGGCGTGACCGTCACCGACAAAAGCCAGCTTGCCATCAATGTCAGTGCCAGCACTTGTGCCAAGGCGCGCAGGAATTCGCCCGTCGCGTCGCTGGCCAGCATCAAAGGAAGAAAGGCAAGGATCGTGGTCAATGACGAGGTCAAAAGCGGAATCGCGAGCGTGCGGCTGGCCTCGAGCGCGGCGTCGCGCGGTGTGGTGCCGCCGTCGATGCGCCGTTTTATATCCTCGGCCATGACCACGCCGTTATCCACCAAAAGGCCAAGCGCGATGATCACCGCCGCAATCGAAATGCGGTGCAGCGGAATACCCCAAAGCGCCATGCCCACCAGCGCCAGCACGATACTGAGCGGCACGATTGCCCCGACGATCAGCCCGGCGCGCATCCCCAGAAAGAGGATCACCACCGCCATCACAGTGGCGATGGTTTGCAACAGGTTCTCAGTTGCATCGGCAACAGAGGCCGCCACAATGGGCGGCTGATGGGTCACAAGATCCAGGGAAAGGCCAAGGGGCAGGGCGCTGCGCAGGTCTGTGAGCGCGGCATCAAGGCCCGCACCGAAGGTTTGGATTGCGCCACCTTCCACCATCGAGACCCCAAGCGTCACCGCCGGATTGCCGTTGAAGAACACCGGATTGCGCACCGGCTCGATATAGCCGCGCGAAATCTGCGCAAGGTCGCGCAAGACTGTGGTGCCGCCTGAAGGCAGAGGCACTGGCACGTCACCAATGGCGCGCCAATCCTCAAAGGCCCCATCGGTGCTCAGCGCATAGCGAAACCCTGCCTCGGTCTGAAGCGCGCCCGCCGAAAGGATGAGGTTCTGATCTGCTACAGCATCGAGCATTCGCTCAACCGTTAGTCCGGCCTGATCGAGACGGGCGCGGTCGAACTCGATCCAGATCCGCTCGTCCTGCACGCCGTAAAGGTCAATGCGCCCAATCAGGGGCACCGTCGCCAGACGATCACGCAGCCAGCGGGCCGTTGCGCGTAATTCAGCTGCAGAGAAATCCGCACCATGCAGCGCGAGCGTGGTCACGGCCACGCGCCCATAGTCATCATTGACCAGTGGGCCCACCGTCCCCTCTGGCAAAGAGGGGGCGAGATCGTCCATCCGGTTGCGCAGCGTGGTCCAGACCGGCTTGACCAGCGTCACCTCAGATCGCAGCTCGACCTTGACGGTCGCAAAGCCGGTCTGTGCGGCACTCTCGATGGTGTCGACCTCGGCAATCTGGCGCGCGGCCTCTTCGATCGGTTTGACCAAAACCTGTTCGACGCGCTCTGCTGACATACCGGGAAAGCGGGCCGTCACCACCGCGGTGCGAATGGTGATTTCTGGGTCTTCTTGGCTGGGATGGGTGAAATAGGTCATCACCCCGGTCACAACCAGCACCAGCGTCACCGCAAGCACCAGCCGCCAGCGATCCAGCGCGGCGCGGGTCAAGCCTGTCATTCCGGCAGGCTCCAGAGGCGCACGGGTTCACCATCGCTCAAAAGAGCAACTCCGGCGGTCACGACGTGTTCGCCGGGCGATAGCCCCTCTGTCACCAGCAGGTCAGTGCCGACCACCCCGTCGATGCGCACTTGGCGCGCCCGCACGGTGCCGGTGGCCTCGTCAAAGACGTAGACGGTTGCGCTGTCGCCCGCTGTCGGTTCGGATCGCGTGTCTGCAAAGATCAGTGCGGACAAGGGTATGTCGATGGCACCGGCAGCGCGCGGCAGCGTGAATGAGACGGCCGCCGAAAACCCGGTCTTTGCGCCTTCGGGCGGATCAGCCAGTCGCGCCTTGACGCGGTAAGCGACACCCGCCTCTGCGTCAGCGGCGATTTCTGTCACTTCGGCGGCAAAGCTTTGGTCGGGGAAAGCGGGTAGCCGCACTGCGACCGGCGTTCCCGGCGCAATCACGGCCAAGAGCGCCTCGGGGGCGAGCACCTCGGCCTGAAGCGCCGCCGTCACGGCAACCTCATAGACAGGCTGGCCCGCTGCAAGCTCCTCGAACCGATTGGCCAGCAGGGCCGTCACCACGCCCTCGCGTGGGGCGCGCAGCGTGATGCGGTCCAGCCGGTCGCGCGCGGCGGCAAGGTCTGTCTCTGCCACACGGCGGTCGGCCAAGGCGGCGGAAAGATCCGCTGAGATGCGTTCAAACCCGGCGCGTGCGACAAGGCCGCGCTCAAAGAGCGTGCGCTGTCGCTGAAATTCGGCGTCCGTGGCATCAAGGCGCGCAAGCGCTGCCGCCAGTTTTGCCTCAGCAGCCGTGATTTCCCGCTCGATGTCGGCGGGATCAAGGCGGGCGACCGCTTCTCCTTGGGTCATCCGATCGCCCGCGCGCAGCGGCACGTCGATCAACCTACCCGCCACGGGAAAGGCAAGGCGCATCGTCTCGGCTGCGGTCAGCACGCCGGGTAGGGTGCGATACGCGTCCTCGCCCCCTTGGGCGACGATCATGGTGCGGAC
Source organism: Roseovarius sp. EC-HK134 (assembly GCF_902498815.1). NCBI lineage: Bacteria > Pseudomonadati > Pseudomonadota > Alphaproteobacteria > Rhodobacterales > Roseobacteraceae > Roseovarius > Roseovarius sp. EC-HK134. The sequence continues at coordinate 3,660,535 of NZ_LR701544.1, forward strand.
AGCGCGTGGCGGCTTGGGGTCTGCTGGGCCTTCATCATCGTCGCAGGTCGTCAACGAGAAAGCGGCCAAGAAAACCATCAGGCGGAGGCTCATTGCCGGGTCTCCGTCACGGGGCCAAAGTGGAAAGGGCGCAAGCCTTGCACCGGCAAGGCCCATCGCGGAAAGCGCGCGTGGCGGAATAAGAGGCTCTGGAAGGCATTGCAGGCGCTCGCGTTTGGGACAGTGTCAAAAATGCTATGTGCCCTTTGAATTTAGAGCAAGCGATGAGGCGCTCGAAATGGTCAGCCACCCCGGGCGCATCGCGGCTCTATTCCCTCAACATCTGGTCATCAGGAATGTGCCCGTCAGCGGCACGTATTCACCAGCGCCTCAAGGTCGGTGAAGAGGCGCGCGACCCGGTCAATCGCGCGCTGATCCACCTCATTCAGATCTACCCTTGCCCCGGATATCCCGTCCCGGTTGCACATTGTCCAACTGTTGTTTGGCAACTGCGTGATCCATCCCTTTTGCCGCAGAAGTTCAAGTTTGCGGCGTACGGTCTGGCGGGGAATGGCTGTCACATCCGCGATACGGGACGCGCTGATGCCCGGCCGCTCGAGGTTTGACAGGGACGGGTCTTGGTCGCGAATACCCGCATCGCGGACCGCCCTGAGCGTGACCTGACCGATGATGGCCAGAATAAGCATCTGCTGTAGGTCCCCACGAAAGGCGCGGCTAACGTCTTCTAGATGTTCGACGAAAAACTCGACAAAGCGATACTGGTAGTCGAGGTAATTCTCGGCGAAAACATCACGTATCTCGGTTGCGCGTCTGGATTTTGCCGTGGCCGCCCCGATTGTGCCTTTGGGTTCGGGCGATGTGCCCATGGTGAACGCTTTTCCTGACATCGGCTTTGTCGGCTCCCACGCTACAAAGGTCTAAAAAATCGCTTCGGTTCTGTCATTGCCCCTGAGGACATGCTCGTTTTGAGCAGGACGCCGCTATCGGTGGTCTCGGTCCTGCTATAACCCTTCTGGCTGAAGCTTGCGAAGTCAATCCTCAACCAAAGGTGTGTTCCGTCAGGGCCTTTGGGTGTCGTCGGAAGAAGAGTGCCCTTATGCCCACACGCACAGCCATTACCATCTTTCAGGCCCACAAGATGGACCGCTGGCTTTGCTTCGGGGTGGTCTTGATCTGGCTTGCCGGATGCGCGCCGCGTGCGGATATGGTTCCCGATGCCGCCGCTCTGACGGGAGAGATCATCGTTCCGGTCTATGTCGGCACCACCCGCGCGCAAGAGGCGGCAGGGGGATGGTCGTCCAAGTTTGCGGGGCCTCTGACCTATGCAAGGGTGGACGTCAGCGTTCCAAAAACGCGCAGGCCCGGGATTGTGATGCTGCCGGGTATGCACCCGGACCCTGACAGGCATTTTTTGACGCGCGAGGTGGCCTCTTTCTCTGGTCGGGCTGCATTCCGCGAGGAGGTCGCGCGCGCCTTGGCGTCGGACCGGATCACAGACAAGGAAGTGGTGGTCACTATTCATGGGTTCAACAATACCTTGGGGGATGGGGTATTTCGAACTGCGCAGATGATCCGCGACTTTGATATCGACGCGTTGACCGTTCACTATGCTTGGCCGTCGCGGGGGGCGCCTCTGGGCTATGCCGCAGATCGGGATGCAGTTCTAATTGCGCGGGACGGGCTTGAACAGATGCTCGAGGATCTTGGGCGTGCGGGCGCACGCGACATTGTCCTTGTCGCGCATTCGATGGGAGCCCAGTTGACGATGGAGGTGCTGCGCCAAATGGCGATCCGCAAGGACGAGGCAATGTTGTCGCGGATGTCTGCGGTGGTCCTGCTCTCGCCAGACATTGCCCCGTCGGTGTTTCGCGCTCAGGCAGAGGCCATCGGTGACTTGCCTGATCCGTTTGTCATTTTCACCTCGCAGAACGATCCCGCCTTGCGACTGTCCGCACGGTTGACGGGCGTGCCCAGACGTCTTGGAAACATAACGGGCGTAGAGGAGGTGGCCGGGTTGAATGTGACAGTCATCAACCTGTCGTCCGCCCAAGACGCGGCTTCGAACCATCTTGCTGCGCTGACATCGCCCTCAGTTATCAGCTTTCTCAAGCAAACCGAAGCCGTGCGACGTAACCTTGAGACAGATCCCTCTGGGCGGGCGGGGCTTCTTCCGGGGACAATGCTGCTGGCCCAAGAGGCCACAGCGATCATGCTTGCGCCTGTCGCATTGGTGGAACGCGCAGGCAACTGACAACAAAGGGTTGTTCGATTTGCGTGGTCGCGGAAATCTTGGACCATCTGCCACTTGTTTGCCGCGCGACTGTCAGAATGATCAAAAACTGCAAGCCGCCCCTTGATATGCGCAACAGCAATTCTTTGCGGCAAGTGATGGGTGTGAGGGCCGGGGATGGGCCCATTTTTGCAGCGGTGGTGGTAAAGAAGCGGCACTGGTACGGTCAGTGACGATTGTCGTCTCTATACTTGTTAAGGTTGGCTTCTTTTCCAAACGCGGGCGCGATCCGGTTTCGCCAAGGTAGCCTGATCCATCTTTAAAAGCACGCGACCTTAAGTTTTTTCTGCCGTTTCTGAAACTTTGGGCGGCGGTGCCCCGTGACTGCTCTGTGATGCATGCAAACGGGAGGTCAAACCATGGCACATCTAGCGACGAACTATTCCTCTTTTGAAACCTTTCTGCGGGGCGCTGAGTCTACCTATACGGTAGATTTCATTGCTCTCAACGGCTCGGGTGTCAGTGGAACAGCGATCCTTGCGATTGGCGCGCCTGAAGGCACCGGCGAACAATATCTGAACGTCTCCATCACCGTAGAGGGCATGGAGCCGAACCAACCTGTTCCGCAGCATATTCACGGTCTTTTTGATCTGGAGGGAAATCCTGCAAACTCACAAACCCCGGACATCAACAGTGATACTGACCGGGATGGATTGGTGGAAGTGCTGGAAGGGGTAAGCCAATATGGCGACGTGCTCTTGACTCTGACCGAAGACGGCGCTGCTCCCATGACCAATGCGGATGGTTCTTTCACCTATATTCGGGCCTTTGACCTGAACGATCCCGCAAATTTCTTTAGCCCTGTCACAATGAATGATTACGTGGGCGCGGATATTCTTCCACTAACCTCGCGGGAAATCGTTCTGCATGGGGTGTCGGTGCCAAATGGCATTGGGGCAGGGACACCGGGCGAGGTAAATGGCCTTCAGGATGGTTTTGTTCCTATTCTGCCTGCGGCGGCGGGTGAGATCGAGGAGATCACGCTGGAACAAGCGTTGTCGCTTCTTGACGATCAGCGTGCGATGGGCGGTGTTACCCTAGCGTTGGGCGATGCGGGCGAGACGGTGGCAGGCACGGAAGGCGACGATGTCATCAACGGCGGGGCAGGCGATGACGTGCTCATCGGACTTGGCGGCAAAGACACCCTGACAGGCAACGGTGGCAGTGACGATATTGACGGCGGCCAAGGGGATGACGTGATCATGGCAGGCAGCGATGCCAATATCCCGAATGGCGCTGATGCTGGGGCCTCGGGTGCATTGCCGCGCACGGAATACGACAACGGCTATGCCGGAGGTGACGGAGACGACCTGATTATCGGGGGCGCGGGGGATGACATCATCACCGGCGATGACGATAGCCGTGTTTCGACCGTCACAGGGGGCGTGTTTGATGCGGGTGCCGACGGATCGGATACGATCTTTGGCGGCGCGGGCAATGACGAGATTCACACCGGAAGCTGGTCGGATGGCGATGATGGTCTGAGCAATATTTCGACCGGCTTCATGGGTGATGTGGCCCACGGCGGGGACGGCGATGACATCCTGCGCGGTGCGGGTGGCGACGATATCCTCAACGGCGATGCTGGTAATGACGATGTCGGTGGTGGCGGCGGTGCAGATAGCATCACAGGCGGTGCGGGCGATGATGTGCTGTTCGGCAATGCAGGTGCAGATGTGCTTGATGGCGGCACGGGCAATGACACGCTGAGGGCTGGGCCGGGCGATGATGAAGACCCGTTCAATGCCGCCAGCTTTGGGGCTTCGGGGGCGCTTCCCTTGTCGGAATACGACAATGGCTACGCTGGCGGTGCGGGTGATGACTTGATCGAAGGTGGCGCGGGGGATGACATCATCACCGGCGATGACGATAGCCGCGTTTCGACCGCCACAGGGGGCGTGTTTGATGCAGGTGCCGACGGATCGGATACGATCTTTGGCGGCGCGGGCAATGACGAGATTCACACAGGCAGTTGGTCTGACGGTGACGAGGGTCTGAGCAATATCTCGACCGGCGTCATGGGGGATATGGCCTTTGGCGGTGAGGGTGACGATATTCTGCGTGGTGCGGGTGGCAATGATTTCCTAGCTGGTGAGGCAGGGAACGATGACATTGGCGGCGGCGGCGGCGCGGACAGCATCGTTGGAGGTGACGGCAATGATGTGCTCTCTGGCAATGGCGGCGATGACATCATTTCCTCAGGGAATGGTGATGACGTGGCCATGGGCGGCGACGGGGATGATCGGATCGGTGGGGGGCTTGGAAATGACCAGCTGTCTGGCGATGCGGGCGACGATGTCATTGGCGCAGGCCTTGGTGACGACACCGCAGATGGCGGCGACGGGAATGATCTCGTCAATGGCGGTGGCGGTGACGATGTTCTGACGGGCGGGGCTGGAAACGACAGTATGGGCGGCAGCCAAGGAGCAGATACGCTGAGCGGTGGCGATGGCGACGACCTGATGGGGGGCGGCACCGGAATGGACGTCATGAGCGGTGGCGCTGGTAACGATCAAATGGGTGGCGGTTTTGGCAACGACATGGTGGATGGCGGTGTCGGCGATGACTTTGTTGCTGGCGGCAATGGTCGCGACACGCTTCTTGGGGGTGAGGGTAACGATACCATCAATGGCGGCAACGGGGACGATCAGATGCAAGGCGGGGACGGGGCGGATGTCTTTGTCTTCAACAGCTTCAATGCCGGAGAGGTTGATGTGATCTCGGATTTCGACACTGCGGGTGATCTGCTGGATCTGCGTGGAGTGATCGGCGGCTTTGAGAGTCTGAGCATTGCTGCGACAACCTTTGACGGTTCTGGTGCGACACAGGTCAGCTATCTGGATCACACGATTATACTGGTCGATGTAGAGGCGACAACGCTGGATGGTGGTGACTTCATCTTCGGCTGAGCCGGACATGGGGCAGGGCCCCTCGCCATCTGCGGGGGGCCCAACACATTCTGTCTTCGGGAAAGCGCACCTTGGTGCCGGAAAACAAATGGATGTGGTGTTAAGATCATCTCGGTTCTATGTGGAACCAGATCACTCGCCTTGGCCTAGGCTGATATCCGCAGTCGCAAGGCATCCTCGGACGACTCGAGGAGGTGCGCCGCGGCTCCGACCTCGTGTTCACTCATTAGAGTAAATATCCGTCATCGGATCTGCGCCAAGCACCGTCATCAGGCGCAGCACCTCGGCCTTCCATCCGTCTTTTACCCGTCTTGCCAACTGCGACATCGGGCGCAATCTGGGGACAAAAATAGCGCAATCATATCGAAGGTCTTGAGCGAGCGGACGAAATACCAACGCATCCCCGTTCAGCCTTGATTGCTGTTCGCTGGCCACGGTCATCGGATCGACGATGGCGCAGCATTGCCCTTGGGACACAAATTGCAAAAGCGGGATGAAAAATTGGCTTTCGATGATTTGATTGTACCGTGCGCCATGCCCCTGAAATGCCATGTGAATACGTTTTTGAAGCCAATGCGCGCTGTGCAAGCCGCCCATCGGTTGATCATGCAAATCTTCCCAAGATAGCGCGGCTTTTTGAGCCAAGGGATGCGCCTGAGGCAAGGCGCAGAAGCAGCGTGCAGAAAAGGTTTCTGCCGTCAAAAGACCTTTGCGCTTTTCAAGCTGAAAATCCAGATCCGCAAAGCCGAAATCAATGCTTTGGGTGGCCACCAACTCGAGGATCTGTTGCGAACTTCGCATCGTCAATGTCAGCTTGATATCCCTGAAATCGCCGAGAACCCGACTGATATATCCGGGGAAAAGATAACTGGATGGTCCGGGCATCGCGGCAACCTTAAGATTGCCGCTCGCGGCATCCCCGAGGCTTTTCATGGTGCGAGACACTGTAGACAGTCGGTCTAGCACTTCATCCGCCTCTGCCAACAGGTAATAGGCCTCTGGCACCGGGATAAGGCGGCGCCCCTCACGTTCAAAAAGAGTGATACCGAGCGACGCTTCGAGCTCTCGCAAGGAAAGGCTGATCGCAGGCTGCGTGCGCCCCAAACGCCTCGCCGCCTGCGAGACGGAGCCGGTAGCCATGACTTCACGAAAAACAGAGAGTTGCTGGAGCTTCACTATATAAGTTTTTCCTTGTTTTTTAGAGTTATAACAAATTTGTCTTTATCAACGCTACCATTAAGCTCGCGACCACGACAAGCCTTCGCATCGCGGAGGTAAAGCCAATAAAAACGGGGAGTTTAGAATGGCATTGATGAAGAAAATGGCAGTGGCAGCTTTGGCAACGGCGTTGATGGCCGGCACGGCAATGGCCCAAAGCCCAACTTTTTTTCGCATTGGAACCGGCGGTGCAGGCGGAACTTATTTCCCGATTGGCGGAACGATCGCCAATGGGATATCCTCTCCTCCCGGATCTCGACCCTGCGAAGAGGGGGGACAGTGCGGCGTTCCCGGACTGATTGCGATTGCACAATCTACAACCGCCTCAGTTTTTAACAACGCGGCTGTGCAGAACGGCGAATTGGAAGCCGGCCTTGCTGCTGCCGACGTGACGCGTGAGATGTACCTTGGTGTTGGCACATTTGAGGGCAAAAAGCATGACAAGCTGCGACTTGTCGCCAACCTCTTTCCAGAAGACCTGCATCTCGTGATGCCCGCCGGGGCAACCTTGGACGGGTTGGGTGATCTGGCAGGCAAAAGGGTTGGCATTGCGCAGGCGGGGTCTGGCACCCAAGTGGCTGTTCTGAAAATGCTCGAAGAATGGGGTGTGAACCGCGACAACATGGAAGAGGCCGAGTTGAACAATTCGCAATCTGCTGAACGTCTGGCGGATGGGCAATTGGACGCCTTCTTTTATGCGGCGGGTTGGCCTGTGGCGGCGATGGTTCAGCTTGCCTCGACCAAGGGCATGACGCTGTATTCCTTCAGCGACGAAGAAATGCAGAAAATCAACGATGTGGTGCCTGCCTACATTCCCTCAAAGATTCCCGGTGGCGTATATGAGGGTATTGATAACGATACGATGACCCCTGCGGTTTCGGCATATCTTGTTGTCTCCTCGGATCTTTCGGACGATCTTGTTTACGGGATCACCAAGGCGCTCTGGAATGACAATACCCGCAACTTGCTCGACAATGGGCACGCGAAAGGCAAGCTGATCCGGCCGGAAACGGCGTTGAACGGGGTGGATAGCCTTGGGGTGCCGCTGCATCCCGGAGCAGAGCGCTTTTATCGCGAAGCAGGGCTGCTCAAATAAGCCGTCTTCATTCTAGGAAACATTCCAAGCGATGCCCCCAGGGGGCATCGCAACCTCTTTTCATGAATGACAAGGCAGGCCCGTGACCAACAGCAGCAATGACCTGAGCGCCGAAGAACTGGCCAAGCTGACCCCAGAGCAGTTGGCCGAGATAGAACGGAAGTATGACGAAGGCGCTGCGACGCGCGCAGTAGGCCCGAACGTTGGCATGGTCTTGCGCGCGGTGGCACTGGTCTTTGCGCTTTATCACTTTGTGACTGCGGGGTTTGGTCTTCCGGCCGATCATTGGCACATGGGCTGGCATCTTTCGGGATTATTCATTCTCACCTACGCGCTCTTTCCAATTTTTAAGAGTGACAGCGCCTTTGCAATGAAAGTCAGTCGCCTTCGGCTGGGGAATATTCCCCTTTATGATCTGGTCTTCATGGCATTGGGCGTGGCGTCATCGCTGTATGTGGGCCTGGCGTGGCGCGGCATTCCGGCGCTTGGCATCGAGGAACAAACCTTCCGAATGGGTAATCCCAACGGGTATGACGTATTTTTTGGTGTCATTATAATCCTGTTGGTTTTGGATATTGCACGGCGGACCCTAGGTTGGGTTTTGCCGCTCATCATCTGCGTATTCATTTCCTACGCGCTTTTCGGGACCTATTTTCCCGGTTTGTTGCAGCATCCCGGCGTGAATTTCAAAACTTTCGTCTCGTCGATGTATTTCCCACAAGAGGGTATTTTCGGTGTCACCCTTTGGGTCGTTTCAACAATTGTATTTCACTTTGTCCTGTTTGGCGTCATCGCGCAGCGCACCGGTTTGGGGCAATTATTCATAGACAATGCAACCATTCTTGCCGGGCGCTATGTCGGTGGTCCGGCAAAGGTGTCGGTCGTATCCTCAGCATTTTTCGGGACAATCTCCGGCTCTTCCGTTGCGAACACGGTGTCGACGGGGGCCCTTACCATTCCGAATATGAAACGGCTGGGCTACCCCGGACATTTTGCAGGTGGCGTTGAGGCCGCTGCTTCGGCGGGTGGTCAGATTACGCCGCCGATCATGGGGGCCGCAGCCTTCATCATGGCAGAGTTTCTACAGCTACCCTACACCACAATCGTGATTGCAGCGATTGTCCCGGCGGTATTGCATTACGTCGGTGTGTTCGCTGTGGTGCATCTGATGGCCTTGAAACTTGGTTTGAAGGGCATGGCAAAGGACAGCCTGCCCCAATTCGCGGCCGTATGGCGGGAAGGCTGGGCGAATATCATTCCTTTGATCGGCCTGCTGGTTGTGCTTTTCTCTGGCTACACGCCTTACATGTCCGCGTTTTGCGGCATCTCTCTGGCAGTGATCGCGGGCATGGCGCGGTTACGTGAACCGACCACTTTGATCTATCCTGCGGCCTTCATTGCCTTTGTTTTGTGGAAATGGATGGGCCAAGGATTTGAGGGGCAAATGGCCCTGCTGCTTGTGATCGGTGCGGTTGTTGCCACCTTGAACCCGCAAGCGCGTATTCGGCTGCCTCAAATGGCAGAGTCGCTAGAAGTGGGTGTAAAATATGCCCTGGCTGTCGGGGCGGCCTCGGCGGCTGTGGGCATTGTCGTCGGTGTCATCAATACCACGGGTATTGGGTTTCGCATGGGCTTTATGGTGACCCAAGGCGCGGGTTCGATGGCCATGAGCTTGAATGATATGTTCACCTTTGGCGGTTGGGAAATGATCTCAACCCCAGATCTGCAATTGTTCCTGTCACTGGTGTTCATCGCGATTTCTTGCATCTTGATGGGGGCAGGCGTTCCGACGACAGCGCTTTACATCATGCTTGCGTCGGTGGCTCAGCCTGCTCTGGCACAGCTTGGCGTGCCTCCGATCGCCAGCCATATGTTTGTGCTCTACTATGGTGTCGTATCGGAAATTACGCCCCCCGTTTGTACTTCGGCCTATGCGGCGGCGGCCATCGCCAACTCCAATCCTTTCCGGACAGGTGTGTCAGCCTTTACCTTGGGCTTGGGCAAAGTCGTCGCGCCAATGGCCTTTGTGTACGCGCCTGTCCTGCTTATCGTTTCCTCAACGGGATTTGATTTATGGGAGTTCACCTATACCGCCACGAGCTGCATTTTGGGGGTTCTGGCGCTTTCAATGGCGGTTGTTGGATACTGGAAGGCCCCGATGGGTGCCTTCATGAGAGTATTGCTGGCGGTGTCGGGCATAGTGTTCATTGCACCCTCGCTGCAGGCCGATTTGATTGCCGCTTTGATTGCGGCTCCAGCCATCTTGAGCCAGCTTTTCAAACGGCGTTCAACACCTGCGGCGGTCTGAGGTATGGACGGTCATGTAACCATCATCGGTGCCGGTATTGTCGGGATTTGCACGGCGATTTCCCTTTGTGAACGTGGTTTTTCGGTACGCCTGATTGACAGAGGCATACCCGGACAAGAAACCTCTTTTGGGAATGCCGGTGTTATCTCACCGTGGTCCATTATCCCGCAATCCATGCCAGGGATATGGAAGACCCTGCCTGGATTGCTATTGGACCGAGATAGCCCACTTTCGGTGCGTCCCCGCTTTTGGCCGCGTATGATCCCTTGGGGGCTGCGCTTCTTACGACACGCAACAGAGGAAAAGGCGCGTGCCGCGTCCGATTGTATGGAGTATCTGTGCGGTCCATCCGTGGACCTGTATCGCCGTCTTCTTGCCGGAACCGGCCATGAGGATTTGCTTGCTGAGAGCTATTACATCCACGCTTTCCGCACTGCGGACAAAGCCAGTCTGAAGAACCTTGATTATCGCATCCGTGTGGAAAAGGGCGGGGATCTGGCCCTGATCGGTCCAAGGGAATTGCGGACGCTGGAGCCCGGACTTTCGTCTGACTTCAAAGCTGCGGTGGTGATCAAAGGTCAGGCGCGTGCCCGCGCACCCGGTCAGCTTGGTCAGGTCCTGACCGCGAAGGCGCGGGGGCTTGGGATAGAGGTGGTTCAAGCTGAAGTGATCCGTCTGTCGCATCAAAATGGCAGCTGGACGATTTTCGCCAAAGGCCAAAATTTCACAGCACCGCGCGTTGTCCTGGCTGCGGGGGTTTGGTCAGCAGACTTGCTGCGGGCCCTTGGGATCAACCTGCCTCTGGTGGCCGAGCGCGGGTATCATGTGGAATTTGCTGCCCCCGGTGTCACTCTCAATCACTCGGTGATGGATGTCGATGGCAAGGCCGTCGCCAGTTCCATGCTTGGCGGATTGCGTTTGGCTGGTACCGCAGAGTTTGCGTCCATTGACGCGCCACCTGATCCCCGGAAACAAGCTATTCTGACACGTCAAGCCAAGGCGATGTGCCCTGATTTGAGCACTGCGCAAGGGTCCTTCTGGATGGGCCGCAGACCTTCGTTTCCCGACAGCTTGCCCGCATTGGGCGCGGTGCGGGGGCAGGATGGTCTCTTTGCGGCTTTCGGCCACAGCCATTATGGGCTGATGATGGCCCCCAAAACCGGCGAAGTTTTGGCGGATATCATATCAGGATGCCCCGCAAATGCCCCGCTTGATGCCCTCAAAATGGATCGGTTTCTCTAGGTCCGTATTGTTCAGCTCAGCGAATAGCCACCTCACGCCTTCTGCGAGTTGCGAGAGTAACATGGGGATAGTTTAAATCACTCTATGGTAGAATGATTTGTGAGAAAATAACTTTTTACGGATGGTTGCATTCGCGATATTATACGCAATCGCGGTCTAGTCTAAACGCTTAGGTTGTGCAGCCTTAAAGAAGCTTTGGGAGTAACGGCATCAAAGTCCTGTTTCTTGTGTCAAGCGCCTATGGGCACATGGATTTCGGCGGTCTGGGGTTCTTGCGCCTTAGCCAGAAGATTGAGGCTGCAGGACACAGCAGCGTGTGGATCACATATGGGGATCAAGTCGCGCGGTTACGCGGACATGGCTGCCACGTGGAGCAAGCGGGCGATCTGAACCTGCTGCACCTAATGCCCATGCCGCATATCGACGATATAGTGAAAAACCCAGCAGGACATGACGGTAGGGTCGCAAGTTTGCGGCGCGTTATGGAGCGCATTGCGCAGCATCGGCCTGACATGGTCTTTATCGACCGCCTGCTTGTAGGAGCTGGACTTGCTGTCGCTAAGCTTGATCTGCCTTATGCGGCGATGGGAACGCCGGGTGGGTATTGGCGTTTCTTCCCAGACCCGGCCCAAGGGCACCTCAACATTCACCCTTGGCCGGAGCCGGTTCAGGAGTATCATGATCTTGGTGAGCGCTTGAAGGACGAGCTTGGCTGGCAGAAGGGCGGGCTGGACAGTGGATGGCTCCGATCACCGTATCTGAACGTGCAGTTTCTGCCGATGCGGTTCTACGCGCATGTGAACGATCCGGCGAGCATTAGCATCCACAACCATACCTCGCCCGCGCTCGCACCCAATGTCCGCCGTATCGGGGTGTCCTTCGGAAATCAGGGTTGCACAGAACATCTGTTACGCCTCACAGAGGCGCTGATCGCACGCATACCCGAAGGCGACGGTGTAAGCCTTTTTTTAGGCAATCATCCTGACCTTCACGCGCATTTCCACTCGGTCAGTCGTGGCAAGGATATCGAATTGCACCAGTGGATTGAATTCAACACGGTAATGCCGGGTCTATCGTCGATTCTGTTTTTGGGTGGTGTCGGCACGATCTGGCACTGTTTGCAAAACGGCGTTCCAATGATCGTGGCCCCCGGATTTATCGGGGATCAGCTGGAAAACGCCCGACGAATTGCGGCGCTTGGGCTTGGCGCACATATGGCCGAAGACCAGCCATGCGAGGACATCGCGGCCATTGTTCAAAGTGTAACCATGGATTTAGATATTCAAAACCGTCTGGCAGAGGCACGCGAGCCAGCCTCTTTTTCGCACACGATGGACAGCTTTTTTGCACTCATATGCGATTTGACCAGATGATCCTGTTCTGCAAGCTGTGTTTCAGGGTAACCATTTTAGTGTCAAAGAGCAGAGAGACGATATCGACCGGCTTGACGAATTTAACTACATACCAAATCGGACCAACGTCAGCGATGGTTCTTCGGCACAGCAGGGCGGCTTTAGATGGCAAATACCTACGCGGCAAAGACTGTTTGCATCCTTGGGATGCATCGGAGCGGAACGAGCTGTCTGGCTGGATGTCTGGAGGAACGCGGTCTGTTTCTTGGTGATGTGATCAATTTTGCCAAGTTCAATCTACGGGGCAACAAGGAAAACCCCGAGATCATGCAAATCAACAATGACCTTCTGAAGCTGAATGGCGGCACTTGGGACAATCCACCCGAAGAGATGCGATGGAACGATGAGCTTCGGGCGCGTCGGGACGCACATATTGCATCCCTTGCCGGCCGTCCGGTTTGGGGATTCAAGGATCCACGCACCGTTTTCACATTGTCTTTCTGGCAGGAGGCGGTGCCCGATATGCACTATGTCGCCACCTTTCGTCACCCCTTTGCCGTGGTTCGCTCACTTCAGCGCCGTGGCCCCAACCTACTCCCCGTTATCGCCCCCATTGATTTGTGGATGAAATATAACCTTCGACTGCTGCAGCATATCACGGCCCATGACATCCGGCTGGTCAGTTTTGACTGGCCTGCCGATGTTTATAACAAGGCGGTGGATTATATTGCCGATAGCTTCGGTGTCTCGACGGATGCCCCGACAGAGACACCTTTTTACGAACAGAGCCTGCGCACAAGCGATGAGGACGAAAGGATGGCGCAGTCAATGGAGCCTGGAGTTCGCATGGTCTACGAGGCGCTGTTAGAAAGGGCGATGCTTGTATCATGAAATCTTTATTGACCTGAGGCGCATAAGTAATGGCGCATTCCTCACGATAGCAATCACGCGGCCCTGTGGGCACGGCTTCAGTAGCGGACACAATCTTACCATCAAGACGCTTGCAGCCCCGACATTCTGTGGGGAAAGGAGCTAGGCATTTCCATTTGCGCAACCCCACATCTTTGCCAGAGGCGATGCTCTTGGCACGACTCCATGCCAATTCGGCGCGGAGGATAGTTTGTTCATGTGCAGCAAGCTGCATCGTAAGGCCATTGTCGCTTAAATCGTTCAGAGCTTCTTTCGACATAAGTGCATTGGCACGTAAGCCTAAGGCTTTCTTTTCTTCTCTTGAAAGCTGCGTGTCACCCTTCCTGTAGGAAGTGGATATTTGTTTAGGGTGCTGATTTTCGTTGCACTCTATCAGCTTCACAATCTTAGAGGCGGCTTCTGGCTTGATATAGCCAAGGGATTCGATTACCTCATCAATCCAAATCCTAAGCTCTGTCGAATAGGTCATGGCGTCGGGCCTTTCGTGCTGATGCAGCTTGGCAGGGACAGTGTCAAATTCGCAACGCGATTCCTAGCCGAATTAACCCGCCGCAGCGCGTTACTCCATACGTTACCCCTGAACAAAATCCACCAAGGCCGCTTGAAGCGGGTTAAGCTAAGTTGTTGCTTTCTTGGGGATTTTTGGCTCCGGCGGTAGGGAACGGAGCCATTTATCTGTGTGTTTAAGTCATTGTAAATATTGACTTAAACTTCAGCGTGTCTGCGGGCGATGCCACAGTGTGATGCCGCACTCTGCCCCACTATTTGAGACTTGGCAAGGGGAGGTGGGGCAAGGTTTCAGCTCGTGGAATTCGGGTAGGTTTGTCAAGATCGACGGTTATTGAGGCCTGCCGAAAGCGGCAGCCGGTGAGGGCAAAATTTTGCAATTTCGCTTGACGGCGGCGTCTTCACGCCTCCGGGATGCGGGGGCTGCGCCCCCGCGGGTCCTTTTAAGATATATATGGGTGGGTGTTGGGTGAGAGTTCTGTGCTTTCGTGGAAGGGAAGGTGGCGGTGGAGTAGGCGGGATAGAGGTAGGTTTTGGGTCGGTTTAGGCAGAAATATCTTGGCGTGGGTGCGCCGTGCTATGGGCGTTAACGCCATCGAGGAGGCGATTGATTGCTTCCGCCTTGAGTGATCTGTGTTCGACGAGATGGCGCGCCAATGTCTCGAGAAAATGGGCATTCTCTTGAAGGATTTTCCCTGCGCGACTTTCAGCTTGAGTGATCCGCTGCAGGACCCGGTCTCGGATGGCGGGCGTTGTGAGATGGACGGCGTCGGGGTTCTCGTGCCAGACCGGCCCCTGCAAGCCCATGCCGTAGGTGGTTTCGATGTTGAGGGCCGCCCGCGTAGCAAGTGCGAGGTCGGAATAGGCGGGGCCGCCTGCGCCAGCGGAGATTTCACCGAGGATCAGGCGTTCGGCCGCGCGCCCTGCCATAGAGTAGGCGATCTGGGCCTCGATGTCAGATAAGCGGCTTTCACTCGTGTGCATCAGGCAGTCGATCCGACCCCCGAGGTCAGTGATCATGATCCGCTTGACTTCACCGATTTGAAGCGCTCGGGCGACCACGGCATGTCCCGCTTCATGAACAGCGATCCGCCAGGTCCGGTTTCGGTTTTCATGGCGCGGATCAAGATCCATATATGTCTCAAGCATGCCAAGGGACAACATACTGCGCGCGTGCCTCGCGTCGGAACGCGCGGCACGGATCGCGGCATCGATGTCGGCAGCCGTCTTGCCAACAGCGCGGCGTGACAGGCGGCGCAGATCATGGTCCGCGATATCCTCTGACAGATGGAAACGGAGGATCTCGAGAATGGCGTCGGCATCAGGGGGAAGGACTTCGATCTTGATGTCCATCCGACCGGCGCGAATGACAGCGGGGTCGATCCTTTCGATGTAGTTGCACGTGCCGACGATGATCACACCTTCCTGTCGGGCGATCTGGTCCAGCTCGGTAAGAAAGGTTGTGATCACTTGAGTGCGGTAGTTGCTGGAATGCCGATCAAGGGCATCGCGTGATCCGACCGCATCAATCTCGTCGATCACAAGCACGCATGGAGCCTTGCGCCGCGCGTTGGCAAATGTCGCACGCATCTCACGCAGCATGTCGCCCAGATGGCCTGCCGCTTGCCACTCTCCAAAGGTCCCCGTCACGAGACTAAGGCCAGCGCTGTTTGCCATCGCGCGGGCGAGCCATGTTTTTCCTGTGCCGGGTGCGCCGTAGAGCAGGAGGGAGCGGCTGATCTCGTGCCACTGTGCCTTGCCTTTTTTCCAGTCTTTCAGATCGGCGACGATACGCCTGGCAGCGGTGAGAGCCGTGCTGTCGCCGCGCATGTCCTCAAGACGAGGCCCTGACGTATGGACGTCGTGATGTGCCATCTGCCCCAAGCGTTCGACGGCTTGATGCAATACTGGCGTGCGTAGAGCGGCGCAGATTTCGATCGTGCTGAGCGTTTGAAGGTTGGCCTCTGATGGCAAGGCGGCACGAAGGTTTCCCGCACCGGCAACTTGTTCGGCGAGATGACCATTTTCCAGGAACGTCATCATCACGTCATGAGTCGCCGGGACCAACTGAAAGAGCGTGTGGGTGGTCATCAGCAAGGCCTTTGGCAAAAAGAGGCCCTCCGCCTGAAGGATGAGCACTGGCTCCATTTTGTCGAGACTGTCCCGCACCATTCGTCTGACACGAGCTCTGGAACTCATTGTGATCTCGCCGTCGGTCACCTCGGGGGCAATGATTTCCCAATGCGAGGGGAACACATCTTTGGTTACGTTTTTGAAGGTCACCAAATCCTCGACAGCGATGCCAGTGATGACGGTGATCGCGCCGCAGTGATACGCCGCACACTCGACGTCCGGTGAACCGAACGTCGCTGCGAGGCGGATGACAGACAGCAGTTGCCGCGCAGGCACGTAGCGAGAGGGAAGGTCAGCACGATCTGAAAACGTCTCAGCCGGTTCGGGCCCTTCGAATTTTTGAAAAAGAATATCCAGTTCTGACGGATCGTCTTTCTCGCTCTGAAAATGGACGCCGTGGACCTTGCGCAGACGCGTGATCAGCGTGTCGGCGTAGGTCGACCAATCGGGTTTTTGTGCTGTGTTCAGGGGCATAATCGCGCCCTCCATATAGAATATGTGAATGGTGATTTCCGACCGTATTCGGCCGGAGAAACGTGATGGCTGTTCTTCGCGGGTTATGAGGCGGGCGGGGCAATGCGGCTGGCAATCGCTTCAAGTTCAGCCAGAATTTTTGCAGTCAGGGCGGCGTCGTAGATTTCCGACTGCACTTTGATCAGGCCGTGGTAGACGTCCGGATCGACGACAGCGTCGGGATGCTCGTCGCGCAGTTTGCGGTGCAGCGCCTTTTCCAACGTGATAGCCATCTGGCCCGACGCGACGGGAATCGTCCTGAGGAGTTTGCGGGGCATGTTCGGATCGCGGGAAAGCTGATGATAAAGGCGGCTCGCGGGGTTGTTCGAATAGCCCACTTTAACCAGCCTACGACTGTTCGGCATGACGAACTGCATCGCATACAGGTGACTCGGGGCGGCGGTCCATTTCTCTCCACAGCCCCCGCAACCGACCCGGCCCGATTGCATGTTTACCCGCGCGATGCGCTGGACATGCCCGCAGGCACCGTGTTGGTAGCTCCGGTAATTTGCGTTGCCGTCGGGATCGCGGCCGATGAGCCGCCAACCCTGTGCCGTCGCTTCATCTTGTTCATTTTCTTTATGGCAAATGTCGCACCGGACGCCGGTTTCGCCTGTCGCAACACGTTCAAGGATTTCGATCTGCCGGCGGAGCTGGTGCCCGCAAGGCGCTTCGTAGAATGCATAGTGCCGATCCTCAGGGCAGCGGCCAAGATATGTCAGGCCCGCAGCCTCTGCCGTTGAAATCCAACCGGTCTGCACGCAGGTGGGGCACAGCGGTTGCGCCGACATGAGCGTGAACAGCCTGACCTTGATTACAGCGCCACAAAGGCGACAACGCAGCGCGAGGTGAAAACGGTCGATCACGCGGGCTACGATGTCATACCCCTTCGCTTTGGCAGAAGAGATCCAATGGGGCATCAGTTGCCCTGGATAAATGGGAATGGGCGTGCCAGAAATTGNCGAGCCCGCCGAAGGCTAAGCCAGGCACAGAACCAAAAAGGCGGCGTGGCCCCGTGCCACAGCCGCCTTTTTCATGCCCATTGCCCTGCCTCTATAGCGTGTTGCGCCCCATCAAAACCACCCCCGTCCCGGGCTTGCCCCGGGACCTCTCCGAGGTAACGTCGTGGCCACGGCTCGGGGACCGGGGCGATATGACCCCGATCAGACGCAACGTGCCTTACGGCTCGCGCAGCGCCTGTTGGCTCTTGTAGAGCGGTTTCAGCAAGTACTGCAGCACGGTCTTTTCGCCGGTGTGCAACTCCACCTCGGCCTGCATACCCGGTCTGATCTCTATCCCCGCCTGACGGGGTGTTAGCGCGCTCATATCCACCCGCAGCGATACTTTGTAATGCGGATCACCATCCGCCTCACGCGCCCGCTCATCCTTGAACGTATCGGCTGAAATGAAATCCACCCGGCCCTTTAGGGTGCCATAAATCGTATAGTCATAGGCGGTCAGTTTGATCGTCGCCTCCTGCCCGCGCCGGATATTGGCGATATTGCGTGGCTCGACCCGCGCCTCAACAAACATCTCTTCATCCAGCGGGATGATCTCCAGAATCTCTTCGCCGGGGCGCACCACACCGCCAATCGTCGTCACGCTCAGATTGTTGACCACCCCGCGCAATGGGCTCAGCAGCACCGTCCGGTTCAACTGATCCTGACTGGCCCGCAAATTCTGGCGCAGCGTCGCCAATTCCTTGAGGGTCTCGGAATAGGCCTCTGCCCGCTCCAACTCGGCTTGGGTGATGATCTCATCATAGCGTTTCTCGGAATCCGCATGCGCCTTGCGGGCGCGCGTAACCTCAATCAGCGCCACGATCTTTTTCTCCAGCAATCCTTCCAACAACCGCTTTTCCTCGGCGGATTGCTGCATCACGCGCTTGGCCCCTTCGCTGCGCTTGACGAAATCCTCTTGCCGCGCCTTCAACAGCGCGCGCTCCGAGGCGACCATTTCCCCCGCCTGCCCCGCCAGCCCGTCGGGCACCGTAAAATCGAACTGCCCCGCCAATTCCGCCTCAAGCCGCAGTTGCCGCACCTCAAGCCCCGCGATCTGGTCCTGGAGATCCGCCACTTCGGAATTGAACCGCGTATCGTGCAGCCGCGCCAGAACATCGCCGCGCGCCACCACATCCCCCTCCTGCACCAGCAATTCCGCCAGAATACCCCCTTCAAGATTCTGGATGATCTGCGGCCGCGAGGTGGAAATAAACTCGCCCGGCGCGCGCACGATCTCGTCGATCCACGCAAACGCCGCCCAGAGGATGAAAATCCACACGCTCGCCGCACAAAGCCAAACCATCAGGCTCGGCCCCCGCAAGCGCCCGTTCAATTCCGCCAGAATGCTGGCCGTGCTGCGCGCGCCAACGTCACTCATCTCATGCCCCTCCCGGCCCGGTGCCTGCCGCCTGCGCCAGATGCGCCAGCACCTGATCGCGCGGCCCGTCCACCGCCATCCGCCCGGCTTGCAGAATAAGTGTCCGGCTTGTCAGGCTCAGGATCGGCATCCGGTGCGTCGCGATCACCGCCGTGCGCCCCTTCAGCCATGTCTCCAACCGGCTGACCAGCGTGCGCTCCAGCGTCTGATCCAGCGCCGCCGTCGGCTCGTCCAACAGGCACACCGCCGGGTCCTGCAACCATAGCCGCGCCCAGCCAATGCTCTGCCGCTGCCCTTGGCTCAGCCCTTGACCGCCGTCCAGTATCTCTAGGTCCAGTCCCTTGGGATGCCCGCGCACAAAGGGCCCCAAACCGGCAAAATCCAGCGCCTGCATCAGCCGCGCGTCATCGCGCTCCAGCAAGGTCAGGTTCAGGTTCTCGCGCAGGCTGCCGGTGAACAGCCGCACATCCTGTCCCAGATAGCCGATCATCCGCCGCAAATCGCGCGGCGCGATCTGCCCCATATCGGTGCCATCCAGCATCAATCGCCCCCGGCTTGGGGCATAAAGCCCAGACAAGAGCTTGAGAAAGGTCGATTTTCCAGACCCGTTGGTGCCCAGCACCGCCACCACCTGACCGGGTTGAATGATCAACCCCGGAATATCCAGCACCGGCGCTCCGCCTGCGTCATAGGCAAACTGCACCTCGCGCAGCTCATAGGCACCGGTCAACGCCGTGCGCCGCAAATAGCTGCGCCCCTCGCCCTCGTCCTGATCCGCCAGCGCAATCGCATCCAACCCCACCAGCGCCGATTTCACATTTCCCCAGCGTGCCAGCGTGCTCGAAAGCTGCGTCAGCGGCCCCAGTGTGCGGCTGGTCAAAATCCCCACGGCGATGATCGAACCCACAGTGAATTCGCCCGCGAACACCAGATAAGAGCCAAGGATCACCGCCACGATATAGGTCGCCTGCTGCACCGCCTGCGCCCAGAAACTCAGCACCGATCCCAGCCGCCGCTGCTCGCTCGACTTGATCGCCTGAAGCGCCGTCAACTCGCCCCAAATCCGGCGAAACCGGTCCTCGGCCCGCTGCGTCTTGAGCGTATCCAACTCGAATATCGCCTCATGCAACAGCCGCGCCCCCCGTGCGCTCGCCCCCTGCATCTCTTGCGTCAGCCGCATCATCCGGCGTTGCAGCAGGAAACCGGGCAGAACCATGATCACCCCGCCCAGAATCAAGACCCAAACCACATTGCCCGCAATCGACGCCACCAGCGCCAGAAACACCACGATGAACGGCAAATCCGTCAGCGTGCCAATGGTCGAGGCGGTAAAGAATTCACGCACCGATCCGAATTCCCGCATCGCCGAGAATATCTGCGACGGGCTCTTGCTCGCAATCTCGGACCGCATCCCAAGAATACGGTCCATCAGAATTCGCTGCACATTGAGTTCGATCTGCCGCCCGGCCCCGTCCATCAACTGCGCCCGCGCAATTTTCAGCGCGGCTTCCATCACCAGCGCAAGACCCGCCCCCGCCGCCAATACCCACAGCGTCGCCTCGGATTGATGCGGGATCACCCGGTCGTAAACCTGAAGCGCAAAAAGCGCGACCGCCACCGCCAGAATATTGGCCACGAAAGAGCCAAGCGCCACCTCCGCGATATGCCGCCGGAACCCGGCAAACTGGCTCCAAAACCAATGCGGCGCGGCCTCGGGCGCATCATGCGCGCGGCTCAGGCTTTGCACCGGGGCCTCGGCCCGCACCACAAGGCCGGTAAAGAACGGCTCGAACTCGGCCAGCGGCACCTCGGCGCGCTGATCGGCGCAGGTGGTGTCGTGGATCGTCAACACGCTGCCCGCCTGTGACAGCACCAGCACGAATTGCCCGCTCGTCATCTGCGCCAGCGCCGGCCATTGATCGGGATGCGGATGCGCCACCGGCTCGACCCGCGCCATCAGCCCCGCCGCCTCCAACCCATCGGCCAGGGCGCGCGGTTGCGGCTGGTCAGTAGGGCCACCCCCCGCCTTGCTGGCGATCATCGCCTCCAGAATATCGCGCTCGACCGCTTCGATACCCAAAAGCGCGGCATAGGCCACCCCCAGTTTCGCCCGCGCCACAGCCCGCTCACCAAACCGCGCTGGCGCAGGTTGTGGGCCACTTGCCTCACCCCCGCGCGCGCCGGTCGTGATCGTCAGGGCGACGGGGGCCTTGGTCAAATCCGGCTCCCCTCCGCCAGCACGCCCAAATGCCGCGCCAGTTCCAGCCGCGCCAGCGCCAGCTCGTATTTCAGGGCCAGCGCGCGCGCTTGCCGCTGGGCAAAGGTCTCATAGACACCAACCACATCCATGACATCACGCTGCCCGGCATCGTATTGCGCTTGGAAAAGATCAAGATTGGCCTTGGCGGTATCGCGCAGCGTGCTTGCCTCGCCCACCTGCCGCGACAGGGCGCTCAACTGCCCCTCCAGCCGCTGCACAACCCGGTTGCTATCCTCATCCGCCTGCGCGCGGCGGCGCTTGGCGGCTTCTTTATCGGCGTCCACCGCCTTCAATTGCGCCCCGGTGCCCAAACCCAGCAATTGTTCAGACCGCAGGTTCAGCCCAAAACTCGTGTCGCCATTGCCAACCGTGCCCCCCGCCGTCAATCCGGGCAAGAAACCCGCCCGCGCCATCACCGCCTCAGCGGTGTCGCGTTCGGCCTCGGCCATGGCGCGCAGAACGTCCAAGGATTGCACAGACCCCGCGTCAACCGGCACCTCCGACAGGCCCGTCACCCCCCCAAGGGGCCGCGCCGCCATGGCGTTCAATTCTGCCAGCGCCGTGGCTTCGGCCTCTTGCTGCCCAGCCATCACCTCGCGGATTTCCGCCAGACGCGAGCGCAGGATATTGAGGTCAGACATATCCGATACGCCGCCCTTGACCCGCTCCGACATGATCCATTCAAAATGGCTCATATCCTCCAGCGTGCGCCGTTCCAGCACCAACCGCTCACGCGCCTGCGCCGCATCCAGATAGAGCGAGAGCGCCTCGAACACGCGCCCGTTCACATCCTCGGCCAGCGTCACGGCGGCCACCTCGACATCCGCCTTGGCAAAGTCGCGCTCCGCCTTTTTGCGGCCGTTGTCGAACAACACCTGTTCAACGATCAACTGGCTGACCAGATCGCTCAGACTGGTCAGGCTGATATTGGGCCCAACGCGCGGCAACCAGTTCTTGGATGCCGCCTCGGCGCGCAACCGCGCACTCAGCAAATCCGCTTCGGCACTGCGGCTATAGGCGGCCAAAACCGATCCAGCCACCTGATCAAAACTGCTGCCCGGTGCCAAAACCGATCGGCGCGCCTGCAAATCGCGGATGATCTCGGAACCTGCGGCCTCTTTGGCCCGCGCCACCTCATCCGGGCGAAGGTCTGGCCCTGCGGCGGCGCGTGACACTTCGGCATCGCTACCGTCGTCGCGCCAACACCCTGCAAGCGCCAAACAGACCCCCGCAAGCAAAAAACCCCTCGTTACAGTCCCCATACATAGTCCTCCGACCGTTCCGGCCTTGTCTTTGGAGACGCGCACCCCGGCACGGGCGCGCGTCCCTGTCCGGCATCAGGTGACGATCTGGATATCCTCATCCACCACGACCGTGGCATCATTGCCCAGCGTGTAGATGTCATAGGTCTGACCGTCGATCTGTGTGCGGCCTGCGGCCTCGGCCCCGGTCAGCGTCACGCGGTCATCCGCGCCCCCCTGAACCAGAACCGTATCGCTATTGCCCGAAAGCGCCAGAACCTGTGCTTCGGTCAGGCTCAATTGCGCCTGATCGCCAAACCGCAGATCAATCGTCTCGATGTCAAAGGCGCTAAGATTGGGATTGGCGATGTTCACAACCGATGTGCTGGTCTCATCCAGCACAACATAGGTGCTTGCGGTATTGCCCCCGGCATCTGTGCTGGTCACCACCAATTGCGAGCCATCCGATACCGGTGCCAACTGGCCTGCCCCGTTGAGAAAGAAGTAATCCGTCTCGCCGGTGAATTGGTTGGCCTGCTCACCCAGTGCCAATTCGCGCACATTGCCGCCCGCATCGACCTGATGAATGCTCACATCGTCCGCGCTCGTTTCCACCGTGGCATTGCGATAGCCGTCGCCCTGCCGGAAATAGCCCACGATCCCCGGCGTCTCGGGCGCGACCATATCCAGCGTCAGGCTGCTCGTGATCTGATGCGTATTGCCTGCCCCATCGGTCGCAAAAACCACCATCGGGGCTTGACCATCCTGCCGGGGAATATCCGCAGTGGGCAAGCTCACAGACCAGTTGCCTGCCGCATCGACCACCGCCTGATAGGTCCGGCCAAAAACCCGCACCTCGGCGCTTGATCCCGGCTCCACCTGCCCGGTCAGGGTGACACCTGCTGCCGCCTCAGAGATGTTGATGATGTTGTCTGGCGTGACCGGCCCATCCTGGCTCAGCTCATTGACCAAGGTATCGACCCGCACCGTATCGGTGAGGAACGCGATATTGCCCGCCGGATCGGTCACATCGACCCGCAACGCAACGTCGCGCTCGCCGGGTGCAATCTCATTGGGGCCAAAGCGTGCCACCCAATTTCCATTGGCCGCCACCTGCGCCTCGTGCTGCACCCCGTCGATGGTGACAAATACCCGGCTGCCCGGCTCGATCGTGCCGGTGACGTTGAAACCACCCGTCGCAATGTCATTATTGATGACATCGCGCCCATCGGCCCCAATCGCAAGGTTCAGATCGCTGAGGCTAAGGTTGTCGACCTGCGTATCCACCCGCACCGTCGCCTCGACTTCGGTCGGATTGCCTGCCGCATCGACCGTGCGCGCGCTCACCTCGGGCACATGCGTGCCACGCGTGATCTCGGCGCTTTCATAGCGGCTCTGCCAACGACCTGCGCCATCGGCCTGCACCGTGTGCTCAACCCCGTCGAGGCTGACAATAACGGTTGCCCCGGCATCAGCCGTGCCGGTGACCAGCACGCCAGCATCCGCCTCGGCCCCATTGATCACGCCGTCGCCACCAATCGCCCCCGCGTTCAGCGTCAAAAGACCGGCCTCGGTATCCACACTCACCGCTTGGCGCAACTCGCTGACATTGCCTGCGGCATCCGTGGCCACAGCCACGATGTCACCAGTATAGGTGCCGCCCGCAATCTGCGCGCCGGTGAATGTCGCGGTCCAGCGGCCATCCGCCGCCACCACGGCATCCACCACCGCCGTGCCAAAGGTCAGGCGCACCGTCGAGCCCGGCTCGACCGTGCCGCTCATCGTAAAGCCATCGCCCTGCTCAGCGGCGTTGATCACACCATCGGCCCCACCGGGCGCACCGGTCATGCCGAAATCGCGCACTTCGGTGTCAACACGCACCGAACCGCTTACATCGGCGCGATTGCCCGCTGCATCGACGGATACGGCCGTGACCGGGGCGTCATAGGTTCCCGCCGCCAGCGCGCTGCCCGCGACAGTGGCCACCCAAGCGCCCGACGCATTGGCAACCACATCCTGTGTCACGCCTGCGAATGTGACGGTCACTGTCGCCCCCGGCGTGGCAGTGCCGGTGATCGCCACCTGCCCGCCCGTTTCGACAAGGTTCACCGTGCCGTCGCCCCCGACCCCATCGGTCGCAAGGCTCAGATCATTGGCCTCGGTATCCACACTCACCGCTTGGCGCAACTCGCTGACATTGCCTGCGGCATCCGTGGCAACCGCCACGATATCACCGGTATAAGTGCCGCCCGCAATCTGCGCGCCGGTGAATGTCGCGGTCCAGCGGCCATCCGCCGCCACCACGGCATCCACCACCGCCGTGCCAAAGGTCAGGCGCACCGTCGAGCCCGGCTCGACCGTGCCGCTCATCGTAAAGCCATCGCCCTGCTCAGCGGCGTTGATCACACCATCGGCCCCACCGGGCGCACCGGTCATGCCGAAATCGCGCACTTCGGTGTCAACACGCACCGAACCGCTTACATCGGCGCGATTGCCCGCTGCATCGACGGATACGGCCGTGACCGGGGCGTCATAGGTTCCCGCCGCCAGCGCGCTGCCCGCGACAGTGGCCACCCAAGCGCCCGACGCATTGGCAACCACATCCTGTGTCACGCCTGCGAATGTGACGGTCACTGTCGCCCCCGGCGTGGCAGTGCCGGTGATCGCCACCTGCCCGCCCGTTTCGACAAGGTTCACCGTGCCGTCGCCCCCGACCCCATCGGTCGCAAGGCTCAGATCATTGGCCTCGGTATCCACACTCACCGCTTGGCGCAACTCGCTGACATTGCCTGCGGCATCCGTGGCAACCGCCACGATATCACCGGTATAAGTGCCGCCCGCAATCTGCGCGCCGGTGAATGTCGCGGTCCAGCGGCCATCCGCCGCCACCACGGCATCCACCACCGCCGTGCCAAAGGTCAGGCGCACCGTCGAGCCCGGCTCGACCGTGCCGCTCATCGTAAAGCCATCGCCCTGCTCAGCGGCGTTGATCACACCATCGGCCCCACCGGGCGCACCGGTCATGCCGAAATCGCGCACTTCAGTGTCAACGCGGAATGTCCCTGTGGTGCTGCTGGCATTGCCCGCCGCATCAACAGTGGTTGCCGTCACCACAGTCTCATATTGCCCACCGGGCAAGGTGCCCGGATCAAATTCTGCTCGCCAGGTGCCATCTTCGCCCACGAGCACATCGCGGGACACACCCTCGACCGTCACCGTGACAGTGGCCCCCGGCGTCGAACTGCCGGTGATTGCCACACCGGCCCCCTCTTCCACCAGATTGACAACACCATCGCCCCCAACCTCAGACGCGTTGATCACAATCGGATGCGGCACCGTATCAATGGCCACAACATCCGTGACCACGGTGGAATTGCCAAACGCATCCGTCGCGGTGATCACCACCGCCACCTCGCGCTCGCCACCGGGAATATCAGCAGGATCAAACACCACTTCCCACTGACCATCCTCACCGATGACCGTGGTTTCGGTGACGCCCTCGATCACAACGGAAATCTCGGCCCCCGGTTCTCCGCTGCCGGTGATCTCGATGCCGTCCTCATAGTCGTCGGCATTGACGATATCGTCGGTCGACACCACACCATCCTCGATCACCACCTCGGGCGGCGTGGTGTCGATCACCACCACCGGCCCTTCTAGCGTGGTCTCGGTGCCGTCAGGCTCTGTGACGACGACAACCACATCATGCTCGCCATCTTCGGGGAAGGTCTCGTCTTCGAACACGACCTCCCATTTCCCGTCTTCGTCAGCCTCAGTGGTGACCGTCTGATCGCCGATGGTCACATCCACCTCGGATCCCGGTTCGGCATCGCCGGTGATTGTGATCTTGGGATCATCCTGATCCCCGCCAATCGTGATCGTGCCATCCTCATTGACCGTGGGCTCGATCCGACCGCGGCCACCGCCACCATCGCCGCCACCGCTACCGGCGACAACCGCCGCTGCGGCCCCCGCAGCCCCGACGCCGCCCAACCCCAAGAGACCGCCGCCCCCCAAAAAGGCCGCCCCCAGCATTGACACTTCGTCATCCTCGACCGGCCCCGTCACCTCGTTGCCGCCCAAAAAGATCAGCTCTTCATCCGGGCTCCATTTGGCCCAATTTTCGGTCGGGCCATACTGTGCATAGACCGGCCCATCGCCGCCCTCGCTCAGCGTCACCTCATTGAGATAACCGTCGGCGCTGATGAACAGCCGGCTCACAGGCGCCCCGGTTGCGGAATAATATCCCTCCAGCACAACCACCCTGCCATCTGACAGGTTGATCACAAGGTTAGAGCCATCGCGGGCATAACCCTGAATGTCCATTTGCCGAAGATTAAGAGAAATTTCTTGTCCGTTGCCCGCCGGAATGATGCTTACGCCATCTTGCCCCGGAATTGACCCACGCTGCGAATTGCCCGCATCTGTGCGAGCGACAAAATCAATCGCTTTCATAACACCACCACTCTGACCTCAGGGTTCGGCACTTTGGTGTGCCGATTTGTTTTATTGTGTCTTAATTATCTTTTTTCCGCCGCAATCGCTAGATGTTTTTGATCCCGCCCCCCCAAAATACGCCGCTTTTCCATAGATATGGACAGACTGAGTCTCTTTGGGCACGCTCCACCACACGGCTGAGACGATCAGATACCCCACAACACAATCAAACCGGACATAGCGCAGGCTGCTCCAAGACGGGGGGTTGACGGGCCGCGCGGCGATCCACACTGTCGGGCAGTTGTTCATTTTGCCATCACAGGACCCTTCCCCGTGACCACTCAGCTTTCCGATACCGTTGGCCTCCTGCGCGAGTTGATCGCGTTTCCCACGATCTCCGAACTCAGCAATCTCGACATGATCGCCTATCTCGGGCACCGCCTCGAATCCGCAGGCGCGCGCGTCGACATCTTTCACGACGATATCGGCCACAAGGCCAATCTCTTTGCCACCATCGGGCCAGAAGTGGACGGCGGCATCGTGCTGTCAGGCCATTCCGATGTGGTGCCGGTGGCCGAACAGGATTGGGCCTCGGACCCGTTCGAACTGACCGAACACGAGGGACGGCTCTATGGGCGCGGCACCTGCGACATGAAGGGCTTTATCGCGGCGGCCACCGCCATGGCCCCCTATTTCGCAGGGCGGGTGCGCGACCGTCCCATTCACTTTGCCTTCACCTATGACGAGGAAGTCGGCTGTTTCGGTGCGCAGGCCTTGGTCGAAAGCCTGCGTGCCCGCAACCTGCGCCCCGGCGTGGCCATCATCGGCGAACCCACGATGATGCGCGTTATCGAAGGGCACAAGGGCTGCTATGAATACACCACCCATTTCTGCGGTTTGGCCGGGCACGGCTCTGCCCCGGACCGGGGCGTGAACGCGGTGGAATACGCGGTGCGCTACGTCAACCGCCTTCTGGAACTCAAAGAGGCGCTGCGCGCCCGCGCCCCCAAAGACAGCCGCTTCGATCCGCCTTGGACCACAATCAACACCGGCTCGCTCAAGGGCGGCGTGGCGCATAACGTCATCGCCTCCAACGCCACCATTGAATGGGAGATGCGCCCCGTTCAGGCCGCCGATGCCAATTTCGTCAAAGAGGACCTGCGCCGCTATTGCGAAGAAATGCTGCTGCCCCGCATGCGCGAGATTTGCCCCGATGCCAGCGTCGTCACCGAAATCATCGGCGAGGTGGACGGGCTCGAACCCACCGATCTGAACGAAGCCCGCGACATCATGATGGAACTCACCGGCGCCAATGGCGCAGATCTCGTGCCCTTCGGCACCGAGGCGGGGCTGTTCCAAAGCTATGGCATGTCGGCGGTCGTCTGCGGCCCCGGCTCGATTGATCAGGCGCACAAGCCCGACGAATACCTCTCGCTCGACCAACTCCAGCAATGTCTCGACATGTTGGGGCGCTTGGGCGATCGGCTTGGGCGCTGAGGGGCGCTCGTTGATCTGCGCGGCGCGCCGCCGCGCTTACACCCGCCGAAACGTCAGGTAATGCGGCACGCGCCCTTCGCGCAGCGCCTTTTGCTCGTAGCGCGTCGAAATCCAATCCCCCCAAGGATTGCGCCAATCCGCAGGCCCCTCTGCCAGCCACTCAAAGCCCGCGCGCGGCACCTCCTCTAGGGTCTGGCGCACATAATCGGGAATATCCGTGGCCAAACGGAAAATCGCACCCTTTTTCAACACCTTGGCCAGCGGTTCCAGATGTTCTTGCGTCACAAAGCGCCGCCTGTGGTGGCGCGCCTTGGGCCAGGGATCAGGATAAAGCAAAAACGCCCGTGACACCGACGCCTCGGGCAAAACATCAAACATATTGCGGACATCGCCGGGATATACCGCGACATTCTGTGTCTCTGCCGCCCGGATTTTCCCCAAGAGCATCGCCACACCGTTGATGAACGGCTCACAGCCGATGATCCCGACCTGCGGATTTTGCGCGGCCTGATGCACCATATGCTCGCCGCCGCCAAACCCGATCTCAAGCCAGATCTCGCGGTCGCCGAAAAGCGACGGCAAATCAATTTCTTGCCGCTCGGGGTTCACATCCCAATCGACGGCACCCGGTGACAATTTCGCTAGATCTTCGTCCAGATAGGTCTCTTGGCTTGGCCGCAGGGTCTTACCCTTGAAGCGGCCATAAAAATTGCGCCAAGGCGCGCCTGTCGGATGTCTGTCTTGGCTCATGCAAACTTAAACTGGCGCGTGAAGATCACGCGCCAGCCCTCTGATCAAACAGCTTTTTTCAGAGCGTCAACCAGATCGGTCCGCTCCCAGCTAAAGCCGCCATCGGCCTCGGGCGCACGCCCGAAATGGCCATAGGCTGCGGTGCGCGCATAAATCGGCCGTGTCAGCGACAGATGCTCACGAATACCGCGCGGCGTCAGGTCCATGCACTGTGCCACGGCCTTTTCAATGGCACTTTCATGCACTTGGCCGGTGCCATGCGTATCGACATAGATCGACAGCGGCTTGGCCACACCAATGGCATAGCTCAGTTGCAGCGTGCAGCGCTGCGCCAGACCGGCCGCGACCACGTTCTTGGCCAGATAGCGCGCGGCATAGGCTGCCGAACGGTCCACCTTGGTCGGATCTTTGCCCGAAAACGCACCACCACCATGCGGGGCCGCGCCACCATAGGTATCCACAATGATCTTGCGCCCCGTCAGGCCCGCATCCCCATCCGGCCCGCCGATCACAAAGGTGCCGGTGGGGTTCACATGCCACTCGGTCTCATCGCTCAGCCAACCTGCGGGCAGAACCTCACGGATATAGGGCTCTACAATCGCGCGGATGTCATCGCTGGTCTGGCTCTCATCCGCATGCTGCGTCGAAAGCACCAGTTGCGTCACCGCCACCGGGCGACCCCCCTCATAGCGCAACGTCAGCTGCGATTTGGCATCCGGCCCGAGCGTCGGCTCGGCACCGGATTTCCGCACCTCCGCCAACCGCTTGAGGATCGCATGCGAATAAAGGATCGGTGCCGGCATGAATTCCGGTGTTTCATCCACGGCATAGCCAAACATGATGCCCTGATCCCCGGCCCCGTCCCGGTCCACACCCTGCGCGATATGCGCCGATTGCGGATGCAGCAGGTTCTGCAATTTCAGCGTATTCCAATGAAACGCATCCTGCTCATAGCCGATGTCGCGCACGCAATCGCGCACGATCCCGTCAATCCGGCCCATGAAATCCTTGAGCCGCGACTGATCACTCAGCCCGACCTCACCGCCCACAACCACGCAATTGGTCGTGGCAAAGGTCTCACAGGCGACCCGCGCATTGGCTTCTTCGGTCAGAAATGCATCAAGAATAGCGTCGGAAATCCGGTCACACACTTTATCCGGATGCCCCTCCGAAACGGATTCGGAAGTGAAAAGGTAATTCTGTCTTGACATGAAGTTGCTCCATTTGATGTCACCGCCACGCCAGGAAGCCGTTGTGGGGGATTAGCGTGTGGTTACGCCCCTCTAGAACCTGCGTCAATGCCTATATGCGCGCGGCCCTGCGCCTGTGATCCAACCGCGACAGCCCCAGCAAAACAAGGAAAATTGCCAGCATCGGCGCATCGCCCAGCCGCGCATAAACCGTGGGCGGCAAAGGTGGCGGCAGCGCCGCATCGCGCCACCCCGCCTCGCCCAAGGGCAAAGACTCAATCACCCGCCCGGCTGCGTCGATCATTGCCGAAACGCCGGTATTGGCCACCCGGATCATCGGCAGGCCAAATTCCGCACTGCGCAACCGCGCCTGCGCAAGATGCTGATAGGGGCCAGAAAACTTGCCAAACCACGCGTCATTGGTGATGAGCAGGATGAAATCTGCCCGCCCTGGTGCCGCCCGCAAATCCTGCGCGAAAACCCCCTCGTAGCAGATCAGCGGCAGCGCGCGCCCCAGCGCGCCCATCTCGATCACCTGTGCCCCCGGACCAGACGAGAACCCCTGCCCGTCCTTAGAGGCCATCCCGTGAATACCCCACTGCGCCAAGACATCCCCATAGGGCATGTATTCGCCAAACGGCACCAGATGATGCTTGTCATAAACCGCCGCCACACTGCCCCCGGCCTCAACCAGCGCCAGCGTGTTGAAAAGACGCAGCTCCTCGCGGCGTTGCAGGCCAACCACCACCGGCACGCCCCCCGCCGCGTCCGAGATCACCTCGAGTGTGCGCGCGGCATTCTCGAGCATCACCGGCACCGCCGTTTCCGGCCACACGATCAGATCGGGCCGCCCCTCGCCCGCCGCCGAAAACGCCAACTGGCGGTCAAAGAAGCCTTGGATCTTTTCAGGGTCCCATTTCTCATGCTGCGGCGCGTTGGGCTGGATCAACCGCACTATCGCGGCCTCTGGCCCGGCCCCCGCGTCAGGCGTCAGCATCGCTCCGAGAGGCCACAAAAGCGCCATGGCCCCCAAGGCAGCAAATCCTGCCCGCGCGCCCGTCAGTGCCATCCACAAGGCCACCGCCGCCAGCAGCACCAGCGCCGTCAACCCAAGCGATCCAAGGTACGAGGCCCAATGCAAAAGTGGCGTGTCGATCAACACATGCCCCGGCTGCGCCCAAGGAAACCCCGTCAGCACATATCCCCGCGCCAGTTCGACCAGCCCAAGACCCCCGACAAACCCCAAGGCACCGCCGCCCAAGGAACGCCCAAGCCCAAGGGCCGCCGCCGCAAACAGCGCAAGCCCCCCGGATAATCCCAACAGGGCAAAAGGGGCCATCCAGCCATGCCGCGCCACATCGACCAAAAACGGCTCGATGATCCAATTGAGCGAAACAAGAAAATAGCCGGTGCCAAAGGCCCAGCCGATCCATGCCGCCTGCCGTCCACCCGCAGCGCGCAAAAACACCCCATAAAGCAGCGCAAAGGCCAGAATGCTCAGCGGCCATGCCCCGACCGGCGCCTGCCCCAAAGCGGCCACGGCCCCCAGCGCCCCCAACACCAGAACACGCCCGCGCCATGACAGGCCCGCAACCCGATCAATCAGGGCCGCGGCCCGGCCTGTTTCAGGCATTCTTTGCCTCGGGCAGACGCACGCGCACGCGTTTGATGCGCCGCGGGTCGGCCTCCATCACCTCGATCACCGGCCCGGCGGGATGCTCGATCACCTCGCCACGCACCGGCACCCGGCCCAGCAACATAAAGACCAAACCACCCAGCGTGTCGATTTCTTCCTCATCGACTTCGTCCGCCTCGGTCAGAGATATCCCAATCTCGGCCTCGAAATCCTCAAGCGGGGTCTTGGCAAGGGCCACGTAGCAGCCGGGTTTTTCCTGCGTCCAGTAATGATCTTCGTCGATGTCGTGCTCATCCTCGATCTCGCCCACCACCTGTTCGATCAGGTCCTCGATGGTCACAAGTCCGTCCACCCCGCCATATTCGTCGATCACCAGCGCCATATGCCGCCGCTCGGCCTGCATTTTCTGCAAAAGCACACCAATCGGCATTGACGGCGGCACAAAAAGCAGAGGGCGCAGCATATCCTCGAGCTTGAATTCCTCAGTCTCGCCGTTGAACCCATGCTTCAGCGCAAAATCCTTGAGATGCAGCATGCCGATGGGCGAATCCAAGGTTCCCTCATAGACCGGAAGACGCGACATGCCGCTGTCACGAAACACATGCACAAGGTCTTCTTTGGAAATCGAATTGGGCACCGACACGATATCGGCCTTTGGAATGGCCACATCTTCAACCGCCATGTGCCGCAGATTGCCCATGCCCGGCACGCCGTTGGCTTGCGCCGGATGCTCATCCTCAGCCGCTTCGGCCTCATCAGTCGTGGAAAAAACCCCAAGGATCCGGCGAAAAAACCCGCCTGATTCCTCTGTTTCCTTGTCATCGTCAGGCTGCGCGCTCTGCGCTGCCATAGACGATCCGTCGATACTCTCGCCCATCCATCTCTTTCCAGGTGACGGGGCACAGGGCCCCAGCACGGTTAATATGGGTCACTGACCCCAAGTTTGCCAAGTATCTCCACTTCAGTTGTTTCCATGAGAGTGGCATCTTGGTCACGCACGTGATCATAGCCTAGTATATGTAACACCGCATGAACGATCAGATGCGTCACATGGTCCGCCAGCGGTTTTTCGCCCTCTGCCGCCTCACGCACACAGGTGTCCCAGGCAATCGCAATATCCCCCAGCTCCGGATCGGGGCTAGGCATGGGGGGCGCAGGGCGTACCCCCGGCACCTCCGCCGCCCTCTCTTCGCTGGGCCAACTCAGCACATTGGTCGGCTGCGGCTTGTCGCGGAAATCCTCGTTCAGCACTGCAATCCGCGCATCATCACAGGCCAGAATGCTGATTTCCCAATCCTCGGGGTCCATCGCCAGATGCTCCAGCGTGGCTCTTGCGGCGCGTTCGGCCAAATCCTCCAGCGCCGCCGCCTGCCAGCGGTCGTCCTCGATCACCACATCGCACAGCATGGCGTCTTAACCTTCCGCCTCATAGGCCTCGATGATCGCGGCCACCAGCGGATGCCGCACCACATCCTTGGACGTGAAGTAATTGAAACTGATCTGCGGAATCCGCGTCAACAGCCGCTCTGCATCGGCAAGCCCCGAGGGAACACCGCGCGGCAGGTCGATCTGCGTGCGGTCGCCAGTGATCACCATCCGGCTGCCTTCGCCCAAGCGCGTCAAGAACATCTTCATCTGCATCGAGGTCGCATTCTGCGCCTCATCCAGCACCACAAAGGCATTCGAAAGCGTGCGCCCGCGCATGAACGCCAAGGGCGCAATCTCGATCTTTTTCTCTTCGATCAGCTTTTGCACCTGCTTGGCGGGCAGAAAATCGTTCAGCGCATCATAAAGCGGCTGCATATAGGGATCGACCTTGTCCTTCATATCCCCTGGCAAATAACCCAGCTTTTCACCCGCCTCGACCGCCGGGCGGCTCAGGATGATGCGGTCCACATGCCCCTCGATGAACATATTGACCCCCACAGCCACCGCAAGATAGGTCTTGCCGGTGCCCGCAGGCCCGATGCCAAACGCCAGCTCATGCGCAAACAACGACCGCACATAAGATTTCTGCGCCTCGGTGCGCGGCTCCACATATTTCTTGCGGGTCTTGATCTCGACCGGGCCGCTTTTGAACATCTCAAGCTGATCACCCGAATGTGCGCCCGTCTCGACCTCCGATCCGCCCATGCGCAATTCGCGGTCCACATCGCCGCTCTCAACCGCACGCCCACTCTCCAGCCGGGAATACAGCGCCTGCAACACGCCCGAGGCTTCACGCACCGGGCCATCCTCGCCCAAAACCGACAAGTGATTGCCGCGCCGGACAATCTGCACCGCCAGCTTACGCTCGATTTCGGCTAGGTTTCGATCATATTCGCCGCAGAGGTCAATCAGCAGCATGTTGTCGGGGAATTCGATCACGGACTCTTGCAAAGTGCCCAGATCGGCGGCGGGGGGCGGCGCGTTGTTACCCAAGCATATCTCCCACGGGGTCAGAGGTTCCCCTTTACAGTGCCAAGATGCCGCCGCCTGCGCAAGCAGCCAGCCACGATTCCGTGAAAACCGGCGAAAAAAATGCGGGCCACACCGGGCCCGCACATTGGTTCAGAATATGGGGCAAGCCCGATCAAATCGGATCGCCGATCAGGCTTGTCGAGCCACCTTTGAAATTGCCCGTCGCCACGGTCGGCGGGGCGACACCCGAACAGACCGGCTTGCCGAACTTGTCCAAACGCTGCGACAGATACCCCTCGACGCCATCGTCGATGATCCAATGGTCACAGCCGTTGGGATCAACCCAAATGCCGGCCTGCATCTGGCTCAGATGCCCCCGGTCAAAGATATTGCGGTCCACCGTCTTGTCCGGCCCCGCGTCACAGGCAGCCAACATCCCGACGATAGGCAGGGCGAGTGCTAATTTATAGGTTTTCATTGCACAGCCCCCTCAGCGCCAGCACAGGATTTCGACACGGCGATTCTGCGCCATGCCCTCGGCGGTGTTGTTCGACGCCTTGGGCACCCGCTCGCCATAGCCGCGGACATCCGCGATGCTTGCGCCGCTGCTGCGGGCAACCGCAGCAACAGAATTCGCCCGCCGCAGCGACAGGTCCATGTTGTACTCATCCGATGCGCGGCTGTCGGTATGGCCAACGATGGTATAGGACACCGCCCCGGCCTGCTGGAAAAACTCTCGCAGGCGCTGCTGCCCAGAGGCGTGGATACGCGCGCTGTCCGTTGCAAAAAGCTGGTCGGTGTTGACAACGCCGCAGAGATTGACCTCGCGACACACCGGAATACCTTGGCGCGTCACATGCGGGCTCATATAGCCCTCAGCCCCGTCATCCATCACCCAATGTTCGCACCCATCGGGATCCACCCAGATAGTTGGAATATACCGTTCACCGACGACAGTCCGCTGTTGCTGCGCGGATGCGCCACTCGCCATCACCGCGACACCAAGAGCAATGGCACTCGCCCCCCGCATGACCGCGTGAAGCGTATTCGAAATCCTTTTCGTCACGACCCCAGTCCTTTTATTGCCCCCCGGATAGAAGCCGAAAGAAAGGCCCCCAACCACTTAATCATGTCAAATAGTATCAAGTCTTCGCTTAAAGTGAAGCAAATTTCACCACATATTGTGTCCCTTAAGGAAACAATGCCACGCTCTGGCCACAATTCACCCAAAGCATACGAAAATCGCCTAAGAATCAAGAGGACAGCAAACGCCCGGCCAATGAATTGGGGCCGCTCTCGATGATCTCGACCTGACGCAGATCGCCAATCGCGACATCCCCCGTGACATGCACCGCATGCAAATGATCCGACTTGCCCACCATTTGCCCCGGCATCCGCCCCGCCTTTTCAAAGAGCACCCCAACCCTGCGCCCGACCATCGCATCTTGTGCGGCGCGCTGCTGACGGGTGATGAGCTCTTGCAAACGATAGAGCCTCTCGGTCTTGACCTCTTCGGGCACCTGCGGACGCTCGGCAGCGGGCGTGCCGGGACGGGTGGAATATTTGAACGAAAACGCAGACCCATAGTTGACCGCCTCGATCAACTCCATCGTCGCCTGAAAATCGGCATCCGTTTCCTCGGGAAACCCGACGATGAAATCCCCCGATAACAGGATATCCGGCCGCGCCGCGCGGATGCGCTCGATCAGCCGCAGATAGCTGTCGGCGGTATGGCTGCGGTTCATCCGCTTAAGGATACGGTCAGACCCGGATTGTACCGGCAAATGCAGATAGGGCATCAGCTTCGCGCACTCCCCATGCGCGGCAATCAGATCATCATCCATGTCATTGGGATGGCTTGTCGTGAATCGGATACGCTCCAGCCCGTCAATCTCGCTCAAGGCCCAGACAAGCCGCGCAAGGCCCCAATCGCCCCCCTCACCGGCCCCGTGGTAGGCATTGACGTTCTGACCCAAAAGCGTGATCTCGCGCACGCCGCGCTCGACCAGGTCGCGCGCCTCCTCCAGCACGCGGCTCGCCGGGCGGCTTACCTCGGCCCCGCGCGTATACGGCACCACGCAAAACGCGCAGAACTTGTCGCAACCTTCCTGCACCGTCAAAAACGCTGTTGGCCCGCGCCGCGCCTTTGGCCGGTGCCGCAACGTGTCAAACTTATCCTCAATCGGAAACTCGGTATCGAGCGCCTTTTCCCCCGCGCGCACCCGTGCCTCCATCTCGGGCAGACGGTGATAGCTCTGCGGCCCCACCACCAGATCGACCAGCGGCTGACGGCGCATGATCTCTTCACCCTCGGCCTGTGCGACGCAGCCCGTTACCCCGATCTTCAAATCGGGCTTGTCCAGCTTGAGTTGCTTCATCCGCCCCAGTTCGGAATAGACCTTTTCCGCCGCCTTCTCGCGGATATGACAGGTGTTGAGCAGGATCATATCGGCTTCAGCCGGATCTTGCGTCTCGACATACCCAGACCCGCCCATGGCCTCGGCCATACGCTCGCTGTCATAGACATTCATCTGACAGCCGTAGGTCTTGATATAGAGCTTTTTCACATCCGCCATGCGCCCGGCCTCCGCCCTTGGGTTCAAGATGTCTGACTACATCAGGGGAGAGGGCACTTGCAATGCCTCTGCGTTTGGCGGATTCTGCATCCAAAACCAAGGGTAAAGCCGCGCATGACCGCCCCCGATCTCAAGACCTTTCTCGCCAACCCCGGCAAGGCGCTGGCCAAGGGGCCCATCGCCATGGTCTTTGCCGAGGATGAAAGCGAACTCAACTCCACCTTGCGTCACCATCTCGACACCGGCTTTGCCGCCGTGCTGCTCTTTGCCCCCGACAATTTCGCCTTGGCCCGCGACGTGGCCGAGGCGCCCGGCCTCAGCCGGATTCGCCATGATCTGTCCTCCGGCGATACCCTGACCGAGGCCGTGAATGCGGTCATCGCCGCCGCCCCCGGCCTTTGGATGTATTACTGCTACAACGCCGAATACCTGTTCTACCCCTTCTGCGAGACCCGCACCGTGGGTGAAATGCTGGCCTTTCACACCGAAGAACGCCGCGATGCGATGCTGACCTATGTGATCGACCTCTACGCCGGCGATCTGGATCGCTATCCCGATGCCGTGTCCCTTGAGGCCGCGCATATGGACAAATCCGGCTATTACGCCCTCGCCCGTCCCGACCCCGAGAACCACAACCACCCCAGAGAACGGCAGCTTGATTTCTACGGCGGCCTGCGGTGGCGCTACGAGGAACACATCCCCGCCAAACGCCGCAAGATCGACCGCATCGCGATTTTCCGCGCCAAACCGGAACTAAGCTTGCGCGAGGATCACACCTTCTCGGACGAGGAATACAACACCTACGCCTGCCCGTGGCACCACAACCTTACCAGCGCCATCGTGTCCTTTCGTACCGCCAAGGCGCTCAAGCGCAACCCCGGCTCGACCTTTGACATCCACAGCTTCAAATGGCGCAACTCCATCCCGTTCGAGTGGCATTCGCGGCAATTGCTCGATCTGGGGCTGATGGAACCGGGACAATGGTTCTAAGCACGGCTGAAAGCGAACGCACCTAGTCAAAGCGTTCTGGTCATTCAACGATGCGCCAGAGCGCTTTACTCCGTCGCCCTCAGCAACAGCGCGGTGAGCGGCGCAAGCCCGGCATCCTTGGCCACGTCCACGCCGCCATCTACACCGGCCAGCAGGGCACGAACGGCCTCGTTGCCGTCCATAACGCCCTGCGCCTGCGCCACCAGACGCTGCATCCCGTCATGCACCCCCGGTGCCAGCGCCCGCTCTTGCCATATCGCCAACAGCCCACAAACCCCCAAGGAGACCCCTGCCACCCATGTCCAGCGCCGCGCGCGGCGCGCACGGGCGGCGGTTTTGCTTTCGGCGGGATCGGCAAAATGGCGGATATGTGTCATGCCCGCTACCTTCCAAATCCACATGGCAAGACTGTGGCAAGAATTCGGCCAGACCCGGGAATAAACCCCGCAGCCCAGCGTTCACCTGACATCCCGGATCACTGCGATCCGGGAATAAGAACGCAACCGCGCCCATGAGCGGCGCTTGAAAAAGGACCAGCACCATGGCTCGACTGACAGGAACCGACAGCGCCGACCGCTTGGTCGGCACCGCCTTTGCGGATCAAATCACCGGCCTTGACGGCAACGATACGATCTTTGGCGGCGGGGGCAATGACGCCATCAATGGCAATGACGACGGCGACCGCCTCGACGGTGGTGCAGGCAATGACACCATCGCGGGCGGCAAGGGCGAAGACACGCTTTTGGGCGGCCTCGGCAATGACCGCCTCACCGATGAAAGCGGCGATGACAGGCTCTTTGGTGGGGATGGCGACGACACGCTCGATGCAGGCGAGGGCAACGACCGCCTCGATGGCGGCACCGGCAATGACCGGATGTTCGGCGGCGAAGGCAATGACACCATGAACGGTGGCACCGGAAATGACGTGATGCACGGCGGTTCCGGCGACGATGTGATGAACGCCGGGGCCGGCGCGGATCGCCTATTTGGCGGCGAAGGCAATGATGTGATGCGTGGCGGCGGTGGCCGTGACGTGCTCTCGGGTGGCGAGGGCAATGATTTCATCGACGGTGGCCACGGCAATGACCTGATGACCGGCGGCGTGGGGGCCGATACTTTCGTCTTCAAATTCGGGCGCGATGTCATCACCGATTTTGAGCCCGGCGATGATCAGATCGACCTCAGCGGCATCAGCGGCCTCAACGATTTCGATGATGTGCTCAGCGCCGCCCGCATCTCGGGCAGCGATGTCGTGCTCGACTTCGGCGCGCATGAACTCACCCTGCGCAATTTCAGCCTGTCACAGCTCGACTCGGATGATTTCATCCTGTGACGTCTTGCGCGCTCCCGCCACCGGCGGGGGCGTGCCCCCGATCAAAGGTTCTCGGCCTGCGGCATCCCCAGCACGTGATAGCCGCCATCGACATGGATGACCTCACCGCTGGTGCAGGCCCCCGCATCGGACGCCAGATAAACCGCTGTGCCACCAATAGCCTCGAGCGTCGCATTGGCGCGCATCGGCGCATTCAGCTCGGTGTGGCGAAACGTCTTGCGCGCGCCGCCAATCGCGGCCCCCGCCAGCGTCTTCATCGGGCCGGGGCTGATCGCGTTGACGCGGATACCATCCGGCCCCAGATCATTCGCCAAATAGCGCGTCGCCGATTCCAGCGCCGCCTTGGCCACGCCCATCACGTTGTAATTCGGCACAACCTTGTTCGACCCTTGATAGGTCAGGGTCAGCAGACAGCCGCCGTTGTCCTTCATCATCGGATAGGCGCGCCGCGCCACCTCGATAAGAGAATAGGCCGAGATTTCCAGCGAATGCTTGAAATTGGCGCGGCTGGTGTTCAGGAACCGCCCGGTCAATTCCGACTTGTCGGAATAAGCCACCGCATGCACCACGAAATCAATCGTCGGCCACCGCCCCGCCAGCGCCCCAAAGGCCGCATCAAGCGAGGCATCATCGGTCACATCGACATCGAGCAGCAGGTCAGAGCCAACGCTCGCCGCCAAGGGCTCCACCCGCTTGGCGAAATTCTCGCCCTGATAGGAAAAGGCCAGCTCCGCCCCCGCCGCATGCATCGCCCGTGCAATGCCCCAAGCGATAGAGCGGTCATTGGCCACCCCCATGATCAGGCCGCGCTTGCCCTGCATCGCAATCGTCATCTCATCTCACCCGTGAAATTTGCTCAGCAACATCGAGCCATTGGTGCCGCCAAAACCAAAGGAATTCGTCATCACCGTATCCAGTCCGGCCTTGTCCACCCGCACCGTGGCAATCTCGGCCGGATCAAGGGCCGGATCGAGCGTCTCAACATTGATCGACGGGGCAATGAAATCGTTTTCCAGCATCAAAAGGCAGTAAATCGCCTCTTGCGCGCCGGTGGCCCCTTGGGAATGCCCTGTCATCGACTTGGTGGAACTGATCGGCGGGGTGCTGCCCTGCCCAAAGACCCGGCGCACCGCCTCAACCTCGCCCACATCGCCGACAGGCGTCGAGGTGCCATGCGCGTTGATATAGCTCACGCGGCGTCCCTCAGGCAGTGTCGCCACCGCCAACCGCATCGCGCGCTCGCCGCCCTCGCCCGACGGTGCCACCATATCGGCCCCATCCGACGTCGCGCCATAGCCCGTCACTTCGGCATAGATCTTGGCCCCGCGCGCCTTCGCCCGCTCCAACTCTTCCAGGACGACAATACCGCCCCCCGCCGAGATCACGAACCCGTCGCGCCCCACGTCAAAGGCCCGGCTCGCAGTCTCGGGCGTGTCATTGTACTTGGACGACATCGCGCCCATCGCATCAAAGAGGCACGACAGCGACCAATCCAATTCCTCTCCACCACCTGCAAACATCACATCCTGCTTGCCGAACATGATCTGCTCTGCAGCATGGCCGATACAATGCAGGCTTGTGGAACAGGCCGAGGTGATCGAATAGTTCAGACCCTTGATCTTGTAGGATGTGGCCAGATTGGCCGAAATCGTCGAACACATGGTCTTGGGCACAGCAAACGGCCCGATCCGCTTGGTCGATCCGGTGTCCAACGCCACCTGATGCGCCGCCAGCATGGCACTGGTCGATGGCCCGCCCGATCCCGCAACAACCCCGGTGCGCGGGTTGATCACGTCTTTTTCCTCAAGCCCCGCATCCGCAATGGCCTGCGCCATGGCGATATGCGCATAGGCCGCCCCGCCCCCCATGAACCGCAACGCGCGCTTGTCCACATGCTCGGTCACATCGAGCTTGATCGCCCCAGCCACCCGGCTGCGAAAGCCATGCTCGGCCATAGCCTCATTCGCGGTGATGCCCGAGCGCCCCTCTCGGAGCGATGCCAGAACCTCTTGGGCGTTGTTGCCAATGCTGGAGACGATCCCCAGACCTGTGACGACGACACGACGCATGGGTGCCTCCCTCTGCTTTGTTACAGCCTCTGTAAGACAGCGTGACTTGAGGGGCAAGCGGTTAGCGGGACGATCCGCGCAACACCGCGCGCACTGGTCACCCTTTGCGCAGAAGCCCGGCCAGATATGCAAGCGCGGGCTTCATAGGTTAACGCCCCGCACACCCGCAAAGGTTAAGCCTCCGACAACCGCCCGCCCGCGCATCGCACATGACGCAGCACGAGGCCGCGACCTTACAAAATCCCCTGACAAACCTTACAGAGATTACACGCGCCAGATGCCCGCACAGGGCCTGATCCGAGCCTGATCCGGGGCCTCGCATATTCAGCGCATTCGCCTATTTGCGGAAAACTGCCTCGCCCTGCTCGTCGATAACCTGCTTGGCCTTGCGCACGCAAAACGCCCGCGCCTCATCAAGGCTGGCAATGGTATCGGCCCGTAAAAGCTGGTGAACCTTCACCTCGCCCGCGATGTCCTTTTCAATCCGCGCCGCCACGCGGTATCCCCCATCTGCCGCCTGTGGCGCGGGGAAGATACGGAAATCCTTGTAGATTTCCACCTGCTCTTCGGGTTCGGCCTTGGCCTTGCCCCCAAACAATCGCGACAGGATCGACATACGGCCTCCAGATTATGCACCGTAGGGTGCGCATTCATTGCGCACCCCATAACCCCCTGTTTTCAAACGTGGTCTTTTACCCAGCTCATTGATCCAGAAAACTCCGCAGCTTGCGGCTCCGGCTCGGGTGCTTCAGCTTGCGCAGCGCTTTGGCTTCGATCTGCCGGATACGTTCGCGGGTGACAGAGAACTGTTGCCCCACCTCTTCCAGCGTATGATCGGTGTTCATGCCGATACCAAACCGCATCCGCAACACCCGCTCTTCGCGCGGTGTGAGCGATGACAGAACCCGTGTCGTGGTTTCCTTGAGGT
Organism: Roseovarius sp. EC-HK134; assembly: GCF_902498815.1. Lineage (NCBI taxonomy): Bacteria > Pseudomonadati > Pseudomonadota > Alphaproteobacteria > Rhodobacterales > Roseobacteraceae > Roseovarius > Roseovarius sp. EC-HK134. The sequence goes on from NZ_LR701544.1 coordinate 3,702,719, forward strand.
TGTCCTGAATAGCGCTATCCAACGGAAGAATAACGTTTTTATCCTCAATGAAATCACCAAGCTGGCTGTCTTCCTCGTCGCCAATCGGCGTCTCGAGCGAAATCGGCTCCTTGGCGATTTTCATCACCTTGCGGACCTTTTCCAGCGGCATTTGCAGCTTTTCGGCCAGTTCCTCGGGCGTTGGTTCGCGGCCAATCTCATGCAGCATCTGACGACCCGTGCGCACCAGCTTGTTGATCGTCTCGATCATATGCACCGGAATCCGGATGGTGCGCGCCTGATCCGCGATCGAGCGGGTGATCGCCTGACGGATCCACCAGGTCGCATAGGTGCTGAATTTATAGCCCCGGCGATACTCGAACTTATCCACCGCCTTCATCAGGCCAATATTGCCTTCCTGAATAAGATCAAGGAATTGCAGGCCACGGTTGGTGTATTTCTTGGCAATCGAAATCACCAGACGCAGGTTGGCTTCGACCATTTCCTTCTTGGCTTGGCGCGCCTCTTTCTCGCCCTTCTGCACTTGCTGCACGATGCGGCGGAATTCGGAAATGTCCAAACCTACATACTGCCCCACCTGCGCCATGTCGGCGCGCAGTTCCGCCACCTTTTCAGGGCTGCGCTCAATGAACATCTGCCAGCCGCGCCCGGCCTTGCGGGCCATATCGTCCAACCAGTTGGGATCAAGCTCGCGACCGCGATATTCTTCAATGAATTCAGAACGGTTGATACGCGCCTGATCGGCCAGTTTGACCATGGCACTGTCGATCTGCATGATCCGGCGGTTGATGCCGTAAAGCTGATCAATCAGCGCCTCGATCCGGTTGTTGTGCAGATGCAGCTCATTGACCAGCTCGACAATCTCACTGCGCAGGGTCTGATAGGTGGCTTCCTGCTCGCGGCTGAACGATCCATCCTCGTTCAGCGTGGCCGAAATCCGGCTATCCTGCATCTCGCTCAGCTTGGCATAATCCGCCGCGATCCGGTCCAGCGTATCCAGAACGCGCGGCTTGAGCGCAGCTTCCATCGCCGCAAGGCTCATATTGGCCTGTTCGTCGTCCTCGTCATCGTCGTCAGAATGGATCGGATTGCCATCGGCATCCAGATCAGGCTCGCTGTCATCACGCCCCATACCGCCGGGGGCGCTGGTCACATTGGCAGCCCCCACCACCGGCTCGGCGTCTTCGTCGCCCAATTGCGTGCCAAACGTGGCCTCAAGGTCGATCACATCGCGCAACAGGATGTCTTCACCCAAAAGTTCGTCGCGCCAGATGGTAATCGCCTGAAAGGTCAGCGGGCTTTCGCAGAGACCTGCGATCATTGTGTTGCGCCCGGCTTCGATCCGCTTGGCGATGGCAATCTCGCCCTCGCGGCTCAAAAGCTCGACAGATCCCATCTCGCGCAGATACATCCGCACCGGGTCATCTGTACGGTCGAGCTTTTCTTCCTTGCCCGAGCCTAGGGTGATCTCGCCCCGTCGCCCGATCTCGGCAACGGCGGTCGAACGCCCCTCTTCCTCTTCCGCATCCTCGGCCTCGATGATGTTGATCCCCATTTCCGAGAGCATCGACATCACGTCTTCGATCTGTTCCGACGACACCTGATCCGGGGGCAAAACCTCATTCAGCTGGTCATAGGTGATAAAGCCCTTTTCCCGCGCCTCCGCGATCATCCGCTTGACCGCCGCCTGGCTCATGTCGAGCGAAACCTCGGCTTCGGCTTCCTCTGGCTTATCGTCGTCGGTATCTTTGGCGGCCATGAATGACTCCTCGGCTATGGGCGGGGCGGGTGATTCGGTTGACCCGAATCAATAGCGTGTTCTGTTGATTCGCACACCCGTCTACCCTGATTTATTCGGCGCTTCCTTACGAAAACAATCATCGTCCCGGTTTAGAAAAGGTTATCTTGTCGAGCAAGGCGTCGAACTGTTGTTTCTCATCTCGTTTGATCCGCGCGCCATTTTCGCCCAAATCATATTCCGCCCGGTCCTCTTGCTGGCTGCGCACAGCACGATTTCGCGCCTCAGCAGCCTGCCCCAGACGATACGTCAGTGACTCGTCCACAAGCCCCTCAATGTCCTCGGTCGCCTCGGACAGCTCTGCCATCCAGCCACGTTGGGCCGTCAGTTTGGCAAATTCTTCGGTCAGGGTCAGGATGGCAAGCTCCTCATCTCCGGGGCGCCGCACCGGCGGGATGAGCGCGACATGGGGCAAAGTCATCAGCTTTTCAAGGGGGGCCGATCCGATCTCGGCTTCAATCCGGGCGCGCAAGCCCTCGGCACCGCTTACCGCATGGCGCAGGATCAGGTCCCGCAGCCGGGCCAAATCAGGGTCTCGACACTCAAGCCTTTCAAGACCTGCCTCGAACCGCGCAGCCACGGACGGGCAAGAGATGAGCGTCGCCAGAACCACCGCCTCGCGCAGATGCACCGTGCCATCCCCGCCCGCAGCCACCAAGAGCGAGGATTTGGTCGCCGCCCGCGCCGGTTCCGGCGGTGGCCATTTGCCGCCACGGGCACGGGGCGTAAAACCGGTGCTCCGGCGCGGATTGAACAACTGCCACCGCAGGTCCTTGATCGCCTGCCCGTAATGGCTGCGAATCGACGGGTCGCGAATCAACATGATCTTTTCACGCAGCACCTTGTCGAGCGCCGCCCTACGCTCGGGGCTGTCATAATCGCGCCCTTTGGTCTCGCGCTGCCACAAAAGCTGCACCATCGGCAGCGCCGCATCAATCCGCCCCTGCACCGCGCCAGCCCCCTCGGACCGCAAGAGATCGTCCGGGTCTTTGCCCTCGGGCATCAACGCAAAACGCAGCGATTTGCCCGCCTCCAACAGCGGAAGCGCCAGATCAATCACCCGGTAGGCCGCGCGCAGCCCCGCCGTATCGCCATCAAGAGCAATCACCGGCTCTGGGCTGATCCGCCACATAAGCTGCAACTGATGCTCGGTCACAGCCGTGCCCAAGGGGGCCACCGCCGCACCAAATCCCGCCGCCACAAGGGCGATCACATCCATATAGCCCTCGGCCACGATCAGCGTTTGGCCCTTGCCCGATGCCTCCCGCGCAGGCCCGTGATTGTAGAGCGTATGAGATTTGTCAAAAAGCTCGGTTTCCGGCGAATTCAGATACTTGGCCGGGTCATCTGGGTCCATTGCCCGCCCGCCAAAGGCGATGCAGCGCCCGCGCGCATCGCGAATGGGAAACATGATCCGGTTGCGAAACGTGTCATAGGGCTTGCCACCCTTCTGGCTGTCCTTGGCCAGACCGCAGGCAAGGATCAAGTCGGGCGGCACGCCCTTGCCCGTCAGATGCTCCCACAGCCCCTGCCAGCCATCGGGCGCAAAGCCTATGTCGAATTGCGCCTGCGTCGCCTCAGCCAGCTTGCGACCCTTGAGATAGTCACGCGCCGCCGCCCCGGCCCCGCTGCGCAGGTGCAGGCCAAAAAATTTGACCGCCTGCTCCATCACCTCGATCAACTGCCCGCGCCGATCCGCCTTGGCCTGCGCCTGCGGATCGCGCTCGGGCATCGGCATGCCCGCCTCTGCCGCAAGGATTTTCACCGCTTCCATGAAATCGACATTCTCGGTCTCACGGACAAAGGCAATCGCATCACCCTTGGCGTGACAGCCAAAGCAATAGTAAAACCCCTTGCGGTCATCCACATGAAAAGACGCAGTTTTTTCTTGGTGGAACGGGCAAGGTGCCCACATATCGCCCTTGCCGGGATTTGACTTGCGATTGTCCCACGTCACTTTGCGCCCAACCACATGGGAGAGCGACAGGCGGTTTTGCAACTCGTCTAAAAATCCGGGGGGCAGGCTCATGCCCCTATATTGGGCGCGCGCCGCTCAGAGTCCAGAGGTCAGAGACGTTACTGTGCCTCGCATTGCGTGACATAGCTGCCCGCCACATCCTCGGCCAATTGCGCTTCGTCCAGCGAATAGACCCAATCGACCAAAGGCTGCACCGCAGGCGCATAGACGGCCATATCACCCGTCATTTCGGCTGTGATCGTGGTGATCGTAGCGGGGGCATCCTCACCCGCTTTGCGCGCGTCAACGGCGCTCGCCACGATTTCACCCGTGGGCGCACAGATCGGGTTTTCGGCCATGGCCATGGCAGGCATCAGGCTTAGGGCGGCACTCAGCATCAGGCGCATTGGCGATCCTCTCTTTCAGACCCCGCTCTCATAAGCCAGTTTCTCGGCCCTGTCAGCGCCTCAGATGGGGGAATTTTGTCGCGCCGCGACCCGGCGCATGGCGATTTCCGCCTCATGCACCAGTGTCGCCGCCATCGAGCGGAACACCATAATCTGCCAAAGCTGTGGCCCCAACCGGCTAATCGACCCGGCCATATGCGCCACATCCGTGCGCGCGGTATGGCCCGGCGCAAAGACCGCATCGCGCAGATCAAGCGGGCAGAGCCGCGCCAGAACCTCGGCCGCCCGCCGCCCCTCCAACTGCACGACCGCCCAGCCATCCGACTGATCCGTCAGCGCCGCATGCGCCGCCAACCCGGCCTCAGGCTCCGGACCGATCAAAAGCGCCATGTCGCGCCCAAACCACAGGGCGCGCGCCTGCGTATCCCCTGTCAGACGCCCCGGTTCCGGCCAAGCAACACCATGCGCCGCCTGCATCGCCGCAGACAGCGCCGCCACGCAGCCCCGGAAGGGTGCCAGCGACGTCATCCGCACCGGCCCCATCTCGGTCAGGCTCAGATCGCCCACCGACACCGGCAAAAGCCCCGCGCAGGGGGTCTGAACCTTGAAGTCAGCCACGCAACCGCCCTCCTTCTGGATCAAACGCCACGAGGGGCGTCACTTCGCAGATCGTCTCGGACTTGCGCAAATGGTCCACCACGCGCACCCGGTCGCCCATCCGCTCTGGTCCGCGCTGCAGAAACCCGATGCCGATCACATGCCCCAACGTGGGCGAATAGCACGCGCTCGTGACATAGCCCTGATCCTGCGCGCGAACCGCTTCGGCGCCCTCGTCAAAAATATGCGCACCGGCCAGCAATTCCTTGACCGCGCCCACCGGCTTCAACCCCACCATCCGCTCTCGGTCAGCCGTGACCAGACCGGGGCGTGCGGCCGCCGCCTTGCCGATGAAATCCTTCTTGGCGCTGATCATCCCCTGCATCCCGATGTCATAGGCGGTGACGCGGCCATGGATTTCGGCATGGGTGATGAACCCCTTCTCGATCCGCAACACATTAAGCGCCTCCAGCCCGTAAGCCCCGCCGCCCATCTCTTCGGCGCGCGCCACCAAGGCCGCAAAGAGCGCCGCCCCATAACGCGCAGGCACCGCGATTTCATAGGCATGCTCCCCCGAGAACGAGATCCGAAACAGCCGCGCCGCGACCCCACCAATCCGCGCCGTCCCACAGGCCATATAGGGAAACCCCGCCTCGTCAATCGGCGCGTCCAGCATGCCATTCAGCAGAGCGCGCGATTTTGGCCCGGCCACCGCGAATTGCGCCCATTGCTCTGTCACGGAAACAAGGCGCACATCCCAGTCAGGCCGCAACACCTGCGAGACGAATTCCAGATGCCGCATCACCTGCCCCGCCGCAGCCGTCGTGGTGGTCATCACGAAATGGGTCTCTGCCATGCGCGCGCAGGTGCCGTCGTCCATCACATGCCCATCCTCGCGCAGCATGAGACCATAACGCACACGGCCCACCTTCAGCGTCGAGAACATGTTGGTATAGACGAAATCAAGAAACCGTGCCGCATCAGCGCCTTGCACGTCGATCTTGCCTAGGGTGGACACATCGCAGATCCCGACCGCGCTGCGCACCATCGCCACTTCGCGGTCGCAGGACTGCCGCCAGGTATTCTCGCCTTTCTGCGGGAAATAGCTGGGCCGATACCAGAGCCCCGCCTCTATCATCGGCGCATTGCGCGCCACGCTTTCGGCATGCGAGGTGGTGCGCCGTTCGGGGGCAAAGCCTTTGCCCTTCCCCCCTGCCCCCAAGGCCGCGATCGGAACCGGCACATAGGGCGGACGAAAGGTGGTGGTGCCAGTCTCGGCAATACCGCGCCCCGTCGCCTCGGCCAGCACCGCCAGAGCCGCCACATTCGAGTTTTTGCCCTGATCGGGGGCCATACCCTGCGTCGTGTAGCGCTTCATATGCTCGACCGAGCGGAAATTTTCGGCCGCCGCCTGCACCACATCCTTGACCGTCACATCATTCTGGAAATCAAGCCAGGCACGCCCCTTTCCCGGCACATGCCAGAGCGGAAAGATGTCATAGGCCGCGTCACCCGCCATGGGTGCGGCCAGATCCGGCAAGCTGTATCCAAGATCCTGCGCGGCGCGCGCCCCCTCAGCCAATCCGCTCTCCAGACAGGCGCGGGTGGAAAACGCCCCCGCTGCCGCCCCCGCCGCACACAGCCCCGGCACGGCATTCGCAGGCGGCATAAACGCCTGTCGGGCCGCGTCCCACTCGGGCCGCGCGCCCATGTGACAGGCCAGATGCACCGTCGGGTTCCACCCGCCCGAAATCGCAAGACAATCCGCAGCGATCCGGTCCTCACCCCGCTGCGTGGAAATCGTCACCGCCTCAAGCCCACGCCGCCCGCTCGTGCCACAGACCTGCGCGCCGGGATAAAACGGCACGTCCAGAGCAGAGCGCGCATAGGGCCGCGCGTCGATCAATGCCGCCACATGCACCCCCGCCGCCTGCAAATCAGAGACGGTGCGATGCGCGCTGTCATTGTTGCCAAAGACCACAGTGCTCTGGCCCGGTGCCACGCCCCAGCGGTTGACGTAGGCGCGCACCGCCCCTGCCATCATCACACCGGGCCGGTCATTGTTGGGAAAGGCAATGGCCCGTTCCAATGCGCCCGCCGCCAACACCGCGCGCCGCGCCACGATCCGCCAAAAACACCCCTTGGGCGCATGGGGCCGCGTGGCCAGATCAGGCGCCAATCGCTCAAGCGCACCATAGGTGCCGCCATCATACACGCCGGTGACCGCCGTACGCGTCATGATCCGCACATTGGGCATGGCCGCAAGCTCTGCCGCGATCTCTTCTACCCAATCCACAGCGGGCAGCCCGTCAACCTCTTCCGTCTCGGCCAAGAGACGCCCACCAAGCCGCGTGTCCTCTTCGGCAAGGATCACATCCGCCCCCGCCTCTGCCGCAGCCCGCGCCGCCATCAGGCCCGCAGGACCGCCGCCGATCACCAGAACGTCACAATGGGCGTAGGCGCGCTCATAACTGTCTTCTGCCGCATCCCCCGACAACGCGCCAAGCCCCGCCGCACGGCGGATCACAGGCTCATAAACCCGCTCCCAAAACGCACGCGGCCACATGAATGTCTTGTAATAGAACCCCGCCCCAAGGAACGGCGCAAAAAGATCGTTGGCGGCCAGCACATCCAGCCCCAGCGTCGGCCAACGGTTCTGGCTGCGCGCTTCTAGACCCTCATGCAACTCGACCGTGGTCGCCCGCAAATTGGGCCTTTGTGCCGCCCCCCGCCCAACTGTCACAAGAGCATTGGGTTCTTCGCTGCCAGCAGTCATCACCCCGCGCGGGCGGTGATACTTGAAGGACCGCGCCACCATCCGCACCCCGTTGGCCAAAAGCGCCGAGGCCAACGTATCCCCCGCGAACCCTTCATAGCGGTGCCCGTCGAATTGAAATTGCACCCGGCGCGTGCGGTCGATCAGGCCCTTGTCCTCGATCCTCATGCGCCCAACTCCGCCGCTAACGCCACGCCAAGCACCGCATGCGAAACCGTGTCGCGCGTCACGATCAGCCAGGCCCCGCACCCCTGCTCATGCTGCCACAGATCGCGCGTCACACCCGCCGGATTGTCGCGGTTGTGAATGTAATCGTCCCACTCCGGGCTCCAGACTTCATCCTCGGGGCGCACGAGCGCGGCACCTTGATAATAGAATTCGCGACGATCCCGCTCGCCACAGATTGGACAGCCCAGCCTCATTTCGCGCGCGCTTTCATCGTTCCAAGAATACTCAAGATTTCGCCCTCTCTGCGCTGCTCAATGCAGGTTGTGCTGCGCCCCGGTGCCTTCTTCGTCCATCAGCCCCCGGCCCGTGCGGAACCGGTCCAGCCTGAATCCGGTAGCCGCCGGATGTGGGCGGTCGGTTGCGATAAGATGCGCCATCGCATCCCCCGAACCGGGAACCGCCTTGAACCCGCCATAGCACCACCCACAATTGAGATAGAGCCCCTCGATCCCCGCGTGATCAATGATGGGTGAACCATCGGGCGACATATCCATGATCCCGCCCCAACTGCGCAGCAGGCTTGCATTGCCGATCATCGGCATCAAGGTCATGCCCGCCTCCATCACATGCTCGACAATCGGCAGATTGCCCCGCGCGGCGTAAGAGGCATACATGTCCAGATCCCCGCCAAAGACCAGCCCCCCCTTGTCGGATTGGCTGATATAGAAATGTCCCATGCCAAAGCTGATGACATGGTCGATGCAGGGCTTTAGCCCTTCTGTGACAAAGGCCTGAAGAACATGGCTCTCGATGGGCAGGCGCATCCCCGCCATTGCCGCCACTTGGCTGGATCGTCCAGCCACCACAATCGCCAGCTTCTTGGCACGAATAGCCCCGCGTGTCGTCTGCACGCCGCGCACCTGACCATTCTCGATGTCGATGCCTGTCACTTCACAATTCTGGATAAGGTCCACGCCCCGCGTGCTGGCCCCCCGTGCATAGCCCCAAGCCACCGCATCATGCCGTGCCGTGCCTGCGCGCCGCTGCAACAGGCCGCCATGGATCGGAAACCGCGCCTGATCATAATCGAGATACGGCACCATGCGTTTCAGCTGCGCCACGCTCAGCAATTCGGCATCATCGCCCTGATTGATCATCGCATTGCCGCGCCGGGCAATGGCGTCGCGCTGCCCGTCCGAGTGAAACAGCACGATCTGCCCGCGCTGGCTGTGCATCACGTTGTAATTCAGGTCCTCTTCCAGACCCTCCCACAGCTTGAGGGAATGGCTGTAGAACTCCGAATTGCCCGGCAGGAAATAATTGGCGCGCACGATGGTGGTGTTGCGCCCCACGCTGCCGCCGCCCAGATAGCCCTTTTCCAGCACCGCCACATTGGTGATGCCATGCCGCTTGGCCAGATAATAGGCGGTCGCCAGACCATGCCCCCCGCCGCCGATGATCACCACGTCATACGCGGGTTTGGGCGTCGCATCGCGCCAATGCGCCTGCCAGCCCTTGTTGCCGGTCAGCCCTTCCTTCAAAACCCGCAGGCCGGAAAACCGCATGCCACTCCCCTTGCGCCATTTTCTGCGCCAATCTGGCGCGACTGAACCAACTTCACCCATCAATAGCAATGGCAGAGCCGAAGCTCTGCCATCTTTCCCGCCATTTTCAGGCCCATGCGCGACCCGAGCGTGTCAGAGCCCCATCGCGCGATAGCTCGCCGCGACCTTGGCGATGGACACGAGATAGGCCGCCGTGCGCAGGTCCGTCACGTCCTGACGACTGTGCCAGACCTCGCGCATCGACTGATACGCGGTGCGCATCGTGTCATCGAGACCCGAGCGCACCAGTTCCAACTCGCCCGCACCCTTGAGGTATTTCTGCTTGAAATCGGGCGACATTTCCCAAGCATCCCCCAGCCCCCGGTTGAGCCGCTGCAATTCCGTCACCAGCAATTGATGCCGCGCTTCCTCCTGTCGCCGCCCGATCCGGCCAAAGCGGATATGGCTCAGGTTCTTGACCCATTCGAAATAAGACACCGTGACACCGCCTGCATTGGCGTACATATCCGGAATAATGACCGTGCCTTTCTGGCGCAGGATGTCATCGGCCCCCGCCGTGATCGGCCCATTCGCCGCCTCGATGATCAGGGATGCCTTGATCTGTGCGGCATTGCTCAGGTTGATCACCCCTTCCATCGCTGCGGGGATCAGAATGTCACAGGCCTGTTCCAGAACCTTGGCACCCTCCTTGACAAATTGCCCCTCGGGATAGCCCTCGACACCGCCATGCCGCGCGATCCAGTTGCGCACCGCTTCGACATTCAGCCCCTTCGCATCAACCAAAGCACCATCACGCTCGATGATCCCGGTGATCAGACAACCATCCTCTTCGCTCAGAAACTTGGCCGCGTGATAGCCCACGTTGCCAAGCCCCTGCACGACCACCCGCTTGCCATCCAGCGTGCCCGACAGCTTCGCCGCCGCGATATCCTCGGGATGACGAAAGAATTCGTGCAGCGCATATTGCACACCCCGCCCCGTCGCCTCGACCCGGCCCTGAATCCCGCCCGCATTGATCGGCTTGCCGGTCACGCAGGCGCGGTAATTGATGTCCGTGGTATTCATGCGCTTATATTGATCCGCGATCCATGCCATCTCGCGTTCGCCCGTGCCCATGTCGGGGGCAGGCACGTTTTGCGCCGGGTTGATCAGGTCGCGCTTGATCAGCTCATAGGCAAAGCGCCGGGTGATCAACTCCAACTCATGCTCTTCCCACTGGCGCGGATCAAGCCGCAATCCCCCTTTGGAGCCGCCAAACGGGGCCTCTACCAGCGCGCATTTATAGGTCATCAGCGCAGCCAACGCCTCGACCTCGTCCTGATTGACGCCCATGGCATAGCGGATACCGCCCTTGACCGGTTCCATATGTTCGGAATGAACGCTGCGATAGCCGGTAAAGGTGTGGATTTGTCCGCGCAAACGCACGCCAAAGCGCACGGTATATGTGGCATTGCAAACGCGGATCTTTTCCTCGAGCCCCGGCGGCAGATCCATCAGCGCCACCGCGCGATTGAACATCAGATCCACACTTTCGCGAAAGCTCGGTTCCTTGCTGGCGTTCATTCGTCCTCTCCCTGTTGCAGCCCGGCTCTGTCGACTGGCCCAAGTAGCGCGCAGCCCCGGTGCAGTCGTATGCTACCCGATGAAAGCCGTTTGTCTACCCGCCGCCAGCGCGCCCCTTGGCGGATTCGGGCCAACTTGGGTGTTTGTCGCCAAAGGTCATACAATCGAGCGCCAGCTTTTACATTGTTGATTTTGATTGATTAACTTCTGCATTTTCGTCCGAAACCCGCCACAATTCAGCCATAGAGAATAAGGATAAAGCCAGATGGTGCAGTGCGGGGTTGGGGAAATGCTCCGTCACAATGAGGTGTTTACATGCTTTGGAATGGCAAGACGTCGGGTCGGGGGGCACGGTCGAACTTGCGCGAGACGACGCGCGCAGCAGAATATGCGGAACGGTTCGCCAAGGATGAAGAGGGCACCGTAACGGTACTCGCATTTGCGATTTTCGTTATGTTCCTCGTCATGGGCGGTATCGGCATTGATATGATGCGTCAGGAAATGGCGCGCGCCAGCCTTCAGGCTACGCTGGATCGGGCCGTTCTGGCTGGGGCCACAGCGGTCAACAACGCCACGGCCAGGGCCGTGATCGAGGATTACTTCGCCAAATCAGGTCAGTCCGACTATCTCGCGGCGCAGGAAGCCGGCGATATCGACATTCGTCTCAACTCGTCCAAGGTTACGGCACGGGCGACCCAAACGCTTGACACCTACCTGATGCGCCTTGCCGGGGTGGACACGCTGACCTCAGCGGGCAACTCTACCGCAGAGGTGACGATCCCCAAGCTGGAAATCGCCATGGCGCTCGACGTCTCGGGCTCCATGATTGGCGCTCGTATCGACGCATTGAAACCCGCCGCCATCGAATTTGTCGACTCCATTCTCGACAGCACAGAACCGAATGATGCGGTGATCTCAGTGGTCCCGTTCAGCTGGGGCGTGACCCCGTCCAAGGAAATCTACGAGGCGCTGACCGTCAACGAAACTCACAAGTATTCATCGTGCCTAGAGTTGAATGACTCGCATTTCACCGACACCACGATTGATCCGAACACAGCCTATAATCAGCTGATCTATACCTCCCGCGAGGGCGTAACCTTTGGCGATCTCACGACAACACCACTGGGCGACTTCCTCGATACCTATAACCAGACGTGCTATACGCAGGATTATTTCAACATCCTGCCCTACGCCACCACCAAAACAGCGCTGCACGACAAGATCAATGGGCTACAGGCGGGCGGCAGTACCTCGAACGACGAAGGCGTGAAATGGGCCGCAGCTTTGCTGGACCCGGCCTTCCAGCCCGTTGTCACAAGCCTCCAGCAACCGATCCAGGTGCCTCAGGATGACGGCACCATCCTGACCTATTCCTTGGTTGAACCCGCGCTCAGCGATATGCCCGCCGTCTTCAACGAAAGCGAAACGCTCAAGGTGATCGTGCTCATGGGCGACGGGGCGAATGACAATTCATATAGCTTCAGCAACACCTATCGCGGGGCGAACTCGGACCTGTTCAAGCTGACGTACGAGCAAATGCAGTTCCTTTACCTCCAGCGGAACTATGACAATCGCCGTTGGTATGGGTCAGAGTATCAGCAATACTGCAGCTACAGCGGCTATACATGCATCTATGAGCCGACAGGCGAGGAACAGGTGGCTTATTTCCTGCGCCGCCCCTCGGACAGCCGCATGTTCAACGTCACCGATGGCGGTTCCGTAACGTGGTCCACCTTTAACAACTACAACTCAAACACCCTGCCCGGCTTCATTTCCAGCGAGCGTCTGAGCTGGGAAACCGCTTGGGGCCTCATGTCGCCGCGCTTTTATGGCAACACGACTGGCAACTGGGGACCGTGGAACAACTTCCTAAGCAACACGATTAACCGCTCGAAGAAAGATGAACGTCTCGACGACATCTGCCGCGAGGCCAAATCCGAAGGTATCGTGATCTATACCATCGCCTTTGAGATGGGCAATCAGCCAACGGGGGCCGACAAGATCAAGAAATGCGCCTCGTCGGTCAATCATCACTACAATGCGACAACCGTCAATATTGCCAGTGCCTTCAGCGCCATCGCGGCGAATGTGAAACAGTTGAGGTTGACCCAATGACCCGCGTGTTCAAAAACTTCCTACGCCGTTTCCGGCAGGACGATACCGGCACCGCTTCGCTCGAATTCGTTCTGGTGGCCCCGTTCTTCATCGGCATCATGATCTTTTCGATCGAAATGGGGTTTGTGACCATGCGCGCCACCTTGCTCGAGCGCGGGCTGGATATGGCGGTGCGCGAGGTGCGCCTAGGCACCGGAACGGCACCGCAGCATGATGACATCAAACAGATCATCTGCACCAACGCGATCATGATCAACGATTGCGAAAACAACCTGCGCCTGGAAATGCGCCCCGCAGATATCCGCAACTTCAATGGGCTAGATGCAGAGGCCGATTGCACGGATCAGGCAGAGCCCGCCAAGCCGGTGCGCGAATTCGTGCCCGGCCAGCAAAACGCGCTCATGCTCTTGCGCGCCTGCCTCAAGTTCCGGCCGCTGTTCCCTGCGGGGATGCTCGGCAGCCGCCTTGTCCCAGACGGCGACAGCCAAGCGTCCCTCGTCGCCACGACTGCCTTTGTTCAGGAGCCAATCTGATGACCCTGCGCCCTGCTCTCAAACTGCTGCGCCGGTTTTGGAAACAAGAAACCGGAACCGCCGCCATGGAAACGGTCGTGATGTTCCCCTTCCTGTTCATGGGGCTCACCTTCAGCTACGAATATTTCGACATGTTCCGCTATCAGAGCGTCCGAGAAAAGGCGACCTACACAGTTGCCGACATGCTCTCGCGCGAAACCTCTGAGGTGAACGAGGCCTATATCGACAACGTCAAAGTCCTGTTCGACATCATGACCAATGATGACGGAAACAATCAGGTGCGTGTCACCGTGGTTCGCTACCACGTCGACGCCACCAACAACATTGACGAGTTCGAACTGCGCTGGTCCGAAGTGCGCGGCTCGGGCGATCTCAACCCTCTGAGCGCGGATGATGTGCGCAACGCCCATGCGACGCTGCCGCAAATGCTGAATGGCCAGGAAATCATCTTGGTCGAGACCTCCTCGGATTATGACCCGGTCTTCTCCACCGGGTTCACCGATGGCACCAATATCAAAACACGGATGTTCGTGCCGCTGCGCTTTGCGTCGCAACTGTGCTTCGAGGGTGTCTGTACCGCCGCTTAATCCTGCGACTGCCGGGTGATCAACTCTTGAATCTGCTCGGCCATGTACTTGGCTGGCGTGCCAGCGGTTACTCCGCCCACGCCAACACTGCGCCCAACACGCCACCAAAGCCCCGGTTGCCAGACAGCCGGGGCTTTTTCCGTCAGCAGGATGCGAAAGCCGTTTGACGGCTTGAACGCAAACACGCCCCGATCCACCGATCTAATCTGTGCCGCTGGCGCGATCATCCGGCCCGTGTTGTCGCGCAATCCGTCGCGCGTCAGCACCAGCCATTGCGCCGTCGCCCGCCACATCCGCTCGGCCAGAAAAACGCACGTGCCTCCGAACCCGACCATGAACACCTGCCAGCCAAGGCTCGGGGATTGGACAAGTGCCAGATAAAGCAGCGTCAGCCCCAGGCCCGCAACCGAACCGACACCCAGAATCCGCCGCCCCGCCGACGCCCCTAATGCCGCCAAAACCTCTTCATCCTGCATGCGATCTCTCCCTTTGCGCCTGCCTTTACCCCGGATCGTCCCCCATGGCGAGAGGGGCACCGCGCAAAACGCACAGGCGCCGTTCAGCCATGAACAGACAGCACCATTTCACCAGCGCCTACGCTGCCTATATGCTGTCTCAAAGGAGATTTACCATGTCCATAAGACCTGTTTTGGAACAACGTCAGGCCATTCCCACACGAGAGGGGGCGGGCGTAGACCTTCACCGCGCGTTCGGCTTTCAGGACCCAACCGAACTTGACCCGTTCCTTTTGTTCGACGACTTCCGCAATGACGATCCCGCACGCTATACGGCGGGCTTTCCCTGGCATCCGCATCGCGGCATCGAAACGATCACCTACGTCCTTGCAGGCGAGGTCGCGCATGGTGACAGCTTGGGCAATCAGGGCAGCTTGGGCGCAGGCGACGTGCAATGGATGACTGCCGGATCGGGCATCCTGCATCAGGAAATGCCACGCGGCAACGCGCAGGGTCAGATGCACGGCTTCCAACTCTGGGCCAACCTGCCCGCCGCACAAAAGATGACCGCCCCCCGCTACCAAGACGTGCAATCGGCGGACATCCCCGAGATCATCGACGATGACGGCACGCGTGTGCGCGTGATCGTGGGGGAGTTCTGGGGGCGGCGCGGCCCTGTGGACGGCATCGCCGCCGATCCGCAATACCTCGATATCTCGGTCCCTGCAGGAGTGAAAAAGACCTTTCCGGTCGACACGTACCGGCGCAGCTTTGCCTATGTGTTCGAGGGGGCCGGTGCCTTTGCCGATGCCTCAAAACCCACCGGAGTCTTGCTGGAAAAGGAAGTTGCCGGTCAAGAGATCCACATCCGCGACTTCTCTGGCGACCGTACGTTGATCCGTTTTGGCAGCGGCGATAGCGTGACAGTGCAGGCAGGCGAAAAAGGCGTGCGGTTCCTGCTCATTTCCGGTGCCCCGATCCAAGAACCGGTCGCGTGGCACGGCCCGATCGTGATGAACACCAAGGACGAGTTGCGTCAAGCCATGCGCGAATTGCGAGAGGGCAGTTTCATCAAGTGAAGCAGCGGGGCAGGCAGGGACTTAAGAGCGCGACTGGCCTGTTGCTGGGCATCAACCAACATCCGCGCGGCTCCACGTTTAGGGCAAACGTCCTCTCTCTGCTCATCTCTCGCAAAAGGCACCCGGAGGCCAATTTTGCCCCTCACCCTTCCACCGACCGCCGCACCATATCCCAATAAACCGCCTCCACCTCTGCCAGCGACAGACGCCCCTGCGCGCGATACCAGGTGTTGACCCCGGTCAGCATCGCAATCAACGCCATGCTGGCGATCCGTGGCTCGGCAACAACCATCGTGCCCGCCTCCGCCCCTTGCCGCAACACCGCTTCAAGCCGCGTCTCATAATCCCGCCGCAGCCCCTCGATCGCCGCAAAATTCGCAGGCTCAAGGTTGCGCAATTCCATATAGGACACAAAGACCGCATCCGCCCGGCTGGTGTTGAAACGAATGTGAAATCGCGTGAACGCCTCCAGCGCCGCCATCGCATCGCCCTGAGGCTCCGCACGATCCCAAGCGGCCAGCAACTCTTCCATATGCCCGCGCATCAGATCAAACAGCAGCGTCTGCTTGTCGGGCGTGTAATTATAGAGCGCGCCCGCCTGCACCCCCACCGCCGCTGCGATCTGCCGCATCGAGACCGCCGCATAGCCATGCCGCGCAAAAAGCCGCAACGCCGCCTCGCGCACACGCGGGCCTGTAATATCGGAATGAGAGCCTTGGGTTCGTGCCATGACATCGGGTTTAACTGAACACGCGTTCAAATCAAAGCCCGGCTTGCCCTTTGCCCCCAAAGAATGGCAAGACAAGCACACCCTCCGGCACAAAGGACACCGGCCCCGATGACACCGGCCCTCATGGCTCTGCGCTTGCCCCTTTTGATCCTGATCACCGGCCTCGTGACGGGATGCAGCGATATCCTGCCGCTCGACCGCTCTGTAGATAAACGTACACGGGATGCGGCCTATCCCGATCTGATCCCGGCCGAAAACATCCGCGCCAAGGCAACCACACCTCAGATCACGCCCGACACCGCCGACAATCTCGATCAGCGCAGCGCCGGGTTGCGCGCCCGTGCGGCGCGGCTCAAGGGGGGCGTGGTCGATCCCGGCACGCAAGAGCGCCTGCAAACCGGCGTGCGCGAGTGAAAACCAACGTCCATCCCCTGCAAGCCGCGTTGCAAGGGACCACCGAACCCGCTACATCGCGGCAAAATCCCTGAACAGTGACAATCGGAGAACCCCATGAACACACCCCTGCGCCTTGGCATCGCCGGATTGGGCACGGTTGGCACGGGTGTCGTGCGGATCATCCGGCAAAAGGCCAATCTTTTGGCCGCCCGCGCAGGCCGCCCCGTGGTGATCACCGCTGTCTCAGCCCGCACAAGGGACAAGGATCGTGGCGTCACCCTTAGCGATTACGCATGGGAAGACGATCCCGTCGCTTTGGCCAAACGTGCCGATGTGGATGTGTTTGTCGAACTGATGGGCGGCTCTGACGGCCCGGCCAAGGCCGCAACCGAGGCGGCGATTGCTGCTGGCAAGGATATCGTAACCGCCAACAAGGCCATGCTCGCCCTCCACGGTCAGGCACTGGCAGTGGCCGCAGAGGCAGCAGGCCGCGTGATCCGGTTCGAGGCGGCTGTCGCCGGTGGCATCCCTGTCATCAAAGCGCTGACCGAAGGTCTGGCAGGCAATGACATCACCCGCGTCATGGGCGTGATGAACGGCACCTGCAACTATATCCTGACCCGCATGCAATCGGCAGGCCTGCCCTATGCCCAAGTCTTCGACGAGGCCGCCAAACTGGGCTATCTCGAGGCCGACCCGACACTCGACGTGGGCGGCATCGACGCCGGTCACAAGCTGGCGCTGCTCGCGTCCATCGCCTTTGGCTGTCAGGTGAATTTCGACGGTGTCACGCTGGAGGGGATCGAAAAGATCACCATCGAGGATATCCGCCACGCCGCCGATATGGGCTATCGCATCAAACTGCTGGGCGTGGCCCAGATGACAGGGCGCGGCCTTGAACAGCGCATGTCGCCCTGCCTTGTGCCCGATACCAGCCCGCTTGGACAGCTTGAAGGCGGCACCAATATGGTTGTGCTGGAAGGCGACAATGTCGAGCAGATCGTGCTGCGCGGTCCCGGTGCAGGCATGGGCCCCACGGCGAGCGCGGTGATGGGCGATGTGATGGACATCGCGCGCGGCGCCCGCCTGCCCACCTTTGGCCAACCCGCCGCCAGCCTTGCGCGGTGCCAGACCGCGACCAGCGCCACCCCCGCCCCCTATTACATGCGCATGTCGCTGATCGACAAGCCGGGCGCCTTGGCCAAGGTTGCGACCCTTCTGGGCGAGGCCGGTATTTCCATCGACAGAATGCGCCAGTATCGCCACGATGCCACCACAGCGCCCGTGCTGATCGTCACCCACAAGACGACGCGCGACGCGCTCGACACGGCCCTGACCGGCATCAGCCGTCTTGATGTTCTCCACGGAGAGCCGGTCGCACTGCGCATCGAAACCGTCTGACATAGCCCCGCCCGCCAGACTTGTGCGCCAGAGCGCGCGGCGCTAATGCTGATTTGACCTGATTTACAAGGACCATCCCATGACCTCCGATACCGCTTTCAACGATCGCATGCTTTCGCTCGGCCTCGCGCGCGTGGCCGAACAGGCCGCCCTCGCCTGCGCCGACCTGATCGGACGCGGCGATGAAAAGGCCGCCGATCAGGCCGCCGTGAACGCCATGCGCGAACAGCTCAACATCCTTGCCATCAAGGGTGTCGTGGTCATCGGCGAGGGCGAGCGCGACGAGGCCCCGATGCTTTTCATCGGCGAAGAAGTGGGCACCGGCGACGGCCCCGGCGTCGATATCGCCCTTGATCCGCTCGAAGGCACCACCCTGACCGCCAAGGCCATGCCCAATGCCCTGACCGTCATCGCCATGGCCCCGCGCGGCACGCTTCTGCATGCGCCCGACACCTATATGGACAAGCTGGCCATCGGGCCGGGATATCCTGAGAATGTCGTCTCCCTCGCCATGAGCCCGCGGGAGCGCGTCGAGGCGCTGGCCGCCGCGCGTGGCTGCCGCCCCTCCGAAATCACTGTTTGCGTGCTGGAACGGCCCCGCCATCAGGAAATGATCGACGAATTGCGCAGCACCGGCGCTGCCGTGTTTCTGATCCCCGATGGCGATGTCGCAGGCGTGATCCATTGCGCCGAGGCTGACCGCACCGGCATTGATATGTATATGGGCACCGGCGGCGCACCCGAGGGCGTGCTCGCGGCCTCTGCGCTCAAATGCATGGGCGGGCAGATGTGGGGACGCCTTGTGTTCCGCAACGAAGATGAACGCGCCCGCGCCGCCAAGGCCGGGATCACCGATTTCGACCGCATCTATTCGCGCGACGAGATGGTGACATCAGACGTGATATTTGCCGCCACCGGCGTCACCGACGGCTCGATCCTGTCAGGCGTCAAACGCCGCCCCGGCTATGTCGAAACGGAAACCCTGCTGATGCGCTCGCGCACGGGATCCGTGCGGCGCATGACCTATCGCAGCAAGCGGGACTAAGCGCGGCACAGGGGAAGGGGGCGCTGCCCCCGTCCCGGACCAAGTCCGGGACTCCCCCGAGGTATTTTGGGCCAGATGAGGAAGAGGAGGCGCGCATGCAATCGGCCTTTCTCGGAGTTGAGAGCTCGTTGACAAGTCGCCGATGGGTCGGTCCGGGCGTCGAGGCCGACCGACTGGCCGAGGCCATGGCACAGGCCACCGCCCTGCCCCGCCCCCTGTGTCAGACATTGGCGCGCCTTGGCGTGCCAGAGGACGCAGCCGAGGCCTATCTCGCCCCGACCCTGCGGGATCTTCTGCCTGACCCGCACGCGTTGCGCGACATGGAACAGGCCGCCGCGCGGTTTCTCAAGGCGCTGCGTGGCGGGGAACGCATCGCCATCTTCGCCGATTACGATGTCGATGGTGGCACCTCTGCCGCTCTGCTGATCGACTGGCTGCGCCAGATGCGCGCGCCCAGCCCCACGCTCTATATCCCCGACCGGATAGACGAGGGATATGGGCCCAACGTGCCCGCCATGTCCGATCTGGCCGCGCGCCACGATCTTATTGTCTGCGTCGATTGCGGCACCCTCAGCCATGAGGCGATTGCCGCAGCGACAGGCGCGGATGTGGTGGTGCTCGATCACCACTTGGGCGGGGAAACCCTGCCGCCCGCCCATGCCGTGGTCAATCCCAACCGTCAGGACGAGAGCGGTGATCTGGCGCATCTTTGCGCCGCCAGTGTCGTGTTCCTGATGCTGGTCGAGGCCGGGCGACAATTGCGCGACAGCGGCACCCAAGGGCCGGACCTGATGGCGATGCTCGATCTGGTGGCGCTGGCCACCGTGGCCGATGTAGCGCCTCTGATTGGCGTCAACCGCGCCTTTGTGCGCCAAGGGCTGCGCGTTATGGCTGCGCGCGCGCGTCCCGGTCTGGTGGCGCTGGCAGATGTGGCGCGGATGGACACCGCTCCCAATGCCTATCACCTAGGCTTTCTGCTTGGGCCGCGCGTCAACGCAGGCGGGCGGATCGGCAAGGCGGACTTGGGCGCGCGCCTTCTGGCCTGTGACAATCCCGCCGAGGCGCGCGCCATGGCCGAACGTCTTGACCAGCTCAACACCGAACGCCGCGAGGTCGAGGCGCAGGTGCGCGATGCCGCCCTCGCCCAAGCCGAGGCGCGAGGCCTGGATGCGCCCCTTGTCTGGGCCGCAGGCGAGGGTTGGCATCCCGGTGTCGTGGGCATCGTCGCCAGCCGCCTCAAGGAACGCGCCAACCGCCCCGCCATCGTGATCGGGCTGGACGGCGACGAGGGCAAAGGCTCGGGTCGCTCGGTCTCGGGCGTTGATCTGGGGGCCGCCATTCAGCGGCTGGCCAGCGAGGGCCTCTTGATCAAAGGCGGCGGGCACAAGATGGCGGCGGGTCTCACCGTCGCGCGTGAGCGGCTAGAGGCGGCCATGGCGCGTCTTTCAGAGTTGCTCGCCAAACAGGGCGCAGGCGTGGGCGGTGCCGCCGATCTGCGGCTCGACGGTCTCTTGATGCCCGGTGCCGCAACGGTCGAGCTTATCGAACAGATCGAGGCCGCAGGCCCCTTTGGCGCAGGCGCGCCCGGCCCCCGTTATGTCTTTCCCGACTGCCAGATCACCTTTGCCAAGGCGCTGAGCGGCGCACATCTCAAGTTGCGCTTCGGGGATGGCATGGGGGCAAGCCTTGACGCCATCGCATTTGGGGCGCTTGACGGCCCGTTGGGGCCTGCGCTCCTGAACCATGGCGGCGCGCGATTCCACCTCGCCGGGCGGCTCGATCTCAACAGTTGGGGCGGTCGGCAAACCGTGCAACTGCGCCTGGAGGACGCCGCCCCAGCCTGAGGCGCGCGAGGCCTGACCGTTCCGGCCCTCGGCGGATAAATTTCTGAATGGGGCGCAAAGTTTTTGCAAAATCCCTCTTGCACCCCCCGCCGCTTTTGCCTAGTTACGCGACACGCCAAGGCATGGCCCGTTCGTCTATCGGTTAGGACGTCAGGTTTTCAACCTGAAAAGAGGGGTTCGACTCCCCTACGGGCTGCCACTTTTCCTGATAATTGTTAAAGTCGTGATGCGTCATCGCAGTGCGCTCTTGTCAGAGATCTTCCCACCCGAAAGACCTTATGCCCCCGTCGCGCCCCATTCCCCGCCCCCCTTCTGCCCTGATCGCTGCGGCCCTCCCCGAGGTGGCACCGGGGCGGCGCGTCACGGTTGCGGGGCTGGTTCTGGTGCGTCAGCGCCCCGGCACCGCGCGCGGCGTGGTCTTTGTCACGCTCGAGGATGAGACCGGCACCATCAATGTCGTGATCTGGCGCAAGGTGTTTGACCGATTTCGCCGTGCGGTGATCGCCGGGCGCATGCTGCGTGTGACCGGGCGCGTCGAGCGGCAATCCGGCGTGACCCATCTCGTCGCCGAAGAGATCGAGGATATCTCGGCGCTGCTTGACCTTCTGGCCGATCCCGAAACCCCGCTTTCCCCGCCGGATCAAACAGGCTAGGCTCGTCTCGATCATCGCCCGCGAGACGCCCGCCCATGCTGCTGCCCCGCCTGTTCTGCCTTGCGCTGGCCCTCGCCCTCGCCGCGTGTCAGCCCGTGCCCTCTGGGCCAGAGCGCTCCAACGTCGGGGCCGAAGCGCCACCGGGCGCGCCCCCGGGCACCTGCTGGGGCAAAAAAGACACCCCCGCCGTGATCGAAACTGTCACCGAACAGGTGCAGCTTACCCCGGCGGAAACCGATGCATCCGGCCAGACCCTGCGCCCCGCCGCCTATGCGACCGTGACCCGTCAGGCGATTCTGCGCGAACGGGTCACGACCTGGTATGAAACCCCCTGCGCCGATCTCTTGACGCCCGAGTTCATTGCCTCGGTGCAGCGCGCCCTTGCGGCGCGCGGCCTCTACACCGGGCAGATCACCGCGCGGTTTGACGCCCGCACCCGCGCCGCCATCGCCCGCTATCAAGCGCCATTGGGCCTTGAGAGCGATACGCTCTCGCTCGACAGCGCCCGCCGCCTTGGGTTGGTGGCCACGCCAATCAGCGACTGATCCTGCTCCGCCTTTGGCATTGGGGTCACGCTTGCGGCATTGACCCTCACCCATGCCCCTCCCGGATCAGACGGAGCGCAAGCTCGGCATAGGCCCGCGCCGCCGGGCTGTCGCCCGCAGCCACCGGGCATCCCGCATCCCCCGCGAGCCGCGTCTCAAGATCAATCGGCAAAGCCGCCAAGAGCGGCAGGCCAAGCCCCTCCGCCTCGTGCTTCACCCCGCCATGACCAAAGACATGCGCCTCATGCCCGCAGTCGGGGCAGGTAAAGAACGACATATTCTCGATCATGCCCAATATCGGCACCTCGAGCGTGCGGAACATATCCATCGCCTTGCGCGCATCAAGGAGCGCCACATCCTGTGGTGTCGAGACGATGATCGCCCCATCAGGGCGCGCGCGTTGGCTGAGTGTCAGTTGCACATCGCCCGTGCCCGGCGGCAGATCGACGATGAGCGCATCCAGATCGCCCCAATCAACCTGCGCCAACATCTGCTGCAAGGCCCCCATCAACATCGGCCCCCGCCAGATCACCGCCTTGGCCGGATCAAGCATCAGCCCGATCGACATCACTTTGACGCCATGCGCCTCAAGCGGCGTAATCCGCGTGCCATCAGGGCTTGCGGGGCGCGCGCTCAGCCCCATCATGCGGGGCTGACTTGGCCCATGAATATCGGCATCAAGCAGGCCCACGCGCCGCCCCTGTCGCGCCAGCGCTACCGCCAGATTGGCCGCCACGGTCGATTTGCCCACGCCACCCTTGCCGCTTGCCACCGCCAGCAACGCGCCAATGCCCTCGGGCCTAATAGAGACATTGCCGCCCTTGGGATGCTGCCCCAGCTTGAGCACAGGCGGGGCCGCCTGCGCCGTCAGCACGACCCGCGCCCGGACGATTCCCGGCAGGCTCAGGGCCGCGCGCTCGGCGGCGGCGCGCAGGGGTTCCATCATCCGCGCCATCTCGGGGCTTGGGGCCTCGATGACAAAGCGCACCTCACCGGCTTCCTCGGTCAGTGCCCGTACCATGTCTCGGGAGATGAGATCACCGCCATCCGGCAATTCCAAATGCCGCAACCGCGCTTCAAGTTCGCTGCGAAAATCGTTCATCTTCGGTCCTTTGGTCCTGGGTTGGTCCTCAGCCACCATCACGGCGACAGCAGCAAGTCTTCACATAACGCCTAAAAAATGCCGCATTTGCTTAACCTTAGGTCACTTTTAGCTTATGCATTTGCTGCATAGCAGCATTGCTTATCAGGGGTATTGTGCACGCGCAGCAAAGGCGTATCTTACTCTCAACAAATGGCGAAACGAACCCCGCCGAACCTGAATACAATCAAATCCGCAAGGACCCGAAAATGCCGACGACGCTTAACACCAGCCGCTCCGCCACCGCCGTCCTCGGCGAAGACCTGAGCGCGGCTGTCTATGCTGCAATGCAGCGCTTTGTGAATTATCGCACCTATCGCCGCACGGTCAATGAGCTGTCGCAACTGAGCGCGCATGACCTCGCCGATCTGGGCCTGCACCGTAGCGAAATCCGCCGCGTTGCGCATGAAACAGTTTACGGCCACCGGTCGTACTAAAGGATCAGATACCCCCCTCCTCCTCCCTGGGGTATCTGTTACGGTCACGGGCATCTTTCCTCCTCCCTGATGCTCGGGGCCGTCAAATCGGGACTGAACAAGTCCCTTCGTTTTGCGAATGGCCCTCTCCTCCTCCCTGGGCCGGACGTATAGGAAACGGCGGCACCCCTCCTCCTCCCTGGTGCCGCCGTTTTTTATTGCGCGGATGCAAGACAGGGCAAACTTTTCACTAGTCGCACGAAACGCCCCGCGCGGCTCAGCCCTCCGGTAGCCGCACGGCAAAGCTTAGTGCTGCACGCGCGCGCGCCCGCGCCGCATCGTGCCTGCCAGATACGCCCGGCTCGCCTCTTGCAAGATCCCGAC
This sequence comes from Roseovarius sp. EC-HK134, assembly GCF_902498815.1. Lineage (NCBI taxonomy): Bacteria > Pseudomonadati > Pseudomonadota > Alphaproteobacteria > Rhodobacterales > Roseobacteraceae > Roseovarius > Roseovarius sp. EC-HK134. The sequence continues at coordinate 3,726,874 of NZ_LR701544.1, forward strand.
AAAGGCCCGCGCCGCGTCGCTTTCTGCCGCCACCGCTTCGGGGCAGTCCAACGCCGCCCGCGCCACTTGCGCCGTGACGGGCCCTTCAACCGAACACGCCCAGGTCAAAAACCCGATCCGCGCCACTTGCTCGGCCTGACGTCCGATGGCCGGATCACGCTCCAGCCCATTCATGATTCTTAGGAAACTCACTCTGCTCTTCTCCCCGACCGCACCCCGGGTCGGATGGGGCGAGAGCAGCAGGGGCCATGGCACGACAGATATTAGGCGCGCACGCCCGCACCGCACCCCGCGATTCGACGATCCGCCAAGGCTGGTTTCCGGGCTTGGGCGGCAGGCCAAATGGCCCTCGCATCTCGGCACCTTCCCGGACAAATTGCCCAGTGGCCTATCGCCGAAATGCCCTCCCTTACCGTTGCGGGGGCAGCGCCGGAGTTACACCGGCTTCCCAATTCTCCGCCCCAAAGGGCGGCACCCTGACTGGTTTAACCTAGCCGCGCAGGCCCCCGATCTGCAAGTCTGAAACCGACGCCGCCCGCGCCGCTCACGCCAGAACGCGATACCGCGCCGCGTAGCTCACAGGAAAATTCACCGACCGCGCAATAAAGCAGTACGCATGCACCTGCCCATGCAACGCATCAACCCGCCCAAGATCGGTTCCCGCCGGCACCGCAATCCGGGGCCGCAGGGTGGCGCGCAGAAACCGGCTGGCCCCGGCGCTATCCGTCTCACCCACCGCCAGCGGATCATCCTCATAGGCTTGCACGGCAATGCCCGCATCGCTCGCCAGATGCAAAAACCACAGCATGTGACAGGCACTGAGCGCGGCAATCAGCATATCCTCGGGATTATGCAGGCCGGGATTGCCGCCAAGCAGCGGGTCGTTCGAGCAGTGGATCACGGGCTTGCCCGGCGTCTCGACATTCCAGGTCCGGTCATAGCCCTTGTAATGCCGCGTCCCATCGCCCCGGTTGCCGGTCCAGACGACGCGGGCAGTATAATCATGCTCCGTCACCTTGACCCCTCCCGCGCCTTAGGGGCAGAAAATATCGTTGAAGAGGGCGAACAGCATCAGCGACAAGATGAGCGTCAGACCAACAGTCATCAGCACCCGCAACGCCCGCTCGCTCGGCGGGCGGCCCGAAACGGCCTCATAAGCGTAAAACACCAGATGCCCGCCATCCAGCACCGGCACCGGAAAGAGATTAAGCAGACCAACCGCCGTTGACAGCACCGCAATGAACCAGATGAAGCTTTCCGCGCCTTGGCTGGCCATCGCCCCCGAAACCTGTGCGATGCCAATCGGCCCGGACATGTTGCAACTGCTGATCGCCCCGGTGATCATGTGATAAAGGCCCGACAGCGAACTTTGGATGATGTCGCCGGTCTGGCCGACCGCATCCCCCACCGCCTCAATCAGCCCAAGCCGCTCGGTCGCAGGCTCAAACGCCATGCCGCCCGCGATCCCGATTCGCCATTCGGTGCGAAACCCGCCCTCAGGCTGCGGTTCGTCCACTCGGCGCGGGGTAATCGTGACCTCGTGGCTTTCGTCGCCCTCGCGCCACACCGTCAGCGCCAGCGGTGCCCCATTAGACCCCTCGACCACTACCTTCAGCTCTTCAAAGGCCACAATCGGCGTGCCATTGATCGCCGTAATCACATCACCCGCTTCCAAATCCGCCGCAAAGGCCGCAGATTGCGGTGCCAGCCCGCTGATCAACGGCGGCATAAGCTGCGGGCCCATCGCCTCGATCTCGCGTCCTGCGCGCTCAACCGTGTAGCGCAACAGCGCCTCGCGCGGCAGCGCGTCGATCATATCATCATAGACCTCGCCCGCCGCAACATCAGGCAGGGGCATACCCTCGACGCTCAGCACCCGGTCGCCCGGCTCTAGCGTGATCCCCTCAACCGGCAGCGGCTTCAATGCGCCCACGGTCAGCGGGTCGGCGGTCTTGCCCCCGGTCATCATCACAGCGCTGAAAATGATGATCGACAGAATGAAATTGAACACCGGCCCCGCCGCCACGGTCGCCGTGCGCGCCCAAAGTGGGGCACCATGCATCGTCTGGCGCAGCCGTTCAGGCGGCAGCGCCGCCATCGCCGCGCCGTCCTTGCCGCTCGCCGCATCGGCATCACCCAGAAACTTGACGAACCCGCCAAAGGGCAAAGCCGCGATCTGCCAGCGCGTCCCATGCCGATCCATCCGCGAAAACAGCACCGGACCAAACCCCAAAGAGAAGACTTCGGCCTTGATCCCTGACCAGCGCCCAACGATGTAATGGCCATATTCATGCACCGCCACGATCACGGACAACGCCACAACAAAGGCCAACAGGGTCAGGAACAGATTGCCGAATTGCGGCAGAGAGGTCAGAATTTCCACGCTTTATCCTTGGGTTCTTCGCTGAGAGACGACCAGATCGGCCTGCTTCCTAGCCAGATGGTCCATATGCGCCACCACATCAAGGGTCATCTCGGAATTCCGCGCCTCTGGCGCATCCTGCAAGGCGGTCAAAACCTCCTCAACCACGATGTTCATATCGGTAAAGCTGATCCGCCCCGCGATAAAGTGATCCAGCGCCCGCTCCTTGGCCGCATTGAACACCGCCCCCGAAAGGCCCCGCGCCTGCATCACCTCGCGCGCCAGCCGCAGCGCGGGATAGCGCTCAGGGTCCGGCGGGCGAAATTCCAGCATGCCAATCGCCGCCAAATCCAGCGCCTCCACCGGCAGCGCCTGTCGCTGCGGCCAGTTCAGCGCATAGCCAATGGCATGGCGCATATCCGGCGGCCCGACATGCGCCATAAGCGCACCATCGCAGAACCCCACCAACGCATGCACCAGCGATTGCGGATGAATGAGCACCTCAATCTGATCGGGGGCAAAGCCAAAAAACTCGCGCGCCTCGATCATCTCCATCGCCTTGTTGAACATCGAGGCGGAATCAATGGTGATCCTCTGCCCCATGGCCCAATTGGGATGGCTCGACGCCTCAGCCACGGTGGCCCCCGCCAGCCGCTCCAGCGGCCAATCGCGAAAGGCCCCGCCCGAAGCGGTGATGATCACCCGGCTGACAGCGGCCGCATCCTCACCCACAAGCGCCTGAAATATCGCGGAATGTTCGCTATCCACGGGCAGAATATTGGCACGGTTGGCACGCGCGGTGCGCATCATCAGCGCCCCCGCCGTCACCAGCGATTCCTTGTTGGCCAAGGCCAGCGTCGCGCCCTGCTCCAGCGCCGCCAAACCGGGCGCCAGCCCTGCGGCCCCCACGATGGCCGACATCACCCATTGCGCCGGTCGGCTGGCCGCCTCATTCAACGCCGCCTTGCCCGCCGCCGCCTCAACCTTGCTCCCCTTGAGCGCCTCGCGCAGCGACACCAGCAGATCGTCATGCGCCGTCACCGCCACCTCGGCCCCGAGGTCTATGGCATCGCGCGCCAGCTTGTCGATGTGATGCCCCCCCGTCAGCGCCACCACCTGATAGGCCCCCGGCGCGCGCCGGATCAGGTCAATCGTGTTCTGCCCGACAGAGCCGGTCGCCCCTAAAATGGAAATTCGTTTCATGCCACCCCCGGCAAGAGGCCCAGCGCCCACATGATCACCACGACCAACGCCGCGCCCAGCATCGCATCAAACCGGTCCAGCACGCCGCCGTGACCGGGAATAAGGTTGGAACTGTCCTTGATCCCGCGCAACCGCTTGACCGCACTTTCTGCAATATCGCCCATCTGCCCGGCAAACCCCACCAGCACCGACAGCGGCACCAGCGCAAGCCCCGCCCCGGTCGGCGCGGCGAATATCGCCCCGATCAGCGCCGCACCAACCCAGCCCGCCATCGTGCCTGACCATGTTTTCTTGGGGCTGATGCGCGGCCAGAACTTGGGCCCACCCAGCATGCGCCCGGCAAAATAGCCCGCAACGTCAGAGATGACCACCACCGCCACCAGCCATAACACCCAGATCAGCCCCGCCTCGGCGCGCAGCGTGCCCATGGCGTAGCACCCCAACAGGGCCCAAATCGCAAGCGCAAAGAACGGCCCGCGCTCGCGCTCGACCGAACTTGCGGCAACCACGACCGCAGCCAAAAGGATCGGCAACACCATGATCCCCGGCAACCACAGCGCCAGTGCCACCGCCACAGCCGCCAGCACGCCCGAGCGCAGCGCGTCAGGGGCCGCGAACATGCGCGCCGCTTCCCAGATCATCGCGCCCGCCAGCACACAGACCAGCGCGGCAAAGGGCAGACCGCCCAACCAGATTTCAATTGCGCCCACAACGATCAGCAAGATACCCGACACAAGGCGCGGCCACAGGTCCGCCCAGCGCGCCGCCCCGCTCATGCAGGCACAGCCCCAAAGCGGCGATCCCGCGCGCCATATTGCGCCAGCAACCGGGCGAACACATCCGGCGTGAAATCTGGCCAGAGCGTGTCGATGAATTCATATTCCGCATAGGCCGATTGCCACAGCAGGAAATTGGAAATCCGCGCCTCGCCGCTGGTCCGGATCACCAGATCAGGATCAGGCAGCACGCAGGTATCCAAGTAGCGGGGCAAGGTTTCCTCGTCGACATCCTCGGGGCGCAACCGCCCTTCGGCCACATCAATCGCCAACCGCTTGGTGGCGCGCGACACCTCATCGCGCCCCCCGTAATTCAGCGCGATGGTCAGGTTGGTGCCCGTGCAATGCGCGGTCATCGCCTCGGCCTCATCCATCAGCCCGCGCAGCTTGGCATCCAGCCGGGGCCGGTCGCCGATGAAACGCACCTGCACATTCTCGCGCACGAATTCCTGCATTTCCTTCATGATATAGCGACGAAAGAGGCTCATCAGCCCCGCCACCTCGGTCTGGGTCCGTTTCCAGTTCTCGGTGGAAAAGGCAAATATCGTCAGATACTTGACGCCCAAACCGGGGCAGGATTGCACGATCTCGCGCACCCGGCGTGCACCGGCATGATGACCAAAGAGACGCGGCCGCCCACGCTTTTGCGCCCAACGCCCGTTGCCATCCATAATGATCGCCACATGGCGCGGCCCCTCGGCCGGCGCGGATATTCCTGCCATGGGCGCGCTTTTTGCCATCAGACCTGCATGATCTCCGCTTGCTTACCCTCCAGCAATTCATCGACATGCTTGATGAAACGGTCGGTCAGAGATTGCACCTCGGATTCCCAGAATTTCTGATCATCCTCCGACATGCCATCGCCTTTGGCCTTCTTGATCTGATCCATCCCGTCGCGGCGCACATTGCGCACAGCAACCCGGGCATGCTCGGCATATTGCGCCGCCACTTTGGTCAGCTCTTTGCGGCGCTGTTCGTTCAGCTCAGGAATCGGCAGCATGATAATGGTGCCGTTAAGCTGCGGATTGATGCCCAAACCACTCTCGCGAATGGCTTTTTCCACCTTACCGACAAGGCCCTTGTCCCAAACATTGACCGTCACCATGCGCGGTTCGGGCACGTTGACCGTGCCCACCTGATTGATCGGGGTTTTCTGGCCATAGGCATCGACCATGATCGGCTCCAGCATCGAGGCCGAGGCGCGACCGGTGCGCAACGAGGCAAACTCGGTTTTGAGCGCGCCAATCGCACCCTCCATCCGGCGCTCCAGATCACCTGTGTCGATTTCGATATCATCCGCCATATTGTCTTGGTCCTTCTTGCGGCTCTTGCGTCTAAGCCTTGTTTTGCCTCAACCGTGCACGGTTGTATAGGTGCCCTCACCGGCCAGAATGCCCTTGAACCCGCCCGGTTCGTCAAGCGAGAAGACGATAATCGGCAAGTTATTGTCCCGCGCCAGCGCAATCGCCGAGGCATCCATCACCCCCAGATGCTGCGCCAGCACCTCGTCATAGGTCACACGCTCGAACCGCTTGGCATCCGGATATTTGATCGGGTCCTTGTCATAGACCCCATCCACCTTGGTCCCCTTAAAGATCGCCTCACAGGCCATTTCATTGGCCCGCAGCGTTGCCGCCGTATCGGTGGTGAAATAGGGGTTGCCGGTTCCAGCGGCAAAAATGCACACGCGCTTTTTCTCCAGATGCCGCACGGCACGGCGACGGATATAGGGCTCTGCCACCTCATCCATGCGAATGGCGCTGATCACCCGGCAAAACACGCCCATTTTCTCCAGCGCGCTCTGCATGGCCAGCGCGTTCATCACAGTGGCCAGCATGCCCATGTAATCCGCCGTCGTGCGCTCCATCCCCTGAGCGCTGCCTTGCAAGCCGCGAAAAATGTTACCGCCGCCAATCACCATGCAGATCTCAACCCCCAGATCATGCACAATCTTGACCTCGCGCGCGATCCGCTCAACCGTTGGGGGATGCAACCCATAGCCCAGATCCCCCATCAGCGCCTCCCCGGAAATCTTGAGCATCACACGGGTGAATTTGGCTCTCTCCGGGGTGGTCATCGGCATTCTCCGTTCGGTCGTGTCAATCTCGCGCAAAATGTCGCAAATGCCGCCCATGTGCAATCGCTGATCACCCCGTTTCGCGGGGAAAAGGCGGCAAACCGCCTCGCCAAACCGCGCGATTGGCGCTAACCGGAGCCTATGAGCCTGCCCGTTGAGATCCACCCTGACCGCCCCGTCTTGATCGCTGGCCCCACCGCCAGCGGCAAATCGGCGCTCGCGATGCACATCGCGCGCACCCAAGGCGGCGTCATCGTCAACGCCGACGCCCTACAAGTCTATGAAAACTGGCGCATTCTCAGCGCAAGACCCAGCGCCGAGGACACAGCAACCGTTCCCCACCGCCTATACGGGCATATCGGCGCGCAGGCCGACTATTCCACCGGCCATTGGCTGCGCGAGGTGGCAGCAATCCTCCAGACGCCGGCACGCGCGATCATCATCGGCGGTACCGGCCTCTATTTCAGCGCGTTGACCGAAGGTCTGGCCGAGATTCCCCCAACCCCACCCGCATTACGCGCCGAGGCCGATCACCTCATGGCCACACACGGGCTTTCCACACTCCTTGCCGCCCTTGATCCCACGACCCTTGCGCGCATCGACACCCGCAATCCCATGCGCGTCCAGCGCGCGTGGGAGGTGCAGCGCGCCACAGGTCACGGACTGGCCGCATGGCAGGATGACACGCCGCCGCCCCTTCTGCCACTCACCGCCTGCACCCCGCTTTTGATCACCGCCAACAAGGATTGGTTAAATGCCCGCATCGCCCGCCGCTTTGACGCCATGCTCGCCGCCGGGGCGCTGGACGAGGTGCGCGCCAATCTGCCCCTCTGGAACCCTGCCCTACCCTCGATGAAGGCCATCGGCGCGCCCGAACTCATCGCGCATTTACGCGGCGAAATGACGCTCGATCAGGCGCGCGAAGCCGCCACCATCGCCACCCGCCAATATGCCAAACGCCAGCGCACATGGTTCCGCGCACGGATGCGGGCATGGCAGCCGATAGAGGCCGAAACGCTCACCGCCTGAAACGCTCGCATTTCGTGCAAGCATTTCGCATTTCGTGCAGCGAACCACGATTTTCAGGACTTGTGAGGCGACAAATCGCCCCTGCCCTCTCCAATTCCGCCCAAGGCCGCCCGGCCCCGTCTTTGGGAGGAGACCACATGATTCCAGCCGCATTCGAGTATCACCGCCCCGGTGATCTGCCCGCCGCGCTCGCCCTCTTGCAACAACACGGCGACGAGGCCCGTGTTATCGCAGGCGGTCACAGCCTCATCCCGATGATGAAGCTGCGCATGGCCGAGGTGCCGCACCTCATCGACTTGCAAGCCATCGACGCGCTGCGCGGGATCACCATGGATGGCAGCCGCATCACCCTTGGGGCCATGGTCACGCAGGCCGAAATCATCGCTCATGCCGGTCTGACCACCCACGCGCCCATCCTGCGCGAGGCGGCGCTTCAGATTGCTGATCCGCAGGTGCGCGCCATGGGCACGGTCGGCGGCAACGTCGCAAATGGCGATCCCGGCAACGACATGCCCGGCCTGATGCAATGCCTGAACGCCACATTCCACGTCACCGGCCCCGAGGGTAGCCGCACCATCCCCGCACGGGAATTTTACGAGAGCGCCTATCTCACCGCCCGCGAGGATGACGAAATCCTCACCGCAGTCAGCTTTGACGCGCCCACCGGCGGGCAGGCCTATGAGAAACAGAAACGCAAGATCGGCGATTACGCCACCGCCGCCGCCGCCGTGATCCTCACCCGCTCGGGCGATCACTGCACCGCCGCGTCCATCGCCATGACCAACCTCTCCGATACGCCCATCTGGGCCGAGGCAGCAGGCAATGCCCTCATCGGCACCGCCTGCGGCGAAGATGCCGTCATCGCCGCAATCACCGCGATGCAAACCGCCATCGACCCGTCAGAGGACAATCGCGGACCGGTCGAATTCAAACGCCACGCGGCAGGCATCATCCTTGCCCGCGCCATCGCCCGCGCTTGGTCGCGCGCCTGAGGAAACGCACCCATGTCCAAGAAAATGCAGATCACCCTCACCGTGAACGGCACCCGCCATGAATTGCTGGCAGAACCACGCGAGCTTTTGATCCATGTCCTGCGCGAACGCCTCAATATCACAGGCCCGCATATCGGCTGCGAAACCTCGCATTGCGGCGCCTGCACCGTGATTATGGGCGACCGGTCGATCAAATCCTGCACCGTCTTTGCCGCTCAGGCAGACGGGGCCAGCATCACCACCATCGAAGGGCTCGGAAGCCCCGATGCGCTCCACCCACTGCAAGAGGCGTTTCGCGAGCATCACGGGTTGCAATGCGGCTTTTGCACGCCGGGTATGATCACCCGCGCGGCACAACTGCTTAAGGAAAACCCCGACCCCACCGAAGAAGAGGTGCGCTTTGGCATGGCGGGTAATCTCTGCCGCTGCACCGGCTATCAAAACATCGTCAAATCGGTGCTCGCCGCCGCTGCCACACTCAATTCCTCCAAGGAGGCCGCAGAATGAACGATCTGACGCCAGACCGCGACGACCGCACCGCCAAGCTCAAGGGCATCGGCTGCGCCCGCAAGCGCGTCGAAGATGCGCGATTTACCCAAGGCAAGGGCAATTATGTCGATGACATCAAGATGCCCGGCATGCTCTTTGGCGATTTCGTGCGCTCGCCCTATGCCCATGCCCGCGTGAAATCCATCGACACCTCCGCCGCCATGGCGCTTGACGGCGTGGTGGCTGTGCTGACGGCCAAGGATCTCGAGCCGCTCGGCCTGCATTGGATGCCCACCCTTGCGGGCGACAAACAGATGGTGCTGGCCGATGGCAAGGTGCTCTTTCAAGGACAAGAAGTGGCCTTTGTCGTCGCCCGCGACCGTTACGTTGCCGCCGACGCTGTGGAACTGGTCGACGTCGAGTATGAAGAACTCCCCGTCATCACCGACCCGTTCGAGGCGCTCAACTCCGACACAGTGCTGCGCGAGGATCTCGTCCCCGGTGCCGATGGTGCCCACGGCCCCCGCCGCCACCCCAACCATATTTTCCTGTGGGAACAGGGCGATAAATCCACCACCGAAGAGGTGATAGCCTCCGCCGATGTGGTGGCCGAGGAAATGATCTATTACCACCGCACCCACCCCTGCCCACTGGAAACCTGCGGCTGCGTCGCCTCCATGGACAAGGTGAATGGCAAGCTCACGCTCTATGGAACCTTTCAGGCCCCGCATGTGGTGCGCACCGTGGCCTCCTTGCTGTCGGGCATCGACGAACACAACATCCGCGTGGTGTCGCCCGACATCGGCGGCGGCTTTGGCAACAAGGTGGGCGTTTATCCCGGCTATGTCTGCTCGATCGTCGCCACCATCGTCACCGGCCTGCCGGTGAAATGGGTCGAGGATCGGATGGAAAACCTGATGGCCACCGCCTTCGCCCGCGACTACTGGATGAAGGGCAAGATCGCGGCCACCAAAGAGGGCAAGATCACCGGCCTCTGGTGCCATGTCACCGCCGATCACGGCGCGTTCGACGCCTGCGCCGATCCCACCAAATTCCCGGCCGGATTCTTTCATATCTGCACAGGCAGCTATGACATCCCCGTGGCCTACGTGGGCGTCGATGGCGTCTATACCAACAAGGCTCCGGGCGGCGTGGCCTATCGCTGCTCCTTCCGCGTGACCGAGGCCGCCTATTTCATCGAGCGCATGATCGAAATACTGGCCATTGAACTCGGCATGGACGCGGCAGAACTCCGCCGCATCAACTTCATCCGCGCCGACCAATTCCCCTATCACTCAGCGCTTGGCTGGGAATATGACAGCGGCGATTACCACACCGCCTGGGACAAGGCGCTCGAGGCTGTGGATTACGCCGGGCTGCGCGCCGAACAGGCCGAACGCATCGAGGCCTTCAAACGCGGCGAAACCCGCAAACTGATCGGCATTGGTCTGACGCATTTCACCGAAATCGTGGGGGCCGGCCCGGTCAAGAATTGCGACATCCTTGGGATGGGCATGTTCGACAGCTGCGAAATCCGCATCCACCCCACCGGATCGGCCATCGCCCGTCTTGGCACCATCTCTCAGGGTCAAGGCCACGCCACCACCTTTGCCCAGATCCTCGCCACCGAAATCGGTATTCCGGCCGATAAGATCACCGTGGAAGAAGGCGACACCGACACCGCGCCCTACGGCCTTGGCACCTATGGCAGCCGCTCTACCCCCGTGGCAGGGGCCGCCACCGCGCTCGCCGGTCGCAAAATCCGCGCCAAGGCGCAGATGATCGCGGCCTATCTGCTAGAGGTCCATGACGATGACGTCGAATTCGACATCGACCGCTTCGCCGTCAAAGGCGCGCCGGAACGGTTCAAGACCATGGCCGAGATTGCCTATGCCGCTTATCATCAGGCCATTCCCGGCGTCGAGCCGGGGCTCGAAGCGGTCAGCTACTACGATCCGCCCAACATGACCTATCCCTTCGGGGCCTATATCTGCGTGATGGAAATTGACGTCGACACCGGCGAAACACAAATCCGCCAGTTCTACGCGCTCGACGATTGCGGCACCCGCATCAACCCGATGGTGATCGAAGGCCAAGTGCATGGCGGCCTGACAGAGGCGCTCGCCATCGCCATGGGACAGGAAATTGCCTATGACGAGATGGGCAATGTCAAAACCGGCACGCTGATGGATTTCTTTATCCCCACCGCGTGGGAAACGCCGCATTACACCACAGATCATACGGAAACCCCCTCGCCACACCACCCCATCGGGGCCAAGGGCGTGGGTGAAAGCCCGAATGTCGGCGGTGTTCCGGCCTTTTCAAACGCCGTGCATGATGCGCTGCGCCCCTTTGGCCTGCGTCAAAGCCATATGCCGCATGATCATTGGCGCATCTGGCGCGCAGCCCATGACCTCGGGCTGCATGGCTAAGGACGGGACCGGGGGCCAGCCCCCGGACCCCCGGAGTATTTGCACCAAAAAGAAACAGGGAGACTGCATGCAAGGCTGGCGCGATCTGCAACAGGGCATGACAGATCATGGCTATATCGCAGGTGACGATTTGGCCATGGCGCTGCATATCGCCCTGTCACTGGAGCGGCCCCTCCTGCTGGAAGGGGCTGCAGGCGTCGGCAAGACTGAGGTGGCGCGCGTGCTGGCCGCGATGAAATCCGCGCGCCTGATCCGCCTGCAATGCTACGAAGGGCTCGACGCCGCCCAAGCCATCTATGAATGGAACTACCCCCGCCAACTCCTCGCCATCCGCGCCGCCTCAGAGGGCGGCGAGACCGGCGCAGGCGTGGAAGCGCGGATTTTCTCTGATGATTACCTCTTGGAGCGGCCCCTGTTGCAGGCCATCCGGCAGGCAGAATCGCCGGTCCTGCTGATCGACGAGATCGACCGCGCCGACGAGGAATTCGAGGCCTATCTTCTTGAAATCCTGTCCGAGTTCCAGATCACCATCCCCGAAATGGGCACGCTCACCGCCACCGCGCGCCCGATGGTGATCCTCACCGCCAATGGCACCCGTGACCTTTCGGATGCGCTGCGCAGGCGCTGCATTTATGCCCATGTCGACTACCCGGACCGCACCGCAGAGCTTGCAATATTGCAAAGCCGCTGTCCGCAGATCGACCAGCACCTCACCCGCCAGATCGTCAGCTTCGTGCAGGCCCTCCGCCGCGAGGACCTTGAGAAAACTCCCGGCATCGCCGAAACCCTCGATTTCGCCGCGGCTCTTGCGGGCCTTGGCATCAACGATCTGACCCATGATCCGGTGATCTTGCAAGCCGCGCTTGCGACCCTGCTCAAGACCCAAGCGGACCGCGCCAATATCACCACAGAAGTGGCGCAACGCCTCGCAGGGCAAGCCGCATGAGCCGCGTCACCCGCTTTGCCGCCCGCGATCCGGGGCCATCCGCACGTATCGCGGGCTTCATCGCCCATCTGCGCGCCAATGGCCTGCGGTTGGGCGTGGGCGAGACACAAACAGCCCTTACAGCCCTCAGCCATATCAACGCGGCCAACCCCGACGAGACCCGCCGCGCCCTCAAATCAGTCTGCGCCAGCACCGCCGATGAGGTGGCCCAGTTCGACGCGCTCTTTGACAGCTATTGGCTGAACGCAGGCCGCGTGCGCGAGAAATTCGCCCCGTCAGAGCGCAGCGGCAATGCCAATAGCCGCAACAGCCGCGATGCCAGCGGCGAAAACAGCACCGCGCGCGGGCAAATCCACGCCCCCGACGATGGCAGGGGTGCGGCCCATGGCGACGGCACCGGCACGCTCATCGCCAGCCGCACCGCCAGCCTGATGCATCACGACATGCGCAAACTGGTCAGCCCGCAGGATATTGCCGAGGCTGAATCCATCGCCCGCCGCCTTGCGCAATCCCTCGCCTACCGCCGGTCCCGCCGCCGCCGGGCCGCCCATCGGGGCGATAAGATCCACTTTCGCCGCCTCATCCGCGCCAGCCTTGCCACCGGGGGCGAACCCCTGACACTCCCGCGCAAGAAACGCCCGGATCGTCAGATGCGGATCGTCGCCCTCTGCGATGTCTCCGGCTCGATGACGATCTATGCGCGGGTGTTTTTGGCCTTTCTCACCGGCCTTGTTCGCGCCGATGACGCCACGGATGCCTGGCTCTTTCATACCCGCCTTGTGCGCATTTCGGACGCGCTGCGCGATCCTGACCCACTGCGCGCCCTCAACCGCCTGTCGCTTCTGGCCGATGGCTTTGGCGGCGGGTCCAAGATTGGCGCATCGCTGGCAGATTTCGCCCGTGGCCCCGCGCGGCACGGCGTCAATTCCCGCACGGTCGTGGTGATCCTGTCGGACGGCTATGACACTGACGCGCCCGCAGCCCTGACCGAGGCCCTCATCCGCCTGCGCAAACGAGGTGGGCGGATTATCTGGCTCAACCCATTGAAAGGTTGGGCAGATTACGCACCCGTCACCGCCGCCATGGCCGCCGCCCTGCCGCATCTCGATCTCTTTGCCGCCGCCACGACGCTGAACGATCTGGCGGCCCTCGGCCCGCAGCTGGAGCGCCTGACATGATCTCTGACACGCTCAACACCGCCACCCACCGCCTGAACGCCGCCCGCACCCCCTATGCCATTGCCACGGTCATCCGCACCGTGGGGGCCACTGCCGCCAAACCCGGCGCACGGGCGCTGATCCTCGCCGATGGCACCATATCAGAGGGCTGGATTGGTGGCGGCTGCGTGCGGGGTGCGGTGGCCCGCGCCGCCCAAAGCGCCCTCGCCGAAGGCACGCCGCGCCTCATTTCCATTCAGCCTGACGAAGACCTGACCGCGCAGGGCCTGACCCCCGGCGAACACCATCAGGGCCGCGACATCGCCCGCAACGGCTGTCCCAGCAAGGGCGCGATGGAGATTTTCGTGGAACCGGTCCTGCCTCGCCCCGAACTTGTGATCCTTGGTGCCTCGCCTGTGGCGCTTGCCCTCGCCACCCTCGCGCAGCCCTTCGGGTTTGACATCACCACACCCGATACCCAGCCCGATTCTGGCCCCCTGCCCGCCGCCAACCATGCGCGGATGGTGGTCATCGCCACCCAAGGGGCCGGCGATCTCGACGCCCTGCGCACGGCACTGGCCTCTGACGCCGACTATATCGGCTTTGTCGCCAGCCGCCGCAAATTCACAACCCTCGCCGCGCGGCTCGATGCCACGCCAGAGACGCTGGCGCGCGTCCATTCCCCGGCGGGCCTTGCGATCAACGCTGTAACCCCCGAGGAAATCGCGCTCTCAATTCTGGCCCAGATCGTCCAGCACCGCCGCCAGGGCCAGCGCCAGACCTGACATTCCCCATAAATATCAAGGAGACCCCCATGGACCTCGCCGATGAAATCACGCTCAATGCGCCCAAATCCCGCGTCTATGCCGCGCTGAACGATCCCGAGATTCTGCGCCAGAGCATTCCGGGATGCGAGGAACTGATCAAACATTCCGATACCGAATTAGAGGCCCGCGTCGTGCTCAAGATCGGCCCGGTCAAGGCACGCTTTACCGGCACGGTCACGCTCGACACCTCGGGTGCGCCAGATGCGTTTTCATTGACGGGCCAAGGCAATGGCGGCGCTGCGGGCCATGCCAAGGGCGGCGCGGATGTGACGCTGACCGAAGAAAACGGCGTCACCACCCTGCGCTATAATGCCCGCGCCGACATCGGCGGCAAGCTCGCGCAATTGGGCAGCCGCCTCATTCAAAGCACGGCGAAAAAGCTCGCCGCTCAGTTTTTCACCAATTTTCAAGAGGTGGTCGCCCCGGCAGAGGTTTAGAGCCCCGCCAGAAACGCCGCGATACCAGCCTCCGCAACCTCGCGGTCCTGCATCGGCGTGCCCGAACTTACGCCGATGCCGCCCACAACATCGCCCTCCACAACCACGGGCAGGCCGCCGCCCACCACCATCAACCGCCCGCCAATGGCCGCCGCGATGCCATAGGCGGGCTTGCCGGGTTGGCTCAGCTCGCCATACTCATGCGTCGCTTTCTTGGCTCCGGCGGCGGTAAAGGCCTTGTCGATCGCAATGGTGATCGACGTAACCTTGCCCCCGTCCATCCGCTCAAACGCCACCAGATTGCCGCCCTCGTCGGTGATGGCGATGCACATCGGCACGCCAATCTCCGCCGCCTTGGCGCGCGCACCCGCCAAGAGCACCCCGGCATCCGCCAGATCGAGCCTTTTTACCGTCAGCATAAACCGTTCCCCCTATGCCGCTTTGACCCCGCGCCGCGCCGCATGCAACAGCGGCTCTGTATAGCCCGAGGGCTGCTTGGCCCCTTCAAAAATCAGATCCCGCGCCGCCTTGAACGCCGCCCCATCGAAATCAGGGGCCATCGGGCGATAGGCCGGGTCTTGCGCGTTCTGCGCATCCACCTTGGGTGCCATACGCCGCAACGAGGCGTCAATCTCTTCCGCCGTGCATATCCCGTGGATCAGCCAATTGGCCAGATATTGCGACGAAATCCGCAAAGTCGCGCGATCCTCCATCAGCGCCACATCGTTGATGTCCGGCACCTTGGAACAGCCGATCCCCTGATCGACCCAGCGCACGACATAGCCCAGAATCGACTGACAGGAATTGTCCAGCTCGCGCCGCACTTCTTCGCCCGATAGGTTGCGCCCCACCATCAGCGGCGGTGTCAGCAGATCAGCCCGCGCCGCGCGATCCCGGCCCTTGAGCGCCGCTTGCAGCCCGGCCACATCCACCTGATGGTAATGCGTGGCATGCAGCGTCGCCGCCGTGGGCGACGGCACCCAGGCCGTATTCGCCCCAGCCTTGGGATGCCCGATCTTGACCTCCAGCATATCGGCCATCGCATCGGGCTTGGCCCACATGCCCTTGCCGATCTGTCCGCGCCCGGTCATGCCGGCTGCAAGGCCCGCATCGACATTCCCGGCCTCATAGGCCGCAAGCCAGATGGCCTTTTGCATCTCGCCCTTGGGAATGACCGGCCCCGCCTGCATCGAGGTGTGAATCTCGTCGCCGGTCCGATCAAGGAACCCGGTGTTGATGAACACACAGCGATCCTTGACCGCCTTGATACAGGCCATAAGGTTCGCCGAGGTCCGCCGCTCCTCATCCATCACGCCCAGCTTGACGGTATTTTGCGGCAGGCCCAGCACCTCTTCGACCCGCCCATAGAGCGTATCGACAAAGGCGCATTCCTCCGGCCCATGCAGCTTGGGGATAACGACGTAAACCGATCCAGCCCGCGAATTGCCCTCTGCACCGCGCGCCAGATCATGCATCGCCGCCGCAACCGTCACGGCGGCATCCAGCATCACCTCAGGCGTCTCCTTGCCGTCCAGCAGCACCGCATCAGTGGTCATCAAAAGCCCGACATTGCGCACCAGCATCAGCGCACGTCCGGGATGCACCACCTCGTTCCCCTGCGGATCAAGATAGGTCACATCCGGGTTCAGCGCCCGGGTGAGCAGACGCCCGCCCTTCTCGAACCGCTCTTGCAGGTCGCCACGCATCAGACCCAGCCAATTGCCATAGACCACGCATTTATCGTCAGCATCCACCGCCGCGACCGAATCCTCGCAATCCTGTATAGCGGTCAGCGCGCTTTCGATCCGCACATCCGAAATTCCCGCCGGATCATCGCGGCCAATGGCCGACGCCCGGTCAATCACGATCTCGATCATCAGCCCATTGACCCGCAACATCACGTTGCCGCCCGCCGTAGTGCCTGCAAATTGCCCTGCGTCAGCCAACCCCGTGACGTGCCCGCCCACTGTAACACGCAACGCGCCGTCCACCTCGAACGCCGCGACATCGGCCCAAGACCCGGCGGTCAAGGGGGCCACCTTGTCCAGATGCGCCCGCGCCCAGGCAATCACTTGGCGGCCCCGCGCAGCATCATAGCCCGGCCCCTCTGCCCGGCCCGCAATCGCATCCGTGCCATAAAGCGCATCATAAAGACTGCCCCAGCGCGCATTGGCGGCATTGAGCGCAAACCGCGCATTCATCACCGGCACCACCAATTGCGGCCCCGCAACCTGTGCAATCTCGGCATCCACATTCTGCGTGCCCAGCTCAAACGCCTCCGGTTCCGGCACCAGATAGCCGATCTCGGTCAGAAATTCGCGATACGCTTCACCATCAAACTGCTGCCCGCGCCGCGCGCGGTGCCAGCCGTCAATCTGCACCTGCAGCTCCCGCCGCTTGGCCAAAAGCGCCGCGTTCTTGGGCGCAAGATCCCGCAACAGCGCGGCATAGCCGGACCAGAACTGATCGGCACTCAGCCCAAGCAGCACCTCATCTTCGATCAAACGGGCCAGCGGTGCGGCCACGCTCAGGCCGTGACGGTCAACATAGGTGGTCATGGTATCGCTCCAGTATTTCAGGAAATCATCGGGTTTTGCAGCTACTTCAGTGCTGCGGGACTTGTAAGAACGGGAAAAATGTTTTCCATTGTATGGAAAGGTATACCGAACATGACCGATCCCCAATCCCAAGGCGTCCAGTCCGTCGCCCGTGCCCTGCGCCTGCTGCACCTGCTCAGCCAGCAGGACGAAGGCGCGCGCGTGTCGGATTTGGCCCGGCTGGCCGGTCTTGCGGTCTCGACCACGCACCGCCTGCTGACCACGCTCGAATTGCAGCACTTCGCACAATTCGATTCAGAGCGCGCGCTGTGGCATGTCGGACGGGGCGCGTTTTCCGTTGGCACCGCCTTTGCCCGGCGGCATAATTTCGTCACCCCGGCCCTGCCGCTCTTGCGCCACCTGCGCGATGCCACGCGCGAGACCGCCAATCTCGGCATTCTCGATCAGGACGAGCTTGTGACCCTCTCACAGGTCGAAAGCCGCGAAATCATGCGCGCCATCTCGCCCCCCGGCGGGCGCGTGCCCGCCTTTTGCTCTGGCATGGGCAAGGCGATTCTCGCCACATGGCCCGATGCCGATATCGCCGAGTTCGTGGCCCGCACCGGGTTTCACCCGATGACCAAACGCTCACACCGCAGCCTGACCACAGCCATGGTCGATATCAAACGCATCCGCGCCCAAGGCTTTGCACTCGATGACGAGGAACATGTGACGGGCTTACGCTGCTTGGCCGCCGTGGTCTGGTCGCCACAGGCCGAAGCGGTCTGCGCCATCTCGGTCTCGGGTCTGGCCGCACGTCTGCCTGATGCCCGGCTCGACACCGTCGGGCGTCAAGTCGCCGAGGCCGCAGCCGAACTCACCCAGCGCATTGGCGGGCAAAAACCGGACTGACCCCGTCAGAACAGGCTGCCTTGCCCCGCGGGCGGGGTCTTGGGCTTGGGCTTGGGCGCAGCGGCGGACGACCCCGACACATCAAGCACGCCATCGGCAAATTCAATCTGCAGCGCCGCCGCCCCTGCTGCCGCCGCCCGTGTCGTCATCACGGCCCCGTCGCCGCGCACCACCGCATAGCCACGGCTCAGCGTAGCCTTGTAGCCCAGCGTCTCGCGCAACCGCTCCAGCGCCGCCAGCCGATCCTGCCAGCCCCGCACCTGCCGCCCCGCCACATCCGACAACCGCGCCGAGACCTGATCCAAATCGCGCCGCTTCTGCGCAATATCGCGGTTGAGCGCATGCACATTCAGCCGCGCCGCCGTCGCCTGCAACCGCCGCCGATCCCCTTCAACCGCCCGCCGCAACAGCGCCGGGCGCAACGCCCCCGCCGTCTCTGACAGATGCACCCGCCGCACCTGCACCGACCGGATCAGCGCCGCAGGCAGGCGCTCGCCCAAGGCGTCCAGCCGTTGCCGCGGCCCATCCAGCAAGACCTCGGCCCGTGGCAAGGCCCGCGCCAGATCGCGCAACCGCTGACCGCGCAAACGCACCCCTTGGCTCAGCGCATGGCTCAGCCGCGCGCCCTGCCCCTCAACCCAGGCCAAAAGGTCCATCCGCACCGGCACCGCCAATTCCGCCGCCGCCGTCGGCGTCGGCGCGCGCTTGTCCGAGGCGAAATCAATCAGCGTGGTGTCCGTCTCATGGCCCACGGCAGAGATCAGCGGAATCGCACTTTCCGCCGCCGCGCGCACCACGATTTCCTCGTTGAACCCCCACAGATCCTCGACCGATCCACCACCGCGCGCCACGATGATCAAATCAGGGCGGGGCAGCGCGCCCCCCGGCGTCATCGCATTGAACCCCCGGATCGCCCGCGCCACCTCCGGCGCACATTTGTCACCCTGCACGGCGACGGGCCAAATCAGCACCTTGCGCGGAAACCGATCCCGCAGCCGGTGCAGAATATCGCGGATCACCGCGCCCGAGGGCGATGTGACAACCCCGATGATCTCCGGCAGATAGGGCAGCGCCTGCTTGCGCTCAGGCGCGAACAGCCCTTCCGCCGCCAGCGCCGCCTTGCGTTTTTCCAACATCGCCATCAGCGCGCCCATGCCCGCTGGCTTCATATCCTCGATGATGATCTGATAGCGCGATTGACCGGGGAAGGTGGTCAAACGGCCCGTGGCCACCACCTCCATCCCCTCTTCGGGCTGCACCGCAAGGCGCGTGGCCACACCTTTCCAGATGATCCCAGCCAACACCGCCGAATCGTCCTTGAGGTCCAGATAGATATGCCCCGACCGTGGCCGCGAAATACGGCCCAATTCGCCGCGCACCCGCACATGCGAAAACTCGCCCTCGATCATCCGTTTGATCGCCCCCGACAGATCCGAGACGGAAAACTCCGGGGCATTCCCGCCCTCTTGGGGATCGTCGATCAGATCGGACATGCGCGCGCCCCTCCTGCCTTGTGTCTGCCTGCCTGCCACCTTAGAACGCAGGCCAACCAAGGCCAAGCAGGAGTTGCCGCCATGAATATTCTCATCCTCGGATCGGGCGGGCGGGAACATGCGCTTGGCTGGGCCGTGCTGCAAAATCCCAAATGCGACCGGCTGATCGTGGCCCCCGGCAACGCGGGCATTGCAGAAATCGCCGAATGTGCCGCACTCGATATCCTCGACGGCGGCACGATTGCAGGCTTCTGCGAGGCCGAGGCGATTGATTTCGTCATCATCGGCCCCGAGGCCCCGCTTGCCGCCGGTGTCGCCGACCGCCTGCGCGAAGCGGGATTGCTGGTCTTTGGCCCCTCCGCCGCCGCCGCCCGGCTTGAGGCGTCCAAGAGCTTTACCAAAGCCATCTGCGACGCGGCAAACGCGCCCACCGCCGCCTATGCCCATTTCACCGACCTTGCCGCCGCCCGCGCCTATGTCACGGCCCAAGGGGCCCCCATCGTGGTCAAGGCCGACGGTCTGGCCGCTGGCAAAGGCGTCATCGTGGCCATGACCGAGGATGAGGCCCTCGCCGCGCTGGAGGATATGTTCGGCGGCGAATTCGGCGCTGCCGGGGCCGAAGTGGTGATCGAGGAATTCATGGACGGCGAAGAGGCCAGCTTTTTCGTCCTTTGCGACGGCGAGACGGCGCTCCCCATCGGCACCGCCCAAGATCACAAACGCGTGGGCGAGGGCGACACCGGCCCCAACACCGGCGGCATGGGGGCCTATTCCCCTGCGCCCGTGATGACCGACGCCGTGACCCAACAGGCGCTCGATCAAATCGTCCGCCCCACCTTGGCCGAAATGGCACGGCGCGGCACGCCCTACCAAGGCGTGCTCTTTGTCGGGCTGATGATCAAGGACGGCACACCGCGCCTTGTCGAATACAACTGCCGCTTTGGCGATCCCGAATGTCAGGTGCTGATGATGCGCTTGGGCGCGCAGGCGCTCGACCTGCTGCTCGCCACCGCCGAAGGACGACTGGGCGATATTTCGGTCAACTGGGCCGAAGATCACGCCCTGACGGTCGTTCTGGCCGCCCGCGGCTATCCCGGCACCTATGAAAAAGGCAGCGTCATCAAAGGGCTAGAGACCTGCCCCGAGGACAGCTTTCACATGGTCTTTCATGCAGGCACCACCCGCGCAGAGGGGCAAATCACCGCCACAGGCGGCCGCGTTCTGGCCGCCACAGCCCGTGGCACCACCCTGCAAGAGGCGGCAGAGCGCGCCTATGCCATGGTAGACCAGATCGACTGGCCCGAGGGGTTTTGCCGCCGCGACATCGGCTGGCGCGCACTCTGAACTGCGCCCTGCGTGGGGGCCAGCCCCCACACCCCCGAGGTATTTTTGGCCAGATGAACCTCAGCCGCAGGCCAGCGCCTGTGCGAACCCCTCTTGGGTGGCCATGATCCCCAAGGGCCGCGCCGTCAGGTCAGCGCCGTCAAACGCCACCGCCACAACCTCGCGAAATCCGGCATCCGCGACGATGATCTCAGGCCCTAGACCACAGTCGCGCAACCCGCCCCAGATCACCTCATCCCCGATCCGGTGATTGGTCACGCCCTTCAGGCTCGCAACCTGCGTCAAGCCCCCCGGTGCCCAACTCCAGACGCGCAGGGTCTTGCCCAGATGCGGCGTCTCGACATAGGCGATTTCGGTGATCCCGTCGCCATTCAGATCGGCAATCGCAGCAGGCGCCAGCCAGCGAAACCGTATCCCGATGTGGGGCGTGGCGGCGGATTTCACCAAGTGCCCGCGCCGCAGACTGTAAATCGCCAGCTGCGCGCCCTGCGTGGGGCTGGATTCCACAACCACCACATCAGTCTGCCCATCGCCATCGGCATCCACCAGACGCGGGGCGATATCCTCGAACACATTGCTGGGTTCCGACCCCTGCCGCAGGTCATACCGGATTTCCATTCCAGAGGCATCGCGCACCGCCAAGACACGGCGCTCGTGTATCTGCCCCATGATCCGATGCGGATAGCTGTCATCAGGGCCTTCAAAGCGCGCAGCGGCGATGCTGCCACCGCCGCTCGTCACCCAAGGTTCGGCCAGAACTGGCCCCTCAAGCAGCAGCGCCCCGAAGACCGCCGCCGCGCCGCACATCTCAGATTTGTTTTTCCGGCATCTGCACCACCAGACCATCCAGCGCCTCCGTCACCTTGAGCTGACAGGTCAGACGCGAGCGCGCCGGGTCCGGCTGATAGGCGAAATCGAGCATGTCCTCTTCCATGTCATCCTTGGCAGGCAGTTTGCCCACCCAAGCCGGATCGACATAGACATGACAGGTGGAACAGGCGCAGGCCCCGCCGCAATCGGCCTCGATGCCGGGGATATTGTTGTCGCGTGCGCCTTCCATCACGGTCAGGCCATTGGCCACCTCGACCTCGTGCCGGGTGCCATTATGCTCGATATAGGTGATTTTAGCCATGTCTGGGCTCACTCCGTTGCGTCGCTATCGCCCATCTACCTAATCGCGCCACCGGCCCGAGACCAGCCCAATTTGCGCCACCCCGGCAAAAGATTACACTACGTCTTGCCGCGCCGCGCCGCCCGCCAGCGCCCGATAAGCGAGCTATCAGGCTTGGCCTCGGGCGCAGATCCAAGCATCTCTTGCGACACACGCTCTGCCAGGATCGCAACCGCCCGCTCCGAAAGCGGCACCCACGCCCCCACCGGCTCTGGCGGATCAAAGGGCACCTGCCCGGCAAGAAACTCTTGCGCGAGTGCCGCATTGGACGCCGCGCAGCGCTCCAAAAGGTCGCGCCGCGCCTCAGGGCTCAGGATCTCTTGCGCCGCGCCGGTCTGCGCCCGCTCTGGCATCTGCGCCATGAACTGCGCCAAGAGCGGCGCAATCTCTGGCCCGCTCAGCCCCCGCGCAAGGAGGGCGGCCTTGATGTGCCGCGCAGCCTCGATCATCGCCGCAGGCGGGCTCACATTCTGCGGCGCTAGTCCCAATGCCCCCTCGGGCGGGGCCACGCCGATGATCTCCAAAAACCGCCGCACGGCAAAATCCTGTGGCTGCGACGGGTTGAGCGGCACAACGGTCATCGCCTCGCGCCCCACTTGCGCCGCCCATGCCCCCAAAAGCCGATGATAGTCCAGCGTCCCCCGCGACAGCCGCCGCTCCAGCAGGTGCTCAAAGCTGCCAGCCCAGTCGCTCCGCCCCTTCACATGCTGCTTGAAATCGCTCTCGATCCACAGATCCTGCCGCTTGAGATAGACCACCACGCGCAGCTCATAGCCCAACCGCTGCACCGCATCGCGCAACGGCACGAACCTGTCTTGACGCCAAAGGTCAAACAAAACCTCGCTGCTCAGCACCACATCGCGCCCCGAGCGCAGGAAATAGCCCAGATGCGCCGCCATCCGCGCGCTATCCTGTGCCACTCCAAAGGCCGCCAGTTGCGCCGCATTGCCCTGATTGCGCGTGCGGTCCTCGGGATGATGCTCATAGACCTGCCCCTGCGCCGCCAGCCACGTGGCACCCTCCGCCAGAAAGCTCTGGATCGTGGTCGTCGCACATTTCGGCATGCCGATATGAAAGGTGACAATGGGCATGATCGCGCCTGTGATCCGTGTTCAAAGCGTGTCAGCCCATAAAAGAGCGACATGCCCCTCTTATACCACGGGTTTGCGCGCGCAACACTGCGCACTCTTTGCAAAAATTTGGGAATAATCCTCGGCAAGCGCCGTTCTTTTGACATGGTCCTGACGCCAACGCGCCCCCGGCGGGCAGTGGAGTGAAGGCCGGAATGCAAAACTTGTAACGGAGTCCCGCCAATGAAAACCATCCTCACACTCGTCACCGCCCTCACGCTCGGCCTCACCGGCATCGCTCAGGCGGATGTGTCGAAAACGATCGGCCGCGCCAGCCAGATCAAGGTCGGCAAATCCAGCGTCATGCCCCCCGTCAGCCATCAGGGCCAATGGTGGACGCATCCCTCGGGCTGCGAATATTCGCGCACCGGGCGGCCCGGCGAAACCGTCTGGTATCTGATCATCAACACCGCCCGGCCCGGTTGCCCGGCCTATATTTCGGTGACCGGTCGCGGCGATGTTTACTAAGCCGGCACCGACAGAATCGGCGTCATATGGATCAACGTGGGGCGGTCCGCGCGCAGCGCCGCCTGCACCGCCTCTTGCAACGCCGCCACACTCTGCGGGGCCTCGGCATGGGCGCCATAGGCCCGCGCCAGCGCGCAGAAATCGGGGTTATGCGCCTTGACCGCATTGGGCGCGATCTGCGCCCGCACCATGCTGTCCTCGATCTCTTTCAGCTTGGTATTGTCCCAGACCAGAATTGGCAGGGCCAGCCCCTGCTCTACCGCCGTGCCCAGTTCCTGCACCGTATACTGAAACCCGTAATCGCCCGCGATGGCGACGGTGGGTTTGCCCCGCCGCGCCATCGCGCCGCCAATCGCCGCAGGCAGCGCATAGCCGAGCGTACCAAAGCCTGTGGGATGATGCCAATGACCGGGCCGCGCCATCGGCCAGACCTCTTTGGCGACATAGGCGAATTGCGTCATGTCGGAATAGATCATCGTGTCCTCGGGCAAGGCTGCGCGCAGGGCATCGCAAATGCTGGCAATCCCCGGCCGCTCCGCGTCGCTCTCAGCGCGCCAGCGCGCCCGCGCGGCAGCGATCTCTTCGGGCCGCCAACCGCCGCGTGACGGCAAATCCTGCGCCAAGAGCCCCCGCGCCAACGCCCCGGCCTCTGCCAAAACCCGGCGATCACCGGCCACAGCACCACCCAGAACATCCGGGTCCATATCCACCCGGATCAGCGGCGCACGATGCCCCAACTCTGCCCGCCACAGATCGTTTTGCGACAACTCGCTGCCCACCACCAGCACCAGATCGGCCTCGCCGATCACCGTCGCGCTATCAGGCCGCGCCAGATAGGCCCCGAAATCAAGCGGGGCCGCCGCCCCCATGATCCCGCGCCCGGCATAGGTGGTAAAGGTTGCCGCCCCCAACCGCGTCGCAATCTCGCGCCAGGCCTCGGCACTCTGCGCAGCCCCGCCGCCCAAGATGATCAACGGCTTGCGCGCTGCCCGCAACGCCTCGGCCACCTCTGCCACCACCTCGGTGGCGATCTCGGGCACATCCACCAATGGCAGGGCCGCAGGCGCCGCCTCGGCCATCCCTTCCAGCGTCGCAATCGGCACCTGAATATGCCGGGGCCGCCCGCGCCGCGTGGCAAATTCCACAAGCGCGCGGTCAATCAACCGATAGGCACTGGCCGCATCGCGCGCCTCAACGCTCCATTCTGTAACACAGCCCGCCGCCGCGCGCTGATCGCGCATCTGGTGCAACTGCC
The DNA here is from genome assembly GCF_902498815.1 of Roseovarius sp. EC-HK134. Classification (NCBI taxonomy): domain Bacteria; kingdom Pseudomonadati; phylum Pseudomonadota; class Alphaproteobacteria; order Rhodobacterales; family Roseobacteraceae; genus Roseovarius; species Roseovarius sp. EC-HK134. Next base: position 3,751,911 of record NZ_LR701544.1, read on the forward strand.
CCTGCTGCGCCGCGGTCTCATCCAGACAGGACGACAGCACCAGCACCGGCACACTGTCCGACCACGCCTGCCCGAGCGGCGTCAGGATATTGCACAGCCCCGGCCCGGTGATCACATAGGCCACCCCCGGCTGGCCCGTGGCCCGCGCATAGCCATCGGCCATGAACCCGGCCCCCTGCTCATGCCGCGCCAACACATGCGTGATCCCGGCCTCTTCGATCCCGCGATACATCTCTTGGTTATGCACCCCCGGAATGCCAAAAATCACCGCGACCCCGCGCGATTTCAGCATATGGCTGATCTGCGCCCCCAAAGGCGCTTGGGCGCGGAACTCTACGGATTTCTCAGCCATCTCAGGCTCCTTTTCAGATCAGGGTGTCACGGACGCCAGAACGACGGCAGGATAAGAACGATCACGGCCAGAATCTCCAACCGCCCCATCAGCATGGCAAGGATCATCAGCGCCTTGGCCGAATCCGGAAACGCAATAAGCGACCCAGTCGGCCCAACACTGGGACCAAAGGCAGGCCCCACGTTAAAAATCGCCGTCCAGGCCCCCGTGACGGATTCCATCAGCGTCAGCCCCGTCAACTCCAGCGCGACCGAGAAAAACCCGAGCGACAGAATATAGACGGTGAATAGCAGCATCACCGATTGCAGCACCTCATCCTCAACCCGCCGCCCCTCATGGCGCAGGATCATCACGCTCGACGGGTTGAAAATCCGCCGCGCCTGTTGGCCCATCGCCCGCATCATCAGCTGGTAGCGGAAAATCTTGATCGAACAGCCCGTAGACCCGGTGCAGCCGCCAATCGCCCCCACCACGATCAGCACGACAAAGGGGAATGTGCCCCAGGCGGTCACATCGCCATCGCCATAGCCGGTGCCGGTAAAAATCGAGACGATATTGAAAAGACGCAAGCGCAGGCTTTCTTCCGTAAACTGCCCGTTCATCACAAAATCATAGCCCACCACCATGGCGACGGCGTAGAAAATCCAGCGCAGATAGGTGCGCACCTGCGTATCGCGATAAAGCGGCAAAAGGTTGCCCTGCACCCCCTGCATCATCCGCACAAAAGGCAGGCTGGCCAACACCATGAACAGCACACAGGCATATTGAGGCCCACCGGGAAAGGCCGCAAACGAGCTATCCATGCTGGAAAATCCACCCGTCGACACGGTGGTCAGCGCATGCACCGTCGCGTCAAACGCCCCCATCCCAAGCGCAAGATAGGTCAGCGTGCAGGTTGCGGTCAGCAAAAGATAAATGTTCAACACACCCTTCGAGATATCGATGGTGCGCGGCAGGGCCTTGCCAAAGGTGTCGAACCCTTCGGCACGGAAAAATTGCATCCCCCCAACCCGCATTTCGGGCAGGAACACCAAGGCCACGATCACAATCCCCAGACCGCCCAGCCATTGCAAGATGCCCCGCCACAGCAAAAGCCCCTTGGGCAGGGTATCCAGCCCCTCAATCACCGTCGCGCCGGTCGTGGTCACGCCTGACATCGCTTCAAAATAGGCGTCGATGAACTCCAGATCGGTCTCGCCAAGCATGAATGGCAACGCCCCGAACAGCGGCAGCGCCACCCAGACCAGCGTGGTCAGCAAAAACGCCTGTTGGATCGTCAGCGGCTGGCCCATCGAATTCTTGCACGACAGCGCCACCAATCCGCCCGCGATGCAGGTCACGATCATGCTCTCGGCAAACACAGGCCAATGCTCGCGCCCCTCGGCAATATCCACCAAGAGCGGCAGCGCCATGGTCAGGCCCATGGCCATGACCATCAGGCCAACGAGATATCCCACGGGTCGCATGTCGAACATGGGGCGAGAGTTGGCCGTTGCCGCCGAAACTGTCAAGCTGCATCAACGCCCGCGCGACGCGCTCAGTCAGGCAGAATGTCCTCGAATACAAAGGCGGCGATATCGGCGCGCGTCAGCCCCATCGCCTCCAACTCCGAAGCGCTCAGACTTTGGAGATGCGCCACACTTGCCAGCCGTGGCCGCGCCAGCAGATAGCCATTCATTCCGGCAGCGCGCTCCACCAGAAAAAGATCCAGATCGTGCCGCCAATTGGCGGGCATGAAACGGGTCGTCAGGTCGGTATCGCCCATTTGGGTTCCCTTTCCCGGATCGGACAGGTTCCCTCCCTTGGGATAACATAGCGCGAATCCCCTCGGAAATCGCCCATCCCCACACAGCGACCGCAGAGTGTTGCTGCATTGCAGCAATCGCGCAAACCCAGCCCCACCCAGGGGCCAATTCCTTCAATGCCTCACACAATAGTTAAGTTCCGTTACAGTTAATTCGTGCATAGGTCTGCGGGGATTAACGCCTGACACATGATTTCAATGGAGAAGATATAAAATGAAACGCCAGCTTTTCGCCGCCGCAACCGTGATAGCCAGCCTCAGCGTCGCTCAGACCGCCCACGCGGCCGATTGTGCCGTCGCGGTCGAGGATCCCTTTGCCCTCGAAGCCGCCGCAATCGAAGAAATCTACGCCTGCATCAAGGACGAGATGGTTGCAAGCTACACCAAAGAGGGCGATGCCGTGGCGGGTGCCTATCGCGATTGGACCGTAACGTCGAGCCGCCCCGCCGTGGCCGGTGCCCATGGCAACCGCCTGCTTTACACCTTCGCCAATGACATCGCCGCCGAGCAATACCTGAAATATGCAGACGACGGCGTCATCATGCCCGTCGGGTCTGAGCTGGCCAAGGAAAGCATCACCATCAGCGCCAAGAAAAAAGCCGCCGTGACAGGCCCGCTCTTTATCATGACCAAGGGCGAAGCCGGCAGCGCGCCAGAGACCGCCGATTGGGTCTATGCCGGCATTCAGCCGGACGGCAAGCCGATGAAATTCAAGCAAAGCTTCTGCCATGACTGCCACGTCGCATGGGAGGCACAAGACATGATGGCCTATCCGCTGGAAGAGGTCCGGCTGGCAAACTAAGCACCCTGTCAGAAAATTGGCCCGGTCCCCGCTTGGGGGCCGGGCTTTTGTTTGCAAATCCCTCATCTCTGCGTCATTAAACCCGGATGACCCAGCAGATGCGCGCCCTTCTTGTTCACCTTTTCACCGCCACCGGCGCCGTGTTTGCCATGCTGGCGATGCTGGCGGCGGTTGATCACAAATGGGAATTGATGTTCCTGTGGCTCGTGGTGGCCTTTGCGGTGGATGGTATCGACGGTCCATTGGCACGCAAATACGATGTACAACAACACGCCCCCGAATTTGATGGCGTGCTGCTTGATCTCATCATCGACTATCTCACCTACGTCTTTATCCCAGCCTTCGCGCTCTTCAAATCAGACCTCCTGCCGGGCTGGACGGGCTGGCTTGCCATCATCGTCATTACCTTTGCCAGTGCGATGTATTTCGCCGACACACGGATGAAAACCAAGGACAATTCCTTTTCCGGCTTTCCCGGCTGCTGGAACATGCTGGTTCTGGTGCTCTTCGCGCTCGAGCCGAATTTCTGGATCATCCTCGGTCTGGTGGTGGTGCTGGCGGTGGCGATGTTCCTGCCGCTCAAATTCGTGCACCCCGTGCGCACCGAACGCTGGCGCTGGCTGACCCTGCCGATGGCCTTGGCTTGGACCTTCTTCGCAGGCTGGGCCGCGTGGGTGCATTTCGATCCCCAAAGCTGGGCACATTGGGGGCTTGTCGTTACCAGTATCTACCTGCTCTTTGCGGGCATCGTGCAACAGCTTTTGCCGCGCAAGGGCGATCTCGACCGGCTTTGACGCGCAGATCGCGGCTGGCCTTGGGCCCCCTACATCGTATCCAGACAATGCCGCCGAAACGCCCGCTTGAGCAGGTCCAATTCCTCGCGCAAGAGCGCCATTTCAGCGCGGATGTCATAGCTCAGCACATCCCCCGACAATAGCGCGAAACTGTCCAGAACCTCACCACTCCGCCGATCCCGGATAACAAAGGTCTGCACCCCATCCGCGATCTTTTCCACCGGCACCGGCACCCGCACCACCCATAGCTTTTCCTCAGGCTTGGCGGTCACCGCAACCCCCGCTACCGGCTCTTGCTGATGCGTGACCTCGATCTCGGGCGCGGCCTCGGCCTCGCCCGCCCGCGTCAAAACACCTTCCCAAACGCCTTCAAACAGGCGCGTCTTGGTCAATGTCCACTCGTTCATCGCCGCACTCCCCTATAGCGCCGCGCGCGGACGGCGACTGAACGTCACATCCCGCAACACAAGCTGGCTCATCTGCGGATTCTCGAAAATCAGGTCGATCCACGCCCGCTCCACCCGCTTTTCGTTCAGGTTGGAATAGGCCAGATCGAACTCAACCATGATTTCCTCTGCATTCAGCGGCAATTCCCGCACGATCTGTTCGGTGTTCGGCCCATGTTTGATATTGAGCCGCGCAAAAATCTCCAGCGGCTTTTCGAGTTCCACGATCGTATCCATCCGCAACAGATGCCGCTTGGTCAGCCCGTTCACCGCCTGCTGCGGGAAATCCAGCACCACCGACAGAAACGATCCGTCAAAGGCAAACACATCCATCCGCAAGCCGTAAGGCGCCAGATCCGCCTCGCGGCTGTTGCGCAATTGGCGCAAACACAGCTCCGACCGGGCGCAATCGTGAAACAGCGTCACCTCGCGGCCCAGCATAGACTTGGACCGAACCGAGGCCATGCCCGGCACAGGCAGCGGCTCGCGCCACAATTCGGGCCGCCAGGCCCAATCGGTGCCATGCGGGCGGGAAAACGAATTTGATCCGATCATCGGCAGCGCCAGCCGGTTATCGGAAATCGAGATCACCTCGTTCAGCGAATACATCAGCTTGCGCGCCCGCGCCCGCGCGCGCCGCAACTCCGCCAATCCCATCATCGGGGCATTGCGCGCAGTCTGACGCCATTTGCGCAGGCTGTGGCGATGCGTCAACACGTCCAGTAATTTCATGCAGAGCGCACCCTTGCCAATCTTCGCACGCGCGGTCGTGCCGCAATGCTACGTCCCAAATCCTTGCATAGCATTAATTCAAAAGAGGAAACAATCCATCCCAAAGATCAGGATTTCGGGCTTGCCGCCCGCATCGCCCGCGCCAAGGCTTGCAACAACGCCTGCCCGTCAGACCCAGACACGCCCTGCCCCGCAGGTCCATAAACCGCCAACCCCACCAGATGCCCGTTGATCACCAGCCCCGCGCGCCAATGCACCGGGTCACCCCCTGGCAACGCGGCATCGCCGCCCTGCATCACCTGCACCAGCGCCAGCCCCTCATCGTCCTGCGCCACCCGCACCTTGGCCGGGGCCAGGGCCCGCGCCATGGCCTGTGCATCGGGCTTTTGGGTCGACGCCGCGCGGGCCAGCACCGAAACCGTCATCACCGCTGGATCAGCATAGACGCCCCCGGTCTGGCCTAGGCTCACACAGCTGGCCATCAGCGCAAAACTGCCCGACGCCCCGCGCCGCACACTCGCGGCATCCACACAATAGCCACGGGGGCCCGTGACCACCACATCACCGTCATAAAACGCCACCGCCGCCATGGCCTGCGGCTTTTTCTCCACAGGCACGGCCAGACAGCCCGCAAGGGCCATCATCCCCAGCCCCAGCAGGGTCCGGAACGCATGCGCCCGGACCCTACCTTGCTCAGAGGTCCATATAGACATGCCGCTCGAACGCTGCGCCGGGATGGGTCACAGCCCCTTTATAGGTCTCGCCCACCAATTGCGCATATTTCCACAGCGCCCCGCTGGTATAGATCGTCTCGCGCGGCCCGCCCCAAGCGTCCTTGCGCTTGGCCAGTTCCTCGTCGCTGAGATCAACCGACAATTCCCCCTTGATCGCGTCAATCGTGATCATGTCGCCCGTGGCAATCAAGGCAATCGGGCCACCATGCGCGGCCTCTGGCCCAACATGGCCCACACAGAACCCGCGTGTCGCCCCAGAGAACCGCCCGTCGGTGATCAGCGCCACCTTCTTGCCCATGCCCTGACCGCTCAGCGCCGCTGTGGTTGATAGCATCTCGCGCATGCCGGGGCCGCCTGCCGGGCCTTCATTGCGGATGACGATCACCTCGCCCTCTTTATAGGCGCGCGCTTTGACGGCCTCGAATGCGTCTTCTTCACATTCAAACACCCGCGCCGGGCCGGTAAAGACCTGATGCTCGGGCGCAATGCCCGCCACTTTCACAATCGCGCCGGTCGGGGCCAGATTGCCCTTGAGACCGACAACGCCCCCCGTCTTGGTGATCGGCGTTTCAATCGGATAGATGACCTTGCCATCGGCTTCGCGCTCGATCAGGTCCAGCTCCTCGCCGATGCTGCGCCCGCTCGCGGTGATGCAATCCTCATGAATCAGACCGGCCTTGCGCAATTCCTTCATCACAACCGGGATACCACCGGCATCATAAAGGTCTTTGGCCACATAGGCCCCGCCCGGTTTCAGATCGACGAAATAGGGCGTGTCGCGGAAGATATCGCAGACATCTTCGAGAAAGAAATCAATCCCCGCCTCATGCGCAATCGCAGGCAGGTGCAGACCGGCATTGGTGCTGCCGCCGGTGCAGGCCACAACCCGCGCCGCATTCTGCAACGACTTGAGCGTTACGACGTCCCGCGCCCGGATGTTGCGCTCCAAAAGATGCATCACCGCACGACCAGACGCCTCGGCATATTGATCGCGGCTTTCATAGGGCGCGGGCATCCCCGAGGAATTCATCAACGCCAGACCAATCGCCTCAGAGACACAGGCCATGGTGTTGGCGGTGAATTGCCCGCCACAGGCCCCCGCCGATGGGCAGGCCACCCGCTCCAGCATATCCAGCGCCTTGTCGGACATTTCGTTGTTCTGATGCCGCCCCACCGCCTCGAACATGTCCTGCACGGTCAGGTCGCGGCTGCGGAAATCCGCCGGAATTTCCTCGACCTGCGGGGCCTTGCCCGGCAGGATCGACCCGCCATAAATGAACACCGACGGCACGTTCAACCGCACCATCGCCATCATCATTCCGGGCAGGGATTTGTCACAACCCGCCAAACCAACCAGCGCGTCATAGCAATGTCCGCGCATGGTCAATTCCACCGTATCGGCAATCGCCTCCCGGCTCGCAAGGCTCGACCGCATGCCCTCATGCCCCATCGCAATCCCGTCCGTGACCGTGATCGTAGTGAACTCACGCGGGCTGCCATGCGCCTCTTTCACGCCACCCTTGACCGCCTGCGCCTGACGGTTCAGCGCGATGTTGCAGGGGGCTGCTTCGTTCCAGCAGGTCGCCACGCCCACGAGCGGCTGATGAATCTCCGTCTCAGTCATGCCCATGGCATAGTAATAGGACCGATGCGGCGCGCGCTCGGGCCCTTCGGTCACGTGACGGCTGGGCAGTTTGGCTTTGTCGAACTTGGTCATGAGGGGCCTCCCGAAATTTGCTGAAATCGGTCTAGGCCAGCGACGCGACGGGGGCAAGCCGATTGCAACCCCTCAGCCCTGCCTATAGCGTGCGCCCATGAGATATGACGCCCATGAAATCCTTGTCGGCCCCGCCCGCAGCACCGCCCATCCCGCCCGCCTGCTGGCGGGCATTGCGCTTGGCGTGCCGGTCTTCGTGGCGCTCAGCTTTGGCTATGCCGCGCTGCTCCCCATTCTCTTTGGCCCCGAGGCTTGGGCGCAAATCGCACCGGGAATCGAGACCGCCTCAAACCCCCAAGGCGTGCTGATCAACCTCTTCGTCTTCGGCCTCTTGATCGTGGCGCTTGGCCTGACCCTGCGCATCATCCACCGCCGCAGCCTCTGGAGCATTATCGGCCCCCGCGCCCTAGCCATCCGCCAATTCGCCCGCGCGATGGGCGTCATGTTGCTGCTCTACGGTGCCCTCCTCTTTTTGCCGATGCCCGAAGGGATGGACCCCGTTGCCAATCTCACCCCGGCGCATTGGCTCATGCTCCTGCCGCTCGCGCTCACCGGCCTCTTCCTTCAGGTCTTTGCCGAAGAACTGGTGTTTCGCGGCTATTTGCAAAGCCAGCTTGCCGCGCGCTTTGCATCGCCTCTTGTATGGATGGTGCTGCCCTCCCTCAGCTTTGCCATTCTGCATTACGATCCCGTCAGCTTTGGCGCCAACGCCTGGGTCGTCGTCGCCTGGGCCGCCACCTTTGGCCTTGCCGCCGCAGACCTGACCGCCCGCGCCGGCACGCTTGGCCCCGCCACAGCGCTGCATTTCGTCAACAATTTCAGTGCCATCATGATCGCGGCCCCGCGCGGGCAATTCGACGGGCTGGCGCTCTACGCCTACCCCTTCACCCTCGACAATGCCGAGGCCCTCTGGGCCATGATGCCGCTCGACCTGCTGATCCTCGTCTGCGGCTGGCTCGCCATTCGCCTCAGCTTGCGCCGCTGATTGCATTTCACCCGCGCCCCGCTTATGTGAGGGCGCAATCGTCACCAGAGGGACCTGACCCGATGAACTGGATCACCAATTACGTGCGCCCGCGGATCAACTCGATCTTCTCGCGCCGCGAAATCCCCGAAAACCTCTGGACCAAATGCGACGAATGCGGAACCATGCTGTTCCACCGCGAACTCTCGGACAATCTCAACGTCTGCACCAACTGCGGCCACCACATGGGCATCACCCCGCGCGCCCGCTTCGTGGGGCTGTTTGACGGCGGCATCTTCTCCGAGGTGGACGTGCCCGCCCCTACCCCCGACCCGCTGCATTTCCGCGACCAAAAGAAATACCCCGACCGCCTGCGCGCCGCCCAAAAGGCCACCGGCGAGAAAGAGGCGATGCTCGTCGCCACCGGCGAAATGGGCCGCACGCCCATCGTCGCCGCCGCACAGGATTTCAGCTTCATGGCCGGGTCCATGGGCATGTATGTGGGCAATGCCATCATCGCCGCCGCCGAAACAGCCGTTAAGCTCAAGCGCCCGCTCATCCTCTTTTCCGCCGCCGGTGGCGCGCGCATGCAAGAGGGGATTCTCAGCCTCATGCAAATGCCCCGCACCACCGTCGCCGTGCAGATGCTGAAAGAGGCGAACCTGCCCTATATCGTCGTGCTGACCCACCCCACCACCGGCGGCGTCACCGCATCCTATGCGATGCTGGGCGATGTCCAGATTGCCGAACCGGGCGCGCTCATCTGCTTTGCCGGGCCGCGCGTCATCGAACAAACCATCCGCGAGAAACTGCCCGAGGGCTTTCAGCGCGCCGAATACCTGCTGGATCACGGCATGCTCGACCGCGTGACCCCCCGCACCCAATTGCGCGACGAGTTGATCACAATCACCCGCATGCTCATGGGCCTGCCCCCCGCGATCAAGGGCGACCTGCCCGCGCCCACGCCCGATGCCAAACCGCAGGACGCCACCCAGAAATGACCGCTCCCACATCTGACGCCATCCTTGCCCGGATGATGGCGCTGCACCCCAAGATCATCGACCTCACGCTCGATCGCGTCTGGCGTTTGCTCGATGCTTTGGGCAATCCCCAGAACGATTTGCCGCCCGTGATCCATATCGCAGGCACCAATGGCAAAGGCAGCACTCAGGCGATGATCCGTGCCGGTCTCGAGGCGGCGGGCAAGACCGTGCATGCCTATACCTCACCGCACCTTGCGCGCTTTCACGAACGCATCCGCCTTGCCGGCAACTTGATCACCGAAGAGCACCTGACTGCCGTCTTGGATGAATGCTACGCCGCCAATGGCAGCGATGCGATCACCTATTTCGAGATCACCACCTGCGCCGCCCTTCTCGCCATGGCCCGAACACCCGCCGACTATACCTTGCTTGAGGTGGGTCTTGGCGGGCGGCTTGACGCCACCAATGTGATCGACCAACCGGCGCTCACCGTGATCACGCCCATTTCCATCGACCACGAACAATATCTGGGCGACACGCTGGCCAAAATCGCTGGCGAAAAGGCCGGGATCATCAAGCGCCGCGTGCCCTGCGTTGTCGGCCCGCAACCGGATGAGGCTCTGGAGGTGATCGAGGCCGTCGCCGCCCGCCACGGCGCGCCTCTCTTGGCCCACGGCCAGCACTGGCACGTCACCCAAGAACGCGGCCGCCTGATCTATCAGGACGAAACTGGCTTGCTTGATCTGCCCCTGCCCAATCTTCCCGGCGCGCATCAAATCGAGAATGCCGGTGCCGCCCTTGCGGCCCTGCGCCATTTGACCATGGACGATGCCGCCTTTGAGGCCGCCGTTACGCGTGCGTTCTGGCCTGCCCGCATGCAACGCCTGCAAACCGGCCCGCTGACCGATGCCGCCCCGCACGCCGAGGTGTGGCTGGACGGGGGCCATAACCCCGCCGCCGGGCAGGCGCTCGCCCGGCATCTGGCCAGCCTGCCTGCACGCCCGACCTATCTGATCTGCGGCATGCTCAACACCAAGGACATCGCGGGCTATCTCACACCGCTGGCCGCCCATGCCACCGCCCTCACCGCCCTGTCCATTCCCGGCGAGGCCAACACCCTACCCGCCGAAGTAACGGCAGAGGCCGCCCGCGCCGCAGGCCTTCCCGCCAACACCGCCGATACCGCCCTTGCCGCTGTCACCGACATCGTGAAAATCTGCCCCGAGGCGCGAATTTTGATCTGCGGGTCGCTCTATCTCGCTGGCGGAATTCTGCGCGAGAACGGCTAGGCGCTTTTTGGCAAAGCGGAACGAACCAGACACACGCAAAAAGCTTACAAAATCCATGTAACAACCTTACAGATTGTAAGGTCACCGCCTCCCTGCGACGCCGCGACAGAAATCGGCGCATTTAACGGCTTTTCGGGCCGTTTTGGGCTATTTCCGAATCACCCCATATTGACGAAATCGTGAAATTCAGACTAGATATAGGCAATAAAAACCGGCTTTCGTGCCTGCCGGGCTGCATAATCACCAAGGGGGGAAGCGCCGTGCACTATCACGTCACTGGCCAAGCGGCGCTAGGCTATGGCCGCTGCCCATCCCGGACCAGCCTTTCCCAATGTATTGATTTTAGTGAGGTTTTCATATGTTGCGTGCGACACTGATCGCGGCGGGTTTTGTCGCCATCACCCTTGCGCTGATCCTCATTCAACCCGGAAAACCGCGCACTTTGGCGGACCTGCCCCCCGTGACCGACAGCGATGTCACCCGCGCAGCGCCAGACCTCTCAACGCTCGCCGCGCCCGCCTTGGCCCCTGAGCCATTGGTAAACGGCACAACCGTTGCCACGCGTCCGGCGCTACCAGACCCCACACCCACCCCCGCTGCCGCACCTCAGGCTTCCATGCCGGTTGGGCCAGCGCTTGAATCCATGGTGCTTGGGGCCCTGCAACAAGGCCAGTCCGAAACCTACATTGACGCGCTCGTGAATGATGCCGCGAAGAAGGGCAAGGTCGAGGTTCCCCAGGGTCTTGTGACCGCCGAAGGCCGGGTTGATACGGCCCTCCTGCTCAGCGCCCTGTCACAGCCCGCCCGCCCTCGCGTGCCAAATAGCTACACCGTGGCCACAGGCGACAGTCTCGCCTCTATCGCCTATCGTTTTTATGGTGATTTCGGGCGGCAGGCTGATATCCTCGCCGCCAACGCAGACACAATGCAACCGACTGATCGCTTGCGCGTGGGTCAGGTTCTCAACCTTCCAACACCCTGATCTTACAGGGTTTCACAGTTACGATGGCAGGAATGATCGAGGGGCCGAACCAACGGCCCCCTTTCATTTTTAGGCGCTCAGTTTATCCGCGGCCATCCTTTGGCGATCCCATCACCACATAAGACGTGATTGCATTGACCTGCGGCAAGGTGCCCAGAACATCGGTGTGAAACCGTTTGTAGGCCACCAGATCCGCCACTTCGACCCGCAGGATATACTCCACCGCACCGGTGATGTTGTGACATTCCACCACCTCGGGTGCCCGGCCCATTGCCTGCTCAAACGCCACCTGACTGGCCTTGGTATGGCTGTTCAAACCGACCGTGACATAGGCCAGAAATCCGATGCCAAGCGCGCCCCGATCCAGCACGGCACGATAGCCTGCAATCACCCCGCGCCGCTCCAGGTCTTGCACCCGCCGCAAGCAGGCCGAAGCCGATAACCCCACCCGCTCGGCCAGCTCCAGATTGCTGATCCGACCATCGCGCGTTAACTCTTGCAATATACGTTCACTGATTTTGTCCATGGCCGAATTATATTGCATGTTTTGATTACCATCACAACGAAACGCAATTCCATGCCTGCTGTTATCGCATAGGATTGCGGCTATGACACTCGATTTGCTCACCGCCCTCGCCACTTTCGCCTTTGTCACGGTCATGACACCGGGACCGAACAATCTCATGCTCATGGCATCGGGGACAAACTTCGGTTTTTCCCGCTCAATTCCCCATATGTTGGGGGTCGGTTTGGGCTTTCCGCTAATGGTGGCCTTTGTGGGCCTTGGCGTGATGCAAGTCTTTGACCTATGGCCGCTCAGCTACACCCTGCTCAAGATCGGTTCTGTCGCCTATCTCGTCTATCTGGCGTGGAAAATCGCCAACGCCGCCCCGCCCCGCGATGCAGAAGCGTCTGGTAAGCCATTGACTTTCCTACAATCTGCGGCGTTTCAATGGGTCAATCCAAAGGCGTGGAGCATGGCTCTTTCGGCCATCACCCTCTATGCTACTGGCCGTGATCTGGCCTCGGTTCTCTGGGTGGCAGGGGTATATGTTGCGGTATCCATGGTCAGCACCACAAGCTGGACCCTGCTCGGCCAACAACTCCGCCGCCTCCTCAAGAACCAAACTCGCTTACGCATCTTCAATTGGATCATGGCCAGCCTACTGATCGCAACCCTTATCCCCGTCCTTTGGCCCACCTGACCGGGTTGTGATTGCAAATCACCGCTCTTGCAGCCATATAACGCCACGGCAACCGTGGAGACAGCATTGCGATGACCAACTACCTCGATTTCGAAAAGCCGCTGGCCGAGATTGAAGGCAAGGCCGAAGAGCTGCGCGCCATTGCGCGCGGAAATGCCGAAATGAACGTCGAGGCAGAGGCTGCAGCACTGGATGCGAAGGCTGCCGAAATGTTGCGCGATCTTTATAAGACTTTGACTCCATGGCGAAAATGTCAGGTGGCCCGTCACCCTGACCGCCCGCATTGCCGCGATTATGTCGAGGCGCTGTTTTCCGATTACACCCCGCTGGCCGGCGACCGCGCCTTTGGCGAGGATCACGCGGTCATGGGTGGTCTTGCCCGGCTCAACGGAAATCCCGTGATGGTGATCGGCCATGAGAAAGGCAATGATACCAAAAGCCGGATCGCCCGTAATTTCGGCATGGCCCGCCCCGAGGGCTATCGCAAGGCCGTCCGCCTGATGCAGATGGCCGACCGTTTCGGCCTTCCGGTTGTCACGCTGGTGGACACCCCTGGCGCCTACCCCGGCAAAGGGGCAGAGGAACGCGGCCAAAGCGAAGCGATTGCCCGCGCCACTGAAACCTGCCTTGCCATCGGTGTGCCGTTGGTCAGTGTGATCATCGGTGAGGGTGGATCAGGCGGTGCCGTGGCCTTTGCCTCGGCCAACCGTGTGGCGATGCTGGAACATTCCGTTTATTCCGTCATCTCCCCCGAGGGTTGCGCCTCAATCTTGTGGAAAGATTCCGAGAAAATGCGCGAGGCTGCCGAAGCACTCCGCCTGACGGCACAGGATCTGACACGACTGGGCGTCGCGGATCGGGTGATTGACGAACCGTTGGGCGGCGCGCATCGCGATCCCGCCCGCACCATCGCCGCCGTGGGTAAAACGATCGAAGCCATGCTCAGCGAGTTGGCGAAAAAGGATCGCGCCGCCCTTATAAAGGATCGGCGCGAAAAATTCCTGCGAATGGGAACCAAAGGGCTCGCGGCCTGAGCCGCGAGCACTGATCTATTCTCAAGCGGCGTCGCGCCGATTGGCCTTGAGCCGTGCATTAACGGTGTCAACGATCCCAGAAAATTCTGCGCAATCAAGCCCTTGCTGATCGGCAATCAGCTTGACCAGCATATCCACGCGCTCGATCCGGTCTGCCCCACCTTCAATCGCACGCGCGGCTGAGGACGGCTTGAGCAAGCCATTGGCAGCACTTGCATATTTGGTAAAGGGCACGGCGTCGTCCGCCTCTGCACCCAAGCGGCGCACAACCTCGTCGACCGTGCTATAGATCTTTTCCGACAGCGCCACGTCACCATGCACCGCCTCTTTGATCGGCCGCGCCCCTTCGGGCAGCACGCAGCGATAATTGCCCGTAAGAAGCATGCTCCACTTGGCAAAAGGCACATAGATCGAGTCGAACACGCGCAGCTTGACCGGCACATCTTTGCCTTCAACCGTCACCGCATCAATCGCCGCCTCAAGGTCGCGCAAGATGCGGTTATGGGCTTCATCCTCAAAAATCGCGGCTTTAAAATTGGTGGGCAATCCAACATGCAGGGTGTTGGCACCATCCTCTGCGACGCGGTAGGCCTGCGGATCCGGGCTGCAAAGTGTCACAGTGCCCGGTTTGAACGCAGCCCATGCCCGCGGGCAGGTATAAGCGGCCTCAAGTTTCGAGGTATCCAGCCCCGGCACCCGACGCAAATAGGGCAGCGGCGGCATGTTCATGATCGACAGGCACGGCGTGCCCGCAGCCGCGATCCGGCCCAACAGATCAACGATATTGTCAGCACAATACTGCGGTTCTGACATGGCAAGCGCCACCATATCATAATCGGCAGGATTCACATCCTCAGGCGTCAAGGCATTCAATTTGCCCGGAAGGTCGTGGGAGCGGAACGAACGGTGCTCTGCCTCATCTCGCAGCTTGATACGCACATCCGTGCCCTCTGAATTGATGAGGTCAGCGGTGGACTGACGACAGACGAGCGTCACATCCTGCCCGGCCATCAAGAGCTTGGTGCCAAGCAAAGAGCCATAAGAGGCCCCTAGGATAACGATACGATATGCCATGATAGTCCTTTCGAAAGAATCTTGCGCGTGTAGGTGATGAATTTACTATACAGGAGCCCCGCGATTTCACTACGAAATTTATGTCAATGTGTGTACGGTAAACTTTACAATGCAAAAATCTGTAATGTTGTAAGGTTTCTCTATGGCAAAGACCCTCATTGGTCCTCGTCTGCGGCAGTTGCGGCGCGAACGCGGGCAAACTCAGGCCGATATGGCGCGCAAGCTGGACGTCAGCCCGTCCTACATCAACCTACTGGAAAACAACCAGCGTAGCCTTTCCGTCCAGATGCTGATGTCGATTGCCGATGCCTATGCGGTCGACTGGCGTGACCTGACCCGAGACGAGACCGCAAGACGGGTGGCGGATCTGCGCCATGCTGTGCGCGATCCAGTATTTGCCTTAGACCGCCCAGACCTGCAGGAATTGCGCGGTGCCGTCGATCACGCCCCCCGGCTTGTCGATCTTTTTCTTGAACTGCATGGCGCCTATCGCACCGCGCTGGAAAAGATCCTGAGCCTCGCCGGAGAGAACGCCGCCGATGAACTCTTGCGCAGTTCGCCCGAGACCGTGATCCACAACTTCTTCCGCGACCACGAAAACCACTTTCCCGAGTTGGAACGCGCCGCTGAGAGCGCGCGCGAAGGCGACTTTTCCTCGCCCGAAGATCGCTATTTCGACCTGCGCGAACGCCTGAGAACACGCCATGGCATCAGCGTACGCATTCGACGGATCGGAGAGATGGGCGACGCGCTGCGCTACTACGATGAGGCAACGGGCGTTGTGCATCTGTCACAGGCGCTTGATACCTCCAACCGCGCCTTTCAGCTGGCGCATGTGCTCTGCCTTGTCGCTTATCCTGACGTATTGTTAGGGGTCGTGGACCGCAGCGGGCTTGGCTCACAGCATGCATTGGCGCGGCTCCGGGTGGAATTGGCCAATTACTTTGCCGCCGCGTTTCTCATGCCCTATGACGCCTTTCTGCGCGAAGCTGAGTTGGCCGCTTATGACATCGACCGCGTTGCCGCCGTCTTCAGCACCTCGTTTGAACAGGTCTGTCAGCGCCTGACCACTCTGCAACGTGAGGGCGCGCGTGGTGTGCCGTTCTTCTTCTTGCGGATCGACAAGGCTGGAAATGTTACCAAACGGTTCAATTCCACCTCGTTCCACTTGGCGGAATATGGCGGCTCCTGCCCGGTCTGGAATATTCACACGGCGTTTTACCAACCCGGCGTGATGATGCCGCAATTCGTCGAAATGCCCGATGGCGCGCGCTATTTCACGGTCAGCCGCACGGTGCACCGCCCCGTTTTCAGTGAGGAAACGCAAGACCGCCGCTTGACACTTGCCCTTGGATGCGAGGCGAAATACGCGCACCGCCTGCGCTATGCATCGAGCTACAATTTCGACGACCCCAAGCTCTATGCGCCTATCGGCCTCAATTGCAACCTCTGCCCGCGTCAGGCCTGTTCGCAGCGCGCACATCAGCCCTTGTTGATGGAATTGCCGATTGACGAGAACCGGCGCGGCAGCACCCGGTATGAAAGCTGAAAGGGGGGCCGATTGGCCCCCCTTTCCATTTTACTCGATAGGTCTTTATTCGGCCGGCTTGGCCCGGCGCGGGCGCAAGTATTTGAACGCAGGCATCAGGATCAGGATGATTGCGATGATCATGATCGGTGCCGAAATCGGACGGGTGAAGAAAATCGAGGGATCACCCGAAGACAACAGCAGCGATTGGCGCAGCGTCGGTTCGGCAATCGGACCCAGCACGATGGCCAGAACCGCAGGAGCCACCGGATAGTCGAACTTGCGCAGGAAGAACGCGCCAAAGCCGAAGATCAGCAGCAACCAGATGTCGAACATATCCTGCATCGCCGCATAGCCGCCAACGACCGACAACACAAAGATCAGTGGTGCCAGCACCGTAAAGGGCATGCGCAGCATCCAGATAAAGAGCGGGATGAAGGCAAGGTTCACGATCAGGGCAAACAGGTTGGACACATAGAACGATCCAATCAGACCCCAGACGAAATCCGACTGCTCCACAAAGAGGCGCGGACCGGGTGTCAGACCCCAGATGACCATCCCGCCGAGCAGAATGGCCGTGGTCGGAGACCCTGGGATACCCAAGGTCAACATCGGCAGCATGGACCCGGTCGAAGCAGAATTGTTTGCCGCTTCAGGGGCGGCCACACCACCAACATGGCCCTTGCCGAAATCGTCCGGGCGTTTCGAGAGCATCTTGGTCACGCCATAGGACATGAGCGACGCCGGGGTTGCCCCTGCAGCAGGAAGCACGCCAACAAAGAAGCCAAGGAACGAACCGACAGATATGCCTTTCCACCCCTTTTTGATGGTCGTGCCACTATCCTCAATGATCCCTTTAACCGAGATCTTTGCTTCGGTATTGGTCACTTCCCCGCGTGTCGATTCAATCGTCCAGATCATCTCGCCGATGCCATAGACACCGATGGCCAGAACCAGAAAGCTGATACCGCCCAGAAACCCGTTCATGTCGAGCAGGATCAAACGCGGCGCACCGGAAATCTGGTCAAAGCCCACTGTTGCCAGCACGAGGCCAAAGCAGATCGAGAACACCGTCTTGGGGATATCGTCGCCGCCGAGGCCCACGAATGTGGCAAAGGCCAAAAGCATCAGCGCAAAGATTTCTGGCGGACCAAAGCTGAGCGCCACCGTTGCCAAGAGCGGGGCAAAACCGGTGAAGAGAACAACAGATACCGTTCCCCCGACGAAAGACGCGATCGCTGCCGCCACGAGGGCAAGACGCGCCTTGCCTTGAAGGGCCAGTGGTCGTCCGTCAAAGGTGGTTGCGACCGCCGTCGAGGCCCCGGGAATACCCAAGGTAATCGACGAAATCGCCCCCCCATACATGGCGCCATAGTAGATGGCGGCCAAGAAGATGATTGCTGATCCCGGCGGGACAAGAAAGGTGATCGGCAACAGGATTGCCACACCATTCACCGAACCCAAACCCGGCATTGCGCCGATAAAGAGCCCGAGAGTCACGCCAACAAAGATGAGCAAAAGGTTAAGAGGTTGCAATGCGACAAATATGCCGTCGCCAAGTAGAGATAGAATTTCCATGGGTTTGGTCGCCCTTTTTGTCAGCTAGGCCGTGACCGGCTCAGTAGATGATTTCGTAGAGGACATTGAACACCGGCTCGGTGAATCCCATGCCTGTTGGCATCGAGATTTGCATCAGCCCTTCGAAGAAGAAGAACAGTCCGAGCGGGAACATCACGACCATCATGCTGGTCAGAAACCAGCCATGTCGGCCGAGGACTTTGAGGTAGTAAATCATGAAGATCGCAACCGCGCCATACATCGACACAATGTCGATCAGGGCAACAAAGCCTATGATACCGCCCCCTACGAGCAACAATGTCTTGAGCCCGTAAGAGTCGAGAACCGGTTCGTCCGACTGAGATTGCGGAGACGTGCCCCGCACCCAGTTCAGGGCGATAAAACCGGTCGAGATCAGCATGCCAAGCGACAGCCAGAATGGCCAGAAGCCGCCCTGTGGTCCGGTTCCGGCAACAAAGCCGATCCCGTTCGCCGATGACTTGTACATCAGATAGATGGAGAGGAGGGCCAGCACGCCCGCCGTCACTAGTTCGCCAACCCGCATGGCCAGCCCTCCTTGTTTTCAGTTTCGGTTCAGATCACTTCATGCCTTCAAGCAGCTTGGTGTGGTTTTCCACCTGCAACTGCCAGTATGCACGCTGCTCGTCGGCGTTCATCCACAGCGGCGAGAGAGATTCAGCTTCCAGGTAACCCTGCCACTCTTCCGAGTTGAAGATGTCCTCAAACAGCTTTTGGTAATAGGCTGCAGCCTCGTCCGACATCCCCGGCGCGCCCACGACGGCCCGCTGGTTGTAGTAGCTGAAGTCTTGGCCTTTTTCCTTGAGCGTCGGAATGCCCGGATAGGCGCTCATCTGCTCGTCCGAAAACACCAGAAGCGGACGTACATCGCCCGACTGGAAGAAACCGCGCGCTTCAGCCGGGTTGTTCACAGTCGCCATGATCTGCTTGCCTGCAAGGGCCGCCGCAACCGCGCCACCACCGTCGAAGGGAATATACTTCGTCTTAAGGTCAAACGCGTTGTTCATGTAGGCGAAAACGATGCTGTCTTCCTGCCCCGTTCCGGTGCCGCCAGTGACATACTCGCCATCCGCCGCCTTGACCGCATCAAGCCACTGCTCGAAGGTCTCGATGCCGCTGTCCTTGTGGACCCAGAGGGCGAAAGGATCAACGCCCATCATCGCAATCGGCGTAAAGGTCTGGATGTCGATGCCCAGCTCTGGCTGACGGATCGGCGTAGAGAAGAACGAGTTCAGCGTCACCAGAATTGTGTGATCCGGATCATTGGTAGAATTGAGCCAGATCAGCGACTCTGCACCAGAACCGCCACCCTTGTTGTTGGGGATGAGCGGACGGTTTGTCATGTCCTTCTTTTCAGCCACAGACTGAATAAAGCGGGCGATCTGGTCTGCACCACCACCCGGACCCGCCATGATGACAAAGTCGATGGGCTTGCGCGGCTGCCATTCGGCCATGGCGGCTGGGGCAGAGAGCCCGAGCGCGGCGATGCCGACTGCTAACGTCTTTAGAATATTCATGTCTTCCTCCCGTTGATGGCCTGTTTGTTTGGCCAGATGCGTTAGAGGTTCTGACATGCCCTTGACCCTCCTCGGCCATGTTTTTTGGGGCTTATCCGAACCAGATTTTAGTTTGCTGTCGTCCTCCCTTTTCTGTCCAGAACTTTTCCGACCCGCTTGCTCGCGGCCTCAATGCACCATGACGACGGGGATTTTCGCTTCCGCGACAATCGTTGCGGAATTGCCGCCCAAGAGCGACTCCCGCTCATAACTCTCATGATAGGCACCCATGATCAGCATGTTTGCCCCTACTTCGGTGCATTTTTCCAAAAGCGTCCGGCCAACGTTTCCGCTGCGCTCAAAGGTGTTAATCTGCGATGTTATCCCCCGCTGCGCGAGATAATGGCGGAATTCCTCGGGCGTGGCGGTGTGATCGATTCGGCCCCCCGTCAGGATCGTCACCTGGTCCGCACCCTCGATGAGAGGCATCGCCATGGCCACCGCCCGCGAGGCCTCGAGTGAGCCGTTCCAGCCAATCGCCACATGGCTGCCGATATCCGGGGCCACTACCTCGGTTTCGGGGCACACAAGAACTGGGCGCCCTGACGTGAACAGTGCCGATTTCAATGTGTTATACCCAAGGTTCTCTTCTTGGCTCGGCTTCGCCACACAGATTAGATCGGCTAGACGTCCGTAGTGGCGCACCACCTCGACTTGCTTGCCCTCGTATTCGCGAAAGGCAGCCGTGGCCTTGCCGATGGCGCGCGGCTCTACGCTGATGCCGTGACGCTTGGCATCCTCAAGAAACTTGTCGCGCATATAGCCTTGCTCGTAATCCGCCCGTTTCTGGCTGGCTTCTTCCAACTGCTTTCGCAGGAACGCGGGAATAACCACGCCATAGGGCATCATATCTTCGGCCTTAGGGTGACAATGAACCACCCGCACATGGGCGTCATAGCGCTTGGCGAGGGCTGCGGCATGGGCAAACAGGATCGGCCCCCGCCCGTCTTCGCGAACCGGCATCATGATGGTGTGAAGTGTGCTCTTGCCCATGATCAATAGAACCCGTTGGGAACGCCTGCGGCGTTGGTGGATAGGAACCGCGCCAAAGGCATATCGCCCGAAATCGGCGCGGTCACGATGGTGCAGCCTGTCAGACCTTGACCCTTTGGGCTATCGGCAATCTGCCTCGGCCCTCCTGTGGTGGCGTGGGAATGGTCTAAATCAGCCATGATGCGCTCCCATTGCTCTGGTGTCGAAATCAGCTTCCGAGGGTGGCCCCCGGTGCAAGCCCGACCGATGCCGCCCAATCACTTGCGGGCATCTTGGCTCCGCCTGCCGGTCGCACCCGCTTGATCAGGATACGCCCGCCCACGCATTGCACCGCAACGCCCGCATCAGACACGTCACGCACGCGGCCCGAAATCCCGTCTCCCGCCACGATCGCGCAGTCGTAAACATCAACCTCTGCGCCATTCAGCGTGGTCCAGGCCCCGGGTGCCGGATTGGTTCCCCGGATTAGGTCATAGACCTGTTTGACCGGCCGGTGCCATTCGATCCGCGCATGGGTGCGCGTGCAGCGGCGCTCGTACGTGGCCTGATCTTCGTCGGGCACGATGCGCGGCGGATTACCTGCCCGAAAGAGATCACAGACAGTCAGTACGCTGTCGACAGCATGCGGATAGATCTTTTTGAAATAGAGGTCGATCACCGTGTCATCGGGCCCGATTTCGCATTCCCACTGCAAAAGGCTGTCGCCCTCGTCCAACCCATCCGACGGGTAGAACCACGAATAGCCAGACTTGGTGGACCCCATGATGATGGGCCAGTTGACGGCAGACGGCCCACGATGCAGCGGCAACAAAGAGGGGTGAAAGCAGATCGAGCCATGGGTCGGCGTATCGCGCGCAGCCTCAGGGACAAAGACATTCACAAAGGCCATGACCATCAGGTCCGCCTTATGCCCCGCCAACACCTCAAGCGAGGCAGGATCATCGAAATTGGCAGGCTGGTGGACCGGCAGGCCCTTTTCCAGCGCAAGCTCCTTGATCGGATCGACAGGTTTTCCATCCCGATCAGGTTCGCAATAGACCGCGACAACTTCGTCTGTCCCGGTGTCGAGCAATTTGGCCAGAACATCTTTGCCAAAGGCCTGTTGCCCCATCACTATAAGTCGCATTCGCTCCTCCCGTTTGTGCGGTTGGCCGGTCTACGCCGGCCTTACCGACACCTATTCGTTATTCTGCAGCCTGCTTGGCTGTGCCAACGGCACCGGACTCCATGATCCGCGCCAGATCCTCGCCGGAATAGCCCAGCACATCCTTCAGGATTTCCGCCGTATGTTCCCCAAGAAGGGGCGACCGCGTAACCTCGACCGGGCTATCGCTCAGCTTGATCGGGCAACCGACGCTGGTGTAGCGGCCCCGCGTCGGGTGATCGACCTCAACGATGGTGCCGGTCTTGCGCAGGCCCTCATCCTCCATGATTTCCTTGGTCGACAGGATCGGACCCACGGGGATGTCATGCGGGTTGCAGATGTCCATCACCTCGAACTTCGTCTTGGTCATGGTCCATTCTTCAATGCGCGCAAAAATCGCATCCAGCTTGTCCAGCCGCTCGGCCGGTGTGGCATAACCGGGCGCATCTTTCCAATCAGGCTCGCCGATCACGTCGCAGACCTTTTCCCAGACAGCCGCCTGAGTGATGAAATAGGTATAGGCGTTGGGATCGGTCTCCCATCCTTTACATTTCAGGATGCGGCCCGGCTGACCACCGCCTGAATCGTTGCCCGCGCGCGGCGTCGAGTCGCCAAACGGGATACCTGCGCCATATTGCGAATACTCGGTCAGGGGACCAACAGAGAGGCGCTGTTGATCGCGCAGCTTGACGCGGCAGAGGTTGATCACCCCGTCCTGCATCGGCGCCAGCACCTTTTGCCCCCGACCCGAACGCTCGCGCTGATAGAGCGCGGTCACGATGCCAAGTGCCAGATGCAGGCCGGTGCCACTGTCGCCAATCTGTGCGCCGGTCACAAGCGGCGGACCATCGAGGAAGCCAGTGGTCGAGGCCGCACCGCCTGCGCATTGCGCGACGTTTTCGTAGACCTTGCAATCCTCGTATTTGCCGGGGCCAAACCCTTTGACCGAGGCCATGATGATCCGCGGATTGATTTCCTGAATCCGCTCCCAGCTAAAGCCCATACGGTCAAGAGCACCCGGCGCGAAATTCTCAACCAGCACGTCGCAAGTCTCGACAAGGCGCGTCAACACCTCTTTACCTGCCTCATTCTTGGGGTTGAGCTCGATCGAGCGCTTATTGTGGTTGAGCATTGTGAAATAGAGGCTATCCGCCCCCGGCACGTCCACGAGCTGCTTGCGCGTGGCATCACCAACACCGGGGCGCTCCACCTTGATCACATCCGCGCCGAACCATGCCAACAATTGCGTGCAGGTCGGGCCTGATTGCACATGGGTAAAGTCGAGGATCTTGACGCCTTCAAGAGCTTTCATTGAGTTCTCCATCTTCTGAGTCACGTGGGCCTAGTGCCCACGCCCCAGTTTCGTTTTCATTCAGTCTTTACGCGCCTGCGGATAGAGGCGTTGCGCCACCACAGATTGCGGGTTGAGATTGCCGATATTGCCGCTTTCCTTGCCCGCTGCCGGGTCAATGATTGCATTGATCAGCGTCGGCTTGCCACTGTCGAGCGCCTCATAAACCGCCTTGCGCAGTTCATCCGGCGAGCGTGCGATGACACCGACGCCACCAAAAGCCTCGATCATCAGGTCATAGCGCGATCCTTTGACAAAAACCGTGGTCGCGGGATCATCGCCGCCGCCCCAATTTTCGCCATCACCGCGATAGATACCGTCATTGTTGAACACGACCGTACAAATCGGCAGGTTGTAGCGGCAGACCGTTTCGATCTCCATTCCGCAGAAGCCAAAGGCGCTGTCGCCCTCAACCGCCAGCACACGCTTGCCGGTCTCGATGGCGGCCGCAATGGCCGAACCCAAGCCGATCCCCATCACACCCCAGGTGCCCACGTCGATCCGGTGACGCGGCTTGTGGATGTTGACGATAGAGCGACACATATCGAGCGTATTGGCCCCCTCGTTGACAAGGATCGTATCGGGATTGTCGTTGATCGCGTCTTTGATCACCCCGAGCGCGCCGTGATAATCCATCGGATCATTGTTGTTGCGCAGACGAGCGTCCATTTTCTCCATATTGGCCGTGGCCTTGGAGTTCACCGCATCAAGCCACTCTTTCGGCGGGGCGATCCCAGCCCCGTCCATCGCCTTGAGCAGCGCCTCACAGCACGATCCGACATCCCCCACGATGGGGGCTGCAATCTCGACGTTCGAGTCCATCTCTTCGGCCTCGATATCCATCTGGACAAAGCGTTTGGCCCCCGGTTCGCCCCACTGCTTGCCCTTACCGTGGCTGAGCAGCCAGTTGATCCGCGCGCCCATCATGATGACCACATCAGAATCTTTGAGCACCATCGAACGCGCCGCCGCGGCACATTGCGGATGGGTGTCAGGCAACAGACCCTTGGCCATCGACATCGGCAGGAAAGGATAGCCAGACTTTTCAACAAGCTCGCGGATCAGATCATCACACTGATCATAGGCCGCGCCCTTGCCCAGCACGATCAGCGGGCGCTTCGCGGTCTTCATCACTTCGATGGCGCGATCAATTGCGGATTTCGCCGGGATTTGCCGCTGCGCAGGCTCGATCACCTTGACCAGCGAGCGCGCGCCCTCAGCTGCATCCATCACCTGCCCCAGCATCGCGCCGGGAATATCGAGATAGACCCCACCGGGCCGACCGGAAATGGCCGAACGAATGGCACGGGCCACAGCAATGCCGATGTCCTGCGCGTATGTCAGACGATAGGACGCCTTGCAGAATGGCCGCGCCATGGCCAATTGGTCCATTTCCTCGTAATCGCCTTGGGCAAGGTCCACGATCTCGCGCTCGGACGAGCCGGAAATCAGGATCATCGGCCAGCAATTCGTGGTCGCATTCGCAAGAGCGGTCAGCCCGTTCATGAAACCGGGGGCAGACACTGTCATGCATACGCCGGGCATCTTCGTGAGGAACCCCGCAACCGACGCGGCATAGCCCGCATGCTGCTCATGCCGAAAGGAAATCACCCGCATTCCCTGTGCCTGCGCATAGCGGCCAAGGTCGGTGATCGGGATGCCGGGGACGTTATAGATCGTCTCAATCCCGTTGAGTTTGAGTGCATCAATCAGCAGGTGAAACCCATCTGTGAGATTTTCGATATCCCCTTCAGGTGCCTTGCTATGTGCTACGTGTGCGCTGGCGACTGCCATGGTTTCCCTCCCGTTTCAAATCTGTCTCACCCCGTCTATGCTGCCGGGTGTGAGGATGATGTTCAGCCCGTGTTCGCCGCAGCGTTGCGGGTCAATTCCAGCCGGCCCCAAGTTCTGCGAAGGTGCTGATGCAACTGCATCGTATGCTCCCGCACCCGTTCAGCGGCCTCCTCGGCATCGCGACGCTCCAACGCCTCGATGATTTCAGCATGATCGACAACCGATCGCTTGACGCGATCACCCTCCCACATAGACCGAAGCCGCACCGCTTGGATGTGCAGAAACAGCCCCTCCGCCATGGTCTTGAGCAAGCCACAATGCGAAATTTCCAAGATGTGCATGTGGAACTTTAGGTTGTCGTCAGAATATTCAGCGATCCGCGTCGCGGAGAGCTCGTCATTGTATTTCGAGGCGATCTTGCGCAGTGTCGCAATCTCTGTGTCACTCGCATTATCAACCGCAAGCCGTGCCGCCATACTCTCAAGCGCCGCCCAGGCCACGATCATCTCCAGGATCTCTTCCAGACTCTTGCGCTGAACAAACACACCTTTGCGCGGGACCACCGTCACCAGCCCATCAGATTCAAGCCGCGCAATCGCGTCCCGTAGCGGGGTGCGCGAAATATTCAGTTGCTCCGCCAACGAACGCTCGTCCAACCGAAGTTCTGCGTTCTGATCGTAGATATCCATCTCTAGGATCGCCTCGCGCAGACGGTCGTAAACATGATCCTTGAGCGTGAATTTCGACGCGATCGGGCGTAGCTTCATGTTATCCCTCCAATGCGCCCGCGCCCTTCGGCGGCCATGCTCATTTCTGTGGTATACCATAGACCAGCATATCAGGTCGGGCAAATCATTTTTCCAAGATTCGTCGCCGCAGGTGCAGCATGACTCACCGGAAATGACCATGACAGCCTTGTTTATCAAGCAGAATTCAGGCGTGCGGATCTAACGGTCATCGACGACGGCTCAATCCTATCGAAGCAGTGATAAATATTTGATTATATTTGTTTTTTGTTAACTTTATTGCAATCTAGAGAGGATGCCCACTCTCACCGAATCACATCGCGCGTGTCGCACTGCAGCATCGTATCGCACAATGAAACCGCATCACCGGGTCTTGCATTGTCTTAGCTTGAAACCTGCGGATCACGCCTGAAAATTGCTGGGTTGCTGGGCAAAATCATCTGTGGTATTTGGAATACCACAAGAATGAACACCACATTTGTGGATGACATCAGGGGGACGATCATGCTTATCCGTGCCGCCGACAGCGCGCTTGTGATCATTGATATGCAAGAGCGGCTCGTCCCCGCCATGCAGGCTCCGGCGCGCACGATTCGCAATGCGCGCACTCTCATGGCCTGCGCGCAAGAAATGGCTGTACCCGTGGTGATGACCGAGCAATATCCGTCAGGTCTTGGTCGCACCGTCCCGGATCTCAAACCGGGGCCAGATGCCGTCGTCCTCAGCAAAATGCATTTCTCCTGTATGGAAGACACCCATTTTGCAGCGCATTTCCGCGCCCTTGGCCGCAAACAAGCCGTGCTTGCGGGAATGGAGGCGCATGTCTGCGTGCTGCAAACCGCCGCAAGCCTGATCGAAGAGGGATTTGAGGTTTTTGTTGTCTCAGATGCCACCGCCTCACGCACGTTGGAGAGTGAACATGCTTGCATCGCGCGGCTCAGCGCAGCGGGTGCAGGTATCGCCACCACGGAAATGGTCGTGTTCGAATGGCTGGGCCAGGCTGGAACACCGGCCTTCAAGAAACTGTTGCCACTGATCAAATGACGGCCGCGGTCGTATTATCCAAGGGAGGAAGAGCGTGAACATCCATGAATATCAGGCAAAGGCCTTGTTGCGCAGTTATGGCGCACCGGTCAGTGAGGGCCGGGTCGTCTTGCGCGGCGAAGAGGCCAAGACCGCCGCTGGTGCGCTCGATGGCCCCGTCTGGGTGGTCAAAGCGCAGATCCACGCCGGTGGCCGTGGCAAGGGCAAGTTCAAAGAGGCGGGTGCCGGAGAAAAAGGCGGCGTGCGCATTGCCAAGTCTGTGAACGAGGCGGCAGAAGAGGCCAAGCGCATGCTGGGCCGTACACTTGTCACGCATCAGACCGGACCTGAGGGCAAACAAGTCAACCGCATTTACATCGAAAACGGCTCGGCCATCGCGCGCGAACTCTATCTTGCCCTGCTGATCGACCGCCAGACCAGCCGCATCAGCTTTGTCTGCTCGACCGAGGGCGGCATGGATATCGAAGAGGTCGCCGCAGAAACGCCTGAGAAAATCCTCAGCTTCGCTGTCGATCCCGCCACAGGCTACATGCCCTATCATGGACGACGCATCGCCTTTGCGCTTGGTTTGACCGGCGGTCAGGTTAAACAATGCGTATCTTTGATGGGCCTGCTCTACCGTGCCTTTGTCGAAAAAGACATGGAGATGCTCGAGATCAACCCGCTGATCGTTACCACCGACGGCAATCTAATGGTGCTCGACGCCAAACTTGGCTTTGACGGCAACGCGATCTACCGCCACGCCGATATCGCCGAACTTCGCGATACCTCGGAAGAAGACCCCAAGGAACTGGAAGCGTCGAAATACGACCTCAACTACATCGCGCTCGATGGCGAGATTGGCTGCATGGTCAATGGTGCGGGGTTGGCGATGGCGACGATGGACATCATCAAGCTCTATGGCGCCGAGCCCGCCAATTTCCTCGACGTGGGCGGCGGGGCGACCAAGGAAAAGGTCACCGAAGCCTTCAAGATCATCACCTCTGATCCGCAGGTCAAAGGCATCCTCGTCAATATCTTCGGCGGCATCATGCGCTGCGATGTGATCGCCGAGGGCGTGGTGGCTGCGGTCAAAGAGGTGGGGCTGAAAGTGCCGCTCGTGGTCCGTCTCGAAGGCACCAATGTCGAAAAGGGCAAGGAGATCATCAACACCTCCGGCCTCGACGTCATCGCCGCCGATGATCTGAAAGACGGCGCGCAGAAGATCGTCAAGGCCGTCAAGGGGTGAGCGCCGGTCCGGGGCCTTGGCCCCGGCAAACGCTCCGGTGGAGCGTTTGAGGCGCGAACGGGCGGAGCCCCGGATCATCCGACCATACCCTAACGCGGCCCCGCCGCAGAACTCAGGAGCCAAACAAAATGGCAGTCCTCGTCGACAAACATACCCGCGTGATCTGTCAGGGCCTTACCGGCTCTCAGGGCACATTTCACTCCGAACAGGCCATCGCTTACGGCACCAAGATGGTCGGCGGCGTGACCCCCGGCAAGGGCGGCACGACGCATCTCGACCTGCCCGTGTTCAACTCGGTGCATGAGGCCAAGCATGTGACAGAGGCCAATGCGAGCGTCATCTACGTGCCGCCGCCCTTCGCCGCCGATAGTATCCTCGAGGCGATTGATGCCGAGATGGAGCTGATCGTCTGCATCACCGAAGGCATCCCGGTTTTGGACATGATGCGCGTCAAGCGCGCGCTCGAAGGGTCGAAATCGCGCCTCATCGGCCCGAACTGCCCCGGCATCATCACGCCCGACGCCTGCAAGATCGGCATCATGCCCGGCCATATCCACCGGCGCGGCTCTGTGGGCGTGGTCAGCCGCTCTGGCACGCTGACCTATGAGGCGGTCAAGCAGACTTCGGATGTGGGCCTTGGCCAGTCGACTTGCGTCGGCATCGGCGGCGACCCGATCAAGGGCACCGAACATATCGACGTGCTGGAATGGTTCCTCGCCGATGACGAAACGCAGTCGATCATCATGATCGGCGAAATCGGCGGTAGCGCGGAAGAAGAGGCGGCGCAGTTCCTGAAAGACGAGGCCAAACGCGGGCGTAAAAAACCTGTCGCAGGCTTTATCGCCGGGCGCACCGCCCCGCCGGGCCGCCGCATGGGCCACGCCGGCGCCATCGTCGCGGGCGGCAAAGGCGACGCCGAGAGCAAGATCGAAGCCATGAAATCCGCCGGCATCACCGTCGCCGAAAGCCCCGCTGGGCTGGGCGAGGCCGTGCTCAAGGCGATTGGCTGAATCACTTAAGACCGGTAACAATGGGAGCGCATGCACAACGTGAAGGGAATTCACCATGCCGCTACCGCTCTCATTGTTCCGTCTAAGTGCATTATTGGTTCTGGGCCTCGCCAATATGGCGATGGCCCAGTCCCCCGGGCCTCTGAACGGTCAGATGTTTGGCGCAGGCAACCGCGCTCTCGTGGTCGTGGTTCACGGCGATGTCAGCAAGGGCGGGCCAGCCACCTATCATTATGATTTCGCGGAACAGGTCGCAAAGCAAGGCAAAGGGGCCAGTGTCTTTGCTCTCATAAGGCCCGGATACACGGGTGAAAAGGGTCAGAAATCCCCCGGCTCCAACAACGGGCGCAGCGATCACTACACCAAGCAGAATAATGCACTGGTGGCACAGACAATCCAGAATCTTGCAAAAACCGTCGGAGCATCAAAGGTAATCGGCGTAGGCCATTCAGGCGGGGCCGCGCAACTTGGGGCGATTGCCGGTCTGTATCCGGGTCTGTTAGACAGCGTGATTCTTGTCTCCTGCCCCTGCAACATTCCCGCATGGCGTGCCAAACGTGGCAAATCCGCTTGGAAAAACAGCCTCTCTCCTTCTGACTATGTCGGTTCCATCGCGCGTGGCACTCGTATTTTTGCGGTCGTGGGCGATAAGGACACGAATACCTACCCTGAATTCTCAGAAGCATTCGTCACCGCCGCCAAGGCGCGTGGACTTCCCGCCGCATATGTTCCTGTCAAAGGGGCAAGCCATGGCTTTGATGCGTTGCAACGCACCGTAGAACAGTTGACCTTGCAAGAAATTGCCAAATGAGCAGGGCGAGCGCATGGTAGACCGGCACGAGGAAAGATCCTGGCCGAAACCGCCTGCCGGTCCCCAGAATGGAATGGCATCCGTTGACTAGACCTGGCACCTGGTATACCAAGAACCATAGCCGAACAGGAGGCACATCCCATGTTTCTCGCCGAATATCAGTCTAAAGAGCTGCTCGCGCAATATGGCGTGCTTGCCCCCGACGGGCGTCCCGCGCGTAGCCCGGACGAAGCGCAACGCCTGTGCAAGGAAATTGACGCGCGAAAATACGTGGTGAAGGCCCAGATTGGCGCAGGTGGGCGCGGGCTTGCTGGGGGTATCCGCTTTGCCGCTACGCCCTCTGCGGTGGCTGACGAGGCGCGCCGCCTACTTGGATCGACCCTGGTAACAGACCAGACCGGACCGGCAGGAGAGACCGTAACCCTCGTGCAGATCGAGGCGGCGATTGACATCGCACAAAGCTGTTTCGTCGCCATCGCCTTTGATCCGGAAACAGGGCAGCCCATGCTTTTGGCCTCGGGTGCGGGCGGGGTGGAATTCGAGCAGCGCGCCCGCATGGACGAGGACACGGCTCAAAGCTGCCCGCTACCTTCGGATAGCCCCGAGGCGCGCGCCAAGATTGCAACCTTTCTGACTGGTGTGGGGATCAGCGAAGCGCAAGACGCGGCCATCGACGCGATCTTTGCCGCCCGCCTCGCCTTTACCGAAAACGACATGACACTTATCGAAATCAATCCCTTTGCCCGAACGACCGATGGCCGCTGGATGGCCGTGGATGCCAAGGTTGCGATTGATCCAAACGCCGGCTTTCGCCGCCCCGAATTCGCCTCCATGGTCGCGGATCGTCCCGCGCCAGCGGATGAGTTGGCCGCGCAGAAACACAATATCAACCTTGTACGGCTCGAAGGGAACATCGGCGTTGTTGCCAATGGCGCGGGGCTTGGCCTTGCTACCAATGACATGATCACAGACGCTGGCGGCAAGGCTGCAAACTTCATGGATATCCGCACGACCGCGAGCAGTATGGATGTGGCGCGCGGGGTCGAAATACTTCTCGCCGATGATCGAGTATCGGCGATCCTGCTCACCATTCACGGCGGCGGCATGACCTCTGCCGATACGGTAGCCGAAGGCGTAAACTTTGCCTATGCTAAAGCCACGCGGAAGCTGCCGGTGATTGCCTATATCTCGGGGAAACATGCCGATTGGGGCCACCGCATCCTGCGCGAACGCAAAGTGCCGGTTGAGAGCTGCGACACGCTGTCGGCTGCGGTTGGACGGGTAGTAGAGCTGGCAGGCCAGAGGAGGGCGCGCTGATGGCGATTTTTGTCAATTCCGAAACACGGCTCATTGTTCAGGGCATGACCGGGCGCTCCGGCACCTTCTACACCGATGAGGCGACGCGCTATGGCACCACCTGCGTGGGCGGCGTGCGCCCCGGCAAGGGCGGTGCGCGGCATCTGGGCCTGCCGCTTTTCAACACCGTGCGCGAGGCGGTTGAAGCGACACAGGCCAACGCCAGCCTCGTGATCGTGCCCGCACCTCAGGCTGGACCCGCGATGATCGAGGCGATCGAGGCCGGGGTCAGCGTAGTCGTCTGCGTGACAGAGCGCGTGCCACAACATGACATGAGCCGCGTCAAACAGGCGCTTGCGGGCACCGATACCATATTGATTGGCCCCAACTCGCAGGGCATCCTGACGCCGGGCCAATGCAAAATCGGCGTCATGCCGACGGTGAATGCAATGCCGGGCCATATCGGTATTGCCTCGCGTTCGGCCTCGCTTACCTCGGAAATCCTTGCACAATGTAGCAAGGCGGGGCTTGGACAATCGACCACCGTGGGCATTGGGGGTGACACATTGCATGGCGTGGGCTTTGTCGACTGTCTTAAGGCATTTCGTGACGATCCAGAGACCGAGGCTGTCGTTATGATCGGCGAGATTGGCGGGCGCGGCGAAGAAGAGGCCGCCGCGTATCTCGAAGCGGTGGACTATGGCAAGCCCGTCGTTGCCCTTGTGGTCGGACGCCATGCGCCGCGCGGGCGGCGGATGGGCCATGCTGGCACGCTTTCGGTTCTGGGCGGTGGCACGGCAGCGGATAAGATCGCGCGTCTGCGCGGTGCCGGGGTCGAGATTGCAACCCATGCCGATGACGTGGTGGCCGCCGTAGCGCGCGCGAGCGCCAAGACACCGCAAAAGGCGGCTGCCCGATGAGCGCCTTGCCCGAAACCATGCGCGTTATCGAAATGACCGCCCCCGGTGGCCCCGAGGTTCTGATCCCCGGCACGCGCGCCCTGCCCGGCTGCGGCACAGGCGAGGTTCTGATCCGCGTCACCGCCGCTGGCGTCAACGGTCCGGACCTTGTGCAGCGACGCGGGCATTACCCTCCACCCAAGGGCGCGTCAGATCTCCTTGGCCTTGAGGTTTCTGGCGAAGTGGTTGCTTGTGGCGAGGGTGTCACCAAATGGCACCCCGGAGACCGCATCTGCGCCCTGACCAACGGCGGGGGCTATGCCGAATTTGTGGCGGTCGACGCGAGCCATTGCCTGCCCATCCCGAACGGTGTGGACGAGGTCGAGGCCGCGGGCCTGCCCGAGACCTTTTTTACCGTCTGGAGCAATGTGTTTCTGAGGCACAATCTGCCCAAGGACGGCGTTTTCCTTGTGCATGGCGGAGCAGGTGGGATCGGCTCAACCGCAGTTCAATTGGGCAAGGCTATGGGCCTCACGGTGCTGACGACGATTGGCGATGACGCAGCGGCGCAATTCGTGACCGAATTGGGCGCAGACCGAGCCATCAATTTCCGCACCGAGGATTTCGTCGCTCTCACTCGCGAGGCTGGCGGGGCCGACATCATCCTCGATATCATAGGCGGAGATTATGTAGCGCGAAACATCAAAGCCGCGCGGCACGATGCCCGGATCATCCAATTGGCATTCAACATGGGCTCAAAGGTCGAGATTGATTTGATGCCTGTGATGCTCAAACGCCTGAGCTATACCGGCTCTACTCTGCGCTCGCGCCCCGAAGGCTTCAAGACGCAAGTGGCCGAAGCCCTGCACGAGACGGTTTGGCCCCTCTTCGCTGCTCAGAAGCTGCGCCCGGTAACGCACCGCGTCCTGCCGATGGCCGAGGCGGCAGAAGCGCATCGGTTGATGGAGGCCGCCGAACACCACGGCAAGATCCTCCTGCGGATGTGAAGAGACGCACCAAACCGAAATGAAACAAAAAAGCCGCCCAAATGGGCGGCTTTTTCATTTGGCTTGAAACGATAATCAGTTCGCCTGACGACGCAGGAAGGCTGGGATTTCGATCTGCTCGTCCTCGTCATGGGCACGCGCCGGGGCCTGCTGGGGCTGTGCGCCGCCCATGGTTGGCTGTTGGCGGCTCGGGCGCGCGACAGGCTGCGCACGTTCTGGCTCGGCAGAATGGCCGGTCATGCGGTTTATGAGCGAGTTGATGCCAAAGCGCGGACGCTCTTCTGCGGCCCGTGCCTCGGGCTCGGGGCGGCGCTGTTGAGGCTGTACCGGGGCACGACCGACAGCCGCCTGCAACCGTTGGAGCGCCTCGGGCGAGGGGGTGCCGGGGGCCGGTGCACGCGGCGCAAGGTAGGCTTCGAGCTCGTCTTCATCGTCATAGGTGTTGCGCGCAAACTCTTCGACGCGCGGTTGATAGGCAGGCGGCGGAAGATCGTCTTCTGCGATTTCCTCTTCGAAAATATCTTCCATCTGATCTTCGGCGGCTGCGCGCTGCGTCTCCATCGCGGCAAAGAGCGACGGCTCCGGCTCTGCCACACGCGCGGCGACCGGTGCAGGCTCGGGCTTGGCCACCGGGGCAGCCTCGGCGCTGACGTGCTGCTTGAGCGGCTGCGCCATCGAGCGGCGCGGTACTGGCAGATCGGCGGCCACCTGGCTTACGTCGATGCCCGTTGCCACAACGCTGACACGGATCGAGCCTTCCATCGACGGATCAAGGGTCGAGCCCACGATGATATTGGCATCCGGGTCCACTTCCTCGCGGATACGGTTGGCGGCTTCGTCCAACTCGAACAGCGTGAGGTCATGCCCACCCGTGATGTTGATCAACACACCCTTGGCGCCCCGCAGGCTGATTTCATCCAAGAGCGGGTTGGCAATCGCCTTTTCGGCGGCCTGGATGGCGCGATCTTCGCCGCTATCCTCGCCTGTGCCCATCATCGCCTTGCCCATCTCGTCCATCACCGCGCGCACGTCGGCGAAATCGAGGTTGATGAGGCCCGGACGCACCATCAGGTCTGTCACACCCTTGACGCCCTGATAGAGCACGTCATCGGCCATGCTGAACGCTTCGGTGAAGGTCGTCTTTTCGTTCGCCAGACGGAACAGGTTTTGGTTGGGGATGATGATCAATGTATCGACCATCTTTTGCAGCGCCTCAACGCCTTCTTCTGCCTGACGCATCCGCTTGGCGCCTTCGAACTGGAACGGCTTGGTGACAACACCCACCGTCAGCACGCCCAATTCCCGCGCGGCCTGCGCGATGATCGGTGCAGCACCGGTTCCGGTGCCGCCGCCCATGCCCGCAGTGATAAAGCACATGTGCGCACCAGCCAGATGATCAACGATCTGCTCGATGCTCTCTTCAGCGGCGGCGGCCCCGACAGAAGCCCGTGCGCCTGCACCCAGACCCTCTGTCACCTTCACACCCAGTTGGATGCGGCTCTCTGCGTTGCTCTGGCTCAGGGCCTGCGCATCTGTGTTGGCCACCACGAAATCCACACCATCGAGACGCTTTTCGATCATGTTGTTCACGGCGTTGCCACCCGCCCCACCCACACCGAAAACGGTGATACGGGGCTTCAGCTCGTCATGTCCGGGCATAGTGAGGTTGAGTGTCATAGCTTGTCCGCCTGTCCTGATGCCCACATTCGCGGGCTGTTTTCCGCCTGATTGCGCCCATTCTTACCGATGGTTAGCCCAATCGTCACCTAAAAAACACGTTTTGACCACTAAATATGGTCATATTTCCAGCCTTTTTCGCGGGATTTCGCCGACTACGCCATATCTTGCGATCACCAGTTGTCCCGAAACCATTTCATTGCCCGCTTGAGCGACCGCGCCGGATAGCGATCCACCGGAATCTCGAAATCCCACCATTCGTCTTGCGGATTGGCCGCAAAGAGACACATGCCCACGGCACTGGCAAAGCCTGCACCGGTTGCCGCTTGCGGCAGACCATGCACCCGCAAAGGCCGCCCAAGCCGCACCTGCTGTCCCAATATCTTGCTGGCCAGCCCGTCAAGGCCGGGGATCTGGCTACCGCCGCCGGTCAGCACGATCTGCTGGCTTGGCAGGTGATCGAACCCGGCCGCATCAAGCCGTGCGCGCACCTCTTCGAGAATTTCCTCGACCCGAGGGCGCATAATGCCGATCAATTCGGCCCGGCTTACGCGGCGGCGATCATGCTCGTAATCGCCGGTATCACCACCGATATCGATCATCTCGCGGTCGTCCATTCCAGTGGCAACCACTCCGCCATAAAAGGTCTTAATTCTCTCGGCGGTGGCCTGCGGCACTTGGAGGCCCATGGAAATGTCGTTGGTGACGTGGTCGCCACCCATCCGCACACTGTCGGCGTAGATCATATGCTTCTTCATGAAAATGGACACGCCCGAGGTGCCGCCACCGAGATCAATACAGGCCGCGCCCAACTCCTGCTCGTCCTCGACCAAAGCGGCAATGCCCGACACATAGGCAGAGCTGGCAACCCCTGCGAGTTCCAGATCGCAGCGCTTGACACAATAGGCAAGGTTCTGGATCGCCGCACCATCAACGGTCAGCATATGCATATCGGTGGCCAGCACCTGCCCCATCTGCCCACGCGGATCAATCAATCCACTGCGGTGATCCAAGGCGAAATTGACCGGCTGCGCATGCAGCACCTCACGCCCCTCGCCGAAATCTGGCACATCACAGGCGCTCAGAACGCGGCTGATGTCCTGCTCGCTGACGGTATGGCCCTCAAGCTCGACCTGCCCCGCCAACCCATAGCTGCGCGGCCCTGCGCCCGAAAAACAGGCAATGACGTGATCAACACGAATGTTGGCCATCTTTTGCGCCGCCTGAACGGCGGTGCGAATGGCGCGCTCGGTCTCGGCCATGGCGTCGATCTCGCCAAAGCGCACCCCGCGCGACCGTGTCGTGGCCGCACCGATCACCCGAAAGCCAGCTTGTCCCGCCATCCGGCCGATGCCTTCGGCCTCGTGCAGCCGCTCGGTGCCGTCAAAGCGCAATACAAGGCAGGCTATCTTGGAGGTGCCCACATCCAAGACAGCGACCACCCCCCGCTGCATCGCCGCCTTGCGCATGTTGCGCATCGCCCGTTGGGATTCGTAGAGCTCGATCATGGTTCAGTTCGTCCCCAAACTCATCTGTGTTATGGTCCACCAGTCTTCCATGGCATTCTCGTTTAGGCGGATTGTCGGGCGTGCGGCAATGCGCATGTCGACCGAGGCCAGATCACGCCCCAGCATGTCCTGCGCCCCGTGCAGCACGATCACACGCTCCAAAGCGCGCACCGCCCCAGTTTCGGGCAACAGGATGCGTTTGC
This sequence comes from Roseovarius sp. EC-HK134, assembly GCF_902498815.1. NCBI lineage: Bacteria > Pseudomonadati > Pseudomonadota > Alphaproteobacteria > Rhodobacterales > Roseobacteraceae > Roseovarius > Roseovarius sp. EC-HK134. The sequence continues at coordinate 3,788,214 of NZ_LR701544.1, forward strand.
CATCCGCCAGCACCAGATCCCACCGCCGCTCTCCCATCCGCACAAGACCGCGCAGGTCCATGCCAAGCGGAACAGCCGCCCGTAGAAGTTCAATCGCCTCAGCCACCTGATCCGGGGCTCCATCACCCGCCACCACCGGCAGGTCAGCACGCTCGGCGCGGGCTTTGACCACGCCGATCACCTGCCCTTCGATGTCGATCACATTGAGCGCGTCGCGCGTTTTCCAAAGAGCGACCGGAACCCGCTCGGTAATTTCGGCGACCAGAACACCGCCCTGACGGATGCGTACTTCGGCGCGCGCGACCGCCGGCAGCTCTTCGATCATCACGCGGATATCATCGAGCACAAGGTCAAACGAGCTCGCGGGCAGGTCATAGGGGAAAATCTCGCGGATATCCTCCTGAACGCTGGTGCTCGCGCCCTCGACCGATAGCAGATTGACCATGAACTCGGGGCGGGTTTCGATCTGGTGGCGGATTTCGGCAACCTGCTCGACAAGGGCGGTGCGCCGCGTCTCGCTGCTGAGATATCCGCCGGCGATCCCCGCCACCACCAGTATCGGCAAGCCAAACCGGATCAGACGCCGATAGAGCGGCGTCAGCATCAGGCGCTGAAGACGGTAGGACATGCGCGACGGCGCAGGATCAGCGCGCGGAATTACCGGTTGCATGACGCATCCTCCACCATCCAACGACACAACTCGGGAAAGGTAATGCCGACCGCTTGCGCCTGTTCCGGGGCGAGCGACGTGGGGGTCATTCCCGGCTGCGTGTTGGTTTCCAACAGGATCAACCCATCACGCCCACGCGCCGCGTCCCAACGAAAATCCGTGCGGCTGACCCCGCGACACCCCAGCACCGCATGCGCCCGCAGCGCATAATCCAGACAGGCATCAAAAATCTCTTGCGGAATTTCAGCGGGCACCACATGGCGCGACCCACCAGGTTTGTATTTGGCGTCGTAGTCATACCAGCCATCAGTCAGAATATCCGTCACGGTCAGGGCACGGTCGCCCATCACCGTCGTGGTCAATTCGCGCCCCGGCGCATAGGCCTCAACCATCACCACCTCGGGCATGTCATCGGACAGGGCGGGTGGATTGTTGGCGCCCGCCTCAACCAGATAGATGCCGACGGAAGAGCCCTCGTTACATGGTTTCACCACATAGGGCGGGGGCATGACATGGCGCGTGCGCACCTCATCGCGCCGCGCCAGCACACTCTCGACCACCGGCAGGCCAGCCGCGCGATAGGCCGCCTTGGTGCGTTCCTTGTCCATGGCAAGTGCTGAGGACAGCACGCCCGAATGAGTGTAAGGCAGGCGCAACCATTCCAGCATCCCCTGCACGCACCCATCCTCGCCCCAACGCCCATGCAGGGCATTGAATACCACGTCCGGCTTTATCGCTTGTAAACATGTGCAGAGGTCGGCCGCGGCATCCACCTCAACCACCTCAAACCCTGCTTCCCGCAATGCGACGGCGCACTCACGCCCTGAAGAGAGCGACACGTCCCTCTCCGCTGAGGGGCCGCCCATGATCACCGCCACTTTCGGGGTTGTTCTGCTCGAACCAACCACCATGTGCCTCAATGTCCCGGGCTGGTTCACCAGCCCTGTTGTCGATTTGTTTTTGTTAGTCTGCCTGTGGGCTTGCGCCCGGAGCCGGTTCGCCGACCCTCATGATTTCCCACTCTAACTCTATTCCACGCATTTGAAAAACCTTTTTTCGCACCTCTTCGCCAAGACCTTCCAGATCGGCGGCAGACGCCCCACCGGTGTTGATCAGGAAATTGGGATGCATCTCGCTCATCTGCGCCCCACCGCGCCGTGTGCCGCGCAATCCCGCCTCGTCGATCACTTTCCACGCCTTCAGATCATGCACGTCATCCGCCCTCCCGGTCGAGGAAAATCCCGCCGGATTGCGAAAAGTGCTGCCTGCGCTGCGCTCTTTCGTCGGCTGCGTGGCGTCACGCTTGGCGATTTGGTCGGCCATTTTGGCCTCCAGCGCCGACGGATCGCCCAAGCCCCCCTCAAAGGTTGCCTCTACGATCACCCACCCGTCAGGAACAGCGCTGTGCCGATAGGCGAAGTGCAGCGCATCATGCGCGAGGGTCACCACCTCGCCGCCCCGTGTCACGGCTTTCGCCTCAATCAGATGATCGGCCACATAGGCCCCGTAACAGCCCGCATTCATCCGCACCGCGCCACCGATGCTCCCCGGGATGGTGCGCAAGAACGTCAGATCAACGCCCGCCTCCGCCGCCCGCCGTGCCACATGCGCATCAAGGGCAGCAGCCCCGGCGATCACGCGGCTGCCCTCAACACGAATGCTATTGAACCCGCGCCCCAACCGGATAACCACCGCGTGCACCCCGCCATCGCGCACAATCAGGTTGCTGCCCACGCCCATGGGAAACACCGGCAGGCTGGGGTCAAGCCCCGCAAGAAACCCTGCCAAATCGTCAAGATCTGCCGGTTGAAACAACCAATCCGCAGGCCCGCCCACACGCAGCCAGGTCAGGTCAGCCAAGGGCCGGTCGGGCGTCAGCGCGCCCCGTGTCTGTGGCATCGTCATCATGACAGCGCTTCTGCCTTTTGCCGCGCCCAAGGTAAAGCCCTGCGCATTCCCTACCCCAGTTTCCGCCGCATCCACCGCCCAAGGTAGATCACCGGCCATCGCAGCACGCTCATCCCGCAAACCATGACAAATAGGCCAACCCACGGCCCATTTTGCCACGTGACAAAGCCAAGGATCGGCACACCAAGGGCCATCAGCACATAGGCCCGCCGCCAGTAATTGTTGCGGCTAGGCAGCATCGCCAGCACATTCGCAGCGACTGCCCAACAACACGCCAGAACCAAAGAGAGCGTCATCCCAACCCTTCAAGGCGTGCTGGCAGACCATTCGCCCAAGCACTGATCGTGCCCGCGCCAAGACAGACAACCATATCCCCTGGTCCCGCCTGCTCACGCACCAGACGCTCCAAATCGTCTTCGTCGCGGATGGCACGGGCGTGGCGGTGGCCGTGGCGGATCAGCCCCGCCACCAGATCATCGCGACTGGCCCCGGGAATGGGGTCTTCGCCCGCAGCATAGACCTCGGCGATGGCCACCACATCGGCTTCGTTGAAACAACCGCAGAAATCGTCAAAAAGGCTCGAAAGCCGGGTGTACCTATGCGGTTGATGTACCGCGATAACCCGCCCCGTCGTGGCCTGCCGCGCCGCACGCAGCACAGCGGCAATCTCGACCGGGTGATGGCCGTAATCGTCGATGATGGTCACGCCGTTCACTTCGCCCACACGGGTAAAGCGCCGGTTGACGCCTCCGAAACTTGCCAAAGCGGTGCGAATTTCATCGCCTTTCATCCCCAGATGCCGCGCCACTGCAACCGCGCTCAGCGCGTTGCTGACATTGTGATCGCCGGGCATTGGAAGGGTGCAGCCTTCGATCATCCGCCCCTCAGCCTGAAGCGCCACGTCGAAATGCGCGACACCCTTTTCGTAATGCAGATTGACCGCCCGCACATCGGCCTGCGCGTTGAACCCATAGGTCATCACGCGGCGGTCGGTGATGCGGCCCACAAGGGCCTGCACCTCGGGGTGATCGGTGCAACAGACCGCCAGCCCATAAAAGGGAATATTGCTGACAAAGTCGTAAAAGCCTTGCCGCAACCGCTCGATATTGCCCCAATGCTCCATATGTTCGGGGTCGATATTGGTCACGATGGCGATGGTCGCCGGCAGGCGGTTAAAGGTGCCGTCGCTCTCGTCGGCCTCGACCACCATCCATTCGCCCTGCCCCATGCGCGCATTGCTGCCATAGGCATGGATGATGCCGCCATTGACGACCGTGGGATCAATTCCGCCCTTGACCAAAAGCTCTGCAACCAGCGTTGTCGTCGTGGTCTTGCCATGGGTGCCCGCCACCGCAATGTTGGATTTGAGCCGCATCAGTTCGGCAAGCATCTCGGCGCGGCGCACGACGGGCAGGCCGCGCTTGCGCGCCTCGTCCAATTCAGGATTGCCGGGCTTGATGGCAGATGAGATGACCACCACCGCAGCACCCTCGAGGTTTTCGGCGCGCTGCCCCTCAAAGACCGTAGCCCCCATGCCCGCCAACCGCACGGTGATCGGCGTGGATTTGAGGTCAGACCCCTGAACCTGGTAGCCATGATTGATCAACACTTCGGCAATGCCCGACATCCCGATACCGCCGATCCCGACAAAATGGATGGGGCCGATATCAGTCGGAAGCTTGGTGGCTGCATTCATTGCTTTTGCCCTTTATTCGCAAGGTCTTCGACCATATCGGCCAGATGTTGGGGGGCGTCCGGCATGCCACAACTCAACGCCGCCTGCGCCATCATCGACGCGCCGGTCGGATCGCCCAGTACAGCACCGATCTGCTCGCGCAGCACCGTTTCAGTCAAGCGGCTTTCGGGGATCACGATTGCCCCACCCGCCGCCGCCAGACCACGAGCATTGGCAGCCTGATGGTCGCCAGCGGCAGCAGCATAAGGAATGAGGATCGCAGGCCGCCCGATGATCGAAACATCAGCGATGCTCGACGCGCCCGCCCGGCTGATCACCAATTGTGCCTCGGTCATGCGGCGAGGTACATCGCGGAAAAATGGCTGCACATCGGCATCAATCCCCGCCCCGGCATAAAACCGCGCCACGCGGTCCATATCTTCCTCGCGCGCCTGATGGCTGACCCGGACATTGCGCAGGATCGCCTCCGGCAGTGCTGCGACAGCGGCTGGCACCATATCGCTGAGGATACGCGCCCCTTGTGAGCCACCAATCACCAGCACCGACATTGGATAATCGCCCGGCGCGATATAGCCCGCGCCCGCCCGCTCCAACACCGCGGCCCGCACCGGATTGCCCACATGCACCGCCTGCGTGCCCTCGGGCAGGGTGGTGGGCCAAGTGCCACAGGCAACAACATCGACCCGGCGCGCAAAGAACCGGTTGACCCGACCAAGCACCCCATTTTGTTCATGCACCATACGCGGACGGCGCAGCAGCCACGCCGCCGTGAGCGCCGGAATGCTTGGGTAGCCGCCAAATCCCACGACCACGTCCGGTTTGTCCCGCATCATCCGCAGGCTTGCCCCCAACACGCCGCCCGCGATGTGAAACGGTGCCAGCAGTTTGTTGAGCAGGCCGCCGCGCGCGAAGGTGGCGCTTGCCACCTGCTCAATTTCGACCGAATGAGGAAAGCCGCCAACATAGCGCGCACCGCGTGCATCCGTGCTCAATCGCACCCGCCAACCACGCCGCAGCATCACCTCGGCCAGGGCCTGCGCGGGAAACATATGTCCACCCGTGCCGCCCGCAGCGATGATCAACAGCGGCTGTCGCGCAGTCATGAGCGCCCCCGCAGGATATCCCCGATCTGTCCCTGAGGCCGCGTTCGGGTAAAGGCCAAAAGCATACCCACGGCGATCCCTCCCGCCACCACCGACGAACCGCCATAGCTGACAAAGGGTAGGGTCATGCCCTTGGCTGGCAGAAGGCGCACGGCGACGCCCATGTTGATCATCGCCTGTGCCCCGAACATCACCACAAGGCCGGTGCCCGCAAGGCGGATGAAGGGATCACGTTCCCGCATCAGGCGCAAAAGCGAGCGCACCACGACGCTGGCATAAAGCGCAATAATGCAGAGCACCAGAACCAGCCCGTATTCTTCGGCGGCGACCGCGATGATGAAATCCGTATGCGCGTCCGGCAGGCTCCATTTGACCTGCCCTTCTCCCACGCCCACGCCGAAGAAACCGCCTTCACGGATCGCATTGGTGGCAAAGCCAAGCTGTGTGGTCGGGTCGACCTCAGGGCTGAGAAACCCGTCAATCCGGCGCGCAAAATGCTCGGAATTGGCATAGGCGAAACTACCCACGAGCACCACGCCCCCTGCCATCCCCAAAAGCAACGTCACCGGGGCCCCTGCCACGAAATACATCACGCCCCAGCCAAAGAGAACAAGCGCGGCCTGCCCGAAATCGGGCTGCATCGCCAGAAAGGTGAGGATCACGAGGGTCAAAAGAAACGACCAACTCAGACCCGGCGGCCCATTCACCTGCTGGCTTGCCGCCATCATCCAAGCGGCCACGACCACGAATACGGGCTTGAGAAACTCCGACGGCTGCACCGACGCAAAACCGAGGCTATACCACCGTACCGCCCCCTTGCCAAAGTCTGTCCCCAGAAACGGCAGCGCCATCAGCGCGGCAAAGGCAGCGAGAAACCCTAGAACCGCCATGCGCCGCACCATTTCCGGGCGCATCATCGACACCAGCACCATCACCGCCAGTGCCATGCCTCCGAAGAGCGCCTGACGCTGCACGTAGTAAAACGCGCCAAGCCCATTCTTTTCAGCAAGCGGTGGCGAGGCGGCCAGCCCCAACAACATACCGATGCTGAACAGGATCAAGACGCATGTCAGCGACCATTTGTCGATCGTGCGCCACCATTTGGGAATGACGGGCTCTGCGTCCCGCAGGGGCACAGCCCCATAGACCATTTCTGTCATCTGCCTGCCGCCTCATGCATCTTGCGCCCCTTTTCGGGGTCTGACACATATTCTAGCGCTGTTTTCGCCTTAATACCAGAACTATCCCCTTGCCAATCGGCGGCTTTTCGCGTCAGAGCCACGCACATGCGCCACAACTGCAACACGCTCATCCTTGGGGCCGGGGCCGCCGGCATGATGTGCGCGGCCCATGCCGGGCCAAGCACGCTGATCATCGACCATGCGCGCGCACCGGGCGAGAAAATACGTATCTCAGGTGGTGGGCGGTGCAACTTCACCAATCTTGGCACGACACCGGCGAATTTCATCTCGGCCAACCCGCATTTCTGTAAATCCGCCCTCTCGCGCTATACCCAGTGGGATTTTCTTGATCTCATCGCGCGTCACGGCATCGCTTGGCATGAGAAAACCCTTGGCCAGCTTTTTTGCGACGACAAGGCCACACAGATCGTCACGCTGCTGGTCAAGGAACTGCGTCAATCGGGGGCCGATCTTTGGCTTTCAACGCATGTGTCGGACATCAGCCATGACGGCAGCCGGTTTCACGCCACGCTTGACCGCGAAGGGCGGCGCATGACTGTCTCCGCGCGCAACCTCGTGCTGGCCACGGGCGGCAAATCCATCCCCAAGATGGGCGCCACGGGCATGGCCTATGACATTGCACGCCAATTCGGCCACCAAATCACCGAAACGCGCCCGGCACTTGTACCACTCACCTTTTCCGACGCCCCTTTTACCGCACTCTCCGGCACCGCCCTACCCGTGCGGGCCAGTTGCGATGGGGTCAGCTTTGATGAAGCGGCGCTTTTTACGCATCGCGGGCTGTCGGGCCCCGCCATCCTGCAAATTTCCTCTTACTGGCGCGAGGGGCAGGCGATCACCCTCGATCTCGATCCCAACGCCAGACTTTATGACATGCTCCGCCAGCAGCGTCAGACCGCAGGCCGCCGTAATATCACAACCGACCTTGGCCATTACCTACCCGCGAAACTGGTAACGCATCTGGCGGCGAGCTTGGGTCTTGTGGGCAATCTCGCAGATCACTCCGACGCGCGGCTCGCCGAGATCACCGGGGCGTTGCGCGGCTGGCAGATGAAGCCGACCGGCACCGAAGGCTATCGCACCGCCGAAGTCACCTTGGGCGGCATCGACACTAACGGGATTTCGTCAAAATCAATGGAATCCAATCACATGCCCGGCCTCTATGCCATTGGCGAGGCCGTAGATGTCACCGGGTGGCTTGGCGGTTACAATTTTCAATGGGCATGGTCGTCGGGTTGGGCTGCAGGCAAAGCGATTGCTCAAGCCGGGGATGGCTAAGCCCGCGCGCAATTCAACGTCAGCCTTCGGGGGCCTGCATTGTCCTTGCGCCGCTTTCATCCAGTTCGCGCGCAGTCAGGACCATGCGCATACCCAATTCGAAATTCCGCTGCATCTGCATCGTCGACAGCAGCTCTTCGACCGGGTTGACGTTGCTGCTCTCCAGCGTGCCCTGCAACACCTCCGCCTGTTGATTGGGCGGCGGCAACACGCCCTCCACGGTTCGGATCTGACCGTCTGCACCCTTGGTCAGCGCAACATCCTCAGGCGGGATCACGGTGGCCAGCACACCGGCCAAGACCGGATCACCCTCAGGATCATCAAGCGGCTGTATGTAGATTTCGCCAATATCCGTGATCCGGATATTGCGATAAGCGGGCACCTGAAGCGGGGCCATATCCGCACCCAGCATCGCATCGCCCGCACCATTGCGCAGCGTGCCATCCGTATCACGCCGCAGATCGCCACGACGGCTGAGCGCCGGATCGCCGGACTCGGGCATCACGTAGAAAAAGCCCCGATCCGCAATCGCCACATCCAGTTCCTCGTCGGTGCGGGTGAGCCTGCCCGTTTCCTGCGAGAACCCGGCGGGCCCGGTCTCGACCTGAAAGGCACGAGTGGTCAACCCCTCCATCATGTCGAGGAACCGCACCCCGCCCTCGTTGGGCAGGTCGCGGCGATAACCCGGAACGGTCTGGTTGGCGAGGTTCTGCGCCTGCGCCACCTGACTGTCGCGATTGACGCCCAATGCGTTGAGCGCGGTATAGATCATGCGGTCCATGGAGGCGCCTTGCGTTAGCTGCGGATGTTCAGAACCGTGTCGGCCAAGGTTCCGTTGGTCTCGAGCGCTTTGGCAGAGGCCTGATAGTTCCGTTGCGCCATGATCAAGTTGACCAATTGCTCAGTCAGATCGACATTCGAGCGTTCGACCGAGCCAGCCCTGATCGCACCAAAGCCACTTGTCCCCGGCACACCCAAACGGACGTCACCGGATTCTCGCGAGGCGCGGTAAGTCGCGCTACCGATGCTGCCAAGACCTTGGATATCCGAGAAATTCGCAACAGCAACCTGACCGACTGCAACCGAAGTCTCGGCACCATAGCTGGCCCAAACGGTGCCATCCTGACGCACATCAACCGAGGACAGGTCAAGCTGGCGGGTGCCATTCTGTGACACAGCAATCGCGCCAAACGGGCCCTCAGACACCCGCGAGCCACCAAGAGAAAGCGACAGCGCCTGCTCCCCAAAATCAAAGTTCATCGCCTCAAGACCGCCGGTCTGCGCGCCGCCCGCATCAAAAGACAATGTGGCCAGCGGGTTGGTGGGGGCGGTGATAACGCCGTCGACCACCAGTTGCACCGTATAGGCCAACCCGCCATCCAGCGCGTCGGGCGCATCGGACATCACGAAATAGGCTTGCGCCGGCACGGCACGCCCCGCAGCATCCAGCACCGGGATTTGCGTGGTCGCAGCATAAGTCGTTGGATCCGCTGGATCAAAGGCAGCGGCAGGAATGGCCGCCTGCGCGCCCAGACCACCATTGTTGCTCAGCGACAGGTTGAACGATAGATCAACGGCCGTCGTCGCCTGAGGCGTGCCGAATTGTTGCGGGATCTGCAGGCGTTGCGTCTGTGTAGTGGACAGCGTGTCGCCATTCTCTGAGGTCGGGAAGACCGTAAGGAAATGCCCCGCCGCATTGGTCACAAACCCTTCGCGGTTCATGCCAAAGGCACCGGCACGGGTATAGCCCGCATCGGCCCCTGCATCCGGCCCGGTGCGGACCTGAAAGAACCCCGGCCCCTGCAAAGACAGGTCCAGCACATTGCCGGTCGCCGTCAAAGACCCCTGTTTGAAATCTACACCAATCCGGCTGACTTCGGTGCCTGATCCAATCTGTGACGCAGGGCGGCTGTACGGGCTGGTGGTATAGATATCGGCGAATTCCGCCCGGCTGCCATGAAACCCGAGGGTGCCCACATTGGCAATATTGTTCGAAGTCACCGAAATGTCGGTCTGCGCGGCGTTCAGCCCGGAAAGTGCAGTGTGAAAGCTCATGAATCTGGTCCTGTCAGGTCGTTGAAGGGTCTGGTGTTGGTTGGGATTAGCGAATGTCGGTGATCTCGAGACTGCTACGCAGCCCATAGTCTTCGACCCTGAGGGTCATGTCCTGCCCGCCCTCGGGCATCTGCACCCCCACAACCCGGGCATAGACAAAGGGCTCTGCCGGTGTGTCGCCATCCACCTCGATCGCCACCCGCACCGCACCGCGCGCGGCGACGATCTCAGGCGGCAGGCCGTCCCAGTCAAAGCCCATCAGCCCGGCAGGCTGTGCGCCCATATCTTTTCGGTGGAGTTCCGCGCCCGTCTCGGCGTTGGAATAGATCACTGTGACAGCACTTGCCGCCTCTGGAAGGTCTGCCACACCGTGCACCCCGCCCGACGCATCTGGCCGCGCGAGCGAACCCGGCACCAAAACCTGTTGCCCCAAGAGCGACGAAGCGGTCGCAATCCGATTGCCCCCGATCTGGCTGCCGATATCGCTTAAGGTGGTGTTCACCCGGTCCAACCCCGCCACGGTCGAAAATTGCGCCATCTGTGCGAGGAATTCGCCATTTTCCATTGGCGCGAACGGGTCTTGGTTCTGTAACTGCGCCGTCATCAGCGCCAGAAAATCCTGCTGCCCCAGATCGCCATTGCCTGTCCGTGTTGGGGCGGAATTGGCGGCGGCGGCGGCCGTGAACGTGGCACTTGCGCCGGTTGCTGTATTGACTTCAGGCATTGCAGTGCTCCTTAGCCCTGACCCATCATGACCGTGCGTGCCATCAGCGTGCGCAGGGTCGAGACGGTTTCCAAAACATTCTGATACTGGCGGCTGGCCTCGACCATCTCGACCATTTCCTCGTCTGGATTGACGACGGATTCGTAGACAAAGCCCTCTTCATCGGCCATCGGATGATCGGGGCGGTAGGCACGCACAGGCTCTCGATCAAGCTGAACAACGTCGGTGACATGCGTGGTCGAAAGGCCAGACTGGCCGGTCTGATCGGCATAGATCGTCTCGAACACCGGGCGCAGCGGGCGATAGGCCTCTTCTTTGGTGGTGCTCACCGCCTGCGCATTGGCCATATTGGAGGCCACCGTATTCAAGCGCACCATCTGCGCCGACATGGCAGAGCTGGCGACATCAAAGATATTCTTGATCATCATGGCTTATTCTCCCTTGATCGCCGTGTTCAAACCAGAAATCCGCCGGTTGAGCAGCGTAAGACTGGTTTGGTAACGCAGGCTGTTTTCCGCAAATTCCATCTGCTCCACAGCCAGTTCGACCGTATTGCCATCGAGCGAAGGATTGACCGGAACGCGGTATCCCGCCTGCCCCGCATTTGGACCACTGGTTGCGAAATGGCGGCCGTTGCTGGTGGCGAGGGCACCGCCACCAGTTTCAGCATTCAGCACCGTTTCGAAATCCATGTCGCGCGCCTTGAAGCCCGGAGTCGCCGCATTGGCGATGTTGGAGGCCAGCATCGCGCCACGCTGCTCGCGCAGGTTCAGAGCCGAGGCAAAGAGGCTCAGGTGATCGCGGAACGCATCTGTCATGGCGCGAGATCCTTTCCCGGGTGGTCAGCGCAGTTGGTCCAGTCCTTGCAGGGTGACGTGCATCGTGGATGCTCCGGCCCTGCCCGCATCCCTGCAATTCTGGTGCCAACCCGCCCGAAACCAAGGAACGCCGATGTCAGAGACCGCCGCCCGCCCCGCCATGCGCAAGTCGCTCACCCTGCCCCGAAGCTTTAGTCGTGTGCTGGGGCGCCTGCTGATCCTTCCCGCCACCGAGAGCCTGCCCCTCGCAAACAACGTCTACGCCCAAACCAGCAATCCGGTGCAGCGCGCGCTCGCGATGCGCCTGCGCCTGCGCCTCTTGCAAGAGGCTCTCGATGCCCCGCACAAACCCGTCCCGCCGGTCAAAGCCGAACCCGAACAGCTGCCCCCACCGATGCCGGAACCAATGCCGGAGCCAGAGCCAGAACCCGCACCACCCCCAAAACCCGCCAAGACAGCCAAGCTCGTCAGTCTAGATCTGGCAGGCGGCGCTCTTTCCATGATGATGAGCGAATTGGGAAGCGGCGAAGACGCAGAGGATGATTTCTTTGGCGATGACTGAACCCCTTCAACGCCGCTATCTTTGGATACCAGCCCTCTCTTTCGCCCCCTCGCAAATACCTTCGCGCGCTTTCTATTTCAGTCAGATCATGGGATTGTGGTTGTACTTCCAAGGCTGCCAGGAGATACGGAAATGAAACAGTTGGCACCGCAAATGACAGTGAACGATACGCATCGGTTTGGGCAAGACGCCAATACCCCCCTCCATCTCCCCAGTGGATGGTGGATTGCCCCCATGGTCGGTCTCGGCGTTGTGATGTGGTACTGGATCATTTCCGCACTTCTCTCGGTTTTGGGCTAAGCCTCCCTCCAGAGCTTGCAAAGTGTTGTCGCCCGGTCGCTCTCGCGTCCGGGCGAAACCTTTTTTCCGGGTATTATGTAGAACTTGACCCCGCGCATGTCTGCACGGGGTCGTTGTTTTTCTTGCCGTTTGTTGCAGCGCCCTGCCGTTATCCGCGCGCCTCGCGGATCAGCCGCAGAATATCCTTGGCTGCCTCAGGAATATTGGTGCCTGGACCAAAGATTGCCTTGACCCCTGCCTTCTTGAGGAAATCGTAATCCTGTTGTGGGATCACCCCGCCGCAGATAACGATAATGTCGCCCGCATCCCGCGCCCTAAGCGCCGCGATCAGTTTCGGTGCCAATGTCTTGTGCCCCGCCGCCTGAGAGCTGATGCCCACCACATGTACGTCATTATCAATGGCATCCTGCGCCGCCTCTTCTGGCGTCTGAAAGAGCGGGCCCACATCCACATCGAACCCGATATCGGCAAAGGCGGTGGCAATCACCTTGGCACCGCGGTCATGCCCATCTTGCCCCATCTTGACGACAAGCATACGCGGACGGCGCCCCTCAACCTCGGCAAAATCCTCGACGGATTTCTGAATGGCGGCAAAGCCTGCGTCGCCCTCATAGGCGGCACCGTAAACCCCGGCCAAAGTCTTGACCTCGGCGCGATGCCGTCCAAACTCTTTTTCCAGTGCCATGCTGATCTCTCCTACCGTGGCGCGCGCACGCGCTGCCTCAACCGCTGCGTCGAGCAGATTGCCGCCCTCACGCGCACGGCGCGTCATTTCGTTCAGGGCGGCCTGACAAGCCGTCTCATCGCGTTGCGCGCGGATACGCTCCAACCGGGCGATCTGCGCCTCGCGCACCTTGTCGTTGTCGATATCCAGAATATCGATCGGGTCTTCCTTGTCCTTGCGATACTTGTTGACGCCGACGATCACCTCGTCACCCCGGTCGATCATGGCCTGCCGGGTCGCCGCGGTTTCTTCGATGCGGAGCTTTGGCATGCCAGATTCCACCGCCTTGGTCATGCCCCCCATGGCCTCGACCTCTTCGATCAGGGCCCAGGCCTTTTCGGCCAACTCATGCGTCAGGCTCTCGACGTAGTAAGACCCCGCCAGCGGGTCGACCACCTTGGTGACGCCGGTCTCTTCTTGCAGGATCAACTGCGTATTGCGGGCGATGCGCGCGCTGAAATCTGTAGGCAGGGCAATCGCCTCATCCAGGGCATTGGTGTGCAGCGACTGCGTGCCCCCCAGAACCGCGCTCATCGCCTCGTAGGCGGTGCGCACCACGTTGTTATAGGGATCTTGTTCCTGAAGGCTCACCCCGGATGTCTGGCAATGGGTGCGCAGCATCTTGGATTTCTCGTCCTTGGCACCGAATTCGGTCATGATCCGGTGCCAGAGCAGGCGCGCAGCGCGCAGCTTGGCGGCCTCCATAAAAAAGTTCATGCCGATGGCGAAGAAGAACGAAAGACGCGGCGCAAAGCTGTCTACATCCATGCCCGCAGCGATGGCTGCACGCACGTATTCGCGCCCGTCGGCCAGCGTATAGGCCAATTCCTGCACAAGGTTCGCGCCCGCCTCTTGCATGTGATAGCCCGAGATCGAGATCGAGTTGAATTTTGGCATGTGTTGGGCTGTATAGCCGATGATATCCGACACAATCCGCATGCTGGGTGCAGGTGGATAGATATAGGTGTTCCGAACCATGAATTCCTTGAGAATGTCATTCTGAATAGTGCCCGAGAGCAGCGCCCGATCATGGCCTTGCTCTTCTCCGGCGACGATAAAACTGGCCAAAACCGGGATCACAGCGCCGTTCATCGTCATCGACACGGAAACCTTGTCGAGCGGGATGCCATCAAAGAGGATTTTCATATCCTCGACGCTGTCAATCGCCACACCTGCCTTGCCGACATCCCCCTCGACGCGGGGATGGTCGCTATCATAGCCGCGATGCGTGGCCAGATCGAAGGCGACCGAGACCCCCTGCTGTCCGGCTGCAAGGTTGCGGCGGTAAAAGGCGTTCGATTCCTCGGCTGTCGAGAACCCGGCATATTGCCGGATCGTCCAGGGGCGGCCTGCGTACATCGTGGCCTTGACGCCGCGCGTAAAGGGCGCCTTTCCGGGGATGCTCCCCATATGCGGCAGCTCCGCCACATCCTCTGCGGTATAAAGCGGTTGAACCGCTATCCCCTCGAGCGTGTTCCACGTCAAGTCTTCGGGTGCGCGCCCCCGCAGCTCAGCCGCCGCGAGTTTACGCCAATCGTCTTTCTTCGTCGCCATTCCGATGTCCTCTTCCAATCTGGCCAGAGGGCAGGTGTTTCCCCGCCTCATCTGATCCGGTTTCTTCTGATAGTCGCGCCACCCCATCTGCCCCGGCCGAAAGCCAGAAGAGATCGTCGGCATAGGCCTCTTGCAGGGCCAAACGCTGTGCCCGGTCAAAGGGCTGCCAACGCCCTTCGCACTCGGGCAATTGTGTCAAATCGCCGCCACGCGCGGCCACAGCACGGCGTAACGCCGCCAGATCCGGCGCGCGGTTGAGCCAGAGCCGCGCCGCCTTGACCGGCACCTCTGCAAGCCCGGTTATCGCGCGCAGCCGCCCCTCGGGGCGTCCAGCATGCACCTCATGCGGAAGGATCACGAGATCGACACCGGGCAGCGCACAGGCCAGATCAGTGATCACCTCGCGCCAATGCCAGTTGACCGTCACCAGCCGGTCAAGGTCATCGACCCCCGGCACACCGTGCCCCCGCGCCACGCCATAGGCCAGCGACGACGCCCACCAACTATCCTGTCCGCGCACGGACAGCGCCACACGCGTGATCCGCCCGTCAAAAGCATGGGCGAACCGCGCCACACGCTCGCCAATGCCGGGATAGAGCCGCGCGTGCCGCAGGTTACGCCGGGTTGAGCCGATCATGTTCTCATCGCTGATCAACACACGGGTCATGCCCTGCGTGCGCGCCTCTTCAAGTCGAAGGGCGATACGCCCACGCGCGCGGTCCAACTGTTGGGTGGCAGTGGCAAGGCCCGATGCCGGGATGACCCCACTCAACACACCGTCCCGTGTCACCTCTGGGCCCCAATAGCACAGGCCTTGCGCTGCCAAAGTACGCGCGTTGGCGCGCATATAGTGTTGAAACGAGGTTGAGGCGGTGCGATGCGCGCCCAGATGCAGGATGATGTCCATGTCAGGTCTGACCTTTCGATTGGCCGCCCCTTGCGACCGCAAACGATTGGTCTCGATCCTGCCTGCCATTCCTGACCATGCGCTTAACTTCGGAAAATTTCCGTGCGCTTGCCATTCACCCTTCGCAATCGTCGTCATCCAGCCTATATCTTGACCGACAGGAGACCCCATGAAAACGATCTTATCCCTTGTTTTGGCTCTCTTTATCGCGCTGCCAGCGACCGCGCAGGACAGCGATACGGGCCCCGCGTCTGCCTCGATCCTCTCGGCAGATACTGTCAATTTGAAGGATTTTCTCTGGCTCAAGCGCCCACTTGTGATTTTTGCCGATACGCCCGCCGATCCGCGATATGTTGAACAGATGGCGTATATCACCCAGCGGCTTGATGTGCTCAATTCGCTTGATGTGGTGGTGATCACCGACACTGATCCTGACGCGCGCTCGGACCTGCGCAAGATGCTGCGCCCTCGTGGATTTGGCCTTGTGCTTATCGGCAAGGACGGGGTGATATACCTGCGCAAGCCCGCGCCCTGGCATGTGCGCGAGATCGTCCGCACCATCGACAAACTGCCAATGCGCCAACAGGAACTGCGGGAGCGTCCGGGCGATAGCTGATGCTCGCACACCATCATCCGGCCCCAATCGCCACAATCAAAAGCCCTGTGGCAGGGTCCATCAGCATGAGCGCGCCCACATGCGCCTCCCATGCCATCACGGC
Organism: Roseovarius sp. EC-HK134; assembly: GCF_902498815.1. Classification (NCBI taxonomy): domain Bacteria; kingdom Pseudomonadati; phylum Pseudomonadota; class Alphaproteobacteria; order Rhodobacterales; family Roseobacteraceae; genus Roseovarius; species Roseovarius sp. EC-HK134. The sequence goes on from NZ_LR701544.1 coordinate 3,804,434, forward strand.
ACCCGGCTGACCCAAGATGTGATGAAAGGCGCTCTCGCTTGTCGCTTCCATGCAGGCGCGCGCCTCAAGGCCTGCGCGTCGCATAGCCATACCGATAGGCCGGTCGAAATTGGCCATGGCCACCATGGCCGCATCGGGGGCCAGCCCCGGCGCGATCCAAGCCGCCTGACCACGCGCGGCGAGGGCGCGCGCCATCTCTGACGCTGACCCGACCACGGGCATCGCTGCCTTGATCCGCCCATCCGTTACGCGATAGAGGCCCACGGCACACTGCATCGTCGCCGCAAATTCCACGGTTTCGCCCAACGCAAACCACGCTGCCAGCCGCCCGCGCTGCGCCGCCTCTGCGTCACGCGCACAAGCGGCAACGACAGCGATAGCAGCAAGGCACGAAAGCAGCCGCAGGTCATGGCGCAGGGTCAGGTGCATTCCCTCACTCGAACTCCATGATCACATCATCGACTGCAAGGCTGTCACCCGGCCCCGCATTCACCTTTGCCACCACGCCCTTACGCTCGGCGCGCAGGATGTTTTCCATCTTCATCGCCTCCACCGTGCAGAGTGCCTGCCCCTCCTGCACCTCTTCGCCCGCTGCCACATTGACCTTTACGATCAACCCCGGCATCGGACAGAGCAGCAGCTTGGATGTATCAGGTGGGAGTTTCTCGGGCATTAACGCGGCCAGTTCCGCCTGACGCGGCGTGCGCACATGGACCTTGAGATCGGCGCCCCGCGTGCGGATGCGGAACCCGCCGCTGATTTTTCCGACCTTGAGCACCAGCGCCCGGCCATCCACATCAAGCCGCGCCAGTTGATCGCCGGGTGTCCAGTCGCTAGTGACGCGCAGGGTGTCACCATCTTCAAAGCGCACGGTCGCCCCCTCACGATCCGCCGCCACCACCACGGCAAAGCTCTTGCCCTGCAAGGACACAACCCAGTCTTCACCGACATGGCGTTCGTGATTGTCCATCCGCCCCGATACCCGCGTACGTCGGATTTCAGCCACCCGATGCATCGCCGCCGTGCTTGCCGCAATCGCGCGCAGCGCCTCTTCCGGCAGTGTTACGCCAGTGAAACCCTCGGGATACTCCTCGGCGATAAAGGCCGTGGTGATATCGCCGCTAACAAAGCGCGGATGATCCATCACGGCGCTCAGGAACGGCAGGTTATGCCCAATGCCCTCAACTTCAAAGCTGTCCAGAGCCACGCGCATGCCCTCGATCGCCTCGGCGCGGGTATGGCCCCAAGTGCACAGCTTGGCGATCATCGGATCGTAATACATGCTGATCTCGCCGCCCTCGAACACGCCCGTGTCATTGCGCACCACAGCACCGTCCATCGCCAACTCCTCGGGCGGGCGATACCGACTTAGACGACCGATGGATGGCAGGAACCCGCGATACGGGTCTTCGGCATAGAGACGGCTCTCCATCGCCCAGCCTGTCAGCTTTACATCCGCTTGTTTGAGGCTCAGCGCCTCGCCATGCGCAACCCGGATCATCTGTTCCACAAGATCGACGCCAGTGATCAATTCCGTCACAGGATGTTCAACCTGGAGGCGCGTGTTCATTTCGAGAAAGTAGAAATTCCTCTGTCCATCCACGATAAACTCCACCGTGCCTGCACTGGCGTAACCCACCGCCTGCGCGAGTGCCACGGCCTGCTCACCCATTGCGCGGCGTGTGGCCTCATCAAGAAACGGGCTCGGCGCTTCTTCGATCACCTTCTGGTTCCGGCGCTGAATGCTGCACTCGCGCTCGCCAAGATAGATGCCGTTACCGTGGGTATCGCAGAGCACCTGAATTTCAATATGGCGCGGTTGGGTGACGAATTTCTCAATGAAAATGCGATCATCACCAAAAGAACTCGCCGCCTCGTTCTTGGAACTTTGAAAGCCCTCGCGCGCTTCCTCGTCATTCCAAGCGATGCGCATCCCCTTACCGCCGCCGCCCGCAGAGGCCTTGATCATGACGGGATAGCCGATTTGATTTGAGATGGTCACCGCCTCTTCGGCATCGGCGATCAGGCCCATATAGCCGGGCACGGTGCTAACGCCTGCCTCTTGCGCGATTTTCTTCGAGGTGATCTTGTCCCCCATCGCCTCAATCGCCTTTACGGGAGGCCCGACAAAGGCCACGCCTGCCGCTTCCAGCGCCTGCGCGAATTTGGGGTTCTCGGACAAAAATCCATAGCCCGGATGCACCGCCTCTGCCCCGGTGGCCTTGATCGCGGCCATCACCTTGTCGATCACGATATAGCTCTCGGACGCAGGCGCCGGACCGATATGAACCGCCTCGTCGGCCATGCGCACATGCAGCGCGTTGCGATCCGCATCGGAATAGATCGCCACCGTCGCAATCCCCATCTTGCGCGCGGTCTTGATCACGCGACAGGCGATCTCGCCCCGGTTGGCAATCAATATCTTCTTGAACATCTTCCGTCCCTTCCTCTCTTATCGGCGCGGCCTTTAGGCGGCGCGCCGGATTTCTTCTGGCACAACAAGAAAACCACCGGCGCGAAACGCACCGGTGGTTTTAAATAACTGGTCTTGGATGGCTGGCAGACCGCTCGCAGAACGGTTCGGGCTCAGATCATCAGCAGCGGCTCGGATAGGCCTGACAAAAGACCACGTTGCCCGCGGCCCCAACTGCGGCACCGGTGATGACGCTGCCGCCAACCACCGCAGTTGTAAGAGCGCCCGCACCGCCGCCGATAAGCGCCTGCTCTGGAACCGTGTCACCACAGGCCACCAAAGCGCCAAGCGCCAAAACACCAAGGGTCGGAGCAAGGCCACGCGGCAGGAGATGTGTTCGAAGTCTTTGCATATGGGATGTCCTCTTGTCAGATCGCATGAAAAATCCACGCCATAGAACGTCACCAAGCGGGCCGCGTCAAAGCGATTGCATCGTCTCCACACACCATCGGCGAACCCCCGCCCATCTGCGCCGGAAACCGCAAGTATCGAATGTTCAACAGAAAAAGAGGGCGATCCATGCACGCCCGTACAGGATCGCCCCCAGGGGGAAGGGCGGCAGGACCGACGCAATGTCAATACCTCTGGGGAAAGGACTCCCGCCACTAAGGTCACTCTGCCTGCATTCGATCCACAGGCCAAACACAGTCTCGCAGCGATACTCGCATGAGCAGAGCTTTGCCGATTTTCAATGCCTCTAGGCAGAACGCCGCGCATCCTGCAGCGCGGGGTCCTCGCCCTGGGGTGATGAGGGCGCGCTAGGGTCACACGAACACCTCGGGAAATGACTCGCGCGCAACATCTAGGTCCAAGACCAAGAGTGCCTCGTAACTTGTGGGATCAAAGGGGTCATCGACCGGCTTGACCTCGCGGCCCAAAAGCCAGCTTAACCGCCCGGCATCAAGATTGCCGCGCTCAAACGGCTCTTCGCCAAAACACTCCCAAATCGCGCGCACAAAAGCCGCGTCTGCCCGTTTATCAGCAGGCTTACGGTCGCGGTAACGCTCACGCGCAACCAAGGGAGTGGCCCCTTTGGCATTCGCGCGTCTGATTGTGAATTGAAAGTCCGTGCTTGGTAGACGACCGGGAAAACCGCGATGTTTCAACATGTTGCGCCCTCCGAACCAAAGAGGCGCCACGCGGTATATGGTCTTGTGGGCGGGACGGACCCTTGAGCCCGTCCCGCGCCTAGCCCAATGGGCTTACTTGTACTTGCCGGTCTGAACGGGCTCGGTTGTGATCGGCTCAACCACAACGAACTCTTCTTCGGCAGGCTGTGCGCATGCTGCGACAACGGCAATGAAACCGATTGCGAGAATGCTCTTAAGGCTCTTCGACATGTATTTCTCCTGTCTCTCGTAACTTCATGAAGAGACGCGCAAGGACACGTTGTCCCTGCCCGTCTCAAGGGCGAGGTAAAGGTCGCTTGGGTGCAACCTCGACGCAGCTTATCGGAAATTTCAGGATTTGAACATCTGTCATCACCAATCCCGTGCGGCTGTGTCCCCAAAGCCTCAGTACCTCCAAGGCGTTGATTTCGTGGCGCAAGATTTTGCGTTCTCATTAAAACATCTCCCAGATGCAGGCGCCTTCCTGCGGCCTGTAGGCCTCGAAGACCTGAGTGACATCAGGGTCGAAAACCCCGAATTCCGACGGTCGATCCGCCAATGAAATAACAACCTGTGCGGGCACAGGCCCGGTTACTGCCAATCGCGGCAAGGCGTAGCTCTCGCATAGCCAAACAAGATCGGCCAGCACCGTTTCCAACTCCGCCTCGCTGTCACCAACCCCAGCGAATCCTTCAGCCACAAAACGAAAGCGATAGGTCAGGCCCAGACCCGGACGGTCGGTCAGCACCTCCTGAACTTGCGCCGTCAGTCCCGAGGGTAGCGGCAGCGCCTCCTCCTGCGCTGCCGCCCCTTGGGCAAGAGCCAACCCGACGCTTAGCGCCACAGCATGTCTCACCCGTCTCCTCACAGCCGCGCCGTCCAGCGCGCGCGATTCGCCGCATCCTCTAGCACACGGGCAATCAACGCCTCGCATGCGGCGCGATCAAACCGCCCGGCCACGGCCCCTCCAGCCCGCACCTGCATCACCGCCCCATCCCGGTACACCCGCACGGCTGGGGCAAAGCCGCGCAGCGATTGCAGCGACCGCCACAGATCTTGCCGCACCAAATGCGCCAGTCTCCGTCGCCCAGTCGTTCCATCCAGAATGGTCTCCACCGCCAAATCGAAGCGCACAGGCAGTCTCCGCGTCACCGTCAGAGCGCCATCTTCGTCTTCGATCACATGCCAGCGGCTGCGCCCCATCCTGCCCTCCGTGCTTCATCTGGCCCCAATTCTCGCCCGTTTCAGAGCGGAATGTTATCGTGCTTTTTCCATGGGTTGCTCAGTTTCTTATTGCGCAGGGATGCAAAGGCACGGCTCACGCGCATGCGTGTACTGCGCGGCTGGATCACCTCGTCGATAAAGCCACGCTCGGCGGCCACAAACGGGTTGGCAAAGCGGGCTTCGTAATCTTTGGTATGCGCCGCGATCCTTTCTGGCGATCCAAGGTCGGCCCGGTGAATGATCTCGGTGGCACCTTTTGCCCCCATGACCGCAATCTCTGCCGTTGGCCAAGCATAATTGAAATCACCGCGCAGATGCTTGGAGGCCATCACGTCATAGGCCCCACCATAGGCTTTGCGGGTGATGACAGTCACTTTCGGCACTGTCGCCTCGCCATAGGCAAACAGAAGTTTCGCGCCATGCTTGATTACACCGCCATATTCCTGCCCTGTCCCCGGCAGGAACCCGGGCACATCCACAAGAGTAAGTATCGGAATCTCAAAGGCATCGCAGAACCTGACAAAGCGCGCAGCCTTGCGGCTGCTGTCGATGTCGAGGCAACCGGCCAGCACCATGGGTTGGTTGGCCACGACACCCACGGTCTGCCCTTCAAGACGAATGAACCCAGTGATGATATTCTTGGCGAACTCGGCCTGAATCTCGTAAAAATCCGCCTCATCCGCAACCTTGAGGATCAATTCCTTCATGTCATAGGGCGTATTGGCGTTGTCGGGGATCAGCGTATCGAGGCTTTGCTCAACCCGGCCCGGTTCGTCGAAGAAGGGCCGCACCGGCGGCTTTTCCCGGTTGTTCAACGGCAGAAAATCCACAAGGCGCCGAACTTCAGCCAAGGCTTCTACATCGTTTTCAAAGGCCCCGTCGGCGACGCTCGACTTGCGTGTATGGGTCGATGCGCCCCCCAGCTCCTCGGCCGTAACCACCTCATTGGTGACGGTTTTGACCACATCAGGGCCAGTCACGAACATGTAGGAACTGTCGCGCACCATGAAAATGAAATCGGTCATAGCCGGGCTATAGACCGCGCCACCCGCGCAAGGGCCCATGATCAGACTGATCTGGGGAACCACACCGCTGGCCATGATGTTGCGTTGAAAAACCTCGGCATAGCCCGCAAGACTTGCAACACCTTCCTGAATCCGTGCGCCACCCGAATCGTTGATACCGATGACAGGCGCGCCGTTCTGCATCGCCATATCCATGATCTTGCAGATCTTTTCGGCATGAGTTTCCGACAAAGACCCACCGAACACGGTGAAATCCTGGGAAAAGACGTAAACCATCCGGCCATTGATCGTGCCCCACCCGGTGATGACACCATCGCCGTAGGGCCGCTCTTTCTCCATGCCGAAATCAGTACAGCGATGCGCCTTGAACATGTCGAACTCTTCAAAACTGCCTTCGTCGAGCAGCAATTCGACCCGCTCGCGCGCTGTCAGCTTTCCCTTGGCGTGCTGGGCTTCGATACGGCGCTCACCACCGCCTTTACGGGCTTCGGCGCGGCGATTTTCCAATTCCTGAAGGATGTCTTTCATGGCACTCCCCTTGCGATGTTGCGCGCAGCATAGAGTTTGTGAGGAGTGGCTCAAAGCAGAATCGGGCAAATTTGCAAATCATCGCAAAGCATAATTTGGAAATCTGTAAACTTGCGAATTTTCGCTCTGCCTCATGGACTTCCCCGCGGGTCACTCCTAGCCATGCCGCATGACCCGCGTTCAGACACCCAAGTATCTCGACCGCACCACCCCGCCGCATATCACGACACTGATCCTGTTGGCGGGGCTGTCGGCCCTCGCCATGAACATTTTCCTCCCCAGCCTGCCGGGGATGACCGCGTATTTCAACACCGAATACCGGCTGATCCAGTTGTCAGTGGCACTTTATCTTGGGGTCAATGCCGGGCTGCAACTGCTGATGGGGCCGATTTCGGATCGATGGGGGCGGCGACCGGTGATTCTCTGGGGTCTTGGCCTCTTTCTAGTCGCCACCTTGGGCTGCATCTTTGCTCCGAATATCACGGTGTTTCTGACCTTTCGCATGGTTCAGGCAAGCGTGGTGGTCGCCATGGTGCTATCTCGTGCCATCGTGCGCGACATGGTGCCCCAAGACCGCGCCGCATCGATGATCGGCTACGTCACCATGGGCATGGCGGTGGTACCGATGATCGGCCCGGCCTTTGGCGGGCTCTTGGACGAGGCTTTTGGCTGGCAAGCGAACTTCTGGGCGCTTTTCGTTCTGGGGGCTGCGCTTTTCTTCGTCTGCTGGCGAGATTTGGGCGAGACAGCGCCGCTGTCGGGCCGAACCTTGATGCAGCAGTTCCGTGACTATCCAGCTCTTCTGACCTCGCGCCGGTTCTGGGGATATGCGTTAGCGGCGGGGCTGAGTTCAGGTGCATTCTTTGCCTATCTGGGCGGTGCGCCCTTTGTAGGAGACCGGGTGTTCGGGCTGCCCCCGTCTACGCTCGGTCTATTGTTCGGTGCTCCGGCGATTGGTTATTTCCTTGGCAATTTCGTCTCAGGGCGGTTTTCCACCCGAATTGGCATCAACCGCATGGTGCTTTGGGGCACACTGTTCAATGCAGGCGGCATAGCTCTCAATCTTATGCTGTTCCTTGTGGGCCTTGGCACACCGCTCACGTTCTTTGGGCTCATGACATTCATGGGGCTTGGAAATGGCATGGTCATCCCGAATGCTACTGCTGGTGCCCTTTCGATCCGTCCTGACCTCGCAGGCACAGCAAGCGGCCTGTCGGGCGCGCTGATGATCGGCATCGGGGCAGGTCTCTCGGCGATCGCAGGAACGATGCTGACCCCCGGCAGTGGGGCCTTTGCCCTGCTGGGGCTGATGCTGTCGACGGCGCTAGCGGCGATTGCGACGATCCTCGCCGTGATCCGCCGCGAACGCAGACTTGGGCTATCAACATAACTGGGCCGGTCGCTGCGGCTCCCTGCAAGACCCGTCGCCAATGCCAAAACTTGATGATCACGCACCCATCTATCGCCAGCTTTCACCTTCTCGTTCCAGCCATCCCACCAGTGTTCAGGGCGTGTGCGCGACCCGAGTGCAACAGTTTTGGTTAGAACGCGGGGCTTCTGCGCGTTTTGATTTCTAACGCCGCTGCGACCCATCGTATAACCGAGGCATTATTTCAGGAGGTTCTGATGATCCATCGCCGCACATTCATGGCCACCGGCCTTGCCGTCTTGGGCACCGCATCCCTTGCCAATGCCTTTGAACTTGACCCGAGATTCCTGCCACAAGAGGTGGCGTTTGATCCCGTCTATCAACCCGGCCAGCTTATTGTGCTGCCGCGCGCGCATTTTCTTTATTTCGTGACAGAACCCGGTCGCGCGCGCCGCTACGGCGTAGGCGTGGGCAAGGCAGGGCTGGAATTCACCGGCACCGCCACCATCGCCGTCAAGAAACAATGGCCAACATGGCGCCCCACCGATGAGATGATTGAGCGTGATCCGCGCACCTATGGCCGTTTCAAAGGCAATGACTATGTCCAGCCCGGCGGTGCTGGCAATCCGCTAGGCTCTCGTGCGCTTTACTTGTTCCAGAATGGTCGTGACACCTATTACCGCATCCATGGAACCACGCAGCCATCGTCGATCGGTCAATCCGTCTCGAATGGCTGCATCCGAATGATCAACGAGCATGTGCAGGATCTCTATGATCGCGTTCCAATCGGTACGGTCGTCACGGTTCTGTAATCTTGATTTTTGCACGGGGAAACTGCATATTTCCCCGTGCGACGCTACAACTATCGACCATCTGTCCTTTTCGGCTCAGTCACTCGATCTTGTATGACTTTGCCGGGTTGCCGCACTCCCGCGGGCAACAGTTACAGAAGGAATCAGTAAGATGGCGACTGGCACCGTGAAATGGTTCAATGCCACCAAAGGATATGGATTCATTGCGCCCGACGGCGGCGGCAAGGATGTCTTTGTACACATCAGCGCGGTTGAGCGCGCAGGCCTGACCGGCCTTGCCGACAACCAAAAGGTCAAGTTTGACATTGAGGCAGGCCGCGACGGCCGCGAGTCGGCATCCAATATCGTTCTCGCCTGAGCGACTGCAGCGACCGACAGAGAGTTATCTCTCCCACCACACATGTATCGCGCCCAACACGGCGCGATACACAGCATCCGGGGTTTTCGCCCCCCCTGCCTTTCCCCTTGAAACCTACCGCCCAAACCATGACATAGGGCGGGCATCAGGAGGCGAACCATGGCGCTCCCCGTCCGGGAACAAATGAAATACTGGGGCGCGGCTACGGCCGTGTTTTTTGTGCTGCTTTGGTTTCTGGGGGATGTGATCTTGCCCTTTGTCCTCGGCGGGGCAATTGCCTATTTCCTTGATCCAGTCGCAGATCGCCTCGAGCGAATGGGCCTCAGCCGTGCAGCGTCGGTCGTGGTCATCACGCTGATCGCCATTCTCGCGTTTGTGGTTATTGTTCTGCTGATCGTGCCAAGCCTCGTCAATCAGGCGGTGGCGCTATTCAATGTGGCACCGGAACTGGCCCGCGATTTGCACGGCTTTCTCAGCACTCACTTTCCCGCCCTGTTCGAGCCAGACTCGGCGCTGAACAAGACCCTGCTGTCCTTGGGCGAAACCATTCGCGAACGCGGCGGGCAATTGCTGGAAACCTTGCTCAGCTCTGCGGCCTCTATGGTCAACATCTTGATCCTTTTGGTGATTGTTCCCGTTGTGGCCGTTTATCTTCTCTATGATTGGGATAATATGATCGCCGAGATTGACCATCTCTTGCCGCGCGACCATGCGCCGGTGATCCGCCGTCTTGCGGGGCAGATTGACAATACTCTGGCGAGCTTTATTCGCGGGATGGGAACGGTCTGCTTGATCTTAGGGACATATTACGCCGTTGCCCTGATGCTTGTCGGGCTGCAGTTCGGCCTTGTGGTGGGGGCGATTGCAGGCCTGATCACCTTTATTCCCTATGTCGGGTCTATCGTCGGCGGCGTGCTGGCAGTGGGTCTTGCCTTGTTCCAGTTCTGGGGGGATTGGGTCAGCGTTGGTCTGGTGGCTGCCGTCTTTGTATCGGGACAGGTGATCGAGGGGAATTTCCTGACACCCAAGCTGGTGGGGTCTTCGGTGGGCCTGCACCCAGTATGGCTCATATTCGCGCTCTCGGCCTTTGGTGCGCTGTTTGGCTTTGTCGGCATGCTGGTTGCTGTGCCGGTCGCGGCATCGCTTGGTGTCATTGCCCGCTTTGCTTTGGAACAATACCGCGACAGCCGTCTCTATCGCGGATTGGAAAGCATTGATCGCGAATGATGCCACGCCAACTCAGCTTTGACCTGCCGGTGCGCGCCGCACTGGGGCGTGAGGATTTCTTTGTGTCACCCGCGAATGCCGAAGCTGTGGCTATGATCGAAGGCTGGCAAGGTTGGCCCGGACGCAAACTTATTCTTGCCGGACCTTCGGGGGCGGGCAAGACCCATCTGGCGCATGTCTGGGCAGCCCTGTCCGGAGCTCAGATGATCGCCGCCAAGCACATAGCTCAGGCAGATATCCCGAACTTCGCTAGCCGCCCAATTGTGGTTGAGGATGCCGATCAGATAGCAGGGGATCGCCCCTCCGAAGAGGCGCTTTTCCATCTCCACAATCTCGTATTGGCCGAGGGGCATTCGCTGTTGCTGACAGCGAGGCAGCCACCGAACCTATGGCCGCTCGTATTGCCTGATCTGCAAAGCCGCATGCAGGGCACGATGCTTACCCAACTGCGCACGCCAGATGATACGCTCTTGGCGGCCGTGCTGACCAAGCTCTTTGCCGACCGCCAGATTGCCCCCAGCCCGGACACGATCCCCTATCTCGCGCGGCGGATGGATCGCTCGTTTGACGCAGCACGCGAGGTGGTCGCGGCGCTCGATGCGGCAGCACTCGCGGAAGGCCGCGCAATCACCCGTGTACTCGCCTCGCAAGTGCTGGACAAATTGGCGCATTAACGCCACGCTACGTCACCGTTCCGTTACATGTCAGCGCCATAAGGCCCCCATGACCCAAGCAGATTTTCTCAAACATCCCACGCCCGAAGCTGTCGAATTGTCCGATCTGGACCTGCACGGACCGGGGCGCTTTTTTAATCGTGAACTCAGTTGGCTAGGGTTCAATTGGCGAGTTCTTGAAGAAGCGCAAAACAGCCGCGTTCCCTTGTTGGAACGGCTGCGGTTTTTGTCGATTTCCGCCACCAATCTTGATGAATTCTACAATGTGCGCGTGGCCGGTCTAAGGGAGTTGGCGCAGGCGGGTAACACAACCCCGGCGGCGGATGGTTTATCGCCGGCAGAGCAGCTTGTGTTGATCAACGAAAACGCCCGCAGGCTGCTCGCATCTCAGCAGCAGACCTACGATACGCTCCGCCGCGATTTGGAAGCCGAAAAGATTTCGATCCTCGATCACAGCTCCGTTGAGGAGGGAGATCAGGAGTATCTCGCCGATGTCTTTCTGAACAAGACCTTTCCGGTACTTTCACCCTTGGCGATTGACCCGGCGCATCCCTTCCCGTTCATCCCCAATCTCGGGTATAGTTTGGCGCTTCAGCTTGAACGCAAGGCAGACAAACGCCCACTTCAAGCACTCTTGCCGATCCCGCAACAGATCGCCCGGTTCGTCCCCCTGCCCGCGCCCGAGGGCACGTATCGGTTTCTGCCCCTAGAAGAGCTGCTCTTGTTGCATCTTCACAGCCTTTTTCCCGGCTATCGCTACAAGAGCCATTGTGCCTTTCGCGTGTTACGCGACAGCGATCTCGAGGTCGAGGAAGAGGCCGAAGACCTCGTGCGCGAGTTCGAGGTGGCGTTGAAGCGCCGCCGCCGTGGCGAAGTGGTCCGCATGAAGATTTCGGCCAATGCGCCCGAGGATCTGCGCCGCGTCATCATGCAGGAACTGCATGTCATCCCGGAAGAGGTGGTCGAGGTCGAGGGTATGATCGGTCTGGCCGATCTCAAGGAACTGGTGCTCGACTCGCGCCCCGATCTTTTGTGGCCGCCCTTTACACCGCGAGTGCCCGAACGGGTGCAGGATCACGGCGGCGACATGTTCGCGGCGATCCGGCAAAAAGATATGCTGTTGCACCACCCCTACGAGACCTTTGACATGGTGGTGCGGTTCCTGACGCAGGCGGCGCACGATCCCGATGTTGTCGCGATCAAGCAAACGCTCTATCGCACCTCTCGGAACTCGCCCATTGTCGAGGCGCTCTGCGAGGCGGCGGAGGATGGCAAATCGGTCACCGCGCTTGTCGAACTCAAGGCACGGTTCGACGAAGCGGCGAATATCCGGCAATCTCGGCGGCTGGAACGTGCGGGGGCGCATGTGGTCTATGGGTTTATAGACCTCAAAACCCATGCCAAGATTTCCACCGTCGTGCGCCGCGAGGGCGACAATCTGGTAACCTATACCCATTACGGTACCGGCAATTATCACCCGATCACCGCACGCATTTACACCGATCTTAGCTTTTTCACCTGTGATACCAAACTGGGACGCGACGCGACCAAAGTGTTCAACTACCTCTCGGGCTATGCAGAGCCGGAGGGGCTTGAAAATCTCGCCATCTCGCCGAAATCGCTCAAACCGCGCCTGATGGAACTGATTGATCGCGAAGCAGAACATGCCCGCTCAGGCAAACCGGCTGCGATATGGGCCAAGATGAATTCGCTGATTGAGCCCGATATCATCGACGCGCTCTATGCCGCCTCTGAGGCGGGGGTCAAGATTGACCTCGTGGTGCGTGGCATCTGCGGGTTGCGCCCCGGGATCAAGGGATTGTCCAGCAACATCCGGGTAAAATCCATCATTGGTCGGTTCCTCGAACATTCTCGCATCGTCTGTTTTGGCAATGGCGCGGGACTGCCGTCAAAGAAGGCGCGTGTCTTCATCTCGTCAGCCGACTGGATGGGGCGTAATCTAAATCGCAGGGTGGAAACCCTGGTCGAGATCGAGAACCCGACCGTCAAAGCACAGATCGTCAGTCAGGTCATGGCCGCGAATATGGCGGATGTGGCGCAAAGCTGGGTCATGGCGCCCGATGGCAGCTTTTCTCGTCCGCCAGCGATCGAGGGCACGTTTGCATTTAACTGCCATCGCTTCTTTATGGAAAACCCCTCTTTGTCGGGCCGGGGTTCTGCCGGGGCGTCAGATGTGCCCAAGCTGACGCACACGGATGATTGACCCACGCGCGCCTCTGTCGCATAGAGGGGGCGCGAAAGACTGGGACGGACATGGACGGCACCAACGATCCAAAAGAACCCGACGGCGGCCCGTTTGGCCGCCCCCTGTTCGATAGCCCAACGGCGCGCGCGCTTAGCCGCGTGGGCGTGGTTGATGTGGGCTCCAACTCCGTGCGCCTTGTGGTTTTTGACGGTGCCGCCCGTAGCCCTGCCTATTTTTACAATGAAAAAATCATGTGCGCCCTTGGCGCAGGCATGTCTGAAAGCGGTCGGCTAAACCCAACGGGGCGCAAGCGCGCCCTAGAGGCGCTCAAGCGGTTCAAGATGCTGGCCGAGGGAATGGACACGGGACCCCTCGTTATTGTCGCCACCGCCGCCGTGCGCGAGGCCAGCGACGGCGCAGAGTTCTGCGCCGATGTCGAGCGGGAAACGGGCCTCAAACTCTGGGTCATCGACGGGCGCGAAGAGGCACGACTATCAGCGCAAGGCGTGCTCTTGGGTTGGCCCGGCTCTTACGGCCTTGTCTGCGACATCGGCGGTTCGTCCATGGAGCTTGCCGAAATCAATGGCGGCACCGTGGGCACTCGGGTGTCGGCACAGCTTGGCCCTCTCAAACTGCGCGACCTCAAGGGCGGCAAGAAAGAACGCCGTGCTTATATTCGCAAGACCCTGACCGCGATGCGCGCTGAACTGGGCGAGCAAAAGAATCGCCTCTTTCTGGTGGGCGGGTCGTGGCGGGCGATTGCCCGAATTGACATGGTGCGGCGCAAATACCCGCTGCATGTGCTGCATGAATACCGCATGACCCCGGCTGACGTGCGCGCGACGATAAAATACATTGAAAAGCTGGACCTCGAAACGCTCCGGGCGCAATCCGGCGTGTCTATGGCGCGGATCGAGCTAGTGCCGCAGGCGATCGAAGTTCTGGGAGAGTTGGTCAAGACCTTCAAGCCGCGTGACATCGCAGTATCGAGCTATGGTATCCGCGAGGGTCTGCTTTACGAGCAGATGCCGCAGATGCTGCGCGACCGTGACCCCCTGATCGAAGCCTGTCGGTTCGCCGAACAAAAGGATGCGCGCCTGCCCGGTTTTGGCAAGGTGATCTATCATTTCATCCTGCCGCTCTTTAAGTCTGCCAAGCCCGAGCGCCGTCGCCTGATCCGCGCGGCCTGCCTCTTGCATGATGTCAGTTGGCGCGCCCATCCCGATTACCGGGCCGAGGTTTGTTTCGACAATGCCACGCGCGCCAATCTGGGCGGGCTCAAACACTCCGAGAGGGTGTATCTGGGCCTTGCCCTTTTGCACCGCTATTCAAACAAACGCGAAGGCAGCCGTTTTGCCGATTTAGACGGTCTGCTTACCGAAAAGGACCGTCACGAAGCCGAAGTTCTCGGCAAGGCCATGCGCTTTGCCGCGATGCTCTGGCTCAAGCGCAATGCCCAACTTGGGGAATTGCGGTGGTTTCCGCAAAAAAAGGTGCTGGAATTACGCCTATCGGCAGAGGCGGTGCCACTCTTTGGCGAAGTGGCGCAGGCGCGGTTTGCCTCGCTCGCCGCAACACTTTCGGCGCGCATCGTGATCAAAACGCCGAAATAGCGCGATCACAGTTCGATTTCACCCTCTGGCGCGGGCGTATCCTGCAAGTCCTGCGGTGATTTGCGACGCAGAAGTATATCACCATTCGGCAGCACTTCGGGCGCATGAAAGGCGCTGAGGTCGCCGATTTCGCCCATCAGGTCGCGCAATGCGGGCCCCATTTCCTCAACAAACTGACGCAGAGCAGGCTCCATCTCTTGGGCGCGCTCACGAAGCCCCTCAAGTGCCGGTCCCATTTCCCGCTGTATTCCCTCGAAAAAAAGGCGCGCCCCCTCTTCCATCAGGGAACGCCCCTCTTCCTCTGCCGCGTCCTGCGCGGCAACAGGCGATACCGCAAGCGCGGATATCAGACAGGCGGTTCGGATCATGTTTAGCGGTCTCATACAGATCATATAATCGCTCCGAGTGTCGAATTTAAGATCACAATTCGAGATCGAGACTGACAGGAAAATGATCCGACGCCATGAGCAGGGCATCGCGCAATTCTTTGTTGTCCCAACAAACCGGATCATCGAACGGATGCCAGATGCGCCAGACCGGCCGGCGCGCCATGAGATCAGGCGAAATCAGGATGTAATCCAGCAATGCCTGCATATACCGACGCTGGTCGCGCAAGTAGAACCTGGCCGAGGTATGGACCACCCCAAACCGCTGCAAAAGCGCGCCGCGCGCATGCGGATCATAGAGCGCGGCAGCTGCGTCTTGCCCTTCGCCCATGATAATCTCGACCGACGAGCGCCCGAAAAGATGCTCGTATTCATCAAGGCCCGGACCATCATTGAGATCCCCCAGCACAATCAGCGAGTCATCCGTTACAAGATGGGCCTCGATCCTTTGACGCAACCACACCGCCTGCGCCAATTGCTTGCGGCGATTGGTGATCCCGATGCGGATCGCCTCATCGCGCCCCACGGCACCATGGGGGGCCTTGGATTTGAGATGCGCCCCGATCAGGCGGATTACCCGACCCGAGATCGTGGTCAATTCCACCTCGAGCGGCGGTTTGGAAAACTCGACCCGATCCGCGCGATCGTCGATGTCTAGGTCAATCCGGAACACCCCGTCAAACCGCGGTGGCATATCCCCGCCCGCTGTCGTCGCACCTTGCGGATCATGCCGCGCAGTCAGCACGTCCGGATCATACAGCAGCGCCAGTTCTTGTTGGGTGTCATTGGCAAAGCCGATCAGCGCCCGCCGCGCCCGAAGCTGCATCAGTTTTGCAAAACTCTCCAACGCCTTGACGGTGCTGCGTCGACCATTGTCATCCGGCGCCTCAACCACCAGCACCGCATCTGCATCCAGAGCGGTAAACACGATCCCAAGCGCGGCAAGCTGGTCGCGGCGTGTCACATTATAGCGCGCTGACCACTTGCCGTCGTCATGGGGTTGGCCCTGATCGTCAAAGAGCGCGTTGAACCATTCAACGTTATAGGTGGCGATCCGCATGAGTGCGGGCCTCCCTAATCTCTTCCCAAGCGCGGTTTATGTCCACCAAACGCCGCTCTGCAAGACGAACAGCCTCTGGTGGCACCCCGCGCGCCTGCATGCGATCGGGGTGGCTCTCTCGCACCAAATCCCGCCAGGCTTTGCGCACGTCTTCCATCGGCATGTCAGGGGTCACCCCCAGAACAGACCATGGATCGGGTGTGGCATCTGGCACGAACCGCGTCCGCAGCGTGCGAAAAGACGACGCGGGCAGCGCAAAAATCTCGGCCACGCGCGCGAGGAATTCATCCTCTTTCGCGTGATAGACCCCGTCTGCCATGGCAATGTGAAAGAGCCCCTCCATCAGGTCACAGAGCGTTCCGGGCTGGCCTTCGAACATGCGCGCGATGCGACGG
This sequence comes from Roseovarius sp. EC-HK134, assembly GCF_902498815.1. Taxonomy (NCBI): domain Bacteria; kingdom Pseudomonadati; phylum Pseudomonadota; class Alphaproteobacteria; order Rhodobacterales; family Roseobacteraceae; genus Roseovarius; species Roseovarius sp. EC-HK134. Next base: position 3,820,893 of record NZ_LR701544.1, read on the forward strand.
GCATAGTCCTCGAACCCGGCCACATCCTGCCGCGCGAGATTGAAGACGCGGGCGGCGTTTCCCTCATCCGCCTCAGCAATCTGGAACACCTCGCGAAACGCCGTGACCTCGTCGCGCGTCACCTGCCCGTCTGCCTTGGCCATCTTGGCCGAGAGTGCGATCACCGCGATGGTAAAGGCCACGCTGCGTTCTGGTGGCGTGCGAAGACGGTCGAAAACAGCACTCAGGCCCTCGCCATTGGCAAGGGCCGATAGGGCTTCGGAGATGCGGACCCAGATCGACATGGGCGTTACCCTAGACCCATTCACCGGCCCTGTCAGTGCAAACCGTCACAGGGTCTTTTGCAAAAGTACCAAATCCATCCAGCGCCCGAATTTCCGCCCCACTTCGGGCATACGCGCCACCTCTGCAAAACCGATAGCCCGGTGAAAGGCGATGGCGCTTACGTTCTCGCCGCTGACCCCTGCGACCAGCACATGCAGCCCTGCTGTGCGCGCCACGTCTTCCAGCCGCGTCATCAGTGCGCGCCCGACACCATGCCCACGTGCCTCGGGTGCCAGAATGACGGTATGTTCGGCGGTATGGGCATAACCAGGCCCCGACCGGAACGCGCCATAGCTGGCAAAACCCAGCACCGCCCCCGCCTTTTCAACCACCTGAAACGCAGCGCCCCGGCTGGCTATGTCAGCCGCCAATGTCTCGGGTGTCTTTTCCACGGTAGTAAAGGTGACCGAGGTGTCACGAATAAGTGGGTTCCAAAAGGCTAGGATAGGGGCAATGTCGCGCGGCTCTGCCTGTCTGAGGATCATTGCAGCACCCTCACACCATGGGAGGTTTCAATTTCGGCCCGCAGACCAGCGGTGCCCGGCTCGAACACCACGCGCGCATCCCGCACTTGCGCTCCTATCATGTCACGCAATGTCGCCGCCTCTGGATGTGAAACGACCAACCGTCGCAACCGCGCACCCGAGGGCGCAAGCCGGGTCGCCGGATGCATCAAGCCCTGCCACTCGATCAACGCCGGAAAGAGATTGTCCATCGGGAGCACGCCAGTATCCGGCACCGCCATGCGCCACCGCAGATCACCCCGCGCCAGATCCACGGCCTGTCCCGCCCCGGGATATTGGATCAGCGCCGCCTCCAGATCCTCGACCGCGCAAATCCAGTTGTGAAGCCGCGGCGCGCCGCTGAAACGATCCAGATCGAACCAACGCGGATATGCTGGCGCAGGGGCGTCCGGATCAATCGCGATCACTTCAAGGTAGAGACCCTCTTCCAATCCCAACAAGAGGTTATGCGTGCCGAAATGCGCATGTTGGCCACCGGGCTGCAAGCGCAGCCCAAGCGCCGCCTCGACATGCGCGCGCCCCGCCTCAAGGCTCTCTGCTGCGACCGCCAGATGATCGAGCTGGATCATGCCCCTAGTCCAAGCTGCGCATGCACCTGCGCCATGAAATCCTCGCCGCGTTTTTCGAAATTGTCATATTGATCAAAGCTCGCCGCAGCCGGTGCCAAGAGCACCACATCCCCCGGCTCTGCATCGCGGACAGCGCGGGCGACCGCCTCGGACATCGTGGTGCATACCTCGGTATCGACAGCCCCCAACCCAATGGCGAACTGCGCCGCCTCGCGTCCGATCACATAGGCCCGGCGCACATGCGCAAGGCCGGGGGCTAGCCCGCCCAATCCGCCGTCTTTCTCGAGCCCGCCACAGATCCAACGGATATTGTCAAACGCCAAGAGCGCCTTGAGCGCGCTGTCGACATTGGTGGCCTTGCTGTCATTCACAAAGATGACGCCATCTTTTTCCGCAACCCGCTGGCTACGATGCGGCAGACCGGCATAGCTGTGGAATCCCGCCTCGATCACGCGGGGGGCCAGACCCAAGGTTCGACAGGCCGCATAGGCGGCGCAGGCATTCTGATGATTGTGCGATCCCGGCAGGCCCTTGACCTCACGCAGGTCGATCGACCCCACCTGACGCCCATGACGATATTCGCTGAGGAACCCCTTACGCGCAAACACCGACCAGCCAAAACCGCTCAGCTTGCGATCCACCGAAATACGGATAACGCGGTCATCATTCGGCCCCTCGGCCATCTGCCCCGCCAGATAGCGCCCCTCGGCCTCATCGACGCCGATCACCGCCCGGTCCGGCCCTCCTTCGGCAAAGAGCCTGCGTTTGGCGGCAAAATAGCCCCCCAATCCGCCATGACGATCAAGATGGTCGGGCGAAAGATTGGTGAATACTGCCACATCTGGCGTCAGCGCCCGGGCCAGATCGGTCTGATAGCTGCTCAGTTCGAGCACCACGACGCCGCTGTCTTCGGGCGGATCAATGTCCAGCACCCCGCGCCCGATATTGCCCGCCAGTTGCGCCGCCCGTCCCGCCTCGGTCAACACATGGTGAATGAGGGCCGAAGTGGTGGATTTGCCGTTGCTTCCTGTGACGGCGATCACCTTGGGCGTCACGTCAAAGCCATCCCAATCGTCCGTGGCCAACGAGCGAAAAAAGAGCCCGATATCATTGTCTACCGGAACGCCCGCCTCTTGTGCTGCGGCAATGACACGGTTGGGAACGGGATAGAGATGCGGAATGCCGGGACTGACGATCAGCGCCGCCACCCCGTCAAACGCACCGGCACGCGCCAGATCGACGATGGCAAACCCCTCGGCAGCGGCGGTGTCGCGCGCGGTTTCGCTATCGTCCCAGGCCAGCACCTCGGCATGGCCTGCGCGCAGCGCACGGGCCGCCGATAGGCCGGAACGTCCAAGCCCTAGCACCGCAACCTTGGCACCCGCATATCCTCTGACCGGAATCATCCTGCTCTCCCTTGGGGCCTTTGCCCCACCGTCGCCTCTGGGCGCATATTTGCGCCGGGACCGGGGCAAGATGCAAGCGTTGGCCAGTAAACAAAGAACCCGCGTCAAGCGTCGAGTTCGGCATCCCAGTAGAGGTAATCGAGCCAACTGTCGTGCAAGTGGTTCGGGGGGAACTTGCGCCCTTGATTGCGCAACTGCTCTGCCCCCGGCATACGCGGCGGTTTGCGCAGGCTTAGGCCGGATTGGCGCAGGCTTTTGGAGCCTTTGCGCAGGTTGCACGGGCTACAGGCCGCCACAACGTTTTCCCAGCTTGTAACCCCGCCGGACGCGCGTGGCACGACGTGGTCAAAGGTCAAATCGCCCTTGGAGCCGCAATATTGGCACATGAAGTCATCGCGCAGAAATAAATTAAAGCGCGTGAAGGCCACGCGCTTTTGAGGTTTTACGTAGTCTTTCAGCACAATAACCGACGGTATGCGGATCACAGTGCTTGGGCTTCGGACCCAGTGATCGTATTCGGCCACGATATCCACCCGGTCGGACCACGCGGCCTTGACCGCTTCTTGCCAAGTCCAGAGCGACAGCGGGTAATAAGAGAGCGGGCGATAATCCGCATTCAGCACAAGTGCCGGGAAATGCCGCAAGGATGCAGGCTCTCTTACAAATTCGGTCCTGAAATCGCCGTCCATCTGACTGACTGTCCTCTCACCCCGGTCGTTGGGGGCGCAGGTGCCAGAGCGGGCACCTGACCCCGTCCTCACTTCACTATATATCGTCATTGCACCCTGACAAGTGCGATATGTAGCGCTTCATGACGGGATGTCTAATGGGACAAAGTAACTGTCCGATGACAGGTCGCTCAGGCCGCCTCTTCTGCATCCTCACTGGCCTGCCGTTGCCAGAGCGCGGCGTAGCGCCCCTGCCGTGCCAAGAGGTCTGAATGCGTCCCCTCCTCGACAACAACCCCTTGATCCAGAACAACAATTCTATCCGCATTGGCGACGGTGGACAGGCGGTGCGCAATCATGATCACGGTGCGCCCTTCGGCCGCACGCGCCAAAGCCCCTTGGATCTCCCGCTCAGTCTGAGTGTCGAGCGCGCTCGTCGCCTCGTCCAGCAGCAGGATTGGTGGATTTTTAAGCAAAGTGCGCGCGATTCCCACGCGCTGCTTTTCACCGCCCGAGAGTTTGAGGCCGCGTTCCCCCACTTGCGTCGCGTAACCCTCGGGCAAACTTGCGATAAAATCGTGAATCTGGGCCGCACGCGCGGCCTCTTCGATCTCGGCCTGTGTGGCCCCGGCGCGCCCATATCCGATGTTGTAGCCAACGGTGTCGTTAAAGAGCACCGTGTCCTGCGGCACCACACCGATAGCGGCATGAAGGCTTTCTTGCGTGACATCGCGCACGTCCCGGCCATCAATCAGAACACGCCCCGCCTGCACATCGTAAAAGCGGAAAAGAAGACGCCCGATGGTTGACTTGCCCGATCCAGAGGGCCCAACCACCGCAACCGTCTGCCCCGCCGGAACATCAAGCGTAACGCCCATTAGGATCGGTCGATTGGTGTCATACCCAAAATCTACCGCCTCTAATCGAACTGCGGCACCTGTTACTTTTAGAACATCTGCACCAGACTTATCCTCAACATCCCCTTGTTGCTCTAACAAATCAAACATTTCGGACATATCGACCAGAGCTTGCCGGATCTCTCGATAGACGGTGCCCAGAAAGTTGAGCGGCATGGTGATCTGGATCATATAGGCGTTGACCATGACAAAGTCGCCGACGGTCATAGAGCCCGATTGAACCCCCACCGCTGCCATGACCATCACGATGACCAACCCGCCCGTAATGATCAGGGATTGCCCAAAGTTGAGAAAGGCCAATGAGTAAGAGGTCTGAAGCGCAGCTTTCTCATAGCCAGCCATGGCCGCATCGTAGCGGTTGGCCTCGCGGCGTTCTGCACCGAAATATTTGACGGTCTCAAAGTTCAGCAGGCTATCAATCGCCTTTTGGTTGGCGTCGGTATCCTGATCGTTCATTTCTTTGCGCAGGCGGACGCGCCATTCCGTGACCTTGAAGGTGAAGGCGACATAAGTGCCGATCACGGCGACGACCACAACCAGATACCAGATATCAAAAATGACCGCGAGAACGATCCCGATAAGTGCCAGTTCCAGCACCAGAGGTCCGATGGAAAAGAGCAGGAACCGCAGCAGGAACTCGACCCCTTTGACCCCACGCTCGATAATCCGGCTGAGGCCACCCGTCTTGCGCGTGATGTGGTAACGCATTGACATTGCATGGATATGTTGGAACGTCTTGAGGGCAAGCGCGCGGAGGGCGCGCTGTGCGACGCGGGCAAAGATCACATCGCGCAGTTGCTGAAAGCTTACCGTCATGAGGCGCGCCATGCCATATGCGACGGTCAGGCCAACCGCCCCGGCCCCCAACATCCAGGCAGCGGACTGTCCCTCTCCGGCCAGCATGTCGACTGCGGCTTTATAGAAAAACGGGGTTCCGACACCGATCAATTTGGCCACCACCAAAGCCATCAGCGCGAACACCACACGGCGTTTGACCCAAGGCTGATCGGCAGGCCAGAGATAGGGCGCGACACGGCGAATAGTGCGCCAGCCCTTTGCAGGAGCGTCTGATGTCGTAATTCTGGCGTGGCGCATAGGCTGGCCTTTTCAATCCCTTATGGAGAGATAGCCCTGAGGCGGGGAGATTGCCAGAAAGGATTATTGTGGCAAGGCAAAGACTTGGCCGGGGTAGATGAGGTTGGGATCGCGGATGCGGTCGCGATTGGCCTCAAACACGCGGACATAGAGCAGACCTTCGCCATAGGCCTCGCGGGAGATTGCCCAGAGGGTTGAGCCGGGCTGAACGGTGATCGCACGGATTGGTGTGCTCTCTGCGGTTTGGGCGGCGGTCAGCACATCCTGATCCTCGCGCTTGAAGGGGGTTTCCACCCGCGACGTCACCGCACCTGTGGTGTCAACCTCGTCGACGCGCAGGGTATAGACGCCGGTATCAACCTCGGGCAAGGCAGTTGCCCAATCCCCTGCGGAGGATATTGGAGAGGTCACAACCGGATCATTGTCAATATAAATCCGAACGAATCCAGTACCTTGCGCCCGGCCTGAGAGTTCGACATCGCCATCGGGGGAATAGGTGATCGCGTCGAGCGCGACATTTGACATGACATCGGGCGGGGTTTCCGCAGAGGGGGTTTGCAACACGCGCACACCGGTTTCATCGGTGAGAAGCACGGTTTGACTGGGTTGTGGAGCGTCTTGTGACTCGGCCAGTGGGGGCGAAGAATTCTCTTCGGTTGCAACGGCTTGCACCTCGGAGCTTACAGACGGGGCCGCAACGGGCACCGAAGCCTCGGCGCGGTCAACGGGAGTGGGCGCGATGATGATTTCATCTTGCGACGCAAGCTCTTGCCCCGATGGTTCCGAGCGCGTCCGCAGGGAGAGAACACGCGGCGCGGTGCTGGCGGGCAGATCGAGGAACTGCACGAATTTCCCTGCATTATCAGAGAGAACCGAGCCGATCGTGACGTTGTCCAAAAGGATCGAAACCTGTGATCCCGGCTCTGCCTGACCGGCGATGATCATCTGGCCGCCGGGTTCCAACCGGAAGGTGTCGATGGTCGGTGCTTCGGGCATGGGCGGGGTCGGGGCAGGATCAGGCAGCGCGGGGGTTGGGGCCTCGACCGTTTCGACCACGGGAGGTGTTTCTGGGGTGGGCGCGGGTTGAGCGCGGAACCAAAGAGCCGCAATAACAGCGCCGACCACGGCCAATCCGCCGAGCCCCATAACCGATCCAGTGCCTAAGCCACCGAATTTGCTCATATTTTTAAAAATCCCCCTCTCGCGGCGCCTTGGCCGGTTGTCCGAGAATAGCAACAAGGCTATCACGGGTCAAAACAACCCTGCATGTGCCCGGAGTGATTTCATGGCCGCGCGTTCTGTCTGTGTCTTTTGCGGCGCACGTCCCGGCCACGACCCTATATATATGCAAGAAGCAAATGCCGTGGGCCAGATGTTGGCCGCAGAGGGCTGGCGGCTTGTCTATGGCGCGGGGGATGTCGGTTTGATGGGGGCCACGGCGCGCGCGGTTCAGGCCGCAGGCGGTGAAACCTTTGGCGTTATTCCCGCGCATCTCGTGTCTTGGGAGGTCGGCAAGCGGGATCTGACCCAATATATTGTGGTCGAGACCATGCATGAACGCAAGAAGGTGATGTTCATGAATTCTGATGCCATCGTGGTTCTGCCCGGTGGCGCGGGATCGCTGGATGAGTTTTTCGAGGTGCTGACATGGCGTCAGCTTGGATTGCATCAAAAGCCGATTTTCATTTTAAACACAAATGGATACTGGACACCCTTGATGCAGATACTGGATCATGTGGTGGCGCAGGGTTTCGCCGGTGAGAATGTGAAATCCTTTGTCCAGAGCCTTGAAACAACTCAGGATTTAAGGATCGCCCTGCGCGCCGCCCTGTCCTGACGGAGGCTGGCGGTGGTGTAAATCGCCAAAGCAGACCAGATCATGCCAAAGGCAATGGCATGCCAGAAGCTGAAGGCTTCGCGAAATAATAGTGTTGCAACAAGGAATTGCAGGCTGGGGTTCATGTATTGAACCAGCCCGACGGTGGCCAATGTGATGCGTTTGGTGGCATAGCTGAACATGATGAGCGGCGAGGCTGTGAGAATGCCGGAGAAGGCCAAGAGCAGGCTGTCGTGCCAATTGGTGCCAAAGGCCCCGTGCCCGTCAGAATGGAACCACCACAGAACGCCCAAGGCAATGGGGGACAACAACAGCACCTCGGCGGTGACCGAGACCACGGGGCCGACAGAAAGCCCTTTTTTAACAAGGCCATAGAAACCAAAGCTGATTGCCAGTATCAGCGCGATCCAAGGCGGGACGCCAAGACCGATGGTCAGCGTGATCACCGCCGTCGCGGCGAGGGCCACGGCAAAAAGCTGAGCCTTTCCAAGGCGTTCGCGAAAGGCGATGGCCCCCAAGAGAACGGCGACGAGCGGGAAGATGTAGTAGCCTAAAGACGCTTCGACCGCTTTGCCGATCTGAATGGAGGTGATGAAAACGAACCAATTGGTCGAGATCATCAGCGCGGCAAAGCCGATCAAAAGCACCGATTTTCGAGCGCCAAGGGTTTGACGCAAAACGGAAATTCGCCCTTGCACCAAGAGGACGAGAGCAAAGAAGATGAAGGACCAGAGGGTTCGGTGGGCGAGAATTTCGATGGGGGGAATATGATCGAGCAGCTTGTAATAGATGCCCGAGAGGCCCCAGACACTGCAGGTGGCGACCATCGCCAGAATACCCTTGGTCGCCTCGCGCATGTGATGTCGTCCTTCAGATCCGTTGCCCGAGTGCTGCCGCATGTGGCGGGTGGGGGCAAGGGCAAACCTTAAGCTCTGTAAGGTTTGTAAGGTGATTTTGTAAGGTCTGGCGGCAGAGTCCGGTTTGCGCGGCCCTGCGCCTTAGAGAACGTTGGGTCTGATCGGAGTCACATCGCGTCGGGGCCTCCACCCCGCCTCGGCGAGGTCCCGGGTCAAGCCCGGGACGAGTGTGTTCTAGATTGAGCGCACCGCCCCCTAACTTCAGTGGGATGTTTAAAGGCGGTTAACACCACGGGCGGGAGCCGCGCGGCACCTTCGGTGCCAGTCGCGCGGGAACGGATGCGTAGCGGTGTTTCAGGACCTTCAAAAGCAAAAGCCCCCCACGATGGAGTGGGGGGCTTTGGCGTAAGACTGAAGGTCGATCACATCCGCGAAGCGACGTTTTCCCAGTTGACCAGATTGTCGAGGAAGTTGGTCAGATAGGCCGGGCGCTTGTTGCGAAAGTCGATGTAGTAGGAATGTTCCCACACGTCGCAGCCCAGAAGCGCTGTCTGGCCGAAGCAGAGCGGGTTGACGCCATTCTCGGTCTTGGTGACCTTGAGTGCGCCATCCGCGTCTTTGACGAGCCAGCACCAGCCCGAGCCGAACTGACCGGCACCGGCGGCGGAAAACGCCTCTTTGAATTTGTCGACCGAACCGAAGCTCTCGGTCAGGGCCTTTTCCAATTCGCCGGGCATGCCGGTTTTGGTCGGGCTCATCATTTCCCAGAACTGGTTGTGATTCCAGAGCTGGCTGATGTTGTTGAAGATGCCCGACTGCGCCACGGCGGATTTGTCATAGGTGCCGGTGATGATGTCCTCGAGCGACTTGCCATCCCATTCGGTGCCCGCGATCAGCTTGTTGCCGTTGTCGACATAGGCCTTGTGGTGCAGGTCGTGGTGATATTCGAGGGTTTCAGCAGACATGCCGTGAGCGGCCAGCGCGTCATGGGCATAGGGAAGGTCGGGAAGTTCAAAAGCCATTTGGGCCCCCTGTTTGTTGAGGTTCTCGTTCCGATGCCCCTACATGGTGGGGCGACCCGGCAAAGGTCAACCCCGTATATCGGAGTTTTTCAGTCAGGAAGGCTTGGTCAGGCGTAAAGCCCGACCTCGCCGCCCGGTTGGGCCGAGACCTTGAGAAGTTCAAAGGCGTAGTCTGCGACCGAACGGAAGCAGATCAGGTGGAATGTGCCGGTTTCATCCAGCCAGAAGGCGGCCGGCACTTGTGCCATGCGGGTGCGGCGGAACATGCCGGGGGTGAACGCCTCGGGCGAGAGATCGACCGGGCAGAGCTTGGCCAGAACCTCGCGCGCGCCGCTGCCGGAGATGCGCAGGAAGGTGCGGGCGTCCGAAACGTTAACGGCAAGGAAATGCTGGCCCTTGAGCGCGGCTTCGATACCGGCGATTCGCGTGCTCACCTCGGCGTAGGGGCACAGAAGCAGAAGTTCGTCGGGTGACATCCAGAGGGCGGCAGTGCCCTTGCCCATCAGCGCCTGACGCTGGGCGGGAACATCGAGGTCGGTGGCGGATTTGACCGCAGCCTTGATCCCCGCGCTGGCAAGATCGCCGCGCAGGGTGATCATGCCGGTCAGGCCCTGATCCGCGATGGTGGCGAGGCCCTGATAGTTGGCCCCGTTGAGGGCGGTCACGGCGTTAGACATTCTGTTTCTCCCCGTCCTTATCGAAGAAAATCGGATCGACGATCTTGGCCTTGATGATGCCGCCGTCCACCTTTGGGAAATCGAGCACATCGCCCATGCGGTCCGGGCCGTTATGCACCAGACCCATGGCTATGCCGCGCCCGAGGGTGGGCGAGAAATAGGTCGAGGTAACGCGGCCTTGGGTCATGCGCTGACCATTGGCGTTGTGACCGGGGGCGGTGGCATAGGCCCCATCGGGCAGAACAGAGCCGTCGAGCGTTTCCAGACCCACCAATTTCCAGCGGTTGGGATCGGCCATATGCGAGCGTTCCTGCGCGCGTTTGCCGAGGTAGTCGTCTTTTTTCTTGGAAATGGCCCAGCCCATGCCCAGGTCTTGCGGGATCACCGTGCCGTCGGTTTCATCGCCGATCATGATGAAACCCTTTTCGGCGCGCATGACGTGCAGGCCTTCGGTGCCATAGGTCGTTACGCTATGCTCTGCCCCGGCCTCTAAGAGTGCATCCCAGAGGGCGCGGCCGTGGCTGGCGGGAACGGCCAATTCGTAGCTGAGTTCCCCCGAGAAGGAGATGCGATAGGCGCGCACCGGCATGCCCGCGAGCGTAAGATCGGCCCAGCCCATGAACGGCAGCGCGTCATTGCTGAGATCATCGGAGGTGAGTTTCGCCAGCGTTTCGCGGCCCTTGGGACCGACGACGGCGATTTGCGCATATTGCTCGGTGACATTGGCGGTGTAGACCTTCCAATCCCACCATTCGCATTGCAGCCAATCCTCCATATGCCCGTGGATCGATTCCGCGCCGCCGGTGGTGGTGTGGCAGAGGAAGGTGTCTTCGTCGATGCGGGCAACCACGCCGTCATCCATCAGGAAGCCGTTTTCATTACACATGAGGCCATAGCGGCATTTGCCGGGCTTCAGGCTGCTCATGACATTGGTGTAGAGCATGTCGAGGAAGCGGCCTGCGTCCGGCCCTTTGACGATGATCTTGCCCAAGGTGGAGGCATCAAGCAGGCCAAGGCGCGCACGGGTCTGGTTGATCTCGCGGTTGACGGCGTCGCGGTGGGTTTCCTCGCCCTTGGGGAAGCAATAGGGGCGTCGCCACTGGCCGACGGGTTCGAAATGCGCACCATTGGCCTCGTGCCAGCCATGGATCGGGGTTTTGCGGATCGGCTGGAACACGGCGTCGCGCGCCGCCCCTGCGATGGCCGACAGGGAAATCGGCGTATAGGGCGGGCGGAAGGTGGTGGTGCCGGTCTGCGGGATGGGCTGGCCAAGGGCATCCGAGAGGATCGCCAAGCCATTGATATTGCTGAGCTTACCCTGATCGGTGGCCATGCCGAGCGTGGTATACCGCTTGGCATGCTCGACGGATTCGTAGCCTTCGCGGGCGGCCAACTGGACGTCGGACACTTTCACATCGTTCTGGTAATCGAGCCAAGATTTCATCCGCAGCTTGATATTGGCGCCTTGGGGCATGAGCCAGACCGCCTCGAGTGCCGCCTCATCTGTGGCGGTGGCGGTGGGGGCCTTGGTAGATTTGGGCTTGTGGCCCATGGCCGCCGCTGCCGTCTTGCCTGCGGTGTCGGCGTCGGTGAGCGTGGCCGCGAGATCAAGGTTGCCGTTGGCCGAGCCTGCGACGACCACAAACGCCTCTCCTTTCGCGCCGCGCGGGGGGTTGGCGGGGTCGGGGCGGAAATGCGCCTGCGCGCTATCCCAGAGGAGTTTGCCGCCACAATGGGACCAGAGATGGACCACGGGCGACCAGCCACCGGACATGGCGACCGCGTCGCATTTGATCTCTTCCAGCACAGCGCCTTCGCCGGCTTGGGCGCAGATGGCGACGCCGGTCACGCGCTTGCCGCCTTTGACCTTGGCGATGCCCTTGCCGTTTTCGACCCGGATGCCAAGCGCGCGGGCCTCTGCCGCAAGCGCGCCGCCGCCCGATTGGCGGGCATCAAGGATGGCGGGGATTTCGAGGCCGAATTTCTTGAGCGTGATCGCGGTGCGGTAGGCGTCATCGTTATTGGTGACAACCACGGTGCGGTCGCCGATGGAAACGCCGTAATTCACCGCATAATCGCGGATGGCAGAGGCCAGCATCACGCCGGGGATGTCATTGCCCGCAAAGCTGAGCGGGCGTTCAATCGCGCCGGTGGCGGTGATGATTTGGCCTGCGCGGATGCGCCAGAGGCGGTGGCGGGGGGTATCGGTGCTGGGCGCGTGGTCATTCACGCGCTCGTAGCCCAAGAGATAGCCGTGGTCATAGACCCCTGCCCCCATGCAGCGCAGGCGCAGGGTGACATTGGGCATGTCGCGCAGTTTGGCGAGTGTGGCGGTGATCCAGTCGTCGGCGGGCTGGCCGTCAATCTCGCCGCCGTCAACCGGCGCGCGGCCGCCCCAATGGGCGGTTTGTTCCATCAGCATGACCTTGGCCCCGGCCTCGGCTGCGGCAACTGCCGCTTGCAGACCGGCCACACCGCCGCCGATCACGGCCACGTCGCAGAAGTGATAGAAATGCTCATACCGGTCAGGATCGCCGGGGTTGGTGGCCTTACCCAAGCCTGCCGATTGGCGGATGAACGGCTCGTAGACATGTTTCCAGAAGGGGCGCGGGTGGATGAACATCTTGTAGTAAAAGCCCGCGGGCAGGAAGCGCGCGAGATGCGTGTTGACCGCGCCGATGTCATACTCAAGGCTGGGCCAGTGGTTCTGGCTGGTGCAGGTCAGACCGTCGAAAAGCTCGGTCGTGGTGACGCGCTGGTTGGGCTCCATGCGGGCCCCCTCGCCCAGATGGACGAGCGCGTTGGGTTCTTCGGCACCGCTTGCCACGATGCCACGCGGGCGGTGGTATTTGAACGAGCGCCCGACCAGCATCTGATCATTGGCCAGAAGGGCCGAGGCGAGTGTATCGCCGGCATGGCCCTTGAGGCGTTTGCCGTTGAAGGTGAAGTGAAGGGCGCGGCCCTTGTCGAGGAGGCGGCCACCCTTGGCCAGACGCGTGCTCATGTCTTAAACCCTCGTGCCCGGTGCGGGCGTGGTGTTGTGAGTATGTTTGGAACGGTGAAGGCTCATGCGAAGTCGCGCCATGTCCAGCCGGGGCGTTTGGCGGTGATCGCATCGCGGATATGCTGGGGCGGCTCGTGGGTCTGGGCGGGATAGCTGCCGTAGACCTCGAGGGTTACGGTATCGCGGGCCATGATGAACCACTTGCCGCAGCCGTTGTTATGCCGCCAGCGTTCGAAATGCGCGCCTTTGGGGTTTTCCTTGGCGAACATATAGGTGTGGAAGTCATCGTCCGCCGAGCCGGGGCCAAAGCGCTTGAGATGCGCCTCGCCGCCTTGGTGGAATTCGGTCTCTTCGCCCGTTACGCCGCAGCAGGGGCAGGTGAGGATCAGCATTTGGATTCATCCTTCTTCTGCCAACGGGAGTTGAAATACATTGGCACGGCAAACTCAATGGAGTGGAGACGGGAATTGGCCTTTTCGATGTGCCCTTCAGCACTGACTTTTCCTGTCACCACGGAAATCATGCTAGCTTTCGCATTCACTCCGCCTTTTGCTCCCTTTTTTCCTTCGGCTTGCACGCTCACTGAAAACGAAACTAGTTGCTCGCCTTTTTCGACCTCTTTGGCACCTACAGAATGCAAAGCTATTGGAATTGCGTTGGCTTCTTTACTATCATCTTGCGCTCTCGAGACTGCCTTCGAGATTGCCATCAATGTTTCGTAAACAAAGTCCTCTAAGCTCACCTCAGCCATCAATGCGCCACCCCTGCCGCGACGGATTCATCAATGAACCGGCCCTGATAGAAGCGGTCGAGGCCGAATTCGTCGCAGAGGGGCGAGTGGCCCTTGGCCATCAGTTCGGCAAAGCCCCAGCCGGAGCCGGGGATGGCCTTGAAGCCGCCGGTGCCCCAGCCGCAGTTGATGAAGATGCCATCGACCGGGGTTTTGCTGAGGATCGGCGAGCGGTCGCCGGTGACGTCGACGATGCCGCCCCATTGGCGCAGCATCTTGAGGCGGGCGACCATCGGGAAGGTCTCGATGAGCGCGCGCACGGTTTCCTCGATATGGTGGAACGAGCCGCGCTGCGTGTAGTTGTTATAGCCGTCGGTGCCGCCGCCAATAACCATTTCGCCCTTGTCGGATTGCGACATATAGCCATGCACGGTGTTGGCCATGACGACGCAATCCATGCAGGGTTTGATCGGTTCCGACACCAGCGCCTGAAGGGCGACGGATTCGATGGGGAGGCGGAAGCCCGCCATATCGGCGAGGTGGCCGGAGTGGCCCGCGACGACGATGCCAAGTTTATCGCAGCCGATGTCGCCACGATTGGTGGTCACACCCGTCACGCGGCCATTCTCGCGCGAGATGCCGGTGACTTCGCATTTTTGCAGGATATGCATGCCCATGGCGGAACAGGCGCGGGCATAGCCCCATGCCACCGCATCGTGGCGTGCCGTGCCGCCGCGCGCCTGATAGAGGCCGCCGAGCACCGGATAGCGCGGCCCGTCGAGATTGATGATCGGGACAATCTCTTTGACGCGGGCTGCCGAGATGAATTCGGTCGAGACGCCTTGCAGGGCGTTGGCATGGGCCGTGCGCAGGTAGCCGCGCACCTCGTGTTCGGTCTGGGCCAGCATGATCAGGCCACGGGGGCTGAACATGATGTTGTAGTTGAAGTCCTGCGAGAGGGTCTCATACAGGCTGCGCGATTTTTCATAGATCGCGGCAGAGGGGTCTTGCAGGTAATTCGAGCGGATGATGGTGGTGTTGCGGCCCGTGTTGCCGCCCCCAAGCCAGCCCTTTTCCAGCACCGCGACATTGGTGATGCCAAAATTCTTGCCCAAGTAATAGGCGGTGGCGAGGCCGTGACCCCCAGCGCCGACGATGATGACATCGTATTTCTTTTTCGGCTCGGGCGAGGCCCAAGCGCGCTCCCATCCCATGTGGTAGCGGAGGGCCTCTCGGGCGACGGCAAAGGCGGAATAGTGTTTCATGCGCGCTCTCTGGAGTTGGCGGGATTCGGGCTTGGATGCGACTGGCACCGTAATGCGTCAGCTGGCCGGTTGAAAGGATACTCCGGGCGGCGGAAACGGTATCAATAGCGACATTGCGACATCGGGGCGCGGGCTGGGCGCGCGGATGCGACGGCTTGGCCCTTTTTTCCGGGCGCATGGGCGGTTACATGAGAGCAACATAGAAGGAAAAGACATGGGTTTCTGGATCATCGTTGCGGGTTTGGCGATTGGCGTGAGTGCCGTTCTGGGCCTTGTGCTGCTGCGCGGGCGGATCGGCGAAGCGCCGCCTGCCGCCTATGATTTGCAGGTCTACCGGGATCAGTTGAAAGAGATCGAGCGCGACACCGCGCGCGGCGTGATCGCGGCAGAGGATGCCGAGCGGCTGCGGGCCGAGATTTCGCGCAAAGTGCTGGCGGCGGATGCGCAATTGCGTCAGGGCGGCGAAAGCGGGGGGCAGCCGCGCGGCGCGGGCGTGATCATGGCAGGGGTGATCGTGGCGGTGATCGCGGGCGGCGGTGTTCTGATCTATGACAGGATCGGCGCGCCGGGCTATCAGGATTTGCCGATGGCGGCGCGGATTGCGGCCTCGGATGCGGCGCGGGCGGCGCGGCTGGATCAGGCGGCGGCAGAGGAGCGATTTGGCCCCGGCGAGACCGGGGTGCCCGAGGGCACGAACGAGGATTACATCAAGCTGATCGAGCAGTTGCGCAAGACCGTGGCAGAGCGGCCCGAGGATCAGCAAGGATTGCGGTTCTTGGTGCGCAGCGAGGCGGCGCTGGGCAATCTGGTGGCGGCGCGGCAGGCGCAAGCGCAGTTGATTGCGGTCAAGGGTGAGGCGGCGAGTGCGGCGGATTATGCCATGCTGGCGGATCTGATGATCAATGCCAGCGGCGGCTATGTGTCGTCGGAGGCGGAGACAGCGTTGCGCGCGGCCTTGGAGCGGGATGGGCGAGAGCCGTCATCGCGGTTTTACCTTGGGCTCTACATGATGCAGGTGGATCGGCCCGATGCGGCGTTCCGCCTATGGGAGGCGCTGCTGAACGAGAGCACGCCAGAGGCCCCTTGGGTGCCCACCATCCGGGCGCAGATCGAGGAATTGGCGGGGCGCGCCGGGGTGCGGTATACGCTGCCGCCCGAGCAGGACGCGCCCAATGCGCCGGGGCCATCGGCGGCGGATATCGCTGCGGCACAGGATATGGACCCGGAAGCGCAGCAAGAGATGATCCGCGGCATGGTGGCGGGCCTTGCGCAGCGGCTGGCCACGCAGGGCGGCACCGAGCAGGATTGGGCGCGGCTGATCAATGCCTATGGCGTGTTGGGGGAACAAGATAAGGCGCAAGAGGTCTGGACCGAGGCGCAGGCGGTCTTTGCAGATGCGCCAGAGCGTTTGGCGGTGGTGCGCGCTGCTGCGGCAAGCGCGGGCGTCGCGGAATGATCCTTGAGGAGATCGCAGCGTTCGCCGCAGCCCTGCCGCAGGGGCGGGCGATCATGGGCCTTGATCTGGGCACCAAGACGATTGGCGTGGCGCTGTCAGACCGGCTCTGGTCGGTGGCAAGCCCGCATGAGACCGTGAAGCGGGTGAAGTTTACCGACGATGCCGCGCGTCTGTTGCAGATCGTGGCGGGGCGCGAGGTGGGCGGGATCATCCTTGGCCTGCCGCGCAATATGGACGGCAGCGAGGGGCCGCGCGCGCAATCCACCCGCGCGTTTGCCCGCAATTTGGCTCGCCTGACAGAGGTGCCGATTGGCTATTGGGATGAGCGGCTGTCGACTGTTGCCGCGGAAAGGGCGCTTTTGGAGGCGGATGCGACACGAAAGCGTCGTATGCAGGTTATCGACAACATCGCGGCGGCCTATATCCTGCAAGGGGTGTTGGACCGGATGGGGCATATGAGGGCAGAGCATGACAGATGAAAGCCCATGGGCACGCAATGAAGTCGAGAGCCCTTGCGTGAAAATCTGTGTGGTGCATCCGCAGGCGCGGATTTGCACGGGATGCCTTCGCTCGATCGACGAGATCACCCGCTGGACCAAAATGGCCCCGGACGAGCGGCGCGCGATCATGGAGGCGCTGCCCGACCGTGCCTCCCTGCTGCGCAAGCGCCGCGGTGGGCGCGCGGCACGGGTTGGAGAGGTTTAAACATCGCCAGCCATGCCGCCCGCGCAGAGCGGGTTTGCATACTGTGGTATGGAAAAATGCTGCGCCGCAACATAGATTATGTTGCAGATGCGGCATTCTCAGGAGAGCACAGTTATGGCCTATTCGTCCCACAGTAATGTTCCGGCACCGGGGTTTGGGAATGTCGGGCGCTTTGTATTGGCGCCGCTGCGCCTGATCGACGGTTTCTTCAAGTCGGTCGTTGCCGCCAACCGCTTCGCCCATGAGGTTGAAACGCTGTCAATGGCGAGCGATCAGCGGCTTGCAGCCCTTGGTCTTAAGCGCGACACATTGGTGGCTGATCTTGCGGCACGCTCGGACCTGTTCCGCGCCGCTTGAGTTCAGGATCAACGCTGAAAACGAAACCGCCCCGGAAGATTTCCGGGGCGTTTCGCGTTCTGTGCCGGGGCTGGCTGCTTAAAGCACGTTACACCCTATCGAAACCGCACCCGTCCCGGACTTGATCCGGGACCTCGCCGGGTCAGCGCAGAGGCCCCGGCTCTGGGGCCGGGGCGGTGTGAACCTGATCAGACGAAACGTGTGTAAATCCGGCTTAAGTTGATACGAAGTGTCCTGAAAAGGCAAATGAAATCAACACCTTATTTTTGGCTTTTTCGATCTGGGGGCAAAGATTGCACCGGATCGGGGCAAAGATGCCGCGAAGGTCAGGAAAACACAATAAAAAAAACCCGCCGAAGCGGGCTGGTGTTCAACAATCTCGATTAACTTCAGGCTGCCAATCTTCGCCGGAGCAGTCCGTTTACATCTAGACGGATCGCACCGATCCCATCATGAGCCGGGTCGCGGAAGCACTTGACCTTGCCCACAAGGATTTTGCGAAAAACATACTCAAATTTGCCAGCCCCTCGCTGGCAAGCATATGAAACCGAATGCCACGAGCCTTCGTCCACCTCTCGTGGCAACTCAGGGATGGCGTTGATTGTCGCGAGCAGCAGATCTAGGTGATCTTTTGCAAACACAACTTGCCGGACGGAACCCCGGCTTGTGCGGGGCACAACCGGATAAATGATACCTTCCCGGTATAGGGTTTCGACTTGACGTTTGCTTGCACCCAGATAGCCGGGGACAGAGTCCAGTGGAATTGACGTCTTGAACGCGTTGATAAGGTCAACCGTCTTGACCGCTTCAAACACGATGTTGCCCGCTTCAACCTCTCCTGCCGTCTCTGGGATTTCCCCAAGCTTTCGAAGTAAACGAGACAGTCGCGGCCGCTCAATCCCGACGGCAGCTGACAAGCTGTAGAGCGTGTGATAGCGTCGTGCTGTGATCGCAACACCCAGAACTTTGGTTCCAGGCTCGACAGCGGAATGCTTGACGATGTGATCACGCAAGATATCGCGGATCGGCCCAGGATCGATCGCATTGCTGCGGCGATCCAGCCAGTCATAAAGTTTACCATAAAATGCCAAAGGGCCAGCCTGAACCGCAGTTGCAGGGGAAGTTTTGCGAATGGTGTCCAAAGCTTCTGTAATTGCATCCGGACCCTCCTTGTAGATTGAAAAGCCAATATCCGTTACCTCCTCTGTCTGCGCAGGCAGCAGTTTCGTCACGCGAGCGCCATGCCCATATTCGAGAACAGCACCCAGCATCTCCGATGCTGCAAGGACCTGTTCCAGTGTTTGGCCGTGAAGCCACGCCTCTTGCGCACCTCGCCCCACATGAATCTGGGTCAGCAACCAACCGAGATATTCTGGCGCATGATCGTGGGCCTGGCTCACTGGGCCAAGTGGGGCACCGCCGATACCGCAACGCATGTCGATAGCGTTCTTGACAGGTGCCTCCACAAGCCAAAGGCCATGCT
The DNA here is from genome assembly GCF_902498815.1 of Roseovarius sp. EC-HK134. Taxonomy (NCBI): domain Bacteria; kingdom Pseudomonadati; phylum Pseudomonadota; class Alphaproteobacteria; order Rhodobacterales; family Roseobacteraceae; genus Roseovarius; species Roseovarius sp. EC-HK134. Next base: position 3,839,789 of record NZ_LR701544.1, read on the forward strand.
TTTGGCACCGGGCGACGTGGCGAAAGCCCCAGATCAAACGAAATTTTCGATCATGCCTTGCACCGTCTTCCTCGATGCACTTGGGGCAGTACTTTGCGGTGCGGGGCGACAAGAACGTCTTGGAGATAGCCTCGCCCCGAAACAATCCAGTGCGCTGCAGAACGCGGATGGAAGCATCTTCCACGGATTTCGGTGCAACCTTAATGGCGGCTGCCAGTTGCCTGATCGCATCTGGCCGACCCGAAATGAAATGTTCCTTGTGAATGCCCAGATCCGCGAGCAGACGCGGCATGCCGCGGCCGGTGTGCATAACAGACAACCTGTCAGCATATGACAGCAACGTTTCCTCAGTGTCGATGGGAAGGCGCGGCCACAAGTCCATCACCGCCCCCACCCGATTGACTGAAGATCTTCCAGCACCTTGCTCCATGCCCTTGACGCAAATGGCGTGACGGAGCGATCGCCGTTCTTTTTCAGGTAGACACGCTCCGCATGTTCGAGGGAAAGCACATCGAGTTTCCGAATGACTGCATCTCGTAGAATGTCTTTTGCAAGGGCGACACAAAGCCCGACCTCGCCTCCCTGTGCGAACAGGACACGTTCAACAAAGGCATCCTTCTCGGTCACATGAATTCCAAGTTGATTGGCTGATTTGGCGAAATTCACAGCGAACAATTCTGCAGAGCGGGTCCCTTCTCGAATGCGTGAAAGGTGATATTCCCCGAACCGCCGATAGGTTTCGCCCGAAGGTTCGGACATGATCGCCTGCTGCAGACTGGGTACACCTGCAATAACCAAGGCGACCCCCGGCTTGGACTGCATGATATGCTTCAGCGATTGGATTGCAGCCAGGACGTCACGGCCAGGACCTGCACGAAGGATATGATGGCATTCATCAATCATAAGGGTTTTGATCCCGACCAACCCAAAACGGTGCCGTGCAATTTCCCATGCGTCAGCAGCACGCAGCTTTCTGTCAATCTTTGTGTAGCCAGTTTTCTCTAGAATGATCTCGGCAACCTTTTTGATTGTTGCCTCCGGCGGCACGGTGATGAACAAGGTGTTACCCGGATTTTCAACGCTGAACTCGGTTAAGACTGGATTGGCACGCAACGCCCGCTTGAGCATTGCGGACTTGCCATTTCCAGTCCCCCCCAGAACCATCAAACCAGCGGTCTCGTCGGTCAGTGGATCTCGGCGGGGATTGGCCGTCATCAGACCGTTGTCATCTACGTCATAAAGATCCCGCAGATGGTCTTCAAAAGCCTCATCCTGACCGAACCGCCAATATCGATCCTGAAGCCAATTCAGCTTTTGTGGAATTGTCATGTTTTGAAGCTCTGCTTCTTGGGTCATCTCCCTACTCCATTGAATCATCGTCAGAAATTGTTGCGGAGCCGTCAGGGGACGGAGCAGGTGTTCCCTCAGCCCCGCCCGTAAAGCGGTGATCGACATCGGGTGCGGCATCAAGTTCACTCAGAACGTCGTCGAAGGGACCAAATTCGTGCCGACGTTCGGCCGTATCCGCGAAGCGTGAGAAACGCTTTGAATCGTGTTCGTGATCCGGCAATGACTTGGGTAATGAAATGAGTCCCTCCAGCTTTTTCAAACGGATAGACTCCGAATTCACATTGTTAACAAAGTTTCGCCGAGCAATCCGTTCATCTTCGGTTTGTCCTTGGCGTTCAGATAACCAAGCCTGGAGTTCGCTACCTGTCTTGCCGATCCACATAGAATTAGCCGCTGTGACAGCCTCCCATTGCCCACCATTGGCCCTGATACTGATAGTCCCGATATCTCCGTGCCAGCGCAGCACCTCGACATCGACCTCACCAAGCGTCGCCAACATTTTCATGGACTTGCTATTCTGGTACTGAACATGCTCGACCAGAACGCCCTGCCGTCCAAGTTTTCTGGTTGTCCGAGAGCCGAAAACTTCACGCATTTCGCCGCTGCTCAAAAATCGCGGGGCGCACTCCTTGGCCGCCTTTTCCCAGGCCTGCGCCGGGGACATACCCAAAGCCGTGTGTGACCGGGTATGATAGGCATCTACGGTCCAACGGACCAGCCAGCCGAGAAAAGCTTCCAAAGTCAAAGTGGCACGAGCTGCACCATCGTTCTCGCCCCGTTCAACCACATTGCTGAAGGCTCGGCCGGAAAAACGAAGCAGAAGATCACTATGGATCGTCCTGAAAACCCGCTCGATGAAGGGTTTCAACCATGGCTTGCCGGCCGGGGCACCAAGGTTGGTAATGCCTAGATCGGCAAGGATATCATACGCGTCATCGGTGATATAACCAGCGCCTCGATCAAGAACGATTGACTCGGGAGCGCCCGCCATGGGCCATCCGAACTTGGCGCCGGCGGCGTCGGCAATCGGTGACTTGTCCGTGTAGATCATTTCGAGGGTATGGCGGAGCGGGCTCTCAATACCGGCGGGCACAATTTGCAGGGCAAGAAGGCATCTTGTGTGAACGTCGATCGCCGCTGACAGCGTAAAGCGTCTTGCCGAGCCGTCCAGCTGCAAAAGGTTTTTAACAGCCTCTGGCAGATGATCGAAAAGCCCGGTTCTCTCGAAAAGGACGAACAGGTCCGCAGTATACTCGTCAACTTCCACTCGTTGTAGAAGACGACAAACTTCGACCCCAACACCAATGGAATGCATATCCTTGTATGCTTGATCCCAACCTTTTTGGCGGATCGCACTATCGATCGGTGCGTATTTTTTGATCAAACCCAAGACATAATCATACCCAACCATGGGGAGTTTTCCGGCAGGAATCGGCAGACGCTCTCGACGTTCATTTTCAGCATCAATTGCGGCCTGAACACTCTCAACCATAGACTTGATCGTCGGACGCTCCTGGTCCCAGAGGGAATCCATGATCCTTTGACAAAAAAGTTCGGTCAGATCCGAGTATCGACCATATTTCCCGCAATTACGATACTTATCGAAAAGCCCTTCTTCCCCATTCACAAGCCACTGCTGATACCACTTCCAAAAAGTTTGACCATTCTTGAAGCCTTGATGAAACTCAATGCTACGCTGCTGGTCGACCTTACTTTTAACAACTTTTGCGCCACCGCGTTTGACTTCACGCATCGACATTGATGCAAGATATTCGGTGTATCTCCGGGTGCCTTGGGCTACGATTGAGACGCTCATCCGGCAAAAGTCATCTCGAGTGAGCTTCATCTCACCGTTGTCCAAGAGATCATGGACAGCGAGGACGAATTGCTTTTTGAACCGCATGCGTGCGATTTCATCCAATGTACGCTGACTACGACGTACTCGATCGCGATCGCGATCGATGATTTGAGCGCCCGGGCGATTTAAGATCTTAAGCGTGCCATTTTTGTCCTCAATGACAATATCTTTATAAGACATAACTCCCGCATCAGAGGAAATAACCTCCCCGGTGTCTGGATGTGCCCAGGCCTCCCAGAAAATCAGGTAACCCTCTGGCCGCAGGTCCAACACACGTCCAGCCCGGCTGCCGATCAAGAAATCACAGCCCTTTTCGAGAATAATCTTCTCACGGTGTTTTAACGATACTGCCATTACGCAGCCTCACACCCTACGATCAGGGCTTTTCCGGTAATGTTCTCAAATGAAAATAATTTCGCATGGCCAAATCGAATGGCACGAGCAACGCTGAAGAAGCCCTTGCCGCCAATCTTGGATTCCGTCAGAAATTCATTGATCGAGACAGGCCCCGCATGCTCACGGAGCTTTGCGATGATATCTTGATCCAGTTCAGGTTCTGGATCTCGAGCCGCATGAAACAATTCTGCATGCTGAAGGCGGATGGGATGAATATTTCGTTCAGTGATCGTAATGACTGCATCGCAAATATTTCCACATGCTGCCTCTTGCACACACTTGATTAACGAACGGTATTTGTAAGTGTTTGCAACCCACTCCCGCTTCACAGAAATGCAGATTCTTCTCCCGCCCTTTTGGGTAAGACGAAAATCGAAGAAGTGTTTGCTTGGTTTTCCATTAGGAAGAGAAAAGTACAGCGGTGCAAGTTGCTCTTCCAGGTCCAGGAAATCCGGCCGGTAGATCAAACACAAAGCCGCACGATATTCATGAAGACTGGCAAAGCCTAACCGCTGTGGATGATCACCGCGATTAAACACCAACTCTCCAACAAAATGGCCCTTCGATGCCTTGGGAATCGCCCGCACAGCACGGCTTTTCGCTGGCACTTTCCGCAAGTGATTTTCTTGGTCGTCCATAGTTTTATTCCATTGTTCTCTTTTGATCCGTCTTGCTGCTTCGGTCGGCAACGAAACCGGTCGACATCATCGGTTGGGCAAGACCCGTTATCGACTGACCTGCGCAGACCTTTCCCGTTCCTGTGAAAACAGGTCAGGGAAAGCTGGTGATGGACGGGGAAAACCTTGAATGCTGGGACATCACGTGATATCAAAGCAGATGAAGAAGGGTGGTTTTCGAACCGTCCGGGAGACGTCCATCCGTTGGCGCGGATTGGACGTTTTCTTTTTTTACTCGCTCATAGGTCGTTCCTTTGCTTCCTCGGGGCAGTCCGGTCGAGTTTTTCTACCAGAAAAGCTGGAAATATTGAATAAATTTTGTTTTAAATCATGCACTTGCGAGAATTGGCAGCGACATGATTTCCGGCATGACTATTGAGCCAAGGCGCACGACATCATGGGTCCACTGTCTCGCGGAAACACAATGGCTTGCGATTGCCCCATGAGAGGTCCCGTTTCTCGCAAAGTTGGCAGTCTGCGAGAAAGAAATGCAAAGGCGGCAGGCCCAAAAATATCCATCCGTAAGTCACCTCACTTCTCTTGCTGAAGCCCCGTCACCCCTTTGATTCCGGTATCGATTCGTCAGGTTTCCAATCTGCGGGAATGGTCGTCATCCGATAAATTTCGGCAAGCCGCTGCATCAAGGGCAACCTGTAAGTGACCGAACGCACGGGCATCATTCGGTTCTGTCCACCTTCTGCCCCAAACAACAGTCGATATCTGTACCGCTCATGCTTGAACTGGATGTACGCCGAGATCGGTGCCCAGCGGATTTCGATGCTGAACTCGTTGGCGTCCAAGTTTTTCACATCCGGCAGATGTTCGATGAGAAGTGCGAGTGACTGTCCGAAGCTGGCGGCCATTGGCAGGATGTCCCTGGGGTAAAGCTGGAACATCGATCCTTCCAAAATTCCCTGTGGGGTCAACCGAGGACCATCCTGTGTATATTCGACGCCTGCAACAAGCTGATCATAGTCTCGGCTTTCGCGTAAACCACTGCGTAGCGGAAGGTTGGTGACCTCCGAAACATCTGCCGCAACATCCTTCACTGACTTGCTGGACACGGACACCATTGCAAGCAACGCGATGTCATATGCGGTCATCATTGTCGGATAGCGGCCACGCCGCAAAGGCGCCCGAACATTCCTATCTGCAAGACTGCGATCAAGCACATCAAGAGAGTTGAAGGTCTGCCCAAGATAGGGCGCAACCATGTGCAAAGTGTCTTTCCGGCTCGGCATCTGGTCTCTCCCACAGGCATGGCAAAATAATACTGTGACGATCTCGAAATCGAATCGCTACGCTTAATAATTGCCAAATGCAAACATTAAACACAAGTCGTAAAGCGTTCATTGAGAGATAATGGGGACACCTTTGGCTTCTGCACTCCACCGCCCCTTCTTACTCACAGAAATAGTCAAATATAACAATTACCTACATGTAAGCACTGGGCTTTTGGCTGTATCCGTGCGCCAATTGATTTACGTTAAACTTGTTACAAACAAAAAAGCAATTGATGCTTTTTTGTTTGTAAATCACAAAACTCTCGAATTTCTCTCAAGTTGAGCTGGCAAAATCATCTCGAGTACTCCAGAATAAGTAGACGTTACTTTTGAGGGTTCTGATGGACATATCTCATATACTGGATCAGGCTGCTCGCGACCTTCCATCAGAACAGGCCTTTCTGACGCTGATTGAATACGCGGTTGCCGCTTCGGTACCGGACCCAGCAAGTCTTGACCTCAGGCGGATGGGGACTGCCGACAAGCTTGGGCTGGCGCCCATCTTCGAGCGGGCATCAGTGCAACTTCTGCAGGCCGGTCGCGAGGTCAGATTTGAGACGCTCTGCGCTTTACTGGATCACCAGCCAAATGGATACCGTAATGGCTTCTGGATGGGCAAGTCGGCCTGCGATCACCTTCTCGACCTTGCTGAAGGTGCTCGCGAGGTCCGGTTCAGTTACAGTCACTCCTTTCGGCCCTGCTTGGCTTATGCGCATGCTCTCAAAACCAAGGAAATTCCAGCACGCCTGACCTACAGCAGTCCCAACCGCAACGACATCGACTTGATGGGGCGGATGCTGGTTCTTCTGGGTCTTGCTGGCGATGTGACGCTCAATCTGGATCACGTTTGGCTTAGCTCAAGCACACCCGCGGAGCTTGAGGTCATTCTCCCGCCATTCGGTGCGGATATGCGTGGCACGCAGGAAGTGCCGCGTGGACTGGCAGCATCATTGGGGGTTTCCGATGACAAGTCCGTGCGTCTCAGCGTAGAAAACCTGTCAATCGCCCATGTGATCGAAGAGTCTTCGGCCCGGGCGCTTGTCCTATCATCGGACAGCGCAATGTTTCGCACGGTCGGATCCGAACCGATCATGCGCAAGAACCTCATGGAGAGCGGTCGCCTCATGAGCGTCATGAATGTTCCGGCCGGGATGGCCTTTGCTGACACAAGAGTTGAAGGCAATCTGCTGGTCATCGACGGCTCGGGGCGGCAGCATAACTCTGTACGATTTATCGATCTTGGCCATCAGGATGTCGCGATCACCGGTCGCAGGGGGCGTACCGATATCCGGGATGGCGTGAACTGGTCCAATCTAATGACCTGCGAACCATCCGGATCGGGCAATCTGCTGCGAGACGTGCCGCACCTGGAAATCATGGAAAGTAATCTCGTTCTGATGCCAGAGCGTTACCTCAATATCGGCCCCCGCAGCCGGATCGATGCACTTCTGTCGACATCGGATGTTGCGGAACTGTCTGATCTGGTTGAGTTCGTTCGGCCGGTCAGCCTGACAGATTCAGTTGATGCGGAGTTCAGTTTGCTGGAATGCGCCCCGGCAGATATCGGCCCGCGTGGGTTCATCCAGCAGCCCTCTCGCAAAGTGCGGGTCGACCGGGCGAAATACCAACGGGCAGTTTCCCAGCAGCTCCGATGCGATGATCTTGTACTCTGTGTGAAAGGCACGATTGGATCAGTCGGATTGGTTTCGCATGACGTCCCGGATGCGGGCGAACGAGAGATTTGGACAGCCGGGCAATCCATGATGATCTTGCGCCGAAAGCCGCGGTGCCCAATCAGCCCCCTCGCTCTTTACGAATACCTGTCCAACTCCACGATGCAGCAATTCTTGAAATCTCTCGCAGGTGGCGTAGGAATATTGAGCCTCGGCATGAAGGATCTGAAGAAGCTGCCGATCCCCATCCCCGATGCTGTGACCGAGGCACAGATCGCGACCGCCTTCGAAAATCGCCTGCAAGTCCACGATCAGATCGACGCCTTGCAGGCGCAACTCGCAGATCTTCGGGCGGCCCATTGGCCGCACGATACTCTGGGACAATCAACGGGATAACCGCTTCGCAATCCACAACTTTCGTCAACCGCAATATATCATTCGATCGCAATCCCGACTACTTTGACGGGAACAGCCGATAGATAGGCAAGAATTGGGAGACCGGCCTTGAGCCAGGACAAAATCAACAACAACGCCGCATTCATCTGGTCCATTGCAGAGCTTCTGCGTGGTGATTTCAAGCAATCTGAATACGGCAAGGTCATCCTGCCCTTCGTGATCTTGCGGCGTCTCGACTGCCTGCTGGAGCGCACCAAGGCTGAAGTTGTCGCAACCGCTGCCGATCTGCCCGAGGAAACCGACGAACAGGCCCGGGCGGCCATCCTGACTGCGATCGCCGGTGCGGGGGGCCAGATTTACAACGCCAGTGAGTTCACCTTCATGAAGATGAAGGGCGAGGATGCCGGCCATCTTCGGGCAAACCTGGTCGATTACCTGCTGGGGTTCAGCCCGAATGTGCGGGATATCTTCGTCGAGAAGTTCAAGTTCACCGAAATCCTGAAGGATCTCGATGACAAGGGCCTGTTGTGGCAGGTCTTCGACCGCTTTTGCCAAATCGACCTGCACCCGAACAAGGTTCTGAACATCGAGATGGGTTATCTGTTCGAGGAGCTGATCCGCCGCTTCTCGGAAATGTCGAACGAAACCGCCGGGGAACATTTCACCCCGCGGGAGGTCGTCCGCCTGCTGGTGGATCTGCTGATCGGTTGTGATGAAGAGGCCCTCGCGGGCAAGGGCATCATCCGGCGGGTCTATGACCCCGCTTGCGGCACCGGTGGCATGCTGTCCATCGCGGAATGGGCGATGCGGCAGGCCAATGATGGCCTGCATGTCGATCTTTTCGGCCAGGAATTGAACGGTGAATCCTTCGCCACCTGCAAATCCGACATGCTGATCAAGGGGCATGACGCCTCCCGGATCGCCTATGGCAATACCCTGACCGACGATCAGCACAAGCACGAGACCTTCCATTACATGCTGTCCAACCCGCCTTACGGGGTGGACTGGAAGAAATATGCCGATGCCATCCGCAAAGAGGCGGAAGACGACGGACATGATGGCCGCTTCGGGGCCGGTCTGCCCCGGATTTCGGACGGGCAGCTTTTGTTCGTCCAGCACATGATCTCGAAAATGCGGGACGATGAACGCGGATCGCGGATCGGCATTGTCATGAACGGATCGCCCCTTTTCACCGGCGGTGCCGGGTCGGGCGAAAGCGAAATCCGCCGCTGGATGCTGGAAAACGACTGGGTCGAGGCGATCATCGCCCTGCCTACGGACATCTTCTATAACACCGGCATCCAGACCTATATCTGGATCCTGTCGAACCGGAAGGACGCGGAGCGCGGTGGCAAGGTGCAGCTGATCGATGCCTCCAGCGAACGATTCTGGCAACCCATGCGCAAATCCCTCGGGTCGAAACGCCGCCTGATCCCGGATGAGGCCCGGGCCGAAATCGTCCGCATCTATGATGAGTTCCTGAACGGCGATGCGGGCTATGGCGATGTGTCCAAGATCTTCCCGACCACCGCCTTTGGCTACCGTGAAATCCGGGTGGAGCGGCCTTTGCGGTTGCGGTTTGAGGTCACGTCAGATGCAATCCGCAAAATTCAGGCTCACAACCGGTTCGGCGATCTTGGGGAGCGGAAGGATGAATTCGTTGAGCTTCTGATCAAGCGTCTGGGCGATCGTGTCTGGATGGACAGGGCAGAGTTCATGCCGGTGTTCAACAAATTGGTCGGTTTGTTCGGTCGCCAGATCCCTGCCCCCCTGAAAAAAGCCATGATCGATGCCTTGTCAGAATCCGACCCCGAGGCCGAGATTTGCCATGACGCCAAGGGCCGCCCGGAACCTGACCCGAAATTGCGGGATCATGAACTCGTTCCGCTCGACGAGGACTGGGAAACCTATTTTGAACGGGAAGTGCGCCCTTTTGTGGCCGATGCCTGGGTGGATGAAACCCATACCGACCCCGCCGATGGCGAGGTGGGCCGCGTGGGGTATGAGATCAACTTCAACCGCTATTTCTATCAATACGTCCCGCCCCGTCCGCTGGCCGAGATCGATGCGGAATTAAAAGCCTTGGAGGCGGAGATTGCGGGGCTGTTGAAAGAGGTGGTGGCGTGACCAATTTTCAAGCCGTTCATGCAAATCCATCATGGCCTTCATCCCGTGCCCGCTTCCTTTTCAGGCCACGCCGAGAAAAATCAGACCCAACAGACATTCAATTAACTGCAAGTCAGGCTTATGGGGTGATTCCCCAAGAAAAATATAACGAACTTTCAGATACACGTGCCACAGCGGCTCTTTCTGGGACAGAGAGCTTTATTCACGTGGAAAAAGATGATTTCGTTATTAGCCTGCGCACATTTGAAGGGGGGATCGAACGTGCTTGGTATCGGGGCTGTATAAGCCCGGCCTATACAGTCATGATGGCCTCTGACAAAGTGAACCCTGACTTTTTCCAGTATCTGCTTAAGTCGGCAGTTTTCATCCAGACTTTGCAAACTGCTGTTACCGGAATCCGAGATGGTAAGTCCGTAAGGTATGAGCAATTTGCTGATTTAGTTTTGCCGGTCCCCGGCCTTCCCACCCAAAAACAGATCGCCGCCTTCCTCGACCGCGAGACAGCCCGGATTGATGACCTGATCGCCAAGAAGGAACGGTTGGTTGCGGTATTAACCGACTCCCGTTTCGCTGTAATCTCTCAAGCTGTCACAGTTGGATTAGATCCTGAAGCAAAATTGGTAAACACTGGATCAAAATATATTCCCAGAATTCCAGCTGGCTGGAGGGTCTGGAGGCTAAAGCATCTTGCACATGCGTTCGGCGGTATCACATTGGGTCGAAAATTGGATCCTGAGGAAACTACATATCCCACACCATATCTTCGTGTTGCGAATGTCCAGGCTGGATGGTTGAACCTATCTGACGTTGCGGAGATTGAAGCTACTGAAAAGGAGCGAAAGCGATACGCTCTGAAACTTGGGGATGTTCTTATGAACGAGGGGGGCGATAATGATAAATTGGGAAGGGGCGCAGTTTGGAATGCTCCACTTGAAACCTGCATCACGCAAAATCATGTATTTTTCGTTCGCCCGAAAGACATCCGTTTTTCTGAGTGGATTTCGCTCGCGACTAACGCTCGGTATGCTCGCGACTTTTTCTATCTGCACTCAAATCAATCGACAAACCTCGCTTCAATTTCGAAGACCAACCTCGAGAGGTTTCCAATCGCAATTCCGCCATTGGAGGAGATGCAGCAATGTTTGGTCACTCTATCCAATCGCCTCGAACTAACAGAAAAGACGGCCTCAGCAACGAAGCTTTCCATCGACCGCCTCCGCGAGTACCGCGCCTCCCTGATCACCGCCGCCGTCACCGGCCAGATCGACGTGGAAACCTATGGCAAATCCGGGACAACCTCGGCCACCCTCGACCAGATCGAAGAGGAGATGCAGGGATGAGCGCCTTCATCTTGAAAATCAATGGTGACACCCGTTGCCCCGGCGGCATCAATATTCCAAGTTCCATTCAAGACTGGGCACACGGGGATTTCTTCACCAAACGCATCACACCCAGCCCATCGACATACGCAGATGGAAAGAATGGCCCCGAGCCTGAACAAGGTGATCGCGTTTATATCTGGGTGAACGAGAACGGCAAGGATAGCCGTGGCGGCGGCCTGACAGCTGTAGCAACGATCAGTCTGATCGAACCTGAAACCGACAGATATCGTCTCAAGCTATCCGATCTGGCGATCCTGAAGAACTGGATCGGCATGAACCGAGCCTATGCGGCCTTTCCGTCTTCAAGGCTTGTCAATGAACTTAAAAGATATCGCCTCGAGCGTATCTGGGCACTTGGAGAAGACGATATCCACACGATTGAGGCGCTCATCGAAACTGCGGGCGGCTTGCGGTTGGGCACGGACATTGACCCGATATCAGAAGCTCTCCTCCAAAGCTCGGAAAATATTAAAGCGGCCATTGTAGAACGCAAATCTGCGCTGGCCAAAATACGCCCTGGGCAGGCAGCTTTCAGGGAAGCTGCGATAGAAAGGCATAATGGTCGCTGCGTTTTTACAAAGACAAGCACGCTCGAAGTGCTGGAGGCAGCTCACGTGATTCCACATACTGGAGAACCGCAATTCGAGCGTCCTGACAACAGCCTTTTGTTGCGGCGTGATGTGCATGCGCTTTTTGATCTCTTCCTTCTCGGCCTTGACCCTGTCACCGGGAAAATCCTGGTGTCCCCCAAGCTCGAAAATTCCATCTACGCAAAACTGCAAGGACGCGTTGTGGATCATAAACTTGCTCCAGCAGCCCTTTCTTTCCATGCAGAACAATTTTCGAGAGTGATTGAGTCATGAGCAGCCCAGCCATTTCCCGCGAGAAGCGCCACAGTGGGAAAGCCTTTAATTTCCACATGCTTTATCGGCTCGACGGCTCGCAGGAAGGGTCGCGGCGGATCGGAGAGGAGATCCAGGGATGAATGCTCCTGTTACATCGGTTGACAGCTATCGCATGCAGGATCACTCGTCATTGCAGGCGCAATTGACGGTGTCCCAGATCATGACCGGGCGAGAGGCCTTTATCTGCGCCCTTGAAGGTCAAAGCATAGACGAAGCCTTTCAGGATGTGCCTGATATATATGATATTCTCCCGGTTGTGGATGGAGACGATCCGCGTGACATAACGGCAGAGGTCATCGGGACTATTGACCGACGTGAGGTTCTGCCCGCCCAGATGCGTCAGAAAGTGTTGTCGCAGATGAACGACTATACAGGGGACGCGATTACCGAAACGCTGCCCCTTCTGGATTTCGCCTCTGCAGGCCGTGTGGATGATTTGACCCTTGTTACGAACGGCGGTGGGTCTCAGGTTTGCGGCCTCGTCACCATTTACGATTTGCAGAGGCTTCCTGTTCGGATCGCTTTATTCGCGGCCTTGACCGACTTGGAAGAAGACATTGCATGTCTGCTTGATCGACTGGCGCCCGAGCCTTCGGAATGGGTAGGATTAGTCTATGACCCTAAAGGCAAAATAGCCGCAGAAATTCAGACCGGTCTGCAGCGGGCGGCCAATCGCGATAACCTTGGTTCGCCGGTATTGACCCTTTCTTTTGGGGTAAAGCTCGCCCTTCTCGAGGGATTGAAGCGACATGGTCGGCTTGCAGGTCTCCACGTTCCGAGCCTGCGTGAAATTCGAAATATTCGAAACGACATCGCACATGGAACCCCGTTCGAGAATATCGACGTCGTTCCAAAAGCGGCACGTGATCTTCGCGACCTGCACGCCCTTGTCAGAAAAGTAATTGAGAGAAAAGCATGACCAGCCCCGCCATTTCCCGCGACAAGCTCCACACCGAGAAGGCCTTTGATGCTCGCATGCTGCCCTGGCCCTCCTGCCCGCAGGGCTGGCCGGAGCTGGCAAAAGAGGAGATGCAGGTATGAAAGCAACACAGGCCTACATTTTACCCTTCATATACAAATCACCTCAATTCGTGATCCCGATCTACCAGCGCACCTATAGCTGGACCGAAAAGGAATGCCGTCAGCTTTGGGATGATGTGCGCCGGGCCGGACGCAGCGCCCATATTCCAGTGCATTTCCTTGGCTCGGTCGTCTATGTGGAAGAAACCCTGTCCACCAACACCAGCCGATCGCCGCAACTGGTGATCGACGGCCAGCAGCGTCTGACCTCGGTCACGCTGTTGCTGACGGCCCTGTCCCGGGTGATCAAGGACGGAGAACCGGTTGACGGTTTCTCCGCCAAGAAGATCCGCAACCGCTATCTGCTTGATCCCGATGAAGAAGGGGAACGGGCGTTCAAGCTGCTACTGTCAAAGACCGACCGCATCACGCTGAATGCCCTTGTTGCGGGGCATGACCTTCCCGATGCGGTATCCTTGCGGGTCAAAGAGAATTTCGGCCTGTTCCTGAAATGGCTGGAACAAGACCCGGAGGCCGCTACCGATATATGCGCGGGCCTGAACAAGCTGATGATCGTCGATGTCGCCCTGAGCCGGGAACACGATAACCCCCAGCTGATCTTTGAAAGCATGAACTCGACCGGAAAGGAGCTGTCACAGGCCGATCTGATCCGCAATTTCGTGCTGATGGGATTGGAGCCGAAGTTGCAGACCCGGCTTTACGAGCAGTATTGGCGCAAGATGGAGGAAGGCTTTGGTCAAGGGGCTTATGTCGCCCATTTCGACAGCTTCATGCGTCATTACCTGACGATTGTCACCGGGGCGATCCCGCGGCAGGGCGATGTTTACGTTGCCTACAAGGCCTATTCGCACGAACAGACCACCAAAGGTCGGGATGTCGAAGAGCTGGTCCGCGAGGTCTGGGAGTTCTCTCGGTATTATGGGGCATTGGTTCTGGGGCAGGAAAAAGACAAATCGCTTGGGCTGGCCTTCAAGGATCTCCGGGAACTCAAGGTCGATGTTGCCTATCCCTTCTTGATGGAAGTTTACCGTGACTATGATCAGGGCCTCATCGCTGCCGCCGATTTTCTGGAGATTATCCGGCTGGTTGAAGCCTATGTATTCCGCCGGGCCATCTGTGCTGTTCCCACGAATTCGCTGAACAAAACCTTCGCGACATTTGGGCGGGAGCTGAAGAAAGATCGATATCTGGAAAGCGTCAAAGCACATTTCCTGCGGATGCGATCCTACCGCCGCTTTCCCCGCGACGAGGAATTCATCGCCCGCATTCAGGAACGTGATCTCTACAACTTCCGCAACCGGTCATACTGGCTGCGGAAATTCGAGAACCATGGCCGGAAAGAACGTGTCACCGTCGACGATTACACGATTGAACACATCCTGCCGCAGAATGAAAACCTGTCTCGGGAATGGCGGGAGGCACTTGGGGACGGATGGGCGGCCGTGCAGGAAAAATGGCTGCATACGCTCGGCAACCTCACTCTGACTGGATACAACTCCGAATACAGCGACAAGCCTTTCACTGTGAAACGAGACATGGAGGGCGGGTTCAAGGAGAGCCCCTTGCGTGTCAATCAGGGGCTTGGTCAGCTCGACACCTGGAACGAGGTGGAGATCAAGGCACGAGCTGACAGAATGGCACGTCACGCTGCAGGTGTCTGGACATCACCTGATCTGCCCCAGGACATCCTGGAAACCTACCAGGATCCCCAGGAAGCAACGACGGACTATTCGATCGACGATCACCCCCATCTGACAAGCGGCAAGATGCGCCAGCTATTCGATGATTTCCGCCGTGAGGTGAAGGCATTGGACGCCTGTGTCACCGAGCAGTTCTTGAAGCTGTATGTTGCTTACAAAGCCGAGACCAACTTTGTTGATGTGGTACCGCAGGCCAAGGCGTTGCGGCTGTCGCTGAACATCGACCCGCATGAGCTCTCGGACCCACGACAGATGGTGGTGGATGTGACCGGCGTCGGACGCTGGGGGAACGGCAACTCCGAGGTAAAACTGTCTGAGGCCGAGGACCTTCCATATGTGATCGGGCTTGTGCGTCAGTCGCTTGAACGTCAGCTGGGCGGGGGTTCAGATGACGATTGATCAAGAAATCTTGGCCAGACCGCTGTTCTCGGAGGATTGGGAAAGAGCACAGCGCCCGGATGGATGGTCTTTTCCCAAAGGGATCGCCCGGGATGGAATGATCGGGCTTTCTATGGATACTCGTTCCCTTGGCGATCAGTATTTTGAAGCGGCAGAAGCGATCATTTCGCTCGTTATGAAGAATGACGTGCCCGACTATACCGTGTCGAACCCGATCTTGTACCTATACCGCCATGCCATTGAGCTGTTTCTAAAGGCTGCGATCGAAAAGCAGTCTGGCAAACCCTATAGATGGCCAAAGGGAAAGACTGGGCATGAGCTGGATTTGATCGTTCAATCCGCTCCCCACATTTCGGATGCAGCCCGCTCCCGGATACTGGAGCTTCATGCGATCGACCCGAAATCAACCCACCTGCGTTTTGGTGGTGGAGGTCTCCCGGGGCCCGAGGGTTGGGCCGAAATGACAGAGTTTCGTGAGTCAATGCGGGCTTTGCGCATGCATTTGATCGGCCTGATTGATCGGTTGGGCTCCAAACCGATCGACCCATCGCACAGCAGGCACATTGCCACGCCTGATGCGGACCAAACTCTATTTCCGAGGTAAACATGACCAGCCCCGTCATTTCCCGCGACAAGCTCCACACTGAAGAAGCCGTTGAAATCCACATGGTGGATCAGCTTGTGCGCCTGCAGGGCTGGCGGGAACGGTCCTTCGGACCGGACAGCTTTGACCGCAAGACCGCCCTTGACCCCGAAATGATCGAGGAATTCGTTCGCACAACCCAGCCGGACGCTTGGTCAAAGCTGAATGACCAGTATCCCGGCCGGGCCCGTGACACCTTGATCAAGCAGGTTGATGCACGGCTGAAGGCGGTGGGCACCCTCGAGGTTCTGCGCAAGGGCATCACCATCATCCCCGGCATCAAGATCAGCCTGTGCGGCTTCAGGCCGGCATCCAGCCTGAACCCCACCCTTACCCGGGCTTATGAAGGCAATATCCTGACGGTGATGCGGCAGGTGCGGTATTCCCTGCGTAACGAAAATGCGCTTGATCTGGTGATGTTCGTGAACGGCATTCCTGTCATCACGATGGAACTGAAAAACACCCTGACCGGGTCCAGCTACCAGACCGCCGAAAAGCAATATCGCAAGGACCGCTCCCCCAATGGCGAGCCGCTTTTGACCTTCAAAAGGGGGGCGATCGTGCATTTCGCCCTGGATCAGGACCACGTGTCCATGACCACCCATCTCAATAACGGGTCGACCCGTTTCTTGCCCTTCAACCGCGGACGCGACGGCGGGGCCGGCAACCCGGACGTGAAGGGGGAGTTCCGGATCGCTTATCTTTATCGGGATCTGGACGACCGCAAGGCGGCCTTGTCCCGGGAAATGCTGCTTGCGGTTCTGCACCGCTTTGTCCTGATTGACGAGGTTGAGGAACCCGGCGGGCGGGTCAAACGCACGACAATCTGGCCGCGGTATCAGCAGATGGACGCCGTCTATACTCTTCTGCAGGATGCAAAGACGAACGGGGCCGGCCGCAACTACCTGTTCCAGCACTCTGCCGGATCGGGCAAGTCAAACACGATCGCCTGGGCCGCACATCATCTTGCCACCCTCCATGATGACCAGGACCGGTCCATTTTCGACACGATCATCGTGGTCACGGATCGAGTGGTGCTGGATCGTCAGCTTCAAAAAACGATCATGTCGTTTGAGCAGACGGCGGGCTATGTCCGCCCGATCGACGGCACATCGCGTCAGCTCAGGGAGGCTCTGGAAGCTGGCGCCAAGATCATCATCTCGACCATCCACAAGTTTTCGACCGACCAACTCAAGGTGCTGGAAAAACAGGCCGGGAAACGCTTCGCTATCATCATCGACGAGGCGCACAGCTCCCAATCCGGGAAGCATGCGGACAGCATGGCCAGCTCGCTGGCCGAGACCGCCGCGACCGAGGGCGAAGAGGAGCTCGATGCGACCGAACGGGCGCTGCTGGAGATGCAGCGGCTCAGGGGGCCGCAGGACAATCTGTCTTATCTCGCCTTCACCGCCACGCCGAAGAACGTGACCCTGGAACGCTTTGGGCAACCGACGGAACGCGGGCCGCAGCCCTTCCACCTTTACTCGATGCGTCAGGCCATCGAGGAGGGGTTCATCATGGATGTCTTGCAGAATTACCAGACCTACAAGGCATATTCCAAGTTGGAGAAGGCAATCGAGGACGATCCCCGCCTTCTGGAACGCAAATCCGCAAGGAAGGTGGCCCGGTTCATCGATTTTCATGAAACCGCGATGGCCCAGAAGGCAGCTGTGATTGTCGAGCATTTCCGCCGTCACGCGATGCATGAGCTGGATGGGCAGGCAAAGGCCATGGTGGTCACGGCAAGCCGGGAACATGCCATCCGCACCCAGCGGGCGATCAACCAGTATATCGAGTTGCAGGGCTATCACGACATGAAGGCTCTGGTGGCCTTCTCTGGCGAGGTTCTGGTTGATGGTCAGCCCTTCACGGAGCCCGGGATCAACGGGTTTGGCGAAAAAGAACTGCCGCGGCATTTCGACGGGGCGGAATACAACGTGCTGGTGGTGGCCGAGAAATATCAGACCGGGTTCGATCAGCCGAAGCTGGTGGCCATGTATGTCGATCGGCGCCTGAATGGCATCCAGGCGGTTCAGACCTTATCACGGCTGAACCGGATGTTCCCGGGCAAGGAGCGCACCTTCATTCTGGATTTCCGCAACGAGGTTGCAGACATCCAGGAGGCCTTCAAGCCCTATTACAACGCGACGCTGATCGAGGACGTGTCCGATCCGAACCAGATCTACACCTTGCATGCCCGCCTGATGGCTTTCAACATTCTGGATCAGGCCGAAATCGATCGGTTCATCTCTCGTTTTCTGGCGGCACGTCAGAGGGCGGATGAGCGCCCGGTTCTGGAGGGGCTGGTGCGGCAAACCGTGGACCGGTTCAATGAGGCCTTGAACGAGGATGATCAGGAGGAATTCCGCCAAACCCTGTCCTCCTTCCTGCGCTTCTATTCCTTCATTGCCCAGGTGGTAAACCTGCAGGATACCGAACTCGAGAAGCTGCATGTCTTCGGCTCATGGCTCAAACGGATGCTGCCCGGGCGGGACGCCCCTGAGGGCGGGGATGTCACGGATGACATGCTGACCCTGGCGGCGTTCAAACTTACCCCGAACAACGAGAATACGGATGCAAGGCTCGAGAAGGACGCCACACAGGCCCTGACGCCGATTGACCGCTTCGGGGCAAACCCCTTTACCGAAGAGGATGAGGCGGCTCTGTCCGAGATCATCGAGGCCTTCAATGCCCGTCACGGCACGAATTTCACGGATGAGGATTACATCCGCTTCGAGGCGGTGAATGAGGCGATCCTTGGGGATGAAGCCTGGGCCGAAATGTTCCGGAACAATCAGCCCCAGGATGTACGGCCCCATTACGATGCGGAGTTCATGCGGCGGGCGATCCAGGCCTTCCAACGGGATAACGCCATGCGCAACGCCTTCCTTCAGGACAGGGAAGCCCGGGAAATGCTCATGGGGCTGATGTTCCAGAGGGCTGTTCGCGGGGCAGGACGAGCAGCATGACCAAGGGGCGCACCCAATGAATATTGACGCGGCAGCGAGCCGCACAGCCTACGTCGTCGACCGGGCTCTTCGTGCGGTCTTTCCCGAGAATTACTTCCTCAAGTGCATGTACGCCGCATACGCGATGCAACACGTCCTAAGGCGCCTGGGGTATGAAGCAAGGATTGTAACCGGTAGCTTCGGGATGTTCATGGTCACACCTGACGCCCGTAAAGCAAGCATCGAAGGCTTTGGCGGGAAAAGCAGCGAGACCTCGCACTTCTGGTGCGTTGTCGGCAATCGGATCCTGGATATCAGCAGCCCTTATCTTGCTGATAGCAGCCGTTCGCCAAAGGCACGGCCCCCGATCGTCTTCTGGCCGATCGAGAAGGACATGCCACGGTCTTTCCGATATTTCTATGCGGGCGATCTCGACCCGAGTTCCCCAGACACTTACGATGATCACATGAAAGAAAGCTTGAACAAGATAATCACCGAATGTGATCGCAGGCTTTCAGGTGTCAGGGGGCAACCGAAGTTGTCGAACTGGTTTCTGCGTGACATTGCGTCACTCAGGCAGGCGGCGAAGACCGGTGATACTTGGGCGGCTGCAGCTATGCGGCTGGAGGCTGGCGAAGGTCAGGTTGATTTCAGGGAGATCTTTCAACATGGGGGCCTTCAGGACAAGATCCCTGTCTTTTGACCATGTCGGGCCAATTACAGTCGGCATGTTGGCGGCGCAGTCGGGGGGAACTATTGAATTTTTATCGATCAGCAGGTTCACACTGGCGATCAGAGGGCAACGATAGTGGGCTGGCTGTTCAACAATCGCGTTCCATCTAACATCCGTGCGGAGATTGAACGTCTTTGCACTCACGATGATGAAGAGCGTTCGACCCGTACGGTTCGGATTTGCCGGGATGGATCAATCTGGACCGTTGCCGTTGAAATGACCGTGAAGAACGGCAGCGAGGTTCCGGATGGGTATCAATCAGACGAGAACGGCAAGTTCACCTTCGGCGCAGTGTTTCGCACACGGAAAGAATACGGCGGTTGGGGGTATCGGTTGGATGAAGAAACCGTAGGTCCTGAATTTGCCCGAGCACCGAAGTCCCTCATCGACCTGTTAAGCCCAACGACCTCTGATTGGGCCAATCGATGGCGCCGACGGTGTCTCGAGAACGCTGCGAGGAGAGCACGACGATTTAAAGACGGTGACGTCATCAAGCTCGAGGAGGCTCTCGAATTCAATGATGGTCGGAAACGGCTGCTTTTCAGAGTGATACGTGAGAAGCCTCCGGGATATACTCGTGCGAGGACGGTCTTTCAGTGTGTTGAAACAGGTGTGACCTGCAGGATTTCCAGGTTTCGGCGGCGGGCGTGGGATGTCATGTCGCCGGTGGGTGATCCCGCCGAAGCAAAGGCGGCCACGAGGTTGGATAAGGACAACTGAGACATGGCAAAGGCTGCAAGGAACAGATGGTGGCCGTCGGTCTCGGGCGGGAAGCGGCCAGACGGCAGTGCCGCATGATAAAGTAGACGGATGGCAAAGCAGTCATTCTTCCTGCGATTTCGAGCGTGATATCGTCGGGCGCAAACCCCTCGTCGTCACTCGACCGACGTGACGAGAACACTTGTTCTGGGTGCAAGCCGGCCCTTCAAACCAGAAGTTCCTCTCTGCGCCATATCTTAAAAATCAACTTTGACCTATCTGCACTCTCCTGCCCTGCCTAGCAGATCCTGGGGTTGAGTGTCACAGATGAGGCGATCTCAATATGATGTGTGCAGGTTGACGTTGAAAATGATGCGCTGATGCATCATTCTAGCATAAACGAGCAAGCTAAGTTGACCTAGGCCAAATGCAAATTTTCGATCAACGCAATCCCAGCTTACCCGAAGCTGTCTTCGATCGACTTCTTGATACGTCAAGAAAACATACTTGGTTGAGGCGCAGACATGAAAGGTTGGAGCAACTTCTCGCATCTTGCGCGAGCAATGATGAGAGGCTTCTTATTTGTGACATCCTTGATCGATTTACTTACGTAAATGGCGACTATCTGGCCGATTGCCTGGAGAAGATTGGTGATAGGATTGTTAAAACATGGGGTTGCACGAACGATAACACCGTTATCGTTGCCATGGACAAGTCCAGGTATGCAGACAGTTCCAGCGCCATTGCCTGGATGATTAAGCCTGTTCTAGCGAACTTAGGGGATTGGGAGACCAATACTATATACAAGAATTTGACTGATGCGATCAATGCTGTCGAGGATGGGCAGAAAATCGTAGTGGTGGACGAGTTTGTCGGCTCCGGGAAAACACTGTCAGGAAGGTTAAAATGGATTTCGGACGAACTCAAAGAAAAAGGGAAATCTGTCGAGATCTACGTGGCAATCGTTGCTGCCATGGAAGTTTGCAAGCAGAAAGACTTTTCCTGTGCTGCTGATTTTTATGCAACCATATGGATGAAACAGGCTATCAACGACTATTGCTCCGGCAAATGTCTAGCTGACGCGATTGATCTGATGCTTGGTATGGAGGGTTTATTGCATCCTGCGTATGGAAACTTGCAGATGAAGAAATATTCTCTTGGATATAAGAAAACTCAAAGCGCCTACTACCTTGAGAACGGAAATCCGCCAAATAACAATTTTCCCATATTTTGGTGGAAGCTCATGAAGGACGGCACCCGCCGCAGGCCGCTACTTCCAAGGGTGTGATATGTCATCTTTAGAATCCATAGTTATAAGAGAGATGTATAAGGCGACGGACTGGGTCGACCTATATCAGATTCACAAGAAATATTTACTATCACCAATCCAGCTGCTCGATTTTTGCGAGTATCTTTCAGAAATCGAAGTTATAAAAATAGAGGGACGCAAAGCGAAAATTACTGACTTTGGCCGGAAATGGGCAATCAAGAATAGGTATAAGATATTTTCGTCTGAGCGACCGTGGGCCAAGGGTAGCCCCTACCTTCAACTGGAGAGGCGCGCGGTCCATGAACCCTATCTTCCTAATCTCAAGCTTCTGGATATGGATTTTTTTCTGAAGTTGTTGCAACGTGAAAGAAAGTGATGTAGCTCGATGCTTGAAGGCTCGGCGATAGTAACGGGAGGTGTATCCGCCTCCGTCTTGTTAAGGTGTGCGTTAGATTATCTTCACGCGCCTTGCGCAAGAAGCATGGGATCTAAAGATCCCATGTTACTGCATAAAGCAGTAATGATATCATGAAGTATGATTTCTTTGTATCGCTGACCTTCTACTCTCAAGGCCTGGAAAGATGACCGGTGAAGATCTGAGGGAGTGGAGAGAACTCTATAACTCCAGAATTAGCGGTAATCGCGGCAGAGCACTAGCTGATGGGTATATAAAGTATATTGAATCACTTCAAGCTTTGGGGATTCCACCTATTTTTGAGTTTTCACATCTCGCAGACTTAGTCGGGATTGAGTATGAAACTTTAGCGAAAGTTGCCAGCCGCCCACAAGATTTTTACCGAACTTTCGCCATACCAAAGCGTTCAGGTGGCATCAGGAAAATTGACACTCCTCGGCCTATACTAATGCAGATCCAAAGATGGCTATTGGATCAGATCGTGTCCAAGTCCAGAGTGAGCGAGCAGGCGCATGGCTTTGTTGTTGGACGATCTATCATTACAAACGCTCGCACCCATCTGGGCTGCAGAGAGCTCTTGAAGATGGATTTGAAGGATTTTTTTCCATCAGTGACAGCCTCAACTGTTCACTATATTTTTAAGGATATGGGCTATCCCCCGAATGTATGCAGAGCTCTTTCGAGATTGGTCACGTTGGGAGCATGTCTCCCACAAGGGGCGCCCACCAGTCCAGCCCTGAGCAATATTGCATGTGTTGAGTTGGATTCGAACCTCAACAATCTCGCGCTCAAGTATGACCTCACCTACACTAGGTATGCTGACGATTTGACCTTCTCTGGCAGTTCGATTCCAAGCGATATGACAAGTCTCGTGGCAAACTTGACTTCGAAAGCTGGATTTTCTACCAACGATAAAAAAACAATCCTTTCGCCTGCTGGGCATCGCAAGATAGTTACGGGAATATCCATTTCATCCGGAGAACTTAAGCTGCCGCGAACCTACATAAGAAATCTACGGCAGAGAATTCACCTGTTAATTAATCACGGCATTCTTCACCCTAATAATGATTCCACAGCATGGGATCCACTTGTTTTGGACCGTTTGCTGGGGATGGTAAGCTTTTGGGTAAGTGTTTGTCCAGAATCTGAGGCTGCAAAGAGGGCGTATTCAGAGCTCAAAAATTTCATGATGAAATTTCAAACTGTCTAAGATCAAACTGAATAGAGCGTTTCATAGGCTTGCGCCGAAATACCATTGGGGCGGGCCTCTAGTCAGCACGCAACTGAGCGAATGCCTGACCCATGCCTCCCTCGCGTTTTGCCGCATAGCTCCTCGAATGGCAGCTTCGGAGAGCGCTGCAATGCAGCAACCTAGAAGGCCGAATGACGGCTAAGGGCCGTGATCACCATCTAGCCTTAGCAAACTCTGCCGCCGCATTCCGCGTCTCAACCGTAAGCATCCGCCGAAGGCCGTGGACGCGCTCTATTGATCAGACGGCTTTTGGTTTGCGCGGCTTGGGAGCCCACTTTTTCCCGAGGCGCTCGAAGTTGTCTAGGATACGGCCGATTTCTGCCTCGGCGGCGTAGGGGTTGGCACCTCTGACGGGGGCGGCGGGACCGAAGGCGGGGTCTCTGGTGGTGTTTGGGGTGGTGTTTGGGGTGTTCTGTCGGGCGTGCTCTCTTGGGCGCGCCCTTCGTCGACAATCGCCTCCAGACCCTCTTCGAGCTTGGAAGAGGATTTGAACAGCCGTTCCTTGAGTTTCGAGAAAAACGCCATGCGCCCTCCGATCCGCGTGTCAATCCTGACCTAATGCGGATCGGAGGGAGATGGAAGCCTGTGCTTGGCTCAGATCTCGTCGGCGAAATGCTTCATCGTCAGGCGGATCGGATTGGGCGCGGCCTGACCGAGACCACAGATGCTGGCATCGGACATGGCGGTGCACAGCTCTGTCAGGAGCGGCTGATCCCAAGTGTCGGCCTGCATCAGCTTGACCGCCTTTTCACAGCCCACCCGGCAGGGGGTGCATTGCCCACAGCTTTCGTCCTCAAAGAAGCGCAGCATGTTGAGTGCCGCATCACGCGCCCGGTCGTGATCCGAGAGCACCACCACAGCCGCCGACCCGATAAAGGTGCCATGCGGTTGCAGAGTGTCGAAATCGAGCGGAACGTCATGCATCGACGCCGGCAGAAGGCCAGAGGACGGACCGCCGGGCTGATAGGCCTTGAACGTATGCCCATCAAGCATGCCCCCCGCCGCCGCGATAATGTCGGTGATGGTGGAACCTGCGGGCAGGAGGTGGACACCGGGGTTTTTCACGCGCCCCGACACCGAGTAAGAGCGAAGGCCCTTGCGGCCATTCAGCTCGACCGTATTCAGGATTTCCGGCCCCTCGCGCAGGATGCGCGTGACCCAAAGCAGCGTTTCGACGTTATTGACCAGCGTGGGGCGGTTGAAAATCCCCACCTGTGCCACGAATGGCGGGCGGTGGCGCGGCAGCCCACGCTTGCCCTCGATTGATTCGATCATCGCGCTTTCTTCGCCGCAGATATAGGCACCGGCGCCGCGACGCAGCTCGACATAGCCGGGCTTGATGAGATCTGCGGCTTCCAGTGCCGCAATCTCGGTGGCGAGAATATCGAGCACAGCGGGATATTCATCGCGCATGTAGATAAAGCAGCGCTCGGCCTCGACCGCCCAAGCGGCGATCAGCATGCCCTCAAGGAAGAGGTGCGGCGTGCGCTCGAGGTAATAGCGGTCCTTGAAGGTGCCCGGCTCGCCTTCGTCGCCATTGACAGCCAGATAGCGCGGGCCGGGTTCGGCGCGCACAAAGCCCCATTTGCGCCCCGAGGGGAAGCCCGCACCGCCAAGGCCGCGCAGACCCGCATCCAGCAGGGTTTGCTGCACGCGCTCGAATTCGGCATCGGCATTTCGTGTCGCGCGCAGATCGGCCAGCGTGGCATAGCCGCCAGCGGTGCGATAGGCATCGAGCGCCTCATAGGCGGGCACGTGGGCGTGCGTGTCGCCTGCGGCGACGGCAGCCAAGACGCTTTCGGGTGTGGCGTGGTCGATGTGATGATGGCCCAGCTCCACCACCGGGGCCGTATCACAACGCCCCATGCAGGGCGCGCGCAGGATGCGGACCTGCGTGGGATCTGTGCCCTGCTCTAACGCGGATTTCAGCGCCTGCGCGCCTGCCAGCTCGCAGCTGAGCGAATCGCAGACGCGGATGGTGAGCGCGGGCGGCGGGGTCTCGCCTTCGCGGACCACGTCGAAATGCGCGTAAAAGCTGGCCACCTCATAGACTTCGGCCTGCGACAGGCGCAGCTCTTCGGCGAGCGCGCGCAGATGGGCCGCCGAGAGATGGCCGAATTTATCCTGAATACGGTGCAGATATTCGATCAAAAGGTCGCGGCGGCGCGGCCCCTCGCCCAAGAGCGCCTGAACCTCGGCCCAAGCGCCATCTTCAAGTTGGCGTCCCTTGGTGGTGCGACGGCCCTTGCCATCCCCGGATTTCCAGACGCCTTTGCGATCATCCAATGCCATTGCGATCATCCTCTTTCCCTGTTGCGACCGAACCTAGCGGGCCGGGATGGGGGTAGAGCCCTCAAAAACGACATTTGCACCACCATTCGCGTTGATTGGCCCCTGAATTGCGATGGGGTGCGGCAAGGAAACCCTGTGCGCGGCCCCTTCCCCGGTTTACACTGCGGGAAAACTTGGACCGCTCATGCCGCTTTTTTCGATTGCCGCAAGCCTGCCCCTGATCCTGACCGCGCTCGCCGCTCTGTGGGGCGGGGTGTGGGGCGTTTTGGCTTTGGGGACGATCACAGTGCTGGTGTTCACGCTGGACCGGGTGATTGCCGCGGACGGCAATCCTGACCCGGAGGCCGAGTTTCCCGCCGCCGATGCGGTCTTGGTGGGGCTGGGGCTGGGGCATTTCGTGGTGCTGGCACTGGCGATCTGGGCGGTGGCGGGGGGCCATGATCTGAGTGGCACAGAGCGTGCCCTTGTGGCTTTGAGTGCAGGGCTGAGTATGGGCCAGATTTCGCATCCGGTGGCGCATGAGTTGATCCATCGCCCTGCCCGCGCCAAGCGGTGGCTGGGGCGGCTGATCTATACGTCGCTGCTGTTTGGCCACCATGTCAGCGCGCATTTGCGGGTGCATCACGTGCATGTCGCAAGCCCAGAAGACCCCAGCAGTGCGCGGCCCGGTGAAGGGTTTTACCGCTACGCCCTGCGCGCCTGGCCGGGGGCCTTTCAGGCGGGATTAAGGGCCGAATCGCGGCGTCACGCGGATCGACCGCTCTGGCAGCATCCCTATCTGCTCTATCTGGGCGGGGCCGGGGCGCTTGTGAGTGCAACCGCGCTCAGCCTTGGGGCGGAAGGCGTGGCGGCGCTGTTCTTTATCGCGGGCTATGCGCAGGTGCAGATCCTGCTTTCGGACTATGTGCAGCACTATGGCCTGCGCCGGGCACAGCGCCAGGATGGGCGGCTTGAGCCGGTTGGCCCGCAGCATTCCTGGAACGCGCCGCATGTGATGTCTGCCGCAATGACGCTGAACGCGCCGCGCCATTCCGATCACCACGTCACGCCGCAACGCCCCTATCCGGCGCTGCAACTTGACAGCGCCACCATGCCGGTTCTGCCGCAGTCCTTGCCGGTGATGGCCGTGCTGGCGCTTGTCCCACCGCTTTGGCGGCGCATCATGGACCCGCGCGCCGCACGTTGGCGCAAAACCTCTGGCGGGGCAGCACCCGATCTGGCAGGTTAAGCGCATGCGTGTCTTGCTTCTCTTCAGTCTTTTCTTTGCGGTCGCGGCCCCGGCTGCGGCGCAGATGACAGCAGCAGAATTCGATGCCTATACCCGCGGCCAGACCTTTTACTATGGTGCCGGTGGCGCGCCCTATGGCGGCGAGGAATATCTGCCCGACCGGCGCGTGCGCTGGTCCTTTCTGGATGGCGAGTGTCAGGAGGGGCATTGGTATGAAGAACGCGGATTGATCTGCTTTGTCTATGACAACCGCCCCGAGCCGCAATGCTGGAGCTTTGAGCGCACAGATAAGGGGCTGATTGCCCGGTTCGCGGGGGACGACAGCCTGTCGGAGCTTTACGAGGTCAGGCGGTCTGAGGCACCGCTGATGTGTCTGGGGCCAAAGATCGGGGTGTGAGCCTTGGCTTCTTTATGGTTCAAATACTCAACTCCCCGCCCTCTGCCTGCGCAACCCTAGAAAATCTTCCCCCTAGAAAGCCGGACCCCCATCGCCTAAGTTCTACCAAGACGTATGGAAACCGGCTGCGGGGGCGCCATGAGTGACACGGGACTTCAGAAGCTGGCGTTCCTGCTATTGGTGGCGCTGATCCTCTTTGTCGCCGCGACAGGGGGCGTGTGATGGCGCAGCGGTTTGGCGGCAAATACAGCCCCGATGGCGCGGACAAGGGCGCGCCCGTGCCGGACCGTGGCGCGTTTCGTGGCGCGCGGCGGACGCGGGCGGGCGGGCGCGTGAACCTTTTGTTCTTTGCGCCCCTGCCATTGGCGGCGCGGGCCTTTGGCGCGGGCCCTGTTGAGCTGGCGCTCAACCTTGCAGCGCTCGGCACGCTTCTCTTGGCGGCATGGCTCACCCGTGAGGGGATTCTGGCGCAAGAGGCCTATGAGGCGCGCAAGATCGCGCGGCGTCCGGCCATTCCACGCAAGATTTTTGCCTCGGGGCTGACAGGTCTTGGCCTTGGCCTTGCCGGTTATGCCAGTGGCGGCGGCGTCATGGAGCCGCTGATCTATGCCACGCTGGGGGCTGTGCTGCACAGTTTTGCCTTTGGCCTTGATCCGCTCAAGGACAAGGGGATGGAGGGCGTCGACAGTTTTCAGACCGACCGCGTCGCCCGCGTCGTTGATCAGGCCGAAGATTATCTGCGCGGCATGACCGAGGCGCTGAAACGCGCGGGCGACCGGCAGGCGGAAACCCGGTTGGAGCGGTTTCAGATCACGGTGCGCGATATGCTGCGCACGGTCGAGGATGACCCGCGCGATCTGACGGCAGCGCGCAAATATCTGGGCGTTTATCTGATGGGCGCGCGCGATGCGACGGTCAAGTTTGCCGATCTGCACGCCCGTGCCCCCAACCCCGCCGCACGCGACAAATATCTCGCGCTCTTGGGCGATCTTGAGCAGAATTTCACCGCCAAAACCCGCGCGCTGATGCAGGATAGCAGCACCGATCTTGATATCGAGATCGACGTGTTGCGTGACCGGCTGGAGCGCGAGGGCGTTCACCTTGAAACCAAAGATTTAGCGTAAGAGGACGAAACCCATGTCAGAGACCACCCGTCAAAAGGCCGAAGCCGTACTGAAGGATGTCGAGGCCGTGAGCCGCGCGGTTCTGCCCGTACCCTCAGAGGCCAATGCCATCGTGCCGCTGGATCAAGCCGACGCGCCGCAAAGCGCCGAGATCACCCGCCGCATGGCCGAAATCGACATGGCCGACACGCAATCCATCGTCTCGTTCGGCTCTGCCGCGCAAGCGGAATTGCAGGAAATCTCGCAATCGATGCTGCAAGGCGTGCGCAACAAGGATGTGGGGCCTGCGGGCGATAGCCTGCGCGGGATCGTGACGACAATTCGCGGCTTTGCGGTGTCGGAACTCGATGTGAGGCGCGAACGGTCGTGGTGGGAAAAACTGCTGGGCCGCGCTGCGCCCTTTGCCAAGTTCACGGCCCGGTTCGAGCAGGTGCAAGGGCAGATCGACAAGATCACCGATGACCTTTTGGCGCATGAGCACACGCTCTTGAAAGACATCAAGTCGCTTGACATGCTCTATGAAAAGACACTCGCGTTTTATGATGAGCTGGCGCTTTACATCGCGGCGGGCGAGGCCAAGCTCAAGGATATCGATACCAACGACATCCCCGCAGCAGAGGCCGCCGTTCAGGCCGCGCCCGAGAATGATCAGGTGATGAAGGCGCAGGAACTCCGCGATCTGCGTGCCGCGCGCGACGATCTGGAGCGGCGGGTGCATGACCTCAAGCTGACGCGCCAGGTGACGATGCAATCTTTGCCGTCGATCCGGTTGGTGCAGGAGAATGACAAAAGCCTTGTGACCAAGATCAACTCGACCCTCGTCAACACGGTTCCGCTGTGGGAAACGCAACTGGCGCAGGCGGTGACGATCCAGCGTTCCGCAGAGGCGGCGGCCGCCGTGCGCGATGCCAATGACCTGACCAATGAATTGCTGACCGCCAATGCCAAGAACCTGCGCGAGAGCAACAAGATGATCCGGCAGGAAATGGAGCGTGGCGTGTTCGATATCGAGGCCGTAAAACAGGCCAATGCCGATCTGATTGGGACCATTCAGGAGAGCCTGCAAATCGCCGACGAAGGCAAGGCCAAGCGGGCGAAGGCCGAAGAAGAGTTGAAAAAGATGGAGGCCGATTTGCGGGATACGCTGGCCTCAGCCAAGGCGCGGCGCGATGGGGTGGGCGACACGGCAGGCACCGCCGTGCCCAAAGGCTAAACCGGCCATGCGGGGTTTGCGGGCGAGCGGGGGGATAGTGGGGCTGGCGCTGATGGTGCTGGCGGGATGTGACGCGCCTGCACCGCCCGCAACCTCGGCGCGCCCATCGGTGCGCCCCATCGTTGCCCCGCCCGAGGTGGCGCCCGGACCCTCGGCCAATAGTCTTGCGCTGGCCAGCTATTACCAAAGGGTCGAGTCCGATTTGCTCAGCCGTGGGCTTTTGCGGCGCGACGGCGGTGGACCGGACACGCCCTATACTGACACGGATGTGATGCGCAATTTCGAGCGGATCGCGTTTTATGACGAGTATCAGCAGGGTGCGGGCTATCGCCCGTCCTCGGGGCGTGCGGGGGGCCTGCGCAAATGGGTGGGCCCGGTGCGGATGAATGTGGAATTCGGTGCCTCTGTGCCAGAGGCGCAGCAGGCCGAAGATCGCCGTCTGGTCGCCGATTATGCCGCGCGGCTGGCCCGTGTCACCCGCCACCCGATCAGCGCGGGCGGGGGGGCTGCGAATTTTCATGTGCTGTTCATGGGCGAAGATGATCGCGACGCCATGCTGGCCCGTATCCGTCAGCTTGCGCCCGAGGCCGGGCCAAACACCATCGGCATTTTTCGCGACATGCCGCGCACCATTCATTGTCTCGTGGTGGCCTTTTCAGGGCAAGGCGAGGATCATGTCTATCGCCGCGCGATCGCCCTTATCCGGGCTGAACACCCGCCCTTGATGCGCCAATCCTGCGTGCATGAGGAATTGGCGCAGGGGCTTGGCCTTGCGGATGATTTCCCCGGCGCGCGCCCGTCGATTTTCAACGATGACGACGAATTTGCCCTGCTGACCAGTCAGGATGAAGAACTGCTCTGGCTGCTGTATCACCCAGACCTCAAACCCGGCATGACCCCCGACGAGGCCCGCCCCATCCTGCGCCGCTTGCTCGATGCGCGGGCGGGCGGGCCGGTCTGATCCCCCGATTATCCGATTACAGGAGTATCCCGATGCCCATCTTCGATTTCCTCTCCGGCCAGTTCATCGACGTCATTCACTGGACCGATGATACCCGCGACACGATGGTCTGGCGGTTCGAGCGCGAGGGCCATGAGATCAAATATGGCGCCAAGCTGACGGTGCGCGAGGGGCAGGCGGCGGTGTTTGTCCATGAGGGGCAATTGGCCGATGTCTTTACCCCCGGTCTCTATATGCTCGAGACCAACAACATGCCCGTGATGACCAGCCTGCAACATTGGGATCACGGCTTTAAATCGCCCTTCAAATCCGAGATTTATTTTATCTCGACGACGCGGTTCAACAATCTGAAATGGGGCACCAAGAATCCGATCATGCTGCGTGATCCGGAATTTGGGCCGACCCGCATCCGCGCCTTTGGCACTTATACGGTGCGGGTGGCGGATGCCGCGAAATTCCTGAGCGAGATCGTCGGCACCGATGGCGAATTCACCATGGACGAAATCAGTTTCCAGATCCGCAATATCATCGTGCAGGCCTTTTCGCGCATCATCGCCGGAAGCGGTATCCCGGTGCTCGACATGGCCGCCAATACCGCCGATCTGGGCAAGCTTGTGGCGGGTGAGATTTCTGCCGTGGTGGCGGAATATGGCCTCAGCATCCCCGAGTTTTACATCGAGAATATCTCGCTTCCGCCCGAGGTTGAGGCGGCGCTGGACAAGCGCACCTCGATGGGGATTGCCGGTGATCTGGGCCGCTTTACCCAATATTCAGCAGCCGAAGCGATGACCGCCGCCGCCAAGAACCCAAGCGGTGGGGCGGGCATTGGCGCAGGGTTGGGCATGGGGATGGGCATGGCCATGGCACAGCAGATGGCGGATCAGGGGCCTTGGGGCGCGCGCCCTGCCCCCGCCGCCGCGCCCCAAAGCCCACCGCCGCCGCCCGTGGAACATGTCTGGCATATTGCCGAAAACGGCCAGACCCATGGCCCCTATTCCAAGGCTTCGATGGGGCGGATGGTGACGGATGGCAAACTGACACGCGACAGCCATGTCTGGACCGCTGGGCAGGATGGCTGGAAACGGGCTGAGGATGTGACGGAACTGGCCACGCTTTTTACCGTGATGCCGCCACCGCCGCCGGGTGCGTGATCCATGCGCCGGAGCCTGACGATCACGCTGCACTGGCTGAACCTGATGCTTTTGCTGTTCGTGCTGGGCGATGGCGGGGCGACGATGTGGTTATCGCTCGCCTATGCGGCCTCGGCGCTTGGCATGTGTGCGCTGGCGCTGGTGTTTGGCCTGATGAGCGGGCCGGGGCCAAAGCTGACGGGGGCGGTGCGCGCCCTGCACCCGTGGTTGCATCGCGCGCTCTACCTGCTTTTGGCTTGGGGGGCGGTGGCGCTGGCGGCAGAGGCGATGGGCCATGTGCTGCCCGGCCCCGAGGCGCGCAAGCTGCTCTTGGCGCTTTTGGCGGCCACCGCGCTGCATGCCACCTTTAATCTCTGGCGGCACACGGCGCTGGGGGACGGGGCCTTGCGCCGCATCACCCCGCGAGCCGTGCATCATATTCTGTGAGCCAAATGCAAAATACCCCGCCCCCCGCGCCTGTCACGACCGAAACCCAGCACCGTTTTCCCTGTGTCAGTTGCGGTGCCGATTACCGCTATGATCCGGGGCAAAACCATCTGATCTGCGACCATTGCGGCGATATTCATGCCATCGTGGCGGGGGGGCCATGGAAAGGCGGGATCAAGGAGTTGGACTTTGAGCGCGCCCTGCGCGATCAACTGCCCGCGCAAGAGATGGAGGAGGTCCGCAGCACCACCTGCACAAGCTGCGGTGCGCAGGTGGAACTGGGCGCCGATACCCATGCCGCCGAATGCCCGTTCTGCGCCTCGCCGGTTGTGACGGATACAGGTGCGCACCGCCATATCAAGCCACGCGCCCTTTTGCCCTTTGCACTGGACGAGGCCACGGCACGCAGCGCCATGACCGATTGGCTGGGGCGGTTGTGGTTCGCGCCCAATGGCCTGCAGGATTACGCCCGCAAGGGGCGGCGGATGGAGGGCATCTATGTGCCCTACTGGACCTTTGACGCCGATACCAAATCCACCTACCGGGGCGCGCGTGGCACGGTCTATTACGAGAGTCAGACGATCGTCCGGGATGGCAAGCGCCAGACGGTGCAGGTGCCGAAAATCCGCTGGGCCCCCGCCTCGGGGCGGGTAGCGCGGTTTTTTGACGATGTGCTGGTGCTGGCCTCTACCTCTTTGCCCAAGCGGTTTACCGAGGCGCTGGAGCCTTGGGATCTGGCGGCGCTGGTGCCCTACAGCCCGGAATACCTTGCCGGGTTTCGGGCCGAGGGCTATCGCGTCGAATTGGAACACGGGTTTGTCGAGGCGCGCGTGCGGATGGATGCGATCATCGCCCGCGATGTGCGGTTTGACATCGGCGGCGACCGCCAGCAGATCCACGAGATCGACACCGAGGTCAGCGACGTCACATTCAAGCATATCCTGCTGCCGGTCTGGCTTGCGGCGTATAAATACCGGGGCGAGACCTATCGCTTCGTGGTCAATGGCCGGACCGGACGGGTGCAGGGCGAACGCCCGTGGTCGGCGTGGAAGATCGCGGTTGCCGTGGTCTTTGGGGCGCTCATCGCAGGGGCGGTGGGCTATCTCATCGCTCTGGAGCAGGGTGTTTTGTGAGGCACAACTGGCGGAAAACCGCCGGGCAGGGCATGGATAAGCCGCAAAACTCGCCCTATGATGCCCGGTCAAGGCCATGGGCCTGATGGATCTAGGCCGGGCAAGGACATCGCGGAATGACGGACAATTTTGAAACTTTACAGGGGCTGTTGCAGGCCCGCCATTCCTGTCGCGCATTTCGGCCCGATCCGGTGTCCGACGAGACCATCCTCCAGATCGTAACCGCCGCAGGCCGCGCGCCGTCGTGGTGCAATGCGCAGCCCTGGCGCGTGACCGTCACGCGAGGGGCTGAGACCGAGCGATTTCGTGACGCCCTGCTCGCGGCGGTGCAGAATGATCACCCCGGTCCAGACCTGCCCTGGCCCGAGAGCTATCCCGGCGCACATGGCGCGCGGCGGCGCGAGTGCGGCCTACAGCTCTATGAGGCGGCAGGGATTGCCCGCAACGACCGCGCCGGGCGGGCTGAGCAATCCATGCAGAATTATCACCTGTTTGGCGCACCGCATGTGGCGATTGTGCAGTCCGAGGCGGCCCTTGGCCCCTACGGTGCCATGGACACGGGCGGGTTTGTCACCGCCTTCATGCTGACGGCGACGGCCTTGGGGGTGGGCACGATTGCGCAAGCCTCTGTCGCGGCCTATGCGCCGATGATCCGCGCGCATTTCGACCTGCCCGAAAGCCGGTTGATCCTCTGCGCGATCTCGTTTGGCTTGCCCGATATGGACCACCCCACCAATACCTTTCGCACCAGCCGGGCGGGGTTGGACGAGGTTCTCGATCTGCGCGGCTGAGTGCGGCTTTTCCCGGAGGTTTCCCAATGCGCGCCCTTTTGCAACGTGTTTCCGAGGCCTCTGTCGCGGTCGAGGGCGAGGTCATCGGCCAATGCGGGCGGGGCCTTTTGATCCTTGTCTGTGCCATGCAGGGCGACACCGCGGCCAACGCAGAGCGGTTGGCGGCCAAGATTACCAAACTGCGCATCTTTCCCGATGAGGCAGGCAAGATGAACCGCTGTTTGACCGACATCGACGGCAGCGTTCTGGTGATCAGCCAGTTCACACTGGCCGCAGATACCTCGCGCGGCAATCGGCCCGGGTTTTCAACCGCCGCAGCTCCCGAGACCGGGCAACAGCTCTATCTGCATTTCGCCAAGCAATTCGCACAGCAGCATATTCCCACTGAACTGGGAAAGTTCGGAGCGGATATGAAAGTATCCTTGGTCAATGACGGGCCAGTGACGATCTGGATGGAGGGCTGAGGGCCCTCCCCCTTAGCGCAATTTCAGCGTCGCCAAGCCAATCATCGCCAGAATAAGCGCGATGATCCAGAATCGGATGACGATCTGCGGTTCGGCCCAGCCCTTTTTCTCGTAGTGGTGATGGATCGGGGCCATTAGAAACACCCGCTTGCCGGTGCGTTTGAAATAGAGCACCTGAATGATGACCGAAAGCGCCTCGACCACGAAGAGGCCGCCGACGATGCCCAGCACCAGCTCGTGTTTGGTGACGACGGCAATCGCCCCCAGCGCGCCGCCCAAGGCCAAGGAGCCGGTATCGCCCATGAACACGGCGGCAGGCGGGGCGTTATACCATAGAAATCCCAGACCGCCGCCGACCAGACCGGCAACAAAGATCAGGATTTCACCCGTGCCCGGCACGTAATGCAGCCCGAGATAATCGGTGAAATCGACCCGCCCCACCGTATAGGCGATGACACCAAGGGCCGACGAGGCAATCATCACCGGCATGATCGCCAGACCGTCAAGACCATCGGTGAGGTTGACCGCATTGGCCGCGCCAACGATCACGAACATCGCAAAGGGGATAAAGAGAAAGCCGAGGTTGATCAGCACATCTTTGAACACCGGCAGCGCCAGTTGATATTGCAATTCGGACGGATGATTGAGCCCCGCCCAATAGGCGGCGATGAGCGCGATGAGAAACCCAAGCCCCAGCCGCACCCGGCTAGAGACACCCTTGACGTTTTGCTTGCTGACCTTGGCGTAGTCGTCGGCAAATCCGATGAGAGCAAAGGACAGCGTCACGAAGAGAACAAGCCAGACATAAGGATTGTCGAGCCGCGCCCAAAGCAGGGTCGAGGTGACAAGTGCGCCCACGATCAGAAGGCCCCCCATGGTGGGCGTGCCCGCCTTGGAAAAATGCCCTTCGGGGCCATCGCTGCGAATGGGCTGGCCTTTGCCTTGGCGCTTGCGCAGGACCATGATCAGGGGCGCGCCGAACAGAAAGCCAAAGATCAGCGCCGTCATAAAGGCACCGCCTGCACGAAAGGTGATGTAGCGGAAGAGATTGAAGAAATCCCCGCCATCCGACCAGATGGTGAGCCAATAGAGCATTAGACTTGTCCTTCTTCTGTCACCCGGCCCACGCGCCGCAGCGCCTCGACCACAAGGCTCACCCGGCTGCCCTTGGAACCCTTTACCAATACCACATCGCCTGCGTCGATCAGCCGGTGCGCCTGCGCTGCCAGCTCTTCGGCGCTGGCCACCCAACGACCGCGCCGCGCCTCTGGCAGAATGTCCCACAGGGCGCGCATACGGGGACCAACGCAGTGGATTTCGTTAATCCGCGCCATAAAGGGCAGATCAGCCAATCCTGCGTGCATCGCGGCCTCATCCGGCCCAAGTTCCAGCATGTCGCCCAGAATGGCGATCCTGCGCCCGCGCGACACGCGGCCCACACCATCCCGCGGGTGCGCCGCCGCCAGCACCTCGAGCGCAGCGGCCATCGAGGTGGGATTGGCGTTGAACGCATCGTCGATCAGGTCAATGCTCATCCCGTCGCTGGCCAGATCAAGCACCAGCTCTTCGCGGGTGCCGCGCCCGGCGGGAGGGGCCCAACTGGCCAGATCGGCCATGGCCACGGCCCGGTCACAGCCCAGCACCTGCGCCACCGCCAAAACGGCCAGCGCGTTCATTGCAAAATGCCGCCCCGGCACGCCCACCTTGTAAACCAGCGGCGAGCGCCATGCGCGGGCGTGGCCCACGGTCACGTGGTCATGCAGTTCGACGTTGAGCAGGCGGTGATGCGCACCGCGCGCGGTGCCAAAGCTGAGGATGCGCGCCGCATGCTGCGCGGCCTTGGCGCGCAAAATGGGCGTGGTCGCGATGTCGGCGTTGATCACCGCCACGCCCCCCGGCTCTAACCCTTCAAAAATGCTGGCCTTTTCTTTGGCGATGCCGTCGATATTCTCGAATGCTTCAAGATGTGCGGCGGCTACGGTGGTGATCACCGCCACATGCGGCCGCGCCATACACGCCAGAGGGGCAATCTCGCCGGGGTGGTTCATGCCGATTTCGATCACGGCAAACTCTGTATCCACCGGCATCCGCGCCAGCGTAAGCGGCACGCCCCAGTGATTGTTATAGCTGGCTTCGGCGGCGTGGGTGCGGCCTTGATGGCCCAACACGTCGCGCAGCATCTCCTTGGTCGAGGTTTTGCCAACCGATCCGGTCACAGCCACAACGCGGGCCTCCGAGCGGGCACGCGCCGCACGGCCCAGATCCTCAAGCCCTTTTTGTACATCCTCAACAATCAACAGCGGGGCCTCGGCGGGCAGGCCTTCGGGGATGCGCGACACCAGCGCCGCCGCAGCCCCCTTGGCCAGCGCCTGCGCCACAAATTCATGCCCGTCGCGCGCCGCGTTGAGCGCCACGAAGAGATCGCCGGGTTTGAGGGTGCGGGTATCAATGGATACGCCGGTCGCCTGCCAGTCGGCTGTGCTGCGCCCCTGCGTCGCGGCTACCGCTTCTTTTGCTGACCAAAGGCTCATGCCCGCCCCCCATCAAGCAGCGTGACCGCAATGCTCGCCTGTTCCACATCATTAAAGGGCAGCACATCATCGCCAACGATCTGCCCGGTCTCATGGCCTTTGCCGCAGATGAGCAGCGCATCGCCCGGTCCAAGCGCATCGACGCCGCGCAGGATCGCCTCGGCGCGGTCGCCCACGTCGGTGGCCTTGGGGCAGCCCTGCATCACGGCGGCACGAATGCTGGCCGGGTTCTCAGAGCGGGGATTGTCATCAGTCACGATCACACGGTCGGCATGGGCCGCCGCCGCCTGCCCCATCAAGGGCCGCTTGGCGCGGTCGCGGTCGCCACCCGCGCCCACGATGGCGATAAGCCGTCCCATCACATGCGGGCGCAGTGCCTTGATCGCGGTCGCCACGGCATCGGGGGTATGGGCGTAGTCAACAAACACCGCCGCCCCATTGTCGCGCGTTGCCGCCAGCTGCATGCGCCCACGCACGGTGCGCATATCCGGCAAAACCTCGAACACCTGTTCGGCATCGGCGCCGGCACCGATCACAAGCCCTGCCGCCAATAGCACATTTTCGGCCTGAAACCCGCCGATAAGATCGAGGCGCAGTTGATTGACCTCATCCTCCCATTCAAAGCGCAGCACCTGGCCTGTTGCGTCAAAGCGTTGCGCGATGAGGCGCAGATCGGCCCCCGGCGCACGCCCGACGGTGATCAGGTCCTGCCCACGCCCGGTGGCGATGGCCGCCATTTCGGCCCCGCGCGGATCGTCGATATTGATCACCGCCACGCCATCCTCGGGCAGCACGCGGGCGAACAGCCCCGCCTTGGCGGCAAAATACTCGTCAAAGCTGGCGTGATAATCCAAGTGATCCTGCGTGAAATTGGTAAATCCCGCCGCCATCAGATGCACGCCGTCGAGACGCCGTTGCGCAAGGCCGTGCGAGGAGGCCTCCATCGCGCCATGGGTCACACCCGCCAATTCGCATTTGGCCAGCATCCGGTGCAGGGTGATCGGCTCTGGCGTCGTATGACCCAAGGGCGCGCTATAGGCCCCTTCGACCCCAGTTGTGCCCAGATTGACGGCGGCAAGGCCCATCCGCTCCCAGATTTGTCGGGTGAAGGTGGCCACCGATGTCTTGCCGTTGGTGCCGGTCACGGCGATCATGGTTTCCGGCTGCGCGCCGAACCAAAGAGCGGCTGCAAAGGCCAGCGTCTGACGCGGATCTTCTGCCACGACGAGGGCGGCATCGCTGAGGCTCAGGAAATCCTGCGCCAGCCGCGCGCCGGTGGCATCCGTCAGGATCGCCCCTGCCCCTTGGCGCAGCGCGTATTGGATAAACTCGGCCCCATGCACCGTTGTGCCCGGCAAGG
This sequence comes from Roseovarius sp. EC-HK134, assembly GCF_902498815.1. Classification (NCBI taxonomy): domain Bacteria; kingdom Pseudomonadati; phylum Pseudomonadota; class Alphaproteobacteria; order Rhodobacterales; family Roseobacteraceae; genus Roseovarius; species Roseovarius sp. EC-HK134. The sequence goes on from NZ_LR701544.1 coordinate 3,878,007, forward strand.
CGGCAAAGAGAAAGCCCGGCTTTACCTCGCGGCTATCCACCGCCAACCCTGTGATATTGGCCTGACGCCCGGCTTGGGCTGTCAGTCCCAAAGCCGCCAATGTTTTGATCTGCCCCACCGCACTGCCCCGTTCCGGCTTAATTCGATGTCAGGCTTATAACAGCAAGCGGGCTAGGTTCAATCTCGGGTCGCACCCCAAGCAAAGGTGCCACGCGACGGATGATTTCCGCAGCCACCGGCACGGCTGTCCAGCCCGCCGTGCGGCGTGCCTCACTGCCAGAGGTCTCGACCGGTTCATCCAGCGTGACCACCAGAACATATTTCGGATCATGGGCCGGAAAGATGCTGGCAAAGGTCGAGATGACCTTGTCCTTGTGATACCCGCCGCCGCGTTCCTTGGGTTTATCGGCGGTGCCGGTCTTGCCGCCCACGGCATAGCCCGGCACTTCGCCAAGGCTTGCCGTGCCTTCGGACACGACTTGCCGCAGCATTCTGCGCATGGCGGCTGAGGTGGCCTCGGTGATGATCCGCTCGCCCGGCGCGCGGGTGGGATCGCGCAAGAGCGTGGGCGTTACCCGCCGTCCACCATTGGCAATCGTGGCATACCCCGCCGCCAGATGCATCGGGCTGATCGAAAGGCCATGGCCATAGGAAATCGTCATGGTCGACAAGTCCGACCAGTTCTTGGGCAAAAGGGGCGTACTGCCAGAGGCTTCGGCAATTTCAAGATGCACGGGCGCGATGAAGCCCAATTGGTCTAGAAATTCGCGCTGGCGTTTGGCCCCGATTTCCAACGCAATGCGCGCAGTGCCGACGTTTGAGGATTTGACGATCACCTTGGTCGCGCTGAGTTCCGGGCCGTAATTCTTGAAATCGCGAATGCGGAATTTTCCCCATTGCATCGGGCTTTTGGTGTTGATCATGGTCTCGGGGTTGATCAGGCCCAGATCAAGCGCCTGCGCCACCGGAAACACCTTTAAGGTGCTGCCCAACTCGTAAACGCCCTGCACCGCACGGTTAAAGAGCGGGCTATCGCTTGGGCTGCCAGAGGTTGGCAATGCGGGGCGGTCGTTGGGATCAAAATCGGGGAGCGAGGCCACGGCCACCACTTCGCCGCTATGGGCATCCATCAGGATACCTGCCGCCCCCTTGGCATTCATGATCTTCATGCCGCCGAAAAGCACCCGCTCCATCGCCGCTTGAACGCTGAGATCCAGCGACAGGCGCAGGGGTTCATGTGCCTGCGCCGGATCGCGCAACCGCGCATCCTGATGCCGTTCGATGCCCGCCACGCCGACCAGTTCGGCGGCATGCACCCCCTCGCGGCCAAAGCTGGTGCCGCCCAGCACATGCGCGGCCAGCCGTCCGTTGGGGTAAAGCCGCATTTCGCGCGGGCCAAACAGCAAGCCCGGCTCGCCGATGTCATGCACCGCCTGTTTCTGTTCGGGGCTGAGTTTTTTCTTGATCCACAGGAACTTGCGCGGGCCAGTGAAATCCTTGATCAGGCGCGCGCGGTCGAGATCGGGAAAGATTTCGACCAGCTTGTCGGCGGCCTGTTCCGGGTCGATCATCTGCTGGGGTTGCGCATAGAGACTGTGGGTGTCGAAATTCGTGGCAAGGATGCGCCCCTCACGATCCACGATATCGGCGCGCTGCGCAAAGATCTGCGCGCCCGCGACGCTGGTCGTGGGCTCGGACGGTTCGGTGCCCGCCAGCACGCCCATGCGCCCACCGACAACCCCGAAGGCCAAGATGAACACGCCCGCCAGCACCAGAAGCCGCCCCTCGGCGCGGCGACGGGCGCGGTCGCGCATTTCCTCGTGACGCAGGCGAAGGTTCTCACGTTCGATGGCATCGGGGTTTTCGCCCCGGTTGCGGGCCTCGAGGATACGCGCGAGCGGGCGCAGCGGCGTGCGGATCATGGAAACTGCTCCGTGTTCGAAACATCAACAGGGTTGGTGATCGGCAATTCGGCGGGCTTGGGGAACGAGACCTGATCCACGCGGCCAAATTGATAAGGTTGCAGGGGCAAGAGACCCAGCTTGTCGTAGTTCAATTCCACCAGATCCATCAGCCGGTCAGGGCGGTTGAGATAAGCCCATTCGGCATTGAGCACGCGCAGACGCGCACGCGCCTCGCCAATCGCATTTTGCAGCGCCTGCGCATTGGCCTGCGCCTCTTGGGTGCGGTAATTTTCGCGATAGGCCCAAAAGGCCAAACCGATGACGGATAGCGCGGTCAAAACATAAAGAATGCTGCGCATCATTTCGCTCCCTTCAACATGGGGACACCCAAAGCGCTGCGCTCGCTCTGCCCTGCAGGGGCATCGGTGCGCGTGGCAACACGCAGCCGGGCAGACCGGGCGCGTGGATTTACGGCCAATTCCTCGTCATCGGGGCCGATGGCCTTGCGCGATTTGAGGGTGAATTGCGGTTCTTCGCGTGTGATTTCAGGGGCGTGGCGGCTGCCGGTGCCACCCCCGCCCGAGCGCGCCGTCAGAAAGCGTTTGACGATCCGATCCTCGATCGAATGAAAGGTCACGACCGCCAGTTGCCCGCCCTCTTTGAGCGCGCGCTCCGCCGCCTCCAGCCCTGCGATAAGCGCGCCGTATTCGTCATTCACCGCGATGCGGATCGCCTGAAAGCTGCGGGTGGCGGCATGCGCCTGCCCCGGCTTGGAGCGCGGCAAGCACCGCTCGATAAGGCCCGCCAGATGCAGGGTGGTTTCAATCGGGGCCTCTGTACGCGCCTTGACGATGGCGCGGGCGATCCGCCTGCTCGCGCGTTCCTCGCCATAAAGATAGAGAATATCGGCCAGATCGGATTCTTCGGCGGTATTCACCAGATCGGCGGCACTTGGCCCCTCTTGGCTCATGCGCATGTCCAGGGGGCCGTCCTTCATAAAGGAAAACCCACGCTCGGCCAGATCAAGCTGCATCGAGGACACGCCCAGATCGAGAACGACGCCGTCAAGATCCGTGGCATAGTCATCCATCTGCGCGAAATTGCCCAGCACAAGGCGCAGCCGGTCGCCATACTCTGCCCCCCAGCCCTGCGCCATGTCATGCGCCAGCGGGTCGCGATCTACGCCGATGACCTGATCGGCACCGGCATCAAGCAGGGCGCGGGCATAGCCCCCTGCCCCCAGCGTGCCATCAAGCCAAACCCCCTGAACCGGCGCCACGGCGGCAATCAGCGGGCGCAAGAGAACGGGGATATGCGGGGCGTTGGATTTTGGGGCGGCGGCAGCGGCCATGGATCAAACCCCGTCCGGATTGTCGAGCAGGATCAACGGATCAAAGTCATCGGGGAATTCATCCAACCATTCCTCGGTCTTGGACAGTTCCTCGGCCTCATAGGTCTCGGGCTTCCAGATCTGAAAGGTATCCCCGGCGGCGATAAAGAACGCCTCGTCCTCAAGCTCGATCTTCTTGCGCAGCTTGGCAGGCAGCACCAGACGCCCGGTCTCATCCACCGCGGTGGGAAAGCTTTGACCGTGAAACAGGCGCTGCAAATGTTTGCGCGCATTCGAGCCGCGCGGCAGGGCGGCGATCTTGGCATCCACCTCTTGCATCGCCTCGATGGTATAGCATTCGAGATAGCGGCGGCGGTGGTCGCCATAAACGATGATGAGTTCCGGATTAAGCCCGTCGGTCCAGCTCGGGTCTGAGGCCTCGATCACACGGCGAAACAGGGCCGGGATTGATACCCTGCCCTTTCCATCCACCTTGTGGAGGCTCTCGCCTCTAAAAATCCGGCCCACTGTCCCGTTGGTCCCTATATCTGCCCCAGATTGAAAACGTACCCCTGAGACACGAAACGGCGGGTTGATCTGCTGCCACTGATCAACCCGCCGCCCTCGTCCCGCTTGAGCGGGGTGTCCGACTGCGCGCGCCACCTGGGGGGATGTCTGCTCGCTCGCGCGCCGGATCTCTTTGTTCGATGAAAGCGGGTGCCTGTATGAAACCTGACTTGGGAGTTTTTCGGGGTCTTGGCGCCCCTCTGTGATCCCGTCCTCATCGTGTATTCTTGATACACTGGGAAATTGTCCCATGGCAACGATTTTTTACGGGATAAGCACAGGATATTGTTGTGGCAGGCCCGTGAAAACAACATTCTGTAGCAAAATTCGCAAAAAATTTACCTTATATTGTGTAGCATTCAATCTTGATCACAAAATATACGGAAACTTGGGGCAATTAAAATATCCCGTGATTTCCCTGATTACTCCGACACTTTGGATAGAATCCATCGTCCTTTCCCACAGAAACCCCTTATTTCAGCAGTGAATCACCCATAACTCTTGCCCAAATATCGAAAGTGATTCGCGAAATCACGTGGAAAAGACCTGATTCTTCAAATTTGTCCCATACATTCCCATCAAACTGCAAACGCGGACAGCCAAAACGACAGAACCCCGCCATTTGGGCGAGGTTCTGCTTGGGTTTGGTCAGGCAAGAGGGGCGCGCGCGCCGGTCAGTTCACAAGGCGGCGCAGCATCGGCAAGCGCGAGAGCACCAGCCCATCGAGTGCCAACACGGTGATGAGCGTTAGCCCCGCCATCGGAAACGCCAGCGAGACCGCTATCCCCACCAGCACCGCACCTTGCCACATCGGCATGTCGCGGGGCAGCGGCGGTGCGGCCAGACGCCCGCCCGCCCCGGCAGGGCGACGCTTCCACCACATCACCACGGAGCTGACGCAGAGAAACAGCACCGCGAGGCAGAAGACGGTATTGGCCAGCACGCTCCAAAGGCCCATCGTGCCCATGTGCAGCGCGATCCCCACCGCCATCGCCTTGCCCGCCAGCGAGTAATCCTCATACCGCACATCGGCGAGGATATTGCCGGTGTATTGATCGACATGCACCGTGCGGTCGGTGGTCGGGTCGGTGTCGTCGGTATTCATGGAGTCGCGGTTGATGGTCCAGACGCCTGCCTCGCCCTTGGGCAGGTTGAGCTGATAGCGGGCGTCAAAGCCGATGTCGCGTGCGAGCGCGTCGAGCGTGTCAATCGTCACCGGCGTCCCGGCCTCTGTATCGACGCCTGCGTGACCGGCATGGCTACCAGAGGCTGGCATCGGCGTGAGTTCAAGCGCCCAAGGCACCTCTTTGCGGTCGTGGTTCATGCTGGCGTGGATATCATCCGAGAGGGGCACGTTATCCCATTTTTCGGCTGGAAACTGGCTCCAGGCCTGCACCAACTTTTCGCCCCAGATCCCCGCCCACGCAAGACCAGAGACAAGAAAGAACGCGAGCACGATGGAAATCCAAAAGCCCAGCACGCCATGCAGTGACCGCCAGAGCGCGCGGCCCCGGCCAAAGGTCGGGACAAGGGCCGTTCGCCACCCTGCCCCGCGCGGCCACCACATGTAGAGACCGGTGGCAATCAGCACCATGCCAAGAGAGGCCGCAATTTCCAGCATCCGATCGCCGGTCACGCCCAGCATCAGGTTGCTGTGGATACCATCGGCGAAATCATACCAGCCCGAGCGGCGGGGGAAAATCTCGAGCACCGCCGCCGTGTAGGGATCGACAACGACCATGTTGGCCTCATCGCCAAGATCAACGCGGAAGATCGCGGCAAGATCATCCCGGCGAGGGGCCACATATTGCTTGAGCGTGCCACCGGGAATGGCGGCCAGCGCGCTCTCAGCCTGTTGCGAGACGGCGAGCGCCATCTCTTGCGGCACCACCGGCGTGCGTTCGCCGTCGCGCCCGTCGATCCACGAAATCCACAGCATCAGCATGCCGGTGACGGCAAGGATACAGAAGAAGGGGATGACAAACAGGCCCGCGTAGAAATGCCAGCGCCAGGCGGCAAAGTAGAATTTATTGACCCCGGTGCGCGTCTGCGCAGGGGCATAGGTTGGATCAATCGACGTCATGAACGACTCCATTGGGACAGCCCCCATGGTGGGGGTGAATTTCAAAAGCTGTTGGATTTGAAATTCAAACGCGCGGCGGCGCGCGTCCCTGTTGCAACCGATATGCAATGGATTGCGCAAGTATCTCAGATGCGCCCGGAACAAGGGGGGCGATGCGCGGCACCTGCCAGGTCCGGACAGTCTCCGGCAGCGCCAGAACAAGCACGCTATCAACCAGACGACAGGCCTCACAGCCAGGGGCAGCCCGATGGTCGGAATGTCCGGGGGCGGTGTCGTGTGCTGTGTGATCCTCGCACAGATCCTGCGCCGTCCCTCCAGCCGCGATGAAGGCAAGATACGAGGGATCGAGCGTGCGGGTATCGACAGAGCGATGTGCAAAACTTACCCCGGCCAATGCCAAGCTAACGGCAAAGACCACGATCAGTTTTGAGAGCAGGGTTAGTGGGGCACGCATCACCCGCAGGACATTGCCACAGGTCAGAGAGCCGCACCAGCCACGAATGCCTTGGGATGCAGATCCGGAAGGCCCCCCAACTCAAGACGCATCTGTGCGGCGGGCAGGCTGACATCGGGCGAGAGGCTCAGAAAGACCTCGCCCAGCGTGTCAAAACCCCTGGCCTTGCAAAAAGGCACGGCATTGAGCGGGCACAGGCAGTGCATCTGCTGCACCCCTGTCAGGTCTGCCATCGCAAGAAGATGCCCCATGAGCGCGCGGCCTAGTCCCTGCCTCTGCCATTCTGGCGCAATGGCCAGATGCCGCAGATGCGCCTGACCCGGTGGGCAGGTCCGGCCAAAGGGGCTGATATCGCTCCAGCCCGCAATGCCCAGCACCTCATCCCCTGCCTCGGCCAGCACATAGCGGCCACCAAAAAGCAGCGATGGCACCGGGCGTGTCAGATGAGGAAGGGCGGCGCGGACCAGCGTCTCGGGATAGGTGCCCGACATGTGGCGGGCATAGGCCGCGCGCATCAGATCGGAAATCGCTGCATGGTCGGCAGGAAAGACGGGGCGGATCAGAATCTCGGACATCGGCAAACCCTTTTGGGTAAAATTGCCGGCCACCGGAGCGCCCAAAAGGAAAAAGCCGCGCTCGGGTTGGCGCGGCTTTGGCTGTCTGGTCTGGAAGGGGGATCTTACTTGATCTTGCCTTCCTTGTACTCGACATGCTTGCGCACCACGGGATCGTACTTTCGTACGGTCATCTTTTCGGTCATGGTGCGTGCGTTTTTCTTGGTCACGTAGAAATGGCCCGTGCCCGCGGTCGAGTTCAGACGGATCTTGATGGTCGTCGGCTTTGCCATTTTTTGTCTCCTGCGCCGGGCAGTCAAACCGCCCGTGAATCTCTTATGAAGCCTGCCTTTTAGCGACGCCCGCAGCCGAGTCAACCGCGATTGTCATGAAAGTCGGCGATTTCGTTACGCCGTGCCTCAGTTCGAGGACAGGCGCGTTGGCTGGCGGTAGAAATAATGCACGCCAATCGAGGCCGTGCGCGGAAACTGCCGGGCCCAGCGGGGGTTGACGTTGCGGGTGTGGTAATGCGTGGCCCCACTGGTCAGGCTGCGCGGTGCGCCATCGACCATGGCGCGGGCCACTTTGCCCACTTGGCGAAACGCGTCGCCTTCGGCGATCACGTCGGCATGGCCATCACAGGTATAGGTGAATTGGCACTGATATTTGCGGCCCGTGCCCTGATGGATCACGCCACAAACGGAATCAGGATAATTGGGATCATCGACGCGGTTCAGGATCACTTCGGCCACTGCGAATTGTCCCTTGACGCTTTCGCCGCGCGCCTCGAAGTAAAGCGCCTCTGCCAGACAGCGCCACTCGGGGCCACCTTGGGCCGGGGCTTGCTGATCGAGCCAGGTGCTTGAATAGCTAATCTCGGTCTCGGGGCTGCTGAGGTAGCGCGCCATCCGGTCGCCTGAGATCGCGCGCAACGCGCGCATTTCTTGTTCCATCAATCGGGTCACAGGGGCGTCGGCCATGACCGGGCCTGCCAGCACTGCGATTGCCGCAGCGAGTGCAATCCGTCTCATTCTCGTCTCCAGGCGGGTGGACGTATGGTCCACGGCATGTGCGCCCCTTAGCCAAAATCGGCACAGGCGTCCACCTGAGGCACCGGCGGGTTCCCGCCGATGGCATTTTCTATCGCAAATTATGGCTCGACTTTGTCTTATCTTGCGCAAACAGGCACGGAAACTACCGCATCTTGTCGCGCACCGTCAGCTGTGCGGCAGCGAGTCGCGCCACCGGAACACGGAACGGCGAGCAGGAGACATAGGTAAATCCGGCATCGCGGCAAAAGGCGATTGATTCGGGATTGCCGCCATGTTCACCACAAATTGACAGGCTGATGTCGGGATTTGCCGCGCGCCCACGCTCGGCCCCTATTTTCAGCAACTCGCCCACACCATCGACATCGAGCATGTGGAACGGGTCTTCGGGGTAGACGCCCTGCTTGACATATTCCGACATGAAGCGGCCCGCGTCATCCCGCGAGAGGCCATAGGTCATCTGTGTCAGGTCATTGGTGCCAAAGCTGAGAAAGGACACCAGCGGCGCGAACTCGCCCGCGCGCAGGCACGCGCGCGGTGTCTCGACCATCACGCCCAGACGGTACGTGAAATCGCGCCCGGTCTCGTTGCGCACGGCAGCAGCCACGGCATCGACGCGTGTCTTGACCAACTCGACCTCGCGCTTGGCACTGACCAGCGGGATCATGATCTCGGGCACAACGGGCGCGCCTTCGCGGCTGGCCTCAAGCGTGGCCTCGAAAATGGCGCGCGCCTGCATGTCATAGATTTCGGGCACCGTGATGCCAAGCCGCACGCCGCGCATACCCAGCATGGGGTTATACTCGCTCAGCGCCTCGACCCGACGGGTGACATCCGAGAGCGGAAGATCCAGCGCCTCGGCCAGTTGCAGATGCCCCGCGCGGTCGGTGGGCAGGAATTCGTGCAGCGGTGGATCAAAGAGGCGGATACAAACCGGCAGCCCCTGCATGATCCGAAAGAGATCGGCCAAATCGGCACGCTGCATCGGCAAGAGCCGTTCCAGCACGGCGGCACGGTCGGTGCTGCCATCGGCAAAGATCATCTCGCGCATCACCGTCAGACGCTCGGTATCAAAGAACATATGTTCGGTGCGGCACAGCCCAATGCCGCGCGCGTCGAACTTGCGCGCCACCTCGGCATCCGCGGGGGTATCGGCATTGGCGCGCACAGCAATGTCGCGCACGTCATCCGCCCAACTCATTAGGGTCTGAAAGGCGTCGTCGCGTGCCACTTCAAGAAGCGGCGTCTCGCCCGCCAGCACCAGACCGCCGGTGCCATCCACGGTGATCACATCACCGGCCTTGACCACGCGGCCATCGGGCATGGTCAGTTGCTTGCGCCGGGTCTGAAAATGAATTTCCGAGGCACCGACCACGCAGGGCAGGCCAATGCCGCGCCCGATCACCGCCGCGTGGCTGGTCATGCCGCCCCGCTCGGTCAGAACCGCCACGGCGGCATGCATGCCGCGAATATCCTCGGGGCTGGTTTCGCGGCGTACAAGGATACAGGCCTCGCCGCGCGAATGGCCGGCCTGCGCCTCGGCGGCGGAAAAAACCACGCGGCCCGTGGCAGCACCGGGGCTGGCGGCGATTCCCCGCGCCAGCACATCACGCGGGGCGTTGGGATCAACCTGTCGGTGCAGCAATTCATTAAGCGCGCGCGGCTCGACCCGCATCAAGGCCTCGTCCCGGCTGATGATGTCATCCTCGGCAAGCCCTACGGCAATGGCCACCGCCGCGCGGCCGTTGCGCGGCACGCGCAGCCCGTCCAAAATCCAGACCTTGCCATTCTCGATGGTGAATTCGGCCTGCATTTCCTCGCGCAGGCGGGCGCGCATCAGCTCGGCATAGGCGCGGATTTCGGCAAAGGCATCGGGGGCCAGATCCTCGAGCGAGGGGCCGCGCGGATCCCGGGTGAGATAGATCGCATCCGCACCGCTGCTGAGCGCATCGCGCCCCTGGCTTTGGCTGAGGTAGCGGCCAATGATCTGCCGCGCGCCGGTCTGGCCATTGACCAGTTGCATAACGCCAGAGCCACATTCCCCCTGCCCCAACCCCAGCGCCAATTCCTGCACCACAAGGCCAAGGCCCGCATCGGCGGGCGCACCTTTGGCCTGTCGCAAGAGCCGCGCCGTCGTCCCCTCCCAGGCGCGCGCCATAGAGCGCAGCACCTCGGTCAATTGCTTGCCGGGATCTTGGGGGAATTCTTCTTCGGCTTCGGATTCATAGGCCTTGAGCGCTTGGCTCAGCCCCAGCACCGGATCGGGCGAGACATCCTCGAACACATCCGGATCAAGCCGGGCGACATGGATGGCATAGGCCTGCACAAACCGCAGATAGATATGCGAGGCGGCCTCTTTGCCGATGCGCTCCGCAAGTTCGACAAAGCGTGTATCATTGATGCCGATGTTGAGTACAGCCCCCGGCCCGCCCCAATCAGGGTCTTCGGACGAGGGGCGCACACACAGGAGCGGGGCCGCGCCGAACGGGGCCAGAAACCGCGCCATATCCGGCAATTCCCCCGCCGCGATGCGATGCACCGCCTCAAACGACAGGGCCACGGTGCGCGGCACCGGCAGATCAAGCCGCACAAGGCGCTGCAGACATTTCGCACGCCCCCCATGGGTATGGGTATGCATCGGGGCCGTGGGGGTGATGAGGGTGATATGGCTGTCGTCTTGCTGCACTGCGGCACCTTTCCTTTGACCGCACCATACGCGCGTTGCAGCACAAGGCAAGGGAAAGGATCACGGGTTTGGGATCGGTCCGGCTTGGTTAGAAAACCCCGCCCGGGGCTTGAACCGGGGCCTCTCCCGCCCCACAGCCTCACCCGCCGCGGGCTTGATCCGCGGCCTTGCTCCACAAAGCATCGAGGCCCCGGGTCAAGCCCGGGGCGGGATTCACACATTGGAAACCAAAATGCGCCAAGACTGTGGAATGACACATTTCGTCTACATAATGGCGTCACGCCCCTGTGGTGCGCTCTACACCGGGCGCACGCATGACCTGCGCAGCCGTGTCGCAGCGCATCGCGCTGGCCTGTCCGCCCATACCGCGAAGTATAACATCCGGCGGCTTGTCTGGTTCGAACCGCAGGATGATTTCGAAACCTCCCTTCGGCGGGAGCGGTCGATAAAACGCTGGCATCGCGCGTGGAAGATCGCCTTGATCACAAGCGCAAACCCGGACTGGCGGGACATTGCGACAGAAATACCCGACCTCTAACAGTCCGCCCCGCAGCCTCACCCGCCCCGGGCTTGACCCGGGGCCTCTGCTTATTTTGGCGAGGCCCCGGGTCAAGCCCGGGGCGGATGAAATCAGCCCTCGATCCGGCCAAGGTCTGCCGCTTGCAGGCAGATATTGCGGATGCTGCTCAGCAGGTTGAGGCGGTTGCGGCGGATGACTTGGCTTTCGGCATTGACCTGCACGGCGTTAAAGAAAGCATCGATGGGCGCGCGCAGCGCCGCCATGGCCCCCATCGCGCGCGCGAAATCCTCGGCTTTGAGGGCGTTGGCAATGGCGGGCTCTGCGGTGGCGAGGGCAGCAAAGAGCGCCTTTTCCTCGTCGGTTTCCGCGAATTTCACATCCGCGCCATAAGAATATTCCACCCCATCCTTTTCCTCGGCTTGGGTGAGAATATTGTTGGCGCGTTTGAAGCCCTGCAACAGGTTCTCACCATCGTCGGTTTTGAGGAAGTCACTGAGGGCGCGGGCGCGGTGGACCAAAAGCGTGAGGTCGTCATTGCCCGGCATGGCAAGGCAGGCATCAATCACGTCATGACGGATGCCCTCGTCGCGCAGATGGACCTTGAGACGGTCGTGGAGGAAGGAGAGGAGGTCTGTAAACTTCGAAGTCGTTTCTCGATTTTCTATTTCAACTTTCGGCCTATACTCGGCTTCCGCAACGGCAAAGTCAGCGCGAGCTGCTTGAAGGGCTTTTTCTAGGTGTTCACGGCTGTCAGAAAGGGAACTCTCGAGAGAACTTTCCAGTTGCGCCAAAACATGTTGCACTTGATGAAACCGCGCGACCGCGACCACAAAATCCTTTGGCCTTAGTGCGAGTATTATTGAATGCAGTTTGTTTTCAAGAACCGTGGAGAGTCGCAACCGCAACCCATTCCCCAACACCAACCGAATAACGCCCAACGCAGCCCTGCGCAGCGCGTAGGGGTCTTTGCTCCCCGTCGGTTTCTCGTCAATCGCCCAAAACCCCGTCAGCGTGTCGATCTTATCCGCCAGCGCCACCGCCACCGATACCGGCGCGCTTGGCACGGCGTCGCCCGGCCCCAGCGGCGAATAATGCTCTTGGCAGGCGGCCGCCACCTCGGGGGCCAGCCCCACCTCCGCCGCGTAATAGCGCCCCATCAGCCCCTGCAATTCGGGGAATTCGCCCACCATGGCGGATTGCAGATCGGCCTTGGCCACGCGTGCCGCCTGTTCTGCCAGATCGGCATCAGCGCCCACATGCGGCGCAATCTCGCGCGCCAGCGCGGCGATACGGGCGATGCGGTCGGCCTGTGATCCCAGCTTGTTGTGGAAGGTGACATGCGCGAGCCCCGCGCCCATCCCCTCCAACCCCTCGGCTTGCACGGTGCGCAGGTCGTTTTCCCAAAAGAATTTGGCATCCGACAGACGCGCCGCCAGCACCTTTTGATTGCCCGCCAGGATGGTCACGCCCTGATCGGCGGTCTCGACATTGGCGACGGTGACAAAGCGTTCGATCCGGCCTGTCTTGGGGTTTTTCACCGAAAAGAACTTTTGATGTTCGCGCATGCTGGTTTGCAGCACCTCGGGCGGCAGGCCCAAAAAGGCGTCGTCAATCCGCCCCATCAGCACCACGGGCCATTCCACCAGCCCCGCCACCTCGGCCAAAAGGCTAGGGTCCTCGACCAGTTCCAGCCCCGATGCAAAGGCCTGATTGCTGGCCTCTTGCCAGATATGCGCGGCCCGCTCTTCGGCCTCGAGAATGACATGCGCGCGGCGCAGCTTGGTGCGGTAATCGTCAAAAGAGGACACGGCAAAGCGCCCTGCCGCCATGAAGCGATGCCCCTCGGTCGTGTTGCCCGCGCGGATGCCGTCGACGTCGAAATCAACAACCGTCACCTCGCCCGCCTCATCGGTCAGGATACAGAGGATGGAATGCAGCGGGCGCACCCACCGCAAAGACCCCGCCCCCCAGCGCATCGACTTGGGCCAAGGGAAATTGCGGATGATCTTATCAAGTTCCTCGGCCACAATCTCGGCCGCCGCGCGTCCGGGCTTGGTGATCGTGGCGAAATAGACCTGGCCTTTTTTCTCGTCGCGGATTTCCAGATCGTCGCGCGTCAGCCCCGCGCCGCGCAAGAAGCCCTCGATCGCCTGTTCGGGCGCATCGACGCGCGGGCCTTTACGTTCTTCGCGGGTGGTCGGGCTTTGGCCGCTGAGCCCCTGCACCGTCAGCGCCAGCCGCCGGGGCGTGGAAAATGCCGCCGCCCCCGCATAGGTCAGCCCTGCCTCAACCAGCGCCTCGGTCAGGCGCGCGCGCAGATCATCCGCCGCCTTGGACTGCATGCGCGCCGGGATTTCCTCGGAGAAGAGTTCGATCAAGAGGTCAGGCATGGCTTAGTATCCTTGGGGCGGTTCGGGGCAATCATCGGGGGCGGGCTGTCCGTCAAACACCACCTCGCCGCAGCGGTTGATCTGGTGCCAGGCATAGCCGCGCCCGTCCTCGGTGATGGCCACCACGCGGTCGACGCCGTAAATCACATCGCGCTGGCCCAGAAACGCCAACGCGCGCCCCTCTTCCAGCGCAAGGCCGATGGCCTGCGCATCGTAGCAGTCGAACCAGTCGGGCGCGGTCAGCGGCTCTGCCCGCTCATACAGCTCATAGGTCTCGGTCAGCATGGCATGGCTCATCGCGGTGGTAAAACAGGCGCGATAGCGGATCGGGCTGCTGTTGGCGTCAATGGCGGTGAAGTTGTCGTAGAGCACCGGTTCCGGCGCGCCCGTGACCAGAGAGGTCAGGACAACATCATTCGTGCCATCCGCCGCCACCTCTTCGTAGAAGTGATAGACTTGCAGATAATACATGGCCGCACCGGCCACCAATGCCGAAATCAAGATCGCCCCCGCCAATATCTTGCCCATTATGCCACCTGCCCCCCTGCCTCTGTCTGCACGAAGGCATCGGCGCATTGTTTCGCCAGCGCCCGCACCCGGCCGATATAGGCCTGCCGTTCTGTCACTGAGATTACCCCGCGCGCGTCAAGCAGGTTGAAAAGATGCGACGCCTTGATGCATTGATCATAGGCGGGATGGGCCATGATGATGCGTTTGCCGGTCTTTGGGTCCACGGCCTCTTGCGCGAGGGTGGCCTGACATTCGGCCTCGGCCTCTTCAAAGTGGCGCAAGAGCACCTCCGTGTTGGCCACGTCAAAATTCCAGCGGCTGTATTCTTCCTCGGTCTGACGAAAGACATCGCCATAGTTCAACGGAATTGGCGCGGCGGGATCGTTGAAGGGCATGTCCATCACATGATCAATGCCCAGCACATACATCGCCAACCGTTCCAGACCATAGGTCAACTCGCCCGAAACCGGCGCGCAGTCATGCCCGCCGACCTGTTGGAAATAGGTGAATTGCGACACTTCCATGCCATCGCACCACACCTCCCATCCCAGACCCCAAGCGCCCAAGGTGGGGCTTTCCCAGTCATCCTCGACAAACCGGATGTCATGCAGCGCCATGTCGATGCCGATGGCGCGCAGGCTGCCAAGGTAGAGGTCTTGCATATCGGGCGGGCTGGGTTTGATCAGCACCTGATACTGGTAATAATGCTGAAGGCGGTTGGGGTTTTCGCCATAGCGGCCATCGGTGGGGCGGCGCGAGGGCTGCACATAGGCCGCAGCCCAGGGTTTTGATCCCAAAGAACGCAGCGTGGTGGCAGGGTGAAAGGTGCCGGCCCCCACCTCCATGTCATAGGGCTGCATCATGGCACAGCCTTGTGCGGCCCAATAGCTCTGCAATCTCAGGATGATTTCCTGAAAGCTGCGCGGTTTGCCGGTCGTGTCGCTCATGCCTGACCCCAATGCTGCCCCTGATTTGCCGCCCCTACCTAGGCCGGGTGCGGGGCAGGGTCAATCGGGCGTTTGGCCCCCAATGCCCCTGCACAAACCCCGAAGTTTTCGAGTGCATCGCCCGGCAATTTTGATAAAACGCCAAAAAGGTCGCAACGACCGTTATCAAGACAGAATTTAGGGAAACTTATGGCGCGTATCTTACTGGGGTTCATTTTTGCGGTTTTCATGGCGCTGCCTGCGGCGCGTGCGCAAGAGGAGCCGGTTGTCTGGGTCCAGGTCGAGGCGCAGCCCAGCCTGAACGCGGCACAGGACGCCGCGCGCCGCTATGCCGCGACTTTGGCGGATGTGAACGGATTTGCCTTGGGGCGCGGCTGGTATGCCATCGCCCTTGGACCCTACCGGCGCGAAGAGGCGGAGCGTGTGCTTCAGGTCTACCGCGCCGAGGGGGTGATCGCGCGAGACAGCTACATCGCTGAAAGCAGCGATTATCAACAACAATTCTGGCCCATCGGGGCCAATCTGCTGGAGGGTCCCGCCGCCCCGGCCATTGCGGCCCCCGATAGCCC